>NZ_QGGV01000001.1:0-175000 GCF_003148765.1 Silicimonas algicola
CCCGAAGCGCCATAGGATGTGGCTTGCCCATCTCGGACCCCCATATCTGCCCTGCAGGCAGAGAATCATACAGCCGACTTCATGGGAATCCTGAACGAATCGACCGCAACACGCTCTAGAGAACAGCAACAGTATGAATTTCCTCGCGAAGAGACTGGAAACGACTCGAGTTGACTGACTCGTCTCTCAGAAGGCCATGCGTAAGGGAGGACGCTTTGCGCACAGAGCCCTAAAGTTTTTTCTGGCTATCAGTTTGCATTGCATGCGGAACACAAGCGGCTCTCCTCAACTTTGGTCTAGCGAGATGCCTTCTTCCAGAACGTGAAGTTGCGTCCAAGAACGACCTGAACAAGGGCTAAAAGCATCACCGCGTTCGACGCCACCAAATGGTATGCGAGATGGGCAAGGCGCCACTTGCGCCCCAACCGCTCCGCCACAAGCCCAGCGAGTGCCAAGGATGCAGCTGCGCCATGGAGGAAGAGCAGAACAGCAAAAAAGGTCCGATCAGGTGCCATCCATACCACGGCCAGGTTTGCTATCGCGCCGAGCAACATAGGTAAAGGCAAGAATATCCTCATCACCTTGTGAGAGAGGAACGCGGCAAGAATGAATGGACGTCTGAAAGGCCAGATTTCCCTTCGAGTCAGGAGAAAAATGCGCCCTGCGGTGATACGAATACGGCGAGTGCGCTCGACTGCCGTGGATTCGCTCGGGGCTTCCCAACCGATGGCATGACTCGCGAACCGCACATTGCGACCTCTAGATAGATTCGACATGGTAATCCAAGCGTCGTCGTTGACGATCCCTTTTGCCAGAGGCTGCCAGTCGGTACGACGAACTGCGAGCATAGATCCCACAGATGCCACGGTTGCGCCCAGTCGGCTTTCCATACTACGGATGTAGTCCTCGTAGCGCCAGTAGAGTCCCTCCGATCTACCTGTCATTGCCCCTTCGCTAGTGAAGTCGGGCTCGGTGAGGCGATGCGATCCGCTGACAACTGCAACTGAGGGATCGGAAAACTCTCCAATCAGTTCACCGATCGCGTTCCTCTCGTAGATCTCGGAGCAGTCGGAGAAGAGTAATGTTTGGTAGCTTGCAGCCTCGACTCCAGCGTTCATCGCGGCGGCCTTCCCGCCGCGAGGCTGGCGATCGATTACGCGAACAAGGTGAGACGCACTTTCAAATTCGCGCGCGACAGCCAGTGTTGCATCATCGGACCCGTCATTTACGACGATCACCTCATCTGGTGCGGGTGCGAGCACCAATGAATTCTCTAGCTTCCGACGAATGACCCCGGCTTCATTATGTGCGGGAATGATCATCGATACTCCTCCCCCGTGGGAGGAGCCGCTAACGTACTGCCGATCCGACGCTATTGCATTCAGCAGAAATAAGACCGCTGGATAGCCAACATAGTGATAAAATTGATAAGCAATGCATAACAGTGTCACTGCTGCGGCGAAGTCAGCAAGTGTCATCGAATCTCTCCAAGTAATGCATATTTGCGCCAACTGATACGGAGATGGGCAACGCGGTACGCAGGGGCTTCCAGCATTTTTTTTGCGGGCCAATCCGTGCCGTGAAATTCATCGACAAACACCTCGGGACGGCGCCGATTCATGCAGTTCTACTGTTCCTTAGGAACTTCCTCACCATAACACGAAGCATCTCGATCAAAGTGGCTCTTGTGAGGCGGCAAGGTGTTGTCGGAGAGGCGATGCCGCTTTCCTCCTAAACCTGAATCGGGAAGCTGCTGCATAACATCACTCGTCCACGCTGAACTGCACGCTGGGCCTGCACTATCGGCGATGGCACCAGAAGTTGGCCAGTGCAAGTTGCGAGGAAAGAGAAGGCGCATTCGAGGTAGCGGAACAGGGCTGGATCCTTCCATGGCGAGAAGCAAAGATCACATGTTAATTCCCTGCCTCGAGCCAATCGGAAGCGTGCATGGGCCAATATTCACCGCGGTCGGGCATACGATATCTGCCTCGAAGCGACCCTTGATACCAGGCCAATCGCTGAATTGACCGGAGACATTGAAGTTGCCACCTCCAGCGTACCAACCACTCAAGGAAGTCCGATCTTCTGAGATGTAAAAGCTTTCCAGCTCAACCTCCACGAGATATTCACGATCATCCTGCGTCAGAATACCCTGTCCGGCACCCCGCAGAAGTACTTGATCATCATCTCCGCGGGTCACGACCCCCGTTACGCGAACGTCTCCGTCAGGGCGCTTGAAACCTGACCGGGAGAATTGAAAGTTCCGCATAACGCCACTGAACGTGCTTTGCTGATAGTTCACCAGCAATGCAAAATCCGCTGCAAAACTTCCAACCTCATCAAATTTCCCTTCCATTGGTGCCTCGTAAGCGAATTCTGCACACGCGGCGGCGAGGATCAAAGGCGACATAAACAGGACGGGTCGAATTCGGAACTTCATTTGCAACCTTTGCTTGGCTTGGTGTTATCGGGCGGTCCGTTGCCACAGTACTAGCAGAGCGACGTAGAGTGCCTCCACAAGAGGCTATATAGAACAAGGATTCCGCTTCACATCTCGTTTGGAAACTCAATCAGAGTTCTGCAATTCGTCCCGACAGTCAAGCTTCCGTTGCCTCCGGGGGTAAATTGGTCGCGCCTTGCGGGCTCTCATACTGCGTTGAGTTCGAGGATCTGGGCGCGGCCGATTGGCGATCATGGGTTCGCAAACTTTTGTTGGCCGGACCTGCCCTGAACCGCGACGCTCAGCTTCGCTGACGAAGTGTCTGAATGAGCGACGTCTGAGGCTGCCTTCGTAGCCGGCTTGCAGCAGGCGAAGATGCCTTTCGTGAAGCGGAACATTGTGCGCCACTGGTCTAGAACAGTCTACCGCGGGCGCTCGTCTATCTATATCGATCAGTTGCTTAGGAAAGGTGGACTCTGAAAGGTGGACTCTATCGACGGCGCGTCGCGTAACCTTCGCCTCTGAAGCGCTTCAACCGACACGGCGCCCGCTCGATCCGCAGGCCCTCGCTGATTTGAGGAACCCTTACTCTCCTGTATCTGGCCTTGCCACGGGACTTGGGAAGCGTAGGTCGAAGGTGACGATGCGCCTCGCCGGGCCTTACCCTGTCATCATCGCTGATTCGGAGCAGCTTAAAACCGCGGACGTGCCAAGCGCTTTGGCAAGAGCTCAACTCGCACGTAGGACTGTGCCGCCTTCTTCGGTGTCGCTTCTTGCAGCGGCGCCGGGTTGGATGGCGGATGCGCTAGAGGCTGTCGCACCCAAGGAAGCACCCCCTAGGATCCTCAGATCACCAAACGTCGAGCGGGAACCTTCGGTCATCCGGCAACGAGAGCGAGTCCCATCGGTTCTTCGAGAGGCCACTTGGTGTGCTGCCGGATATCCTGTGGGGAGACTCGAGCGATGCAGGGCCATCGGTAGCTGTCTCGGAGGTAAATCTTCGAAACGCTTAGCATTCACCGGCAGATGTGCGCAGGCCAAGTTGACGAGGATCATCCGTGTCGTAATCACAATGGATGTTCAGGACATAAGTTGGTTCCAGGAGGACGAGGAAGACCTGACAGGATATTGTGATCTTAAAATGAGGTCCCGTCCCGACTGTGGACGTAGCTGTTGAACTTTGCTGCCTTGATGCCGTCAGCCGCGCTCCGCATGAGGCCACGAGCCATCGTCGCGGCGCAGTTTATGCAGAAGGTCAGTTGCTTTGCTGTACTGATATAGCGCTGAAAAGGAGGGCTTCGGCAAGCGAGTTGCCGAGGTAAGGGCTTATAGACGGCGAACGAAGAATCGGATGAGAGAACCGGGGTTCGAACGGTTAGGTCCGAAGGCAGTGAAGCGTCGGCCTCGTTTCGAACCTAAATCAAAAGTGGCCTCAATGCAGCCTTTGTCGTGGCTTGGGAAACTGGAGGCCGTGAAATCCTACAACCTTTGTTGTCATGTAGAACGCAACTGTCCCGTTGCTTGCTACGCTTCGAACAAAGCGGGGCACAGGCGGGCCCACTGCCGGAGGTTTCCAATGCTTCTGTGGGCAACTGGAGATGATCTATGGGCACATGGTGCTTGACTCGTCCTGTCGGATAATGATGATCCGCTATGCCCGCTTGGGGTTGCTGCACACCTGATGCCCGTCGCTAAAGCGAGGGCCTCGTCTATTTGCACACCAGCTACGTTCTGCATCCCAATCGGGTGCGGTGTTTAGGAGGTGGAGTCGCGGCCTGAAAACCGCAAAACGTTGCAGCGGTGCGTTCGCACCTTGACGCTGTAGGGCGGATCAGACTTTGGATAGGTGTGATCATGCTGCACGTCCAATGTCGCGACTTGCTTTCTCGAGGAAATCATATTGTACTGGATCATCCTGGATGAAATGATGACACCAATAACCGAACCGGCCTTTACGTGTAAGTTGAAGCGAGCTGACAGCAATAGGTCCGTGATGCCAATTCCAATTACGCAGCGAGGACAAGCAAACCGCACATCGGGCCGCTTGGACATTCTGACTTATCACGCCATTACCCCGAACAAAGCTCCCCTCGGCGACTGGTGCTTTCTTCCCCTTTGTAAGTTTGCGACACAGATGCGAACGCTGAGACGAATGGGTATAAGGGTTTTGCCTCTTGTTGATGCTGTGTCGTCGCTTCTCGATGGGAGCCTGCAAGGGCACTGCGTCTCAATCACATTTGATGACGGCTACCTCAACAACGTCAGTCTCGCGCTCCCGGTTCTGGAGCAGTATGGGTACCACGCAACAATATACCTGGTGACGGGTCTGGTTGGAGAAAAGAGGACCCTTTGGTCAAACCGTGTCATCCATGCGGTCCAAAGCAGTCATCGCGAGAGCGTGGACTTCCGAGGGCATCGCTATTCCCTTGGCAGTCATGAAGATCGCCGCACAGCTTCGCGCGGTTTGCAGCGCGCCATCAAGGAGATTGCTGGTGCCGATCCCAACTCTGCGAGCAAGGAGATCGAGATAGCCTGCGAGACACCCACTGAGCCTGAGTTCGACCGGCAACACGACTTTGCGATGGTCGATGAAGCCGCCATTCGTGTTGCGCATCGCAGCAGGCTAATCGAGTTCGGGGCGCATACCGTCACACATCCTATTCTATTAAGATTGGGAGACGCAGATTTGCGCCGGGAAATTCTCGATTCCGTTGAGCAGACGGGGCACTTGACTGGTAGGGAGTGCAGGACCTTCGCCTATCCAAACGGGGGGCCTGAGGACTTCGACGAGCGCGCAATAGATCTGCTTTCCGGGACGAGTGTAAAGAATGCAGTGACGACGGTTCAAGCGAGGAACAGAGCGGGCACAAGTCCCTATCGTTTGACGAGATGGGATATCGGCAGTGATGTGACACTGCTGAGATTTGTCGCGACCGTGTTGGGAGTTTATCCTGCCGGTCGCGAGAAGGCCTTGCTATCCGAGGTGTGGTATGGGTGACCTATGCTTGGGCTACAGACTGAATCGGCGCTTACTCGCGGCAACGGGACCGGTGGGCATTTGTCCTGGAACATGGCGCAAGAGCGGAGGCGTCCTTCCGCGGTATTCTTATGGGAGCTAAAAAGGGAATGGCAAAACGATTGACTTCTGCCGCATTAACGGCGTTCCGTCGACCCGGACTTGTACGGAACCGCGTGTTCGGAACGCTCAATTATTGGCCGGTTTCAAGGTTGACCAATGAAAGATTGCGGCTGGCTCCCTATTTCTGTATCAACCTCACTTCAAGTACACGTCGCCGCGCACTGGCACAGCGTCAGGCAAGCAGGATGGGGCTGGAGCGTTTCGAGTTTCATGATGCCATTGTCGGCCGTGACTTGAATGTCACCGATCTCATCAAAAAAGGTCTGTATGACGATGTCGCGGCTAAACGATACCATGGCCGCTCGCTCTCATTGACGGAGATTGCGATTAGCCTTACGCATGCGAGGATTTATTCCGAGATCATCTCTCGGGACTTGGAGGAAGCCGTCATTCTAGAGGATGATGTCCTCTTCCTGCCCCGAAATATCAATGCCCTTAACAGCTCGAACGTCCCTTCGGACTTTGATGTCTTCTTCCTCCATGCGCAACTTGATGAAGAGCCGCCTCGAGGCAAGATCGCGAATGGTGTCCATCTCAGTGACTCGTATGTTGCGTCCTCAGTTGCTTACCTGATCTCGCGGCGCGGCGCGGAGAAACTCGCGCGGGGTTCGAAGCCCGTCGTCCACGCGTCGGACGGTCTCCTCGGTCGCGCGCTGCCATGGGATGGCGATCGCCCACATTCATTTCGGCAGCAGGGTGTAAGTATTGAATTGAACGCTTACCTGATGCATCCACCGGGAGCCTTGAATGGCTCTACATGCCACTTTGTGGGGAGTACAATTCCGGAGATCTTTCATAGTAAATGATACGATAGGCTGCGCGGGCCGTATCGGGTGCGCGCTGTATGTCCAGCATCACAGAAAGAGGGAGCAAGGTGTATCCATCTGGTCCTATCGGGCTGAACGGATCGGGAGACAACCCGCGGCGGCGTTGGGTGATGAACTGTTGATCGCCCTCGAATATTCAGCAACGGAGTCCTGGATTTCTCCCAATACTCCTGTCCTAAAATCGATAGATCCGCATGGGACTAGCCGTCGTGATCATCGTTTAAGGATAGGCGTTGCTCGTGAGGAGATAGGCATCATGCGTCGCGAAGAGGCTGCATGGAGATAGTTGCTGAACACAACAGTGAATCTCCTAGTGAAGGACGAAGAGGCACGGTTGTACTTGTCATAGATGGTTTGGGGCGAGGTGGGGCTGAAAGGTTACTAGCGCTTTATGCTCCTGCAATCCGGGCTCTTGGCTATCGCGCGATTGTGGTTACGCTGCAGGTTCGAGATGGCAACGCAGAAGCCGAGAAACTGCGGGCGGCTGGGATAGCTGTTCGACATGTAGAACTCACGAAGCTACGCAACGTCACCGAGCTAAGGAAGGTCATCGCGTGTATTCGGGAGCCGAAGCCTTCGGTCATTCATACTCATCTGGAGGCGGCGACGGTCGTTGGAGGCATTGCCAGCGCGGTCCTGCGTGTTCCCGCCGTGACGACACTTCATACGCTCGAGCATCCGACCGGCATCAACCGAGCCAGCTTTCGACTGTGGGTCCTTAGGCTGCTACTGACTCATATTTACGATCGTGTCCTGTGCCTTTCGGATACAATCGCAGATGAGGCGCGCGAGCATGGACTTCGTAGAGCGCCACTGGTTACGCTACCGAATGGAATTCTCCCTCCGGAGAGCTTGGATGACCGTTGTACTGTCCGGAAGAGGCTTCGCGCGGAACTCGGAATCTCCGAGGGCGCGCTCGTTGTCGTCACGGTAGCGGTGCTCCGGCCGCCCAAAGGTGTCGATCGCCTCCTGGCCGCGATGTCATACGTCCTCGCCTCTGTGCCCGATGCAATTCTTCTTGTAGTGGGAGACGGCAGCGAGCGTGAACAACTGGAACAACAGACTCGCGACCAAGGAATCGCGCATCGTGTGGTCTTCACGGGATTTCGGGAGGACGTCTATGATTTGCTGCGATCGTCTGATCTTTTCGTTCTTCCGACGCTTTGGGATACCCTACCTACCGTGGTCATCGAGGCGATGTTTGCCTCATTGCCGATCGTGGCGAGTAGAGTAGGCGGCATTCCGGATATGGTGGAGCACGGCGTGCAAGGTGCGCTTGTCCCGCCCGGAGATGTGCCCGCACTTGCGAGCGCAATCCTTGGGATGTTGACCGATGCTCGTCGCCGCGAGACAATCGGCCTTGCTGCGCTGCGTCGAGCGGAGACTGACTTCTCGCTTTCTATTCAGGTTCAAAAGCTCGCCGATCTCTATGATGAAGTCATCGCCGGTGTGAGGCCTCCGTCTTGAGAATCTTCATAGTCGAAACCAATGCAAAAGGTGGACTGGCTCTTTTTGCATATCATATGGCAACGTCTCTTGCGGAGCAGGGGGCGGACGTAACTCTTCTTACCGGCCGGGAATATGAGTTAGGACATTTGCCTCATAACTTTACGGTTCTTTTAGAGCTTGATCTTTGGAGCCTGTTTGAAGGCCGCAGCGGACGATCGGGCGGAAAACGTCTCGGTGAGTCAAGAACGGTTCGACGTATCCGAAGAGGCGGAAAGTTCATACGGGCTTGGGCTCATATCGTTCGACGATTGCGGGCCGAAAACCCCGACGTCGTAATATTCAGCATGATTCATTTTCCGTTTGAACTCTATTTCTTCCATCGGCTTCGTGCATCCGGCCTGAATCTAATCCAGATCTGCCATGAGATAGAGAAGCGAGACGTAAAGCGAGGCTGGTTTGAGACATGGTTTGGCGATCCGCTGTTGAAGCGGGCCTACGCCTGTTTCTCTTCCATTGTGTTTCTTGCATCTTCCGTGGAACGTGACTTCGTGGATCTCTATGGGGATATTTCCCGTCGGGTAATCTTGCCGCATGGCCCGCCGCTTTCTCTTGGTAGTTTCGATAAGGATTCAGGAGTGGCGCGCTACGGAATTGGAGATTTCGAGAGGGTTATCCTCTTCTTCGGACTCCTTCGCCCAAGCAAGGGTGTTGAAGATCTGGTCGATGCATTCGCCGCGCTAAAGAACCGCTCGGGCGTGTGTCTGCTCATCGCTGGATATCCCACCAAGAACTTCGACGCGGAAGGCTTAATAGAGCGCGTTCGTAGTTTCGGTCTTGAGGGGCAGGTGTTGTTGCATCTTGACTATGTTCCGGATGGTGATGTGGGTCCACTTCTCACGCTCGCGGAAATGCTTGTTCTCCCCTACCGTAATGCGACAGCCAGCGGTCCTGCGGCGGCGGCACAGTACCTGCATTGTCCTATCATCGCCACCGACGTCGGCGGGTTCAAGGAAATTATTCAAGATGGCGTTACTGGGCGCATTGTGCCTGCACGAAACATCCCGGCTCTTTCAAGGGCGATTGGCGAGATGTTGAATGATCACGTGGGGGCTCAGCGAATGGCCGAAGCTGCTTATCTGGACCAGGCCGAAAACCGGTCCTGGAACAAGTTTGCGAGAGAGGTTCTGAAGCTCGCAGAGGTGTAGGATGACGGAAACTGCCTCTGCGGGATATCGACGTCAACCTTTCCGCACGGTGCAGTCTTCCATCGAACTGATGCCGCGCATGGGCTTCCGACCAGGATGCAGCGCACCCTGTACTCGGGATGGTGTCGCGGGTTAGGGGGCGGTTCGGTACGTCTATATCGGCCGTATAGCTGGTGCGGGAGTGAGCGGCTCCGAGAGATCTGCCTTCTGACCGAAAGGAACCGGCCGTCAATGTCGCGCACCGGCGTGGACTTGCCCCCGTTTCACCGGACACTCAGGCGGTTGCGGTTTGAGCTGCGATGAACTCGTGTGGCGAGCGCATCTTCAGCCCTGAGTGCGGGTGATTGTCATTGTAGTCCTCGATCCACCCGGCGATCGGCGTCCGGCAGCAGCGTGACGTGGACGTAGTCACGCTTCAGCGTCTTGACGAACGCCTCGGCAATGCCGTTGCTCTGTGGGCTCTTCACCGGCGTGTAGCAGGGCCTCAGGCCGAGCTGGCGGGCGAAGATGCGCGTCTCCCTGGCGACGTAACATGAGCCGTTGTTGCTCAGCATCTCGACAGGGTGCGGCGCCCTGTAGCCCCCGAAGCTCTGCTCGACGACCTCCAGCATCATGTCGCGGATGTCCGATCCGCTGATGCCGGCGTTCACCACGGCTTGCCAAGAGATGATCTCCCGGTCGTGCGCGTCGATGACGAAGGCACCGCGGATGGCGTCCCCATTCCAGCAGGTGAACTCGAAGCCGTCGGAACACCAGCGGATGTTGGAGCGCATCGTGACCACCTTGCCCTCGTGGATCAGGTCTGGCCGTTCAGTGTATCTGCGAGCCAGCAGGAGATTGTGCGCCTTCATGATGCGATAGACGTGCTTGTGGTTCACGGGCGCAGCACCCGTGGCTCGAAGCTGCCGGTTCAGCAGCGCCGTGATCCGGCGGTAGCCGTAGGTGGGGCGCTTCGCGACCAGCCGCTCGATCAACGGCAGGACCGCCGCGTCTTGCGCCTTGTGATAGCGCCGCCGCGGCTTCGCGCTCCCGTTCAGCCAGGCGTGCAGGTTCGAGCGGGAGACGCCGAGGGTCTCGGCCACCACCTTCAGCGGGAACCGTCCTTCGGCAGCGACTGCGCGAGCCCGTCCGTTTTTTTTAAGCGGGTCTTGTCCAGCGCCTCCTTGAGGATCTCGACCTCCAGCGTCTTGCGGCCAAGCTGTCGCGCAAGCTCGCGGATGCGCTCCTCCATCTGCTGAACGGCGCGGTTGCTGGTCACGTCGTCATCCTCGGACACGGCAACGGCTCCTCCATCCAGCATCAGGCGGCGCCAACGATACAGCAGGTTCGGCGCAACGCCATTTCGGCGCGCCACGACCGAGATGCTGCTACCTTCCTCCAGCGTCTCCTCGACGATCCGAAGCTTCTCGCCCGCGGATCAGCGGCGCCGACGGCCGCCATCAGTGATGATCTCTATCTCAGACATAAGCACGTGCTCAGGCATACGCCTAAGCCTCCATGGCTATGCCCAAGTGCCCGGTCGAAACGGGGGCAAGTTCACGGCGATTGGATCGCGGTGAATCCTCTGCACCACGCTACGCACGCGAACCCGCCGGTAAGGACAGAGTGTTGTCATGCATGTATTCGTCGCATTTGCACTGACGCCTCGACGCTTCCTTCGCGCCAAGACGCCTCTGGTCGGGTGCGCGGGCTTGTCTTGACGTTACATCAGGTGGAGGGCAGACATGATCTTTCCTTCTTGCGCTATATCTGCGCCTCGTCCGCGTTCACCGGCGATCAGGACCTTGACCCGGTCGCCCGCGGCGGCTCTGGAGACATCCGCACAATCGTGAGCTCCTCAGTTCCGATCGATGACTCTCGAGCGTCCTACACTGCAGAAGGATCCGAGATCCGCGAGCGCGTGAAGCTTTCTTCAGGTGCAAGCAGCTCCTAAGCGTTGAACGCTTGGAACGGACCTAGTAGCGTGTGCCCAGTTGCTCATTTGAGGACGACTAGTACATGTCCATGCCACCCTTAGCTGTACTGACTTTGGCTTTGGCATCATTGATTCCGAGTTGCACCCCGCCTTCGATGGAGGAGGAGGGAAAAACGACGGCAGCTTCTCAGCGCCCGATCAAAGAGACGACGTCGAGCTATACTCGTCCCTACGGTCGAAATGCTCCTTGGAACGTGCCGGTGGCTGGTTTGCCGCGGCATCCAGAAAACGAAAAATACGCTGACCTTCTGTGGTTCAAAGCATCCGACAGGCCGGGTAACTTCAACATTCGAATGCAAGAGTATACGTATCCGGTATATTCGACGAAGGACGCGACAGGGTTTTTTCCAGTGGAAACTGACTGGCCATCGAACCTGCATGAAAAACTAATACCTTGGAATCCAGCTTGGCGTCCTGCGCCTGGCAGCGACGCGCAAGTAATCGTTTTGGATGTCGAAAACGGGAAGGAGTGGAACCTCTATAAAGTAAAAATGCCCTTTGACGGTGTGATCAGGGCGGTCAACGCGAACCTTGTACCCGGTGACTACCGGACGAGGGTCGAAGGTTTTGCGCCATCTCGGGGAGTTGGCATCCCCTATTTGGCCATGCTCGTTCGACCGGAAGAAATCGTTCAAGGCAGCATCGATCACGCCTTGTCTATGCCGATTCGGAACCCCAGCGGACAGTACTATGTGCCTCCTGCAACGAAACTTGAGAACGCGACAGGAGAAGTTGGGATTCCCGAGGGCATGCGGTTTGCGATTGATGTGACCGATGATGAGATAGAGGAGTGGGTGTCCGGTCTCGACGTCCCTCTTTCCCAGAAGAGAGCAGCTCGCATAATTGCCAGCGCGCTTCGTGACTACGGTTGGTTCATTACCGATGTGTCCGGAAGTGCAGGCTTCCAATTCGAGTCCTTGGTGTCCGCGGACGATGATTGGGAGCGTGTCGGCCTTGACGTCGTCCGCCGTGGCTACGCGGTCTATCCGCGCGACCTCCTCGACGGGCTGATCACGCGCGACCGTGTGTATGTCATCGTCGACAGCGAGAAGTACTGAGTGACGCTGGACCGGCACTCCGGCGGCTGGCTACTGGAGGTTTGCTCCAGCACTCAGAATCGATCTACCTAAGAATGGTAGCTCCTTACATCCAGTTGAACATGATGTGATCCCCTGAAACGCCCCCGATTTTCGTTAGAGTTTCCGCATCGAATCCCTGGCTGGGAGATGAGCGGAGTGCCCATGAAGGCCAGCAAGTTCACGGACGCGCGAGACAGGCGTGCATCATCAAGCAGGCTGAAGACGGGACGCCTGTCGCGGAAGTCTGTCGCAAGGCCGGGATCAGCTCGGCGACGTTCTTCAATTGGAAGAAGAAGTATGCGGGCCTGATTCCGTCCGAGATGAAGTGCCTTCGGGAAATCGAGCAGGAGAAAGCCTGTCTGAAGAAGATCTTCGCGGACTTGTCGCTCGACAAGGAGATGCTTCAGGACGTCATGAAGCGAAAGCTCTTCGCCATTGTCGCTTAGACCAATGACGCAACAATGGCGACCCTGCCCGGAAGAGGGCGCTGGTCGACGAGATGCGGCGGATTGGCAGGTGTCGATCCGCCGGGCATGTGCGGTGAGGTGATCGGGTTCGATCCGAGAACCTACCGGCACACGTCTCGTCGGCCCGGTCAGGCCGCGTTGGAACAGCGCGTCAACGGCCGGTTCCGGGCGCAATGTCTGTCCGCTCACTGGTTCATGAGCCTTGAAGATGCGGCCGAAAAGTTGGAGGCTTGGCGTAGAGACTACAACGAGGAACGGCCCCATGGTGCGATCGGGAACAAGGTCCCGGCAGCGCTGATGAAACCGGCACAGGCATCCAGCCCGTGTGTCTGATCGAAGGGCGGAAACTCCGACAACGGCTGAGGGCGCGTTGGGTAGCACATCAACCCCTGAACAGAACTAACTTATGAACGAGGACAATACGGGGAGCAGGTCAGTCCGGATCGCGCTCCCCAGGGCAAGATCCGGTGGTACTTGGCCCTCCAGGTTAGTGCGGCCGTCTGGCCCGGACGCCCCTTGAAGTTCCGATGGCGGGGCTTTTCCCCCGCGATGCTCTCCGTCATAGGCCGGCGATACCGGGTGTCACTGCTCCCTCAGAACGCCCTTTTTCCTGTGCTGCTGAAGAAGCCAGCGGGTGAAGAACTCCCAGCAGATCCAAGATACGACACCCACCGCGAGCGAAACGACCATGTCCAAAAGGTAGTTATCGACCATCAGCACCCGTCGGAGTACCGGCGGGACGTACCAGTGCGTGATGTATATGAAGAGCGATGCGCCTCCGATCCAGTACGCAGCCAAATTCAAGGGAACAGGAAGCGGGATGCGTTCGAAGAGTAGAAGCAGTAGTGCACCCGCCCACACCCAGAAGGGGCCGTGATAGATGTATTCGGCCCGATCAACAAAGCCCCAGACCAGGAGCGGGGAAAGGAAGGCTGCTATCCCGACACCAATTTTCAGTTTAGCTGTATCTGCCTGCTCAAGCATCCACCCCAACAAGAATAGCCACAGCAACATATGCGGAAGGTGATCCTTCAGGGCAGAAGTGTCCCATACGGTGGGGGCAACCATAGCGACAATCACCGAGATCAGAAAGAAGGCGACAGTGAATCTTCGGAGCCCCGACCGAACTGCTTCACGGACAATCTGAAACGCGAAGACAAGCGACAGAAAGAGAAGAATCTGTATGAGGACCTCAACATACCATGTCAGCGCCCGCCAATTATCCTGTACGAAAAAGTTCGAGACAAGCAGCAGGATGTCTGCAGAATAACCGATGACGGCCGTCTGGACAAGAAGGAGAACCAGGACGGTAGGGATGGCGATTCTTCTTGCGGACAAGAGAATGGAACGAACACTACCGTTCTCTATAACCTTCGGCAATTGAAAGCGAGAGAAGTTGTAGCCAGCGACAGCAAAAAGAAGAAATGTTGCCCCCCCGTAGCTGAACGGCGAGAAGTGAAACGCCACGATAAAGATGATGCAGAGAAACCTCAGGAAAATCGTGGTATCGACTGGCTTGACCCACCCTTTGTGCGGTCGTATCGCCCCCAGCTCTGCAATGGTCAGTTCCTGCCAGTTCTTAGGAATGTTTCCCAGCTTCGACTCCAATGCCAAGGAAGCCTCGATATAGGTGAGCGAGTCGCCACCTAGGCCGACAAAGCTGTCGGTGCTTTTGACCGCGCGCCCGGGGAACATCGTTTTGTAGATCTCAAGAATTGAATCCGGCTCGTCGAAAATCGGCATCTGCAGAAATCGTCGCCAGTCACCGCTCCGACGGTGGGTTTTCGAAGCGGAGCCTCGGCGCATCTCCTCATATTGAGTCGCAAGCGCGCCTCGGCGCAGTTTCCCCGTCGCCGTGATCGGGAAGTCGTCGACACGCATGACGTGGATGGAGGAACTTGCGCCGACACCCTGACCGCGCAGTTCCTCATCGACAGCAGCAGACACTTGCGCGTCGCTGATCGCGCAGTCCGTCTTGACGACTGCCAGCACGCCTTCGCCTCGTAAGGCGTCGGATATGCGGCTTACTGCGAACGACTCCCCAATCCCGAGCGCGTCGGCCACCTGCTGCTGAACGAGGTCTGCCGAAATTTTCAGCCCGCCAAGATTTATGACGTCGTCGGCGCGACCCTTGAAGTACAGGACGCCTTCCCGAACTTCCCCCAGATCCCCCGTCGTAAACCATCCTGCTGCATCGACATTCGGAACGCGCCGACCATTCTCGAGGCGCTCGGCGGCAACGTTCTCCCCGCGAATCCGGATACGTTGCTCTGGGTCTAGGCTGATCTCGACGTTACCGTATGGCCGTCCAACCGACGGCAGCATCTCGTCCGGCACACTGCTGATGTCGAGGAAGGTTGAACGTGAAGCCTCCGTGAGGCCGTAGTGCTGAACGATGGTCGCGCGAGGAAAAAGCTCTCTCATCTTGCGCTTTTCATCACCTGTCATCGACTGACTGCCGATCTCAATCCAGCGCACGCGGTCCCCTAGTGATCCGATCAACTCGGCGCGCTGCAGAAGCGTACGCCAAAGCGTAGGAACCGCAGAAATCGCGTTGATCTCGCCGTTGCGGAGCATCTGAGCGATCTCGAGCGGGTTGAACCCCACTTCTGGGACAAACGAGCGGCCGCCGGCTGCGGCAACCGTCAAGCATCGCCCCAGCCCGAATGAATGGTGGACAGGAACCCCGATATACTCTCTGATCGAGTGGTCAATCTCCATGAACTCGCACAACCGACGGCTCGTGTTCGACATGTTCCCGCGGGTGAGGACGATCCCCTTGGGTTCGCCCTGCGTTCCGGACGTGAAGGCGACTTGAGCAACAGACGAATCGCATGGCAATTCACCCTGGCGGCTAATCCAACCGGTTCGGTTCTTTGGAGTTATGACTTCTGTCACCTCGCAGGATCTGATACGCTCGACGTCTTCGGCAGAGCGAAGAGAGACAACGACCGTGCCATTCGATACCAGTTCAAAGAAACTTTCGAAGTAGTCGCACGAATTTCGAGCAACCAGTCCAACTACGCGTGCGTCAACACCAAGGATGTGGATTACCATTCCTATTTCTCTTCACCCAACCTAGACCAGAGACCGCAAGTGGTCCGCTAAACGCAGGCAGAACTGGACGATTGGCAATGTCGGGTTGCTGTAGCCGCCCGTCACAAAAACGGAGGATCCTGCCACGAACAGGTTTCGGGATCCGAAGACCTGGCAGTTCCGGTCGATGACACCAAAGCTTGGCGAAGACGACATGCGTGTCCCGCCCATGTGGTGATTGCCGGCGAGGAGGTCATTCGTGGGATAGTCGGAGTTATTGAGAAGCCATTCGCTGACCTGGATTCTTCCCAGATCCTCTTCCAAGAGCCATTGATTAAAGCGGGTCGCCGCCTCGACAATCGTGCGACGCTCGGTTGGACCCTTGGACCACCTCAACTCGACGTACGGTATGCCGAAGCGATCGACCTCGTCGCTCAGCCTGATCTCGTTCGACATCTCCGGTGCCTGCTCCCACGCAGCCCGAAGGTACACGCCGCAGACGAGGTTCTTGTCGGCCAAAGATGCCAGCCTTCGGCCAACTCCTGGAGCAACACAGAGGAGGTCGCGGATCAGGGCCTCTGTTCCTTCCACGACATTCGTCTCAAGGATCAGGCCGCACCCGAGGACTTGCGCTTCTTCCTGCGCTTCGCGGGCAAGGGAGTAGTATTTGCTCATGCGCGGTATGGACGTGCTGACGACCGCTTGTCCGATCTCGAAGTGTGGGTGTTCCATCCAATACTTACCGATAGGCGTGTTGGCGCTGAAGAATCGTCCAGGATACTTCGAGGTGAACCACAGAAGATAGCGAGAGTTTTCTATGCCGCCCATCGCGAGCACGAAATGCTTTGCGGAGATACTTAATTCTCTTCCGGTGTATCCTACGAAAGCAGCTGATGTGACGTTGCCGTTCTCACCGCTCAGATCATTAAGATTGGCGTTCAAGTACAACGCAATGTTCTCTGACGCCGATAGCACTTCGATGTACTTCTCACCAAATCTCACTGGTGGTGAGAATTGGAACTTCACACGTCGGAGGCCATGGCCCAGTTGATTCTGCTCAAACTCGAAATCATTCGGAATCTCCAGTATATCGCAGGCCTCTTCCAGATACGGTTCGAGATCCGAGTTGTCGATCGGCCAAGTATAGTGGGCTCCATGATGACCTCTATCGAAATCAACATCCTCGAAAGGTCGGCTCCAACCCGCCCAGTGGTTCGTCGTCCCGCCGAGGAAACGAAGGCGGGTGACATCAAGATCGAAATACGGATCTCCTGAAACACGGCCACGATACGCGTCTTGCGAGTCGACCGAGAAATCTCGGCCACCAGCCTCGCAAAGAGCAACACGAAGAGCCTTGTCTGAAAGGGACAGGGCGAGTGTTATTCCAGCTGCGCCCGCGCCAACGATGCAGACGTCGTATCCGTCTTGCGCAACTGGACCGTCGGAAACGGTGTCTAGGTCAAAAAGCATCAGAAATCCTCAGCCTTCAGGATCCATCGGTTCGCGGTGACCTGGCCATTTCCGATCCATAGGACCGAACCCACGCCGCTCGCGGAGAAAACAAAAGCAAGAAGTCTTAGGGCATGTCTGCGTTTCATAGCGCCACCATGTACCGTTTCTGTTCAGAGCGCTTCGGGTTGCACGCGGCCAGCAAAGCGTCGCGCATGACGGAATCGACGTCGTGCTATTGAGCATGACGACACCTAGGCATTTCAACAAGAGGCGATAACAGGTACACTTGCGGGGAGCATCAATCCCTCCTCCAGCCCAATATACGCTTGTACGCCTAGGACTTTTGCATCCACTCGGTCGAGCCGAGGGAATGCTTGATGTCTCTGCGCGCCTCAGCGTGCGTGATCCGCGGGAACTCGTCCGTGAGGCCTGACATCACCATCAATAACTCTGAAATTGTCGTACCACGGCCGCTGGCTGCGTTAACTTAGGGACCTTCACGCGGTCGCAGCATCGCGGCCACGAGGGTTTCGACAACATCGGAGACGTGGATGTAGTCTCGCGACTGAGAACTTTCGCCGTAGATCACGAAGGGCTCGTCTCGTCTGGGCTTGGAACGAAAATCGAAAACACGCCGGAGTATGGTGAGGGCGGATCCTGGCCCGTTCCTAGGTTACTGAAGGGGCGTTTGCCGACCGTCGGGGCCATGAACGCGCGCGGTGACCGCAGCGCGAAATTCGCTCCCCAGCTTGTCGACGCCATAGGCGGTCAGAGGAGCCGGTGTCACTGGCTCTGCAAGCTGCAGTTAGGCATTGCCCCCGCACACTGCTGCGGATGAAGCGTACACGACGTGCCCGACCTTGCTCCGGGCGGCGACTTCAAAAACGATCGCCGAACCCGACTGACTTGTATGATGGCTCTTGCTCCAGCGCCTGTTGCTAGGTCCCACGGAGGCGACGGCAGCGAGGTGAAAAACAACGTCTGAAGAACTGTTTGCAGCCTCGACATCATCGGGCTTCCGGACGTCGCCTTCGAGAAGCTCGCATCCCGGAACGAGCTTCGTCAGAGCGCTGTTCGACAGATTGCCCAGTACGACCACCTCGTCGCCGGCCGCGAGGAGACATCTGGAAAGGTACCGACCAACAAAGCCGCAGCCGCAGGCGAAAAGGTATTGCGCCATGATGCTTCCCTCTTCCAACATCTACGCGGTTCGACGCCACCCAAAAATCAAGGCGATCAAGAGGCCGGCTGTCGCGCCCAATGCCGCAGAGACCGCTGTCTTCTGGAGGAGACTAAGACCGACCGGCTGGGCGCCGACGGCTGCGACGTCGAGAACCTCAATGGTTGATCCCATCGCCGCCTGTACCTCTTCGGCGAGCCGATTCTGATCTGCCAGGCGTGAGGCGTCTTCGAAGAGCCGCCGCGCGTTCTGTACCTCGGACTCGAGCGACTGCCGCTGAAGCACCCAGTCCACTGACAGATCGCCACCAACGCTGCTAGCAGCGCTGATCTCGTTGATTTTCGCATCGCGCTCGTACCGTGCAAGGCGTTCCTCCGCTTTGAGCCAGTTCTCACGCAGCTCCTCGGCGAGCGACATGAGGGTGTCGCCAGATTGTCTCTCCAGAAGCTCCGTGCGTATCTCGAGGTAGCTGGCGATCAGTCGATCAACCAACTGCTTTGCCAGTTCCGGGTTCGGGCTGCGATAGCTGATCCGTGCAACGTTCGTGCCTTGGATTCTCCGGATGCTCAGGACTCGGTTGGCTTCCTCGATCGAAGGAGCGGGCGCGTTGTCTTCGGAAAGTGAAGCGAGCGTGCTCTGAAGAACGCGCCGGCTTCCAAGGACCTGGATCTCTGTCTGCACCGCGTCGTCGTTGAGCAGACGGATAGGATCGCCGCGCCACGACTCGAAGGCGGGATTCGTGGGCATGTACTCCAGACCGAAGCGAAACAGCAATGTTGCGTCTGCCTCAAAGACGGGGATGTCACGCTTGGCGGAATCATGCCCAAACATTCCGGCAAGGGCACCGAAGGCGAGAACGAGGGGAACGTATATAAGGAGAAAGCGCATCACGCTGCGCTGCGGTCGATCCGCTGTATCGTTTACCAGATGCTATCCCTTCCGCGTTCTAGTCCGGATCCAAGAACGGCGTTGGGGGCCGAACAAACCAGGGCAATTAGAAACCAGAAATACCACGGAAATGCCTCATGCAGGAAAATGGCCGTGAGCAGGTTACCGACCATGGCAATCATGAGCCCGGCACAGGCCGCCTCCCCAAACCGATCTCGTTCTCCTGAAAACTTGCGCATTCCTTCCAAGGCAGCAGAAAAGGCGAACCAGAGAAGAGCGCTCCAGGCGAGGAACCCTATAACGCCGCGTTCAGCAAGTATCTCGAGAAAAAGGCTGTGTGCCTGCCTGTTTTCTCCCCGCGCCATCAAGTCGAATCGTCTCGCCGTGTCCTGATAGAGCCGTTCAAATGTGTCATATCCGGTACCCCACAGCGGATTTTCTAAGAAGAGGTGCCAGGCGGCCAGCATTTCGGAAACTCGTCCGGCGATGGCTTCGTCGGTCACGTTGCCCTTCAGCGTCACCAGCGCTTGAACGTCTTGGATCGCGATCGTGATACGCTCTCCGGCCTCAGACGACACGACGAGCAACGACAGGAAGACGATCGACACCAAGGCCAAGACGATGACGGGCGCGCGCGCTTTAATCAGGAAGGTGGCGAGAAGCGAGACGACGGCGAGCGAGACCATGCCGCCACGGGACTGAGTCAAGATGACTCCTGCGAATATGACAGCCGCGCAGGTAAAGAACAGGACGCGACCGCGTCCGTGGTCGACAAGCGCGAGGCAAAGCGACACGGGGTAGGCCAGAAGTAGGATCTGAGCGTAGAAATTTGGCTCGGCTACGGGGCCACCGAACCGAACCTCGTCAATCTGGCCGAACATGTAGGTTATGTGGTTCTTGGCGTAGCCGAAGAAGGTCTGGTTCTTCAGATCAAGGACGTACTGAAGAATTGTGAGAGAGCTTAGGAGCACCGCTCCGGCCACGACTCCGAGCACGGCAGCCTTGAACCTGGTCGACGAATTAATCACGAGGATGAAGGCGCAGCCAAGAATTATAAAGCGCCCGAGCTCCATTAGTCCGCGGATCGTCGCGGTGACGTGATCGGACACGAGAAGTCCCGCGCAAACGGAAGTGAAGTACAGAACAGTTACAAGAACGGGCGCCGCGGCACGAAATACCCTCTCCCGTTCGGTCATCCAGTCCTTGAGGAAGACGGCGAGGAGAGCCAGGAAAACCACCTCGGTGAGCGATGTGAAGCCCGTCGCTTCGGCAAGAACCATCGGCGAGTTGGTGAAGATTGCGAGGGCGCAGCCGAAGACAGCGATCGACGGTCGGGCGATCGCCACGATTGCCAGCGCCCCGAGCGACATAACGCTTAGTGCTTCAAGCGCGACGTCGAGCGAAATCGCGGTAATCAGGGCCGGGCTGGCCACGAATGTCGCGAGTGCGATCCCGACAAGGGACGGCTCAACTCTGCCGTTACGTGTAGCCAGGGTTTATACTCCATTAGGCCGCAGAAGGACCAGCAGTGCCCGGAAGAGAAGATAGATGTCGAGCTTGAGGCTCTGGCGATCCAGATACACGAGTTCCAGTTCGACTTTCTCATCGAAATGCGCGTGCCGAATCCAGATCTGTGCCGGGCCGATTACTCCTGGCGCGACGTCCAGACGCTTAAGTTGGTACGCTGCATAGTCCTGCGCCGGCACGGAGCAAGCGCGCGGTCCTACTAGCGTCATATGCCCCATCAAGACGTTCAGAAGCTGTGGGATCTCGTCCAGACTCGTCACGCGCAGAAAGCGTCCGACGCGCGTAATGCGTGGATCGTTGGTCATCTTAAAGCTTCCCCGGCACTCATTGAGGTGGATGATTTCGCCCTTCCGCTCATCTGCATCCGGAACCATGGTTCTGAACTTCAGCATCCTGAAGGTCTTGCCGCCCTTTCCGGTGCGCTTGTGCGCGTAGAAGACCGGGCCTCGATCTTCGAGATAGATGGCCGCCGCGATGAAGGGCGCAATGATCGTTAGTGGCGCAGCTGCAGCCGCAACAAAGGCCAGGTCTAGAACGCGCTTCAGGAACGGATACGGCATCTTCGTCGGAGACACCCGAGATATGACATCCGAGGCCGCCACTATGCGTGCATTCACGGAGCTCGGCAGAACATCAATCTCTTCAACAATGTCAAACGCAACTTGATCTTGCTGCAACGTTTCCACTACGCACCCCCAAAGCTACTCTACAAGAGCCACGACACTACTAGAGTCACGACGCACGAGCGACATCGGCTCCGAACACCGTGAAGGGGCTCGTTCGGCAAGACCGGAAGAGCAGCATCGTCGAACATTCAGCCCTAGCTCATTGGCCAGCCGGATTGAAGTCGCACCTCCTATCCACACACGGACCAAGCCAGTTAACACTGAACTAGGTCGAAATATCGTTACCGGCCGAACGTTCCCCATCACGTCAATGCCATTCCCTTAGCATGATGGGCACAGAGGTCCAAAGTCTTTTTCGCGCTCGTCGCCTTTCCGTCGACAGCCGCGTCCGCTTTGATGAACGTTTTTTGCATCGGAAACCCCCAAGGTACGGTGCGCGGGCGCATGGCGGCGTTCACGCGGTGTGCCGCCAAACGAATTTGGCTCTCGGAGAGGAATAGATGTAGAGGCTGTTCGGCTCGTGACCCGCTTCTCGCCGGCGACCGCTTCGAACCGCACACCGAAATGAAGATGCCGGTTGATGCGGCATGGTGAAGGCGTGCCCTACCCACTTCGACTGGAGTGGCCTCTCCCGTCTAGGAGGCAAAAGGGCACTGTGCATGAAGCAGCGCCATGACCGTGGCAATACTCGAATTGTGCACGAATGTGTCGCAACCGGAGCGGCTAGATGATTACGATGTGCATCTCCAGGACGATGCTGGCATATTTCGCACAGTACAGGCACATGAGGATTCATGGGCGCCGTCCTATCGCTCGACTCGTCGGCAGGGGCCCAAGTGAGAGGATGTGAGGCCAGTGCCTCACAACATGTCGGGCTGTGACCGCAACCACCGAAGTGAGAATGCAAGCGTGAAGAGGGGCCCTTCGAGCGGCTACGGGAGCAAGATGGCGCGTGGGCTGTCGATCACGCTGTCGTCCTACGTCTTTTCGCGACTCATCAATTTCCTCACGACAGTTGGTCTCGCCCGCCTGCTTTCGCCGGCCGACATGGGACTTGTCGCGACCGCTCTGCTCATCGTCTATTTCGTGGATGTCGCGCGGGACTTTGGGCTACGCGATGCGATAGTGTTCGAGCCCACCGGAACGGCCGAGACTCTCGCCACGGCCTTCTACCTTGTCCTTGGGCTCAGTGCGATCCAGGCGACTGCGACGCTTGCTGTCTCGGGCGTTCTGGCGGGGGGCTTCGACCGCCATCAGCTTGGAGAACTGCTGGCGGTCATGGCGTTCTTCTTCCCGGTGCAGGCAGCCGGCGCAATCCATGAATCTATTCTTCTGCGCCTTATGCGCTTCAACGAAGTTGCCGTCGCCGAGATACTCGGCGTGACGTCCAAGGCGCTAGTGACGTTTCTTACCGTCTTTCTCGGCTTTGGGCCGACAAGCTTCGCGATCGGTCACCTAACCGGCAGTGTGATCAGGTCGACATTCATCCTCTGGCGCCCGGACATGCCGAAGTTCGTCGGCGCTCCTTTTTCGCGGGATCGGGCGCGGTCACTGCTTGGCTACGGAGTAAACATATTCGTCACGGGACTTGTCTTCGTGCTGCGAATGCGATCCGACCAGGCGGCAATCGCGGTCTGGGTTGGCGAAATTGCGCTGGCCGGCTACTTTCTGGCCTCGCGCCTGCCGGAGATCATGATCTCCGGGATCAACGGCGCGATTACCCGCGTTGTCTTTCCGAGCTTCATCGAGGCTGGTCGCTACGAGAGCGGATTGCAAAGGATCTTTCTGAGCACGATCCATGGCTGCATGGCCTTGATCGCCCCCATCTCGATCGGAATTTCGGTCGTAGCGTCGGATCTTGTGCCGCTCGTTTTCGGCGAATCCTATGAGTACGCGGCGCCGGCACTGGTCTTCCTCGCGCTCATCGGGATCCCGCAGACACTCGGATGGACCATTGGCGACCTCCTCAAGGCGACCGGTCGTCCCAGGACGCTGATGATCGTCAACATCGTCGAGGCCGCCATCATCGTGCCGGTCCTGTGGACCGTTGCCGCGATCTTTAAGGATCTCACCGCCATCGCGATCGCGCTCTTCGTCTGCGAATGCCTTGCCGGGATCGCGCGCGTCGTGGTGACGCACGCGATCGGCGTGGCGTCAATTACCCAAGTCGTCGCCGCGGTGCTGCGACCGGCCACCTTCGCGCTCCTCATGGGCGCAGGTGTCCTGTTCGTGCAGGGCCTTGCAGATGTCTCGCGGGTCGCGTCGCTTGCTCTCGCGACCACCGTGGGCATCGCCATGTACGCCGCATTGATGGTGCTCTTCGATGCTGAAGCCGTTCGGAAAGTGCGCGACTTCCTGCGCAAGGCGAACTGACCTCCGCCGTGCTGAACGGGGCTGGGAGCACGCGTCAGATGGCGTGGCAACAACCGAAGGGGGAACGTCCATTCGCGACAGGACAAGGCTGTGCATCTGCAAGCGGCGACCCGCAACGGGCTGTTTTGCGCCCAAAACAGCCGTGTCCCGGACCCGCCGACCGTCCAGCAGGCCGTGGCTTGGCCTGACGTATCTCGTGCCCCTGCTCTCCGGTTTGCTCACAGCGCCGTGCGTGGCGCTCGCGTCATGTCGAGTGAGCAAAAACGGACTTGCTCTCGGTTGACAATTGCGGCCAAGTGCGCGTGCGACCGACGCTTTAGCCGGACGCCCTCGCCGACGCTCGTTCAGAATGACATGCTGCCTCAACGTAAAGCCGCCCGAAGCGAAGAGCCTCCACATCTGGAGGCCACCGCGAGTCTGCCGCCTCTCCTCGTCGTGTGCCTCGCAATCCGGCATGGTGGGGTGGACGTGCGAATCGTGCAGACAGCGCGGGAGTTGCACCACAACGGCGCGGTCTTCCGGGTTGTGGTGATCGAAGGATCGCGCCTTCATCAGACTCTCCTGCAGGAAGGCATTCCCGTCGTCGCCATTTCCCGCCGCAGAGCTGACCCACGCATAGTGATCGATCTAGTCCGTCTTGTCCGCCACGCCAGAATCGGCCTCGTGGATGCGCACAACACGCAATCACAGTACTGGGCGGCGCTCGCCGTGTTGGCGACCGGGGTAAAGGGTCGCGTCGCAACAGTGCATTCCGTTTATCGCGAGGATCACGATGGGCGGCTTCGGCAATGGCTGCACGAAGCTGCTCTCTGGCTCTGCCGGATCGCGGGCTTTCGCTTCATCGCGGTTTCGTCAAACGTCGTGAACTACTTGGTCGAGACGCTCGGGATCCCCTCCTCCGCGGTCATTCTCAGCCGCAATGGGATGGAAGCCCTCGCGGCACCACCTCCGCCGTTCGACCTATCCACCGAGACCGGTTGGCCGGAGGATTCCGTGGTGCTGGCCATGATAGGCCGCCTTGACCCGCGCAAGGGGCATCGCTTCCTGATCGACGCTCTGCAAGAGATGGTCACAACCGGCGAGGAAAAAATCCGGCTTCTCGTCGTCGGCACGGGCCGAGAGGAGCGACGTCTTCGCGAGCAGGTCGCGGCTGCCGGGCTCGAGGGATACGTGCATTTTTCAGGTTTTCGCGACGACATCGCGTCGATCCTGACCCGGACCGACCTTCTGTGTCTGCCATCGCTCAGCGAAGGCCTGCCCTACACGGTGCTGGAGGCGGCGCGGCAATCTGTGCCCGTGCTGGCGTCAAGGCTTGAGGGGACTGACGATATCTTCCTGGACGGCGAAACCATATTCTTCCATCGCGTCGGCGACGTGGCCGACATTCGTCGGCGTGTCCAGGACCTGGCCGAGTCTCCCGACCAGCGCAGGCGCGTCGGTGCCGCTGCCCGACGGTTGTTTCTCGAGGACTTGCAGGTTTCGCGCATGCTCGACGAAACCCTTGAGGTCTACCGCGCCGCGGTGCGATAGGCGCTGATTCATTCCGCATGTTGTAGCCCGGTTGCCAGTCCACGCCTGCGCTGCGGTTACATAGCCATCGTCACGGCGCCTCTCTGGCCACGGAGACGGGCCGGAAGATCTCTGCGAAACGGACCCGCAATAGGTCGCTGTCCCAACCGTCGGGAGCTGAACGTCCGTCGTCGGATCGCCGATGACGCGAGAAAGTCGACTATATCCCCGTCCGGATGCACAGCGAGTAGGTGTACTCGTCGCCCCTGCCTGGCGCGAGAGCCGGTTGAACGACATGTCATAGCCGCCGGGGAAGGACCGGTCGCCGGGATCGAACGTATGGTTCACGCCGTGGGAGTCGAATCGAGTTCGCCGCCGACCGTCTGCAGGACCAGGACCGTGGGCGGGTTCATGAGGGCCGAGTCGCCGCCGCCATATTCGAGCTCGAGCCGACGCCTCACTCGTTATCTCACACCCAACCTAGCGAGCATGACCGTCAGGTCGCGGCCACAGCTACTGAATGTCCGCTATCTGTATTAAAAAGTCGCCGGGCTGCTGCAGCACATGACTACGTCTTCCGCACCGCATCGCGTTTTCGCTTATCTCTTTGCCCGGACGCGCAGGGATGGCGCACCTCAACGTCGTGGCCGACGCCCTTGTGCACGTGATCTGGAGGTTTTGGAGTCGGTGCTGAAACATCGACGGCAGGTTGCTCGCCGTTTCGCGTTGCAGTACCGGCCGTGGTCGGAGGCAAGCGCGATTGCCGGTGGCCCGCGCGCCTGGACCGGCACGACCCGGCGACCGAGGATCGCGACATCGTCGCAGATTTCCGCACGTGCCCGGATCGGGCCTTTTTGGACATGCGAATCTCGTTCTTGCCCTTTAGCGCGATCCGATCGGTCCTTCGACGATGACGTCGGCGATCGTGCGTTTCCCGGGCAAGCGCGTTTCCCCGAATTGCACGAAGTTTTTTTACCCGGGGTCAGCCGTCGCCGCGGCCGGCCAACACAGAATGGGACCTTATGCTGGTCAGAGAGCGGATCGGTGGGGGGCGCGCTGGTGCGGCGGGGAATCGGTGATCGGTGAAACCGGACGGAAAGCCAATTCACGGGTGTGGGAGGGAAGATCGGCGCGGCGGCGCATCACGTGCCGCTGAGACCGATGCCTATCGGCTCGTCCGACCCAGCGTGTAGGCCACCGACGCCAGGCCGCGCCGGGCGGCAGCGAGGTAAGCGGCGCCGGCACCGATCACGACGAATAGTGCCGCCACGATCCCGTAGAGGGCGAAAGCGAGAAGGAGTGAACCGCCGGTCCCGATCCAGACAGCCGCGGCCATCGCACCGATGAGCATGCCGGCAAGAACAAGACCAACCATCATATCGTTCATCCTTGTTTGTCCTCTCATGCAGCCTTCCACCCGATTGTGTTCAAATTTTGACACGATTCCGAAATGTCGGGCCGCTGCCTTTCAACAGACACGCTACTGTTACAACATCAGGACTGACAATGGCGCAGGGGGGCCGCGACCGGCGGCAGCAGAAATTCGCGACGCGCGGGCGAAATACTGCCGAACGCTTAATGCCCAGTACTCTTGGCGCTTCCCGCGGCAGCAGCGTGCCCCACTGCGGAATTCCTCTCTGCCTGTGTCCGAGCCTGCCGCCGAATAGTGCCAGGCCCGGCCCGCGCCGGCCCTCGCGCGCAAGCACGTCTCATGGCCTGTAATGGTGCGCTGGCGTTGCGGCGTATGTCTCAAACCGTTCTCCCTGCTGCCGCCCAGCGGCAAGACTGGACGAACCAATAACACGATTTTGGCTATTTTGTTCCCATAGGGGAAACATTTTGTTGCGAGGGGTGTCCGCGCGCAAGACAGATCGGCCGCGAACGGTGACCAAGTGCGGCACGAAAACTTTAACCTGCCCCGATTGAAGGTCCGGTTGCAGTCTTAGTGCTTGACGGTTCGTGGCGCTACGGCTGGTGTGGCCGGCGACGCGGTTCCGGGTGCGAAGCCGGCCACGAGACGGCCGCTGGAGGAGACAATATCTCAAGGATGAGTGCGGTCGTTTTGTCTTGCAGTGCTGCGCCAGTAGTGTCAGAGGCACCTGCCTTGGGCCTGCTCTGCTCCGATGCCCAAACGATCACCGTTCAAGTACTTCAAAACGTCCCCTGAGATCATCCTTGTTGCGTCATGCTCTACGTCCGCTTCCCACTCTCATTGCGGAACGTCGAAGATCTTCTCCACGAACGCGGCATCGATGTGAGCCACGAGACGGCCTCTGGGATCCGAAAGCGCCGGGTGCAGGCCTGCGCCCGAGCCGGTGGCGGTGGCACCCGGACGAGATGTTCGTGAAGATCAACGGCAGGCAGCAAAATGGCGCAGTCTTTGCGCCGCCTAAGGGGCAGTGTCGCTGTCCTAGCGGAGACTGGTTCGCATTTGTCTGACAGCACCGCCAACCACCTAAACCATTGATATATAATGTAAAATGGTCGGAAATCCTCCCCACATGCTCGCGACTTGACCGCGTGCCCACTGAACGGAGTGGGTGAACGCATATTCACCCGCAAGATCGAGGCATCCGATGCCGACGGCAATCTGATAACTGAGGTCAAAGGGTCGATCAGGGAAGTCGAAGTTGGTCCGGGCAGGACGGTTGAATGGTTTATTGTACCTGTGCAAACGACAGATGGTCCTGTGGAGATCACATGTGAAATCCCTGGCCATTATGAATCAGGAATGCATGCAAGCGTCGTGATAAACTAGCGCATTCGGTTTTCTCGGCTTCATAGGTCGGCGAAAAATACATACGGCGGCGCTATACTTTCTGATCGGCAGCGCTTCGCATCCTCAATATGAGTTCTTGTTGAGACAAGGTGTGGCGACAAAAAAATCATTCAAATGCGGAAACCCCAAAATTGGCTCTTAAGTTGTCACACGTTATGTCGATACCGAAGAATGGCTTTTTGAAATCTTTATTGGCTCGTATAAAGGTAGCGGACCCGGAGCGTCAGCAGGAAGGCCGCGTTGCGGCTCAACCGGTCGAGCTTGGCAATCACCAAGGTCGCTCCGGTGAGCTTGGCGAGGGTCAGCGCCTTGACCAGTTCAGGTCGTTCGTTCTTCCCCCCGCTCTCGACCTCGGTAAAGCGTGCCAGGACGTCCGCACCTCGGGAGTTGGCGAAGTCGTCGATGGCCTTCCACGTGCTGTCAGACTAATGCGAACCAGTCTCCGCTAGGTTGGTGACGCAGACCCTTACTCGGCATAGAGACCGCGGCACTCGGCAAGAGCGGCGGTGCGGTTCAGCTTGAAGAGGTTTCGACTGGAGAGGCTGCGGTCCTGGTTGAAGTGGTTCGAGACAGAAGCGTGGACAGAGGCAAACTTCTGCAGACATCGCATCTGACGAAAGGGCAGTGTCAGAAGAACTTGCCTTGAGACAGGAGTGTGCCCGCCCTACCCTCGCCCGATGACGAAACGCAGCCCCTTCAAGTACTTCAAGACGAGCCCCGAGATCATCCGCCTGGCCGTGATGCTCTACGTCCGCTTCCCACTCTCATTGCGCAACGTCGAGGACCTGCTGCACGAACGTGGCATCGACGTCAGCCACGAGACGGTCCGGTACTGGTGGAACCGGCTCGGTCCGATGTTCGCCTCCGAGATCCGGAAGCGCCGGGTCCAGGACATGCGCTCGAGCCGGTGGCGGTGGCACCTGGACGAGATGTTCGTGAAGATCAACGGCAGGCAGCATTATCTCTGGAGGGCCGTCGATCATGAGGGTGAGGTTCTGGAAAGCTTCGTCACGACGACCCGGGACAAGACCGCAGCGCTGAAGTTCCTCAGGAAAGCGATGAGGCGTCACGGCCGGCCTGAGGAGGTGGTGACGGATCGCCTCCGCACCTATGGCGCAGCCCTCAAGGAGATGGGGCGAGGCGACGATCGCGAAATGGGTCGATGGGTGAACAACCGGGCGGAGAATTCTCACCTCCCGTTCCGACGGCGGGAGCGGGCAATGCAGCGCTTTCGTCAGATGCGATGTCTGCAGAAGTTTGCCTCCGTCCACGCCTCCGTCTCGAACCACTTCAACCAGGAACGCAGCCTCTCAAGCCGAAGCCTTTTCAAGTTGAACCGCACCGCCGCTCTAGCCGAATGGCGCGGTCTCTATGCCGAGTAAGGATCTGCGTCACCGGCCCTGCGGAGACTGGTTCGCATTAGTCTGACAGCACCCGGCTGGTGCTTTCCGCGATCACCTCGCCATGCTTGTCTTCCGCGAACCGGTAGATCATGACCCGGTCGAACCCGGTCACATCCCGAATGATCCGCGCACTCGCGTCTGCAAGCTCGTGCAGAGCGTCGGGCTTGATGAGCTCCGAGATGAAGCCCCGCCGCAGGTATTCGTCTTCCCAGACCGGGGCCGGACCGGGCTCCGGTTCAAGGAACTCCAAGATGATGTGGTCCCTGTTCCTGTGCGGCAGGCATTCGACTTTTATCGGCGTGCCGTCGCGACCGTCAAAGCTGAAGAACCACGGCTTCAGCAAGTCCGGCATCGACGGTTCAAGCGGGAAATCCGGAAGCTGGGAAGTGTTCTCTTCCCCGATCAGTTGCGCGATGTTCTTGCCCAGGATCGCCTCGGGGGGCGAGCCGACGAATTCTCCCGTGTTCACGCTCGCGTACTCGGCCACGAAACTCGAGGCATTCAGGGCAATCAGTGCGCCATGCGGCTGTACCTTTCCAATGAGGTGGATCGGTTCGCGGTCGCATGTATCGAGGTTTACGGTGTCCACGGTCAGAACGGGTCAGGACATGCGGCACATTTCGCCTGGTCCAGACGGGCCATCCAACCGGCGAACGGTCGAGACATCTTGCGTGCATCCAACCTGCAGCCGTTGAATGTTGCGCCGCGGGTGATCAGGCTCTCGAGGCAGTTGACGGTCAACGTCCAGCCCGTGCCTCTGGAGTCACGCCAAGTCCAACGCCATTTGCCTGCGCGCGAGTCTGACAACGACCTCTGCTCAGCACCATCGACGCTCCACCCTCCCCGTATCGCTCTTCCCGTGAAGCATATCATACCGTGAAGGGTCTTTGGGGTGACAGCGTCCATAGTGCGCTCAATAGCGACCTCCCGGACAATTTTCCAGAACCACTGCAGCGCGAAGGGCCGATCTTTCACCGGCGGTCCTCGATCTCATCCATGACGGCAATCAGGGTGGAAAAGGCCTTGCGTGCACCGCTGGCGATTTCAGGCACGTCGCGCAGATGCTTCACGAACAGCTCTGCCGACTTGGGATCGTCAAAGACTATGTGCCTGGAAGGCAAGAGATTTCCAGCGGCCAGCATCGCCTTCTCGATCACCCGGCCGCCTCGGCGATGGGCCCCGATCGTCAGGTAAGCTGCGCCTAAGATGTCCTTGATGCTGGTCAACCCGGCGGCAAAATCTACCGCCGAGGGACTTGGCGTCGCCCGCACCGGCAATAGAGCGGACAGGTCAAGAGCCAGCGCATTCGAGCGTCGAACGCAAAACGGCAGGTGCGGATCAAGCACCTTTTGGATCGTCCAATGGGCATGCAGCCAGTCGGCCCACTCTTTTGGTTTCGTTGTGCCTGACGACATTCGTTTCGCTACGGGGTGTCTTTCTGCTGCGTCGTGGAGATCGCGCGTGGCCTCCCAGAGAGGGCCCAGCCCCGCTCGGGAAAAAGGGTCTGCGTCACTGTCCTGGCGGAGCCTGGTTCGCCAAAGTGTGACCACCTTCAATGATCCTCCTGCGACCGAACGGCCGAGCATCCATCGTTCCTGCATAACCAGCGGTAATAGCTTATCTCGGGTCTGTCCGATAAAATCGGCGTAAGACAGGGCAGGGTGCTGGCAAGACCGGCGTAGCTCCAACTCGGTGCCCGCGATCGGGACCGGCGATCTCATGGTCGCATGACAAAGCCCGAGTTGCGCGGCCGCCCGGTTGGGTCCGATCTGTTGTCGGCGTTTTTGACCTGGCATAAGACCCGGCGCGCTTCCATAGGGCTGTCCAGCAGACCTTCTGTTATCCTTTGCGTTCAGGCATTCGTACGTGTCGGATCGAACTGGCGGCAGAAATGCTTCTGAACGAACCAGCCTGGATGCTCGTCTGCCCAGTCAGCAACAAGAAACTGGGTGCCCATCATGCACTGGACCAGCGTGATGTCCGTAAGGAGCCGAGTTTCTGTTCTGCAGGTGTCCATGTCTCCGCCCAGACAAGCGATCAACACGAATTCAATCATGACGGATTCCGATATCGCAACCGCTGACACGAGCCACACAGTTCGAAGCCGGCTGGCGCACGCACCGGTGTCGGCTGCTTGTCGGGCGGTTGTCACGCAAGCCTGCCGAGATTGCAGCCAGCGGCGTGCGGGGGACATTTTTCACCTGGCATTCTCCTTGTTCTGATTCGGCTCGGGCCGTTGTTGGAAGAACACCTCTGCAGCGGACCGCGTCACGACAGCGTCACGCAGACCGTCACGCGACAGTGGGTGGCTGGAAATCTTGCCTTTTGGCAGGATTTTTTGAGGAGCCCATGTTAGGTGTGAGCCTGGAGGCGGTCCGAGATGTCGAACCTGCACCTATCCTTTCTGGGCGATCTGCGCCTGACGGATGCTTGCGGCAAGCTGCTGGCAACACCGGGCCCCAAAGCAACGGCTATGCTGGCGTGCCTGGCATCCTCGCGCGATCTGCGTATGGGCCGCACTGCACTGGCCGAACTAGTGTGGGGCGATGCGTCAAGCACATCCGATGCGCGTCATTCGTTGCGGCAATGTCTGGTCAGGCTGCGGTCGCATCTCGGGAGCGCAGCCGAGGTGCTCGTGGCTGATGCAAGTGAGGTGTGGATAAACCCGGATCTGGTGTCCGTGGATTTCATCGAAGCACAGGCCGCAGTGACGACTTGCCAGTCCGATGCCATCGTCAGGCATTCCATGGAGGTGCGAGGCCGCTTCTGCGCTGACTTGGACCTCGGGAGCTTCGGTTTCGACACGTGGCTTCGAGCGCGCCAAACCGAGTGCGACCGTCTGTGTGCGGACCTGCACGCCAAGGCCGCCGAGGTGCTCTCGGAACGCAATGAAGGCGACGCCGCCATAGCCGCCGCCCGGCGCTGGCTTGAGCTTGAACCGTTTCAGGACGAAGCTCATGCTACCCTGATTGCACTTTGCGTTCGTCATGGTCGACGCCAAGCGGCACTGAAAGCCCACCTCGCGTGTCACGATCTGTTCCGTAAGGAGCTTGGCGTGGCACCGGCCCCCGAGGTGAGCGAGGCACTGAAAACGCGACCCCGGCCACGTCTTCGTCATCGCGGAGCTCCTTCGATCAAACCAGCAGAACCCGTCCGCATTCGCGCGTGGGGAGCTTTTGTCGCGGGGCTATCGGCTGCGGTCTTGCTGTCGCAGGTATTGGGATCCGGGCGCCAGGACTCTCGGCCGGACATCGCACCGCGCGACATCTCTCTTTGGGTGACTCCTGCCAGCGCTGCACCGACGCAGGGTCCTCCGCGCGCAGAAACCACCGTCAGACCGATCAATGCCTACCAAGGAATCTCCAATGATACTGATCAGACCGAAATGCACCGGATTCCCGATGGCAGTACTGTCCTCACAATGCTCTATCCCGTGGGGTGCTAGGCGTTTCTTTCATCCGGTCTCTGCGACCGCGCTTTGGGTCGTCATTACACTCGGGTTTCTGCAATCGGCGCAGGCCCAATCCGTCTCTGGCGAAGGTCCATTTGCCGCGAACTTTGTTGGGTACGCCGACAACGAAGTCGAAGCATTGCAGATTGGGCCCGGTCGCTTTGTTGGGCTGACGAATTCGATCTTGACTGCAATGAGCGCAGACAATGCCGATTTCCTTCACAATCAGACGGGCCGTTGCCTGGGCACATGGTCGGTCGACGAGAACCGGAAGACCTTCGAGCAGGAAGTCAGCTGCACTTACACCGACGCCGATGGCGACCAGATTTACGAAAGTGCCGTGTTCGACGAGCAGCCGCTGGACGCCCAACATGTCGGCACTGGCAGGTGGTTGGGTGGCTCAGGCAAATACGAGGGCTTGAGCGGAGTCTTCGAGATCCGGACGCGGTCCCTGCAATCAGCCCGAGAAGGCCTAGTGCAGTATGTGGGCACCAAACAGGGACGGTTTAGCTTGCTCGCTCGCTGAATGGCTCCACATAGCCGATAACGGTCGACGTGCTTGCTCGACCCGTTCAGAGATCACGTAGTCTATCTCCACTTGAGAGAGCAGGAAAGGCCAACAGGCTTAACTCGCTGTTTTGACGGCGAACGGGCTGTATCCGAGCCACTTGCTGACCGTCGCGGCGAGACGTTCATCGCCTTCAAGAAAAACTCGCCTGGCCTCTACTTCCGCCTTGATCGCGGCGAAACCCATCCAGATGGCGGTCATCGTCCGCAAATCGGTGGCGACGTAAAGATCAACGTCGAAACCCGGGTCGGAGTAGCAGAGGTCGACGTTGCCCTCGTCCACGATCAGCCACCACTTGTCTTTTCCGGCCGGCAGGTTCTTGTAAAGGAATTGGACGACCGCTCGTCTGACCGGCATGGGCTCGGGCTGCAGGTTGCGGCGGATGTCCCACATCAGGAGCGATGGGTCCAGGTTGGCGAGCGAGGCAGAGCTTTCGATCCAGCGATGCGCCCATTCGCCCATGCCCACGATCACCGGCCTCAGAGCTTCGCCCGCTGGGGTCAGGTGGTAGGAGGTCGCTCCCTTGCGCCCGCGTCTTTCGATCAGCCCGGCCTCGGCAAGCTCGCGAAGACGCATCGACAACAGTGCGGGCGACATCCGCGGCAAGCCGCGACGCAAGTCGTTGAACTGGGTGCTGCCGCAGAGCATTTCGCGAAGAATCAAGGTGGTCCAGCGGCGACACAACAATTCAGACGCCATGGCGATCGGGCAAAACTGTCCGTATCCAATGGTCTCTCTGGCGGGCATCTGCAGACTCTCCCTACGATTGGATAGTGCGGCCTACACCGTGGCAAGGCCAATGGAAACGGAGCGCTCGTACTGCAGACGCAAGATTGCAACGGCCGACCCGGACCCAACTCCGAGGAAGAGACCACTCCAGATTCCGTCAGCGCCGAAGCCCGCTGCTCCGAAGGCAGCCATCGCCACCAGGCCAACGCAGCTATGACCGACGGCGAAAGCCACGAGCGCGCTGAGCGCCTCGCCGCGCGCGCGCAGCACAGCGCAACCGAGGTGAGCGGGAACGGCCGCCGTGAGTGCGAACCCAGTCAGCGGCAGCAGCGCTGACGTATCGGCGATGAGCTTTGGGTCGGTGCTACCGATACTCCGTGCTGCCGCCCACGCGACGATCTCTGGGTTCAGGCAGAACAGCACGAGTATCCCCGCCATGAGTGCAGCACCGAAGAGTCTCGCAGTAGAAAGTGCATGCGCTTCTCGTCGGGACGTTGAGCGACCGCGAAGATATGCAATGCGCAACGTGACCGCCTGACCGAGACCCGCAAGCAGCAGGTAGCAGACGGCCATCGCCCTGAAGGCGAGCCCGTGGGCCATCAGATCCTCTGCCGCGACGGCGCCGATCAAGAGCGTGGCGCAAAGGAAAGGACCGGTTTCGGCGACTGCTGCCAGCCCCATGAGAAGCGCAGGCCTGAGAAGCGTGAGGATTTCGGGCAAGACGAAGATCGGAGGCATTACGGGTGTACGATAACGGCCGAAGGACGGAGACATGAACAGATAGACCATAACCGATCCGCCCATTCCGGCAGCGACGACAAACGAGGCGAGGCCTGCGCCGGCGGCGCCTAGCCCCGGCCAACCGAATGCACCTTCCATGAAGACCTGGTTCGCGGTCGCGTTCAGCGGCAGGGCAAGCAAGATCACACAGATCGCAAAACGTGACCGGCCCAGCGCAGTGAGCGCGTGGCGACCGAAGGCGAAGAGCACCATGAAGGCGTAGGCCCCCGCCATGTACCTGGCATAGTCGCGGGTGACTTGCGGTTGGTCGAAGTGGACGCCCGCAGCCTCGAGGATTGCTGCCGAGTTCCAGATCAGGGCGACGCAAAGGAGAGCCAGCGTTGCGACAAGAACGGCCACCCGCTGCACGATGGTGCAGACCTGCCAGGCGACGCGAGCACCGATAGCGGCGGCGACATGTGGCGCGACCAGACCGGCAAATCCCGCGCTGAAGTTGAAGACGATCGACTGCAGATCTCCCACCGCCAAGATCGCGGCGAGGCCCTGCGGGTCGAAGCGCCCCACCATGACCATGTCTGTCAGGCCTAGCGCCATGTTGAGAAGGCCAAGCACGGCCACTGGCGAAGCCGCGGCAATCAGCAGGCGGCCCTCGACCGTCGCCCGCAGCACCTGCACCCGAAGCGCAGGTGGAATTTCGGGCGGGCTGAAACCAACGCCTGGGCGGTAAAACCTGGCCATGAGAACACCTCCGAGCGCAGTCAGCCGGCCCGTCGAGCAGGCATTGCCGGGGCGACGTTGTGGTTGCGGCGGAAGGAGTTCTCCGGGTCAGAGACGGCCCTCGAAAGGGTAAGTATTCCAGTCTCCGGCATAGGGGTCATCCTCGTTGCAATGCGGGCACTTGTCTGTGCGTCGCTCTGCAACGCGGATCGGCTGGATCGATAAATCTCTCAAGTTCAGCGGAAGTATCAGAGCGGACGACCGCTGCTCGTGCACCAGAGGTGACATCGACATATGCGAAGGATCTTCCTGAGGTCGTGGAACAAGGGAGCTGAAAATGCGACAGGAATCTCGGGGGGATTCGCGCTGATCGACCGTGGTTCTCCTATTGTATCGGTTCGGTCCTGCCAGGGCTCCTTTCAGGGTGTAGAGCAACCTGTAGAGCAACGGCGATACACTCGATGAACTCGTGGCGCCCTGTTGAATCCGATTGCACTTCAGTTGCTTGACTTGCGGACCGTGATGAAAGTGTCGGCTTGCGCCAAGCCGATGTTGGAGCATGCAGCCGACCGGAAGATCCACTCGATTCAACCGCTGAACTGGAGGGCAGCGGGGCTCATGGTGTTTGGGAGCGATGGGATCGACTTCCGATCCTCATGCATTAGGAAAACCATCATGCAAAGACTTACTCTCGTCACGGCGCTCGCCGTCCTTGCCTTCACGTCCACCAGTTTGGCGCAGGCACACGAACCACCGGCCCCCGCACTGCCCGACACAATGACATGGGCTCCTGCGCCGCCCGTTCTTCCGGAGGGGGCGCAGATTGCCGTTCTGTCCGGCAATCCCTCAGCAGAGGGTCCGTTCGTCCTGCGCTTGAAACTGCCTCGGGGTTACGAGGTGCCAGCCCACACCCACAGTGGCGACGAGCTCATCACGGTGATCTCGGGCGAGTTCAACGTCGGCCACGGGGAGAAGCTGGACCGTGGCGCATCTGTCGCGTTGCTTGCCGGCGGGTTCATCGAGATGCCCGCGGGACACCCTCACTTCGCCTGGACTGCTTCCGAGACTGTCGTGCAGATTCACGGTCCGGGTCCGTTCGATATCGGGTACATCGACCCGTCAGACGATCCGCTCACCCAGTGAATTGAAGTGGCTCTCGTAGGCGGCAGGAGTACAGCCGGGCGGATCGTGCGAACCGAAGGAAGGAGGCACTGTGGGCAAGACAGACTTTGATTGCAACGAAGCACGCTTGCCCGGGTGCGTCAGATCGGTGTTCCCACGCTGAGACATAGGACGGCCCGATCCTTTCGGACCGGGCCGTCAGAGACTGGAGTTCGTTGCGTCTACATGTCTGACAAGTCTCAGCCAGCATTCAGCATGGGCCTGACCTTCGCGACGGGACGTCAGGAACCGCATTCCCAAGTCGGCTCAATGCGTGTGGTTGTCCTGCGCCTCGGGCGTCAATGCGATCATGTTCATCGTGAAACCTGCATCCTTGAATGTGTCGATGCTGTCAATTTTCCCCCCGGTCTCCAGATCGATGACGGAGATCGAGCCATCGTTGACGCCGTCGATATTGGCGAGGCCATTCTGGACATAGGCGCGGCGTTCGTCGGGCGAGAACACAAGGTGGTGCGCCCCCGGCGAAGCCTCGGCTGCCCAAAGATGCTGGGGCGACTGTGGATCGGTGATGTCGAATGCGTCGAGATGCCCCGGGAGCGCCGTGGTGATGTAGGCACGGTCACCTGCCGCGTCGAAGTAGACCTCGAGGGGCATGCCCTGCTCCAGCGAACTGAAGTCAAACGCCTGGCGGAACGCGAACTCGTCGGCCTCGGGTTGCCACTCGGCCGTCCAGAGCGTCCCCTCGGTCACGTTGGTTATATAGGCGAGCGGCGGCTCGACGCCCGGAACGAAGAAGATTTCGACGGGTTCCGCGCCTGAAGGCGACGGCTTGTCCGACACCTTGTGTGTCGAAAGCACCTCTTCGGTACTGGCGCGAAGAACGGTGATTGTCTCCCCTGCCTGCGAAAAGTCAGCCGGGTTCGACGTGCTGGTCAGTAGAATGCGGTCGATCCCGTCGTGAACCGTGATGCCATGCGGCCAGGGTTGGGGGAGCGTGATCGTGCGCAGAGGTTCGTCGGTCAGGGCGTCGCCGACGATGACGACAGAGCTGCCCATGCAACTGAGATACCAGCGATCCAGAGCTTCGGAAAAGGTGACGTCTTCGCCGACGACGCAGTCGGGGACGGGCACCACGTTCGGCCGGTACGGGAACTCGCTGACGTCGAAGACCCAAAGTTCGGAGCGCCCGAGGGATGTGACGTACGCGCGATCTCGCGCGGGATTGTAGAAGATGTGGTGCCCGATCATGTCGGGGGGGAGATCGATCCTTGCGAGGATCTTGCCGTAATCCGGCGCCTCGGGGTCGATCTCAAGGAAGGCCATGCCCTCCTGCCGGAGTGCCTGTGCGCCCTTCGTCTCGAAGAGAACAAGTGCGGTCTGTTCGGCTCTCGCGGCTACAGCCGCGAAGGTGAGACAGCCGGCGAGAGCGGCGGACGTTGCAGTGATAGTCGAGCGTTTCATCGGTGTTTTCCTTTGATCATGCAGGACGGACGGAGCCGTCCTTGTTGAGAGTCTTTTGGGGGAGCCTTCGGAATTTGATGCTGGGCGCGCCGCAGAGGTGGCGAAAGACCGTCACTCGGAGGCGACGAACCACACATTCATCGGGTCGTGGGGCAAGACGCGCCGGCTGACATCGGTGAAGCCGGCGTCGCGAAGCATCCTTTCCGCCGTCTCCCAGCCCCACATCGTACCAAGTCCTTCGCCGCCTTGTCCGAGTGACACCGGCGTGCAATGCGCGCAGGAGATCGCGTAGAGGAACGACGCCATGGGGAAGTCGAGATTGTTCTCGAGCCGCGCCGACCCCCCGATGTCCTGCATCAGGTAAACGCCGCCAGGCTTCAGCGCTCCCTTGAGGCCCCTGATCAGACCCGCTGGGTCCTTCTGGTCATGGACCGCGTCGAACGAGGCGATGAAATCGAACCGCTCCCGCTCGTCGTAACCCGTCAGGTCACGGGTTTCGAAGGTCAGGTTCTCCAGCCCGGCGCGCCGCGCGACTTCCGCCGCGTGACTGATTGCTTCGCCGCTAAGATCATATCCGACGAACCGGCTTCGCGGATAGCGGGCAGCCAGCGCGATCAGGGCGTGGCCTTGGCCGCAGCCCGCATCCAGCACGTCGATACCGCCTTCGAGCCGGAGGTCGATGCCCGGGACCAGCGGCAGGATATGATCGAACAGCCCCGCTGTGACGGTCATCGCACTGTCTTCGGCCATAAGGTGATGGAAACATGGATAGTCGTCATAGCTCATGCCCTCGCCGGTCTCGAAACACGTGAGGAGACGCTCCTGGACTTGGCCGAGCAGGCCCACGTGTTGTGCGTAGACCGCCAGGTTGCCGAGCGACGCACCGCGGGTGAGGCTCGCAGCATGCTCCGCCGGCAGGCTGTAGGTGCCGCGCGTCGGGTCAAAAGCGACGATCCGGGCGGTAACCATGACCGCCAGCCACTCGCGCACGTAGCGTTCGGCAAGCGCGGCCTCTTCGGCGAGTTCGGTGCTGGTCGCCAGCGGCATCCCGGCCAACGTATCGAAGAGACCGGTGCGATGCCCGAGACCGACCATGACGGCAATGGCGCCGTCGTTGACAAGGCCGGCCACCCGATCCAGGAACGCATCTGCCTTGCCGGTGTCGAATGCTGCCGCATCAATATGCTGTGTCATTTCTTACTCCAACTGGTGTGTCGATGCGCTGGAATAGGTCGAAGTCTTCGTGCTATTAACGGGCATTCCGGTCCAAAGCGGGTCAAATTGGCCATATGTCGGCGCCGACCGAAGAAAGTCATGAACCCAACTTCGCCTTGCTGGTGTTGCCCGAGAGCACGCCCGCCTCGATCTACGGGCTCTACGAGGTGTTCCAGTCGGTTGGACGGGACTGGGAGATCCTGACTGGCGAGAAGCCGACCGGCGGTCGTATCCGCGCGCGCATCGTCGCTAAGGATGGCACGCCACCGCCAAGCCGGTTCGGCGTGTCGATCACGCCGCATGAAGGTCTTGGCAACCCCGATGTGGTGATTGTCTCCGATCTCGCCTTCCCGCCGGACTGGGATCCTCGCGGGCAATGGCCGGCCGAGGCGGCTTGGCTGCGGGAGCGCTATGCCGCTGGCGCGATGATCTGCTCGGTCTGCACCGGGACGGTGATGCTCGCCGAGGCCGGTCTGCTCGACGGCCATACCGTGACCACGCACTGGGCAATCGTGGAGTTGATGAAGCGCTACTATCCCTCGGTGGAGCTGGCGCCCCAGCGCATCCTGACGCCTTCGGGCGAGGGCGGGCGGATCGTGACAAGCGGAGGTGCCTCGGCCTGGGCCGACCTGGCCCTTCACCTCGTCGCCCGCTTTTCCAGCGGAACCGAGGCGGTTCGTGCGGCCAAGATCTTTCTCCTCGGCGACCACAGCGAGGGACAGCTCCCGTTCGCCGGGGCGCGGAGGCCGCAGCGCCACGACGATGCGGTGGTCGCAGAGGTTCAGAGCTGGATCGCCGACAACTACCGCACGGAAAATCCTGTAGCAGTCATGGCGCGCCGTTCCGGGCTGTCACCCCGAACGTTCGCGCGCCGCTTCCGTGCGGCGACCGGATACGCTCCGATCGACTACGTGCAGACGCTCCGGATCGAAGAGGCCAAGCAGCTCCTGGAAACGGAGAAGTCGGCGGTAGATGCCATCGCATTTGACGTCGGCTACGAGGATCCGAATTCGTTCCGGCGTCTCTTCAAGCGGATGGTCGGCGTCACACCGGCACGATACCGTCAACGGTTTGCCAGGATCGCGGCTCCGGCTGGGGACAGCTGATGCGAAAAGCTGTGAGGTGATCAGATCTCGAGCCAGAACAGCGGCATGAAAGGGCGAAGACCCACCCGACTTCTGCGTCGATGGCATCCCGGAAGTATGCGAGGCGAATGGGCGCTTGTCATGCGTCCCGCTCCCGCCGGGATGTGGTTGATGATCTCGTCCAGATAGGAAAACACCTCGTCTCGAAAAAACCTAGGGGCAGCTAAGCCACGTCTTAAAAAGGCTTTCCCTAGCTATGTTCAACGTCGTGAGAGCGATCCGCAGGTTTTCTGCCCCCTGAGGCAACTGTCGGGTTCAGGTAACGAGTGTCAGTACGCCAGCCGCCCCGGCGCCGAGAAGCGCGATCACCAGGACGGTGGAGATCAGCGCGAGCAACAGGCCGCCTGTTAGCCAAAGCCCGTCGCGTTCGCCCAGACCCATCGCCAGCATGATGACCGAAATGGCGGGCAGGGTGTTGGCGAAAGGGATCGGCAGAAACATGAAGGTCGCCATGACCAAAGCAGCGCAGCCCGCTGCACCCTCCGCCACCAGGTATGAGGCGGGCCAATAGCGCGGACGAGCCAGCCGCTCGACGCGCAGGACCCAAGGATGGACCGCGCTGACGATCCGCGAGAACCTCGCATGATCTATGCTGCGCGCCGACAGGAAACCGGGCAGCCAGACGGATGGCCGTCCACAGACGAGCTGCCAGGCTATCACGATCAGCGGAAGCCCCGTGATGAAAGACGATCCGGGGATGAACAGCAGGACGTTCGGTGCGGCGAAGATCACCATCAGTGGCGCGAAACTGCGATCGTGCAGCGCGCTCACAAGCTCCCCCAACGAGATTGCATCGCTCGATTGCTCGTCGAGAGCGAGCAGGACGGTCGACAGCCGACGCGGCGCAGCCTGCAACGGCCTGGCCAATGCCTCGGTCGTATTGGTCACCTCGGGTCAACTTGGACAAGCCAGATGCCAAGCCGCGATTGGCCTGGCATGCTGCTCGCCGCAGAAAAAGCCGCGACGGACGTGCCGGTGAATAGTCGGGGCAAGCCGGTAGGGAACAAGCTCATGTCGCGAAATCCTCTGCGTGATGCCGCATTGCGAGTCGACCCGCAGCCTCAAAGGAAGATGGGCATCTGCATTCCGCATTCAAGCGGGCCAGCAAACGTCCGCCGCTGTCCAAGTCCGCTCGGCGGCGAACGACGCGCTGGCAGCAGGGATCTGGTCCTCCGACTCATTGCAGTTCCGCGAGCATCGCCTTGATCTCGGCGATCCGCGACTGCGGCGCTGGATGCGTCGCAAGAAATTCTGGCGCACGCTCGGAAATTGCTGCGTCCATCCGCTGCCAGAGCGTTACGGCCTGCTCAGGGCGGAATCCCGCGTCGGCCATCGTGAGCAGGCCCAGTCGATCGGCCTCGAGCTCTTGCCGCCGCGAGTACGGCAGGACAAGTCCATATTCCACCCCGATCCCGAGCGCGGCGGCAATTTCGGCAGCGTACTCAACTTCGCCCAGCTGCAGGACAAGTGACAGCGCTCGCATTCCCCAGCCCTTGGCGACCTGTGCATTCATGCGTTCCTGGCTGTGCTCCGCCTGAAGGTGTCCAATCTCGTGTCCGACGATGGCGGCAAGCTGATCCTCATTCGCCACCACGTCGAACATGCCTTCGTAGACGCCGATCTTGCGTCCCGGGAGCGCGAAGGCGTTGATCTCGGGTCCGCGGAAGACCAGGACCTCCCACGCGTCCGGCACTTCGTTCGCGGCCCGAAGAAGTCGCGTCGACACCTGGCTGAGCGCTGCCTGCATCTCAGAGTCTGCGGCGACGGGCGACGATTGCCGGATGTCCGCCCAGGCCTCGAGTCCCATCGTCTCGACCGTCTCGTCGGACACCAGGTTGACGTCATCGCACCCGGCCAGCATCGGCAGTGCCGCTGCCCCGGAAAGGCCAAGCAGCGCGCGACGAGTCATCCGGCATTGGCACATCAGAGAGTTTCCTTTTTCGACCGCGAGCAGATGATCAGCGAACGCGTCGCTTCGTCGTATCGTTCCGCCGACGGCATTGGGCAGATCTGACGGTCCCGCTGGACGACGGGAACCGGCCGCCCAGGCAATCGGTTTAATATCAGCCGCAACAGCGCGGTGTAGGAGACAGACGATGGCCAACAGCAAGGACGACAAAGACGACAAGAAGTCGGGCTCCGGCAAAAAGGGTTCCGGCAAGAAGTAATCGCAATGGCACCGCCGCCGGATCGGCGGCGGTGCATCTTGGTCGTTCAATTTCAGTCGCTACAGAATCAAGTGGGTCGTCGTGGACTCGAAGGGGTCGGCGAGGAGAGGCTGGTTCCTTCGCGCGCCCTGAGCTCCGGTGCCCAGACCTCCCCGTCGCGATGCACGTTCGACTCTTGAAGATCGACGTTCAGCTCTGATCTGGCGTGCCCTGACCGTTCGACTGGAACCGAACCGGGAAATCGGGTACGAACCGCCTACCGCACGATTGAACGGGTGGAAGGTGATGAAATCCGAAGCCTCTCTGCTTGTTGATCCGGAAACCCAGTTCGAGGTCATCAGGGCGCTCGCTAGTCCGGTCCGCATCGCCATTCTGCGGCTGCTCGACTTCGAGGGTCCGAAGAACATCAACCAGCTGGCCGAGGCGCTGAAGCAGCCGCAGTCCACGATCTCGTCGAGCGTCCAGATGCTCGAGGCGGCAGGTCTCCTGTCGACCGTGACCGAGAAGGCGCGCAAGGGCAGCCAGAAGATCTGCACCGCCACGTGCAGCGAGGTGCTGATCTCGCTCGGTAAGCTGCGCCAGGAGACGCGCGAGAACGAGATCGTCGTCGCGATGCCGATCGGACTCTACACGCGGTGGACGGTGTCGGCGCCCTGCGGTCTGTGTTCGACCGAGGGGATCATTGGTCTTCTTGACGTGCCGAACACCTTTGCCGACCCGGACCGGATGAAGGCGGGCCTTTTGTGGTTCAGCCGGGGCTATGTCGAGTACCAGTTCCCGAACAACGCACGCCTGAGAAACACGGACGTCTCGGCCATTGAGGTCTCGATGGAGCTCAGTTCCGAGGTGCCGGGGACGAGCGCCGACTGGCCGTCCGATATCTCTCTCGAGATCAACGACGTCGATGTGGCGACATGGACGTCTCCGGGCGACTTCGGCGACAAGCGGGGCGTCTTCACCCCGCCATGGTGGAAGCTCGCGGGCTCACAGTACGGCATGCTCAAGACCTGGCGCGTCCACGGTGACGGCAGCTACGTCGACGGCGTGAAAGTCTCGAACGTGAGGCTCGGAGATCTGGCACTTGAAGAGCACCATTCGATCCGCGTCAGGATCGGCGTGCGAGAGGATGCGAACCATCCCGGCGGCATCAACATCTTCGGGCGCGGCTTCGGCAACTACGATCAGGACATCATTCTGCGGATCATCTGACGGGCGTCCTTGACCGAATCCTCCAATCGCGCGAGCATATCCGAAACATCGGTATGAACCGGGAAAATGGATATAAAGGGAGGACCGCATGGAAGCGAGGGTAACGGCCCACGCGCATTACGCCGTTTCCGAGATCGACCCCAGGCTCTACGGGTCATTTCTCGAGCACCTCGGCCGCGCCGTCTACACCGGCATCTACGAACCGGACCATCCCGAGGCCGACGAAGCGGGGATGCGGAAGGACGTGATCGACCTCGTCCGCGCCCTCGACACACCGATCTGCCGCTACCCGGGCGGCAACTTCGTGTCGGCCTACAACTGGGAAGACGGCATCGGTCCGAAGGAGGACCGGCCGACGCGGCTCGATCTCGCCTGGCGCACCTCGGAATCGAACCAGGTCGGCATCCACGAGTTCGCGGACTGGGCGAAGAAGGCGAACACCGAGATGATGCTCGCCATTAACCTCGGCTCTCGCGGGCTCGACGAGGCGCGCGCCTTCGTCGAATATGTCAACCACCCCGGCGGGACCTACTGGTCGGACCTACGCCAAAAGAACGGCCAGGCCGAGCCGTGGAACTGCCGGCTCTGGTGCCTCGGCAACGAGATGGACGGCCCCTGGCAGGTCGGTCACAAGACGGCGACCGAGTACGGACGGCTCGCCAACGAGACCGGGAAGGCGATCCGCGGCTTCGACAAGTCGCTGGAACTGGTGGTCTGCGGGTCGTCGCACTCCGACATGCCGACCTATCCCCAGTGGGAGTCGACGGTCCTGAACGAGACCTATGACGAGGTCGATTACATCTCGCTCCACATGTACTTCGAGAACTACCAGAAAAACCCGCGCGAATACCTCGCGTTGTCGCACAAGCTGGACCGCTACATCGGCACGGTCTCGGGCATCATCGACTACGTGAAGGCCAAGAAGCGCTCGAAGCGGGACGTGAAGATCAGCTTCGACGAGTGGAACGTCTGGTACCACGAGCGCAAGTCGGACGCGAAGCGCATGGCCGAATGGGACTGGCCGCATGCGCCTGTCCTTCTCGAGGACATCTACAACTTCGAGGACGTTCTCCAGGTCGGCTGCATTCTGAATACCTTCATCCGACGCTCGGATCGGGTCCGCATCGCCTGCATCGCGCAGCTCGTGAACGTGATCGCCCCGATCATGACCGAACCGGGCGGGGCGTCCTGGCGGCAGACGATCTATCACCCGTTCCAGCTCGCCTCGCTCAACGGCCGCGGCACGGCGCTACGCCTCGACGTCAGGTCGCCCACTTATGACGCAGATATCGCGGCGGGGGTGAGCTGGCTCGACATCGCGGGCGTCCACGACGCCGACGCGGGCACAGTCACCTTCTTCGCGGTCAACCGCAGCGGAGGAGAGCCGATCGAGGTCAGCCTTGCGCTGGAACGCTTCGGCACGCCGAAATCCGTGGCGCACACCTTGATCCAGCACGACGATCTGGAAGCCAGGAACACGAGGGACAATCCCGACAACGTCGCCCCGCGCAAGGGCGAGGGAGCGAAGATCGACGGCGACGAGCTGACGCTAAGCCTGCCGCCGTACAGCTATTCGATGGTCCGCGTCCAGCTATAGGCCGAGCCGTCTTACCCGGAGAGAAACCGGATTTCAGGGAGGAACGACATGACCGACTTACTGAGAACGACACTTGGCGCCGCAGCCATCGCAGGTCTCGCGGCAACCAGCCTTTCGGCGCAGGAAACCGTCGTCTGGTGGGACTTCCTCGGCGGGGGCGACGGCGTGCGGATGAAGCAGCTCATCGAGGACTTCAATGCCGCGCACCAAAGCGAGATCGCCGTCGACGCGACCACGCTCGAATGGGGCGTGCCCTTCTACACCAAGGTGCAGACCTCCGTCGCCGTGGGCGAGGCGCCCGACATCATGACCTACCATGCCAGCCGCATCCCGCTGGCGGTGGACCAGAACCTTCTGAGCGAGATCACGCCCGAAGACTGGGCGACGATGGGCCTAGGCCAGGGCGACTATGCCGAAGCGACCTGGGACGCGGTCAGCGTCGACGGCAAGCAGTACGCCGTGCCGCTCGATACGCACCCCATCGTGCTTTACTACAACAAGGATCTTCTGGCGGCGGCCGGGCGGTTGAACGACGACGGCACGCCCATGGGCATGGACAGCCGCGAGGGTTTCACCCAGACGCTGCAGGCGCTCAAGGACAGTGGTGTCACCTTCCCGCTCGGCTCGGTGACGGCGGACGGCACCTTCATGTTCCGAACGATCTACTCGCTCGTGGGCCAGCAGGACGGCGAGCTGATGACCGATGGCGAGTTCCTGGCCGGCGACAATGCCGAGAAGCTGACGAACGCGCTTGGCGTGCTGGCGGAATGGACCGAGGCTGGGCTGCAATCGACCTATACGGACTATCCGGCGACGGTCGCGCTCTTCACCTCGGGCGAGGCGGCCATGATGATCAACGGCGTCTGGGAGGTGCCGACGATGGTCGACCTCGAGAAGGACGGCAAGCTCTTTTCATGGGGCGCCGTCGAGCTTCCGGTGATCTTCGACCACGCCTCGACCTACGCCGACAGCCACGCCTTCGCGATCCCGAATGGCAACGACATGAGCCCCGAGAAGCGCGCCGCGGTGCTCGAGGTCATGGGCTGGATCTCGCAGAACTCGCTGTTCTGGGCGACGGCGGGCCACATCCCGGCCTACGGCCCGGTCACGCAGTCTGACGAGTACGCGAAGATGGAGCCGAACGCGACCTACTCGAGCCTGACCTCGAACATGATCTTCGATCCGAAGACGCCGCTTGCTGGAGTCGCCGGCCCCATCTACGACGTCATGTCCACCTACTTCGTGCCGACGCTGAACGGCGAGATGGACCCGGCCGAGGCGGTCGAGGAAATCAAGGCCGAGCTGAACGACCTCTGATAAGCGAAGAGGGGGCGCCCGCCCGGGCGCCCCGACAGACCTGACCGGAGGCAGTCCCATGATCCGCGATGCGAAGAAGGAGTGGCTGATCGCCCTCACGCTCATCGCCCCGTTCGCGGCGATCTACGGGTTGGTCTTCGTCTATCCCACTATCGACATGTTCCTGCTGTCCTTCACGGACGCACCGCTGATCGGTGCAGGAGACTACGTCGGGCTCGAGAATTACACCCGACTCACCAGCGACCGCCGCTTCGACACCGCGGTCTGGAACACCGCCTGGTTCGTCGTCCTTTCGGTCATCCCCGGAACCTTCGTGGCACTAGGCATCGCGCTTGCCGTCAGCCGCCTGTCGGGGCGGCTCCAGACGGCCGTTCTGGCGCTGTTCTTCCTGCCCTACATCCTGCCGGTCTCGGTCATCTACCTGATCTGGGACTGGACGCTGAACTTCCAGTTCGGGATAGCCATGCACATCTTCGACGCCCTTGGCATCGATCGCATCCCGGTCTTCAAGTCGGCCACCTGGTTCATCCCCGCCGTGGCACTCATCACGGTCTGGTGGACCTGCGGCTTCAACGTCCTGTTGTTCCTCGCCGGGCTCCGCGCCATCCCGCAGGAGATCTACGAAGCCGCGGCGCTCGACAACGCTGGGCGGTGGAAAACCTTCAGCCGCGTGACCTGGCCGCTTCTCTGGCCGATCACCGCGCTGAATTTCACCATCCAGCTCATCCTTCAGATGAAAATCTTCGACCAGGTCTACCTGTTCAGCCAGGGCGGGCGACCGAACGACAACCTTGTGATGGTCTACTACATCTTCCAGCGCGCGTTTCAGAACAACCACGGCGGTCGCGCCGCCGCTGTCGCGGTCGTGCTGTTCTTCATCGTGATCGTCGTGTCCGTGCTGAACTTCCAGCTCATGCGCTTCGCGGAGCGCAAGCAATGACCCCGCAGACCGCAAGACGTGCCAACCTCGCGGGCGGCGCCATCACGATCCTCACCGTCGTCTGCGCGGTGATCTGGGCCTTTCCGCTCTATTGGGGCATCGTGTCGTCGCTCAAGCCCGAGGACGAGGTGGTTCGGCCCTACATCGAGCTCTGGCCGGACACGCTAACGTTCGAGCACTACGTCCACGCGCTGACCGCGACGCAGATCGGACGCTGGTATCTGAATTCAATCGTGACCGCTGTCGGCACCACGGTCCTCACCATCTTGACGTCGATCTTCTGCGGCTATGCCCTCAGCCAACTGCGGTTTCCGCTGCGCCGCCCGCTCTACTGGCTGATCCTCGCGAGCTTCATGGTCCCCACGCAGGTGCTCATCATCAACCACTTCGTGCTGGTCGCGAACATGGGGCTGCTCAACACCTGGGCCGGGATCATCCTGCCGCAGCTCATCCACCCGGTCATCATCATCATCTACAAGCAGTTCTTCGACCAGGTGCCGAAGGAGTTTCGCGAGGCGGCGGTGATGGACAACGCCTCTGAGTGGCGCATCCTGTTCAAGGTGTTCGTGCCGATGAACTGGGGCGTGACCACCGCGCTTTCCATCGTGGTCTTCATCTGGTCCTGGAACGCTTTTCTCTGGCCCTTCCTCGCCGCCACCAAGACCGAGTGGATGACGATCACGGTCGGCATCACGCAGGTGAACGACGCCTTCGGCATCTACTATGCGCGCGAACTGTCGCTCGCCGTACTCGCCGGCCTGCCGGTGGCGCTGGCCTACCTGCTGTTCCAGCGCCAGGTGACGCGGGCGATCACGCTCTCCGCCGGGATCAAGGGGTGACTCATGGCTGACATCGTTCTCGACCACGTCTCGAAGAGCTTCGGCAAGGTGAGGGTGATCGACGACCTGTCCCTCACGGTGCAGTCTGGCGAATTCATCGTCTTCCTCGGCCCCTCCGGTTCGGGCAAGTCGACGCTTCTGCGGATGATCGCGGGTCTCGAGACCATCGACCGCGGGCGGCTTCTGATCGGAGGGCGCGAGTGCCAGACAGTCGCGCCGGGCCAGCGCAACGTGGCGATGGTGTTCCAGAACTACGCGCTCTACCCGCACATGACGGTGCGCGAGAACATGGTCTTCGGACTTAGGAACATCGGTATGGCGTCCGACGAGATCAGGCGACGCGTCGAGGAGGCCGCGCGCATCCTCGAAATGGATCAGCTTCTCGATCGCCGCCCCTCGCAGCTTTCGGGTGGCCAGCGCCAGCGCGTCGCCATCGGCCGCGCCATCGTGAAGGAGCCGGCGGCCTTCCTCTTCGACGAACCTCTTTCGAACCTCGACGCGGCTCTCCGAGTCCGCACCCGCGTGGAACTCGCCGAACTCCACCACCGCATCGGCACGACGATGATTTACGTCACCCACGACCAGACCGAAGCGATGACCATGGCCGACCGCATCGTCGTGCTAAACGACTGCCGGATCGAACAGGTGGGAACGCCGATGGAGGTCTACACCGCCCCCGCCTCGCGGTTCGTCGCGGGGTTCATCGGCTCGCCCGCCATGAACTTCCTGCCGGTGGAGGTGATCAATTCAGACGGACAGGCACTCGCGACGCTCGACGACGGATCGACGATCGGGCTGCCGCCGGACATCGCCGGACGCGGCCGCCTCGACCTCGGAGTCCGCCCCGAGAACGTGGGCATCGTGGGCGAGGGCGGAATGACGACGGGCAAGGTGAAGGTGGTCGAGCACTTGGGCGACCGGACCATCGTCTATGTCGTCCTCGGCGACGGAACCCCCGTCACGGCTCAGACCGGCGGCCACTCCCAGGTGCGCGCAGGCGAGGTCGTCGGGCTGACCTTCGACGTCGAGGGCGCGCGCCTCTTCGGAACGGACGGGCTTGCGCAGGACCAGGCGGCGGCGATCTGAAATTAAGCCTTCGAAAGCGAACTCCAAGATCGCTAGCCGCTCGTGCCGAATAGCGTCAGCTCTGCGCGACAGCACGGTCCGCATCATCTCTCCTGCGGAGACGTGTTCCTGGTTGTCCGACACCGTCCGACCAAATCGTCCATCCCTTTCGTCGAGCCGCGAACGGACCTGCGAAAGGGTTCTGATTGTCGACGATCTGGCATCGCAGATCGGTGGCCTGACGTCGATTCCTGCCTCGATCCTGTGCGAAGCGTTGCGCGAAAGCCCAAGCGGACGCCGCGTCGATAGGGCGTTGGTGCATCGAGCCACGCCAACTCTTTTTTCCGGCTCAAGAGCAATTTATGGTCGCGCTCCATGAACGCACTCGCTCCCCAGCCCGTCACCCAGGACGTCTTCCGCTCGGAGATCCTCCGTCATCTGACCTTCACCGTCGGCAAGGATGCCGCGCACGCGTCGGTCCATGACTGGCGCATGGCGCTGTCCCATGCGCTGCGGGACCGCATCGTGGCCCCCTGGTTCAGCGCCACGCGGCGCACCTGGGCCGAGGACAGGAAGCGGGTCTATTACCTGTCGATGGAGTTCCTGATCGGGCGCATCCTCGAGGACGCATCGATCAATGTCGGTCTGCGCGAGATCGCGGGCGCGGCGCTCGCCGACCTCGGGCAGGATTTCGCATCGGTCGCAGGGACGGAACCCGACGCGGCGCTCGGCAACGGCGGTCTCGGGCGGCTCGCCGCGTGCTACATGGAAAGCATGGCGACGCTCGGGTGTCCCGCTTATGGCTACGGTATCCGCTACGAACACGGGCTGTTCCGGCAAGAGTTCAATGGTGGACACCAGGTAGAATTCGCCGAGGACTGGCTGTCGCAGAAGCATCCCTGGGAGTTTGAGCGGCCCGAGTGCGCCTATGACATCGGCTTCAAGGGCCAAGTCGAGGTGAAGGGCGGCAGGTCGGTCTGGCATCCAGGTGAAAGTGTCCGGGCCTCGGCCTTCGATACGCCCGTGGTCGGCTGGGCCGGACGCTGGGCGAACACGCTGAGGCTCTGGGCGGCGCAACCGACGCAGCACTTCGACCTCAAGCGCTTCAATCGAGGCGAATATACCGCTGCCGCCGAACCCGAGACGCTGGCGCGGACGATCAGCCGGGTTCTCTATCCCGAGGACACCACGCACGAGGGCAAGGAGCTTCGGCTGAAGCAAGAGTTCTTTCTGACCTCGGCGGCGATCCAGGACATCCTGCGGCGGTATCTCGACACGCACTCCGATCTGCGCGCGCTTCCCTCGAAGGTCGCGATCCAGATGAACGACACGCATCCCGCGCTGGCGGGACCCGAATTGATCCGGCTTCTGACCGACGCGCACGGGCTGCCGTTCGAGGAGGCGATCGAGATCGCACGGTCCTGCCTGGGTTACACGAACCACACGCTGCTGCCCGAAGCGCTGGAGCGCTGGTCGACGTGGCTGATGGGCAATGTCCTCCCGCGCCACATGCAGATCATCGAAAGGATTGACGAGGATCACCTGGCGTCGCATCCGAAGCGCAAGCACTACGTCGGCATCGTCAAGCACCACGAGGTGCGGATGGGCGAACTGGCCTTCATCATGTCGCACCGGGTCAATGGCGTCTCGGCTCTGCACAGCGACCTGGTGAAGGAGCGGCTGTTCCCCGAGCTTCATGCGCTCCATCCGGACCGCATCATCAATCAGACCAACGGCGTGACGCCTCGCCGATGGCTTCGGATGGCCAACCCCGCGCTGTCCTCGCTGGTGACGAACACTATAGGCAGCGGGTGGGAAGATCATCTCGACCGCTTGCGCGAACTCGAGCCACATGTGGAGGACCGGGGGTTTCGCGACGCTTTCGCTGCGGCAAAGAGGGCAAACAAGGCTGCGACGTCGAACTGGGTCGCCGAGACGACGGGCGTCCGCGTCGACCCCGGTGCGCTTTTCGACGTCCAGATCAAGCGACTGCACGAGTACAAGCGGCAACTTCTCAACATACTTCAGACGATCTCGGAATGGCACGAGATCCGCGAGAACCCGCAGGCCGACTTCGTGCCCCGGGTGAAGATCTTCGGCGGCAAGGCAGCGCCTGGCTATGTCGTCGCGAAGGAGATCATCCACCTCATCAACGACGTGGCAGAGGTCATCAACAACGATCCCGCGGTCGGCGACCGGCTGAAGGTCGTCTACCCGGCGAACTACAACGTCTCGATGGCCGAGAGGCTGATCCCGGCTTCGGACCTGTCCGAGCAGATTTCGACCGCCGGCAAAGAGGCGTCGGGCACCGGCAACATGAAGCTCGCGCTGAACGGCGCGCTGACCATCGGGACGCTGGACGGCGCCAACGTCGAGATCCGCGACCATGTGGGCGCCGAGAATTTCTTCCTCTTCGGTCTCACGGCCCACGAGGCCGTCGAGCGGCGCAATGATCCCGAGCATTCGCGTCACGCCATCGAGGCCTGTGAGGCGCTTCAGGTCGTATTGCAGCTTCTGGCCGAGGGGCGCTTCAGCCCGGACCAGACCGACCGCTATCTCGGCATCGTCGACCGGGTCTGGCACCACGACTACTTCCTGGTCGCCTCGGACTTCGCGGCCTACCGAGACGCGCAACGCCGCGTCGACGACGCCTATCGCGATCCGGACGGCTGGGCCCGAATGGCGGCCCTGAATACCGCACGGATGGGATTCTTCTCCTCGGATCGTGCCGTTCGGGGCTACATGAAGGAAATATGGAAAACCACTTCCGCGCTCTGAAAGTCGGGAGATGGGTGACGATGGTCACGACCATCGCGGCCCTAGGTCATGTGGCCGGACGAGGCCGCTTGGGCCGGGGCACGCAACCGCGATCCTTTCCGATCCTCGGTTCGCATGACAGGAACGCTCTGGCACTGGTTCCGAAGGCCGACGACGTTTGGCTTCTCAGCAGCCGGTCCAAGCCCGCCGAACTGCGCCGCGATCCGGGACGTGGCGCTCCAATCCTCGCTCAGATGGGCAGGGCACCGGACCAAAATTCTGGCCGACGAGGCGCGTAATTTTCGCAACCTGAGGGCCTACTGCAGCTTCATGTGGACCCAACCCGGCAATAAGCTACTGTTCATGGGACAAGAATTTGCGCGGACGCGAGAGTTGCGGTGGCGATCGGGGTAACGGTGGATCGGTCACGACCGACGGCGCGGAACGGCTTGGGGAGGTTCAGTGGCCCCCGGTTGTTCCGCCATTGCTCGGATCGTTAATTTCCGGCAGGCCTGACCTGCCGAAGAGGGGAGGAAGAAATGCAGCAGCCTAGACCCAATCAGCGCCTGTCGACCAAGGCGATGGCCTTCGTTCTGGCAGGAGGACGCGGCAGCCGACTGAAGGAGCTGACCGACAGGAGGGCAAAACCCGCGGTCTATTTCGGCGGCAAGACGCGGATCATCGACTTCGCTCTGTCGAACGCTCTGAACTCGGGCATCCGGAAGATGGCGATCGCAACCCAGTACAAGGCGCATTCGCTGATCCGCCACATGCAGAGGGGCTGGGGCTTCTTCCGGTCGGAAAGGAACGAATACCTCGACATCCTGCCCGCGTCGCAGCGTGTGAACGAAAGCAAGTGGTACCTGGGCACGGCGGACGCGGTCACCCAGAACGTCGATATCGTGGACAGCTACGATGTCGAGTACATCATCGTTCTGGCGGGCGACCACATCTACAAGATGGACTACGAGATCATGCTGCGTCAGCACGTCGACAGCGGCGCGGACGTCACCATCGGCTGTCTCACCGTCCCGAGAATGGAGGCAGTCGCCTTCGGCGTCATGCACATTGACGAGACGGGGCGGATCACGGATTTCCTCGAAAAGCCAGCGGACCCACCGGCGATCCCCGGAGATCCGGACCACGCCCTCGCTTCCATGGGCATCTACGTCTTCGACTGGAAGTTCCTGCGCGAGCTTCTGCTCGAAGATGCCGAGGACGCCAATTCCAGCCACGACTTCGGCAACGACCTGATCCCGGGCATCGTGAAGAACGGCAAGGCCATGGCGCACCGATTCTCGGAAAGCTGCGTCCGCTCCGGCCTCGAGAAAGAGCCCTACTGGCGCGACGTCGGCACCATCGATGCCTTCTGGCAAGCCAATATCGACCTCACCGATTTCGTGCCCAAGCTCGACATCTACGACACCACCTGGCCGATCTGGACCTACGCCGAACTGGTGCCTCCCGCGAAGTTCATCCACGACGAAGACGGGCGACGCGGCATGGCGGTGTCGTCCCTCGTCTCGGGCGATTGCATCGTGTCGGGCTCCGAGGTGAAGAACTCGCTTCTGTTCACCGGCGTCCGGTCGCATTCCTTCTCGTCCATCGAATGCTCGGTGGTACTTCCGTACGTCACCGTCAATCGAAAGGCAGAGCTGAGGAATTGCGTCATCGATAGGGGGGTGGTCATCCCGGAGGGCCTCGTGGTGGGCGAAGACCCCGAGGAAGATGGCAAGTGGTTCCGGCGCACGGACACGGGGATCGTTCTCATCACGCAGGACATGCTGGATCGCCGGGCCGCCAAGCTCGGCTGACGCCAGACGGAAGGAAGAGGCTTGGGAAAGGTTCTGTCGGTCGCCTCGGAGTGCGTCCCGCTGGTCAAGACCGGCGGTCTTGCCGATGTCGTCGGCGCCTTGCCCAAGGCCGTCGCGGCGGAAGGCTGGGACATGCGGGTCATGGTGCCGGCTTATCCCGGTGTCGAGACGAAGCTGAAGGGGCGGAAAGTCATCTGGACGTCCGGGGATCTGTTCGGCGGTCCGGCGCGCGTCCTGAAGGGAACCGTCGAGGGGTTGACCGTTCTGCTCCTTTCGGCGCCGCACCTCTACGACCGGTCGGGGGGCATCTACTCCGACAAGGGCCGCGACCATCCCGATAACCCCGAGCGTTTCGCCGCCCTGTCCTGGGCTGCGGCCGAGATCGCAAAGGGCGGGGGATCCGACGGGTGGACCCCGGACATCCTTCATGCGCACGACTGGCAGACCGGCCTCGCGCCCGCCTACCTGCGCTACGGCGGCGCGACCGGGCCACGGTCAGTCATCACCATCCACAACGTCGCGTTCCAGGGCGTTGCGCCCGCTGCAAAGCTGGCCGCCCTGCGCTTGCCGGCAGCCGAATTCACCCGGGATGGGTTGGAATACTGGGGCAACCTCTCGACGCTCAAGGCCGGTCTCGTCACGGCGGATCGCATCACTACGGTGTCGCCGACCTATGCCGAGGAGCTCATGCGGCCAGAGTTCGGAATGGGTCTCGAGGGTGTCCTCCAGGCGAGGGCAGGCGACCTCGACGGTATCCTGAACGGCGTTGACGAGACGATCTGGTCGCCGGCGACGGACCCGGACATCGTGCCGTATTCCGAGCGCTCGATGAAGGGCAAGGCGACGAACAGATCGCGTCTCCTCACCGAATTCGGACTTGGCCCGGTCGAAGGCCCTCTGGCCATCGTGGTGAGCCGTCTGACCGAGCAGAAGGGCATCGACCTGATCGCGGGAGGCATCGACGCCTTTGCCGCTGCAGGCGGGGGCCTTGTCGTTCTGGGCTCAGGAGATCCCGCGCTCGAAGCCGCCGTCGTCTCGGCCGCGGCGCGGCGGCCCGAGCGGGTCGGCGTCAGGATCGGCTATGATGAAAGCCTGTCGCACCAGATGTTCGCTGGCGGCGACGCGGTCCTCGTTCCGTCGCGCTTCGAGCCCTGTGGCCTGACGCAGATGTACGGACTGCGCTACGGAACGCTCCCCCTCGTCGCGGCAACGGGTGGGCTGAACGACACGGTGATCGGCGCCACGCCCGCCACGCTGGCCGCAGGTGCGGCGACGGGCGTTTCCTTCCATCCGGTGGACGCCACCGGACTGGCCGGAGCGTTGCGTCATCTCCTACGCCTCTACGCCGACCGCAAGACATGGAACGCCATGATACGGCGCGCGATGCGAAGCGACGTGAGCTGGGTTGGACCTGCTCGCCAATACGCCGAGATATACAGGAGCCTCTCGACGTGAATCCGACCCGTGCGAAAGGGGCGCCGACACGACTGGCGCATCGTTCGGTCGCGGGCGGGCAACCCTGGCCTCTGGGGGCGACCTTCGACGGCGCAGGCGTCAACTTCGCCGTCTTTTCCGCCCATGCCGCGCGCGTCGAGGTTTGCCTTTTCACCGATGACGGCCGGCGCGAGATCGCCCGGTTGGCGCTCCCCGAGCGGGACGGCGACATCTGGCACGGTCATGTCGAGGGGCTGACGCCGGGTACTCGCTACGGGTTGCGCGTCCACGGCCCCTACGATCCCGAGAATGGGCAACGGTTCAACGCGAACAAGCTCCTGCTCGATCCTTACGCGCGCCAGATAGTCGGGCGGCTGAAGTGGTCGGATGCCCTGATGGGCTACCGCGTCGGCGGCGCGGCGGGGGATTTGTCGTTCGACACCCGCGACAGCGCCTTCGCCATGCCGAAGTGCGTGGTGGCCGACGCAAGCTTCGACTGGGGCGACGACCGCCCGCCTCGCCACGACCTTCGCGGCACGGTGATCTATGAGGCGAACGTGCGTGGCCTGACCATGGCGCACCCCGGCATCGATCCGTCATTGCGCGGCACGTTCCTCGGAATGAGCTCCGAGCCGATGATCGATCACCTCACCCGCCTCGGCGTCACCGCGGTCCAGTTGCTTCCGATCCAGTCCTTTCTGAACGACCGCTTCCTCGAGGTGCGAGGCCTGCGGAACTATTGGGGCTACCAGACCATCGGCTTCTTCGCGCCCGAACCGCGCTACATGAGCCACGAGGCCGTGTGGGAATTCCAGGCGATGGTACGCCGCTTCCACGCCGCCGGGATCGAGGTCATCCTCGACGTGGTCTACAACCACTCGGGCGAGGCGGACCAGCTTGGCCCAACGCTCAGTTTCCGTGGCATTGACAATCGAAGTTACTACAAGCTGATCGGCTCTGGGCGCGACTATGAGAACTTCACGGGCACCGGCAATACGCTGAACCTCGACCATCCGATGGTTCTTCGGATGGTGATGGATTCGCTGCGCTACTGGGTCGAGGTCATGCACGTCGACGGCTTCCGCTTCGACCTCGCCAGTGCGCTTGCTCGAGGACCGGAGGGCTTCGAGCCGGAGTCTGCCTTTCTCGACGCACTGAGGCAGGACCCCGTGCTGTCGAGGGTCAAACTGATCGCCGAGCCTTGGGACGTAGGGCCGGACGGCTATCGCCTGGGTCGATTCCCCTATCCCTTCCTGGAATGGAACGACAAGTTTCGCGACGAGGTGCGGCGCTTCTGGCGTGGCGATCCTTACGGCGCGGCCCATCTCGCGAAGCGCCTTCTGGGGTCGGCTGAACTGTTCGACCACGGTGGACGCGCGGCGGTCTCGTCAGTCAACTTCATAGCCTGCCACGACGGCTTCACGCTGTCCGATGTCGTCAGCTACAGCCACAAGCGCAACGAGGCCAACGGCGAGGACAACCGCGACGGTCACAACGAGAACCAGTCCGAGAACTTCGGCATCGAAGGTCCGACCGACGATGCGGACGTGATCGCAGCGCGCGACCTGAGACGGCGCAACTTGCTGGCGACGCTTTTCCTGTCGCAGGGCACACCCATGATCCTCGGCGGCGACGAGGTCGGCAACAGCCAGTCCGGCAACAACAACGCTTATGCCCAGGACAACGAGACGGGCTGGATCGACTGGAGCGGCGCCGACGACGGTTTCCTGAGGTTTGTGCGGCGCCTGATCGCCTTGCGGCGCGCCTATCCGGTGCTGTCTCAGCGGCGGTTCCTGCACGGTCAGCGGCGCGGCGAGGATCACCCGCCCGACCTGGAATGGCGCCGCGCCGATGGCGCAACTCCGACGGACGACGACTGGCAGAACGCGGACTGGCACTCGGTTGGGGTGATTATCCGCGAGTCGTCGGAAAAGGCCTTGCCGAAGCACGAAACGGATGTTTTTGCCTTCTTCAACGCGGCGGGCGAGACTTCGGTCTGGTTGCCCAAGGGCAGGTGGTTCCGCGTGCTTGATACGGCGGATCCCGATGCAATGCCTCAGGCTTGCGAAGGTGAGGTCTACTTGGCGCGACACTCGGTGGCTCTGTTCGCGCGCGACGATGGACGATGATCGAAATGTACGAAAGGACGACCGGATGAGCGAAGACTGGTGGCGAGGGTCGGTGACCTATCAAGTGTATCCCCGGTCTTTCCAGGACGCGAACGGCGACGGTATCGGCGACTTGCCGGGTATCACGCAAAGGCTTCCCTACCTCGCTGACCTCGGGGTCGACGCGGTCTGGCTGTCACCCGTCTGCACGTCTCCTATGAAGGACATGGGCTACGACGTCTCGAATTACCGCGATATCGACCCGGTGTTCGGCACGCTCGACGACTTCGACGGAATGGTCGAGCGCGCGCATGACTTGGGCCTCCGGATCATCATCGACCAGGTCATCTCGCATTCGTCGAACCTGCACCCGGCCTTCATCGAAAGCCGCGCAAACCCGGCCGGACCCAAGGGCGACTGGTATGTCTGGGCCGATCCCAAACCGGACGGATCGCCGCCGAACAACTGGCTGGCCGCCTTCGGCGGCAGTGCCTGGACCTGGAACGCGCACCGCCATCAATATTATCTTCACAACTTCCTGCCCGAGCAGCCCGACTTTAACTTCCACAATCCCGAGGTGCAGGACTTCCACCTCGACAACATGGCGTTCTGGCTGGACAGGGGAGTCGATGGCTTTCGCCTCGACACGGTGAACTATTACTTCCACGACGCGCTTCTGCGGGACGACGCGGCCGATTTCCGCAGGAAGGAGAAGCCCGAGAACAACCCTTACAACATGCAGTATCACCTGTTCTCGAAGAACCAGCCCGAGAACCTGGCGTTTCTGGAACGGATGCGTGCGCTGACCGACCGCTACGAGGCGCGCGTGCTGATCGGTGAGATGGGCGAAAGTCACCACGCGATCGAGATGATGGGCCAGTACACCACCGGCGCCCGTTTGCATCAGTCCTATTCGTTCGACATGCTGGGTCCCGATTTCTCCGCGGAGCACTTCCGTACGAGAATTGCGGGCTTTTTCGCGGGCGCGCCCCAAGGATGGCCCTGCTGGGCTTTCTCGAACCACGACGTGAACCGCCACGTCTCTCGCTGGATGCGGCACGCGGCCGACCGTGAATCCCTGGCTAAGCAGGCGGCGGCCCTTCTTCTATCGATGCAGGGATCAATCTGCATCTATCAGGGCGAAGAACTGGGTCAGACCGAGACCGAACTGAGCTTCGAGGAACTGACCGATCCCGCCGGAATCAACTTCTGGCCCGAAGAGAAGGGTCGCGACGGCTGCCGGACGCCGATGGTGTGGGAGAAGGATGCAGCGAACGCCGGCTTCTCCAACGCCAACCGAACATGGCTTCCGGTCCGCGAGCCTCAACGTGCGGTCGCCGTCGATACGCATGGCGGCGAAGACTCGGTGCTTGCGTTCTACAAGCGGATGTTGGCGTTCCGGAAGAACAGCGTCGACCTGATGAAGGGCGCAAGCGACTTCCTGGTGCTGCCCGAGCCGTGGCTGGGTTTCCGCCGCGGAGAGAACACGCTCTGCATCTTCAACCTCTCGGCAGAGGCAAGGTCGCTTCCTTGCGAAGGCGGCGAGTTGGTTCTGAGCCACAATGCGAACGTAGAGAAGGGGGCGCTTGCGCTCGGCCCGAACGGCTTCGCGATCATGAGCGGCAATCCGACGATCAGGCAGCCGGATTGAGTAGAGAGCCAGCCGATCAGCGTCGGCGAACCTGGGAACGATCCGCCGCGACAGGTAAAGAGGACCAAGATGCGCACCTACTTCTCGGAACGGCACCGGATGCACTTCCCCCAGGCGGAACTGCACGGCGGCGAACTCGTCACGCCCTATGAACGGCCAAGCCGCGTGGAATATGTCCTCGCCAGATTGAAGGAGCGGGGGCTGACCGACATTGTCGATCCCGGTGAGGCGGACATGGGCCCGATCCGCGACATGAGCGATCCGGGATACCTCGCATTCCTGGAGAGCGCGTGGGACGAGTGGAAAGCGGCTGGTTTCGCGGGCGAAATTATCGCCACGTCGACACCTGTGCGCCGGATGCAGACCGGACGCCCGCCGCGCAACATCGACGGCAAGGTCGGCTATTACGCTCTTGCCTCCGAAACCGCGATCACCCGAACGACCTGGGAGGCGACGCTGTCCTCTGCCGCATCGGCGCAAGCCGCGACCGCGCATGTCATCTCAGGCGCATGGGCCGCGTTCGCGCTCTGCCGTCCTCCGGGTCATCATGCGACGGCGGACATGTACGGTGGCTACTGCTTCATCAACAACGCCGCTCTCGCCGCCGAGCAATTCCGCGCCTCTGGCGCCGGGCGCGTGGCGATCCTCGACATCGACTTCCACCACGGCAACGGAACGCAGGACATCTTCTACGGACGCGGCGACGTCTTCTTCGCCTCGCTTCACGGAGCGCCGGAGGATGCGTTTCCCTACTTCCTGGGCTTCGCGGACGAGACCGGAGAGGGGGACGGTGAGGGCTCGACGGCGAACTACCCCATGTCCCCGGGCACAGGCTACGGCGAATGGTCCGGCGCACTCGACGACGCCATCTCGCGGATCCGTGCTTTCGGAGCAGAGGCTCTGGTCGTGTCGCTTGGGGTCGACGCCTTCAAGGACGATCCCATCAGTTTCTTCAAGCTCGACAGCCCGGACTTCATGGACGCAGGCCGGCGGATTGCCGGGCTGGGTCTGCCGACCGTCTTCTGCATGGAGGGTGGCTATGCCATCGAGGCCGTGGGCATCAATGCTGTAAATGTCCTCGAGGGTTTCGAAGGAGCCTGACGTCTTAACCTTACGGCGGCGGTCTGCGGTTCGGCCAATCGGTTGCCTGGTGCCAGTGGTCGGCAAGGGACAGGATGCGGCGGTCCGCGTTGCGCGGCCCGAACAGCGTGACGCCCGTGGGCAAGCCGTTCTCGCCGAAGCCGGCCGGGACCGACACGGCGGGCAGGCCGGTCAGGCTTACCGGGATCACGCATTCCATCCACCGATGATAGCTGTCCATCGCCACGTCGCCGACGCTCTCTGGCCACCGCCAGTCCGCCGGGAAGGGCCAAACCTGTGCGGACGGAATGGCGAGCGCGTCGTACGACCCGAAAAGATCGGCGAAGGCGAGGTTGAGGCGCGAACGGATGCGGCTTGCCCCATCGACCTGAAGCGCGGACATCGCGTTGCCGCGCTGGATCTCCCATTGAAGCTCCGGCTTGATGAATTGACGCTTGCCGGCGTCGTTCCACAGATCGGCCTTCCCCGCAGCGATGGCCCAGGAGCGAAGCGTGGTCCAGCTTTCCCAGATTGCGTCTCGCGACACGGGCGGAGGAAGCGTCTCGACGGTCGCGCCCAGGGCCGACATCTCGGCGAGCGCCGCCTCGCAGATGTCGAGGACGCCATCCTCGTAGGGCACGCCGCCCCAGTCGGACAGCCAGCCGATCCTGGCACCTTTCAGCGCTTCGATGTCGAGCGCCGAGAGGTCCGGGACGGCGACCTCGTAGGGCATCTTCGGGTCCGGCCCGGCCAGCGCCGAGAGGAGAAGCGCCAGGTCCTTCGGACACCGGGCCATCGGACCGTCCGTTGCCAGGCGATGGAGATAAAGATCGCCCTCGGCGTCGTCGGGGATCAGACCCCAGGTTGGACGGAAGCCATAGATGTTGCAGAAGGCGGCGGGGTTTCTCAGCGAACCCATCATGTCCGATCCGTCCGCGACCGGGACCATCCGCATCGCCAGCGCTGCCGCCGCGCCGCCCGAAGAGCCGCCCGCCGTCCGCGCGGGATCATAGGGGTTTCGTGTCACGCCGAAGACGGGATTGAAGCTGTGCGACCCTGCGCCGAACTCGGGCACGTTTGTCTTGCCGATCAGGATGGCGCCTGCCCGGCGCAGTCGTCGGGCAAGCCGGTCGTCGGCTTCGGGAATATGGTCGGCGTAAAGCGGCGAGCCCCATGTCGTGCGAAGGCCCCTCGTCGCGACGAGGTCCTTCACCGCCACGGGCAGCCCGTGGAGAGGTCCGCTTGCTGGCGCGAGGTCGGCCGCCTCCGCTTCCGCCAGAAGCTCGTCGCGCGGGCGAAGTGAGACGATGGCGTTGATGGAAGGGTTCAGCGTCTCGATGCGGTCGAGGTAGGCGGTCATCACGTCGTGGGCCGACACCTCGCGAAGGCGGAGACGCGTCGAAAGGTCAAAAGCCGCAAGCGAGGTGAGATCGGGGGGCGTCGCCGCCCCCCGCCTGTGGTCCGTCACTTCTGAAGCTCGGTCCAGATCGCGGTATCATAGCTGTGCGTCGGCACCACGATGTCGAAGCCGTGCCCGCCCGCCTCGATCTTGGCCAGCGCGGTGGTGTTCGAGTCGTAGTCGGTGACGGTCACCTTGACGTCGAATTCCTCCTCGAACTTCTTGATGAGGTCCGGGCTCGTGTAGTTGCCCCAGTTGTAGATGTTGAGTTCGCCCTCTGCGGCGGCGCCTCCGGCCAGCGCGAATAGCGCGGCGGCGGATGTCAGGGTTCTGGTCATGGTCACTCCTTTGTTGGGATGGGTCGCGGGATCAGTCCCGTCTTCTGGTCAGCAGGAAGAAGGCCGTCAGCAGCATCACCGTCAGGACGAGAAGCGCGGTCGAGATCGCGTTCACCTCGGGCGTGACGGCACGGCGCAGCTGGCCCAGCATGTAGGTCGGCAGCGTATCCTGTCCGGCGGATTTGACAAACTCGGTGATGATCACGTCGTCGAGCGAGATGACGAAGGCCAGCATCGCGCCTGCCGCGACACCCGGCGCCATGAGGGGAAGCGTCACCCGGCGGAACGTCTGCCAGGGCGTGGCGTAGAGGTCGGCCGCTGCGATCTCGAGCGTGAGGTCCATGCCCTCGAGACGCGCTCGGATCGGCAGATATGCGAAGGGAATGCAGAAGGCGGAGTGGGCAAGGATGAGATAGCCCAGGCCCTGGTAGCCGGTCGCGACCTTGATGGTGGCGAAGAAGATCAGGAGTGCCACGGCCGTCACGATCTCCGGCACCATCAGGGGCTGGTTTATCATCACGTAGATGAAGGTCTGTCCCTTGAACCGCCCGCGCCGTGTCGTCCCGAGCGCGGCCATCGTGGCGAGCGTCGTTGAAATCAGCGCGGCCGAGACGGCAACGACCAGCGAGCGGATGGTAGCGTCCTGAACCTGAGTGTTTTCCCACGCGATCTCGTACCACCGAAACGAAAATCCGCCCCAGACGGCCACCGAGTTCGAAGCGTTGAAAGAGTAGACGACTATCGTGACGATCGGCGCATAGAGCACGACGAAGACGCCGATCGCGATTGCCGAGAATCCCGGGAGTGCGGTGATGTCGAACCGGCGTCCTCTCATTGCGGCCTCTCGGACGAGGTGACGCGGACGTAGGCCAGAAGCGCTGCCAGCACGATCAGGAGAAGCAGCATCGACAGCGCCGCCCCGAGGGGCCAGTTACGGCCCTGCCCGAACTGAAGCTCGATGAAGTTGCCGACCATCATGTTCTTGCCGCCGCCCAGGATGCGCGGCGTGACATAGGCGCCGAGCGAGGGGACGAAGACGAGGATCGACCCCGCCACGATGCCCGGACGCACGATCGGCAGGACGATCCGGCGCAGCACCTTCCAGCGCGAGGCATAGAGGTCGTAGCCCGCCTCGACGAGCTTGAAGTCGAAGCGGTCGATGGCGGCGAAGAGCGGCAGGACCATCAGAGGCAGATAGACATAGACCATGCCGATGAGCACCGCCGTGTCGGTATAGAGGATCTGGATCGGGGTCTCGATCAGGCCGAACTTGAGCAACGCGGTGTTCAGAAGACCCTGGTTCCGGATGATCTCGCTGATGGCGAAGGTACGGATCAGCAGATTGGTCCAGAACGGGATGGTGATGAGGAAGAGCCAGATCGCGCGGCTGGAAGGCGGACGCGTGGCAATGAACCAGGCCGTGGGAAAGCCCACGGCGAAGGTGATGAGGGTCGTCAGAAGCGACAGCTTCACCGACCGCCAGAAGATCGTCAGATGCGCATCGGCAAGGCTGACGGTCCCGTCGAAGATGTCCCGCTCGAGAAACACCCTGAACCAGGGCTCGGTCGTGAAGTTCCAGACGACGCCCGAGTACTCCCCCGGTTCCAGGAAGGAGTAGACGACGACGATCAGCAGCGGCCCTGCCGCGCCTAGGGCCAGAAGAACGAGCGCCGGCAGGGACAGAAGCCAGCCCGAGCGGGTCGAGGACGCCGCGCCCGTCATGCGCCCTCGAGGATCTGGAGCGCGCCGGGCGCGAAGTCGATCCTCACGCCCTGACCATCTCTCAGACCGATGTCGCCCGAGGGCGGGCTTTGCAGGCGTGCGACGATTTCGGTGCCGTCCGACAGCGTCATGTGACAATGCGTGTCGGTCCCGAAGTACACCGTGCGCGTCAGTGTCGCCGGAAGGGGGCCGTTGCTGCCGATGCGCACTTGTTCGGGCCGTGCGGCCAGCGTCACTGGTCCGTTGCCAGCGCCTGGCAAGGACAGATCGACACCTGCGACCCTGACGAGGTCGCCGCGGGCCTCTGCCGGGATGAAGTTCGTCTCGCCGATGAAGTCGGCGACAAAGCGGTCGACGGGGCGGTTGTAGATCTCGCGAGGCGCTCCGACCTGAAGCAGCCGGCCCCCGCTCATCACGCCGATCCGGTCGGACATGGTCAGCGCTTCTTCCTGGTCGTGGGTGACGAAGACGAAGGTTATGCCCGTTTCGGTCTGGAGCCGCTTCAGCTCGAGCTGCATTTCCTTTCGGAGCTTCAGATCGAGGGCCGAAAGAGGCTCGTCAAGGAGAAGGACCTGTGGCGCCGGCGCCAAGGCCCGAGCGAGGGCGACCCGCTGCTGCTGGCCTCCCGAAAGCTGTCCCGGACGGCGGTCGGCCATCTCCTCGAGCTTGACGAGGGCGATCATTTTCTCGACCTCCGACGCCACCTCGTCCCTCGGGCGTCCCAGCATCTGAAGACCGAAGGCGATATTCTCGCGCGCGGTAAGATGCGGGAAAAGTGCATAGGACTGGAATACGGTGTTCACCGGCCGCTTGTTCGGTGGCACGGCGGTCATGTCCTTGCCGCCGATGTGGATGGTTCCCTCGGTCGGCATCTCGAAGCCCGCGATAAGCCGAAGAAGCGTTGTCTTTCCGCAGCCGGAGGGGCCGAGAAGGGTGAAGAACTCGCCCGTGCGGATGCCCAGTGATACTCCACCCAGGGCCCGCGCCGCACTCGCCCCGTAACCATAGACCTTCGCGGCGTCGACGATCTCGATGGCGGACGGGCTCACGGAAGATCTCCTGTCGTCACGGGTCTGTACGTCCCGCCCAAACCGCCGGTCTCCGCTGTGCCCATGGACAGGCGCGTTCGAGGTCCGCGCAGAGGCTCATCAGATCGAGGTCGGCGCCGAAACGCGCGGCGAGGTGGATGCCGACGGGCAGGCCGTCCTCGGTCCAGTGAAGCGGAACCGATGCGGCTGGCTGGCCGGTGGCATTGAAGGCGGCGGTGAAGGGCGAATAGGCGAAGACACCATCCGACGCCGTGCGATAGGCGAGATAGTCGTCCCGGTCGTGCGAGAACCGGCCCACCTTTGCGGGCGGCTCGGCCATCGTGGGCGTCAACAGGATGTCGAAGTCGAGAAAGACCCTGGCCATCTGACGGCCGTAGGAGTGGATCTTGCCGACCGCGTCGAGGTAGTCCGCACCGGACAAGCCTCGCGCGTAGTCGCGGGCCGAGAGGGCGATGCGTTCCACCTCGCCCTCCTCCAGCGGCCGTCCGCGCGCGGCCACGGTCTTGTCGATCCAGAGGGCCGTGCCGCAAGCCACGATCTTGCACCACGCGAGCATCATGCCTTGCGTGTCCGCTGGCGGTGGCGCGATCTCGACGATCTCGTGGCCCAGACCCTCAAGCGTCCTCGCAGCCTCGCGGGCCGCCTCGACGCAGGCCGGGGCAAGTTCGGCTCCGGTCAGCGACGTCGTCAGAAGCGCCACGCGTCGTTGCGGCAAGGCCGTCCGTGTTGCCTCGGTGAACGTGCCCTGCAGACGCGGCGCGACATAGGGTGCTCCCAGGTCCGGGCCTGCACAGGCGTCGAGAAGTGCTGCCTGGTCCCGAACCGAACGCGTCAGGAAGCCGTCGGTCGCCATGCCGGCCCAGCCTTCCCCGGCGTAGGGCCCATCCGGCAATCGCGCGCGCGTCGGCTTGAACCCGAAGAGGCCGCAGTTGGACGCCGGGATGCGAACCGACCCGCCACCATCCGAGCCGTGCGCGCCGGGCACGATCCCCGACGCGACGGCGGCGCCCGATCCGCCCGACGATCCACCGGGCGTGCGCGAGGTGTCCCAGGGATTGCAGGTCGGACCGCCATAAACCGCCGCTTCCGTCACAGGACCCACGCCGCCTTCGGGAGAGGCGGTGCGCCCGAACGTCACGAGACCGGCCGCCGCGATCCGCTCGTAGATCGCCGAGTCGCGGTCGTAGGTCGTGTGGTGCAGAAGGCGCGATCCATTGTGAGAGGGATAGTCTACGGCCTCGGCACCGAGGTCCTTCAGAAGAAACGGCACGCCTCGGAACGGTCCTTCGGGAAGCCCCTCGGCGATCTTCCGACGGGCGACATCGTCGAAGCGCAGCACGACCGCGTTGAGATGGCCGTTCACCCTGTCGCACCGCGCGATGGCGGCGTCCAGCAACTCGACAGCGGTCACCCGGCCATCCGCCACATGGGCCGCAAGTCCGGTCATGTCCTCGGTGTCGAAAAGCTCGTCCATCGCCCGCCGTGCCCGCCCCGGGTCAAGCTTGGCACCCGCTCGGTGGAAGGGCAAGTCGCCAGCCGCGATGGACGACGCCTGTCGGGTTAGACAAGCTCAGGATATGAGCGACGACGACCTCTCCTTGCGCACATCGATCATCGAGGCTTGCCTCGAAATGACTGCAAGCGGCCTGACGACTGGGACCTCCGGAAACCTGTCGGTGCGTTCGGGCCGCGACATGCTCATTACGCCTTCCGCAACGCCTTACCTATCCATGACGCCGGACATGATCGCCCGAATGCCGCTCGCGGGAGACGGAGCATGGACGGGACCAAGACCCCCTTCGACCGAGTGGCGCTTCCACCTCGACATCCTGAACGCACGAAGCGAGATCGGGGCGGTTGTCCATGCGCATCCGACCCATGCCACGGCGCTCGCCGTCGCCAGGATGGAGATTCCCGCTTGTCACTACATGGTCGCGGCCTTCGGCGGCTCGACCGTGCGATGTGCGGGGTATGCGCGCTACGGGAGCGCCGACCTATCCGCTTTGGTCCTGGATGCCCTTCGGGACCGCACTGCCTGCCTTCTGGCGAACCACGGCGCCATCGCGCTTGGCGACACGCTGGACAAGGCGATGTGGCGCATGACGGAACTCGAGACCCTCGCGCGGCAATTCGTCGTGGCCCGGCAGGCCGGCGAGCCCGTCATCCTGTCGGATGCGGAGATCGCCGAGACGCTTGCCGCCTTCGCTGATTACGGCCTCAAGTCTTAGGCCGGAAGGACGGGCCGAGTGCCGGGGTATAGCGCTCGGTACCGCGCCAGATTATCGGCGTGATAGGCGGCCATTACCGCGTTCGGCTCGATCGTCCGCTCGATCGGGGCCGGTGCGCAGAACTCGAGCGGGTCGGCTCCCTCCGCCGCGCAATAGCCCAGCCGCGCCGCGCCGAAGGCCGCGCCATAGTCGCCTGCCGTGGGAAGATGCAGCGGCGATCCGGAGGCGTCTGCGATCATCTGGACCCAGGCCAGCGACCTGGCGCCGCCGCCGATGGCATAGACCAGCTCTGGGCGTGTGCCGGCCGCCGCCAAGGCATCGAAGCTGTCGACGAAGGCATAGGTTACGCCCTCGAGCGCGGCACGCGCGATGTCCTCGACCGAGGTTGCCTGGCTCATGCCGACGAGGGCGCCGCGGGCGCCGGCATCGTTGTGGGGCGTCCGTTCGCCCGACAGATAGGGCAGAAAGGTCAGCACGGCCCTGGCAGGCGTCGTCGCATCGATACCGTCGGTCAGCGCTGAAGGCTCGCGTCCGGTGATGCGCGACAACCAGTTCAGCGTGTCGGTCGCCGAGAGGATCACCCCCATCTGGTGCCACACGTCGGGAACGGCGTGGCAGAAGGCGTGGACCGCCTGGGCCGTGTTCGGCGCGAAGCCGTCGGTCGCGACAAAGAGAACGCCGGACGTTCCGAGAGAAGCAAAGCCTGCGCCCGGTTTCACCGCCCCCACGCCCGCAGCGGACGCCGCATTGTCGCCGCCGCCGCCCGCGACGATTGGAGGCTTGGCCATGCCCCACCTCTGCGCCAACTCGGAACGGAGGCGACCCGCCGGTTCGGAGCCTTCGACAAGTGACGGCATCTGTCCCTCGTCCAGCCCCGTCGCGGCCAGAAGCTCGGGCGACCAGCAGCGGCGGCCCACGTCGAGCCAGAGCGTGCCCGCGCTGTCGGACATCTCGGAGATGTATTCGCCGGTGAGAAGAAGCCGCAGATAGTCCTTCGGCAGAAGCACCTTCGCGACTTGCTCGAAAACCTCGGGTTCGTGACGCCGGACCCACTCGAGCTTGGGCGCGGTGAAGCCGGGCATGACGAGGTTGCCGCCGATCCCGCGGAAGTCGGCCTTGTCCTCGAGAATGCTGCATTCCTCGGCCGAGCGCCCGTCGTTCCACAGAATGCAGGGCCGCAGCACGCGGTCGTCGGCGCCGAGAAGCGTCGCACCGTGCATGTGTCCCGACAGACCGATACCGCGGACACGCGCCATGCGTTCCGGTTGAGTGCGGGCCAATTCGTCGAGCGTGGCCTCGGTCGCACTCCACCACTGTGCGGGGTCCTGTTCCGACCAGCCGGGGCGGGGTCGGTCGACGTCGAGCGGCGCATGCGCCGTGGCGACGACGCGCTGGTCCCCGTCCATCATCAGGGTCTTCACGCCCGATGTGCCGAGGTCGATGCCCAGCCAGATGCCGCCCGTCGCCATGTGTGTCTCCCTTGATTTCGGCGCGACCTTAGTGCGGGGGGAAGGCCTTGCCTAGGCCCGGATCCTCAGGCCCGCGCCAGCCTGCGCCATGCGTCGGCATATGCGATGAGATCGGCGTCTCCCCGACGATCGACCGGAGTTGTCTCAGGTAAGGTCACACCGCCGTCGGGCAGGGCAAGAAGCGCGCAGCCCTGACTTGTGCCGGTCGACCCACGCGAAGGAAGGACGAGCGATCCCGTGACAGCTGATAACATTGCGAGATATGCCTCGTTCCGCGCGAACGGGCCTTCGACCACCACGTCGCCCCGGTGGCCGGTCAACGTCAGTCCTTCCGCCGTCATCAGAGCCAGATAGGCGCCGAGCGCTGCCGCTCGTTCGGAAGTTCCGATAGATGGTTCGCGCCCGACCCAGTACGCGGCTCGGCCCTGAAACGGCCCCGTCTCGGGCACCACGGACGGCATCAGCATGACACCCTCGATGATCACATCGGACAAGGCAGCCAACGTCGCGGGTGCAGGCGACCCGCGCGAGACGATATCGTGCTCACGGCCCCCCATGAACCTGGCCGAGGGGACGGGAGCGCCAAGGGCGTTGACGTTGACCAGCGTGTCCCGCGCCGGATCAAGCGCCAAGGCCTCGCCTCCCATGCTCATTTCGATCACCCAAGTGCCGGTAGAGACGACAGAGAAAGGCGGCGTCTTTCCCAGGACGTAGGGCAAGAGGGATGCGTTCGAGTCGTGGATCCCACAGTGGACAGGCGTGGTGGCCGGAAGTCCGGTGCGCGCCGCGACGTCGGGAAGGATTGTCCCTAGAACGTCCCGCGCCGGACGCTGCGGCGCAAGCTTGTTCTCCAAACCGAGCGTTGCCAGCAAGGCCGATTCCTTGCCTTCTGACGGGTTCCAGAGATCCGTATGACAGCCAAGCGAGGTGACCTCCGTCGCCGCAACTCCGGTCAGCCGGAAGCTCCAGTACTGCGGATAGGTCAGGACAAGCGCGGTCCGGTCCCGCAGGCCGGGGTCGGTCTTCAGCATCCAGTGAAGCTGCGCGCCGACGTTCAGACCTGCGGACAGTCGCGGCGAGCCGGTCTGCTCAAAGGGCGGCCGGATGGCGTCGTACTCGGCGGCCACTTCGTCCGGCCCTTGATGCTCATAATCCAGCATGGGTGTCGCCAGTCTTCCTTCCCGGTCCACCAGCACGATCGATGCCCCGTGGGTCGTGACCGAGATCGCCTCAATCCCATGCGCGTCGTGAAACGCGCGCAACGCCTCGAGAATGAAGGACCAGTGCCCGTCGAGGTCGAAGTGCGGCCAGGGAGGCCCGGTGCGCACCGTGTTGGGCCTCGTGACGACAGCGACCTCGGACATGGTGTCGAGGTCCACCAGCGCAACCTTGGCATTGGTCTTGCCGATGTCGATGACGGCGACGTGCCTCATGGCATGTGGAAGACGGTTTCCAGCGGCACCGCGACGGGCTCGTTGTCCGGCTTCGTCTCCATGATGTCGGCCATGTGCGCCCACCACCGCTGCATTACCTCGTGCGACGGCAGGGCGTCCATGCCGTGATCGTCGGTCCGCCACAGTACCCCGAAGAGGCTGTTCGTCTCCTCGTCGAGGTGGATGGAATAGTCGGACACGCCTGCATCCTTCAGAAGCGTCACCAGTTCGGGCCATATCTCGTCATGGCGCTTCAGATACTCGTTCCTCATGCCGGGATTGAGGCGCATCCGGAAGGCGTACTTCTCCATCACCCTCTCCACATCGTCCAGAGCCGGGGCAGGGCAATCACCCCGATCAGAAGACAGCCTATGAAGATCGACATGACGATCCCCGGGACGTTGAGGAGCCCCAGCCCGAAGGTAACGAGCCCCATGACGAAAGCCGCGATTACGACGCCCGGGATCGTGCCCGACCCGCCCAGGATATTGACGCCCCCCAGCACGACCATCGTCACCACTTCCAACTCCCATCCGAAGGCGATGGAGGGGCGCGTCGAGCCAAGGCGCGAGGTCAGGCAAATTGCGGCGATGCCGGACATGAGGCCGGTGAGCAGGAAGAGGATGAACTTCACCCTCTGCACCCGGATGCCCGAGAAGAGGGCCGCCGTGGGGTTGTTCCCGATGGCATAGACCGCGCGGCCGAAGTTAGTCTTGTGCAGCAGGACGCCGTAGACGACCGCGAGGATCGCGAAAAGCACCAGCTCGAACGAGAAGACCCACCAGACATAACCCTGTCCGAAGTAGCCGAAGTCGGAGGGATAGCCCTTGTAGACCTTGTCGCCGAGCGCGATGTAACTGATCCCGCGAAAGAGGCTCATCGTCCCGATCGTCACCACGATTGACGGCAGACCCATCCGCGTGACGAGAATCCCGTTTACCGCTCCGCAGGCGAGCCCCGTGCCGAGGCCGATGCCGACGAGGACAGGTGTGCCCGCACCAGCCTGTACCGCCGCGCCCATGGCGGTAGATGCCAGGGCGATGATCGAGGCGACGGAGAGGTCGATCTCGCCCGAGATGATGAGAAGTGCCATCGCGAAGGCGATCATCGCCTTCTCTGTGAAGTTGAATGTGGCGTCGGACAGGTTCCAGGCGTTCAGGAAGTAGGGCGAGGCGAGGCTGTTCGCGACAAAGATCGCCAGCGCCACGGCCAGAAGCAGCGTCTCCCAGCTCTTCAGGAGGCGGGCGGCGGGGCTGACCAGCCGGTCGGGGATATGTCGGGCGGTGGCGTCGGTCATGCGTGGCCCTCGGCGCGCTTGAGGATGATGCGGCCCTTCGCGCGGCTGACACGGGCGTTGAACGCGACGGCGATCACGATGGCCGTGCCCGAGATCGCCATCTGCCAGAACGGCGAAACGCCGATGACCGGAAGCGCATTCTTGACGATCCCGAGGAACAGCGCGCCGAGGATAGCTCCGGCGATGGTGCCCGCACCTCCCGCGATGGAAATTCCGCCGATGACGCAGGCCGCGACCACTTCCAACTCGAACCCCCCGGCGATGTCGACGTAGGCGACCGAATAGCGCGCGACCCAGAGATAGCCGGTCAGGCCAGCGAGCGTGCCCGAGATCACGAAGGCCCAGAACTGCGTCCGGCCGACGTCGAGACCCGTGTAGACCGCAGCGTGAGGATTACCGCCCACGGCATAGAACGCGCGACCAAGCGGTGTCAGGCGGACTGCGAGGAGGAATGTCGCCGCCACGAGGATCGCGATCCACGACAGCATCGGCAGACCCAGGAGGACGGAGCGCGGAAACCCGGTAAAGGCTGCGCTCATCTCGTGGGCGTTGACCCACTGGCCGTCCGAGATCAGGAAGATGGTGCCGCGATAGATCGTCATGGTGCCGAGCGTCACGACAATCGGGGGAATGGTCAAAAGCCAGACGAGGAGGCCGTTGATCGCCCCCATGGTTGCGCCGAGCGCGAGCGCGAGCCCAAGGATGACGGGGATCGGCAGGTCCGGCATGGCGACGTTTAGCATCGCGCAGACCATGCCCGTCAGCGCCAGGTTCGCCGCCACCGAGAGGTCGATGCAGCGGGTCAGGATCACGACGGTCTGGCCAAGTGCCAGGATGATGAGCGGCGCCGTGTCATTGAAAACGCGGGCGAGGTTTCCGGGCGAGACAAAGGCCGGAAAGCGCCCGGCAATAAGCGCGACAAGGACGAGGATCACACCGACCAGAAGCGCCTCGCGGGACTTGAGCAGGTAAGTCATCCGGACGCCCCCGCGATCCCCGCCGCGTGGCGCACCAGCACCTCGGGCGTCAGGTCGTCACCTTTCACTTTGGCCGCCATAAGCCCTTCGCGCATGACGATGACCCGGTCCGACATGCCGACGATCTCGGGGATCTCGGACGAAACCATGATCACCGCCAGGCCTTCCGCAGCCAGTTCCGCCATGAAGGCGTGGACGGCGGCTTTGGAGCCGATGTCGATCCCCTTGGTAGGCTCGTCCAGGATGATGACGCGTGGCTTCGTCGCCAGCCATTTGGCGATAACGACCTTCTGCTGGTTGCCGCCCGACAGGTTGCCAACGTCCTGATCCAGGCTGGCGGCGCGAAGCTCCAGCCGCTCGACATAAGTCCGGGCCAGAGCGAACTCCCGAGCGAGCTTCAGGAATCCCTGCCGCGAGGTCTGGTCCAGCGAGGGAAGCGTGATGTTCTGAAAGATCGGCAGGCCGATGACGGCGCCCTGCTTGCCGCGATCTTCCGGCACATAGACGATGCCGGCGGCAATCGCGTCGGCGGGCGCGCGAATGTTAAGGGCCGCGCCATCCAGCGAGACCGTGCCACTCGAGGCCCGAGTAATTCCGAAGATCGCCTGCATCAGCTCCGAGCGGCCCGATCCTATGAGGCCGTAGAAGCCGAGGATTTCGCCCTCACACAGCGTGAAGGACAAGTCGTCGAACTCGGTGGGGTGCGACAAACCCTCGACGCGCAAGACCTCTCGCCCCGGCGCCTTGTCGCGCGCGGGGAAGATATGATCGACCGAGCGACCGACCATCATCCGGACCAACTCGCTCTCGCTCACATCGGACATGAGGCCCGAGCCGGCCAGAGCGCCATCCCGGAAGACGGTGAAGCGGTCCGCGATGCGAAAGATCTCGTCGAACTTGTGGCTGATGAAGAGGATGGCGCGGCCCTCGGCTTTCAGACGTTCGACCAGATCGTAAAGCTCCTCGATCTCTTTTTGCGAAAGGGCAGCGGTCGGTTCGTCCATCACCACCACGCGCGCATCGATTGAAAGCGCACGGGCGATGGCAACGAGATGCTTGTTGGCGATGCCCAACTCCTTGAGCGGCATCATCGGATCAAGCCTAGCATCGATCCGGTCGAGGATCTCGACTGCGCGGCGGCGCAGTTCGGGCCAGTCGATCAGACCCCACCTGGTGCGGGGCGCATGGCCGATGAAGATGTTCTCGGCGACGGTCAACTCGTCGAAGAGGACCGTCTCTTGATGGATCGCCGTGATCCCTGCTTCGGTCGCGGCGCGAGCCGTCGGAAAGGTCACCGGCAGCCCGTCCAGCCGGATCGTGCCGGCGTCGGGCTGGTAGATGCCGGTCAGCACCTTCACGATGGTGGACTTGCCCGCGCCATTCTCTCCCACGAGCGCCGTCACTTGGCCGGGGTAGAGCTCGAGCGCCACCTCGGAGAGAGCCTTCACGCCCGGAAAGGACTTGGTGATCCCTTCAAGCGTGAGGACAGGCAGACCGAGAACCTCGGCCGGGACGGTGTCGGCGGCGTGACGCATGTGCGGGTTCCGGAATGTGTCCGGCGCGAGGGCGGCCCCGCGCCGGACGGACAATCAGAAGATTTCCTTGAACTGGTCGATGTTCGAGGCGTCGTAGACGAAGGGATCGGCCATCGCCCCCTCGGCGTTGTCGTCCAGTGTCAGCGTGCCCATCCGACCCATGGGGATCTCGGCGCCCGGGCCCGCCTCGGCGGCGTCGGTGGCCAGGTTATAGGCCAGCATCGTGGCCGAGTAGCCGAGGTCGATAGGGTTCCAGATCGCGAAGGACTTGGACGCGCCCGACTGGATGGCGCCTGCCATCTCGGACGGAAGGCCCAGGCCCGTGACGTTGATCTCCCCCGCCTTGCCCGCGTCCTCGACCGCCTTCGCGGCGGCGACGATGCCGACGGAGGTCGGTGCGATGATCGCCTTCAGGTCGGGGTAGGTCTGCATCAATCCCTGCGCTTCGCGGTAGGACTTGTCGGCGAGGTCATCGCCGTAGACGGTGCCGACCACTTCGATATTGGGGTAGTCGCCCATAACCTTTTCCATCTCGGCGATCCAGGTGTTCTGGTTCGTCGCGGTGGCCGAGGCGGAGAGCACGGCGACCTTGCCGCCGTCCGGCAGTTCGTCTGCGGCGAGCTTGATGATCATGTTGCCGATCAGAGCGTTGGACGACGGGTTGAGGTGCATCTCGCGCCCCTCGGGCGCCACGCCCGAATCCCACGATATGACAGTGATACCGCGGTCCATCGCCTTCTTCAGCGCGGGGACCAGGGCGTCGGGGTCGTTGGCCGAGATCGCGATGGCGTCGACCTGCTGTGCGATCAGGCTGTTGATGACCTCGATCTGGCCTTCGGCCGTGGTGTCGGTCGGGCCGGTATAGATGATCTCGACGTTGCCGAGTTCTGCCGCGGCTTCCTCGGCGCCTTCCGCCGCGGCTTCGAAGAAGCCGATGCCAAGCGCCTTGACGACGAGGGCGATGCGCACCTTGTCCTGCGCCTGCGCCATGCTTCCGGCCAGGATCATGGCCGCGAGGGCGCTGCCGCCCAGTAGTCTTCTGGTGATGCTCATGGTCTTACCTCCCAAAGGTGAACGATCGGTCCGGCCGTCTCAGGCCGTCCCCCTTTCCGCCGCAGCGCCAGCCTGCGCCACGATCAGTCGTATGCCCGCCGCGTCCAGCAACGCTGCTGCGCGGTCGGAAATTCCATCGTCGGTTATCACCACGTCGATCCGCTCCAGCGGACACAGGACGAGGCTCGAGCGGTTCTCGAACTTCGAGCTGTCGACGAGGACGACCAGTTCGTCCGCCTGTCCGATCAGCTTCTGTTCCGCCTGAATCAGCAGAGGATCCGCCTCCATGAGCCCGAGAGGACCGAGGCCCTGCGCGCCCATGAACATGCGGCGGGCGTAGAAGTTGCGGGTCACGTCGTTGTCGAAAGGCGACAGGATGATGTTCTGCTCGCGGTAGATCGCACCGCCGGAGAGCATGATCGTGTTCTTCGAGTGCTTGAGCAGGTGCTCGGCGATCGGGAACGAGTTGGTGAAGACCTGCATCCGCCGCGAGGCAAGCGGATGGACCATCTGGAAGGTGGTCGTGCCGCCATTGATGATGATCGACTCGCCGTCTTGGCAAAGGTCGACGGCGGCGCGGGCTATCGCCTGCTTCTCTGCGGCGTGAAGCGCCTGGTTGACCGAGAAAGGCCTGCCGGCGAGGCCGACGAACTGGGGCGGGCTGATCGCCTCGGCCCCGCCCCGTACACGGCGCAGCTTCTTCTGCATATGGAGCGTGGCGATGTCGCGCCGGATGGTCGCCTCGGATACGCCGGTAAGGGAGCAGAGGTCGATCACGGTTGCGACCGGGCGCTCCTGCACTGCCGACAGAATGATCCGGTGGCGTTCCGTCTCGTGCATCGAAGCCCTCCCTGATCGGTGACGTTGTGGGGATTCCCTAAGTGTGTCAATCAACAATCGTCATATTCAATCATTCTGCGCCGCAGCATGAACGGTTATGATCGTTTGTGATTGACAATCCGCCGCAGCCTGAGCAGCCTTGCGGCAACTGTCATGCAGGCGCGGCCGCGTCTCCGGGAGGGCTTGATGCTGAAAAACGCTGGAGAACAGCGGCTTGAAAACCTCTGGGACGAAAGCCGTGCGGCGGGGATGAGCGAATCCGAAAAGCTGCTCTACCGCTCGAACCTCCTCGGCTCGGACAAGCGGATCACGAACTACGGCGGCGGCAACACCTCGGCCAAGGTGACGGAGCGCGATCCACTCACGGGCGAGACGGTCGAAGTGCTGTGGGTCAAGGGATCGGGCGGCGACGTCGGCACGATGAAGTTGGACGGCTTCGCCACGCTCTACATGGACAAGCTGCGCGCGCTTAAGGGTCTCTATCGCGGCCTCGAGCACGAGGACGAGATGGTGGGCTACCTGCCGCATTGCACCTTCGCGCTGAACACGCGCGCGGCCTCCATCGACACGCCGCTCCATGCCTATGTCCCGAAGAAGCACGTCGACCACATGCACCCCGACGCCATCATCGCTATCGCCGCCTCGGCCGGTTCGGAGGCGCTGACGCGGGAGATATTCGGAGGCGAGATCGGCTGGCTGCCTTGGAAGCGGCCAGGATACGAGTTGGGGCTCTGGCTGGAGAAATTCTGCCTGGAGAACCCCGACGCGAAGGGCGTCGTGCTGGAGAGCCACGGGTTGTTCACCTGGGCCGACGATGCGCGCGAGTGCTACGACCTGACGCTGGCCACCATCCAGTGCGCGATGGACTGGTTCGCCGACCGCACAGAGGGTGCACCGGCCTTCGGGGGCGCGGTTCACGAGAGCCTGCCGGAAGGCGAACGTCGCACCGTTGCCGCGCGGCTGATGCCGGCGATCCGTGGGATGGTCTCGGGCCAACATCGGATGGTGGGACACTTCGACGACAGCGAGACGGTGCTGGATTTCGTCAACGCGCGTGAGATGGAGCCGCTCGCGGCGCTCGGCACCTCTTGCCCCGACCATTTCCTGCGCACCAAGATCCGCCCGCTGGTCGTGGCCTTCGATCCGGCGAAGAAGAACCTCGATCAGGTGCTGGACGGCCTTCGCGCGCAGGTCGCAGCCTACCGCGAGGATTACACGGCTTACTACGAAAGGTGCAGGCACGACGACAGCCCGGCGCTGCGCGACCCGAACGCCGTGGTCTATCTCGTCCCCGGCGTCGGCATGATCACCTTTGCCAAGGACAAGGCCACCGCGCGGATCTCGGGCGAGTTCTACGTCAACGCCATCAATGTCATGCGTGGCGCGTCGGCGGTCAGCGAATACCGGGGGCTGCCGGAGCAGGAAGCCTTCGACATAGAATACTGGCTTCTGGAGGAAGCGAAGCTCCAGCGGATGCCAAAACCCAAGGCGTTGGCCGGGCGAGTGGCGCTCGTCACCGGCGGGGCCGGCGGGATCGGGTCGGCCACGGCAGAGAAATATCTCGCGGAGGGTGCCTGCGTGGTCCTGGCCGACATCGACGCGGAGGCTTTGGCTTCGACGAAGGAACGGTTGGTCCAGCGGCACGGGCGGGACGTGGTTTGCGCGGTCGAGATGAACGTGACGGACGAGGCCGGCGTGGCGCGCGCCTTCGCCGAGACGGCCGTGGAATTCGGAGGGCTCGATATCCTCGTGTCGAACGCAGGGATCGCGTCGTCGGCACCGGTTGAAGAGACGACGCTCGACCTCTGGAATCGCAACATGGAGATCCTGTCGACGGGCTATTTCCTGGTGAGCCGCGAGGCGTTCCGAACCATGCGCGCGCAGGGCATCGGGGGCTCCATCGTCTTCATCGCGTCGAAGAACGGCCTCGCCGCCAGCCCGAACGCCTCGGCCTATTGCACCGCGAAGGCTTCCGAGATCCACCTGGCCCGCTGCCTGGCGCTGGAGGGCGCGGACGCCGGCATCCGGGTCAACGTGGTGAATCCGGACGCGGTGCTGAAGGGCTCGAAGATCTGGGAGGGCGAGTGGCTGGAGCAGCGCGCCTCGACCTACAAGACCGACAAGGAGGGGCTTGAGGAGATGTACCGCAACCGCTCGATGCTGAAGCTCTCGGTCCTGCCCGAGGACATCGCCGAGGCGGCCTACTTCTTCGCCTCGGACCTCTCGGCCAAGTCGACCGGCAACATCGTCAACGTGGACGCAGGCAACAAGGAGGCCTTCACCCGCTGAGGCGGGCGGCGGGGGGAGAGGACCATGATCGACAAAGGCCTGATCGAGAGCGAGAACGCCGCGCGTGAGGATGCGCTCAGGGCGGATTACGAGGCGCTCGGCGACCATCTTGACCGGCGCGGCATGGACATCGGGCGCGTCAGGGACAAGGTCGCGGCCTACGGCGTCGCCATTCCCTCCTGGGGCGTGGGAACAGGGGGTACGCGCTTTGCCCGCTTCCCGGGACCGGGAGAGCCGAGGGGTATCTTCGACAAGCTCGACGACTGCGGCGTGATCCATCAGATGACCTGCGCGACGCCAAGCGTCTCGCTTCACATCCCCTGGGACAAGGCGCCGGCCGCCGACCTCAACGCCAAGGCCGAGGAGGTGGGACTGGGCTTCGACGCGATGAATTCGAACACGTTCCAGGATCACGTAGGCGATCCTCGTTCCTACAAGTTCGGTTCTCTCTCGCACGTCGATTCCTCGACCCGTGCTCAGGCCATCGAGCACAACCTCGAGTGCATCGACATCGGCAAGAGCATCGGCTCGACCGCCCTGACGGTCTGGATCGGCGACGGCTCCAACTTCCCCGGTCAGACCGACTTCACCCGCCAATTCGACCGCTATCTGGATGCCATGAAGCAGGTCTATGCAGGCCTGCCCGACGATTGGCGGCTGTTCACCGAGCACAAGATTTACGAGCCCGCCTTCTATTCGACCGTCGTGCAGGATTGGGGCACCAACTATCTCATCGCGCAGGAGCTGGGCGAGAAGGCGCAGTGCCTCGTCGACCTCGGTCACCATGCGCCGACGGTGAACATCGAGATGATCGTCGCCCGCCTGATCCGGTTCGGGAAGCTGGGCGGATTCCACTTCAACGATTCCAAGTACGGCGACGATGACCTCGATACGGGGTCCATCGACCCGTTCCGGCTGTTCCTCGTCTTCAACGAACTGGTGGAGGCGGAAGACCGTCCCGGTTTCGCGCCCGCGCACATGCTGGACCAGAGCCACAACGTGACGGACCCGATGGAAAGCCTGATGATGTCGGCCTCCGAGGTGCGTCGGGCATATGCGCAGGCGCTGTTGGTCGACCGCGCCGCATTACGGGGGTTCCAGGGCGACAATGATGCCTTGATGGCGGCGCAGACCCTGAAGGCCGCGTTCCGCACCGATGTCGAACCGATCCTCGCCATGGCGCGGATGGAGGCAGGCGGCGCAATCGACCCTGTCGCCGCCTTCCGTGCGTCCGGCTATCGCGCGAAGGTTGCAGCGGAACGCGCCGCCGTCACTGGCGCTGGTGGCGGCATCGTCTAGTCGCCGTCCGGGTCGGGGCCGACGAGGGCAGGATCGAGCGCGTCGGAAGGCGGGCGCGGTTCGGTTGTCGCCTGCACCAGGGCCTCGGGATTGCGAAGCCAGATGTCGCGCTGCGCGAAGGGGATCTCGATGCCTTCCTCGCCGAAGCGTCGGGCGATCTCGTGGTTCATGTCGGATTTGGCGGTCACGACGAAGGACACGTCGGTCAGGATCGCCCGGATCTCGAAGTCCATGCTGTCGGCGCCGAAGCCGATGAAGAGGATGTTCGGCGCCGGACTTACGGCGACGATCGGATGCGCCTCGGCGACCTCCTTGAGAATCCGTTCGACCTTGCGGGTGTCGGTTCCATAGGCCACGCCCACCGGCACGATCACGCGCCCCATCGAGTTGCCGTGGGTCCAGTTGGTCACGGTCCCCGAGATGAGGTCGCCGTTCGGGACGATCACGTCGCGCTTGTCAAAGGTCTCGATCCGGGTCGACCGGACGCTGATCGCCTTGACCACGCCCATCTGGCCGCCGGCTTCGACCCAGTCGCCCTCACTGATAGGACGCTCGATCAGAAGGATGATTCCCGACACGAAGTTGTTGACGATGTTCTGAAGCCCGAAGCCGATGCCGACGCCAAGCGCGCCGATGACGATGGCAAAAGACGACAGGTCGATGCCCGCCGCCGATATGCCGATGACGGCCGCCAGCGTCAGCCCGAGGTAGCCCAGGCCCGACACGATGGCATTCTGGCCGCCGCGGTCGAGCTTGGTGCGAGGCAGCACGGTGGTTTTCAGTGTGCCCTGGAACAGCCGCGTCACGGCAAGGCCGATGGCGAAAACCACGATGAAGGTAATGAAATCACCGGGCGAGATCGTGGTGTCGCCCAACTTGAACCCGGTCCGGAACCGCGTCCAGGCTTCGCCCAGATCGGACGGTTCGGCGCCCCAGACGAGGGCGAGGACCGGGATCGCAGCCAGGGTGAGTCCGAGGCTGATGAGGACCGGAGCAAGGGCCTGCTGCGCCTGTTTGGTGTCAAGACCGCGGGCGATGGCAAAGGCGCCTCGGACCGCAAAGTGGAGGCTGGCGAGGAAGGCGAGAAGAGCGAGTGTGGCGGCCGTCGGAGCGATCAGCTCTTGAGCCAGAGCGCGGAAGCCGACGAGCGCGGCAAGGGGTCCGATGACTCCGACCGCCTGCACCGCTGTCCCGAGGATGCGGGCCGCGTGATGCGCGATGGTGACCTCGGTGTCCGCGCCGACCGCTCCGCCGTGGACCAGGAGTTTGCCGAGCCGGAACAGCACGTAACCCGTCGCCAGGTGAAGCGGCAGGCCCATGACGCCGACATAGTCCGGCGCGATTTCGGCGCGGCTGGCGACGACGCGCAGGATGACGGCGAGGCCGGCAAGAACGCCAAGCAGGGTAGAGAAGAAGCGACCTTTCGCCCTCTGCCGTTCCGTGAGGTCGAGGGGCGAGGGGATCGCGTCGCGCTCGGGGAAGATGCGCCCGCCGAGCCATCGCGCGATGGCGGATGACAGGATGGCGGCGTTGATCCCGATGGCCGTCGCCTGGCCGATGGGGCCGAGGATTCCGGTGGTGATGAGGGCGGCGTTGATGAGGGAAACGCCGGCCATCGCCATGAGGACGCCACCGAAGGAGAGGAGGAAACCGTAAACGATGCGGCCGTGCTCGCCGGCGCGGGTCTCGATTCGGGCGAGGAAGCGCTCGACGACGCGGGGGCCGCGGGCGATCAGGAAAGCGGCGAAGACCAGGAGGGCGGCGGCGAGGGCGAGGCGCTGCCAGAGGCCCGTCGTGCTGGGTTCGGACAGGCGGGCCGTGGCCTCGGTGCGGATAGTGTCGATCACGCGCAGGCCAGAGGCGACCGCCCCGCTCCACAGGGTGGGATCGAGCGGCGTTCGGGCGAGTTCGAAGAGCGCGTCGGTCTGGCGCGCACGCAGCGTGGTGTCGATCTGGCCGATCAGCGACGTGGCGCGGGCGGCCGCCTCCTCGGCTTCCAGACGCGGCGCCCGTGCGGCGGTGAGCTGGGAGTTCAGCGCCTCGCGGCGGGAGGCGAGGCTTTCGGGTTCCGTCTCGCCTTCGGCGGGGGCGGGTCCGAGCGCGTCGAGCTGGGCCTCGAGCGAGGCGATGCGGGCCGAGTTGACGTCCTGCGCATCGGCGAAGCCCGCGCGCCAGTCGACGAGCTGGGAGCGCAGGGCGCGGAATTCGTCGTCCGTCGCCTCGCGTGTCTCGATGACGCCTTCGACGGTGTCGGCGAAGCCGGAGAAGCTGTCGAAGTCGAGATTGTCCTGCGCGGCGAGAGGCAGCGCAAGGCAGGTCCAGACCAGGGACAGGATCGCCAGGACGCGTAAGGCGCGGCGGAGCATGACGTCAGCCTTCGTAGACGCCCGGCAGCGCGCGGCTTTCGCCGTCCAGCCACCCGGGCACCGGCAGGCCCTTGTCGGCAAGGAAAGCCGGGTTGAACAGCTTGGACTGGTAGCGGTTGCCGTAGTCGCAGAGGATGGTGACGATGGTGTGTCCCGGACCCATTTCGCGGGCCATGCGCATCGCGCCGGCGATATTGATCCCGCTCGATCCGCCAAGGCAAAGGCCTTCTTTTTCAAGCAGATCGAAGACGATGGGCAGGGCTTCCTCGTCCGAGATCTTGTAGGCGGCGTCGGGGGTGAAGCCGTCTAGGTTGGCGGTGATGCGGCCCTGGCCAATGCCCTCGGTGATCGAGTCGCCGGAGGGCGGCTCTTCGCCCGTGTAGAGCTTGTAGAGCCCCGACCCGTAGGGATCGGACAGGGCGACCTTGACGCCTTTCGGCTGAAGCACCTCGGCCACGCCGGCAAGAGTTCCGCCTGTACCGACGGCGCAGGTGAAGCCGTGGACGGTGCCGCCCGTCTCCTTCCAGATCTCGGGGCCGGTGCCTTCGACATGGGCCTGGCGGTTGGCGGTGTTGTCGAACTGGTTGGCCCAGATCGCGCCATTCGGTTCGGTCTCGGCCAGCTTCGCCGCCAGACGCTCGGAGTAGCGGACGTAGTTGTTGGGGTTCGAGTAGGGGACCGCCGGGACCTGCACAAGCTCGGCGCCGCAGAGGCGGATCATGTCCTTCTTTTCCTGGCTCTGCGTCTCGGGAATGACGATGACGGTGCGGAAGCCCATCGAGGCGCCGACGAGGGCGAGGCCGATGCCGGTGTTCCCCGCGGTGCCTTCGACGATGGTCCCGCCCGGCTTCAACTCGCCCCGCGCCACGGCGTCGCGAATGATGAAGAGCGCGGCGCGATCCTTGACGGACTGGCCGGGATTCAGGAATTCGGCTTTTCCCAGAATATCGCAGCCCGTCTCTTCGGAGGGACCGGCGAGGCGGATCAGGGGGGTATGGCCGATGGCGTCGGCGAGGTCACGGCGGATGGTCATGGCGTCTCCCGGAAGGGCTTGCCTCTGTCCTAGTCGGGCCGGGAACGGGTTTCAATGCAAGTAGAAGTTAACTGGCAGCGCGGAGCGCGGGGCGACCTGAGTCGGCCGCGTCGGACGGCGGATCCGGTGTATCGGTATCGCGTCGGTATCGCGTCGGTATCACGTCGGTGCATCCCTCGGTGCGGTGAGGGCGGCAGGAACAGGTTCGACGGGACCGCGTGCCCCTCAGCCGCGCAGCCGGTCGCGGTTCGCGGCGAGCCAGAAGAGCGTGAGGACGAGCGGCGCGGTGTTGGCTGCCCCGGTCTCGACCATCGCCATCGCCTCGTCGAAACCGAGAACGTGGGAGAGGATGTCTTCGTTCTCGCCTTCGAGACCCGCGATGCGGCCGTCCTGAGCCGAGAGGTCGGCGATGGCGACGTAACTCCAGAGGTATTCGTTGAAGGCGCCGGGCGACGGGTAGTAGCGGCTGATGAGGTGCAGTGCGCCCGCCTCGATCCCGGTCTCTTCGAGAAGCTCGCGCCGGGCAGTCTGCTCGGGCGTCTCGCCCGCGTCGATGCGTCCCGCCGCCGGTTCGAGTGTCCAGGGGTTTGCGTCGCCGCGCGTGAAGGGCCCGTGCCGGAACTGGCGGACGACGAGCAGGCGGTCGGTCGCGGGGTCGTAGGGCACCACCGTCACCGCGTCGCCGCCCTGGAACGAGGACCGCAGCACGGGCGCGCTGTGACCACCCGAGAAGCGGGGGAAGGTCAGCACGTCCTCGCGGACGGCGAAATAGGCGGTGTAGGGCTGGCGCGTCTCGGCGATCCGCACGTCTTTGGCCGACATCGCGGGCGGAAGAGGCGCGGGCGTCGGCGCCTCGGCGGCGCGGAGCCGCGCGCCGGCCCGCATCTGGATCTGGTCGAAGGCGCGGGCGGCGGACGCGGGGTCCATCACGCCGTGGAGGCGCATGTATTCCTCGGCCGCGGCGCGGGCGAGGGGGGCGCCGTCTGCCTGCCATCCGTCGAGCGACCACGCGCCGTCGGGCTTCCAGAGACCGGGTTCGGGAAAATAAACCAGAGCGACCGCGGCGCCCTTGTCTGTCCGCACCGAAACGGGACGCAGGTCGTAGCCGAAGCCCAGCTCGTAGAAGTCCAGCCGCGCCTGGGCGCGGGCATCAACCTCGGCCAGGAGGCCTTCGGCCGTGGCGTCATCGTCGGCGACGAGCGTGGGGAAGTCGTGCCCCTCGACCTGCGCCGTGCGGAAGCCGGGAAGGCTGGCGGGCCGCGCCGACACCTCGCGCCCCGCCACGAGGGCGAGGAGCGCCGGGTCCCGAAGCGTGCCGTAGAAGAAGACCGACTGGCTCACGACCAGCGGCGGGCGAAGAACTCGGTGAGCCAGGACATGAACAGGGCGCCGACGATGGCGGGGATCAGGATCTCCTGCGTCGCGACGAGCTTGGCGTAATCCACGCAAAGCTGCGCCATCTGCTGGAGCGCCTCCATCGGGCCGTCATAGCGAAGCTGGACCGACCGCGACAGCATCTTGTAGCCGGACCAGACGATGAACACCCAGAAGAAGGTCGCGGCGAGCGTCGTCAGGCCGAAGCCGAAGGACTGGCGGTAGGTCTTGCCCGATCCGTTGCCGAGGATCGTCCAGCCCATGACGAAGCCGACGCATGCGTTGAGCGGCGAGAGCCAGCCGACGCGCGTGCCTTCGGTGTCCATGAGAATGGGTTTCATCAAGTCGGAGATGAAGTAGGCGAGGGCCGCGAAGCTGAGCGCGGCGATCAGTTTTCCGCCCGTGGGCATGCGTCACTATCCCGGTTTGTTGACCGTTATCTGCGTGACGTCGATTGATCCGGCATGAAATCCTGCCGCGCAAGATGTAAGGTAGAAGTTCCACATTCTTCGGAAGCGATCGTCGAATCCGAGCAACGATACCTCGGACCAGCATTCATTGAACGTGTCGTGCCAACGACGCAGGGTCTGGGAATAGCTCTCGCCGAACTCGATGGACCTGAGGACGCCGAGGCCCGCGCGCTCGATCTCGGCGCGCAGCGCGCTGGGCGAGGGGAGCATCCCGCCGGGGAAGACGTACTTCTGGATGAAGTCGACGCCCTTGCGGTAGGTCTCGAAGCGCTTGTCCTCGACGGTGATGATCTGGAGCGTGGCGTTGCAGCCGGCGTTGAGGCGGTCGCGGACGGTCTGGAAGTAGACGGGCCAGTATTTCTCGCCGACGGCCTCGAACATCTCGATCGAGGCGATGCCGTCGTAGGTGCCGCGCTCGTCGCGGTAGTCCTGGAGCTTGATGTCGACGCGGTCGGAGAGGCCGGCGCGTTCGATCCGGGAGCGGGCGTAGTCGTGCTGTTCGCGGCTGATGGTCAGGCCGGTGACGCGGAGGCCGCGTTCGCGCGCGGCGTATTCGGCGAAACCGCCCCAGCCGCAGCCGATCTCGAGGACGTGGGCGCCGGGGGCGACGCCCATCTGGTCGACCATGCTTTGATACTTGCGGGTCTGGGCGCGTTCCAGGCTTTCCTGGCCGGTCTCGAAGAGGGCCGAGGAGTAGGTCATCGTGTCGTCGAGCCAGAGGGAGTAGAACTCGTTGCCGAGGTCGTAGTGGTAGGAGATGTTCTTCTTCGCCCGCTCCCTGGTGTTGCGGTTCATCCAGTGTCGCAGGCGTTCCCACAGCCGCATGATCTGGAGACCGCCGAAGCTGTGATAGACCTCGTCGTTGTCGGCGTGGACCACGTCCATGAAGGCCTGGAGGTCGGGGGTGGACCACCAGCCCTCGAGATAGGCGTCGGCGAAGCCGAGGTCGCCCTCGCGGATGAGGCGCGCGAAGGTGTCGGGGTTGTGGATGACGATCTCGGCGACCGGACCGGGGTTCGGAGCCTCGACGCGGAACAGACGTCCATCCGGCATCCGGAAGTCGAGGCGGCCATTTCGGAGCTTTCCGGCGAGGCTGAAGGCGGCTGCGAAATAGCGCGGCAGATCCCGCTGGCCGTCCAGCGTCGTGATCGGATCCATTTGCTTTCCCCCGGTGTCGTTCCGCTGAACCTAGCCGAACGGACCAGTTCATCAACCTTTTCTTGATTTTCCGTGGCTTCCGGGAGGTGCGACAGCTTGGCGCGACGGAAGGGGCGGCACGGTGCGTATCAGTCGGGCAATCGGAAAAGAGGTGCGGCATGGCACGGACGACCCTGACCCTGGCCGGAATGGCAGCGCTGGCGCTGGCGTCGGCGCTTGCCGTGGCCGACAGCTCGACGCTCTGGAGCGGTGCGCCGAGCGAAATCGCGGCGCGGCGCTGATCAAAGGCCGAGCGCGCGGAAGACCTTCGGCAGTTCCTCGGGGATGTCCTCGGCGATGAGACCGGGGCCGAAGGAGAGCGCGCATTCGGTGTGGAGCCAGGCGGCGGTGCCGGCGGCGTCGAAGGGGTGCAGGCCGCGCGCGAGGAGGCCGGTTATCATGCCGGACAGCACATCGCCCGAGCCTGCGGTGGCGAGCCAGGGCGCGGCGCGCTCGTATGCGCTGGAGTTGATGGAACATTGCCCGGACGGATGAGCGATCACGGTGTCGGGGCCTTTGAACAGGATGGTGCAGCCTGCGCGTTTTGCCGCTTCGCGGGTGGCGTCGACCTTGGAATAGGCGGGGCCTGTCGTCGCGGGGGCGTCGAGTTTCTCGGCGATGTCGGGGAAGAGGCGTTTGAACTCGCCGGCGTGAGGGGTGAGGACGCAGCCTTGATGGAGCGCGTCGAAGAGGACCTGCGGGTTGCGCTCGAATCGGGTGAGGGCGTCGGCGTCGAGGACGACGGCTCTGGCGGGGCGGGGCCCCGGCTCGGGGGCCGGGGGGGTGGTGCTGGCGGGTCGGGGCCCCGGCTCGGGGGCCGGGGCAGCGGTGCTGGTGGGGCGGGGCCCCGGCTCGGGGGCCGGGGCAGCGGGGTTATGTTCGGAGCGGTCCTGCCCCGGACTGGATCCGGGGCCTCGCGGCGCGGTCGCCTTCAGTGCCGCCAGGACGAGGGCCTGGGTGTCGGCGCCGAGGCCTAGGCCGGGACCGAGGCAGAGCGCGTTTATCCGCTCGTCCTCGAGCGCTTCGGTCAGACCAGGGGCGCCGTCGAGAGGGCGGCACATGATGGCCGTGACCTGCGAGGCGACTTCCCAAAGTGCGGTCTGCGGGCAGCCGACGGTGACGAGGCCCGCGCCGATGCGCAATGCGCCACGGGCGGCAAGGCGGGCGGCGCCGGTCTTGCCGGGACCTCCGGAGAGGATCAGGGCGTGGCCGTGGGTGTATTTGTGGACGTCGTCGTGAGGGGTCTTGACCCTCGTTTTTGCAAGCCGCATCACCTGATCGAATTGAAGCTCACGATCAAAAGCCGATGTAACTCTGTCAGAGTAGGGAAAATTGCCAAAAGCGCCGGACCCTACACCGGCGGGCAGACCGATGTCCTTGCAAATGACCTTTCCGGAAAGGGTAGGACCGAAGTCCAATAGGTGACCGTGCTTAAAGCCATGAAACGTCACAGTCATATCTGCAAGGAAGGGTGCTCCCAGCACTTTTCCACTGTCGGAGCACAAGCCGCTTGGTATGTCGATTGCGACGTGCCTAAGGTTGCCGCGAAGTCCGTCGCCAGGGACGCTTTCCGCTGTGTCAGCGTATTCTTCCCCTAGATCGACAGGCCGCGTAAGTCCAATTCCGAAAAGTGCATCGAAAAAAACGTCCGGGTACGCGACGCGGCGCTCAGGGTGATAGAATGTTCCGGAGAACGCGAAGGTCTCCCCCAACTCCCCCCACCGCTCATAATTCACCTTTGCATCCGGCGGTAGCTTCTCGGGGTCGCCGTAGAGGAACACCTCCACCTCCCAGCCCCACTCCTTCAACAACCGCGCCACGACGAAGCCGTCGCCGCCGTTGTTGCCCGGTCCGCAGAGCACCACGGCCTTGTGCGAGGTCGTCGCAAGCTCCGGCCATTCCTCGAAGATCGCCTCGACGACGCCGCGGCCGGCGCGCTCCATGAGTTCGAGGCCGGTCACCTCGCCGGAAGCGATGGCGGCCTGTTCGATGGCGCGCATCTGCGCGGCGGTCAGGAGTTCGGTCATGCTCACAGGTTCTGGGCAATCGCGGGTCGCCTGGCAAGCGTGGACTCCGCGCGCCGGCCGGTCCAGAGTGCGGCCATGAAACTGACACGACGCCAGACCGGCGCCCTTCTCGCGGCGAGCCTGATTGCGCCGTCGGCCGTCTTCGCGCAGGCGAAGGACAAGAAACGCCGGCGCAAGAAGGAAAAGCCGCCTCCGAAGTTTCCCGACCTGATGGAGAAGCTGGGCGCGGCCTTGAACGGGCACCTTACACCGGGCTGCGGCGGGCAGTTCTCGGTCCTCGACCTCGATTACGGAAACGCGAGTGGTGGCGGCAAGGGAATGCGCGCGGTCGTGCGGCTCGATTGGCCGCCCGGCTTTCGCCAGCGGCCCTTCGTCGCGGGTGGCGCGGACGCACAGGGCGCGTTCGACGCGCTGGTCGCGGCGAGCCTCGACGGCTTCCGCCCGGCATGGCCCGACTGCATCGTTTGACAGCCGTTTCAATTTCGCCGCATCTTCGGGCATGATGCCTGTTTTTTGTGCATTGGCCGGACAAACCGGACTCCGGCCATCGGTGCCCTTGCCCGCACCGATTGTGACCGCGCGCGGCGCGTGGTCTCACGCCGGAAACGCCCCAAGGGAGTCGGTGCCATGAAGAAAGTCGAGGCCATCATCAAGCCGTTCAAGCTGGACGAGGTGAAGGAGGCGCTGCAGGACATCGGCGTTCAGGGTCTTTCCGTCCTCGAGGTCAAGGGCTTCGGACGGCAGAAGGGCCACACGGAACTCTATCGCGGCGCCGAGTACGTCGTCGACTTCCTGCCCAAGGTGAAGATCGAGGTCGTCCTGCCCGACGAGCAGGTCGAGCCCGCCATCGAGGCGATCATCGCGGCGGCCAAGACGGACAAGATCGGCGACGGCAAGATCTTCGTCTCGGACGTCAGCCAGGCCATCCGCATCCGCACCGGCGAATCCGGCACGGACGCGCTGTAACACATATCAGGACCACGAAAGGGAAGGGTCTTTCTCATGAGCAACAAGGACGTCTTGAAGACGATCAAGGACGAGGACGTCGAATACGTCGACATCCGCTTCACAGATCCGCGCGGCAAGTTGCAGCACGTGACCGTCATGGCCGACCAGGTCGACGCCGATTTCATGGACGACGGGTTCATGTTCGACGGCTCGTCCATCGCCGGCTGGAAGTCGATCGACCAGTCCGACATGAAGCTGATGCCCGACGCGACCTCGGCCTACATGGACCCGTTCTTCGCCGAGAAGACGCTGGCGATCCATTGCACCGTCGTCGAACCCGACACCGGAGAGCCCTATAACCGCGACCCGCGCGGCACCGCGCAGCTTGCGGAAGCCTACCTGAAGTCCAGCGGCATCGGCGACACCGCCTACATGGGCCCCGAGGCCGAGTTCTTCATCTTCGACGACGTCCGGTTCAAGGTGTCGATGAACAAGGTGTCCTACGAGGTCGACGCCATCGACGCGGCCTGGAACACTGACACCGACTACGAGATGGGCAACATGGGCCACCGTCCCGGCGTGAAGGGCGGCTACTTCCCCGTCCCGCCGATCGACGACGCCCAGGACCTGCGGTCCGAAATGCTGTCGACCATGAAGCGCATGGGCATGAAGGTCGACAAGCACCACCACGAGGTCGCCTCGTGCCAGCACGAGCTGGGGCTGATCTTCGGGACGCTGACCCACCAGGCCGACGAGATCCAGAAGTACAAGTACGTCATCCACCAGGTGGCGCACGCCTACGGCAAGACGGCGACCTTCATGCCGAAGCCGATAGCGGGCGACAACGGCACCGGCATGCACGTCAACATGTCGATCTGGAAAGGCGGCAAGCCGCTCTTCGCGGGCGACAAGTACGCCGACCTGTCCCAGGAGGCGCTGTACTACATCGGCGGCATCCTGAAGCACGCCAAGGCCCTGAACGCCTTCACGAACCCGTCGACCAACAGCTACAAGCGCCTGATCCCCGGCTTCGAGGCCCCCGTCCTGCGCGCCTATTCGGCCCGCAACCGCTCGGGCTGCGTCCGGATCCCGTGGGCCGAAAGCCCGAAGGCCAAGCGCATCGAGGCCCGCTTCCCCGATCCGTCGGCGAACCCTTACCTGGCGTTCTCGGCGCTTCTGATGGCCGGTCTCGACGGCATCAAGAACAAGATCGATCCGGGCGAGGCCATGGACAAGGACCTCTACGACCTGCCGCCGGAAGAGCTGGAGGGCATCCCGACCGTCTGCGCCAGCCTGCGCGAGGCGCTGGGCGAGCTTGAGGCCGACATGGACTTCCTGCTTCAGGGCGACGTGTTCACCCGCGACCAGATCGAGGGCTACATGGATCTCAAGTGGGAAGAGATCTATGCCTTCGAGCACACGCCGCACCCGATCGAGTTCAAGATGTACTACAGCTGCTGAGCCTTCCCTCTCGGCAAGGTGCGATGGGGCGTTCCTGCGGGAGCGCCCCTTTTTCGTCTCGGCGGACGCTGGCAACCTTCGGGTAAGACGTCGGGGTTATGAGGGCGTGACCGTCCACAGCCCGAGTGATCCAATGTTCCCGTTTTCCAGGAAGAAGCCCGAAGGCGCCTCGCCCCGTCCATCCGAGCTTGACGCGATCCGCCGCTCGCATCTCGTGGCGCGGCTCGATGCGGAAGGCAGGTTCGTCGAAGTGAACGGCCCCTATGAGGCCTCCTTCGGCTATGCGCCCGGTGAGCTGGCCGGGCAGAGTTATCTCAGGCTCGTCCGGCAGAAGGACCAGGCCTGGGTCACGGGCAAGCTGAGACCCGAGATCGCGGCGGGCCGCGACGTCAACCTGATCTGCCCGCGCCTGAGCAAGGACGGGTCGGAGGTCTGGCTGGACGTGGGGTATCTCGCCGTAGGCAGTGGGGAGACCCTGATCCTCGCGCGGGACATCACTGAGTTCCACCTGCGCCGGCGCGACAACCGGGGGCACACCGACGCGGTCAAGTCGTCGATGGCGACGATCGAGTTCGACCTCACCGGCAAGATCCTCGACGCGAACCCGCTGTTCCTCGCCGCCACGGGCTACCTTCGGGAAGAGGTCGTGGGCAAGCACCACCGCATCTTCATGCCGGCCGGAGAGGCCGACACGCCGGACTACGCCGCCTTCTGGCAGCGGCTGGCGAACGGCGCATCCGAATACGGCGAGGTCATGCGCGTCTCGAAGTCCGGCGAACCGGTGTGGCTTCGCGCGACCTACGAGACCTTGCGCGACGCCGAAGGGCGCCCCTTCAAGGTGGTGAAGTACGGGTTCGACGTGACCGAGTCCAAGAACGTGTCGGCGGACGCGAAAAGCCAGATCGAGGCCATCCAGAAGGTCCAGGCGGTGATCGAATTCTCGCCCGACGGACAGATCCTTCGCGCCAACGAGAATTTCTGCACGGCCCTGGGCTATGATGCGGCCGAGATCGTGGGCAAGCATCACAGCATGTTCGTCCCTCCAGAGCAGTCCGCCGGCGCGGACTACCAGGCCTTCTGGGGTCGGCTCGCGGCGGGCGAGCAGTTCAGCGGCGACTTCGAGCGCGTCGGGAAGGCAGGGCGCCAGGTCTTCATCCGCGCCAGCTACAACCCGATCCGCGACGCCTCGGGCCGCGTCACGAAGGTGGTCAAGTACGCGGTCGACACGACCGTCTCGCAGCTTCTGTCGACCACGTTGAAGGACGGGTTGCACAGGCTGTCGGCCGGCGACCTGTCGGTGCGCCTGACCACCGACCTGCGCGAGATGGACGGCGTGCGGACCGACTTCAACGCCTCGGTCGAACGATTGCAGGACGTGATGATGGGCGTGATCGAGCGGTCGCGGCGCATCGACGAGGAAACCAACGTGATCGACCAGGCGACGGACGAGCTGGCCCGCCGGACCGAGCAGCAGGCGGCCACGCTGGAGCAGAGTGCCGCGGCGCTGGAGCAGCTTTCGACGTCGGTGAGGAACGCAGCCGGCGAAGCCTCGAAGGCCAACCTGCAGGCCTCGGAAGCCCGCCGCGACACCGAGGAATCCTCGAAGATCGTTGGCGCGACAGTGCGCGCCGTCGATGCCATCGCCGAATCATCACGAAAGATCTCCTCCATCACCAGCGTGATCGACGACATCGCCTTCCAGACCAATCTTCTGGCGCTGAACGCGGGCGTCGAAGCCGCGCGTGCGGGCGACGCGGGGCGGGGCTTCGCCGTCGTCGCCTCGGAGGTGCGCGCGCTGGCGCAACGGTCGTCCGAGGCCGCGAAGGAGATCGCGGACCTCCTCACCACGTCGGAAAAGCAGGTCGACGAAGGCGTCAAGCTCGTCGGCCAGACGGGCGCGGTGCTGGACAAGATCGCGAAGATGATGGTCTCGATCGACGAGAGCATTTCGCAGATCTCGCACTCGGCCAACGAGCAGGCGACCGGGCTGTCGGAGCTGAACAACGCCATCGACGACCTGGATCGCGCCGTCCAGCACAACGCCTCGATGGCCGAGGAGACGAACGCCTCGGCTCAGAGCCTCCGCTTGTCCGTCAACGAGATGAACCACGAGGTCAGCTACTTCGACGTCGCCCGCCCCGGCGCGGAAGAGGCCAGGCAGGTGGCTTGAGGCGCAGTCTCCGCGGCGAAGGCGGAGGGCAGCGGTCGCACCGATCTTCGGGGCAGGACGAGTCGGCTCTCGGGGCACGTCCTTCCGGCCACGTTCTTCCGGTCTATCCTTCCGGCTCCGTCCCGGACTGCCGCGCGTGTCTCGTCGCCGCGCGTGACGCGGTCGGCACGTTCCCGCGGCGCGCCGCGGGCCGCCGTCGCCGCCGTAGCCCTGTCGGTGGCATCCGTGCTAGGACGTTGCAGTCGGTCACACCGAGGTGAAGGACTGCGAGCGCTTGTTGCATTGTCAGTCGTACCTATCTGGTCGAAGAGTGCGCAATTGTCGCGGTCGCCCGGACCGCACACCGAGCAGAATGGAGGAACGCGTGAGAGAACTTTCCCTCACTTCCCGCCGGATCCACCCGCTTCAGTCGATCTGGCTTTTCTTGGTCGCCGCCGCCTTCGTGCTGGCCCAGACCCTTTCCGCCGCCGCCCAGTCGCGGCCGGACACCTTCGCCGACCTGGCCGAAAAGGTCAGCCCGGCGGTGGTCAACATCACCACCTCGACGACGATCGCGACCAACACCCAGCCCGGCCCGATCGTGCCGGAGGGGTCGCCCTTCGAGGACTTCTTCAACGACTTCATGGACCGCAACGGCCAGGGCCCGAACGGACCCGGCATGCCCGGCGGACCCCAGCGCAGTCAGGCCCTGGGATCTGGCTTCGTGATCTCGGAAGACGGCTACATCGTCACCAACAACCACGTCATCCAGGGCGCGGACGAGGTGATGATCGAGTTCTTCGAGGGCTTCGATCTGGAAGCCAAGGTCGTCGGCACCGACCCCAACACGGACCTCGCCCTTCTCAAGGTCGACAGCGACAAGCCCCTGAGGTTCGTCGCTTGGGGCGACAGCGAGGCCAGCCGCGTCGGCGACTGGGTCATGGCCATGGGCAACCCGCTTGGCCAGGGCTTCTCGGTCTCGGCCGGTATCGTGTCGGCCCGCGGCCGCGCGCTGTCGGGCAGCTATGACGACTTCATCCAGACCGACGCCGCCATCAACCGCGGCAACTCAGGCGGACCGCTGTTCAACCTGAACGGCGAGGTGATCGGCATCAACACCGCGATCCTCAGCCCGAACGGCGGCTCGATCGGCATCGGCTTCGCGATGTCCAGCCGGGTGGCCGAGAAGGTCGTGTCGCAGCTCAAGGAGTTCGGCGAGACCCGCCGCGGCTGGCTGGGCGTGCGCATCCAGGACGTCGACGAAGACCTGGCCGATGGCCTGGGCCTGGAAGAGGCCCGCGGCGCTCTCATCACCGATGTTCCCGAAGGCCCTGCGGCCGAAGCGGGGTTGCAGGCAGGCGACGTGATCCTGTCCTTCGACAGCGTTGAGGTCGACGACACCCGCGGCCTCGTGCGGCAGGTGGCCGAGACCGACATCGGCAAGGAAGTCCGCGTGCTGATCTTCCGCGACGGCAAGACCGAGACGCTGCGCGTCACGCTCGGCCGCCGTGAAGAGGCCGAACGCGCGGTCCCGGCCGCGGTCACCACGACCGAGCCGGAAACGAGCGACATCATGGGGCTGACGGTCAGCAACATGAGCGACGAGCTGCGCGAGCAGCTCGGCCTGCCCGAGGACACCGAGGGCCTGGTCGTGTCGGACGTGGCCGAGGACTCGGAAGCCTACGAGAAGGGCCTGCGCGCGGGTGACCTGATCACCGAGGCCGGGCAGGAGAAGATCGCCACCGTGGCCGAGCTTCAGTCCCGCATCGACGAGGCGAAGGAGGCCGGGCGCAAGTCGCTTCTGCTTCTCGTCCGCCGCGAGGGAGAGCCGCGCTTCGTCGCCCTCTCTCTCGAAGAGAGCTGATCCCCCCAACCATGCATGCTCTCGAACCGCCGGTCCCTCACGGGGCCGGCGGTCGCGATTCAGAGGGACGGTTTCGTGAGCATGAGCCAGAGGATCGCCAGCACGGCTGCGAAGGCCGGAAAGCCGAAGGCGAACCACAGGCGGTAGAGGCGGTGATAGGCGGAGGGCAAGGGATCGCCCCGATCCCGCGGGCCGGCCGCGTTCACAACCACGTCGACGCCGCCGAGGAGGTCGGACCAGTCGCGGGGCGAGGCGCTTGCGAGGTCGAGGATGCGCCAGTCGGTGAAGCGTGTCGCCGCCGCGGCGCTGGCGGACCGACCCGCGCCCAGGATGCGGAAGCCCGCCCGGTCGAGCGCCTCCCTGCAGGAAAGCCCGATCAGGCCGCATCCGCTGAGGACGAGGACCGTGGTGCGACTGTCGGCCGTTCGCTCCGCCATGCAGTCCGGCCCCGACGGCCTACTCGGCCGCCATCGGGATGTCGGCCCGCCCGATGTCGGTGACGTCGCGCACCACACGGTCTATGAGCTTGGCGAAGGCGTCGAAGTTGTTGTTCGGCCGGATCGCCTGCTCGTTCATGTAGAGCGAGCGGTCGATCTCGATCTGGACGACGTGCTGGTTCCGCGCCGGCCGTCCATAGTGCTGGGTCACGAAGGCGCCCGCGAAGGGAGCGTTGCGCGCGACGTTGAGCCCGGCGGCGGTGAAGGCGGATTCGATCCGATCCACCACCTCGGACGAGGCGGCGGCCCCGAAGCGGTCGCCAAGCACGATCTCGGGCTTCGGCCCGCGCGACGAGAGCGATTCGATGGCCTCGTGCGGCATCGAGTGGCAGTCGATCAGCACCGCCTCGCCGAACAGCGCGAGGCTGTCCGAGATCAGCGTCTGAAGCGCGTCGTGCCAAGGCTTCCAGTGGTCGGCGATACGCTGTTCGGCTTCCTTGCGGGTCAGCTTGCCCTTGTAGATCGCCCGGCCGTTGGCGACCACGCGCGGCACGACGCCAAGACCCGAGGCGATGCGCGGATTATGCGCGGTCTTCTTCACGCCCTCGATCAGAGCGGGGTCGAGTTCGTCGAGCGAGCGGTTGACGTCGATCCAGGCGCGGGGCGCCACGGCTGTCAGAAGCGGCGCGCCGTGATAGGGGGCGGTGGCGAAGAGAACGTCCACGAAAGCGTCCTCGGACGATCTGAGCGTGCGCTCGTCCAGAACCGACCGGCGGACGAACCTCCACGGGTATTCGTTGCCCGAATGCGGCGACGCGAAGACGACGCTTGTCGTCCGAATGTCCGGCATGTTCAGGCGGTAAGCCGTCACGGAATGCTCCCCACTGGCGTGTCATCCTACACGCATTGACAGGCTGTCGAAAGGCCCTTGAAGTGCCTTTCCTATCCCATTATAGGACACCGGATCGACGCGGGGAGTCCCCCCGCGTCGTGTTTATTAGGACAAGTCGGAAACGGCGGACGGGCGGTTAGCTCAGCGGTAGAGCACTACGTTGACATCGTAGGGGTCACTGGTTCGATCCCAGTACCGCCCACCATTCACCGCCGCGCCACGCGCGGCAATCTGGACAGGCGCCTGTCACGCGCCACGACAAGGAGAGGGCCGATGAAGGTCAGGAATTCGCTGCGTTCGCTGAAGAACCGGCACCGCGATTGCCGCGTCGTGCGTCGCAAGGGCCGCGTCTACGTGATCAACAAGACGCAGCGCCGGTTCAAGGCGCGCCAGGGCTGATCGCCCGCGCAACGCATGGAATACGGGGCTGCCTTCGGGCAGCCCTTTTTCGTTCGGGGAGGAACGGATGGAGAGACTGACCTGGGGGATGATCGGCGGCGGCGAGGGAAGCCAGATCGGCCCCGCGCACCGCCTTGGATCCGCGGTGGACGGAGAGTTCTCGTTCGCCGCGGCGGCGCTGGATCACCGGCCCGATGCGGGACGCGCCTATGCCCGGTCTCTCGGCATCGCCGGCGACCGCGCTTATGGCGACTGGAAGGAGATGCTGGCCGGGGAATCGGGCCGCGCCGACCGGGTCGACTTGGTGACCGTGGCGACGCCCAACGCGACTCACTTCGGGATCGCGCGCGCGTTTCTCGAGGCCGGGTTCGACGTGCTGGTCGAGAAGCCGATGACGATCACGGTGGAGGAGGCCGAGACGCTGGTGCGCCTGTCGCGCGAGACGGGGCGCATCTGTGCGGTCAACTACGGCTACACCGGCTATCCGCTGGTCCGGCAGATGCGCGGCATGGTCGCGCGTGGCGACCTGGGGCAGGTGCGCCTCGTCATGGCGACCTTCGCGCATGGGCACCATGCGGATGCGGCCGACGCCGACAACCCGCGCGTCCGCTGGCGCTATGACCCGGCGACGGCAGGTATCTCGGCGCAATTCGCGGACTGCGGCATCCACGCGCTGCACATGGCGAGCTTCGTGACGGGGCAGGAGGTCGAGCGTCTGTCGGCCGACCTCGCATCCTGCGTGCCGGGGCGGGTGCTGGAGGATGATGCGCTGGTGGCGTTTCGCATGAACGGCGGCGCCGTGGGGCGGCTCTGGACCTCGTCCGTGGCAGTCGGGCGGCAGCATGGGTTGGAACTGCAGGTCTACGGCGAGAGGGGCGGACTGGCCTGGGCGCAGGAGCAGCCGAACCAGTTGCGCTGGACGCCGCTGGGGGAACGCACGCAGATCGTGGAGCGCGGCGATGCCGGGATGCTGCCCGAGGCCGCGGCGGCAAGCCGCGTGACCGTCGGACATGCCGAGGGGATGCCCCTGGCCTTCGCCAACATCTATCGCGACCTCGCCCGCGCGATCCGGGCGCGGAAGGCGGGGGAGCCTGCACCTCCCGCGCTTTATCCGACAGCCGAGGACGGCTTGAGGTCGATGGCCGCCATCGCGGCGGTTGCGGCCTCGGGGCAGGCGGAGGGCGTCTGGTTGGACGCCCGCCCGCCGATGTTCCGCTAGGCGAGGAAGGCGCGGACGGCCTCGGTCTCTTCGGGGCGAATCTCGTGGCCGCCGTCGGTCCAGGTCAGCGTGACCTGCGCCCCTTGTCCCTCCAGCCAGTCGGCGAAGGCCTGCGTCGCAGGTGCAGGGCAGATCGGGTCGCGCCGTCCGGCGGTGATGAGGATGTGCCGCCCCGACAGGCCCGGCTGCGGGTCGGGCGTGAAGGGGATGAGCGGGTGCATCAGGACGAGGCGGTCGACGATCTCGGGCCGCGCGAAGGCGACCGAGGCGAGGATGTTCGCTCCGTTCGAGTAGCCGAGCCCGATGGTGGGCGGATCGCCTGCCGCCTTCTTCTCGGCGCTCAGGAAATTCGCCATCGCCTCGGTCCTGCGTGCCAGGTCGTCCATGTCGTAGACGCCTTCGCCCGTCCGGCGGAAGAAGCGGTTCATGCCGGATTCGGAGACGTCGCCGCGCGGGGACACGACTTGTGCGCCGGGGACAAGCGTCGAGGCGGCGGCGTGGAACTGGTGTTCGTCACCGCCGGTGCCGTGGAAGGTGAAGACGAGGGGCGCGCCTTGCGCGCCCTCGGTCCGGGCCGTGACATACCTCATTGGATCGGCTCCAGGATGCGTTCCAGCTTGTCGCGCAGATGCGCGTGCTGGGATGGCAGTTTCAGCGCCTCGCCGAGGTGCGCGGTATCCTCGTCGATGTCGAAGCCGGGCTCGTTGGTCGCGACTTCGAACAGCACTCCGCCCGGCGTGCGGAAGTAGATCGCCCAGAAATAGTCCCGGTCGATCACCGGCGTCACCGCGTGGCCCGTGTCGATCAGCGCCTCGCGCACCTCGAGCTGCCGCGCGCGGTTCTCGACCGCGAAGGCGATGTGGTGAACCGATCCGGCGCCCTGAGCGGCGTGGGCCGCGCCCGGCAGCGTCTCGATGTCGATGGCGTCGGCGCCGTTGCCGCCCGGCACCTCGAAGCGGGTGACGTCGCCGTCTTTGCCCGTTTCCTCGTAGCCCATGAAGCGCAGCAGTTCGGCCGAAGCGCCCGCATCGCGCAGGCGCATGTCGGCGGAGTGGAAGCCCCGGATCGCCATGTCTTCGTTCACGCCGTTGCCCGTCCAGGGCGCGCGCTCGTCGTCACGGGTGGCGATAAGTGCGAAGGCATCGCCATCGGGACCGTCGAACAGGACGCGGTCCTGCCCGAAGCGGGTATCACGCGACAGGCCGGCGGTTTCGAAGGTCGAAAGCCGGTCGGCCCAGGCGTCGAGACTGCCCTCGGGGACCGAGAAGCTGGTGCGTCCGACCTCACCCGTGCCGGGACGGCCGCGCGCGGCCTGCGGGAAGGGGAAGTAGGTCATCACCGATCCGGGCGTACCCTGGGCGTCGCCATAGTAGAGGTGGTAGACATCCGGGGCGTCGAAGTTCACGGTCTTCTTCACCCGGCGCAGCCCGAGCGCGTCGGTGAAGAAGGCGTTGTTTCGCGACGCCGACGAGGCGAGCGACGTGACGTGGTGAAGTCCCTTGATCTGGTTGAGCATGGTGCCCTCCGTAGTTCGGTTGAGGCTAAGTTAGTGTGTGTGGATGCGGATGAAATGGCCGATTTCGCGCATCTCTTGATCGCTGGCGCACATGAGGCCTCTGCATGAAGAGCCTTGGCGACCTGAAGCGCAAGGTCGGTGCGACCAGGTCCGGGTCCGTTCCGGCAGCCTTCCGCGAGGCGGCGCGGCGCACCCTACTGGCTTGGGTGGACATGGCCGAGACGCATCGTCTCGACATGCGCCAGGCCTTGCGGCGGTTGCGCGACGGCGAGGCGGCGGTCGAGGTAGCCCGGGCGGCACTGGGAGCGCAAGCGTCCGATCCCACTGGACCGATGGCGCAGGCCGATTGCCGCAAGGGCTGCGCCTTCTGCTGCATCCTCCTCGGCTCGGACGGCGGCACGATGACGGGCGTCGAGGCGGCGCGGCTGCATGAGGCCCTGGCCCCGCTCGCGGACCAGCCTGACGGGCGGGACTGGCACCCGTCGGCCTGCGCCGCGCTCGATCCCGAGACGCGGCTGTGCCGTGCCTACGAGGCGCGGCCCGCGATCTGCCGCAGCTACATCTCGCCCGACGCGGCGCTCTGCGAGAGGGTCGCGCAGGGCGAGGCCGTGGCAGGGCCGGGAGTCCTCGGCGGGCACACGCTGTACCTCTCGGTCCTGACCCTGACGCGCGAGGCGCTGCGCGGCGTCACGGCGGTGCCGACCTACAGCCTGTCGAAGATCGCAAGTGCGGCGGTCGAGGGCGTGCCGCTCGCCGACGCTCTGGACGGCGCGCGCCACGCGCCCCGCGAACTGACGGAGGAGATCGGCCGCCAGAAGGCCGCGCTCGGCCGCTAGGCGTCCGCGTCGGCGGGCTCGTCCTGAGCCTCGGCCTCGGCCCTCTCCGCCCGCCAGGCGTCGAGAAGCGTCTCGAGAAGGCCGCGCATCGCGGCGTCGGTCCGGTCGTCCTCGTGCAGCCGCACGCCCGACAGGAACTTGCGCAGACGATAGGGCTTCCGCTTGGCGAGGATAGGCTGCAACTCGCCGGGAAGCGTGCCCGAGGCGACATGCGCCCGCACCCAGGCCTCCAGCAACTCGGTGCCGGTGACGCCGCTGTCCTTGCACCAGGCAGATTCGAAAAGGTGCATGATGTAGGACAGCACCACGGGCCGGACGTGCCTCCGGTCGGCCTTGTAAGGGCTGCGGAACACATCCGTCACAAGCTCGTAGGACGGCCAGTAGAACAGCCGTCCCTCGTCGCGGACCTCGCGGCAGACCTCGTCGATGGCGACGCGCAGGGTAGCCTTCGAGACCGAGTTGGCGGTGATGCAGGACACGTCGCGAAAGGTTGCGACCAGCGGCACGGGCGAAAGCGTGACGATGACCTTCGCGTCGGGGCGGTACTTCCGGATCAGGTCGTAGATGGCGCGGATGTTGTCGCGGTTCTCCTCGACCGTCGACAGGCGGAACTTGTGCCGTTCGGGGTCGTAGGCGTCCTTGGGAATCGTGCGCCAGAAGACGTTACCGGTCTTCTCGTCGTACCAGACCTCGCTGAGGCCGAAGGTCAGGATGAAGACCTCGGTCTCGTCGAAGATGCGTTTCGTCTCCAGCCGCACGTCTTCGTCGTAGCCGTACTCCTCGGTCTTGTAGCCGTGCCAGAGCGCCTGGCCGAAGACACGGTTCTCCCAGGCCCATTCGAATTGCTGGCGGATGACGAAGCTGTTCACCATGCCTTCGCCCATGGTCACGACATAGGCGCGCGCGGCGTCGCCCGCTCGGTTCAGGACGCGGAAGTTCCGCTCGCTGAGCCAGTTCGAGATGTTGGCGGCGAAGCACGACCCGAAGGCGGTGATCTGGGTGCCCTTGTCGATCAGGGGCGCGTCGGGAAGCCAGCCGTGAAGTACCCACTTTTCGGGACCGTCGAGCTCCATCAGCTGCTGGAGCTTCGGGTTGAAGTTGGTGTGCTCGCCCCGGAACCAGGTGCGGAACTCCGGCCCCTTCTTGCTGGTGTGCTGGAAGGCGACGCCGACCGCGCCGGTGTCTTCCGGGCTGGTATCGTCGAGATCGACGTCCTTGGGCCTGTCCGCCACGCTGCTCGCGCTCCTCTCCGGGTTTTCGCAAGGGTGCCCCAACACCCCCGCGCGGTCAACGCGATGCTGCCGTGCGGCGCTGCGCCTCTGTTGACAGAGCGGAAAGGGGATTATGTCGGTGTCGAAGCAAACGAAGGAGGACGCCATGTCCCTGCGTATCAACGACACCGTTCCCGATTTCACCGCCGAGACGACCGAAGGCACGATCCGGTTCCACGAGTGGATCGGCGACGAGTGGGCGATCCTGTTCAGCCACCCGAAGGATTTCACTCCGGTCTGCACGACCGAGTTCGGTGCGGTGGCGCAGCTTGCCGACGAGTGGAAGGCGCGCAACACCAAGGTCATCGGCATCTCGGTCGACGGCGTGGACGACCACAAGAAGTGGAAGCAGGACATCGAGACCGTCGCCGGTGCGCCCGCAGGCTTTCCGATCATCGCCGACGAGGATCTGAAGGTCTCGAAGCTTTACGACATGCTGCCCGCAGACGCCTACTTGCCGGACGGGCGCACGCCCGCGCATTCGGCCACGGTGCGGTCTGTCTTCATCATTTCCCCCGACAAGAAGCTTCAGCTCACCATGACCTATCCCATGTCGGTCGGCCGCAACTTCGCCGAGGTGCTGCGCGCGCTCGATGCCTTGCAGGCGACCTTCGGCGTGCCGATCGCCACGCCCGCCAACTGGGTCCACGGTCAGGACGTGATCGCGGCACTGTCGCTCGACGACGCGGCGGCCGAGGCGAAGTTCGGCGCGCTCGACAAGAAGCTGCCCTACCTGCGGTTCGTGAAGGCTCCGGCCTGAGCCCGCAATGCGAGAGACCGGCGAGGCTTGCGCAAGCGCGCCCGCCGGTCTCTTGGCACGATCAGCCGAGCGTCTGAACGCATCCTCTCATGTTGGCCGGCGGCGGGACGGACGCAGATACTTGAGGGCCGGCAGGAAGATCAAGATCAGCGCGATGATCGTGATCGGGCCCGCGATCGGGCGCGTGATGAAGATCGTGGGATCGCCCGACGACAGAAGTAGCGACTGCCGCAGTGTCGGCTCGGCGATCGGGCCGAGGACGATCGCCAGCACCGCAGGCGCGACCGGGTAGTCGAACTTCCGCAGCAGAAACGCGCCGAGGCCGAAGACGACCATCAGCCAGACGTCGAACATGTCGGAAGTCGCCGCGTAGCCGCCGATGATCGACAGAACGAAGATCAGCGGCGCCAGCACCGTGAAGGGCATCCGCAGCATCCAGATGAAGAGCGGGATGAAGGCCAGGTTCACGACGAGCGCGAAGAAGTTCGAGACGTAGAACGACCCGATCAGGCCCCAGACGAATTCGGGCTGTTCCACGAACAGCATCGGTCCCGGTGTCAGGCCCCACATCACCATGCCGCCGAGAAGGATGGCGGTGGTGGGAGAGCCGGGGATTCCGAGCGTCAGCATCGGCAGCATCGCTCCGCTGGCGGCCGAGTTGTTCGCGGATTCGGGCGCGGTCACGCCGTTCACCTCGCCTTGCCCGAACCTTTCGGGGTTCTTCGACGTCATCTTGGCGACGCCATAGGCCATCAAGGCGCCCGGCGTGGCGCCCGCCGCCGGAAGGACACCGACGAAGAAGCCCAGGGACGAGCCGATCGACATGCCCCTCCAGCCGCGGCGGAAGGTGGTTGCAGTGTCGTCCATCACCCCACGGAGCGACATCTTCGCTTCGCTTGTCGTGGTGCTGCCTTGCGATTCGTTCAGGGTCCAGAGCATCTCGCCGATGCCGTAGACGCCGATGGCGAGGACGAGGAAGCTGATGCCGCCGAGAAACCCGTTCATGTCGAAGAGGACGAGGCGCGGCGCGCCGGTGATCTGGTCGAAGCCGACGGCGGCAAGAACGAGTCCGAAGCAGATCGAGAAGATGGTCTTCGGGATATCGTCTCCTCCCAGCCCCACGAAGGTCGCGAAGGCCAGAAGCATCAGCGCGAAAATCTCGGGCGGACCGAAGCTGAGTGCCACGGTGGCGAGAAGCGGCGCGAAGGCCGTGAAGAGGATATTTGCGACCGTGCCGCCGATGAAAGACGCGATAGCGGCAGCGATGAGCGCAAGACGCGCCTGCCCCTTGAGGGCCAGCGGCCGGCCGTCAAAGGTGGTTGCGACGGCGGTCGAGGCCCCCGGAATGCCGAGCGTGATCGACGAGATCGCGCCCCCGTACATCGCGCCGTAATAGATAGCGGCGAGAAAGATGATGGCGGATCCCGGCGGGACCAGGAAGGTGATGGGCAGCAGGATCGCCACCCCGTTGACCGAGCCGAGGCCCGGCATGGCGCCGATCCAGAGGCCGACGGTCACGCCCGCGAGGATCAGCAGTATGTTCACGGGCTGAATGGCGATCAGAATTCCATCGCTGAGCGATGATAGGATTTCCATAGGTTGGTGCGCCTCCTGGGACGCGATTGGACGAGCGGCGGTCGAGCGATGGTGGCGTGTCAGCCGCGGACCCGGGCGACGGGGTCGGGACGGTGCTTCGCCGTGAACCCGGGACGTGCCTCGGGTCGGGATCGGGGCGGGAAGATGCGCGGAAACATGGGTTCGGGTCGGCGTTCCGGCGGGCGTGCCGGATGGGCGCAGACGATATAACGGTGACCCGAACGTTCGTGACGACACACCTCGGAGGGTCCCGGTTCCTCTGGCGACGATGCGACTCGCGCCGGGATGCCGCTGCTCGCAGCGTCCATGATTGGCTGAGCGACCTCGACCTGGCAATGAGGCACGGCGCCGGCATGTCTCGGGAAAGCCGGTCTTGTGCAGAACTCCGCCAAGGGCGGTGTTTTCCGTTGCTCGCGGGACGCTGCGAGACGCGGCCATCGCCGTTACGGCGCCCCCGTCACGAAACCGTAACGGCGGCGACGCGAACCTGTCATCCTGCGGCTCTACTTCGGCGTAAAATCGTCAGAGGGAAGACCGACATGAAAGACACGACCGACACCCGCCACCTGAGCTGGGACGAGTGGGACGAACTCAAAAGCCCGCGCCCTGCCGAGACCGGATTCGACCGCGTGGTCGACATCGCGCTCAGCCGCCGGGGTTTCCTGGGCGGCGTACTCGCCTGGGGATCGGGCGCCGCTGCCATGGGGGCGGGGACGCTTCTGTCGTCGACCTCGGCGCAGGCAGCCGCCAGCCGCTTCGCCTTCGAGGGCATCGCGGCCCAGACCGACGCCACGATTCACGTCCCGCAGGGCTATGCCTGGTCTACGCTCGTGCGCTACGGCGACCCGCTGTTCTCGGACGCGTCGGAAATGGCGCAGGACGCCGCCTTCGCGCCCGACGCGGCCGCCCGCGTCTTCGGCGAGAACACCGACGGGATGGAGCTGTTCGAGATCGATGGTCGCCAGGTCATCGCGGTGAACCACGAATACGCCAACCCCGAGATCAACCTGCCCGCCAGCGCGGGCGAGGTGACGAGCGCGGACGACGTGAAGACCCTCCAGAACCTTCAGGGCGTCGCTGTCTTCGAAGTCGCGCGTGAGGGGGACACCTGGTCGGTCGTGCTCGACTCGCCCTTCAACCGCCGCATCACGCATCTGACCGAGATGCGCCTGACCGGACCGGCGGCGGGCCACGACCTGCTCAAGACCTCGGCTGACGCGACGGGCACGTCGGTCCTCGGCACGCTGAACAATTGCGGCGCGGGCAAGACGCCCTGGGGCACCTATCTGACCTGCGAAGAGAACTTCAACGGCTACTTCGGCTCGACCGACGCCACGGTCGAGATCACGCCCGCCTTCAAGCGCTACGGCATCGGGGCCGAGGGCCGCTATGCCTACGAGGCGCACGATGCCCGCTTCGACATCTCGCAAGAGCCGAACGAACCGAACCGCCACGGCTGGATTGTCGAGATCGACCCCGCCGACCCGGCCTCGGTTCCGGCGAAGCGCACCGCCTTGGGCCGCATTAAGCACGAGAATGCCGCCTGCGCGCTGACCCGCGAGGGCCATGTCGTTGTGTACATGGGCGACGACGAGCGGGGCGAACACCTCTACAAGTACGTCTCGAACGGCGTCTACGCGCCCGGCGTCGACACGGACAGTCTGCTGGACGATGGCCGGCTCTACGTGGCCGTCTTCGACTGGGACGGCACGGGCGACTGGGTCGAGCTGACGCCCGAGACGACCGGGATGGAGACGGCCGAGATCCTGGTCCACACCCGCATGGCGGCCACTGCCGTGGGTGCCACGACGATGGATCGGCCCGAGTGGGTCGCCGTGAACCCGGTCTCGTGTGAGGCCTACTGCGCGCTCACCAACAACTCGCGCCGGGGCGTCGCAGGCGATGACGGCACCGTCGCGATGAAGCTGAACGCGCCCAACCCGCGCGAGGCCAACGAGTTCGGCCAGATCGTGCGCTGGTATCCGACGAACGAGGACCACGGTGCCGACAGCTTCCGCTGGGACCTCTACGTGATGGCGGGCAACCCGAAGGCGGCCGAGGGCGCGCACAAGGGCAGCGCCAACATCACCGAGGGCAACATGTTCAACTCGCCCGACGGGATGATGTTCGACACCTCCGGCCTTCTCTGGATCCAGACCGACGGCGAGGACTCGAACGAAGGCGTCTTTGAAGGGCAGGGCAACAACCAGATGCTGGCCGGCGACCCGGCGACGGGAGAAATCCGCCGCTTCCTCACCGGCCCCAAAGGGTCGGAGGTCACGGGCCTGACCTGGTCCGCCGACCGCTCGACCATGTTCGTCGGCATCCAGCACCCCGCCGCCCCCTTCCCGGACGGAGAAGGAATGCTGCCCCGGTCGTCCATCGTGGCCGTCTGGCGCGAGGACGGCGGCCTCGTCGGCTGACCCCTCGATCTGTCGTGACGAGTGCAGGGCCCGGTGGCGACGCCGGGCCCACTTGCCGTTGTGCGGAGCCGCACAGGTCCCGTTCGGGACCTTATCTGGCGCGCAGGCGTCCTATCTAGGACGAATGACTGCGAGAGGAGACAGATCATGGGCAAGCTTGTCGAGGGCGTTTGGAAGGACATCTGGTACGACACCTCCCAGTCGGGCGGACGCTTCGAGCGGTCCACCACCGCCTTCCGCAACTGGGTCACCCCGGACGGAAGCGCCGGACCCACGGGCGAGGGCGGCTTCAAGGCCGAAGCGGGGCGCTATCATCTCTATGTCTCCTACGCCTGTCCCTGGGCGCATCGCGCGTTGATCTTCCGCAAGCTGAAGGGGCTCGAAGACCTGATCCCGGTCTCGGTCGTGCATCCCGAGATGCTGTCCGACGGCTGGACCTTCGACGCCGATTACGAGGGGGCGACGGGCGACGGGCTGTTCAACCTTCCCCACCTGCGCGACGTCTATATCCGCGCCGAGCCCGACGTCTCGGGCCGGGTGACTGTCCCGGTCCTCTGGGACAAGACCCGCGACACCATCGTGTCGAATGAAAGCGCCGAAATCATCCGCATGTTCAACTCGGCCTTCGACGGGCTGACGGGCAACACCGACGACTATTGGCCCGAGCACCTGCGCGAGCGGATCGAGAAGGTGAACGCGCGGGTCTACGACACCGTCAACAACGGCGTCTACAAGGCCGGTTTCGCCACGACGCAGGACGCCTATGACGAGGCCGTCGGCGACCTGTTCGACAGCCTCGACTGGCTGGAGGGGATCCTCGGGAAGAACCGCTATCTGGTCGGGGACCGCATCACCGAGGCGGACTGGCGGCTGGCAACCACGCTCTTCCGCTTCGACCCGGTCTATCACACGCACTTCAAGTGCAACCGGAACTACCTGCGCGACTATCCCAACCTCTGGGCCTATGCGCGCGAGTTGTACCAATGGCCCGGCGTGGCCGAGACGGTCAACTTCGACCACATCGTGCGCCACTACCACTATAGCCACGAGACCATAAACCCGAACCGGATCATCCCGATCAATCCGGTGCTGGACTGGTCCGCGCCGCATGGGCGCGACCGTCTCAAGGCGGCCTGCGCCCGACGCGGCTGGCGATCAGGGCGACCGGACCCGCCGTCTTCTCATAGTCCAGCGGCGCCTGCTCGGCGGTAGGCGTCGCTCGCTTGTATTCAAAGACCATCTCGCCACCGTCCGCCTCGGACGCCACGATGAGGCATTGCGACAGGTGCCGCGCGCCGTCATAGACGTCGACCAGCCCCCGCAGGTGCGGGGCGTCGTCGGCATCGAGCGCGAACCCGTCGGTCCAGTGTCTGAGAATGACGAAGGTCCGGTCGCCCGCCTTGACCCTCATCCGGCTCTTCTTGCGAAGCGTCTGCTTGCGGGCCAACTCGAGCCCCTCACGCACTTCTTTCGGCAGATATTCCGACATAATGCACTCCCCCCGGGGACGATCCTGCAACGATTCGTCCATTCCGCAAAGCGGGGTGAAATACTGTCTCCCGCCACGGGACGATGACCGAAGAACGCGATATGCTTGTGACAGTTCCGCAGCGTCGGGTCAGAGACGCTCGCGGTAGATCACCTGTTGCGCCGCGCCCGCACCCATAAGCCAGAGCGAGGTCACCACGAGGCCCCAGTGCGCGAAGCTTTGCGGGTCGAACCCGACGGCCGCTGCCCATCCTGCGAAGACCGTCCAGAGCAGCGCCACGGGCAGCGAGATCCAGCGCCACCGCGCGGTGCGCACCGGATGGATGAACTTGATCGGCAGCAGCATCGCGACCGCGAGGATGCAGACCAGAAGCAGGATCACCCAGAAGCTGGGCTTGATGGCGAAGAGGACGAGGACGACCATGTTCCAGCAGGCGGGAAAGCCCGAGAAGGAATAGTCCGACGTCTTCATCCGCGTGTCCGCAAAATAGATCGCAGACCCGAAGGTGATGACGATGATCGCGGCCCACCCCGTCCAGCCCGGCATCAGCCCCGACTGGAACAGCGCGAAGGCCGGAATAAAGACATAGGTCAGGTAGTCGATGATGAGATCCAGAAGCGCGCCATCGAGCCGGGGCGCGTTGATCCCGACGTCGGTCTTGCGCGCGAGAGGCCCGTCGATGCCGTCCACCGCAAAGGCGACCACCAACCAGAAGAACATCGCCGCCCAGTCGTTCTTGGCCGCCTCAAGGAGCGCCAGCATGGCAAAGACCGCGCCCGAGGCGGTCAAAAGGTGGACAAGGTAGGCCTGCGTCTTCCGCGTCATCGGTCCCTCATGCCTGATCCGGCTGTCGGGTGCAAAACGGTTCTCGACCGCAAAAGGTCCTCACTCCGCCGCCGCACGCGGATGCGACGCTTCGTAGACCTCCATCAGCCGCGCGGTATCGACGGCGGTATAGGCTTGCGTGGTCGACAGCGAGGCATGGCCCAGAAGCTCCTGGATCGCGCGCAGATCGCCGCCCGCGTTCATCAGGTGTGTGGCGAAGCTGTGGCGCATGGCGTGGGGGGTCGCCGTCGCCGGTAGCCCGAGTTGCGCCCGTGCCTGCTCCATCACCTTCTGGATATGGCGCGGCCCCAGGCCGCCGCCGCGCATGGCGCGGAAGGCGGGGGCCTCCGGCGTCAGATCGAAGGGGCAGGCCTCGGCATAGGCCGCGACGGCACGCCGCGCGACCGGCAGGACCGGCACGATCCGCTCTTTCCCGCCCTTGCCGAAGATCCGCAGCGACTCGCCCAAAGGCAGGTCCCGGCCCATCAGGCCAAGCGCCTCCGAGATCCGCAGCCCGCAGCCATAGAGAAGCGTCAGCACCGCCTGGTCGCGGAGGCCCGTCCAACCGGCGCTGGTCTGAAGCTCGACTGTCTCGATCATCGCGCGCGCGGCGTCCTCGGCCAGCGGGCGCGGCAGCTTGTTCTTGAACCGCGGCGTGCGCGTCATCAAGACGGCCGAGGGGTCGAACCCCTCGCGCTCGGCCATCCAGGCGACGAAGTTCTTCACCGCCGACAGCGCCCGCGCCAGCGACCGCGCCGAAAGTCCCCGGGCGCGCTCGTGCGCCATCCAGGACCGCATGTCCTGAAGCGTCAGCCGTCCGATCCGCGCCGTGCCCGCGCCGTCTCCGTCATGCGTCTGGAGAAAGGCCAGAAATGCCGCCACGTTCGAGCCATAAGCCTCGACCGTGCGCGGCGACCGCCCGCCCACGGCGGCCAGCTCGGCCAGCCACCGCTCCAGCGCGTCGCGGAGGCCGGGCTGGATCACCCCAGCCAGCGCCGCATGGCGCGTTCGAAGACCGATCCCATGAAGTCCAGAAGGTCCGTGCCCTGCGTCGGCGCGAAATGCAGCGGATCATCCGAGGCGAAGGCCAGCATCCCCGGCAGGCGGCCTGCGCCGAAGTCGAGATAGATGCAGGCTTCCGACTGGATCCACCCCGCGCCGCGCCCGAAGACGAGGCCGGCGTTGCCGTCGGTCTGGCGCAGCGTGACGCGCCGGATCGGACGCCCTTGCCCCATGTAGTCTCCCACGAAGCCGGGCTGCACCACGGTCAGGACGTCGCTGCCGAGGTTCGCGTCGGGCATCTCCTGGCTTTCCAGGACAAGGCGCACGAGGTTGACCTGCAGGATGTCGGCCACGTCCGTCCCGATGCAGGACAGGAAGCCCTCGAAGGTCAGAGGCTCGAGGAAAGACACGATGGCGCGATGCACCTGGTTCATGCCCGCGAGGTTCTCGTAGGCCGCCGCGATGACCGAGCGGTGCGTGTCTTCCAGCCGCTGGAGTCGTGCCTCGAGACGGTCCATCGCCACACCGCGAAGGTCGACGACATTGCCGCCAAGCGACCGGTCGTTCGCCGTGATGAGCGCCCGCATTACATCCGGATCCTCGAGGATCACGTCGGGTTGCTGAAGAATTCGCGTGCGCAATTCGTCGGCGAAAGCGTGCTGCTCGCTCATTGGTCCTGCCTCTCATGGACGCCGCTCTCATGGCGGCTGTAGGTCGGGAAACCTTGGCAGGCGCCCGGCGCTGTCGCAAGCGTCTTGGTCACGCAGTTCCCCGGACGCGGCAGGGAAGCCACGGTCAGAGGAGGGGCAGCACCGCGCCGGGGTTCATGATGCCCTTGGGATCGAGCGCCGTCTTGATCGCCCGCATGGCGGCCAGCTTGGCGGGGTCGCCCCAGCGTTGCAGTTCGCCCACCTTCTTGCGGCCCACGCCGTGCTCGGCGCTGAAGCTGCCGCCCCGCGCGACGACCATCTCGTGGACAAGGTCCGACACGTCGTGCGACCGCGCCATGTAGGCGTCGCGGGTGTCGCCCCTCTGCGGGAAGAGGTTGTAGTGCAGGTTGCCGTCGCCCAGGTGGCCGAAGCAGGCGATGCGGCCCGGTGCGATCGCGGCGATCGCCTCCGGCGCCTCGGCGATGAACCCTGCGAGTTCGGACAGCGGCAGCGAGATGTCGTGCGACGCGATGGCGCCGATCCGGCGGTTCGCCTCGGGGATGGTCTCGCGGAAATGCCAGAAGTCGGCGCGCTGCTGCCCGCTCTGCGCCACCGCGCCGTCGCTGACGAGGCCGGCTTCGAAGGCATCCTCGAAGAGTGCGGTCATCATCTCCTCGGGGTCCGCGCCGGGGCCGGTGCCCAGTTCGGTCAAGATCGCCCACTCCGGGAACGTCTCGAACGGCTGACGCGCCTCGGGATGCGTCTCGGCCATCATGTCGAAGTTCGTGCGCGAGATCAGCTCGAAGGCCGACACCGCCTCGCCCGCCCGCTGTCGGAAGAGCGTAAGAAGCGCGATGGCCGCGCCTGGGTCGCGCACGACGAGGAAGGCCGTCGCGATTTGCGCGGGGCGCGGGAACAGGCGCATCGCCGCTCCCGTGATGATGCCGAGCGTGCCCTCGGACCCGATCAGCAGGTGGCGCAGATCGTAGCCCGTGTTGTCCTTCCGCAGCCGCTTCAGCCCGTTCAGGATCGAGCCGTCCGGCAGCACCGCCTCGATCCCGAGGCACACGTCGCGGACCATGCCATAGCGCAGGACGTTCAGCCCGCCCGAGTTCACCGCCAGCCCGCCCCCGATCCTCGCGCTGTCCTGGCTGCCGTAGCTGACCGGAAACAGCCGCCCCGCCGCCTCGGCCGCCGCCTGCGCCTCGGACACCGTCACGCCGGCGTCGAGGACGATGGTATCTTCCTCGGGATAGATCGCGCGCACGCGGTTCATCCGTTCGAGAGAGACGATCAGCGGTACGGGCCCCTCGGACGAAACCTGCCCGCCGACAAGACCCGTGCCGCCGCCATAGGGCTGGATCCCCACTCCCGCAGCGGCGCAAGCCTTCACCACCTCGGATACCTGGTCGGTATCGGACGGCAGCGCCACGAAGCCGGGACGGCCATGATAGACGTCGCGCGGCTCTTCCAGGTAATTGGGTGCGGCGGGTTTCACGGTCACGCCACGAAGGGCGAGCGCGTCGGCGAAGGCTTGGTCGGCGTCTGTCAGCATGGGCCAAGCGGTAGGTCCGGGCCCCGAGAGTGTCAATCCAGCGAGGGTGCCAGAAAGCCCGGTTGCAGCACGACAACCGTCGGCCGCGACGGCAAGGTGCGCAGCGACACCTCCATCTCGCTGCCGTCACGGACGTCGACCGCGAACTCGTCCGAAACGCCCACAAGGAAACGCTCCAGCGACGGCCCCGAGAACCAGTGCATCGGCAGGACGACCGAGGACCGCAGCCGCTTCACGATCCGGATCATCGTCGGGATGTCGACCGTCATGCCGCCGTCCACCGCCGCCATCACCACGTCCAGCCGCCCGATGGCGGCATAGGTCTCGTCCGACGGCTCGTGGTGAAGGTGTCCGAGATGCCCGATGCAGAGACCGGCGACCTCGAAGATGAAGATCGAGTTGTTGTCGGTGATCCGGTCGCCGCCAAAGCCGCCCCGCACGTCGGTGGTCACGTTCCGGACCAGCATCTCGCCCAAATCGAGGTAGTGGTCGGCCGGCGCGCCCTCCTGCCGCCAGCCCTCGAGAATGTTCGGGATCGACGGGTCGGGAATGGCGGTCCAGTGACTGCTGTGCGAGTTGTTCATCGTCACCACGTCCGGCCGCGGACCGCCCGAGCCCGTGAACCCGTTGAAGTCCGTGATGACGTCGAGCCCGCCCTCGGTCTGGATCAGGTACATCGAGTGATCGACATAGGAGATCCGCACCGTCTCGGCGTCGGGCAGGGGGTCGGACCATGCGGCCCGCCAGACAAGTTCGGGCGAGGCGTCGGCGATGGCGATGCAGTGGCTCGGCATCCGGTCCTGCGCCAGCGCGGGCAGGCCGACGGTAACGAGGGCGACGGCAAGGGTCAGTCGGAGCATGGGGAAACCTCCTGTGCCAAAGCCTAGCGGACAGGTCGGCCAGCGCCAATCACGAGCGGGTGAGGGACGGCAGGAGCGGGCTTGCATGATGGGGAAGAGATGAAGCGGCAGGCACGCAGTTGCGAAGTGCCAAGGCTTTGGACAGACTGCGCCCCAAAGGGAGGGACAGCATGACCACCTACGTTATGGCGATCGACCAGGGCACGACCTCCAGCCGGACGATCCTGTTCGACGCCGACCTCCGTATCGTGGCCTCTGCCCAGCAGGAGTTCCCCCAGCACTTCCCGGCGTCGGGCTGGGTCGAGCACGATCCCGAGGACCTGTATCGCACGGTGGTCGAGACCGCGACCGCCGCGATGGACAAGGCCGGCGCCACCGCCGCCGACATCGCCGCCATCGGCATCACCAACCAGCGCGAAACGACGCTGGTCTGGGACCGCGACACCGGCAAACCCTTGCACAACGCCATTGTCTGGCAGGACCGCCGCACGGCGGACTACTGCGCGAGGCTGAAGGCCGACGGTCACGAAGAGACGATCACCGCCAAGACGGGCCTGATCGCCGATCCCTACTTCTCGTCGACAAAGGCCAAGTGGATCCTCGATCAGGTCGAGGACGCCCGCGACCGCGCCCGCATCGGCCGGCTGATGTTCGGCACGGTCGATAGCTGGCTGATCTGGCGTCTGACCGAAGGACGCTCGCACGTCACCGACGCGACCAACGCCGCGCGCACGATGCTTTACGACATCCACAAGGGCGATTGGTCCTCGACGATCTGCGAACTGCTGGACGTCCCCCGCGAGATGCTGCCCGAGGTCCGCGACTGTGCCGACGACTTCGGCACCACGACGGTCTTCGGCGGCGACATCCCCATCCTCGGCGTCGCGGGCGACCAGCAGGCGGCGACCGTGGGTCAGGCGTGCTTTTCGCCCGGCATGATGAAGTCGACCTATGGCACGGGCTGCTTTGCGCTGCTCAACACGGGCGATGCGCCGGTCCGGTCGACCAACCGGCTTCTGACCACCATCGCCTATCAGTTGGACGGCAAGCCGACCTATGCGCTCGAAGGCTCGATCTTCATTGCCGGCGCTGTGGTGCAATGGCTGCGCGACGGGCTGGGACTGATCGAGGCCGCCAAGGAGACGCAGGCGATGGCCGAAGGCGCGGACGCAAGCCAGTCGCTGATCCTCGTGCCCGCCTTCACCGGCCTGGGCGCGCCCTACTGGGATCCCGATTGCCGGGGCGCGGTCTTCGGCCTCACCCGCAACTCGGGCCGCAAGGAGCTGGCGCGCGCCGCGCTCGAAAGCGTGGGCTTCCAGACCCGAGACCTTCTCGAGGCGATGCGCGGCGACATGGGCCACGACAGCGAAGGCGTCCTGCGCGTCGACGGCGGCATGACAGCCAGCGACTGGACCATGCAGTTTCTCGCCGACATCATCGGCGCCCCCGTCGACCGCCCGCAGGTGCTGGAAACGACGGCGCTCGGCGCGGCCTGGCTGGCGGGAATGCGCGCGGGCGTCTATCCGGACGCCGAGGGCTTTTCGAAAGGCTGGGCGCTGGAGCGCCGCTTCGAGCCGACGATGCCCAAGGACGAGCGGGACACGAAATACGCGCGTTGGAAGAAGGCCGTGGCAGCGACGATGTCCGTCTGACCTGCCGGGGTTGCCGGGGACTGAACCCTCGCTAGGTGCGAGTGGTGCGAGGGGAGACACCAGATGCAAAGCCTGACCGTCAAGACGCAGCCCATCGAGGGCCAGAAGCCCGGCACCTCGGGTCTGCGCAAGAAGACCCGCACCTTCATGGAGCCGCACTACCTCGAGAACTTCGTGCAGGCGATCTGGAACGGCATCGGCGGCGCAGAGGGGAAGACCTTCGTCGTCGGCGGCGACGGGCGCTATTTCAACGACCGCGCGGTGCAGGTGATCCTGCGAATGGCGGCGGCCTCGGGCGCCGCCAAGGTGATCGTCGGGCAGGACGGCATCCTGTCGACCCCCGCCGCCTCGCACCTGATCCGCAAGCGCGAGACCGACGGCGGCATCATCCTTTCGGCCAGCCACAACCCGGGCGGTCCAGACGAGGATTTCGGCATCAAGTTCAACGGCCCGAACGGCGGTCCCGGTTCGGAAGATCTGATGAACCGCATCTTCGACGCGACGACGTCACTCGCCTCATACGCGATCGTCGAATCGCAGGACATCGACATCTCGACACCCGGCACGACGACTCTCGGCGGCATGGAGGTCGAGGTCGTGGACCCCGTCGCCGATTACGCCGCGCTGATGGAGAGCCTCTTCGACTTCGCAGCCATCCGCGACCTCTTCGCCTCCGGCTTCACCATGTGCTTCGACGCCATGCACGCCGTGACCGGCCCCTATGCCGTAGAGATCCTGGAACGCCGCCTCGGCGCGCCGAAGGGCACTGTCGTCAACGGCACACCGATGCCCGACTTCGGTGGCGGCCATCCCGACCCGAACCCGATCTGGGCCAAGCCGCTGGTCGACCTCGTGATGGGTCCGGACGCCCCCGACTTCGCCGCCGCCTCCGACGGCGACGGCGACCGCAACATGATCCTCGGGCGCGGGCTCTACGTCACGCCCTCCGACAGCCTCGCCGTCCTCGCCGCGAACGCGCACCTCGCCCCCGGCTATGCAGGCGGCCTCAAGGGCGTGGCTCGCTCCATGCCGACAAGCGGCGCCGTCGACCGCGTCGCCGAGGCGCTGGGTTTGGACTGCTACGAGACGCCTACCGGCTGGAAGTTCTTCGGGAATCTTCTTGACGCCGGCAAGGTGACCCTGTGCGGCGAGGAAAGTGCCGGCACCGGCAGCGACCACGTCCGCGAGAAGGACGGGCTTTGGGCGGTGCTGCTCTGGCTCAACATCCTCGCCGAAACGGGACAAGGCGTCGGCGACCTGATGCGTGCGCACTGGCAGCGCTTCGGCCGCAACTATTACACCCGCCACGACTACGAGGCGGTCGAGAACGCCCGCGCCAACGCGCTGATGGACGACCTCCGCGCGCGCCTGCCCGGGCTTGCGGGACAGACCTTTCCGGCGGGCACCGTCAGCGCGGCTGACGAATTCGCCTACGACGACCCCGTCGACGGCTCGCACTCGGAAGGGCAGGGCATCCGCATCCTCTTCGACAACGGCAGCCGCATCGTCTATCGCCTGTCAGGCACCGGGACGGTGGGCGCGACCTTGCGCGTCTATCTCGAGGCGGTCGAAAGCGACCCGTCGAAGCTGGAACGCCCCGCCGCCGAGGCTCTGACGCAGGTGGTCGAGACCGCCGATCAAATCGCGGGAATCGAGCGTCACACCGGCCGGACCGCTCCCGACGTCACGACCTGACGGCAGCTTTCCGCTACGTCCACCGCCCTGTCGCGCGAATGTCGCGCAACCGTCACGCGAATCTGCTATGGCTGGGTCAGTGGTGGGACGATCCGACAAACCCTGAACCCTGGGGGCGACCGATGACACTGCACGGTTCCGACGACAGACTCCGTTTCCTTTTGGCCGAGGACGATACCGTCGCGGCCATCGACATCGAATGCATTCTCGAAGATCTGGGCCACGAGGTCGCGGCCATCGCCGTGGTCCCCGCGATGGCGCTCCGCGCCCTCAGAGGCGACGCGGCGCATGTCGACGCGGTGATCTTCGGTGCCTCGCTGTTGGGCCTGCCATCCGATGACCTGTCGCGCTGGCTGCGGCGCGCGGGGATCCCGGGCGTCGTCACCTCGCGTGAGCCTGCCGCCATCGTCCGCACCATGGGCTTCCACGAGCCCTGCCTCGAAAAGCCCTATGCACGGCCTGCCGTCGAGGTCATCTGCGCACAGCTTCTCCAGGCCCGACACACCTACGCCGCCTGACGCCTAGTCCCTGTGGTAGGGCGCGCCTGCCAGAATCGAGGCGGCCCGATAAAGCTGCTCGGACAGCATCACGCGCACCAGCATGTGCGGCCAGACCATCATCCCGAAGGACAAACGCGCATCGGCGGCCTCCAGCAGCGCCGGATGAATGCCGTCGGCGCCGCCGATGATGAAGGCGACCTCGCCGCGCCCCTGGTCGCGCCAGTCCGCCAGCATCGCCGCGAACTCGGGCGAGGTCATCACCCGGCCGCGTTCGTCCAGCGCCACGACGACATCGGCGCCCTGAACCGCGCGGCCAAGCAGGTCGGCCTCGGCCACCATGCCGCCCTTCTTCGCTTCGATTTCGTGGATGGTTGCGGGACCGAGCCCCAGCGCGCGCCCGGTTCGGTCGAACCGCGTGAGATAGTCCGAGACCATGTCGGCCTCGGCGCCGGCCCTCAGACGGCCGGCCGCCGCGATCTTGACGCGCATAACCCTGGGGTCAGGCCCGGCCGGTCGCCGCTGCCTCTTTCGGCGACAGCCACATCTTTTCCAGCTGATAGAACTCGCGCACCTCGGGGCGGAAGACGTGGACGATCACGTCGCCCGCGTCGATCAGCACCCAGTCGCCGGTTTCCTTGCCCTCGATCTTGGACAGCCGCCCGTGATCCTGCTTCAGCCTGTCGACCACGGCATCCGCGATCGAGGAGACCTGCCGGGAAGACCGGCCCGTCGCGATAACCATCCAGTCGGCCATGCTCGATTTGCCGCGAAGGTCGATCTTGACGATCTCCTCGGCCTTGAGGTCTTCCAGCGTTGCGAGGATGTGGACGAGCAGTTCGTCGCTCGAAAGGGTGCCGGTCATCACAGGACCGGCCGTTCCGGCGGCCACGCTGGCCGCGTCTTGAACCTGGGACAGGACATCGTCCTCCTACGTTTCACCACGGAAAAACGGCGCCGGGGCCCGCCGGTTCCAATGTAACATCGCAATGTGGCGATTCCAACATGCCGCCCCGACCATGCGCGGATCCGCCCCGTCGGCCAGCGGATTGCCCGGAAATTCGACGTCCGCGCCGAATAACGACGTTGGAAAAGCGACTTGGCCCTCCGCGATGCCGTGGCTTAATAGTCACGCTCGAAGAAGACGCCGAGGCTCGTCTCGCCGTCGTTCGAGAATCCGCCCTTCACCGTCACGGATGGCGTGAGGTCCAGGTTCAGATTGACCTCGGTCTCGCCCTCGCTGTCGACGGTCACGTCGGTATAGAGATTGTCCGACAGATATGCCCCCGCCCGCACCGCGGTGTTGCCGTCCTCTCCCGTCACGATGTCCAGGTCGTCCAGCCCCGATTGCTCGCGAACCCGGCTGACCACGCCCTCGCCTCCCTGACCGGCCAGCGTGCGGACGGCCAGCGCCAGTTGCGCTGCCTGAAACGGACTCAGCGTCTCCAGCCCGCGGCCGAAGAGAAGCCGCGACAGCACTTCCTCCTCGGGCAGATCGGGGTTTGAGGTGAAGGCGATGTCGGGATCGCCTGCCGGACCGGTGACCAGCACGTTCACGCGGTAATCCTCGGCGGTGGTCGAGGCGCGCAGGTCGAGGTAGGGCTCGAACGAACCCTGGATCGTCACGCGCGCTTCCTCCAGCTCCAGCCGCTTGCCGAGGATGTCCAGCCGGCCCCGGATCAGTTCGAACGACCCGAGGGGAACGACGTCGGCCGTTGTCCCGGTCAGGCGCAGGCTGCCGCCGAATTCGCTTTCCAGCCCCCGTCCTCGGATGAACACGCGGTTCGGCGCCGAGATCGTGATGTCCAGCGGATAGACCGGTCCGCCCGCACCCGAGCCGCCACCGTCGCCGTTGCCGCCGCCGTTTTCCCCCAGAAGACCGGCACGCGCCCGCGTCCGTCGCACGGGCGGCGGCTCCGCGATGTGAATGATCTCGGGGATGGCGCCCGCGCCTCCGAAGCCCGAGGCGGGGATGCGGATGTTCGTCTCGCCCAGCTCGATGGAGCCGGCGATCCGCGCGCCCCCCGCGAGGGGACCGGTGATCGTGATACGCCCGTCCGCCGTCGTCTCGTAAAGCCTTGGGTCCGACAGCGCGACGCTCGACAGGACCAGCGTCAGGTCGGCCGGGTAGGGCGCGACGAGAGCCACGGAGCCCTCCAGCGTCACCCGTCCGCCGTCCGCGACCGCCGCGGTGGCCGAAATCTGGGCTTGGGCGCCGTTGATCTGAGCGTTCAGCGTCAGATCCTCCAGCGTCAGGTTCAGCCTCGGCAACACAAGCCGCGCATTGGCCGTCGTCACCTGACCCGTCAGGCTCGACAGGGCCAGCGGTCCGTTCAGTCGAAGGTCGAAACCGCCGGTGCCCGTCAGGTTCTGCGCCCCAAGGAAACGATCGAGCAGCCCAAGCGGCAGCGATCCCCGCAGCGCCAGGTCGGCGGTCGAGGCGTCGGAGGCGAGCGTGCCCTCGACACTTGCCGATGATCCGCCCGGCCCGTCAGCCTCCAGATTGACGGTGAAGGGTCCGGTCCCGCTGCGCGAGACCTGTCCCGTCACCGACAGCGGACCGGAGATGCCGCCCGCATAGCGCGAGACGTCCGCCAGCCGCGCCTCCAGCGACAGAAGACTGTCGCCCTCGGTGATCTGCCCGCTGGCAGATGCCGTAAGCTCGTCGGATCGCACCTCGAACAGCCGCACCGTCACCGCCTCGCGGCTGCCCGCAGCATCGACCCTCGCCGTCGCGCGCCCCGACAGCAGCCTGTCCACATCAGGCTGGCCGATGCCAAGATCCTGCGTCTCGACCTCCGCCCGCAGGTCGAACTCCGACAGGTCGAACGCCAGCACGCCCTCGGCATCCACAGTCGCCGCGCCCGAGATCGGCATCCCTACAAGCTCGCGGAAAGCCGAGACGTCGGGCGATGCGGCCTCGATCCGCCCCTCGAACCGGGGCGCCGTCGCCGCATCGGTCAGGACGCCCTCACCCGAAGCCGTCAGCACCGGCGTCGCCACCTCGAACACATCGAACGCGATCCGCTCCAGACTGCCCGCCACCTCGACCCGCGCCGAGGACGCGCCCGCGAACACCCGGTCGGCCTGAGCCTGCCCGATGCCGAAGCCGTCGCCCGTCGCCTGCGCGGTCAGCGCGAAGTCCGACAGGTCGAACGCCAGCCCGCCCTCGGCGTCCAGCGTCAGCGCCCCCCGGATCGGCAGTCCCGCCACGCCCGCGAAGGCGCTCACGTCGGGCGACGACGCTTCGATCCGTCCGTCGAAGCGTGGCGCCTCGTACAAATCCGTCAGCCGGCCGCCCACCGTCGCATCCAGATCGCGCCCGTCGAGCGTCGCGTTGATCGCCCAGTCGCGCTCCTCGTCCTCGGTGCCCTCGATGGTCAGCACCGCCGGCCCTGACAATTCCTCCAGCACCGTCGACGCATCCTCGAGCCGCGCCTCTAGCGAAAGCTGCGAGCCGCCAGACCGCAACTCGGCCCGTCCCGTCACCCGCGCCTCGGCACTCTCGATCCGTCGCAGCGTCAGGACGATGCCCTCTTCGCTGCGCACGGCGCGCAGGCTCAAGTCCGTCTCGCCGTCCAGGATGCGGTCCGCGATCTCCTGTCCCACGGCAAGGTCGGTCGAGGACCCCTCAAGATCCACGTCGAACGTCCCCGACAGCGGCTCGGCCGTGAAGTCTGCCTGAATCTCCGCTGCCCCCGAAAGCGGCCGCCCCGCAAGGCCCGAGAACGCCGCCAGCCGTTGCGCCTCGACGCGGGCCGAGCCCGTCGCGACCGGCCCGCCCTCCTCGGGAAACGACACCACCGCGTCGCCCGACAGACCATAGCTCTCGCCCGTCACCGTCAGGTCCGACACCCGCAGGTCGCCGCCCTTGGCCCATTCGATCCGCGCAGCACCCGTGACCTCCTCGCCCAGTGCCGCCTCGGCGTCGGGATTGCCGAAATCCAGCCGCCGCGCCGCGAAGTCGAGGTTCGCCGTGACCCCGCCGTCCTCGCCCTGCGCGATCCGTCCCGTGCCGTCCAGTTCCAGCGCCTCTGCCTTGAAGCCCGGCCGATCCAGCCCGGCGATGCGGAAGGCGCCCTGCCAGTCCTCGCTCTGCGCCGCGTCGTAAGAGACCTCAAGATCCACCCGGTCCACCCGCGTCTCGGGTCCCGGCAGGGGCAGCAGCACGGGCGTCCCGTCTGCCGACGCAATCGCACCCTCGACCGCGATCTCGACCGGCAGCCCATCCGCGCCGATCAGCGCACGGCCCTCCAGAGTCAGCGCACCCGCTGACAGGTCGAGCCCTTCAAGCAGCGTGCGCCCATCCGGAAAGCGCGTGACCTCCGCCTGCAACGCCACCGCATCGCCAAAGAACGGGCGATAGTCCGGCGCGAAGACCGGAGCGATGTCGCCGCCGATGTCGACGGTAAAGCGCCTCTCGCCCTCGGCCTCGCCGCCCGCTGTCGCGATCTGCCCGGTCAGCCGTTCGGCCCCGTCAGTCGCCAGGCGAATGTCGGCGGCGAAGGCGTCCACCGGTCCTTCGCCGACCACGCCGAACTCGACCGAAGGCCGGCCCGGCAGATCGACAAGATTGGCGAAGATACCGTCCAGCGCCTCCTCCAGCGCCAGATCCAGCGCCAGCACGCCCGTCTCGTTGGCGTAAGCCGCCTCCAGCGTCAGGGCCCCGCGCCCGTCCAACCGTTCGACCGCAAGCGTCGCTTCGCCTTCGCCGTCCGCGAGGCTCACGGCGCCCTCCAGCGACACCTCCGCCTCGGCCCCGAACACCGGAGCGCCGATGGCCACCCGCGCGGCGGCGATCTGGCCGATCTCGATGCTGACCGGCAGCTCCGGCAGGCTGAACCCCGAGGCCTCGGGCGTCGGCGCATCGCTCTCGGGCACCGAAGGCAGTCGAGGCAGCAGGATCTCGTCCGCCGTCAGTTGCGAGACTTCAAGCTGCCCCCCAAACAGCGCGCTCCGGTTCCAGTCCAGAACCGCGTCGGTGATGGTCAGCCACACGCCCTCATCGTCGGCGATGGTCAGGCTCTCTATCGTCGCCCGCCCGCCAAGCGCGCCCTCGAAACCCGTGATGCTGACCTGCCGGCCCGCGCCGGACAGGTTGTCCTCGATCAGCCGCTCGAGGAACCCGCCCTGCGCCTCGTCGTCGGGAGAGTCGTCGCTGCTGAACAGGCGGTCGAAGAAGCCGGGCTCCTCGTCGGCGGGCGCGTCCGTGACCTGCGCGGCGGCGGGCAGCGCGACGCTCAGCGCAAGGGCAAGAAGAAGACCGCGCCGCATCAGAACGCCTGCCCGATGCCGACATAGATTTGAAAGTTGGCCGACTCCGTATCGCCCGCGATCGGCGTCGCGACGTCCAGCCGAATGGGTCCGATGCCCGTCACGTACCGCACGCCCAGACCAGCACCGGCGTGGCTCTCGCCCGAGAAGTCGGCAAAGCTTTCCTCGCCGATGTAGCCCCAGTCGACGAAGGGCACGACCTGGAAGTTTTCGCCCGCATTGACCCGCGCCTCGGCCGACAGACCGACGAAACTGCGCCCGCCGGTGAAGGCGCCGCCCGTATCGACGCCAAGCGACTGGTAATCCTGGCCCCGCACCGTGCCGCCCCCGCCGGAATAGAAGCGATAGATCGCCGGGCTGTCTTCAAGGCTCGGCCCGGCCAGCGCGCCTAGTTGCAACCGCCCCGCGAAGATCGTGCCGCCCAGCGCGCGATAGCCGCGCCCGTCGAAGGTCATCTGCGCTCCGTCGGTGGTTCCCGCCAGACCCAGGAACGGCGTCACCGTCAGGTCGGCATAGAGCCCCTCGGTCGGGTTCAAGGGCACGTCCCGCGCGTCGTACTCAGCGGCAAGCGGCAGGGTGATGAGACTGAAGGTCTCCGGCCCGAAGTCGTCCACGATCTCGGAGTAAAGATAGCCGAGCCCCGCCTCGACGGTCAGCTCGTCGGTCGCATAGCGCGTGAAGCCCAAAGTGAACTCAGTCGTGTCCGAGGTGAAATCGGGCTCGTCCAGCGACTCGAACGAGAAGGCTGCGAAAAGGTCGATGTCGGCCTTCGGCGTGGCTGGCCGCTCGTAGCGGACGCCGAGGCTGTAGTCGATGCCGCCGGTCTCGCCGGTGATGCCCGACACCTCGCCGTCCACGCGGAACCGCTCGGCGCCGCCCAGGAAGTTGCGGTGCAGCCAGAAGGCCGACAGTCGCCCGCCCTCGACCGAGCCGTACTCGGCGCCGAAGCCGAAGCGGCGCGGCGTCTGCTCGACGACGCCGATGGTCAGGGGCAGGGTGTTGCCCGGCCCTATCGCCTCGGCCTCCTCGACGGTGACGCTGCTGAAGGTGCCGGTGCGCCGAAGCCGCGTCACCGCGCGGTCGATCTCCTCTGGGTCATAGCGCCGGCCTTCCTCCAGTCCCGCGATCTTCAGGATGCGCGCCGTCTTTGTGTCGTCGTTGCCCCTGACGCGGACCGGACCGAAGCTCAGGACGGGGCCCGGCGTCAGTCGCAGGCTCGCGTCCAGTTGCGTCTGAGCGTGCCGCGCGACGATCCTCTCGTCCGAAACCCGCGCCTTGGCGTTGCCGTTCGACCGCCATGCTTCCACGGCGGCCTCGGCTGCGGCGCGAATGGCCGCGGCGCCCGCGACCTCGCCCCTGCGATATTCCTCCGGGATCTCGGTGCCCGGCGCCAGCGGACCGATCTCGGCCCGGCCGAAGCGGAACACGGGGCCCGGCTCGACGCGGATCGTCACCTCCTGCACCGCCCGCGGTGCCGACAGCGGCGGGATCGCCGCAGCCTCGCGCCCGTCGAGCAGGATCGAGATGACGCCGGAATAGCGGCCCCTGTCGTAAAGCACGCCCAGAAGCCGCGCATAATCCGCCTGCGCGGCAGCCAGGATGTCCTGCGGATCGTTCGTCCCTTCCTCCTTCTCGGCGGCCGTCAGCGACGACGCGTAAAGCGCGTCGCGCAACGAGTCCCCCGTATCGGGAGTCTGGAACCTGATCTCGAACCCGAGAGCGCCGGTGGAGAAGGTGCAGAGCGCAAGAACCGCGCCCAAGACCCGTTTCGCCGTCACTGCCGCTCCTCCCGGTTTTGACCCTGCCCGACCCGATGATATAGTCCCCGCCGCCGAAGGGACAGGGCGCGACCCCACGTTTCGGTGAACTGTCGCCGGTCCGCCGCCTAGGTGGCGGCCCCCTGTTCGGTCTCTGCAGGCTGCGCGGCCGCTGTCGAGAAGGGCCGCATCCGGGGCCGCATATCCATCTCGCTCACCGGCCCCTGCGCCTGATCCAGATGCTCCACCAGCGCCGCCTCCAGCTCCGAGTTCAGCTCGCGCGACCGCGCGACATAGGCCGGGTTCTTGCTCACCGGCACGCCGGGCTTCCAAAGCGCCGCCAGCTCACGCAGCGCCTCGCGGTCCTTGCGGAAGAAGAAGTGCTCGATCCGCGCAGCCTCCATGTCGGTCAGCCCCATCTCCTCCAGCACGTATCGCCCCGCCCGCAGACTGCTGTCGAACAATTCGCGCACCTGCTTGTCGGCGCCCGCCTGGACCAGCTCGTAGACATGAACCCGGTCGTGCGCCCGCGCCACGATGTGCAGGTCCGGCCTCTGCTGCCGGGCATAGCGCACCAGCCGCAGCGCCGCCTCCTTGTCGTCCAGCGCCACCACCAGCACGCGCGCGTCCTTCAGCCCCGCCGCGTGCAGAAGCTCGGGCCGCGTCGGGTCGCCGAAGAACCCCTTCACCCCGAACTGCCGCATCGTGTCGATGGCCTCGAGGTTGTTGTCCAGCACGACCGCCCGCATCCCTGCCAGCATGATCAGCCGGTTGACGATCTGCCCGAACCGCCCGGTCCCCGCGATGATGACCTTCTGCTGCTCGTCGATGGTGTCGGGCTCGCGCGGGTCCACGCCGTCGCCCGCCATCCGGTGCTGAAGCCGCTCGTAGGCGATGAAGAACAAGGGCGTCAGCAGCATCGACAGCGCGACCACCAGCAGGATCCGCCCGCTCTGGCTGGCCGACAGCACCCCCAGTTGCGACGAGAACGACACCAGCACGAAGCCGAACTCGCCCGCCTGCGCCAGCCCCAGGGTGAACAGCCAGCGGTTCCGCCCCTTCAGCCGGAACACGACCGCCAGAAGCCACAGCACCAGCCCCTTCGTCAGCATCAACAGAAGCGTCAGCAGCACGATCTGCAACGGATCCCGCCACAAGAGCCCGAAGTTGATCCCCGCCCCCACGGTGATGAAGAACAGCCCCAGCAGCAGGCCCTTGAACGGCTCGATGTCGCTTTCCAGCTCGTGCCGGAATTCCGAGTTGGCCAGCACCACGCCCGCAAGGAACGTCCCCAACGCGGGCGACAGACCGACAAGCTGCATCATGAAGGCGATGCCGAGGACCAGGAGCAGGGCGAAGGCGGTATAAAGCTCCCGCAGCCGCGCCCAGTGGACGAAGCGGAACAGAGGCCGCGTCGCATACATCCCGAACAGGATCACCACCGCGACCGCGCCGAAGGTCGCCAGCGTGACGCCCCAGGCGGGCAGCGACTCGATGAAGGCCTTCGCCGCCTCGGCCGTCTGTTCCGCCCCGCCCGCACCTTCGGCTCCATGCCTGGCCGCCGCGTCGTCCCCCGGCCGCTGGATCGAGCCGTCCGGGCTGAACGCCATCCCCGATCCCACCGCCAGAAGCGGCAGCACCGCCAGCATCGGGATCACCGCGATGTCCTGCGTCAGAAGGACCGAGAACGTGGACCGCCCGCCCGGCGTCTGCATCAGCCGCTTTTCGTTCAGCGTCTGAAGCACGATGGCGGTCGACGACAGCGACAGGATCATTCCGATCGCCAGGGCCGTCTGCCATGGATAGGAAAAGCCCCACCAGCAGATGCCCGTCACCAGCCCGGCGGTCAGCACGATCTGCGCCCCACCCAGACCGATCAGCCGGTGCCGCATGTCCCAAAGCGCCCGCGGCGTCAGCTCGAGCCCGATCAGGAACAGCATCAGCACGACGCCGAATTCCGCGAAGTGCTGAAGGTCCTCGGCCTGGCCCGCATAACCCAGGATCGGCCCGATGACGATGCCGGCCAGCAGGTATCCCAACACCGATCCCAGCCCCAGCCGCACCGACAGGGGCACCGCGATCACGGCCGCCAGAAGATAGACGGCGGCTTCGAAGAGAAAGCCTTCCATGTCGTCCTCGCTACAGCGGCAGAGGGCCGTCTGCCTTCAATTGGTCCATCACGATCTGGCTCTGGACACGCGCCACGGCCGGATGCGGAAGCAGGACCTGGTGGATCAGGATGTTGAGCGCCGCGAGATCCTCGCAGTACACGCGAAGAAGATAATCGGCCTCGCCGGTCAATGTCCACGCGCTCGTGACCTCGGGGCGCGTCTCCACGATGCGCACGAAGGTCTTCACCTGGTCGGGCGCATGGGTCGCCATCTGCACCGACACGAAAGCCTGCACGTGAAGCCCCAGCTTCAAGGGGGCAAGCCGCGCGCGATACCCTTCGATATACCCCTCGGCCTCCAGCCGCTGACGCCGCCGCCCGACCTGGCTCGCCGAAAGGTTCAGCGCCTCGCCCAGCTTTTCCGACGTCAGATGTGCGTCGCGCTGAAGCGCCGTCAGCAGCCTGTAGTCGGTGTCGTCAAGACTGGCCATGCGGTCATCATGCGTAACGTGACCATGAAATGCAATTTTCGCGCATATAGATGTGTCACAAAGGCCAGAATGCGCGGTTTCCGCGCACCGTTCAGCCTACATTATAGGCAACAGCGAACAGGAGTGACCGCCATGGGACCCTTCCCGCACGACGCCCCCCGATCCACCATCACCGACAAGAACCCCGCCGGCACCGACGGATTCGAGTTCGTCGAGTTCGCCCATCCCGACCCGCAGGTTCTCCGCGACCTCTTCGGGCGCATGGGCTTCACCCTCGCCGCGAGGCACCGCTCGAAAAATGTCGAGCTTTGGCAGCAAGGCGACATCAGCTACCTCATCAACGCCGAACCCGGCACCCACGCCGCCGCCTTCATCGACGAGCACGGCCCCTGCGCCCCCTCGATGGGCTGGCGCGTCGTTGACGCCGAGCACGCCCTGAAGCACGCCCTCGCGAAAGGCGCCGAGGAATACACCGGCCCCGGCAAGGTCATGGACGTGCCCGCCATCAAGGGCATCGGCGGCAGCCTGATCTACTTCGTCGAGGACTACTACGACACCTCGCCCTACAACGCCGAGTTCGACTGGCTGACCAAGGCCAACCCCGAAGGCGTGGGCTTCCACTACCTCGACCACCTGACTCACAACGTCTTCAAGGGAAACATGGACACCTGGTTCCACTTCTATCAGGACCTGTTCAACTTCCGCGAAATCCGCTTCTTCGACATCGAAGGCAAGTTCACCGGCCTCTTCAGCCGCGCGCTGACCTCGCCCTGCGGCAAGATCCGCATCCCGATCAACGAGGATCGCGGCGAGACGGGCCAGATCGTCAACTACCTCAAGAAGTACAACGGCGAGGGCATCCAGCACATCGCCGTCGGCGCCCACGACATCTACGACTCGGTGGACGAGATCGCCTCGCGCGGTGTCCGCTTCATGCCCGGGCCTCCCGACGCCTACTACGAGCTGTCGAAGACCCGCGTCGAGGGCCACGAAGAGCCCATCGACCGCATGAAGACCCATGGCATCCTCATCGACGGCGAAGGCGTGGTCGACGGCGGCGAGACGAAGATCCTCCTCCAGATCTTCTCGAAGACCGTCATCGGCCCGATCTTCTTCGAGTTCATCCAGCGCAAGGGCGACGACGGCTTCGGCGAGGGCAACTTCAAGGCGCTCTTCGAGTCGATCGAGGCCGAGGAGATGGCCAAGGGCGACTACGGCGACGTCGCTGCCGAGTGAGCGCGGTCCTTTGACCGCTGCGACGCCTTGCATACGCTCTGCAGACAGGCCGTTTCTCACGGATCGCCCTGTTTCTGACGTCGTCGAAGAAAGAGTTCCGGCGGTCCGCCGCACCGCCGTGCGTCGCGTCACGACCCGGGTTAAGGGCGCGTGTCAGCCGCGCGGCAGGCTCAGAGAAACCGTCTGGTTGCCCTTCCGGTAATGAAGTTGAGTGTCGGTGATCTGCGCGACGGTCCCGCCGTCGAACCGGTCACCCACCTTCACCTTCACATACCTCCCCGACGGCAGCCGGATCAGCGCCCTGCGGTCAGCCGGAGTTCCGTAAACCCCGACAAGATTGAGGGAATTCAGCCGGATCGCATCCTCGATGGTCGCGGTCCGCGACACCGAGGCGTTCGACGGAATGGCCAGCCGTGGCGTGTCCTGCGGCCTCGGCTCAGGCTCGATGTCCTGCTCCAGCGCCGCCTCGATGGCGTCGCTCGTGTTCGGCGTCTCGAAGTCCAGCGACGCCGTCAGCCGCGCCGCTTCCTGCCGCACCAGCGCCGCGCTGACCACAGCCTCGAACGCGTCCGGGCGACCCCTTGGCGACAGCGACGTCGGCACCGCCAAGGCGCTCGCCTCCGTGCCCGCGTCCTGCTCCCGCACCGCCACGTCCTGCGCCGATTCCGGACGCCCCGGCGGGCGGCGCCCTTCCAGTTCCGAACGGGTCAAGCCATTGAATTGCTGTCGTTCTATCTCCTGCACGAACCCGCCCGGGCGACCCTTGGGAAGCCGCTCCGGCAGCCCCTGCGCAAAGGCCGTCAGCGCCGGAAGACCGGGGTCTTCGACCGTCTCTGCCTCCGCTGCAACTGCCGGTTCCGCCTCCGACAACGCAAGTTCGGTCGCCGCGTCGATGGCCGCCCGGAGCCCGGCGTCGGCGTCGGCCTGCGCCGCCTCGGGCAGCGCCGCAACCTCGTCCTCAGGCTCTGCCGGCGGCGATGGCGCGGCCTCGACAGTCGGAATCCTGTCGCCCGACAGACCGGCCGGAGCGGGAAGCGCAATGGCGTCGAACGCCAGATCGCTCGGCTCGATCGAGGCGATATAGATGTCGTTCGTCGTCTCGGCGATGTCCTCGTCGGTGTCCGGTCCGGGAAACGGCGCCGCCGTCATGATCGCCGACAACCCGTCAGGCGCCACCGCGAAGGGCGGCTGCGGATCATATAGCGGACGCCCCTCGCCCGAGCGGAGCAGCTTCGTCAGCTTCGGCGCGGACGCCGTGACGGGACGGGAAAGTGCTGCCAGTTCAGTCGGTTCCGCCTCATCCACCGCCACCGACGGCACTTCCGCCACGGTCGTCTCGACCGAGGGCACAGGCAAGTCCGGCTCCGGCGCCGCGACGGCCGCCGTATCGACGGACGGCCCGGCGTCTTCTGCCGGGGCAGGGGCCAGCGCGGCCGTTTGGTCGGTCCCGACCGCCGCATCCGGCACTGCCGCCGCAGTGCCCGCAGGCCGCTCTTCCGGCGCGGTCGGCGTCAAGGGATCGGTCGCCGCCACGGTTGGAGCTGCGTCCACGATGGGCGCCTCGGTTGGCTCCGGCACCACCGCCGCCTGCTGCTCCGGCTCGACTTGCGTGACTGCCCCCAGATCGTTCGCCACCGGGCGCGGCACCGTCGGAACTGTCGCTTCGCTCGGCCGCAGGGGCAGCAGCGACCATACCAGCGTGGCGATCCCGATGGTGAGGATGAACGCCACGGCCAGCACCGCCAGCGTGCGGATCGTACCGCCTGCGCGCGGTGCCGCACGAACCGAGGCGGCTGCCGGAGGCGTCAGGCTCGCCACCTGCCGGCGCATCGTCCCCGCCGCGATATCGGTCCGGACGCGCGGCGGAACCTTCGGTCCGTTGACTGGCACACCGGGGTGGAGCGGAGCCAGGCTGCGCGGCCTCACAGTCATCACCGGCCTGGGATCGTCGACCTTGAGAACGGGTTCGCCGATCGCGTCGGGCGAGAACGACACCGGCGTCGAAGGCGGCCGCGACGTCTCGCGTTTCGTATGGAAATTATGGGGAACCACGGGTTCCGACGCATCGTCCTCGGCTGGCGCGGCCTCGTCATCTTCGGCGAGATTTCCGAGGATCAGGCGCGACCTGACGACGTCCGCAGGCAACGAAGCCCTGTCGTCAGCCTCCTCCGGCTCGCTCTGTTCGTCAGCCGCCTCTTCAGCGTCAGGCTCGTCGCTGGCCTCCGCATCGGCAGAGACCTCGAGACCGTCATCCGCCGTCGCAGTCGGTTCGTCGTCTGTGACCGTCTCGGTCTCCGGCACCACGTCCTGGTCGACGACGGTGCCCGCGTCCTCCGTGGTCTCGTCCAGCGGAATCTCGTCGGAAACGCCGACCTCGACGACCGCAGCCGGAATCTCAGCCGGCCCCACCGAGACGTAGCTGACTTGCACTTCGGCCGTGGGTTCGTCCACGACCGGCGCGACGCTTTCGGGCGCCACGTCCATCGCCACGTTCGAAACCGCCTCGACAGCCTCCTCGGGTGCGGCCGCCTCGGATGGGACCTCGTCCTCGACCACCGGCACTGCGACCGGCTCGTCGAGGTCATCCATCATGTTCGGCCGGCCGAAGTCCGGCGGCCGGGGGAAATCGGACCGCGCCGCCAGAGACGAGTATCCCGCGATGCGCAGGCCGCGCGCCTCGGCGAAGGCGGCCGCCTCGTCCAGCGTTTCCAGAGCGATGGCCGCGACGCGCGCCTGTCCGGGGGCCGTCATCTCCCAGTCGATCTCGAGTTCGTCGAGGACATAGGGCGTCCGCCCGTCCAGCGCGCGGTGGATGTCGACCTCGACCGCATCCTCGCTGCTGATGTCGACATCCATGTAAAGGATCTGGTCGCGCGGCAGGAACAGCATCACCGGATCGGACGGGTCGTCCATGTGCGCGGACATGGCGAAAAGCCGGTCTTCGATGTCTGGCCCGTCGATCTTGACGGCCCCGATCTCTCGCCACGTCTTGCCGTCCCGGCGCATGAGCCGGATGGCGGACATATCAAGATCGTAACCCCAGCGGCTCGTCATGACCGAGGAGATAGCATGGCTCCGTGGGGTCGTCACGTATGGAGCGCCGCCAATTTGCGGGGATGCGCCGACGCGGCGCGAGGATTAGGTTCTGTCACTACAGTTGTCCCGTTCCGGAGATTCCCCATGCGACTAGCCACCCTGATCCTGACCTTGGGCCTTGCCGCCCTGCCCATGACCCTCTCCGCGCAGGAGGCGCGCACCATCGTCGTCACCGGCGAAGGCCGCATCGCCGCCGAGCCCGACATGGCGGTCATCAACCTTGGCGTCATGCGCGAGGCAGCGACCGCGGGCGAGGCCATGTCCGCCGCCAGCGAAGCCGCCGCCGCCGTCCTCGTCGCCGTCACCGAAGCGGGGATCGAACCCCGCGACGTGCAGACCTCCTCGCTCAACCTCCAGCCCAGGTGGGATCACAGCGACCAGAACGGCGCACGCATCACCGGCTACATCGCCAACAACGACCTGATGATACGGGTTCGCGATCTGGATGCGCTCGGCGCGCTTCTGGACACGCTCGTCACGACCGGCGCGAACACGATCAACGGGCTGTCGTTCAGCGTGGCCGAGCCGCGCCCGCTCGAGGACGAGGCCCGCACCGCCGCCGTCGCCGACGCCCGCGCAAAGGCCGAACGCCTGGCCGCGGCGGGCGGCGTGACCCTCGGCGAGGTCACCACGATCTCCGAGGCGACGATGCCTCCGATGCCGTTCCCCTATCCCCAGGCCGAGATGCGGATGGCGGCCTCCGATGTCCCGATCGCGCGGGGCGAGATCGAGACCGTCGTGACCGTCACCGTGGTGTTCTCCATCGCCGCTCAGTGAGCGACGATCATGGGCAGGGCGGCGTTCTCGAGCATGTTGCGCGTCGCCCCGCCCAGCACCGCCTCCAGCAGGCGGGAGTGGCCGTAGGCTCCCATCACGACCAGGTCCGCGCCCTGATCGGCGGCATGACGCGTGATGGTATCCGACACCTTTGACGTCGTCTGCGCCACCACGGACACGGTGACCTCGATCCCGTGCCGGGTCAGCATCTCGGCCAGGGGCGCACCGGGGTCTGCGGTCCCGGCGGAATGACGCGGCGGATCGATGACCAGAACTTCGACACTGTCGGCCTCGCGCATCAGGGGAAGGGCGGCCCGGATCGCGGCCAGCGCCTCGCCGGACTGGTTCCACGCCACCACCACCCGCTTGGGCGCCGGGACGATCGTCTTGCCCTGCGGGAGGACGAGGACAGGCGTCCGGGTCGAGAACAGCGCCGCCTCCAGCACCGCGACATCCTCGCCGCTGCGGCCTTCGCCATAGGGCTTCGACAGGATCACCAGGTCGGCAAGCTGCGCGTTCTGGGCCACGATCTGGGACACGGCCCCCATCTGCGCGACGACGCGCTGGACCTCTCCTCTCGCGCCCGAGCGCTTGAGTTGCTCGTTGGCGAAGGCTTCGGCAGCCGTTGCCTCCTCGATGGCGTCCGAGATGGTGCCCTGGATGGCAATGGGCGTGGTGCCGCCATAGAAGGCCTCGGGCGGGATGTGCTCGATCCCGAGGCTCAGGATGTGCAGATGCGCGTCCTGCGCCTCGGCAAAGGCGAGGGCGGCGTCAAGATGGCTGCGGTCGAGCTCTGGCTCGCGAACCACGGTGACGAGGGTTTTGTAGCTCATAGCTTACCTCCATGCGTTGGACCGATCCTGCGCCGGCGGACGGGGCGCGCGCCTTGCGCTGGATCAAGCCGGGCGGGCGCGCCGGAAGCGCGGGTCCTGCGCGATGACTCTCGCATTTCGCGCGATCGTGCACCATAACCCATCCATGTCACTAGGAACGTGGGACGAAATCCGCACCGCCTTCAATGTCGCCCGTCTCGGTACGGTCAGCGGCGCCGCCGATGCGCTCGGCGTCCACCACGCTACGGTCATCCGCCATATCGACTCGCTCGAGGCGCGCCTCGGCGTGAAATTGTTCCAGCGCCACGCGCGCGGCTACAGCGCGACCGAGGCGGGACGTGACCTCCTCCAGGTCGCGCAGGCGACGGACGACCAGTTCTCGCAACTCGTGAACCGCATCCGGGGGCAGGGCGATGCGGTCTCGGGCGAGCTTGTCGTGACCTCGCTTCCGGCGCTGTCGAAGCGCATCACCGAGCTTCTGGTTCGGTTCCGCGAACGTCACCCCGAGGTGCTGGTCCGCTACATCACCGGCGAAAAGCTGCTCCGTCTCGAATACGGCGAGGCGCATGTCGCCATCCGCGCGGGGCGCAAGCCCCAGAACCCCGACAACGTGGTCCAGCCCTTCCTCGCCAAGGAGGTCGCCCTCTACGCCTCCGAGGGCTACATCCAGCGGCGCGGCCGCCCCGCGTCTGACGACGATCTCGCAGGCCATGACTTCGTGGCGCAGGACAACCTGTCGTCGAACGCACCGTTCCTGCGATGGCTCGTGACGACGGTCCCGCCGGAGCGCATCGTGTTCCGCGCCTCCGACTTCGGACCGATGATCGAGGCGATCCGCCTAGGCGTCGGCATGGGCTTTCTGTCCGGGTGGGAGGCAGGCGACGTGCCGGGCCTCGTTCAGGTCATTCCGCCCCGACCCGAATGGACCTCGCCGTCATGGATCGTGACCCACGTCGACCTGCACCGCACGACCAAGGTCCAGGCCTTCCTCGCCTTCCTCAAGGAAGAGGCGAAGGAGTGGTGACGTCCTCCTCGCTGTCGGGCTCCGAAAACTCGCGCTTCAGGAAATCCTCGAAGGCGTCCAGGTCGACCGGTTCGAACTGACCGAAGCCCTGCATCCAGACGCTCGCGTCCTTCAGCGCCTGCGGCTCCAGCTTGCACCAGGTCAGTCGGCCTCGCCGTTCCTGGCTGATGAGCCCGGCGCGCGTCAGCACGCCCAGGTGCTTCGAAATCGCCGCCAGCGACATCTCGAAGGGATCCGCCACATCGGTGACCGCCATGTCATCCTCGAGGAGCATGGTCAGGATGCGGCGCCGGGTCGGGTCGGCAAGCGCGTGGAAGATGCTGTCGAGCGCGGGCATGGCGGGGGATCTGACGCCTGAGGAGGCGTTACGTCAATGGGTCAGGCGCCGAAACCTCAACCATACGGTTGAATATGCTTCAAGCCGCGACCTTTTGAACCTCGCCCTCCTTTGCTGGTGATTACCGATGCGATTCAATGGACTACAGCAGAAAACCCTTGGTCCTGCGTCAGCTTGACTCGCGACCACCCTCTTTCTAGACATCGCCCAAGTTCTCATGGGGGACACGACGTCATGGCCGAGACCGATCAGGATCGGAAGGCCCGGATGGAGGCCCTCGAAGCCAAACTGGCCAGTAAGCGCGTCCCTGACGCGGCGAAGCGGCACCAGGAAGAACACTACAGCCAGCTCAACGTGGCATGGCGCATGGTGATCGAACTGGTGGCGGGGCTGGGGATCGGCTTCGGAGTGGGATTCGGGCTGGACACCCTCTTCGGCACTTTGCCGTGGTTTCTGGTGGTGTTCACGCTTCTGGGGTTCGCGGCGGGGGTGAAGACCATGCTCGCCAGCGCGAGAGAATTCACGCCGGGCGCACCCGGCGACAAGGAAGGGGACTGAGGTGGCGGAAGAAGTTCACGGCGCAGAAGGCGGCAGCAGCCTCTCGTTCCACCCGATGGACCAGTTCATCGTGCAGCCGCTGTTCGGCGACGGCCCGGTCAACGCCTTCACGATCACCAACGTCACCTTCTGGATGGCCCTCACGGTCGCTTGCATCGCGGCCCTGCTTATCCTCGGAACCCGCGGCCGCGCGCTGATCCCCTCCCGCATCCAGTCCATCGCCGAGCTTGCCTACGGCTTCGTCTACAAGATGGTCGAGGATGTGGCCGGCAAGGACGGCCTGAAGTATTTCCCCTATATCATGACGCTGTTCATGTTCATCGTGATGGCGAACTTCCTCGGCCTCCTGCCGATGGCCTTCACCACGACAAGCCACATTGCGGTCACCGCCGTCCTGGCGCTCGCGGTCTTCCTGGCCGTCACCATCATCGGCTTCGTCAAGAACGGCGCCGCCTTCCTCGGTCTCTTCTGGGTTTCGTCCGCGCCCCTGGCGCTGCGGCCCATCCTCGCGGTGATCGAGCTGATCTCCTACTTCGTGCGGCCTCTCAGCCACTCGATCCGACTTGCCGGCAACCTGATGGCCGGGCACGCGGTCATCAAGGTCTTCGCGACCTTCGCCGCCGTCGCCGCCATCGCGCCGCTGTCGATCCTGGCCGTGGTCGCCATCTATGGCCTCGAGGTCCTAGTGGCCTTCATCCAGGCCTACGTCTTCACCATCCTGACCTGCGTCTACCTCAAGGATGCGCTGCATCCGTCGCACTAGGTCGGGCCAACCAACAGTTTCAGACACACTTCCAACGTAAGGAGCATTCGACATGGAAGGCGATATCGCAAACATGGGTCAATTCATCGGTGCCGGCCTCGCCGCCATCGGTTCGGGCGCGGCCGCCATCGGTGTGGGCCACGTCGCCGGCAACTTCCTCGCCGGTGCCCTGCGCAATCCGTCGGCCGCCGCCGGCCAGACCGCCACGCTCTTCATCGGCATCGCCTTCGCCGAAGCTCTCGGGATCTTCTCGTTCCTCGTGGCGCTTCTGCTGATGTTCGCCGTCTAAGCGCGCCTCGCCATCCTTACGTGCCGGGCCGCCCAGGGGGTCGCCCGGCTGGTCACAGGGTCTGAGGAGGTCGCCATGGCGACGGAAACACTAGTAGGCGAAGGCGCGCTCGAGACTGGCTCGCACGCCGCCGAGGCCGCACCGGGTCTGCCGCAACTCGACGTCAGCACCTTCGCCAACCAGATCTTCTGGTTGGTGGTGACGCTTGTCGTCATCTACTTCGTGCTGTCCCGCGTGGCGCTGCCGCGCATCGCCAGCGTTCTCGCCGAACGTCAGGGCACCATCACGAACGACATCGCCGCGGCCGAAGAGCTGAAGAGCAAGGCCGCTGCCGCCGAGGCCGCCTACGACAAGGCGCTCGCCGACGCGCGTACCGAAGCCGGGCGCATCGCCGCCGAGGCCAAGGCCGAGATGCAGGACGACGTCGACGCAGCCATCGTCAAGGCCGATGCCGAGATCGCCGCGCGCACGTCCGAAGGCGAGGCCCGCATCGCCGAGATCCGCGAAGGTGCGGCAGAGGCCGTCCACGAGGTCGCCCGCGACACCGCACGCGCCGTCGTCGCCGCCCTCGGGGTCGACGTGGATGACGCGTCGGTCGATGCCGCCGTCGCAAACAACGTGAAGGGGTGACGCCATGAAGAGACTTCTCACGCTCGCGGCGCTCCTGACGGCCAGCCCTGCCGTCGCCGCCACCAAGAACGTGTTCTCCAGCGAATTCTACTCGCTCGCCAACACCGACTTCATCGTCCTCGTGTCGTTCCTGCTGTTCCTCGGCGTCCTCGTCTACTTCAAGGTGCCGTCCCGTCTGGCCGAGCTCCTCGACAAGCGCGCTGCCGGCATCCGGTCCGAGCTTGAGGAAGCCCGCGCCCTCCGCGACGAGGCGCAGACCCTGCTGGCCAGCTACGAGCGCAAGCAGCGCGAAGTGCAGGAGCAGGCCGACCGCATCGTGGCCGCCGCCCGCGACAACGCCACCGAGGCTGCGGAACTGGCGAAGAAGGATCTGGCCGCATCGATCGAGCGTCGCGTCCAGTCCGCCCAGGGCCAGATCGCCTCGGCCGAAGCCGCCGCGATCAAGCAGGTCCGGGACGAAGCCGCGCGAATCGCCGTCAAGGCCGCGGGCGAGGTCATCCAGCAGAAGATGAGCGCCGACAAGGCCGCGTCGCTGATCGACGATGCAATCGGCGTGGTGCGGGCCAAGCTGCACTGACGCCAGCGCTCTCGACCTCTGCAAAAGGCCCGGCCCCCGCGCCGGGCCTTTTCATGCCTGCGATCTAGACCTCAAGTTTATGCCCGTTTCCCTGAAGTTTATCGGCCCATCACCTGGGTTTATTGCCCCACATCTCAACCTGTGGCGAATGGAGAGGGACCGGTTTTGTGGGGCAACTGGGTCATCGGCGCCGTGATGCGTCGCCTAACGGAAAACGAGGAACCAGACATGAACAGACTTTTTGCCACCGCCGCCGCCTCCGCCCTGTGGGTCGGTGCGGCCCACGCCGACGCCTTCACCGACCAGGTCGTCGCGCGCTACCAGGACATGGGCTTCACCTTCGTCGAAGTGCAGGGCGGCCCCACGCAGGTCAAGGTCGAGGCGATCAAGGACAGCCAGAAGCTGGAAGTGATCTACGACCGCGTGACGGGCGCCATCCTGAAGCAGGAACAGGAACGGGCCGACGCCGATGAAAGCGACCGCACCGGCGTGCAGGTGCGCGAGCGCGACCGCGACTTCCTGAGCGACGACGATGACGATGACGATGACGACGATCGTAGCGGCCGTCATGGCGGTGACGACGACGATGATGACGACGACGACGACGATGACAACAGCGGCCCCGGTGGCGGCGATGACGACGATGATGACGACGACGACGGCGACGACCACGGCGAGTCGGACGACGACTGAACCCCAGCCCCCGAATCCTCACGGATCGGGCTTCCCCGGCGGGCCTTGCTTTTCACGCAGGGCCCGCCAATGGTGACTTGAAATGTTGAAACGTGTTTTTGTCCTGATCTACCTCGCACTTGCGATGACGGCGCCCGCGGCGGCCTCGCCGGACGAAGTCCGCGCCCGGATCGTCGCGGAACTTCGCGAAGAGGGTTACGCCGAGATCAGGATCAGCCGGACCCTGCTGGGCCGGATGCGCTTCGTCGCCGTAACCGGAGACCGCCAGCGCGAGATCGTTGTCAACCCGGCCACGGGGCTGATCCTGCGCGACTACATCCGTTTCGATCGCTCGCGCGACGGCGATTCATCCAGGTCGGCCTCAGGCGGCTCCTCGGGCAAGGGAAGCGGCGATGACGACGACGATTTCGATGACGATGACAATTCCGATGATGACGATTCCGGCGGCAACGACGATGATTCCGACGATGACGATTCAGACGACGATGACGGCGACGACGACAACAGCGGATCGGGCTCGTCGAATTCCGGCGAGGACTGACACCCCGCGCGGGGCGGAGTGTCGCGCGTGAACAACCGATACGTCCTCGGCGCGGTTCTCGTGGTCCAACTGGCCTGTGCCGCCTTCTTCGTATCGGACATCCTCATCTCGATCCTCGGGCTGCCGATAGGGCCGATCGACTGGGCCTTCGTCGAGCTGATCCAGATCGGCGCGGCACTCGGCCTCGTCATCGGCGTCGTCGTAAGCTGGCTGGCCCTGCGTCAATCGCGCCGTCGCACCGTCGCCGCCGAGGAGGCCCTCCGCCGCGCAAGAAGCGCCTTCCGCGACGTTCTGGCCGAGCGTTTCGAGGATTGGAGCCTGACAGCCGCCGAGCGCGACGTCGCCCTTTTCGCGATCAAGGGCTTCTCGACGCAGGACATCGCCGGATTTCGCGGGGTCAGCGAGGGCACGATCAAGGCGCAGACCAACGCCATCTACCGCAAGGCCGGCGTCAGCGGCCGGCCACAGCTTCTCAGCCTTTTCATCGACGACCTGATCGAGGACGAGCCGGCTCAGTCCTCGCTGGCGTGATCCATCAGAACGTCCAGCGGGATGATGTCCAACGCCTTGGTATGCGTGGCGGCCAGATTGATCCGCGGCGCCGCGCCCTCGTCCGCCGCCTGCAGGAAGCGCGAGGCGCAGAGGCACCAGCGGTCGCCGGGTTTAAGTCCGGGAAACATGAACTCGGGCCGGGGCGTCGACAGGTCGTTGCCGACGTACTTCGAATAGGCCAGGAACTCGGCCGTCATCACGGCGCAGACGGTATGGCTTCCTGAATCTTCGCGACAGGTGTTGCAGGCGCCATCCCGGAAAAAGCCCGTGACTGGCTCGGTCGAGCAGGGCTCCAGCGTCTCGCCGAGAACATTTATGGGTTCGTCTTTCTTCATGGTGCGCGCCCCCTTGAGCCACAGCTAGTCCTCATGGCGCGGGCTTCAACGCCGCCACTCGATCCATCGGCCGTGAAAGTCGGCGCGTCCCAGCTCGACCGTCTCGTCTTCGGAATACCGTGTCAGCCAGAGCCGGGCGCCGTTCTCGGCACCGTCCGTTTCCATCCCGATGCGAACAACCGGAGCCGACGAGGCCTTCATCGCGGAAAGTGCGCGCGCCGCCGTGTCCTCGGGAAAATACTGCCATGCGACGGTGTGATAGACGATGCGCCGCAGACCGCGGTCCGGGGCGGCCAGATGCTCCTCCAGCCAGGCGCCCGCATCGGCGCGCACGAACCGTGCAGGCGTCTCGCGCGCGATCCCGATGGCCTCGCTCGTCCGCGTCAGGCGGTCGGTCTGATCGGGCCAGAGATAGGCAAGAAGCCGCAGACGCCCGGCCTCCGACGCGGGGTCGAGAGGCGCCACGTCGACGCCGACCCGCGACGCCACGCGAGGCAGATCGAGCGGCGGAGGCCCGCCCCGCCACTCGGGCGAGAGGACGACCGTCGACGCCGCATCGCCCAGTGAGCCGCCCGGCGCGTCCAGACGGAACCTGTCGCAGCGCAGGTTCAGCCCGCCGCTGCACCCCAGTTCGACAAGCTCGACCGGCTGGTCCGACCCCGCACAAGCCAGCGCCAGAGCCGCCAGGATCGCCGCCGCGCGCCGCACCTCGTTCGTCTGGGGCGCCTGGCCCAGCCACTCCAGCAAGTGCTCCTCGTGGCTTCGGAAGGCGGCCTCGACGGCGGACCACAGCCGGTCGTCCGACACCTCGTGCGGCGGATATTCCTCGACCAGGGCCAGCCCTTGCAGCTTCAGCGCGTGCAGCCCGCCGGCCAGCCGCAAGGGCACGCTGTCCGCACTGGGCGAAGGGTTCCCCGGCCACCCCAAGACCCGATCCGCGACAGATGTCCCCGCCTCAAGCCGCGCGCCCGCAAGCGCCATCAGCCGTTCCATGAAGGGCGAGCCGAGAGCGGCGCAGGCGCGCGACTGGACGCCGAACGCCGCGCGGACGGTCATCGGAAGCGATCCACCAGCCTCTGAAACGGAGATTTGGCGTCTTGGGCGGGCGAGGGCTCGGGCACCTCCGCCTTCGTCTCGGCCACCTTCGCCTCGGCCTTGGTCGTCGACGACCGCGGCGGGTTCAGACGCAGCGCCACCGCGTTCTGGAACCGCCCCGCGTCACCTTCGGCCAGCGCGGCCGCGCCGTCGGACACGCCGCGCAGCAGGTCGTCCAGCCAGTCCTCGTCCGCTTTCGGAAAATCCCGCAGGACGTAGCCCGGCACCGCATCCTTGTGGCCCGGATGCCCGACCCCCATCCGCACCCGGCGATACGCATCTCCGAGATGCGCGTGAAGCGACCGCAGGCCGTTGTGTCCCGCGTGACCGCCACCTTCCTTGACGCGCAGTTTTCCCGGCGCGAGGTCGATCTCGTCGTGGAAGACGGTGACGTCGCCCGGTGTCAGCTTGTAGAACCGCATCGCCTCGCCCACGGACTGGCCCGAATTGTTCATGAACGTCTCGGGCTTCAGCAGGACGACCTTCGCCGAGCCCAGCCGTCCCTCGCTGACCTGTCCCTGGAACTTCGCCCGCCACGGCGCGAAACCGTGGTCCCCCGCGATGCGGTCCACCGCCATGAAGCCGATGTTGTGGCGATTGCGCGCGTACTTCGCGCCCGGGTTTCCGAGGCCGACGAAAAGCTGCATGGGCTAAGGTCCTTTCTGACGGCGAACCTAGCCCTCGGGCCCCTTGGCGGCAACGTCCGCCGTCAGCGCCCGAACCCTGCGAAGCTGCGGCGCTGGTCCGGACCGAGTCCCAGCCAGCCTCGCGTCACCGCCGCGATGTGCCGGACCAGCCGGACGCGCTGCGTCTCGCCCTCGATCGCCGCGGTGATCGCCGCCGCGCCGACGTGCGCCTCAAGGTCGGCCGACACGGGCTGCGTCTCGGTCAGAGGCGCGCGCGTGCGCGCGTCGATCACCTGAAGATCGAAGTCGATGTTGTGGACCGCACCCGGCGCACGCGCGACAGCGGCAGGCGTCACGCCATGAAACCGGCGCACGACCGCGGTGATGTAGACCGGACGATCGCCCGACAGTTCGCGGGCCCCCCCGAGGATCCCTTCCTTCATCAGGGCCGCGACCTGCGCCTTGCGGTCACCGAAAGGCTCGCCGTGCCAGACGATGTCGCCGCTTGGCGCATATGTGTTTGATTCCGACGCTTTGAGGCTGTCCGGGACGACGACGATCACGTCGGCGACCCGCCATCCCCGCGACACCAAGGGGTCGATCCCCTGATCGTAGGCTACCTGCCAGTTGCCCGAACACCCCGCCAGCACCGCCAGTGCCAACCCAAGGAACGCCGACCGACGCTTCATCTCGTGCCTCATTCTGCTTTTGTCTTGCCTGCGGCGCGACATTCGCAGAATTTGGTTTTCAATGCCACATCTAGTGCAAGCGCAGTGGCGCGCGCGCAACAGAACGCGCCGAGGTACAGTCAAGGGTAACGGAGGAGAGCATGAAGTTGAGAAGCGTAGCAGTCATGGCCATCGTCCTCGCGACGGCCGAACCGGCCCTCGCAGGGGCCATCGAAAACGCCTGTCTGAAATCTCAGCGTGGCAACAACCAGCGCAGCCTCTGCGGCTGCATCCAGGATGCGGCGGACATTACCCTGACGCCGTCGGACCAGCGCCTCGCCGCCAGCTTCTTCGCCAACCCTGACCGGGCGCAGCGCGTACGGACGTCGGACCGCCGCTCGGACGAGTCGTTCTGGGAGCGCTACCGCAACTTCGGCAACACCGCGCAGGTCTACTGCACCCGGTGATCCGGGAATGAAGATCCTCATCCTGACCGGCGCGGGCGTCTCGGCCGAAAGCGGCCTCGGCACCTTCCGCGACAAGGGCGGCGTCTGGACCAGGTACGACCTGTCCGAGGTGGCGACGCCCGAGGGCTTCGCCCGCGACCCGCAGAAGGTCATCGACTTCTACAACATGCGCCGCGCCAACGCCCGGGGCGCGCAGCCGAACGCGGCGCACCTGGCCCTCGCCCGGCTCCAGTCGGAGTACACGCGCGGCGAAGTCACCCTCGTCACCCAGAACGTCGACAGCCTGCACGAGGCGGCAGGCTCCGACGCCCTCCACATGCACGGTGCGCACGGCGTCGCCCGCTGCGCCGCCTGCGATGCGCGCTGGCCCGCGCCGCTCGTCATGTCGCTTAACGACCAATGCCCCGACTGCGGCCGGCCCGAGACCCGCCCGGACGTCGTCTGGTTCGGCGAGGTTCCCCACCACTTGCCCCGGATCGCGGGCCACCTCCGCACCGCCGACCTCTTCGTCGCCATCGGCACCTCCGGCACCGTCTATCCCGCAGCCGGTTTCGTCGCCGAGGCGAGGGCGAGGGGCGCGCGGACCGTCGAGATCAACCTCGAGCCATCCCAGGTCGCAGGCCAGTTCGACGAGGTGATCCTGGGCCCGGCCACCGAGACGGTCCCGGCCTGGGTGGCGCGGGTGCTGAGGGAGCGGTGAGGGTGGGCTGAGGCGAATGGCAGAGTGTAGCTCAAAGTTACCATTGCAGTTTGGCTCTGCTCAAGAGTTACAGTAGTGCTGCGCAGCCGCCAGAGCCTTCCGCCTTGGCATACCTAACAATATAAATTTTTGTTAGGTATTTAAGGGCTGAACTACCTCAACTTCCTGATCGCCGAACCGATCCACGCTGCGGCAATCTACAGGTCCGGCGTTCTCGTGCAGGTGCCTCGGCCCGAGAGATATGCCATCCACAAGCTTATCATCGCCGACCGTCGGCGTGACGGCGCGGGCAGTCTCAAGGCGTCGAAGGACCGCGAGCAGGCGGCTTTTCTGGTCGAGGCGATGGCCGAGGACAGGCCCGACGATCTTTCACTGGCTTACGATACTGCGATGGAGGCGGGACCACGCTGGCGCGAGCATATAGCGAACTCGCTCAAGCGTATGCCCGATACGGGGAAGATCCTGAGCGCGATGTGATGACCCTTCGATGGCCTGCATGCAAAGCATTAGCGGCTCGTTGAAACCCTTTTCAAGGAATGGAAGCCTTTCTAAGGCTCGTCCCTCTTCCATGGCAGTCCGGCCTGCACCTCCGAATATGTCCAACGCCTGAGTTGCGGCGCTCGGTCATGGTGGACGAACATCACGGCTTCGAGCTTCGGGGCGTCCGGGAGTGGACCCAAGGGTGCGCCCAAGCCCGCAAGAAGATCATCCAGATGAGCGGGCGTAAACCGATCGCGGACGCGTTTTGCCTCGTAGAGGGACACGTCCTCGAATGGGTAGGGATCCCCGGCGGACCCGAATTTCCAGCCTCCTTCACGGGCGACATAGATGGATCGCCGATGATTGTTGATCCTCCCGCCACGCTCCGGACCCTCATAGGACGCGAAGATGGTCGCGGTGGACGACCTTGCGACCCGTACGCCCGTACATCCGCGCGCCGCCGCCATCCGGGACACTGGCAGGAATACGTCCGATCCAATCAGGCCATTGGCGAAGTAACTGGTCCACATGTTCCCGTTTGCAACGAGAAGAGCGCGGTCCAGCGCCATGCTCAGAGGTTCAAGGTGGAGAAAGACTTCTCCCGAACTCCCCTGAAGATCGGACCGGGACATGACATGGGGCACGTCCGCCCATAACGCCGTGAACGCGGAGGCGGCTTCCTCCAAGGGCATCGCCAACAATCCGTAGTCGTTGGTGGTCGGCGCAAAACGGTCCATGCCGAAGCATACCGTGAAATAGGTCTGACGAGGTATTTCTTAACGCCCCGTCAATCTTCCTTGCCGCACGCAGCCTCCGCGCCGCTGCCTGCCGCCGATACCGCTCCATCCACCGACGCGATACCGACGCGATACAGAACACGCCTTTCCCCACCAAACCCCGCAAAACAAGGCGTTAACGCTGCCGCCTGGTCTCCGCAACACCCCCGTTCGAACGCCGCCTTAACGCGTTCCGCCCCTTGCCCCGCCCCGGACGATCCCGTAACAGGCGCGCGAACGAAGCCCGGGCCGTCCCATGCCACTTCTCGTGATGAAATTCGGCGGCACCTCCGTCGCCACGCTCGACCGTATCCGCCGTGCCGCCAAGCGCGTCGGCCGCGAGGTCGCCAACGGCTACGACGTCATCGTCATCGTCTCCGCCATGTCCGGCAAGACCAACGAGCTGGTGGGCTGGGTCGAGGAGACGTCCAAGCTCTACGACGCCCGGGAATACGACGCCGTGGTCTCGTCGGGAGAGCAGGTGACCGCCGGCTTGATGGCGCTGACGCTTCAGGAAATGGACGTGCCAGCGCGATCCTGGCAGGGCTGGCAGGTGCCGCTGAAGACGACCAGCGCCCACAGCCAGGCGAGGATCGAGGAGATCCCGACCGACAACATCAACGCCCGTTTCGCCCAGGGAATGAAGGTCGCCGTCGTCGCGGGCTTCCAGGGCGTCTCGCCCGAGGGCAGGATCACCACCCTCGGCCGCGGCGGTTCGGACACCACCGCCGTCGCCTTCGCCGCCGCCTTCGGAGCAGAGCGCTGCGACATCTACACCGACGTGGACGGGGTCTACACGACCGATCCGCGCATCACCTCCAAGGCCCGCAAGCTCGACAAGATCGCCTTCGAGGAAATGCTGGAACTGGCCTCGCTTGGTGCCAAGGTGCTCCAGACCCGCTCGGTCGAACTCGCCATGCGCTACAACGTGAAGCTGCGGGTCCTGTCGAGTTTCGAGGACAACAATGAAAGCGCCGGCACTCTGGTCTGTGCCGAGGAGGATATCATGGAATCGAACGTGGTCGCCGGAGTCGCCTTCAGCCGCGACGAGGCGAAGATGACGCTTCTCTCGGTCGCCGACCGCCCCGGCATCGCCGCCGCGATCTTCGGACCGCTGTCGGAGGCCGGGGTGAACGTGGACATGATCGTCCAGAACATCTCCGAGGAGGGTCGCACCGACATGACCTTCTCGTTGCCCGTCAACCAGGTCGCCCGCGCAAGGGCGGCGATGGAGAAGGTCAAGGCGTCGGACGAGGTGAACTATTCCGAACTCGTCACCGACGAAGATGTGGCCAAGGTGTCTGTCGTCGGCATCGGGATGCGTAGCCATGCCGGCGTCGCTGCCCAGATGTTCAAGGCTCTCCGCGACGAGGGGATCAACATCAAGGTCATCACGACGTCCGAGATCAAGATCTCGGTCCTGATCGACCGGAAGTACATGGAGTTGGCCGTGCAGGCGCTGCACGACACCTTCGGTCTCGACCGCGCCGCCTGATTTCGCCGCCTTCGGCGCCGAACCTGGCGAGGGGCTCTGCCCCTCGCTCTCCCCGGAGTATTTCGCGACAGAAGAAGACGCCTGCGGGCACTACCTTTGCGAGACGCTCCACGCCGGATTGATCCAGGGCGCGCGGTCGTCCGGTGGCAGGCGCTGTCCCAGGATGTGATCCGCCACCTTCTCGCCCACCATCATCGCAGGCGCGTTCAGATTGCCGTTGGTGATGCGGGGGAAGATCGAGGTGTCCGCGACGCGCAGACCATCGACACCGATCACCCGCGCCTCGGCGTCGACCACGGCGCTTTTGTCCCCTGCCGAACCCATCCGACAGGTGCCGCAGGGGTGATAGGCGCTCTCGGCATGGTCCCGGACGAAGGCGTCGATCGCCTCGTCCGACACGACTTCGGCGCCCGGGCGAAGCTCGTGCCTTGTGTAGGGCGCGAAGGCAGGCTGACCGAAGATCTCGCGCGTCAGCCGGATCGCCTGGCGGAAGTCGATGCGGTCCTGCTCGGTCGACATGTAGTTGAACCGCAGCACCGGCGCGTCGGCCGGATCGCCCGACCTGAGCGTGACCGAGCCGCGCGATGGCGAGCGCATCGGCCCGACGTGGGCCTGAAAGCCGTGGCCGTCGGCGACGAACTTGCCGTCGTAGCGCACGGCCAGGGGAAGGAAATGGAACTGGATGTCCGGGTATTCCACGCCCGCCCGCGAGCGGATGAAGCCCGCGCTTTCGAAGTTGTTCGAGGCTCCGGGTCCGGTCCGCGTGAGCAGCCAACGTGCGCCGACGTAGGCCTTCCCGAGGAGGTTCCAGTATCGGAAAAGCGTCACGGGCTGGCTGGCGGCGACCTGGAAGTACACCTCGAGATGGTCCTGGAGGTTCGTGCCCACACCGGGGCGGTCGGCCAAGACGTCGATGCCGTGTTCCGCCAGGTGCGCCCCTGGCCCGATCCCCGACAGCATGAGAAGCTTGGGTGAATTGAAGGCCGAGGCGGACACGATCACCTCGGCCCGCGCACGTACATGGGTCACGGCAGATTGCGTCAGGTCGACACCGGTCGCGCGACCCTCCTCGATCGTCACGCGAGAGGCGAGCCCCCGCACCAGCGTGCAGTTCGCGCGTCTGAGCGCCGGTTTCAGGTAGGCCGTCGCCGCCGACCAGCGCCGGCCCTTCCAGACCGTCTGCTCCATCGGGCCGAAGCCTTCCTGCTTCTCACCGTTGTAGTCGCCGGTCAGCTCATAGCCTGCCTGTCGCCCGGCCTCGACGAAGGCATGGTAGAGCGGGTTGGCGCGTCGCCCGCGCGTCACATGGATGGGCCCATCCGTGCCGCGAACGTCCGAGGCGTCGGGTCCGTGCCACGTCTCCATCCGCTTGAAGTAGGGCAGGACATCCGCATGGGACCAGCCGGTCGCGCCGAGCTGCGCCCAGGTGTCGAAGTCGCGGGCATGGCCCCTGACATAGACCATCCCGTTGATCGAGGACGACCCGCCGATGACCTTGCCTCGCGGTGCGGCCAGACGGCGGCCGCCCAGACCAGGCTCGGGCTCGGTCTCGTACCCCCAATTGTAGCGCGGCATGTTCATCGGGTAGGACAGCGCGCCGGGCATCTGGATCAGCGGACCCGCATCCGAGCCACCATGTTCGACCACGATCACCGACCGGCCCGCCTCGGTCAGCCGGTAGGCCAGCGCACAGCCCGCCGAGCCTGCGCCGACGATGACATAGTCGGCCTCCATCGACGGAAGGGTTCCGATGCTGCCGGTCATTCGCCCCTCGGGAACCGCTGGCCGGTCTCAAGGATGTTGAGGTCCATGTGGTTGCGCATGTAGCGTTCCGACGCCTTCTGAAGCGGCTGGAAGTCCCAGGGGTAGTAGGCTCCGTTCCTGAGCGCATCGTAGGTCACCAGGCGCCTTGCCTGGCTCTCTCGCACCTCTTCGTCGAAGCGGGGAAGATCCCACCTGTCGGCTGCCATGTGGCGAAAGCGGTCAAGCGTCGCGGCATGGGCCGGATCGGCGACGAGGTCTGAAAGCTCGTGGGGGTCTTCCGCGAGATGGAAGAGCTGCTCGGGGTCGGCGGGGCAGGCGGTGTACTTCCATCCGCCCTGCACGAGACAGACCATCGGCGCGATCGAGGCTTCCGCAGCATACTCGACGGCGACCGGAGTTTCGCGGGGCGTGCCTTGCGCCAGCGGCACCAGGCTTTCGCCCGCCACCCAGGGCGCGACCTCGGCCATGTCGACTCCGGCCAGATCGCAGAGCGTGGGCGTGACGTCGATGGTCGAGACGGGTGTGTCCACCAGCCCGGGCTGAAGATCCGGGGCGGCAACCATCAGGGGCACGCGCGATGATCCCTCGAAGAAGTTCATCTTGTACCACAGCCCGCGCTCTCCCAGCATGTCGCCGTGGTCCGAAACGAAGACCACGATGGCCTCCTGACGTGTCCGTTTCAGCACGTCGAGGATCGCACCGATCTTCTCGTCCAGGTAGCTGATGTTGGCGAAGTAGGCGCGGCGGGAGCGGCGCACGTCCTCCTCGGTCACGTCGTAGTTGTGCCAGTCATTCGCGTCGAGGATGCGTCGCGCGTGGGGGTCATGCTCCTCATAGGAGAGCGGGCCGACCTCCGGCATCAGGTGCGCGCAGTCCTCGTAGAGGTCCCAGAACTTGCGCCGCGCGACATAGGGGTCGTGCGGGTGAGTGAAGCTGACTGTCAGGCACCAGGGCCGTTCGTCGTGGCCCCGCGACAGGTCGTAAAGCTTCTGCTCGGCGTTGAAGGCGACTTCGTCGTCATACTCCATTTGGTTGGTGATCTCGGCGACCCCGGCGCCTGTGACCGAACCCATGTTGTGATACCACCAGTCGATCCGTTCTCCCGGCTTGCGGTAGTCGGGGGTCCAGCCGAAGTCGGCCGGGTAGATGTCGGTGGTCAGCCGTTCCTCGAAGCCGTGCAGCTGGTCGGGACCAACGAAGTGCATCTTGCCCGAGAGGCAGGTGGCGTAGCCGGCACGGCGCAGGTGGTGGGCGTAGGTCGGGATATCCGAGCCGAACTCGGCTGCGTTGTCGTAGACGCGGGTCCGGGACGGCAGGAGGCCCGACATGAAGCTGGCCCGCGCCGGGGCACAGAGCGGGCTGCCGGTATAGGCGTTGCGGAAGCGTACCGATCGCTCGGCCAGTGCTTTGAGGTGTGGCGCGTGCAGCCATTCGGCAGGACCGTCGGGCCAGAGCGTGCCGTTCAACTGGTCGACCATGAGGATCAGGATGTTTGGACGGCTCATGCGGCACCTTTCAGTTCGAGAGCGAGGGCCGACAGCGCGGCGCGGGTCGCCGCTGCGCCGTCCGGCGTATCGGCGAGGCTGTGGCGGAGGTAGAGGCCGTCGATCAGCGCACCGATCCGTATGGCCGAACCCAGGGGGTCTTGCGCTCCAAGCTGGCGCAGGGCGTGGACGAGGTTCGACCGCAAGCGGCGGCGATAGACGCGCAGAAGACGCGCTGCGTCCTCGGAGGACAGCGCCAGGAGGTAGAAGTTGACCCAGGCAGCCACTGTGTCGGGCTGGAAATTCGAAGGCGCGAAACTGGCGCGGATGACGGCCTCGACGCGGGCCGCAGGTCCCGAGGCGGCGACGAGGCGGGATCGGACTTCTTCCGAATAGACCTTCAGGACATGGCGCATCGCAGCCAGCAGGATGTCGTCCTTGCCGCCGAAGTAATGATGCGCGAGGCCCGACGAGACGCCTGCGCGCCTCGCGATCCCGCCAACGGTCACGTCGAGCGACCCGGCCGCCCCGATCTCGGCGATGGCCGCGTCGATGAGAGCGGCCCGTCTTACCGGTTCCATTCCAAGCTTTGGCATGTTTACCTTTGCACAAGGTCCATCAAGGACCGCAAGTATTCTTGATTGACTGGTCAGTCAATAAAACAGGGAGCCAGAAGATGCGACTCAAATCCGCCTTGTCCGCGCTTGCCATCGTGAGTGCGGCCCCCGCCCTAGCCGATTGCGATACCGTCACCTTCTCGGACGTGGGCTGGACCGACATCACCGCCACCACCGCCGCAACCTCGGTCGTGCTCGAGGCACTGGGCTACGACACCGAGACGAAGGTGCTGTCGGTGCCGGTCACCTATGCCTCGCTCGCCGAGAAGGATGTCGATGTCTTCCTCGGCAACTGGATGCCCACGATGGAAGCCGATATCGCCAAGTATCGCGACGCAGGCACGGTCGACACGGTGCGCGCGAACCTGGAGGGCGCGAAGTACACGCTTGCCGTAAACAAGGCCGCGGCCGATCTCGGGATCACCTCCTTCGCCGACATCGCGGCGAACAGGGACGCTCTCGAAGGCAAGATCTATGGCATCGAGCCGGGCAATGACGGCAACCGCCTCATCATGGACATGGTTGAGCAGGACGCCTTTGGGCTGTCCGGCTTCGAGGTCGTGGAAAGCTCCGAGCAGGGAATGCTCGCGCAGGTGGCGCGTGCTGACGGTCGCAGCGAGCCGGTCGTGTTCCTGGGCTGGGAACCGCATCCTATGAACGCCAATTTCGACCTGACCTATCTCGAAGGCGGCGACGACTGGTTCGGCCCTAACCTGGGCGGCGCCACGGTCTATACAAACACGTCGGCGGGCTTTGCCGCCGAGTGTCCTAACCTCGGCACGCTGCTGAACAACCTCGAGTTCTCGCTCCAGATGGAGAACGAGATCATGGGCGCTATCCTCGACGACGGGAAGGACCCCGAAGCGGCGGCGACCGAATGGCTGAAGGCGAACCCCGGCACGCTCGATGGCTGGCTCGCCGGCGTCACGACGAAGGACGGCGCCGAGGGTCTGGATGCCGTGAAAGGGGCGTTGGGGATTTGAGAGAGAACGCGGGGGCCCTGCCCCCGCACCGCCGACGTAACTGAAAAGACGTGAGGCGGCCTGATCAGGTCGCCTTTTTCATCAACGCCTCGTCCTTCTCCCTCGCCCGGATCGCGGCGGGCCGGGAGACGAGGCGGCCGGCATAGGACGTGAAGCTGGGCTTCTCGGGGATCGTCTTGAACTGGAGCCCCCAGGCGATCTGCGCGCCGAGATACACGTCCGCCGCGGTGAATGTGTCGCCGAGAAGCCAGGTGCGTCCGTCCGAAAGATGCGCGTCAAGCGTCCGGCACACCCGTCCGAGGCTGCCGTAACCCGTGCGTCCTCGCTCCATCGGATCAGAAGTCTTCCAACCGAAACTCTCGTTGACGACGGCATGCTCGACCGGGCCCGCGCCGAAGAAAAGCCAGCGGTAATAGGGGCCCCGGTCCGGGGAGGACACGTCTGGCGCCAGGCCCGCTTCGGGGAAAGCGTCGGCGAGGTAGGCGCAAATGGCGGCCGCCTCGGTGACGATGACGCCGCGATGCCGGATCGCGGGAACCTTGGCCATCGGGTTGACGGCCTTGTAGGTGTCACCATGCATGGATGCGCCGAATTCGACGATGTGGGTGTCGTAAGCGCAGCCTGTCTCCTCGAGCATCCATCGCGCGATCCGCCCTCGAGACATTGGGTTGGTGTAGAAGGCGAGGTCCGTCATCGTCTTGCTCCCTGTCCGTCGATCGCGAGAGTATACGAGAGCCCGGAAATGGAAAGCGCGCGGGTGGGAGAGTCCCGCGCGCTTTCTCGCCTCGTTCGTCTGCCTTATGTCTCCGGCAGGGCGTAGGCGATCTTCATGTCATCGGTCACCACGCCCGGCGGTTCCGAGATCTTTTCCATCATGTTGATCGAGATGTGCGGCCAGCGGATCAGACCCTCGACACCGTCACGGCGTGGGAAGAAGTCGAGGAAAATGAACTGCGCATAGGCGAGGACGAGCTTCGGCTTGCCATCCAGCCCTTCCTCGTCCAGCTCCATGATCCAGAAGATCGAGCGCATGAAGTTGGCGTCGGCCTGCCTCTCGATGAACGGGATGTTCACGATACCCGCTTCCTTGAGGCTGGTGTCGAGCGACAGCTCCGTCGTGCGCACAACGTTCGCCGGCAAGCCGAGCCGCAGCAGTGCCGTCGGATCCGCTGGAGAAAAGCCAGGGAAGGGTGTGCCGGAGAGGACGCCCTTGAACGGGTCCTGCGAGAAGGCGCGGTAGGGAAAGAGATACGCCGTCTCGTCGGTGGCGGCATCGACCGCCTCGCTGATGTCGCCGACAACCACGCCTTCAGGAAAGGCACTCATCACGGGAATCTCGGGCGGGCCGTCGAACACGCGCGAGGTGCCAAGAGCCGTGGCCGCGTTGCCGTGCGGGATCGTGGCGAGCCGTCCGATGTCGATACCGTCGATACGCTGCTCCTTCATGTGAAGGAAGAAGCCTGGCTCGTGGTGAATGGGCAACTCGGGCGGGCCTGCCACGTCGCTGTCGCCGATGTCGTCGGCCGCGATCTGTGCGATGGTCTGCTCATAGTCCAGCGCAGCGACCTTCTGGTCCGCCTGCGCGGTCATGCCTTCGTTGGTGATGCCCCGGTTGGGCACGGCCTCGTCGACCTTCGTGAAGGTCAGCACTTCGTTGTACTGGTTCATCAGAAGCCGGTAGTTGCGGAACTGGCCCTGCTGCGCGAAGGGCAGGGCGATCAGGTTCCAGCCGCGTCCGTCGAAGGGGCTGGCGGCGGCGCCTTCAAGCGTCCCAACACCCCGGAAGTTGCTGTTCATCCGGAATTCGGGTCGGACGTTCGCCCAGACCCCCGGAAGTTGCTTCAGAGGCCCGAGAGCCTCGTCGTTCATGCTCGCGAACCGGATCTTTCGGTTCTCGTAAACGGTGTTCCTGTTCATGTCCAACATGGGAAAAGTCCTTTCGTCGAAATGTCTCAGGCCTGAAAATTATGGCCAAGGGTCCGGGAAAAGGGCTTGGACCCGGGCTGCAAGCTAGCACAGAGTGGGCCTTGAAATGGGGCAGGGGCCGGGGCTTTCCCGGCGCGTTCACGTGCGGAGGCTGTGTTTTCACGACGATGGACTGGGTGACGGACTGGAAGCTTCCAATCGGCAGATGGGCCGAAGCGATCGTCGACTGGCTTCAGCGAAACGCCCAGGGCGTGTTCGACGTGGCAGAAAGGGCCTTGGACGGGCTGATAGAAAGCGTGGCCTTCGCTTTGGAGAGCCTGGGGCCGCTGATCGTCACGCTGGTGTTCGTGGCGCTGACCTACCTGCTTCAACGCAGTTGGAAGAAATGCGTGATCGTCGGCCTCGGCATGCTGTTCATCGTCAACCAGGGCTATTGGGACCGCACGATCGAGACGCTGACGCTGATCCTCGTCTCCTGCATCGTCTGCATGGGGGTAGGCATTCCCATAGGCATCCTCGCCGCCCGTCGCCAGTGGGTCTATGGCGTCCTCGAGCCCGTCCTTGACCTGATGCAGACGCTGCCGACCTTCGTTTACCTGATCCCGGCCGTCATCTTCTTCGGCCTGGGCCAGGTGCCGGGCTTGATCGCGACGGTGATCTTCGCGATCCCCGCGCCGATCCGGCTGACCTACCTCGGCATTTCGACCGTGCCTGCCGCGCTGACCGAGGCCGCGACGGCTTTCGGCGCGACACCCATGCAACGTCTCTGGAAGGTCGAAATGCCGTCCGCCTTTCCCCAGATCATGGTCGGCCTGAACCAGACGATCATGCTGTCGCTGTCGATGGTCGTGATCGCGACGCTCGTCGGCGCCGGAGGCCTCGGTCAGCCGGTCCTGAACGGGCTGAACCGGATGCAGCCCGACCTTGGTTTCGAGTCGGGTTTCGTCATCGTGGCTCTCGCCACCGTCCTCCGCGTCATGCTGGAGGTGCGGAAGCGATGAGCGCCGGGACATCCGCCGTCACCTTCGACAACGTCTCGATTGTCTTCGGAGACAAGCCCGACCTTGCGATGCCTCTGATGGACGAAGGCCTCGGCCGGTCCGAGATCCAGCAGCGCACGGGGCAGGTCCTGGGCGTCCACGACTGCTCCTTGACGGTCGGAAAGGGCGAAATCCTCGTCCTCATGGGCTTGTCCGGGTCAGGCAAGTCGACGCTGCTCCGCGCGGTCAACGGGCTGAACCCGGTGGTTCGCGGTCGGGTGATTGTCGAGGATGGGGACGCGCAGGTCGACATCACCCACGCCGATGCCGCCACGTTGCGCCACATGCGGCTTCGGCGGATCGCGATGGTGTTTCAGCAGTTCGGCCTTCTTCCCTGGCGGACGGTACGCGACAACGTGGGCTTGGGGCTCGAGCTTGGCGGCGAGACAAGCAAGGAGCGTCGCGGGCGGGTGGACGAGCAACTCGCTCTCGTCGGCCTCTCCGATTGGGCGGAACGCAGGGTCGGCGAGCTGTCGGGCGGGATGCAGCAACGCGTCGGTCTCGCCCGTGCCTTCGTGACCGAAGCGCCGATCCTTCTGATGGACGAACCCTTCTCAGCGCTCGACCCGCTGATCCGCACCCGGCTTCAGGATGAATTGCTGGAATTGCAGGGCAAACTGCACCGGACCATCATCTTCGTCAGCCACGACCTCGACGAGGCCTTCAAGCTGGGAGATCGCATCGCGATCATGGAAGGCGGCCGGATCGTCCAGTGGGGCACGCCCCGCGAGATCTATCAGCACCCCGCCAACGACTATGTCGCCGAATTCGTGCGCCACATGAACCCTCTCGGCGTGCTCTGCGCACGTGACGTGATGGAGCCTGCCGGGTCCGCTGCGCAAGGCACCATCGGGGCCGACGATGAGATCGACGACGTGATCCGTGCCGTTCTGGAGACCGGAGCGCCGGTGGCCGTGGTCGAGGACGGACAGTGTATCGGTCAAATCTCGCGCGAGAGCGTTCTCGCTCGTTTTCTGCCATCGGGCTGACCACTTAGCCGAAGGCGCGGGCAGGTCGGGAACGACGATGCCCGCTTCGGGTTTTCCGTTTCCACCCCGAACCCAGTTGTGGTCTATTCGGACCGGGCCGGGGCACGTCCCGGGGAGTCACGGCAGGCTATGGCAGAGCAGACCGACACCGAAAGCCGGAAGCTTCTCAGGCGCCTGCGGGACACGCTGGCCGAAGACACGGCGGGTCAGGCTAGGCTGGATCATATCGTCGAACTGATCGCCACCTCGATGCGGACCGAAGTCTGCTCGATCTACCTGTTCCGCGATCCCAAGACGCTTGAACTCTGCGCCACCGAAGGCCTGAAGTCCGAAGCCGTTCACAAGACGCGGATGAAATTGGGCGAGGGTCTTGTCGGTCGCGTCGCCCGCGACGGGCGCGTGGTCAATTCCGCCGATGCTCCGGCCGAGCGCGGCTTCCGCTACATGCCCGAGACCGGGGAGGAGGTCTTCTCGTCCTTTTGCGGTGTCCCGATACAGCGGCTGGGCACCAAGCTGGGGGTTCTCGTAGTCCAGTCGCGCGAGGCTCGCGCCTTTTCCGAAGACGAGGTCTACGCCCTCGAGGTCGTGGCGATGGTGCTGGCCGAGATGACCGAACTCGGCGCTTTCGTCGGCGAAGGCGAGGCGCTGCGCGCGCTGCACACGACGCCCGTCATGTTCCGGGGCGGTATCGGCCAGGAAGGCGTCGCCGAGGGACACGTCTACCTTCACGAACCGCGTGTCGTGGTCACGAACCCCGTCGCCGACGACCCCGAAGCCGAGATGACGCGCCTGCACGCAGCCATCGAGACTCTGCGTCTTTCCGTCGACGACATGCTCGAATCCGTGGGTGAGGATCCCGTCGACAAGGACCAGCGAGAGGTTCTCGAGGTCTATCGCATGTTCGCCCACTCGCGGTCCTGGCTGAAACGCATGGAAGAGGACATCGCCGCCGGTCTATCGGCCGAGGCTGCCGTCGAGAAGGAACAGTCCTCCGCGCGCCGCCGGTTGGGAGAGGCGGCCGACCACTACATGCGCGAGCGCCTTCAGGACCTCGACGACCTCTCGAACCGGCTTTTGCGCATCCTGACCGGGCAGGGCAGGGACACCGGCGCGGGCATTCCCGAGGATCCGATCCTCGTCGCCCGCAACATCGGTCCGGCCGAGCTTCTGGACTATGGCCGCGGCAAGCTGAGGGGCATCATCCTTGAACAGGGGTCGGTGGGCAGCCATGCCGCCATCGTCGCCCGGGCCTGGGCGATCCCCCTGATCGTCCACACCGAAGGGCGTATCACGCAGGAGGCGCTGAACGGCGATCACATCATGGTCGACGGCGACCAGGGGATCGTTCACCTGCGGCCCGACGCGGGCGTCGTTTCGGCCTTCCGCGACAAGATCGCCATGCAGGCGCAGGCGCAGGAGCGCTATGCGGGCCTGCGCGGTCTTCCGGCCGAGGCCAAGTGCGGCACCGTCGTGTCGCTCCACATGAACGCCGGGCTGATCGCCGAGCTTCCCTCGCTCGAAGGCTCTGGGGCCGACGGCGTGGGCCTGTTCCGCACCGAACTTCAGTTTCTCGCCCGGAACAAGGTGCCGAAGCGGTCCGAATTGGCCGCGATCTATTCCCGGGTTCTCGACGCGGCACAGGGCAAGCGCGTCGTGTTCCGCACGCTCGACATCGGCTCGGACAAGGTCCTTCCCTACATGAAGCGCGAGGAAGAGCCGAACCCGGCGCTTGGCTGGCGCGCGATCCGCGTCGGGCTCGACAAGGTCGGAGTCATGCGGATGCAGCTTCAGGCGCTGCTGCGCGCCGCGAACGGACGACCGTTGACGGTGATGTTCCCGTTCATCGCCCAGTTCGACGAGTTTCGCATGGCGCGCCAGCACCTTCTTGACGAGGTCGAGCGCGAGCGGAAGCTGGGTCATCCTCTGCCCGAGAAGCTCGAGATCGGCGCCATGCTCGAGACGCCGTCGATCGCGTTCGCGCCGCGTCAGTTCTTCGAGATGTGTGACTTCATCTCGATCGGTGGCAACGACCTGAAGCAGTTCTTCTTCGCCGCCGACCGCGAGAACGAGCGCGTGCGCCGCCGTTACGACAGTCTGAACGTCAGTTATTTGACTTTCCTCCAGCAGATAGTAGAGCGCTGCAACGCGACCGGCACGCCTGTCAGCTTCTGTGGCGAAGATGCCGGGCGGCCTATCGAGGCGCTTGCCCTGACCGCCATGGGCCTTCGCTCGCTGTCGATGCGGCCTGCCTCCATCGGTCCGGTCAAGCATCTGATCCGGCGCGTCGACTTGTCGGATGCGCGACGTGTCATCGACGCGGCCCGCGAAAGCGGTGATCAGTCCGTTCGTGGTGCGGTGATGGAGTGGCTGCGGACCGTCGGCCCCTAGGCCGACAGGGTGTAGCGCGTCCAGTAGCGCGTCTGCATCATCAGGCAGGCACCCGCAAGGCCGACGGTGAGGCCGAGCCAGATGCCTGTCCCCCCGAGGCCGAAGGTGAAGCCCATCACGTAGCTGACGGGAAGCCCGACGACCCAGTAGCTGACGACAGCCATGATCATCGGCACGCGGGTGTCCTGAACGCCGCGCAGCATCCCAAGGGCCATCACCTGCCCGGAGTCGACGAGTTGGAACAGGGCGGCCACTGCCAGAAGGCTTGCCCCCGCGGCGAGGATGGCTGGCCGCTGCGGATCGGCAGGATCGACGAACAGGCCGACGAGAGAGCCGGGGATCGTGAGAAAGATGATGATGGTCAGCCCTGCAAAGGTCAGGGACATGCCCATGGCGGCAAGGCTCGCCACTCTCAGCGTGTCGCGGTCGCCCACGCCCCAGTAACGGCCGCCGCGCACGGTGATTGCCTGGCTCAGGCCCATGTGAACCATGAACGTCAGGCTGGCGATCTGAAGCGCGATACCGTGGGCGGCGAGTTGGATCGTTCCGACCCACCCCATCATCGTGGTGGCGGCGGCGAAGAGACCCACCTCGGCGAAGGTGGTCAGCCCGATCGGCCAACCCAGTCGAAACACGCGGGCGAAGTACTCGCGGTCGATGCGGTGGATGTTCCTGAACAGCTGGTGGCTTGGCCGAGCCCGCCCGGCGTAGACGGCCAGAAGACCGAAGGCGATCAGGTTGCCGAGCAGAGACGCGATTCCCGCCCCCGAAATCCCGAGCTCGGGAAAGCCGAGGTTGCCGAAGATCAGCAGCCAGTCGAAGACGAAATTCAGAACTGCGCCGAGGATCGTGATGAAAAGGATCGCGCGCGTCAGTTCGAGCGCCGAGAGATAGCTCTTCAACACGTTGACCAGCAGTGCCGGCGTCATGGCGAGCCCAAGCCAGACCATGTAGATGCCGGCCAGGCGCGAGACCTCCGGGTCCTGGCCGATGGCCAGAAAGATCGACTCGGCGAAGATGAAGAAGGGCGTGACGATCAGCCCCCAGAGCGCCGAGAGCCACAGCCCCATTCGGGTGATGCGTCGCACCTGCCGGCCGTCGCCCTGCGACAGGGCCGAGGCGATCATCGGCATCACCGCCCATCCGAAACCCGAGCCCAGAACGAAGACGTTGAACCAGATCGGCCCGGACAGCGAGAGTGCGGCGAGGGACGGGATGTCGTACCATCCCATCATCAGCGTGTCGGTCGTGACGATCGCCATCTGCGCCAGGTGGCTGCCCACGAGCGGAAGGCCGAGCCCCAGAAGGGCGCGGATCTGTTCGCCGGCGCGGGCCGGCGGCGCGTGAGGGCTGTCCTGCTGCATGGCCGCCCTTTAGCCTCGCCGCGCCGCGCTAGGCAAACGAAATCGGTCAGGCGTATTCAACGACCTCGATCTCGATCCCGTCAGTGTCGCGGAAGTAGAAGCGGCGTCCCGGTTCATAGCTCGCGTGGTTGTGCGGCTCGAACCCCTCGGCGCGCACGCGCGTCTCGGTCGCATCCAGGTCGTCCACGACGACGGCCCAGTGGTTGAGGCCGCCCTTGGTGCGATAGCTCTCGTCATTAGGGTCGCGCGGTGGTTCGGAAAAGCTGAAGAGGGCGACATACGCGTCGTCGGTTCCGCAATGGATCGTGCGGCCCGTCGTCATGCCCGGGCCCTGCCAGCGCACGCGCCAGCCGAAGACGCGACCGAGCCATGCGGCGGTCGTGGCGGGATCCGAGACGGTGACGTTGAGGTGTTCGAGACGTGCGGCAGTCATGAGAAGGCTCCTGATCTGAGTGACAGGAGGAATTCCTAGGGCCTCAAGTCAACTTGAGGTCAAGCTAAAATTCAGTCGCGGATTTCTTCCGGCGCTACGCCCCATATCGAGGTCTTCGCGACCCAACCCTTGCTGCTTCCGGCAACGATCCGGCACCAGTCCAGAGTGCAGGCCCCCAGCCGCGCAATCACGCCGGCCTCGGCACGCGCGTCGATTTGCGCGGTGGGATCGGGCTTGATCCGAAGCGCCACGAGGTCGTCCTCGACGATGACGTGCCGCACGCCAGACAGAAGCGAATAGTGCATCCATCCGCCCTGGCCGTCACGATCTTCGACCCGTCGCCAGTGCCCGTGCTCGCCGGTCACCACAAGGGGCATGTTCCGCCGGGTAAAGACCCAGTCGATGCGATGGCTCAGCGATGGTCCGCGCCGCGCGTTGCCTTCGTCGGCCTTCAGCGAGACGAACCGCGGCATCGGCAGGTTCGTGACCTTGCCGCGCTCCTCGGCCGCCGCAGGCAGACACAGGAGGGCGCACAGAAAGAGGGCGGCTGCCTTGCGGATCGTCGTTCACCTGCTCGTTTCGGCGCACCCCGGAAAGGCGTCTTGTGCCGAGTTCGGTTCCTTGACACTTTGCCAGCAAGCGCCGGACAAGGAAAGACACGAGGAGCCGTCCATATGCCCGACAAGCGCCTGAGTGTGGTCGTCACGCGACGCCTGCCAGAAGCGGTCGAACGGCGCATGGCCGAACTTTTCGATGTCACCCTGCGATCTGAGGACCGGCCGATGCCGCGCGAGGCGCTGGCCTCGGCGATGCGTGAGGCCGATGTCCTGGTGCCGACGCTGACCGACCCCCTCGATGCCGCGCTCCTGTCGCAGGCGGGCGATCGGCTGAAGCTCATCGCGAACTTCGGCGCGGGTGTCGACCACATCGACGTCACCACCGCGCGCCAGCGCGGCATCCTCGTCTCGAACACGCCCGGAGTCGTCACCGAGGACACGGCGGACATGACGATGGCGCTGATCCTGTCTGTCACACGTCGCCTGCCGGAAGGCATGGCCGTGATGCAGAAAGGCGATTGGGATGGCTGGGCTCCGACGGCGTTTCTGGGCGGGCGCCTGCGAGGACGCAGGCTGGGCATTCTGGGCATGGGCCGCATCGGTCAGGCTGTGGCCCGCCGCGCCGTCGCCTTTGGCATGGAGGTTCATTATCACAACCGCCGCCGTCTTCGGCCCGAGGTGGAATTGGACCTGGGAGCGAGCTGGTGGGAGAGCCTGGACCAGATGGTATCGCGCGTCGATATCGTCTCGATCAACTGCCCGCACACGCCGTCGACTTTTCATCTGCTGAACGCCCGACGCCTCAAGCTGATGAAGCCGACCGCCGTCATCGTGAACACATCCCGGGGCGAGGTGATCGACGAAAATGCGCTTACCCGGATGCTGCGGGCGGGCGAAATCGCGGGGGCAGGCCTCGACGTCTTCGAACACGGGACCGAGTTCAATCCGAGGCTGCGCGAGTTGCCGAACGTCGTCCTCCTGCCGCACATGGGATCGGCCACCGTGGAGGGCCGGCTGGAAATGGGCGAGCGCGTCATCATCAACATCAAGACATTCGACGACGGCCACCGGCCGCCCGACCTCGTCGTCCCGGCGATGCTTTAGGGCTGATCCCGTTGCGCGCAGCCGTACGTCTCGTCGCACTTTGTATGATCGTTCTGACCGCCGGTTGCGCGCGCCCCATGACCGAGGACGAGACACGCTTCGCCAAGGACCTTTTCGGTCCCTCTCTCGATACCTCGCGGGTGCGCGTCGCGCTTGGGCTGGGCATAACCCCGGCCCATCCGACGGTTGCAAGAGGCTTCGTCGAGGTCAAGGCGACCGACAAGGCCTGCGTCCGCACGCCCCAGCCGCGCGGCGCGCAGCCTCCTCAGGCCTTCGCCTTTCGCGACCGCGTTCACTTCGAGGGCGGTCTCTACTCCGGCGACATGGCGATGACCTGGCCTCGTGCGCTGCGTATTCCCCACGCTCTCATCTTCGCGCACGAGCTGACCCATGTCTGGCAGTGGCAGAACCGGGCCGAGACCGGCTATTCGGCCGCCCGCGCCGTAGCCGAGAGCTGGCGTATCGCCGACCCCTATTACGCCCCTCCGGGCACCGAGGACTTTTGGGCCTACGGGTTCGAGCAACAGGCGGCGCTGGTCGAGGACTTCGTGTGCTTTACGCTCGCAAACCCCGGCCACCCGCGCCGCCACGAGCTTCGCTCCATCCTCGCCCCCGTGTTTCCGGTGGATCGGTTCGAGGCAGCAATCGGCCGGTAAGCGAGTGGTGCCTCGCTGCGGCCGGCGCGGTGCCGTCAATCGTCAGAACCACTGTCCGGGCTCCATCAGACCCAGGTCCAGAAGCTGCTGCGAGCGCCATTGGAAGGGCGCCGAGTTATGCCAGCGGAAGGTGTCGATGTCGAAGCGGCTGGCGGGGTTGAGGCGCAACGCCTTCGCCGTCCGGAAAGATACGATGGCCGCCGTCAGGTTGTGATGCCAGGGGCAGGAGTAGGTGTTCAGCTCTTCGTCCGACCAGGTGTGATCGGGCCGAAGCGCTATGTCCTTCCTCGTCCGCACCAGCGCGATCCTGTCGATGCGGCGGCGGCTTTCGTCGATGTGCTCTTCGAACCGCCAGCGCAGTCCGCCATAAAAATCGAGCTGCCGGTCTTTCAGGCCGTCGTCCCGTTGGCGCGCCAGAGCGTAGTAGCCGGACCTGTCGAGGTGCGCGTCCGCCAGCGAGACGGCGTCGTCCGCGCGCCTCAGATCGGCGGCGTAGAGATCGATGACATAGGTCAGCATCGAAAACCGCCGTTCCTCGGCGTGGAAGGCCAGCATCTCGCCCACGGCACGGGTCTCGCAGAACGGGAAGAACAGGAACTCGGCGTTGTAGCAGTAAAAGAACCACGTCTTTTCGGGCAGACCCCGCACGATAGCGTTCACAGCCTCGACCGTCGCACCGAGCTTCATGGTCGGATAATCGACCCGGATCGCCAGTGCCTGGGCATCGGCCTCGACGGTCAGCTCCGAAGGCGCAAGGAGGATCAAGGTGCGAAATCCTTGACCCGCGTGGTGGCGCAGCGTCGCGGCGACTTCGACCTCATCCTCGGCGATGACGACAGCGACCGGGCCTTTGGCCTTTTGGATGGCGTCATCTCTCATCAGGGCGTCGAGGCCCGAAAAGCGCATCTTCTCCCCCACCACCACCGCTTGCCCCGTCGCGCCGACTTTGTGTCATGCGGTCGCCGCCCTTGGCAAGAAGCCGGGCGGCGTGTAGGACGCTTGGCCTGACGGAAAGGGGTCTCCATGTCCGAGCCGAAGAAGCTGTTCATCAAGACCTACGGCTGCCAGATGAACGTCTACGACAGCGAACGCATGGCCGAAGCGCTTGCTGGTCAGGGATATATCCCCACGGACACCGCCGCCGACGCCGACATGATCCTTCTGAACACTTGCCACATCCGCGAGAAGGCCGCCGAGAAGGTCTATTCGGAACTGGGCCGCCTGCGCCCGCTGAAGGAAGCCAAGCCCGACCTGAAGATCGGCGTTGCAGGTTGCGTTGCGCAAGCCGAGGGCGCTGAGATCATGGCGCGACAGCCGCTCGTGGACCTGGTCGTGGGGCCGCAGAGCTACCACCGGCTTCCCGAGCTCGAGGCGCGCGCCGGTCGCGGTCGCAAGGCACTCGACACCGACTTCCCCGAGGACGACAAGTTCGACCGTCTGGGAGCGCGGCCGAAATCGCAGCGCGGTCCGACGGCCTTCCTCACGGTGCAGGAGGGCTGCGACAAGTTCTGTGCCTTCTGCGTCGTGCCCTACACCCGGGGCATAGAAGTCTCGCGCGCCGCGGACCGCGTCCTGTTGGAGGCGAGGGATCTGGTTGAACGAGGCGTGCGCGAGATCACGCTCCTCGGTCAGAACGTAAACGCCTATCATGGTCACGAGGCAGGCCTGGCTGGTCTGATCCGCGATCTGGCCCGGATTGACGGGCTGCACCGGATCCGCTTCACCACCAGCCATCCGAACGACATGGACGACGCCCTCATCGCGGCCCACGCCGAGGTGGAGAAGCTAATGCCCTACCTGCACCTGCCGGTGCAGTCAGGGTCTGACCGCGTACTGAAAGCGATGAACCGCAAGCACACGGCCGACGACTATCTTCGGTTGGTCACTCGCATCCGGGAGGCACGGCCGGACATCATGCTGTCCGGAGATTTCATTGTGGGCTTCCCGGGCGAGACGGATGCCGATTTTGCCGACACGCTCGGCCTGGTCGAGAGCGTCGGCTACGGGCAGGCGTACACCTTCAAGTATTCGTCCCGCCCCGGTACGCCGGCGGCAGAGCGCGTGCAGGTGGCAGAAGACGTCAAGGACGAGAGATTGCAGACGCTTCAGGCGCTGATTGGACGCCAGCAGAGGGCGGCACAGGACGCCATGGTCGGCCGGACAGTGCGCGTTCTCTTCGAGAAGCCGGGTCGAATGGCGGGGCAGATGGTCGGAAAGTCCGAATATCTTCATGCAGTTCATGTGCAGACGACCGGCGTCGAACGCGGCGACATCCTGCCGGTGCGTATCGTGTCATCGAACAGTAACTCTCTCAAAGGCGAGATTTGAGCACGACCGGAAACCGGCGACACAGAGTGACCGTCGAGGGGCCTTATTGGCGCTTCATCCGTGCATCATTTCCCTAGAGGACGGGATGCCCCGGACGTTGGAGAAAATAATGGTGAACCGGCTTATCGCGAGGACTTCGAAAGTTATCGAGGACTTTGCCCGATCCGAAGACGGAAACGTGACCATCGACTGGACGGTGCTGCTTGGTGGCTTGGTGGGACTGTGCTTGGCGGTCATGGCCCTGATCGGCGGAAGCTTGGTCGCCTTCTCTGACCGTGCCGAGGTCGAGTTGAGCTCGCGGGAAGTGGCGCAGTACTAGCGCGGTTTTCAGGCGGTCATCGGATGAGATGAACCAATGTGCGGGCAGTTCCCCGCAACATGTCGTGGAACTTTCACAGCACTGACCGAGATATCCTTGCAGACCCATGCTTGCATATGCAGCATTGGCACACAGAGGCATCGACTCGGAGATCCGATATTTGGTCATAGGCGTCCTGACCCCGCACGTCCCCGCCACGCCAGCCGACGTCCTCGAGACGCGGCTTGAATTTCCAGACAACCGGCTGTTGATCGAGCTCTTCGGTGAGCTCAACCGCAACCTCGTCCAGATCGAGGAAGCGCTGTCGGTTCAGATCGTCCATCAGGGAAATCAGCTTGCTGTCTTCGGCGAGGCTGGAGCGATCGGACGGGCGGCCGAAGTCCTTCAGGCCTTGTACGAACGTCTGGAAGCGGGGCGCGAGCTGACGACCGGGGACATCGACGCCGAGATCCGGATGGGCGGCGCCCGGGTTGCGCCTGACGCCGAGCCTGCGGGCCAGATGGAGCTCTTCAAGGGCGGTCGGGTCGAGATCAAGACACGCAAGAAGACGGTCGAACCCCGGACCGAGGCGCAGAAATCCTACGTGCGCGAGTTGTTCGCCAACGAGATGGCCTTCGGAATCGGACCTGCGGGCACGGGCAAGACCTATCTCGCCGTGGCCGTGGGCGTGAACATGTTCATGGGTGGACACGTCGACCGCATCGTCCTGTCCCGCCCCGCCGTCGAAGCGGGGGAGCGTCTGGGCTTTCTGCCGGGTGACATGAAGGACAAGATCGACCCCTACATGCAGCCCCTTTACGACGCTCTGAACGACTTCCTTCCCGGCAAGCAGCTACAGAAGCTGATCGAGGAGAAGCGGATCGAGATCGCACCCCTGGCCTTCATGCGCGGACGCACGCTGTCCAACGCCTTCGTCGTCCTCGACGAGGCGCAGAACGCGACGCAGATGCAGATGAAGATGTTCCTGACCCGTCTCGGGGAAGGCAGCCGAATGGTCATCACCGGTGACCGCACGCAGGTCGATCTGCCTCGCGGCGTAACCTCGGGACTGTCCGACGCCGAAAGGCTGTTGACCGGCATCGAGCGGATTTCCTTCAATTACTTCACGGCGAAGGACGTGGTGCGGCATCCGCTGGTGGCGAAGATCATCGAGGCCTACGACCGCGAGGCCCCTGTCGGCTGAGGCTCAGGGACAGCCGTCGCTGCGGGTCGAAGCGTCCGGCATGATTGTCCGGCAGAACGTCACATCCTTCAGACCGGCTGCCCGCATAGCCGCGTCTGTCAGATCGGCGTCTGTCAGGTCGGCTCCCGACAACACCGCGCCGGACAGATCGGCACCGCGCAAGACCGCGCCTGTCAGGTTGGCGCGACCCAGGTTGGCGCCTGACAGGACGGCGGAGGTCAAATCAGCCTCCGTCAGGTCCGCTTCTGTCAAGGAGGCTTGCGGCAGGGCCGCCGCCTTCAACGAGGCACCTCGCAACGTCGCACCGGTCAGGATTGCCTGCCGTGCGTTGGCTCCGTCAAAGATGATTCCCGTCATGTCGGCCCCTTCGAACCGGACGAAGGGCATGAAGGTGTCGCTCATGTCCGCGCCGGTCAGATCGGCTCCGTCGAAGACGGCATAGGTCAGATAGGCGTCTTTCAGGTTCGCGCCTGCTAGATCGGCCTCGCGCAGGTCGCAGTCGCGGCACTGGTTTTCGGCAAGGAGGCGTTCGACCGCCCCCGTCTCGGCTGCAAGTACCGGAAGGGCGAAGAGCAGGCATGCGACCGGAAGCAGACGTCTCATGCACCGACTATGTCCACGGTCGGGTCCTCCGTCTGCCGCCACTTTGGTCCCAATTGTCAGTCGGCCGCCGGAACCGGACAGTTTGAACTACGCAAATGGAGGAGATCACGCATGGCTTTCACCTTCAGGACAGCGGCTGCGATTCTCTGTCTGGCGGCATCCGCCGCGACGGCGCAGCAGGAATCGGGCCGCGTTGGATCAGGTGCCCCAGAGGACATATTCATGGAGATCACCCATGGCGAGGACGGAACGCCAGTGCTCTCGCCCGAGGAGTTCACGCTCGCGAACGGCGGCTACTATCGCTTCAACGTCGTCTGCCCCGAAAAGCTGACGTCCGAAACCGGCCTCCACTTCGAAGCAACCAAGCTTCTAGAGAACGCACACATCCGGGTGCTGTCTGTCGGTGGCGTCGATATCGAATTCTACACTCAGGGCCTGAGCTTCCGCGCCATCGAGTGCGACGACGCTGGTTCGGCGCGCTTCAGCTTCCACCCGATGCGGACGGGCGTCTACGAAATCTATGTCCGCGATCAGGCCGTGCCGCCGAAGGAGGCCTTCGGCAGGGTCGTCGTGGAGTGATCAACCGGATCCAATGAGAATGCCCGCCGCCAGCACCAGCGCGCCGCCGAGCACCACCTGAAAGGCGGCGCGGAAGAACGGTGTTTCCATGTAACGGTTCTGGATCCAGGCGATGGCCCAAAGCTCGATGAAGACGACGACGAACGCAATCATCGTTGCGGTCCAGAAATGCGGGATGAGGTAAGGCAACGCGTGGCCGAGCCCGCCGAGAGCGGTCATTACCCCGGACGCTATCCCGCGCTTGACCGGCGACCCGCGGCCCGAAATTGCGCCGTCGTCGGAAGCGGCCTCGGTGAACCCCATGGAGATGCCCGCCCCCACACTCGCCGCCAGACCCACGAGAAAGGTCGTCCAGGGATCCTGCGTGGCGAAGGCGGTCGCAAAGATCGGCGCGAGGGTCGAGACCGAGCCATCCATAAGACCCGCGAGCCCGGGCTGCACCCAGGTCAGCACGAATTGACGATGCGCCGCCCGGCCTTCATCCTCGCGTGCGCCCTCGTCGAGATGGGTTTCCACCAACGCGTCGGCCTTGGCGGAGTGGCCGGCTTCGGCGGCCGCGAGGTCGCCGAGGAGCTTTCGCGTTTCCGCATCCGTCGTGCGGGCGGCGGCCGTGCGATAGAAGCGCTCGGCGTCGCGCTCCATCGTTTCGGCCTCTTCGCGGATGCGCTCTATGCCGAGGTTCTCGATCAGCCAGACGGGTCTGCGGGCGTAGTAACCCGAGACATGCTCACGCCGTATAAGGGGAATCGTTTCACCGAAGCGCTTGCGATGCAACTCGATCAGGCGCTGGCGGTGCGTGTCCTCTTCGACCGCCATGCCGTCGAAGATCGCCGCCGAGGCCGGAAACTCTGCGCGAAGGCGTTCGGCATAGGTGCGGTAGATCCGCGAGTCGTCCTCTTCGGACGAAATGGCGAGGGCCAGCACTTCCTGCTCTGAGAGGTCGGAGAAGCGGCGGCGGCTGGCGATGCCCGGGATCATGATGATGTCTTTCTTAGAATGGTTCCAATGTAGAGAAGCTGTGGCGATGGGCAAGAGCGCGATGACGCCTGCGTGTGCGGAACTTGTAAAAACTGAACCGGACAGTTTATATTTCGGGAAGGCAGGATGAGGACGCCATGAACGCTCCCGACACGACTTTGAAACAGGGCCGCAAGTGGGATCAGGTCCTGGGCGGCGCGCGGACGGTTTTCTTGCGTGACGGATTCGAAGGCGCCAGCGTCGACGATATCGTCCGCGAGGCCGGCGTATCGAAGGCGACGCTTTACAGCTATTTCCCTGACAAGCGGCTGCTATTCCTCGAAGTCGCAAAGTGCGAATGCAAGGCGCAATCCGAGGATGCTGCCGCACGGATCTGTTGCAGCGGCGATTTCGCCGAGGGGCTGGCCGACGCCGCGGGTCGCATGGTGCGATTCTTCGTGTCGGACGTGGGTCTTCAGGTTCACCGCATCGTGGTTGGCGAAAGCCAGCGGTTTCCCGAGATCGGTCGCGATTTCTATGCGTCGGGTCCGGCGCAGGTACGCGAGATCCTCAAGGATTTCCTGCGCAAGGGCGTAGAGGCCGGCACGTTGCGGATCGACGATCTCGACCTTGCGGCCGACCAGTTCGCCGAGCTTTGCAAGGCCGGCCTTCACTTGCCGATGGTTCTGGGTCTGCGTGAGCGTCCGACGGACGAAGAGATCGACCGCGTGGTGCTCAGCGCCGTTGACATGTTCCTCTGCAAGTATGGCGTGGCGCCGCGCGGATAAGCGTCGAAGAGCTATGTGAGCCCTGAGACGGGCGGGGCATCGGAGAGGACAGGGCGGCGGGTTTTCAGGGTCCGGCGCGCCTCCTCGACCAGACCCAGTTTCATCAGGACGTTAACGTAAGCCAGTTCGACCAGGTCCCGCTGCGCGCGACTGCCCCCGAAGCGCTCTGCCACGGGCAGAACCGGAACAAGCGCGTCGAGAGCGTCGCTCCACCGGCCACGAGCAATGTGACCGAACGCCAGCGAGACGGGCGCAAGGAGGTCGCCCGCATAGCCGCTGGAGCTTTCGGCCAGGCGCGCGAGGCGGTCGCCCTTGCCGGACATCGCGTGAGCGATGGCAGCGTGGAGGTCGGCGAAGCTTTGGCCAGGGTTCGGGAAATACTGCGCGGCGTATTCGCTGGCAGCAGTCCACCGCCGGGGATCGACAGCGTAGCCTGCGATCTCGGCGCGGTGAAGGATCGCGACGGTATCGGTCAGGATGTTGATAGGCAGACCCTTGGAGGCACCCGGACCGACGCTTCCGTCCAGGATGGCCCACATGGCGCCCTCGTCTCCGTCATGCAGGGCCCAAAGAGCGAGGTGCCAATTGAGGTGGCCATGAAGAACGCCCCGGTCGTCGTAGTCTTGGACCCAGGTGGTGAGGTATTGCCGCCCCGCCGTCGTCTCGCCGCGCTCGTAGAGCGCGTGCGACTTGAAATGCGCGCCGTTTGCATTGCGAGGGTTCAGGGCGAGGGACCTTGCCATCAGAACTTCAGACGCGGCGATTTGACCTGTCTCGCAGAGCGAGACCGCGTGGGTTGCCATCATCCACCAGTCTTCGCCGTAATGAGGCAGCAGGGACTCGGTGAAGGCCAGAAGCGACGCTTCGTGTCCGGCCTCGCCGGAAAAGGCGATCAGGCCGAAGACGCTGGCGCACATCTGGGCCAGCAGAACGTCTCGGGGATGATCGGAAAGATGAGCACGGATCGCCTGACGCGCCTTCGCGGACTGGCCCGAGAAGACAAGCCCGGTCGCCGCGATATGGTCGCGTTCCCGGCTCGTGACGTCGAAGGCCAGAGACTCGGCCGTCTTCAGTGCGTCTTTGGCGTCGGACGTGCGCCCCGCCGACATCAGCGCCCTCGCCAGACCAACGTGGCCAAGGGCGAATTGCGGGTCGGCAGCGACACAGTGCGAGAAAGCGGCGAGACCTTCGCGGTTTGCGCCGAGAAAGAGGGTGACCGCGGACTCGTAGTGATCGCGTGCCTCAGCCGACCGGGTCGTCAGGGTGTTTCCGTATCCATCCGCGAGGCTCATCGTCAGTCCATTTCCGCGACGCCTCGCCGGTCATGGCGCCGCCTTCAGTCCACCCGTCGGACGTGGAGCTGGTTGCCGATCTTCCGTGTCTCGAAGCGCGCAAGCCCTTCGACCAGGTCCGACAGTTTGCGCTTGCCGTAGGTGCGTGGGTCGAAGTCGGGGTTGTCGCGTGTGACGTACTGGCCGAGTTGGCCGAGTGCGTACCACTCGTCGTCGGCGTTGATCTTGTCCATCGCCTTCAGGATCAGCGGAATGGCCTGCGTGGGGTTCTGCTTCGTGGACACGCTTGCATCGGTGCCCTTTTCGACCGGCGCTGGCTCATCGATGATGTTTTCGAGCAGGATGAACCGGTTGCAGACATTACGCAGGCTTTCCGGAGCCTTCGCCTCTCCGATGCCGATGACATCGATCCCTTGCTCACGCGCGCGGTTGGCGAGCGCGGTGAAGTCGCTGTCCGAAGAGACCAGAACGATTCCATCGAAGCGCCCGGTGTGAAGAATGTCCATCGCGTCGATCACGAGACCGATGTCGGACGCGTTCTTGCCCACGGTATTCGCGGTTTCCTGGTGGGCGACGAGGCCGAGATCACGCACGGCCTTCGTCCAGTTGTTCAGGCGCCCGGAGGACCAGTCCCCGTACACCCGGCGCAGCGCAGGTTCGCCGAAGGAGGTTATTTCCTTCAGGATCGCCCCCGCAAACCTTGCCGGAATGTTGTCCGCATCGATCAGGACGGCGTAGAGAGGGCGGTCGCGGTCGACCATTACTTGGGCAATTCGGCGGCGGTCCGGATGACCTTGCCCAGAAGCCCATAGGCGATCGCCTCGTCGGTGTTCAGCCAGAAGTCGCGTTCGGTATCGTTGGCAATCTTCTCGGCCGTTTGACCGGTCGCTTCGGCAAAGATCTTGTGGAAGCGTTCCCGCATGATGCGGATCTGTTCGGCCTGGATCCACATGTCGGACGCCGTCCCGCCGATCCCGCCGCGCGGTTCGTGCAGAAGGAAGCGCGTGTTCGGCAGGCAGAAGCGGTTCTCTTTCTTGGCGCCGACAAAGATCAGAGCGCCTGCCGAAGCGACCCAACCCGAACCGACGGTGCGGACCGTCGGCTTGATGAACTGGATCATGTCGTGGACCATGTCGCCGGATTCGACGTGGCCGCCGGGCGACGAGATGAAGAGGTTGATCGGCGCGTCGGAATCCTCGGACAGAGCGATGAGCTGCGTGGTGATCTTGTGAGCCAGCTTGTCGTTGATCTCACCCGTGATGAGGACGTTTCTGGACTTGAAGAACAGATCCGCTGCCTTGCCGCCGAGCTCGGGCTTGTCGTCGTTCTTTTTCTTGTCGTCGTTGGCCATCGGGGCTGGCTCCGCTCGTTGTTTCGGGTTGTGGGGAATGTCGGATCTCGGCTCCGGAATGGCAAGGGTACATTGAGAATACGTAACTTCAGAGGAAGCGGTGGAGGATGAGGGCGTCGACCTTCTCGCCCTCTGGCATCAGGAAGGCGTGCGGGACGCGTCCAATTGTCTGGAAACCGGCCTTGGTCCAAGTCTCGACGGCGCGGATGTTGGAGGCGAGGACGAAGTTGAATTGCATCGCCTCGAAGCCGATCCGCCGGGCCTCGTCAAGAGAATGCGTCAGCATCGCCCGTGCGACGCCTCGACCCTCGGCGTGTCGCGCAGTGATGTAGCCGCAGTTGCACACATGGCTTCCGCCGCCCTTATAATTTCGACGGATGTAATATGTGCCGATGGCAATGCCGTCCGCCTCGGCGACAAAAGCGTGTTCGGACAGCCAGTAGGCCAGCGCCTCCTCCCGGGGAATGTCGCGGTCGATGGCATAGGTGTCTCCCGCGCGGAACACCGGCTCGAGCATCGACCAGATCGCATCGCGATCACTTGGCCTTGCCGGGCGTAGCGTTAGATCAGCCAAGAAGCATGTCTCGTCGCTTCGGGTTTCGGCGCCTTGCGTCATGGGCTGCGCGCATTCGTTCGCATTTCCGTGCGGTCATTGGACTCCGCTTGACCCTGCGCGACCGGAAAGGCGAAATCAACACGACCCGTTCGAGGATACCCCAGATGACCCGACATGCCGTTACCGGCCTTTTCTTCGCCCTCCTCCTGACTGCCTGCGCCGGCACTCCAGCCTATGACAACGGTCCCGGCGATGACGGGGGATTCTCGAGCGGCGGGGGAAACCTTCCGGGTGCGGGAGGCGGAGCGAACGATCCCCTGGGCAGCCTCGGGGGCGTCGAGTTGTGCGATGCGCCTGAGTACCGCCCTTATGTCGGCCAGCCTGTCGCGGCGACCACCTTTCCGACGGGACCGAAGTTCCGGGTCTATTCCGACACCGACGTGGTGACGCAGGAATACCTTCCGGATCGAACGAACGTCGTTTTCGGTGCCCGGAGCGGGACGATCCTCAGGGTGTTCTGCGGCTGAAGGTGCTCGGGGCCCGGAAGGCCGGGGAGGGGGATTTTTCGAACCCTCCGGACCCGTCGCACGGGTTCGACTTGAGGCATCCGCATTCGCTTTGCCAGTCCGGGACCCAGTCGAATTCGCGCGGTTCACCGCCGAGCGCGGCTTTCGGCCTGCGGTTCCACCGCTTCTGTGCGGAGGGGCGCCGATAATGGGCTCGCCGTCCGCCGATCGGTCCATGTCGCCTTTCTCTCGACAGTGCGGGCGGGGATGGTTACGTTGGGACGAAACAGGAACATAGCTGCCCGCTGCTCCGATGTCCCAGAGACGTATCCTTTCTCTGTGGTTCCCCCGTCTCGCGGCCGAACGCTGGCTGCGCGAGGCGCGTGGCCTGCCGTCCGGACCCTTCGCGGTCTCGGGTGAGGTCGGGAACACCCAGGTGCTGACCTCGCTTTCGGCCGAGGCTCAGGCTGCGGGGCTGGTGCGTGGCCAGCCCTTGCGGGACGCGCGCGCCATGTGCCCCGAGCTTCAAACCCGGATTGCAAACCCGAGGCAGGAGGCGGATTTCCTTGCGGTGTTGCGCAGGTGGGCCGGGCAGTACAGTCCGTGGGTCTCGGAAGAACCGCCCGAGGGGCTTGTCGTTGACCTGACCGGCTGCGCCCACCTCTTCGGGGGCGAAGAGGCCCTGATGAACGAGATCGCCGGAGACTGCGCCGCCTTGGGACTCACCGTCCGCATGGGAGTCGCCGACACGGTTGGCGCGGCCTGGGCGCTCGCGCGATTTTCGGACGGCGAGAGCGGTGCCGCAAGGTCGGGAGACGACATCGCGCAGGAGGCTCGGGCAACGCGGTCGCGCGCGGCCAAGCGCCGGCATTGGGAGCGGGGCGGAGCGGCCCCTGGGGCGCTTGCGTCTGGCAACCGGGCCGGACCGATTGCCCTTCCGGGACAGACCCGCACGGCGCTGGCGCCCCTACCCGTCCTGGCACTGCGAATTGACGGAGCACTGGCCGCGATGCTGAACCGCCTTGGCCTGCGGCGCATCGAAGACCTGGCCGGCCAGCCCCGTGCGGCGCTGGCGCGTCGCTTCGGACGCGAACTCGTGCGTCGTCTCGACCAGGCACTTGGGGTGGAGCCAGAGCCGATAGGACCGGCACGTCCTCCCGCCCATTTCGCCGTCCGTCTTACCTTGCCCGAGCCGATCGGGCTGGCCGAGGACCTGCGGGCCGCTCTCGAACGGATGCTGCCCGTTCTCAGCGACAGGTTACGAAACGCGGGGCAGGGCGCGCGACGGATCCGTCTGGAATGTCATCGCGCCGACCAAAGCATGGAGTGGGTCGAAGTGGGCCTGGCGCGGCCCTCGTTCGAGGCAGACCGGATCCGGCCGCTTCTTACCATGAAGCTCGACGACATCGATGCGGGGTTCGGGATCGACATGGTCCGCCTCGTCGCGGCCTCGACCGAGCCGGTCCACGCCCACCAGCACCGGGGGCATCTGGAGGCGGCGGCCGATGGAGCCGATCGTCGGTCGGGCGGAGTCGAGATGGACGATCTTCTGGGCCGCATCGGCGCGCGGGTCGGGTTGGAGACGATCACGCGGCTTCATCCAGCCGACAGCCATATTCCCGAGAAGACCTCGATTCTCCTCGCGGCCGCCTGGTCCGAACCGTCGGGTTTGTGGCCAAGGCCACGTGCCCCGCGTCCGCTCGAGATGTGGCGGCCCGAGATCGTTCAGGCCGAGGAAACCCCCGATCTTCCCGCATCGTTCCGGTGGCGCGGACGGACGCTCGAGACACGCGTGGCTCTTGGTCCCGAGAGGATCGCGCCGGAGTGGTGGCTGGACGATCCCGACTGGCGGAGCGGCATCCGGGACTACTGGCGCGTCACCACGCGGTCGGGGGAACGGCTTTGGCTCTATTTTGCGCACGGGGCGACGATGTCGCCGGGATGGTTCTGCCATGGGAGTTTCTGCTGAAAAGACCGACCGCTTTCCTCAAAAGGAAAAGGGCGGGGAAGATCCCCGCCCTTGCTCGTGGACACGACCGCAGTATCAGCTTGCGGGCATGATCACCTTGTCGATGACGTGGATCACGCCGTTCGACGCCGCGATGTCCGGCGTCACGACGGTCGCATCCTCGACCATCACGCCGTTGTCGAGGTCGATCGTCACGTCCGACCCCTGAACGGTCGTGGCCGACATGTCGTCGGTGAGATCGGTGGACATCACCTTGCCCGGAACGACGTGGTAGGTGAGGATCGAGACGAGTTGATCCTTGTTTTCGGGCTTCAGCAGGTCTTCAACCGTCCCTGCGGGCAGCGCCGCGAAAGCCTCGTCGGTCGGCGCGAAGACGGTAAACGGGCCTTCGCCCTTCAGCGTATCGACGAGGCCGGCGGCCTGGACTGCGGCAACGAGCGTGGTGAAGCTTCCAGCGTCCACCGCGGTGTCGACGATGTCCTTGTCCTGGGCGAAGGCCGGTGCCGCGAGAGCGGTGGTGGCCGCCAGGGCGATGAGAGTGCGGTGCATGTGCGTCTCCTCTGTACATATTGCGAGGATGTCTGCGTGACATCGTGGCTACTACGGAGGCATGAGCACACCAGATCAGATGAATTTATGGGGTTTCGCGCCTTGACGAGAATGCTCGGCGGGCTAAGCCCGGCAGTTTTCGCGAACCACTGACAAATGCGTGATCCCTTGTGATCCACCGTCATGTTTCAACCGAGCAGCAAGGCATGACTATAGCGTGAGACGGATTGCCCGAGGGGAAAGCACGGCGCATCTTTGCCGGACAGATTGCGAGGAGACAGCATGGCACACCGGTACATCAGCGACCTCACCCGGGCGGATGTGACCCCTAAGGAGATGTGGCGGACACGCCGGCAGATCATGGCAGGCGCTGGCGCCGCGGCCTTGGGGTTGGCAGCAGGTCCGGCGCTCGCGAAGCTTGGCGCGGTAAAGACCGGCTACGGCCAGGATCTTGAGCCGAACAGCTGGGCCGACATCACGAGTTACAACAACTTCTACGAGTTCGGGACGGGCAAGGAGGATCCGGCCCGGAACTCCGCCGACATGGTCACGGACTTCTGGACGGTTAAGGTCGACGGTCTTGTGGACGCTCCGGGGGACTACACCCTCGCGCAGCTATTGGACGGCATGACGATCGAAGAGCGCATCTATCGTTTCCGCTGCGTCGAGGCCTGGTCGATGGTCGTGCCCTGGGCGGGTTTCGAGCTGGCGGACCTTCTGAACAAGGTCGGCGTGAAGCCCGAGGCAAAGTACGTCTCGTTCGAAACGGCCGTCATTCCTGGCGTAATGGAGGGCGTCAGCTATCCGGTGCTCGACTGGCCCTACCGGGAAGGTCTGCGGCTGGACGAGGCGATGCATCCGCTGACAATCATGGCGACGGGGCTTTACGACGAACCGCTGCCGAACCAGAACGGCGCGCCGCTGCGACTGGTCGTGCCATGGAAATATGGCTTCAAGTCCATCAAGTCGATCGTTCGAATCAGCCTTGTGGAAGAGATGCCCGAGACCAGCTGGAACCTGTCGAACGCCCGTGAGTATGGCTTCTTCTCCAACGTCAATCCGCTTGTCGATCACCCAAGGTGGAGCCAGGCAACGGAGCGGCGCATTGGCGGAGGGCTCTTCGCGCGTCGGCAGGAGACGCTGATGTTCAACGGCTACGAAGCCGAGGTGGCGTCTCTCTACGATGGCATGGACCTCGCCGAGAACTACTGATGACCACGGCGCAGCGCATCAACCTCCAGCTCAAGCGTGTGCCGGCCTGGCCGATTTATGTCGCCGGTGCGCTCGTGCCATGTTGGTATCTCTACCTCGGCCTGACCGGGGGACTGGGGGTCGATCCCGTCAAGGCAATGGAGCATGCCCTTGGCGAGAGGGCCCTGCAGCTTTTAATCGTCGTCCTGGCTGTAACGCCGCTGAGGGACGTCACCGGCGTCAGCCTCGTCAGGTTCAGGCGGGCGCTTGGGCTTGTGACGTTCTGGCTCGTGTCGTGCCATCTGGCCGTCTGGCTGGTCCTCGACGTGCAGATCCTTTCGCAGATTTGGGCGGACATCCTGAAGCGTCCCTACATCACCATCGGCATGCTCGCTTTCGTGCTGATGATCCCGGTCGCCATCACGTCGAACAACCTGTCGATCCGCAAGCTTGGACCGAAGCGCTGGAAGCGGTTGCACCAGTTGACCTACGCCTGCGCGGGCTTGGGAGCGATACACTTCGTCATGCTGGTGAAGGGGTTCCAGATCGAGCCGCTGGTCTACCTCGGTATCGTTCTCGCGCTGCTCGCGATGCGCCTGCCGCGTCCTGTGAAACGCGCCGTCGCATAATGTGACTTCCCCCGGCCAGCCCGTCGCGTAATCTCCGGCGGATGGACAGGCAGGACGCGCCGCGGGCGACACTTCTCATCATGACGATCTTTGTGCTTCAACCCTTCGCCATCGGCGGGTGGCTGGCGCTGATACCTGTCATCAAGGAAACCATAGGACTTTCGAAGGGGCAGCTTGCCTTTGCGCTGATAGGGATGCCCATTGCGTTGATCCCGTCGCTTCAGATCGCGGGCCGCGTCCTGTCTGGGTTCGGGCCGCGCCGCGTGCTCTGGACGTTCTTCCCGCTGCAGGCTGTCGCGGCGATCCTGCCGGTCCTCTCGACCAGTGGGCCGACGCTGTTCCTGTCGCTTGTCCTGCTTGGCGCCGTCACCGGCTTCAATGAGGTCGCGATGAACGTCTATGCCGGACGCCTGGAAAAACGCGCGGGCGTGATGATCATGAACCGCTGTCACGGCTTCTGGGCGGCAGGCCTGATGGGAGGGTCGGCTGTCGCCGTGTTCTCGGAAGGGCTGACGCCGGTTCAGGTCATGCTGCTCCTCGCCGCGGTGTCCGGGGCAGGGGGCGTGCTGGCGGCGACGCGGATGCCCAGGCTTGGAATTGACGAGACCGGCGCCGCGCCACCGCGACGCCGATTTACCGAGGTGCCGCGCGCGCTTCTGTTCGTTGCGGTGTTCATGTTCCTCGTCACCCTGACCGAAGGTGTCCTGGCGGACTGGTCCGCCGTCTATCTGGCCGAGAGGCTGGGCGATCCGACGACCACCGCAGGGATCGCGGTGACGGTCTTTTCGGGCTTCATGGCGGGGGGGAGGTTCCTGGGCGACTACCTCAAGCGCAAGTTGGGC
>NZ_QGGV01000001.1:180000-891636 GCF_003148765.1 Silicimonas algicola
TTGAATTGCCTGTCAAGATGCAGGCTTCCCGCGGTTAGACGGAAAGACCCCATGCACCTTTACTACAACTTCACACTGGCATCAGGCCAAGCATGTGCAGGATAGGTGGTAGGCTTTGAAGCAGGGACGCTAGTTCCTGTGGAGCCTCCCTTGAGATACCACCCTTGCTTTGCTTGATGTCTAACCGCGGTCCGTTATCCGGATCCGGGACCCTGTGTGGTGGGTAGTTTGACTGGGGCGGTCGCCTCCCAAAGAGTAACGGAGGCGCGCGAAGGTTGGCTCAGAGCGGTCGGACATCGCTCGTTGAGTGCAATGGCAGAAGCCAGCCTGACTGCAAGACTGACAAGTCGAGCAGAGTCGAAAGACGGCCATAGTGATCCGGTGGTCCCGAGTGGAAGGGCCATCGCTCAACGGATAAAAGGTACGCTGGGGATAACAGGCTGATGGTGCCCAAGAGTCCATATCGACGGCACCGTTTGGCACCTCGATGTCGGCTCATCTCATCCTGGGGCTGGAGCAGGTCCCAAGGGTATGGCTGTTCGCCATTTAAAGAGGTACGTGAGCTGGGTTTAGAACGTCGTGAGACAGTTCGGTCCCTATCTGCCGTGGGTGTAGGATACTTGAGAGGAGTTGCCCCTAGTACGAGAGGACCGGGGTGAACGGACCACTGGTGGACCTGTTGTCGTGCCAACGGCAGTGCAGGGTAGCTATGTCCGGAAAGGATAACCGCTGAAGGCATCTAAGCGGGAAGCCCCCCTCAAAACAAGGTATCCCTGAGGGCCGTGGTAGACCACCACGTCGATAGGCCGGAGATGTAAGCGCAGCAATGCGTTCAGTTGACCGGTACTAATTGCCCGATAGGCTTGATTTGATCCAGAAGCAGTCTGGCTCGATCGAGAGCATACGCCGCTCTTGACTTGGAAACGTCATCACTGATGACGATGTTGTTCTTTTGGTTTGGTGGTCATAGCGCAAGCAAAACACCCGATCCCATCCCGAACTCGGCAGTTAAGTGCTGCAGCGCCGATGGTACTGCGTCTTAAGACGTGGGAGAGTAGGTCACCGCCAAACCTAATGAGCAACATCGTATGTATCTCTCGACGATGTTCGATTGAAACCGCCGCCTCTCTGAGGCGGCGGTTTTTGTTTTGAAGACACCATCGCGATCTCAGCATGTGTAGGACCAGTGCTTTGGAGCCCCTCGGACATCGTGATAGTGTGGGCAGAGAAATCTACCTGCCCGAAGCTCGGCGCGCTGCCCTTTCGCAGTTAACTGAAGAGGCCACGGGCTCGATCCGCCTGTACCATTCCACATGAGTTAGAAAGGGCGACGTACTCACCTGCCTTATTGGCGGCCCAGGCTTGCAGGAACGCGTCGGCCTTTGCATCGAGCCAGACGAGCAGCATTGGACGCTCCAGCTGCACCAACTTCGGTGCAACGATCTTGGCTTGGGTCAGGATCAGCCAGAGTGCGATCACGACCCCCAAGACAAGACCAATGCAACGAAAGGAAGAACGAAGGCGTGCAGGAACATGCCGTGGCGATAGGATGGGACGCCCAAGCGCAGCAAGTGGAGGCCGCGCCCTGGGTCCCCGGGTGTCGCTTTCAGTCCCACATCGGCACGACGTCACGGAAACTTGGAAAACTTCCCCGCCGACCCTTGCGGTGCCACGGAATGACGGCTAGATGACACTTCGGTGACGCGGGGTGGAGCAGCCCGGTAGCTCGTCAGGCTCATAACCTGAAGGTCGTAGGTTCAAATCCTACCCCCGCAACCAAAAACAGCAGCAATTACAGCTGTTTGCGCAGCCCCTCCGCGGGGCTGTTTTGCTGTCCTGTAGTCGAAACAGCACCTAGCTAGCCGCCACAGAGCGAGTCGTTGGGAAAGTGTCATAGGGCCTCGCTGAGCGAGTGCAGCGCACGGTAGCCCTTCAGCTCACAGAGTTCAGCTAGCGGGGACTCTGGCGGCAAATCGGCGAACGAACCTAGATCGCAACGCCCATCATGTCTACGACACCCCATGTCATGCAGGACTTTGGAGCAATACTTTCATGTTCGCAGAAGTTGATGTTTTCCAGCTGCTCGGGTTCAAGTTCAGGTAGGTCTACTCTGAACTCCGCTTCACCTAAGGGGTCTATCCAAATCGGTGTTTCGGCAGAAATCTCTTGCGCGTTGCCGTCCGCGTCGAAAATGCTGAGAGAAATACGGACCCAAGTAGTAACATGGTCGGCCGTCCTGTTTTCGAGGATGCCACCCCAGCCAACCGTTTGCTGGTTCATCCTTGGTCCGGCGCGTCCGGTCGCATGGTCGTTGTCATATAGACGCTTCTGAAAGGTGCTGACACACGTTGCCCTGACGGCCTCTTTGGACAGAAGTTCACTCCTTGAATAGTCCATGCAAGTTTCGACACCCTTCAAGGTGCCCTGATACGTCGCCTCGTTTATCGCTCGCTGCACGGGCTCAACACCAAAGACCAAGGCCGCTACGAGACACGCTAAACCGACAATCAGAATGTTCTTCATCTAGCATGTCTCCGTCAGGCTTTCGCGGAGCTATACCAGCTTTCCGAGGACCAAAATGCGGCGATTGCAGGGCCCCACGGAGGGAAAGCGGGCATGTCTCAGGCAGCGGTTCGCTGAAGCCGAACGAGTTGAGACGAGGCTCGCTGTAGTCGCGCGTGGAGCCGGTTTGTCCCTTTGGGCAGCCACCCCCCTGAGCCCCCCGACCTGCGACTGTGGGTGCGGCTGTAGCGGCGGCTCGCCTTGCTGCCATCGTGCCAACCACGGCGGCTGCTCACTCAGCATAGGCCTTCCTCTTCCCACCGGCGAAGGCACCGCAGCACGCCGCCATCGCCCTTCTCACCGAGCCAGTCGATCCTGTCCAGCCCACCAGCTTCAGCTTCGACGCGTATCCGCGCCTCGAACGCGTCGAAGGAACCATAGGCGCGGGCGATGCGCGAGAGCCGGGGCCGCCGCGCATCTTCGAGGCGGGCGACCCGCGCCAATAGTGCCCGCGCGCTACCCATCGCCTTTCAGCACCTTCAGCGCAGCGCCTAGACGCAGGGCGGCAGCGAGATTCGCATCATTTCGGGCTTGCCGATCTTTCGCCGCTTCCAGTTCGCGCTGGTGCAGCAACTTCTGCTCTTCAGGCGTGACGGTGTGGTCAGGGTCGTCCTTCGCCACGACACTTTCGTTGCGCCAATGGCGGCCATAGGCGAACGTTACTCCCCGATCCTCCTCCTCCACAGGGCGAGGCGTCCGGACGGACCCGCGGGCTGGATCGAACCAGCGATCGGGTGGGGATGCGCGTCTCATTCAATCGCCCTCAACTGCCTCAACACGCCATGCGCTTCACGTCGAATCTCAGGATCGTCGCTGTCCCGCATCAGGTCCCCCATTGCCGTCACCAAGATGCTTCGCACCTCGCCATGCTCCTGGTCGGTGAGGGTGGCCATGAAGTGCGCTATGCTGCTGCGGTTCCGGTGCATGTATTCAGGACCGGTGACCGGGACCACTTCGATATGGTGCTCCATCACGTCCGCCATCTCGCGCGCCCATGTCACTGCCGTCTCGTACTCCGCGATCTTCTTGGTGAGAAGCACGCGCCGTCCGCTGGGCGTGCCAATGCGCACCTCCACGAATAGGTCCTCCGGCAACGGTTCGTATGCCGCAACCATGTTGCGCTTCGTATGAATGACGCTCATCGCTTCACCTCCCGAGATTCAAGTTCGAGGATCCGCCGCTCCAGCTCCGTCACAGCCTCGATGCCAGCGACCGAACTGAGGCACCCAATCAGGATGCGCCCGGTGTCGGGGTCCACTTCGCCGTTCGCCACCGCCTGCATGATCTGACGGGCTTGCTCGGCAAGTGGCGCATCCCTGTTCAACTCGAACTGGACTCGCTCCGCCTGCGACTTGATGACGGGAGCGCAGCGGGACAGGACCAGCCCCGCCGCGGTCATGTCGCCTTCCATCGCCGCGTCAATGACCACGCGGGCGACAGCGGGTGCGTCATCCATCAGCGCCCGTGTCACCTTCGTTCGCTTATCAAGGACACCCTTAGGACGCCCAAGAGGGTTCGGACTTGCCATACCGGCTTCCCACTTCGTGGGTGCGGGCTTTGGCACGAAGCCCTTCTTCCACTCGGGTTGGATAAGTTCGGTCTGCTTTGCCATCCGTCGATCCTGATCTTATCAAGGTGCGAGCAGCGTCACGCGGAGGTGGCTTTGTCAGCCGCCATCTGTGCGAGGCGGACTTGCCTCGCCTTGGTGGACGTGCCGCCCACAGCCTTTTCCATCGCAACGAAGACCTTGCCTGCGTCACGGTCCAGCATCGCCTTCGCCTGTTGCAGAACGTGCAGGCGCTTCGCCACGTCGGGACGCTGCTTTTGGTTCCAGTGCTTCAGGTACGTCTTCTGTAAGTCAGGGGTCAGGCCGCTGAGGTAGGCAGGCCCCATCAACACAGCCCCGACTGTCAAGCTGTCTCCACCGTCCACCGCGTCGCTGATGAGCTGGTGCAGCTTGTCTGTCGGCAGTGACTTGGCATGGGCGCGTATCTCCGCCGCGACGCTCCCTGACGCCTTCTCTGCAATAGGCTGCGCAAGCTCGCCCTCAAGGTATCTGATCGTAGTCGTAATGCGGGCACTGGTGGCGTCGAATGTCCGGGTCGCGCTCTCCAGCTTCTTCGCCGCGAAGCCGTCCAGCTGGAGCAGGCGGGCGTCTGCCGTCTTGCTGGTGTCCTGCTCCACCTTCTCGCGGGCGTCCCATACGGAGCGGACGTTCTCGTAGGCGGTGCTGAAGGCGGTCATGACCTGGGCGAGCACGTCCTTCGTGTCGTCACCGTAGCCGTCAATGTTTTCCACAACGCCGGGATGAAGAGCCGGGGTGATGCGGGTGTCCACTTTCACGTCGTCTGTGATGCTCATTTTCGTCCCTCGATGCCTGATCTGGCTACAAATGTGCTATAAGCGTACCTGCTCTCGCTTTAGGTCCACTAGCTTTTTCTTTTCCTAACAATGCCTTAGGTCGATGGGGGAAAGGGTCGGCGGACATATTGCGGATATGCGGGTCCGTAATTCTGAGGGGGCAGTCTTGGTCCTAGTCCTCTTCCGGCAGGGCTTCAGCTATGACGCCTGGCAGATGCTCGCCGAGTTCAAGGATGAAAGCGATAGTCAATTCGGTGTCGGGCTTATCGATTGGCCACAGAGTTATGCCCGCTAATGTTGGGTTCACGTCTGCTTCGTGAGCAATTTGGTTGCGCCTCTTCCAAATACTCTTTAACTGGCCCTTTACTTGGACATCAGTTCGCCTGTCACCCACTACCTTCCCTTCGTTCAACCTCTCAGTAATCTTCTGCCAGGGGTTTGCACAATAACATGAAAGCATCTCCGCTAACTTTGCTGGGTCAACAAATGCCTTGTAGGAGTTGGACTGACGAATCTGGCTTTCGGCCGCGTTAGATCGCTCCTCAGCATCATTGATGGTCATCAACTCCATTGGTAGGGTGATATTTCGCGTTTTCAGCGAGGACCGAAATCTGTGCTTGGCCTCTACCAACGCAAGCTCATGCGCAAAGAAATCAAACGAGCTAACCGCTAGGATGTAGGCTGACCGCAGAGCGTCATCATTTGCAGGGTCACGAATGCGAATGGCAGACAGCGCATCGAATAGGCTAACCATCTGACGTGCCCGCTCGACAGCGTGTAGAAAGGTTGCAATCGCGTCGTCAAACCTTTCCATTGGAGCTAGAAACTATCAGCTAGTGCGATCACCTTTTTCGCTCCGCTCTCGAAGCCCAACCGCACGTCGTCGATTTTGTTCCTGTACGTATCTGCGACATTTCCGCGGAACGTTGTATCGGCTTGGAGATCGATGGCGAACACGGGTTTTGCAAGTTCCTGAGCCGTCGCGATTAATCCGTCGAGCGAACCGATTTCCATTAAAAACTGATCTGTAGGTGCACCGGCGGAATTGTAGACCTCGTCCGGAAGCAGCATTTTTGCGTTGCGCAAGGCTTCTAGGAGATCCGCCTCCCTTGTCTCTGCAAGTCGATCAAACCACCTTTGAAAGGCCTGAGTAGGCCTGGCTTCCTCCTCGCCTCTGGCCCGCTTTCGAAAATTCTGGACCGTCGAGCCAAGATATTTTGGGCTGGAATCTGGAAATGGGTAATCGGCCATCTTCAATACGGCATTGCTTGCTGCTTTCTTCCCCCATTCTGACCACTTTGGAAGCGTTCGAGAAAGTGATCTGAGCGCCATCGAGGAAAAAAGATCTGGCGCCATTGGAATTATGAATGCGTCGCTGGTCATGAAAAGATTCTGATTGATCGCTCCAAGGCTTGGACTCATGTCTATAAGTGCAAAATCTATGGAGTTCTGTTCGCCGGTAATAGTGATCGCATGGTGCAGCGCTCCCGGAATGTTCTGGAGCGCTGAGAGCGTATTGCTAAGTTCATGTGAGACTGCAAGCTGGCTTTCATACTCAGAAAGACCGACGTGCCCGGGTAGTAAGAAAAGGTCACGGCACGTCGGTGACGGAAAGAGTTCGGTTGGTTCAATCATGTAGGGGCGCGACTCAAATGCCGGCCGAACCGCATCCCGGATATTTCGCGGCTTTTGCGGAACTTCGCTTTCAAATGGATAGTCCTCTGCGTCAACATCGCCAAGAAAAACGCCTGTCAGATTACATTGTGGGTCGCAGTCCACAAGCATCGTTCGCTTACCCATCAACGCTAGCATCCAGCCAAGATGAAAGGTCATCGTAGTCTTGGCGACGCCGCCTTTATGATTGAAGATTGCGATCTGTTTCATCTAAGTTCCTAGTATTGCTGTCATCCATTATGACGGTAAACTATATGAAGCGCCAAGAGTTTTCGTACGACGTTGCTGACATATTTCGAAGTAATGTCCTGCTAGTGAAAGGCTAGACGGCTTTTTATCACCACACGCAGAACGGATGCACGCCAAGGGCTTAGGCCCCGGCGGCGGACATATACCCAATATGTGGGTCGACCGACGGCCCAACTTTCGCCGGATTGAATCGGGATGGTGGCAGTGCCTCAGAAGGGACTTGGATCATGAGCAATGACGCGACGCGCAAGTGGGCGCAGGAGCAACACCAGCGAGAGATGGACGCCGAGCGTCGCTCCGGTGGCGGCTATGCTGTCTGCCTGCACTGCAACAATCCTTTCCCCGTCTCCGAAGGTGTCGTCACGCCTGATGCCGCCATCTGCGACGTCTGTAACGACGATTAGGAAGCTACCTGCGCGGCTCCTGCTGAACTGAGCCCAAGGAGCCAGCGAGTCGCGCGGCCGGGCGTGTCTGCGCACGGTGGGGAGGGTGGTATGCGGGGAAAGTGGGGGCGATGGGGCCTTACACATTCAGCTAAGTTATTGTTTGGTATCACGCCCCCCAGTTTCCCCACTCTCCCAGCACAGTCCCCACTATCACCACACTACGGAGTTTCTTTAGGGGTTGTGCCCTTGGGGCGGCAGAACCAGCAACCGCCGTCGTTTCGCTTCTCCAGATAAGTGTTGCTGTTCTTGCTCCACCAGTTCTCTGTGGCCACCTTCTCCGTGATCGCGATCATCTTCACTAGGTCTACTCGGAGCCATTCGCGGTCAGAGCGTTCCGCGAAGAAAGCTTGGAGCCACACGGCGAACGGAAGTCCATACTGGCTTTGGGGTCCGCGAGCTGGACCTACGGCGGTCTTCGGCGTCAAGGCGTGGTCAAGCTGTTCCCATGCCGGTCGGGTCGCGTAGATCGGCGTCTGGTAGTCAGGGTCCGTCCCGACCTCGACTTTCTCCGTACAGAAACGCCATGCGCCGCCGGGATGCTCTGGAAGGTTCACCTTCACTTGAATCATCGCCCTTTCAAACTGGTCGGGCTCGTAGTCGTCTGTGGCAGGCGGCTCGATAACAGCGATGAGGCTCCGGCAGGTCTGGGCGAAGGCGGCAGACCCGAGAACCCGATGCAGCATTGCGCGGGCGGTGTCCTTGGCGAAGTGAGTGACGCAGACGACTGCGATCCGGTGCTTCTGTGCGAGTATCAGCCACGGCTCAAGCACGGACCGGAGCTGCCCGGCGTCGTTGAGGTCTACCCTCCGCAGCTTCTGCCCCGGCAGGTAGCTTGTCACCGGGTCAATCACCAACATGGCGAAGGGGTGGCCCTCTGTCTCCGCGAAAACCAACCACTCCGCCACCGCGCCTAGGTCATCCTGCATCGAAAAGGTGTTGCGCTGGCCCTCTTGGGTCACGCCCTGAATCTCAATGACGTTGTTCAAGTTGGCGCCGCACGCCATGAGACGCGGCACGGTCATTTCCTCAATGCCATCCTCGCTCCCGAGCCACAGGACGCGGGAGGCCGGGCGCACGGGGTGAGGTCGTGTTGCGTTCTCGCCGGGTTGAGCATGAAACTCGCCGGGCCAGGGCGAGCCCGTGGTTATCCTCGCCGCGATGTCCGCCAGGACCGTGGTCTTGCCCGCCCCAGTCTCGCCCGCCAGCAGGGTGATGTATCCCTTCGGGACCCATCCGGTCCAAAGCCATTGAATGGATCGCGGCTGCACTGAACCGAGGCTGCGCCCAACTAGGGTGCGCGGGCCATTGGCGACCGAAGGCGAAAGGCCCTTTCTGATTTGCTCTCGTCTGGTCCGCGCTTCCTCGACCTTCAACTCAGCTTCATGTTGCTTGGTGATCTTCTCGGTAAGATCTGCCGCGTTCCTAAGTTCCTGCTCGCGCAGCCGGGCTGTTCGCTCTTCGGGCGTCAAGAGCGAGTATTCGTATGCCTTGTTCCAATGCTCAAGGGCCGCCTTGCGCTGCTCGGGCGTCCAGCTCGGATTGTCTTGAAACTCGAGTGAATCTTTCATGCGCTCTTCGAGCCAATTGTTAGGCATGCTGCAACCCCTCCGCGTTTAAGCGCAGGGTGTCGTTGCCGGTCCCACCGGCCTGTTGCATACTGCTCATGTTGCAGTCCTTTCGTATCTGATTTGGCTGGGACAGTTCAAAGTCTGGATGACTGAGGGGGCCGGGTCGCGCCGGTCCCCTTTTTCGTGGGCACGGCTATGTCCGTGCTGGATGGCGGGCACACCTGATGCGGGCGCACCCTTGCTGCATTCCGCGTTTCGGCCGTGGGCGTTCATATTCATGGTATGAAGGCCGACCTACGCCGCGTTCTCGCTGGTGCTGTGCTTTGCGCCCGACACCAACCACGCGAGGACGTCGCGTTCTGAATACATGACGCGGCGGGTGCCCGGCGGCTGGAAGTAGCGCGGGCCAACGCCTCGCACGCGATCACCCTCCACCGTGCGCTCGCTGACGCCGCGCAGGTCAGCTAGTTCCTTGCTGGTGATCGGACGTTTCTTGGGGGTGTAGTTGAACAGCTCGCAATGCTGCTCGAAAGTCATATCCTCAACGGACAGTTCCTTGTGGGCCATACTCTGGACTCCAGCTTGCCGGAGCCGCGACGTGCGCGGCGGTCGGCGTTTGAGCTGTGTCCTGGGGGGCTTTCACCCTTGCTCCACTTCGTTCGGTTCTCTGGAACTTGCCTCGTGGGCGTGCCCCAGTGCGGCACATTGCAGCTATAGTAGCTGTCGCGTAGCAAGTCGTACAAGCGAAGCCTGCAGTCGGAGGCAACCCGCCTCGCTAGAGCGGGTCGAGTTCGAAATTAGTCATCCATACCTTCCCGGCCGTTGAAGTAGTCCTGAATCTCGAACTTCATTTGGGAGATGAATTCGGTCGCCGTGTATTCGAGCTGATCGCCGCGAAGCACCTCGTCGGTCTTTGCGAGGATATGGCTGATTTCTTTACTCGTAAGGTGAATGCGGCTGTAGCGCGTTGAGCGCGGCCTACTGATGGTCTGCATCTGAATATCTCCTGTTCAGATGCCCGCCGCCTGAATCAAAAAGCAGGCGGACGAGCGGTTTCGTCAGCGCCTGCTCAGGAGGACTACCTCACGCGGTCCCGGACCATTCGTTGCATGAAGATGAGTATTGAATACCCAGTCCAGCGCGACCTGACAAGTGTCAGATGTGGCAACAACGCGGGTCGCCGCGCAACGCCGCGCTAGAGCCGGGGAGCGAGCCGGGAGCCACCTTTCCCCCGGCCATCCGCCATCCCCTAGCGCCGCCCGAAATTTTCGGGGGCTACGCGCGAGCGGGGAGCGCCACCACGTTGTCGCCCGCCGCGATCCGCCCTTGGCGCTCAATGTAGTCACCGATGCGCTCAACCTCGGGTTGAAGCCACTCGAGCTTGGTAAGATCGAGGTAATTCCGAGCTGTCACGTCCGCAGCGGCGGGAACATGGCACGTCAGCAAGTCAGTGCGAAATTTCTCGATCAGGCATTCACGGAGCGAGATGTTCGTGAAGGTCCGCCGCAGGTCATGGCAGCTCAGCCGCTTCGCAGCTAACTCGCTGATCAGTTGCATCGGGGCGCGAGGGTCGAGGATGTGCCCAGCTTTGGAACGCGAGGGGAAGACATGGGGGTTTCCCTTCACCCGTTCGCGCTCCCGGTTCCGCAGCACAGCGATCGCCTGCTTGCTGACCGGCAAAAAAACCTCGCGCCCGTTCTTCGGGTCGGGCAGGTGCCACCAGCACTTGGCGGGGTCGTCGTCCAAATGCACCCGATCCCAAGTCAACATGGCTCCTTCGTTGCGGCGAGCGCCCGTGAGAAGGAGGAACAGAATCAGGTCGATCCCGGCGAGAGCGTCGACGTTCTTCGGGTTCGCGCGGGCTTCGTGCAAAGCGTTCCATGCAGCACCGATGGTCGCCTTGTCGATGTACCGCTGCGTCCGCGTCCCGAGCTTGGCCCAGTGATCCTTCAAAATGTCGACCGGGTTGTAGAGGAACAGGGGGGTTCCATCGGCGCGCCGGTACTGGCGGCTGGCGAAGTTGATGAGCGCCCGAAGCGTGGTCATGCTGAGATTCGCCTGACCCGGCGCCGGTCCCTTACCGCGCAGACCCATCGTCGCCATTTCGCGGTGCCGCTTGCGCACCATGTCCTCGCTGATGGAGGTGATGGGCTTGTCAATCCACGCCGCGAACACCTGCTCAACATGCCTGCGGGACTCCGCCGAACTGCTGGGCTTCAGCTTGCCGGGCCGGCTCAGATACGCCTCCATCACCTCGCGCAGAGTGACCTGCTCCGCCTCCGCGGCCCTCTTCTCGGCGTTCGGGTTAATGCCGTCGCGCATCCGCTGAAGCGCCGCCAGTGCCCGCTTCCGGGCCTGATCCTCGGTGTAGAGCGGAAAGCGACCGATGGTGACGATCACCACCTTCCCCTTTGCCCGCCCCTGGGCGATGAAAGAACGCACCCCTGTCGCGGTGACCTTCAGCCCATAGCCAGACACGCGGTCGTCCCAGTGAATCTTGTGCCCTGTGGCAGGCACATCTACCCCTTCAACGAAGGTCTTCGTGAGCTTCGGCATGTGGTTTTCCTTTGACCAAAACTAGCGCCCAACTAGCGCACTAGAATGGTGTAAGGCGTTCTGCCACGTCCTTACAAGGACATCAAGATACTGAAATTAAATGATAAAGCGCGCTCTTGCGTAGAAACCCGTAGTAGGCCGTAGACTGCAAACTCAAACTCATAACCTGAAGGTCGTAGGTTCAAATCCTACCCCCGCAACCAACACCCTGAAAAATGGCGAACGTGCAAACTTCAGGCGCTCGCGAGTGTCGCCCTTCGGAATGCCGATACGGTCCCGGATGCAGCGAAAACGAGCGCTGCCGTGCACACGATGGACGGGCCGGCGGGCGTGTCCGCCACTAGTGCCACTCGGAGACCGACGAGGACGGACATGGACCCTATGATGCCCGCCGTCAGAACCATCCTCTCCGGCGTTCGCGACAGCGGACGTGCGGCCGCTGCCGGGACGATCAGCATGGCCGAGATCAGGAGAATGCCGACCACCTTGATCGCGACGGCGACTGTCACTGCAAGGGCGAGCGTCAGGACCAGCCTCTCCCGCCGGGGGTCGATGCCGTCCGCGTAGGCCAAGTCCTCGTTCAGCGTCGCTGTCAGAAGGGCCGACCAGCGCCAGGCGATCAGGCCGGCGACGACAAGCGCTCCGCTCCAGATTGCCGCGACGTCCAGGCGCGAGACGGCGAGGATGTCGCCGAAGAGGTAGGCCATCAAGTCGATCCTGACGCCCTGAAGGAACGACACGGCCACCAGCCCGAATGCCAGCGCCGAGTGGGCAAGAACGCCCAGGAGGGTGTCCATTGAATGGGTGCGACCAGACAGGGCGTTTACCGTCATAGCCATGGCGAGTGCCACGCCAAGCGCCCCGAGAAAGACCGAGACCTGCAAGGCCAGGGACAGCGCAACGCCAAGTATTGCGGCGTGGGCTGTCGCATCACCGAAATAGGCCATGCGACGCCAAACAACGAAGCTGCCCAGGGGTGCCGTCGCGACGGCCACGCCTATGCCGCCAAGTGTGGCGCGGGTCATAAAGTCGTCGAGCATCAGTCGGCCGCCTCATTCTCGGGATGCGCGTGATTGCAGGTCGCGCCATCGGAGTGGGCGTGACCGTGATGCGAGTGGCCGTGAGCATGGTCATGGTCGTGGCGGTAAAGAGCAAGCGCCCCGCCGGTTCCGCTGCCGAACAGCGCCCGGTATTCCGGTGCGGAGGACACCACGTCGGGTGTTCCGTGGCAACAGACGTGACCGTTGATGCAGATCACCCGGTCCGATGCCGCCATGACGACATGAAGTTCGTGGCTGATCATCAGGACGGCGCAGCCCGTGTCGCGCCTGACTTCCTCGATGAGGCGATAGAATGCTGCCGACCCTGGCTGGTCTAGTCCCTGTGTCGGTTCGTCGAGTAGCAGCAGTCCCGGGCGTGACACCAGGGCACGCGCCAAGAGGACTCGCTGAAGCTGTCCGCCGGACAAATCCGCCATCTGTCTGTCAGTGACATCCGGCACTCCGGCGCGAGATAGGGATGACGCGATCTGATCGCGCGTTGCGCCTCTTCGCAGGCGAAGGAATCGCGCGACGGTCATGGGCATCGTCGGATCGATGTGCAGCCGTTGCGGAACATAGCCGAGGATCAGGCCCGAGGCCCTTTTGATGCGGCCGGCAGAAATCGGAACAGCACCCACGATGGCGCGCAGAAGGCTGGTTTTGCCCGACCCGTTCGGCCCGACGATTGTGACGATCTCGCCTGCGTCGATGGACAGGCTCACGTCGTGCAGCGCCTCATGGCTGCCGTAGCGCACCGACAGATCGCGCACGTCGAGAAGGCTCATGCCGCTTCCTCTTTGGCGCAGGCAGGACACAGGCCCTCGGCCTCCAGCACAGTGCATTCGATTCGGAAACCTGCTGCTCTCGCGGCATCGCCGAGAGCCCCCTTCGCCGTCGGCGTCATCGCCTCGGCGACAGACGCGCAGACCCGGCAAATCATGAAGGCGGGTGAATGCGCGGCCTTCGGGTCGGCGCAGGCGACGAAGGCGTTCAGGCATTCGACCTTGTGCACGAAGCCGTGCGAGACAAGGAAGTCCAGCGCTCGATAGGCAACGGGCGGCTGAGATCCGAACCCGGCATCCCGCAGGCGGTCCAGAACTTCGTAAGCCCCAAGGGCGCGGTGATCCTGCAAAAGCACCTCGAGCGTCTTGCGCCGCACCGGGGTCAACCTCAGCCCCTCCCGCGCGCATAGAGCTTCAACGTCCGTCAGGCCCGATCGCACGCAGGCGCCGTGGTTATGCCGCTCAAATGCAATGGCGCTGTGTTTCTCGGAGTGGCTTGTCACGGGCGGATGATCTGTCCTAAGAGTTGATATGTTATAAGATCACATGGAGCGACCGATGTCCAGAATCCCCCTGACGGCGCTGACGGCGGCCTTCGGTCTCGGAACTGCGGCCTATGCCGAGGTTCCCAGGGTAGTCGCCGACATTGCGCCCGTCCATTCTCTCGTGGCGCGCGTGATGGAGGGTGTCGCCGCGCCCGAGTTGATCCTGCCGCCGGGATCGAGCCCGCATGAACACACTCTTAGGCCATCCGAGGCCAAGGCGCTTCAGGACGCGGAGCTGATCTTCTGGATCGGCGAGGATCTTACTCCCTGGTTTGGCGAAACCATCGCGACCCTTGCCGATGGCGCTACCGAGGTCCCCCTGTCCGAAGTCGAGGGCAGCTTGATTCTGCCTTTCCGCGAGGGCGTACTGTTCGACAGCCAGGATGCCCACGACCATGATGACGATCACGGCGAAGACGAGAATGACCCTCATTCTTGGCTTTCACCGGACAATGCTGCTCTGTGGCTCGACGCAATCGCTGGCGCCTTGTCTGATGCGGATCCAGATCATGCCGAGGTCTATGCGATCAACGCGAAAGCGGGTCGCGAAGAGTTGTCGGCGACCAGGGACGACATCGCCAACGTATTGGCTCCGCTGAAGGAGCGCAGGTTCGTGGTGTTTCACGACGCTTACCAGTATTTCGAGTCGACCTTCGACCTTCAGGCCTTCGGGGCCATCTCTCTCGCCGATGCATCGGACCCCAGCCCGGCGCGGATCGCCGAGATCAGGGACAGGATCGCTGAGGACGGGATCGACTGCGTTCTGGCGGAACCGCAATTCAATGCGGGTCTGGTCGACACTGTGCTGGACGGAACCACGGCCCGCACTGCCGTCCTCGATCCGCTAGGCGCGTCGCTCGAGCCGGGACCGCAATTCTATACCCAACTTCTTCGGAACCTGGCGAATGCCCTGTCGGATTGCCTGTCTTGACCTTTGAAACCCGCCGCCCCTCGCGCTAGAGACGGAGCAGGGACCGCGTTCGAAGGTCTTTCCAAAGGCCGAGGACCGGATGCTGAGCGACAAAGACCATCAGGCCGCTGCAGACAGGATTCGGCCCGCGGAAACCACGAGGCGGGACTGCGCCCTGCCGCCTCTCACATTGTTCGCGATGACCATTGAGGATGCCATGCCTTCCAGCCCCTTAGGCGCCATTGGCGTCACTTTCGAATGAGATCGACATGACCTCTTCTCTTCCTCCCAACTCCTTCAAGGTGGCGCTGCGCGACGGCCGCGAGCAGATCGGCCTCTGGGCTTCGATCTCGGACCCGTCCGTGGGCGAGATGCTTGCGGGGTGTGGGTTCGATTGGCTCATGCTCGACACCGAGCACTCCACCATCGGACCGGCCGAAGTCGTGACATATCTGCGCGCCGTCGCGACCTCGCCCGTTGCGGCCGTCGTCCGCCCGCCGTGGAATGACGCCGTCGCGATCAAGAAGCTGCTGGACGCCGGCGCCCAGACGCTCCTTGTTCCGTTCGTCCAGTCCGCCGACGAGGCCCGCGCTGCGGTCGCCGCCGTGACCTATCCACCGAAAGGCATTCGCGGTGTTGCTGGTGTCACGCGCGCCACCCGGTACGGGACGGTCGAAGGCTACGCCGCCCGCGCAAGCGAGGAGATTTGCCTGCTCGTCCAGGTCGAAACCCGCGCGGCACTGGAGCAACTGGACGACATCGCTGCAGTCGACGGCGTGGATGGAGTCTTCTTTGGCCCTGCCGACCTGGCCGCGAGCTTCGGATATCCTGGCCAGCCGAACCATCCTGAAGTGCAGGCAGCGATCCTCGACGGCATTAGGAGGGTGACGGCGAAAGGTGTTCCCGCCGGTCTTCTGTCGCTCGACCAGCCCTTTTTGCACGAGGCAAAGAAGGCCGGAGCGCTTTTCATCGCTGTCGACGTGGACGCTGCACTCCTTCGTCGCGCCGCCGTCTCTCGCCGGGCGGAATGGGAATAGGGCGGGATAGCCGCTCGAAATTCACGCTGTCACGAACTGATTGGTCCGACATTCGCCTGTCACACGAACCATGCTAGACTGGGCGTCGGGACAGGTGGGATTGCATCATTCCCGCGAAATCTTGAAGCGCCGTTTGATGTTTCAAGTTGTTTTGGCCGCGCTCAAGATAAGATCGGCGCGACTCAGGTCTGAGGGTGAAGGTAAGGGTTTGAGATGCAGGTCGAACGCAAGATTGCTTATGCGCCTAGAACGATCGAAGTCGGTCAGAAGATCGCCAGGCTTCACGAAACATGCGTCGGCTGCTCCGGGTGCCGCGGCCTTTGTCGTGAGTTTCTTGAGCTGCTCACTCTTCCAGAGGCCGTGGTCCGCACGGCCTGACGTTTAGCCTTCGCGAAACCGTGTGGCCAACTCATCGGGCAGGGCGGCTGACTTCAATGCTTGAGACGATGGATCGCGGATTGTCCACACGCGCGTTTCCTTTCCCTCGACGCAGATCGTCTCGCCCTTTCTCAGGACATGCCCAATGAGGAACGAAGATCGACGCACCTCGAGGATGGAGGTCTCGATCGTCACCTCCTCGCCATAGCGGCACGGCGCGCGGAACGTCGCCCCGGTCTCGACCACGGGACAGCCGGCCGCGCTGAAATGGGCGAGCATCGCATCCTTCGGCCATCCGGCGGCCTCGTAAAGCAACGCCGTCGCATGATCGAACCAGCGGAAATAGTTGGGATTGAAGACGATGCCCGCAGGATCGCAGTCGCCCCATTCGATGCGACGGTTCGTGATGTTCGAAAGCATCCTAGAGCGTCTGGCCGTCGACCTGACGCTCGAGTTCGAGGATCGTCTGCGACAACCCCTCGCGGTGCGGCGTGAGTGTTTCCACCTCGCGCCAAATCTCGAGCGCGTCTTCAGGCCGTCCAAGCTCCTGCAGGATCAGCGCCAGCCCGCTCATCGCCGCGAAATGCTTTGGATTGAGCGAAAGCGTCTGACCGATGTCCTCGACCGCCTGACCGAATTGCCCGGCCATGAAATAGGCTGTCGCGCGTCCGTTGTAGCCTTCGGCGAAGTCCGGGGCGTGGTCGATCAGAGCACTGAAGTGTTCGACAGCGGTCTTCCAGTCGCCACTTTCCAGCGCTTTGCGCCCCCGCTCCAGAAGCAGGTCCATCGATGGTGAGCCTGATTTCGACCAGATATCGTAGATCCGCTGCTCGATCTGTGCTGCGGCGGCAGGATCACCGCCCCTCAGACCCTCGAAAAGAGCGTCGAGTTCGGAGTCCTCAACAGCCAGAGCTGAGCCAGATATGACGAAGCCGGTCACAAGTGCCGCTACGGCGTATTTGAGAGTTGACGTTCTGCGGCCCATATATCGAGTTTAGCGCAACAGCGGGCGAATGCGAGCCCGAAAGACCCCAGGAAGGATACCCGGATGAGCGAAGTGATCGACCAGGCGGTGACCGCCCTCAATGCAAAGTTGGGCCCGGACGGATTCGACGGCATCGCCAAGTTCGTGATCGAAGGCGAGGGCGCGGTGATGCTGGATCACTCCGGTGCGCGCGCCGCCGACGAAGAGGCCGACGTCACCATGACTGCCGATACCGAGACGTTCCGCGACATCCTCGAAGGCAGCCTGAACCCGACGTCCGCTTTCATGACTGGCCGCCTTAAGATCGACGGCGACATGGGAGCCGCGATGCGGCTTGCGCCCGTCCTTTCCTGACGATGGACAAGGCGCCCTACCGCGCCGATCTGGCACAAGGTCCCGAGGATGCGTCGACGTTCTGGGTCCGTGCGAACGACGGCGTCCGGCTGAGGCTGACGATCTGGCGGCAAGAGGGCGCGGGGGGGACGGTCCTGCTGTTCCCCGGTCGGACCGAATTCATCGAGAAATACGGACGCCTTGCCCGCGATCTCACGGCGCAGGGATTGGCCGTAGCGACCATCGACTGGCGAGGGCAGGGGTTCTCGGACCGGCTTGCGGGCGACCCTAGTCTTGGGCATGTCGGCGCTTTTCCGGACTACCAGCGTGACGTCGATGCGCTTCTTTCGGCCGCCCGAGAGGCGAGGCTGCCCGAGCCCTTCAATCTCCTCGCGCATTCCATGGGTGGATCCATCGGATTGCGTGCGCTGTGCGAGGGCCTTCCGGTGGCGCGGGCGGTCTTCACGGCGCCGATGTGGGCGATCAACCTGCCCGTCGCACTGCGCCCTCTGCCTTTTGTGCTGCCGCCGGTTTACCGCCTGGCGCGCAGGGGGCTGGACTATGCGCCGGGCACGAGGCCGACGAACTACATTGCGGACACAGGATTTGTCGAAAACCTCCTGACCACGGATCGCGACAGCTATGACATCCTGGGCGCCTATGCAGCGGCAGAACCGATGTTCGCCCTTGGCGGTCCCTCGGTGCACTGGGTGGGCGAGGCCGCAAAGGAAGGTCGTGCGCTCATGCGGATGCCTCGCCCGGACGTACCGACACTGACGTTCCTAGGCACGCTCGAGCAAGTCGTATCGATCACGGCCATAAATCGCATTCACGCCGACTGGCCGTCCGCGGAACTTCGGCTGGTTGAGGGCGCCAAGCACGAGCTTCTGATGGAAGCGCCCGCAATCCGCGCGCAAGTCCTGTCGCAGACGCTCGAGTTTTTGGCGCCCGACCGGATTCACGCCACGCGATAGATACGCTCGCCGCGCAGTGGCCTTGCGGCGGGGCCGTGCGGCAGCCCACGCACGATCTCGGCATCTTGTCGGCCCTCGTCCCCAAGGGCGGCCAGAACGAAATCGCGATCGAGAAAACCTTTGTAGGATAACCCGGCGCGATCGGCCGCTTCGGCGGCATGACTCGGACGGGCATTCGGACATTCGCCTGGACAGGGCGACGTCTCGGAGAGAAAACACGCGCCGCTTCCGCGGCAAAACTTGAACTCGCACATACTACCCACCCAACACTTGTGGTCTTGATGCGTCGAAATTACGGCGAAACTTTGGCAAAGGCAAGCGCAAACTTGTGTAATATCAAATAAAAACAAATAGTTAATTGAAAAAGTAAGAGGCGCGCTCCGCCCCACCGGAACGCGCCTCGCCCCACCCAGGCCGATGCTCTGTTTACCGGGAAGGCAGTCGCCGGCGAGCATCGGTGAGCATCCTGTCAGTCGGCCGTCTAGCGGCCCTTTCCTGGCGATCTGCGGTACAGTGCCGGCCGGTCGCCGTTGAATCTCGAAAAGGTATTGGAATATCTGTCCTCCCCATCCGGCTGCGGCGCCGGAAAAGGCGCCGCAGGCCGGGGGGTATCGGCAGAGGTCGTACCGCGTCCGGAACCAGTCCTGACGGACCGGGTGAGAGCCGGATTGGACAGAGAGCGGCGCGACACCACAACCATTAACCTTTCACACACACACGAGGCAGGGACACATTCGCCTCAGTGACTTTCTTAAGGCAGGAATATGGCAGGAATAGGGCGTGCATTTGGTCGAGAGGCCCTCCAATCGTGGCCTATCGGACGCTGGAGACCATCATTATGTACCACGCGTGGTCACTCGGCCGCCTCGACGCTTAGAACGCCGTCGGTCATCACCAGAATCGGGCCAAAATAGGGCGACATGCCTAGAGAGGTGCGGGCGACAAGGCCGCCGCCCGCATCCGGTCTCAGCCGGCGTCCTTGTAGCTGACGGTCTTCACGTCAGAATCGGGATCGGACTTCTGTCGCCGCACGAGAAGCCGATTCAAGGCGTTCACATAGGCCTTAGCCGAGGCTACCACCGTATCCGTGTCCGCGGCCTGGCCGGTCGCGATGCGACCTTCCTCCTCCATTCGAACGCTCACGGTGGCCTGGGCGTCCGTCCCTTCAGTCACGGCATGAACCTGATAGAGCTGAAGCCGAGCCTCGTGCGGGAACAGAGCCTTCACGGCGTTGAAGGTCGCATCCACGGGTCCGTCTCCCTGGGACGTCGTCCGCAGTTCCTTCCCGTCTATCTCAAGGATCAGATCCGCCGACTGGGGCGCTTCGGTGCCGCAGATGACACGCAGGAACTTGACCTTGATGCGGTCGTGCGCGTCCCCTGTCTCCTGGTCACGCATGAGGGCAATCAGGTCGTCCTCGAAGACCTCTTTCTTGCGGTCGGCCAGCGCCTTGAACCGGACGAACACGTCGTTGAGCTGGTTGTCGGCCAGGTCGAAACCCAATTCCTTCAGCTTCGCTCGCAGCGCGGCGCGTCCCGAGTGCTTGCCCATGACGATGTTCGTCTCGGACAGACCCACGTCCTCGGGACGCATGATCTCGAAAGTCTCGGCGTTCTTCAGCATTCCGTCCTGGTGAATGCCGCTTTCGTGCGCGAAGGCGTTCTTGCCGACAATTGCCTTGTTGTACTGCACGGGGAAGCCTGAGACCGTCGAGACCCGGCGCGAAATGTGCATGAGCTTCGTCGTGTCGACACCCGTCGTCCAGGGCATGATGTCGTGACGCACCTTAAGCGCCATCACCACCTCTTCCAGTGCGGTGTTACCGGCCCGTTCGCCCAGGCCGTTGATCGTGCATTCGATCTGCCGCGCCCCACCCTCGACGGCGGCAAGCGCGTTCGCCGTCGCCATGCCGAGGTCGTTGTGGCAATGCGTGGCGAAGATCACCTCGTCGGCCCCCGGCACGGTCTCGATCAGCCGACGGATCAGGTCGGCACTTTCGCGGGGCGCCGTATAGCCGACCGTGTCGGGGATGTTGATCGTGGTCGCACCCGCCTTGATCGCAATCTCGACCACGCGGGCGAGGTAGTCCCACTCGGTCCGGGTGGCGTCCATGGGCGACCACTGCACGTTGTCGCAGAGATTCCGCGCATGCGTCACGGTGTCGTGGATGCGGTCGGCCATCTCGTCCATCGTCAGGTTCGGGATGGCGCGGTGCAACGGTGACGTCCCGATGAAGGTGTGGATGCGCGGGCGCCGCGCGTGCTTCACGGCCTCCCAGCACCGGTCGATGTCCCTGAAGTTGGCTCGGGCGAGGCCGCAGATCACGGCCTGTTTCGATCGCCGTGCGACCTCGCTCACCGCCTCGAAGTCCCCGTCCGAAGCTATCGGGAAGCCGGCCTCGATGATGTCGACGCCCATGTCGTCGAGGAGTTCGGCGATCTCCAGCTTCTCGGAATGGCTCATGGTGGCGCCAGGGCTTTGCTCTCCGTCGCGCAGTGTCGTGTCGAAGATTACAACACGGGTCTGGTCTGTCATGGTCTTGATCCTTGTGTCCTTAGCTCTGGTCCCGGCGCTGGAGCTCCTCTGAGCGGTCGCGCCGAAAAGGCACGCTCAGAGGCGGCTAAGGAGAAGAAGCAGGTCGGCGGCAGAAAGGCCGCAGGAGGGGATATGTCTCACCTGGTTCATGCCGAAAGAGGATAGGCAGCGGGGCCAGCCTTGTCAAAGCCTTCCCAACCCACCTAGTCGGGCGCGTGAAGCGCCGACTGACGGATGACCGCGCCTTCCAGCCAGCCCGGCTCCATCGTGGGCACCGAAGCGAGAAGAAGCGCGGTATAGTCAGGATGGGGGGGAGAAAGGATGTCGTCCTTCGGGCCCTGCTCGACGACGCGACCCTGGTGCATCACCACGATTTCGTCCGCAATGGCCCGCACCGTCGCAATGTCGTGCGTGATGAAGATGTAGGTCACGCCAAGCTCTTCCTGAAGGCGCATAAGCAGTTTCAGGATGCCTTCCTGCACAACCTGGTCGAGCGCCGAGGTGACCTCGTCGCAGATCACTAGGTCAGGTTCGGCGGCAAGGGCGCGGGCAATGCAGATCCGCTGCTTCTGCCCGCCTGACAGTTCTCCGGGCAAGCGGTCGGCGAAGCTCTCGTCGAGTTCGATCAGCTTCAGAAGTCGCGTCACCTCTTCCTCGCGCGCGCGTCCCTTCAGCCCGCGATAGAAGGTTAGCGGTCGCCCGATGATTTCCGAGACGCGATGCCTCGGGTTCATCGCCGTGTCGGCCATCTGGTAGATCATCTGGATGCGGCGAAGCTGCTCCTTGGATCGTCCCTTGAGCGCGGGTGGAAGGCCGGCGCCGTCGAAACGAACGGTGCCCTCGATGGGCGGCAGAAGCCCCGTCACCACGCGCGCGGTCGTGGACTTGCCCGAACCGCTTTCGCCTACGACGGCAATGGTCCGTCCCTTGGGGACGCGGATCGTCACGTCGTGAAGGACGGGCTTCGAGCCATAGGCTGCCGTCACACCCGCGATCTCGAGAATAGGCTCGGAGGCGGCCCGTGCCGGCTTCTCGATTGAGCGCACAGCCCAGAGGGACCGGGTGTAGGGATCCTTCGGGCGCGCCAGCATCTCGGCCGTCTCGGCCTCCTCGATCTCCCGCCCGTGTCTCAGGACCTTGATCCGGTCGGCCATCTGAGCGACCACGGCAAGGTCGTGAGTGATATAGATCGCCGCCGTATCGAAGCGTTCGACCGCCTCCTTCATGGCGGCCAGCACATTCACCTGCGTCGTCACGTCCAGTGCCGTCGTTGGCTCGTCGAAGATGATGAGGTCGGGACGCGCGCTCATCGCCATTGCCGTCATCGCCCGCTGAAGTTGCCCGCCCGAAACCTGATGGGGATAGCGAAATCCGATGGTGTTTGGCTCCGGCAGCTTCATCGCGGCATAAAGCGCCTTGGCGTCCTCGACCGCTTCGGCCTCGGGGCGAAGGCCGTGGGCCAAGGTCGCTTCGACGGTCTGGTCGATCAGACGGTGCGCGGGGTTGAAGGCTGCGGCGGCGGACTGGGCGACATAGGCGATACGCGATCCCCGCAGAGCTTGCCGCTTCGTCTCGCTCGCGGTCATCAGGTCGATGCCGTCGAACACGATCCGGCCGCTGGTCAGGCGGCAACCGGGCCGCGCGAAGCCCATGGCCGCGAGACCAAGGGTCGATTTGCCGGCGCCCGATTCTCCGATGAGGCCCAACACCTCACCCCGGCGCAGGGTCAGGCTCACGCCCCGGACAATCGGATGCCAGCGTTCGTCCGAGAACCCGTCGATGACGACGTCGCGCATGTCGAGAAGAAGGTCGTCCGCCATGTCGTCCCTCACACCTCGTCCCGCAGACCGCTTGTCTTGATGAGGAACCAATCCACCACGAAGTTCACGGCAATGGTCAGAAGCGCGATCGCTCCGGCCGGCAGCAGCGGCGTGATTCCGGCTTTGAGGTCGTACTGCGCGAACTGGATCAGCGAGGCGTTTTCGCGAACCATCGAGCCCCAGTCGGCCGTCGGCGGTTGAATTCCGACGCCCAGGAACGACAGCGCCGCGATGGTCAGGAACACGAAGCAGAAGCGCAGACCGAATTCGGCGACGAGGGGCGGCATGATGTTGGGCAGAATCTCGCGGCGCATCACCCAGCCAAGGCCTTCTCCGCGTAGGCGCGCGGCCTCGACGTATTCCATCACGGCGACGTTCATGGCCACCGCCCGCGTCAGACGGAAGACCCGCGTCGAATCGAGAAGGGCGATGATGACGACCAGCGACCAGACCGACGAGCCGAAGATCGACAGAAGCATCAGCGCGAAGATCAGCGACGGGATCGCCATGAGCACGTCGATCGCGCGGGCGAGGAACTGGTCCACCCACCCACGGCTGATCGCGGCGGCAAGCCCAAGGCCTCCTCCCACGAGGAAGGCCAGTAGGGTCGTGACGACCGCGATCCCGATGGTGTTCCGCGCCCCGTAGATCAGACGCGAGAAGATGTCGCGCCCGATCTGGTCTGTTCCGAAGACATGCCCGTCGCCCCAGGGCAGGTAGGCTCCGAAGCTGCTGTCCGCCTCACCGTAAGGTGCGATCAACGGCGCCAGCAAGGCCACCACCATGTAGATCGCGATGACGATCATCCCGAACCACGCCGTGAGAGGCGCGCCCTTCAGAGCGATCCACGCCTTCTGAAGGCGGCTTCGGCGGACCCTTGGCTGGGCCACTTCGTCGAGGGCGGAGTATGTCTCCGGCGCGTCTGTCATCTGGGGTGCAGAAGCCTGGGGTTCGTCGCGATCGACACGATGTCCGCCGTCAGGTTCAAGAGGATGTAGGTGCCCGCGAAGATCAGGGCGCAGGCCTGCACGACGGGAATATCGCGCGAGGTCACGGCATCGACCATCAGCTGTCCCACGCCGGGATAAACGAACACGACCTCCACCACGACCACACCCACGACGAGGTAGGCGAGGTTGAAGGCCACCACATTCGCAATGGGAGCCCATGCGTTCGGAAGGGCGTGCCTGAGGATCACCGTCGACGGCTTCAGCCCTTTGAGGCGCGCCATTTCGATATAGGGCGATGCAAGGAGGTTGATGATGGCTGCACGCGTCATCCGCATCATGTGAGCGACGATGACGAGCGTCAGGGTGAGGCAGGGCAGGGCGCACTTCGTGACCCTTTCCCAGAATGGCGTGGCCGATGTCACGTCCGCGAGGGATGGAAAGATCGGGTTCAGCGTTGCGAGGAAAAGGATGAGGAGATAGGCGACCAGAAATTCGGGCATGGAGATCGTCGACAACGTCACCGCGTTCACCACCCGGTCGTAGATGCCGCCGCGCCAGAGCGCGGCCGTCACCCCCAGGATCAGGGCGAGCGGCACGGCGACGATGGCCGTCATGCCCGCAAGGAACAGGGTGTTCGACAGCCGGGGCGCGATCAGCTCGGCGACCGAGCGCGAACGGTCTATGCCCGAGGACGCCCGGCCCGAGAAGCTTTGCCCCAGATCGCCCTGCGCCACCGAGCCGATCCAGTCGATGTACCGGACGTAGGCGGGCTGATCGAGACCAAGCTCGCGACGGAAGGCGGCCACGGTCTCTTCGGTGGCCGACTGCCCAAGGACGGCCTCGGTGAAATCGCCGGGAAGGAATTCGATGGCCGAGAAGATGATGATCGACACGAGGAAAAGCGTCAGAAGGCCCAACCCAAGCCGCTGAAGAACCGTCGCAAGGATCGGATGCAAGTCTGTCTCCCCGTCGTACGGGCCACTTCCGGGCCGCTTCTGCGCAAGCCTAGCTACCGTCCCCCCGTCTGACAACCGCCCGTAGCACTCCGTCCCGCCGGCAGTGGGCAGGCGTAGCCATCTAACAAAGCAAGGGTGGATCGACGCGGGTTTTCCCGAGCCCGATCAAGTCACGGGGGTGCGACGACTGGACATCGCCTTTCCGAGTGTCTTCTCGGCTCTAGATGCCGGGCATGGAACGAGCTTTGGTCATCGGATCGTCGGGCGGGATCGGAAGCGCCCTCGTCGCGGCGCTTCGCGAAAGGCGCGTCGACGTCGTGGGACTGTCTCGCCGCGACGACGGCCTCGAGATCACCGACGAATCCTCGGTCGCGCAGCTCCTTGGGGCGCTGGATCCGCCCTTCGACCTTGTCATCACGGCAACCGGGGCTCTTGTCGTCGACGGGGCCGAACCTGAAAAAGCCTTGCGGGAGATCACGGCGGAGGGCCTTCTGGGTCAGTTCCGCGTCAACACGCTCGGCCCCGCCCTGGTGTTGAAGCACGCCGTCCGTCTTCTGCCGAGAAATCAACACTCGGTTTTCGCCGCCCTCTCGGCGCGCGTCGGCTCGATCGGCGACAACCGCCTCGGCGGGTGGCACTCGTACCGCGCGTCGAAATCCGCCCTGAACCAGCTTGTGCACGGAGCGTCGATCGAACTTGCCCGCACGCACAAGCATGCTATCGCTGTCTGCCTGCACCCCGGCACCGTGGCAACGCCCTTCACCGCGGACTACGCCGGACACCATCGAACCGTCACGCCGGAGGAGGCCGCGGGCAAGCTGCTCAATGTCGTCGAAAGTCTCGAGCCCTCCGACAATGGTGGCTTCTTCGACTACGCCGGAAGACGGATTCCCTGGTAGTGCCCCGCCTTGTCCTCGTCCTCGGCGACCAACTCACGACACGCGTCGCGGCCCTGCGCGAGGCAGACCTCTCGACGGACGTCGTCGTCATGGCCGAAGTCATGGGGGAAGCGACCTACGTCCGCCACCACGTCAGGAAGCTTGCGTTCTGCTTCTCGGCGATGCGGCACTTCCGCAACCGCTTGCGCAGCGCGGGCTGGACCGTCGACTACACGCAGCTTGATGACGAAGCCGCGCACGACAGCATCGCGGGCGCCATTCTCTCCGCCGCCGACCGTCACGGATCAACGGAGGTCATCGCCACGGAGCCGGGCGAATGGCGGCTTCTCGAGGCGCTTCAGTCCTTGCCCCTGAAAACGACCATGCTGGAAGACGACCGCTTCGTCGCGTCCCACGCCGACTTCAACGCGTGGGCCGCAAATCGGAAAGAACTGCGGATGGAGTGGTTCTACCGCGATATGCGTCGAAAGACCGGCCTTCTAATGGAGGACGGCGAGCCGGCCGGCGGTCAGTGGAACTTCGACCACGACAACCGCAAGCCCGCGCCCAAAGGCATCGACTTCGGTGGTCCCTTGCGATTCTCGCCCGACGGGATAACCAAAGAGGTGCTCACCATGATCGAGCTGCGGTTTCCCGATAACTTTGGCGTGTTGAGGCCGTTCTGGTTCGCCGTTCGAGAGGAAGAGGCTGGGCGCGCCCTTTCGCACTTCATCAAGCACGCTCTCGCGCCTTTCGGCGACTACCAGGACGCAATGCTGTCAAACGACGACTTCCTGTCGCACTCGCTTCTGTCCATCTACCTCAACGCCGGTCTCCTCGACCCGATTGAAGTCTGTGAGGCGGCGGAACAGGCGTGGAAGGATGGGGCGGCGCCCCTGAACGCGGTCGAAGGCTTCATCCGGCAGATCATCGGGTGGCGTGAATACATGCGGGGCATCTACTGGCGCGAAGGTCCGGAGTATGACGCGCGCAATGCACTGAGCCATCGACGGAAATTACCTGAGTTCTACTGGACCGCCGAGACAGAGATGCGCTGCATCCGGCGTGCGGTGGAAGCGACCCGCGACCACGCCTACGCGCACCACATCCAGCGACTGATGGTGACGGGCAACTTCGCGCTTCTGGCGGGCATCGATCCCGCCGAGGTCTACGACTGGTACATGCTGGCCTATGCCGATGCCTATGGCTGGGTGATGGCGGGCAACGTGATCGGCATGAGCCAGTTCGCGGACGGCGGCATCGTCGGATCGAAACCCTACGTCTCGTCGGGCAACTACATCAACCGGATGTCGGACTACTGCGCCGAGTGCGCCTACGACGTTAAGAAGCGGACTGGCGAGGACGCCTGTCCCTTCAACTTCCTCTACTGGCACTTTCTCGACCGGCACCGGGAGAGGTTCCAGAGCAACCCGCGCATGGCCAACATGTATCGGAGCTGGGATCGTCTGGCTGATGACAAGAAGGCAGCCGTGATCGGGCAAGCCAATGCCTTCCTCGACGCCCTCTAGACCGGGATCACGCTCGCGATGATCGGAGGCGCAGCATTCAGCGCGTCCTTCGCGAAGCCGGCCGCGGACTGGTAGCCGTGCATGAACTCCTGCCGCTCATGCGGCGAGATGACGTCGTCGATGTCATCGAACTCGCCACCGCAGCGCTCGTCGACGAGGTTCAGAAGACCGAATGGTCCCGCGCCCCTGTTTCGCAGGACAATCGCGCTGACCGGCCCGCAAAGCTTTTCGTCGTAAGCCCGCAGAGCGGTTGGCGTAGGTCCGTGTGCAAGCATCGCGGCGCCAAGTTCGCGTGCGTCGATGATGGCCTGGCTCGCGCCGTTGGACCCGGTCGGATACATCGCGTGTGCGGCGTCGCCCATGAGTGCGACCGGGCCGTCGATCCACGTATGAACGGGGTCGCGGTCGATCATCGGGTTTTCATAGGCCACGTCGGCGGCGCGTAGCATCGCGGGTACGTCTAGCCAGTCATAGCAGAAGTTGTCGAAATGGTGCGCGAAGTCCTCGACGTCGACCTGCTTGAACCAGGCGTTCTGCTGCCATCCTTCGGAGGCGTCGAGCGTCCGCTCGGCGATCCAGTTGATCGTGGCCAGTCCGTCCGCGTCCGGATGCGAAATAGGGTAGATCACCATGCGATGGCGATGCGTTCCGAGGCCTACAAAGCTGGATCCAGTCCGGATCGGGGCCGCTCGTGTGGTGCCGCGCCACATGACGGCACCGCCCCAATGGATCGGGGGCTGGTCGGGATGCATCTGCGAGCGTATCGCGGAATGGATCCCGTCCGCGCCGATCAGAAGGCGGCCGTGCAGCTGCTCTGTTCCACCATCCTCCGTGGCGATCCGCGCGGCGGCGCCATTCACCGCTTTCGAATAGCCCTTCACCCGCGTCCCAAGGCGGACCGCGTCCGGCCCCAACCGTTCGCGGACCTTGTCGAAGAGAAGCATGTGGAACTCGCCGCGATGGACGGCGTACTGCGGCCAGCGATAGCCCGCGTATGTGCCTCTTGGCTCGGAATAGATCTCTTTGCCGTTCAAACTGACTAGAGCCCATTCGCGCGCGGGCAGACCGACGCGGTCCAGCTCCTCCGGACCGATCCCGAGATCCTGAAGCTCCCGGACAGCGTTCGGCTGGAGATTGATGCCGACGCCGAGCGGCTTCATCTCGCGCGCCGCCTCGAGGACCAGGCAACGCAGACCCACCTGGTGCAGCGTCAGGGCGGTGACGAGGCCACCAATCCCGCCGCCCGCGATGAGAATACGGTCATTATCCAAGCGAGGTGTCCCGTGGCTGGCTGGCTTGACGTCGGATCAGTTCGATTCCGTCGTCAGCACACCATCTTCCCAAGTTCCCGTCCGCTCTTCGCCCGTCGCATAACGGATAGTGCCTTCGCCCTGGCGCTTGCCCTGGACGAAGGTGCCCTCGTAGACGTCGCCGTTGGCGTAGGTCGCGATCCCCTGGCCGTCGATCTCGCCGTCCGTCCATTCGCCCTCGTAGACGAAACCGTCAGGCATCGTGATCTTGCCGGTGCCCTGGCGCTTGCCGCCGACGAAGCCGCCCTCATAGGTGGTGCCATCGGAATAGATAGCTACGCCCTGGCCCTCCCTCTGGCCGCCGACCCATCCGCCCTCGTAGGTATACCCGTCGGCGAAGGTCATCTTGCCCTGGCCGTCCATCTTGGCGTCCTTGAACTCGCCTTCATAGACGAGGCCGTTCGCATAGGTTGCGGTGCCCTTGCCCTCGATCACGCCGCCGATCCAGGTTCCTTCGTAGGTATTCCCGTCGGGATAGACGATGCGGCCCGTGCCATCGGCGAGGTTTGCCTTGAAGGTGCCGGTGTAGACCGAGCCATCCGGATAGGTGACTTCGCCCTCGCCCTCGATCTCGCCTCCCGCCCATGTGCCCGTGTAGACGTAGCCATCGGTGCCGGTGAAGGTGCCGGTGCCCTCGCGCTGGTCGGCCGCGAACATGCCTTCGTAGACATCGCCGTTGGCATAGGTGACCTTGCCTTCGCCCTGGCGCTTGCCTGCGACGAGCTGGCCCACGTAGACGTCGCCGTTGGGCTGTGTCAGGGTGCCCATCCCGTTGATCTGGCCGTCCTTCCACTCGCCTTCGTAGACAAGCCCGTCCGGCATAGTCAGGGTTCCCGTGCCTTCGCGCACACCGCGGACAAGCTGGCCGACATAGACCGCACCGTCGGGATACTCGATCCGTCCGTCGCCTTCCTTGATGCCGCGATTCCACTGGCCGTCATAGACATAGCCGTTCGGGCTTTCCATCCGGCCTGTGCCGTGATGAAGCGCGTCCTGAAACTCGCCCTCGTAGCGGACGCCGTTGGCATAGACCGCCACTCCGGTGCCGTTGATCTTGCCGTCGGCCCATTGGCCTTCGTAGGTGCCGCCGTCGGCGAAAGTGATCTTGCCTCGTCCCTCGGGCTTGCCGTTCGCGAACTCGCCTTCATAGATCGAGCCGTTCGGAAACTCGGCCCGGCCCTGCCCGCGGATCTCGCCCTCGACCCATTCGCCTTCGTAGACATAGCCGTTCGGCAGGCGATAGGTGCCCGTGCCGTCCTGCTTGCCGTCCTTGAAGGTGCCCTCGTAGACCCCTCCATCGTCGTATTGCTTGGTGATGACCTGCTGCGCCGAAGCGATGCCGGCAAAGCCGGCTGCAAGGACCAGAGCCGATAACCCGAGAGCCCGTTTCATCTGCTTTCCCCCGCCTAAACCTGCCTGGGCCTTCGGCCCGTGTTCTCATCCTCGCGGCAAATCTAGTGGAGGCACCCCGGAGCCGCAACGCTTTTCCCGGCAGCCCTTTTCCTTCGGCGGATGTCTCGCTAAGGCGGTTCCGACCGATAGGAGCGTCGCGATGGCTGAGCGATTCAGGCTGACCCTGGGGCAGATGAACCCGACCGTGGGCGATCTCGGCGGAAATGCGGACCTCGCAAAACGCGCTTGGGACGAGGGCCGGGCGGCGGGCGCCGATATGGTCGTTCTGCCCGAGATGTTTATCACGGGCTATCAGACCCAGGATCTCGTGATGAAGCCCGCATTCACACTCGATGCGATGGCGCATGTCGAGCGACTGGCAGCCGACTGCGCCGACGGACCGGTGCTTGGGATCGGCGGTCCGCTCTTGCAGGGCGGCAAGCTCTACAACGCCTACCACATCCTGAAAGCTGGCCGCGTCGTGCGCCAGGTGCTGAAGCACGAACTGCCGAATGAGACCGTCTTCGACGAGGTCCGGCTATTTTCCCCCGGTCCGATCTCGGGACCTTTCGATCTCGGCGTGGTCCGGGTCGGAACTCCCATCTGCGAGGACGCGTGGCACGAGGACGTGCCCGAGGCGATGGCCGAAAGCGGGGCCGAGATCCTTATCGTTCCGAATGGCTCGCCCTACTACCGCAACAAGTACGACACGAGGCTGAACGTCATGGTTGCCCGCGTGGTCGAGACTGGACTGCCGCTCGTCTATCTCAACATGGTAGGCGCGCAGGACGACCAGGTCTTCGACGGCGGCTCTTTCGTCCTGAACCCGCACGGCCGTATCGCCCGCCGCCTTCCTGTCTTCGACGAAGACGTGACTCACGTCGATTTCGAGAAGACCGAAAACGGCTGGCGCGCAATCGAAGGCGAGGTCGCCGAGTTTCCCGACGAGTGGGAGCAGGATTACCGCGCGATGGTCCAGTCGCTGCGCGACTATCTGGGTAAGACGGGGTTCCGGAAGGTCGTCCTGGGACTGTCAGGGGGCGTCGACAGCGCCATCGTCGCAACGATCGCCGCCGATGCCATTGGCCCGCAGAACGTGCGCTGCGTGATGTTGCCCTCGCGCTTTACGTCCCAGACCTCTCTCGAAGATGTGGCCGAGGTCGCGCAGCGGCTGGGGGCGCGGCTCGACACGGTGTCCATCCGCGAGCCGGTCGAGGCGGTCAACGGCGCACTTGCCGAGGTCTTCGCGGGAACGACACCCGACCTCGCCGAGGAGAACATCCAATCGCGCCTGCGGGGCGTGATCCTGATGGCGCTGTCGAACAAATTTGGCGAGATGTTGCTGACGACCGGCAACAAGTCCGAGGTCGCGGTGGGATACGCCACGATCTACGGCGACATGGCGGGGGGCTATAACCCCATCAAGGACCTCTACAAAATGCGGGTCTTCGAGACCTGTCGCTGGCGGAATGCCAATCATCGCGATTGGATGATGGGACCTGAGGGTGAGGTGATCCCGCCGCGTGTGATCGACAAGCCACCGACGGCCGAGCTGCGGGCGGACCAGAAGGACAGCGACAGCCTGCCGGAATACTCCGACCTCGACGTGATCCTGGAGGCGCTGATCGACCACGAGAAGTCGGTAGCCGAGGTTGTCGGGATGGGCTTCGACCGGGACATCGTCAAGAAGGTCGAGCGGCTCGTCTACCTCGCCGAATACAAGCGCTTCCAGTCGGCCCCCGGGCCGCGGCTGACGAAGCGGAGCTTCTGGCTCGACCGTCGCTATCCGATCGTCAATCGGTGGCGCGATCCGTCCTAGACGGCGCCCTCGGTCCGGATATGCAACGTCTCTCCGCAGTGCTTGCAATGCACCGCGTCGATGTCGTGCAGGAAAAGGCCGCAGACCGGGCATTCTTGCCGGACCTTCGTTGGTCGGATCAGGACCTGGAGGAGTCTCAGGAACAACGTCACTCCGAAGATCATCACCGCCACCGCCAGCATCCGCCCGCCAGCGCCTTCGAGCGTGATGTCACCGAAGCCGGTCGTCGTCAGTGTGGTGACGGTAAAATAGAGAGCGTCGGCGTAATTTCTGATGTCAGGGTTCCGGGCCGCCTGCGTGGCATAGATCAGCCCCGTCATGACGAAGAGGAAAACGGCCAGGTTGATCGCGGCCAGGACGACTTCCTCGTTCTTGCGGAAGAATGAGAAGTCCTGCCTGAGTCGGGCGAGAAGCTGGTACGTGTGAAGAAGCCGCATCGTCCGGAGGATGCGCAGGAAGCCCAGGCCTTCTCCCGCCATCGGGGCGAGGAAAGAGGCCACTGCCACCACGTCGGCCCAAAACGAGAGGCGGAGTGGAAGCCTGGCCCTCTGTGCGTCGATCAGGATGCGGATCACGAAATCGGCGAGGATCAGGACGCCGAAGACGATATCCAGCACCTCGATCCACGCCGCGCGTTCGACGAAAGATGTCGCGATGACGAAGACGATCGTCACGACATCGAACGTTAGAAGCGCGTAGCGGAAGCGGTGCGCCGCGTGAGTGTCGTCCTCGTAAAGCGACTTTATCCTGTCCAGCACGCTGCGCCCCGTTCCCGATCGGTGTCAGGACAGTATCGCGGGCAGACCCAAGGGCAAGCGTGTGCGCCGGCGAGCAGGTTCTGTGCGGGGGCGGCGGGTCGACTGTAACGGCGGTCCGGCTATGTCTCTGGCGAACCACCCACACCCAAGGAAATCCCATGACAAAGATAGCCGTCGTCTTCTATTCAACCTATGGCACCAACCACGACATGGCCAAGATTGCCGCCGAAGCCGCGGAGGCAGCGGGCGCCGAAGTCAGGTTGCTGCGCGTACGCGAAACCGCCCCAAAGGAAATCGTCGAGGGTCAGGACGCCTGGAAAGCGCAGCAGACCAAGATGGACGACATCCCCGAGGTGACGCCGGACGACATGGACTGGGCGGATGGGTACTTCTTCTCCGCTCCCACCCGCTATGGCGTCGTAGCGAGCCAGATGCGCGCATTCATCGACACGCTCGGGCCCCTTTGGCAAAAGGGCGGCCTTGCCGACAAGACCTTCACCGCGACCACCAGCGCGCAGAACGTCCACGGCGGACAGGAGACCACACTGATTTCGCTCTACACGACGGTGATGCACTGGGGCTCGATCATCGTGGCGCCGGGCTACACGAGCGAGGTTCTCTTCGAATCCGGGGGCAACCCCTATGGCTTCTCCGCGCAGGCCGGTAAGCTCGACGCGACAGGCGAAAAGGCGATCCGACACCAGGCCGAGCGCCTTGTCGCGATGACGAAGAAAATCCGCGGCTAGGCGCCCCATACCTGCATGAGAAGCCCGTCTCTTCCCGACAGCGGATCGCGGTCGGGAAGAGGTGTCGCCGAGACCAATTTTTCCGCTCTCTCGATGGGCATGTCGCCTGCGCGGATGATCTCAGGGTCTTCCTGTCCCTCCGGGTAGGCGCCGACCACGGCGAACTCGACATCGGACTTTAAGCGCCGATGACCGAAGCCTGCGGGCAGGATCACAACGTCGCCGTCCTGAACCCCGACCTCGGGCCCGTCCGGTCCGCCGATCTGGAGCGTGGCGCTGCCCTTCACGCACACAAGCACCTCGTGCGAGGCAGGATGGAAGTGGTGGAAGTCATAGACCGTCCATACCCAGCTCCCGACCCATCCGTTGGCGCGAAGGAGGTTTTGTACTTCGTCTGTCGATTTGCCTGACGACAGGACGCCCGGCAGGATGACAGCGGGCAACGCGCCATTGTTCGGGACGCCCCCGTTTGCCGGTGTGTCGATCAGCGTATGGGATTGACCTTGATTGCTCATGTGCGCCTCCGAGCTGCCACCTAGTCTGCAGGGCGGGCTGGGAAAGGCAGCCTTTCACCTTGTTGCCCGAGGTCGCACGGCCTACATCGGCCCCATGAGGCGCTTCATCCCCTTCCTCAAGGCACCGCCTGTCGTTTCGGTCCTGCGACTGAACGGCGTCATCGCCGCCCGGACGCGTGGGGCGCTTTCGGATACCGGTCTTGCGGGGATGATCCAGCGCGCCTTCACCCGAGGAAGGCCGGTCGCCGTCGCCTTGTCGGTCAACTCACCCGGCGGCAGCCCTTCGCAGTCCTCTCTGATCGCGGCCCGTATCCGGCGGCTGGCCGACGAGAAGGGCATACCTGTCCATGCCTTCGTCGAAGATGTCGCCGCGTCAGGAGGCTACTACATCGCCACGGCTGCGGACGATATCTGGGTCGACACACATTCCATCGTCGGGTCTATCGGCGTCATCTCGTCCAGTTTCGGGTTTCACGAGTTCATCGAGCGCCACGGGATCGAGAGGCGCGTACATACCGCAGGAACGTCGAAAAGCCTTCTCGATCCGTTCCGGCCCGAAAAGCCCGAGGACGTGGCGCGACTCAAGGAAATCCAGACCCACATCCATAAGGGCTTCATGGATCACGTCCGTGCCCGCCGTGGCGACCGCCTGACGCCAGATCGCGACCTCTTCAACGGCGACGTCTGGGTCGGCTCCGAGGCGCTGTCCACGGGGCTGATCGATGGCGAGGCACACCTCGTGCCGAAGCTGAAGGAGATTTACGGTGACAAGGTCGTGCTGCGTCCCTACGTGCAGAAGAAGCCGTTCCTCAGCCGCATCGGGGGCGACATCCTTTCCGACGCCCTATCCGAGATCGAGGATCGGGCCATCTGGGCGCGGTACGGCCTCTGACGCATGGTGAAGGCCGTCACCCTGTTCCTGGTGGTCGTCCTCGTCCTTGCGATGTTCGGACGACTGAGCCTGCTCCTTCCGAAAGGCCTCCGCCGCGCCAAATGCGACTCCTGCGGCCGACACCGGATCGGTAAAGGCGCCTGCGCCTGCGGAAGATCATAGGCCGATGGTCTGGCTGACGGCGATCCTCGGGCTCGTGATCCTGCTCGTCGCGGGCGATCTTCTGGTGCGGGGGGCCGTTAACGTTGCCTTGAGGCTTGGTATCCCGGCCTTGATCGTCAGCCTCACCGTGGTCGCCTTCGGGACCTCAGCGCCCGAGCTTCTCGTCTCGATCGAGGCGGTGGTGCGCGGCGCGCCCGGTCTCGCACTCGGCAACGTCGTTGGATCGAATACTGCGAACATCCTCCTTGTCCTGGGCTTGCCGGCGATCGTCTCGCGCCTTCACACGGCTAATTTCGACACGCGTTCGAGCTATGCCTACATGATCGCGGGAACCCTGGTCTTCATCGCGGCGTGCTTCCTGGGTCCACTAGGGCCGCTGCATGGGCTGGTGCTTCTCGCGTGCCTCGCCGTCGTTCTGGGCAGCCAGGCCCGGTCCGCCCTTCGGCACCGTCGCTCGAACGGGTCTGATGTGGAGGACATCGAGGGCGCGGATCCAGCCATGCGCGGCTGGAAGATCGCCGCCTTTCTGATCCTGGGCCTTGTCGGGCTGCCTATCGGCGCGAACCTCCTTGTGGATTCCGCCGTCGAGATAGCGCAGCGATTTGGTGTATCGAACAGCGTGATAGGCCTGACGCTCGTGGCGATCGGCACCTCGATGCCCGAACTCGCCACGACGCTGATGGCCGCAATCCGCCGGCAGGCCGACGTTGCCCTTGGCAACGTCATCGGCTCGAACGTCTTCAACCTGCTCGCGATCATCGGTATCTCGAGTTTGGTCGGCTCGATCCCGGTTGATCCCGCGTTCCTGACATTCGACCTCTGGGTAATGCTTGCCGCGTCGCTTCTGCTGGCGCCCTTCGTCTACACCTCGTCCCTCGATCTCACTCGACGCTGGGGTTTCCTTCTGACCGGGCTCTATGCGATCTATATCGTCATGGTGGTGCTGCACGGATGACAGGACAGGCGCTCGTCACGGGAGGCGCGAAACGGCTCGGGCGCGAGATGGCGCTGGCCCTGGCGCATCGTGGGCTGGATGTGGCGATCCACTATCATGGCTCGGAGGACGAGGCACAGGCGACAGCCGGCGAGATCCGTCAAGCCGGCGTTCGGGCGGTGACGCTGAGGGCGGACCTTACCGTCGAGGCGGACATGCAGGCCCTTGTTCCGCTGGCGCGGGACGCTCTGGGCGGGCCTCTGACCGTCCTCGTCAACTCGGCGTCGGTGTTCGAGTACGACAACATCGAAAGTGCCTCGCGCGAGAGCTGGGACCGGCATCTCGAATCCAATCTGCGCGCACCCTTCGTGCTGACGCAGGCCTTCGCGGCGCAGGTGCCGGAGCCAACTCTCGGCGGCCGATGGAACGAGCCGACGGCAGAAGCGCTGATCGTCAACATGATCGATCAGAGAGTGCTCAAGCTTACGCCCCACTTCATGTCCTATACGATTGCCAAGATGGGTCTTTGGGCATTGACGCGGACCTCGGCGCAGGCTCTTGCGCCGCGTATCCGGGTCAATGCCATAGGTCCCGGACCGACGATGCAAGGCGCGCGTCAGTCGGAAGCGCACTTCGAAGGCCAGCGCCGGTCGACAATCCTCGAGCGCGGTGCCGACCCTGCGGACATCGTGCGGGCGCTCCTGTATTTCCTCGACGCACCTGCCGTGACGGGCCAGCTATTGTGCGTGGACGGAGGCCAGCATCTGGCCTGGAAAACGCCGGACATCCGCGGCGTCGAGTGATGCCTGCCGCAAGATCGTCCACATCATCACGAGACCGTTACAATTTGTTTAGGAAATTCAGTGATTTGCTTCGACAACCAAATAATACGATGTGATATCAGTTAGTTAAGCTTAAGCCTAAAAATTAGGCAGATCAATGAAGCCATGTGAATGTAAAGGAAAAATAGAGCCGTTCCCGTGTTCTCCTCAGACTTATCCCCACTTTCGGTGGACAGTTTTAAACTTGTCTCTGCGGCCCGCTTCAGACAGCCCAATCGAGAATCATGACTGCTTCCGAGATCAGCCCGACCAAGCACGGCCACGCCGCGATCCAGACCTTCCTGAGGTCTTTGGACGCCAGTCCGGGCGTCTACCGAATGCTCGACGACAAGGGCGCGGTCTTGTACGTCGGCAAGGCTCGCAACCTGAAGGCGCGCGTTTCGTCCTACGCACGATCCACGGGCCACAGTCCCCGCATCGCGCGCATGATCCGCGAAACGGCGTCCATGATGTTCCTGACGACCCGGACCGAGACCGAGGCGCTGCTGCTGGAGCAGAATCTCATCAAGCAGCTAAAGCCGCGCTACAACGTGCTTCTGCGCGACGACAAGAGCTTCCCCAATATCCTCGTTTCGAAAGAACATGCCTACCCGCAGATCAAGAAGCACCGAGGCGCCAAGAAGGAAACGGGCGATTACTATGGCCCCTTCGCCAGCGCCGGTGCGGTGAACCGCGTGCTGAACCAGCTTCAGAAGGTATTCCTTCTGCGCAGCTGCACGGATGCGACTTTCGAAAGCCGGACGCGGCCCTGCCTACTCTACCAGATCAAGCGGTGCAGCGCGCCCTGCGTGGGCAACGTTTCCGAGGAGGACTACAACGACCTCGTCCGCGACGCCGAGCGTTTCCTTCAGGGGCGTACGACGAACGTGCAGGCCAAGCTGGCCGCCGAGATGCAACTCGCGTCCCGTGACATGGAGTTCGAGCGTGCAGCAGCCCTTCGCGACCGTCTGAAGGCGCTGACCTTCATTCAGGGATCGCAGAACGTGAACCCCTCGGGCGTTCCCGAGGCGGACGTCATCGCTCTTCACATGGAGGGCGGACAGGCGTGCGTTCAGGTGTTCTTCATCCGCGCGAACCAGAACTGGGGCAACCGCGATTTTTATCCCCGCACGGGCTCGGGCGCCGAGGCGACCGAGGTCATGCAGGCTTTCGTGGGCCAGTTCTACGACACCCACGACCCGCCCCGCCTCGTCCTTCTGTCCGATGGCATCGAGGATCCGGACCTCATGTGCGAGGCCCTGTCTCAGAAAGCGGGCAGAAAGGTCGAAATCGCAGTGCCTGTCCGGGGCGAGAAGAAGGAGCTTGTCGCGGGTGCGCTTCGCAACGCGCGGGAAAGTCTTGCCCGGAAGATGTCCGAGACTGCGACGCAGACCAAGCTTTTGTCGGGACTGGCGGAGGCCTTCGACCTCGATGCCCCGCCGCAGCGGATCGAGGTCTATGACAACAGCCACATCCAAGGCGCGCATGCGGTCGGTGCGATGATCGTCGCGGGACAAGAGGGCTACCTGAAAAGCCAGTATCGCAAGTTCAACATCCGCGGCGACGAACTGACGCCCGGCGACGATTTCGGGATGATGAAGGAAGTGCTCACCCGGCGGTTCAAGCGACTTCTGAAAGAGGACCCCGACCGCCAGTCGACATCCTGGCCGGATCTTCTTCTGATCGATGGCGGGCAGGGGCAGGTGACTGCGGTCCACGAGATACTCACCGACCTTGGCATCGACGACGTCCCGATGATCGGTGTGGCCAAGGGTGTCGACCGCGACGCGGGCAAAGAGGAATTCCATCGCATAGGACAGCGTCCCTTCGCGCTGCGCCGGGGCGATCCAGTTCTCTACTTCGTTCAGCGTTTGCGGGACGAGGCGCACCGCTTCGCCATCGGCGCGCACCGCCAGAAGCGGTCGAAGGCCGTTGGGGCGACGCCCCTCGACGATGTGCCGGGCGTAGGGTCCACGCGCAAACGCGCCCTTCTCGCGCATTTCGGATCGGCCAAGGCCGTCAGCCGAGCGGACCTGGCGGACCTGAAAGCAGTGGACGGGATCTCGGACCAACTGGCCGAAACGATCTACGACTACTTCCACGAGAAGGGCTGACGGGGTAGAGGCACACATGATCCTGATCGAGATCGCTGTCGCCTCCCTCCTCCTGCTCCTCGTCGCGCTGATCGTTTGGCGTGTGTCGGACGTCCTTCGCGCGAGTGCGGCCTGGAGGCGGCTCGCCTCTCTTGCGGATCCTGCGCCGCGGTTCTTCGACCCTGCGATGATCGCCGACCTGCCCGAGCCCGCCCGCCGGTATTTCGCCTATTCCATGACGCCGGGCGCGCCTCTCGCCCGCGTCGTGGAACTGACGATGGAAGGCGATCTTTGCCTGGGGGACGCAAGGGACCCCAAGAGTCAGCCCATCGGCGCGCGCCAGATTCTTGTGGCGCCGGAAGGCTTCGTCTGGCGCGTTGGCGGAAAACTCATTTCCGGCTCTGACGGAGCTTTGCCCGAAACCTCGTGGACGCGCTTCTGGGTGGCGCATCTTCTGCCGGTCGCACGCTTGTCCGGCACGCCCGACCACCGCCGCTCGGCCTTCGGCCGCGTCGTGGCGGAAGCGGCGATCTGGTCGCCCGCGACCCTTCTCCCGTCAAAGAGCGTGACGTGGGACGCCACCGGACCCGACACCGCCCGCGCCACCGTCAGCTTTGCGGGTCTCATACAGAGCGTGAGCATCGACGTGGACGACGATGGCGCCCCCCTTCGCGTCACGATCGACCGTTGGAGCGACGCTAACCCCGACCATAAGTATCGCCTGCAACCCTTCGGGGGCACGCTGTCGGATCACCGCGATTTCGGCGGCTACCGGTTGGCCACGCGTGTCGAGGGCGGAAATCACATCGGGACGCCCGAATACTTTCCGTTCTATCGCGTGCGGATCACCGCCGTCACCCTGCGCTGAACTTCACAGGAAGGGGAGCTCGCACAGCGACCCTCCGATAGGTCCGTCCTCGCGGCGGACAACCACTCGATCGCCCGCCTGCGCCGAGACCGAGATCAGCGCGAAGCCGATGTTGCGCTTCATCCGACGCGACCAGGTACAGTTCGTCAGATCGCCGACCTTGGTCCCGTCCATCTCGATATCGTTCCACGTAAAGGCGGGCTGCGCCTTCTCGCCCTCGTCCAGCACGACGCCCAGTTGATGACGTGCGGGCCCCTCGGCCGCTATCCGGCGCAGAGCTTCGATTCCCACAGTGTCGTCCGGCACGTCTAGGTCGATGTATTTCTCCATCCGCACCTCGAAAGTATTGGTCCGGTCGTCGGTGTCGCCCCCCCAGGACAGAAGTCCGCTCTCGATCCTCTCGCACCAGTTCCGGTTGCCGGGCCCGATTTCGAAAGGCCGCCCGGCCTCGCGCACGATGTTCCAGAGCGACGTTCCCTTCGAGCCGTCGGTCAGGTAGATCTCGAACCCCCCCTGCTTCGACTAGCCCGAGCGCGCGACGACGACGGGGATGCCGTCAATCCGGGCATCGGCAAACCAGAAATACTTCAGGTCGCGCACCCAGTCGCCGAAAAGGGCGGCGACGACCTCCTCGGCCTTCGGTCCCTGAACGGCGAGGGGAGAGACGTCGGGCTCGCTGACCTCGACGTCCAGCCCCCGTTCGCACGCGATGGCTTCGGCCCAGAACCAGACGTTGCTGTCTGCGATGGACAGCCAATAGAGGTCGTCACCGCGCTTCATCACGATCGGATCGTTGATGAGTACGCCACGATGATTGCAGAGCGGGACGTACTTGCCCTGACCGACCTTGCAGGCCGAGAGGTCGCGCGGGGAAAGGATTTGCGCCAGCCGACCTGCGTCCGGACCCTTGAGCTGCACTTGCCTCTCGACTGCGACGTCCCACATCGACACGCCCTCGATGAGGCGCCGGTACTCCTCGTCAGGGTCGCCGTAGGAGGTGGGCATCAGCATGTTGTTGTAAGATGTCATCGCGCACACGCCCTCGGCCAGCGTTGCCCCGTAGAACGGCGAAGGGCGTAGACGGGCAGAGGGCGAGATGGTGAACATGGCAGGGCTTCCGTTTGGCGGACGATGCGACGCTACGGGATAGAAGCGTCAAGCCAGGGTGGCGTCCAGTGGCCTCGGCCTCAAAGGCCTGCCTGCGCCGCCCGTCCCGCGATGATCGCGACAAGGAAGCCCGCGTAGATCGTGAAGCTCGCCATGAGAACGAAGACGTGCCAGACCGTGGTGTGGTGCGGCAGCCGGTGCCACAGGTGAAACGCGACGCCGATCGTGTAGAGCGTTCCTCCAGTCGCCACCAGGATGACCACCGGGCGTGGGAAGGACGCGAAAAGCTCCCACCCGGCCAATGCGGCCAACCAGCCCATGCCGAGATAGAGCGCCAAGCTGACAGCCCTGAACCTGTACGGACTGACGAGCTTGAGCGTTATGCCGGCGACGGCGGTCGCCCAGAGAGAGACGGCGATCCACGCGCCTTCGCCCGCGACGAGGACGAACGCCGTATAGGTGCCTGCTATCTTGAGGTAGATCGCGGAATGGTCGAGCCGTTTCAGCAGCCACTCCCATTCTTCGTGCTGGAAGATGTTGTAAAGTGCCGAGCACACGATCATCGCGGCAAGACCCGCGCCATAGACGCTGGCAGCCGTGACATTCCAGTCGCTCGTCGGAAACGTCGCGGCAATCAGGATCGCGGCCGGGACCGCGGCGAGGACCGCAACGATGCCTGCCACGTGAACCACCAGGTCCGAGATGTACTCGGACCGGCTGTAGATGCGTTTTTTACTCATCGGACTCATGACGGACGATCTAGATCACCAAAATTAAACCTCCATGACAGGATCGCGCGGAACTCCGCCGGGTCAAGGCCTTCCCCTTTGACGCTTGCGCGACTAATTCAGGACCATGACCTGGACCATCCCGAACATCCTCACGACGCTTCGCTTCCTGGCTGCGCCAGGCGTTGTGATCCTGTTCCTCTATTTCACGCGCCCCTGGGCCGACTGGTTTGCGCTGTTCCTGTTTGTCGGAGCCGCGATCACCGACTGGTTCGACGGCTACCTCGCGCGGTTGTGGAAACAGGAATCGAAATTCGGCGCCATGCTGGACCCGATCGCCGACAAGGCGATGGTGGTGATCGCTCTGGTTCTCATCGCTGGTCTCTCGGGCGTGCATCGTTCCGACGGGATGGACCCCTGGATCCTGCTGCCGGCCACCGCCATCATCTTCCGCGAAGTCTTCGTCTCGGGTCTTCGTGAATTTCTCGGGGATACCGCTGGCACGCTCAAGGTGACCAAACTTGCCAAGTGGAAGACGACGGCGCAGATGGTGGCTATCGGCATCCTCTTCGGCACCGGCGTCTTCGAGCACATGCTCGTCGAGCGCTCTGTGGGGATGGATGCGCTGACATATCAGTCGGTGATGACCGGCGGGGACGATCCCCTGAACCTGCGCCTGATCGACTCGCTTTACTGGGTGACGTGGTGGGTCGGCGTCGGCCTTCTGTGGGTCGCCGCTTTCCTGACGCTCGTCACGGGTCTGGACTACTTCCGCAAGGCGCTCCCCTATCTGCGGGACAACGCATGATCGACGTTCTCTATTTCGCCTGGCTGCGTGAACGCATCGGCGCTCCGAAGGAGAGGGTCGAAACTGACGCAGCGACCGTGGCCGACCTCGTCACCGAGCTGAAGGGGCGCAGTGATGCCCATGCTCTGGCGTTCTCGGACATGTCGTCGGTTCGCGTGGCCGTCGATCAGGAGCTGACGGACATGAACACGCCTCTTGCCGGTGCGCGCGAGGTTGCATTCTTCCCGCCAATGACCGGTGGTTGAAGCCGTGTCCGTCCGCGTGCAGTCCGAACCGTTCGACATGGGCGAAGAGCTACAGGCCTTTACCGCGGCTCACTCCCATTCAGGGGCCGTCGTCACCTTCTCGGGTCTCGTGCGCGACGAGGGCGGAACGCTGTCGCGTATGGAAATCGAACATTATCCTGGCATGACCGAGAAGGCGTTGACCTCGATTCGGAACGAGGCTCTGACGCGCTTTGCGCTGGACGGGGCCGGAATCATCCATCGTTTCGGTACTTTGGTGCCCGGCGACCAGATCATGATGGTCGTCACGGCGGCGCGTCACAGGGCGGATGCCTTTGCCGCGGCCGAGTTCTTGATGGATTACCTCAAATCCCGAGCGCCGTTCTGGAAGAAGGAGTTCGGCTCCGACGGCGAGGGGTGGGTAGAGGCCCGGACCGAAGACGATGTCGCTCTGAACCGCTGGTAGTTGCCGTACTGAGATGCGCCGCCCCGCGACGTCGTTTAGAAATTTAAGGTGCGGCGACATTTCCCCGCTTCTGCCCTTAGACGGCTCGATCGAGGGCAGCCGCGTGGCCGGTTCGTTCTACGTCGACGGTCGCTACAAGGGGGAACTCGGGTTCCAGAGCGCGGTCTACCGAGACAACGGGTCCGAGATCGGCGGCGGCCAGGCCGGCACGCTGACCGAGAGCTTCGGGGACGAGCGCACCACCGGCGGCGCCTTCAACGGGTATCGCAACTGGACGGAAGGCGACGAGGAGGAGTTCCCCTTCCCGATGTCGTCGTACTGACCACTGCGTTCTTTAGAAACGGCGCGCTCCACACCTGCGCGCGTCGGCGTCACGACCTCGGCTTTGCGCGCAAGGTCGGGTTCGCGGCGGTCGGATCTTCCGGCCAGGGATGCTTCGGATAACGTCCGCGCATGTCCTTCCGTACCTCTGCGTAAGACGAGGACCAGAAACCCGGCAGGTCCATCGTGGTCTGCACGGGTCGACCGGCAGGCGACAGAAGCGTCACTCGCAAGGGACGTCCCGCGACGACGGGATGACGCGTGACGCCGAACATTTCCTGAAGCCTCAGGGAGATCTCGGGCGCGTCGCCGCCATAGTCGATGGCGATGCGCCGTCCCAGGGGCGTCTCGAAGTGCGCCGGAGCCTCGCGGTCAACCAGCCTACGGCCTGCATGTCCGAGCCTCGCATCCAGCGCAAACGTCAGGTCGAACGCCTTCCACTCACCTGCGGTCCGCACACCGTCAATGTAAGCGAGAAGCCAGACCTCGGTCTCCGTCAACAGGGTCTCGTCCGATAGGTCCGCGAGATCGTGACCCGCGTCGCGCAAAAGCTTCACTCGCGCCTGCAGCCCTTTCGCGGTCGATGAGAGGCCCAGACCCAGGGCCCGCACCCCATCCAGCATCGCAAGCGCCACTAAGTCGGACGGAACATCGGTCCACGGCCGCGTCGATAGGACAAGCGCACCCAGCCTTTCCTCGACGGTGGCCACGACGCGGCCATCGGCCTGCGACCACCGCGCCTCCCGCACCTCTACGATTCGGGACGAATAGAGGGTTCGTACAGCGGCCTCGGACAGGGGCAGCGCCGTTCGAATGGTCGCTTCCGTCGGATGACCGTCCGTGTCCGTCACGACAATTAGACGCGTCCCCGCGAGTGGGTCTGCCGCATCCATCTTCACCCCCTTGCCGCCCGAGGTGAGCCAGCGCGGTGCCGCGTCTGGACGGCGAAGCGCGATCCGATCAGGATAGGCGAGCGCCGCCTGCTCGGCAGGGTCGATGACGATGCCATCCCCGGCGGACTTCTCCAGCCGTCGCGCCTCGGCGCGAATGCGGTCCAGCGTCGGAGTGCGGTCTCTCCCCTTGAGAGCCGCAAGTCGCGTGCCCAGGTCCGCCCCGGCCCCGCGCAAAGGGTCTCCATCCGAGAGCAGAGCCGCCAGCAGGGCCGCCCCACGGCCCGCCCGCGCCAGCATGTGCCCGAGCCTGGGGTGAAGCGGCATCGCGGCCAGCGCGCGTCCGTGCGGCGTGATCCGCCCCTCCGCGTCGAGCGCGTCCAGGTCCCTCAGCAATTCGCGCGCTCTGAGCAGTGCGCCTTCGGGAGGTGCGGTCAGGAAGGGCAAGTCGCCGCTGCCCCATTCCGCCAGCGACAGGGCAAGTGCCGCGAGATCCGCGGTCTCGATCTCGGCGGGAGGGAAAGGGGCCAAAGCGCCCTCCTCTCCCTTCGTCCAGAGACGGAAGCACACTCCGGGTGCGACGCGACCGGCCCGCCCGCGCCTCTGGTCGGCTTCTGCCTTCGTGACCCGCTCGGTCAACAGCCGCGACATGCCAGAACCCGGATCGAACCGCGCCCGCCGCGCCAGTCCGCCGTCGACCACGATCCTGATGTCCGGCAAGGTCAGCGAGGTCTCGGCGATTGCGGTCGCAAGCACGACGCGCCGATGGCCGGACGGCGTCAGGGCGCGCCTCTGTTCGACGAAGGGCAGGGCGCCATAGAGCGGCAACACCTCGACGCCGCCCGCGTCCCCCAGAAGACGCGCCACACGACGTATCTCGCCCTCGCCCGGGAGGAACGCCAGCACGGAACCCTCTTCTTCGGTCAGCGCCTGCCTGACGAGAGCGGCAAGGTCGGCATCGAAACGCGCCTCGCGTCCTCGTGGCCTGTCAAGCCAGCGCGTATCGACCGGATAACTCCGCCCGACCGAGGTCACCACCGGCGCATTGCCCATCAATTGCGCTACGGGTCCAGCCTCAAGCGTCGCTGACATGACCAGCAGCAGGAGATCCTCGCGCAAGGCTTGCCTCACCTCGAGCGCAAGTGCGAGGCCGAGATCGGCATTGAGCGACCGTTCGTGGAACTCGTCGAAGATCACGGCCCCGACGCCGGACAGCGACGGATCCCGCTGCATCGTCCGCGTCAGGATGCCCTCGGTCACCACCTCTATCCGGGTCGCAGGCGACACCTTCGCCTCGCCTCGGATACGGTATCCGACCGTCTGTCCGACCTCTTCACCGAGCGTCGCCGCCATCCGCTCTGCGGCCGTGCGTGCCGCGATCCGGCGTGGCTCGAGCATCACGATGCGTCCGGCAGTCAGACCAGCGTCGAGCAGGGCCAAGGGAACCCGCGTCGTCTTGCCTGCACCTGGAGGCGCCTGCAGCACCGCCTGCCGCCGCTCGCGAAGGGCGGCGATGAGGTCGGGCAAGGCGTCGTCTATCGGCAGAGCGTCCATTCTCAGCCAATACTCCGGCTCGCGGTCACGGGCAAAGAGGCAGATCCCCTGTCTGGACAGCGGCCTGCAGTCCGTGCAGGGTCCGCGCCGATGACGACGTCGACCGCAGAAATCGCCGAGCGTATCCGGCAGGGCGACCGCCGGGCGCTGGCCCGCGCGATCACACTTGTCGAAAGCCGTCGTGCGGACGATCGCGCGGCCTCCGACGCATTGCTCGAGGATCTCGCGCGGTCTCGCCGGGAAGCTTTGCGCATAGGCCTCTCGGGAACGCCCGGTGTCGGCAAGTCGACGTTCATCGAGGCTTTCGGGTTGATGTTGACAGGGCAGGGCCTGCGTGTCGCCGTCCTCGCCGTCGACCCTTCCTCGACCCGCACCGGCGGCTCGATCCTCGGCGACAAGACCCGGATGGAACGCCTCTCCCGGGACCCCAATGCCTTTATCAGGCCTTCTCCCAGTCAGACCCATCTGGGTGGCGTTGCCCGCCGAACCCGCGACGCCGTGGCACTTTGCGAGGCGGCGGGGTTCGACGTCGTCCTGATCGAGACGGTCGGCGTCGGGCAGTCCGAGACCATAGTCGCCGAGATGTCCGACCTCTTCGTCCTGCTTATTGCGCCTGCGGGCGGCGACGAGCTTCAGGGCGTGAAGCGCGGCATCATGGAGACCGCGGACCTTATCCTCGTCAACAAGGCCGACGGCGATCTGAAAGCGGCCGCGACCCGAACGGCGGCAGACTATTCGGGGGCGCTCAGGCTTCTGAGGCGGCGGGATGGCGACGCACCTGGCTTTCCGAAGGTGCTGACTGTGTCGGCGCTGGAGAACAGAGGCCTCGCCGAGGCCTGGGCTGCAATGCAGACCCTGGCCGACTTCCGCCGCGAGACGGGCGACTGGGCGGACCGGCGCGCGCGCCAGGCGACGCGCTGGTTCGAGGACGAGGTCCGCCAAGGCCTTCTCGCCCGTCTGCGTGACGACTCTTCCTCCGATACCGCGATGACCGAGTTGGGGCGCGCGGTCTCCAGGGGCGACCGCAGTCCTTCGTCGGCGGCAGCAGAGGTCCTGCGTCGCCTCAAGGACACCTGATCTGGCGTTCCGGTCTTGACGGTCCGTGCAATTCCCCCTATCCCCCGCGAACGGATTCTCGGGCAGGGCCGATGGCGCTGCCCCTTTGCATTAGGGCCAACGCCCTTCGACCGAGACGAACCGAGGTATATGATATGTCGCGCCGCTGCGAACTGACTGGAAAAGGCCCGATGTCGGGCAACAACGTCAGCCATGCCCACAACAAGACCCGCCGCCGGTTCCTTCCGAACCTGACGGAAACCGCACTGATGTCGGAATCGCTCGGACGGACCTTCCGGCTTCGCGTGTCGTCGGCCGCTCTGCGCACCGTCGACCATCGTGGGGGCCTCGATGCCTACCTGATGAAGGCGAAGGACGTCGAGTTGAGCGCGAACGCGCTGAAGATCAAGAAAGAGATCGTCAAGGCCCAGGCGGCCGCCTGACGCTTTCGAACGGCAGGTAAACGCAGGCCCCGCTTCGGCGGGGCTTTTTGTTTCCCCGTACGGCTCTTGGATCGACCTCCAAGCACTTCGCGGTGGGGGACACATCCCCGGTCAACCCGTGATATCCCGAAGAAGCCGGTCGAAATCGTCCCCTGCTTCGGCCCTCCGGATCAGCTCCAGGAGCCCCTCCCGCCCCGCCAAAGCCTCGATCGCCGCCACTTCCGCCGCTGCCGCCCCATAGGCGGGGCCGACACCCAACTCATTCATGGCGTCGCGCCATCGCCAGAAGCGCGTCACCTGGCGGACGCGATCACGCGCCTCGTCGGTAACCGTGCCACGCCAGGCGGGTTGGCCGGACACATGGGTCGCGAGCCCCTCGTCGAACCAGGTCGGGTAGGGCTGACGCAGGATCGCAGCGAGTCCGAGGCGCCGGTGAAGCCTCGCGTGCATCATCTCGTGGGTCAGGGTGCCGCGCGTCAGTCCCCCGGGCGACACCGCAACGATCACGTCCGCAACGGCGAGCCCGTTGCCTCCCACGCCGAAGTCGTCAGCGCAGGCCCGCGTCGCGCAGAGGATCAGGGTGGGCCGCGGCGGGTCGTCGCCGAAGAACGACACGACATTCGCGCGGGCGGCCTCAGCCATGCCAAGCAGTTCTTCCGCGCGATCTGGAGCGTCGGTCCAGACGCGCGGTGCGATCTCGCTCAGTCCGAAGGCTTCGGGATAGAGCGCACGATGGAGACCGGGAAACGGCACGCTCAGGATCGCGGTCGCAAAGGCAGCATTCACGAGAAAAGCCACGAATGCGCCGCTGCGCCGAAACCTCCTTCGTCGGGGGCGTCCCTCAGCCATCCACCCGAATCGTCCTGTTCTCAGGGTCGTAGGGTGAATCCACTGTCACCTCGGCATCCCACAGCCGGTCGAACATCCTGACCTTCAGCTGCGTGCCGGGCGCGGCGAGTTCGGTCGGAACATAGCCCATCCCGATCGACTTCCCGAAGGCGACCGAGTACCCGCCCGAGGTCAGGCGGCCTATGCGACGCTCCCCGTCGTAGAGCGCCTCCCGCCCCCAGGGGTCGGCGTCGTCCGGGCCGTCGATCAGAAGCGTGACGCACATCGACCTAAGGCCTTTCGCCTGCATCTCCGCCTTGCCGTAGAACTTTTTCGTCAGATCCACGAAACGGTCGAGGCCGGCTTCGAGAGGCGTGGCGTCGCGGCCAAGTTCGGTCCCGAAGGCGCGATAGGATTTCTCCTGCCGAAGCCAGTTCTGGGCCCGAGCACCGACCGGAGTGAGCCCATGTTCGGCGCCGGCCTCCATGAGGCGATCCCACAGGTGGTTCTGCATCTCGATCGGGTGGTGCAGTTCCCATCCGAGTTCGCCTGTGTAGGCGACGCGGATCGCCCGGACAGGCACCATGCCGAGCTCGATTTCCCTGCAAGATAGCCAGGGAAAGCGCTTGTTGGACAGGACGGTCGAAGCGTCGGCGTCCTTGATCAGCCCGTTCAGGATGGCGCGTGACTTCGGTCCGGCGATGGCAAGCACGCCCCACTGCGTGGTGACATCCTCCTTGTTGATCCGCCCGAAATCCTTCTCCTTCTCCATGATGGCTTTGTAGAGGAAGTCCTGGTCGTACGCAGCCCACGCCCCAGCCGAGACGAGGTAATAGTCGTCCTCGGCCTGCCGGACGATTGTGTATTCCGTCCGCGTCGTTCCCGCAGACGTGAGGGCATAGGTCAGGTTGATGCGACCCACCTTCGGCAGGCGGTTCGTCGTGAACCAGTCGAGGAAAGCTGTCGCGCCGGGCCCGCTGATGCGGTGCTTGGCGAAGGCCGTCGCGTCGATCAGGCCCGCACCCTCGCGGATCGCCTTCGCCTCGGCCTCGGCGTAGTGCCACCAGCCGCCGCGGCGGAAACTGCGCGCGTCGTGATCGAAGGTCTCGTGTGCGTCCTTCGGGCCGTAGTAGATCGGCCGCTCCCAGCCGTTCACGTGGCCGAACTGCGCGCCGAGCGCCTTCTGCCGGTCATAGGCGGGCGCGGTGCGCAAGGGCCGGCAGGCCGGTCGTTCCTCGTCGGGATGGTGCAGGATGTAGACGTGCTCGTAGGCCTCCTCGTTCTTCCGGGCGGCATACTCGGTCGTCATCCAGGGACCATAGCGCTTGGGATCGAGCGAGGCCATGTCGATTTCCGCCTCGCCTTCGACCATGAGCTGAGCGAGGTAGTGCCCCGTGCCGCCGGCCGCCGTGATGCCGAAGCTGAAGCCCTCCGCCAGCCACATGTTGCGGAGGCCCGGTGCGGGTCCGAGAAGCGGGTTGCCGTCCGGAGTGTAGCAGATCGGACCGTTGAAATCGTCCTTCAGGCCCACCTCCTCGGACGAGGGAATGCGATGGATCATCGCCATGTATTCTTCCTCGATCCGTTCGAGGTCGAGGGGGAAGAGGTCGGCGCGGAAACTGTCGGGCACGCCGTATTCAAAGCGCGCCGGCGCGTTGCGCTCGTAGGGCCCGAGGATCCAACCGCCCCGCTCTTCGCGGACGTACCACTTGGCGTCTGCATCGCGCAGGACCGGGTGCTGGGGGTTGGTCTTGCGCCATTCCACCAAGGCCGGGTCGGGTTCGGTGACGATGTACTGATGCTCGACGGGGATTGCGGGAATCCTGAGACCCAGAAGGCGCGCGGTCCGTTGCGCGTGGTTTCCCGTCGCCGTCACGACATGTTCGGCGTGGATCACCACCTGCTCGTCCGAGGCGATCAGGTTTCCGCCCTTCTCGACCATCTTCGAACATGTGACGTCCCAGTGGTCGCCGGTCCAGGTGTATCCGTCCACCTGCCAGCGCCGCTCGATCTCGACGCCGTTCATCCGAGCACCCTTGGCCATTGCCTGGGTCACGTCGGCGGGGTTGATGTAGCCGTCCGTCGGGTGATAGATCGCGCCCTCCAGATCGTCGGTTCTGACCAGCGGCCACCGCTCCCTGATCTGGTCAGGGGTCAGCCACTGGAAAGGCACTCCACAGGTCTCGGCCGTCGTGGCGTAGAGCATGTACTCGTCCATCCGCGCAGCGCTTTGCGCCATGCGAAGATTGCCCACGACATAGAACCCCGGATTGAGGCCGGTCTCTTCCTCCAGCGTCTTGTAGAACTTGATCGAGTAGTCGTGGATATGCGTCGTGGCGAAACTCATGTTGAAATAAGGCAGAAGACCCGCCGCGTGCCAAGTGGACCCCGAAGTCAGCTCGTCCCGCTCCAGCAGCATCACGTCTTTCCACCCCGCTTTGGCGAGGTGATAGGCGATAGAGGTTCCGACCGCGCCGCCGCCGACGACAAGGGCCTTCACATGGGTCTTCATGAGCCGATTCCTTCCTGACTTGCGCGGATTAAACCCGAAAGGTCTGTTGCGCGTCAGGTTCAACCGACAGGAAAGGTTGTGAAAGCGACGCGCATCCTCTTGGCGGCGCGGGACTGGCACGTAAGCATGCCCGGAATGAACGACCCGCTGCCGCACCGTTCCCACACCAAGGCCGAAAGCGCCCCCCCGAGGAGGCCGCCGTGAGTGAGCCCTCGGGCACATCGGAGGTACTTTCCGGCGGCCTTCTGGCCCGATCGGTCGAGAACCTTTCGACGGTGATCCGCCGCATCTTGCCCGGCGCCGACACGCGTCCGGTCCACGCGGGCTCGACTGACGCGCTGGTAGCCTTCGTCGTGCTGATCGCCATCGAGGCTCTGGTCTATGTCATCCTCGTCTCGCCTGGATCGCTGACTTACTGGGAGATGCGGGGCTTCGCCGGAGGCGTGGTGTTTCATGTTCTGGCCGCACTGCTCGTCGCCGTCGCGGCGAGGCGCGGCGAAGTGGTTCCCGACCTTGCCGTGGGGCTGTTGTGGGCGCTGACGATCGGCCTCGTCTTGGCGTTCGTCGCGGGCTTCGTGATCCCACCTGACGGCTGGCTTGGCTGGATCATCGGCTATGCGCTGCCGTCGATGTTGCCCGCGGTCCTCTTTCTTCTTGCGACCCTCGGCCCGGTGACCGGAGGCATTGCGGCTCTGGCCTTCGTCGTGTCGGTCGGCCTCGTCACGCTCGAATGGGCCGGGGTGCCCCTGTGGACAAATGACGAGGAAGTTGCGAGCGAAGCCCCGCCCGTGCCCGACACCGAAGCGCTTTACGCCGCTCAGCCCGACCTCCTCCGCCAACAGACCGCCGCACTGCGCTCCGGGCAGGCGGGTGTGCCCGAGCTATTCGCCGTTCTGGGCGCCGGTCACCCCTACGAAGGCGTCTTTGCCCGCGAGGTGGATGCGGTCGCAGATCAGCTTGCCACCGACTTCGGCGCCGAAGGCCGCGTCATCCGACTCGTGAACGATGCCGCAACGCCCGCGGCGCTGCCGCTCCTGAACCGTACGAACCTTGCCACAGCGCTCTTCTCGGTCGGACGGGCTATGAACGAGGAGGACATCCTCCTTCTCTTCATCACAAGCCACGGTGCGCCCGGTCTCCTTTCGACCTGGTTCAACGGCGCGATATCCCGAGACCTGCAGACCGGAGACCTTGCCCGCATCCTGGATGAGGCGCGCATCCCAAACGCCGTCATCGTAGTGTCGGCCTGCTACTCAGGCTCTTTCGTCGAGGCCCTTCGTGCCTCGAACAGGCTGATCCTGACGGCGGCCCGCGCAGACCGGGCCTCGTTCGGTTGCGCCGCCGAAAACGAGTGGACCGACTGGGGCCGCGCCTTCTTCCAAGAGGGACTGGCCGAGAGTTTCGACCCGCGCGAGGCCGCCCGCATCGCGCAGGATATCGTCGCCGAGAATGAGGCCCGAGAAGGCTATGACGCGTCGCAACCCCAGATCGCCGAGGGCGCATCCATCGGCGCGGCGCTCGACCGCTGGCTGGCGACGCTTCAGCCGTGACGCCCGCGCTTGAGACCGGCGCGCCCGCCGGGTAAGCATCCGCCCATGAAGGTCTGCCGTGCCATCGCCGACTACCGGAGCGAGATCGCGCGCTTTCGCGCTTCCGGCGAGACTGTGGGTCTCGTGACCACAATGGGTGCGCTTCACGACGGTCACATGGCGCTCGTAGCGGCGGCGAAGGCAGAGAACGCCCGTGTCGTGACGACGATCTTCGTGAACCCGACACAGTTCGGCAACCCGGCCGACCTTCTGAAGTACCCCCGGACCGAGGAAGCCGACCTCGCGATGTTCGAAGAGGCGGGCGTCGATGCCGTCCTCCTCCCGTCGGTCGAGGAGATCTATCCCGAAGGTGACGAGACCATCGTCGAGACGACGAAGCTCGCCCATGTCTTTCATGGTAAGGTGAGGCCGGGTCATTTCAGAGGTGTCGCGACGGTCGTCACGAAACTCTTCAATATCGCACAGCCCGATGCCGCCTATTTCGGCGAGAAGGATTACCAGCAGCTCGCCGTGATCCGCCGCATGGTTGCCGATCTTCACATGCCGCTGCGTATCGTGGGCGTACCTACGGTGCGCGAGACGGACGGGCTTGCAATGTCGTCGCGCAACGTCCGTCTCACGCCCGAGGATCGTCGCGCCGCCCCGGTCCTGAACGCCGCACTGGACGCCGCCCGGTCCATTGCCGCGCAAGGCGCGACGGTCGAGGAAATGGCGGATGAGATCCGTCGCGTCATCGACAGCGAGCCGCGCGCGACGCTTCAGGGCCTCGACATCGTAGACGCAGCCACGTTCGAGGTGGCTTCGGGCCGACCGACCGCGACGGTCGGCATCATGATCTCCGTCCAGTTCGGGGATGTCCTGCTCATTGACCAGAGGGAGATCGCTCCATGAGCGTTCAGAAAGCCGTCCGCCGCACGACCGTTCCTCAGATCGCCGCACGCAAGGGCGGTGTACCGATAGTGTCGCTGACCTCCTACCATGCGCACACCGCGGCCATCGTCGACAAGTATGCAGACTTCATCCTCGTGGGCGACAGCCTCGGGATGGTGATGCACGGAATGGAGACAACCGTCGGTGTTCCACTGGACCTGATGATCATGCACGGGCGCGCGGTCGTTCGCGGGACGAAGCAGGCGCTGATCGTCGTCGACATGCCCTTCGGCACCTACGAGGAAAGCCCCAACAGGGCGTTCCGCAACGCTGCGAAGATCATGAAGGAAACGGGCTGTGGCGCGGTGAAGCTGGAAGGCGGCAAGCGCATGGCCGAGACGATTCACTTCCTCGTCGAGCGCGGCATTCCGGTGATGGCGCACACGGGCCTGACGCCGCAGTCGAGCCACGTCATGGGCGGGTTCAAGACGCAGGGCCGCGACGAGGACACCTGGGCGGCTCACGAGGATGACGCGAAAGCCGTGGCCGACGCCGGTGCCTTCTCGGTCGTGCTGGAAGGGATGGTCGAGCGTCTCGCCGCGCGCATCACCAAGCAGATCGACATCCCGACGATAGGCATAGGCGCGTCGGTGGAATGCGACGGGCAGATCCTCGTGCTCGAGGACATGCTGGGATTGAACCCGCGCCCGCCGAAGTTCGTGAAAGTTTACGGCGACCTTCTGAACCAGATTGAAAGCGCCGTCGCCACCTACGCCGAAGAGGTAAAAGCCCGAACTTTCCCCTCCGACGATGAAGTCTACCGATAAAGGTCGTGCGCTCTGTCGCCCTTACAAGGCGATGCCGTCACAATCCGGGATCTTGAACCCGAACGGCTCTGCGATATTTCGAGCGGATTGTCCGCGCGTTCGTTTGGCACCGGCCGTCTGCCGCCCTCCTTGTTCGGAATCTCACGGATGTACGAAACGATTTCTTCGTTCCTTGACGATCTGTCCGCCGACATGTCTTACGGCGACTACGCAGGCGTCAGTGAGCGTTTCTTCTTTCCCACGATCATCTTCGTGGTCGGCAGGATCATCGCCGTCGACACGCAAGAGCAACTCGCTTCGATTGCGCTGGCGTATGGCGAAGAATTGGCGCGGGCGGGAATGCATGGCCGCAGGTTGAAGCTGAACGCGGTGTCGCTCGACCGCGAAGGCCGGCATGTGGCTCATGTCACCGCAAGCTACTTCGACGCGGCGGGCGATTCCCTGGACGAAAGCCGCTTCCGCTACTTCCTGCGCGAGGTGGAGGGACCGCTGAAGATCGAAATGATCGAGATGATCGATCTTCCGAGCCTGCTGAAAGACTTCGGCGCACCGCTTCTGGCCATCGCCCGGTAGACCGCGCAAGCCGGTCTCCCGCTGAAAAAAAGGCCGCCTCGAAGAGACGGCCAGTCAGTCAGGGAGGAAGATGAGACGCCGGACTAGGGCGCCTACATTGGAAACAATCACTCGGAATTCGGTCCGATTTATGGCGGATCATAGGTCTTTATGTGTAATGCGAAGGGTCTGTTGCCCTGCTAGTCTGAGGGTCGGAGGTGCCACACCATGACGTCTCACGACAACATCCCCGAGCTTGCCCTCGACTGGGCCGAGGCTGGCCGCAGCGTGGCGCTCGCGACCGTCGTCAGCACATGGGGATCGGCGCCGCGCCCCGTCGGATCGCAGCTCGTCATCGATGCGGACATGGAGTTCATGGGGTCCGTCTCGGGCGGTTGCGTCGAATCCGCCGTGATCTTCGAGGCGACCGAGGCGATGCGAGACGGAACCTGCCGTCTGCTCGAGTTCGGAGTGTCCGATGAAAGCGCCTTCGAGGTCGGACTTGCCTGCGGGGGCCAGATCGCCGTGCTTGTCGAGCCCGTCAGCGTCGGAGAGGGGCCCTCGGTTGAGGAGTTGCGCGCGCTCGTCTCCGCGCGGCGTGCGCGACGTCCTGTGGTCTGGGAGGTGAACCTCTCGACCTGGGAGCGCCGCCTCCTTGATCGCGACCCGTCCGACCAGACCCTCGAACAGCGCTTCCGTACCGACCGCTCGCAGCGCGAGGGGGACGTCTTCCAAGGGGTTCACAATCCCCCTCTCCGTCTCGTCATGGTGGGGGCGGTCCACATCGCGCAGCCGCTTGTCGAGATGGCCCGGATGTCCGGCTACGACGTGGTTCTGTCGGACCCCCGCGACAGCTTCGCCAGCTCGTCGCGCTTTCCCGGCGAGACTTTCCTCGACGGATGGACCGACGAGGCGCTGGCGGCATACGGGCTCGACACCCGGACCGCCGTGGTGACCCTCAGCCACGATCCCAAGATCGACACGCCCGCTCTCGAAGTCGCACTGGGATCCGAGGCGTTCTACATCGGCGCCCTGGGGTCCTCCCGCACACATGCCAAGCGGGTCGCCGCCTTGACCGAAGCCGGGTTCGACACCGAGACAATCGCCCGGATCGACGCCCCCGTGGGTCTGGACATCGGCGCCAGCTCCCCTGCCGAGATCGCCGTGTCCATCATGGCCGAAATGACCGAGCGGCTGCGGCGTCCCGAGACGCGTCCCGGGCGGCGTCCGTGAGGTTCGGCCCGGTCGACCTGCAAGACGCGGAGGGGGCAATCCTCGCTCATTCGCTGGAGGCCGACGGCAAGCGCCTGCGCAAAGGCACGGTGCTGGACGCCGACGGGGTCGAGCGCTTGCGAAAGTCCGGCTACGCTTCCGTCATTGCGGCCCGCCTCGACCCCGACGATCTGCCGGAAGACGAAGCAGCGAAGATCATCGGAACGGCACTTGCCGCCCCCGGCCTGACCCTCGGTCCCGTCTTTACCGGGCGCGTCAACCTCGAGGCCGCGGCACCGGGTGTCGTCGAAGTCGACGCCTGGGCCATTGCCGACTTCAACGCAGTCGACGAAGGGCTCACCCTGGCGACGTTGCCGGACCTGTTGCGCGTCGACGCGGGCCAGCTTGTGGCGACCGTGAAGGTGATCCCCTACTGTCTTCCCGCAGCCGTGGTCTCCGCCGGGAAGGACGCGCTCGGTCGGCAACCGATCCGGCTTCACCCCTTCGCGGGCGGGCGCGCGCAGTTGATCCTGACCCGAACCGACGGCTTCAAGGAAAGCCTGCTGAAGAAAGGCGAGGATGTCGTCCGGACTCGCGTCGAGGCCTTGAATTATAACCTCGCCGAGAGCCGCATCACCGAGCACGAGGAATCCGAAGTTGCAGCGGCACTCGATCCCTCGGCCGATCTCATTCTGATCCTCGGCGCGTCTGCGACGTCCGACCGCGCCGACGTGGCCCCCGCGGCCGTCGTGAGGGCGGGTGGCCGCATTGACCGGTTCGGTATGCCAGTCGACCCCGGGAACCTGCTTTTCCTCGGCGAGTTGAAGGGCACACCTGTCGTGGGCCTGCCGGGTTGTGCACGATCTCCGGCGTTGAACGGCGTCGACTGGGTGCTCGAACGCATCTCGGCCGGGATTCCGGTCGATGGCGACGGGATCGCGCGGATGGGGGTCGGAGGATTGCTGAAGGAAATGCCCGGACGACCGCAGCCCCGCCAGCCCAAGCGATGAATGCGCCTGTCCTGACCTTCACCGAGAGGGGCATCTACTGTCCCGCCGCTGGCGTCCATATCGATCCTTGGCGGTCGGTGGAAAAGGCCCTCATCACTCACGGACACGCTGACCACGCCCGCGACGGGATGGGCCGCTACATCGCCACCGAGACCGCGGCTCCGGTGATGCGCTATCGCCTCGGCGACATCCGCCTCGACACGGTGCGCTATGGCGAGACGTTCAGCATCGGCGAGGCTCGCTTCAGCTTTCATCCCGCGGGGCACGTTCCCGGCTCGGCGCAGATCAGGGTCGAGGTCGGCGGCGAGGTCTGGGTCGTCTCTGGCGACTACAAGGTTGTCCAGGACGGCGTGTCGGAACCCTTCGAGCCGGTCCGCTGCCACACGTTCATCTCGGAATGCACGTTTGGCTTGCCGGTCTTCACGTGGGCGGAACCCGCAGCGGTCACGGATGAGGTCAACGCCTGGTGGGCCTCGAACGCCGCCGAGGGCAGGGCGTCGATCTGTGGCGCCTACTCCTTGGGAAAGGCGCAACGCATCCTCGCGGCGCTGGACCCGTCCATCGGACCGATCCTCACGCATGGGGCGGTCGAGGGAACGACCCAGGTTCTGCGGGACCAAGGCTTCGACTTCCCCCAGACCATCCGCGTGACGCCCGAGACCAAGGCTAAGGACTACCCCGGAGCGTTCGTCCTCGCGCCGCCCTCTGCCCTCGGCTCGTCCTGGGCCGCCCGCTTTCGCCCGGCATCGACCGCCTTCGCCAGCGGCTGGATGGCACTTCGCGGTGTCCGCAGGCGTCGCGCCGCCGATCGGGGTTTCATCATGTCCGACCACGCGGACTGGGCCGGATTGAACTCAGCCATCGCAGCAACAGGGGCCGAGCGCGTCTTCGTCACCCATGGCTACACCTCGATTTTCCGGCGCTGGCTCGAGGATCAGGGTTACGAAGCCGGCATCGTTCAGACCGAGTTTGGCGGCGACGACGACGATCCAGAAGCCTGAGGCGGTTCCCAATCCTCTCCCGTCAGGTTATGTCAGGGTAAAACGGCGAGGCGGAAATGGGCACACCCAAACCTGTGGTTCTCTGCATCCTGGACGGATGGGGCCTGCGCGACGACCGTGAGGGCAACGCGCCCCTTCTCGCCCGCACGCCCGCCTACGACCGGATCATGGCGACGAGCCCTAAGGCGACACTCGTCACCTTCGGCCCTGATGTCGGCCTTCCGAAGGGCCAGATGGGCAATTCCGAGGTCGGACATACGAACATCGGCGCGGGCCGTGTGGTCGCGATGGACCTGGGTCAGATCGACCTGTCCATCGAGGACGGCAGCTTCTTCGATCGGCCGGCGCTGACGGCCTTCGCAGACACCGTGAAGGCGGCAGGCGGCACAGTCCACCTGGCTGGTCTCGCCTCGCCGGGCGGCGTGCATTCTCACCAGCGGCACATCGCGGCGGCCGCAAAGGCGATGTCCGACCGGGGCCTGCCCGTCGTGGTCCACGCCATCACCGATGGCCGCGATGTACCGCCCCGTTCTGCCGCCGGGCAATTGGCGACGCTTGAGACGGACCTGCCCGACGGTGTCCGCATCGCCACGGTGATCGGCCGGTATTTTGCGATGGACCGGGACAACCGCTGGCCGCGCGTCCAGAAGGCGTTCGACCTGATCGTCCGAGGCGAAGGCACACCGGCTCTGAACGCGCCCGACGTGGCGCGCGCCTCCTATGAGGCGGGCGTGAGTGATGAGTTCATCGAGCCGGCGGTGCTTGACGACTATCAGGGCATGAAGGACGGCGACGGGATCTTCTTCGTCAACTTCCGCGCAGATCGCGCGCGCGAGATCCTTGCGGCCATCGGCGCGCCCGATTTCACAGCCTTCGAGACGGGTCCGCGGCCCAAGCTTTCGGCAATGCTGGGGATGGCGGAGTATTCCGACCAGCACAACGCCTACATGCAGACGGTCTTTCCCAAAGAGGACATCGTCAACACGCTCGGCGCCTGGGTCGCGTCCAAGGGTCTTCGCCAGTTCCGCTTGGCCGAGACCGAGAAGTATCCTCACGTCACGTTCTTCCTGAACGGCGGCAGGGAGGATCCCGAACCCGGCGAAGATCGCGTCATGCCCAAGTCGCCGGACGTGGCGACCTACGACCTCAAGCCCGAGATGTCGGCGGATGAAGTAACTGACAGGCTGGTCGAGGCGATCCGGGCCGACTACGACCTGATCGTCGTCAACTATGCCAACCCCGACATGGTCGGTCACACGGGTGACCTCGATGCCGCCATCCACGCCTGCGAGGCGGTCGACGAAGGTCTTGCGCGCATGGTCGAGGCTCTGCAGGACGTCGGGGGCGCGCTTGTCCTGACGGCCGATCATGGCAACTGCGAAACCATGATCGACCCCGACACGGGCGGGCCGCACACGGCGCATACCACGAACCTCGTTCCCGTCGCTGTCGTCGGCTATCCGCAGGCGTCGGGACTGAACGACGGTCGTCTGGCCGACATAGCGCCCACGATCCTCGAGATGATGGGACTTCTGCAGCCCGCAGAGATGACCGGGCGGAGCCTGATCCGCCGATGAAACGGATCGCGGGTCTACTCGCTGCACTGGCAGTCGCCTGGCAACCTGCCTGGTCCGACGAGGCCGCGGATCTGGCGCGCGACGCGGCGCGCCAACTCGACGAGGCTGCCGTTCAACTGACCGAAGCGTCCGACGCCGCCGATCGGGTGGCCGCCCTGACGCGCACCGTTCGCGCCTATGAGGCAGGTCTCGGCGCCATGCGCGAGGGCCTGCGCCGGGCCGAACTACGCGAACGCGAGATTCGCACGGTCCTCGAGACGAACGAGGGCGAACTGACGACGCTGCTCTCGCTTCTGGCCACAACCTCCAGGCAGGCGCAGACCGAGACCCTGATTCATCCGGGCGGAGCTCTTCAGACGATCCGGGCCGGCACTCTCGCCGCCGCATTCGTTCCGTCTCTCAATGATCGGGTCGATACCCTCAGGGTCGATCTCACAGATCTCAAGACGCTCGTCAGTCTTCAAAGGTCGGGCATCGCAACGCTCGAGGCGGGCTCGGACGGCATCCGCACCGCACGGCTGCGTCTTTCCGAGGCCATCGCCGCCCGTGGCGACTTGCCGGATAGCGTCTCGACAGATGACGCGGCCATCGAAGCGCTCGTCAACAGCGCCGAAACGCTCGCTGCCTTCGCAGACAGCCTGATGCCCGACAAAGGCCCCGAGGGCTGGGTCACCGACGGTGCATGGTCCTTGCCGGTCACGGGCGAGGTGCTTCGCAAGTACGATGAGGCGGACGCCGCGGGAGTCCGCAGGCCCGGTTGGATTCTCTCGACGCCGGACGAAGCCCTGGTCACCGCACCCGTTCCAGCGTCGGTGCGCTTTGCCGGCGACGTTCCCGGCCAGGGCAGGGTCGCGATCCTCGAACCGAACCCCGGATCGCTCGTGATCCTTGCAGGGCTCGCAAGCACCTTCGTGCGTCGCGGGCAGACCGTTTCCATCGGCGAACCGATCGGCCTGATGGGGACGACCTCTCTCACCGCACAAGAGAAATTGAACGACGTGGGCGGATACGGTGGCGTTTTCGGAGGCGAGACGCTTTATTTGGAGATAAGACAGGGAAGGACCCCGGTAGATCCGGCGGGTATGCCCTGGACGGGCGGAGGTAAGGACTAGGCATGAAAAAGTTTCTTCTGGCATCGGTGACCGGGGTCATGTTCGGCGCGGTCATCACCACTCAGGTCGCGGGGCCCCTTCTGGCTCAGGAGGCTGACAAGAAGGCCAGCGTCTACGAGCAGCTCGACCTCTTCGGCGACATCTTCGAGCGGATCCGTTCCCAGTACGTCGAGGAAGTCGACGAAGAGGATCTGATCGAGGCGGCCATCAACGGTATGCTCACTTCGCTCGATCCGCACTCGTCGTACCTGTCGCCCGACGACGCCGCCGACATGCGCGTCCAGACGCGGGGCGAGTTCGGCGGTCTCGGCATCGAGGTCACGCAGGAAGAAGGCTTCGTCAAGGTCGTCTCTCCGATGGACGACACGCCTGCCAGCGACGCGGGAATCATCTCCGGCGACTTCATCACGCATGTGGACGGTGAAAGCGTGCTGGGTCTGACGCTCGATCAGGCCGTGGACCTCATGCGCGGGCCCGTTGGAAGCGAGATCATCATTACCATCGTGCGCGAGGGAGAAGCCGAGCCATTCGACGTCTCGCTGATCCGCGACACCATCAAGCTGACCGCCGTCCGTTCGCGCATCGAGGGCGAGACGGTCGTTCTGCGCCTCACCACCTTCTCGGACCAGACGTTCCCGACGATGCGCGACCAGCTTGCGGAAAAGGTCGAGGAACTGGGCGGGATGGAGAACGTGAACGGCTTCGTTCTCGATCTGCGGAACAACCCCGGCGGGCTTCTCACCCAGGCTGTGCGCGTCTCGGATGCCTTCCTCGACGCGGGAGAGATCGTCTCGACACGCGGCCGCGAACCTCAGGACGGCGACCGCTTCAATGCCGAGGCTGGGGATCTGGCCGAGGGCAAGCCGCTCGTCGTCCTGATCAACGGCGGATCAGCGTCGGCCTCGGAGATCGTGGCGGGCGCGCTCCAGGATCACCGGCGCGCCATCGTCATCGGCACCAAGTCGTTCGGTAAGGGCTCGGTCCAGACCGTAATGCCGCTTCGGAGCGATGGCGCGATGCGCCTGACGACCGCTCGATACTACACGCCCTCGGGCCGCTCGATCCAGGCTCTCGGCGTTTCGCCTGACATCGTCGTGCAACAGCCGCCGCCTCCGGAAACGACCGAGGACGAAGCGCCCGATCGCGGCGCCCGGTCCGAGGCTGAACTGCGCGGGTCGCTATCGAACGACAGCCTCACCGATGACGAACGCCGTCAGGTCGAGGAAGAGCGCGCCGCCGCCGACAAGGCTGCGGAACTGCGCGTCGAGGATTATCAGCTGGCCTACGCCATCGACATCCTCAAGGGCCTTGCGGCCCTCGGGCCGGAATATGCCGCCGCTCTGGCGCGCGAGGCAAATTGACGAACACGGGGAGGAGGGTCGCCTCCTCCCCGCCCTCTGGCGCGCTTGCCGGGCCAACGGACGTGCGCTAGAGCGCCATCATGTCCGCACCTTCCAAATCCCACGGCCGCCTCGCCATCAATGCCACCTCCGCGCCGCGAGACCTCATGTCCGATCGACCGCGTCTCAAGGGCGCGTGGACCGTCAAGGTCATCACCCTCGTCCCTGACGCCTTTCCCGGCATCCCTGGTCTGTCTCTAACCGGCAAGGCACTAGACCAAGGCCTTTGGGTGCTGGATCCGATCGACCTGCGCACTTTCGGCGAGGGTCGTCACCGCAACGTAGACGACACCCCGGCCGGAGGTGGGGCCGGTATGGTTCTGCGGGCCGATGTCATGGGTCGCGCGATCCGCTTCGCCATGCGCGATGCCCCGACCGACAGGGCGCGGTGGCCTCTCGTCTATCTCAGCCCGCGCGGCCGGCCGTTCGACCAGGCGACCGCGCGCCGCTTCGCCGTGACGGAAGGCCTGACCCTGATCTGCGGCCGGTTCGAAGGGCTCGATGAACGCGTGATCGAGCACTTCGGGATCGAGGAGATCTCGCTTGGCGACTTCGTGATGACCGGAGGCGAGATCGCCGCCGAGGCGGTTATCGACGCGACCGTGCGCCTTCTTCCAGGCGTTCTCGGGAATTCGGCCTCGACCGAGGAGGAAAGCTTCTCGGACGGGCTTCTGGAGCATCCCCAGTACACGCGGCCCTCCGAATGGGAAGGGCGGACGATTCCCGAGGTGCTGACCTCCGGCGACCACGCGGCCGTCGCCCGCTGGCGCCGTGAGGAGGCCCTGCGCCTGACCCGGGAACGTCGTCCTGACCTGATCGTGCGTCGCGAGGCCGAGCGCGGCTGACCTTTCCACTTGATCCGCCGCGCCGCCGACCCTATACGGCGCGAGTTCGCGGCTGAATCGGCCAGTGGACCTGTGGCCTGTGGAGTCACGACAAGCGAACGGGGACCCGAACCCTCCGAAGGCCGCCATGACCGGCCCTCACAACAGATCGGAGCTCTGGGGCGCAACAACTTCCGGGACATACCCGGAGCGTAGATAGGAGTTGGTCAGATGAACCTGATCGCACAACTGGAAGCCGAGCAGGTTGCGGCCCTCGGCAAAGAGATCCCGGATTTCAAGCCGGGCGACACCCTGCGTGTCGGTTACAAGGTGACGGAGGGCACGCGTGCGCGCGTGCAGAACTACGAAGGCGTCTGCATCAGCCGCAAGAATGGCAAGGGCATCGCCGGATCGTTCACCGTCCGCAAGATTTCCTTCGGCGAGGGCGTCGAGCGGGTCTTCCCGCTGCACTCGACCAACATCGACAGCATCACCGTCGTGCGCCGCGGCCGTGTCCGTCGCGCCAAGCTGTATTACCTCCGCACGCGCCGCGGCAAGTCGGCCCGGATCGCCGAGGTCACCAACTACAAGCCGCTCGACGGCGCCGAGGCCTGAGGAGCGGATCCATGAAAAAAGACATTCATCCCGATTACCACAACATCGACGTCAAGCTCGTCAGCGGCGAAGTCGTCAAGATGCGCTCGACCTGGGGCTCGGAAGGCGACCAGCTGTCGCTCGACATCGACCCCTCGGTCCACCCCGCCTGGACCGGCGGCGGCACCCGCCTTATGGACACCGGTGGGCGCGTGTCGAAGTTCAAGAAGAAGTACGAGGGTCTCGGTTTCTGAACCGGCACTGCCCGAGAGACACATCAACGCCGCCCGAGAGGGCGGCGTCTTTCGTTCAGGCCGAGGAAACCGAAGCACGTCCCGGCTCGTAGATAGGTAGGGAGAAAAAAAGATGCGCACCCTCGTCACGCTTATCGCCACTTTGATCGTCACACCTCTTGCTGCAGAAACCTTCGTCTTCGACAGCATCGACGGTGGCACATACGACACCGCCGAATGGGCGGGTCGCCCCATGCTGGTCGTCAACACCGCGTCGCTGTGCGGGTTCACGCCCCAGTATGCGGGGTTGCAGGAGGTCTATGATCGCTACAAGGACGACGGTCTGGTCGTGCTTGCGATCCCCTCCGACGACTTCAGGCAGGAGTTGTCTTCGGAGTCCGAGGTGAAGGACTTCTGCGAGTTGAACTTCGACCTCGATTTTCCGATGACCACGATCAGCCATGTCAGGGGAAGCGATATGCATCCCTTCTATCGCCACGTGGAGGAACAGACCGGGTTCGTTCCCTCATGGAACTTCAACAAGGTGCTTGTTGGTCCCGACGGCAGAATACTGGGCACCTGGGGATCGATCGAGAAGCCCGGCTCTCGCGCGATCACCACCGCCATCGAGAGCGCGCTCGGCGGCTGAGATTGTCGCTGGCCTCCAAACGGCGTGGCGTTATCTTGCGCGTGCATTATGATTTCTGCACAAGCGAAAGGATCGTCCAATGTCGTTGTCCGGCAAGACCGCCGTCATCACGGGTTCCAACTCCGGCATCGGCCTCGGCATTGCTCGGGCCCTTGCGGAACAAGGGGCGAGCGTCGTTCTGAACTCTTTCACCGACCGGGATGAGGATCATGCGCTGGCCGCCGAAATCTCGAGGGACCACGGCGTCGAGGTCCGGTACATCGCCGCCGACATGGCGGACGGCCAGGCCTGCCGCGATCTGATCCGCCAGTCGGGCGCATGCGACATCCTAGTGAACAACGCCGGCATTCAGGTCGTCTCTCCGATAGATGAGTTTCCAGTGGATGCCTGGAACCGGGTCATTGCGATCAACATGAACTCGGCCTTCCACACCACGGCTGCGGCCCTTCCCCTGATGCGCAAGGCGGGATGGGGCCGGGTCGTCAACGTGGCTTCGGCTCATGGCCTGAGGGCGAGCCCGTTCAAATCGGCATACGTCACAGCCAAGCATGGCGTGGTGGGTATGACGAAGGTGGTGGCGCTGGAAACGGCTCGCGAGGCGATCACGGCAAACGCCATATGTCCCGGCTACGTCCTGACACCCCTCGTCGAAGCGCAGATCCCGGACACGGCTCGCGAGTATGGGATCAGCGAAGATGAGGCGATCGAGAAGGTTATCCTGCTCAAGCAGCCTTCGAAGGAATTCGTGACAGTCGAGCAGATCGCGGGGATCGCGCTGTTCCTCTGCTCGGATGCGGCAGCGCAGGTGACGGGAACGACGATCTCCGCTGACGGCGGCTGGACCTCCCAGTAGCCGGAAACAAAAACGGCGGCCCGTGTGGGGCCGCCGTCCGCGAGCGAGGTATCGACCTTCGCTCAGAACACTTCGCCAGACGTGCCGCCGTCATCGGCCGTCGCGATCGCGACGATGATGGCAAGCAGCAGGAGTGGAATGATGAAACCGCCGGAAGAAGACGATTCTTCGGCGATCACTTCGGGTTCCATCACGGGCTCCGCCATTCCGCCAGCGAAGACCGGTGCCGCGGCGACCGAGAAGCACATGGCTACGATCAGGGCTGTGGACTTGAATTTCACTTTACCGTCTCTCTTTGCTACGCCGCCGGCCTTCTTTGACCGATCGGACATGTTACCCCATACCGACGCTCGCCCCTTGAGACGGGCGCTTCCTGAAGCCTCCGACGGGGCAGCCGGTGCTTCGGCATCGCGTGACAGGCCAAGGCGCTGCCGGACAGGACTGCGCCTGCACGCCAATCGAATGACAATGCGGATGAGCAGCCCCCAAGCGCAAGTATAGAGCGGTTTCCTGCTGGCGCTACAAGACCTCGGGGGAGCGTGGCATTTCCGCTACGACATGCGGCAAGAATGCTTCGGTATGGGTCAGGACGACCCGGCGCGCGCCGCCGGCGGTCGGACTTCACCGATCGGAGTGGGCCTCGATAGGGTGCTGTCCGGGTAGACGAGACCGGCGGAAATCACGAGCTTCGCTGCATCCTCGACCGTCATGTCGAGCTCGATCAGATCGCGCCGCGGCACGAAGAGAAGGAAGCCCGAGGTCGGGTTTGGCGTGGTCGGCAGAAAGACGGTCGCCACGTCGTCTTCACTGGGCAGTCGGCGCAGGATCTCGCCTTTTGCCGAGGTGGAGATGAAGCCGATGGCCCAGATGCCCGGGCGCGGATACTCCACGAGGCAGCACTTGTCGAACGACGTCTCGGACTGGGCGAAGACGGTTTCGGCGATCTGCTTGAGACCCTTGTAGACCGATCGCACGACGGGAAGGTTCTGGACCAGGCTTTCGGCCCACCTGATGAGAGACTTGCCGATGATGCCCTTCGCCATCCACCCGATCACGATCGTGAAGATGAGGAAGACGAAGACTCCGACGCCCCGGATGTTCAGGCCGACGTACTGGTCCGGCCGCAGCCAGACGGGAACGAAGGGAAGGACCCAACTGTCGACCCAACCCGCCATGGTCCAGATCAGCCAGAGCGTCAGACCGATCGGAGCGATCACGACGAGTCCCGTGAGGAACGAATTCCTCAGCCATCCGAAGATGGTGCGGCGCCGGCGCGTCACCTCGTCGTCGAATCCCTTGCTCATGCCTCGGTCCAAGATGGTACGGGCCACCCTAGGCGGCGACGCAGTCTGTCACAACGGCTAGTGTCGAAATCCTTCGTTTCTGTCGAGCCGGACAAGCTCGGCAGCGATCCGGGCGGCGCAGCGTGCGTTGTTCAGCACAAGCGCAATGTTCGCGTCGAGCGAACGGCCGGATGTCAGTTCGAAGATGCGCTGCAGGAGAAAGGGCGTGACCGCCTTCGCGGAAATCCTTCGGTCGCCGGCTTCCCGCATTGCCTGCGCGATGACCGGCTGCAGATCGGCGGCGGCGATCTCGGCATCGACGGGGATGGGGTTGGCGATCAGGTGACCGCCGGCCAAACCGAGAGTTCGACGGGCGACGATGGCCCGCGCGACGTCCAAGGCCGACTCCATTCTCAAAGGCGAAGGCAGACCTGAAGAGCGCGACCAGAAGGCGGGAAAGTCGTCCTGGCCCAGGGTGATGACCGGGACGCCGAGCGTTTCGAGCACCTCCAGCGTCTTCGGGATGTCGAGGATCGCCTTCGCACCTGCGGCAATCACCGCGACGGGGGTCATCGACAGTTCGCGCAAGTCGGCCGAGATGTCGAACGTCGTCTCGGCGCCCATGTGGACACCGCCGATACCGCCCGTCGCAAAAACCTCGATGCCTGCAAGATGAGCCGCGATCATCGTGGCGGCGACCGTCGTGGCGCCGGGACGCCCTGAGGCAACACCTGCGGCAAGGTCCGCCCGGGACAGCTTCGCCACGTCTTTCTCTTGCGCAAGGCGGTCGAGATCGGTGTCACCCAGACCCACCTTCAGAACGCCGTCGAGAATGGCGATCGTGGCAGGCACCGCCCCTGCATCCCGGACAGCGGTCTCTACAGCGCGCGCGGTCTCGACGTTGCGGGGGAAAGGCATTCCGTGCGTGATTATGGTCGATTCGAGAGCGACGACCGGTCGTTTGTCCTTCAGCGCTTGCGCAACCTCGGGATCGATATCCAGGAAATCGGTCATGTGGCAACATCTCCGGCGACATGCGCGGCCGCGGCGGCCAGAGCCGTGGCAAGCGCGGTCTCTCCCGTTTCACCGCGTGCCTCGGCGGCGATATGAGCGGCCATGAATGTATCGCCGGCGCCCGTCACGCGCGTGACGAGGACCTGCGGAGGTTCCGCGGTCAGAACGCTGTCGGATGTGGCAAGCGCGGCGGTGCGCCCTCCATCCGTCACCAGAGCCCGCGCCGCGCCCCTGTCGAGAAGCCCTGAAGCCGCCGAGGGCGCGTCCTCGAAGCTTCGGTGACAGAGAAGGCCCGCCTCCTCGAGATTGACGTAGAGCGTCACCGCCGGCACCGGCAGAAGCGGCAGCAACCGTTCAGCCTTGCCGGGCGATGCGGGAGCGACGCGCAGGTCGCAACGGGCGAAAAGGGGGCTTTCCGCAATCTCGGCCAGTAGAGCCTCGGTCAAGTTGCCGTCCAGCGCCACCGGTCCGGTATATGGCTCTGCTGCCGAACCCAGTCGTCCGTCCGAAAGCGGGCGCAAGATCTTGTCTCCGGCAGCCTCAAGCGAGTGAGCGTCCGCAATCGCCGCAATCAGGCCGTTCGCGCCCTCGACGGCCATGTAGATGTCCGTGGGCAGATCCTCCGAGCGATAGAGGTGGTCCGTCACCAGTCCCAGCCGTTCGGCTGCGGCGACCAACTCGTCCCCCGCTTCGTCGCGTCCGACGGCAGTCAGGAGCAGGGGCCGCATCCCGAACCTGCGCAGCGTCATCGCCACGTTCATCGCGACGCCGCCCGGCAACCGCGTGATCCTGCCGGGAACGTCCGAGCCCAGCCGCATCACGGCGCCGGATCGTCCGATCACGTCCCAGAGGACCGAACCGATGCAAAGAATTTCGCCGCCCATCATGTGCGCGGGTTTGGCGCGAAGGCGGCACCGAGGCAAGCGTGCTTCGGCGTCATTCGGCAATCCCTGTCTCTGCACGCCACGCCGCCCAGTCCTCTGGCGTGTCGAGATCGCGCACGGCCCGGTCGTCGGGAAAGCGGACGAACTCAACCGCCTCGCCCGCCAGCGCTTGGCGACCTCCGTCGTCTCCCGCGAGGTCAAGAAACCGACGTGCGACACGGTGCGGCAGGAAGAGAGGCGTGCCCGGCCGAGCGTCGAGAACCGTGCCGCCCCGAACGACGCGGTCCCCGTCGAAGGACCTGAAGCGTTGGAGAACCTCGATCAGCTCTCCCGCGCCGATCCCTGGCACGTCAGGTAGAAGCACCGCCAGCGCCTGTCCGTCCACGAGAAGCCCCGCCGCCCGCCGAAGCGAAGCAGACATCCCTTCCTTGTGGTCGGGCACATCGACGATCGCCACCGGGACGTCCCCAAGACAGGCGCGGCGGGCCGACGGGCCGGGCGGCAGCGTCACGGCCACGGCGCATCCCGTCGCCGTCGCTGCAACCGCCTGCCGGCGAAGCAGCGCCTCGCCCTCGATCGTTTCCAGAAGCTTGTCACCGCCCCGCATCCGTGCCGAGGCGCCCGCGGCAGGTATGACGACGAGAGGGCTCACCGTTCCGGGATCAGGCCGCGTGGACTGAACCGAAGGACCAGCAGAAGGATGATGCCCATGGTCAGAAGCCGCATGTGCGCCGCGCTGTCGATCAGATGCGCCTTGAGCGGCGACCCGTCGGCCATCCCCGCCGTCACACCCTGTAGGAGGATCAGGCCGAAGGGTTCGACCATGATCCACAGATACCAGATCAGAAGCCCGCCCAGGACCGCGCCGAAGTTGTTGCCCGATCCGCCCACGATGACCATCACCCAGATCAGGAAGGTGAAGCGCAGGGGTTGGTAGGTGCCGGGTGTCAGCTGGCCGTCGAGCGTCGCCATCATTGCGCCGGCAAGCCCGCAGACCGCCGAACCAAGGACGAAGACCTGCAGGTGCCGTGCAGTGACGTCCTTGCCCATAGCCTCGGCCGCGACCTCGTTGTCGCGGATCGCCCGCATCATCCGGCCCCAGGGCGAATGGAGCGCGGACTGTGCGAGCCAAAGGAGGAACAGGAGGACGGAAAGGAAGAGGCTCATATAGAGGAGCTTGACCATGATCGAGGAGGCGGTGACCGGGTCGAAGCCCCAGGCGTTGACCCTCTCGACGAAGGACGGATCCTGCTGAAGGTTGATCTCGTAGGGCACGGGACGAGGGATGCCGATGACGTTCTTCACGCCGCGGGCCAGCCAGTCTTCGTTCTTCATCATCGCGATGATGATCTCGGCGATGCCGAGCGTCGCGATGGCGAGGTAGTCCGACCGTAGGCCGAGCGCGGTCTTGCCCACGGCCCAGGCCGCACCCGCAGCCAGCAGGGCGCCGACAGGCCAGGCCAACAGCACAGGCAGCCCGAGCCCACCCAGATAGCCGGTCGACGCCGGGTTCACCGACTCGACCGCCGCCACGCCGGGGTCGAAGACCTCGCGGAAGACGAAAAAGCCCGCAATCAGGATCGCGACCATGACCAGCGCGCGGAGCGCGCCTGCCGGCAATCTCTTCCAGGCGAGCGCCGCCGCGACGATGGTGGCAAGCCCGAGGGCGAGGCCTCCCACGATCCGCAGTCCTCCAGCCGCCCAGGCCTCGTTGACCGGGGGCATGGACACCACAACCGCGCCGAGCCCGCCCAAGGCCACGAAGCCCATTATGCCGACGTTGAAGAGGCCGGCGTACCCCCACTGCATGTTGACCCCAAGCGCCATGATCGCCGAGACGAGGCCCATGTTCAGGATGCCGAGCGCGACGTTCCAGCTTTGCGTGACTCCCGTCGCCGCGATCAGGATGAAGACGCCGAGGAAGAGAAGAGCATCGCGGGATGTCAGGCTCATACCGATTTCCCCTTGAAGAGACCCGTCGGGCGGAACAGCAGCACGATCACGAGGATCGCAAACGACACCGCGAACTTGTAGTCCGTCGAGAGCAGTTGAACGAGGCCTTCAGGCTCCCACCACGGCACGACGTACCCCACGACCTTCTTCCAGGCGTAGGTGATCGTAACTTCCGAAAAGGCGATGACGAACCCGCCGGCAATGGCTCCCAGAGGACTGCCGAGGCCGCCCACGATGGCGGCGGCGAAGATCGGTAGCAAGAGCTGGAAATAGGTGAAGGGCTTGAAGCCCTTGTCGAGGCCGTAGAGAGCGCCGGCGATAGTGGCCAGCGCCGCGACGATGATCCAGGTGATTCTCACGACGCGCTCGGGGTCGATACCTGACAGAAGTGCGAGATCCTCGTTGTCGGAGAATGCACGCATGGACTTGCCGGTCCGCGTCCGGTTCAGGAACCAGAACAGCGCGACGACCACGATGATGGCGACGACGACGGTCAGCATCGCGGTCGACTTGACCGCCAGACCTTCCTGTAGCCCTGTCATCTCCTTGAAGTCACGGGCCGAGATGAGGAAGCGGGCGCCATCGTCGAACTGTTGGTCGTCGACGCCGATGATGAAGCGCACGAGGCCGTTCGTGATGAACATGACGCCCATGCTGACGATAACGAGGATGACGGGCGCCGCCTTTTGCTCCCTGTAGAACCTGTAGACCAGTCGATCCGTGACCAGGACCAGAAGCGCGGTAAACGCGATCCCGAAGGGCAGGGCCAGGAGGGCCGTCGGCAGGGGCCCGAGCGATACGCCCAGGCCCTGAAGCCACCATGTCACGAGGATGGTCGCCATGGCGCCGAACGCCATGGTGTCGCCGTGCGCAAAGTTCGAGAACCTCAGGATGCCATAGATCAGCGTAACCCCGAGGGCGCCGAGCGCAAGCTGGCTGCCGTAGGCCACGGCAGGCACAATGACGAAGTTCAGAAGCGCGACGAGCGCGTTCAGCAGGTCCATGTCACTCCTCGTCCGCGGGTCCGGCCCGCGCTTGTCGTCCTGTCGCGGTCAGAGCCTCAGCCATCTCCGCAGATAGCGGTCATAGCCCCGGCAGTCACCCGTCCGAGTGGCATCGCCACTCGATGCCTTCAGGCTCAGGGCTGCGCGCCCGTCGTCCCTCAATCCGATCGCAAGAGTCGAACCGCCGGTACTGGTTCGGATCATCACGTCCCGTTCGTCGGTACCGCTGATCGGCTGGACCGAGGCGGCCATCGTATAGACGCCGTTCATCTCCATCTGCACCCGGAAAAGTCCGGGGCGATCCCGCAGCGAGGGCTGTGGCGCCACGCTGACCAGGATTGCCTGTTCGGTATCGGTATTGCCCGGAAACTCGCACTGTATTGCCTCCGGTTGCCCCGCCTGTAAGGGCCCTGTCAAAAGCATAAGAACCAATGCATTCAGCATTGTCCGTACTCCCAATTTGCGCGGCCGTCCCGTGCCGCGGTCCCAATTGTCCGGCCGGCCACTTTTGGGTCCGGTCCGGTGCTCGACGTGCCCGGGTTCTCCCGGGTCTCCCTGACTCCCGGGCGTCAGCCGCCCAGGAACGACTGGCGGACCTCGGGGTCCGCCAGAAGTGCCTTGCCGGTGTCGGTGAAGGCATTCGCCCCCTGCACCAGCACATATCCCTTGTCCGCGATGGCGAGCGCCTGGCGCGCGTTCTGCTCGACCATGAGGATCGAGATCCCGCTCCGCGCCACTTCGATGATGCGGTCGAATAATTCGTCCATGACGATCGGGCTTACCCCTGCCGTCGGTTCGTCCAGCATCAGGACACGAGGACGCGTCATCAGCGCGCGTCCGACAGCGACCTGCTGACGCTGACCGCCGGAAAGCTCTCCCGCCGCCTGACGCCGCTTTTCCTTCAGGATCGGAAACAGGTCATAGACCTGAGCCATCGTGCCCCGAATATCATCGCGCCGAAGGAAGGCGCCCATCTCGAGGTTCTCCTCGACCGTCATCGACGTGAAGATGTTCGACGTCTGCGGCACGAAGGCCATGCCTTTCGCGACCCGGTCCTGCGGGCTGAGATGAGTTATGTCCTCGCCATCCAGCCGCACCGAGCCTTCGCGCAGGTTCAGCATCCCGAAGACCGCCTTCATCGCCGTCGACTTGCCGGCACCGTTCGGTCCCACGATCACAGCGATCTGACCCTCGTCGACGGCGATGGTGCAGACGTGCAGGATGTCGGCGCCCCGGCCATACCCTCCCGTCATCTGCTCTCCGATCAGGAAGGGGAGGCTCATGCGCCGCGCTCCAGCCATGTGAGCGATCCCGGCGCCATGCCCTTGAACTTCGGCGCATCCGCAAGCGGTGCCACCAGAAGAGCCGTCCCGTCCGGCAACTGTCGCTTGATCGAGTGGTAGAGCTTCGAGCGCGTGCGCGTCGTTCGGATGAGGAGAAGATTGGGCTTGAGCGAATGGTTCGGCTCGTCGAGCGTCACGTCGACAGCATTTGCACCGTGCCAGACCAGGAAAAGATCCCGTGCGACCGTCACGCGGACACCCCGGCCGCGTCCTTGTTCTTCAGTCCGGTGCCAAGATAGGCCTCGATGACCTGCTCATTGGACTTGATCTGGTCGATGGTGCCTTCCGCCAGGACGCGACCTTCGGCCATCACAATGACCGGATCGCAGAGGCGCGCGATGAAATCCATGTCGTGTTCGATCACGCAGAATGTGTATCCGCGCTCGCGATTCAGCCGCACGATGGCGTCGCCGATGGTATTCAGAAGCGTCCGGTTCACGCCTGCGCCGACCTCGTCGAGGAAGACGATCTTCGCGTCGACCATCATGGTCCGACCAAGCTCCAGAAGCTTCTTCTGTCCGCCGGACAGGTTGCCGGCCTTCTCGTCCTTCAGATGGTCGATGGTCAGAAATTCCAGCACCTCGTCGGCCTTGGCCTGTAGTTCGCGCTCTTCCTCGAGGATGCGTTGGCGTCCGATCCAGGCGTTCCAGATCGTCTCGCCGGACTGGCCCCCGGGAACCATCATCAGATTCTCGCGGACGGTCATGGACGAGAATTCGTGTGCGATCTGGAAGGTGCGCAAAAGTCCGCGATGAAAGAGATCGTGCGGCGGCAGACCGGTGATGTCCTCGCCTGCCATGAAGACGCGCCCCGATGTGGGCGGAAGCCGCCCCGCGATGACATTGAAGAGGGTGGTCTTGCCCGCGCCGTTCGGACCGATCAGGCCGGTGATGGACCCCTGTGCGATCTCCAGAGACGCGCCGTCCACGGCATGGAAGCCGCCGAAGTGCTTGTGGAGGTTCTCGACCCGGATCATCCCCGTCCCATGTCCTGCCCCGATGGTGCCCGGCCCGGGGTCGTTGCCCCGGGCCGGATCGTGTTGTCAGCGATACTGGGCGGTGACTTCCTTGCCGCCTTCGTACTTGATCTCGCGATAGTTGCCGGCGCTTTCGCCCGGACCGATCAGCTCGACGGCAGAGGCCCCGACGTAATCGATGTCGCCACCCTCTGCGAGGATCTGAAGACCCTTCGCAAGTTCGCCCGGAAAGATCTCTTCTCCGGGAGCGTTCGCGACGTCCATCACCTTTGCCTTGAGGTCGGCCGAGTTCGACGACCCGGCGGCCTGCATCGCCAGCATGATGAGTGCTGCCGCGTCATAGCTTTCGGGCGAGAACGGACCGGTCGGGTTGAAGCTGTCGCCGACCATGTCGATGTACATCTGCGAGCCGGGGCTGTCGGTGCCCGGAACGTCGGCGGTCGAACCGTCGAGCTCGGCGCCGAAGCGGTCGACCAGAGCCTGACCCGTCATCCCGTCCGGGAAGTGGAAGACGTCGAACGCGCCGGCGTCGATGGCCGCGCGAGTGACGCCCGAACCGCCGCCGTCGACATAGCCCGCGACGACGAGGATGTCACCGCCGGCAGCCGCAAGGGCGCCGACCTCGGCCGCATAGTCCGCCTTCTGGTCCTCGTGCGCGGCGTTGATCGTGATCTCGCCGCCAGCCTCCTTGAAGGACGCCTCGAAAGCATCCGCCAGACCCTTGCCGTAGTCGTTGTTGACGTAGGACACCGCAGCGCTCTTGTAGCCGAGGTCGGTGAGAATGTCGCTGATGACCTGGCCCTGGCGTGCATCGGACGGCGCCGTGCGGAAGAACAGGTCGTTGTCTTCGGCGGTGGAGAGGCCCGGCGAGGTAGCGGAGGGCGAGATCATCACGATCCCGTTCGGCACGGCCACGTTCGACAGGATCGCGCCGGTGACGCCGGAGCAGTCTGCGCCGACGAGCGCACTGACCCGGTCCGACGTGATCAGCCGCTCGGCCGCGGACGTCGCGGCGGCGGCGTCGATGCAGGTCGAGTCCGCGCGGATGGGCGTAACGGTGGACCCGTCGAGCAGCGCGCCCGAGTCAGTCACTTCCTTCATCGCAAGTTCCGCGCCGGACGCCATGTCGGGCGTGATGGATTCGAGCGGGCCCGTGAAGCCGAGGATGATACCCAGCTTTATGTCCTCGGCCTGGGCCGCGCCCGCGCAGAGCGCTGTCGCCGCCGTAGCCAGAAGAAACTTTTTCATATTGTTAACTCCCTGTTGGACCACATGTCCTGGCAGGCAGCCTAGAACGGGGAATTTCGATTGAAAAGCCCGGCGTTGAGGCAGTCGAGTGGGGCAAACGCTATTCCATGAGGCCTTCCGGAGGATCGGCCACCAGCCGTCCGGCGCCCAGATCGACGGTCGGCACCACCTCGCGCGTGAACGGCAGAAGAACGGGCGCCTTCTGTCCGGGTACCTGGATCTCAAGAAGGTCGCCCGCGCCGTGGTTCAGAACGGCGCGCACGCGGCCGATTTCGACTCCGCCCGTGTCGAACACGGCAAGGTCGATGAGGTCGGCGTGGTAGAATTCGTCGTCCGGCAGGGCGGGAAGCCTGTCTCGGGGGGCGTAGAGACGGACACCGCGCAGGGTGTCTGCCGCCTCTTTCGTCGTCACGCCGGTCAGCCTGGCCGCGAAGCCACCCTTCACGGGACGGGCGAGGGTGACAGCCCAGGACGCTTTGCCGTCCTCGGACGACAGCGGTCCATAGGTCGCGATAGCCTCGGGCTCGGCGCAGAAGCTCTTGAGCCTCACCTCGCCGCGAACGCCGAAGGAGCCGGCTATCGCGCCCACGCAAACCGTCTCGCTCATCTCGTGGCCTCGCGCCCTTCGTCGGGCGTCAATGTCCCAAGGGCAAGGCGCGACGGGCGGGCGACCGCCGCCCGTCCGCCACGGAAGCCAAGGATGAGATTGCCTGCCATCGAAGGGAGCGGATTACTCCGCCGTCTCCTCGGCTGCGGCTTCTTCTGCCGGGGCAGCGGATGCCTCGGCGGCGGCTGCGGCCTTGCTGGCTCGCTCGTCGGCGCGCTCCTGCGCCTTCTTGCCCGGCTTCGCCTTGTCGGGGTTGCTGCGGGTCTTTTTCTCAATAACGCCAGCGGCTTCCAGGAAGCGTGCGACGCGATCGGTCGGCTGGGCGCCTTCGCTCAGCCAATGCTTCACGCGCTCGACGTCCATCTTGATGCGGTCCTCGGAGTCCTTCGGGAGGAGCGGGTTGTAGGTGCCGAGCTTCTCGAGGAAGCGGCCGTCGCGCGGCATCCGGCTGTCGGTGGCGACGATGCGGTAGAACGGGCGCTTCTTCGAGCCGCCGCGGGCAAGGCGTATTTTCATGGCCATGGTCTGTGTTCCTCTTCTTCTATTTCTGATGTTGAAGGTGATGCTGGATGACTTCCTGAATGACGAAGTTCAGGAATTTCTTGGCGAATTCCGGGTCGAGGTCCGCTTCCTTCGAGAGCCACTCGAGACGTTCGATCTGCTGGGCTTCGCGGTTCTTGTCGGCGGCCGGCAGCTTGTGCTCGGCCTTCAGCCGTCCGACCGCCTGCGTGTGCTTGAAGCGCTCGGCCAGCGTGTAGACGAGGATCGCGTCCAGCCGGTCGATGCTGGCGCGGTGGCCGGACAGGAGTTCGGCGGCGCGGGTGGCGTTGTCGGTCATGGAAGGGTCCTCGAAGGGCGAAAACGGCCGTCGGTATCACGTCGGTATTGCGTCGGTATCGCGTCGGTGCGGATTTCGGTCATGTCCGCGCCCCGGGGTTCCGGTGACGGAAGACGCGGACATCGGCGTCGTCCCAGTCCGCGGGCGTCTCGTCGGCGGCGCCGAGGCGCCGCGCCAGGGCCAGCGAGCGAGCGTTCGTCGTGGCGATGTAGCTGTCGAGCGAGGCGAGGCGAAGCTCGCGGAAGGCCCAGTCCCGGACGGCGACGGCGGCCTCGAAGGCGTAGCCCTGCCCCTCGGCGGTCGCGAGGAACAGGAACCCGAGTTCGACGTCCCGGTCGCCGGGTTCGAGGCCAAGGAGGACGAAGCCCAGAAGGTCGCCTGTTGCGCGCTCCTCGACCGACCAGCCTCCGTGTCCGTGGAGCATCCAGGAGGACGAGAGCGATATGAAGTCGAACCACGCGGCTTCGTCGTCCATCGGCCCGCCGATGTGGCGGCCGCGTTCGGAGCCCACGATCCGGAGGTAGGCGTCGAAGTCTTCGAGGCGCGGGGCGCGGAGGCGTGTCCGCTCGGTCTCGAGGTGCGGCACGCAGGCCGCGAACGTCGCGGCGATCGCCTCGGCGGGGCCGGGGGTGGCGGAGAGGTGGCGGGCCGTCATGCTGCCGCTCCCTTTCCGGAGCCGATCTCGTCAGGAGCAAGATGGACCCAGATGTCGAGAACCCCATACTCCGCGTGGTCGTGGGTGCCGTCCTTGCGACAGCCCATTCGTTCGGCCAGACGGGCCGACCTGAGGTTGTCGGGGCGGATCAGGCTGACGACACGCGTCCAGCCGAGCACATCGTAGGCAAAGCTGCGAGACGCCTCGGCCGCTTCGCGCGCGATGCCGCGGCCTTCCGCAGCCTCGTAGACCGTCCAGCCGATCTCAGGCTCGGGCCAGTCGAGCGGATGATAGAGACCGACGATGCCGAAAGGCTCGTCCGTCGCGCGGTCGGCGACCATCCAGCGGCCGTAGCCGCGCAGGTGCCACTGGCCGACGACGCTTTCGAGGTGATGGAAGCTGGAGACCGCGTCGAACGGACCGCCGACGATGCGCGCCCCGTCGGACGCACGGAAGGCCAGATGTGCGTCGAGATCGGACGCCTTCGGCAGCCGCAGACGCAGACGCTCGGTTTCGAGTTCGGGAATGTGGAAGCCGACGCTCATGCCGCACCCGGAACAGGATGACGGAACACCAGCGCGGCGGGCAAATCGGCCTCGCGGCGCATGGGCGGTGTGGCGTCGTCGTCGCGCTGCGCACCCAGCCGCCGGGCCAGGGCGATGGATCGCGCATTGCGCGGGTCGATGTAGCTGACGACCGTGTCCCAGCCGAGGACGCGATAGGCGTGATCGACGCAGGCCCGAGCGGCCTCGTGCGCGATGCCCTTTCCCTCGCAGTCCGGATCCAGAACCAGCCAACCGACCTCGCGTTCCGGCCAGTCGACGGGCTGCCAATGCCCGACCATCGCTATCGCCGTCTCGCTGCCCTTCGGAACGGCCGAAAACATGCCGAAGCCGCGGAGGGCCCAGTGGCCAAGTTCGGTGGCGAAGAAGTTCCAGGCCGCCCGTGGCGTCAAGGGACCGCCCACATGGGTCGAGCGCTCGGACCCGTAGAACGCGACGAAGTTGTCGGCGTCCGCCAGAACAGGCGCACGAAGCGTCAGGCGCTCGGTCTCGAGGACAGGGGTATCGGCCAGGTGCGGGGTCACTTCTTCTTCCCGAACCCTGCGAGGCCAGGAGGCAGTTGCGCGCCGCCGCCGAGGCCGGGAAAGCCGCCGGGCATCCCACCAAGCTGCTTCTGCGCCGCTTCGATCTCGGCCTGGCTCGGCATCCCGCCGCCGCCACCTGCGCCGCCCTTGCCCATGAGGCCGCCGAGTTGGCGCATCATGCCCTTCTTCCCCATCTTGCCGACCTTCTTCATCATGTCCGCCATCTGGCGGTGCATCTTGAGAAGCTTGTTCAGGTCAGCGACGTCCATACCGGCACCGGCAGCGATCCGCTTCTTGCGGCTGGCCTGGAGGATCTGGGGGTTGGCGCGTTCCTTCTTGGTCATCGAGTCGATCAGGGCGATCTGCTGGCGCAGGATCTTGTCGTCGAACCCGGACTCGTTCATCTGGGCCTTCATCTTGCCCATGCCGGGGAGCATTCCCATGATGCCCTCCATGCCGCCCATCTTCAGCATCTGGTCGAGCTGACCCTTCAGGTCGTTCATGTTGAAGAGGCCCTTCTGGAACCGCTTCATCATGCGCTCGGCCTGCTCGGCCTCGAAGGTCTCCTGCGCCTTTTCGACCAGGGCCACGATGTCGCCCATGCCGAGGATTCGGCCTGCGATGCGCTCGGGCTCGAAGGTCTCGATGGCGTCCATCTTCTCGCCCAGACCGACGAAGCGGATGGGTTTGCCGGTGATGGCGCGCATCGACAGCGCCGCGCCGCCGCGCCCGTCGCCGTCCATCCGGGTCAACACGACGCCGGTCACGCCGATCTTGTCGTCGAATTCGGTCGCGACGTTGACCGCGTCCTGGCCGGTCAGTCCGTCGACGACGAGAAGTGTCTCGCGCGGGTTGGCCACGTCGCGGACGGCGGCGGCCTGGGCGATAAGTTCCTCGTCGATGTGCAGCCGACCCGCGGTGTCGAGCATGTAGACGTCGTAGCCGCCGAGCGACGCCTGCGTCTTGGCGCGGCGGGCGATCTGGACCGGGTCCTCGCCCTTGACGATGGGGAGGGTATCGACGCCGATCTGCGCGCCGAGGATGGCAAGCTGTTCCATCGCGGCGGGGCGGTTGGTGTCGAGCGAGGCCATGAGGACGCGCTTGCCCTCACGGTCCTTGAGCCGCTTGGCGAGCTTCGCCGTCGTCGTCGTCTTGCCCGAGCCCTGGAGGCCGACCATCAGGATCGGGGCGGGCGGGTTGTCGATCTTGAGGACGCCGGGGTCGGTGTCGCCCTTGAGGATATGGACCAGTTCGTCGTGGACGATCTTGACGACCTGCTGGCCCGGCGTGACGGAACGGGTGACGGACTGCCCGGTCGCCTTTTCCTGCACGGCGGCCACGAAATCGCGGGCGACGGGCAGCGAGACGTCGGCCTCGAGCAGCGCCACGCGGACCTCGCGAAGTGCGGCCTTCACGTCGTCGTCGGACAGCGCGCCCTGTTTGGTCAGCCGGTCGAAGACGCCTGAAAGGCGATCTGACAGGTTCTCGAACATCGCTCGGCTCCTCTGCCTCGTTGATCCCTGGCCCGGAGATAGGTCCGGACCGCCAAAACGCCAAACGCCCCCACGGGCGCGACGCGCTGGTGGGGGGCGATCCCATGCGGAGCACGGGACCGGGAGGACTGTCTCTCCCGGAGGTCGGGCGGGGGATAGGCGCGCCGTGTCCCGCTGTCAAGCCGGAAGGGCCCGCGCGGGCCTTGCGCCCCTGTCGGGATCCGGTGTCTATGGGCGGGCTTTCCCACTAGGAGCAAGACCCTGGTCACCAACGCCCCCATGGCGCCGGTCTCGACGGCGGACCCTGTTGCGCTGAGAAACGGACGCGGCCTCGCGCTCATGGCGGCCGGCATGTTCCTCTTCTCGGCCGTCGACACGCAGGCCAAGTTCCTCACCGAGACCATGCATCCGGTCCAGATCGTCTGGATCCGGCAACTCGGACTGCTGATCGCGGCGTTGGTTCTGATCGTTCTGAAGGGACCGCAGCTTCTGGCGACGACGAGCCCCGGGATGCAGATCGCGCGCGGGGCTTGCGCGGCGGCGTCCGCGACGATCTTCATCTTCGCGGTGAGTTACATTCCACTCGCCGATGCCGTGGCGATCAGCTTCGTGGCGCCCTTCATCGTGACGATCATGGCCGCGTTCCTGCTGCGCGAGCCTGTGGGGATGCGGCGGTGGATCGCGGTCGGGGCGGGCTTTCTCGGGACCCTCGTCGTCATCCGCCCCGGCTTTGGCGTCATGCATCCGGCTGCCCTTCTGGTGATCGTCGCGGCGACGTTGTTCTCGGTCCGGCAGATCATCTCCCGGGCCTTGTCGCGCACCGACAAGACCGCGACGACCATCGCCTATACCGCCTTTGTCGGAAGCGCCGTCCTGACCATACCCCTGCCGTTCATCTGGCGCTGGCCGGAGACCGGCCTCGAGATCGCGCTCTGCGTCAGTATCGCGGTTCTCGCGGCCCTGGCGGAACTTTGCGTGATAAAGTCGCTCGAGATCGCTCTCGCGGTGGTCGTGGCGCCGGTTCAGTATTCGCTGATCATCTGGGGCACGATGTACGGCTATCTCGTCTTCGGGCAGTTTCCCGACGGATGGACCTGGGTCGGCACGGCCATAATCATAGGGACGGGGCTCTACATGCTTCACCGCGAGCAACTGGCCAAGAGGCGTGCCGCCGCCGGTCAGAACGGGGCGATGTCGTAGCCCGCGCGCTCCAGCGATCTCAACACGCCGGATTCGCCCGACAGGTGTGCCGCGCCGACGGCGATCACGGCGTTCTTGCCGTCGACCATGTCGACGATCAGCGGCTCCCAGGACTGGTTGCGGCCGACGAGGAGCGACTGGTTGACCTCCTCGAACATCTCGGCGCCGTTTTCCACGCCCGCATCCTCGATCTGGATGCGTCCGAATTCCCAGGCCTCGCGGACGCGACCGTCGAAGTAGGCCTCGATCAGCGTCGAGGTCGACGCGTTTCCGTCGGCCTGCGTTTCAAGCGTCACCCGAAGCCCGTCGAGCTGCGCGTCCATCGGCTCGTCCGAAAAGAGTTTCAGAAGCGCCTCGGCGTCGTCGAGGGTCGCGACCTGCACCTGCGCGTCGGTCGCGATGATCTCGAGCTGCCGGTCGAGGCCGACCTGGCCTTGCTGGAGCAGCGTCATCGCGCATGGCGGGACCGCAAGCGTCATCGACAGATACCAGGGCTGGAACTTCGCTGCCATGAACCCGGGGACGCCAATGGCCGAGAGGCGATCCGTGACTTCCGACCACTCGGCTTCGGTCAGCATGTCGATCAGGGTCGGGCCCTCGGTCAGAAAAAACATCTCGGGCTTCGTGGCCGCCAGCGTGGCGAGCCCTGCCTCGTCTTCGGCAGATGCCTCGAGGATCAGAAGGTCCGCCGCCCGAACCTCTGCCTCGAGCGCATCGACCAGGGGTTGGAGACGAGGATCCGGAAGGTGAATGGTGCCGACCACCACGACGTCGCTGCCGTCCTTCGAGGCGCGGAAAAGCGTGCCTTCGGCGAAGGGATGCTCGGCGACCAGCGCGTCGAGCCGGGCCTTCTGCGCGGCGTCGAGGCCTGCGATAAGGTCTTCGGTGCCGCAACTCTGTGCGGCGGCGAGACCGGGTGCGAGGCTCATCGTCAGGGCGGACAGGGCGGCGGCTAGCACGCGGATCATGCGGTTGTCTCCAATCTGGTCCACTGTTATCTGGCGACGATCCTTGTCATAAAAAAGGCATCGCAGGAATGTGATCCTTGCCGTTGACACGCAGCCAACCTTTGCCTATCTGCAGCTCGTTAGCACTCTGCCCTGGCGAGTGCTAAAGGGAGAAATCTGAACCAAGGAGCGTTCAAAATGGCATTTACCCCGCTTCACGATCGCGTCCTCGTCCGCCGCGTCGAGGGCACCGAGAAGACCAAGGGTGGTCTGATCATCCCCGACAACGCCAAGGAAAAGCCCGCCGAGGGCGAGGTCGTTGCGGTCGGAGCCGGCTCGAAGGACGAAGACGGCGATCGGATCGCGATGGATGTCAAGGTCGGCGACCGCATCCTGTTCGGCAAATGGTCGGGCACCGAGGTCACCATCGACGGCGACGAGCTTCTGATCATGAAGGAAACCGACATCCTCGGGATCCTCGAAGCCGCCTCCGCCGTGAAAGCCGCCTGAGCGGTCTTTCCGCATCATCTGATCCAAACATAGAAATTCAGGAGCAAGCGACATGGCTGCTAAGGACGTCAGATTCGATACCGATGCCCGTAACCGCATGCTGAAGGGTGTGAACACCCTTGCAAACGCGGTAAAAGTCACGCTCGGCCCGAAAGGCCGCAACGTGGTGCTTGAGAAATCCTTCGGCGCTCCGCGCATCACCAAAGACGGTGTGACGGTTGCGAAGGAAATCGAACTGGAAGACCGGTTCGAGAACATGGGCGCGCAGATGGTGAAAGAAGTCGCCTCTCGCACCAATGACGAAGCCGGCGACGGCACCACCACCGCCACCGTGCTGGCCCAGGCTCTCGTGACCGAGGGCATGAAGTCGGTCGCGGCCGGCATGAACCCGATGGACCTCAAGCGGGGGATCGACCTCGCCGTCTCGAAGGTCGTCGCAGCCATTAAGGCCGCTGCCCGTGACGTGACCGACAGCGCCGAAGTCGCGCAGGTCGGCACCATTTCGGCCAACGGCGAAAGCGAGATCGGCCGCCAGATCGCCGACGCGATGCAGAAGGTCGGCAACGACGGCGTCATCACCGTCGAAGAGAACAAGGGCCTCGAGACCGAGACCGAGGTCGTCGAAGGCATGCAGTTCGACCGCGGCTATCTCTCGCCCTACTTCGTGACCAACCCCGAGAAGATGTCCGCCGAGCTGGACGACTGCCTCATCCTTCTCCACGAGAAGAAGCTGTCGTCGCTTCAGCCGATGGTTCCGCTGCTCGAGTCGGTCATCCAGTCGCAGAAGCCGCTCCTCATCATCGCCGAGGACGTCGAGGGCGAGGCTCTGGCCACGCTCGTCGTGAACAAGCTGCGCGGCGGCCTGAAGATCGCCGCCGTCAAGGCGCCGGGCTTCGGCGATCGTCGGAAGGCCATGCTTCAGGACATCGCGATCCTGACGGGCGGCCAGGTGATCTCGGAAGACCTGGGCATGAAGCTCGAGAGCGTCACGCTCGACATGCTGGGTTCCGCCAAGCGCGTCCTGATCAAGAAGGACGACACCACCATCATCGACGGTGGCGGCGAGAAGGCCGAGATCGAGGCCCGCGTCTCGCAGATCCGTCAGCAGGTCGAGGAAACCACCTCGGACTATGACCGCGAGAAGCTGCAGGAGCGTGTTGCGAAGCTGGCGGGCGGCGTTGCCGTCATCCGCGTCGGCGGCATGACCGAGATCGAGGTGAAGGAGCGCAAGGACCGCGTCGACGACGCGCTGAACGCGACCCGCGCTGCGGTCCAGGAAGGCATCGTCGTCGGCGGCGGCGTGGCTCTGGTTCAGGCTGGCAAGAAGCTGGATGGCGTCAAGGGCGAGAACAGCGACCAGGACGCGGGCATTGCCATCGTCCGCCGTGCGCTCGAAGCTCCGCTGCGTCAGATCGCCGAAAACGCGGGCGTCGACGGCGCGGTCGTTGCCGGCAAGATCCGGGAATCCTCGGACCTGTCCTTCGGCTTCAACGCTCAGACCGAAGAGTATGGCGACCTCTTCAAGTTCGGCGTGATCGACCCCGCGAAGGTCGTCCGCACCGCACTCGAGGACGCCGCGTCCATCGCGGGCCTGCTCATCACCACCGAAGCGATGGTGGCGGACCGGCCGCAGAAGGAATCCGCTGGCGGCGGCATGCCCGACATGGGCGGCATGGGCGGCATGATGTAACAGCCGTTCCGACGGCTTGACGGAAAGGGCGCCCTCGTGGCGCCCTTTTCTTTGTCAGACGGTGACTTCTCCACGCAGGACTTCTCGCACGCCGATGTCCTCTGTCTCGAATGCGCGCGCGAGAACGGCTATCGCCTCCTCGGGCCGGCCTGACCCGCACATGAAGATGTCGAAGGCGGCATAGCCGTGCTCGGGCCAGGTGTGGGCGGCGATATGGCTTTCTGCCAGCACCGCGACGCCGGTGATTCCATGCGGTGAAAAGCGGTGCGTGTGGAGATGGAGCAGCGTCGCGCCGCAGGCCGACACGCAGTCGACAATCGCCTGCCTCACGCGGGCCTCGTCGTCGAAGCCCCGTCCGTTCCTGACGTCGATCAGGAGATGAACTCCGGCAAAGGCGCGAGGTCCCCGCCGCACGAGGTGATCGGGGGCGCCCGGTTGAGTGTGGGAGGGGGTGAGAGTTCCGGTGTCCATCATGCGCCCGTGCCGCTTTGGTCGAAACGTGTCCGACGCGGGGCAGGGGGGTCAACCGGAAACGGAAAGGGCGGCACCAGGGCCGCCCCTCCGGATCAATGTTGCGTCAGTGGACGTTGACGGGCGCCAGATCGTTCTGCCGCGCGAGGATGAAGGCGAGGCTACGATCCCGCACGAGAGCCAGACGCTCGCCGTTTGCGGAGTGGACGGCATAGACCTGGTCGCGACCTTCGGCCTGCCCCTGCATGTCCTTGGGCAGGTCCGACACGTCCACCGGGCGGACGTAGACCAGTCTTTCCATATCGTGTTCCTTGAAATCGAATGGTGTATTCATGATCCCTTACCCCTTCTCGATGCGAATTGTCTGCACGACGCTTTCGGGCTGGGCCCGAGCAAGGTCGATGTGCAAGAGACCATTGGCCGTCGCTGCGCCCGAAACCTCAACGCCATCGGCCAGCAAAAAGGTCCGCTGGAACTGACGCGCCGCGATGCCGCGATGCAGAAAGACGCGGCCCTCATCGTCGGCGATCTGCTTTCCGCGCACCACGAGCTGCCTGTGCTCGATAGTGATGGACAGGTCGTCCTGAGCGAATCCCGCGACCGCAAGCGTGATGCGGAAGGCATTCTCGCCGACCTGCTCGATGTTGTAGGGCGGATAGCCGTTCTCGGACTTGGCGGTCCGCTCGACCAGGCGTTCGAGATGATCGAAGCCCAGAAGAAAGGGGTGTGTCCCCAGGGTCAGTTTGCTCATGGTCGTCCTCATTCAAGCGACGATGCGATGCGGCCCCGAACGGCGACCGCGTTTCTTCCCCCAAGATATGGAGAGCGTAATTCGTAACGCAAGGGTTAATGGGCCTTGGCGGAACGACTCCGTTACCGCTATTTTAAGGCATCTCGAGCGGAATAAGACGCATGAACAAACAGACAACCCGGCAGATGGAGACGGACGACGTTCTTCGCGTCGAGCTCGAAGAGTTCAAGCGCGAGCATCGGGACCTGGACGTCGCCATCTCGGCGCTCGAGGCGACGGCGGGAGACCAGCTGACGATCCGGCGGCTGAAGAAGCAGAAGCTGTACATCAAGGACAAGATCGCGCAGCTCGAGGATCGTCTGACACCCGACATCATCGCCTGACCGATTGCGGGTCCGGCCCGCTGCCGCTAGGGTCCGCCGGGTGTCGGACACGGGCAAGGGCAGAGCGATGACAACGACGGTCGGGATCATCATGGGCAGCCAATCCGACTGGCCGACGTTGAAGCCCGCCGCAGCCATACTGACCGAGTTCGGCGTGGCGCACGAAACGAGGATCGTGTCGGCGCACCGGACACCGGATCGGCTGTGGGACTACGGCACGTCGGCCGTCGAGCGCGGACTGAAGGTCATCATCGCCGGCGCGGGCGGTGCGGCGCACCTGCCGGGCATGATCGCGTCCAAGACGCGCCTTCCCGTCATCGGCGTCCCGGTACAGACGCGCGCCCTGAACGGGGTCGACAGCCTTTATTCCATTCTCCAGATGCCCCGCGGTTTCCCCGTCGCGACAATGGCCATCGGCGAGGCCGGCGCGATGAACGCGGGCCTCATGGCAGCGCAGATCCTGGCACTTGAGGACGACACTCTTGCGCGGCGCATCGACGACTGGCGTGCCGCGCTGTCGGCGTCGATCCCGGAGGAGCCGCAGGATGACTGACCCCCTTCGCCCCGGCCAGACGATCGGCATCCTCGGCGGCGGCCAGCTTGGCCGGATGCTGGCGATGGCCGCCGCGCGGCTGGGCTTCCGCGTCCACATCTACGAACCAGGAGCGCGGCCGCCCGCAGGCGAGGTGGCCGAGTTGACGTTCACCGCCGGCTACGACGACGCCGATGCGCTGGAACGCTTCGCGTCGGGCGTCGACGTCGTGACCTACGAGTTCGAGAACGTCCCGGCCGAGGCGCTGGACCGGATCGAGGCGCTTGTTCCCATCCGCCCGAACCGTCAGGCGCTGTCGGTCAGCCAGGACCGGCTGGACGAGAAGACGTTCTTGACCGAGATCGGTCTGACAGTGGCGCCTTTTGCGACCGTCAATCCTTCGGCGTCGGACGCGGCGGGAGAACTGGCAATGGCGATGGCCAGCGTCGGCCTGCCAGCCATCCTGAAGACACGGCGTCTTGGCTACGACGGCAAGGGCCAGGCGCGGATCGACAGCCACGTCGACGGACCCGCCGCCCTCGAGACGATGCAGGGCGCGCCGGCGGTCCTCGAAGGCTTCGTCACCTTCCGGCGCGAGATCAGCGTCATAGGGGCGCGCGGAAGCGACGAAGAGATCGTCTGCTTCGAGCCGGGCGAAAACGTCCACAGGGACGGCATCCTTCACACCACCACCGTTCCCGCCGCCATCGACGACGACACCCGTGCCGAAGCCTATGCCATCGCGCGAACCATTCTCGTCGCGCTCGACTTTGTCGGTGTCATGGGGGTCGAGCTTTTCGAGACCGACGCGGGCCTCGTGGTGAACGAGATCGCGCCACGCGTCCATAACTCGGGCCACTGGACCGAAGCGGGCGCGGTCGTGGACCAGTTCGAGCAGCACATCCGCGCGGTCGCGGGCTGGCCGCTGGTCGATCCGATGCGCCATTCCGACGTGGTCATGACGAACCTGGTCGGCGACGACGTGGCTTCGGTCGCGGACATCGCGGGAGAAGCGGGTGCGCGGCTTCATCTCTACGGCAAGGCCGAGGCCAGGCCGGGGCGGAAGATGGGGCACGTCACGCGCATCACCGGCCCGGCCCGCGACAGGTGAGCTTTCTCGACGACCCCACACCGCGGGTCGCCGTCCGGGGCCTGATCCTGCATAACGACCGGCTGCTTCTCGTCAACGCATGGCCGGACGGACAAAGCGACCTCCTCTGCGCGCCTGGCGGGGGTGTCGATAGAGGCACATCGCTGCCCGAGAACCTCGCGCGGGAAATCCACGAGGAGACGGGGCTGACGGTGGAGGTGGGAGGCGTGGTCATGGTGAACGAGTTCCACGACCCGTCCCGCGGATTCCACCAGGTCGACGTCTACTTCCGCTGCACCATCATCGCAGGCGATCCGTTCGGAGACTGGACCGACCCCGAGGGCGTCGTGACCGAGCGCCTTTGGCTGACGCGGGAGGAATTGAAGTCTCGACGGTTCAAGCCGGACAGCCTGCCGCAGGTCGCCTGGGACGGCGCGGCGCTGGAAGCCTTCTACGACCCTCTCGAACTCGCGGTCCGCTGACGGCCTCCGAGGACGCCGAAGGCGACGCCTCCCAGAACGACCGCGCTGGCAACGATCAACCTCGCGTCCGGTACCTCGCCCAGAAGAGCGGCACCGCCCAGCAGAGCGATAACCGGCACCGTCAGTTGCGTCAGCGCGGCGACCGAGGCGTCGAGGCGGGGAAGAACCGTGTACCAGAGGGCATAGCCCAGACCCGACGTCACCGCACCCGACAGGACGGCGAGGCCCGCGCCTTTCGCGGTCAGCCCATCCAGTACGATCAGCCAGGCGGCAAGCGCCACAGGTGCCGCCAGAAGGAAATTCGCCGCCGTCTCGGCCAGGGGACGGGCGACGCCGCGTCCGTTCAGCGAGTAGACGCCCCATCCGACGGCGGCGACGGCCATGGACAGTGCGGGCAGGACGGACGGTGCCCCGGAGGCTCCCGGCAGGAGAAGCCAGGCCAGCCCCGTCAGTGCCGCAGCGGATCCCAGCCAGCGGGCAGGGGCAGGCCGTTCGCCCAGGGCAAGGGCGCCGGCGAACATGGTGATCTGCACGCCGCCGAACAGGATCAGCGCCCCGGTGCCCGCAGCGAGGGCCGTATAGGCGAAGGAGAAGCCCAGCATGTAGGCCGACAAGGACGCCGTGCCGATCAGGCGACGCCGCCCGGACAAGACCGGGAGGCCGGTCGTCCAGAGCGCGAGCGCCGCAAGACAGGTGGCCCCCGAGACGATCCGGAGGGCGGCGAAGGCGGCCGGGCCGGTGCCGGGATCAAGCAGGGCGGCTCGATTGAGAAGTGAATTCGCCGCGAAGGCCACCATCGTCAGCGCCACGAGGAGGGCGAGGCGCACCCTCAGTCCTCCAGCACGAACCGGGCGACGGCCGCCACGTCACGGTCGCCCAGTCCCGCCTCTCGGGCGAGTTCGAACAGCCGAGCCATTTGGGCCATCGCGGGCAGGTCCAGCCCGTGGGACGCACCCTCGCCCAGAAAAACGGCCGCGTCCTTCAGGGCGCCGTCGATCGAAAAGCCGACCGTCGCGTCCTGACCGAGCATCGCCGGGAGCCGCGACTTGACCATCGGGGTCGTACCCGGGCTTTCGGCCAGGAAGGCGGCCATCGTGGCGAGGTCGAGGCCCATGGCCCGCCCCAGCCGCATTGCGTCGGGTGTCGCCGCGTAGGATCCGGCGAGGGAGACGTTGTTGACGATCTTCGCGGCGATACCCGCACCCAAGGGACCTATCGTGACGACCCTGTTCGACAGGATGTCGGCCACGCGCCGGAACCGCGCCACGTCCGCCTCGGCGCCGCCCAGGAAGAGGCCCATGCTGCCTGCCGCCACCATCTCGGGGCCGCCGGAGATCGGGGCGTCCATCAATCTGCCCCCGGCGGCTTCGATCCGCTCGGCATGGCGGCGCACGAGATCGGGTGACACGGTCGACGTCTCGACGACGAGCCGTCCGGACAGGTCGTGACCGGCGAGGGCGGACAGAACAGCATCGACTGCCCCGTCGTCGAAGAGCGACAGGATCAGGATGTCGGACTCCTCGACCAGTGCGCTCAGATCGGACATCAGGGCATAGCCGCTCCGCTTCGCCAAGGCAGCGTCGCCTCCTGAACGGGACCACCCGGCCGTCGCGAAGCCCTCGGCCACGGACTTGGCGGCGAGGGCTGCGCCCATCCTCCCGAGACCCGCGATCCCGATCCTCTCCGCCATGGCGCACCCCCTTATGGACAGCCTCGGGCCCCTTGCCTAACGTCCCACCCGAACGGAAGGAGCGGCGGCATGTCGGATCACCTTAGGTTGGGCGTCAACATCGACCATGTGGCGACCGTGCGCAATGCGCGCGGCGGTGACTATCCAGACCCGGTGCGCGCGGCGAAACAGGCCGAGGCGGCGGGCGCGGACGGCATCACGGCCCACCTGCGCGAGGATCGCCGCCACATCACCGACCGTGACATCGAACGACTGACCGAGGCGCTGACGGTGCCCCTGAACTTCGAGATGGCGGCCACCGAGGAAATGCAGCTCATCGCCCTGCGCCACCGTCCCCACGCCGTGTGCATCGTCCCCGAGAAGCGCGAGGAGCGGACGACCGAAGGCGGGCTGGAGGTTGCGAAGGACGAGAACCGGCTTGCACATTTCATCGCTCCCTTGCGGGACGCGGGCTGCCGGGTGTCCATCTTCATCGCCGCCGACCGCCGCCAGATCGAGGCGGCGCACCGGATCGGCGCGGCGGTGGTGGAACTGCACACGGGCGCCTATTGCGACGCCCATGCCGAGGGCAGGTTTGCAGAGCGAGACGACGAACTGGAGCGGCTGCGCGATATGGCTTCGTTCGCTCATTCGCTCGGGCTTGAGGTCCACGCCGGACATGGCCTCACCTATGACACGGTTGCACCGGTCGCGGCTCTCCCGGAGGTGCGCGAGCTGAACATCGGGCATTTCCTGGTGGGAGAGGCGATTTTCCTCGGGCTCGATGCCTCGATCGCCGAGATGCGCCGGTTGATGGACGCGGCGCGGGGCTGAAGTCCCGGAGGCGTTGCCCCCGGACCCCCAGGATATTTGCGGACCGGCGAAATGCCGTCCGCCAGGTCTCTTAATCCACTGCCTTCGCCAGGGCTTGGTCGAGATCGGCGATGATGTCCTCGACATCCTCGATCCCGATCGACAGCCGGACCACGTTCGGCAGCGCACCCGAGGCCACCCGCTGTTCATCCGAAAGCTGGCGGTGCGTGGTCGAGGCCGAGTGGATCACCAGAGACCGCGCGTCGCCGAGGTTGGCGACGTGGCTGAACAGCTCCAGCGCATCGACGAGCTTCACCGCGGCGTCGTAGCCGCCCTTGATCGCGAAGGTGAAGAGCGCGCCGGCGCCCTTCGGGCAGATGCGCTTCGCCCGGTCGTGATAGGGGGAGGACGGCAGCCCGGCGTAGGTGACGCTTTCGATGCGGTCGTCGGCCTCGAGCCAGGCCGCGACCTTCTCGGCGTTGGCGACGTGCTTCTGCATCCTGAGCGACAGCGTCTCGATCCCCATCAGCGTGTAGTGCGCGCCTTGCGGGTTCATCGTCATGCCGAGATCGCGCAGGCCCACGGCGATGGAATGGAACGTGAAGGCCATCGGACCGAGCGCGCCGTGGAAGTTCAGCCCGTGGTAGGCGGTTTCGGGTTCGGACAGCGAAGGGAACTTGCCCGAGGCCGACCAGTCGAACTTGCCGGAATCGACGATGGCGCCGCCCGTGACGGTGCCGTTGCCGGTGAGGTACTTCGTGGTCGAATGCACCACCAGCGTCGCGCCGAACTCGATCGGCCGGCAGAGATAGGGCGAGGCCGAGGTGTTGTCGACGATCAGCGGCAGGCCGACCTCGTCGGCGAGCTTTCCGATGGCGTCGAGGTCGGTGACATAGCCGCCCGGGTTCGCGATCGACTCGCAGAAGATCGCGCGGGTGTTCTCGTCGATGGCGGCTTTCACGGCGTCCAGATCGTCGAAGTCGATGAGCTTGGCCGACCAGCCGAAGCGGCGGATGGTCTGGGTGAGCTGCGTATAGGTGCCACCGTAGAGCCGCGTCGAGGCGACCACGTTGCAGCCGGGCATCATCAGCGGGAAGAGCGCCATGATCTGCGCCGCGTGACCCGACGAGCAGCAGATGCCGCCGACGCCGCCTTCGAGTGCCACGATCCTCTCGGCCAGCGCCGAAACGGTTGGGTTGGTCAGGCGCGAGTAGATGTAGCCGACCTCTTCGAGGTTGAAGAGCCGCGCGGCGTGGGCCGCGTCCTTGAAAACGAAGGCCGTGGTCTGGTAGATTGGCACCTGCCGCGCGCCCGTCGCCGCGTCCGGAGTGTTGCCGGCATGGACCTGAAGCGTGTCGAAACCCTGCTGTCTGTCGGACATGGGTGTCCCTCCCTGATGGATTATTCTTCGCCTTCTCTAACCTGCCTCCGCGCGCGCGTCGACGGTCAGCGCATCCACAGGCCTTCGCGCTTGATGCGGTTTCGGATTGGCTTCTCGCTCGGCGGCAGGCGCGTCTGGTCGAAAAGCGCCCGCACCTTGTCGCCCCGGTTCTGGAAGATCATGCGGCGGAAGGGCGGATGTCCCTTCAGAGCCTTCTTGACCCAATTCGGCCGCGTCACCTCGGACAGGAGGGACAGCACGCTGTCGGGGGCCTTGGCGTAGAGGAGGGGCAGGGCGCGCCAGTGACAGGTTACGTCGCCGTCGAGACCGGCAAGCTCCGGCCCGGGTCGTCCACCGCCGAGCTTGGCGATGACGAGCGGCAGCGCGATCTGATCGAGCCAGGGATAGATCGCCTGGCTTGCGAGTTCGGGGAGAGGGTCGTCGCGGATGGCGGTCATCACGCGGATCATCTCTCCGCTGAAGACGCGGGGATCGCGATGAAAGAACCAGCCAGCGTTGAAATAGAGATACCGCCGCCAGTGCTCGTCGGGTTCGGCCAGGTCGAGCGTCGGCTCGAAGGGAATGTCGAACCGGTCGTAGAGCGCACGCCAGATGCCGCCATATCCGGGCCCGTAGAGCGGGGGTTCGGGCCAGGTGTTCTCGCGCGCCATCGAGGCGGATGGCCGGTTGAAGTCGAAGAGGACGGAAGCGATGTCGCCCAGGATCAGCGTGTCTGTGTCGAGGAACACGAAGGGACGGCCTTCGGGGAGGGCGGCCAGCGCCTCGACCTTGTTGCCTTGCGGATAGCTTGCGCCGAAATGCTGGTTCTCGAATGGCACGATCTCGGCGTCCAGCCGTCGCAGGGCGGCAAGGGCCGTTTCGTCCGTCATCCGGGGGTCTTCGGGCCAGAGGGGGCCGGGCCGCGGTTCGGCCACGATCAGGCGACCCGCGAACCCCGGCGCGGCGTGACGCAGCGAGGCGGCCAGAAGGACGGCTTCGTAGGTCAGGCGGCCCGCCTGCGCCACGATGACGATGTCGAATGTCCCCGACTGCCCGTTGTCCGGCATGTTCCTTCCCCGCTCCCGCCGCATCATGGCGCTGTTCGGCGGGTCACACAACCTGCGCCGCGCGGGGGGCCGGGTGTGCCGACGGCGCGAAGGGTCTGGACAAAGGGTGATCGCTCCGGGGGAATCTGCCGATCATTCGTCTAAACTGCTCTTGATGTCAGGAGCGGGCTCTGATGCACAAGAGGCATGGATCATGCAGCCCCTTACCCGCCCTATTACATCCGCGACATCCTGGACGAAGTGAAGACGATCGCCGTCGTGGGCGCGTCTCCCAAGCCGGGACGGCCGAGCTATGGAGTCATGCGCCGGCTGATCGCGGCGGGTTACAACGTCATCCCGGTCAATCCCGGACAGGCGGGCAAGGAGATCCTCGACCGCAAGGTCGTCGCCACCCTCGCCGACATTGACGGGCCGGTCGACATGGTGGACGTGTTTCGCGAAAGATCAGCTTTGAAGGGCGTCGCGGATCAGGCGGTCGCAATCGGGGCGAGGGTGCTCTGGACGCAACTCGACCTCGTCGATCCCGACGCGGCGCGGCTGGCCGAGGACGCGGGTCTGAAGGTCGTGATGGACCGTTGCCCTGCGATCGAGTTGCGACGGCTGGGACGCTAGGACAGCGGCTCCCATGAGGGCGGGCGCTTGTCGAGAAAGGCGCCGATGCCTTCCTTCGCGTCCTGTTCCAGCAGGTTCGCGACCATCACTCGTGCAGTGTGGGCATAGGCCTCGGCCAGGGGCATTTCGGCCTGCTCGTAGAAAGCGCGCTTGCCGATCCTGAGCGTTCTGGGCGATTTGGCCGCGATACGGGCGGCGAGTGCCAGGGTCTCGTCTTCCAGCCGATCCGCGTCGACGACGCGGTTGACGAGGCCAAGCTCCAAGGCGCGTGCCGCAGACACGGGGTCGCCCGTCAGAAGCATCTCCATCGCCGCTTTGCGGCCCACGTTGCGGGTCAGGGCAACCATCGGCGTCGAGCAGAAGAGCCCGATATCGACGCCCGGCGTGGCGAAACCCGCTTCGGTCGAGGCCACGGCCAGATCGCAACTGGCGACAAGCTGACATCCGGCGGCGGTGGCGATGCCGGCAACCCCGGCGATCACGGGTTTGGGGCAGAGAACGATGCGCCGCATGAGGTCCGAGCAGGCGGCCATCAGTTCTTCGAAGAACAGCCGACCCTCGTCGGGCCCGGCGCGCGCGGCACGTATCTCGCGCAGATCGTGTCCGGCGCAGAAGGCCGTCCCATCGGCGAAGATGACGATGACGTGGATGCCGGGGTCCTTCCCCAGGCGGGTCACGGCCTCGTCGAGGGCGCCGATCAGCTCCCTCGACAGGGCGTTCCGGGCCTCCGGGCGGTTCAACCGCAGCTCGGCGATGCGGTCATGGCGGCGTTCGATCAGGATGGTGTCGGTCATCGTCGGGCCGTATACCACGGCACACGGATAAGTTCCAGATTCTGCGTCAAAATTCCGCGTTCGGTTGTGCCGCGTCTCGGGCTAGGCTTCGCGTGAACCGAGAGGCATCCCATGTCCACGATCCGCGACCACGACCTGCGCTATCCCCTTGCGAACGAGTTGCACGCGCGACCCTTCCCGGCCCTCAAGGCCCCGTGCCGCGCGGCTTTTCTGGCGGTCAAGCGTCCGGTCGATGCGGCCGCGCGGGACCGCGATCTTGACCGGGCGCACCTGATCGAGCTTCTCGACCGCTTCGGTGCGCCGCACCCGCAGCCGGGCGCAACTCACTGGTTCGGCGAGATAGGGCGGCATCAGCTCAAGTGGGAGAACCACACGGAGTTCGTCACCTACACCATCTTCGGCCCTGGCGTCGCGGATCGACCTTTCGATGCGGCGACCTTTTCGGTCTTTCCACAGGACTGGCTGGACCGCGCTCCCGGCGAGCGGATTACGTCCGCCCTGATCCGTATCGAGGTCGCCAAGGACCGCGTCGCCATACCCGACAAGCTGGACGCTTGGTTCGTCCCGGAAAGCCTTGCGGCGAGCGAGGTTCTGGACGGCGAGGCAGTGATGGCGGGCGATTTCCGCATCGATCCTGCGGGCCACATGCGTTTTGCTCTTTTCGTCCGCCCCGAGATGGGAGAGCGGCGGACCGGGCGCGTTGTGCAGCGCATGTGCGAGATCGAGACCTACAAGACCATGTCGATGCTGGGCCTTGCGCGCAGCCGTCATATCTCGCCGAGGCTGGGCGCGATCGACGGGGAGCTGACGCGTTTGATGGCCGAGATGTCGGGCGATACGGCGCTTCCGGAGGCGACGCTGAGGGATCTTCTGAAAGTCTCGGCAGAGCTCGAAACTCTTCTGACGCGTACGTCGTTCCGCTTCGGTGCGACGACGGCCTACGAGGCTCTGGTCCATCAGCGCATCGGTATCCTGCGGGAAACGCGGTTCGGCGGCCGACAGACCTTTGCAGAGTTCATGATGCGCCGTTTCGATCCCGCGATGCGAACGGTCAAGGCGACCGAGGCGCGGCTTGCGTCGATGGCCGACAGGGCGACACGCGCCGCGAACCTCTTGCGGACGCGGGTCGATGTCGAGAGGTCGGCGCAGAATCAGGCTTTGCTCGCCTCCATGGACCGGCGGGCGGACCTTCAGCTTCGGCTTCAGCACACGGTCGAGGGTCTGTCGGTGGTGGCGATCAGCTACTATGCCGTGAACCTCGCGGGCTACGTCGCCTATCCGCTTCTGGAACCCGCCGGGATGTCCAAGGCTGTCGCGACCGCCATTCTCACGCCTCTTGTCGTGCTTCTGGTCTGGGCGATGATCCGACGTATTCGCAAGGGGATGCGCTGACGAACGGTCAACGACCCCGGATGCGTGGGTCGAGAGCATCGCGAAGGCCATCGCCGATGTAGTTCACGCTGAGGACCGTAAGCGAGATCGCCAGACCCGGAAGGACGACGCGTTCGGGATATTCGGTCATGCGCGGAACCGCGTCGGCAAGCTGTTTGCCCCAGGTCGGGAAGTCCGGCGGGAATCCGACGCCGAGAAAGGACAGGGCACTTTCGGTGATGATCGCGGTCGCAAGGCCCAATGTCGCCGACACCATGATCGGCGACAGTACGTTCGGCAGGATATGCCGCGTGATGATCTTGTTGTTCGGCGTGCCGATGGATCGGGCGGCAAGGATGAACTCTCGCTCCTTGAGGGCCAGCACGTCTCCACGGACGATCCGCGCGGTTTGCATCCAGCTTGTCAGGCCGATGATCGTGACGATCAGGATGAACATTCCCGTCTCGATCCCCAGCATCTGGCTGAGGCTTTCCCGGAACAGCGTCACGGCGACAAGAAGGAGCGGCAGAATCGGTAGTGACAGGACAAGGTCGGTGAACCGCATCAGGGGCCCGTCGAGCCGGCGGAAGAAGCCCGCGACGACACCGATCAGCGCACCGATGAACAGCGCCAGAACCATGCCCGTCCAGCCGACCGCCATCGACGTGCGACCGCCCTGCATGAGCTGCGCCAGCAGATCCTTGCCCAGGTTGTCGGTTCCGAGGGGGTGGTTCCAACCCACCCTGGCCTCACCGTTCCAGAGGACGGTATAGATCGGCCGCATGTCCTTCGCGCGGATGTCGAGCTTGTTGGGATCGAGCGTCCAGATGTAGGGGCCGATAAGGACGAAGAGCGTGATGAACGCGAAGAACAGAAGCCCGATCAGCGCACCCTTGTGATGGCTGAACTGCCGCCAGACGTCTGCCCACTTGTTGGTGGCCGGGTGCGGCTCTGTGATGATGGCCTCGGCCAGGACTTCAGTCATAGCGGATCCTCGGGTCGAGGATGCCGTAGAGGATGTCGGCGATCAGGTTGAAGACCACGATCAGGATCGCGAAGATGAAGGTCAGCGTCATCACCGTCGGTATGTCACTGGCGAAAAGTGCGCCGATCAGCTGGTCGCCGATGCCGTTCACCTTGAACACCCGCTCAGTGATGATCGCGCCGCCGAAGATCGTCGGGATGCCGAGTGCGATCACCGTCACGACGGGTATCATCGAGTTGCGCAGGACGTGGATCATCACGACCACCCACTCGGACAGACCCTTGGCGCGCGCCGTGCGGACATAATCCTGGTTCAGGTTGTCCAGCATCGAGGCGCGCATGAAGCGCGAAAGCTGAGAGGTGATCTGGAGCGCCAGCACCATGACGGGCAGCACCATCTGCCGGATCTGGGCCTGGAAGGTGTCCCAGCTCGTGACCCTCAGCGTCGTGTCGTAGATCGAGGGAAACCACCAGAAGCTGTCCCTCGGCATGTTGACCGAGAAGATGACGATCAGGAGCACGCCCGAGAAGAACGGCGGCATCGAGAAGCCGACCATCGACACGAAGGTGCCGGCGTTGTCGAAGACGGAATATTGGCGATAGGCCGAATATATGCCGATCGGCAGGGCGATGAGGATGGCGACGACGTAGGCCGTGCCGACGACCCAGAGGGTCTGCGGAAGGCGCTGGACGACGATGTCCATGACAGGGGCGCGGTGCTGCCAGGAGAGGATGCGCAGCTTGCCGTCCGAAAAATTCGTTCCGAAGATGTGGTCGGTCAGGACCAGAGGTTCGACCCAGAAGAACTGCACCAGCCACTTCCAGTACTGCACCACGAGCGGCTGATCGTAGCCGAGCGCCTCGCGCATCTTCTGGCGCACCTCGGGAGGGATGGTCAGCGGTTGGTTGGCGACCGGATCGCCGGGGGCCAGCTTCAGGAGAAGGAAGATGGCGAGGCTTATGAAGAGGAGCGTCGGCACGCTCATCGCCAGCCGTCGGAAGGTATAGGTCAGCATGTCGCCCCGCGTCCCAAGGCGTCGCCCCGGCGCAGGGCCGGGGCGACAAGTGGTCGGATCACTTGATCCGATACCAGTCGGCGACGTTCCAGAGCTCGGAGTCCCAGGTGTTGAGGTCAACACCGCCGAGTGTGACGGAATGTGCGGACAGGCGACCGCGGTCGACAAGCGGGATCATCATCCCGTTGGCGACGGCCATGTCGTTCAGTTCCTTCGCGATGCGACCACGCTCCTCGAGGTCGCCCGTGGCGGCAAGCTCCTTGTGGAGCGCATCGTACTCTTCCATGCAGAAGCGCGAGATGTTCTCGCCTTGCCACTGTGACGCCGGGGTCGGCGCCTTGTCGCAGAGACCGTTGCCCAGGTAGGCTTGGGGGTCGGTTCCGGCGAAGTTGTTGGCGTACATCTGCACGTCGGCATAGAACTTCTGGAACGTGTCCGGGCTGCCCGGATCGCCGCCGAAGAACACCGACGAGTCGACGTTGCGAAGCTCGACCGACAGGCCGATCTGCTCCCACCAGTCCTTGATCAGCGCCTGGAAGTCCTGACGGACGGCGTTGGTCGACGACTGGAACAGGATCGCGAGCGGAACGCCGTCCTTCTCGCGGATGCCGTCGCCGTCGGTGTCGACGATGCCGGCGTCGTCGAGAAGCTTCTTCGCGCCTTCGATGTCCTGCGTGTCGCAGGTCATCGACGTCGAGGCATAGAGCTGCGGCGCGGGAACCCAGTTGCAGGTCACGCGACCGGCCTGACCATAGCCCACTTCGACCAGAAGCGCGCGGTCGATCGCCATGGACAGCGCCTTGTAGACGGCAGGGTCCTGAAGGAAGGGGTGCGGCCGGACCACGGCACGCTCTTCAGCGCCGAGCGACGGGTCGGGGTTGGTGTGGTTCAGCATGATGCGTTCGACCAGCGTGCCGAAGCCCACGACCGGCTTGCCCTTGCCCCCCTGCTCCATCGTCGCGATGACGTCGGGCGCAAGCTGGAGGTTCCAGGCATAGTCGTACTCACCCGTTTCCATGACCGCGCGACCCGCCGCGGCCGCGTCGCCGCCGCCCTTGAACGTCACCGTCGCGAAGGCCGGCTTGCCGTCCACTCGGTAGTTCTCGTTGGCGACCATCGAGATCACGTCGTTCGGCTTGAACTCTGTGACGACGAAGGGCCCCGTGCCGATCGGCTTGAAGTTGGCCTCCGTACACTCGGGGGCTTTCGCACCCATGCAGTCGGCGAACTGGGCGGCCTGGATGATCGGGCTCTCGTTGCCCACGAAGGGGCCATAGGGGAAGGGGGTCGGCCCGTCGAAGTTGACGACGACGGTCTGCTCATCGGGCGTCTCGACGCTGGCGACACCTTCGAACTTGGTCGCCTGCGCGCAGCCGCCTTCGGGATGTGTGCAGTAGTCGTAGGTGAACTTGACGTCGGCCGAGGTGAAGGGCGTGCCGTCCGACCAGGTGAGGCCGGGCGTGATCTTCCAGGTGATCTGCGTCAGGTCTTCGGTCACGCCGCCGTTCTCGACCGTGGGAATCTCTTCCACCAGCCAGGGCAGCATGGTGCCCTCGGGGTCATAGCGGGCCAGCGGTTCGACAACCATCGAGGCGGCCTCGATGTCCTTGGTGCCGCCCGACAGGAACGGGTTCATGATCGAGGGCGCTTGCCAGTAGATGATCTTCACTTCGCCATCGCGGCCGCGCGGGCCCTCGTGCCCCGCGGCGAATGCGGTCGGGGCCAGCGCAGCGAGCGCGGCCGCCCCGAGTAGGGCTGTCTTGAGTCTCATGTCTCACTCCTTGTTGGAATCGAACGTGTCCGGGTATCCGCCCGTGAGGCGCGGATATGGTGCGATCTGGATTGGGCAGGTTGCGGTTTGCGCACTACCTTCGGCTTTTCGTCGTTGATCGTCCCACCCGGGGACACGGACAGCGAAAGCTTCGACTAAAAGGTCAACATATTGCAAGCGGTGCCGCGAGGTTACTGTTCAAAAAGACGCCACGGATCGGTCAGATGCCCGCGAAACGCGCAAAGCGCAGGGAACCGCGTTTGACAGGTGTTCCGCCAGACGCTTAGCGTGATCGGCAACGCCTTGATCGGGGACCAAGACATGCTGGACCGGCCGCTCGTCTCGTTGCGCAACCTGCGCGTCGAGTTCCAGACCAAGGACGGTCCCGTTCCGGGGGTCGAGGACGTAAGCTTCGAGATCGCGCCCGGAGAGACGGTCTGCGTCGTCGGCGAATCGGGGTCCGGCAAGTCGGTGTCGTCCCTTTCGCTCATGCGTCTGGTGGAATTCGGCGGTGGCCAGATCACCAGGGGCCAGCTTCTGTTCGACAGGGGCGAGAGCCACGGCGGCGTGATCGACGTGGCCGGCGCGGGCGACGGGCTGATGCGGACGATCCGCGGCAACGAGATCGGCATGATCTTTCAGGAGCCGATGACCTCGCTCAATCCCGTCTTCACCGTCGGTCGCCAGTTGACCGAAGGGCTTCGCGTCCATCTCGGAATGTCGAAGGAGGCCGCGACCGAGCGTGCGCTCGATCTTCTGCGCCAGGTGCGGATCCCCGAGCCGGAGCGTCGCCTGACGCAGTACCCGCACGAACTGTCCGGTGGGATGCGTCAGCGGGTCGTGATCGCCATGACGCTGGCATGCGAGCCCAGGCTTCTGATTGCCGACGAACCGACGACCGCGCTCGACGTGACGATCCAGGCCGAGATCCTCGCGCTTATCGACCGTCTGAAGCGCGAGACGGGGACGGCGGTTCTCTTCATCACCCACGACATGGCAGTCGTGGCCCAGATGGCCGACCGGGTCGTGGTCATGTATCGCGGCAGGAAGGTCGAGGAGGGGACGGTCGAGGAGATCTTCGAGAACCCGCAGCACGACTACACGAAGTCGCTTCTCGCCGCCGTGCCGAAGCTGGGAGAGATGACCGGCAAGTCCGCGCCCGAGCCGATGCGGTTGATGGGATCGGACAACGACGCCATCCGGCCGATCGTCGTGCAGGAGGACAAGGTTCTTCTGGATGTCCGGCACCTGACGACGCGCTTCCCCGTGAAGGGCGGCTTCTTCCGCCGCACCGTGGCCAACGTACATGCGGTCGAGGACGTCTCGTTCCAGGTGAAATCCGGTGAGACGCTGTCCCTTGTCGGAGAGTCGGGCTGCGGCAAGTCGACCTGCGGACGCTCGATCCTGCGGCTGGTCGAGCCTCAGGCGGGCGACGTCCTGCTCGACGGCGAGAACGTCATGGATTTCGGGCCAGAGGAGCTGCGACTGGCGCGCCGGGATATGCAGATGATCTTCCAGGATCCCTTCGCCTCGCTCAATCCTCAGATGCGACTGGCCGACCAGGTGGCCGAACCGCTGCATAACTTCGGGATCGGAACGGCCGGCGAACGCGCCGAGAAGGTGGCGAAGCTTTTCGACCGGGTGGAGCTTCCCCGTAGTTTCCTGCGCCGCTATCCGCATGAATTGTCTGGCGGACAACGCCAGCGCGTCGCCATTGCGCGCGCGCTCGCCCTCAATCCCAAGCTCATCATCGCGGACGAGGCGGTCTCGGCGCTCGACGTCTCGGTGCAGGCGCAAGTCCTGAACCTTCTGATGGAGCTTCAGGCCGACCTCGGGATCTCGATGCTGTTCATCAGCCACGACATGGCCGTGGTCGAGCGTGTCAGTCATTCCGTCGGCGTCATGTACCTGGGGCGGATCGTCGAACTGGGACCCCGCTCGGCGATCTTCGAGGACCCACGGCACCCGTATACGCAGGCCCTATTGAAGGCCGTGCCGGTCGCCGATCCGAGGCGGCGCAAGACCGAGAAGGATCTGAACTTCAAGCCGATCCCGTCGCCCATCTTCCCGGTTGGTCATGTACCCGAGCCTTCAACGTACGAGGAGGTGACGCCGGGCCACCACGTTCTGAAAGGCGGATGGGGCGGTTTCGACCGCGACTGATGTCACGCCACATTTGACACGAGAGCCTCGCTGACCGGGTCGCCGTGCAGGACCGACACGTCTCCCGTCGTTTCGAGGACCACGGCCTTCACGGTCGAAAGATCGCTGACATTGGCGCCGCGCAGTTTCTCGAGCAGGTCGCCGCGCGAAACGCGCTGCGCACGCATCTCGTGTTCGAGGAAATGGCCGTCCCGCATCAGGAGGACCGGCCGGTTCTGTAGGGTCCGACGCACGCGCGGCCACCGAAGCCGCGCTTTTGCCAGGATCACCTGAACCGCGAACAGGGTCGCTATCGCGGCGAGGGACTGTGCGAAGGCCAGCCACGTCTCCGACTGACTGGAGGTGGCCAGCAGGGAGCCCATGGCGATGGTCATCACGAAGTCGAAGTTGGTCATCTTGGAGAACGAGGACAGTCCCACGATCCGGACGAGGAACACGATCCAGGTGAGGCCCACCGCAGACAGAACGGTGCCGCGCAAGACGGCGTCCATGAAGGAATTGTCAACGAACATGGCAGGTGAACGGCTCTCACCGCCGCGAGTTCCGCGAGCCGACTTGAACCCGTCTTGCCCTTTCGCCTAACGTCGTCCGACCCTGCTAGGACACGACCCATGCCTGACGTGCTGTCGCCGCGCGCCATCCTTGAGCGCCTCGTTGCCTTTCCCACGGTAAGCCACGGGACCAACCTGCCGCTGATCGACTGGGTCGAGGGGTACCTTACGGCGCATGGACTGAAGGTTCACCGGGCCCCGAAAGAGGGCGATCCGACAAAACACGCCCTGTTCTGCTCGGTCGGTCCCGAGGTCGCTGGCGGCATCGTACTGTCGGGGCACACGGATGTCGTACCCGTCGAGGGGCAGGACTGGTCGACCGATCCGTGGACGCTGATCGAGCGCGACGGCCGGCTGTATGGCCGCGGATCCTGTGACATGAAGGGATTCGATGCGCTGGCGATCCATGCGCTTGTCCGGGCGAAGGATGCTGGCCTTGTGCGGCCCCTGCAGATCGCGCTGTCCTACGATGAAGAGATCGGCTGCATGGGCGCGCCGCCCCTCATCCGCGCGATGGACGAGGCCGGGCTGCCCCGCGCCGCAATCGCGATCATCGGCGAGCCGTCGATGATGAAGTGCGTCACAGGGCACAAGGGGGGCACTGGTTTCGACGTCCATGTCGAGGGGCACGAGGTCCATTCGTCGATCATGCACCGCGGCGTGAACGCGATCATGGAGGCGGCCAAGCTGATCGTTTGGGCCAATGAAATGAACGACTTGAACCGTGCGAAGAACCCTTCGGCCATCGCCTCGATCTTCGAGCCGCCGTGGACGACGCTGCATGTGGGCGAGATCAGGGGCGGCACCGCGCACAACATCACGGCGGGGGACTGTCACTTCCCGATCGACTGGCGCTTCGTCCCGGATGACGACGAAGAGGTCTGGAAAGAGTGGTTCCGCGACAAGGTCGCCGAGGTCGAGGCTGGCATGAAGGCGGTGGCGCCAGCGTCGGGCATTTACCTCAATCCGTTCTTCGGCGTACCGGGCCTGAGGCCCGAGACGGATGGCGCGGCAGAGCGGCTGGTGCGGTCGATCACGGGCGACAACGGCGAGCATGTCGTCAGCTATGGCACCGAGGCCGGGCACTTTCAGGACGCGGGCTTCTCGGCCGTCGTCTGCGGGCCGGGCGATATCGCGCAGGCGCATCAGGCCGATGAATTCATTGAGATTTCTCAGCTTGAGGCTGGCGAGGCATTCCTGTCTCGGGTGATCGACGACCTCTGCGCCTAGGAGGCTGAGACGACGATCACCCCGGTCATTCCCGCGCTGTGATGGGGATCACAGAAATAGTTGTAGGTGCCAGGGACGGTGAAGGTGTGGCGATAGGTGCCGCCGCCCTTGATCTGGCCGGAGTTGAACGGCACGGCGCCGGCCGGGATGGCGCTGGCGCGGCTGGACACGGTGTGGGTGAACGCCGAGATGTTGCGGAACTCCACCGTGTCGCCAGCCTTTATTTTCAATTGGTTGGGCGAAAATCGCAGGACCGGTGTCATGTCGACCACGGCATCGACGTTGGCGGGCTGACGTCCGTCGACGGCGGGGCCCGAGGTCGCGCAGGCGGCAAGGATCGCGAGGGGTGCCAGGAGGAGGAAGGGACGGGCAGACATGGTCGTACCTTTCGGCGGGGTGGCAGTTGGACGGTATTCTAGCACGGACCGGTGGGGTTTCACGAATGGGTTTGAACGACCTTCGGTATCGCGTCGGTATCACGTCGGTATTGCGTCGGTGCGACGCACGGCAAAGGTCACGCGAGTCCCGCCGCCTCCATCAGCCGTTCGGCTTCCGCCGCCATCAGCCGTTCGCGTCCCTCGCCGGTAAAGGCGACGCGCCCGTGTTCGAGGAAGAGCGGCGCCGCGAGCGGCGTCACGCGGTCCAGGATCACATGGTCGATGCGGCCGCGCGTGCGGTCCAGCATCTCTTCCACCCGGCCGTAGTCGACGAGCCCGCGCATCGCCTCTTCGCGCGTGATGTCGATGAGGAGGTGGCCGGGGTCGTACTTCTGGAGCGTGTCGTAGAGGATGTCGGACGAGAAGGTCGCCTGCCGACCGCTGCGGCGGTCGCGGTCCTGGTTCCGCTCCAACATCATGGCGGTGGTCGCGGTGGCGCGAAAGGTGCGCTTCATCACCGCGTTGCCCTTCATCCAGGTCTCGAACGTCGCGCGCAAGTCGCCCGGATCGAACAGGGCGGCCGCATCGTCGGGCGCCCGGTCGAGGCCCCAGACGAGGACCGCGTAATCGGTCGCGACGAAGCCCAGGGGACCGAGGCCGAGATCCTCCATCCGATTGGTCACGAGAAGGCCGAGGGTCTGCATCGCGTTCCGGCCCGCGAAGCCATAGACCACGGTGTTCTGGCGTCCGTCGTGGGGGAAGCTTTCGACCAGCAGCCGGTTCTCTTGCGGAAGCTGGGAGCGCTCGCGCTGAAGCGCCAGCCATCCCGCGGTGTGGGCGGGGAGGGCGGACCAGTCGTCGGACTGGAAGAGGCGCAGGATGCGGTGGCTGAGCTCGGTAGAGGTCGCGAACTTGGTCCCCGCGAAGGTGGCGATCTTCGGCGGCTTGTCGGCGCGGCGCGTGACTTCAACCGTCATCTCGCGCAGGCCCTCGTAGCGCACGACCTGCCCGCCGATGAGGAAGGTGTCGCCGGGGGTCAGCGTGGACGCGAAGCCCTCCTCGATCTCGCCGAGAGGCTGGCCTCCCATCCGGTTGCGCAGGCGGACCTTGAGCGTCTCGGTGTCCTGGATGGTGCCGAGGTTGCGGCGGATGTGCTGGGCCGCTCGCGGGTCGCGCAGTTGCCAGAACCCGTCGGGCCTTTGCTTGAGCCTCTGCCAGCGGTCATAGGCGCGCAGCGCGTAGCCGCCCGTCGCCATCATGTCGAGACACTCGTCGAAGGCCCGGCGGGTCAGGCCGGAATAGGCGCCGGCGGTTCGGAAGATGTCGTAGAGCGCGCCGGCCTCGAACGGCGCACGGCAGGCGTGGATGAGGATGTGCTGGCACAGCACGTCGCGCGGTCCCGGCCCGCGCGGCTCGCCGTCGAGATCGCGTTCGCGCACGGCGTCGAGAGCTGCCACGCATTCGACGACCTCGAAGCGGTTGGCCGGCACCACCAGCGCCTTTGACGGAGCGTTGTAGCGGTGGTTGGCGCGACCGATGCGCTGGACGAGGCGCTTGACGTTCTTCGGCGCGCCGACCTGGATGATGAGGTCGACGTCGCCCCAGTCGATGCCGAGGTCGAGCGTGCCGGTGCAGACGATGGCGCGAAGTTGGCCCGCGACCATCGCGGCCTCGACGCGCTGCCGCTGCTCGCGGGCGAGGCTGCCGTGGTGGATGCCGATGGGCAGGCTCTCGTCGTTGCGGAGCCAGAGTTCGTGAAAGAAGATCTCGGCCTGGGCGCGGGTGTTGTGGAAGATGAGAGTCGTCCTGTGCTTCTTCACCTCTTCCAGCACCCGCGGAATGGCGTATCCCCCGCCGCCCCCGGACCACGGCGGCAGCTCGTCGGTCCTGAGCATCGCGATGTCGGGGTCGGGACCCGGGTCGGCATGGACGATGCGACAAGGGTCGGGATGCCGCGCGAGGTAGCGGGCGATGGCGTCGGGGTCTTCGACGGTCGCCGAGAGGCCGACGCGGCGGAGGCCGGGGCGAAGCGCCTGCAACTCGGCGAGGCTCAGCATGAGCTGATCGCCGCGCTTGGATTCGGCCAGGGCGTGAATCTCGTCGACGATGACGCGGCTGAGGCCCGCGAAGATGTGAGGCGCATCCTCGTAGGACAGGAGGAGGGCGAGGCTTTCGGGCGTGGTCAGCAGGATGTGTGGCGGGTCGGCGCGCTGACGTTTCCGCTGGGTGGCCGAGGTGTCGCCGGTGCGGTCCTCGACGCGGATCGGCAGGCCCATCTCGGCGATGGGGGTCGAGAGGTTGCGGCGGATGTCGGCGGCCAGCGCCTTGAGGGGCGAGACGTAGATGGTGTGGAGGCCCTCGTGTCCGCCCTGGGCCAGTTCGGCGAGCGTCGGCAGGAAGCCCGCGAGGGTCTTGCCGCCGCCCGTGGGCGCGACGAGGAGCAGCGCCGGATCCTGCGCATTGGCCGCCATGTCGATCTGGTGGGGGTGCGCGGACCAGCCGCGCGAGGCGAACCAGTCGTGGAACCGCGCGGGAAGGGCGTCAGCCATCGGCGCGGGCAGGGGCCTTCACCATGCGCAACAGGTCCTCGTAGAGCGGCGTCCGCTTCAGCGTCTCGATCTTGGCGCGGTGCGCCTCGACCGCACGGTCGTGCAGCTCGGCGAGGCGGGCATCGGCCTTCAGTCGGTCGATTTCCCCGGCAAGCCTGTCCTGGTGCGCGAGCATCGTATCGTTCCGTTCGAAGGATTGGTTCCTGCGGCGGAAGTAGGTCTTGTCGACGCGGTTTTCCACCACGGCGTCCCCGCGCGCGACCTTGACGAGGAAGCTTTCGAGCGACCGGAGCGCATAGTGGTGCAGGGTGACGAGGTCGAACATGCCGCGCGCGTCGGTGCCTTTCTGGTGGACGTGGCGGAGGTCCTCGGGAAAGGGGCGTCCCGACCCGTCGAGCCAGGACAGATCGCCCGCCGCCGCCTTGCGGGCGATGGGGCGGTGGTTGCGGATCGACAGGCGGGGGTCGGTGCGCGTGATCGACTTGAAGCCGCGGCGGCTGCGCCACTTGCCGGGGCGCGTGCTGGAGCACTGGACGAACTGGCCGGTGACGGGTCGATCCTCGTAGGCGATGCGGTCGCCGATGCCGAAGACGGTCTCCGAGATCGACAGCACGTCGGGCCAGTCCAGCCGGGCGAGGAGGTCCTTCAGGCCGCCGTCGCCGCCGGTCAGAACGGGAAACTCGTCGACGTCGGAGAGGAACACGTAGTCGGCATCGCGCCAGTCGCGCAGGAGCCGGGCATAGGCGATGCCGGTGGTGTGCGGCTTGAGGCGAAGGGCGCTTTCGGCGGGTGCGATCGCCATCGGGTTCGGCAGGTGGCGGACGACGCCCATTCGGTCGAGCTGGTCGAGGATCAGGTCGGTGCCGTCGTCGCAGTCGTTGCTGAGGACGAGGATGCGGTCGACGCCCATGAGCCTTTGCCAGGCGACCCATTCGACGATGAAGGGTCCCTCGTTCTTCATCACGGTGAAGGTCAGGAGGACGGGGTCGGACAAGGGGGCCTCGGACAAGGACGATGGCTTCTGCCTAGCATCCGGGGGAGGCGTTTACCAACCCCGCTCAGTCGGGGATCGTGAGGTCGGACACCGACCGGCGCAGCTTCTCGATCTCGGCGGCGATGCGGCCGTCGGCGTCATCGGGGCCGGTGGACCAGCTGCTGAAGCGGTCGAGAAGGGGGAGGAAATCGGCGCGTTCCTCGGGTGTCCAGCCGGCGAGGAAGGCACCCATGAAGAGGAACTTGTATTCACGCACCGTCTCGACAAGCGTCTCGCCGAGGGGCGTAAGCTGGAGGATGGCGCGGCGGGCGTCGTGCTGGCTGACGCCGCGGGTCACGAGACCGCGCCGGATCAGCTCAGACACGATGCGGCTGGCGCGCGAGGGATCGACGGCGAGGCGCTGCGCCACGGTGCCGACCATGATCTCGCCCTCGCCGCCATCGTCGTATTCGTTCGCGGGCGACCAGATGACGGTCAGCGCGTCGAGCTGCGACAGGTCGATGGGAAGGCCCATGTCGGCGATGGCGCGCTGGCCAAGCTCGCGCTTCTGGAAGCGGCGGCGCCACCGCTGGAGAACGGCGTCGACACGGAACGCATAATCCACGGCTTCGGGGTCGACCCCTGCGGCGGCGAGGTCCTGCTTCAGTCGTTCATTCCGGCTTGCCAAGTGATGGTTCCCGAATTATATGCCTTTGACAGTTATGTGCATATCGCATGTATCTACCGCCCCCGCAAGCAACAAACCGCGCACCTGCGCGGCACTTTCTTCTGGAGCCTTCCGGCATGACCGCCACCGCCGATTCCGTGGACCCCTCCCCCTTGTCCTCCGCCTCTGTCCGCCTCGGACTTGGCGCGGTCGGCATCACGCTGCTTTTCGCCTCGCTCGGTCAGACCATCGTGTCTCCGGCCCTTCCGGTCATCGTCGCGGAACTGGGCGGGCTCGACCACATTACCTGGGTCATCACGGCCTATCTGCTGGCCTCGACCGTCGGCGCGCCGATCGCGGGCAAGCTGGGCGACCTCTACGGGCGCAAGATGGTGATGTGGGGCGCCATCGGGGTGTTCATGTTGGGCGCCGTTCTCTGCGGTCTGGCGCAGAGCATGGGCGTGCTGATCCTGGGCCGTCTGGTGCAGGGACTGGGCGGCGGAAGCCTGATCGTGCTGTCTATGGCCGTCGTCGGAGACCTGCTTCCGCCGCGCGAGCGCGGGCGTGCGCAGGGTGTCCTGGGCGCGGCCTTCGGCGTCTCGACCGTGATCGGTCCGCTTTTGGGCGGGTTCCTGGTCGAAAGCCTGAGCTGGCACTGGATCTTCTTCGTCAACCTCCCCTTCGGCGTCCTGGCCTTCGTCCTTCTGGGCATGGCGCTCGACTCGCCGCCTCGGGTACAGCGGTCCATCGACTATGCCGGCGCGGCGCTTCTGGCGGCGGTCCTTTCGTCGGCCGTCCTTCTGTCGAACATGGGTGGCACGGTTCTGCCGTGGGCGAGCGTCGAGATGGCGGGGCTGATGTCGGCCTTCGTCCTGGCCCTTGTCGGCTTCGTCGCGGTCGAGCGGCGGGCGGCCGAGCCGATCCTGCCGATGAGCCTTTTCCGCAACAACACCTTCCTCGTCATTAACGCCGTCGGCTTTCTTGTCGGCACGGCGATGTTCGGGACGATCACCTTCCTGCCGCTCTTTCTTCAGATCGTGAAGGGCGTGACGCCGACCGTGTCGGGGTTGTTCCTGCTGCCGATGATGGGCGGGCTGATCGTTACCTCGACCCTGGCCGGGCAACTCATGTCACGGACGGGACGCTACAAGCGCCTGCCGATCGGATCGACCGCCATCCTGGCGCTGGCGATGCTGTCGCTGACGCAGGTTTCGGCCGAGACGCCCCTGTGGTCCATCGCGCTGTCCCTCGGCGGCGTGGGCATCGGTCTTGGGCCGGTTTTCGCGGTCGGCGTGGCTGCGGTGCAGAACGCGGTGCCCTTCGCCATGCTGGGGGTGGGGACGGCATCGACCAACATGTTCCGGCTGATCGGTGGCTCGATCGGCACCGCGGCCTTCGGGGCGATCTTCAGCGCGGGCATCGCGCGGCATCTGGAAGGCGAACTCGACGGCGTGGGCTTCAGCTCGCTGAGCGCCGCCTATGTCCGGTCGCTGCCGCCCGAGGCGCAGGCGCTGGTGACGGACGGCATCTCGTCGGCGCTGCATCCGGTGTTCTGGATCGCGGCGGCCATGTCGGCGCTGGCCTTCGGCATCTCGATGCTTCTGAACGAGCAGCCGTTGTCGGCGACGCGGCCCGCCTGAGATCCTGACCTTCAAACGCGAACGGACGACCCTACGGCCGTCCGTTCCTGATTTCGGCGTGGCAGGATCGTCAGTGGACGATCTTCTCTTCCTTCACGAACATGTTCGCCCAGGCACGGTCGATCAACTCCGGCGACATCTGGTAGGGGATGCCCTCGAACTCGCAGATGGCGATCATCTGGTCGATCAGGAAGATCGGCTGGTAGTTCGCGTAGATGTTGTCGATGGTCGGGTACTTGTTCTTGATGAGGTAGACGAGCGTATCCTCGTCCAGCGGCATCTTCCGCTTGCGTGCGACCATCGCAAAGATCTTCAGGTAATCCTCCTGCTCCGGCCCGTCGATCTTGATCTTGAAGAAGATCCGGCGCAGCGCCGCCTTGTCGAAGATCTCGTTCGGGTGGAAGTTGGTCGAGAAGATCACAAGCGTGTCGAAGGGCACCGTGAACTTCTCGCCCGACTGCAGGGCAAGGATGTCCTTCGATTCCTCGAGCGGCACGATCCAGCGGTTGACCAGCGCCTGCGGCGGTTCTTCCTGTCGGCCAAGGTCGTCGACGATGAAGATGCCGCCGGTGGACTTGAGTTGCAGCGGCGCCTGGTAGGTCCGCGCCGTCGGGTTGTAGACGAGGTCGAGCATCGAGAGTGACAGCTCGCCGCCCGTGATGACCGTCGGCCGCTCGCAGAGGACATAGCGGGTGTCGTAGCGGTTCGACGTGCGGCGGAGCGAATTCGGATCGTCCTCGAGCGTCTCGGCGGCGGAGTGGACGATGGGGTCATAGACCGTGATGACCTGGCTCGCATATTCGATGGCGCGGGGAACGTAGATCTTGTCGCCGAGCGCGTTGCGGATGCCGTTCGAGATCGAGGATTTGCCGTTGCCCGGAGGCCCGTACATCAGGATCGAACGTCCCGCGCTGACGGCGGGTCCGAGGTGGTCGAGAAGCTCGTTCGGCAGGATCAGGTGACCCATCGCCGACAGAAGCTGATCGCGCGTGACCTGGATGTTGCGGATCGACTGGCGGCGGACCTGCTCGGAGTACACCTCGAGCGGGACGGGCATGGCGCCGTAGTATTCGGACTGGGCCAGGGCGTCGAGCGCACGGGCCTTGCCGGCGTCGGTCAGCTGATAGCCCATCTCGCCGCCCGAGTTGGCGTGCAGCGTGCCGGTCGACTGCATCAGCTTCTGCTCGCGGGCGACGTCGATCAGCTCCTGCGTGACCGGAACCGGCAGGCAGATCGCCCGGGCCAGTTCGGTGCAGGTTTCGAGGTTCATCCGGAAGCTTGTCTTAAGCAGGATGTCACGCATCATCACCGCGGGCAGCTTCATGCCCGCAAGCGACCGGGGCGCCGGAGGGGCGATGACGTTCGACGATTCCATGTTCATTGCAGCACTCGGCCTCACCAAAGATTTCCCGATGCGCCCCGGCGTTGCCCGATTTTGAACAATAACCGGTGGCACATCTTTGCCGGGCCGAACATGACCCGTTATTGTGGCCAAAAAATGGAAAAGGATGGGGCATGAGCAGGCCAAATCCCCTTGTCCTGGCGGCGGTGCTGCTGGCGTTCACGATGGCGCTGGGCGGCCTGCCTTTCTTGAAGGGCGGGCTTTATCTCGACGCGCACGAGGGGGACACCTATCACCTTCTCGACATCCTCTTCCGGATGCGGGAGGGGCAAGTGCCGCACCTGGATTTTCCAACCCCGCTTGGTGTCTTCTCGGTTCTGCCCTTCGCGTGGCTCCTGAAGGCGGGCTACAGCGTCGGGACGTCGATCATCCTCGGCCAGCTTCTCGTGGCGCTTTCCCTCTGGCCCCTGGCGACCTATGCGGCGCTGCGGCTGACGCGCGGTCTGGCGTTCTATTTCGGCCTCGTCACGCTGGGGCTCGTGGTGGCGCTGAGCTATGGGACGGCGACGTCGGGTGCCACGATCTCGATGCATTACAACAGGTGGGGCTGGGCGCTGTCCTTCGTCGCCGTGGTGCTGGCGTTCCTCCCCGCGCGGCGAGAGCGTCAGGCGCTGGACGGGGCGCTGATCGGGCTTCTCTGTGCGGTGCTCCTGCTCATCAAGGTGACCTACTTCGTCGCCGTCGCCCCCGCCGCGGGATTGGCGCTGGTCGCTCGGGGGCAGGGGCGCGCGGTGCTGTGGGCCGCGCTGACGGGGCTTGCCGTGGCGGTCGCGGTGACGGCCGCTCACGGGATCGGCTTCTGGCTGGCGTATCTGGGTGACCTTAGGGCGGTGGCGGCCTCCGAGGTGCGGCCATTCGTGGGCGTGCCGTTCCAGGTCGTCCTGACGGGGCCGGTCTATATGGGGGCCACGCTGACGGGGATCGCCGCGGTCTTTCTGGTCCGGCGGGCGGGCCACGGGCTTTTGGCGCTGGGGCTGCTGTGGCTGGTCGCCGGCTCGATCTACGTCACCTACCAGAACTTCGGAAACGTGCCCCAGTGGCTTTACCTGATGCCCGTCCTTCTCTTGGCGCTGAGACCCGCGACCGACGAGGCGAGAGTGCCCGGCGGCAGTTTGCGGCAGGGCATGACGGTCCTGGCGATCATTGCGGTGACGCTTGAATTCCCTTCTCTTTACAATGCCTTCCGGGTGAATTTCGAGCATCTGGCCTTTGACCCGGCACGTTTCGTGCGCATGTTGCCGGACCCGGCTCAGGGTGACCTCTTCATCCGGACCGACCGCGGCTACATGATGACCGCGAACGTCGACCTCGACCGCTCGATGCCGCAGTGGGCGCGCTACAGCGAGGTCGTCGATCGTCCGCCGCTGGCCGAACTGAAGGGTGCGACCTTTCCGGCCTGCGAATGGATGGCGGGCTCACGAGCCTATTTCGAGACCCTGGGACAGGCGATGGCGGAGGCGGGCGTGCCCGAGGGCGGGCAGGTCTTCGTCGCGGACATCCTGTCGGCGTTCTGGCTGTTCGGGGACCTCGCCCCGCTCGGCGGCGGCGCACCGTGGTACTACGGCGGGCTGACCGGGCTCGATCATGCGGACTTCGTGATGGTGCCGAAGTGCAGTTTCGTGCAGCGGGTGCGGGGCATCATGGTCGAGGATCTGAAAGCCGTGGAGGACCGGCTGGAGCTTGTCCGCGACGACGATCTCATGGCGCTTTACCGCGTCAGCCGGTGAAGAAGCCGATCAGCAGGTAGAACAGCAGCGCGGGCGCCAGCGCGAAACCCATCGGAAACTCGCGCCGCGTCCAGCTTTCCCAGGTCTCGAACCTCTGCCGGATGGCCGAGGCGCGGGCGAGGCGGTGCAGGATGAAGGCCGCGATCACGGTCGCTGCCAAGAGGAACATGAACGGCATGAAATCGGGGCGCGCGATGAAGGGCGCCATCGCGGCGGCGTATTTGGCGTCGCCGGCTCCCACGCCGCCGATGGCGCTGAGGACGAAGCCGATGGCAAGCACCACGCCGAAGTGGGCGTAGCGCCAGAGGTATTCACCGAAGGGAAGGGCGACGAGGCCCACGACAACGAAGACCGCGAGCAGGGCCAGGACGGCCTTGTTCGGAATCTTCATCGAGGCCATGTCGCTCCACGCCACCCAGACGGTGATGGGCGCGACGAAAGGCAGGAACCAGGCGGCCGTCGTCCAGTCTATCGACATTCCGGGATCGTCAGCCCTGCTTCTCGAGCGCTTCGCGGCTGCGGATCGCGGCGTCGAAGTGCTGCGGATGCGTATCGATGGCATCATCCAGAAGCGCTTTGCCGGTGTTCAGGTCGCCCTGCTTGATCGCCGAAAGCGCCGCCGTATAGAGAAGCTGCGCCCGCTCGATCTGGGACATCTGCACGACCGGCATGTCGTAGTTGCGCTGTGCCGCCCGCGCGAGGACAAGGTTGTTCTTCGCTGTGAACATGCCGGCGTCATAGGTCAGAGCCTCGCCGAACAGCCGTTCGGCGCCCACGTAATCGCCGCGGCTGAGCTTGGAGTAGCCCCAGTTGTTCAGGGTGCCCGAGGGCGTGGTCGTGAGGCCGACGGCGATCTCGTAGAAGCTGTCCGCCTTCTCCCACTCCTTGTTCGAGTCCGCGATCATCGCCTCGAGGCGATAGCGCTTGTAGGTCTCGTGGGTGGGCGGGATCTTGTCGAGTTCGGCCTCGGCCTTCTTCCACTCGTTCGCGCGGATCAGGGCGTCGGCGTATTCGACGCGGTCCTCGCTGTTGGCGCCGGGCATGGTCAGCACCTTTTCCCACGCCGTGGCGGCGGCGGTCGGCTTCTTGGCGCGGACGAGCGACTGCGCCAGTCCGCGGTGAAGGTCGATCCGGCCGGGGTTTTGTGCGATCGTCCGCTCGAAGTAGACGACGGCTTCGTTAGGGTCGGCAACGGTGAGCATGACGTCTGTCAGGTTCGTCTCGTCGATGACGTTGACGTCCTTGATCGCCTGTTCGACTTCCTCATCCGTGATTCCGCGCTCGCCGCAGGCCGTCAGGCCCATGATACCGACGACACAGAGACCGATCAGACCAGCGTTCCGCATAGCACTTCGTCCCTTGCTGCTCGCATCCGCCCTGGCTTGCCCGTCTAGGGGTTCTCGGGTGTTTCGAGGATCCGGTAATATCCCGGCCCCCGGCGCACCAGGCGAAACTCATCAGGCGGAGCATATGCGGGATTTTCAAGCTTTGCGAGGGCCAAGCGAAGGTTTTCGCGGATTTCGGCACTCTGGCCACTGTCGAGAGCGAAGGCCAGGCGGAAGACCCGGCTCGCCTCGCCATAGGAGCCCTGCTCCATCAGGACGACGCCCAGGTTGTTCCATGCGGGCGGGAAGGTCTCGTCCAGCTCGGTCGCGCGGCGCAGGATCTGTTCGGCCTGGTTGAGGCGCCCGAGCTGGAGGTTGGCCGAACCGATGGCCGAGAGCACGTCGGCGTTCACGCCCTGCTCGGAGGCGGCGCGGTAATAGGCCTTCAGCGCCAGCTCGTATTCGCCCGAGGCCATCAGCCTGTGTCCGACGATGAGACCATCGACCGAGTCCTCGTCCGCCGGCCGGCCACTGGGCGCGAAAGGGCTGCCCTCGGATTGGCGAAGGCCGCCTGCGGTGTCGCAGGCGGCCAGCATGGTCAGGGCGGCAATCGCCCCAATCGCGTTTCTGCGTTGCATACGCCCCTTTAGAAGCCAGCTTTCGACAGCGTCTCTGCAATGCCATAGACCGACGGCCCGATCAGGATGATCAGAAGCGGCGGCACTGTCAGGAGCATTGTGGCAAGGGTCATCTTGGTCGGCAAGGTGTTTGCCTTCTCTTCGGCGCGCATGATCCGTTTGTCGCGCATCTCGGACGCATAGACGCGGAGCGCCTCGGCGATCGAGGTACCGAAGGTGGCGGACTGGATCAGCACGGTGACGAAGCTGGCGACGTCGGCGACGCCGGTCCTCTCGGACATGTCGCGCAGGACGAGCTGCTTGTCCTTGCCCGCCTTCATCTCCTGGGCGACCATTTCGAATTCGTCGGCGAGGGCGGGAAAGCCCGCGCGGATTTCCTTGGACACGCGGATGATCGACTGATCGAGCGACTGTCCGGCCTCGACGCAGACGAGCATCATGTCGAGGGAGTCGGGGAAGCCGTTGGTGATTTCTTCCTGGCGCGACTGCTGGCGCTTGGTGACCCAGTACTTGGGCATGACATAGCCGACGATACCGGGGATGAGGACGGACATGATCAGCGACTGGGTCGAAGGCTCGCCGGTGACGCTGTTGTAGATCGCGTAGAGGCTGCCGAGGACAAGACATCCGATCCCGAGCGCGAACTGGAGGAAGTGGTAGGTCCGCACTGCGTCTTTCCCGCGGTAGCCGGCCTGCATCAGCTTCAGGCGCGTTTCGGAATAGGCCTTGGCGTCCTGGGGTTCGAGGAAGCTCGAGTATTTCTCGAGCTTGTCGACGCCCTTGCCGCGACCGCGGCGGAGACGGGCCTTGCCGTCGGCCTCGCCGGCGCTGGCGCGGGTGGCGCGACGGATCTGCTCGAAGGGGTCCTTTTCCTTCTTGAGAAGGGCGGGCAGCGTCAGCACGACCAGGAAAAGACCGAGGACGCCGATGACCAGAAGCGGCGCAAGCTCACCGAACTGGTCGTGAAGGAAGGTGTTCGCCTGGGCGAAAAGGGTGGTGACGTATTCCATTGGCCTAGACCTTGATGTTCACGAGCATGCGCATCACGAAGATGTTCACGGTGAGGAAGGCGGCGACGACGAGGCAGGCGGGGATGAAGTACGCCGTCTCTTTCACGTCGTCATAATAGTTGGGCTGGATGACGTTGATCATCACGAGCGCCAGGATCGGGAACAGCGACAGGAACATGCCCGACCACTTCGCTTCGGCGGTGATCGCCTTGACCCGGCGGAAGAGGCGGAAGCGCGAGCGCACGACCTTGGCGAGACCGTCGAGGATCTCGGCCAGGTTGCCGCCCGAGGTCTGCTGGATCGTCACGGCGACGGCGAGGAAGCGCAGGTCCTGCATGTCCATCCGTTCCGCCATGGACTTGAGCGCGTCGCCCACGTCGCGGCCATAGGCGGCCTCGTCCGAGATGACGCCCATTTCCGTGCCGAGCGGGTCCGGCACCTCTTTCGCGACGATCTGTAGAGCCGAGGTGAAGGGGTGGCCGACGCGCAGCGAGCGCACCATGAGTTCGACCGCGTCGGGAAGCTGTTCTGCCAGCATTCCCAGGCGCTTCTTGGCGGTGCGGTTAACCCAGATGTAGACTGCGCCCACGCCCATCATCAGCGACAGGACCAGCCGGATCGGCAGCGAGGCCGCCGTGCCGAAGGTCAGCAGGAAGAAGGCGACGACGGTCAGCACACCCATCACCATGATGAGTTGGCCCGGCGTGAAGGCGATGTTCGCCTTCTGGGCCTTGTCGGCGAGGATCGCATAGAGCGGGATCGACTTCGACTTCATGTGCTGGGACATTTCCTTGCGGAGTTGTTCCAGCACCTGCTCGCGGCCGGCGCCCTTCTCGAGCATCTCGAGGCGGCGGTTGACGCGGCTGTTGAGGCTGATCGACTTGCCGAAGACCGACAGGTAGATGCCCTGCACCAGCGCGAGAACCGCGAGGAAGATCAGGCCGTAGATGAGTGGTTCTGCGCTGATGACCATTTGAGGCTACTCCGCGGCGAAGGGTTCGAAGATCTGCGCCGGAAGGTCGTAGCCCCACATCCGGAAGCGTTCCGAGAAGTGGCTGCGCACGCCGGTCGCCGTGAAGTGGCCGATGATCTTGTTGTCGGGAGTGAGACCGACGCGCTGGTAGCGGAAGACCTCCTGCATCGAGATCACCTCGCCTTCCATGCCCGTCACCTCGGTGATCGAAACCATCCGGCGCGAACCGTCCTGAAGGCGCGACGCCTGCACGATCAGGTTCACAGCCGAAGCGATCTGGCTGCGGACCGCCTTGATGGGCATCTCGATGCCGGCCATCGCGATCATGTTCTCGAGACGACTGACGCCATCCCGGGCGGAGTTGGCGTGGATCGTCGTCATCGACCCGTCGTGGCCCGTGTTCATGGCCTGGAGCATGTCGATGACTTCCTCGCCGCGCGTCTCGCCGACGATGATGCGGTCTGGACGCATCCGGAGGGCGTTTCGCAGACAGTCGCGCTGCGTGACGGCGCCCTTGCCCTCGACGTTGGGGGGGCGGCTTTCCATCCGGCCGACGTGGGTCTGCTGGAGCTGAAGTTCCGCCGTATCCTCGATCGTCAGGATGCGCTCGGCGTTGTCGATGAAGGACGACAGCGCGTTCAGCGTGGTCGTCTTGCCCGAACCTGTACCGCCCGAGACGATGATGTTGAGGCGGGTGGCGACTGCGGCCTGAAGGTAGGCCGCCATTTCCTCGGTGAAGGCGCCGAAGTTGACGAGGTCGTCGACCGCAAGCTTTTCCTTCTTGAACTTACGGATCGAGACCAGCGAGCCGTCGACCGCGATCGGAGGCACCATCGCGTTGAAACGCGAGCCGTCAGCGAGACGGGCGTCGACATAGGGGTTCGATTCGTCGACCCGCCGGCCCACTGCGGACACGATCTTGTCGATGATCCGCAGAAGGTGGCGTTCATCCTTGAAGGACGTGTCGGTCAACTCGAGCTTGCCGGCGCGTTCGACGAAGACCTGCTGCGGGCCGTTCACGAGAATATCGTTGATCGAGTCGTCTTTCAGAAGCGGCTCGAGCGGGCCGAGGCCCGTCACCTCGTCGTAGAGGTCCTGGTTCAGCGTCTGCCGCTCTTCGCGGTTCAGGACGACGCCCATCTCGTCCAAGGCTTCGCCCGAAATGGCGACGATCTCGGACCGGAGGTCACTTTCCGAAGCGGTCTCGAGCGCACCGAGGTTCAGGTTGTCGAGAAGCCGCTTGTGAAGCTCGAGCTTGATCTCGCCTAGACGCTCCTTGCGCTTTTTTTCCTTGTCGACCGGCGCCGGCTGACCCGGCACGCGGCTGACCTGACGGCGGCTCCCCGTCTGGGCCGGAACCGAGACGGGCCGGGACGTGAGCTGGGACTGGCCGCCCTGGATCGGCTGGAGATCAGGCTTCCCGGGCGGTTGGTCGCCCTTCTTGTACTTGGAAAACAACGGAGTGCTCCTTGTTCAGCTCAGGCGCCTTCGGCGGCCGCGATGTTCGTTTCGTGGATCGAGAGAGCCAGCTTCTGGATCTCTTTCCGAAGGGGGTTCTTGGCGGCGACTTCCGAGAGCGGCACGCCGTGATCGTTCGACTGCGCGACCTGCTTGCTGCCGTCGGGCATCAGGACCTCGATCTTGATGTCGAGGCTCTCGGCCATCCGCTTGACGCGGCTCTTGCCGTTGAGGTCGGTGAAGCCGGGCGCGCGGTTCAGGACGTAGCGCAGCTTCTGGTAGGGCAGATCCTCGCCCTTGAGCGCCCGGATGACGCGCAGGGTGTTCTGGGCCGACCGCATGTCGAGCTCGACCATCGCGAAGTAGACGTGCGCCGCCGTGAGGACCGTCTCGGTCCACATCACGACGGTCTTCGGCATGTCGATGACAACGTAGTCGAAGTTCGACTTGGCGATCTCGATGATCTTCTGGACATCTTTTTGGCCGATGATGTCGAGCGGGATGAGCTCGCTTGGCGCGGTCATGACCTGGAGTTTTTCCTCGTAGGTCAGAAGCGCCTGCATGAAGCTTTCGCTGTCCATGGACGAGGTGTCCTGGAGAAGCTCGAAGACGGCCTCGCGGCGGGGCAGGTCGAGGTAGGTCGAAACCGAGCCGAACTGGAGGTCGAGATCGATCAGGCAGACGCGCATCGCCTCGTCGCCCTCGTCGATGTTGGCAAGCTCCCACGCGAGGTTGACAGCGAAGGTCGTGGCGCCCGTGCCGCCGGCCAGGCCGTGGACCGGGATCACGACGCCGTCGCGGTCGCCTGTGGCCTTGAGGTTTGTGCGCAGGTTCGCCGCGACCATCTCGGCCTGGCTGGCGCGTTCGCGCATCCGCTCGATGGCGTCGTTGAGCGCGCCGTCGGGCAGGGGGTAGGGGATAAATTCCTGTGCCCCGATCTTGAGGAGGCGGTGCAGGAGGATCGGGCTGACCTCTTCCGCGACGATCAGGACCTTGATCTTCTGCTGCGAGGCGCGCTTGACGAGGTCGACCAGGCGATCGGCGTCGCCTTCGTCCTCCTGGTCGATGGCGATCACGACGAATTCGAGGGTGTCGGATTCGGGCTGGTCGAAGAAGAGGCCGGCGTCGTCGACCGACAGGTCGCCCCAATTCTCGCCGCAGAGGCTTTCCATGTCCTCGATCAGCAGATCGAAATTCTGGACATCCCGGCTGATCGTGCAGGCCACGATCGGTTCGGGTTCATCCTGCAAGGCCACGTTGCTCGTCATACCCTCACGTCCTTCCGTATGGGTGCCCCGGTTTGCGCGGGACACACGGCATTCTGAACGGACGAGACGCGACTCGACGTATGTCGCCCGACCCGCAACAGGTGCCCGGCAAAGTTGGCGACATTGAGGCTAAAAGATCGTAATTATTCGATTTCGAACAACGATCCCAAAGAAGAAGGGCGGCCGTTGGCCGCCCTTCGAAACAATACTGTGGCTGGGATCAGGCGCCGCCGCCGGCCGCGCTTTCGATCGCCTGCAGGCCGCCACCGTCGAGTGTCGAGGGGGGAACCGCGCTGCGGATGTATTCCTGCCAGATCACCTGAGCGTACTTGCCGTTCAGTTGTCCTGAGCAGCGGATCGAGCCACGGGCATAGACCGGGTTCGCCGCGGTGCTGGAGGGATGCAGGGCCACGACCGGATCGGGGACGATGTATCCCTTCGCCTGACCAGCGCATTTCTGCGCCATCATGTTGTGCATCGTGGGGTTCCCGAACCCGCCCTCGTCGATGAAGGCGCCTGCTTCGGCGTTCCAGGACGGGGTGGCTTCGCCACAGGCGGTCAGTGCGAGCGCGGCCGCGCCGACCAGAAGGGTTTTGATGTTCATGGTCATCGGTCTCACTCCATCACATAGCCATAGGAGCCGGCGAAGTCCTGCTTGGCCACTTCGGCCGCAGCACCGCTCCGGGGTGCGCCTGCGGGACGCGCGGTCTGTCCGAAGAGGAACAGCTCGCTTTCCGTGGGCGGGCGGACGCGATCGGTCGGCAGCGCCAGCGCTTCGCCAGACGTCGGCGATACGAGGTGCGGCGTGATGATCACGACCAGTTCCGACTGGCTGCGCTGGTAGTTCGTGCTGCGGAAGAGCGCGCCCAGGATCGGCACGTCGCCCAACCACGGCACCTGGTTGACGGAGTCGTTGAAGTCATCCTGCAGAAGACCCGCGATCGCGAAGCTCTGCCCGTCCATCATCTCGACCGTCGTCTCGGTCTCGCGGCGGCTGAAGCCGTTGATCGCGAAGCCCGCGTTGGTGATCGTGGTCTGACCGTCGATGGCCGAAACCGCCGCGTTCAGTTCGAGGTTGATCCGGGATCCGTCGATCACTCGGGGCGTGAAGGTAAGCTGGATGCCGAAGGGCTTGTACTCGATGGTAACGCCGCCGTCGTCGTCGACGACGGGGATCGGATACTCGCCACCGGCGAGGAAGCTGGCCTGCTGACCGCTGAGCGCGACCAGGTTCGGTTCGGCGAGAGTGCGGACGAGGTCTTTTTCCTCGAGCGCTTGCAGAAGCACGGCAAAGGCCACGCTGCCGATGTCGAAGCCGACTGCGGCCTGTCCAGCGACGGCGCTGTTCAGGTTCAGGATGGTCGAGCCCGGCGCACCGATGCTGGAGCCCGGAACAAGCGAACCAGAGCCGCCCGCGGCCGAAATCGCCGCGTCGGAGCCAGCCTCGACGATCGAGAGGCCCGACGAGAGGCTCTTCAGCACGGTACGCTGCACTTCTGCGAAGCGCACCTTGAGCATCACCTGGTGAGTGCCGCCCACGACCATGAGGTTCGAGACCCGATCAGGCGCATAGCGGCTGGCCAGGTCGAGTGCCCGGTCGAGCTTTTCGATCGAGGAGACCACGCCCGACAGGACGATGCCGTCGTTCGCGGTGCGGACCTCGATGCCTTCGCCGGGAAGGATTTGCCGCAGACGCTCCTTGAACTCGGCGATGTCGGGGGTCACCTGGACCTCGACGTTCGTGATGAGCCGGCCGTCGGGGCCGAGAAGCGTCAGCGTCGTGCGTCCCGGCGCCTTGCCGAGGACGTAGATCGTGCGGTCGGACAATGTCGAGATGTCCGCGATGCCCGGGTTAGCGATAGAAAGTTCAGCAAAGGGATTTTCAGCTTCGACCACGACTGCCCGGTTCAGCGGAACCTGGAGTGCCGTTGTCGTCTCCCCTTCCATGATGGTCAATGACTGCGCCCCGCCTGGGGATGCCGTCGCGGCCGTTACGGCGATGCTCAATAGCGTCGCCTTCAAGAATCTATCAAAAGTCATGTGACCTGCCTTTCCGATCACGCCTCAGTTTTCCGGGTCTGCGCCCTTATATCGCGGACGATGAGGCAATGTTGGAAATTTTTCAACAATCAGAGGTTTGGATGACCATGCTGATGTGGGCGAGGCGCAACACAACGGTAATGGTAGCGTCAAAAACAAAGCGCGCCACCGGATGTGGTGGCGCGCTTGAGGGGTCTTCGCGACTGCGCGATGGTCTCAGTTGGTGCAGGGGATCGGGACCGAGATGATCTCTTCGCCGTTCCGGCGGCGGACGAAGCATTTCTCTTCCTCGACCGTCTCGACCACTTTCTGCTCCTCGATCCCGAGGACGTCCCTCAGGTCGACCTCGACCGCTTCCGCGGTCGTCGTGTCCTCGACGCCCAGAAGAGACAGGGACAGACGTCCGGCCGATTGGGCCTGGGCGAGCGCAGCGACGTGCTGCGGGGTGAGTTCGACCGTCACAGTCCTGGCGACGATGGGGCTGTTGCGGTCCTCGTCCGCCGACTGGTCGATGGCGATGATGAGGACGTTCGTCTGGATGAGCTTCGTGACCACCTGACCGTTACCGACGGAGCCGGTCCAGTAGACGTCGACGCGGTCGCCGGGACGCAGGAAGCCGGAGACGCCCGAGGTCACGTCGGTGTTGATCGCGAAAGCGCGCATTCCCTTCGCGAGGCGCGAGGCCACGCCGGCCATCTGTCCGGGCTCGGTCACCTTCATGGACATGACAGCCTCGCCCGGCTCCATCGTACGAAGGACCGAACGCAGGGAGTCAGTGCCTGCGGGAAAGAGTTCTTCCTCGGACGCGAAGGCGCCTTCGGGAATACCTGCCTCGGGCCAGCGGACGGTCGTGACGTCCTCCTTGGTGAGGCGCTGACCGTAGCGAAGCTGTTTGTTGACCACGAAGACGTCCTTCGTCGGCACGATTGCCAACTTGGCCGCTTCGGCTTCGGCGAGCTGGGCCTGCTGCTGGCCGATGAAGTCCTTCGCCATATAGACGGCGGCGCCTGCCAGACCAATGCCGATCAGCAAGACGAGTCCAAACACAAAACGCATATCGGTCCCTCTCAGGTGGCTCGGGTGATGGCGACCGTTCCGTGCCGCACCCTCATCATTTCGTCAGGGAATGGCGCAGGATTGTGGCGAAAGCGTGGATTGAACGCGGTCAAGTCGTGCAATGTCGACGTGACCGCGTGCAATCTTCGCGAGGTCAATAAGACGTGGTCACGTCAGCGTTCGCGAGGTGGCTGTTGAGGCCCGAAGAGTGGTCGAGCGCTCCCCGAGCCACGGTTGTCACCACGATGACGCCCATACCGACGATCGCCGCCGTCAGCACGACCCAGTCGACGGTGACGGCACCGTCTTCGTCGCGACAGAAGTTTTGAATGTAGGCACGCATGTACAACTCCGTAGATCTTTGCCCGTCGAGGCAATCGTCGTCCCGTGGAAAGTGTCACAGGACATTATGGCCTTACTGCGGCGGCATCACGGTCCCTCGTGGTGTCGCCAGACCGTTTCCAATTCAGGTAAAGAAAAAGGGCCACGCGCCGCGCAGCCCCTTCTCTGTACCCGCGGCCGGTTCCGGGTGCGGAACCGACAGGATAGCGTCAGCCGCCGTAAGCGGTGGTGACGCTCTGGGTCGCCATGTGCGACGAGACCTTGTTGGCCAGGCTCGTGGTACCACCACCGACCGAGGTCAGAACAGCGATGCCGAGGCCGACGATGGCAGCGGTCAGCACAACCCAGTCAACCGTGACGGCGCCGGATTCATCATTCAGAAAAGCGTTGAACAGTTTCATATGTCCCTCCATTGAGCACGCTCAGTTGGCCCTCCACGATCCCGAACCGCCCTCTCACAAACGGTCCGTCCGTCTCGGGATGGCCCTATATGGCCGTGTAAACGTGGCGAGAGTTTGGCGTCGTTCGTACAATTTTCCAGCCGTATGAAGAATTCCTGAAAAATATGATAAGCTGATGAATATAAACGATAATATATGTTCTAACCGACTCTGCGACGCCTCCAATTCCGGTGCGGAGTGGTGCACTATCCCGACGCCGCGAACAATGCATCCAGAACGCGCTGGTCTGACCTGCCAGATTCTGCGAGATTCACGACAAAAGAATTGAGAAAGGCTTACGGGACAATGCTTACGGGAATCGGCAGGACAGCGGCGATCGCGTGTCTGCTCGTCGCGCAGAGCCCCGCCGGCGCGCAGGACGCAGCGGACACGACAGTCGAAACGGCCCAGGCGGACGCAGGTGTAGAGGCTGTGGCCGCGCCTGAAGCCGTGCCAGCGCCCGATGTGCGCAAGGACTTCACCTTTCGGCGCGTCGGACTGCCGACGGCCGGCGTCGGCAAGCGCATCACGGTGCAGGTCGATCCCGACGCCGAGATATATCGCATCACGCCCGGGCAGTCGCCGCGCCGACCGGGCGATCCCCGGCCCAAGGCGGCGCTTCAGTTGCCCGAGGGTGTCGTGCCCGAAGCGCCGACTGACTGGGACTGGTACTGGGCGCTGGTGTCGCCCGACCGCGGCACCGACAGTGCGGCACGGTTCAGCGCCGCGATGGCGACGATCCAGAAAGAGGCGCTGAAGATCGGCACGCCCCGGCTTCAGATGCTTCAGGGCATCATTGACGAGCACGGGTCGGACATCCTGATGTCGACCGTCGGCACCCAGGTCTCTCCCGCGCTCGTGCTGGCCGTCATCGCCGTCGAGAGCGGCGGCAAGGTCAAGGCCAAGAGCCATGCGGGCGCGCAGGGGATCATGCAGCTCATGCCGGCGACGGCGGAGCGGTTCGGCGTCAAGGACAGCCTTGACCCCCGTCAGAACATCAAGGGCGGAGTTGCCTACCTCGACTGGCTGATGAACGAGTTCAACCGTGATCCCGTCATGGCCCTGGCCGGCTACAACGCGGGCGAGGGCGCGGTGATGGCCTATGACGGCGTCCCGCCCTACGCCGAGACCCGGGGCTATGTGCCGAAGGTGCTGGCGGCCTGGAACCTTGCGCGGACGCTCTGCTCCACCACGCCGGACCTCGTCAGCGACGGCTGCGTCTTCGTGGGGCCTCGGCTGGCGAACGACGGTTAGATCTTCATCTTCTTGAAGATGCGCTCGGGGATGGCGCGGATCACCGTCATCACCGGCCACCATATGAATGGTGTATAAAGGACGTCCGTCCTGCGCTCGACGGCGCGGAGGATGTCGGCCGCCACCTTCTCGGGCGGGGCGAGGAAGGGCAGCTTGTCCATGCCCCAGGTCATTGCCGTATCCACGGTGCCGGGCTTGACGGTTACGACATGGACGCCCGACCGTCCCAGACGATTGCGGAGGCCCGAAAGATAGGCATGGAAGCCCGCCTTCGAGGCGCCGTAGACGTAGTTGCCGAGCCGCCCCCGGTCGCCCGCGACCGAACCCACGCCCACGACGGTGCCCATGCCGCGCTCCTCGAGGATCGGGGCGACGGCAGTCAGGAACCGCGCCGGGCCGGTGAAGCTGTCGGTGACGGTTCCATCGACAAGAGAAGGATCGGCGTCGATGTCCTCCTGCGATGGCATGGAGCCGACGAAGACGGCGACGCTGATGCTGCCGCCGATGGCGCGCAGACGGTCGAGCAGGGGATCGAAGGATGCCGGGTCGCGCGCGTCGAAGGCCATCGCCTCGGCCAGAGGCGCGCCGCGGGCGAGGCCGTCGGCGGCCGAACGGCGAAGTTCCTCCATGTCGCGGCCAGCCAGGATCAGGCCGTCGCCCTTCGCCGCGACGAGGCGCGCGAAGTGCCGCGCGATGGTCGAGGTCGCGCCGAGGACAATCCAGGTGGTGCTCATGTCCGTTCCCTCAGCTTCAGGCGCCGTACCAGGTCGGTCGCAAAGGCGGCACCGGGATCGATCCGCTCGACCTCGTCCAGCCACTGGCCCTGCTCGGAGTACATGCCTCGCACCGCTTCGGGAGACGCCACCGAGTCCTTGGCGAAGTAGATCCGCCCGCCCGCTTCGGCGGCCATGCGGATCAGGTCGCGGATCAGGCGTTCGGCGCCCGTGCGATTCGGGAAGTCGACGGCGAGCGTATAGCCCTCCATCGGGAAGGACAGAAACCCCGCGCGTCCGGGGCCGGTGCGTTTGAGCACCGCCAGCGGTGAGGCCAGCCCCGAATTCGCGACCTTCTCAAGGATACCGCGCAGGCGGTCGGCCTCGGCCAGCGGCACGACGCACTGGAACTGGTGAAAGCCCCGCTTGCCGTAGAGCCGGTTCCAGTCGTGGATCTTGTCGAGTGGAAAGAAGAAGTCGTCGACCGGTTTGACGAGGGTCCGACCCGAGGCCGGCACGCGCCGCCAATAGGCCGCGTTGAAGGCGCGGACGACGGGCGGGGACAGCGTAAGGCCGGGCGCGTCCATCGGGACCTTGCGGCCGCGTTTGGCTGGGCGGACGAGACCGCCGCCGGTCTCCGCCTCCTCGAGGATGCCGCGTCCGAGCGAGAGGCCTCGCGCGGTGGCGTCGATCCAACCCACGGAATAGGTGGCGTCCGAGGCGTCGAGAAGGTGAAGGAACTCGTCCCAGTCCTGCACGCGTCTCTCGGTCACGACCATCACGTCGCCCTTGGCCTTGAGGAGCCGGAAGCGGGCCGAAAGGATCGGGCCGGTCTGACCCAGTCCGCCGACTGTCGCCTTGAAGAGCGGCGCATCGTCTTTTGGGGTGATCGTCCGCGGGCCGTCGCCGGTCATCAGCGTGATCTCGGTCACATGCTGGCCTAGGCTTCCCGCACCGTGGTGGTTCTTGCCGTGGACGTCCATGCAGATGCCGCCGCCCACGGTGGCGAAGCCGGTTCCCGGCATGACGGGCGGCAGCCAGCCGCGCGGCGAGAAGGTCGCAAGCAATTCGCCGATCATTGCGCCCGCCTCGACGTGGATCTCGCCGGTGGTCGCGTCGAAGTCGAGGACGCGGTCGAGACGGGTCATGTCGATGACACGTCCGCCGTCGTTGAGGCAGGCGTCGCCATAGCTGCGCCGCATCCCGATCGCGGGGCTCGGGGTGTCGGCGGTCGCTTGTGCGACAGCCGCCGCGCGTTCGGGTCGCGCAACCTCGCCCGACGCGCGAAGGACGCGGCCCCAGCCGGCGTAGTCGCTAGATTTCCAGCGCATCGGCGGTCCTTTTCGAAAGACGCTCGGCATAGGGGAAAACCAGCAGACCGAGGCCAAGCGCGAACCAGAGCGTCGTCACGCGGATCACCAGCGTCGCGGGCAATGCGGTCTCGACCGGCACGCCGTCGAGGGCGAGAAGGGCGACCATCGCCGCCTCTGCTCCGCCAAGTCCGCCCGGTGCCCCAGTGAGCCCGCCGGCGAGCGTGGCGAAGACGAAGATGCCGACCGCCCGCCAGAAGGGCACCTCGGCCCCCATCCACCCGAGCAGAAGGTGGAAGGCATAGCCTTCGGCCAGCCAGCCGCCGGTGCCGAGCAGGCCGGCGATCAGAAGGGCCGAGGGACGCGAGAAGGCGTCGAGTGACAAGGCGGCGCGGCGGAGGCGGGCGAAGAGGCGCGGAAGACGACGGCCCGTCGCGCGGTGTCCGGTGCCTGCGATGGCACGGAGAAGCGACGGTCGCGTTGCGACGAAGGCGGCCGCAAAGGCCAGGATGGCCACCGGCACGGCCCCTGCGAGGCCGGTGGCCGAGAAGGCGACCGATAGAGCGATCAGCGCGGCCATTGCGGCGAGGTCTGCCGCCCGGTCGACGAGGGCGAGGGGGGCCGTGCGGTCGAAGCGCCACCCGGTCTCGCGCCCGATCCAGCGCATCCGCACCAGTTCGCCGAGGCGCCCCGGCGTGACCGACATGGCGAAGCCGCCGATGAAATGCCGCAGGTCCTGCCCTATCGTTGTCGGCAGGCCAAGCTGACCGGCGAAGAGATGCCAGCGCAGTCCGCGAGCCAGGTAGTTGACGAGCGAGAGGGTCAGCAGAGCCGCCATCGCGGCCGGGGACAGGGCACCGAGGGCAGCCCAAGTCTCGGTCCAGCCGGTGGCCGAGGCGAGGCCCGCGAAGCCGAGGACCACGAACACCAGAAGCGCCGCGAGAATGGCCAGATCGCGCCAGCGCCGCGGGCCTGCCGCGGCGCTTGTCGCCCGAGGGGAAAGTCTTGGCGTCATCGTCATGGCCATCGACTGCCGATAATCATGGATTGAGGCGACAATATGAAGTTCCGCCGCAACAATATAAGTGCGCAAAGCGATTTTGTGGATCGCTTCGCGACAGCGTCGGGATGTCTCAGACGACCGTCGCTTCGGTTGCCGCGCGGATCTCGTCGTGGCTTATGCCGGGAGCGCATTCGACGATGTGCAGGCCCTTCCGACCGACCTCGAGGACGCCGAGGTTGGTGATGATCATGTCGACCACGCCCTTGCCGGTCAGCGGCAGGGTGCATTCCTTCAGCACCTTCGATTCACCGTGCTTGTTCGTGTGGTCCATCACGACGATCACGCGGCCCACGCCCGCAACGAGGTCCATCGCACCCCCCATGCCCTTCACGAGCTTGCCGGGGATCATCCAGTTCGCCAGGTCGCCCTTCTCGGACACCTCCATGGCGCCCAGGATGGCGGCCGCGATCTTGCCGCCCCGGATCATGCCGAAGCTGGTCGCGCTGTCGAAGTAGGCCGTGCGCGGCACCTCGGTGATGGTCTGCTTGCCGGCGTTGATGAGGTCGGGATCCTCGTCGCCTTCATAGGGGAAGGGACCCATGCCCAGCATCCCGTTCTCGGACTGGAGCGTGATGTCCTTGTCGCCGACGTAGTTCGCCACCAGCGTCGGAATGCCGATGCCGAGGTTGACATACATGCCGTCCTCGAGTTCCTGCGCGGCCCGTTCGGCCATCTGGTTGCGGTCCCAGCCCTTCAGTTCGTCCGCCATGTCTCAGGCCTCCTCACGCTTGCGCAGGGTGCGCTGTTCGATCCGTTTCTCGTGGTCGCCCTGGATCAGGCGATGGACGTAGATGCCGGGCAGGTGGATGGCGTCGGGGTCGAGCGCGCCGGGCTCGACGATCTCCTCGACCTCCATCACGCAGACGCGGCCGCACATCGCGGCCGGCGGATTGAAGTTGCGGGCCGTCTTGCGAAAGATCGCGTTGCCGGTGGTGTCGGCCTTCCAAGCCTTCACGATGGCGAGGTCGGCGACGATGCCGCGCTCGAGGATGTAGGTCTGGCCGTCGAAGTCCTTGTGGTCCTTGCCCTCGGCGATGACGGTGCCGACGCCGGTCTTGGTATAGAAGCCGGGGATGCCGCATCCGCCCGCCCGCATCCGCTCGGCCAGCGTGCCCTGCGGGTTGAACTCCAGCTCGAGTTCGCCCGAGAGGTACTGGCGCATGAATTCCGCGTTCTCGCCGACGTAGGACGAGATCATCTTCGAGATCTGCCGGGTCTCGAGCAGGCGGCCGAGTCCGAAGTCGTCGACGCCCGCGTTGTTCGAGGCGACCGAGATATTCTTGACGCCGCTCTCGCGGATCGCCTCGATCAGAAGCTCGGGGATACCGCAGAGGCCGAACCCTCCGGCGGCGATCAGCATCCCGTCGTGCAGGAGGCCGTCGAGCGCCTCGGTCGCGTTGGCGAACACTTTCTTCATGCAGCTATCTCCCCGCCGTGTCCCGGGCAGGTTTGCCGTCCGCCCGGGGTGAAGTCAATCGCCGCACCGCGGCAAGCGGGGTTGGGAAAGGTCAGATCAGGCGGACTTGCGTCCCGACCGGACAGAGCGCGAAAAGCTCCTCGATCGACGGGTTGTAGAGACCGATGCAACCATCCGACGAGCGGCGGCCGATCTTGCGCGTGTCGTGGGTGCCGTGGATGATGTAGGCCGGCCAGTCGAGGTACATGGCGTGGGTGCCGAGCGGGTTGTCGGGGCCAGCGGCAATCGGTTTCAATTCCGGATCGCGTTCTATCTGCGAAGGCGTCGGTGTCCAGCTTGGCCCGATCTTCTTGCGAACGACCTGGGTATAGCCGCGCTTAGTCAGCTCGTCGGTTCTCGGAACCGAGGTCGGAAAAACGCGATAGTCGGTATCGTCGGCGTTCCAGAAGTGCAGGGCGCGTGAACTCGTGTCGGCCACGACGGTGGCGACGCCAAGGGTCTCGAAGTGATCGCGCCAGTCCTGTCGGCGGAAGCTGGAGATGTTGTGGATCGTCTCCTGCGCGCGGAGGATCGAGGGTGCGGAGAGGGCCGCGGCGGTGGACGCGACAAAGCTGCGGCGGGAGAGGAAAGGGGTCTTGGACATACGAACTGCCTTCTTGGTCTTGCTGCGGGTTTCGGTCGTGGCCGGACCCTTTCAGACCCCCTCCGCGCGCACCAGTAACATATTCGTCATTCCAGATATGTGAGGCCCGCAGGCCTCAACCCGCCGCTTTCTTCTTCCGCGGTGCGGCCTTCTTCTTGCCGCCGCCCTTGTCCTCACGCTCGGCGATCAGCTTCACGGCGAGGTCCATGTCGACCGCTTGCGGATCGGTTTCCTTGGGAAGCGTGGCGTTGACCTTGCCCCATTTTACATAGGGCCCATACCGCCCGCTCATCACCTGAACGATGCCGCCCTTTTCGGGGTGTTCGCCCAGTTCTGCCAAGGGGGGCACTGCCGCGCCGCGACCGCCGCGCGAGGCGACTTTCTTCGCCAGTTCCTCGACCGCGCGGTTCATCCCGATGGAGAAGACCTCGTCGACCTCGGGGAGGTTCGCGTAGAGCTTGCCGTGCTTGACGTAGGGTCCATAGCGCCCGATCCCGGCCTCGATCATCTCGCCGTCTTCGGGGTGGGGGCCGACCTCGCGCGGGAGCGACAGGAGCATCAGCGCCTTCTCGAGGTCGATGCCGGCCGCGTCCCAACCCTTGGGCAGGCTTGCGCGCGGCGGTTTCGGCTGCTCGTCGGTGACCTTCCCGCGCTGGACGTAGGGGCCGAAGCGGCCCTTCATCACGCGGATCTCGTCGTCGCCGTCCATGCCGAGGAGCTTGCCGTCCGGCCCGATCTCGTCGCCGTCGTCCATGCCCGGAGGGCCGAAGGGTCGGGTGTAGCGGCACTCGGGGTAGTTCGAGCATCCGATGAAGGCCCCGCCCGAACGTGCGGTGCGCATCGACAGGCGGCCCTGTCCGCAATTCGGACAGAGGCGCGGGTCGCTGCCGTCGGCGGTGGGCGGGAAGAGGTGGGGTTCCAGCACCTCGTTGATCTTCTCGAGGACGTCGGTGATCCGAAGCTCGGCCGTCTCTTCGACCGCCGCCTTGAAGTCGCGCCAGAAGCGGGCCAGCACCTCGGTCCATTGTCGGCTGCCGGCGGTGATGTCGTCGAGTTCCTCTTCGAGGTTGGCGGTGAATTCGTAGCCGACGTACTTGCGGAAGTAGTTCGACAGGAAGGCCGTCACGAGCCGCCCCTTGTCCTCGGGGATGAGGCGGTTCTTGTCCTTCCGGACATAGCCCCGCTCCTGGATGGTGGTGACGATCGAGGCGTAGGTCGAGGGACGGCCGATGCCGATCTCCTCCATCTTCTTCACGAGCGTCGCCTCGGTGTAGCGTGGCGGCGGCTGGGTGAAATGCTGCTCGGGCGTGATGGATTTCTTTGCGGCCGTCTCGCCCTGCATGATCTGGGGCAGGACCTTGTCGTCGCCGTCCTCCGGTTCGTCACGGCCTTCCTCGTAGATCTTGAGGAAGCCGTCGAAGAGGACGACCTGGCCCGTCGCCCGCAGCTCGACCTGCTGGTCGGCGCTGGCGATGTCGACCGTTGTCCGCTCGAGCCGCGCGGCTTCCATCTGGCTGGAGAGCGTCCGCTTCCAGATCAGGTCGTAGAGCTTGCGCTGGTCGCCGTCGGTCAACTTGAGCGCGGCGGCATCCGCCGTCATCTCGGTCGGGCGGATACACTCGTGCGCTTCCTGCGCGTTCTTGGCCTTGTTCTTGTACATGCGCGGGCTGTCGGGGACATAGGCTGCGCCATAGCGCGCCTTGATCGCGTCGCGCGCCGCCATGACCGCCTCGGGCGCCATGTCGATGCCGTCGGTCCGCATGTAGGTGATATGGCCTGCTTCATAGAGCCGCTGCGCTGCGTTCATCGTCTGGCGCGCGCCGAAGCCGAACTTGCGGCTTGCCTCCTGCTGAAGCGTCGAGGTCATGAAGGGGGCGGAGGGGTTGCGGCTGGCGGGCTTGGCCTCGACCGACTTGACCGTCAGGTCGCGCGACGTGATGGCCTGCACGGCCATTTCCGCAGCGGTTGCGTTGGCGATGTCGAAACGGTCGAGCTTCTTGCCGCCGAGGACGGTCAGGCGCGCCTCGAACTCCTGTCCCCGGGGCGTCGCGAGAAGGGCGGTGACGCTCCAGTATTCGCGGGCCTGGAAGGCCTCGATCTCCATCTCGCGCTCGACGATGATCCGGAGGCAGACCGACTGCACGCGTCCCGCCGAGCGTGCGCCCGGAAGCTTGCGCCAGAGAACGGGCGAGAGGTTGAAGCCGACGAGATAGTCGAGCGCCCGGCGCGCGAGGTAGGCGTCGACGAGATCCTTGTCGACCTGGCGCGGGTTCTTCATCGCCTCGGTGACGGCGGTCTTGGTGATGGCGTTGAACACGACTCGGCTGACGGGCGTGTCCTTCTTCAGCGCCTTGCGGTTCCTCAGCGTCTCTTCCAGGTGCCACGAGATCGCCTCGCCCTCGCGGTCGGGGTCGGTGGCGAGGATCAGGGAGGGGTCGTCCTTCAGCGCGTCGGCGATGGCCTTGATGTGCTTCTTCGAGTCGGCGGCGACCTCCCAGGTCATCTCGAAACCCTGGTCGGGATCGACCGAACCGTCCTTCGCGGGCAGGTCGCGGACGTGACCATAGCTCGCCAGCACCGTGTAGTCCTTGCCGAGGTACTTGTTGATGGTCTTCGCCTTGGCGGGGGACTCGACGACGACAACGGGCATGAAGGTCCTTTCGGGGCCGGGGGCATTGGCGGCGGAACATGTGGGTTCGGGGCCCGGAATGTCAATCCGCCCCGCCCGGTGCCGCAGGGGCCCTGCCGCGCGCGTCTCTACGAGACGCGGACGAGGAGACCGCCGGGCTCGCGGCGGACGCGACCTTCGAGTTCGAGCGTCACGATCTCGGGCGAGACGCTTCGGGCGGGGGCCTTGAGGTCGCGGATGAGCTGGTCCTCGGCGACCGGACTGGGGCCGAGGCGGTCGAGGATTCGCTGGTGGAGGTCGAGCGTTTCGCGCGTCACGGTGGCAGGTCGAGGTGAAGGGACGGCTAGCGTTTCGGAGGTCTCGAAGCCAGTGTCGGAGGCGATTTCGAGCGCGTCGAGCACGTCCTTCGCCGAGCGCACCAGCGTCGCCCCGTCGCGGATCAGCATGTTGCAGCCCGAGGCGCGGGGGTCGAAGGGGTGGCCGGGGACCGCGAAGACGTCGCGGCCCTGGTCGAGCGCGGTGCGGCGGTGATGAGGCTGCCGGACTTGGCTGCCGCTTCGACCACGATGACCGCGCGGGCGAGGCCCGAGACGATGCGGTTGCGGCGCGGAAAGTGGCGGGCCTGGGCGACGAGGGACATCGGGCTTTCGCTGATCCTGAGGCCCTTGTCCTGGATTTCCTGCCCCAGAACGGCGTTCTCGGCCGGGTAGACGACGTCGACGCCGCCCGCCATGACGGCGACGGTCCCGGTGTCAAGCGCGGCGAGGTGGGCGGCGGTGTCGATCCCGCGGGCGAGGCCCGAAACGACGACGTGTCCGGCCGCGCCGAGGTCAGTGGCGAGCCTGCGCGCCATGCGGGTGCCGACGGACGAGGCGTTGCGCGCGCCGACGAGGGCGATCATGGGACGCTGGAGAAGGGAGGGATCCCCGATGCACCACAGGATCGGCGGCGGATCGGGGATTTCGCCGAGGAGGGCGGGATAGGCGTCGCTGCCGAAGGCGATCGGCGTGGCGCCGGCCTGGAGGGCGGCCTGCCATTCGGCGCGGACCGCCTTCATATCGCAGGGGCGGTAGTCGGGCACTCCCGCCGTGGCGGCGACCGAGGGCAGGACCTCGAGCGCCCGGGCGGCGCTGCCGTGTTCGTCCATGAGGCGGAAGAAGGTGGTCACGCCGACGCGGCGTGATCGCAAGAGACGGAGCCAGTCTAGCCACACTTCCTCAGTGAGGGGTGGGGTGAGAGGGTGGGTGGAAGGGGATAAATCCTTGGCCATCCTGTCTCCGCCGTCTTGCTGAGGATCGTTATGGTGCGAGTCGGTTAACAGCGTATTAATGTTGAATTTTTCCGCCCTCGCCATTTCTGGGGAGGTCGAACGAGGCCGAGGCAGGATCGGTATCGCGTCGGTATTGCGTCGGTGCCTCTCTGGAGCTCCAGTGCCGGTCTCAGGAGGTGAGCGTCTTCTCGAATCGCACGAGATCGAAGGTGACGCCGTCGACGGTCTCGGGGCTTGTGCCCATGCTCTCCCACCCGGCACGCTCATAGAAGCGGACGCCGCCCAGGTTGCCCGGGGCGCAGAGGAGGAAGGCGCGCGTCACGCCGTTTTCCGCCAGCCGGGTCTCGCCGTCCGCAAGAAGGCGGCGGGCAAGCCCGGTGCCGCGCGCATCGGGCGAGACGTAGAGTTGGTAGATCTCGTCGCCCCGGATGGCGCAGAAGCCGCGCGGGTCACCCTTGGGTCCGGCTGTGCGGAGATCGTCCTTCAGCGCCGCGATGCGCTTGCGAAAGCTCGTCGTCGTGCGCAGCCGGGCAAGCGCCTCCGGGACATGGCCGTCGTGCGCCTCGTGCCAGCCGGCCTCCCAGAGAGCGGCGAGGGGCGCGAGGTCGACGGGAAGGGCGGGGCGGATGGCCAGCATGTGGAGAGTTTGGACGACGCGTTTGCGGGGTCAAGCGGTAGAGCGTGGAGGAGAGAAGAGGAGGCGTCCGAATATCGTATGCCACTTCGGGAGTGTGGGGCGTGCTCGCGCCAAGGTCCCCTCTGCGGACAAAGCTCCCTTTCACAGTTTAGCCGCAATGGGCTGGCAAAGATCGATCTTCCATCCGCTGAAAGAGCAAAAAGTGGCTCCTACACCGAAGGCTGTCATCAACCCAAGAGATTTCCTGCAAGCATACTCAGGGACCTACCAATATCGGCAGAGAGTTAGGGTGGTTCTGGCAGTATTTGGCCTTGTCACCGCGCTCTGGTTCGTGCTTGCTGCGCTCAAAGTGTTTGCGCTGGGAGAGCCGAGCGATCTGAAAACGTCTCTGGCAATGCTCTTAAGCCCTTGGGCTGTCTGGGCTTCCCTCTCATCAGCACTGAGATTCGAGAGACTTGAAATCAGTGAAGAGGGCATAAAAGTTGACCCTATTGGTCTCCATATCGGACCCGAAAAGATCGAAGCGATATCCTTCAAGGAAAACAAATGGGGTGCCAGATCAATCGAACTAAGGTTAGTTGCACACAGTTGGATACTTCACATATTTGTCTGCTCCTACGGCAAGAAAGCTTGGATTTCATTTAACGATAGATTACTTCTCCCGAAGGACGGGGCTTGAACAGAGCTTCAGACACTTTTGGCCTCAAAGCCGCCCTTCGCTGCGGGTGCGGCGTTGCTGAGAGGCCACAAGGTCTGCTATGCGGACAGAGCTGACCTTCAGCGGTCTTCCGTTTAATTTTCGCTGGTCACATCATTGCCCTTGGGCCTTACTTGCTGCCAGAGCTTTCAACCATCTAAGTCACCCTCGTCCTTGGACGCCTTCTTGATTATACGAAGATAGTTAATAGGGACGTCAAGAATTTTTTCCGAATTCCAGAATTCTACAACCACGACCATATCTGTGCGATCAAATGTGTGAATAATTCTGCCACGCTGACCGGAGCAAGCTTCCTCGAAGTCAGTAGAAAGCTCCACCTCATCATATAAACCGAAGATGCTCATTTTGCGGAGAAACCCTGCAGTCAATCTGAAAGCTCTGAACCTAGTACAATTTTGGAACACAAAGTCAACAGGCGCAAATAAGATCGCCAAAAACTTGGAAAATGATCTGGGTGATTGTGCCGGCCAGGCAAGCGGTCGTTCGTGAGTGGTGCAGCGTCGGTCAAAGAGGGGCTCGAAGCCGACGTTCGCTGCATGGGCGAAGCTCCTGAGACCATGAAGGGTTCGCTCAGCGACGAAGCGGTCATCGGTTGCTTGAATTCCCAAACCTCCCAAGCCCTGAATTAAAGATCGCCCTAGACGCCGATTTTTTCTACCAATGCGCGAATACGGAACAGCATCAATTGTATTTGATACTATGCCGTGAAGAGAGAAAATCGATGAGATCCGAAATCGTGGTTCGCTGCGCCAAAAGCTCGAAGGTAAGGTCAATTTCGATGCCGCCATGATTATCCGTCTTGGCTAGCATCACCAGGTCTCCCTCAAAAAATCTGTGACCGACGGGAGAGGCCTGTTGATCGACAATGATCTCCAATACTTTTTCCCAAGAATAATTTACGAACTCCATTTCTATATACTGCTTAGCATTCTCATCCATCATTGTGACCTCATGGGTTTTGCGGTCATAGTAACCGCCATTCTTGCATGGCGCATCATTTGTTAAAATGGGCTCAAAGCCGACATTCGCCGCAGGCGCAGCGCTGCCCGGGAGCCACAAGGGCTGCCATGCTGACGGAGCCGACAGGCGCGAAAAGGGCTCGGCGTCCCTTTCCTGCGACGTCTTGCAAACAAGGCGCAAGATCAGCGGACACGCGTGGCGTTCGCCCGGATGAAGAGGTCTGGCACGCGGACCAAGGTCTTGCTGTCAGGGATGAGTGCGGCGGGGACATGGCCGTCGCGCGCTGCTTCCCAGCCGGCCTCTCTGAGGGCGGCAAAGGGCGCGAGGTCGACGGGAAGGGATGGCCAGCATCGGGACAGGTTTCGCCTGTGTGAGGTGCAGGTCAAGAGCGGGCGGGTCTAGTCGATGACTGGAGACGAACGTCTGCGCAGGTGAAGCGCGAACGAGTATACCGCCGCGGACAGAAAACCCGCGACGAAGGGCTGCGGGATGGTCAGCACCTCGGACAGGAAGGCCCCGCGATAGGCCGGGCCGAGAGTCAGGGCGAAGCCGAGCGTGAGGACGAGTTGCGTCAGGACACCAAAGGCGACGCTTGCGGGAAGCCACCCGTCGGGAAACGGGCGGGCCAGCCTGCGGTTCAGGATCATCACGAGCGGCAGGATAACGGCGACGACCAAGGGAACCATGATGAGAAGGCCCGGAAGGAGACAGGTCCAGCGGTAGACCTCGGGATCTCCCCGGAGGTCGCAGCCTTGCGGGAACACCTGGAGGGCCAGCCATGCCAGCGCCGGGACTCCCAGACCCGTGACGGCGGACGCCAGGAGACGATCGCCATGTCTGGGGAATGCCGGACCCAAGAAGACTCCCGTTTTCATCCCGCCGCCGAACCTCCGACCGTCAGCCCGCCGATCAAAAGCGTCGGCTGGCCGACGCCCACGGGCACCCATTGACCAGCCTTGCCGCAGTTGCCGACGCCGGGGTCGAGCTTGAGGTCGTTGCCGACGGCTCGGATCTTCCTCAGCGCGGTCGCCCCGTCGCCGATCAGGGTTGCGCCCTTCACGGGAGCGCCGACCTTGCCGTCCTTCACGCGGTAGGCCTCGGTGCAGGAGAAGACGAACTTGCCGTTGGTGATGTCGACCTGCCCGCCGCCGAAGCCCACGGCGTAGATACCGTCCTTCACATCGGCCACGATGTCCTCGGGGTTTGCCTCGCCAGCCAGCATGTAGGTGTTGGTCATGCGGGGCATGGGCGTGTGGGCGAAGCTTTCGCGGCGGCCGTTGCCTGTGGGGGCGACGCCCATGAGGCGCGCGTTCTGGCGGTCCTGCATGTAGCCGACGAGGACTCCGTCCTCGATCAGCACGTTCTTCGCGCCGGGCGTGCCCTCGTCGTCGACAGTGATCGAGCCGCGGCGGTCGGGGATGGTGCCGTCGTCGAGGACGGTGACGCCTTTCGAGGCGATCTGCTGGCCGAGAAGGCCGGCGAAGGCCGAGGATTTCTTGCGGTTGAAGTCGCCCTCAAGACCGTGGCCGATGGCTTCATGCAGGAGGATGCCGGGCCAGCCGGGGCCGAGCGCCACGTCCATGACGCCGGCGGGGGCGGGGACGGCTTCGAGGTTGACGAGCGCGATCCGCAGCGCCTCGCGCGCGGCACCCTGCCAGTGCGCCGGGTCGATGAGGGCTGTCAGGCCATAGCGCCCGCCCGAGCCGGACGAGCCGGATTCGCGGCGGCCGTTCTCTTCCACGATAACGCTGACGTTGAGCCGCGTCATGGGGCGGGTGTCCGAGACGGCGTGACCCTCGGGCCGGAGGATCACGACCTCCTGGATCGAGGCGCCGAGCGAGGCCGAGACCTGCACCACGCGCGAATCGAGCGCGCGGGCGAAGGCGTCGATCTCGCGCAGGGTGTCGATCTTCACCGGGAAGCCCGCGTCGGCCATCGGGTCGGCATCGCCGTAGAGGCGGAGATTGGTCGCACGCGGCGCTTCGGCGAGCGTCCCGCCGCCATCGCCGACGGCGAGGCGCGCGGTCTCGACGGCGCGCCGCAGCGCGCTTTCGCTGATCTCGGTGGAGTGGGCGTAACCTGCCGTCTCGCCCCGCACTGCACGGAGGCCGAAGCCCTCGGAGGCGTTGTAGCTGGCGTTGCGCACGCGGCCGTCGTCGAAGGACAGGACCTCGGACCGCTTGCGTTCGAGGAAGAGCTCGCCGTCGTCCGCGCCGGCGACCGCCTCGCGCAGAAGTGACAGGGCTCGGGCCTCGTCGAGGAGCGTCTCGAAGGGGCGGAAGGATGAGGTCTCGGCCAAGGTCTTCTCCGTCTGCGGCGGCGGCAAAGCGGCTGAATGCCGCAATCACACGCCTTGTTCCTGAGGGCCTAATATGGTTTCTGTCCCGCCAGAGAACAACAGGGCCGGGGACCACGTCCGTCCGGCCCGAACGCCATCGCGAACAGGATTGAAAGACACATGCGTCTCAAGACCCTTCTCATTGGCCTCGCCGCGACGTTCGCGGGCGGCGCCGCGGCTGCGCAGGACGCGGCCCAGCCCCTTCGGATCATCGGTCAGCCCGAGTATGGCGCCATTGGGTTCCAGCCCGCCGCGACCGGGATCGCACGCGACCTGCATTGGCTGGACGGGATGGTCCTGATCATCATCACGGCGATCACGCTGTTCGTGGTGGCGCTGCTGGCGATCGTCATCCTGCGCTACAACAGCCGGCGGAACGCGACGCCGTCGACCTTCACCCACAACACTCCGGTCGAGGTCGCCTGGACGGTGATCCCGATCGTCATCCTGGTCTTCATCGGGGCCTTCTCGCTGCCGGCGCTGTTCAATCAGCAGGAGATCCCGGAGGCCGAGGTGCTGGTGAAGGCGACGGGCCACCAGTGGTACTGGACGCACGAATATCCCGACGAGGGCATCGGCTATGACATGTTCATGATTGGCTCCGACGCGGGCAACTACCTGACCCCCGAAGTGTCCGAGCAGCTTGCCGCCGCAGGGTACACGGACCAGCAGTTCCTGCTGGCGACCGACACCGCGCTCGTCGTTCCGACCGGCAAGGTGGTGGTCGTGCAGGTGACGGCGGACGACGTCATCCACTCCTGGGCGATGCCGGCCTTCGGCGTGAAGCAGGACGGCGTGCCGGGTCGACTGGCGCAACTGTGGTTCGAGGTCTCGGAGGGGATGGAAGGCATCTACTTCGGCCAGTGCTCGGAGCTTTGCGGCCTGAGCCACGCCTACATGCCGATCACGGTGAAGGCCGTGTCGCAGGCTGACTATGACGCCTGGCTCGCGGCCGTGAAGGAAGTGGGCGACTACGTCGATCCGGGCGCGCTTCAGGTGGCGGCGAACCAGTAAGCCATGACAGACGCCTCGATCAACGCCACACGCGAGTACGAACCGACCTTCGGGGACTATGTCGCGCTACTGAAGCCACGGGTGATGTCGCTCGTGGTCTTCACTGCGCTGGTCGGGCTTCTGGTCGCGCCGGTGTCGCTGCACCCGGTAGAGGCCTTCGCGGCGATCCTGTTCATCGCGCTTGGCGCCGGGGCCTCGGGCGCGCTGAACATGTGGTACGACGCCGACATCGACGGGGTCATGCGGCGCACGCGACGGCGTCCGATCCCGAGCGGACGGGTCGAGCCGGGCGAGGCGCTGGCGATCGGCGTGGCCCTGTCGGGCCTGTCGGTGGTCATGCTGGCGCTGGCGACGAACCTGGTCGCCGCGGGCCTTCTGGCGTTCACGATCTTCTTCTACGCCGTCGTCTACACCATGTGGCTCAAGCGCTCGACGCCGCAGAACATCGTCATCGGCGGCGCCGCCGGGGCCTTCCCTCCGATGATCGGCTGGGCGGCCGCGACGGGGGGCGTGTCGGTCGAGAGCGTGCTGATGTTCGCGCTGATCTTCATGTGGACGCCGCCGCACTTCTGGGCGCTGGCGCTGTTCATGCGGTCCGACTACGACGACGCCGGCGTGCCGATGCTGACCGTGACGCATGGGCGCCGCGTGACGCGGAAATACGTCCTTGTCTACACGGTGCTTCTTGCGCCCGTGGCCTTTGGCCTCGCGTTCAGTTCGGTCGGCGGGCCGGTCACGCTGGCGGCCGCCGTGCTGCTGAACGTGATGTTCGTCAAAGGCGCTCTCGACATTGCGGGGCGCGGTGAGCCCGCGGCCGAGGCGGACAGCTACGGCACCGAGAAGCGTTTCTTCAAGCTTTCGCTGGCCTACCTTTTCCTGCACTTCGGCGCGCTTCTCGCCGATGCGGCGCTGCGGGGGATCATGTGATGGCGCTGAAAGCGACACACGAGCTTCACCGACGGCGCTTCAGCCGGAACCTGGGCGTCGGCCTGACTCTCGTGGCGCTGGTGGCGCTGGTCTTCGGGCTGACCGTCGTCAAGGTCACGCGCGGCGACCCGATGCAGGGTTTCGATCATCAGGTCCGTCCCGAGATGGAGGCTCCGACGCAATGAGCGTGGATCGCAATCGGAAGACCGTGCTGCGCCTCGCCGGCGTCGTGGTCCTGATGGGATCGCTGGCCTGGGCGTCTGTCCCGGCCTATCGGCTGTTCTGCCAGGTCACCGGCTGGGGCGGCGCCACCGATGTCGCCGAGGCGGCACCCGAGACCGCGCTAGATCAGGACATCACCGTCCGCTTCGACGCCTCGCAGGATCGCGGCTTTCCGTGGGAGTTCAAGCCCGCGCAGCGCCAGATGACGCTGAAGATCGGCGAGGAGGGCCTGGCCTTCTACGAGGCATACAACCCGACCGACCGTCCGATTGCAGGCACGGCCAGCTACAACGTCGCGCCGTTCTCGGCGGGGGCCTATTTCTCGAAGATCGCGTGCTTCTGCTTCGAGGAGCAGATCCTGATGCCCGGCGAGCGCGTGCAGATGCCCGTCAGCTTCTTCGTCGAGCCCGAGATCGTCGACGATCCCGATGCACGGCATGTCCGAACCATCACGCTGTCCTACACCTTTCACGAGACCGACCTGCCCGAAGGCTATGTGCCCGAGCAGGCAGCGCTGGTGACGGACGACGGCACGACCGACCTCAACTAGAACGCCCGAGGAAACGACCGACATGGCGCATGAAAAGAACCACGACTATCACATCCTGCCGCCCTCGATCTGGCCCTTCGCGGGCGCGCTCAGCGGTTTCACGATGCTGCTCGGTTTCGTCCTGGCCTTCGGCGAAAGGACACCGGAAAGCATCAAGCAGCCCTACGTCTTCATCGTCGGCACAGTCGGCGTCCTCTACGTCATGTATGCCTGGTGGTCCGAGGTGGTTCACGAGTCGAACGTGGGCGACCATACGCCCGTCGTCCGCCTTGGGCTGCGCTACGGCTTCATCATGTTCATCATGTCCGAGGTCATGTTCTTCTCGGCCTGGTTCTGGGCGTTCTTCAAGAACGCGATCTACCCGATGGACCCGGACGGCATGAGCCCGATCGTCGACGGCGTCTGGCCGCCTGTCGGGATCGAGACCTTCGATCCCTGGCACCTGCCGCTGATCAACACGCTGATCCTGCTCTGTTCGGGGGCCGCCTGCACCTGGGCGCACCACGCGCTGGCGCACGAGAACAACCGCAAGGACACGGCGACCGGCCTGATCGTCGCCGTTCTCCTCGGCCTGATCTTCACGGTCTTCCAGGCCTATGAGTACAGCCACGCGGCCTTCGGGTTCTCGGGCAACATCTACGGCGCGACCTTCTTCATGGCGACGGGCTTCCACGGCTTCCACGTCATCATCGGGACCATTTTCCTCTTCGTGTGCTACCTGCGCCTGCGCGCCGGTCACTTCACGCCGGAGAAGCACGTCGGCTTCGAGGCGGCGGCCTGGTACTGGCACTTCGTCGACGTGGTCTGGCTGTTCCTCTTCGCAGCCGTCTACATCTGGGGCGGAGCGTAAGCCGAACCCTGCGACAAGGCATTGCAAAGGCGCGGGGACACTCCCGCGCCTTTTGCGTCGATAGCGAGGAACGGATGACCGAGAGGAGGCCAGGATGATGCGTCGGATACTCGTGCCGCTGGTCTTCGGCGTCGTGGGCTTCGCCATCCTCATGTCGCTGGGGTTCTGGCAGTTGCGGCGGCTGGAGTGGAAGGAAGGCCTGATCGCGGAGATCGAGGGGCGCATCGACGCGCCCGCCGTGGCCTTGCCCGAGGTGCCGGACCGGGAGGCCGACCGCTTTCTGCCGGTTCGGACCAAGGGCCGCACCACGGGCGATGAGGTCTATGTCGTCACCTCGACGCCGGAGACCGGACCGGGCTTCCGCCTGCTCTCGGCCTTCGAGACGGACGGCGGACGGCGCATCCTCGTGGACGAGGGTTTCATACGGACCTCGGAGGCAGAGATCGAGCGACCGGCCACGTCCATGACGGTCACCGGCAACCTGCAATGGCCGGCCGAAACGGACGGGTTCACGCCCGACGCCGAAGAGGCGACCGGCATCTGGTACGCGCGGAACGTCGACGGGATCGCCGCCGCCCTCGGCACCGAGCCGGTGCTGGTGGTTGCGCGCACCGTGACGGGAGCCGACGCGCGTGCCACCCCGCTGCCCGTGACGACGACGGGCATTTCGAACGATCATCTGGGTTATGCGGTCCAGTGGTTCGGGCTGGCCCTGGTCTGGGCGGGGATGACAGCGTTCCTTCTGTGGCGTATCCACCGCCGGACGGATTGAGGAAGACCCATGCGCTATGTCTCGACCCGGGGTCAGTCCCCGGCACTGTCCTTCGAGGACACGATGCTGACCGGCCTTGCGCCCGACGGCGGCCTCTACGTGCCCGAGACGGTGCCCGTGCTTTCGCCCGAGACCATCGCCCGGATGCATGCGATGGACTACGAGACGCTTGCGGTCGAGGTGATGCGGCCCTTCGTCGGCGACACCTTCGACGAGGACGAGCTGTCGGACATCGTGGCGCGCGCTTACGGCGAGTTCGGCCACGCGGCGCGCGCGCCCCTGAAGCAGCTCGACCGGGGGCTGTGGCTGATGGAGCTGTTCCACGGGCCGACGCTGGCGTTCAAGGACTTCGCGATGCAGGTCATCGGCCAGATGTTCCAGTCGGTGCTGACACGTCGGGGCGAGCGGATCACGATCGTGGGGGCCACCAGTGGCGACACCGGCTCGGCCGCCATCGAGGCCTTCCGGGGTCTGGACAACGTCGGCGTCTGCATCCTTTACCCGCATGGGCGGGTGTCCGAGGTTCAGCGCCGCCAGATGACGACGCCGGACGAGGCGAACGTCCACGCCCTGGCGGTCGAGGGAACATTCGACGATTGCCAGAGGCACCTGAAGGACATGTTCGCCGACCACGGATTCCGTGACGAGGTGCGGCTGGCGGCGGTGAACTCGATCAACTGGGCGCGGGTGCTGGCGCAGGTCGTCTACTACTGGTGGGCCGGGGCGGCGCTCGGCGATGCGACACGGAAGCTGAGTTTCTCGGTTCCCACCGGCAATTTCGGCGATATCTACGCGGGCTTCATCGCCAAGCGGATGGGTCTGCCGGTCGAGCGGCTGGTGATCGCCACCAACCGCAACGATATCCTGTGCAGCGCCGTGAACGAGGGCCGCTATGAAACGGGCGAGGTGCATCCGACGATCAGCCCGTCGATGGATATCCAGGTGTCGTCCAACTTCGAGCGGCTTCTGTTCGACGCGCTTGGTCGCGACGGGGCGGCCGTGGCGCGGCTGATGTCGGGACTGAAGCAGTCGGGCGGGTTCTCGTTGCCCGAGGGGGCTCTGGCAGAGATCCGGGCGCACTTCGACGCCGACAGCGTGGGTGAGGAGGAGACCGCCGAGGAGATCGCGAACACGCTGGCCGAGAGCGGCGAGCTGGTCTGTCCGCACACGGCCGTGGGCATCGACGTGGCGCGCACGCATCTCGATCTCAGCGTGCCGATGGTGGCTCTGGCGACGGCGCATCCGGCGAAGTTTCCCGATGCGGTCGAGGCGGCCACGGGAATTCGGCCGCCCCTTCCAAACCGCATGGCCGATCTGTATGACCGACCGGAACGGATGGCGCGGGTCGGCAACGACCTGTCCGCAATCCAGTCCGCCATCAGGGAGTTGCGCGCAAAGTGACGGTCGAGCTTCATCGCCTGCCGAATGGCGTCCGCGTCGTGACGGAGTACATGCCGAGCCTCGCCTCGGCCTCCATCGGGGTCTGGGTGGCGGCGGGCGGCCGCCACGAGCGGCTGGAACAGAACGGCATCGCGCATTTCCTCGAGCACATGGCCTTCAAGGGCACGACGACGCGCAGCGCGCTTCAGATCGCCGAGGCCATCGAGGACGTGGGTGGCTATATCAACGCCTATACCTCGCGCGAGATGACGGCCTATTACGCGCGGGTGCTGGGCGAGGACACCGGGCTGGCGCTGGATGTCCTGTCCGACATCGTGCTGAACCCTCAGTTCGACCCGCGCGAGATCGAGGTGGAGCGGCACGTCATCCTTCAGGAGATCGGGCAGGCCAACGACACGCCGGATGACATCATCTTCGATTGGTTGCAGGAGACGGCGTTTCCCGATCAGCCGCTCGGCCGTCCGATCCTCGGGCCGACCGAGCGCGTCTCAGGGTTCGGTGTGGACGATCTGTCGGGGTTCGTGCGCGAGCGCTATGCGCCGGGCAACCTGATCGTCGCGGGTGCGGGCGCTGTCGACCACGACGCCATCGTGCGGCTGGCCGAGGCGCGCTTCGGTCACCTGCAGCCGGTCGCGGCGTCCTCGACCGAGCCGGGCCGTTTCGGCGGCGGCGAGCACCGGGTGATGAAGACGCTCGAGCAGGCGCATGTGGCCATGGCCTTCGCCAGTCCCGGATACCGTCATTCGGACGTCTATGCCGCGCAGATTTTCGCCACCGCCATGGGCGGCGGCATGTCCTCGCGCCTGTTCCAGGAGGCGCGCGAGAAGCGCGGTCTGTGCTATTCCATCTTCGCGCAGACGGGCGCCTATTCGGACAGCGGACTACTGACGATTTATGCCGGCACGTCGGGCGAGGAGTTGGGCGATCTCGTCGATCTGACCGTCGAAGAATTGCGCCGCTCGGCCGACGACCTGAGCGAAGCGGAAATCGCGCGGGCACGGGCGCAACTGAAGGCGGGGCTGCTTATGGGCCTTGAGAGCCCGTCGAGCCGTGCCGAGCGCCTGGCGCGGCAGTTGTCGATCTGGGACCGGGTGCCGAGCATAGCCGAGACGGTCGAGCGCATCGATGCGGTCACGACGGCCGCGGCCCGGCGCATGGCCGAGGAGTTGGCGACCAGCCGCCGCGCCGCTCTGGCGCTTTATGGACCCGTCGAGGGGGCGCGCGATGTCGGCGACCTGACGGAGCGCCTGGCCGCCTGATGCTGCGCCTTCGCGGCAAGGTCCGGATCGACACCGAGCGGATGATCCTGCGGCCACCGATGCACTCGGATTATCGCTCGTGGTCGGGGCTGAGGCGGGACAGCTCCCGCTTTCTTCAGGTCTGGGAGCCGTCGTGGTCGCCGGATCACCTGACCCGCAAGGGGTTCATCAACCGCGTCTACTGGGCCAATCGCTCGATCACACAGGGCACGGCGCTGCCGCTGTTCCTAGTGCGGCGAACGGACGGCGGCGTCCTTGGGGCGATCACGCTGGACAACATTCGTCGCGGCCCCGCGCAGGCCGGGACGGTCGGCTACTGGATCGGCGAGCCCTATGCGCGGCAGGGTTACATGCGCGAGGCGCTGACGGCGGTGGTCCATCATGCCTTCACCGTCATGGACCTGTCGCGGATCGAAAGCGCCTGCCTGCCCGAGAACACAGCCTCGCGCGGGCTGCTGGAGAGGTGCGGCTACAAGTACGAGGGCGTCGCGCAAAGCTATCTTCAGATCAACGGGCGCTGGCGCAACCATGTGCTTTACGCGAACCTGCGCGGCGACCGGCGCGGACGGGTCGACGTCTGATCAGAGCGTCGTCGGCCGCTCGTGGCCAGCGGAGCACTGGCGGGCATAGAAATCCCGCAGCGTTTGACCGCGACTGGCCCTGAAGCCGTCGAGGGCTTGGGCGATGTCGATCCGGTCGGCACGGAACATGCGGAAATCGTTGCGCAACTCGCACCAGGCGACAAGCGTCCAGACCTTGCCCCAGAACCAGAGGCCGAGCGGCCGCAGGACGCGGCGCGTCTCGGTCCCGTCCTCGGTCCGGTAGACACAGTCGAGCCGCGTCGTTCCTTCGATGGCGCGCTGAAGCACGTCGAGCCGCGCGCGGGTGGCGTCATCGAGAACGGGCATCTGGAAGGCATAGACCTGAACCTGCTGCGCGCGGGCCCGGGCGTCTTCGGGGAGGACGGACTGGATCTTGACCAACGCCTCTTCGGCGGCCTGCGCCATCGCGGTGCCGCCCCAGGCCTGCATCAGTCGAGCGCCTGCGACGAGGGCGACGATTTCCTCGCGGGTGAACATCAGCGGCGGAAGGTCGAAGCCTTCCCGCATGACATAGCCCACGCCCGCCTCGCCTTCGACGGGAACGCCGGAGCCCACGAGGTCGGCGATGTCGCGATAGATGGTGCGCTCGCTGACCTCGAGCTTCTCGGCCAACGCGCGCGCCGTGGTCAGCCGACCGCCTCTCAGATGCTGGACGATCCGGAAGAGACGGTCGGCTCGGCGCATCGGGTCAGCCTTTCGAGCGCTCGAAGAGGCCGATGGAGTTGCCGTCGGGATCGAGGGCGTACTGGAACCGGCCGGGAGGGATCGAGATCGGATCGGACTTGAGCGTGCCGCCAGCCTTCCAGCAGCGTTCGGCGGCGGCCTCGAGCGTGTCGGGCACGTTGAGGTGCAAGGTCGGACCCGTCCCCGGTGCGGGCGGCGTACCGGGATAGAGGTGACCCGAGACGACTCCGGGTCCGTCCGAGAACATCGCCATCGGGTTGGGGCCGGTCTCGTCCCTGGTTATCTCGAAGCCGAAGACAGAGCCGTAGAAGGCCATCGCGCTGTCGAGGTTGCGGACCGGGATTTCGCCCCAGACGAGGGCATTGTCAGCAGTCTGTGTCATGGTGAGCGTCCTTTGCTTGGTTGGTGACGCTTCATGGCACAGGGCTCCTGACAGGGTTCTGTCAGGATGATGACGCGGGGTCCGGCAAAAGTTCAACGCCCATGATGTCTGCTGCACGCGCCATCCAGCTAAGGCTTTCGTGCGTCGGACCCTCGGGGTCGTATTCCGCCGCCACGACACCGGAATAGCCGGTGGCGACGATATGCTCGAGAAGATCCAGCACTTGTGCGTCGGGCCGCGTGCGGCCGGGCGGGCTGGAGATCTGAACGTGGGTCGAGATGTCGCCGACCGCGTCCCAAACGGCGCGTGCATCGCCGTGGATCATCGCGGCGTGGAAGCTGTCGTACTGAAGGCCGAGGTTCGGCGCACCGATCTCGCGGACGATCTCGGCGGCGAGGTGGACGTCGTTAAGGTAGTAGGCGGGCATCGACTGGGGACAGAGCGGTTCGAGCGTCAGATGGAGGTCGGGCGCCTCGGTCACCGCGCGGGAGAGGTTGCGGACGAGGGTGGCGCGGGCCTCGGGCGCGTCGGTCCTGCCCGACAGCACGTGCAGCTTGCCGCAGCCGGAGGCGCGGGCGTAGCTGGCGGCGGTGTCGAAGCTGCGGGCAAAGCGCGCTTCCTCGCCCGGAATGGCGGCACATCCGGTCAACTCTTCGCGGGGAGAGTTGATGAGGTCGAGCGTGAGCCCGACGTCCTCGATCGCGGCGCGCATGGCTTCGGCCTCGACCTCATAGGGTGCCAAGATCTCGACGGCACCGAAGCCCGCTTCGGCAGCCAGACGGGGACGTTCGATCAGCGGCGCTTCGGTGAAGAGCCAGGTCAGGTTGGCCGAGAGGATCACGGCAGTTCGTCTGCCGGGATGATGGGAAAGAACACTCCCGAGGACCGGACGCCGAACCAGCGTTCCCCCTCGTGTTCGGCGCGTTCGCCGACCTCGACGAGGCGGTAGAAGCTCTTGCGGTCGATCAACGCCTCGAGCTTGGCCCGGATCAGGATGTAGGGCGAGGGTTCACCGGTTTCCGGGTCGCGCTCGACGCGGATGGGGTGGTCAGGCCCAGCCACGGCCTCGTCGCCCAGGTTCGTCACGAAGGTCAGCGTTTGCTCTGGCCCTTTTCCCGCGACACGGAAGTCGACCGCCACGAAGGGCGCGTCATCGACGGTAATGCCGACCTTCTCGACCGGAGTGACGAGGACGTAGCGGTCGTCGTCCTTGCGGAGAATCGTCGAGAAGAGGCGCACGAGTTCGGGTCGGCCAATGGGCGTACCCATGTAGAACCACGTCCCGTCGCGGGCGATCCTCATGTCGAGATCGCCGCAGTCGGGGGGATCCCACAGATGGACCGGCGGCAAACCGCGCGAAGAAGCGGCACGAGCGCTTTTCGCCAGTCCTTCCGCGCTTGGCATCACGGGGTTTTGAGCGTCATCCGCTTTTGTCATTTGTGCCCGGCGAGATACTTCGGTCTACTAGCTATCATAGAACGCACGGGAGAGATTACCATGTCCGAGAGCGCCGATCTGGTCGCCGGCATCGAAGCCTTGGGCGGCCGGCTGGCCGACGCCAAGTCCAGCATCACGCGCCGTTTCATCGGTCAGGAACGGGTCGTCGACCTGGTGCTGTCGGCGATCCTCTGCGGCGGACACGGGCTTCTGGTAGGCCTGCCGGGACTGGGCAAGACGCGACTTGTGGACACGCTTTCGACGGTCCTCGGTCTGGACGGAAAGCGGGTGCAGTTCACTCCGGATCTGATGCCGGCCGATATACTTGGTTCCGAGGTGCTTGAAACCGGCACCGACGGCAGCCGGGCGTTCAAGTTCATTCGCGGTCCGATCTTCTGCCAGCTTCTGATGGCCGACGAGATCAACCGCGCCTCGCCCCGGACCCAGTCGGCGCTGCTGCAGGCCATGCAGGAGAAATCGGTGACGGTGGCGGGCGCGCCGCATCCTCTGCCGCGCCCCTTCCACGTTCTCGCCACGCAGAACCCGATCGAGCAGGAGGGCACCTATCCGCTGCCCGAGGCGCAGCTCGACCGGTTCCTCGTCCAGATCGACGTGCCCTATCCCGACCGCGACACCGAGCGCGACATTCTTCTGGCCACCACGGGTGCCGTGGAGGCGGAGTCGACGCGTGTCTTCGAGGCCGACGAGCTGATCGCGGCGCAGAACCTGGTCCGGCGGATGCCCGTGGGCGAGAGCGTCGTGGAGCTGATCCTCGACCTGGTGCGCGGCTGCCGGCCCGAGGAGCCGGGCGCGTTGCCCGTCGTGCGCGACAGTGTCGGCTGGGGTCCCGGACCCCGGGCGGCGCAGGCGCTCATGCTGACCGTCCGGGCGCGTGCGCTTCTGGAAGGGCGGCTGGCACCCTCGGCCTCCGACGTGGCCGCGATGGCGGTGCCGGTCCTGACGCACCGGATGGCGCTGTCCTTCGCCGCCCGCGCGCGCGGGCTGACGCTGGCCGAGGTCATCGACGCCGTTACGCGCGACGTGACGCGCATCGAGGCCGCCGCGTGATCGAGACTGCCCGCCTTTCCGACCCCGACGCACCGGCCCGGCTTCGCCGCGACGCCGAGACGCTGGCCGGTCCGCTGCCTCCCCTTCTGGCGGCGGCCGAGCACCTGGCGTCGAGCGTCATGCCGGGGCAGCACGGGCGGCGCAGGGTTGGGCAGGGCGACGAGTTCTGGCAATACCGGCCCAGCCACGCGGGCGATGAGGCACGCGCGATCGACTGGCGGCGTTCGGCCCGGTCGGACGATGCGCTTTTCGTTCGCGAGAAGGAATGGCAGGCGGCGCAGTCCGTGTCGCTCTGGCTCGACATGGGGCGGTCGATGGACTTCGCCTCGACCCGCAACCTGCCCACCAAGGCCGACGAGGCGCGGCGTCTTTCCCTGGCGCTTTGCGTGCTGCTCGTCAGGGGCGGCGAGAGGGTGGGCTTGACCAACATGGGCCTTCCGCCGCGCGCGGGTCAGTTGCAGTTGATGCGTCTGACCGATGCGCTGGCGCGGGGCGAGGACGAGGCGGATTACGCCGCTCCCGACCTGCGCGGCGCGCCGTCGCGGTCGCGCGCGGTCTTCGTCTCGGACTTCCTGGGCGACATGGAGCCCGTGACGATGGCCCTCGCCGCGGCTGCTGACAGGGGCATCGACGGTGTCCTCCTGCAGATCCTCGACCCGCAGGAGGAAGCTTTTCCCTTCGATGGGCGAACCATATTCGAAAGCGTCGGCGGAACGATGCGCCATGAAACGCTGAAGGCGGGCGACCTGCGCGACCGCTACCTCGATCGTCTGGCCGAGCGGAAGGACCAGCTTTCGACGCTCGCTCGCCGCACAGGCTGGCAGTACGACCTGCATCGTACGGGCACGCCGGCCCCCGGTGCGCTTCTCTGGCTCTACACGGCTCTGGAGCGAGCGCATTGACCGTCGCTGACCGCCCCCGGGAGCACGGCTGATGTTCATGCTTGGCCCCCTTGGTTTCCTGGCGCCCTGGCTTCTGTTGGGCCTCGTCATGCTGCCGATCCTGTGGCTTCTGCTTCGCGCCGTGCCGCCCGCGCCGATCCGCAGGCGGTTTCCCGGCGTGGCGCTTCTTCTCGGGCTTACGGACGACGAGACGCAGACCGACCGGACGCCCTGGTGGCTTCTCTTGTTGCGCACCATCGCAATCGCGGCGGCCATCATCGGCTTTGCGGGTCCGATCCTTAATCCCAAGGCCGACGCCGGGGGAACCGGGCCGCTTCTGGTGCTCGTCGACGACACCTGGGCGGCGGCGCAGGACTGGAACCAGCGGATCGACCGGATCGAGACCCTTCTGGTCGAGGCGACGCAGGCCGGGCGGGAAACCGCGGTGGTGGCGGTCTCGGACCTGACCCCGGACGCGGCGATTCCTTTCCGTGCCGCGCAGGACTGGAGCGCGACGCTGCCGATGCTGGAGCCGAAGCCCTGGATGCCCGAGGCCGAGGCCGTCACGGCCTGGGCCGAGGAACTGAGCGGCGGGTTCGACACCTTCTGGCTGTCCGACGGCGTGGACCAGCCGTGGCGCTCGGCACTTCTCGACAGCCTTCAGGATCGGGGCGCGGTTTCGGTCTTCGAGGCGGCGCGCCCGGTCGTTGCGTTGAAGCCCGCCGTCTTCGAAGATGGCGCGATCCGACTGAGTGCAATCCGCAACCGGACAGGGTCCGAGGCTGAGATCAGCGTCGCCGCCCACGGGCTCGACCCGGCCGGCATCCCGCGCCAGCTTGCCACCGTCGACATCGCCTTCGCGGCGGGCGAGGCCGAGGCGTCCGCGCTTCTGTCGCTGCCAGCCGAGCTGCGCAATCGCGTGACCCGGTTCGAAATCTCGGGCGCACGGTCTGCGGGAGCGGTGACGCTTGGCGACGACAGTCTCCGCCGCCGCGAGATCGCCATCGTGGCCGCGCGGGACGAACGCGAGGGTCTCCAGCTTCTGTCGCAGACGCACTACCTCGAACAGGCGCTGGAGCCGAACGCCGACCTGATTCACGGGGCGATTTCGGACCTGGTGCTGGCGAACCCCGACGTGATCGTCCTGGCGGATGTCGTGTCGCTTGCGGGCGCCGAGGCCGAAGCGCTGGAGGAGTGGACGCGCAAGGGCGGCCTTCTGGTGCGCTTCGCCGGTCCGCGGCTGGCGGCGTCCGACCTGGGGCGCGAGGCAGAGGACGTTCTCATGCCCGTGCGGCTGCGCGCAGGCGGGCGGACCGTGGGCGGCGCGATGAGTTGGGGAGAGCCCAAGGCGCTGCGGACGTTTTCGGCCGAGAGCCCGTTCTTCGGCTTGCCCATCCCCGAGGACGTGACGGTGTCGAGCCAGGTCATGGCCCAGCCCGACCCGACACTGGCGGAACGCACCATCGCGACGCTCGCGGACGGGACACCCCTTGTGACGCGCAAGCGTCTGGATCTCGGGCAGGTCGTCCTGTTCCACGTCACCGCGAATGCCGAATGGTCGACGCTGCCGCTTTCGGGGCTCTTCGTGCAGATGCTCGAGCGGCTGGCCGTGTCGACGCGCCTCGCCGCGCTCGAACCCGGCGATCTTGTCGGGACGACCTGGACCCTGGATCAGGCGGTGACGGGCTTTGGAGAAGTGGTCGATGCCGGGACGACCCCGGGCATTGCGGGCGAACGTCTGGCGGGCGAAGCGCCCGGGCCGGAGTTGCCGCCAGGCCTTTATGCCGGTGAGACGCGGCGCATCGCGCTGAATGCCGTGGCCGAGGATATGAGCCTGGCCCCGGTGGTCTGGCCGGGCGACGTGACGGTGGAAGGATTTGCCGTGGCCGAGGAACTGCCTCTGAAGGGCGCGCTCTTGTCTCTGGCCCTGCTGGCCCTGATGATCGACGTCTTCGCCACTCTCCTCCTCTCGGGCAGGCTGTCGCGACAGGCGACGGCGGCGGCGCTGGTCGTGCTGGCGATGGCGCTGCCCGCTCCCCGTGCCGAGGCTCAGGAGGAGCTCGACGTAGAACGCCTGATCGCCGCCACTTCGGAGGTGACGCTCGCGCATGTCGTCACCGGCGACGCGGCGGTGGACGAGGCGGCCCAGGCGGGGATGCAAGGGCTGTCGCAGGTCCTGTTCCGGCGGACGTCGATCGAGCCGGGCGAACCCGTGGCGGTGAACCTCGAGACCGACGAGCTTTCGGTGTATCCGTTTCTCTACTGGCCCATCACCGAACAGCAGCCGCGCCCCTCGGAGGAAGCCTATGAGAAGCTGAACCTCTATCTGAGGACCGGGGGCCTGATCCTGTTCGACACGCGCGACGCGGGCACGGCCGGGTTCACGAACGGCAGCCCCAATGGGCGCAAGCTTCAGCAGCTCGCTCTTCCGCTGGACATTCCGCCTCTCGAGCCGATCCCGGCGGATCACGTCCTGACGCGGACCTTCTATCTCCTCCAGGACTTTCCCGGCCGCCATATAAGCCGCGACGTCTGGGTCGAGGCCGCACCCGCCGATGCGCAGCAGGCCGAGGGGATGCCGTTCCGGAACCTCAACGACAACGTGACACCCGTGGTGATCGGCGGGAACGACTGGGCCACGGCCTGGGCGTCGGATGAAAACGGTCGGCCCCTTTATCCCGTGGGTCGCGGTTTTGCGGGCGAGAGACAGCGCGAGATGGCCTATCGTTTCGGAGTGAACCTCGTGATGCATGTGCTCACCGGCAACTATAAGTCGGACCAGGTTCACGTCCCCGCCCTTCTTGACAGGCTTGGCCAATGACGTCCGGAAGCGTGATCTTCGACCCTCTTCTGCCGTGGCCCGTGCTTTGGGTCGCCTGCGGGCTGGCTGCGCTGTTCATCGGGCTTGCGCTGTGGCGCGGCCTCAAGGGATGGGGCCTTCGCGCCCTTGCGCTGGCGGCCGTCCTTCTGGCCATCGCGAATCCGTCGCTTCAGATCGAGGACCGTGATCCCCTGACCGACATCGTCGTTCTCGTCGTGGACGAGAGCGCCAGCCAGGGCATCGACGTCCGGCCCGAGCAGATCGCGTCGGCCATCGCAGGCGTCGAGGCTGAAGTCGCGCAGCTTCCCAACACAGAACTGAAGATCGTGCGCATGGGTGACAGCGACGGCAACCGCGGATCTCTGGTGATGGAGGCGCTCTCGACCGCGCTGGCGGATGAACCGCGCGCCAGGCTGGCGGGGGCGATCCTGTTGACCGACGGACAGGTCCACGACATCGAGCGGATGCCCGACATGCCCGCTCCCCTGCACACCCTTCTGACAGGTGAGGACAACGATTGGGACCGCCGTCTTGTCGTGCGCAACGCGCCGGCCTTCGCGATCATCGGCGAGCCCGTTACGCTGACGCTGAGGGTCGAGGACCAGGGTGCGGTCCCTGATTTGCCCGGGCTGGCGGAAATCGAGATCTCGGTCGACGGCTACGAGCCGCAGGTCTTTCAGGTCCCGATCGGCGAGGACCTGGAACTGCCAATCACGCTTCAGCACGGCGGCATGAACGTGATCCAGCTTGTCCTTCCGGAACAGGAGGGTGAGCTGACCAACCGCAACAACGCCGCCGCCATCCAGATCAACGGCGTCCGCGACCGTCTGCGCGTTCTCCTCGTCTCGGGCGAGCCGCACGCGGGCGAGCGGACCTGGCGCAACCTGCTGAAGTCCGACGCCTCGGTCGATCTGGTCCACTTCACCATCCTGCGTCCGCCCGAAAAGCAGGACGGTGTGCCGGTCAACGAGCTGTCGCTGATCGCCTTCCCGACGCGGGAGCTGTTTCTCGACAAGATCAGCGAGTTCGACCTCATCATCTTCGACCGCTACAAGCGGCGGGGCATCCTGCCGACGCTCTATTTCGACAACGTTCGTCAGTATGTCATGGACGGCGGTGCGCTTCTTGTTGCCGCCGGTCCCGACTTCGCTTCGGCGGATTCGATCTATCGGACGCCACTGGCCGATATCCTGCCGGCGGAGCCGACCGGGCGGGTAAGAGACGAGCTGTTCCTGCCGAAGGTGACCGAGATCGGCGAGCGGCATCCGGTGACGGAAGGACTGACGCCGCCCGACGACGAGACGGCCGAGGACGCCTTGCCCTGGGGTCGATGGATGCGGCTTGTCGATGTTTCGCCCCTTCGAGGTGACGTGGTGATGTCTGGGGCGGAGGATCGGCCCCTCTTGATGCTCGACCGCCCCGGCGAGGGTCGCGTGGCGCTGCTGGCCTCGGATCACGCCTGGCTCTGGTCGCGCGGCTTCGAGGGCGGCGGGCCGCAGCTGGAACTGTTGCGGCGGCTGGCGCACTGGATGATGAAGGAGCCGGATCTGGAGGAGGAGGCACTGACCGCCACCGCCGAGGGTCAGACCATGACCATCACGCGCCGCACGCTCGGCGATGCGGTGGGCGAGGTCGAGATCACCGGTCCTGATGGCAGCGTCGTGATGGTGCCGCTCGAGGAGGTCTCGCCGGGACGTTTTTCGGCCGATTGGACCGGCCCCGAGATGGGTCTCTACCGTCTCAAGGAAGGCGACATGGAAAGCGTCGTCGCCCTGGGGCCCGCAGCGCCCAAGGAATTCGAGGAGACGCTGGCGACGCCCGACGTTCTGGCCGAGGCGGTGGCTGCGACCTCGGGCGGCATCCATCGCATCTCGGATGGTATCCCCGACATCCGGCGCACGCGCGAAGGTCGCGCCGCCACCGGGCGAGGCTGGATCGGTATTACCCCGCGCGAGGCCTATCTGACGGCCGACATCCGTGTGTCGCCGCTTCTTCCGGCCTGGGCGATGCTTCTGATCGCCTCGATGCTGGCCATAGGGGCGTGGCTCTGGGAGGGCCGGCGGTGAAGCCAGCGGTCGCCGCCGCGATCCTCATCCTGGCTTTACCGGCCTCCGCCGATCCGGTCCGACCGATGGACGAAACGCGGCTGGCCGATCTCGACGCCCTTCTCGGCTCGACACTGCGGGGCGCCTTCGCCTCGGGGACACCAAGCGACATCGCTATTCTGGTCGAGGCTTTGGAAGGCGAAGCCGGAGCACCCGAGAGTCTTGAGGGCGAGTGGCGCTGCCGCTGGCTGAAGATGGGCGACCTTGTGCCTCTGGTCGTCTACCCTGACTTCGCCTGCCGGATGGAGGACACGCAGTCGGGTTGGCGCATCGAGAAGGTCACGGGGTCACAGCGCTTCACGGGAACGCTGGAAGAGCAGGAGGGCGGGATCGTCTTCACGGGCGTCGCCTTTACCTCGGGTGGACCCGCAACCGACTATGCGGGACTGCCGCCCGACAGCCAGGAGCCCGTGGAGCCCGGCCAGACGGTCGCAATGGTGGGTCTCTTCGAGCAGGTAGGTCCCAGGCGGGCCAGGATTCTTCTTCCGGACCCGATCCTGGAAAGCCGCTTCGACATCATCCAGCTGACACGCGGCGCGGCGACCCGGTACGCGCTCCGGAGCTGCGCCAAAATTTAGACTGAATTTAAGCTTAACGTTTGCGCGCTAGCGGGAGAATCCTATGCGTGCGAGTAAAGATTTGATCAGTCTTGAAACGGAGTGGGGCATCTCGGTCAGCGAGGCCATGCCGCGCAAGGGGCCGGCGGACTATGCTCTCTATTTCGTCAGCATCGTCTTCCTGATCTTTGCCTCCCTCGTGATGCTTCCTCCCCTTGTTGCGCTGATCCTCCTTCCCCGAAGCGATGGTCTGTTCCTTGAGCTATCAGTCGTCGCTGCCTTGTTCGCGGCAGGCTTCTTCCTGCGGCACCTGTCGCGCCGGGGCCCGAAGAACGCGCTTCAGATCGACCGCGCGTCGGGAGAAGTCCGCTTGGGGTCGGTCGACACCAAGGGTGTCTTCGTCCGACACCGCGTCTGCCCCCTGACGGCGATCGAGCGGATCGAGGTCGACAGCGACTCGCGCGAATTGCGTCTGGTGATGAACGGCCAGACGGCGAACATCCGGCTTGCCACGCGTAACACCGAAATGCTGGAGCGCGTCGCCGACGAGATCTGGGTCGCACGCGAAAAGGCGCGCGCCCTTCCGATCCGCTCGCGGCTGCAAAGCAAGCTCTTCGGAATCGAGGCCTCGGCACGCGAACTGTCGAAGCGCGTCAAGTCGCGGGTCCGCAGCCGGGCGGTCTGACCGCCCGGGCGGACCTCAGAGCTGTCCCATGTCCCAGCCAAGGGCGCGCGCGACGGTGAAGATATCCTTGTCGCCCCGGCCACACATGTTCATGCAGATGATGTGATCGGGCGGCAGGTCCGGCGCGATCTTCATCACATGCGCAAGGGCGTGCGACGGCTCGAGAGCGGGAATGATGCCTTCCATCTCGCAGCAGAGCTTGAACGCCTCAAGCGCCTCGGCATCGGTGATCGCGACGTATTCCGCCCGCCCGACCTCGTGCAGCCAGGAGTGCTCGGGGCCTATGCCCGGATAATCCAGACCGGCCGAGATCGAGAAGCCCTCGAGGATCTGGCCGTCCGCGTCCTGGAGGAGATAGGTCCGGTTGCCATGAAGGACGCCGGGACGTCCGCCGGTGAGCGAGGCGCAATGCTCCATCTTCTCGTTGACGCCCTTGCCGCCGGCCTCCACGCCGATGATCCGAACCTCCTTGTCGTCGAGGAACGGGAAGAAGAGGCCCATGGCGTTCGAGCCTCCGCCAATGGCGGCGATGATGGTGTCGGGCAGGCGGCCCTCGGCCTCCATCATCTGCTCTTTCGCTTCTTTCCCGATGATCGACTGGAAGTCGCGGACCATGGCCGGATAGGGGTGCGGGCCGGCGACCGTGCCGATGCAGTAGAAGGTGTCGCGGACGTTCGTGACCCAGTCGCGGAGCGCGTCGTTCATCGCGTCCTTAAGAGTGCCGCGTCCACTTGTCACCGGGATCACTTCGGCGCCCAGAAGCTTCATGCGGAAGACGTTCGGCTTCTGTCGCTCGACGTCGTGCGCCCCCATGTAGACGACGCACTTCAGGCCGAACTTGGCGCAGACCGTCGCCGTGGCGACACCGTGCTGGCCCGCGCCGGTTTCGGCGATGATCCGCGTCTTGCCCATTCGACGAGCGAGGATGATCTGGCCGAGCACGTTGTTGATCTTGTGCGCGCCGGTGTGGTTCAGCTCGTCGCGCTTCATGTAGACCTTGGCGCCGCCGAGGTGATCGGTCAGGCGTTCGGCGAAATAAAGCGGCGAGGGCCGGCCGACGTAGTGCTTCCAGAGGAAGTCCATCTCGGCCCAGAAGCTGTCGTCGGTCTTGGCGCGCTCGTACTCGGCCTCGAGATCGAGGATCAGCGGCATCAGCGTCTCGGACACGAAGCGTCCGCCGAAGATGCCGAAGCGACCATTCTCGTCCGGGCCGGTCTTGTAGCTGTTGGTCAGGTCGTTGGCCATCGTGTCACCTCGCAGTTGACGCCCGGTCTATCCGCCGGGGCGTGCGAGGTAAATGGGCCCCCGAACGCGAAACGGCGGGGCATGGCCCCGCCGTCGCGACGTGAGAGGATCGGGTGGGGTCAGGCGCGCTTGCGTCGAACGAAGCCGAGGACGCCGAGACCGGCCAGGAGGAGGGGCATGCCCGCGGGAAGCGGGACTTCGGACATATCGGGCGTATCGACCGGCGCGATGTCGCCGGCGACCGCCAGGTTGTCGAGGTCGGTCCGGAAGAGCGTCGTTCCCAGAAGACCGCCGCCTGTCAGGCCGGTGTAGTCGACGACCATGCGAGTGAAGATGTCGGTCCCGCGCGCCAGGCCTTCGCGGATCACACCGTCAAGGTAGGTTACGCCGATGGCTCCCTCGAGGGCATCGCCGCCCGTCGTCGAATAGCCGTAGCCGATCTTGGTGCCGAGCGTGTCGCCGCGCGTTCCGTCGTTGATGCCCGACAGGATGTCGAAGACGGCGTTCCCCGTTGCCGCGTTCAGCTCCAGGGAGGCGAGGCTCATCGAGGTGACGAGATTGTAGCTGCCCGTCGAGAAGGTCAGATCGAGGCCCGATCCCGAAACGCCGCCAAGAAGGCCCGAGATGGTGCCCCAGGTCAGCGTCTCGGTCAGACCGCCGACATAGGTCGCGATGACCGTCATGCCGTCGATCTCGTCGCCGTCCACGCTGGTGTTGGTATCGAAGCCGTTCTGTGTGACGTGAAGATCGCCTTCGTCAGTGGCGATATTGACCGTGGCAGCCGAAGCCGAGGCCGCCATGAAGGCGAGGGCAATTGCCGCTGCGCCTGTCTTCAAAAGGTCATTGCTTGCCATCGTCACTCTCCCTACTGAGAAAAATCAAGGGCTTGATAGACTGGCTGCTTTTCATGGGACAAGACCTTTGTGGCAATGTCGGCACCTTTCGGCCCGATTCCGCCCTGAGCTGGGGCAAATATGTAACGGTCCCGGCGAGCGGGAATTCATTGTATCCAGGCGCGAAACGATGCTGCGAAAAGTAAGGCGGTTTCGTGGCGACGTCGATCGGGCACGCTTCCCAGCCACTAATCGCGGGCTCAGGACGACCGGATCAGGCCCACGATCTCGTGCGTACGGTCGAGGATGGGCGCTGCGATCTCGCGCGCACGCGCTGCCCCGTTGCCGAGGATGCGGTCGATCTCGCCCGGATCCGCCAGCAGTCGCGTCATCTCGCCGGTGATGGGAGCAAGTGTCTCGACCGCCACGTCCGCGAGCGCGGGCTTGAACTGGCCCCAGCCTGCGCCGCCGTGCTCGGCCATGACATCGTCCGTCGTGCGGCCCGAGAGCGCGGCATAGATGTCGACGAGGTTCCGCGCTTCGGGACGGTCTTTCAGCTCGGCATAGCTTGCGGGCAGGGGCTCGGGGTCGGTTCTGGCCTTGCGGAACTTCTGGGCGATGGTGTCGGCGTCGTCCGAAAGGTTGATGCGGCTCATGTCCGAGGGGTCGGACTTGGACATCTTTTTCGTCCCGTCCCGCAAGGACATTACGCGCGTGGCAGGACCTTCGATGACGGGCTCGGTAATCGGAAAGAAGTCCACGCCGTAGTCGTGGTTGAACTTCGCCGCGATGTCGCGCGTGAGCTCGAGATGCTGCTTCTGGTCCTCGCCAACGGGAACATGGGTCGCGTGGTAGGCCAGGATGTCTGCGGCCATCAGCGCGGGATAGGCGAAGAGGCCGAGCGAGGCGTTTTCGCTGTTCTTGCCGGCCTTGTCCTTCCACTGGGTCATCCGACCCATCCATCCCATGCGGGCGACGCAGTTGAAAATCCATGCAAGCTCGGCGTGGGCAGGCACCTGGCTCTGGTTGAAGAGGATGGACCGCGCCGGATCGACGCCCGCCGCCATGAAAGCGGCCGCCGCCTCGCGGGTCTGGCGGCGCAGGTCGTCCGGGTTCTGCCAGACGGTGATCGCGTGAAGGTCGACCATGCAGTAGATGCACTCGTGCGTTCCGGCGTCCTGCATCTCGACGAAACGCTTGAGTGCGCCGAGGTAGTTGCCGAGCGTCAGGCCGCCCGATGGCTGGATGCCCGAGAAGACGCGCGGGGTGAACTGCGCCTGTGTCATGGATCGGTCCTCTGGATCTTCACGTCCGCGCGGCTTACCCACGGGGGGAGGGGCCGTCAAGGAAGCCCCGGAGGCGGACGAGGCGGCGATGCAGGACGAAGATTTCTCACAACCTCTGATGAATGCCCTGCCGCCCGCGGTGGTGGCCCTGGCGCTGGCCATCTTTTCGGCTGAGGCGCTGATGTTCCTGGGCGGTCGCGGTCTTGTCGGCGGGCCGGACGCCATCGGCTGGCGCGCGGAGGCGATCCAGGACTGGTCGGTCTTTCCGCCGCTCCTGGACTGGCTCATGGAAACCGGGCGCTGGACGTCGCCCGAGATGCTGCGCTTTGTGGCCTATCCCTTCGTCCATGGCTCGTTCACGCACGCGATCTTCGTGATCGTCTTCCTCCTCGCGCTCGGCAAGCTGGTGGGAGAGGTCTTCGGCAACCTGGCGGTCCTCGTCGTGTTCTTCGCCTCGGCCATCGTGGGCGCGCTGTTCTATTCCCTGACCGGCGAGGCCCGCCCGCTCGTCGGAGGTTACCCGGCAGTCTACGGTCTGATCGGCGCCTACACCTTCCTTCTGTGGGTCGGGTACGGAGCCAGGGGAGAGAACCAGTATCGCGCCTTCTCCCTGATCGGCTTCCTGCTCGGGCTCCAGTTGATCTTCGGAGTGATCTACGACGTCGGGCTCGACTGGATCGCCGAACTGGCGGGGTTCGGCACCGGGCTTCTGGTCACGCCCTTCCTGTCGCCTGGAGCCTTCGCGCGGATGTTCGCGCGTCTGCGTCAGCGCTGACGGCGGAAGGCGGACTTGAGTTCGGCGAGTGAGAACGCGCCAAGGCCCACGGCCGCAGCCGCATAGACCAGCGCACCTCCGACACAGAGAAGGATGAGGCCCACGGCCTTGGATACCCCCCGTCCGGTGGTCATCGGCGTCAAGGCCGCGTCTAGTCCCCAGAGCGCCACGCCCATCACGAGCGCCGCAACGACGATGCGACCGAAGCGCGCCTTGGCTTTCGCGTCGAAGCGCGCCGCGTCGCCCATGTCTCGCGCCCCGTGCCAGAGAAGAAGCAGCATTGCCCATCCCGCGAGCGTAGTGCCGAGAGCGGCTGCAAGGTAGCCGATGACCGGCACGAGGCCCACGGCGACGCCGGCGTTCACGACTAAGGCGACGAGGGCGTAGTAGAAGGGCCGACGCGTGTCCTCGCGGGCGAAATAGAGGGGTTGCAGCACCTTCTGGAGAACGAAAGCGGGCAAGCCCAGTCCGTAGACGGCGCAGATCAGAGCGGTGGCCTGGGTGTCCGCCGCATCGAAAGCCCCACGCTCGAACAGGACGCGGACGAGGACGCCGGGTATTGCGACCAACGCGACGGCAGCGGGGACCGCCAGCGCCAGCGACATCTCGGCCGCGCGCGACAGGGCGTGGCTTCCGCCCTCGGTGTCGCCAGCCTGGAGGCGGCGCGACAGGTCGGGAAGAAGGACGATGCCGATGGCGATGCCGACGACGCCGAGCGGAAGCTGGTACAGCCGGTCGGCGTAGGACAGCCAGGCGATGGCGCCGTCGAAGAAGCTGGCGACCTGCCGTCCGACGAGGAGGTTCACCTGCACCACGCCACCCGCGAGCATGGCCGGTCCGGCAATGAGGGCGAGACGCTTGAGGTCGGGCGTCCACACGGGCCGCTTGGGCCTCAGATCGAAGCCGGCGCGGCGGACGGCGATCCAGACCATCGCCATCTGCGCGATGCCGGCGATGATGACCCCGAAGGCGAGGAGCGTGCCGTGGGTCGCACCCGCCTCGGCTGCGTCGATGACGCTGAAGTCCGCGAAGACGTGCTCGGCCGCCAAAAGGCTTCCGATCAGGATGATGTTGAGCAGCACGGGCGCGGCGGCGGCCGCGACGAACCGGCCCGACGCATTCAGGATGCCCGAGAGGAGGGCGGCGAGAGAAATGAAGAGGATGTAGGGAAAGACGATGCGGCCAAGGGTGACGGCGATCGGCAGCCGTTCGTCGCCCGCGAAGCCCGACGCCATGGCGAGAACGAGCCAGGGCATGAAGATGGTGGCGAGGATCGTCAGGACGACGAGGACAGTCGCCAGTCCCGAGAAGGCATCGCGTGCGAAACCCTCGGCATCGGTGCCAGCCTCTAGCTTCTTCGAGAAGAGGGGCACGAATGCCATGTTGAACGCGCCCTCGGCGAAGAAGCGGCGAAACATGTTCGGAAGCGCGAAGGCGACGAGGAACGCCTCGGCCACCGGCCCGGTGCCAAGCCATGCCGCGATCAGGATGTCGCGTGCGAAGCCGAGGACCCGAGAGGCGAGGGTCCATGCGCCGACGGTCATCACGCCAGAAACGAGACGAATGGCGCTCACACCGCCTCGCTCATTCCGCACGCGCCCTTGCGGCGCCGGCTTCGATGGCCTCGCGGAGGCGCTTTTCCAGCGACTTCTGCTTCGACTGGGTGTGATACTTCAAGCCGAACATGTCCTTGACGTAGAAGGTATCCACGACCTGCTCGCCATAGGTCGCGATGACGGCCGAGGCGATATAGACGTTGGCCTCGGCCATTGTCCGGGTGAGATCGTAAAGCAGACCGGGGCGGTCGCGGGTGTCGACCTCGATGATCGTATAGATCTCGGATCCGTCGTTATCGAAGGTGATGGACGTCGGCACGCGGAAGGCGCGTTCGCGTTTCTTGATCCGGTCCTTGTCGGCCAGCGACTTGCGCGGCAGGACCTCGCCGTGAAGCGTTTTCTGGATCATGCCCCTGAGACGCGGCAGGCGAACGGACTCGTAGGGGTGCCCGTCAGTGTCCTGAATCCAGAATACGGCGGTCGCATAGCCGTCGGACGAGGTGTAGGTGCGCGCATCGACGACGTTCGCCCCGACGAGAGCAAGCGCTCCGGCCAGTCGCGAGAAGATGCCGGGATGGTCGGCCAGGGCAAAGCAGACCCGCGTCGCGTCGCGGTCCTCGTCCTGGTTCACGTCGATCCGGATCTGGTGATCCTCGATCCCGTCGAGAAGCCGCGCGAAGACGACGTGCGTCTCGCCGGGAAGGCCTTGCCAATAGGGTCCATAGTGCCGCGACGTCTCGTGCCGCAGGGCCTTCGCCTCCCAGGTCGAAAGGGCGGCCCGCAGGGCCTTCTTGGCTTCGGCTTCCGCGCTTTCCCGGTTCACCGCCTCGAGTCCGTGCTCGAGGGCGGTCGAGGTCTGCCGGTAGAGGTCGCGCAGAAGCTGGGCCTTCCAATTGTTCCAGACGCCCGGACCCACGCCGCGGATGTCGCAGACGGTCAGCACGGTCAGAAGGTCGAGGCCCTTCTTCGTCTTCACCGCCTTCGCGAAGTCACGCACCGTGCGGGGTTCTGACAGGTCGCGCTTCTGCGCCATGTCCGACATAAGGAGGTGATAGCGCACGAGCCATTCCACCTGCTCGGCCTCCTCCTTCTTCAGCCCGAGCCTTGGCGCCACTTTTCGCGCGATCTGCGCACCGAGCACCGAATGATCCTCGTCCCGTCCCTTGCCTGTGTCGTGGAGGAAAAGCGCGACGTAGAGAACCTTGCGGTTCACGCCTTCCTTCAGGATGCGGCTGGCGATCGGCAGTTCTTCCAGGAGCTCGCCCCGCTCGATCTGGGCGAGGGTCGAGATGCATTGGATGGTGTGCTCGTCCACCGTGTAGTGGTGGTACATGTTGAATTGCATCATCGCCACGACGGGCGCGAATTCGGGGATGAAAGCCCCGAGAACGCCAAGCTCGTTCATGCGTCGAAGCGAGCGCTCCGGGTTCCCGTGCTTCAGAAGCAGGTCCATAAAAATCGCGTTGGCTTCGGGCCAGGCGCGCATTTCGTCGTCGATGAGGTGCAGGTTCGCCCGCACCAGGCGCATCGCGTCCGGGTGGATCAGGTAGCCCGTCCGCAACGCTTCTTCGAACAGACGCAGAAGGTTGAGCTTGTCGGCCAGGAAGGCCCGGTCGTCCGCTATCGCGAGACGGTTGTGCTTGAGAGCATAACCGGGCTTCAGCGCCCGCTTGCGACGGAAGAGCGAGGTGAAGGACGGCGCGGTCCTGACATGCTGTGCTTCGAGCGCCGTCAGGAAGATGCGCGTCAGTTCCCCCACTTCGGTCGCATGGCGGAAGTAGTCCTGCATGAAGTGCTCGACCGCCCGCCTCCCGCCCTTGTCCTCGTAGCCCATGCGGTCCGCCACCTCGACCTGCATGTCGAAGGCAAGCTGGTCGACTGCGCGGCCCGCGATGAGGTGCAGGTGGCAGCGCACGGCCATCAGGAAGGTCTCGGCCGCGAGGAAGCGCTGGTATTCCTCGTGGGTGAAGAGGCCCGGCCGGACGAGTTCGGCGGCGTCCTGCACGCCGTGGATGTACTTGCCGATCCAGAACAGGGTCTGGAGGTCGCGCAGACCGCCCTTTCCCTCCTTCACGTTCGGCTCGACCATATAGCGCTGGCCGCCCTGCTTCTGGTGCCGTGCGGCCCTTTCGACAAGCTTGGCCTCGACGAATTCCGATGCGGTGTTCCGAAAGAGATCCGAGCGGAGCTTGCGGTCGAATTCGGCGGCGAGGCTGGTGTCGCCTATGATGTAGCGATGTTCCAAAAGCGCGGTGCGGATGGTGAAATCCTCGCGTCCGAGCCTCACGCAGTCCTTGATGCTGCGCGTCGCATGCCCGACCTTCAGGTGCAGGTCCCAGAAGATGTAGAGCATGCTCTCGATCAGGCTCTCGGCCCAGGGCGTGACCTTCCAGGGCATCACGAACAGAAGATCGACGTCCGAGAAGGGCGCCATCTCGCCCCGCCCGTAGCCTCCGACCGCAAGAAGCGCGAGGCGCTCGCCCTCGGTCGGGTTGGGGTTCGGATGCAGCCAGGCTTCGGCCGCGCGGAACACGGTCTGGACCACGCCGTCGGTCAGGTAGCAGTAGGCGCGCGTGGCCGGGCGGGACTGGAGCGGATGAGCCGCAAGCGCGGCGGCGATGGCCTCGCGTCCGGTGCTGATCCGGTCGCGCAGGACGGACACTGCCGCTGCGCGCACCTCCTTGGCCGAGCCTCCATGCGACTCGGTGCGTATGGCTTCGAACGCCGCCTCGCCATCGAAGATGGCGGCGGGTGTCAGGCCGATCCGGTCGAACCCGTGCGGGTCCGGAGCGTCCGCAGGCCTAGAAGCCGGCGCCGCCAAAGCTTCTGGGGGCGGGGTCAATCACGATCACCTGATTGTTCTGGATTTGCGCGACCGCGAGGCCCCGTTCGTTCGTGCCGTCGCCAAGGAACCTGAAGGGACCGTAGACGCCCGCAAATCCCGCGCCCTGCGTCAGGGCCGACCCCGTGAGAGCGTCCGACCGTCCCTGCGCCAGAAGTGCGCCGATCGCCGCCAAGCCGTCGTAGGCGAGGCCGGCCACGGGGTTCGGCTGAGAGCCATAGGCGGCGGCGTAGCGCGAGTTGAACTGCTGGACGAGCGCCGGCGAAGGCGTCGCGAACCACGCGCCCTGCAGGCCCTTCAGCGAGAGCGCGCTGGACGGCACGTCGAGGCGCTGGAGGCCGATGAGCTGCGCCGAGGCTGCGTCCATGCCGTTCTCGGGCAGAAGCTCCGCAAGGAATGGCAGGGCGCCGGAGTTCCCGGACGTGAGGAAGACCGAGTTCGCGCCCGACGAGCGGTACTGGGAGGCGATGGATGGGATGGTGTCGATGACGCCCTGTTGCGACAGCGGGAAGGACGCCACGCCCGCGATGCGCGCCCCGCTTGCCGAAGCGGCGCGGCGGATGGCGTCGGCGCCCTGCACTTCGGCCGGGTCCTGCGCATGCACGACGAAGATCGAGCCCTTGCCCTGGCGCGCGGCATGGCTGACCAACCGGTCCGCCGTATTCTGGAAGGTCGTGCCGAGGATGTAGACGTTGCCCCCCGCAATCGTGGCGTTGTTCGAGAAACTCAGGACGTTGATGCCTCTCGACGCCGCGACCTGACCTGCGGCATTTGCCGCCTCGGCGAAGAGGGGGCCGAGGAAGATCTGCGCGCCGTCGTCCAGCGCTTGCCTGGCAGCCGCAGCCGCGCCCGCGGGCGTGCCGGCCGTGTCATAGACCTTGAGGTCGATGTCGACGCGGTCGCCCAGATCCTGAACGGCAAGCCTGGCCGCGTTTTCCAGCGACTGCGCCACGGCCGCGCCATTCGGCGACGACTTGGGAATCAGCAGCGCCACCGGGACGGCACGCGTGTTGTTGAGGATCGGACCGCCGCCGCCACCAGACATGTTGACGTCGCAGGCGGACAGAACTGCAAGCGCGGCGAAGGCGCCGAGCGCGGCCAGAACCTTGCGGCGGAGCGTCAAAAGGGCGACCATCGGCTTTCTCTCCTCGGGCGGATACAGGACGGCGCGACCCTATGCAAAACCCAGGGCCAAGTAAATCGCGGGCAAGGCGGTGAGTGCGGGTGACGGGCGGGCCGTCCTTGCGCCGGGTCTCTACTTCGTCGCGACCCCCCTTGGCAATGCGCGTGACATCACCCTGCGGGCGCTGGACATCCTGCGCGACGCCGACGTGCTTGCCGCCGAGGATACGCGGACCCTTCGCCACCTGATGGAGATCCACGGCATCCCGCTTGGCGGGCGGCGGATCGTCGCCTACCACGATCACAACGGTCCCGAAGCGCGACCGAGGCTCCTGGCCTTTCTTCGGGAGGGCCGCTCTGTCGCCTACGCCTCCGAGGCGGGAACGCCACTGGTCGCCGATCCGGGATTCGTGCTTGCGCGCGCCGCCATCGCGGAAGGTCTGCCCGTTACGACGGCGCCGGGCCCTTCAGCGGTGGTGGCGGCCTTGACCATCGCGGGCCTGCCGTCGGATCGTTTCACCTTCGCGGGGTTTCCGCCGAACGCCGCCGGACCCCGTCGCCGATTCCTTGCGGAATTGGCGGAGGCGCCGGGGACGCTCGTCCTCTACGAAAGCCCCAAGCGCGTCGCCGCGACCCTTGCGGCCGCGGTAGAGGTGCTGGGCGGCAGCCGGCCGGCCGCGCTCTGCCGCGAGATCACTAAGAAGTTCGAGGAGACGCGGCGCGGAACGCTCGAGAGCCTGGCGGAAGGTGCCGTGGCCGACCCGCCGCGAGGCGAGATCGTGCTCTGCATCGGAGAGGGAACGAACGAGGCGTCAGAGCAGGAGCTTGCGGACGCCCTGAAGGAAGCGCTGGCATCGAAGCCTCTGAAAGAGGCGGCGCGCGAGGTGGCAGATCGTTTCGGCGTGTCGCGGCGCGATCTCTACCAGATGGGTCTCGGGTTCAACTCGAATTAGCGGGGCGTTAAGCCCTTGCGCGCCAGGGTGCACGCATGTCGACCGAAATCCTTCCCCCCGCGCTTGATGCACGACGCCAGACCGGGCGCGCCAGCTATGAGGACGGGGTTGCCGCCGAAGACGGCGTCGCGCGGCACTACGAAGGGCTGGGGGCCCGGGTTGTCGCCCGACGGTGGAGGGGTCCGGGTGGCGAGATCGACCTCGTCTGCGTGCAGGGCGTCGACATCGTCTTCGTCGAGGTCAAGAAGGCGGAGACGCATGACGAAGCCGCAATGCGTCTTTCTGGGACCCAGCTCGCCCGCATCTGCGCATCGGCCGAAGCCTGGCTCGCCGACCATGACAGCGGCCTTGCCTGCGCTCGCGTCGATCTTGCGCTTGTCGATGGTGCTGGCCGGATCGCCGTGATCGAAAACGTCTCCCTGGTCTGATCGATCAATCCCCGATTGCCCTTCGTCACGTCCTGCGCGAAAACAGCCGCGCACCAAGGGGGACACGCCATGAAGGTCGCCATCCAGATGGACCCGATCGGCTCGATCAACATCGACGCCGATTCCACGTTCCGTCTTGCCGAGGAAGCTCAGTCGCGGGGGGCGGACCTGTTCTATTACCATCCCGACAAGCTTGCGTGGAACGAAGGCCGTGTGACCGCGCGCGGCTGGCCCCTGACGGTCCGTCGGGAGAAGGGAAACCACTTCACTCTCGGCCAGGACGCGACGGTCGACCTTGCAACGTTCGACGTGGTCTGGCTGCGCCAGGACCCGCCTTTCGACATGGGGTACATCACGACGACCCACATCCTGGAACGGATCGGAGGCCGGACGCTGGTCGTGAACGATCCTTTCTGGGTGCGGAATTTCCCCGAGAAGCTCCTCGTCCTTCAGTTTCCCGATCTGACCCCGCCCACGATGATCGCCCGCGACCTCGATGCGATCCGTGCCTTCCGCAAGGCGCACGGCGATATCATCCTGAAGCCGCTCTACGGCAACGGCGGCGCGGGCGTCTTCCGTATGACGCCCGATGATCGCAACCTCGTCTCGCTGCACGAGCTTTTCGCGAGCATGACCCGCGAACCCCTGATCGCGCAGAAGTTCATTCCCGATGTGTCGAACGGCGACAAGCGTATCATCCTGGTGGACGGTGAACCCATCGGCGCCATCAACCGCGTCCCGCCCGAGGGAGAGACGCGGTCGAACCTCCATGTCGGCGGAACGGCGGTGAAGGTGGGGCTGACTGCGCGGGACCAGGAGATCTGCGCCGAAATCGGGCCGCTCCTGCGGGAAAAGGGGCAGGTCTTCGTCGGCATCGACGTCATCGGCGACTACCTGACCGAGATCAACGTGACCTCGCCCACGGGCCTTCAGGAACTGGAGCGGTTCGACGGGATAAATGCCGCCGGGGCGATCTGGGATGCGATCGACGCCCGCCTCGCAGGATGACGCGCGGCGCATAAGCCTGCGGCTCGCGATCCTGAATCGTGTGTTGCGGCGGGTCGTGCTCTCCTGGATCGCACACGGACCCCCGAGGCGGCGGGGCGCGACCTCGAGTTGGCCTGTCGCATCTTCCTGCACGGCCCGCGTCACGACGAGCGCAAGATCGACCTCGGTGGCGTGCCCGCCCTGGAGATCCTCCCAAGGCGAGTGACCGGCGAGGGTGTCATCCTCTTTCTTCACGGCGGGGGCTATGTGGCCGGCAGCCCCCGCACGCATCGGGCGATGATGGCGCGTCTCGCGGACCTCAGCGGGCGGCGTGTCCTGATGCCGGACTACCGTCTCGCGCCCGAGCATCGTTTTCCGGCGGCCTTCGATGATGCGCTGCGCGCGGCACGCGCTCTCAGCGGCACGCCCTGGGTCATCGGCGGCGATAGCGCGGGCGGCGGCCTCGCCCTCGCCGTGCGCGCTGCCCTCGACCCCGACGACGCGCCGCGTGGCGCGTTCGCCTTTTCACCCTGGACGGATCTCACACTGACGGGGCAGTCGCTCGGTGCAAACGCGGAGCGGGACTGTCTACTTCCGGCCGACCGGGCGGGCGAGCTTGTCAACCTGGTGCTGGCGGACGCCGACCCCTCGGACCCTCGGGTATCGCCCCTCTTCGCGCAGGCGGGCCTTGGGACGCCTGTGCTCCTTCAGGTCAGCGATACCGAGATTCTGCGTGACGACACGATGCGCCTGGCCGACCGTCTGCGCGAGGCGGGGACGGACGTGACGGTTGAGACATGGCCGGACGCGCCGCATGTCTGGCAGATGCTCGATGGCTGGGTGCCGGAAGCGCGCGAGGCGCTGCGGCACGTCGCGGCCTTCGTCGAGACCCGGCTCAGCCTGCCGCGCTCGGGATCCGGAAGCTGATCGCCTCGGCCACGTGAGGTTTGCGGACGTCGTCGCTGCCGTCGAGGTCCGCGATGGTCCGGGCGACGCGGATCACGCGATGATAGCCCCGCGCCGAAAGGCCCACCCGCTCGGCCGCCGTCAGCAGGAGGGCGCGCCCCTCGGCGTCGGGTGTCGCGACAGCTTCGAGCAGCGTTCCCTCGGCATCGGCGTTGACGGTGACCTCGGGATGATCCGCGAAGCGCCGGGCCTGGGCCGTCCGTGCCGCGGCGACCCGGCGCGCGATCGCGGCCGAAGGCTCGCCGTCGGCGGGCAGGTCGAGATCCTGGAACGACACGGGCGGTACATCGACCCTGAGATCGAAACGGTCCATCAGCGGCCCCGAGATCCGTCCCATGTAATCCTCGCCACAGTTCGGCGCGCGGTTGCAGGCACGGGCGGCGTCCGCGAGGTGACCGCACTTGCACGGGTTCGCCGCGGCGATCAGCAGGAAGCGGCAAGGGTATCGCACATGCGCGTTGGCGCGGGCGACCACGACGTCGCCTGTTTCGATCGGCTGGCGCAGCGTTTCGAGCACGCCTCGGGTATACTCCGGGAACTCATCCATGAAGAGGACGCCGTTGTGGGCGAGGCTGATCTCCCCCGGCTTGGCGCCCTTTCCACCGCCGACGATGGCTGCCATCGACGCGGTGTGGTGCGGCGCGCGGAAGGGCCGGCGTCGCGAGATGCCGCCGTCCTCGATCAGCCCTGCAAGTGAATGCACCATGGAGGTCTGGAGCGCCTCTTCGGGGCTGAGATCGGGCAGGATGCCGGGGAGACGCGCCGCGAGCATCGACTTGCCGGAGCCGGGCGGTCCGACGAGCAGCATGTGGTGGCGCCCGGCGGCGGCGATTTCCAGGGCACGCTTCGCCCGCTCCTGCCCCTTCACCTCCGAGAGGTCGCGACCGGAGTGATGCGCCGAGACTTCGCCGGGCACGCTGATGTCGATCGGTCGCGCGCCCGTCAGGTGCTGAATGGCCGCGCCCAGATCGCGCGGCGCCACAACAGGCGTATCGCCGACCCAGGCCGCCTCGGCACCCGAAGCCTCGGGGCAGAGCAGGCTGCGCCCGGCTTCCGCCGCCGCAAGCGCCGCGGGAAGTGCCCCCGCCACGGGGACCAGCATCCCGTCGAGCGATAACTCTCCAAGTGACACCAGCCCCTCTACCGCGTCGGGAGGCAGGATCCCGATGGCGGCCAGAAGAGCGAGCGCAATGGGAAGATCGAAATGCGACCCTTCTTTCGGCAAGTCGGCCGGCGAGAGGTTTATGGTGATCCGCCTGGGCGGAAGCGCGATCGAGAGCGTGTTGAGAGCAGCGCGCACGCGCTCCTTCGCCTCGCTGACGGCCTTGTCGGGCAGACCGACCAGCGAGAAATGCGGAACCCCTGGCGACAGGGCGCATTGAACCTGCACCAGCCGGGCGTCGATGCCTTCGAAGGCGACGGTGTAGGTTTGGGCGATCATGCTGTCCCGACCGGTTTCGCCCGATTTGTCGGCGCTCGCCGTTAAGGCTGGATTAACGCTGATGCGCCTCGAGGAGCTTGGTCGGTCGGAACGGCCAGAAACTCCGCCTTTGGTCGTAGATCCACGGGAAGATGGAACCGATGCCGCCGCGGCGAATTGATCCGACTGAAAGCCGGTGTCGTAACGAGAAGGCAATCAGGGAGAGCGCCATGGATACAACGATAGACCAGTCGCTGTCGCGCAAGGCCATGAAGGCCGAGCTTCTCGATGCCGAAACCGAGCTTCGTCTCGCATACGCCTGGCGCGATGAACACGACGTGGAAGCCCTTCACCGCCTCATCAACGCCTACATGCGGCTTGCCATTTCGATGGCCGCGAAGTTTCGCCGCTATGGCGCTCCGATGAACGATCTCATTCAGGAGGCGGGCCTTGGTCTGATGAAGGCGGCCGAGAAGTTCGATCCCGACCGCGGCGTGCGCTTTTCGACCTATGCCGTGTGGTGGATCAAGGCGTCGATTCAGGACTACGTGATGCGCAACTGGTCGATGGTTCGCACCGGATCGACCTCGTCGCAGAAGTCCCTTTTCTTCAACATGCGCCGCGTTCAGGCCCGCATCGAGCGTGAGGCGGCAGGTCGCGGAGACCTGCCCGACCGCCACCGGATGCGGGAAATGATCGCCAAGGAAGTTGGCGTCCCGCTCCACGATGTCGAAATGATGGAAGGGCGCCTTTCTGGTTCCGATTTCTCGCTCAACGCGACCCAGTCCGCAGACGACGAAGGTCGCGAGTGGATCGAGACCTTGGAGGATGAAACCGCCCGCCAGTCCGAGACGGTCGAACAGACGCGCGATATCCAGACATTGCGGAGTTGGCTCGTCCAGGCACTTTCCGCGCTGAACGATCGCGAGCGCTTTATCGTTCGCGAGCGGAAGCTTCGCGAGGATCCCCGCACCCTCGAAAGCCTCGGCGCCGAGCTTGGATTGTCAAAAGAGCGTGTCCGCCAGCTCGAGGCTGCAGCCTTCGCGAAGATGCGCAAGAACCTCGAATCCCAATCGCGCGAAGTCTACGGATTTCTCGTCTGATCCCGGCTACGTCCCTCGTATCCCCCCTCGGCCGGCTTACGCCGGCCATTTTTTTGCGACCTGCACCAGGCATGTCCCGGACTGCCCAGCATCTTGCCCCGGCGGATGCGTCCCCCTAACACTGTGTGCGGAAAGGCGGACCCATGCTCCACGGCAAGCGCATACTCCTCATCGTCGGCGGTGGCATCGCGGCCTACAAGGCGCTCGAGCTGATCCGTCTCATTCGAAAGGCGGGCGGGTCGGTCACGCCGGTCCTGACCCGCGCGGCGCAGGAATTCGTCACCCCGCTTTCGGCCTCGGCCCTTGCCGCCGAGAAGGTCTTCACCGACCTCTTCGACCTGACCGACGAGGCCGAGATGGGCCACATCGAATTGTCGCGCTCGGCCGATCTGCTTGTCGTCGCCCCGGCCACCGCGGACCTGATGGCGAAGATGGCGCAGGGCCACGCCGACGACCTTGCATCGACCCTGCTCGTGGCAACCGACACACCGGTACTGATGGCGCCCGCCATGAACGTCCGGATGTGGTTGCACCCCGCCACGCAGCGGAACCTTGCCACTCTCGAAGCGGACGGCATTGCCCGCGTCGGACCGGACGAGGGTGACATGGCCTGCGGCGAGCACGGACCTGGCCGGATGGCCGAGCCGACGGCGATCCTCGAGGCGATTGTCGACAGGCTGGGGAGAGGTCCGCTGTCGGGCAGGCACATCCTCGTCACCTCCGGGCCGACGCACGAACCGATCGATCCGGTGCGCTATATCGCCAATCGCTCGTCCGGCGCGCAGGGCACGGCCATAGGAGCGGCGCTCGTCCGACTTGGAGCGAAGGTGACCTTCATCACGGGACCCGCCACGGCGGCGCCGCCAGAGGGCGTCTCGGTCGTTCGGGTCGAGACGGCGCGCGAGATGCTGAAGGCGGTCGAGGCTGCGCTTCCTGCCGACGCGGCGGTCTTTGCCGCTGCCGTGGCGGACTGGCGCGTGTCCTCATCCTCGGGGTCGAAGATCAAGAAGGACGGAAGCGGATCTCCTCCGTCTCTGTCGCTTGACGAGAACCCGGACATCCTGGCGACGGTCTCCCGCATGACCGGGGGCAGACCGCGCCTCGTCATAGGTTTCGCCGCCGAGACGGATGACGTGGTCGCCAACGCCACCGCCAAGCGGGCCCGAAAGGGGTGCGACTGGATCGTGGCGAACGACGTTTCTCCCGCGACCGGCATCATGGGCGGGACCGAGAACGCCGTCACCGTTATCGACGACAGCGGCGCCGAAGCCTGGCCCCGTGCCACGAAGGAGCAGGTGGCGAGGCGCCTCGCCAATCGTATAGCCGACGCGCTGGAATGACGCCTGTCGTGCGGATGGCCTGGCTGCCGGGGGCGGATACGGCTCTGCCGCTGCCGACCTACGAGACCGCAGGGGCGGCGGGGGCGGATCTCCGCGCGAACTTCCCGCTCGAGGATCGAGGCGGCGTGACCCTTCGCCCAGGTGAGCGGCGGCTTGTTCCCACCGGCCTCATGGTCGAGGTGCCGGACGGCTTTGAGTTGCAGGTCCGCCCCCGGTCGGGCGCAGCACTGAGGCACGGCCTGTCGATCCCGAACGCGCCCGGCACGGTCGACAGCGACTATCGTGGACCGCTCGGGGTGATCCTCGCAAACCTGGGCGATGCGCCCATTCACATCGGGCATGGCGACCGCATTGCCCAGGCCGTCGTCGCGCCCGTCGCGCAGGCAAGGTTCGAGCTTGCCGAGACGCTTTCCGACACGGCGAGAGGAACCGGCGGCTTCGGCTCCACGGGGCGGCGCTGATGGCGCTGGTCCTCGCCTTGGCGGCCGCCCTCTGGGTCCTCGGAGCTTTCCTCAAGGTGCCCCGGGCGCGCCGGATCTATCTGATGATCGCGCTCTATGTCGCGGTCCTCGGTATCCACCTGCTTTTGCCGGACGAGCATCCCGTGCGAATGGCGACGGGCCGAAGCGCGGATGTCTGGCTGATCATCGGAGCGGTTGCCGCTGCCGCAGGGCTCTACGCGGTCTGGATTCGCCGTCTCCGGGATCGCGCGCGACCCGCTCACTCGGATGCCGTGTCCCCGCCGCGCGACACGTCGTCGTCCGAACTGGAGCGCAATGCCCGCCACATCGTCCTGCGCGAAATCGGCGGCCCGGGGCAGAAGCGGCTGAAGGAGGCGCGCGTCCTCGTCATCGGCGCGGGCGGACTTGGCGCACCGGCGCTTCAGTATCTCGCGGCGGCCGGCGTGGGGACCATCGGCGTGATCGACCACGATACCGTCGACAACTCCAACCTTCAGCGTCAGGTGATCCACATCGATGCAAGGGTCGGGATGCCGAAGGTCTTTTCCGCACGCGAGGCGATGCTCGCGCAGAACCCGCACATCGCGGTCCGGCCTTATCACCGCCGCCTGACCGGCGACATCGCTGCAGAACTTGTCGACGACTACGACATCATCCTGGACGGCACGGACGATGTCGCGACGCGCTATCTGGTGAACGAGGTGGCCGTGGCCCAGGGCAAGCCGCTGGTCTCTGCCGCCATCAGCCAGTGGGAAGGTCAGATCAGCGTTTTCGATCCCGCACGGGACGCCCCCTGCTATGCCTGCGTCTTCCCTGAACCCGCGGCGAGGGGCCTTGCTCCATCCTGCGCCGAAGGCGGCGTCCTCGGTCCATTGCCAGGCGTTCTGGGTGCCATGATGGCAGTCGAGACAGTGAAGCTGATCGCCCGGACGGGTGAACCGCTTCGCGGTCGACTGATGATCTACGACGCTCTCTACGCCGAGGTCCGGACCATCGGCGTGAAGAAGCGCAGCGACTGTCGGGTGTGCGGGTCGCGGAATTGAGCTCTGGATCATCGGCGCAACGACTCCTAGCTATTGTGGACAGGAGTTTCCCATGACGAATGCCCTTCTCGCCGACTGGACCACCCCGTTCGGTCTTCCTCCCTTCGACCGGATCGCAGACGAGGATTTCGACCCTGCCTTCGAGGCCGCGCTGACGGACGCCCGAGCCAGAATCGCGCGGATCGCCACGAACCCCGAACCCCCGACCTTCGGCAATACCATCGAGGCGCTGGAGCTTGCCGACCGGCAGTTGTCGAAGGTCATGTCGGCGTTCTACGTGCTTGCCTCGACATCCTCGAACGACGCGCGCGAGGCGCTTCAACGGTCGTTCAGCCCCAGGCTTGCGGTCTATTCGTCCGAGATCACGGCCAACCGCCCCCTCTTCCAGCGCATCGAGGCTCTGTGGGAGGCCAGGGAGGACATGGACCTGACCGTCGAGCAGGCGCGGGTCCTGATGCTGACGCACCGGGGCTTCGTCCGGTCAGGCGCGCGGCTTGAAGGCAAGGCGGCGGATCGGCTGAAGTCGGTCAAGGAAAGGCTGGCTGTCCTCGGGACCCAGTTCACGCAGAACCTCCTCGCCGATGAGCGCGACTGGTCGATGCCCCTGTCGGAAGACGACCTAGCACCACTCCCCGACTTCCTGGTGTCGGCCGCCCGCTCTGCCGGGGACGAGACGGGCAAGAGAACGGCCGTCGTCACGCTGTCGCGCTCGCTGATCGTGCCATTCCTGCAGTTTTCCCCCAACCGGACCTTGCGCGAAAAGGCCTGGCGGGCCTGGACGGGGCGAGGTGCCAACGGCGGGCCGACAGATAACCGGACCATCGCTGCCGAGATCCTTGCCTTGCGGGACGAGCGCGCCCGTCTTCTGGGCTATGACAGCTTCGCGGCCTACAAGCTCGAGACCGAGATGGCCGGTACGCCCGAGAGGGTGCGCGATCTTCTGATGGAGGTCTGGACCCACGCGCGTGCCTCGGCAGATCGCGATGGCGCGCGTCTGACCGAGATGCTTCACGCAGACGGAATCGCCGGGCCGCTGGAGCCGTGGGACTGGCGGTACTATTCCGAGAAGCGACGTGCGACGGAACACGACCTGAACGAGGCCGAGCTGAAGCCCTATCTCCAACTCGACCGGATGATCGAGGCGGCCTTTGCGGTGGCGCACCGGCTTTTCGGGATCGAGGCCATGCCGATCGACGTGGCGCTGCACCATCCCGACGCCCGAGCCTGGGAGATCACGCGCGACGGCCGGCACCTGGCGGTGTTCATTGGCGACTATTTCGCGCGCGGCTCCAAGCGGTCGGGCGCCTGGTGCTCGGCCTTGCGCAGCCAAAGCCGGACGGACGAGGAGGTGGCGCCCGTCGTCATCAACGTGTGCAACTTCGTCAAACCGGCAGAAGGTCGTCCGGCCCTTCTGTCCTACGACGACGCGCGGACACTCTTCCACGAGTTCGGCCATGCGCTGCACCAGATGCTGTCCGACGTGACCTACGAAAGCATCTCGGGCACCTCTGTCGCACGCGACTTCGTCGAGCTTCCGAGCCAGCTTTATGAGCACTGGCTCGAGGTGCCAGACGTGCTGGCCGAGTTCGCGACCCACGCCGAGACCGGCGAGCCGATGCCCGAGGCGCTTTTGCGGAAGGTGCTGGCGACTGCGACCTACGACATGGGCTTCCAGACGGTCGAATACATCGGCTCGGCCCTTGTCGACCTGGACTTTCACGCCGGTCCCGCGCCCGCCGACCCGATGCAGAGGCAGGCCGAGGTGCTGGACGCGCTCGGCATGCCGCATGCTATCCCGATGCGCCACGCAACGCCGCATTTCGCGCATGTCTTCTCGGGTGACGGCTATTCGAGCGGTTACTACAGCTACATGTGGTCCGAGGTGATGGATGCCGACGCGTTCGAGGCGTTCCTCGAGGCGGGAGACCCCTTCGATCCCGAAATCGCCGAACGTCTTGAAGCGCATATCCTGTCGGCCGGCGGTTCAAGCGATGCCGCCGACCTCTACATCGCCTTCCGCGGACGGATGCCCGGGCCCGAGGCCCTGCTTCGGGGACGGGGGTTGACGGGGTGAGCGAGGTAATCCGGACGTTGCAATGCTTCGGCAATCTACTTACGTGATCCTTCAGGACACACGAGATACAGGAACATGATCCGGTTCGCTTTGAGATGCGGCAACGGCCACGGCTTCGAGAGCTGGTTTCAGTCGAACGACGCGTTCGACGGGCTGAAGCGTGACGGTCTAGTCACATGCCCGTCGTGCCAGTCGGCCGAAATCGACAAGGATCTCATGTCTCCCGGCGTCAGACCCGCTCGCAAGACGTCCGATCCTGCGCCCCAGCCGATGACCAATGCACCCGACGTGGCCGAGGCGATCAAGGCCCTGAAGGCGCACGTCGAGAAGAATTCGGATTACGTCGGCAACCGTTTCGCAGAAGAAGCGCGTGCGATGCACCTGGGCGACAAGCCAAGCCGGTCGATCCACGGCGAGGCCCGGCCCGAGGAAGCGCGCAAGCTGATCGAAGACGGCGTGCCGGCGCTGCCTCTGCCCTTCATCCCGCGCCAGAAGACGAACTGAGCCCTACTTCTCGCCCGGCCGTGTCAGCGAGAAAAGCTCGGTGATCTGGCTGTAGTCGCGATAACCCAGACGGGTCAGGGGATGAAACGTCAGCACGTCGAAGCGACCATCCCTGATGCAGTCGTCGCGCATGTGAACGCCGATAACTTCACCCAGAACCAGATAATTCGCTTCGCCTCGCAATGTGACGATGTCCGTCAGCCGGCATTCCAGCGAGGCCGGTGCAGCGGCGACGCGCGAGCAGGCGATGGTCTCGCATTCGGTCCGTGCGATCTCGGCCAGTTCGAACTCGTCCACCTCCTTCGGCCAGGGGCCGGAGGTGCGGTTCATCACATCCTTCATCGCGTATTCGACGATGTTCACACAGAACACCCCGGTCTCTCGGATGTTCGACACGCTGTCCTTGGTGCCGTCGCGGTCGTCCTTCGCACTGGTCGAGGCGAACATGACCTGCGGCGGCACGTAGGCCACCGCATTGAAGAAGGAATAGGGCGCCAGGTTCTCGGACCCGTCATCGCCGCGCGTCGAGATCCACCCGATCGGCCGAGGCGTCACGATTGCGTTGAACGGGTTGTGCGGAAGACCGTGACCTTCCTCGGGACGGTAGAACATGCGGACTCCATTCAGGTTTGTTCCGACCTAGCGCATGTGCTAGGCGCGGGGCCAGCCGAAAAGGGCAGGGCGGGCAGGTGGAACTCAGCCGGGAACGGACGGAAGACTGGTGGGAGGTCGAGGCGCTTTACGACCTCTGCTTCGCCCCGGGCCGGGAGGCGCTGTCGTCCTATCGGTTGCGCGACGGGATCCCCCCGGTGGCCGAGTTGTGCCTCGTCGCGCGAGACGAGGCCGGCATCGTGGCGGGCGCGATCCGGTACTGGCCGGTCCGGGTCGGACACTGGCCTGCGCTTCTTCTCGGTCCGGTCGCCGTCCACCCGACGCATCAGGGCGAAGGGCTGGGCGCCTTCCTCATCGAAAGCACGCTGGACCGCGCCCACGGCTGGGACAGGGTGATGCTCGTCGGCGACGCGCCGTATTATAGCCGCTTCGGGTTCGAAAAACTTGAAGGGGTCGTGATGCCTCCTCCCACGAACCCCGACCGCGTTCTCGGACGCGAGTTGACGGAGGGCGCGTGGGAAGGCGTTGCAGGCGACGTGACGCAGTGGAGCGACTGACCTACTCGGCTGCTTCGTTTGTCTTGAGCCTGTCCGCCTTCTTTCGCACCAGAACCGTCCGTAGGTCGTGCATCGCGAGAAGCAGCGCATCCGAGACCCGATCAAGCTCCTCGGGCGTCGCGCGCTGCTGCGCCCAGGTGGCGGTCAGGTTCAAACGATCAACCGTGCGAAGGATGTCGTCGACCTCCCTCTGGGAAAGAAGAGCCTGCCTTTCGGCGAGCCAGTCACGGATCGCGGCATCCTCCTCGGGCGACAGCTCGTGCGAGCCGTGCCCCTTCACCTCGCCGTTCCTGGCGTTGACGACGGCGATCTGCGTCATCTCGATGCGGCGCATCCGCGTCTCGGTCTCGACGCGGAACACGACGGCGCCACCGTCCCGAATGCGGAAATAGAATTCGGGAAGCTCGCCTGACATGCACCTGTCCCCCATTGCCATCTGCGGAATCGGTAACAGTCGCGTCACCGTTTGACCAGATGACGAGGGTTCGGATGACCTGTTGCGCAACAGAGCTATATGAATGGAGTTGGCGTCCCGGAGGACTACAGTGACTGACGTATTCCTACACGGCCTTGCGACGGCCCTTCCGCCGCACGAGCTGCCCCAGACGATCGTGCAGGAACGCGCCAGGGAGATCCTGGGCCCGCGGTATCCCCAGTTCGACCGGCTGTTCAAGACATTCACCACATCGGGTGTGGAGACGCGCCGTTCGGTGGTGCCGCTCGAATGGTTCTCGGACGATCATGCCTGGGCGGACCGCAACGCCCGGTACATGGACGGCGGCGTGGAGCTTTTCATCGACGCTGCCGAGGGCGCCTTGAAGGACGCCGGCTGGCGGGCGTCGGACGTGGACTGCATCGTCACGGTATCCTCCACCGGCATCGCCACCCCGACGCTCGAGGCGCAGGCCTCGAAGCGCATGGGCTTTCGGGAAGACGTGATGCGCGTGCCCGTGTTCGGCCTCGGCTGCGCAGGCGGCGTATCGGGCCTTTCGGTCGCGCGCACCTTCGCCGCTTCGCAGCCGGGGACGCGTGTTCTGCTTGTCGTGGTCGAGACCTGCACATTGTCGTTCCGGACCGACCGCCTCCAGAAGGCCGATATCATCGCCACGGTTCTTTTCGGCGATGGCGCGGCAGGTGCCTGCCTCTCGACCGAAGCCTCCTCGGGTCGGGTCGTGACCCTGGGGCGGGGCATTCAGAAGACCTGGCCCGACACGCTGGCAATCATGGGATGGGATGTCGACGACACCGGGCTTGGCGTCATCTTTGACCGGTCGATCCCGGAATTCGTGACCGAGAACTTCGCTGCCGCCACCGCAGAGGCGCTGACGGCCGCCGGGCTCCGGGCCGAGGACGTTGACAGGTTCGTCTGCCACCCGGGCGGCGCAAAGGTGGTCGATGCCATCGAAGGTGCGCTGCACCTCGAACAGGGGTCGCTTCAAGCCGAGCGTGAAGTATTGCGCCAGGCAGGAAACATGTCGGCGCCAACGGTTCTTTTCGTCCTGAAGGCCGTTCTGGAAGAAGGTCGCACGGGTCAGATGGTGGCCTGCGCGCTTGGCCCTGGCTTCACGGCGGCGTACCTGCCGTTCACCGTCGAGCCTGAGGCCGTGGCGATGGCGGCCGAATGACCACGGGGGCGGCTCTCTTCATCGCCTTCCTCGTCGTTCAGCGACTGTCCGAGCTTGCAATCGCACGTCGCAATACGGCGCGCCTTCTGGCAGAGGGCGCCCGGGAAGTGGCGCCCGGCCATTATCCTCTGATCGTCGCGCTGCACACGGGTTGGCTTCTGTCCATCGTTTGGTTCGGCTACGACGAACCGATCCTCTGGGGTTGGCTGGTCGTCTTCGCCGTCCTCCAAGGCCTCAGGCTCTGGATCCTCGGCACTCTTGGTCGCCGCTGGACGACGCGGATCATCGTCACGGACGAGCCGCTGGTGGCGGAGGGTCCGTTCCGATACCTGCGCCATCCCAACTACACCCTGGTGGTCGCCGAAATCTTCGTCGCACCCATGGTCCTTGGTCTGACAGGAGTCGCGCTTGTCTTTACGGTCCTGAACGCGCTTGTCCTCTTCATCCGCATCCGCGCCGAGGATGGGGCGTTGCGCCCCGCAGGTTAGGACAAGCCGGCGCAGAAGTCCTGCACGCGGGCGCAGGCTTCCTTCAGTTGCTCGTCCGACGTCGCATAGCTGACGCGGAAACAGGGCGAGAGACCGAAGGCCGCGCCGAAGACGACGGCCACTCCGGTCTCCTCCAGGAGCGCGCGGCAGAAGTCCTCGTCCGTCTCGATCCGGCTGCCCGAGCGGGATGTCTTTCCGATGCAACCGGCAATCGAGGGATAGACGTAGAACGCACCCTGCGGCACGGGGCAATCGATACCCTCCGCCGCGTTGAGGCCTTCGACGACGAGGTCACGCCGCCGCAGGAAGAGCTTTGCGTTCTCGGCAAGGAAGTCCTGCGGCCCGTTCAGCGCGGCGACCGAGGCCCACTGGCTGATCGAGCAGGGATTGGACGTCGACTGCGACTGGATTTTCCGCATCGCGCCGATAAGGGCCGTGGGTCCGCCGGCATAGCCGATGCGCCATCCGGTCATGGCATAGGCCTTCGACACGCCGTTGACGGTCAAGGTGCGCTCGTAGAGCGACGGTGCCACCTGCGCGGGCGTGCGGAAATCGAAACCGGGAAAGGCGATGTGCTCGTACATGTCGTCGGTCATTACCCAGACATGGGGATGGCGTTCCAGCACCTCGGTCAGGGCCTTGAGCTGGTCGGGCGAATAGCCTGCGCCGGTGGGGTTCGAGGGCGAGTTGAAGATCAGCCATTTCGTGCGCGGCGTGATCGCAGCCTCAAGCTGGTCGGGCGTGATACGGAACCCGTTCTCGAACGCGCCCACCACTTCGACCGGCTCGCCACCCGCAAGCCGCACCATGTCCGGATAGCTGACCCAATAGGGCGCGGGCACGATAACTTCGTCCCCGGGGTTCAAAGTCGCCATCAGGGCGTTATAAAGAACCTGCTTGCCTCCGGTACCGACCGTGATCTGGTCGGGCGTGTAGGCGAGTCCGTTCTCGCGGCGGAATTTCTCGACGATCGCCTGCTTAAGCTCGGGGATCCCGTCGACCGCCGTATAGCGCGTGTGGCCCGCGTCGATGGCACGCTTGCCGGCTTCGCGGATGTGTTCCGGTGTCGGGAAGTCCGGCTCTCCGGCGCCGAGGCCGATCACGTCGCGTCCGGCCGCCTTCAGTTCGGCGGCAAGCGTGGTGACGGCAATTGTCGGCGATGGTTTGACGCGATCGAGCGTCGCGGAGAGAAAGGGCATGGTCGCACTCGCGCTGAACGGCACGGATTTCATAGAAGCAGGCCGAGCCTGCCGCAACAGGGACAGTATGACGATGACCGACCAAATGAACGAAAGAGACTGGTACTCCGACGCCAACGCCACTTTTGGCGACCGGCTTTCCGCTGCGCGCGAGGCGAGGGACATGTCGCGTTCGATGCTCGCGAAGAGATTGGGCGTTGCGCAGAAGACGATCGAGAATTGGGAAGAGGACCGAAGCGAGCCCCGCGCCAACAAGCTTCAGATGGTGTCCGGACTTCTGGACGTGAGCCTGCCCTGGCTTCTGACAGGTCAGGGACAGGGCGTCGTCGCGCGCGAAGTTCCGGCGGCGCGGCACGAGGTCGACGGCCTTCTCGACGGCCTGCGCACGGCGCGAGCCGAGATGCAGCGTGCGGCCGAGCGCATGGCCGTCCTCGAGAAACGGCTGCGCCAGGCGCTGTCGGCCTGAGAATGAGCGAGACGCGCGAGATTCGCCTTCGCCGCCTGACGGTCCGGTCGTGGCGGCGCGGCACGAAGGAGATGGATCTCATCCTGGGTCGTTTCTGGGATGCCGAGGGTGCAGGGCTGGAGGACAGCGAACTCGACCTCTACGAGGACTTCCTCGAAGAGAACGACCAGGACCTGTACCAGTGGGTCAGCGGGCAGGGCGATGCGCCCGTGCGGTTTCAACCTCTCATTGCGCGCCTGACGCGGGTCTGACCTGGCTAATTTAACGGTATCTTGGGATTTTTCGGTGACTTCTGCACGTCGAGCACAGGATTGCGCGGAGTCACGGTATGAGTATGCACCAACCCTTGAGCCAGGAACGCGCGCCCGCCTATCGCAGGCACTACCTCGACACGCTGTCGATGGTGGAACGTCTGCATCGCCTGCTTCTCGACGTTATCAAGGATGAATTCGAGCGCCTCGGCGTGCTCGAGATCAATGCCGTCCAAGCCCTGCTGCTGTTCAATATGGCCGACAACGAGGTCACTGCCGGGGAACTGCGATCTCGCGGGTACTACCAGGGCTCGAACGTCAGCTACAACCTGAAGAAGCTCGTCGACATGGGCTTCATGCATCACCAGCGTTGCGAAATCGACCGGCGCTCCGTCCGCGTGCGCCTGACCGACAAGGGCCGCGACGTTCACAAGGTCGTCTCGGACCTCTTCGACCGCCATGCCGAGATGATGTCGGACGACGCGATCATCGGCGGATCCTCGATCTGCGCCATAAATGACGGTCTGAACCGCATCGAGCGGTTCTGGAGCGAGCAGATTCGCTACATTTATTGAGCGATTTTGTCGATCATTGCGACGGGCAGCCCCTGCACCTCGCGGATAAGTTTGCGTCGCATGGCTCGTGAATAGTCGCTGAAACCCCGCGCCACCTCGACGAAGGCGTCGGGCCCCTGAATGACACGGGCCCGAAAATAGGCCGACAGGGAGGCCGCCGTCTCGTCGTCCTCGGCGATGACCAGCCCATTGATCCGCACACCTTCGATGGCGCCGGAAGACCGAAGCGCTTCGGGCGTCGGCCAGTCGTTGTTCTCGCCATCACCCGAGACGTCCAATGTGGCCTGGTCGCACCCAGGGCCACCGGCAAGTCGGGACGCCCCGTGAGCCATCGCGGCGCCGAGGCCCGTCGCCTGGGGCGAGACCCCTCGATCCCAGGTTCTGAGCCTTGATGCGACGCCGCGGATCTGCGCCGGATCGTCGAGGATCACCCAGTCCTGAAGCGTCCGCTGGTATTCGGATGCGGACCATTCGAAGACGAAGAGTGCGACGGGTGCTTCAGGTATCGCGAGAAGGGCCTGCACGACGTCGGGATCGGTCAACGCCTCGGCAAGACCGTCGAGCTGGAGCCGGTATTCTGACGCATCCACCGACCCGGACACATCCAGCGCCAGGGCGAGCGACAATCGACAGGCCGCGTCAGCGGCGTGAGACGCGAGGCATGTGGCTGCGGCGACGCCTAGACAGAGACGTCGCCCCGTCCGAGATCGTGTCACCAATGCCCGGTATTTTCCATGCTGGCCCAGGGTTCGGCGGGCTCCCGGTGATCGCCTCTTTGAAGCAGTTCGACCGACACGTTGTCGGGCGAGCGGACGAATGCCATGTGCCCGTCGCGCGGCGGGCGGTTGATCGTGACGCCTGCGTCCTGCAGCTTCTGGCAAAGCGCATAGATGTCGTCGACGCGATAGGCGAGGTGACCGAAATGCCGTCCGTCCGACGGCAGCCCGTCATCGCCGTCCCAGTTGTAGGTCAGCTCGACGTCCGCGTTCTCCTGACCTGGCGGGCACATGAAGACGAGCGTGAAGCGCCCCTTGTCGTTCTCGATGCGCCGCCGCTCTTCAAGCCCGAGTAGCTCGAAGAACGCCATCGACGCCTCGAGGTCCTTCACGCGCACCATGGTGTGCAGGTATTCGATACCCATGTCCGTCTCCTTTTCCGTTCGTCGGGAAACCTAGGACAGGGAAAGCATGAAGGCGAGGGGCAGCCGGTTAAAAGCGCGAGACGGCCGTGAAGCCCACGGAAAACTGGTTGCGGTCATAGATGTCGACGTCCGACCAGACGCGGCGCGCGTTCAGGGAAAGCTGCGGCAGGAACCCGTAATAGCTGACCTCGGGAAAGACCAGGTTGACGCCAAGCGACAGGCTGTCATCGCGGCGACCGCCGGGCGTCGAACTCCACTTCTCGAAATCGCGCGTCTCGATCGCGGCGCGGATCGACGGCTGGACAGAACCGATGGTGCCGAAGCTGTGGCTTGCCTTCAGTCCGTAGGCCATGCCGTCGATGGTCGCGGAATCGGAATTGTAGCTCTTGATCGTCGCCCCGAAGGACGTCGTACGGCCTTCGCCACCGGCAAAGATGACGTCGCCCGAAAGCCCGAGCGAAAGAGAGTCGTTGATCGCGTCTCCGATGCGCGTCTCGTCACGGACCGTAGCGCCCAGCCGAAAGGCCAGCGTGTCGGACCGCTTGAACAACTGCGCGCCCTGAAGCTCGATCCAGCGCGCCTGTTCGTCGCCGCCGTACCAGCTCTGTCCCAGAAGCCCGGTCACCTGGGTTGGCCCGAGGTCCGGCCAGACGAGCCGCGTCTCGCGCAGTCCGATGATCGCCACGCCGTAGTCGAAGTCCGAGCCCTCCGCATCCGGCGCTTCGGTCTTGGCGTCGGAATCGAGCCAGACCTTGCGGAAATAGAGCTCGCCCAGGAAATCGGTCCGGTGCGTCTGGTCCTCGGCCAGGCGATAGGACAGCGACACCCCGGTCGATGCCTCGTAGCCGCCAAGCTGCTGGCCGCTGTCATCGAGCGTGAAGGGCAGGCCGCCAATCTCGATCACCGTGGTCTCGGCGCCGTTGTTCACGTTGTTCGTTGGCTGGAGCGAGAAGGACAGCTGCAGCGACAGGGGATTGCGCGCGGCGACCTGGCTATAGGTGCGGGCGACAAGCTGGTTCGCCTGCGCGTTAGGGGCCACCTGGTCGGCGCGGCGCAGCCAGAGTTGCGAGCGTGTGAACTGTTCCTGCCGGGCATGGCCCTCGGCGGCCAGCATGGCGGCGTCGAAGCGTTTGCCGTCCTCGTCGAGAAGCCCGTAGGCCTTCGTCGCGGCCTCGACCGAGGCGGCGGGCTGGCCGGCGGCGCGGGCCACGACGGCGCGTATGAGGAGCGCCTCGGCGTCGTTCGGATCGCGCGCGAGAAGCGTGGAGGAGAGAGCGTCCGCAGCCCGGAAGTCGCCCTGCAGTGCCGCGGCCCGGGCGGCGAGGCGCACCTCGGCGACGCTGGCCGAACGGGTCGCCTCCTGCGCCGGAACGGCGGTCGCGCAGACCATCAAAGCTGTCACAATACTCATCAACGCGCGCATCGACCGGTCCTCCTCAACCCTGTCAGACCAGACACCGCGCCATGTCGGCAAAGTCAACCGCAGGCACCCGGCGTTGGCGGACTTGGACACACAGCGGAAACGACGGAACCGGCATATTGTGGTTCACGTAAGCCCTGCCCCAAGATAAGGTGCGGCCCTGCGACACCGACCGAACGGAGACCCACATGCCCCTGACCCCCGAGCAACAGGCAGAGATCGACGCCCTTCGCGCCCAGAGCCGCCCCACGCTGCGCGCCGTGGCCGAGGGGATGGAGGCGCATCTCTACACCGCCTACCCGGTGCTGGATCACGGCTTCGTCCGGGTCATCGACTACATGGGCGACGACGCCGCGATCACCCAGGCCGCCCGGGTGTCCTATGGCCGGGGCACCAAGGCCGTGTCGAACGACGAGGGGCTGATCCGCTATCTGATGCGGCACTGGCACTCGACCCCCTTCGAGATGTGCGAGTTGAAGCTGCATGTGAAGCTGCCCGTCTTCGTCGCCCGCCAGTGGATCCGCCACCGCACCGCCAACGTGAACGAATACTCCGCCCGCTATTCGATCCTCGACCGCGAGTTCTACATTCCCCGGCCGGAGGACCTGGCCGCGCAATCCACCGTCAACAACCAGGGCCGGGGCGAGGCGCTGTCGGGCGAGGAGGCGGCGCGGGTGCTGGAATACCTCAAGGGCGACGCGGCGCGGACCTATGACCACTACGAGGAGATGATCGGGCAGGAGGGGCAGCAGGGGCTGGCGCGGGAATTGGCGCGGATGAACCTGCCCGCCAACATCTACACGCAATGGTACTGGAAGGTGGACCTGCACAACCTCTTCCACTTCCTGCGCCTGCGCGCCGACGCCCACGCCCAATACGAGATCCGCGTCTATGCCGAGGAAATCTGCCGTCTGGTGAAGGACTGGGTGCCCTATGCCTACGGGGCCTTCGAGGATTACCGGCTGGGCGGCGCAACCCTGAGTGGCAAGGCGCTTGATTGCCTCCGCCGGATGTTGAAGGGTGAGGAGGTCACGCAGGAGACGAGTGGGATGAGTAAGGGAGAGTGGCGGGAGTTTCAGGGGGTGGTTGATTGACTGACCAATATATAGGCTTTGAAATAGACACTGAGAGTGACTATGATCACATCTCGAAGATTAAATTCGCCGACAATATAGCGGCTTTTGGCAGCTCTGCGCATGAAGAAGACGCTGAAAAAGCGGAGCTGGACGAGACGGAAATATCCGACGTAAGCGTAAACTTTCAGTTTCAACCAATTTCAAGCAACTTTTTTAGTTCCATGATTGGATTCCACGATGCAATGCATATGGCTGGTGTATCTTATCAGATAACAACAAGCTCGTACATATCGCATTTTGAAAGAGAGACGATTAAGCCAGTCATGAGCGAGGAGGTCTCCGCTGCTGGTTGGCGTGTATATAGGCTTAGCGCAGATGCATTTCCCAAGATTGCTGACGATGCTAGGAGGATGGCGCGGCAGATTCATCATTTTCCACGGTTTAACAACATATTTTTGCTGGGCTTGGTTAGCCAATTCGACTCATACTTGGGAGACTTGGTGAGATGTCTTGCCGTAGTCATGCCGCATATCATCAACGATTCTGGAAAACAGTACTCGGCGGTGGAGTTGCTCGAATTTGGCTCGCTCGAAGAATTCAAGTTATCCATTGTAGAGAGAGAGGTGGAATCGGTCCTGCGAACAAGCCACGAGGATCAATTTAAGTGGTTAGAGAGCAAGATAAAAAAGCCATTACGAGACGGTCTCCACAATTGGCCCGATTTCATCGAAATTTTTGAACGAAGAAATTTATTTGCGCATACGAATGGCATTGTTACTCGAACATATTTAGCCAAATGCCAGTCTGTTGGTTATAAAACGGATGCAGGCGTTGGCGAAATTCTTAGCGCTGATCCGGATTATTTAAGGGATAGCGCGCGTACCCTGATGGAGGTTGGGGTCAAGTTGTCGCAGGTGCTGTGGCGCGTTTCCTGCAATGATGCGGAGAACCATGAGGAGGCGGACAAGTTGCTAAATAATTCTGCCTTTGAGTTGATTAAGGTGGGAATGTACAGTTCAGCTATTTCAATTTTAGATTTCGCCTTTTTGCCGGCGATGAAACATCCGAGAAAAGCTATATTGAATATGATGCGGATCAATTTGGCCAATGCTCACAAGTTGAGCGGGGATATTGCGGCTGCGGAGCGTGCATTAAGCGAGGAGGACTGGTCGCCGATGCAAGAGCAGTTTCAGCTTTGCGTCGCCGCTGTTCGTGACGATTTTGAAGAAGTACGCAGGCTCGTCCCTTTGGTTCCTGCGGATCAGATCTCTGCCGCCAACTATTTTCAGTGGCCAGTTTTTAGAGGTTTGGTAAAGCGCAACGACTACATTCAGTTCATTCGTGAGAGATTTGGAGACGAAATTGTCGAGATTTACGGTGGAAGTCGAGACGACGCGAGCTTGAGCGAGGGGAATTAGCCCCCACCCCGCGCCTCTGCACCACCTCCCCACAAACGACTCACCTCATCTGTGCTACACTCCCCACCGGGAAACCTTGGGGGAGGACCTGAACATGACAGCCATGAACATCGTCCGCATGAAGGTGAAGGCGGGGCAGGAGGATGCGTTCCTCGCGGCGCACGAGGCGCGGCGGCGCGACGACTTCGAGGGCATGAAGAGCTTTCGGATCGTGAAGACCGGCGACCGCGACTATCTCGTCGTCGGCGAGTGGGAGAGCATGGACGCGCTTTCCGTCGCCCGGCCGAAGATGATCGCGACGCTCGACAGCTTCCGCGAGACGCTCGAGGATCTGGGCGGCGACCTCGGCGTGACCGAACCGCGCTCGGGCGAGGTCGTCTTCTCGATCTGAGAGACGGGCCGGAAACGACAAGGCTGTGACCCCGGGCGTCTTGTCCGCCCGGGCGAACCGTCCTACGCTTATTTCATGCGACGCCTCCTGACCCTCCCGCTTCTCCTCGCCCTGCCGGGCTGCTTCGTCGGCTCCGCCCAGGTCGGGCCCACGGGCGCGGACCCGACGCCCGCGCAACTGTCGGCCCTGGCCCGGAACACGCTGACCATCACGCGGCCCTCGGACGTCGAGTTCTTCGCGCAGGCGGCCACCTCTCCCGTCATCCTCGTCGAGGGCCGCGAGGTCGGGCGCTGCCAGGTCGGCCGCCCGCTGGTCATCGCGCTCGAGGACGGCGACTGGATCGTCAGCGCCCGAACGGGGGGCGGCGAGGCCTGGCAACGGGTCGAGGTCTATGGCGGCGAAAGCGTCGACATGGCCTGCGGCGCCTCGGGCGCCTTGAGCCCCCGTCCGGTTCTCGGCCCCGTCAGCCGCTAGAAAAGGATCCGACCGTCCATTCCGAGCGTAGAGGGTAAAAGGAGTTCGTCCGATGCAGACCCTCACGCTCTACCTCATCACGGCGGGCATCTTCCTCGTCCTCGACGCCGTCATGCTGAACACGGTCATCGCCCCGCTCTTCCGCTCGGCGCTCGGCAACGCAGTGCTGGACAGCCCGCGCCTTGGCGCGGCGGCGCTGTTCTACCTGTTCTACGTGGGCGGTCTTCTCGCGCTGGTCTCGGTCCCGGCGTTGCGGGACGGCGACGTGATGCGCGCGCTCTGGCAGGGGGCGCTTCTGGGGGCGGTCGCCTATGGCACCTACGAGATGACGAACTACGCCACGCTCGAGGACTGGACTCCCCGCATGGTGGTCACGGACTGGATCTGGGGCACCGTGCTGACCGGGGTTTCGGCGGCGGCGGGCGTCTGGGCCGCCCGCGCGCTCTTTTCGTGAGGCACGCGGCCCGTGGGCCGCGGCACCGTCAGATCGCCTTGAGATCGCCCGCCGACTGACGGCCGTCCCGGCCCTCGATCAGCTCGTACTGGACTTTCGTGTTGTCGGCGAGCCCGGTCATCCCGGCCCGCTCGACGGCGGAAATATGGACAAACACGTCCTTGCCGCCCCCGTCAGGGGCGATGAACCCAAAACCTTTGGTGGTGTTGAACCATTTTACGGTGCCTGTCGGCATTGTCTCTTCCTTCGGTATCATGTGCGCCGGAATGACCAGCGGTCGGTTCGAGCATCGCTGCCGGGGAGTGTGCCTTCTTGGTCGGGCTGGGCGTCCTGACGTTGATGCGGCATCGACTTTGGGGATCTTTCGCGAAAAAACAAGAAAAAGAATGGTGACTAGAGGAAGGTGAGCAATGGTCGACATATTCGGACTTCGGACCTGCGACACCTGCCGCGCCGCGGACAAGGCCCTGCGGGCGGCGGGGCTGGACGTGACCTTCCGCGACGTGCGCGAGGCGCCTCTGTCGGGTGCCGAGATCGCGGCCCTCCACCAGGCGTTCGGCGACGATCTGGTGAACCGCCGTTCGACCAGCTGGCGGGGTCTGTCGGAGGCGGAACGGGCCGGTGAACCGCAGGCGCTTCTCGCCGCGCACCCGACGCTGATGAAGCGGCCCGTCATCCGTCGAGGGGATGTCCTGACGCTCGGCTGGGACGCCGCGGCAAGAGCGCCGCACCTTGGATAGCTTGTCGTGCGCGACTACGTGAATCGGCGGACGAAGGGACGCGAGAGATGAGAAACGCCGCCGCCCTCGGCATGATCGGGGGCATTCTCGCCCTCATCATGGGCATGGTCAGCTTCGGCTGGACCGAGGCGCTTTACCGCTTCGAACGTCTTCAGGAACTGACGGCCCTCCCGGAGAATGTGAACCTCCTGCGCGGGATGAGCGTCATCGCTCCCCTGCTCGCCATCGGGGGCGCGGCAATGGCCCCCTATCGCGCCCTGTGGGCCGGCATCGCGCTCGGAGCGGCGTCCATCGCCATCTTCATCGCCTTCGACAACGTCTTCACCATCTTTCCCGCATCGATGTGCGGGCTGGCCGCTCTCCTTGCGCTTGCGGCAGGACGCCCCGACGAGCCGAAGTCGCATTTCTGAGAAACCGGTCGACAGACAGAGGTCCGCCACCCCGGAAGACGAGATAGAGAAGCGCGAAGACCCAGAATGCGCGCTGATCTAGAACGATGGAGTCCGGCATCCCGTCGAACCACGCTCCAAGCGTGCCATCGTGCGCGATGCCTCCGTGCCCGAAGAGGTCGGTCACGGTCTGCACCACGACGAAGCCGATCATCGAAAGTGCTGCCAGTCGCGTGAACAGCCCGAGAAGCAGCAGCAGCGGCAGGACGAGTTCGGCCCAAGTGCCAAGTGTGGCTATGGCCCAGTGGTGGACCCCGAGCTGGCTGACGTCATAGCCTGCTGCCTCGAAGGTTTTCGGGAAGATCTGGGCGTAGGCGCCTGCAGAGGGGGCGAGGAGGCCCGCCGGGCCGTCCCCGAGCTTGGTCAGCGCAGACTTCCAGTAATAGACGAGGAGGACCGCGGCAAAGACAAACCGCGCGAGCGTCGTCATCACCGGGATTGTCGCTTTCTCCAGTCCGGCAAAGACGCGGTCGTGCAGCGATACGATACCTTGGATCATGGCAGGGCTCCGATGCCTGTGATTGCACCGCCCGCAAGGAGAAGTGTCAGAGTGGCGGATAGGTCGAAGGCGGGCGCGTCATCCGTCGCCGCGTCGTGGGCTTCTCCGAATGTCCGGCCGGCGCGCAGGGCGTCCACGAAGGTCGCCGCGCCAGGGCCGAGACAATGCGGCACAGGATCGTAGTCGGGGCGCAGGACTATCACGTCTTCAGCCGCAGGCTTCGGTCGCGGCGCTCCGACCTCGACGTTGTACCGCCAGATCGCGTGGAGCGGCCAGCGCGAGCGGATCACCAGCACCGAGGGCGCGAGGGTGAGGTGTGTCGACCAGAGCGCCTCTGGTGCGAGGGCTTCCAAACGCGAGCGAGCGAGAGGCACGGCGTCCGCCGCGTGATAGCTTATCCGCATCGCCAGTTCGAGCCGCGCTACATCCGGCAGGTATCCAAGCTGTCCTGTCGGTGCGAACCCGGACAGGAAGTCGGGCATCGCGTCGCCGTAGAACAACATCAGCGGTGACGATGGCGGGTGCCGGCGCAGGAAAGCGCGGGCGAGGTGCCGGAAATTCTCGTCTCCAACGAGTTTGCGCAGGACCGGAAAAGCCGTCTCAAGCGCTTCGATCAGAGAAACGGTCACGTTGTTGCGGTAGACATCGAACCTTCGGCCCGCCGGGCGTCCGGCGCTATCGATCATTCCGTCGGGCCTCGGCGCGGCGGGATCGACGATGGACCGGTGAAGCAGTGCCTGGTCGGGGGTCATGCCGGGGCTCCTGCGAGGATCATCGCCGCGCGGTCTGCTTCCGCGGCAAGGATGTCCCAGTCGGGCACGTCGTTGTCCCATTCGATCAGCGTGGGCCGCGCTCCACAGCGCGCAATGACGCGGGAGTACAGGTCCCAGACCGGATCGGCGACGGGGTGTCCGTGGCTGTCGATCAGGAGGGGCGCCCCGTGGTCGTCTGCGTCCTCTGCGTGACCCCCAAGATGGATTTCGCCCACGAGGTCCAGCGCGAAGGACTCGATGTAGGCGACCGGGTCGAGTTCCAGGTTCGTGGCGGAAACGAAGACGTTGTTCACGTCAAGCAACAGGCCGCATCCGGTGCGCCGGGCGACCTCGGCCAGAAAATCGGTCTCGCTCCATGTGCTGTCGACAAACGCAAGGTAAGACGAGGGGTTCTCCAGAAGCATTCGTCGACCCAGGGCGTCTTGCACCTCGTCGACATGATCGGACACGCAATTCAGCGTGGCGGCAGTGTAGGGCAGGGGCAGAAGGTCGTTCAGAAAAGCGCTGTCGTGGGACGACCAGGCAAGATGCTCTGAAAACGACGCCGGTTCGAGCCAGCCAATGAGCCGCTTCAGCCGTCCGAGATGGTCGGCATCCAGCCCGCCTTCGCCGCCGATGGAAAGACCTACTCCATGAACCGAGACCGGAAAGCGCTCGGCGAGGTGACGGAGTTGCGCAATGGGGCGTCCACCGTCGCCCATGTAGTTCTCGGCATGGATTTCCAGCCATGAGACAGCCCCAGGATTCTCAAGGATCTGGGCGAAGTGCTGGGGCTTGTAACCAACGCCCGGAGCCTGGGGCAGTCGGTCCTTGCGGAGGGCGGAGTCTAGCATCACCGGATCTTTCGAAGGATGTGTGAGGCGGCGCCCCGATCGGGACGCCGCCGGGGTTGGTCAGCTTTGCGGCAGGTCGCGGTCAAGCGCTTCGAGAGATCCCATACGGTCGGAGCCGTCCGCCATTTCCGGCAGTTCGATCTCGGTGCAGGTGCCGGCGTCCACGAGCGTCCAGGCGTTGCCCTGGTAGTCGACGGTCGAGGTACCTGCGCAGGTGGTGCCGGGACCGGCGGCGCAGTCGTTCTTGCCGGCGAGCGAGACGCCGAAGCACTTCTCCTTGGCTTGTGCGTGTGCGGGGACCGACAGCGTGGCGGTCAAGGCGGCGGCGAGAGCGCCAGCGGCGGCGAGTGCTTTTGTGGTTTGCGACATGAATTTGGTGTCCTGTTTTTGAAATGACTGTCGCCATGTGCGACGCTCGCGAGGCTGTCGTCGCTCTTGTTCAAAATCCACTCACGCCTGCGTGTATGACGTGGACGTTAGGTTTTGAAATAAAGTGACCACGGCGGGTAACTGAACCTCAGTTCCGGTCGACGAATACGCGCACTTCCAGCTCAAACTTCGGAAAGCGCGCTGTCGACGGGATCAAGATCGCACCGGCCCTCGTCGACGACATCGAGCAGAGGACAAAGTCCGGCGTGATCCTCTCCAACGTTTTCGATCTTGCCCGAAACCTCGGCATAGAGCTGATCGTCGAGGGTGTGGTGCGGGACAGCGACGCCCTCGTCCTTCGAGACAGAGGACGCGGCGTTGCGAGGAGACTCTCTACAGGGACGCGCGGCTGGCCGACCTGACGTATCGCGGTGGCGGTCAGGCCGCGACACGCGCGGCCTGAGGCTGCGGTTCACCGCAGATCGGGCGGCAGCGCGTCGAGCCTCAGTTCGTTCACGAGCGCGTCGAGCGGCACCGTCGACGTCTCCTTTGCGCCAAGACGTCGGACCGTCACCGTCCTGTCCTCGACCTCGCGCTGTCCTATGGCGAGGATGACCGGCACCTTCCCGACGGAGTGCTCGCGGATCTTGTAGTTGATCTTCTCGTTCCGCACGTCTGCTTCGGCGCGGAGACCTGCGGCTTTCAACGCAGCCACGGCCTCGTGGACGAAGCCGTCCGCGTCCGAGACGATCGACGCCACGACGACTTGCCGCGGTGCCAGCCAGAATGGCAGACGGCCCGCGTAGTTCTCGATGAGGATGCCGATGAAGCGCTCGAACGAACCAAGCGTCGCGCGGTGCAGCATGACGGGGCGGTGCTTTGCACCGTCCTCGCCGATGTAGGTCGCGTCCAGCCGCTCGGGCAGCACGAAATCGACCTGGTGCGTTCCGCATTGCCAGTCACGGCCAATGGCATCGGTCAGGACGAATTCCAGCTTCGGGCCGTAGAACGCACCTTCGCCGGGGTTCAACTCGAAGTCGTATCCCGCCGCTTCGGTCGCGGACTTCAGCGCCGCCTCGGCCTTGTCCCAGACCTCGTCCGATCCGGTGCGCACCTCGGGCCGGTCCGAGAACTTCACGCGGAAGCTCTCGAAGCCGAGATCGCGATAGGTGCGGCTGAGAAACTCGATGAAACGCTTCGTCTCGCTCTCGATCTGGTCCTCGCGGCAGAAGATGTGGCCGTCATCCTGTGTGAACCCGCGCACCCGCATGATGCCGTGAAGCGCGCCCGACGGCTCATAGCGGTTACAGGACCCGAATTCGGCCATCCGCAGGGGCAATTCGCGATAGGACTTGAGCCCCTGGTTGAAGATCTGGACGTGGCAGGGGCAGTTCATCGGCTTCAGGGCGTTGACCGACTTCTCGCGGGCGTGCTCCTCGTCGACCTCGACGATGAACATGTGCTCCTGGTACTTCTCCCAGTGGCCCGAGGCCTCCCACAGCCGCCGGTCGACGACCTGGGGCGTGTTCACCTCGACATAGCCGCCGTCGCGCTGACGCCGCCGCATGTAGTCCTGAAGGGCGACGTAGACCGTCCATCCGTCCGGATGCCAGAAAACCTGGCCAGGCGCCTCCTCCTGCATGTGGAAGAGGTCCATCTCGCGCCCCAGCTGCCGGTGGTCGCGCTTGGCGGCCTCCTCAAGCATCGTCAGATGCGCCTTCAGGTCGTCGCGGTTGCGGAACGCCACGCCGTAGATGCGCTGAAGCATCGGGCGAGACGAGTCGCCTCGCCAATAGGCGCCTGCCACGCTCATCAGCTTGAACGCGTCGGCGGGAACCTGGCCCGTGTGCTGAAGATGCGGCCCTCGGCAGAGATCCTGCCAGTTTCCGTGCCAGTACATGCGGATCGGCTGGCCGTCGTCCGGGATCGCGTTCACCAGTTCGACCTTGTAGTTCTCCCCCGAAGCCTCGTAGTGCGCGATGGCGTCGGCGCGCGACCAGACTTCCGTGCGGACCGGATCGCGCGTGTTGATGATCTCTTTCATCTTCGCTTCGATACGGCCCAGGTCTTCCGGTGTGAAAGGCTCGGCGCGGTCGAAATCATAATACCAGCCGTTCTCGATGACGGGGCCGATCGTGACCTTCACGTCGGGCCAGATCTCCTGCACCGCACGGGCCATGATGTGGGCGAGGTCGTGCCGGATCAGTTCCAGCGCCGGGCCGTCGTCCTTCATCGTGTGAATCGAGATGGCGGCGTCGCCTTCGATAGGCCATTGAAGGTCCCAGTGGCGGCCGTCGACCTTGGCGCTGATCGCCTTCTTGGCGAGCGAGGTCGAGATGTCGGCCGCGACATCGGCCGGCGTCACGCCTGCCGCGTAAGAACGCGCATTGCCATCAGGGAATGTCAGGGAAATCTGGGCCATCGGCCAAGTGCTCCTCGTCGGTTTGGCGCCCACGGAACGCCCGGTTGCGGGTATGTCGCATCGGACATGGCGAAGCGCGGGCGTCCTGTCAACGGCTGTCGGAAATTGAACCCTCCGCGGCGTCGTGCGTATTTCACACATGACGCACGCCCCCCTGACGACCGAGATATACGAGACCCTGGCCGACACGACATCGGATGGCGGGCTCGACTCTGCCGCGTCTCGGACGGAAGCCGGCAATTTCCTGCGCCACGCCGCGTCGCTCTCCATGACCAAGACTGCGGACGGGCTGATAGACCCGAAGCTCGTGCTGTCCTGGCTTCTCAACCACCTCGGCGCGGGAGCTTTCTGGGTCGGCCTTCTGGTTCCGGTGCGCGAGGCAGGCTCGCTGCTGCCGCAGCTTTTCACGGCCGCTCGCATCCACGCACTCAGGCGACGAAAATGGGCCTGGTCCGCAGGAAGTGCCGTGCAGGGCCTGGCCGCGCTCGGCATCGGGACGGTCGCGCTGACGCTCGAGGGCCGCGGCGCGGGTCTCGCCATCCTCGGATGTCTGGCCGTCCTGGCCCTGGCCCGTTCGGTCTGCTCGGTGGCCTACAAGGATGTGCTCGGCAAGACTGTGGGCAAGTCGCGACGCGGGACGGCAACGGGTCTGGCGAGTTCGGCCGCGTCGGCGGGCATCCTCATCTTCGCCGTCGTCTTGATGACGGGTGTGGCATCTCGGGAGGTGGTGGTGACGGGCGCCTTGTTCCTTGCAGGCGTTCTGTGGCTCGTCTCGGCCCTGACCTTCGCCAGCTTGCGCGAGGCGGCAGGCGAGGCATCGCGCGATCACAGGTCGGTCTTCGCCGCATTTTCGGTTCTGAAGGATCCGCAACTGCGCCGCTTCATCGCAACACGGGGGCTTTTGACCGGCACGGCTCTCGCACCGCCTTACATCGTGCTACTGGCGGGGCAGGAGGACGGCGGCGCGCTCGGACGCCTGGGCGCGCTCATCCTCGCCTCGGCGGGCGCTTCGCTCGTCTCGGGATACGTCTGGGGCCGCCTGTCGGACCGCTCGAGCCGGCTTGTCCTCGCCCTCTCCGGCCTGGCCGCCGCTGTCGCTCTGGCGGCGACCCTTGCCCTCGACGTCGCGGGTATGATCCAGACGGCCTGGACCGCGCCCGTCGTCCTCTTCCTTCTCATGCTGGCCTACAACGGCGTGCGGCAGGGTCGCTCGACGCATCTCGTGGACATGGCGCAGGACGACGCTCGGGCCGACTACACGGCAGTGTCGAATACCGTCATCGGCATCGTCCTTCTGGGATCGGGGCTTTTCGGCGCTCTTGCCTCGACATTCGGACCGGAATGGACGCTGGCGCTTTTCACGGCCATGAGCCTCTGTGGTGCGACCCTCGCCCTCACGTTGGATGAGGTCCAAAAGGGCTGACGGTTGCATCCCGAGCGACGTGGGCTAGCCTGCGGGCGATCACGGCAGGAGACACGATGCCAAAGACCTTCGACCACAATGTTCGACGCATCGCCTACGACCAGACTCCGGGTGAGGGTCCCGGTGTCGTCTTTCTGGGTGGCTTCAAGTCGGACAAGGAAGGAACAAAGGCACTGGACCTCGAGGCCTGGGCGCGGCAGCAAGGCCGGGCTTACCTGCGCTTCGACTATTCCGGGCACGGCATGTCGTCAGGCGATTTCCTCGACGGCTCTATCGGCGACTGGACCGAAGACGCGCATGCCATTCTCGAGGCGATGACACAGGGGCCCCAGGTTCTGGTGGGGTCCTCAATGGGAGGTTGGATCGCCCTTCTCCTCGCCCGGACCATTCCGGCGCGTGTCGCGGGTCTCGTCACCATCGCCGCTGCCCCCGATTTCACCGAGGACGGCTATTGGGCAACCTTCGACGAGAGCGAGAAAGCGATGCTTCTGACAGAGGGTAGGGTGGAGCGTCCGTCCGAGTACGACGACAGCCCCTATATCATCACCCGCAAGCTGATCGAGGATGGCAGGAAAAGGCTGGTTCTGCGCGACCCTCTTCCGCTGCCGTTCCCCGTCCGCTTTCTTCAGGGCACCGCGGACACGGCGGTTTCGACCGAGACTGCGGTCCGCCTCCTTGACCATGCCACGGGCCCGGACATGCGGCTGACGCTTGTCAAGGACGCCGACCACCGCTTTTCGACGCCCGAATGCCTTCTGATGATCCGTCGCGCTGTCGAAGAGGTGATCCAGCGGTCGAACCGCTAGTCCTCGGACAGGAAGCCGAACAGTGCAAGCTGCGTGTCGGTGGTCCATAGGCCGGAGTGGCCTGCGCCGGGGACCTTGAGAAACTGCTTCTTCTTCGATCCCGCACGGTCATGAATGCGACGGCCCATTTCGAACGGCACTAGATGATCGCGGTCGCCGTGGACGACCAGAAGCGGAAGCGTCACTTTCTCGATGGCGGCGAGGCTGTCCCACTTTTGTGTGACGAGGTGCGACAGGTCCTCTTCGGGATACTGCGCGTGAAGTAGGTCCGGAACCGAGGTGAAGGGCGCCTCGAGGATCAGGCGGCGGCCGACGCCTTCTGCCGCGACACGGATTGCAACCGCAGCGCCAAGGCTTTCGCCGTAGAGCACGAGCGGCCCCGCTTCGGACCGCGCCAGGGCCAAGGCATCGGCGATCAGAACGGGCTCCTCCGGCCGCCCGGTCGATCCCGAGGACCCGCGGTAGGCCGGTGCAACGATGCCGAATCCCTGATCGAGAAAACGGCGAAAGCGGTCCGAGCGCTCGCTCAAGCCCCCCGCATTTCCCATGAGGTAGAGGACCGTCGGTTTTCCCGGCGCAGGGTCAGCGCGCCAGACCAGCAGCCGCGCTCCGTCCGTGGTCTCCACCCAGGTTTCCTGAAGCCGAGGTTCGCCCGAAGCATCCGGCGTCGTGTAGGTGCTGTCGAAGGGATAGACCGCCATCTTCTCGTACCGCTCGATGTACCAGGCGACGTAGCTGGTGGCGACGAGCGAGACGAGCGTGGAAAGCATCTATCCGGCGACCTCGTAGGGCAACGTGTGCCGCCGGTCGTGCCGGATGGTCAGCTCGCTTTCGAGGGGCGGCACCGACCTCTCGTGGCAGTTCCGACGCTCGCAGATCCTACACGAAATTCCGATCGGCTCAAAACTTTCCGCGTCGGACAGGTCAAGACCGTCGGAATAGACGACCTCGGCCGCATGGCTGACCTCGCAGCCGAGGCCGATGGCAAAGCGCCGGACTGGCGCACGGAAGGCGGCACCCCCCTGCGATATCTCGCGGGACAGGCACAGATAGCGCACACCGTCCGGAGTCTCTGCCAACTGCCGCAGCCAGCGGCCCGGCGTCTCGAAGGCGCGATGGACGTTCCAGAGCGGGCAGGCGCCGCCGTAGCGCGCGAATTGAAGCCGTGTCGCCGAGTGGCGTTTGGTTATCGTGCCGGCCTGATCGACGCGGACGAAGAAGAAAGGGACACCCTTCGCGCCAGGGCGTTGCAGCGTCGACAGCCGATGCCCGACCTGCTCCAGCGAGGCTCCGAAGCGGCGGGCCAGCAGTTCGATGTCGTGCCTTGTCTCGCGCGCCGCCGCGAGGAACGCGCCATAAGGCATCAGCGTCGCACCGGCGAAATAATTGGCGAGCCCGATCTTGGCGATTTCGCGCGCCGTATCGGATTGAAACCGCGCCAGGTCAAGCGTGGCTTCGATCAGATCGCTCTGCGTCAGAAGAGCGATCTGGTGCAGCGCCTGAAACCGGCGGGTGGCGCCCGTCGCGTGCGACGACAGCCAGAGGGTCCGCGTCGCGGCATCGTAGCGGCGGACAAGCTTCGGCTCGTCGGTATCCCGCGCCTCGATCCCCAGGGTCGCCAGCGCGTCGGCAATGGCGTGTTCCGCAAGTCGCACGCCCGCGAAGCGCTCAGCCGCTCGGTCGACCGCGTCGAGGTAGTTGTCGCAATAGTGGAAGAAGTCGCGCACCTCGTCCCAGGGCGACGCGCCGGGACGAACGCCGTCTTGGTCGAGGGCGGCATCGAGCGACGCCAGCCTCTCCTGCGCCTGAACGTAGGCGCGGTGAAGCGTAAGGAACGCCCGGGCGACCGCGGGCGCGTTCGATGCCACGAGGCGCAGATCGACCTGCGGCGGCGCGCTGTCCTTGAAGATCGGATCGGCCAGAGCTTCGCGCAGATCGGTGACGATGCGTTCGCCCTCGCCCACGGCCAATTCGTTGACGTCGAAGCCGAACTCCTGAACGAGGGCCAGGATTACCGCCGACGAGACCGGACGGTGGTTGTTTTCCATCTGGTTGAGGTAGGGCAAGGATACCCCGAGCCTCTCGGAAAAGGCCTTCTGCGTCAGGCCGAGGCGCGTGCGCGTCTCGCGCAGTTTCGCGCCGGCATAGAGCTTGTGTGTCGCCATTTTCGTCCGGGGTCTGAAAGCTGCAAAGACCCTTTCGCAAATCCGCAAACCTGTCCAGCGCTCAGACGAGGATCGCACGCTCCCGGCGGATGACATAGAGGATCGAGGCAAGGCCGAGGACGACAGAGGTCAACATGATTGCAAGCAGCTCGACCGTTCCCCCGCCGCCCTGGATGACGAGGCCCGAGAGCACCGACAAGGCCGCGCCTCCGCCGATCATGATCGCGCTTCCCAGGCCCGAGGCTGTGCCAGCAAGGTGCGGTCGGACCGACAGCATCCCGGCGCTGGCGTTCGGAATGACCATTCCATTGCCAAGGCCGACGAAGGTGCAGAAACCGAAAAAGAGAAAGGCGGAGTCGAAGCCTATTGCCGTCAGGACGAAAGCGACGCCGAGGCCCGCCGAGGCTATGGATGCGCCGATCTTCACCATCCAGTTTACGCCATAGCGAACGGAGAAGCGCCCGGAGAGATAGTTGCCAAGCGCATAGCCGATGGCCGGCGCGCCCAGACAGAAGCCAGACCAGAACGACGACAGCCCGAAGATCTCGGACGCGACATAGGGGGCGGCGCCGAGGAATGCGAAGAACGATCCGCTGGCGAAGGCAGCCGCGAAGACATAGCCCCAGAAGCGCGGCGAGGTCAGAAGCTCGGGATAGTCGCGGACCTGCTTGCGGAACGACACGCCACCGCCCGCCGAAGTCTCGCCCTGGTCAGTGAGGCAAAGCGCCCAGATCGCCACGCCCGCGAAGAGCAGGAACCAGAATACCGCCTTCCAGCCGAAGGCTTCATCCAGCGCTCCTCCGATCATCGGTGCGACCATCGGGACAAGCGCCATGCCCATCGTGACATAGCCGATCATCGACGCCGCTTCGTCCTGGCTGACCATGTCGCGGACGATGGCGCGCGAGAGGACAAGGCCTACGGCGACGGCACCTGACAGCATCCTGAACGCAAGGAAGCTTTCGACGTTCGGGGCGACAAGGCACCCCAGGATCGCGAAGACGAAAATGCCCTGCGAGACCAGCGTCACCATGCGCCGGCCATAGCGGTCGCTGATGGGGCCGATCGCCACCTGGATCACCGCCGTCACCGCAAGATAGAGCGGCACGGAGAGCTGCATCACCTGATAGCTTGTGTCGAAATGCTCGGCCATGTGCGTGAGCGAGGGTAGAAAGGCGCTCATGTTCATGGCTCCGAGACCGGCCATGAGAACGAGCGTCAGGATATGCGGGGGAGTGGTCCGGTCCAGAAACCGCACCACGGGTCGGGTTGTCATGGCCATGATCTAGACCGGACGGTTCAGCTTGTCCACTTGACGACGGAAGCTTCGCACATTCGCAATCGCGCCGCCGATCCTTTCGCAAATTTTGCAAATTTTCACTTCTCTCGATGACCGCCGCGAAGTAGGTGCAGACGACGACCTCAGGGAGGAATCCGATGTCCAACATCCTGGCCCAGCTCGAGGCGCGGCGTGCCCAGGCGCGCGCGGGCGGCGGCGAGGCGCGCATCGCCGCGCAGCACGCCAAGGGAAAGCTGACGGCGCACGAGCGCGTCGAGCTTCTTCTCGATGAAGGGTCGTTCGAAGAGTTCGACATGTTCGTCACCCACCGGGCGACAGATTTCGGGATGGAGAAGCAGAAGCCCGCGGGCGACGGCGTCGTGACAGGCTGGGGCACCATCAACGGTCGCATGGTCTATGTCTTCAGCCAGGATTTCACGGTCTTCGGCGGGTCGCTCTCCGAGACGCACGCGCAGAAGATCTGCAAGATCATGGACATGGCGCTTCAGAACGGCGCGCCCGTGATCGGCCTGAACGACTCGGGCGGCGCGCGTATTCAGGAAGGCGTGGCAAGCCTTGCAGGCTACGCCGAGGTCTTCCAGCGCAACATCATGGCGTCGGGCGTCGTGCCGCAGATCAGCGTCATCATGGGACCCTGCGCGGGCGGGGCGGTTTATTCGCCGGCGATGACCGACTTCATCTTCATGGTGCAAGACTCGTCCTACATGTTCGTAACCGGTCCCGACGTGGTGAAGACGGTCACGAACGAAGTGGTGACGGCCGAAGAACTCGGCGGCGCCTCGACCCACACGAAGAAGTCCAGCGTCGCCGACGGCGCCTTCCGCGACGACGTCGAGGCGCTCGCGGAGATCAGAAGGCTGTTCGATTTCCTCCCGCTCAACAATCGCGACAAGGCCCCGACCCGGCCGTTCTTCGACGATCCAGTGCGGGTGGAGGACAGCCTCGACACCCTGATCCCCGCGAACCCGAACCAGCCCTACGACATGAAGGAGCTGATCCTGAAGGTCGCGGACGAGGGCGACTTCTACGAGATCCAGAAGGATTTCGCGGCCAACATCGTCACTGGGTTCATCCGGCTGGAAGGGACGACCGTCGGTGTCGTCGCGAACCAGCCGATGGTGCTGGCCGGCGTTCTAGACATCGACAGCTCCCGCAAGGCCGCGCGCTTCGTGCGCTTCTGCGACGCCTTCGAGATCCCGATCCTCACCTTTGTGGACGTGCCGGGCTTCCTCCCCGGAACCGCGCAGGAATACGGCGGGGTCATCAAACACGGCGCGAAGCTTCTTTTCGCCTATGGCGAGGCAACCGTTCCGAAGGTCACGGTGATCACGCGGAAGGCCTATGGGGGTGCCTACGACGTCATGGCCTCGAAGCATCTGCGGGGCGACTTCAACTACGCCTGGCCCACGGCTCAGATCGCGGTCATGGGGGCGAAGGGGGCGACCGAGATTCTCTACCGTTCAGAGCTCGGCGACCCCGAGAAGATCAAGGCGCGCGCCGCCGAGTACGAGGCCAACTTCGCGAACCCCTTTCGCGCAGCGGAACGCGGGTTCATCGATGAGGTCATCATGCCGCATTCGACGCGCCGGAGAGTGTGCAGGTCCTTTGCATCCCTGCGCACCAAACGGCTGACGAACCCTTGGAAAAAACATGACAACATCCCCCTCTGATAGGACGGACATCGTGCTGTATTCGTGCCACATGAGGCGGTTTTCTTCCGCCCCGCTCGGAAGGGCTGGCGTCGGCAGAATAAAATGCGCTAATCAGCACCTAACCGCCGAAAACGCCTCGCCGGCATTGGTTGGGCGTGTTCGGTCGGTTGATATCGCCTCGTACTCTCCTTGTGGGATGCGGGACACTTTCAGGGGCCGGGCTCAGAACTCGGCCTCGACGGATCGAAGGAGGCAGTCATGTCGATCACTAAAACCATCCTGGCCATCGGCCTCTTCACCATCGTCGCCGCTTGCGCTCAGCAAGAGGAAGTCATGGTCGAGACCCCGGTCATGGAAGAACCCACGATGTCGAAGTACTGATCAGTACTTTCTTCGGCCGGACGCCGTTCACGGCGTCCGGTCTAGGGCTTCTGCCGCATCCAGAGAGATGGAGGCGAGCCCATGCTGAAGCACAGGGGATTTCCCGGCCGCTTCCCAGGAACGGATCTCCAATTCACCATACGGCGCGGCAACCCCAAAGGGGTGACCCCCCTGATCCGTCGCGAACGATACGCCGACCGCAAGACATCCGACCGCTCTGCGGATGCGGCCTTCATGGCGTGTCTTTGGGACTATTTCGGGTCTGAACCTTTCGAGCGCGGCAATCTGGATGCAGGCCGATTGTCGTGGCTTTTCGGTCGAGAGGTGATTCCAGCCGAGGATCCGTTCGACCCCGAAAGTTACGAGGCCCTTCTCAGGATTGACGAGCCTCGCGCTCGCGCAGCCTTCCCGGACGCTTTCGATGGGACGTGGGTGGCATGATTTCGCCTGCATTTCCCATAGGTTGGCGAAGAGTCGCCGGTCGAGGTCACGTCTTTGCAAAAGGCTTTGCGATAATTTCCGTCTCGTGCACAGTCGATGAAGAGGCGTCACCCTCCAGCAGACACGGCGCCTCGCTTTGTCAAAACCGTTACCCTTCCCCTTCACGCGGGTCCGACCGGAATTTACCGGTCGGACCTTCGTGTCTTGGGCGGGCCCTCGCCGATTGCGTCCGTGACGACGCGATTGTTATTGCCTATCGGGAACGATATGAGGCCTGTGCTGGGTTGGAAGACCAACAACCCCGATCAGGAGGCACCAAATCATGCATAAGAAGTCCATTCTCGCCCTCGCCGCGCTCTCCTTCGCCGGCCTCACGGCTTGCGACGAGTTCAACAGCGACCTCGAGCGTGCTGCCGTGGGCGCGGCGGCCGGGTGCATCGCCGGCGAAGTGTTCGTCAACGGCAAGTGCATCGAGGGCGCTGTCATCGGCGGCGCCGCTGGCGCCGTGTCGAACAACTTCTGACGCGCTGACAAGGGGGTCGACGCGCTCCCGACTTCGCAGGGTCCGCTGCCGTCCGATTGCGACGCAGCGGACCTCTGTTTTTCCAACACGACGTGAAGACCGTTCAGGTCGCGCTCCGGCGCGGCTGCTGACGGCATGTAAAGATCGGACGGGGCGTCGCCTGGCGCCTCTCGGGGGAGACCGAGCATGTTCAAGAAGATCCTGATCGCCAACCGAGGCGAGATTGCGTGCCGCGTCATCAAGACCGCACGCAAGATGGGCATCGCCACGGTCGCCGTCTACTCGGACGCTGATGCTGGCGCGCTTCACGTCAGGATGGCGGACGAGGCCGTCCACATCGGACCGTCCCCCGCGAACCAGTCCTACATCGTCATCGACCGGATCATGGATGCCATCTACGCGTCCGGCGCCGAGGCCGTCCACCCGGGCTATGGCTTCCTGTCCGAGAACCCGAAGTTCGCCGCGGCCCTCGATAAGGCCGGGATCGCCTTCATCGGACCGCCCAAGCGCGCGATCGAGGCCATGGGCGACAAGATCACTTCGAAGAAGATCGCGCAGGAGGCGGGGGTCTCGACGGTGCCCGGTTACATGGGCCTGATCGCCGACGCGGACGAAGCGGTGAAGATCGCGGGGCAGGTCGGTTATCCCGTGATGATCAAGGCCAGTGCAGGCGGGGGCGGCAAGGGAATGCGCATCGCCTGGACCGACCACGAGGCGCGCGAGGGGTTCCAGTCGTCGAAGAACGAAGCCGCGAATTCCTTCGGCGACGACCGCATCTTCATCGAGAAGTTCGTCACTCAGCCCCGACACATCGAGATCCAGGTGCTTTGCGACAGCCACGGAAACGGCGTCTACCTGAACGAGCGCGAATGTTCGATCCAGCGCCGGAACCAGAAGGTGATCGAAGAGGCGCCGTCGCCGTTCCTCGACGACGAGACGCGTCGCGCCATGGGCGAGCAATCCCTCGCGCTCGCGCACGCCGTGGGCTACGCCAGCGCAGGCACCGTCGAGTTCATCGTCGACGGCGACCGCAATTTCTACTTCCTCGAGATGAACACGCGGCTCCAGGTCGAGCATCCGGTGACGGAACTCATCACCGGGATCGACCTGGTCGAACAGATGATCCGCATCGCTGCGGGCGAACCGCTGGCGATCACGCAGGCGGACGTGGGCATCAATGGTTGGGCCATCGAGTCCCGGCTCTACGCCGAGGACCCCTATCGAGGCTTCCTTCCGTCCATCGGGCGGCTGACGCGCTACCGTCCGCCCGAAGAGGTGACCGAGACCACGCGGGCTGTCCGCAACGACACCGGCGTCTTCGAAGGCGGCGAGATCAGCATGTTCTACGACCCGATGATCGCAAAGCTTTGCACCTGGGCACCCACCCGGAGCGAGGCAATCGAAGAGATGCGCACCGCGCTCGAGGCCTTCGAGGTCGAGGGCATCGGACATAACATCCCGTTCTTGGCAGCCGTGATGGATCACCCCAAGTTCGTCTCGGGCGACATGACCACCGCGTTCATCGCCGAGGAATACCCCGAGGGCTTCGACGGGGTGACGCTCGACCGCTATGATCTCCGCCGAGTTGCCGCCGCCACCACGGCGATGAACCGTGTGGCCGAGATCCGGCGCACCCGCATCTCGGGCCGGATGGGGAACCATGAGCGGCGCGTTGGCAACCATTGGGTCGCGCAGCTTCAGGGCGAAATGTTCGCGGTCCGCATTGACGCCGATCCCGAAGGATCGACGGTCACCTTCGACGACGGCGCCGTGATGCGGGTCGAAAGCGATTGGACGCCAGGCCAGCCGCTTGCCCGGCTGAGCGTGAATGGCGATCCGCTGATCCTCAAGGTCGGCAAGCACACTCACGGTTTCCGCGTCCGTTCTCGCGGCGCCGACCTGTCCGTGACGATCCGAACGCCGCGACAGCAGGAACTGGCGGCGCGCATGCCCGAGAAGACGCCGGCCGATACTTCGAAGCTGCTTCTGTGTCCCATGCCAGGCCTGATCGTGAAGGTCGACGTCGAGGAGGGGGATGAGGTGCATGAAGGCCAGGCGCTCTGCACGGTCGAGGCGATGAAGATGGAGAACATCCTTCGCGCCGAGAAAAAGGGCGTCGTGGCCAGGATCAACGCAGCCCCGGGCGACAGTCTGAAAGTCGACGACGTCATCATGGAATTCGAATGAAATGGAGAAAGCTGTCACTCTCGTCGCCACTCCCAAAGACAAGGCGCAGGCGCTTTTGTCGGCAGCGGGCGTGAGGTTGACGGCATCGCACGACCCGGATGGCGCTGGACCCGCTTCGGCTGTCGAGATCGGAAATCACTTCCTCATCTGGAGCAAGCTGGACGCCAAAAATGCTTATGGCGCTGCGGACTATGACCTCCTCTCGATGACCAGCCCGATCCTTGTTCTGGAATCCGCGGTCGATACCGACACGAAAACGGTGCGGTTTCACCAGGATGGCTCCGAGCGTTGGAGCGCGACCTTCGCTGGCGCTGACGCCGGCCTGACTGTCGCCGGCAGGCTTCCGGTAAGCCTCGAGCGGCTTCGCTCTGACGTGAGGACGGACAAGGTCGGGGAGGTGTGCCGCGTCGACGCCGCGATCCCCGCCAACGTCTTTCGGGAAATTACCGGGTTCGACGCAGTGAGCGGCCCACCTGCGGGGCTAATGCGGCTGTCCGGCGAGTTGCCGCGTCTCGGAGTGCCGATCGGCAGCCGGCGCAAGCCTTGGTGGAGATTCTGGTGACGACTATGGGGTCATACGCTCTGGACCGACCCGCGCCCGCGAGGCCGAGAGGTCATTCGCCGCGAAGTTCCTGCTTGCGTATCGGCTGCTTGTCGATCGACCGCGTGATCTCGCGGACGTGCCAGGGGAAAGGCTTTCGCAATACCACGCGCCCGTCCTTTCCGATCACGGTCAACTGGAAGCCACGGGGCCGCAGGGTCTTGCGTATCGCGCTCTGTGCCGAAGGATCCGTGTCGACGATCACCACGACGTCACGTTCCACGAGCGCATCGGGCCGCTCGGCGAGGTACTCCATCTGCTCCCGGAAGGCCGGATCGGCGGGAGAGTCCGCGAAGACGATGATCGGGCGCGCAATCCACTCGAACTCCTCGAGCGTCAGGTCCGACGCCTCGAGTACAACCTCCGGCGCAGTCTGCCAGCGCTCCGCGGCCGTGTCCTGGGCCGCTGCGGAAAGCCCCCAGGCGGCGGCGAGCAGAGCCATACTCCTCAAAGCGATGGACTTGTTCATGTCGTCTCCATTCCAGAAGAATATATGTGCCCCGCGTCAAAACCGAAGGGGCATCCCGCCGAAGGAGCACCGCCCATGACCGACTGGAAGACCCTCGCCGAGAAAGAATTGCGCGGCCGACCCGTCGATGAACTGACATGGGAGACGCTGGAGGGCATCCGCGTCAAGCCGCTCTACACCGAAGCCGACACCCTGGACCTGCGGCATATGGGCGGCACACCGGGCATTGCGCCCTTCACGCGCGGGGTGAAGGCCACGATGTACGCCGGCCGCCCCTGGACGATCCGCCAGTACGCCGGGTTTTCGACGGCCGAGGAATCGAACGCCTTCTACCGCCGCAACCTCGCCGCCGGTCAGCAGGGCGTGTCCGTGGCTTTCGACCTCGCCACGCACCGGGGCTATGACAGCGATCATCCCCGGGTCGAGGGCGACGTGGGTAAGGCGGGCGTGGCGATCGACAGCGTCGAGGACATGAAGATCCTCTTCGACGGCATCCCTCTCGATCAGGTCAGCGTGTCGATGACCATGAACGGCGCGGTGATCCCGATCCTCGCCAGCTTCATCGTCGCGGGCGAGGAGCAGGGGCACGACCGGTCGCTGCTGTCAGGCACCATCCAGAACGACATCCTGAAGGAGTTCATGGTCCGCAACACCTATGTCTACCCGCCCGAACCCTCGATGCGGATCGTGGCGGACATCATCGAGTACACGTCGGACCACATGCCGAGGTTCAACTCGATCTCGATCTCCGGCTACCACATGCAGGAGGCGGGCGCGAACCTGGTGCAGGAACTGGGCTTCACGCTGGCCGACGGGCGGGAATACGTGCGCACCGCCATCGCGCGCGGCATGGACGTGGACAAGTTTGCAGGGCGCCTGTCCTTCTTCTTCTGCATCGGAATGAACTTCTTCATGGAGGCCGCCAAGCTGCGCGCCGCGCGGCTTCTCTGGTCGCGCGTGATGGAGGAGTTCGGGGCCTCGGACCGTTCGAAGATGCTGCGCACCCACTGCCAGACCTCCGGCGTCTCTCTTCAGGAGCAGGACCCCTACAACAACGTCGTCCGAACCGCCTACGAGGCGATGAGCGCGGTCCTGGGCGGCACCCAGTCGCTCCACACCAACGCGCTTGACGAGGCGATCGCGCTGCCGACCGACTTCTCGGCCCGGATCGCGCGCAACACGCAGCTCATCCTCCAGGAGGAGACGGGGATCACCCATGTCGTCGATCCTCTCGCCGGCTCCTACTACGTCGAGAGCCTGACGGCCGAGTTGGCCGACAAGGCCTGGGCGCTGATGGAAGAGGTCGAGGAGATGGGCGGCATGACGAAGGCCGTCGCCTCCGGGATGCCGAAGCTTCGGATCGAGGAAAGTGCGGCGCGCCGCCAAGCGATGATCGACCGGCGCGAGGACGTGATCGTCGGCGTCAACAAATACCGCAAGGACCGCGAGGATCCGATCGACATTCTGGACGTCGACAACGTGAAGGTGCGCGACAACCAGATCGCGCGGCTGAAAACGATCCGGGCCTCGCGGGATCAGCGGGCCTGCGACGCGGCTCTGGCGGCTTTGGAGAAGGCTGCGCGGGGCAACGGCAACCTTCTGGCCGCGGCGGTCGATGCGGCCCGGGCACGCGCCACCGTGGGAGAGATCAGCATGGCGATGGAAAAGGTCTTCGGCCGTCACAGGGCCGAGGTGAAGACGCTCGCGGGCGTCTACGGGGCCGCCTACGAGGGCGATGAAGGCTTCGCGCAAATCCAGCGCGATGTGGAGGACTTCGCCGCAGAGGAGGGCAGGCGGCCCCGCATGCTCGTCGTCAAGATGGGCCAGGACGGTCATGACCGGGGCGCCAAGGTCATCGCCACCGCCTTCGCCGACATCGGCTTCGACGTCGACGTGGGCCCCTTGTTCCAGACGCCCGACGAGGCCGCGCAGGATGCGATCGACAACGACGTCCACGTCATCGGGGTGTCCTCGCAGGCGGCAGGACACAAGACGCTGGCGCCCAAGCTGATCGAGGCGCTGGAGGCGAAGGACGCGGGCGACATCATCGTGATCTGCGGCGGGGTCATTCCGCAGCAGGACTATGCCTTTCTGAGGGAGAAGGGTGTGAAGGCGATCTTCGGGCCCGGAACCAACATCCCCGAGGCGGCGGCGGACATCCTTGCCCTGATCCGCAAGACGCGCGCCTGACGTCCTTTGCGCCGGCCCTTGGTCGCCGCCGCGGGCGAGGGGGCGTTGCCCCTTCACGCTCCTCCGGAATACCTTGGGACAGAAGAAGCCTGGAGAGCAGTTATGGGTAGGCGTGGCAGGATCCTGATCGGCATGGCAGCCGGCGCGCTTTGGTCTGTCGGGGTCGTGATCGGTCCGTCCTACGGTCCGCAGCCCTTCCTGCCCCTGAACATCGCGCTGATCTACGCCTTCCTGCCAGCCGGGCTTTTCCTGATGCTGCTCGTCGGCCGCCTTGCGCAGCGGCGCTTCTTCGACAACGCCATCATCGACGGTCAACCCTACGTCCCGGGCTCGGGTGCCGAGATCGACCAGCGGGTTCTGACGAACACGGTCGAACAATGCGTCCTCGCCCTGCTGCTCTGGCCGTTCGTGGCGTCATGGCTCGGCGGGGTGACGGTAGTCGTCATTGGGGTTGCGTTCGGCGTTGCTCGGCTGGCGTTCTGGATCGGCTATCACCTCTCGCCGCCGCTTCGGGCTTTCGGCTTCGCAGCGAGTTTCTATCCAACGGTTTTGGCCACGCTCTGGACGCTTTGGCGTCTGCTCACCTAGAGGATTGTCGCCAGCGACAGGACCAGAAGCGCCGCCATCGTCCAGTTGAACGCGCGAAGCCGTGCAGCGCTCGTCAGCAGGCGCCTCACCTCGCGCCCGAGTAGGGTCCAGAGGCTCACCGAGGGCAGGTTGACGACAGCGAAGACGGCGGACACAGCGAGAACCGCGAGCGCACTGTCGGGCGGGGCGTAGACGGTCATTGCCGTCAGAGCCATGAACCAGCCCTTCGGGTTGACCCACTGGAAAGCTGCCGCTTGCAGAAAACTCATCGGGCTACCCGAAGCCTCGGAGGCTTCGGGCGGCGCGGCGCGCAGGATCTTCCAGGCGAGAACGAGGAGATAGCCGCCACCCAGGACCTTCATAGCCAAATGCAGCACCGGGTACGCCTCGAAGACACGGAACAGGCCCAGGCCGATCAGCACCATCATCAGCATGTGACCAAGGCTGATCCCCAGCATATGCGGCACGCTGCGACGGAATCCGAAGTTTGCGCCCGACGCCATCAACATCAGGTTGTTCGGCCCCGGTGTGACCGAGGTGACGAGAGCAAAGCCAGCGAGGGCGAGGAGGATATCAGGTGTCATGCGAGCAATGCTACACCAACTTCATTAGGGTTTGATTGCGAAGATCTGCAGGAAGCGATATATTGGACAACGAATGGCCAAGATCGACCCCATCAATAGTCGGATATTGCAGGTTCTGTCCGCAGACGGTCGCCTGCCCAACACCGAGCTTGCGGAACGCGTCGGCCTTTCGCCTTCTGCCTGCCTCCGCCGCGTGCAGGAGCTTGAACGCAGCGGCGTGATCCGTGGCTATCGCGCGGTACTCGACGGAGCGGCGCTCGACCGCGGCTTCGTGGCCTATGTTGCGGTCGGGCTTTCCGAGCACACGAAAGCGGCGCAGCAGGCTTTCGAGAGAGCGGCTGCGCGGGCGCCGGAAGTCCGCGAATGCCACAACATCACGGGCACGGTCGAGTATCTGCTTCGGGTCGAGACGTCGGATCTCGCATCCTACAAGACGCTGCATTCGGACGTTCTGGGCACGCTTCCGCAGGTGAGGTCCCTGACCACCTACGTTGTCATGGACTCGCCGAAGGACGAGCGTGCCTGAGCGAAGTCACGCGCGGAAACATGTCGTAGAATGAATTTCTCTTGCGAGACCGGGGGTTCGCGCGTCATTGAGTTCGCCATGCGATTCCACCTGGCCCTTGACCACGTCGCGGTGGTCGCACGCACGCTCGACGAGGGCACCGCCTATGTCGAGGCGGTCCTGGGGGCGAAGCTGTCGACTGGCGGTAAACATCCCGACATGGGCACGCACAATCGCCTTCTGTCGCTTGGCGACCGCACGTATCTCGAGGTCATCGCAGTGGACCCCGAGGCCTCGAGGCCTTCGCATCGCCGCTGGTTCAACCTCGATTCCTTCTCGGCGGCGCCGCGGATGACCAACTGGATCTGCCGCACCGACCACCTCGACAATGCGCTGGCCGCCGCCCCGGCCGGAAGCGGGACGGTCGCGAAGATGTCGCGGGGCGACATTCACTGGTGGATGGGCGTCACCGAATTCGGCCGGCTGCCCTTCGATGATGCCATGCCGGCCTTGATCGAATGGCCCGAAGGCTTTCACCCTGCGAAACGCCTGCCGGACCACGGCTTCCGCCTGACGCGCCTCGACGTGTTCCACCCCGAGGCCGACAAGCTTCTTGCGGCGTTTCCCGCGCTTCATTCCGTCGACCGAGTGTCGCTTCGCGAAGGACCGGAAAAGCGTCTCATCGCGACCATCGCCACGCCCGAGGGCAACAGGATCCTCGCGTGATCATACGGCCTGCGCGGAAAGAGGATGCGACCGCCGTTCTGGCGATCCAGAACCCGATCATCCGCGACACCGCCGTGACATTCACGTCGCTCGAGAAGACCGAGGCGGAAATCGTCGCGGCCATTGCGGCAGCACCCTGCTTCCTTGTCGCCGAGGACGATGCCGGCCGCGTCGCGGGCTTCGTCTCCTACGACCAGTTTCGAAAGGGTCCTGGATACGCGCGTACCATGGAGCATTCGATCGTCCTTGCACCGGACGCGCGGGGCCAGGGAACCGGGCGCCTTCTGATCGAGGCCGCGCTCGACCGTGCGCGACGCACAGGCGTGGGCTCGATGTGGGCGGGCGTCTCGGGTGAGAACGCGGCGGGGCTGGCTTTCCATGCCCGCGCGGGCTTCGAGGAGGTCGCTAGGCTGCCCTCGGTCGGCTTCAAGTTCGGACGCTGGATGGACCTGATCCTGATGCGGAAATGGCTGGGTGACGCAGGGGACGCCAGCGACTAGGGTGCGCCGCATGTCGATCTGGACACGCATCACACAGGCCCTTGGAGCCCTGCGGTCGGGTGAGGGTCTGTCTGCGGTCTTCGATCGTCTGCGCACGCCGCCCGAACGCACCGTGGGCTTTACCATCGCCGTGATCGCGCTTGGGGCGAAGATGGCCAAGGCCGACGGCCGCGTGACCCGCAACGAAGTCGCTGCCTTCCGCGAGGTCTTCACGATCGCCGCCGCCGACGAAGCCGCCGCTGCCCGCGTGTTCAATCTAGCGCGGCAGGACGTGGCGGGGTTCGACGTCTATGCGACACGCGTCGCGGCGATGTTCAGTGATGCCGAAGGCCCGCTTGCCGATCTTCTCGAGGGTCTCTTCCACATCGCAGTCGCCGATGGCGACTATCACCCCGCGGAGGACGATTTCCTGTCCCGCGTCGCGCGCATCTTCGGCGTGTCGGACCGTGCGTTCCGAAGCATTCGCGCGCGCTTCGTGCCCGACTGCCAGCCCGACCCCTGGGAGGTTCTGGGCGTCGATCCCGGCACGCCGGTAGAGGACGTCCGCAAGGCCTGGCGCGCGCTGGTCCGCGAGGCCCATCCCGACCGGATGATCGCCCGCGGCGTTCCGCGAGAGGCTGTCAAGCTGGCCGAAGCGCGCCTCGTCGTCGTGAACCGCGCCTGGGAAGAGATCCGCGAAGGCCGGGCTTGATGCGCATCGCCACCTACAACGTCGAATGGTTCTCGAACCTCTTCGACGACCATGGGCGGCTTCTCGACGATCACGGCTGGTCCGGCCGTCACGACGTCCGCAGGCACCAGCAGATCGAGGCTCTGGGAATCGTCTTCACCGCGCTCGACGCCGATGCGATCATGGTGATCGAGGCACCCGACAGCCATCGCCGCAGGGATGGCGTGGCGGCGCTGGAGGCGTTTGCGCGAACGATGAACCTTCGGACCTCACGCGCAGTGATCGGTTTCGCCAACGAGACGCAGCAGGAAATCGCCCTTCTCTTCGACCCGCAAGTTATGACGGCGGTCCATGACCCTGTCGGCTCTCCCCGGTTCGACCAGGAATACGCCATCGACCTCGACGTCGATGCCGAGCCGGAAAGGGTGCGATGGTCCAAACCTCCGCTTGAGCTTCTTGTGACCGCTCGCGGCGGCACGTCTCTGAGGATGATCGGTGTCCACGCGAAGTCGAAGGCGCCGCACGGCGCGCGGCGGCCGGACCACGCCATGCGCATCGCCATCGACAACCGGCGCAAGCAGCTGGCCCAGTGCATCTGGCTGCGTGAGCGCGTCGAGGATCATCTCGATGCGGGCCAGTCCCTTGTAGTCCTTGGGGATTTCAACGACGGCCCGGGCCTCGACGAGTATGAAAAGCTGTTCGGCCGCTCGGGCGTCGAGATCGTGATGGGGCAGGAAGGGGAACCCCGGCTCTACGACGCTCATGCGGAGGCGTTGCTGCGGCGACCCGTGGGGGGTTTCCTCCCGGCTTCTGCGCGCTTCTGGATGGCGGACCGAAAGCGGTGGATGCAGACGCTTCTCGACTATGTCATGGTGTCCCCCGACCTGCGCGACAAGGCGCGAAACTGGCGAATTTGGCATCCCTTCGACGACCCTGTCTGCGACGAAGTGCCGGAATTGCGAAGCGCCCTTCTGACCGCGTCGGACCACTTTCCCGTGTCCATCGAACTGGACATCGCCTGACCGGCGGCAGCCGGCCCTCTCGGGTTTTCATCCGTTGTTAACCAAGGGTACGGCAGTTAGGGTCCGCCAAAGGCTGGTCAGATTCGATGGAGGCGTGACATGGCGGGTTCGGTGAACAAGGTCATCCTGGTGGGCAATCTGGGCCGCGACCCCGAGGTCCGTACCTTCCAGAACGGCGGCAAGGTCTGCAACCTGCGTATTGCCACCTCCGAGAACTGGAAGGACCGCAATTCCGGCGAAAGGCGCGAGAAGACCGAGTGGCACTCGGTCGCGATCTTCTCGGAGCCGCTGGCCCGCATCGCCGAGCAATATCTGAAGAAGGGCTCGAAGGTGTATATCGAGGGCCAACTCGAGACCCGGAAATGGCAGGACCAGTCCGGCCAGGACCGCTATTCCACCGAGGTCGTGCTTCGGCCCTACAGGGGCGAACTGACGCTTCTTGACGGTCGCGGCGACGGAGGCGGCGGTGGCGGCAGCTATGACGATGATCGGGGCAGCTATGGCGGCGGTGGCGGCAGCCAGGACGACCGCGGCGGCGACCAGGGCGGTCGCTCCCCTTCGACGCAGGATCTGGACGACGAAATCCCGTTCTGAGTTCCGCGCCAGACGTCCTGCGTCCCGCACAGGGTCTCTTTGAAATCGCACATTTCACTTGAGCGCAGAGTGTTTAGGTTGACCGCCGCACGGCTGACCAGGCCTCTTTTTTCAAGTTAGGACCCTCTACCATGACGACACTCGACCGATATGCCCCGCATATGCTGGGCCTCCTCCGCATCGTCGCGGCCCTTCTCTTCATTCAGCACGGCACTCAAAAGCTTCTCGGCTTTCCGGCCAGCGAGATGCCGCAGCCGGAATTGTTCTCGCTCTTTGGACTCGGCGGCATCCTTGAACTCGTGGGCGGGCTGCTTCTGATCCTCGGGCTTTTCACCCGTCCTGTGGCTTTCGTCCTGTCGGGCATGATGGCCGTCGCCTACTGGATGTTCCATGCGCCGAGCTCGGTCTATCCAGTGCAGAACGGCGGCGAACTCGCCATCATGTTCTGCTTCGTGTTCCTGTACATTGTCTTTGCGGGCCCGGGAGCCTTTGCGCTGGACAACGGCCGCGGCCGGAACGCCACCGCCTGATGTCTAATCTCGGAGCGTCTTCAGACGATCACTTCCGCCTTGGAGACGCTCCGCACAACATCGTTGGTGCGAGCGTAGGTACGCGTCACGGACTGAGCCCACCAGTAGGCATGGACGATTGTGCGGGCGAGGTTGAGATTGCCTGCGCTTTCGGCCGGACGGATCGAAGTGAAAGCGATGTCAGTCATCTTGTTGGTCCTTTCGTTGATATTTGAAAGGACACAAAGCCTCGAACGGACGTTAACTCAAATCGCAATGCCCGAAGATATCTTCGCCTGACGCTATCGTACGGCTTTCCGAAGCAGGTTCGCCAGCGCGTTGACGGCTGGAGGACGGGGATCGCGGTCTGTCAGAAGTAGGCCCACCGGAGTGGTGATATCCGGATCGGTCAGTCTCAGCCGAACGACATCTTCCGACGTCGACAGGCTGTCGGCCAGAACCTCGGGCACGATGGCAGTCGACACGCCGCGTTCGACCTGGGCGAGAAGCGTCGTCAGGTCGTTGGTTTCCAGAACGGGTTGCGGGGCGCGTCCGACGTGAGCTTCGAACACTTCGTCCAGAAACCGGCGGTTCCGCATGTCCCGCGTCAGCATCGACAGCGGCAGTTCGGCCGCTTCGGCCCAGGTGACGTCCCCGTCGGAGCCGGGGGCGAGTTCGGTCGGCGCCAACAGGACGTAGCGTTCTTCGTACAGCAGTTCTGCCGGAGCGAGCGCGGCCGGACGTGGCCCTTCGAGGTATCCGATGCCGGCGTCGAGCGAATAGTCTTCGAGCCCCTGATGGATCCGCGCAGTGGTCAACGAGAAGACCTGCATGGAAATGTCGGGATGAAGGGCACGCAGGCGCGCAGGCAACGGAGCCACGAACGCGAGCGCGGTCGGAATCACGCCGACCGACAGCCGACCCGAGATCTTGCCTCGGGCAAGTTCCAGCTCCTGCTTCAGCCCATCCGCATCGGACAGTATGCGCCGCGCCCATTTCAGGACGATCTCGCCTTCTTCGGTGAAGCCCTGGAAGCGGTTCCCGCGCCGCACGATCTGGACGTCGAGCTCAAGTTCCATGTTTCGGATGCGGGCCGAGAAGGCGGGCTGCGAAATCCCGCAATCGTCCGCGGCGCGCGCGAAGTGGCGGTGTCGTGCCAGAGCCGCGAGAAGCTGCATGTCGCGGATGTCGGGCATCAGCGAACGCTGAGAGCGTCGTTCAAAACGCCACGAAGGACGTCGGCCGGGACGTCGTCAGCCACGAAGGTCTGTCCGATCCTGCGGGAGAGGATGAAACGCAGGCGTCCGTCTATGACCTTCTTGTCCTGACCCATCAAGCCGATCAGCGTCTCGGTGTCGGGGAGCTCGCCCGGGATGTCGGACAGGTCCACCTTCATCCCCATCTCGCGGAGATGCTGGCGCACGCGGCTTGGCTCTTCTTGCGGACAAAGGCCAAGACGTGAAGACAGCTCGAACGCCAGCGCGCAACCGATTGCGACACCTTCGCCGTGAAGAAGCCGGTCGGAATAGCCGGTCGCCTTCTCGAGCGCGTGACAAAAGGTGTGGCCCAGGTTCAGAAGCGCACGGTCTCCCTGCTCGGTCTCGTCGCGGGCGACGATCTCGGCCTTCATCTCGACCGACCGCCGCACGGCCTGGGCGCGCAGATCGCGGTCGCCCGATGCCAGCGCGGGGCCGTTGGTCTCGAGCCAATCAAAGAACCCGGCGTCCCCCAGAAGCCCGTACTTCACGACCTCTCCGTAGCCGGCCAGGAAGTCTCGGCGGGGCAGGGTGTCGAGCGCATCGATATCGGCAAGGACCAGCGACGGCTGATGAAAGGCACCGACAAGGTTCTTGCCCTGCGGCGAATTTATGCCCGTCTTTCCGCCGACCGAACTGTCGACCTGCGCAAGAAGCGAGGTCGGCACTTGCACGAAGCGGATGCCGCGTCGCAGGATCGCCGCCGCAAACCCCCCGAGATCGCCGATCACCCCGCCGCCCAGCGCGACGAGAACATCGCGGCGCTCGATCTTCTCGGACAAGAGCCACTCCACCGTCCGCTGAAGATTGGCCCAGTTCTTCGTCGCCTCGCCAGGCGGAAGGGCAAGGGTCGTCGCTACGATCTGCCGCTCGGCCAGCCCGGCCTCCAGCACGGCGCCCTGCGCCTTGGCCACGGTTTCGTCGGTCAGAACGGCCACGCGCTTCCGGGCCAGAAGCGGAGCGATCTCGGCGCCAGCGCGCGCGATCAGGCCGCGCCCGACGCGGACGTCGTAAGCGCGCTCGCCCAAGGGAACCCGAATGGTCTCCGTCATGATAGCGGCTCCAGAACGTCGGGCCTTGCCTTCAGGGCGGCGAGGACGCGTTCGGTCATGTCTTCGATGGTGTAGCTCGCGTTGGCGTCGACGACCACATCGGCCATGGCATAGACCGGGTCGCGTTCGGCCTGGATCGCCGCCAGTGTCGCCTTGGGATCGGGCGTCCGCAGTAGGGGCCGCGTCGACTTGTGCTTCACCCGCTGCCACAGGAGGTCGAGTTCCGCCCTCAGCCAGACCGAGATTCCGCGCGTCGAGATCATCTCGCGGTTCTGCGCCCTGAGGAACGCGCCGCCGCCGGTCGACAGCACACTCGGCGGACCTTCAAGGAGACGGCCGATGACCTGCGTCTCGCGCTCGCGAAAAAAAGGCTCTCCGTCACGCGCGAAGATCTCGGCGATGCTCTGGTTTGCTGCGCGTTCGATTTCGACATCGCTGTCCAGAAACGGGACGTCCAGCCGCCGCGCGAGCGCCGTGCCGATGGCGGTCTTGCCCGCGCCCATCATTCCGACGAGGGCGATGGTTTTCTTGAGCCGCGATGGCAATTCGGCAGCGTCCTGAGCAACATTCCGGGTCCGCCGCACTGAATGGCGTGATCTTCCGGAAAAGACCAGTTATAAATCGGGAAAGAACCGCGTTCACGCGGCAGAGACCCCATGTGTTCGGGGCAGAGGCAGAAGGTTTTGTGGGAATGCTGCGACTGCTGAAGATACTCTTTACTCTGGCCGTGCTCGTCGGCACGGCAGTGCTGGGCTACGCCTATCTCGGCGATCTCTCGCCTCAGCAGACGGACGTGAGCCAGCCGGTTGTTCTGGATGGCAACTGACGGGCGGAACGTGGGCCGTGGTGCCGTCCTTGCGGTCGCGGCGCTTCTGGCCGGGACGGTGGTGCAGGCCGCCGAGGACGCACCCTTGTCGGCTATCGACTGGCTGTCCGATTCCATTGACCTGCCCGAGACAGTCGCCGCTCCAGCGGAAGAAGCGCCTGCAAGCCTGCCTCCCGCCATCGCCGTCGCACCGATCGAGGCGGCTGGACCCGACCGGGCGGGCCTTGTCGATGCGCGGACCTTGGGCCTCGCGCCCGACATCTGGGGCCGCTCCTCGGCTGCCGATCTCGCCCGCGCCATTTCGGCCTTGCCCGACGGCGCGTCTGGTCCTCCGTCGCTGCGCCGTTTCCTGCACGATCTCATGGTCGTCCGTCTGGACCCGCCGGTGGATGCGATGGTCGACGACAGCCTCTATCTCGCGCGGATCGACCGTCTTCTTGGCGTGGGACATCTCGACGCCGCCGACGCGCTGATCCGCGAAGCCGGGGCGCCCGAACCAAAACGCTTCCGACGTGCCTTCGATATCGCCCTTCTGAAGGGGACCGAAACAAACGCCTGCCTCGACATCGACGAGACGCCCGACATTTCGCCGACCTACATGGCGCGTATCTTCTGCCTCGCCCGTCTCGGTAAGTGGGACGTGGCGGCCCTGACGCTCGGCAATGCCCAGGCGCTTGGAATACTCAGCGACGACGAGGATGCGTTGATGCGTCATTTCCTCGACCCCGAGCTTTTCGAAGGCGAGCCGATCCCGCCGGCGCCCACGCTTCCCACGCCTCTGCAGTTCCGCATCTACGAAGCCGTGGGCGAGCGTATCCCGACCGACAGGCTCCCCGTCGCCTTCACCGCCGCCGATCTGACCGACACCGTGGGCTGGCAGGCCCGTGTCCGCGCGGCGGAACGCTTGGCTGCGGTCGATGCCATGTCCGTGGCAACACTTCTGGGCGTCTTCTCCGAGCGGAAGGCGGCTGCATCTGGCGGTGTCTGGGACCGCGTGGCAAAGCTGCACGCGGCTGACGAGGCTATCAGGTCGCAGGACGTCGACGCCGTCACTGAAACATTGCCCGACGCCTTCGAAGCCGCGGCCGAAGGTGGCTATGCGCCAGGCTTCGCCGCCTGGGCCGCGCCGCGGCTTTCCTCGCTCGATCTGAAGGGTCCGGCTGCGCACGTTGCATTCGAGATAGCCCTTCTCGCCGCAAGCCCCGACATCGCAGCGCGCTTTGCCACACAGTCGCGCGAAGACAAGTTTCTCCTGGATCTCGCCACCGGACAGGGGGGGACGCCGCCCGGCTTCGCGCCCCTCGACCGTGCCGCACTGCGCGGTCTGTCGGCTCTTGGCCCCGGCGAGGCTTACAAGGCTCTGGTCGAGGACAGCCGCGCGGGCGAGGCGCTTTTGCGCGCCGTCTCCCAGCTCATGGACGGCGCGGCCGGCAATCCCGACCTGACGGCGCAATCGCTCGCGCTTCTGCGGCATCTGGGGCTAGAGGCACTGGCAAGACAGGTGGCGGTGGAACTCGTCCTGATGGAAGGAGCCGCATGAGCGTCGAACACCGCATCTCGGCCTTTCTCGACGCGCAGGCGGCCGAGCTGGACGCAGCCGTCAACACCCGGCTGGCCTATGCGCGCGACCTCAAGGACTTCGCCGCCTGGATGAAGGGGCGCGGCACAGGCGCGCTCGAGGCAAGCCAGGACCAGATCGAGACCTACCTCATCCACCTCGAGGCTCAAGGGTTGTCGCGGGCGACGCGCGCGCGCCGCCTGTCCGCAGTCCGGCAGTTTTTCCGCTTCGCTTTCGAGGAAGGCTGGCGCACGGACAATCCCGCGATCCGCATCAAGGGTCCGGCGAAGGAGAAGCGGCTGCCGAAGATCCTCACCGAGGCCGAGGTCGACTGCCTTCTGGAGGCGGCCCGCACCACGGGCCGCGTGCCGGACCGCACGCGAAACACCTGCCTCGTCGAAGTCCTGTACGCCACGGGTATGCGCGTGAGTGAACTCGTCTCGCTTCCCGTTTCAGCTGCGCGCGGCGACCCGCGCGTTCTGCTCGTCCGCGGGAAGGGCGGGAAGGAGCGGATGGTTCCTCTTTCGCCGCCCGCGCGGAAGGCGCTGGCCGCGTGGCTGACATATCGCGACGAAATCGCTGAGGCCGCCCGGACTGAAAAGGGGACGCCCGGCTCGCGCTTCCTTTTTCCGTCGCGTGGCAAGGAAGGGCACCTGACGCGGCACCGCTTCTACCTGCTCATCAAGGAGCTTGCCGTCGCGGGCGGAGTGATGGCCTCCAAGGTCACACCCCATACCCTCCGCCATGCGTTCGCGACGCATCTTCTTGCCCGAGGTGCCGACCTCCGCGCGATCCAGACGCTTCTGGGCCATGCAGACGTCTCGACGACCGAGATCTACACGCATGTGCTGGAGGACAGGCTTAAAGACCTCGTCCTCGACCATCATCCTTTGGCAGCCGACGGCTGACGGCGAATTTCCTCCGGGAGGACGTCTTCCGAGGGCCAGATGCCGTTGGCTAGCGTCAATTCATAGCCTTGGGTCAGTCCCTTTCGTTCCATCGCCGCCAGCGCGCCAGTGTGATCGTAGGACAGCCGCTGGACCACCACCTCTCCGGCATCGAGAACGGCGTACCGCGTCTCGGGGCGTCCGTCGTGGGGCGGCAGGCCAATGACGCCCGCGTTGATCCAATGACGCCCCGCGACCCGCCGCTGAAACGCGATACCGCAATGTCCCGCGACAATCCCGTCTACAGGCCCCACCACGGCTTCGACCGCCTGTATCTCTTCTGCGAAGTGTCCTTCCGGCGATGACGGCCAGATGAAGCGCGAGATTTCCGTAGCGCCCCCGTGGATCACGGCATACCGTCGCCCGTCCTGTTCGAAGACGCCCATGTCAGGGAGGTCGGCCATCCATGCGCGTGCCGTCTCGTCGCAAGCCTCGAGTGCCGCAGGATACCAGCCGCGCGAAAGAAGGTCGCAGGCGCTGCCGGTTTCGAAACCGCAGCCGCAATCCTCCGCTCCCCGTGCGACCTGGCGTTCGCAATTGCCGGCCACGACCGGTAGTCCCGCCTCGCGCACCAAGGCGACGGTGGCGGCAGCGTCCGCCCCGTAGGCCACGACATCGCCGGTGCAAATTGCGGCAAGGCCGCGTGTCTCGGCTAGAAAAGCTTCGGTCGCCTGGAGGTTGGAATAAGGTCCGCCAAAGAGCGCCACCGGCCCGGAGATGCGCCCGAAGTCTGCGATGCGCATGGCCTGCTCTCCCTTGAACGCGCGTGGTCCAAGCCTCATAAGAACTGAAATTCCAAGGAACGCAAAGCCAGATGGACAGCGTAGCGACGCCCCTCGACGCCACCTACTGGATCGTCTCCGGAGCGATCCTGCTTCTTCTCGTCATGTCGGCCTTCTTCTCGGGGTCTGAGACGGCCCTGACCGCTGCCTCTCGCGGTAAGTTGAAGTCCCGCGCCGAAAAAGGAGACCGCGGTGCCGAGCGCGCGCTCGTTGTCACCGAGGACAGCGAACGGCTGATCGGGTCGGTTCTCCTGGGGAACAACCTCGTCAACATCTCGGCGACGTCACTTGCCACTTCGCTTTTCACCCGCGCTTTCGGGGACAGCGGCGTGGCCCTGGCGACGCTCGTGATGACGCTTCTGGTCCTGATCTTCGCCGAGGTCCTCCCTAAGACTTACGCCATCTCGAACGCCGAGACGGCGGCGGCACGGGTCGCGCGTCCCATTCAGGCGGTGATCTTCCTGCTCGCTCCCGTCGTCGGAGCCGTACGGGCCATCGTGCGCGGCCTTCTCTACGTCGTCGGTGTCCGCGTCGATCCCGACAGCCGGATCCTGTCGGTCCACGAAGAGATTGCGGGCGCTCTGCAACTCGGCCATTCCGAAGGCGTCCTCGAGAAAGAGCACCGGGACCGCATTCTGGGCGCCCTCGACCTTGGAGAGCGGACAGTGGAGGAAATCATGCTCCATCGCTCGAAGATCGCCATGATCGATGCCGATCTGCCCCCGCGCGAGATCCTGGAAATCTGTCTCAACTCCTCGCACACGCGGTTGCCGATCTTTCGCAACGAGCAGGAGAACATCATCGGGGTCCTCCACGCCAAGGACCTGCTGCGCGCCATTTACGCCCGCTACGCCGCGGTCCAGCCAAACAACGAACCCTTCGAGGGCTTCGACGTCATGGACGTGGCGATGGAGCCCTACTTCGTCCCCGAGACGGCGACGCTCGATGACCAGATGCGCCAGTTCCTGCGGCGCGCCACGCATTTCGCGCTGGTGGTCGATGAATACGGTACGCTTCAGGGACTTCTGACGCTGGAGGATATCCTCGAGGAGATCGTGGGCGAGATCACCGACGAATTTGACATCGACGAAGACCACCCGATCCGCCGGACCGAAGCCGGAGACGTTCTCGTCGACGGCGCCATGACCATACGGGACATCAACCGCGCGATGGACTGGCAACTGCCGGACGACGAGGCGAACACCATCGCCGGCCTCGTCATCCACGAGGCGCAGACGATCCCGGTCAAGGGTCAGGTCTTCTCGTTCCACGGTTTCCGTTTCGAGATTCTCGACCGGCGGGAAAACCGCATCACTCGGCTGAAGATCCGAAAACTCTAGGTCAATGCAGACGCCGCGCGTCGGCTTTCTGGCGGCCCGCGGCTCGCCACAGCCGTTTGCGGACGCCATCTGGCTCATGGCAAGCGTACCTGCCGCCCGAGAACGCTGCCCAATCGAGCGCCAGTCCCTGCTTCACCAGCTCCTCGGCCAGATCGCGACCGTCTGGTAGCGTGCAGACGGCAACCACGCGATCGTGGGACAACTCGCCCGAAACCTTGGCTGTCACGATCTGGCCCTTGCAGAGAGCCACCATCGCCCACTTGGCTTTCAATCCCCACGGATGATCCAGTTCCGGCGCGTCGATCCCCGCCAGCCGGATATGGACACTGTCGATGACGATCGTGTCGCCGTCGATGACCCAGCACTTGCCTTTGAAAAGGTGTGGGCCATTCCGTCGCGCATGCGCCGCCACCGCATGCGCTCGCGTCGCACGCTCTTCGCGGCGCGGGTATGGCGATGCAGCGGAGAGCTTGAACTCCGGTCGGGGAACGGTGACCGCCCGAGACGTCGGAGTGGAGCGTGGCCTTGTCGGCATATTCCGAACAACGTCGCGCACGACGATGTCGGGTGGACCACGACGCGAAGGCGCTCGCGTCAGCGGACGGAACAGGAAGGCCAGAAAACCCATGTCGCACCGATACTTGCCGCCCCATCGACAAGGTTAACGCGATTCTCGGCTGGTTCGGGCTGAACACACTGTTTCAGCACTTGGACACAACAGGCTGTCGCAGTCCCGCACCAGACCGCAAGCGGCCTACCGTTCTGTCAGCTTCAGTTCGATCCTGCGGTTGGCCGCGCGCGCCTCGGGCGTATCGGAGGGATCGACGGGGCGGTATTCACCGAACCCCGTTGCGGCAAGGCGTTCGGGCGGGAAGCCAAGCGCGTCGGTCATGTATTTCACCACCGACAGTGCGCGAGCCTGGCTCAATTCCCAGTTGTCGGTGAAGGCGCCGCCCCCGGACAAGGGAACGTTATCGGTGTGACCATCGACGCGGATGATCCAGTCGATGCCTTCCGGGATGTCATCCGCGACATCGGCGAGGAGTCCCGCGACCTGGGCGATCGACGAGCGCCCTGCGGGGGACAGCGTGGCCGAAGCGCTTTCGAACAACACCTCGGACGAGAAGACAAAGCGATCGCCCACGATCTGCACGCCTTCGCGGTCGTCCAGAAGGCGTCGCAGGGTGCCGAAGAATTCCGAGCGGTAGTCGGCAAGGTCAGCGACCTCACTGGTGAGCCGCTCGGCTTCGAGGCGCAATCTTTCGGCTTCGGCAGCCTCGAGTTCGGCGCGTTTCTTCTCCTCGGCGGCGGCGCGAGCCAGCGCCTGGTTGAGCTGCGTGCCGAGATTTTCGATCCGGATCTTCGACGTGCTATCCCGCTCGGCGGCGCTGTCGAGAAGGCCCTGCAGGCCATCGAGTTCGGCACGCAGCGTGGCGACCTGCTGGTTCAGCGCCTCGACCTCACGCTGCGCGTCCGCCGAGACGGCCTCTTCCTCGGCAAGTTGCTTGCGGGCGGTGGACAGAAGCGTTGCCTGACGCTCCGCCTCGGTCATCTGCTCGATGCCGGCGTTCTCGGCGGCGATCTTCGCGGCAAGAGCAGCGGCCAGACGCTCTCTCAGGGTCGACGCATCGACGTTCGCCGCCTTCAGGCCTTCGACCTCAGCCCGAAGCGCATCGCGTTCGGTCATCAGCGCGGCCAGTTGCATGTCGCGCTCGCCGGACGCGGCGTCCATTTGGGCAACGCGAGCTTCGGATTCCGACAGCCTCGTCCGAAGCGTTTCGATTTCGGCGGCAGCAGTGTCGTTCTGGGTCTGAAGCAGCGTCAGCCTGTCCTCGAGGTCGGTCGCCGCAAGTTCCGTCTCGCTCAGACCGGCCTCGGCCGCCTCCATTCGGATCAGGGCGTCGGCGAGTTTGGCGTCGAGTTCTTCCTCGACGGAGTTGGCGGCGGCCAGAAGCGTCAGTGTCTCTTCGGCCTTCTTCCGCTGTTCCTCCAGAGCGAGTGACATCGCCGTCAACTCGGCATCGGCCGACTTCAACCTCTCGCGCAGGGCCTCTGCCGCCGCGGCTTCGGCCAGCCTCGCCTTTTCCTCGTCGGTGAGCGCCGCCTGGGCCTCGGCCAGTCTCACCCTGAGCGTCTCTGCCGCAGCCGCCTCGGCAAGCCGCGCGGCTTCGGTCGCGTCGAGTTCTGCCTGGACGCGCTCGGCGTCTTCGACAGCCGTGGTCAATTCCGCCTCGCGCGTCTCGGCTGCCGTCAGGGCCGCCAGAGCCGAGGCCAGCGACGTCTCCCGCTCCTGAGCCTCGGCTTGCAGATCGGCGGTCAAGGCCTCCAGCGCCTCGCGGCGGGCGGCCGCAAGCCGGGCCTCCTCGGCCTGGGCGTCGATCTCGTCGCGGGCCTGCGCGAGGGCAAGCTGCATCGCTTCCTGTTCGCTGATCAGCCTCGCACGCGCGGCTTCCAGATCCTCGACCGTCGCCGTCAGGCGCTCGCCCTCGGCGCGCGCGTCGTCGCGCTGTGCAAGAAGGGTCGCCACCTGGTCCTCGAAACTTGCTATGGCGGCGTCTCGCTCGGCCAGTGTGCGGGACTGGGCGTCGACTTGCCCCGTCAGGTTGGCGATCAGCGCTGTCTGACGGTCGCTTTCCGACTGGAGACTCGCGATGTCGTCCTCCAGCCGAGCCGTCTGCTGTTGCGACAGACCAAGCGCCTGGCTCAGTGCCGTGACCTCGGAGGCCAGCTTGTCCAATTCGCTTTCCTGCCCGGTGATCGTCTCGCGCAGCACACCCTGCACGATCATGAAGATCGTGAGCACGAACATCAGCACGAGAAGAAGCGCCGTCATGGCATCGACGAACCCCGGCCAGATCGTGGCCGACATCTGCCTTCCGCCCGAGCGTCGCGACAAGGCCATGCGTCAGACCCCGCCGCTTTCGGTCCGCCGTCCGCTGAGGCGGACCGCCTTCGTCAGCTGCGCAAGATCCGCCCGAAGCTCGCCAATGCTTTCCTGGCGGCCGGCAGAGATCTCTTCGAGGATGCGCAGCATCTGAACGTCCATCGATCTCAACCTCATGCGGCTTTCCGGGTCGAAGGCGCCGGCACCGCCCGTGCCTTCGGTGGCGAAGCCTTCCAACGCCATAGCGAGGCGCTCCTGGCTTTCCACAAGGCGCGAGGTGTCATTGCTGGCCGCAAGCTGCGTCGACAGGGATTCGACGGCAGCAGCCAGATCGCCGATCCGGGACTCGGCCGTCTCGCGGCGGTCTGCGGCATCCGAATAGAAGGATTGCATCGCATCCAGCCGCTCGGCCATCAGTTCGGCCAATTGCGCGAGGGCGCCGTGATCCGCACCGCCGCCCTCCTCGCCCGCGAAGGCCAGTCGGGTGATCCCCGACAGCCATTCCTCCAACTCGCGGTAAAACCTGTTTTGACCGTGGCTTGCGAAAAGTTCGAGGAGACCCACCACCAGCGATCCTGCCAGTCCCAGAAGCGACGAGGCAAAGGCCACGCCCATTCCGCCAAGCTGGCTTTCGAGTCCGCCCATGAGCCGCTCGAAAACCGACACTCCCGTGTCGCCCTCTTGCGGAGCGAGCGACCGGATGGTGTCGACGACCGCGGGCACAGTGGTAGCGAGCCCGTAGAAGGTGCCGAGAAGGCCAAGAAAAATCAGCAGGTTGCCGAGGTAACGAGTGATGTCGCGCGCCTCGTCGATCCGCGTTGCCACGGAGTCGAGGATGGAGCGCGCCGAGGTCGACCCGATCTGCGTCCGCGCGCCGCGCTTGCGCAGAAGGGCGGCGAGGGGAGCGAGGATGCGAGGGGCCTTGGTGAACTGGTGTCCCGGCCTGTCATGCGCGAAGCCTTCAATCCACGACACCGACGAGACGAGCTGGAAGACCTGAAGGAAACAGGCCACCACGCCGACGACGAAAACGAGGGCGATGAATCCGTTCAGCCAGGGGCTCGCCAGAAAGACCGGCGCCACCTTCGGGTAGGCGATGTAGGCGCCGAAGCCGACCAGAACGAGCACGACGAACATCGTGACGATCTGGCGGTACGGCTGGGTAAACTGTCGCTCGTCCTCGCGATCCGGTTGGTCCATCTGGCCCCGGTCCTCGTGCTGGTTTTCAGCGAGAATAGGCAATCGGGAGACGGGTGCCAACCGCATAAAAAACGGGGTTCGCGACCGGATGAAGGGTGGTCTACTCGTTGATTTCGGTGACCAGGATCTCCTGATCGACCAGTTCGATCGGAGCGAAGGAAGTCAGGAAGCTCACCTCTGCCGCGTCGAGCCCGACGCCGATCTTCGCCATGCGGTCCGCCCGGTCCATTCCTGTGGCATCGACGAGGTGCCAGGCGCCGTCGAGAAAGACCTCGGCGACGGCGTGGAAATCCGGCGGCTCGACCGAGGGCGCGAACACGCTGGCTACGCGAGCCGGGATGGATGCTGCGCGGCACATGGCGACGAGAACGTGCGCGTAGTCGCGGCAGACGCCCTGTCGTGCGAGGAAGGTGTCCGTCGCCGTGGTGCCGGCATCCGACACGCCAGGAACGTATTCGAAGTGCTCTTCGATCCAGTCGCGCATCTGTGCGACCTGTGTGCCGCCATCGCTGCCGCCGAAGGTTTCCTCGACCACCGGGCGGAAACGGTCGGGCCGGCAATACCGGGACGGCAACAGATAGCGCGTTGGTTCGGGGCCCAGAAGATGCGGCGGAGTCATCGGCAGGGACGACAGGTCGGCCGCCGTCCGGGTGACCTCGATTTCCGCCTCATAGGTCGCACGGAAGTTGCCCGCCACCTTCAGCCAGATGCGCTCGCCCACGCCTGCCTCGGCAGGGATACGCGCGAAGTGATCGGGCGTGCCGAGGTCGATATGGGCCGACCGGATGGTCTGATCCGGCAGCGCTGCCGCCTCGATCTGCAACAGAAGGTCGGTCGGCGCAGGCAAGTTGTAGTCCAGGCGGACCTTGATTTTCTGAAGCACGGGGAGAAGCCTTTCAGGCCGGGGGAGTGATGAGAACCTTCACCAACGCCCTCCACCTTGACGGGTTCCGACCGTTCGTCAAATCGATTTCATTTGGCGGACGCGGTCCGCCAGCCAAGTCATGTCGGTATCTTCGACGCCGATCTCGCTCAGGTGGGCGGCGGTATTCCATAGGTACTCGGTGTTTGGTCCTCGTCCGCCGATCGCGGCTGCGATGATGCGCGCCTGTTCCTCCAGAGCAAGTCCCGCGACATATTGCTCGTGCAGCGTGTCGACGACGTAAGCCAGTCCGGTGACGAGTTCCCCGCCGCCCATGTCCAGGGGAACAAGCCGCTCGACATAAGCCGACGAGATAAGTTCGCGGTCGCGTAGGTATGCGACCGTCTCGTCCTCCCGGCCGTCTTCCACGCGCAGGGCGAGACCGCGACAGGATGCGCCCTCCATCTTGTCCAGAGCAAGGACCAGGCCAGGCTGCTCGGGCGTTCCCCTGTGATGGATCGACGACATGCAGAAAGATCGGTGATATCCGTCAAGCGTCGCCATTCGCCGTTCCGCCACCGGGAACCCGGCGTTCCACAGGAGCGAGGCGTATCCGAAGACCCAAAGCGGTCGGAGGTGCAGGACTTTCTCTTCCGTCATGGTCGCCTTAAAACAGGCCCTCGAGGGCAGGGAAAGGGGCAGAGATGCGGCTTGTGGTCGTCGTGTTGGTCGGGGCGCTGCTCTGGATGGTCTGGTGGGTCATCGGCCAGATTGCCTACGAGAAGGGCCTCGCCGCTTGGATCGAGGACCGGCGCAACGATGGCTGGTCTGCCAATTACGGCGAGTTGAACACTGTCGGATTTCCCAGCCGGTTCGACACCACCGTCACCGACGTGGCCCTTCTTGATCCGCAAAGCGGCGTCGCATGGACCGCGCCGTTCGTGCAGTTCCTTTCCCTGTCATACCGCCCGACCCGCGTCATCGCCGTGCTGCCGCACGCTCACGCGTTGTCCGTCGCCGGGGAAACCGTGGCGATCCACCATGACGATGCGAGGGCGTCCATCTTCCTTGATGCCTCGACGTCGCTGGGCCTCGACGGCGCACGTCTGGTGGTCGAGGCGCTCGAGGCGCGTTCGGACGCCGGATGGACATTCGCGCTGACGCAGGGGCGCGGGGCCGCAGAACGCGTCGAGGCTGCCGTCGACACCTATCGTCTGGGGGTTGAGGTCTCGGACATTGAACCGCCCGAACCCCTGCGCGCCTTCCTCGACCCGTCGCGCGACCTCGCCGACACGGTCTCGCGGCTGCACCTCGACGCTACGGTGGAACTCGACGGACCGCTTGATCGCGCGGCCGCGGAAAGCGGGTTGCCCGCGCTCAAACGCATAGATCTCGCGGATCTTTCGATCGATTGGGGTGGAGTGGAGTTAGCCGCACGCGGAGAACTGATCGTGGACAGCACGGGACGGCCAGATGGCACATTGCTCGTTACAACGAGCGACTGGAAGCGTCTTCTGCGCATGGCGGTCGAGACGGGTCTGGTGTCGCTCGATGCGACTGGCGCCCTCGAGACTGCATTCGGAGTTATCGAGACGTCGGACGGCAGTCTAGAGTTGCCGCTGGCCTTCGGAGAGGGACTGATGAACCTCGGCCCCATTCCTCTGGGGCCCGCGCCGGTTCTGCGCTAAACCGCGCCGAAATCCACATCCGACGCACTTACGGGATGATCCTCGAGCGCGCGGAAGGCTTCCGTCCCCAGGACTTCGTCCCGAAACGTCATGAGGTCGTCGCGGGTGCGGCACCAGATATCACCGCGGCCCAGACCGGTGAGCGCTTCGTCGGCGGCGATCTCGTAATCCAGTCGAAGCTGCCAGATCTCGGTCTCGCCCTCGTCGTCGAGATCCTTGTCGTCCCAGCCGTCGTCGTCATCGTCCGGCTCGGTGCTGCCGGGTTCATCGAGGGGATAGATGAGCTGGCGCGTCATGTTGACGAGAAAGACCTCCGGCCGCCGTCGCGGAACGCCCCACTGGAACAGAAGCATGTCGCCGTCGTGCTCGTCGTCGACAACGCCCTTGGCCGTCACCTCGGCGTAGAAATCCAGCATGAGGCGCACCGCTTCTGCAGGCGCGAGCTCCCCAAGCGGGGCACCGAGATGCGCCAGGAACGCGTCGAGGGCATCGTCGCGGGCAAACACGGTCATCGGCAATAGGCGCCGGACCGGTAGTCGGCGACGTCGAAGTGAAAGTGATCGTGGTGATGCGCGTCGGAGTTGGGACCGAGAACGGTGCCGAACGGGCCGCAGGCCGAGGCGTGAAGCCGCTTCAGCAGAGGACCGTCAGCGCTGCGCCAGCCGTCCTCGACCGTGATCTGAGATCCGTCGGCAAGGATGAAGGCCGAGATGTCGATCGCCCGTCCCGCAGCATGTTCGGACAGGCGGGCGCCTTTCTGGCTGTTCCGCGTCCGGCAGGAATAGTGGGAGGCGACACGAACAGCCGACAACCCGCCGCCGCGCTTCCCGATTTCGGGGATGGCCCGCGTGGCAAGCCAGGCGTTCAGTGTATGCGCAGCAGCTTGAGTCAATAGGGCGGGCTCCGTCAGCGTGACACCCGCCGCCTCGGTGACCAGAAGGGCGTTCGTCACGCCGCAACCGCCGGGGCCGTCGATCTCGCCCCGCTTCTCGGCGATGAGCCCGGGAATGGGCATGTCGGAGTGCTTCTGTCCTCCGCCGCAAGCGGCAAGAGCCATCACCAGAAAAAGTGCGGCATTCTTCTTCATTTCGTCTTTCCCCGTCCGAAGTCAGGCGCGTCGGTGTCTTGACCCGCCTCGATGATGCCCCGCCTGATCGCCCTAGTCCGAGTAAAATAATCGAAGAGCAAGGTTCCGTCACCCGTTCTGATCGCGCGCTGAAGCGCGAAAAGCTCTTCGGTGAATCGCCCCAGAATTTCGAGCGTGGCCTCCCGGTTGTTCAGGAAGACATCGCGCCACATCGTGGGATCCGAGGCCGCGATGCGCGTGAAGTCGCGAAAGCCTGCGGCTGAATACTTGATGACCTCGCTGTCCGTCACGCGCCGAAGATCGTCCGCCACGCCGACCATGGTGTAGGCGATGAGGTGCGGACAGTGCGACGTGACAGCCAGGACGAGGTCATGGTGGTCCACGTCCATCTCGTCGACGTTGGCACCGAGGCCCTCCCAGAAGGCGCGGAGGCGGGCGAGAGCATCGGGGTCGGACGTCTCGCCGGGAAGCAGGATGCACCAACGATTGTCGAAGAGTGTCGCGAAACCGGAGCGCGGCCCGGAATGCTCGGTGCCCGCCAATGGGTGCCCGGGTATGAAATGGACGCCCTCCGGGATATGCGGCGCCACTGCGTCGATCACCGATCGCTTGACGGATCCGACGTCGGTCACCGTCGTCCCCTGCGCAAGGTGGGGGCCGATTTCCCTGGCGATCTCGTCCATTACGCCAACCGGTACGGCTAGGACGACGAGATCGGCGCCTTCGACGGCCTGCGTCGCGCTGTCTACGACCTTGTCGCAGAATCCCAGTTCTCGGACTGTCTCGCGCGTTTCCTCGGATCGGGCGGTGCCGACGATCTCGCCGGCCAGACCGGCCCTGCGGATCGCGTGCGCCATAGACGAAGCGATCAGACCCAAGCCGATCAGCGCCACGCGGTCGTAGATGCGGTTCACGCCGTCTGCTCCCGGAAACGCGCGACGGAAGCGGCGACGCGGCGGCAGTCGGCCTCGGTCCCGACCGTGATGCGCAGGCACTGAGGCAGCTTGTATCCGCCGACCTTCCGCACGAGGATCCCGTCCCCCCGCAGTCTGGCCTCGCAGTCGTCGGCCTCGGAGGGGCTCGCGAAGCGGGCCAGGATGAAATTCGCGCTCGAGGTATCCGAAGGGACGCCTAGTTCGGCAAGCGCGTGCTGGAGCCAGTCTCGCATCCGCGTGTTGTCGGCGCGGCAGCGGGCAGCCCAATCACGGTCGCGGACGGCGGCCTCGGCGGCGGCAAGCTGCGCTTGCGAGAGGTTGAAGGGACCCCGCACGCGGTTGAGGTTGTCGATCACGTCCTTCGGCCCGTAGCCCCAGCCGATCCGCAGGCCGCCCAGCCCGTACATCTTCGAGAAGGTGCGCGTCATCACCACGTTGTCGCGCGACTCCGTCAAAGACGCGCCGCCGTCGAAGCCCTCGACGTATTCCGAATAGGCGCCGTCGAGGACCAGAAGAACATGAGGCGGCAGTTCGGCCGCCAGCCGGGCAGTTTCGTTTCCACCGATCATAGTGGCGGTCGGGTTGCCGGGGTTCGCCACGAAGACGAGCTTCGTGCGCTCGGTCACGCCCGCTAGGATAGCATCCACGTCCACCTTGCGTTCGCGCTCTGGCACCTCGACGGGTGTCGCACCCGCCGCCCGCGCCGAAATGGCGTACATCGAGAAGCCATGTTCGGTGTGGATCACCTCGTCGCCCGGCTGCGTATAGGCTTGGCAGAGGAATGTGATGATTTCGTCCGAACCGGCCCCGCAGACGATCCGCTCAGGGTCGAGGCCGTGGACCTCGGCGATGGCCGCCCTGAGTTCGGCGTGGTCGGTCGGCGGATAGCGGTGGAGATCGTGAACCGCGCGTGCAAACGCTGCCTTCGCGCTGTCGGGAGCGCCATAGGGATTTTCGTTCGATGACAGCTTGAGGACATCGCCCCGACCGGCGACCTTCGCGTCGCCTGCCTTGTAGAGGACGATCTCTTCGATCCCGGTCTTCGGTCGTATGGTCATGGATCAGCCTCGCGGTTCCGGCCGTTCTTAGCCGCGCGTGCCGTCCTAGGCCAGACTCAATGCTGCCGGCCCGGCGCCCCTATCGGGCGACGATCCGGCCCTTCATCATCGGGTGGAATTTGCAGGTGTAGTCGTAAGTCCCGGCGGCAGGGATCGTCACCTCGGCGCTTTGCTCGAAGTTGATACGCCCGGTGTCGAAGGCGCTGCTCGATGCCGTGTGAGGGGCGCTGTCACCGTTGGTGAAGACGACGGTGTCGCCCGCCGCGACGTCCAACACGGCGGGTTCGAAGGCGAAGCCCTTGATGGCGACCTGGTGCGTGGCGGCGCGTGCCGGTCGGGCCAGTGCCAGGACGGGCAGGGACAGAAGGGCAGTCAGGGCGTTGCGTCTGGTCAGCATGGCGGATCCTCCTTGGGAGATCGCATCCTGCTCCTGCGCCCCTGACCCGGCAAGTCGGTGGCCCACCCCGGAGTGGGGCAGGTCACCCGATCTTCACATCAGTCCATCGCCTTGAAAGCGAACTCGCCTCCGTCCTTGATCCCGGAGAACCAGCGCGCGGTGACGGTCTTCGTCTTCGTGTAGAACCGGAAGGCGTCCGGGCCATACTGGTTCAGGTCGCCGAAGGACGACTTCTTCCAGCCGCCGAAGGTGTGGTAGCTGAGGGGCACGGGAATGGGGAAGTTGATGCCGACCATGCCCACGTTGACCCGGTTCGCGAAATCGCGCGCCGTGTCGCCGTCGGCGGTATAGATCGCGGTGCCGTTGCCATAGGGGTTGTCCATCGTCAGCTTCAGCGCCTCTTCATAGGACTTGGCGCGGACCTGGCTCAGGACCGGACCGAAGATCTCTTCCTTGTAGATCTCCATGTCGGGCGTGACCCGGTCGAAATAGGACGGACCGACGAAGAAGCCGTTCTCGTAGCCTTGCATCGTGAAGCCGCGTCCGTCGACGACGAGATCCGCCCCTTCTTCGACGCCCCTGTCCACCAAACCATCGATCCGCTTCTTGGCGGCGGCGGTGATGACCGGACCGAAGTCGACATCGTCGCCGGCAGTGTAGGGACCGACCTTCAGCTTCTCGATCCGGGGCACCAGACGCTCGCGCAGCGCATCCGCCGTCTTTTCGCCCACGGGCACGGCGACCGAGATCGCCATGCAGCGCTCGCCTGCTGCGCCGAAGCCTGCCCCAACCAGCGCATCCGCAGCCTTGTCGAGGTCGGCGTCGGGCATGATGATCATGTGGTTCTTCGCGCCGCCGAAGCATTGTGCGCGCTTTCCGTTCGATGCCGCGCGGCCGTAGATGTACTGCGCGATCGGGGTCGAGCCGACGAAGCCCACGGCCTGGATCGTCTCGTTGTCGAGGATTGCGTCGACGACCTCCTTGTCGCCGTTGACGACCTGGAGAACGCCGTCGGGAAGCCCTGCCTCCTTCAGAAGCTCGGCCAGCATCAGCGACGTCGACGGGCACCGCTCGGACGGCTTCAGGATCATCGCGTTGCCGCAGGACAGGGCAGGCGCCATCTTCCACAGCGGGATCATCGCGGGAAAGTTGAACGGCGTGATGCCGGCCACCACGCCAAGCGGCTGGCGCATAGAATAGAGGTCGATGCCGGGTCCGCCGTCGTTGGTGAACTCGCCCTTCAGAAGACTGGGCGCACCCATGCAGACTTCGACGACTTCGAGACCGCGCTGCACGTCGCCTTTCGCATCGGGGATGGTCTTGCCATGCTCTCGGCTGACCAGCTCGGCCAGCTTGTCCATGTTCTCGTTGATGAGGCGCCCGAAGGCCATCATCACGCGCGCCCGCCGCTGCGGGTTGGTGGCGCCCCAGGCCTTCTGAGCCTCGGCTGCCTTGGCGACCGCCTCGTCCAATTCGACCTTGGTCGCCAGCGGCACCCGGGCCTGAACCTCGCCCGTGGCGGGGTTGAAGACATCTGCGAAACGGCCCGATGCGCCCTGCACGCGCTGACCGTCGATGTAGTGGGATAGATCTTCCATCGAATCCTCCTGCTTGTTGCGACGGACCTTAAGGGCTGGCGCGGTAGTCCGAAAAGCGGCAGTTTCCCAAAAAGGCTTTGCGGAAATGCAGGAGCTCACGCCAGATGAATTGGGACGACATGCGTATATTCCTGTCCGTCTCGCGGGAGGAAAGCCTGTCAGGCGCCTCCCGAACCCTGAGGCTCGACCCCGCGACAGTGGGCCGCCGCATCGCGCGCCTGGAAGCCGAGATGGACGCAGTGCTGTTCGTCAAATCTCCCCAGGGCTATGTCTCGACACCTGCGGGCGAGCGTCTCCGCGCCCATGCCGAAGCGGCCGAACAGGCCATGACCGAAGCCTTGTCCGAGGTGCGGGGCGACGAACATACGCTGACCGGCACGATTCGCGTGGGCGCTCCTGACGGCTGCGCCACCTTTCTTCTTCCCCATGTCGTGCAAAGCATCGTTGTGGCAAACCCGGGTCTGTCGGTGCAGATCGTGGCGCTGCCGCGCGTCTTCAACCTGTCCAAGCGCGAAGCAGATATGGCTATCGCCGTGTCTCGACCGCGGACGGGGCGACTGCGCATCCAGAAGATCTCCGACTACGCGCTGCACCTCGCCGCCTCCCGCGCCTATCTTGACGGCCACGAGCCAATCCGGACGCGGGCCGATCTCGCAGGTCATCCCGTCGTCGGCTACATCCCGGACATGATCTTCGACCCCGAACTCGACTATCTCGCAGAACTCGGACTTTCGCGGATCGACGCTGCCTCGAACCTCGTGTCGGTTCAGCTTGCCCTGTTGCGGGCGGGCGCCGGCATTGGCGTCGTCCATGATTTCGCGATGCCCGATGCGCCCGAACTGATGCCCGTCCTCAAGGACCAGATGACACTGACGCGTGCCTTCTGGCTGATCCGGCATGATGACGACGCGCGCGTCGAACGGCTCAACCGCTTCGCCACCACACTGGCGGAGGGTCTCCGTGCCGAAATGGCGCGACGCACTCAACCTTGACAGGTGGCGCCCCTGTGGAGAACGCTCGACCCAAGATCACACGTCCTCGGGAGGCACATTCATGTTGGTTCGTCAGATTCTTGGCATGAAGGGCGGCACCGACGTGATCGGTCTGGCCAGCGGCGCTTCCGTGTCCGACGCCGCGCGCCTTCTGTCCGAAAAGCGCATCGGCGCCATCGTCATCACTGGCGAGGGCGGAACGCCTCTCGGCATCCTCTCCGAACGCGACATAGTGCGCGAGTTGGGCCGCAGGGGGCAGGGCTGCCTGAACGACACCGTCGATACGCTGATGACGCGTGCGATGATCACCTGCACCCCCGACGAGACGGACGAACAGGTTCTGGGCAAGATGACCGAAGGCCGTTTCCGTCACATGCCGGTCATGGATGGCGACGACATGGCCGGCCTGATCTCGATCGGGGACGTGGTCAAGGCGCGGCTGTCGGAGCTGTCGATGGAGAAGAATGCGCTGGAAGGCATGATCAAGGGCTTCTAGATCAATTGCTTGCGGGCCGAACCGGTCCGTGGCACCAAGCCCCGGCACGCACCGGCGGAGGAGCCCCCACATGCGCATCGGCCTCTATCCCGGCACCTTCGACCCGGTCACGCTAGGACATCTCGACATCATCGAGCGCGCGACCGTATTGGTCGACAGGCTGGTGATTGGTGTCGCGATCAACCGCGACAAGGGACCGCTGTTTCCACTTGAGGAGCGCGTGGCGATGATCGAGGCCGAATGCGGCGCCATCGCCGAACGGACAGGCGTCGAGATCGTCCCCCATCCCTTCGAAAACCTTCTGATCGACTGCGCGCGCGATGTCGGCGCGGGGATCATCATTCGCGGCCTGCGTGCGGTGGCCGATTTCGAATACGAGTATCAGATGGTCGGCATGAACCGTCAGCTCGACGACACGGTCGAGACCGTGTTTCTTATGGCCGAGGCGGAGCACCAAGCGATCGCGTCGAAGCTTGTCAAGGAAATCGCGCGCCTCGGCGGGGACGTCTCCAAGTTCGTGACACCAGCGGTCTGCGACGCGCTGGTTGCGCGGTTCGCCTCTAAGCGATGATACGAAAAGGGCGGCCACTGGCCGCCCGTGCGTTATTTCAACGAGGAGGCGTGCGTCACGCTCCGTAGACCGCGCGGCGCGCGATATCCTTCGCATCGCCCCGGTAGATGTCGAGGTCGAGCGCGGTGTCGAGGGGCATGTTGCGCAGCGCCCGGACGGTCCGGCGGTAAGCGGCGCGTTTCTTGAGATCGGCGATTAGTGTCATCGGTTCTTTTCCTGTGTCATCTGTGTTCTGTTACCGCCAACATGAGGTCTGCAGATGGCCGGAACAACGTCCATGTTGGAATGCCCGCCTTGCATTGGACGCATGGTGCTCGACAGCCCTGTGGAGGCCAGGAGAGGCAGAGGCTTCGCGATCCTAAGGAGAATGTCCGTCCCTGCGAGTACAAGCAGGGCGAGGTTGGGTGCGGCGAGATAGAGCGTCTGGCGTCGCGGGTGAAACGAGCACTTGAACTGCCGCAGGCCCTGCGCTTCGCGTCGGCACGTCAATCGGCGCAGGACGGGGTGGCCGCTTTCCAGCGGCATTGCGGCCAGCGACACGCGCCTCACGCCCTCGGCGCGGGCGGCCTCAAGCGCGGCTGCGATCAACGCGTGCATCGTGCCGTCCGGCATGTCTGCCTCGTTCCGCATCAGGTCCAGACACCACTCGGCCTTCGCGATGTGAAAGCTGGCGAAAGCCACGAGGCGGCCATCGCGCCGAGCCAGCCAGACCCGCTGGCCGGCTAGGTAATCCGGACAGTATCGGCCCATGCTGAACCCGCGCTCGCCTCCTGTACGTTTCGTCCAGTTGCCGGCCACACGGGACATATCCTGAAGCGGAAGGCGCCCCGCGGACTCGATCGTCACCCCGGCCTTTCTTGCCCTGCCAAGCTTGCGGCGAAGCTGTCGACGCTCCGGCACATCGAGCGCAAAGTCCGCGGGCGAGACCGAGGCGTCTTCCGAGACCGCGAGGACAGTCCACCCCGACCGGCGTGCGACCCCCGCCGTCCGCGCGTCCGCCTTGTAGAGAGCCGGGAACAGGTTCCGCTGCCTCGCCAGGTCGCCGAAGTCTCTCAAGGAGGGCCGCGTCATCCTCTCCCCACAGACAGGCGAGCCGAGCGCCACGAGGCATTGGGACGCCTCGACTACATGCAGTCCAAGTCCATCGACAACGGACAGCTGTCCGGATTGACGGGCCAGCCCGGCCTCGGCGCGGACGGCGGGAGGCAAGGCAGGGACGATGGTTCGTCGAAGGGCGCGGTCCACCGAAGGGCGCGCCAGCACGACTAGGGCGGCACAGGCAGGGAGCGCGTAGTAGACCAGCCGAAAGGCCAAGACAGCGGCCATCAGTTCCGTCTCGGGGACGGCTGGGAGGAGTGTCACCAGCGCCAGCTCGAACGGTCCCACACCGCCCGGAGCGCCGGATAGGAGGCCCGCTCCGAGAGCGACGAGGAAAGCAGCGAGAAAGACGCTGAAGTCAGGCTGGCTGCCCGCTGGCAACAGGGCCCACAGCGCCAGAGACGCAAGCGCTGTGTCCGTGATCGCAAGAACGGTCAGACGTCCGACTAGGCGAAGGGGTGGCAAACTCACCGGAAGCCAGGCGGGCTGTGCCACTGAAAGGACCAGGTAGCCGACCATCGGCGGAATAACGAAGAGACCTGAAACTCCCGCTCCGCCCGACCCGATGTCCGACACTGACAGCGCCAGCGCCGCAAGAACCGAGAGGGCTGCCATGAAAGTGAACGAGACATAGTTCGTCACGCGAAGGGCGTTCGGCAGACTGAGTTCCGGCAATGCGCGCCAGCGGGCGATGGCGCCTGTGGCGAGCCCGAAGCCGAGCGTCTGCGCCAGTGCGATGGCCACTGCTCCGGAAACTCCCGCGCGTGCCGCCCTGACGCCCGTGCCGAGCCAACGGTGGAAAAGGGCGTCGTATTGACCGGCCGCAGCGAAGCTGGCGCAGGTGGCGACCAGAGCGATCAGCCATTGAGCCGCGCCGATGCCGCGAACCTCCTCTGCGACGGTCAGCAGGCTGACCTCGCCGAGGTGCCGCACGACGAGTGCCGCGCAGACAGCAGCCACAGCAATGGCTCCGAAGGTCCGCAATCTGGCGCGCGCGCCTGCGCCTGCCGCAGAAAGTGACGGAAAGAAACTCATGACCCGCACCCCGAAGGACGCCCCCGGGGTCAGGCTCTATGAGAGACGGATTGATGCGGACTTAACGGCCGGCAGAGCGTCGACTCAGATCTCTTCCATGAGCTGAGCCTTGGCGACGACGAGGAGCTCGCTCAACTTCGCGCGAATTTCCGCTTCGGTCGCGAGATCGCCCATGTCCTTCGAGACCTTGCGCACGACGTCGTCATGCCCTGCTTCCTCGAAGTCGGCCTTCACAACCTCTTTCGCATAGGCCGCCGCGTCTTCCGCCGACTTGCCCATCTTGTCGGCAGCCCAGAGACCCAAAAGCTTGTTCCGGCGCGCTTCGGCCCGGAACTGCATGTCGGCATCATGGGCGAACTTGGATTCGAAGGCGTTTTCGCGGTCGTCGAACGTGGACATGGCTGATCTTCCCGGCAAAGCTTTTCACGTTCCATATGCCTCTCCGGGGCGCGCGTCGCAAGGGCAGAGGGGCGGATACGTCTCTGCGCCGCACCTCGCCGAATGGTCAGTGGGACAATGCATTGTCACCGAAATCCAATCATGGAATTATCGGACGGCCTGCCTCCTGGCCGGATAAACCGTTCGACACCTTCCCGTTCGCAGCAAAGCCTGCAGGCAAGGGCCTGGCGCTTGCCGCAACGCCCGCTTTGCCCTAAAGAGACGCCATCACGCGCGTGGAAATTTTTCCGCGCGCGGTGACGTTTCCCGGAAAGGGCCAACATGGCGCGGCGCAAGAAGGTTTACGAGGGCAAGGCCAAGATCCTTTACGAAGGTCCCGAGCCGGGCACTCTGGTGCAGTACTTCAAGGACGACGCCACCGCCTTCAACGCCCAGAAGCGCGCCATCATCGAGGGCAAGGGCGTCCTCAACAACCGCCTTTCCGAGTTCTTCATGAAGGGTCTCGCCCAGATCGGCGTACCGACGCACTTCATCCGCCGCATCAACATGCGCGAGCAGCTCATCCGTTCGGTCGAGATCATTCCGCTCGAGGTCGTCGTCCGGAACTACGCTGCCGGCTCGATGTCGACGCGTCTCGGGCTCGAGGAGGGAACGCTCCTTCCGCGACCGATTGTGGAATTCTGCCTCAAGGACGACGCGCTCGGCGACCCTCTGGTCTCGGAAGAGCACATCGTCGCCTTCGGATGGGCCAATCAGCAGGATCTCGACGACATGGTCGCCCTGGCTCTGCGGGTAAACGACTTCCTCTCCGGCTGCTTCCTGGCCGTCGGGATCAAGCTCGTGGACTTCAAGATCGAGATCGGACGCATCTGGGACGGCGATTATCAGCGCCTCGTCGTCGCCGACGAGATCAGCCCTGATTCCTGCCGTCTCTGGGACATGGAGACAGGCCAGAAGCTCGACAAGGATGTCTTCCGCCGCGATCTCGGCAACCTGACGGATGCCTACACCGAAGTCGCGCGCCGTCTTGGCGTCCTGCCGCAGAACGTGACCCCGGCGCAGAAGCCCAAGCTGATCAACTGACGCCGGCTTTCTCGTTGCATCTGGCCGGCGAGGTCGCCGCTGGCTCCGCATGCATGATGAAGGCTGCCTCAGCGAGGGTTTTACAAACGCAGGCGGATACGCGATAGCTCCGGCGACAGCAGCGACGGGGGAAGACCATGAAAGCGCGCGTTCACATCATGCTCAAGACCGGCGTTCTCGACCCCCAGGGCGAGGCGGTGCGCCATGCTCTCGGCACGCTCGGCTTCGAAGGGGTGACGGGGGTGCGGCAGGGCAAGGTCATCGAGCTCGACCTCGCCGAGACCGACCGCGCGAAAGCCGGGGCCGACGTCGCGCGCATGTGCGAGACGCTTCTTGCGAATACCGTGATCGAGCAATACGACGTGGAGCTTCTCTGATGCGTGCTGCCGTTCTCCGCGCCTACCGGGAACCGCTGTCGATCGAGGACGTGGCCGACCCCGAGTGCCCCGAGGACGGTGTGGTCCTGAAGGTCCTCGCCTGCGGCATCTGCCGCTCGGACTGGCATGGATGGGTCGGTGAACACCCGAGGGTGAAACCCGGTCAGATCGGCGGGCACGAGTATTGCGGAGAGGTCGTCGCGGCCGGTCCGCGCGCCCAGTTCAAGGTGGGCGACAAGCTGATCGCGCCCTTCATCCTCGCCTGCGGCACTTGTCCGAACTGCCGCGCGGGCGAGTCGAATACCTGCCTCGATCAGCGCCTGCCCGGCTTCATCGAACCCGGCGCCTTTGCCGAATACGTCGCCGTGCCCCGCGATCACAACCTGGCCCGCCTGCCCGAAGCCATGTCGCCCACATTGGCGGCGGCTCTCGGCTGCCGCGTAACGACCGCCTGGCACGCGCTGACCGGCCGCGCCGCCTTGAGGCCTGGCGAATGGCTCGCCGTCCACGGCACCGGCGGGATCGGCCTCGCGGCCATGCTCCTGGGACGTGCTCTGGGCGCCCGGGTTATCGTCACCGACATCGTGGCCGAGAAACTTGCGCATGCAAAAGGTCTGGGTGCGGATTTCACCGTCAACGCGGCCGAGACAGACACCGCTGCGAAAATTCGGGACATCACCGGCGGAGGGGCGCACGTCTCGGTCGAGGCGCTCGGTTTTCCCGCCACTGTCGCTGCCTCCATCGCCTGCCTGAGACCGCTGGGACGTCACGTCCAGGTCGGGATGCCAGTCGGCCACCATGCGGTTCAGGAGGTGAACTTGAACCAAGTCTACATGGGCAACCTTGCACTTTACGGCACCAGGGGCATGCCCGCGCACCGCTACCCGTCGCTTTTGAGCCTGATCGACGGTGGACACGTGGACCTCAATCCGATCGTTGCCCGAGAGGTGGGACTGTCCGAAACGTCCGCGGAATTGGCGGCTTTCAACGGCCCGACGCCGCCGGGGGTGGCAGTGATCACGGAGTTTTCGGGGTAGGAGACACTTTCCGGCCAGGCTGACTTGAGTTTTCACGTCCGACAGAGCAAATGAGCCCCATTCCCGATCCGGAGCACCGCCCATGAAAGCCGCCGTCCTTGTCTTCCCCGGATCGAACTGCGACCGCGACCTTGCCGTCGCCTTCCGCAACGCGGGCTTCCAGGTCGACATGGTCTGGCACAAGGACAGCGACCTACCCGCGAACGTCGACATCGTCGGTGTCCCCGGCGGCTTTTCCTTCGGCGATTACCTTCGCTGCGGGGCGATTGCGGCGAGGTCGCCGATCACCTCCGCTCTCCGGTCGCACGTCGAGAGGGGCGGCTATGCCATCGGCATCTGCAACGGCTTCCAGGTTCTCCTCGAGACCGGGCTACTGCCCGGGGCACTGATGCGGAATGCGGGGCTCAAGTTCATCTGCAAGCCCGTGGTTCTCGATGTCGCTACGGCGGACAGCGATTTCACCCGTGGTTACAAGCTGGGCCAGACCGTCACCTTCCCCGTGGCCCACCATGACGGAAACTACACGACGGATGAGGCGACGCTCGCGCGCCTGAAGGGCGAGGACCGCGTCGCCTTCCGCTATGCACAGGACGTCAACGGGTCAGTCGATCGTATAGCCGGCATCCTGTCGGAAAACAGGCGCGTCCTCGGGCTGATGCCGCACCCCGAGCGCGCAGCCGATCCGGCACTTGGACCCGCCGACGGACGGGCCCTCTTCGCCGCCCTTGCCGCGACCCGCGTCGCCGCTTGAGCGAGGAGCGCCGCCCGCATACATTCGTTCCATGACGACACCGCCAAAACAGGGCGACTTCCGCTCCGAAAGCACGCCTCGGCGCGTCCGATACCTCATGGCGCTTCTTGTCGTGATCGCCGCCGCTGTGATCCTGTGGACGAACCAGTACCTGATGCTTCGCTTCACCGAGACGACGCGGTCCCGCGCCGAGGTGCGCCTGGCGCTTTATTCCGGGAACATCCTGTCGGAGCTTCAGCGCAATCAGATCGTCCCGCAACTTCTGGCACGGGATCCGACGCTGATCGGGGCGCTCAACTCGGATGACTTCTCGCAAAGCTCGCAGCGTCTGATCGAATACCGCGACGAAATCGGCGCCGAGGGGATGCTCCTCATGGATGCCGAGGGACGTGCCGTGGCGGCCACGGACCGTTCGCTGCTCGGCTCGATCCACAAGGCCCAGCCCTATTTCATCGAGGCCACGAGGTCGAACGACACGGTCTTCACCACAAGCCTTCTCGAAGCAGGCGGTCGCGTCTTTGCCTATTCCCGCCGGATCGAAGCGCAGGGCACGCTGATCGGCGTCATCATGGTCGAGGTCGACTTGAAGAAATTCGAGACGTCCTGGGCCGGGTTCACCGATGCCGTCATCGTGTCGGATAGCGAGGACACGATCATCCTTGCGACCGAAGCCCGCTGGCGCGGTCTGACCGAGAAGGAGGCACTTGCCGTCCGCTCGGTGCCCTCGGCGATCGAGCGCGCCTTCCGGGCCACGGCAAGGTGGGGTGCCTTGCCGGCGGATGCCTACCTTCAGGGCGAGGCGGTCATGCGGCAGGAGGCGCGGATCGGGTTCCAGGGCTGGAAGATCGCCAGTTTCACGACCTATGCGGGTGTGCGCGAGAGGGTGAACGCGGTTCTCGCCCTGGAAATCATGGGATTCGCGATCCTCATGGCGATGGCCTTCTACCTGGTCAGCCGGAAAGCCACGTCCCGCCTCGTCATCTTCCAGCGGGAATCGGCTGAACTTCGCCAGCTTAATGCCGCGCTCCAGCGGGAAATCGCCGAGCGTGAAAAGGCGGAACGACACCTCGAAGTCGCCGAGCAGACGCTTCAGCAATCCTCGAAACTTGCGGCCTTGGGCGAGATGTCGGCAGCCGTTAGCCACGAACTGAACCAGCCCCTCGCTGCGATGAAGACCTACCTCGCCGGCGCAAAACTTCTTCTTCAGCGGCGTCGGGCGGACGAGGCGTTGTCATCCTTTCAGCGCATCGACGACCTGATAGAAAGGATGGGGGCGATCACGCGCCAACTGAAATCCTATGCTCGGAAGGGTGGCGATGCCTTTGAAATCATTGACGTGAGGGACTCCGTCTCGTCCGCCTTGTCTATGATGGAGCCCCAGCTTCGCAGGGGCGACGTCGACATGAGCATATCGCTCCCCCGCAACTCGGTCTATGTTCGGGCGGATAGGATCCGGTTCGAGCAGGTACTGGTCAATCTCTTGCGAAATGCGCTCGACGCGACCAAGGGCATCAAGAGCCCGGAAGTGAAGATCCTCGTCACCGTCGGGGATGACGTCGTCGTGACGGTCCGTGACAACGGCAGCGGCATCGAGGATCTGGAGAGCTTGTTTGAACCCTTCTACACCACCAAGTCTCCCGGTGACGGGGTCGGCCTGGGACTTGCCATTTCATCCGGGATCGTAAACGACCTTGGCGGTCGGCTCACCGCGAGGAATGGCCGGAATGGCGGGGCTGTATTTGAAATAACCCTGCCGCTCGTCAGCCAGAGCGCGGAAGCGGCGGAATGACAAACGGAGTGAGACCCATGGGTCAGACGATGAAGGTCGCCATTGTCGACGACGAACAGGACATGCGGCAGTCGATCAGCCAGTGGCTGTCCCTGTCCGGTTTCGACACCGAAACCTACGGTAGTGCGGAAGACGCGCTGAAAGCCTTGTCGCCCGACTTTCAGGGCGTCGTCGTCAGCGACATCAAGATGCCCGGAATGGATGGCATGTCCTTCCTCAAGCGGCTGATGAGCGTCGACAGCGCGTTGCCGGTGATCATGATCACCGGTCATGGCGATGTGCCGATGGCGGTGCAGGCGATGCAGGTCGGCGCCTTCGACTTTCTCGAGAAGCCGTTCAACCCGGACAAGATGACCGAGCTCGCCAAGAAGGCCGCGAACGCGCGGCGCCTGACGCTCGACAACCGGGCGCTCCGGCGCGAACTGTCTGATGGCGGTTCGGGGATCATGAAAAAGCTCGTCGGCACTTCGCCCGCAATGGAGCGCCTGCGGGAGGACATCCTCGATCTCGGTCAGGCAGACGGCCATGTCCTGATCGAGGGCGAGACGGGCACCGGCAAGACGCTCGTGGCGCACGCGCTTCACGCGGTCGGCGCGAAGGCCGGGAAGAAGTTTGTGCTGTTCTCCTGCGCCGCGCATGACGAAAGCATTCTCGCATCGCGGCTGTTCGGGCCGGCAGAGGACGGCGCTCCGCTGCCACTTCTGGAAGAAGCGCGCGGCGGTACTCTGGTGCTCGAGGACATCGAATCCCTTCCGATGCAGCTTCAGGCCCGGCTCTTGTCCTGGATGAACGAGCAGGGGACGCCTGCCGAGACGCGGATCGTCGCAATCTGCAACCTTCAGGAACCTGGGCGGACCTGCGAAGACGCACTGCGTCCCGACCTGTTCTACCGGTTGGCCGCCATGAAGATCACCATTCCGCCGCTTCGCCAGCGCGGCGAGGATATCCTCATGCTGTTCCAGCAGTTCTCTGACCAGTACGCCGACGAATATGGATGTGACGCCCCCCAAGTCTCGGCTCAGGAGGCCGCGCAGCTTCTTCAGGCTCCCTGGCCGGGAAATATCCGCCAGCTCGTCAACATCGCCGAGCGCGCCGTCCTGCAGTCGCGACGCGGATCGGGGACCATCGCCTCGCTTCTGATGGCCGACAACGAGGCCGCTGCGGACTTCACGGTCACGACCGAGGGCAAGCCGCTCAAGGATTACGTCGAGGCGTTCGAGAAGATGCTGATCGACAACACCATGCGGCGGCACCGCGGTTCGATCGTCAATGTGATGGAAGAGCTGTGCCTTCCGCGCCGGACGCTGAACGAGAAGATGGCGAAGTACAGCCTTCAGCGCGCCGACTATCTCTGACAGGCAAGCGGACGGCGCGCGGCCTCGCCGCGTGCCGTCGTCTCGCGCTCGTCGGCCTGCGTTTTCGGCATCTTGGGCAGAACGGAATTTCGCCATTGTAATTGGCGCGTCTCCGCCCTTATGGTGGCGCCGCGCTCCGATCATGGGCATCTGCCTAGGGGTCGCAAGAAAGTTTCGCTGTTCCAGAAGGTTACCGCTTCTTAGCTGTGCCTGGTCCAGCAAAGGCCTCACCGGCCACATTTAGGAATTGCCCGTGCGGAGGTACACCCGACCGCCGGGCCATGAACGGGCGTCCCCCGGGACGTCGGAGAAGAACCGCGATGACGTTCGCGTGGGATGGACGCAAGTTTACCCCGTCTGAGACGGGCAAGCATCGCTTGGCCACGTCACGTCGCTTCGCCCCAAATAGCCGCAAGATCATGGACCTGTCACCACCCGGCAGGGCTTTGGCTTGCGCGGAAAGTCATGATGTCAAAGAAAATGCTGATCGATGCCACCCACGCGGAAGAAACCCGCGTCGTGGTGTGCGACGGGAACAAGGTCGAGGAATTCGACTTTGAGTCGGAAAACAAGCGCCAACTGAGCGGCAACATCTACCTGGCGAAGGTCACGAGGGTCGAACCCTCGCTTCAGGCCGCCTTCGTCGATTACGGCGGCAACCGCCACGGGTTCCTCGCCTTTTCCGAGATCCACCCCGACTACTACCAGATCCCCGTCGCGGACCGCGAAGCGCTTCTCGCCGAGGAAATGGCGATGGCCGAGGCCGAGGCCGCCGAGGAAGAAAAGCCCCGCAACCGCCGACGTCGCCGCAAACCTTCTCCCGAACAGGCTTCGGGCACCGGCGAGTCGGTGACGGCCGAAGTTGACGAGTCCAAATCCGACGACGGGGACGAGGAGCACGACGCTTCGCCCACGATCCCAGGCATGGACGTGGTGGACCTCGACGACGAGGACGACGTCGAAGACGACCTGCCCTCTCCCCCCCGCGACGATTCGAAGCCCTATGTCGCGATGGACGATGCCGCCGAGAAGGACGAGTCCATCGAAGCCGTATCGGACGACGACACCGCCGAGGACATCCGCCGACCCCGCAAGCAGCGTCAGCGCCGCTACAAGATCCAGGAGGTCGTCAAGGTCCGCCAGATCCTGCTTGTGCAGGTCGTGAAGGAGGAGCGCGGCAACAAGGGTGCCGCCCTGACCACCTACCTCAGTCTAGCCGGCCGCTACTGCGTCCTGATGCCGAACACGGCGCGGGGCGGCGGCATCAGCCGCAAGATCACCCAGGCCGCCGACCGCAAGAAGCTGAAAGAGATCGCAGCCGAAATCGAGGTGCCCAAAGGCGCCGGTCTCATCATTCGCACGGCGGGCGCCAAGCGCACGAAGTCCGAGATCAAGCGCGACTACGAATATCTTCAGCGTCTGTGGGAGCAGATCCGCGAACTGACCCTGAAGTCGATCGCGCCGGCGAAAATCTATGAGGAAGGCAACCTCATCAAGCGCTCGATCCGCGACCTCTACAGCCGCGAAATCGACGAGGTGATGGTCGAGGGCGAGGGCGGCTTCCGCACCGCCAAGGACTTCATGAAGATGATCATGCCGTCCCACGCCAAGAACGTGAAGTTCTACAACGACCCGATGCCGCTCTTCGCCCGCTTCCAGGTCGAGAGCTATCTGGCCGGCATGTTCAACCCGGTCGTCCAGCTCAAGTCGGGCGGCTATATCGTTATCGGCGTGACCGAGGCGCTGGTCGCAATCGACGTCAACTCGGGCAAGGCCACCAAGGAAGGCTCGATCGAGGAGACGGCACTCAAGACCAACCTCGAAGCCGCCGAGGAAGTGGCGCGCCAGCTTCGCCTGCGCGACCTCGCCGGACTGATCGTCATAGACTTCATCGACATGGAAGAGCGGAAGAACAACGCCGCCGTCGAGAAGCGCTTCAAGGAAAAGCTCAAGACCGACCGTGCCCGCATTCAGGTCGGCCGCATTTCGGGCTTCGGCCTTCTCGAGATGTCGCGCCAGCGCCTGCGTCCCGGGATGCTCGAAGCGTCGACCCAGCCGTGCTCCTCGTGCCACGGCACGGGCCTTATCCGCTCGAACGACAGCGTGGGTCTGACGATCCTGCGCCAACTCGAGGAAGAAGGCGTGCGGGGCCGGTCGAAGGAGGTGCTCGTCAAGGCGCCCGTCGCGATCGTCAACTTCCTGATGAACTTCAAGCGGGAACACATCGCGCAGATCGAGGTGCGTTACGGCATGGCCGTCCGCGTCGAGGCCGATCCGCATCTGATCTCGCCTGACTTCACAATCGAGAAGTTCAAGACAGCGACCCGAAAGGTCGAGGCGGTCCTTCTGCCGGTTATATCTGTCGACACATCCTTGATGGACGAGATCGACGAGGAGGACCTCGTCGAGGAGGCCGAAGAGGAAGAGGTCGAAGAAGCGCCAGAGGTCAAATCCGACGAAGAAGACGATCGCCCGCGAAAGAAGCGTCGGCGCCGTCGCCGTCGTCGTGGCAATGGTCGAGATGCCGAAGGCGGATCGTCCGACATGTCCTCCGATACCGAGAGCGACAGCGACAGCGACGACACGGAGGCGGCCGGCGAAACCCAGGCTGACCCTGCCTCCGAGCCCATAGAGGCGTCCGAGGACGAGGCCGAGAAGCCGAAACGCAAACGCACCCGTCGTCGGAAGAAGGATACGTCACCGGAAGACGCTCCCGAGGGTGAATCGCAGGCCTCCGAGCCTGCTCCGGCGGTCGCATCCGAGGCCCCAGATGCCGAACCCGAGGCCGAGGAGAAACCGAAGCGGCGGCGCAGCCGTCGCAAGAAGGTCGAACCGGAGGAGGAAACGGTCGAGGCCGACGCGACATCCGAGCAGGCGCCCGAGCCGGAAGAACAACCCGCGCCCCCGGCGGTCGAGGAAACTGAGCCCGAGCCGGTTCTCGAAACGGCCGCAGCGGACGCTCCTGCCGCCGCTGAGCCTGAAGCAGACGACAAACCGCGGAAGCGCGGCTGGTGGTCCATCGGACGCTGAGGCGTCGTGAGTGTTGAAGAGGAACGGCGCGGGGCGATCGGCCTCGCGCCGTTTCCGTTCAGCCCTTGCGGATCAGATAGGTCTGGACGCCGTCGGCATCGCCCGAAGACATCAGCGTGTGCCCCTGTTCCGCGCAAAAGTGCGGCACGTCGATGACCGCCGCGGGATCGTCCGCGCGCACTCTCAGGACCGCGCCGGATGCCATTCCGCGCAATCGCTTCGCCGCCTTGAGGACGGGCAGGGGGCAAAGAAGCCCGGTTGCATCGAGGTCGTCATCGTAGGTCATGCGCAAATCGGTAGGATCCATGTTTCAGGAAGTCCACCGGGATGTGACAAGCCGTTCGGTGACGTGCCTCGCGCAATGGTCTAGGACATAACGGCACAAGGGGACCGCAATGTTCGGAATAGACATCTTCGACGCCAGCCTTCTGCCCGCGATCCTGGTCGCGCTGGCGGCCGGCGTGCTGTCCTTCCTCAGCCCCTGCGTCCTGCCAATCGTGCCGCCCTACCTCGCCTACATGGGCGGGATATCGGTTACCCAGATGGGCACCGAGCGGGCGGCGAGATGGCGGACGCTTGGTCCGGCGCTGTTCTTCGTCCTTGGACTGTCGACGGTCTTTCTGTTCCTCGGTTTCACCGCCTCGGCCTTCGGGCGTTTCTTCCTCGAGAACCAGGACTGGTTCGTCACCTTCGCCGGCATCATCATCATGATCTTCGGCGCGCATTTTGTCGGCGTCTATCGGATCGGCTTCATGGATCGCGAGATGCGTATCGACGCGGGAGATCGGGGCGGATCGGCCTTCGGCGCTTATGTCCTGGGCCTTGCCTTCGCCTTTGGCTGGACGCCCTGCATCGGTCCCATCCTGGGCGCCATCCTGTCGCTCGCCGCGACCGAGGCCGACATGGCCCGGGGCACGGTCCTTCTTGCCGCCTATGCGGCCGGACTAGGGCTTCCGTTCCTGCTGGTCGCGGCGTTCTTTCCCCGACTCGGCGGCGTCATGTCCTGGATGAAGCGGCACATGGAGCGGATCGAACGCATCATGGGCCTTCTTCTCTGGACGGTCGGCCTGTTGATGCTGACGGGCCAGTTCACCGATTTCAGCTGGTGGCTGAACGAGACTTTCCCCGTCCTGCAGACATTGGGCTGAGGTCGCTCGGTTTGTTGACCAAACTGCCCGGAAACCCGCAGAAGTCGGGGCTTTTTTCGCTTCCCGCAGGCAAGTCGATTTCGTAGGCTTTGCTCCATGATGCACAGGGGCATGACACACGTGGCGCGGCGCCGGGTGTTTTACATCCCCGGCTACGACCCCCATCCGCCACGGCGCTATCGCGAACTGTACCGGACCGAAAGCCGGAAGCAGGCCGTGATCTCGGGCTATCGGATCGAGCAGAAGTCGGACCGTGCCGATACAAGCTGGATGGTCCGCGCCGAGATGGAGGGGCACCTGGTCCATAGCCGAATCGACGTGCTCGTCTGGCACGACCTGGTACAGACATCAATGAAGGCTGGAATTCTCGGCACCTATCTTTCGCTGCTGCGGACGGCGTGGATCTATCTGTCGACGGGGACCTTGCGGCGGCTCTCGTGGCTGGCAAAGGGGCCCGTGTTTGCGGCGCTCTATCCGATCCTCATGCTCCTGGGCCAGCTTCTGATCGCTATTCTGGGCGCCGCGCTTATTGCGGGGGCGGCGGCCTGGACGGTGACGGCGGCCGGAACCTTCGTGACCGGGCTTGTCGGACTGGGCGGCGATCCCTCGAGTCTCGCCTGGACGATCATCGGGTCCGCGGTTTTCTGGGTCATCTTCCTGCCGCTAGTCGTCGCGGCCCTGAGGTGGTTCAAGGCGCAGGATCACCGAACCTTCGCCTATTACCTGATGAACGACTTCGCCTACACGGCCAGGAAACGCGGCGCCTATCCCGACGAGATCGAAGCCCGCCTGATCGAATGGCGGCACAGGATCGAGGCCGCACTTCGCGAGAATGTGGACGAGGTGCTGATCGTGGGCCACTCCTCGGGCGCGCATATGGCGGTGTCGCTCGTGGCGGACATCCTGCGGTCCAATCGCTTTCAGGACACAGGTCCCGCGCTGTCGCTACTGACGCTTGGCCAGGTGATCCCGATGGTCAGTTTCCTGCCCGAGGCGCGACGACTCAGACGTGATCTCAGGATGCTCGCCACCGCCGAACGGATCGTCTGGCTGGACGTGTCGGCGCCCGGCGACGGGTGTTCTTTCGCGCTGGCGGACCCGGTTTCGGTGTCCGGCGTGGCACCGGCTCGGGGACAGAAGTGGCCGATCATCATTTCGGCCGCCTTCACCAAGACCCTGTCGGAGGAAACGCAGCAGAAGTTGCGCCGCCGCTGGTTCCGCCTTCATTTTCAGTATCTTTGCGCCTTCGACCTGCCGGGCGACTATGACTATTTCCGCATCACCGCAGGTCCCAGGACGCTTGGTCAGAGGTTCGAGGGGCGGCAGTCCTCGAACAGCCGCATCGACGTACCGGCCTCGCGCTTCACCTCGACGATCACATGATCCCGCCCAAACCGGCGGCGAGGGCCGGGCGCGTGTCGCTGTGGCGCTATTGGCGTCTGTTCCGGCGGGACATCCTGTCGGCGCAGCCTGGGCGTCTGTACCACGCCAGGATGGCGGAGTTTCGGACGCCCTTCTTCCGGTCGTTCCTCGTGAACGAACCCGACCTGGTGCGCGAGGTGTTGACCGGGCGGCCGGAGAATTTTCCGAAGTCGGAGAGGGTCACACGAGGGCTTCGACCCCTTCTGGGACGGTCGGTCTTCGTGACCAACGGGGCGGAATGGGCGCGGCAGAGGCGGATCATCGACCCGGCCTTCGAAGGGGGGAGGGTGCGGGACGGCTTTCCGGCCATGCTCGCGGCGGCGGAGGCTGCGGTGGAGCGGGTGGTGCCGGGCGTCGTCGATGTGGAAGCGATGGCGAGTCGGGCGACGGCGGACGTGATCTTCCGCACGCTGTTCTCGATCCCGATCGAGGATCGGCTCGCGGCGGAAACATACAGCGCTTTCAGGGACTTCCAGCGCGTCCAGCCGGTCGCCATCGGGGCCGCGCTATTGCCCTGGTGGCCGGTGCGTCATCCAAGGGCGGCGCGGGACGGGGCGGCTCGGATCAGGGCGGCTATCGCGGCGCTTGTCGTGGACCGGCAGGTGGCGATCCGGGACGGGAGGGCGCCGGACGATCTGGCGACGAAGATCATGACGACGGCGGATCCTGAGACGGGCCAGACCTTCGAACCGACGGAGATGATCGACCAGGTGGCGATCTTCTTTCTGGCCGGGCACGAGACGAGTGCGGCCCTTCTGGGTTGGACACTGTGGTGCCTGGCGGCGGCGCCGGAGTGGGGCGAGCGCGTCGCGGCGGAGGCCGAGGCCTTCATGCAGAGCCCTGAATTTGCTGCCCTATCCGGGATGCGAGCGACGCGGAACGTGCTGCGCGAGGTGCTGCGGCTTTATCCGCCGGTGCCGATGATGGTGCGCGAGACGATGAAGGCCGAAAGGTTCAGGGACCGCGACGTGCCCAAGGGGTCGCAGGTGGTTCTGTCGCCGTGGCACCTGGGGCGGCATGAGCGTTTGTGGGAGGATCCTGACACCTTCGATCCGTCGAGATGGGACCGACAGACGCCTGTCAGGGAGGCCTGGCTGCCGTTCTCGGCCGGGCCGCGCGTCTGTCCGGGCGCGGGCTTTGCGATGGCCGAGGCGGCGGTGCTGGTAGCGGCTCTGATGGCGCGCTTCCGGTTCGAGGCGATGGAAACGCCGGTGCCGGTGGCACACCTGACGGTGAGGTCGCGGGACGGGATCCGGCTGCGGGCGGAGGCCCGCTGAGGCGCGTCGGTATTACGTCGGTATTGCGTCGGTATCACGTCGGTGCGCGGATAGGTAACGACCGAGCACGTATACGCGAATGGCGGAGGCAAGTCCGGTGTCCGGATCGCGCGCGGCGTCGATCTCGGCGGCGAGGTCGTTGAGCGCCCGACCGTCCTCCTTCGCGATCTCGCGGAAGGCGCGCCAGAACTCGTCCTCGAGCGTCACGCTGGTGCGGTGGCCTTTGAGCGTCAGCGAGTGCTTGACCGGCCGTCCCATCACTCGCGCTCGTGGCCGTCGAGGTCGCGCGTTGCCTTGTCGGCCTCGGCGCGCTCTTTCGCCTTCTCGCCCTTCGTGCGTCCGAACTTGACCGCGTTCGCGTCGGCGCGGGCCTTGTCCTGACCCTTGGCGCGCGCCTTGCGCGCCTTCGACAGGTTGACGACCTTGCCCGTCACTTCGGCCCGATCATGTCCTCGGGGCGGACGACGCGGTCGAAGGTCTCCTCATCCACGAAGCCCAGCTTCACGGCCTCTTCGCGGAGGGTGGTGCCGTTCTTGTGGGCCGTCTTGGCGACCTTGGTGGCGTTGTCGTAACCGATGGTGGGGGCGAGCGCGGTGACCAGCATCAGGGATTCGCGCATCAGGCGGTCGATGCGTTCCACGTTGGCCTCGGTGCCGTTCAGCATCCGCAGCGTGAAGCTGTCGGCGGCGTCGCCCAGAAGCTGCATGGACTGAAGCAGGTTGTAGGCCATCATCGGGTTGTAGACGTTCAACTCGAAATGCCCTTGGCTTCCGGCAAAGGCGATGGCCGCGTCGTTGCCGAGGATATGGGCGCAGACCTGCGTCATCGCCTCGGCCTGGGTCGGGTTGACCTTGCCGGGCATGATCGACGATCCGGGCTCGTTCTCCGGCAGGAGCAGCTCGCCCAGGCCCGAGCGGGGGCCTGAGCCGAGGAAACGGATGTCGTTGGCGATCTTGTAGGCGGCCATCGCGACCGTCTTGACCGCGCCCGACATGAAGACCATCGCGTCGTGGGCCGCGAGTGCCTCGAACTTGTTGGGGGCGGTGACGAAGGGCAGGCCGGTGATCCTGGCGATCCCCGCCGCGACGGTCGTGTCCCAGCCTTTTTCGGTGTTGAGCCCGGTGCCGACGGCCGTGCCGCCCTGCGCCAGTTCATAGATGCCGGGCAGCGCCAGCTCGATCCGCTTGATGCCGTTCCGGATCTGCATCGCGTAGCCCGAGAATTCCTGCCCGAGCGTGAGCGGCGTCGCGTCCTGGGTGTGGGTGCGGCCGATCTTGATGATGTCGCGGAAGGCTTCCGACTTCGCCTCCAGCCCCTCGGCCAGAACGGTGAGACCGGGCAGCAGCACGTCGCGCGCGGTCATCGCGACCGCGATGTGCATGGCGGTCGGGAAGGTATCGTTCGACGACTGGCCCATGTTGACGTGGTCGTTCGGGTGAACCGGCGTCTTGGACCCCATCTCGCCGCCGAGAATTTCGATCGCGCGGTTCGAGACGACTTCGTTTGCGTTCATGTTCGACTGGGTGCCCGAGCCGGTCTGCCAGACGACGAGCGGGAAGTGGTCGTCGAGCTTGCCCGCGACGACCTCTCTCGCGGCTTCGATCATGGCGTCCGCGATTTCGGGCTTCAGCTTGCCGCTGGCCTTGTTCGTCTCGGCGCAGGCCTGCTTGATGACGCCGAGGGCGCGCACCACCGCGACCGGCTGCTTTTCCCAACCGATCGGGAAGTTCTGGAGGCTGCGCTGCGTTTGTGCGCCCCAGTAGCGGTCGGAGGGAACCTCGAGCGGGCCGAAGCTGTCGGTTTCGGTGCGGGTCTGGGTCATGCGTGTCTCCTCGGGCAGGCTGGCGAGGAGAGCTATAGGCAAGGCATGAAGATATGACAACGGCGGGCCGGTGGCGCGCGTCAGGCCATCCGGCGCAGGCTTGCGCGCGAGAAGCGCGGGTGCTCGGCAAGGCCGCGCGACAGGCTGTCCTTCATCTCGGCGTAGTTCTCGCCGTAGAAGTAGAAGAGCGTCCGGTCGAGCCGTGCGTCCCATCCCCGGCTGACGCCGATGTGCTGGATCGCCTCCTTGCAGAGGAGTGCGAGATCGCGGCGTGTGTCGGCGTCGGGGGCGGCGTCGCTGGCGATCGACAGTTCCAGCCCCTCGGTCCGGCCGAAGACCATCGGTTCGTCGACGCTGTCGGCGAGGCGGATCGACGACCCGCAAGGCGCCGCGAGGTATTCGAGCATCCCCGCCACGGTGGCCAGTGCTGCCTGCGACGCCCTGGTGAGGCCGAGCGCCATGTCGACGCCCAGGGGTTCGCCCGTGGGGCGCGTGCGCGTGCGGCAGTCGATGACCGTGCCGAGACCCGCCGCGGCGAGTTGAGCCTTCAGGGGCGCGGCGTAGAGCTTTTCGGCGTCGCGGTGGCCAAGCTTCACCGGCAGGTGAACCTGCGCCAGCGTGACGTCGAGCATCGCGCCCGGTTTGGGCTTGAGGTCGCGGAAGAACATGGCAGCGGTCTCCGGTCGTGACCGGGGCAGACTGGCGGGCGATTGTGGCGAAAAGGCGGTGTCAGCGTGTTCGCCGCAGATTTCCGTCGGGTCAGGGCTGGTAGGCGCAGCGCGGTTTCGAGGGCCGGATCAGGTCGTCGAGCATCCAGGAGATGTCCTCGATCTGCTCTGCGACGACGTGGGTGACGCCGCTGTCGCGCTGGACCCGGCCGGTAACCTTGAGGCAGCGGCCCGCGATGACGGCGCGGCGGAAGCGTTCGTACATCTTGCGCCAGACGACGATGTTCGAGATGCCCGTCTCGTCCTCGAGGGTCAGGAAGATCACGCCCTTGGCCGTGCCGGGGCGCTGGCGGACGAGGACGAGGCCGGCCACCGCCACGCGCGCCCCATTGGGCGGGAGGTTCAGCCTGTCGTGCGGCAGGCAGGCGGGCGGGCGAGGCCACTGGGGCGGGCGGACGATGGGTTCGGTCATGGAGAACGAATGTAGAACATTTGCGTGGGAATGCCAAGTTTTGTGGCGTCCGCGCGTGGGCAGGGCGCAAAGGTCGCGCTCGGACTGGCATGGGCGGCGGACAGGGCCTAGGTAACGGCGCAGGACGAATCGACGGAGGCCACATGGCGAAGATCACCTATATCGAGCACAACGGGACCGAGCATACGGTCGAGGTGCCGAACGGCCTGACGGTGATGGAAGGCGCGCGCGACAACGGCATTCCGGGGATCGAGGCCGACTGCGGCGGGGCCTGCGCCTGCTCGACCTGCCACGTCTACGTCCATCCCGACTGGGTCGAAAAGCTGCCCGCCGTCGACGCGATGGAGGAGGATATGCTGGACTTCGCCTATCAGCCCGATCCCAAGCGGTCGCGGCTGACCTGCCAGCTCAAGGTCTCGGACAAGCTGGATGGGCTGGTCGTGCAGATGCCGGAGAAGCAGATCTGATCCGCGCGGTCGCTTTGACGCTGGCATTGTGCGCCGGCGCGGCGGGGGCGGAGGAGATCGAGTCGGCGCGCTACGACGGACCGGTGACGCACTATGACCACGGCATCCTGGGCGATGCGGTCGAGTATTCCGAGCTTGTGGTGAAGACCGATCGGGGCCGCGCGTTCCGCGTGCGGCTGCCCGAGGGCGGGCGCGTGTTCGAGGACACGATGCCGCGTCTCTGGGACGTCACCGGCGACGGCGCTCCCGAGGTGGTGGTCGTCGAGACCGATCCGCCGCGCGGGGCGCAACTGGCGATCTATGGAATGACAGGCGGGCGTTTAGCCAAAATCGCCGCCACGCCGCACATCGGGGCGACGCACCGCTGGCTCGCGCCCGTGGGGGCGGCGGATCTGGATGGCGACGGGACGATCGAGGTTGCCTTCGTCGACCGGCCGCATCTTGCGAAGGTGTTGCGGGTGTGGCGCTTCGGCGGCGGGACCTTTCGGGAGGTCGCGTCGCTGGAGGGCGCGACGAACCATCGGATCGGCTGGGATTTCATTCCGGGAGGTGTGCGGACCTGCGGCGCGGCCCCCGAGATCATCGTCGCCTCGGGCGACTGGACGCGGCTGCTGGCGTTGCGCTTCGACGGACGCAATCTCTCCTCGCGGACCCTTGGACCCTATCGCGATCCCTCAAGCCTCGATGCCGCGCTGACCTGTCCCTGAAAGATAAGTGGCGGCGACGCCAGGGAGGAGGAGAGGCGCCGCCGCCGAGGACAAAGGACCCAGGGAGGAGGAGAGGGCCCCTTGTTCCGGTCCCGACCGCTTGGGCCGGGTGTCTGGTGCGGCGACGCCAGGGAGGAGGAGAGGCGCCGCCGCGTAGGACAAAGAACCCAGGGAGGAGGAGAGGGCTCCTTGTTCCGACCCCGGCCTCGCGACCGGGTATGGGTTGTGCGGCGGCGCCAGGGAGGAGGAGAGGCGCCGCCGCCAGGCAGAGAACCCAAAGGGAGGAGGAGGGTTCCCTGGTCTTGTTGCCCGTCACGCAAGGACATCGGGCGGTATTTGCGTGACGACGCCAGGGAGGAGGAGAGGCGCCGTCACAGGTTCCAGGGACCCCGGGAGGAGGTGGAGTCCCCGAAAGCTATCCTTCGTAGGCCGCCTTGTAGGCGACGCCGCGCAGGGCCGACCGGTGCAGACCGAGGTCACTCAGCTCGCGGTCGGTCAGCGACTGCAGCTCGTCCAGCGTGGTCCGGTAGGTGCGGTACTGTGCGTAGCGGCGGCGCATGCCGCCGATGATGCCCGGAAGGCCGGTGGCCAAGTCGCGGGCGTCGTGGTTCACATTTACTGTGCTCATCTTCGTATTCCTTCATGCGGGAGGTGGCCCGCTCTCGTGTTCGTTGGAATTGAAGATAAGCGAATGCTGCACCTGCACAATGCCCGCGTTTGCAATGCCGCTATGCAGCAATGTCATACGTTAACAGTGACGTAAGGTTACGGAATGCTTAAGTTTTCGCCAACTCTGCCTCACCGGGTTGCAGTTGCGGCGAGGGCGGGTGAAATTCGCATCAGCAGCAAGAAAGTTGAGGTCGAAATGACAATCGAACGCCGCGTCGTACTTGACAGGCTCGGAACCGTGGGTGTGCCCGGCGGGGGCGACCTCGTGTCCCGCGACTTGGTTCGCGCGCTGACCATCGACGGCGGAGCGGTCAGATTCGTGATCGAGGCACCTGACGCTGACGCCGCACGACTGCTCGAGGCTGCGCGGGGCGCGGCCGAAGCCGCGGTGCGGGACCTCGAGGGCGTCACTTCGGTCCAGGCGCTTCTGACGGCGCATGGGCCTTCGCCCTCGGCTCCCAAGGCGCCTTCGCTGAAGATCGGCGGGCATCCGACGCCGCAGGAGGGCGGGCCGCAGAAGGTGGCGGGCGTCGACCGGATCATCGCCATCGGATCGGGCAAGGGGGGCGTGGGCAAGTCCACGGTGTCGTCGAACCTCGCTGTGGCGCTGGCGCGCGCCGGGCGGCGGGTCGGGCTTCTGGACGCCGACATCTACGGTCCCTCGCAGCCGAGGATGATGGGCGTCAGCCAGCGTCCCGCCTCGCCGGACGGCAAGACGATCATTCCCCTGCGCGCGCATGGCGTGACGATGATGTCCATCGGCCTGATGGTCGATCCGGCCCGTGCCGTGGTCTGGCGCGGGCCGATGCTGATGGGCGCGATGCAGCAGCTCATGGGGCAAGTGCAGTGGGGCGAGCTTGACGTTCTCCTCGTCGACCTGCCACCGGGCACGGGCGACGTGCAGCTTACGCTCTGCCAGAAGACGAAGCTGACAGGGGCCATCGTGGTGTCGACGCCCCAGGACGTGGCTCTTCTGGACGCGCGGAAGGCCATCGACATGTTCAACACGCTGAAGACGCCGGTGCTGGGTCTGATCGAGAACATGAGCACTTACGTGTGCCCCAACTGCGGCCACGAGGCGCATCTCTTCGGCCACGGCGGCGTCGCGGCCGAGGCGCAGGCTCTCGGCCTGCCTTTCCTTGGCGAGTTGCCCTTGTCGATCGACGTCCGGATCGCGGGCGATGCCGGCGCGCCCGTCGTGACGCAGGGCGGGCCTGTGGCCGAGGCCTATGAAAGGCTGGCGGAGCGTTTGATCGCCGGTGGGATGGGGTGAGCCTGGCGCGCGATGACGCGACGGTCGAGGCGGCGGCACGCGTCGCGGATGTCTACGACCGCGCAGCTCAGGTCTGGCCAACCCTTCGGAGCACGGCTCTCATGGAGCGGCGCTGGCTCGATGCCTTCGTTGCGGCGATGCCGAACGACGGCGGCCGTGTCCTCGATCTCGGGTGCGGGAATGGCGTGCCGATGGCGCGCTACCTGATCGAGCGGGGATGTGGGGTGACGGGTGTGGACGGGTCGGCCTCGATGATCGGACAGGCGCGCAAGGCTCTGCCGGGGGCGGAGTGGATCGTGGGCGACATGCGGCGGCTACAGGTCGAGGGGCCGTTCGGCGGCATCCTCGCCTGGCACAGCCTGTTTCACCTTCCCCGTGACGACCAGCGCGCGCTTTTGGCCCGGCTTGAGACCCTTGCGCTCCCGCGCGCGGCGCTGATGTTCACGAGCGGGACGGAAGACGGCGAGGTTCTGGGGAGGTTGGAGGGCGAGGCGCTTTACCATGCGAGCCTGGACACGGCGGAGTACCGCGACATTCTTGACCTCCACGGCTTCGACATCCTCGAACATGTCGTGTCGGACCCCGATTGCGGCGGCGCGACCGTGTGGCTGGCAGGGAAGCGCGCGGACTGACGGCGAGGCGCTTTCCCCCCTTTCGTCCAACGTCGCTTCTTGCGATAAGGCGCGCGATGACCGACCGGATCGCTCTTGGACTGGCGGGGCTCGTGCTTGCGGCCCTTGCGCTCGACTGGGCCATGGGATGGGGGGTTAGCCTCTATCTCGCGCGGAAATTCCTGGATCTGATCCATCTCGTCGCAATCTGGCGGTGACTAACGAAGGAGAGACCCCGTGGCAGTCAAGGTAGCAATCAACGGATTCGGACGGATCGGACGCAACGTGCTTCGCGCGATCATCGAGTCTGGACGGACCGACATCGAGGTGGTGGCGATCAACGACCTGGGCCCCGTCGAGACCAACGCCCACCTGTTGCGCTACGACAGCGTCCACGGCCGCTTTCCCGCCGAGGTGAAGACGACCGAGACCACAATCGACGTGGGCCGCGGGCCGATCGAGGTCACGGCGATGCGGAACCCTGCGGACCTGCCGTGGAGCAACGTCGACATCGTGCTTGAATGCACCGGCATCTTCACCTCGAAAGAGAAGTGCCAGGCGCATCTCGAGAACGGCTCGAGCCGTGTCCTGATCTCGGCGCCGGGCGACGGCGCGGACAAGACCATCGTCTACGGCGTCAACCACGACACGCTGACGACGGACGACATCGTGGTGTCGAACGCGTCCTGCACGACGAACTGCCTGTCGCCGGTCGCGAAGGTGCTGAACGACACCATCGGCATCACCAAGGGCTTCATGACCACGATCCACAGCTATACGGGCGACCAGCCGACGCTCGACACGATGCACAAGGATCTGTACCGCGCCCGCGCCGCGGCGCTGAACATGATCCCGACGTCGACGGGTGCGGCGAAGGCCGTGGGTCTTGTCCTGCCCGAACTGAAGGGCAAGCTCGACGGCGTGGCGATCCGGGTGCCGACGCCGAACGTGTCGGTCGTGGACCTGGTGTTCGAATCCTCGCGCGCGACCAGCGTGGAAGAAGTGAACGAGGCGATCCGCGAGGCGGCGAACGGCTACCTGAAGGGCATCCTGGGCTTCACCGACGAGAAACTCGTGTCGGGCGACTTCAACCACGACCCGCATTCGTCGATCTTCCACATGGACCAGACCAAGGTGATGGACGGCAACATGGTCCGCATCCTGACCTGGTACGACAACGAATGGGGCTTCTCGAACCGGATGAGCGACACTGCTGTCGCCATGGGCAAGCTGATCTGAGGACGGTCGGCCCGGCCAAAAATGGCCGGGCCATTGCCCGGCGGCGCATGACCCGCTAGGCTCGCTTGGGTTATTTGGTTCGGGGGGGAAAGATGTTCCGGACATTGGGCGTGGCCCTGTTGGCTACATCTCTGGCATTGCCTGTGGGCGCCGAGACCGCGATCTCGAAGTCGCGACAGCAGCTTTTCAAGCGCCAGGTGGCGATCCTCGACAGCCGCGCGGCGCAGCAATACGCCAATTCCGTCAGGCTGAAACCGCAGGACGTGCTGATCCCGGGCGTGCCGGGCAATGACCGCATTCCCCGTTTCTCCGGGTCGGCTCGAAGCGAATACCTTGACGTCGCACGGACCACGGCGCGGCGTCATGGCGTGCCGGAAGATCTCTTCCTGCGGCTGATCTCGCAAGAATCGGGGTGGAACCCGAAGGCCCTGTCGCACAAGGGCGCCATCGGTCTTGCGCAGCTCATGCCGGGTACGGCGGCGCGGTTGAACGTCAATCCGCACGACCCGCAGCAGAATCTGGAGGGCGGCGCGCGCTACCTGGCGCAGCAGTACCGCACCTTCCGATCCTGGCGTCTGGCGCTTGCCGCCTACAACGCCGGACCGGACGCGGTTCGGAAGTACAACGGTGTTCCGCCATATCGCGAGACACAAGGTTACGTCGTCGCCATCTTGGGCGGCTGACAGCCGGCGCCCTTGCCTTCGGAGGGGTCCCCGGGGCAGAGAGGCAGCATGGCGAAGAACACGAGCGGGCGCGGCGAACGCGAACTGAGGGTCCGGGTCAAGACGGCCAAGGGGCGGAAGCTGTCGTCGACGCTGTGGCTCGAGCGGCAGTTGAACGACCCTTACGTGCGCCGCGCCAAGGCCGAGGGCTATCGCGGACGCGCCGCGTTCAAGATCGTCGAGCTAGACGACAAGTACGGCTTCCTTGTCCCCGGCGCGCGCGTCGTGGACCTGGGGTGCGCCCCTGGCGGCTGGTGCCAGGTTGCCGTCGAGCGCGTGAACGCCCTTGGGCAGAAGTCGGGCAAGGCGCAGGGTCGAGTGATCGGCGTGGACCTCCAGGAGGTCGAGCCGATTGCCGGGGCCGAGATCCACCAGCTTGATTTCATGGAGGACGGGGCCGACGACAAGGTGAAGGCCTGGCTGGGCGGCCACGCCGACGTGGTCATGTCGGACATGGCGGCGGCGTCGTCAGGCCACAAGCAGACCGACCACCTGCGCATCGTCGCACTTTGCGAGGCGGCGGCCGAGCTGGCCTTCGACGTGCTGGAGGAGGGCGGCACCTTTGTCGCCAAGGTCCTTGCGGGCGGCGCCGAGGGCGAGCTTCAGCTGACGCTCAAGAGGCGATTCGAGAAGGTCGCCAACGTGAAGCCCCCTGCGTCGCGGTCCGACAGTTCGGAGAAATACGTGGTCGCGACGGGCTTCCGCGGCTGAGCCTCAGAACCCGCTTCGGTCGCTGACCTGCCGTTGGACGGTGAAGACGCGGTCGAGGTCGGGGTTCAACTCCATCCCGAGGCCGGGGCCGGGCGGTGCCGAGATCATGCCGTTCTTCACTTCGGGAAGCGCCGTGACCACGTCGCGATACCACGTCCGATAGAAGGCGCGCACGCTTTCCTGGAAAACCGCGTTCGGCGCGTTGAGCGACAGATGCGTCGAGGCGCAGAGGACCACGGGGCCGGTGCAGTCGTGGGGCGCGACCGGCAGGTGCCAGGTCTCGGCCATCGTCGCAATCTTCTTCGCTTCGGACAGGCCGCCGCACCACGAGATGTCGAGCATCATCACGCCCGCGACGCCGGTTTCGATGTAATCCCGGAAGCCCCAGCGCGTCGCCAGCGTCTCGGAGGCCGAAATGGGAGCGGGCGACACCTCGGCGTAGCGTTTGAGCGACGAGAGGCTGTCCATCTTGATCGGGTCTTCGTGCCAGAAGGTGCCGTAGGGCGTCAGAGCCTTGGCGATCTGCATGGCGGGGAGAAGCTGCCACATGGAGTGGAATTCGACCATGATGTCCATCTTGTCGCCGACGGCGCGGCGGATCTTCTCGAAGGGTTCGAGCGCCTTCTTCAGGTCGGGGACCGAGATGTAGGTGCCGTGGCTCTGTTCGGCGGCGATGTCGAAGGGCCAGATTTTCATCGCCGTGATGCCCTCGTCGAGGAGGGAATGCGCCAGTTCGTCGGCGCGGGTGAGAAAGCCCGTGAGGTCGTCGAGATCCTGCCCGCCGCCGTAGTTGGTCGAAACCTGGCCCTCGGTCGACTTGATGTACTCGGGACCGGCGCAGGTGTTGTAGGTCCGGATCACGGGTCTGGTGAATCCGCCAAGCATCTGGGCTACGGGCATTCCCGCCGCCTTGCCGAAGATGTCCCAGAGCGCGATGTCGAGAGCCGAGTTGCCGCGCACCTCGGCGCCCGAGGACCGGAAGCCGATGTATCCCACGAGGTCGCGCGAGAGGGCGTCGATCTGAAGCGGGTCGCGGCCGATGACGCGGGGGGCGAGAACCTCGTGAACGTAGGTCTCGACCGTGCGGGCGTGGTAGAAGGTCTCGCCCAGGCCCGTGATGCCTTCGTCGGTGTGGACGAGCAGCCAGAGCAGGTTCGGCCTCTCGACCAGGCGGATCGTTTCGAGCTTGGTGATGCGCATAGGGCGGCCCTCCCCACGGCCCGCCCATTGCGCCGGACGGGCATTTTCCCTAATCCCGTGGGTAACTCAAGGAAGGTCCCTTGCACAGCGTCATCCTGATCCCCGCGCGCTACCCTTCGGTCCGGTTTCCCGGCAAGCCGCTCGCCCTTTTGACCGGCGCGACCGGCGAGGCGCGCTCGCTGATCCGGCGAAGCTGGGACGCGGCGAGGGAGGTCTCGGGCGTCGACGGGGTCTATGTCCTGACCGACGACGACCGGATCGCGGAGGCCTCGCGCGCCTTCGGGGCCGAGGTGCTGATGACGTCGGACGCGCCGCGCAACGGCACCGAGCGCTGCGCCGAGGCGCTGGACCTTCTGCCGTCGATGCCGGACGTGGTGGTGAACCTTCAGGGCGACGCACCCCTGACGCCGCCCCACTATGTCGAGGCGCTGGTCGAGGCGATGGCGGATGCGTCGGTCGAGATGGCGACCCCCGTGCTGCGGACCGAACCTCACCACCTCGAAGCCCTTAGGGCCGATCGCAAGGCGGGCCGGGTCGGGGCGACGACGGCGATCTTCCGCGAGGACGGCACGGCGATCTATTTCTCGAAGGAGGTGCTCCCCTTCGCTGACCGCGCCGCCGAGACGGGCATCCCGGTGTTTCACCACGTCGGATGCTATGCTTATCGGCCCGATGCGCTGCGCCGTTACGCGGCCTGGGACATGGGGCCATTGGAGACCGCCGAGGGGCTGGAGCAGTTGCGCTTCCTCGAGAACGGCGTACCGGTCCGCTGCGTCGAGGTCGAGGCGCGGGGCAGGGCGTTCTGGGAGCTGAACAACCCGTCCGACATTCCGCTGATCGAGGACATCATGCGGCGCGAGGGCATTGCATGACCGATGTGGCCGTCGGCTCCGTCACCTTCGGGCAGGAGTTGCCCTTCGTCCTGATTTCGGGGCCCTGCCAGCTCGAGTCGCTCGATCACGCGCGGATGCTTGCGGAGGAGTTGTCGGGGATCACCTCGCGGCTCGGGGTTGGTTACGTCTTCAAGGCGAGCTTCGACAAGGCGAACCGGTCGAGCCTGAAGGGCAAGCGCGGCCTGGGGATCCACGAGGGGCTGTCGATCCTGTCGAAGATACGGGACGAGTACGGCTGCCCGGTCCTGACAGACGTCCATGAGACGGGACAATGCGCCGTCGCGGCGGAGGCGGTCGATATTCTCCAGATCCCGGCTTTTCTGTGCCGCCAGACCGACCTCCTGCTGGCGGCGGGAGAGACGGGGGCCGCGATCAACGTCAAGAAGGGCCAGTTCCTTGCCCCCTGGGATGTCCAGAACATCGCCGACAAGATCGAGACCACCGGCAACAGGCGCATCCTTCTGACCGAGCGGGGCGCCAGCTTCGGTTACAACATGCTGGTGTCGGACATGCGGTCGCTGCCGATCATGGCGCGGACGGGCTATCCGGTCGTCTTCGACGCGACGCATTCGGTGCAGCTTCCGGGTGGGCAGGGGACGACCTCGGGAGGGCAAGCCGAGTTCGTGCCGTCGCTGGCGCGAGCCGCCGTCGCGGTAGGTGTCTCGGCGGTCTTCATCGAAACGCACGAGGAGCCGTCGCGCTCGCCCTCGGACGGGCCGAACATGGTTCGGCTGGACGCAATGGAGGGGCTTCTGGAGACGCTCGTGGCGCTCGACCGGGTGGTGAAGCCGTGACGGCGGCGCACGTCGCCGAGGCGCTCGGCATCGACGCCGAGGGTCTGGCGGCTTTGTCGGGGGCCATCGACGGCATGGCGGATCGAATCGAGGCGGCGCTGGACCTGATCGGCCGGGCCGAGGGCCGGCTGATCGTGACGGGCCTCGGCAAGTCGGGGCACATCGGACGGAAGCTGGCCGCGACTTTCGCGTCGACCGGGACGCCGGCCTACTTCCTGCATCCCTCCGAAGCCTCGCACGGCGACCTGGGCATGGTGACGCCGCAGGACGTCATCATGGCGCTGTCCTGGTCGGGCGAGACGCAGGAACTGTCGGATGTCATAGGTTACGCCAAGCGGCATGGCGTACCGATCGTGGCGCTGACGGGGGCGGAGGACGGCACGCTCGCCCGCGCCGCGACGGTGGCGCTCGTGCTACCCAAGGTGCGCGAGGCCTGCCCGCACAACCTCGCGCCCACGACGTCGACGCTGCTGCAACTGGCGCTCGGCGATGCGCTCGCGGTGGCGCTTTTGCGGCGCAAGGGGCTCGATCCGCGGGATTTCCATGGGTTCCATCCGGGCGGACGTCTCGGGGCGGCGCTGAAGCGGGTAGACGAGGTGATGCATGGTCCCGACGCCCTGCCGCTGGTCGAGGCCAACGCGCCGGTGATCCGCGCCATCGCCGAGGTCTCGGCCAAGGGTCACGGCATCGTCGGCGTGACCGAGGCGGGCCAATTGGCTGGCGTCGTCACAGATGGCGACATCCGCCGCTATCTCGAACGGGCCGCGGGGGCCACCATGCGCGAGGCGCTGCACGAGACGGCAGCGGGCCAGATCATGACGCGCGGCTCGGTGCGGCTGTCGCCCGACATGCTGGTCGGCGAAGCCTTGGCGACGCTTCAGGCGAAGCGCATCTCGGCCGCCTTCGTGACCGAGGCGGACCGCCCCGTCGGCCTCGTCACCATGCTGCGGCTCCTGAACCGCGGCGCTGCCTGAGGCGATGTCGCCGCTCCTGTCCCTCTACCTTGGCTTTTCGAGGGTCTCGGGTCCGCTCTGGCGCTGGTCGAGGCGCCGCCGTGTGGCGCGCGGCAAGGAGGTGGCAGAGCGCCTGCCCGAGAAGTTCGGGACCTACGCCACGCCTCGGCCCGAAGGCACAGTGCTGTGGTTCCACGCCCTGTCGGTCGGAGAGAGCCTGGCGCTGGTGCCGTTGATCGAGCGGGCGTTGGACGACCTGCCCGACGCGCATGTGGTCCTGACGACCTCGACCGCCACCTCGGCCACGGCGCTGGCTGCCGCGCGGCTGCCGGAACGTGCGATCCACGTCCTGTCGCCGGTCGACACGGTCGCGGCGACACGGGCCTTCCTCGACCACTGGCGACCTGACGTGGCGGCCTTCGCCGAACTCGACTTCTGGCCGCGGTTGATGGTCGAGACGAAGGCGCGGGGCATCCCGATGATCCTCGTCAACAGCCGGATGCCAGACGGCAGCTTCGCGCGGAGGAAGCGAATCGCGGGGCCGATGCGGGACGTCCTGCGGCTATTCGACCGGCTTCTGGTGCAGGACGAGGCGAGCGTCGGACGCTTCGCGGCCCTCGGTGCGGACCCGGACAGGATCGAGGTCGCGGGGGCGCTGAAGGCAGCCGCGCGGCCCTTGCCGGCGGACGAAGGCGAGCTGGCGCAACTCGCATCGGCGTTTGGGGACCGGCCGCGCTGGCTGGGCGCCGCAACGCATGGGACCGAACACGCGGCGATGATCGAGGCGCACGGGACGGTGACAAAGGATGAGCCCCGCGCCCTTCTTGTCCTCGCGCCGCGCCACCTGCGCGATGCGGACGAGGCGGAGACGCTTGCAAGGACCCGCTTCAACGTCGCGCGCCGCAGTCGCGGCGAAGCGATCGGGGCCGAGACGCAGGTCTACCTCGCCGACACGATCGGCGAGATGGGGCTGTGGTATCGGCTGTGCCCGGTGAGTTTCGTGGGCCATTCGCTGCTGCCCGACCTCGAAGGCAAAAATCCCTACGAAGCGGCAGCGCTTGGCTCGGCGATCCTGCACGGTCCGCACATGAGCTATTTCGCGGAGAGCTACGAGGCGCTGACGGCCGAGGGCGCTGCGGCCTGCGTGACGGACGAAGACGACCTCGCGAAAGCTGTGCTGAGGCTTCAGGACGAGGCCACGAGGGCTGGAATGAGCGAAGGCGCGCGCCGGGTGATCGCCGCGCGCGGGGCGGTGCTCGACCGGACCTGGGCGGCGATCCGGCTTCTTCTGTCCTGACATACTCCGGGGTGAGCGCCGCAAGGCGCGAGGGGCGAAGCCCCTTCAGCCCAGCTCGGACCGCGTCGGCGGGTTGGCCCCGGCGCGCGAGACGGTGACCGCTGCGGCGCGCGCACCGAGGGAGAGGGCTGCGGCGATGTCCTCCGGCGTCAGCGACCTTACCGCCTTGCGGGTCAGGCGGCCCCGGGCGTGAAGCTCGGCCAGGACGCCCGCGTTGAAGGTGTCGCCCGCACCCACGGTGTCGACGACGGTTGTTTTCCGCGCCTCGACGAAGACCGGGTCGCCCGCGCCATAGCCGGTGACGCCCTCGGCACCTTGCGTGACGCAGACGAGCGAGGGTCCGCGCGACCGCATCCGCTGCGCCTGCTCGGCGAGGTCGCCTTCGCCGTCGAGCCACCGAAGGTCCTCGTCCGAGACCTTGACGATGTCGGCCTGTGCCAGCATCCGGTCGATGCGAGCGCGGTAGGCGGCCTCGTCCCGGATGAAGCCTTGCCGGACGTTCGGGTCGACCATGATGACGCGGCGTTCCGCCTCACGCGCGAGAAGCGCTTCATAGGCCGCCGCGCAGGGCTCGACGACGAGAGAGATGCCTCCGAAGAACAGCGCCTCGACGCTGTCGGGCAGGGCGGGGAGATCGGCCTCGGACAGCATCCGTCCGGCGGTGTTCTCGTCGTAGAAGGCATAGCTGGCGTGGCCGTCCTTCAGCGTGACGAAGGCCAGCGTGGTGGGGCGGTCCGAGCGCGCGGATAGGCTGGCGTCGACGTTCGAGGCCTCGAGCGCGTCGGTCAGAACCTGGCCGAAGAGATCGGTCGAGAGGCCCGAGAAGAACCCGGTCGGCGCGCCGAGACGGCCGAGCGCAATCGCGGTGTTGAAGACAGCGCCGCCCGCGACGGGACGGAAGGCGGCGTCGCCCTCGCGCGTTTCGCGGGGGAGCATGTCGATCAGGGCTTCGCCGGCGCAGAGGATCATGTCGGGTCTCCAGGGTTCAGGCCGGTCTAAGGTCAGCGCCGCGTTCTGACAAGCGTCCCTGCGGATGGCCCGGGACTACTGCGTCTGCGCGTAGAAATAGCCGAAGACGCCTGCTGCGATCAGCCCGAGGATGACGGCGAAGGTGATCTTCCAGGCTGACCACGGGCGCTCGCCGACGACCTGCCCGCTCTGTCCGTTCACGACGAAGCGGAAAGAGCGGGATCGGTAGCGGTAGGCGGCGATCCACACTGGCACCAGGACGTGCTTGAAGGTGACGCCACCGATCTGGGTTTCGACGTGGTCGACCTGCTGGCGGTCGCCGCCGATGTCGAACTTGATGTCGCGGAGGATCTGACGGTCCATGATCTCGCGCGCTTCCCGATAGGCGGGCTCGAGGTCGATCGTGTAGGCCTCGGAGCGGAAGCCGGCGAGGTACTCGGGTTGGTAGGGTTCGAGACGCGTCAGGTCCCACTGGACGAGGGCCAGGCGGAAGTTCTCGGGCAAGGACGTCGTGGCAAGGACGAGAACGTCGTCGAAGAAGCGCGCGACACGGCCGCGGACCGGCGTCCAGCGTACGCGGGGGACCTGCACCTGCTGGCGCTTGCCATCGCGCATGACCGTGCGGGTCTCATAGTAGACCGTGCCGCGCTGGCCGCGATAGGCGCTCTGGGTGTCGGCGTCGAAGGTCCAGCAGGGGACGTAGACGCCGTTCATCCGCCGACCCTTGCGGGCGTACTCCTGCAGTCCGTTCGGCGCGAACCAGAGCGAGCCGAGCCAGCCGGTCATCGCATCGTGGGCCTGGCCCTCCTCAAGCCGGAAGGGCAAGACGGCGCGCGGCTTGATCTGGCGCGAGGTGCCGGTGTCGGTGACCACGGGCGTGGCGCAGAAGGGGCATTCGGCGGCGTGGACGGCGGGGTCGAATTCGAAGCGCGCGCCGCAGTTGGGGCAGTCGACGGTGTGTGCGACCGACATCTCGGCCGATCCGAGGCCTGCGCCGACGGCGCGCTCGAAATCGAGTTCGGCAATGGCCTCGGCACGGGTCCAGGGGCCGTGCTCGATAGGGCGCGTGTTGCCGCAGTGGTCGCAGACCAGACGGTCGTCGCCCGGATCGAACCGCATGTCCGACCCGCACTTGTCGCAGGGGAAATGGTGCTCCTGCTCGGGGCGCTGCGCCGCTTCGATTTCGGTGTCCTGCATGTGTGTCCGGTGGCTCAGCTACGCCGAAGATTCATGCGCCACAGAAGCCCGTCCTTCACGACGAACTGGTGATAGAGCGCCGCGGCCGTGTGCAGGGCGGCGGTGACCAGAAGCAGCGTCTTCAGGACTTCGTGGACATCCGCGGCCGTCTCGGAGCGGAGGTAGAAGGCGAAACCGCCCGCCCAGGGCGTCAGGATCGCCAGCGCGTAGAGCGCCCAGTGCGTCCAGTGCGCGGCGCGGCGCTGCCAGGCGGGGTCGGTCTCGGGCGGAGGCGGCGCGCCGCGACGGACGCGGATCACGAGCCGGAGGATCATCAGGAAGAACACCGTCAGGCCGATCCTGCCGTGAAGGGGCAGGGCGGCGTCGGCGGGCAGATCCTCGAAGTCCTGCATCTGGTCGCTGAGGAGGAAAGCCGCGACGATCAGCACGACGATGAGCCAGTGCAGGCCGACCTGAATGGCCGAGTAGGTGTCGACGGGACGTTTCGGCATGTTGCCGCTCCGATGCGAGAGTGTTGCGAAGGGTCAGCCGGCGGGCGGAGGCGGGGGCATGACGGTGAAGAGCTGCGCCAGTTCGGGCACGTCCTCGGCCTTTTTCCAGCCGTCCTGACCTTGCGTCCAGACCCAGCTCTCGCGCGTGACGCTTCCGTCTGTCGTCATCCGGCCCATATCCGCCTTGGAGTAGGGGCCCGACGTCTGACCGTCCTTGGCGAGGTGCCAGACATGCTCGACCGGCGGCGGAGGAGGCGCCGCGGCGGGCGAACCCCAGGGGCCCGGAGCGCCCGCCATGGCGCCGCCCATCTGCATCCCGAGCCCCGCGCCCATCCCCATGCCCATGGCCTGGCCGACGCCGCTGTTGGGGTTGTCGAGGCTCTGCGCCGCCTTGTAGCGGAAGTGTTGCTCGAGGTTGCCCACGACGCCGCGCGAGGTGCGCTCGTCGAGCGCCTGCTCGACGGCAGGCGGCAGCGAGATGTTCTCGACGTAAAGCTCGGGCAGGGTCACGCCGTAGCCCGCGATGGTCTGCGAGATCGCCTCGGCCACGAGGCGGCCCAGGTCCTGGGTGTTGGCCGCCATGTCGAGCACGGGCATGCTGGCCTGAGCGAGGACGCGGCTGAATTCCTGGACGATGATGTTGCGGATCTGGAAGCTGATCTCGTCCATCGTGAACTCGCCGTCGGTGCCGACGATCTCCTTGATGAAGAGGCCGGGGTCGGCGACCTTGACGGTGTAGGTCCCGAAGGCGCGCAGCCGGACGGGTCCGAACTCGGGATCGCGCAGCATGATCGGGTTCTTGGTGCCCCACTTCAGGTCGGTGAAGCGGCGGGTCGAGACGAAGTAGATCTCGGACTTGAACGGCGACCGGAAGCCGTGGTCCCAGTGCTGGAGCGTCGTCATGATCGGCATGTTGTTCGTCTCGAGCATGTAGAGCCCGGGCATGAACACATCGGCGAGCTGGCCCTCGTGGACGAAGACGGCGGCCTGACCCTCTCGGACGGTCAGCTTGGCGCCGTACTTGATCTCGTGGCCTTCGCGTTCGAACCGCCAGACCATCGTGTCGCGGGTATCGTCGGTCCAGTGGATGACGTCGATGAATTGGCCGGAGAGGAAATCGAGAATGCCCATTGGGGTCTCCCTGTTCTGTTCAGTCGCGGAGGCGACCCGTGAAATGACGGCGCGACAGGGCCAAGCCTGCACGGTGCGCTGGGGTTTGGAAAGAGGGTGTCACGAGCTGCCGCCGGTCAGCTCGGCCGCCATCTGCCGCACGATCGGAGCGGCTGCGTCGGCGTCCATGCCGGGCGAGAGCCGCGGGTCGTAGAGCATCCGGAGCATCTTCTCGTCCATCGCGGTCAGCCGACCGAACTCGTCGTCGTCGTTGAAGATCGACGGCCGGGCGCGCGGACTGTCGTTCGAGAGGCCGAGGCCCTGGGCGATCTCTTCGTGGATGCAGGAGAGGCGCAGGAGCGGCGGAAGCTCGGCCCGGATGACGGCGACGGCGCGCGTGATGACGCCGTCGTCCTTCGGGTCGGTGGCGACGACGATGCAGTAGGTCGCGCGGTCCAGATCCTGCACCACGGCGATCTCGTGGGGGCGGATGCCGGGGATGAGGCGGCGGAGCAGGGGACCGGAGACGCGGCGCTCGTCCTCCGACAGGATCAGCACCTGGAAATTGCCGCCGCGTGGGACGACCGAGACGGGATGACGCGTGATCTGGGCCAGGCGCTCGGCATAGCGACCGACCGACGCGCCATCGTCGGCGCGCTGGCTGTCCGGCACCGAAGGGCCGAACATCAGCTCGAGCTTCACCGGGTCCCGCCAGCGGTTCAGCATGCTTTCGCCTTCTTGCCGCACCAGCGCGCCGCCCACATCTGTGAACTCGCGCGCGAAGGCGGCGGCGCGGAAGGTCTCGGTCAGGCGCCGGTCGTCGTAGGGCACGTCCGGTCCGCCGCCGTCCGCGCGCAGCAGGCCACGCGTCCGGTGCCCGGCCTCGACCCGCCGGTAATAGGCGGCGAGCTCGGTGCTCATCCCGGATACCTCGACCTCGGGCACCTCGGCCTCGGCGCGGGGCGGCGGCGGAGGCACGGCCATTGCGTCGAGCTCGGCGCAGCCGGACAGGATCATCGGCAGGGCTCCCAGGGCGAGCCCCAGGCGGAACGCTTTCATCGTTTCACGAGGCCGACAGGCTTTCTCCCGCGTTGACGCCGACACCGTCGGCCCGCGCCTTGGCGGAAGCGAGCGTGGTCTTCAGTTCCGCTTCCATCTTCTTCAGCTCCTCCTCAGCCTCGGCGCGCTTCTTCTTGCCCTCGTCGGCGATCTGGAGGCTTTCCTGGATCGTCGCGATCAGGTCGGAGTTGGCTTTCTTCACGGCCTCGATGTCGAAGACGCCGCGCTCCATCTCCTCGCGGATCATCTTGTTGGCGTGGCGCAGGTTCTCGGCGTTCGAGGTCAGCAGCTCGTTCGTCAGGTCGTTCGCCTCGCGCACCGCCTCGGCGGCCTCGGTCGAGCGCTGGATGGTCACGGCCTGAGCGAGCTGGGTTTCCCACAGGGGGACGGTGTTGACGAGCGTCGAGTTGATCTTGGTGACGAGGGACTTGTCGTTCTCCTGCACAAGACGGATCGACGGCAGGGACTGCATCGTGACCTGACGGGTCAGTTTCAGGTCGTGGACGCGACGTTCCAGATCGTCCCGGGCGGCGCGGAGGTCGCGCAGTTCCTGCGCCTTCATCACGCCGGCCTCTTCTGGCGCGGCCTGCACCTCGGCGTCCTTCGCCGGGATATCGACGGCGTCGAGACGCTTCAGCTTCTCCTCGCCCGCCGCGATGTAGAGGGCGAGCTCGTCGTAGAAGGCCAGCGTCTTGTCGTAGAGCTGGTCGAGCGACTTGATGTCCTTCAGAAGCTTGTGCTCGTGGTGAAGGAGGTTGTCGGTGATCTTGTCGATCTGGCCCTGCACCTCCTCGAACTTCGCGACGAAGTTGTGAATCGGGGCCGCGCGGCCAAGGAGCCGTTCCCACCACGACCGTTTGCGCCGCACATCCAGTTCGCTGATCGAGAAGCCGCGAATGGTCGAGACGATCTGGCGCAAGCTATCGCCCGCCGGTCCCACGTCCTTGTTGCGGACGTCCTGGAGCATGGCCTGGCTGATTTCCTGAAGCTCGACCTGCGCGGAGGACCCGAAAGACACGATCGAGTTCGTCTCTGACATGTCGATTTCGCCGATGCGCTTCTCTATCTCGGCCGATATGCCGGGGTCGGCGGCCTCGTAGGCCACGATGTCGGTCGACGGTGCGACCAGATGAACCTCGCTCACTTCCTTCACCATTGCCTCGGATTGTTTCGCCTTCTGCCGTACCGTGTCGTCCATCGTCTCAGTCCCTCCATGTGGGGCTATGCCCTGCTGTGGACGCCCTCGCGCTCCAGTCGGTCGCGGAGCACCTCGATCTCCACGTCGAGCGTGGACTTGTCGTCGAGAAGCAGCTTCTCGGTCTTCTTGGCGAAGGTCGTCTCGAGATCGGTCAGCAGCGCCTCGTAGTCGGCGCGCGCCTCCTCGTTGCGGGATCGCAGCCAGAGGTCGGCGAACTGCACCGTCGCATCACGCGCACCGAGGAGGTAGACGGACAGGTAGCGGCGCGCGCTTGTCAGGTCGCGGGGATCCTCCTCGACCACGCGGAACATGCCGCGCGCGGTGGCGGCGAAGTCGGCGACCCGACGCTCCAGGGCAGGAATGCGTGCCCGGGCGATGGCGTCCCGCATCGCGACGAGGTGCTTCTCGGCTTCGTCCACGGCGCGGGCGACGCGGTCGGTCTGGAAGCCGTCCATCCCTTCGGTGCCCTTGTCGCGCAGGGGGTCGGGGCCAAAGGCTGTAAAGTGCAGCGCGGCGCCAAGAATGAAGAACAGGATCGGGTTCAGGAGCGAGAACGTCTCGGGGTTCAGCCCGGCCAAGGCGAGCCCGAGCCCGGTCAGCGCGCTGCCGAAGATCTTGCGCGGGATCGCGGGGCGCTTCGCCACTCGGCGGGCATTGAAGGCGTCCTCGGCGATCAGGCCCTCGCGGGTCAGCCATGCCGCCAGCATCATCAGGCCGAAGGCCGCGAGCTTGAGGAACATGCCGAGCGGTTCGAGCTGGAACGCCGTCAGGAGCATCACGACGGGCGCAATGAAAAGGAAGTTGACGCGCGCGCCCACGGGGCTGCGCCTGCGACCCTCGGGCAGCCTCGGGTGAGACGCCGGCGACTCCGGACTGTGCCGTCCGCGGAAGGGCCGCGCCATCAGGAAGCCCCCGTCACCGAGACGTAGAAGATAAGGCACATCAGCAGGATGAAGGCTGCCTTCTGCATTGCTGTTCCCGTCGTCAGTGCCGTCACCCCGCCGCGCCGTTCCGCTGCCCGGCCGACTCCGCGCAGAAGCGCCGCGACAAGTCCGACGACGGCGAGGGCAAAGAACAGGGCAAGTGCGAAGCGCTGCATGTGGCTCCCTCTCGTGTGCGATCAACATAGGGGATCGGTGACCGCCATACCAGTGCGCCGGCGGCGGAATGAGCCCTGCGGGCTACTTGCGGGCGGGCTTCGGCTTCCTTCCGGCCTCGGTGCGGCGGGGCGGCTTCGCGGCCTTGCGCGCGGTGCCGGTGGTTGGGGCCTTTCCCGCATCGAGACCAAGCTGGTCGCGGACGACCTTCTGGCGCACTTCCTCGACCGCGCCGGCGGCGAGGTCGCCGAGACGGAAGGGGCCGTAGCTTATGCGGATGAGGCGCGAGACCTGGACGCCGACCGCGTCCATCGCGCGACGGATCTCGCGGTTCTTTCCCTCGCGCAGCGAAATCGTCAGCCAGGCGTTGCCGCCCTGCTGGCGGTCGAACGTGACCTCCATCGGGCGGAAGGTCTCGCCATCGATGGTGATGCCCTTGCGCAGCGGTTCGAGCGAGGCCTCGGACGGGCTGCCGTGGACGCGAACGCGATACTTCCTGAGCCAGCCGGTGGAGGGAAGCTCCAGCTTTCGCTTGACCTCGCCGTCGTTCGTCAGAAGGAGGAGGCCCTCGGAGTTGATGTCGAGCCGGCCGACGCTGACCACGCGCGGCATTCCTTCGGGCAGCGCGTCGAAGACGGTCTGGCGGCCCTTCTCGTCCTTCGTCGTCGTGACGAGGCCCTGAGGTTTGTGGTAGAGCCAGAGACGCGGCGGCTCGCGCTCGGCCAGGGCCTTGCCGTCGACGGCGATGCGGTCCTTTTCGGTGACGTTGAGCGCGGGGCTGTCGATGACCTTGCCGTTCACGCTGACCCGGCCTTCGCCGATGATGCGTTCGGCGTCGCGGCGCGAGGCCACGCCGTGGCGGGCGAGGACCTTGGCGATGCGGTCGCCGGGGGGCGTGTCGGTGCTCATGCCTTGGCTTATCCCGCGCGGACCGGGAGGGAAAGGGAGCCCGCGCATGCCGCCTCCGGCGGGAGTATTTGGTCCAAGAAGAAAGACAAGGGCGGGATTGAACGGCATAAGGCGGGCATGAGGTTTGGCAGTTTCATGGACAGGGCGCTGGAGGAGGCGCGGGGCGCAGGCGCGCGCGGCGAGGTGCCCGTGGGCGCGGTGCTGGTGGGACGCGAAGGGGATGTGATCGCGGCGGCGGGCAACCGGACGCGCGAGCAGTCCGATCCCACGGCTCATGCCGAGATGCTGGTCATCCGCGCGGCGGCGAAGCGCCTCGGGTCGGAGCGGCTGACGGGGTGCGACCTTTACGTGACGCTCGAACCTTGCGCCATGTGTGCGGCCGCCATCGCCGCCGCGCGGATCGGGCGGCTTTACTACGGCGCGGCGGACCCGAAGTCGGGGGGCGTGGCGCATGGGGCGAGGGTGTTCTCGCATCCACAGGCGCATCATGTTCCGGAGGTCTACGACGGGATCGGGGCCGGGGAGGCGGCGGATCTGCTGCGCGCGTTCTTCGCGGACAGGCGCTAGATCTCTACCGTCTCCATCACTTCCATCACCTTCACGTCGACGTCGGGAAGCTCCTCGATCAGGGTCTTGGCGTCCTGCGCGAGGATCGGGAACGTCTTGTAGTGGCAGGGGATGACCACCTTGAAGTCGAAGAACCTCTTCGCCGCCCAGGCCGCGGCCTTCTGGTCCATCGTGTAATGGCCGCCACAGCAGAGGATGCCGATGTCGGGGGCATAGTATTCGCCGAACCAGCCCATGTCGGCCATCACGTCGGTGTCGCCGGAGAAGTAGATCGTGTGGCCCTCGCCCCGGATCATGAACCCGGCCTCGGAGCCCGCGACACCCGGTCCGTCGTCGCCGAAGTCGATGGAGGAGGAATGGCAGGCGTTGACCATCGAAACCTTCACGTTGCCGAGCGCGATCGTGCCGCCCTTGCCGAAGCCCAAGGTCTCGACACCGTCGCCGCCCAGAACCTCGGAGAGTTCGTGGATGCAGGCGATGGGGATCTTCTGCTCGCTCGCGATGACCCTGCAATTCGAGGCATGATCGCCGTGGCCATGGCTGAGAAGGATCGCCGTCGCCCCCGAGAGCGCCTCGTCGTGACGGCCGTCCGGGAACACGGGGTTGCCGTTCAGCCAGGGGTCGACGAGGAGGATCTGGTCCCCGATCTCGATGCGGAAACCGGAGTGGCCGAGCCAGGTGATCTTCATGCGATGCTCCCTATCCTGTCGGGAATAGGATAGGGACAGGCATGGACTGGACAAGGGCGATCGACGGCTATTGCGAACGGACGGACCCTTCGCTTTGGTCCGAGCCGGTCAATGCGGTGACGAACCTGGCCTTTCTAGCCATGGCCTGGATGATGTGGCACCGGTCGCAGGGGCAGGCCGGAGGGCGTGTCCTGTCGGTCATCCTCGCGGTGATCGGGGTGGGCTCGCTTCTGTTTCACACATTCGCCGTCGCGTGGGCTGCGATGGCGGACAGCCTTCCGATCCTCATCTTCACGCTGGTCTACACCTTCCTTGCCAATCGCCGGTTCCTTGGCTGGCCGGTCTGGGGCGCCGCCCTCGGCGCGGCGGGTTATGTTCCCTGGACGGCGGCGCTGACGCCCGTGTTCGACGCCCTGCCGTTCTTCACGGTATCGGACTATTATTGGCCGCTGCCCCTGCTGATCTTTGCCTACGGCCTCTACCTGCGCCGTGAGACGCCCGAGACAGGGCGCAACCTCATCATCGGCGCGGCGATCCTGTCGCTGTCGCTGACCTTCCGGTCGCTCGACATGGCGGTCTGTGACGGTTTCCCCGTCGGCACCCATTTCCTGTGGCACATCCTGAACGCGCTGATGCTGGGCTGGATGATCGAGACCTGGCTTCGGCACGGCGACCGCGTGCCCGACTGAGGCAGGCCGGAGTCCTGCGGGCGAGGCTTGGCTTCCCGCCCGGCCCGCGCTAAAGGCGGGTCCGTTCTTCAAGACGGAGCCGATCATGTCCATCGACAGGGAAACCGCCCGCCGCGTCGCCAAGCTGGCGCGGATCAAGGTGGAGGAAGGCGACCTCGACGCGCTCGCGGGCGAGTTCAACGCCATCCTCGGGTTTGTCGAGCAACTGAACGAGGTCGATGTCGAGGGCGTGGAGCCGATGGTTTCGGTCACGCCGATGCGGCTGAAGCGGCGGCAGGATGCGGTGACGGACGGCGGCTATCAGGAGAAGATCCTGTCGAACGCGCCCGACGCGCGGGAAGGCTTCTTCGCGGTTCCGAAGGTGGTGGAGTGATCTCATGTCGAGCCTGAACACCCTGACCCTCGCCGACGCGCGAGAGGCGCTTCGCTCGGGCGACACGACGTCGGCGGCGCTGACGCGCGCGTGCCTTGACGCTGTCGAGGCTGCGTCGGCGCTGAATGCGGTGGTGCATCCGACGCCTGATCTGGCCATGCAGCAGGCGGAGGCGGCGGATGCGCGATTGAAGGCGGGGGACGCCCCGTCGCTCTGCGGCATCCCGCTTGGCATAAAGGACCTGTTCTGCACCAGGGGCGTGGCGAGTCAGGCGGCGTCGGGCATCCTCGAGGGCTTCCGCCCCGAGTATGAATCCACCGTCACGACGCAGCTTTTCGAAGCCGGCGCGGTCATGGTCGGCAAGCTGAACATGGACGAATTCGCCATGGGCTCGTCGAACGAGACCAGCGTCTACGGCAACGTCGTGAACCCTTGGCGGCGCGGCAACGACGACACGGCGCTGACGCCGGGCGGATCGTCGGGTGGGTCGGCGGCGGCGGTCGCGGCCGACCTGTGCCTTGGCGCCACGGGGACGGACACGGGCGGTTCGATCCGGCAGCCTGCGGCGTTCGTGGGCATTACGGGGCTGAAGCCGACCTATGGACGCTGCTCGCGGTGGGGGATCATCGCCTTCGCCTCGTCGCTCGACCAGGCGGGGCCGATGGCGAAGACGGTGCGGGATTGCGCGATCCTGCTTCAGGCGATGGCCGGGCACGACCCGAATGATTCGACCAGCGCCGACCTCGCAGTGCCGGACTTCGAGGCGATGCTGACCGGGGACATTCGCGGCAAGACCATCGGCATTCCCAAGGAATACCGGATGGACGGAATGCCCGACGAGATCGAGGCGCTCTGGACCGAGGGGCGGACGATGCTCGAGGATGCTGGGGCAAAGATCGTCGACATCTCGCTGCCGCATACGAAATACGCGCTTCCGGCCTACTACGTCATCGCGCCGGCCGAGGCGTCTTCGAACCTCGCGCGCTATGACGGGGTCCGCTATGGGCACCGCGCGAAACTGGGGCAGGGCGACGGCATCACCGAGATGTACGAGAAGACCCGCGCCGAGGGCTTCGGCGCGGAGGTCAAGCGGCGCGTGATGATCGGGACCTATGTCCTGTCGGCGGGTTTCTACGACGCCTACTACAACCGCGCGCGCAAGGTGCGGACGCTGATCAAGAAGGACTTCGAGGACGTCTTCGCGCAGGGCGTCGATGCGATCCTGACGCCTGCCACACCCTCGGCGGCCTTCCCTCTCGGGCAGGAATTCGACGATCCGGTGCAGATGTACCTCAACGACGTCTTCACTGTGACCGTGAACCTCGCCGGACTGCCGGGCATCGCCGTGCCCGCCGGGCTTGACCGCCAGGGCCTGCCCCTCGGGCTTCAGCTCATCGGCAAGCCGTGGGAAGAGGGTGAGTTGCTGAATATCGCGCAGACCATCGAGGATCGCGCTGGTTTTGTGGCCAAGCCCGCCAAATGGTGGTAGGCTTCGCGCCAAGAATGACGAAGGCAGAGCAGAGACCATGACCATTCGCTTTCTGGGCCTTGCAGCGCTTTGCGCGCTTGCGGCCTGTGCGCCGTCCATGCCGGACAGCAATCCCGCCAGCACCGCGGGCGTGGGTTTCGGCGACTATGACAACTACGCGGCCCAGCGCGCGGCACGGGATGCCGAGCTTGAGCGGCGCAGCCTGCCGTTGCCCGAGGAGCGGGCCATTGCGGAAGAGACGCTTGGCGTCCTGAACCGTACGGCCGCGCCGGGAACGACCGTCGCCTCGACGACGCTGCCTGCGGCCGCCGCCCCTGCCGCCGGACCGGGAGAGCCGCTGTCGGTGATCCCGCTGGCCTCGGGCACGACGGGCAGCACCAGCATCTCGGACGAACAGAACTTCGACGCCGTTGCCTCGCGCGAGACGATCCAGAGCGACGCCGCGCGCCTGGCGCGCCAGCGCCAGTCCTTCGAGGTCGCACAGCCCTCGGCCCTGCCCGAGCGGCAGGAGGCGGGCGGCGCGGGTATCGTTCAATACGCGCTCTCGACCACGAACCAGGTCGGTCAGCAGGCGTATCGCCGGAACGACCGCGTGACCGACAGCCAGTACCAGCGCAACTGCGCGAGGTATGGCTCGTCGGACAGGGCGCAGGAGGCGCTTCTGTCGTCGGGAGGGCCCGAGCGCGACAGGCACGGGATCGACCCAGACGGGGACGGCTTCGCCTGCTACTGGGACCCGTCCCCCTTCCGCGCGGCGATGCGCTGACGCCATGGAGATCGTCGACCGCCCCTCGCCGAACCACGGAGACAGGAGGGGCGGCGCGCGGGTCGAGCTGATCGTCCTTCATCACACCGCCATGCCGGCCTGCGAGGACGCCCTGGGCCGTCTCTGCAACCCCGAACACGAAGTTTCGTCGCATTATCTGATCGGACGCGATGGCACGCTTTATCGCCTTGTGGACGAGGAGCGGCGCGCCTGGCATGCGGGCGAGGGCAGGTGGGCGGGGCGCGACGACGTCAACTCCAGGTCCATCGGCATCGAACTCGACAACGACGGGTCGTCGGCCTTCGAGGAAGAGCTGATGACGACGCTCGAGGCGCTTCTCGAGGACCTTCTGGAGCGGCACGAACTGCACCCGAAGGCAGTCATAGCGCATTCGGACATGGCGCCTGGACGCAAGAGCGATCCGGGCCCCTGGTTCGAGTGGAAACGCCTGGCGGAAAAGGGCTTGTCGGTCTGGCCGGACCCTGCCTTGCAGGGCGATTTCATGCGCGATGCGGCGTTCTTCGGCTATCCGGTCGAGGTGGGTGAGGCCGCCGTGCTCTCGGCGTTCCGGCAGCGCTTCAGGCCCTTTGCCGACGGACCGATCGGAACGCCGGATCGGGCGATGATGGCGGGTCTCGCGCGGCACTTTCCATCGGACGTGACCGAGCGGACGGCGAGCCGTGTGCCGTCGCGTCCGTTCCGGACGCTCTGACGCTTTATCTCGCGCGGACAACAGACTATATCGCCCTCGCGGACGGCCGGGCGACCGCGCGCAAGCGAGGAAAGTCCGGACTCCACGAAGCGACGGTGCCGGGTAACGCCCGGCCGGGGCAACCCGAGGGAAAGCGCCACAGAGAACAGACGGCCTTCGCGGGTCGCGCAAGCGGCTCACGCGGGTCACGGTGAAACGGTGCGGTAAGAGCGCACCGCGGGACGGGCAACCGGACCGGCACGGCAAGCCCCACCGGGAGCAATGTCGAATAGGGGGTCCATATGGGCAGGCTTCGGCCCGGACCCCGGGTAGACAGCTTGATCCCGTCGGTAACGGCGGGACCAGATGAATGGTCGTCCCCCTTTTCGGAGGGGACAGAATCCGGCTTACAGGCCGTCCGCACCTTTCGTTTCCCGGCGTCCCCGGGGAACGCCCTTGACAGCGTGGCCCCAGCCTTTAGAAGGCGGGCTTCAGGATTTCGGGTCGCGGCGCCAGCCCCGGCCAAGCAGGAGACGACCCATGGCGAAACCGACGACGATCAAGATCCGTCTGAACTCGACCGCGGACACCGGCCATTTCTACGTGACCAAGAAGAACGCCCGCACGATGACCGAGAAGATGGTGGTCAAGAAATACGATCCCGTCGTCCGGAAGCACGTCGAATACAAGGAAGGCAAGATCAAGTAAGGATCTTTCCCTTTCGTGAACGACAGGGCCGCGTCCGGGACGCGGCCTTTTTCATGGGCTCACGGCCGGTAGGGATTCGATGCCGGGCGACCGGAAAAGTCGGTCCAGGACCGCTCTTCCGGGTCGCGGCAGACGCGCAGCACGCGGTCGTGGTCGGGATAAGTCACCGTGTCGGATCGACTCCGCGTCCCGACGATGAGGTAGCGCGCCTCGGCGTCCGAGGTGTTCTCGACGCAGTGGCCGACGGGGTCGCCGGCCTTCCAGGTCACGACGTCGCCGGGACAAAGGATGTGCGTTTCGTCGCCCTCGTGGAGCGTGACCTCGCCTTCGAGCATCATGAGGAACTCGTCTTCCTCGGCGTGCCAGTGCTTGATCGAGGAGAGGGAACCGGGGGGCAGGATCTCGACCGCCGCGCCGAACTGGGTCAGGCCGCCGGCGTCTGAATACGGAAGGACCTTGCAGGGGCCGCAGGGCCCGCCGCCGCCATCGGTCTCATAGGTCTCGACGGTGTCCGCGCGGTGGATGGGCATGGGCGTTCTCTCACTCGATGTGACGCAAGACTGGACGAAGAGGATCGGGATGGCCAGATCATCGGATATGACCTCCGGCATTACCCTCAGGCGCGCCACACCGTCCGATCTGGGCGCGGTCGATGCGCTGCTTCTGCGGTCCTACCCGAGACTACTGAAAGGCGCTTATCCACCGTCGCTTCTGGTGACCGCGATCCCGCTTCTTTCACGGGGGAATCCGGCCCTTCTGGCCTCGGGCACCTACTTCGTCGTGGAGGCGGGGTCGACCATCGTCGGCGCAGGCGGATGGACGTCGAGCGAGCCGGGGACGGGTCGGGCCGGGGCGCCCGCGACGGGCCATGTGCGGCATGTGGCGACCGATCCGGAGCGAACGCGAGAGGGGATCGGGCGCGCGCTGATGGCGCATATCTTCGACGACGCGCGGGCGGCTGGGATCACGCGGTTGGACTGTCTATCGACGCTGATGGCGGTGCCGTTCTATGCCGCCTGCGGGTTCGAGGCCGTGGGGCCGGTGACCGTTCCTCTCAGGCCGGGGATCGAGTTTCCGGCCGTGCGGATGCACAGGTCCCTGTGATCCTTACGAAAGGTTGCCGGCGCGCGCGGAGATCGGGGGATTTTCTGCGGTTGCTCCGATTTGCCGTAACCGCAAGGCCCGCGGTGCGGGACGGGGCGTCGGCGATGCGTCTGCACCCTGTCGGCAAGGCGTATGGCACCTGTCGGCGCGGGAGGCTGTCCCGCGCCGGGATTAACGGATCGCGCGGTCAGAGCAGGCCCTTGACCGTCGACGCGACGTTTTCGGCGGTGATGCCGAACTCCTTGTAGAGCGTCTCGGCCGGGGCCGAGGCACCGAAGCCGTCCATGCCCACGAAGGCCGCGCGGGCGGCGCGGCCGCGCTCGTCCAGAAGCCAGCGGTCCCAGCCCTGGCGGATGCCCGCCTCGATGGCGACGCGGACCGGGCCAGCGGGGAGGACGCGGCGGCGGTAGGCCTCGTCCTGCTCGGCGAAAAGCTCGGCGCAGGGCATCGAGACGACGCGGGTGCCGATGCCCTCGGCCTCGAGCGTCTCGCGGGCGGCGAGGGCGATCTCGACCTCGGAGCCGGTGGCGATCAGGATCGCCTGCCGCTTTGCGGTGGACTCGGCCAGGACATAGGCGCCCAGCGCGGTCAGGTTGCGGGTCTTGTGCTCGGTCCGGACGGTGGGGAGGTTCTGGCGCGATAGGGCCAGGACGGAGGGCGCCCGCTCGGACGAGAGAGCAAGCTCCCACGCCTCGGCGGTCTCGACGGTGTCGGCGGGGCGGAAGACGCGCATGTTCGGGATCGCGCGGAGCGCCGCGAGGTGTTCGACCGGCTGGTGCGTGGGGCCGTCCTCGCCGAGACCGATGGAGTCGTGCGTCATCACGTAGGTGACGGGCGCGCCCATCAGGGCCGAAAGGCGCATTGCGCCGCGGGCGTAGTCCGAGAAGGTCAGGAAGGTGCCGCCGTAGGGGCGCACGCCGCCGTGCAGCACCATGCCGTTCATCGCCGCCGCCATGCCATGCTCGCGAATGCCGTAGTGGATGTAGCGGCCCTTGCGGTTGGTGGCGTCGAAGATGCCGAGGTCGGCGGTCTTGGTGTTGTTCGAGCCTGTGAGGTCGGCCGAGCCGCCGATGGTCTCGGTCAGGACGGGGTTCAGCACCTCGAGCACCATTTCCGAGGATTTGCGCGTTGCGACCTTGGGGCGGCTGTCGGTGATCTGCTTCTTCAGCGCGCGAACGGTGGCCGAAAGGCGCTTGTGCGTCTCGCCCGACATGACGCGGTTGAAGTCCGCCTGCCGCGACGAGGACAGCGCGGCGAGACGGTCGTCCCAGGCCTTGCGCTCGTCCGCGCCGCGCGCGCCGATAGTGCGCCAGGCGGACAGGATGTCCTTGGGGATGTCGAAGGGTCCGGACGTCCAGCCGTAGATGTCGCGGGTCACCTGGATTTCCTCGGGACCAAGCGGCGAGCCGTGGGCTCCGTTGGTGTCCTGCTTCTTGGGCGAGCCGAAGCCGATGTGGGTCTTGCAGGCGATCATCGCGGGCTTCTTTGAGGCGCGGGCCTGGGTCAGCGTGCGGTCGATGTCTTCGGGGTCGTGGCCGTCGCATTCCTGGACGTGCCAGCCCGAGGCCTTGAAGCGTGCAAGCTGGTCGGTCGTGTCCGAAAGCGACACCTTGCCGTCGATCGAGATGTCGTTGTTGTCCCAGAGGACGATCAGCTTCGAGAGCTTCTGCATCCCCGCGAAGGCGATGGCCTCCTGGCTGATGCCCTCCATCAGGCAGCCGTCGCCGGCGATGACGTAGGTGAAGTGATCGACGATCTTCTTGCCGTAGCGGGCGCGCAGGCTTTCTTCGGCGATGGCGAAGCCGACGGCGTTGGCGAGGCCCTGGCCAAGCGGGCCGGTCGTCGTCTCGATGCCCTTGGCGTGACCGTACTCGGGGTGGCCGGCGGTTTTGGAGCCCCACTGGCGGAAGTTCTTCAACTCGTCGAGCGTCATGTCCTCGTAGCCGGTCAGGTAGAGGAGCGCGTAGAGCAGCATCGAGCCGTGGCCCGCCGAGAGGATGAAGCGGTCGCGGTCGGCCCAGTCGGGGGCGGAGGCGTCGAACTTCAGGTGCTTCTCGAAGAGGACGGTGGCGACGTCGGCCATGCCCATGGGCATTCCGGGGTGCCCCGAGTTTGCCGCCTGCACCGCATCCATCGCCAGCACACGGATGGCCGTGGCGCGGGAGAAGTGATCGGCGTGAAGCTCTTTCAGAGTGGCGATGTCCAAGGTTCCGTCCCCCGTGTCCAGATCGGATGGAGCGGTTGATAGCAGCCCGTCCCCCAAGCGCAAGACGGGAAGCGTGGGCACGGCCCGGGGCGGGTAAAGGAGTCGAAACCCGCCGCGCATGAGGTATGTTCGAGGTCAACAACAGGGGCTGTGCGGCGATTCGGCGACCGAACGCGGCCCTCCAGGCATCGGGACGGCGGGATATTTCATGGACGACATTTCCGAATTTCAGCGGCGGATCGTGGCGGCGCTGGACCGCGCGGGCCAGGCGCTCGACCAGCTTGGGTCGGGTGGCGGAGGAGGCGGCAGCGAGGAACTGGCCGCCGAACTCGAGGCCGAAAGGGTCGCGAACCGGCAACTGGAAGAGCGCGTGCGCGCGATCAAGGAAAAGCAGGAGACCACGGTCGCTCGGCTGGAGGACCAGGTTTCGGACCTGCGCGACGCGCTGGGCGCGCGCGACGCCGAGGTGCAGCGGATGCGGAAGGTGAACGACGCCCTGCGCGAAACGAACGCCTCGCTGCGCGACGCGAACGCCCAGGGTCTGGCCGAGCCGGAGCTGGTGAACGCCGCGATGCTGTCCGAGCTTGACGCGCTGCGGGCGCAGCGCGCGGCCGAGCGTGCCGAGATCGAGGAAATCCTCGCCACTCTCGAACCCGTCCTGAAGGAGGCCTGATCCATGCCCGAGGTTCCCATCGAGATCGGCGGCCGCATCTTCAACGTCGCCTGCCAGGAGGGCGAGGAGCACTTCCTCAAGTCCGCGGCCTCGCTTCTGGATAACGAGGCGAGTTCGCTGATGGAGCAGATCGGGCGGCTGCCCGAGTCGCGGATGCTGTTGATGGCGGGGCTCATGCTGGCCGACAAGCACGCCGGCGCCGAGGACCAGATGAAGTCGATGGAAGACAAGATCGCGCAGCAGGAAGCCTGGGTCGAGGAGCTTCAGAACCGCCCCAAGCCCACAGCCGAGCGCGTGGAAGTCGCCGTCGTCCCGCCCGCCGTGGCCGAAACGCTGGCCGAACTGGCCGCGCGCGCCGAGGCGCTGGCCGATGCCGCCGAGGAAAAGCTGCGTGCGACGGGCTGACCTCGCCGTAGCGCTTGCGGCCGGCATGGTGTGTGGCGCGCCTGCCTTTGCGCTGGACGCGAGGGCGACGACCTATGTCTGCGAGCGGGGCGTCGAGGTCCCTGCGGTCTACGTCAACCATCCGGGCGAGCCCGGCATCGCCGTCATCCACGTCGAAGGACGCATGATAAATCTCGTCGCCGAGTTGTCCGCGTCCGGCGCGCGCTATGGATGGCCGTCGGACGGTTCGCATTACGTCTGGTGGACGAAGGGCGACGCGGCGACGCTGTACTGGAACGACGGCGCCACCGGAGAGGAGACGCCGCTTCTGTCGGAGTGCTCGACCGGCTAGGTCAGCGCGCGCAGTCCCGGCAGAGAGCCGCGTGGGGCACCGCGTCGAGACGTTCCTCGCTGATCGGCTCGCCGCATTTCATGCAGTCGCCATAGACGCCGTCCTCGATCCGGGCGAGTGCGGCGCGGATCAACTGGACCTCCTGCGCGCTCTGGGCGCCGAGACGCTCGAGCACCTCGTCGTCCTCGCGCTCGACGGCCTGTTCCTCGGCGTCCTTGGGCATCGGATCGTCGAGGTCGTCCTCGATCCGGTTTATCCGCTCGCCGAGTTCCTTGAGGCGGTCCTCGAGTTGGTTCTTTCTGTCGGTGAAATCGCGCATGGGTGTCTCCTTCCGGGGCCAACGATGACAGGGGCAGGGGGTTCCGACCTTGCGCTGGATCAGATTGGGCAGGAAATCCCGATGCGGGCCGCATTCTGGCGGAGGTCGTCGACGACGCTCTGCGGCAGGTCGATGCCGGTCTCGCGGAGGCGGGCGTCCGAGGCGGCCTCGAGTTCGCCGGGATAGAAGATGCCGGGCGCGTCGGGTGCGGGGCGGGACGACTTCAGCTCGTCGATCAGCGTCTCCATGTCCGCCTCGAAGGCGGCGAGGGGGCGCGACGCCTCGATATCGATGGCAAGGGCAAGGTGCCCCGCGCCGGAGCGGCCTTCCGGGACATAGGGGCCGGTGACGCCGGTGCCGAAAGCGCTGCCCGAGAGGACGCCCGAGACCATGTCGACCATCATCGCGATGGCGTAGCCCTTGTGACCTGCCATGGGCAGGATGGTCCCGGCGATTCCCGCTGCCGCATCCGTGGTGGGCCGCCCGTCGGCATCCATCGCCCAGCCTTCGGGGATCGGCTCACCGCGCGCCTTGGCGTTGTAGAGCTTGCCACGGGCGACGGCGGTGTTGGCGATATCGAGCATGAAGGGCGGATAACGCCCCGCCGGTGCGGCCCAGGACCAGGGGTTGGTGCCGAGCCGCTTGTCGAGCCCGCCCCAAGGTGCCATCGCGGGGCTTGCGTTGGCGGTCAGGAATCCGATGCAGCCTTCGGCGGCGGCCATGCGGGTGTAATACATCGCCGTGCCGAAATGGCCGGAGTTGCGCACCGCCACCGCGCCGATGCCGTGGTCCTTGGCGGCGCGGATGGCCTCGGTCATGGCGGTCTTCGCGACGCGCTGGCCGACGCCGTCGCGGCCGTCCATCGTCAGAAGCGCGCCCTTGCCCGAGATTTCGGGCGCCGCCGTGGGCGACATCGCCCCGCTTTCAAGCCGGACGGCGTACCAGAAGAGGCGCATGACGCCGTGGCTCGGGTGGCCCCAGAGATCGGCCTGGACGAGGCTGTCGGCCACCAGCGCGGCGGTGTCGTCGTCCATGCCGAGCGTGCGGTAGACTGCGGTCCCGAAGGCGCGGAGCGTGTCGTGGTCGACGATCAACGGTCGTGCTCGACGGCGACCGCCCGGGTTTCTCCCGTCTCGGCCAGCGTGCGCGTGGCGGTGGCCGAGGCGTAGGTCCAGAAGATGCGCAGGGGCTCGCTGTCCGAGGCGTTGACGAAACGGTGCGGCACTTCGGCATCGACCCAGACCACGTCGGTCGCCTGCGCGTCGCGCCATTCGCCTGCCACCTCGACCCGCGCGCTGCCCGAGACGACAAGGACGCTTTCCTCGACGTTGTGCCAGTGCAGCGGTATGCCCCCGCCGGGCGGGATGTCGGTGAAACCGTTCAGGATCGAGCGGGCGCCGGTATCGGGCGTTATCATCTGCACGGTGGAGGCACCACCCGGGCGCGCGTGGCGGGGGCGTCCCGCCTCGTGCCGGAGCGCGCTGGTCACGCCGGAGGACCGTCGAGGCGGAACATGGCGACCGCCTTGTGCTCGGTCCAGCTTTCGATCCGTTCCGAGAAGGTGCCGTAGTGGGACGTCGCCTTGTGGGCCTGGAAGGCCGCGGCGTCGTCGTAGATTTCATAGAGGAAGAACCGGGACTGGTCCTTGGGGTCGCGGCAGACGTCGAACCTCTGGCAGCCCGGCTCGACCTCGAGTGAGGCGCGCGCATTCTCGCGGAGCGCCGTCAGGAAATCGCCGGTATGCTCCGGGGCGGAGCGAAACTCCACCGTGACTACGAACATGAAATCCTCAGGAGTTGTGAGCGCGGATCTGGTCGGCCGCGTCCTTGTTGAAGGACACACCCTGCTGCTCGAAAAGCTGGTCCAGCTCTCCCGACAGCATCATCTCGGTGATGATGTCGCAACCGCCCACGAACTCGCCCTTGACGTAAAGCTGCGGGATCGTCGGCCAGTCGGAATAATCCTTGATCCCCTGGCGGATAGTCTCGTCAGAAAGGACGTTCACGTCTGAGTAGTCGACACCCATGAAGTTGAGCACCCCCGCGACGCGGCTGGAGAAGCCGCACTGGGGGATTTCCTTGGTGCCTTTCATGAAGAGAACGACATCGTTGCCCTTCACGGTCTGTTCGATCTTGTCTTGAGCGCTCATGGCTGGCTCCCCTGTTCGCTTTCGCCAGACATCTAATGCGGTTCGGGCGAAGAGGGAAGGGGAGGCGGGGGGATCAGTCGGGCGCGCGCGTCGTCAGCGCCAGCGCGTGAAGCTCGCCCGATGAGCCGTCCATCCGGCCCTTGAGCGCTGCATAGACGGCGCGCTGCTGCTGGACGCGGTTCATGCCCCGGAAGCTTTCATCGACGACCATGGCTGACATGTGGACCCCGTCGTCGCCCTCGACCGCGATCTTCGCGTTCGGGAAGGATTCGCGGAGAAGGTCTTCGATCTCGTGGGCCTGCATGGGCATGGGCGGTCCTCTCTTTCCCTTGAAAACCTATGGGCTCGCATCGCCTGCTGCAAGCTTGGCGAATGCGGTCAGACGGAGTCCAGTGCGGCCTGCGTGGCCTCGAAGAAGCGCGCTACCTGGAGGCCGTCGACGAGCGCGTGGTGAACTTGAAGCGTCATCGCCATGTCGTGGCCGTCGCCCTTCGGCACGATCTTTCCCCAGGACACCCGCGGGATGCAGTCGTCGGAGCCGGGGAGCGCGTTGTCGAGGGAGGTGTAGTCGAGCCAGGGCAGGCACGACAGGTAGGCCACGTCCTCGACCGTGCCGTCATTGGCGTTGAGCGGGACGCCGGCGCGGACCTCCTCGATCTTCTCGGCGGCGTGGCGGTCGAAGCGGGCGCGGTCGGGGTTCCAGGCCATGTAGGTGTAGCGAAAGTCGCCGTTTTCCAAGGGGATGGTGGGGGAGAGGAGGAGGCGGTCGTAGAGCCTTACCTTGTCGCCCTTGAAGCGCATCCGAAGCTCGGGGACGGCGTGGAGGCCCGCGCCTATGGCATGGAGCGTGGTGCGGAAGGGGGAGAGGTTGCGCTCGCCGTGTTCGGCCATGAGGCGCGAGACGACTATACGGGTGGTGATGGCGTAGTGGGGACGGGCATAGGTCCGGAAGAGGCGGAACTGCTCGGCCCGCGGCCAGGACTTGAGGTCGACCGCGCGGCCCATCATCCGACGGCGGCCTCGAAGGCGGTGCGGTAGAGATGCGAGAGGTCGGCCATCGGAGCGGATTTGTCACCGAACTTCAATGCTTTACCGCCGAAGTGGCCGACATGGGAGAGGGGGACGCCGGCCTTGGTTGCGGCGGCGGTCAGGGCGTCGAGGTCGGAGGGGGCGCAGGCGAGGAGGTAGCGGGCCTGATCCTCGCCGAAGAGGGTGGGGATGGAGGCGTCGGCGAGGGTGACGCCGGTGCCTGCGGCGTCGGCCATCTCGAAGGCGGCGAGGGCGAGGCCGCCGTCGGAAAGGTCGGTGGCGGCGCGGATCAAGGCACTGTTTTGCCTCACGAATTCACCGTTGCGGCGCTCGGCGGCAAGGTCGACGCGGGGGGCGTCGCCCTCTTCGCGGCCGAAGGCTTCGGCGAGGAGGGCGGACTGGCCGAGGTGGCCTTCGGTGGTGCCTACGAGGAGGAGGAGGTCGCCGTCCTGCGCGACCCCGGCGATCAGGTCGGAGGGGGCGGCGATGAGACCCACGGCGCCGATGGTGGGAGTGGGCAGAATGCCTGTTCCGTCGGTCTCGTTGTAGAGCGAGACGTTGCCGGAAACGATAGGCATATCAAGGGCTTCGCAGGCCTCGCCGATGCCCTTTATGGCGCCGACGAGCTGGCCCATGATCTCGGGCTTTTCGGGGTTGCCGAAGTTGAGGTTGTCCGTCGCAGCGAGCGGCGTGGCGCCCACGGCGCAGAGGTTGCGGAAGGCCTCGGCCACCGCCTGCTTGCCGCCTTCGACGGGATTCGCCTCTACATAACGAGGGGTTACGTCCGAGGTGAAGGCCAGCATCTTACCGGTGTCGTGGACGCGGACGATGCCCGCGCCGAGGCCGGGTGTGCGCACGGTGTCGGCCATGACCTGGCTGTCGTACTGCTCCCACACCCACTGCTTGCGGGCGTAGTTGGGGGAGCCGATGAGGGCCTTAAGCGCCTCGATCGGGTCCATCTGTATCACGTCGGTATCGCGTCGGTATTGCGTCGGTGCGGGCGTCGGCACCCAGGGGCGGTCGTACTCGGGCGCGGTGGACGAGAGTTTGGACAGGGGCAGGTCGGCCTTGGTCTCGTTTCCGTGGACGATCAGGAAGCGGTCCTCGGCTATGGTCTCCCCCACGATGGCGAAGTCGAGATCCCACTTGTCGAAGATCGCTTTTGCTTCGGCCTCCTTCTCGGGGCGGAGGACCATGAGCATCCGCTCCTGGCTTTCGGACAGCATCATCTCGTAGGCGGTCATCCCCGTCTCGCGCTGCGGGACGGCATCCAGGTTGAGACGGACGCCGAGACCGCCCTTGTCGCCCATCTCGACCGCCGAGCAGGTGAGGCCGGCGGCGCCCATGTCCTGGATCGAGATGACGGCGCCGGTGGCCATGAGTTCGAGGCAGGCTTCGAGCAGGCGCTTCTCGGTGAAGGGGTCGCCGACCTGAACGGTCGGGCGCTTCTCCTCGATCGTGTCGTCGAATTCGGCGGAGGCCATCGTGGCGCCGCCGACGCCGTCGCGGCCGGTCTTGGCGCCGAGGTAGACGACGGGCATTCCGACGCCCGAGGCGGCCGAGTAGAAGATCTTGTCTGCGTCAGCCAATCCGGCGGCGAAGGCGTTGACGAGGCAGTTGCCGTTGTAGGCGCGGTGAAAGCGGACCTCGCCGCCGACCGTTGGCACGCCGAAGGCGTTGCCGTAGCCGCCGACGCCCTCGACCACGCCCGAAACGAGACGCTTCGTCTTCGGGTGCGACGGCTCGCCGAAGGAAAGCGCGTTCATCGCGGCGATGGGGCGGGCCCCCATCGTGAAGACGTCGCGGAGGATGCCGCCGACGCCCGTTGCCGCGCCCTGGTAAGGCTCGATGTAGGAGGGGTGGTTGTGGCTTTCCATCTTGAAGATGACGGCCTGGTTGTCGCCGATGTCGACGACGCCCGCGTTTTCGCCCGGGCCGCAGATGACCTGGGGGCCGGTCGTCGGCAGGGTGCGGAGCCACTTCTTGGAGGACTTGTAGGAACAGTGCTCGTTCCACATGGCCGAGAAGATGCCGAGTTCGGTGAAGGTCGGCGCGCGCCCGATGATCTGAAGGATGGTCGCGTATTCGTCGGGCTTCAGCCCGTGGCCGGCGACGAGGTCTTCGGTGATCGCGGGTTCTTCCATGACATGCCCCCTGTGGCTTGGGCGGTGTCATAGAATACGGGTGTTGCAGGGGAAAGGGGCGATACGCCGCTGCCGGAAGCGCGGATCCTCCGGGCGATGGCCTTAGCTATGCTTCTGGTTCAGCACGCCGAAGCTGGTCGAGGCCTCGCCACCGCTCGCCTTCGAGAAATAGCCCTCTGCTTCCAGACCCCGCCGAAGCAATTCGCGGACAGCGGCCGCCCGGCTCGGCATCCGAGTCTCGAACCGGAAATCGTCGAGCGCGCGAAGCTCTGAATCGGTGACCATCACCTGCAGCCGCTCCATCCGTTTGTCTCCACCGCCGTCCAACGCAAACCTCCATGCTCATGCGGACTTACTCAAAACACACAATGAGCTGAAAAGTTTCATTCTCCCTCTCCCCCTCAACTCCTTCCTCTGAGCAGACTCAGCCGAAGGCCTAAACTACTCAACTAAGGTACTGATTTCGCTATTGTTTTCGAAATTCGTATGTCATTGTCATGGATGGAGGCTGCCATGACACCCACGGACAAGACGGTACGAACAGGCACGGATCTCAGGAAGATGGTCGCCCTGATGGCGAGCGACGAGATACTGTCGCTGGACATCCAGGATGCGCTCGAGTCCGTCGGCATGGGCACGATCCTCGGTCACAATTACGAGGCCGACGGTGTGCCGACCCATGCAAGTGCTGTGATCATCGATCTGAAGATGACGGATTTGCGGTCGCACATGGCGGTCGCCGACCTCATGGCGCGGAACGTGCCCGTCATCACGATCAGCACCGACGAGCGCACGACCTCGACCTTCCGGAACATGCCGAAGGTGGTCGCGAGCTTTTCGAAGCCCCTGTGCGTCGACACCCTGCTGCCCTGCGTGATCGCCGCCTCCAAGCAGGAACGACACGCCTGAGCGCCTTTCGAAGGCCGACCTGACGCCAGGCTTGCAAAGGCCGCATCTCACCCGTCAGATGCCGCGCATGGCCCGTTTCGCCCCCACACCGGCAGAAAAGACCGTGGGACTCTTCACCCTCGCCTATGTGCTTGGGTTCACGGTCTGGTTCCTGTCGATCGGCAACTACGAGTTCGTCGTCTACATCGTGACGATGGCGATCCTGATCGGACTCGTCGCCTTTTCGCTGAGGGCGGCCGAGTATCCGCCCGCGATGCTCTGGGCGCTGTCGCTCTGGGGGCTGGCGCACATGGCGGGGGGCGGCGTGCCGGTGGATGGATCGGTCCTCTACAACCTGCGCCTTCTGCCGCTGATCGAGAGCGGAGAGGTCTTCATCCTGAAGTACGACCAGGTGGTCCACGCCTGGGGGTTCGGCGTGACGGCCTGGGTGTTGCATCACCTTCTGACGCGGCATTTCCCCGAGACGCGCGGCACCTGGACCGCCGCCACCTATCCCGCCTTCGCGGCCATGGGGCTGGGTGCCTTGAACGAGATCATCGAGTTCACGGCGGTGCTGGCCGTGCCCGATACGAACGTCGGCGGCTATTACAACACCGCGCTCGACCTCTGCTTCAACGCGGGCGGGGCGGTGATCGCGATGGTTCTGGTGTCGGTCTTCGGACGGCGGGTCAGTCCGCGTCCGTGAACTCGTCCTGCCCGTCGCGGGCGCGGGCCTGGAGCACGCGCAGCGCATCCAGCGCGCGGTCGGCGTGTTTCTTCGGGACGAAGACGTGGTCGTGCTGGGTGGCGGCGACGACGTTGGCGGGGATGCGGTGGCGCGCGAGTTCGCCCGCGACGGCGGCGGTGAGGCCGACGCCCGAGACCGAGGAGTAAACCATCAGCGTGATGCGCCGCATCTTCTCGCCGTAGGAGAGGCCCAGGCGATCGGCCTCGGACTTTTCGAGGACGAGCGACATGCCTTCGTCCTCGGCGAAGGTGGCGAGGGCGAGGGTCGCGGCGGCGGTGGCGTCCTCGGTGTTGAGCATGGTGCAGAACACGTAGGTGCCGGGCTGGAGCACGGGCGTCATGTTCGCGATCATCTTGCGCGTGCCCTTCACGGGCCGTGTGCCACTTTTCATGCGTGCATTAAGGCGGGGGAGGCGAGCGTTTGGCAAGCCCGCGAAAGAAGACGGCCCGCCCTCACGGAGGCGGGCCGTCGAAAATGGATTTCACTCAAAAAAGCACGAAAGTACTGGTTACCCAACCCCTGTTAAAACACACGCTCCTTTGTGCAGCGCCCGTGCAGATTCTGTCAAGAACGTGTGGAGACTGTGACTAAAATGTGATCGGACGGTCTAGTGGGCCAGGGCCCAGTTCGCGCCGCGCCCCGCATCGACGATGAGCGGGACGTCGAGACGGACGGCGGGGTGGGCGGCGCCCTCCATCACGCGCTTGGCGATGGCGATGAGGTCGTCGGCCGCGCCTTCCTCGACTTCGAAGAGCAGTTCGTCGTGGACTTGCAGGAGCATTTTCGCCGGCAGACCGTCGATGGCGTCGGGCATCCGGATCATGGCGCGGCGGATGATGTCGGCGGCGGTGCCCTGAATCGGCGCGTTGATCGCGGCGCGACGGGCGAATCCGGCGGTCGGGCCCTTGGCGTTGATCTCGGGCGTGTTGATGCGGCGGCCGAAGAGGGTGCGGACGTGCATGTGCTCGCGCGCGAAGGCGATGGTGTCGTCCATGTAGGTGCGGATGCCTGGGAATCGCTCGAAATAGCGGTCGATGAAGGCCTGCGCCTCGTCGCGCGGGATCCGGAGGTTGCGGGCGAGACCCCAGCCGGAGATGCCGTAGATGACGCCGAAGTTGATCGCCTTGGCCTGGCGGCGGATGTCGGGGGTCATCTCGTCGAGGGGGACGCTGAACATCTCGGACGCGGTGGCGGCGTGGATGTCCTGGCCCTCGCGGAAGGCCTCCTTCAGAGCCGGAATGTCGGCGGTATGGGCGAGGATGCGCAACTCGATCTGGGAATAGTCGAGGCTGACGAGGGTGTGGCCGGGCGTCGCCACGAAGGCCTCGCGGATGCGGCGGCCTTCCTCGGTGCGGATCGGGATGTTCTGGAGGTTGGGGTCGGTCGAGGCGAGGCGGCCCGTGTTCGCGCCGGCGATGGAATAGGAGGTGTGGACGCGTCCCGTCTCGGCGTTGACGTGGTCCTGAAGCGCGTCGGTGTAGGTCGACTTGAGCTTCTGGACCTGGCGGTAGTCGAGGATGAGACCGGGCAGGGCATGTTCGGTCGCCAGGTCCTCCAGCACGTCGGCGGGGGTCGAATACTTGCCGGTCTTGCCCTTCTTGCCGCCCGGCAGCCCCTTCACCTCGAAGAGGATGTCGCCGACCTGGCTGGGCGAGCCCACGTTGAACTTCTGGCCGGCGGCTTCGTAGATCTCGTCCTCGAGCTGGGCCATCTTCTGGGCGAAGGCGTTCGACATGCGCGACAGGACGGACTTGTCGACCTTGACGCCCGCCATTTCCATGTCGGTCAGGACGGCGACGAGGGGGCGTTCCAGCGTCTCGTAGACCGTGGCGACCCGCGCGACGTGAAGCTGGGGGCGGAACGTCTGCCAGAGCCGGAGCGTGACGTCGGCGTCCTCGGAGGCATAGGTTACGGCGTCGTCGATCTTGACCGCGTCGAAGGTGCGCTGCGCCTTGCCCGAGCCGATCAGCGTCTTGATGGCGATGGGATTGTGGCCGAGGTAGCGCTCGCTGACCTCGTCCATGCCGTGGTTGTGCAGCCCGGCGTGAAGCGCGTAGCTCATCAGCATGGTGTCGTCGATGGGAGCCATGCGGATGCCGTAACGCGCCAGCACCTTCACGTCGTACTTGGCGTTGTGGTTGATCTTGAGGACGGCGGGGTCTTCCAGCAGCGGCTTGAGACGTGCCAGGCATTCGGGAAGCGGCATCTGGTTCGGCGCCAGCTCGTCCGAGCCGAAGAGACCGACGCCGCCTTCCTCGCGGTGGGCGAGGGGGACGTAGGCCGCGTGCCCCGCCTCGACGGCGAGGCTGATTCCGACGAGTTCGGCCTTCATCTCGTCGAGGCTCGTCGTCTCGGTATCGACCGAGATCCAGCCGGTGGCGTGGGCCTTGTCGATCCACGCCTGAAGCTCGGCGGCGGTCGTGACGCAGGTGTAGTTCTTCGCGTCGAAGGGCAGGTCGGGCGCACCGGGCAGGCTGGCGTCGGCCGAGTCGTCCGGCAGGCCGCCCGAGGCGGCGGGCTGGGTCTCGGCGACGGCGGGCACCTCGACACCGAGCTTCTCGGCCACGCGGCGGGTGATGGTGCGGAATTCCATCTGCCCGAGGAAGGCGAGGAGGTCGTCGGCGACCGGCTCCTTCACCTCGAGCGTGTCGAGGTCGTAGCCGAGGTCCATCTCGCAATCGAGGCTGACGAGTTTCTTCGACAGCCGGATCTGGTCGGCATGGTCGATCAGCACCTGCCGGCGTTTCGGCTGCTTGATCTCTTCCGCGCGTTCAAGAAGCGTTTCGAGGTCGCCGTATTCGTTGATGAGAAGGGCGGCGGTCTTGATGCCGATGCCGGGCGCGCCGGGCACGTTGTCGACGCTGTCGCCGGCCAGCGCCTGCACGTCGACGACGCGCTCGGGGTAGACGCCGAACTTCTCGAGCACCCCCTCGCGGTCGATGCGGGCGTTCTTCATGGCGTCATACATCTCGACCCCGTCGCCGACGAGCTGCATCAGGTCCTTGTCGGACGACACGATGGTCACGCGCCCGCCCGCGTCACGGGCCTTGCAGGCGAGCGTGGCGATGATGTCGTCGGCCTCGAAGCCTTCCTGTTCGAGGCAGGCGAGGTTGAAGGCGCGCGTCGCCTCGCGGGTCAGCGGGATCTGCGGGCGCAGGTCTTCGGGCATCGCCTCGCGGTTGGCTTTGTAGAGGTCGTACATCTCGTTGCGGAAGGTGTGCGAGCCCTTGTCGAAGACGACGGCGGCATGGGTGGGCGCGTCGGGGCCGCGATTGTCCTCGATCATCTTCCAGATCATGTTGACGAAGCCCGAGACCGCACCGACCGGCAGGCCATCGGACTTGCGCGTGAGCGGCGGCAGCGCGTGGTAGGCGCGGAAGATGAAGGCCGAGCCGTCGACCAGGCTGAGGTGATGTCCCTTGCCGAATGCCATCTTCGTCCCCCGTTCGCTGTCCCGGCTGTCTTGCCACGATAGGACGTGGATCGCCAGAGGCGGGCGCGGGGTCAGCGTTCGACGTGGGCCTTGAGGCGGGCGAGGGTATCCTCCCATCCGCGCGCGATGCGGGCGAGGTGGTCCTGGGCCGAGGTGATGCCGCCGTCGCGGAGGCGGAAGCGGCGCTCGCGTCCGCTGGTGTGCGAGACGACGAGGCCCGCAGCCTCGAGGACCGCGAGATGCTTGGCGATCCCCTGACGCGAGATGTCCGTGCCCTGCGCGAGGGCGGCGAGGGGCTGCTCGCCGCCGCCGAGCCGGTCGAGGAGCATCAGCCGGGTCGGGTCGCCCAGGGCCGCGAAGATGGCGGCCGGGTCAGGCCTCGACATGGGCCTTGAGGTTGGCGCACTGGATCTCCCAGCCGCCTTCGTTGTCCGGGCGCTTGCGCTCGGCGACCTCGAGCGGAAGCGCGGCGAAGCCGGACTCGATGACGGTGACGCGGGTGCCGCCGTTCTCCTCGGTGAGCGTCCAGGTGACGCGGGTGGTGAGCGCCGTCGACGGGTCCCTGTCGTCGGCCTTTTCGTCAAGCGGCCAGTCGAAGGCGAAGCGGGTGGGCCGGTCGATGACGACGGGCCGGACCCAGAAGCGCAGGCCTTCGTGCCCGGGAGAGGTGATCTCGGCGCCGAGGACGCGGTCTTCCTCGAAGGGGCCGTCGAAGCGGGCTCGGAACCAGGTGCCGAACTCGCCCGCGTCGGCGAGGGCCTGCCAGACGTCGTCGGGCTTGGCGTCGATCCAGACGGATTTTTCGATTGTGTCCTGCATTGTGCAACCTCCTGGTTGCCAATCTAGCGCGGGGCGTGGGATTGGCAACCAAAAGGTTGCGGGATGGCGTCACTTGGCTTTGAAGAGCCCGCCCAGGATGCCGCGCACGATGCGGCGGCCGGTGGTGCCGGTGAGTTCGCGCACGACCATCTTGGTGATCTTGTCGCCGACGCCGTCCGAGCGGGTGGAGCGTGAGGTCGAGCGGCCGACGCGGTCGGCTTCATAGCGGCGGGCCTGCTTGTATTCGCGCTCCTGCTCCTCGGCCTCGGCTTCGGCGCGTTCGGCCTCCTCGGCCTGGCGCGCGGCGTCGCCGGCGCGCTTCGTCAGGATCTCGTGGGCACTCTCGCGGTCCATCAGCTTGTCGTACTTGCCGGCGACCGGAGAAGCATTCTGGACGTCGCGGCGCTCGCTGGGCGTGATGGGGCCGAGCTGCGACGAGGGCGGGCGGATCAGCGTGCGCTCGACGATGCCGGGGGCGCCCTTGGCTTCGAGCATCGAGGTCACGGCCTCGCCGGTGCCGACTTCGCGGATCGCCTGTTCGGTCGAGAAGCGGGGGTTGGCGCGATAGGTCTCGGACGCCTGTCTCAGGGCCTTCTGGTCCTTGGGCGTGAAGGCGCGGAGCGCGTGCTGCACGCGGTTGCCGAGCTGGCCCAGGATGTCTTCGGGCACGTCGTCGGGGTTCTGGGTGACGAAGTAGACGCCGACGCCCTTCGAGCGGATCAGGCGGGCGACCTGCTCGACCTTGTCGACCAGCGCCTTGGGGGCGTCCTCGAAGAGGAGGTGGGCCTCGTCGAAGAAGAAGACGAGCTTCGGCTTGTCGGGGTCGCCGACCTCGGGGAGCTCTTCGAAGAGTTCGGAGAGAAGCCAGAGGAGCGAGGTGGCGTAGAGGCGCGGCGAGGACATCAGCTTGTCGGCGGCAAGGATGTTGATGCGGCCGCGCCCGTCGATATCGGTGCGCATGATGTCCGAGAGATCGAGCGCGGGCTCGCCGAAGAACTGCGCGCCGCCCTGGTTCTCGAGCACGAGAAGCTGGCGCTGGATGGCGCCCACGGAGGCGGTGGCGATGTTGCCGTAGCGGAGCGAGACGGTCTCGCGGTTCTCGCCCAGCCAGACGAGCATCGACTGGAGGTCCTTGAGGTCGAGAAGGGCGAGGCCTTCCTCGTCGGCGACGCGGAAGGCGATGTTGAGGATGCCTTCCTGCGCCTCGGAGAGTTCAAGGAGGCGGGCGAGGAGGAGCGGACCCATCTCGGAGACGGTGGTGCGGACGGGATGGCCCTGTTCGCCGAAGATGTCCCAGAAGGTGACGGGGAAGGCGTCGTAGGTGTAGTCGGCAAAGCCGATGGTGGCCGCGCGCTTGGTGAAGGCGTCGTGGAGCTTGGCGTCGGGGCTGCCGGCGCGGGCGAGGCCCGAGAGATCGCCCTTCACGTCGGCGAGGAAGACGGGCACGCCGTTCGCCGAAAAGCTCTCGGCCATGATCTGGAGCGTCACGGTCTTGCCGGTGCCGGTCGCGCCCGCGACGAGGCCGTGGCGGTTGGCGTACTTGAGGAGAAGCTGCTGCGGGGTCGCGTAATCCGGTCCGCCGCCGCCGATGAAGATGGTGTCCGTCACAATGCCCGTCCCCGAGGTTCGTTTTGAATGCCGGGCGAGAATACCCGGTTAACCAATATGTGCCAGTCTGCACCTGCGCGCATCGGGCAGTCCGTCCGGCGGCGCGCACTTCCTCCCTGTTGACTGGCCGCGCCGAAAGGCGCGGCCTTTTTCGCTTGTCGGCGTCAAGGAAGCTGCGGCTTGTCCCCTCAACCATCGGAGGAGTAACCGAAAAATGTGATCCGAATCCTGTTGACGGGTCGGAAATCTGCCCTTAGCCTCGCATCAAATATCAATAGTCGGCCAGTCCGGCAGGGAGTGAAGAGAAAAAGGGTCCGTCAGGACCCTTTTTCTTTTGTCGTTTGTGTTCAACGGCTTGCGGCGCGATGTAAAGGTGGCGCGCGCAAGGCCGGGCGAAACGCCCGGCAATCACCCGCCGCCCTTCCCCGGGGGTGCCCCTGACAAGCCGTCGCCGCCGTGATAAACGCGGGGCAAACCTTTGCAGTCGAGGACAAGATGAGTTCACTGACCCGGATCGGCGCCCTTCTGACGGCCGCCACGTTGAGCGTTTCGCTTCCCCTTTTCGCCGTCGCGCAGGACGCGACGACCCCCGCACCCGAGGCCCCCGCCGAAGCCCCGGCGGATGCGCCGGCCGAAGCCCCGGCTGACGCGCCGGCCGCCCCCGAGGCGGGCCAGACCGTGACGCCGGATGACGGGCTGTCGCTTGGCCAGTCCGAGGACGGGGGCGTGGGTTCGACCTATGTCGCCGAGGAGTTCGGCGCGTGGCAGATGCGTTGCGTGAAGACCGAGGACGGCAAGGATCCTTGCCAGCTCTACCAGCTTCTGGAGGACGCGGCCGGCAACTCGGTCGCCGAGTTCAGCCTCTTCACGGTTCCTTCAGGGGGACAGGCCGTGGCGGGCGCGACCGCGATCACCCCGCTCGAGACGCTCTTGACGGCGAACCTGCGTCTGGCGGTCGATGCCGCGCAGGCGAAGGTTTATCCCTATTCGTTCTGCAGCCGGATGGGCTGCTTCTCGCGGCTGGGCTTCACCCAGGAGGATCTGGACGCCTTCCGCCGCGGCACGACCGCCAAGGTCATCATCGTCCCAGCCGCAGCGCCGGACGAGACGGTCGACCTGACGATGTCGCTGTCGGGCTTCACTGCGGGCTGGACCGCGCTGGAAGCGGCGAACGCTGCGGCCGCGGCCCAGTAAGGCTCAAGCCTGGGCGGGGGAGAGGCGCGGCCCCTCCTTCGTCCCTTCGACCGTCCAGCGCGCCTCGGGCTGCATCCGGGCGCGCAGACGGGCCAGCCGCCAGGCTTCGCGCCCGTTCTCGCCGTGGGCGGGCCGCATCGACCAGCGCGTCTCGACCCCCGGCGCCCCGCCGTCGCCCGGCGTGAGGATCAGCCCGAGAGGTGCAACCTTGCCTTCCTCGGCCCCCGTCTCGGCGGCGAGGTGCAGGCGGCGCACGGCGGTGAGGCCAGGCGGATGCGGCAGGTCGGCGACCACCAGCGAGACGAGTCCCGCGCGCAGCGATTCCTCCATCGTCCAGAGCAGATCCTCGGGCCGGATGGGCGAGATGAAGATGAACCGCGACGGGTCGGCGAGGGACAGCATCCCCTCGGGGTTGATCTGGCCCGGCATCCACGACGGCTTGATCCAGAACACCGTGCCTTCCATCGCGCCCGCGACCATCAGCGCCATGCGCCGCCGCGCGCCGCCGCAGACCTCGTGAACCCGCGTCCGGTCGAGCGCGAGATCGCCCAGGAACCGCACCGGCGGGAGGCTGCGGCGTTTCTTGCGCGTCTGGGCGAGGATGAGGGCGGCGTCTGCGGCGTCGGGCATGGGTGGAACGTTAGTTCGTTCCCGTTCTGTTCTCAATAGGCCGGGCGTGGCATTCTCACATTCTTCCATTCCATGTCGTGAATGCGTGACAGCCCGGCCAAAGCCGGTAGTCTGGCCGGACGACATAACGGGAGGACATCCATGAAACCGATCGCCACCGCCGCCGTGCTGATGCTGCTGCCCTTCGGCGCATTGGCCGAGGGCCAGACACATCACGTCGCCATCCACGTCGACCAGGACGACCCCCAGGTGATGAACATGGCGCTGAACAACGCCCAGAACATCGCCGCCTATTATGCCGGGCAGGGCGACGAGGTCGTCATCGAGATGGTCACCTACGGTCCCGGCCTCAAGATGCTGGTCGAGGAGTCGAGCCCGGTGAAGGACCGGATCTCGGCCATGTCGCTGGAGATGGAGAACATCACCTTCGCCGCCTGCGGCAACACGCTCGCGGGGATGGAGAAGAAGGCCGGACACGCCGTTCCCCTGATGAGCGAGGCCACGGTGGTCCCGTCGGGCGTCGTGCGGTTGATCGAGTTGCAGGAACAGGGCTACGCCTACGTCCGACCCTGACGCCGGACAGGGTTGCCATCCCCGTCCCAGCCGTTAGCACTTGGCGCGAACGACAGCGGACGGGGACAGCATGAAGACCGTGACACTCGGGCGGACGGAGATCGCCGTCACCGATCATTGCCTTGGCACGATGACCTGGGGCACGCAGACGGGCGAGGCCGTGGCGCATGCGCAGATCGACCGCGCGCTGGATGCCGGCATCACCTTCATGGACACCGCCGAGATGTACCCCGTGAACCCGGTCCGTGCCGAGACGGCGGGGCTGACCGAGACCATCATCGGCAACTGGATCGCAAAGGGCGGGTCGCGCGACCGATGGGTGATCGCGACGAAGCACGCGGGCATAAGGTCGGAATTGCGCGAGGGCCGGGGGATCGGGCCGGACACGGTACGCGAGACGCTGGAGGCGTCTCTGCGTCGGCTGAGGACGGATTACGTCGACCTCTACCAGTTCCACTGGCCGAACCGGGCGCATTACCACTTCCGCCGCAACTGGGGCTTCGATCCGAGCGAGCAGCCGCCGCGGGCCGAGATCCTCGACAACATGCACGCCGTGATGGAGGTGCTGGGCGACCTCGTGCGCGAGGGCAAGATCCGCGCCTTCGGGCTGTCGAACGAAAGCGCCTGGGGCACGATCAGGTGGAACGAGGCGGCCGAGGCGACGGGCGGACCTCGGGTCGCCTCGATCCAGAACGAGTATTCGCTGCTCTGCCGGCACTACGACACCGACATGGCCGAGGTCGGCTATCAGGAGGACGTGACGCTTTTGGCGTTCTCGCCCCTTGGCGCGGGTTACCTGACGGGGAAGTACCAGGGCCAGGTGCCCGAGGGATCGCGCATGGCGATCAACGGCAACCTTGGCGGGCGGAAGTCGGACCGGGCCGAGGGGGCGGTCGCGGCCTACCTCGACATCGCCGCGCGTCATGGTCTGGATCCCGTCCACATGGCGCTGGCCTGGACGGTGCAGCGGCCCTTCCCGACCATACCGATCTTCGGGGCCTCGACGCTGGAGCAACTGGACCGGATCCTCGCCGGGCTCGACGTCACCCTTGGCCGGGACGTGCTGGATGAGGTTTCGAAAGCACACCGGGCTCACCCCATGCCCTTCTGACCTTCGCCCGGCTTGCCCGGTCGCCGCGGTCTTTCTAGGGTTGTGACAAGGGGGAGCCAGGGGAGGCCAGGCATGTCTGCGATCCGTCGCATTTCGACGGTTCTTTTCTGCGTTCTGACGTTGGTGGCCTGCCAGGAGGACGGGGCGTTGCCAGCCGAGGGCGACAGCACGATTCCGGACGTCATGGCAGGAGCGCGGACCGACTGCGAACGCGCTGGCGGACGCTGGGGTCTGACGTCGTCCAAGACATCCTACGTCTGCTATCGCGCGATGCCGGACGCCAACAAGACATGCCGCTCTGCCGACGACTGCGACGGGCTGTGCCTTGCACGGTCGCGTACCTGTTCCCCCATCGAGCCGTTCTACGGCTGCCACCAGGTATTGTCCGGTTCGGGCCTGCCGCAGACCATGTGCATTGAATGAAACGAACGCTGCTTGCCTGCCTCACCCTCCTCATGGCCGCCTGCGCCGGGGGCGCCTACCGCGACACGGCGGTGCCGATGACCTCGATGGCGGTCTTCGACCCCGCCCGCTATGTGGGGACGTGGTACGAGATCGCGAGCTTTCCGGTGCCGTTCCAGGCCGGCTGCCGCAACACGCGCGCCGACTATGGGCCGGCGGGTCCGGGGGTCTTGAGCGTGCGGAACGCCTGCGACACCGACGGCGGTGCGAAGGTCATCACCGGCTCGGCGACAGTGGCCGGTCCGGGTCGGCTGAAAGTGCGGTTGCAGGGCGTGCCGGTGGCCGCGGATTATTGGGTGCTGTGGGTCGACGAGGGTTATCGCACCGCGGTCGTGGGAGTGCCCTCGGGGCGGGCGGGGTGGATCCTGAACCGCGACCCGCAGATCCCGCCCGACCGGCTCACCGCCGCGCGCGAGGTCCTGGCGTTCAACGGATATGACCTGGGCGAGCTGCGGATGACACCGCAGGCCGCGCAATGAGCGGCCACGCAGCGATCGTCGGACTGGGCGCGCGGGGCATGCGCTGGGCCGAGGCGCTTCAGGCGGCGGGGTGGATGGTGTCGGGTTTCGATCCCGACGACCGCGCCGGGCGCAAGCTGAGCGGCCCGACCTGGAAGCGCGAAGCGACAATTTCGGCTACGGTGCGGCGCGCGGATGTCGTGCTGTGCTTCCTGCCCGACCGGCTGGAACTCGTGCGGATGGTCCTTCAGCGCGTGCAGGCCGAGACGAAGCCCGAGACGATGGTCGCGGTCCACTCGCGTCTTCACGACGTGGACGAGGTTCAGGGCTGCGCGATGCGGCCGGCGCAGGTGGTGCGTCTGTCGGACGCCGTCGAGGGCGGGGTGGCGATGGACGTCAGCGCCCGGAACGACGACGCGCTGCGCGAGCGGGCCGCACTTTTCGTCGCGGACCTCGCGGCCGTGCTGAGCCTGGCGCCGCCCGCGGCGACCGCGCCGGATCTTCCCGCCAGCCGCGAGGCGTGAGACCCGGCCGATTGCGGTTTCACGCTCCTCTCGCCGTCGCTAGGCCGTAGCTCATGGAAGCCTGGGTCCTCTTCGCCATCGCCGCCGCCGCCGCGCAGACGCTGCGCTTCGCGTTGCAGAAGGTGCTGACGGGCGGAGCGCTCAGTCCAGCCGCCGCCACATGGGCGCGGTTTCTGTGGTCATGGCCTATCGCCATCCTTCTCGCCTTGCTCTGGGGGATCTGGACCGGGGCCGAGCGGCCGACGCTGACGCCCGCCTTCCTTCTCTGGGGCATGGCGGGCGGGTTGTTCCAGATCCTCGCCACGATCTGCACCGTCAGCCTCTTCCGGCTGCGCGCCTTTGCGGTCGGCATCACTTTCAAGAAGACCGAAGTCATGCTGACGGCGCTGGTGGGGTTTGTCCTTCTGGGCGACCGGCTGAGCGCGGCGGGCGTCGCGGCCATTGCCGCCGGGTTCTTCGGTGTCATTCTTCTGTCGGGGCCACCGGGGGGCGGAAGCCTTCTGAACCGGGCGGCGGGGATCGGGCTTCTGTCGGGTGTCTTCTTCGCGCTGTCCGCGGTGTGCTACCGGGGTGCGACCCTGGCGCTCGACACGGGCGATCCGGTTCTGACGGGCGGCGTCACCCTGTCGGTCGTGGCTCTCTGGCAGACCGTCGCCCTGGGCGTTTGGCTGGCCTGGCGCGAGCCGGGGCAAATCCGGGCGACGCTGGCGGCGTGGCGGACGACCTCGCTGGTGTCGGTCTTCTCACTGATGGGAAGCTGGAGCTGGTTCGCGGCCTTCTCGCTGATGAACGCGGCCTACGTCTTTGCCGTTGGACAGGTCGAGCTGATCTTCTCGCTTCTGGTGGGCTGGCTCTGGTTCCGCGAGCCGTTGAAGGCGCGCGAGCTTCTGGGGATGGCGGTGCTGACGGCGTCGATCCTCGGCGTCACGGCGCTGGTCGGCTAGAGCCAGATCACGCGGCCGTCGATCACGTCGTTCCTGATGAAGGGCACGCGAGCGGGTGCGGCGGTCGAGGGCAGGTGCTGCGCGAGTTCGGCGAGGACGACGCGCGTGATGAACGGCAGGTTCAGCGCGCGGACCTCGCCGAGAGGGACCCACGACAGGTGGATGAGTTCATCCTCGGCCCGCGAGAAGTCGTCGGGATCAGTGGCGAGGGCGGCCGCGTCGGCGATGAAGAAGCGCGCGTCGAAGCGGCGCGACCGGCCGGGAGGCGTCAGGGCGCGGAAGAAGAACGACAGGGGACTGGCGTCGGGGACGAGGCCGCGCTCGGCGAACCCGCTCCAGTCGTCGGGGGCGTCGGACCATTCGCCGGGGCGGCCGAGGCATTGTCCCGTCTCCTCCCACAACTCGCGAACTGCGGCCGCGGCCAGCTGGTCCGGCGTGGCGCCCGTCGTCTCGCCGGCAAGGCGCGCCCGGCAGACCTCCCCCGGTCCGGCGGCAAGGGGGACGGTTGCGTCTCCCGCATCGACCGCACCGCCCGGAAACACGAACTTGTCGGGCATGAAGGCGGCGGTGGCGCCCCTCTGCCCCATCAGCACGCGGGGCGAGGTCGCGGGGTCGCGGACGAGGATGACGGTCGCCGCGTCGCGGATCGCCATCGAGGGGATGGGGTCAGGCTGCGCCAAACCCGTGCATCCTCTTGGCCCACTGGAAGCCCACGATCGCCCCCTTGAGGCGCGGCAGAAGGTAGAGGGACAGAGCCACGCAGCCGACGGTGAAGGTCGAGGCCAGGACCATCGGTTCGGGCCGGAAGGTGGTGAACGCCCAGATGATCGCCGGCGCCATGATGTGGCCGACGATCAGGATCGTCAGGTAGGCGGGGCCGTCGTCGGCGCGGTGGTGGTGCAGGTCCTGTCCACAGACCGGGCAATTGTCGCGGATCTTGAGGTAGGACTTCATCAATGGGCCCTTGCCGCAATTCGGGCACCGCCGACGCCAGCCGCGGAAGAGAGCCGGACGCAGCGGCCGGTCGGGCGCGCCGTCGGCGGTTTCGGTCGCAGCGACGGCTGTTCCGTCCTGCGGATCGGTATACTGGTCGAACATCGGGTCCGCTTTCGTCATGGCCGGGAGAGTGGCCTGACATGGGGCCTCCCGAAAGCCGATGAAACGCCCTTGCGTCGGGATGTCGCGGCCCCGCCGCCTAGGGCAGGGTGCCCGTGATCCAGCGAAGGCTCCTCTCCGGGACCCGCGTGGGAGTGCGGTAGGTCAACTCGCGTCCCGCCTCGGCCATCCGCCGGTCGTATTCGCGCTTGGCGAGGTGCGTGGCATGGCTGCGGGCGTCGGAGAGGACCCGGGCGAGGCTGTCCGTCGCCTTGCACGACGGGCAGGTCACCTCGTGCTCGGGCATCGCGCGGCGAGGCGGCACGACGCGCACCGCGCAGGCGGCGCAGAGAATCACCGTTCGTGGCATCGACATCCCTCGTTCCGACAGGTTCCCGTTCGCACGGGAGGCTTGGCAGACCAAAGGGCCGATTTTTTGACGTCATGGTGGACTTACCCAAGGGAACCTGCCTCGGTCGTGCCGCAAAAGGGTCAGCGCTGCCCCGCAAAGCCGGTCTGCCAGTCTTCGCGCTCTTCGTCCGCGATCTTCTTGAAGAGCACCTCGGGCACGGTGAAGGCGTGGCCGGGCGGCAGAGCGGTCAGCGCGGCGCGCATGTCGGACGGCCAGTCGGTATCGAGCGTGTTCATCGCCGAAAGCATCGACCCTGCGGCGTCGGGGATGAAGGGCGCCGACAGGACTGCGTAGACGCGGATCAGGTTCAGGGCGAGGCGGACCTGCGCGGCGGCGCGGTCGGGGTCGTCCTTGAAGACCGACCAGGGTGCGGCGGACTGGAGGTATTCGTTGCCCGCGACCCAGATCGCGCGCAACTCGCCCGCGGCCTTGCGGACCTCGATCGCCTCCATCGCCGCTTCGTAGCGCGCGACGCCTTCGGATAGGCGCGCGATGAGGGCGTCTTCCTCGGCGCCCCAGTCGCCGCCTGACGGGACTTCCTCACCGAACTTCGAGCGGCAGAACTTGGTGACGCGGCTGACGAAGTTGCCGAGGACGTCGGCCAAATCCTTGTTCACGCTGGCCTGGAAATTCTCCCAGGTGAATTCCGCGTCCGAATTCTCGGGCGCATGCGACAGAAGCCACCAGCGCCAGTAGTCGGCGGGCAGGATCGACAGGGCCTGGTCCATGAAGACGCCACGCCCCTGCGAGGTCGAGAACTGGCCGCCGTCGTAGTTGAGGTAGTTGAACGACTTGATGTAGTCGACCAGCTTCCACGGCTCTCCAGAGCCGATGATCGTCGCCGGGAACGACAGCGTGTGGAACGGGACGTTGTCCTTGCCCATGAACTGGACATAGCGGACGTCGTCGGCACCCTTGTCCGTGCGCCACCAGCGCTCCCACTCGGCGTCGGGCGCACCGCGCGCGTCGGACCATTCCTTGGCGCAGGCGATGTATTCGATGGGGGCGTCGAACCAGACGTAGAAGACCTTGCCTTCCATGCCGGGCCAGTCCTCGGCGCCTTTCTTCACCGGGATGCCCCAGTCGAGGTCGCGGGTGATCCCGCGATCCTGGAGGCCGTCGCCGTCGTTGAGCCATTTCCTCGCGATGGAAGTCGTCAGGACAGGCCAGTCGGTCTTCGAGTCGATCCACTCCGACAACTGGCCGCGCAGGGACCGCTGCTTGAGGTAGAGGTGCTTCGTCTCGCGCACCTCGAGGTCGGTCGAACCGGAAATGGCCGAGCGTGGCTCGATCAGGTCGGTCGGGTCGAGCTGCTTGGTGCAGTTCTCGCACTGGTCGCCCCGCGCGCGGTCGTATCCGCAGTTGGGGCAGGTGCCTTCGATATAGCGGTCGGGCAGGAAGCGGCCGTCGGCATTCGAGTACATCTGTTTCTCCGACACCTCGGAGATCAGCCCGTTCTCGGCCAGCTTGCCGGCGAAGTGCTGGGTCAGCAGATGGTTCTGGGGCGAGGAGGAGCGGCCGAACTTGTCGAAGGACAGACGGAAGCCGTCCGAGAGCCTGGTTTGCACCTCGTGCATCTCGGCGCAGTAGTCGGCGACAGGCATCCCGGCCTTGGCGGCGGCAAGCTCGGCCGGCGTGCCGTGCTCGTCGGTGGCGCAGAGGAACAGCACCTCGTGGTCGCGGGCGCGCATGTAGCGCGCATAGAGGTCGGCGGGCAGCTGCGAGCCGACCAGGTTCCCCAGGTGCTTGATCCCGTTGATGTAGGGAATGGCGCTGGTGATGAGGATGCGGGCCATGGGTCACTCCGTGATGCGGAGTGTCCTTTACCTTGGGCGCGCGCGGACGTCACCCCCGGGAATGGGGGCTGAGCCCCTCGGCTGCTCAGGTCCTTTGCGCCTTGCGGGTATCGGGATGCAGCGCGGTAGCCAGGATATGGTCGGTCTTGTGCAGGACATGGTCCGCGCGCCCCACGATGCGCGGGTCGGGCGGCATGGCCACCTTCAGGTCCTTCCCGGGATAGTCGAGCGAGGACAGGAAGTGCCTCATGCAGTTCAGCCGGGCGCGTTTCTTGTCGTCGGACTTCACGATGGTCCAGGGGGCGTCGGCGGTATCGGTATAGAACAGCATCGCCTCCTTCGCCTCGGTATAGTCGTCCCACCGGTCGAGCGACGCCTTGTCGATGGGCGACAGCTTCCAGCGCTTGAGGGGATCGGTCTCACGCGAGGCGAAGCGGCGGCGCTGCTCGTCCCGGGTGACCGAGAACCAGTACTTGTACAGGCGGATGCCGGATCGGACGAGCATCCTCTCGAGGTCCGGGGTCTGGCGCATGAATTCGAGGTACTCGGAGGGTTCGCAGAACCCCATCACGCGCTCGACGCCCGCGCGGTTGTACCATGAGCGGTCGTAGAAGACCATTTCGCCGGCCGTCGGCAGGTGTGTCAGGTAGCGCTGGAAGAACCACTGGCCTTTCTCCTCCTCGGAGGGCTTGTTCAGCGCGACGACGCGGGCCTGGCGCGGGTTCAGGTGCTCCATGAACCGCTTGATCGTGCCGCCCTTCCCGGCGGCGTCGCGGCCCTCGAAGATCACGATGAACTTCTGGCCTGTTTCCTGCGCCCAAATCTGGACCTTCAGGAGTTCGGCCTGGAGGCGGGCCTTCTCGTCCTCGTAGGTCTTGAGGTCGAGCCTGTCCTCGTAGGGATAGACGTCGTTCTCGAAGACTGGGCCGGGCAGGGTGGCGGGCACCTGCACTGGTTCGGTCTTCGTCTGGGTCGCCGTTCCGTCCATCGCGCGCTCCTTTCGGTTGACGCGCGAAGTCTAAAGGGTTGCAAGCCGTCAGGCGTTGACCCGGATCAACCGGGCGTCAGGAGCTTTCCGGCTGCATCATGCCCAGCACATGGAAGCCGCCGTCGACGCGGACGATCTCCCCGGTGGTGCAGGCGCCGTAGTCCGAGCAGAGATAGACCGCGGTGCCGCCGATCGCCTCGAGCGTGGCGTTCTTGCGGAGGGGCGCGTTGGCCTCGGTCGTCTTGAAGGTCTTGCGCGCGCCGCCGATGGCGGCCCCCGCCAGCGTCTTCATCGGGCCGGGCGAGATTGCGTTGACGCGGATGCCTTCGGGCCCGAGGTCGTTGGCGAGATAGCGCACGGCACTTTCCAGCGCGGCCTTGGCGACGCCCATGACGTTGTAGTTCGGCTGGACGCGGTTCGAGCCCATGTAGGTCAGCGTCAGGATCGTGCCGCCCTCGGTCATCAGCGGACGCGCGCGGCGGGCGACCTCGACCAGCGAGTAGCACGAGATGGTCAGCGAGTTCTGGAAGTTCCGGCGGCTGGTGTCGATGAAGCGCCCGGTGAGTTCGTTCTTGTCCGAAAAGGCGATGGAGTGGACGAGAAAGTCGAGCTTGCCCCACTTCACGGCGATCTCGTTGAAGGCTTCGTCGAGAGAGGCGTCGTCGGTCACGTCGACGTCGATCAGGATGTCGGATCCGACACTGGCCGCGAGAGGTTCGACGCGCTTGCCGAAGGCTTCGCCCTGATAGGTGAAGGCGAGTTCGGCGCCTTCGGCGTGTAGCGCCTTCGCGATGCCCCAGGCGATGGAGTGATCGTTCGCGACCCCCATCACCAGTCCGCGTTTGCCCGTCATCAGGTCGGCCATGGCATCACCCGTGGTATTTGGACATGGCAACGGTGGCGTTGGTGCCGCCGAAGCCGAAGCTGTTCGAGATGACCGTGTCGAGTTCGGCCTCGGTCGTCTTCGTCACGATCTCTTCGGGGCGGATCGCGGGGTCGAGGGTGCGCACGTTGATCGACGGCGCCATGAAGCCCTTTTCCATCATGATGAGCGAATAGATCGCCTCGTGGACGCCCGCGGCGCCGAGCGAATGCCCGGTCATCGACTTGGTCGACGAGATCGGCGCGTGATCCTGTCCGAAGACGCGGCGCACGGCCTCGACCTCGGTCACGTCGCCCACGGGCGTCGAGGTGCCGTGGGCGTTGATGTAATCCACGGTGCGATCGCCGAGCGTCGAGGCGGCAATTCGCATCGACCGTTCGCCGCCCTCGCCAGACGGCGCGACCATGTCGTAGCCGTCGGAGGTGGCGCCGTAGCCCGTGACCTCGGCGTAGATCTTGGCGCCGCGCGCCTTGGCGTGCTCCAGTTCCTCGAGAACCACCATGCCGCCGCCGCCGCCGATCACGAAGCCGTCGCGGCTTTCGTCGAAGGCGCGGGCGGCCTCGGTGGGGGTGTCGTTGTACTTGGACGACATGGCACCCATCGCGTCGAACAGGCAGGAGAGGGTCCAGTCGACCTCTTCGCCCCCGCCCGCGAAGACGATGTCCTGCTTGCCCATCTGGATCTGCTCGGTCCCGTTGCCCATGCAGTGAAGCGTGGTCGAGCAGGCCGAGGTGATGGAGTAGTTGATGCCCTTGATCCTGAACGGCGTAGCGAGGCAGGCCGAGACGGTTGACGACATGCAGCGCGTGACCATGAACGGTCCCATCCGCTTGGGCGCGCCTTTCTGGATCACCGCTTGGTGGGCTTCGAAGAAGTTCGATGTGGACGGACCTCCCGAGCCGGCGACGAGGCCGGTCATCTCGTTCGAGATGTCCGTCTCCTCGAGCCCCGAGTCGGCGATGGCTTGCTGCATGGCGAGGTAGGCATAGGCGGCGGTCGGACCCATGAAGCGCATCTGGCGCTTGTCGATATGATCCTCGAGCACGATGTCGGGAACGCCCGCGATCTGGCTGCGAAAGCCCTTCTCGGCGTACTCGGGTTGGAAGGATATGCCCGACCGGCCCGCACGGAGGCTGGCCTCGACCTCGGCCACGTTGTTGCCGATGGGGCTGACGATGCCCATCCCGGTGATGACGACGCGACGCATGCTGCTCTCCCGTTCTTCGCCCGGGGCCTATGTAGGACGGGCGGGGCCGGAGGGGCAAGCGGTTAGGGGGCGGTGGCTGGCCTTAGGTCGGCGTGGGGCGGATCATTTGGAATTGTGCTGGGCGAGATGGATGACGAACGACGTGGTGGCGCGCAGGTGGTCCAACTCGCGACGACATCACTCAATCTTTGGTTGGAATGTCTTCGCATCCATCTGCTGCAGGAAGTATGCACATGCTTCGCTTTCAGAAGCAAACGTGCGGTAATCGCCGAATTCGCCACGCTCAGAGACTGACACGATCCATTTTCCTCCGAACGTCAGCAATGCAGGCCGATCGTCATCGAATGATCCAATTGAGTATGAGTCCGGATGGATCCCCAGGCCGGTGAGACGTTCGCGAAGTTCTAAGAGGTTCACTGCTAGATCCTGACGGACCGACCGCCCAAGTCGGCCTACAAAGGATGCCGTTGACCTGGCACCGACCGCCAACGTTACACACGCCAGCTTCCTATCGGTCAAGCCACCACGACTTGGTCGGGCTCAGGTCTCGCTCAACGCCACCTTCATGTCCTTCACCACGTAGATGACGTCGCCGTCCGCTTCGACGATGCCGTCGGCGACGCCCATGGTCAGGCGGCGGGTCTGGATCGCCTTGGTGAAATCGACCTTGTAGGTCAGCATCTTGCGGTCGGGCCGCACCATGCCGGTCAGTTTCACCTCGCCCACGCCGAGCGCGTATCCGCGCCCCTGCCAGCCCCGCCAGCCGAGGTTGAAGCCGGTAAGCTGCCACAGGCCGTCGAGCCCGAGGCAGCCCGGCATGATCGGGTTGCCGGGGAAGTGGCACTCGAAGAACCAGAGGTCGGGGGTGATGTCGAACTCGGCCACGACATGACCCTTGCCGTGTTCGCCGCCGTCTCCGCTGATTTCGGTGATGCGGTCCATCATCAGCATGGGCGGGGCGGGAAGCTGGGCGTTGCCGGGACCGAAGAGCTCTCCACGCGCGCAGGCGAGCAGCGCGTCCTTGTCGAAGCAGGTGGGGAAATCGGCCATGCGCGCTCCGTTCCGGTATTGTTGCCGTTCTGTCGCACGCCCCATAGCAGGGGGGTCGAATGTGGCGCAAGGGGAGACAAATCCCCGGGATGTCCGCGACTTCGCGCGGAAACGCATTGAACCGGAGGCTTCAGGCTTATTATATGGAGGCGATGACCGACCCGATGCGCCTGAACCGCAAACCGAAGGAACGTTCCGCCGACTGGCTGGGACGGGCCGGGTTGCGTCCGACGCGTCAGCGCGTGGCGCTGGCCGAGTTGCTGATCGGCGACGGCAAGCCGCGCCACGTCACCGCCGAGGGTCTTCATGCCGCCGCGCAGGACCACGGCGACGCGGTGTCGCTCGCAACCGTCTACAACACGTTGCGCGCCTTCTGCGATGCGGGGCTGGTGCAGGAGATCACCGTCGACGGCTCGAAGAGCTATTTCGACACCCGCACCGACGATCATCCGCATTTCTACTGGGAAGAGGATGCGCGCCTCGTCGACGCCCCGGCCGAGGAGCTGGAGATCGCGCGGCTGCCGCAGGCCCCCAAGGGCGCCGAGATCGCCAAGGTCGACGTGGTCATCCGGCTGCGCCGTACCTGAGCCTGCGCGAGCCCTAGAACCGGTTGAGCGGAATCCTCAGGTAGCTGTGACCATCACCCTCCGCCGGAGGAGCCTTTCCGGCGCGGAGGTTCATCTGGAGGACGTGCAGCATCCTGTCGGGCAGGGGTAGCGTCCTGTCCCGCGCCTGACGCGTCTCGATGAATTCCGATTTCGTCACGCCGCCGCCGATGTGCGCGTTATGCCGGCGGTGTTCGCGCACGGTTGCCTCCCATTGAGGCGCCCTATCCCCTGTCCCGTAGTCATGGCCGACGAAGAGGCGCGTCTCGTCGGGCAGCGCGAGGATCTTCTGAAGGGAATCCCACAGGTCCTCGGCCGATCCGCCGGGGAAATCGGCGCGCGTAGTGCCCACGTCGGGCTGCATCAAGGTGTCATGCACGAAGGCCGCATCGTCGCCCACGACATAGGTGATCGAGCCGAGCGTATGGCCGGGCGAAAGCATCACGCGGACGGGCAGGGTGCCGATGGCGAAGGTGTCGCCGTCCGCGAAAAGGCGTGCGAAATCGCGTGTCGGATCGAAGGCGTCGGGCAGGTTGTAGAGGTCGCGCCAGAGGCGGGCGATCTCGACCACCTTCTCGCCGATGGCGTTCGGTGCGCCTGTCTCGGCGGCGAGCCATGCCGAGGCCATGGCGTGATCGGCGTGGGGGTGGGTGTCGAGGACCCACTCGATCTCGAGGCCCTCGCTTTCGGCAAACCGCAGGATGTGTCGGGCCGCGTCGACGTCGGTGGCGGCGCTGCGGGGATCGAAGCCCTGCACCACGTCGATTGTCGCGGCCTTCCGGGTCGCGGGACAGGCCACGAGATATTGCACGCTGCCGGTGTCCTCGTCGTAGAAACCGAAGACGTCGGGCGATCCGGGACCGGCCGAGGAATTGGTGCGGGACGGGGGCATGGCGTCTCTCCTTATCACATTCGGGTAATGGAATGCGTCAGGATGGGTTGGGTTCCCTCAGCGGCTCCACGAGGTCGGAACCGGACGCCCGGTTCGAATTCACGCGCGGATCGACGCGGTGGAAGGCCAGCGCCTCGTCGGGAGCGGGAATCATCAGGTTGGCAGCCCCCTTGCCGTCCTCGCCCAGCCACTTGGCCCAGTCGTCGCGGGCGAGGACGACGGGCATCCGGTGGTGGATGCGCGACATCGGGGCATTCGCCTCGGTCGTGACGATGGCGCAGGTCGTATAGGCCTCGTCGCCGCGCTCCCAGTCCTGCCAGACGCCGGCGAAGGCGATGAGGTCGTCCTCGGCCGGATGGATGAACCAGGGCAGGCGGTTGCCGGCCTCGTCCTTGGTCCATTCGTAGAAACCCGAGGCCGGGATCAGGCAGCGCCGCTCGCGGCAGGCGGCGCGAAAGGCGGGCTTCTCGGCGATCGTCTCGGCGCGGGCGTTGATGAGGAGGGGGCCATCGCTGGTCGTCTTGTACCAGTGCGGCAGGAAGCCCCAGCGCATCGGCCTGAGCCTGCGGTGGCCGTCGGCCGAGGTGACGGTGTGGACGGTGTTCGTGGGGCAGACGTTGTAGTTCGGGATTTGCGGCAGATCGTTCGCCGGCACGGCGTCGAAAAGCTGTGCCATGGCGTCGTCGGGCAGGGTGATGGCAAAGCGTCCGCACATGGGGCCAGCCTACAAGGCAACTTCAAGGGCGGAAAGGCGTGAGGAGGCCGAAGCGCCCCGTGCCGGCCTATAAAAACAAAAGGCCGCCCGAGGGCGGCCCTTCGCGTTCTGTTCCGGACGGTCTCAGGCGTCGTCGTCCGTCTCGCGCTCGTCGCGCGGGCGGCGGTCGTCGCGGTCCTGCTCGTCCATCTCGGCGGCACCGATCTCGTCGAACAGCTCGGCGATCTCGGCGTCGGCTTGCGCCTCTTCCTCGGCCGCCTGCTCGGCGATGTTGATGCCCTTGGACTGAAGCTCGGCCTCTTCGGGCGAGCGCGCGACGTTCAGTTCGATCGTCGCTTCGACTTCCGGGTGCAGCGTGATGCCAACCTTGTGGATGCCGAGTTCCTTGATCGGGGTCGTGATGTTGACCTGCCGGCGCTCGATGGTGAAGCCGGCCTCGGCCGCCGCGTCGGCGGCGTCACGAGTGGTGACCGAACCATAGAGCGCGCCGCCATCGGACGCCTGCCGGATGAGGACGAACTGCTGGCCGTCGAGACGGGCGGCCATCGAGTCGGCCTCTTTCTTGGTCTCGAGGTTGCGCGCCTCGAGCTGGGCCTTGTCGGCTTCGAACGCCTTGATGTTCGTTTCCGAGGCCCAGAGGGCCTTCTTCTGCGGCAGAAGATAGTTGCGGGCGTAGCCGTCCTTGACGGAAACGACTTCGCCCATCTGGCCCAGCTTGGCCACGCGTTCGAGAAGGATAACCTGCATGGGTGCTCTCCTTACTTCACGGTGTACGGCAGAAGGGCGAGGAAGCGGGCGCGCTTGATGGCGCGGGCCAGTTCACGCTGCTTCTTCGCCGACACGGCGGTGATGCGGGACGGGACGATCTTGCCGCGCTCGGAAATGTAGCGCTGCAGGAGCTTCGTGTCCTTGTAGTCGATCTTCGGCGCGTCGTCGCCCGAGAACGGGCAGACCTTGCGGCGGCGGAAAAACGGTTTTGCGGCCATGATCTAGTTCCTTCTCAGCGGCGCTCGCGGCGGCCATCCCGGCCTTCGCGTTCGTCGGACTTGCGCATCTGCGCGCTGGGGCCTTCCTCGTGCTCGTCGACCTTCACGGTCAGGACGCGCATGACGTCCTCGTGCAGGCGCATGAGACGCTCCATCTCCTGCACGGCGGGCGCGGGCGCGTCCGAGCGCATGAGGGCATAGTGGCCCTTGCGGTTCTTGTTGATCTTGTAGGCCATCGTCTTGACGCCCCAGTACTCGCTCTCGACGACCTTGCCGCCGTTGTCCGCGAGAACCGTGCCGAAATGTTCGATGAGGCCTTCGGCCTGCGTGTTGGAAAGATCCTGACGCGCGATCATCACATGCTCGTAAAGCGGCATGTCTTCTCCAGTTCTGTCAGGGCGCACTTCATAGGACGGGCATGATATCCGCCGCTCCCGTCCACGAGAGGGTGCGCCGGTCAAACGATCGGCGGCGGACCGGGGGCTTATACACGCCACCGGGCTTTATACAAGGCGTCTCATTGTTGCCTCTTTTGCTGGCTATCGGGGCTGGACGGGACACAGACGAAGCGGGATGAACAGGATCAGCCGAATAAGCGACGATGTCGTCGAAACGCCCCTTCTGGCGCAGATCGAGATGCCTTGGGGTTTCAGGCTGCGCCCGGCGGACATGCAGGAAAAGCCGCTCGACCTGCTGGTCGAATGGTCGCTGACGTTCCTCGGATTGGCATTCCTTCTCGCCGCCTTCGCCCAGTGGCTGCTGCCTGGCTCGATCTACATGGGCGATGCGCTGACCATGAAGCTGGTCCTGACCTGCGTCCTGGGCGTGTTGGGGGGGCTTTGCCTGTCGGTGTCACCCCGCGGCTTCCGTCCCGAGGTGCAGGTCGACCGTCTGAGGCACGAGGTCCGCTTTGTCTCGCGCAATCCGCGGGGGCGGGGTCAGGTCCTTGCGACAGTCGACCTCGACCAGATCATCGGCGTCGGCATCACCCGGTCCATCTCGTCGGGCGACTGCCATTGCCTGATCTACCTGATCGACGGGACGAAGCCGCTGCGGCTGGCGACCGGCACCGAGCCCGAGATCCGCGAAATCCGCGCCCGCATGGACACCTATGTCACGCCCCCGGCCGAACGGCTGGCGGCGAAGATGGCCGCCGCGGCGCGCCGCCCCTCGATGACCGCAAAGACCGCCTGAGAGCGTCGCGAACGGGCCACACCTGTCGTTTTCGGCACGAAATCGCCGCTTGTGCGGTACCCGGGACGCCCGACCGTCCCTAGGCTGCACGACCAGAGACCGCCTTGCGGTCCCTGCGCGGCGTGATGCGCGCGTCAGCATCGCCAATCGGACAGCGGCAACGACCGCAGGCTTTCGCACCGTGCTCCTCTTCGAGCGTCACCACAGCGTGCGAATCACAAAAACGCGGAAGGGAGGACGACCATGACCGACCAGACGGCAAACCAGGGCATACCCGAGCCCGAGGGGCCGGTCGAGATCATCGACACGGACTATCGCATCGGACAAAGCAACGTCGAAGGCTCTCTCGGGCCTTTCGGCTTCGACATCCACAACCCGGTCTTCCTCGTATCGGGGCTGACCATCGTGTTCTTCGTGTTCTACGCGCTCGCTCTGCCCGAGCAGTCCGCGGAATTCTTCGGCTGGCTCCGGCCCGCCACCACGGCGACCTTCGACTGGTTCTTCCTCGCCGCGGCTGACATCTTCGTGGTGTTTTGCCTCTTTCTGATCGTCAGCCCCTGGGGCGGCGTGAGGATCGGCGGCAAGGAGGCCACCCCCGACTATACCTACATCGGCTGGTTCGCGATGCTCTTCGCGGCAGGCATGGGCATCGGGCTGATGTTCTATGGCGTCTCCGAACCGCTCAGCCACTTCTCGACCTCGCTCGGCGGCGTCGCGGGAGAGGGCGGGGTGCGTTCGGACTGGGCGCCGCTCGGCGGGGCCGAGGGCGACGCGGCCGAGGCTGCGCGGCTTGGCATGGCGGCGACCATCTTCCACTGGGGTCTGCACCCTTGGGCGATCTATGCCATCGTGGCGCTGGCGCTGGCGCTTTTCACCTACAACAAGGGCCTGCCGCTGACGATCCGCTCGGCCTTCTACCCGATCTTCGGCGAGAGGGTCTGGGGCTGGACCGGCCACATCATCGATATCCTCGCGGTCTTCGCCACGCTCTTCGGCCTGGCGACGTCGCTCGGCTTCGGGGCGACGCAGGCCAACGCCGGCCTGAACGAGCTGTTCGGAGTTCCCACAGGGCCCACGACAGAAGTCGTCCTGATCTCGATCATCACGGCGGTTGCGCTGATCTCGGTCCTGCGCGGTCTCGACGGCGGCGTGAAGGTCCTGTCCGAGATCAACATGGGCCTCGCCGCCCTTCTGCTGCTGTTCGTCCTGATTGTCGGACCGACGGTGGCGATCGTGACGGGGTTCGCGTCCAGCCTCTTTGCCTATGTCGAATACCTGCCCGCGCTGGCGAACCCCTTCGGTCGCGAGGACCTGAACTTCAGCCAGGGCTGGACGGCGTTCTACTGGGCCTGGTGGATTTCCTGGTCACCGTTCGTGGGCATGTTCATCGCCCGCGTCAGCCGGGGGCGGAGCGTGCGCGAATTCCTGATCTGCGTCCTTCTGATCCCCAGCCTCGTCTGCGTGTTCTGGATGAGCGTCTTCGGCGGTACGGCGATCACCCAGGTCGTGCAGGACGGCTATACGGGCGCTCAGGACGCGGCGCTCGAACTGCAGCTGTTCCGGATGCTGGATGCGCTGCCGCTGGCCTCGATCACCTCGTTCATCGGGATCATCCTCGTCGTGGTGTTCTTCGTGACGTCTTCGGACTCGGGGTCGCTTGTCATCGACACCATCACGGCGGGCGGAAAGATCGACGCGCCGGTCCCGCAGAGGGTCTTCTGGTGCATCTTCGAAGGGGCCGTGGCGATCGTCCTCCTTCTCGGTGGAGGCCTCGCGGCGCTTCAGGCCATGGTCATCACGACCGGGCTGCCGTTCACGGTCGTCCTCCTTGTGATGTGCTGGGCCATCATCAAGGGCCTGCGGGCCGAGCCCCGATAACATCGAACCGGCGGCGCGCCAGACGCGCCGCCGGTCCCGCCGCGACAGCCTCTGTCCCCACGACGGAAACGCGCCGTTCGCCCGAAGGCAACAGATGCTGCGCGATTGCCGCCCCCGCGCCCTCTGCGTCCCACGTTTTCGCCCCACTCGCCGTCCAGTTTCGGGACGGTCTGGTGCAGAGGCGACGAATGTTCAGAGACAATCCTCTCTTCGAGTTCCGCGGCCCCTGGGGCGTGCCCGTGCAGATCGGCGTGACGATCCTGCTTCTGCCGCTGATCTTCATCGACTTCGGCGGTACGTCCCGCGACCTGGCGTTCGACGTGATGTTCACGGCGATCCTTCTGGGGTCGATCTTCCTGCACGAACTGGGACACGCCTGGGGCGCGCTGGTCCAGGGCGTCCCCGTCGAGAGGATCGTGCTCTACGGCGGCGGCGGGTTCTGCCAGCAGACGCGGTCGGCCACCCGGTACGAAACCGAGCTGATCGTGGCGATGGGGCCGCTCGTGAACCTTGCCCTTTGGGCGCTGGCAGGGCTGACGTGGCCGCACATCGGCGACCCGGAGATCCGGTGGGTGTTCCAGACCGTCGCCTGGGTGAACGGGTTTCTCTTCGTGATGAACATGATCCCGGTTCACCCTCTCGACGGGGGCAAGCTGTTTCAGCTTGCGCTGTTGCGCGTCCTGCCGTCCGAGGCCGCGATCCTCGTCAGCGGCTCGGTCGGCCTTTTCGTGGCGATCCTCTGGCTGCCGGCGATGGTGTCCTTCTACCTTGCGACGGGGGCCGCGCTGTTCTTCATCCCTTCGGTCCGCCTTCACTGGGAGATGCTGAGACAGCGGCGGGCTTGACCTCGGACGGGCGGGCGCGTTGTCTCGCGCCCATGACCGACCTCGACATCGACTTCGTTCGCGCCCAGTTCCCCGCCTTCGACGAACCTTCGTTGCAGGAGCTTGCCTTCTTCGAGAACGCGGGTGGCTCCTATCCCTGCCGCTTCGTGACCGAGCGGCTTGCGCGCTTCTACCGCGAGCGCAAGGTGCAACCCTACGGGCCCTTCGACGCGAGCCGCGTGGGCGGCGAGGAAATGGACCAGGCCCGGATTCGACTTGCGGCGATGCTGGGCGTCGAGACGGACGAACTCAGCTTCGGTCCGTCGACCTCGCAGAACACCTACGTGCTCGCGCAGGCCTTCAGGCGCTGGCTGCCCGAAGGCGCCGCGATCGTCGTCACCGACCAGGATCACGAGGCCAATTCGGGCGCGTGGCGGCGGCTGGCCGAAGACGGCTTCGAGGTGCGGGAATGGAAGATGGATCCGGCGACGGGTCATCTCGATCCGGCCAAGCTCGAACCTTTGTTGGACGGTGCGAGACTCCTGGCATTCCCGCATTGCTCGAATGTCGTGGGCGAGGTCAACGACGTCGCGGCCATCGTGCGACTTGCACACGCCGCCGGGGCTGTGGCCTGCGTCGATGGCGTAAGCTACGCGCCGCACGGGTTCCCGGACGTCGGCGCGCTTGGCGCGGACATCTACCTGTTCTCGGCCTACAAGACCTATGGTCCGCACCAGGGGCTGATGGTGGTCCGCCGCGCCCTGGGGGAGGCATTGCCGAACCAGGGGCATTGGTTCAACGGCGACGCGCTTTACAAGCGGTTCACGCCGGCGGGACCGGACCATGCGCAGATCGCGGCCTGCGCCGGCATGGCGGACTATATCGACCGCCTCCACGCGTCGCTCGGCGGATCGCACGGAACACCCAGGGAGCGGGCGGCCAGGGTACATGACGCGATGCGGCGGCGCGAAACGGCGCTGCTCGAACCACTTCTCGATTTCCTTTCGGACCGCAACGACGTCCGGCTTCTTGGGCCGGGAGAGGCCGAAGCGCGGGCGCCGACGGTGGCGATCCATTGCGATCGGCCCGGCGCGGCGCTGGCCGCCGAACTGGCGCGGCATGACATCGGCGCGGGCGGGGGCGATTTCTATGCCGTTCGTCCGCTCAAGGCGCTCGGCATCGATCCCGGACACGGCGTCCTGAGGGTGAGCTTCACGCACTACACGACGAGCGAAGAGGTCGCCCGCCTGATCGCGGCGCTGGACCATGTCCTCTGAGGATTGACCGGGGGGCGTCCGCGTCTAGGTCCAGCGGGAAAAGGGGACTTAGGGGACATGGCGGCACCGGCGATCTGGTGGGTCCGGAAGGATCTTCGGCTGGGCGACAACGCGGCACTGACCGACGCCGCGAGACTGGGCCCGGTCCTGCCGGTCTTCATCCTGGACGAGGTTTTTCAAGAGTACGGCGCCTGCCCTCTGTGGCGGTTCGGCCTCGGCGTCGCGCATCTGGCGCGGACGCTCGAAGCGGCGGGATCGCGGCTGATCCTGCGGCGTGGGCCGGCGGCGGACGTCCTGTCCGGGCTCTGCCGCGAGACCGGAGCGGCGGCGGTTCGGTGGAGCAGGGCCTATGACCCGGATCAGGTCGCGCGCGACAGGGGCGTGAAAGCGGCGCTGGACGAGCAGGGGATCGACGCCGCGAGCCTCCCCGGCCACGTTCTCTTCGAGCCATGGACCGTCGAGACCGGCGGGGGCGGCTACTACAAGGTCTACTCGCCGTTCTGGCGGTCGGTCCGCGACCGCGACGTGGGCCGGCAGCTTCCCCGCCCGGATTTCGCCGTGCCCGTCCGCTGGCCGGAGAGCGAGACGCTGGAGGACTGGAACCTCGCGGGACCGATGCGTCGTGGTGCGGACGTCGTCGAGCCGCACCTGACCGTCGGCGAGGATCGCGCGGCGTCCCGTCTCGACGCTTTCGTCGTGCATCGGCTGGACGGCTACAAAGAGAGCCGCGACGTCGTGGCCGAGGATGGGACATCGGGCCTGTCCGAGAACCTCGCCTGGGGCGAGATTTCGCCACGCGCCTGCTGGCACGCGGGGATGCAAGCGGTCGATGACGGCAGGGCGGGCGCCGAGACCTTCCTGAAGGAGCTGGCCTGGCGCGAGTTCGGCTATCACCTCGTATGGCACACACCCCGCCTCGTAAGCGCCAACTGGCGCGAGGGGTGGGACAGCTTTCCCTGGAACGAGGACGAGCGGCGCGCCGAGGTGACGGCCTGGACGCAGGGGCGCACGGGTGTGGCCTTCGTGGATGCCGCGATGCGCGAGATGTTCGTGACGGGGCGGATGCACAACCGGGCGCGGATGATCGTAGCCAGCTATCTGACCAAGCATCTGATGGCACACTGGCGGATCGGGCAGCGCTGGTTCGAGCACTGCCTTTGCGACTGGGATCCGGCGTCCAATGCGCTCGGCTGGCAATGGACGGCCGGATCGGGACCTGACGCGGCGCCCTACTTCCGCATCTTCAATCCCCAGACGCAGGCCGACCGCTTCGATCCCAAGGGCGTCTATCGAGACCGCTGGATCGCCGAAGGGCGCGACGCGCCGACCGAAACGGCGCTGTCCTATTTCGACTCGATCCCGAAGCGGTGGGGCATGTCGCCCGGCGATGCCTACCCTGAGCCCGTCGTCGCACTGGACGAGGGCAGGGCTCGGGCGCTTGCGGCCTACGAGAAACGCAACTTCTGACGGTTTGCTCCGTCCTGCCTGGATCAGACAGGACCGGGTCGTAAGGCGCGCGGCCCGCAAGGTGTGCGGTCGACTGCCGACGCTTCCCGTCCACGTGAGATGGTCCGGCATGGGAAACGACTCGGATTCGGATTTATCGGACCCGGATTCGGGTGATTTTCTCGGCTGAAACCGCCTCGGATCGCATCCGCTCTAGCTCTCATGGGAAAAAATGGTACTCCCTGGCACATCTATATTTAGTTTATAGGAAGCTAAAAATCCAGATATGGATACAATATGTGGAGGCGCGCGACATAAGCAACGAGACGTAGCTCCATGAGTTCCCAAATTTTTTGTTGCGTACCACGAATTCCCATGGCACTTAATGTTCACCGGATGACGCGGGACAGCGAATGGGGCAGCAAACGACCCCAGGCAGAACCAAAAAAGAGCAGGTTTCATACAGGCTCCCGCTTCATCCAACACAGAGATCCGGCGCGCGAGCGAGCAGACATCCCCCCAGGTGGCGCGCGCAGCTGGAGAAACCCGGAAACGGGACGAGGGCGGCGGATTGGACAGTGGCAGCAGTCCGATCCGCCGTTCCGCATTTTTAGGGGGCTGAAAAAGGGGCCGCGGGACAGTGGTTCGAAGGTTCAGAGGCGAAAGCGTCCAGAAGGTGGACGCGAAGGGCAGGGTGTCGATCCCGGCTTCATTCCGCCGTGTCCTCGAAGACTGCGACCCGAACTGGTCCGACGGCAAGGCTCCCGAACTCGTCATCGTCTACGGCGACGAGAGCCGCGATTACCTGGAATGCTTCACCATCGACTCGGCCAACGATGTGGACGAACAGATCGGGCGCCTTCCGCGTGGCGCCCCCGCGAGGAAGAAGCTGGAAAAGCTGTTCAACGGACAATCCCTGCCGGCGTCGGTAGACGAAACGGGCCGCATCGTGCTTCCCGCGAAACTGCGCCAGAAGATCGGCATCGACGGCGAGGCCTATTTCATCGCCATGGGCGACACCTTCCAGATCTGGAAGCCCGAGACCTTCGAGGCGCAGGACGCCGAGGTCGAAGAGGCTTTGGAACCGCTGCCGCCGGGCGCGGACGTCTGGATGCTTCTCGACAGGGCGGGGCCAAACTGATCATGGCCGCCGCTGCCCGCGCCCCCGCCGACCCCCCGCATATTCCAGTCATGCTCGACGCCATCCTCGAGGCCTGCGCGCCGATCCGGGGCGTCTGGCTCGACGGGACCTTCGGGGCGGGCGGATACGCGCGCGGACTTCTCGCTGCGGGAGCGGACCGGGTGATCGGCGTCGACCGCGATCCGCTGGCGTTTCGACTGGCGGACGACTGGGCTGCAGAGTACGGCGACCGGCTCCGCCTCGTCGAAGGCACCTTCTCCGACCTCGACGACCATGCAGGCGAGCCTCTGGATGGCGTCGTCCTCGACCTCGGGGTGTCGTCGATGCAGATCGATACGCCCGAGCGTGGGTTTTCGTTCATGTCCGACGGTCCTCTCGACATGCGGATGAGCCAGGAGGGGCCAAGTGCCGCCGACATCGTAGCTTCCGCGCGCGAAGAAGACCTGGCGGACATTCTCTATCACTATGGCGAAGAGCGGGCGTCTCGTGCCATCGCGCGGGCCATCGTGAAAGCGCGGCAGGACGCGCCGATTGCCACGACCGGTGCCCTCGTGCGGGTCGTGGAAGCCGTCCTGCCGCGACCAAAACCTGGGCAGAGCCACCCGGCCACGCGCACGTTTCAGGCGCTGAGGATCGCGGTGAACGACGAATTCGGCCAGCTCGTGGATGGCCTCGAAGCGGCCGAGCGCGCCCTTGTCGCAGGCGGTTGGCTTGCGGTCGTCAGCTTCCATTCGCTGGAGGACAGGGTCATGAAGCGCTTCTTCCAGGAGCGCGCCGGCACGGCAGGCGGTGTCAGCCGGCATTTGCCTGAGACCGAGGTCGAAGCCCCCCGCTTCGAGGCCCGCAACAAGGCCATCGCGCCGACGTCGGCCGAGACCGCGCGCAATCCCCGCGCCCGCTCCGCGAAGCTGCGCGTCGGCCGGCGCACCGACGCCCCGGCAGGGCGTGTCGACCGCCGCAAGCTCGGGCTGCCCAAACTGGTGAGGGCCGCATGAGATCGCTCATCTCGATCCTGACCGCGTGTTTCGTCATGGCCCTGGCCGTCTGGGCCTATCGCCAGAACTACGAGACCCAGGCGCGCCTGCGAGAGGTGCGTGACCTGCGCACCGAGATCGCCGACCTGCGTGAGCGTGCCAGTGTCCTGCGCGCCGAGTGGGCCTATCTGAACCGTCCCGACCGGCTCGCCGACCTGGCCGACATGAACTTCGACCGTCTCGGCCTGCTGCCGCTGCGCCCGGAGCATTTCGGCAGGATCGACGAGATCGCCTATCCCGTCACCAACGTGCAGGACGTGATGCAGAGGGACGACCAATGACCCGGACGCCGCTGCGCCCCCTCGCGCGCATCCTTGCCGCCCGCCGCGCCGGCGAAAACCCGGACGCCATCGAACGCGCCAACCTTGCGGCGCGTCACGAAGCCGACCGCGACGAACAACGTCAGCGGGCCGAAGGGCGACTTCTGGTTTTGGGCATCGTCTTCCTCTGCGCCTTCTTCATGGTCGGCATGAAGATGTCGGTCCTTGCCGCGTCCGACCCCGCCGAGCCCCGGGCGCTGGCGAGCGGCGCGCAGATCGTGGCGGCGCGCGCAGACATCACCGACCGCAACGGGCGGATCCTGGCCACCAACCTGACCACGCATTCGCTTTATGCGCAGCCGCCGCAGATGATCGACCCCGAGCGGTCGGCGCACGAGCTGGCCGCGATCTTTCCCGACCTCGATGCCGACAAGCTGGTCAAGCTGTTCACGGGCAAGCGCAAATTCATCTGGATCAAGCGGCGCATCAGCCCCGAGCAGCAGCAGGCCGTCTTCGATATCGGCGATCCCGGGCTTCTGTTCGGTCCGCGTGAGATGCGGCTCTACCCGAATGGTCATCTCGCGGCCCACATCCTGGGAGGGGCGGGATTCGGCCGCGAAGGCGTCACCTCGGCCGAGCTGATCGGCGTGGCGGGAATCGAACGCGCGATGGACGAGACGCTGAGCGACCCGGGACGGGGCGACGTGCCTCTGCGCCTCTCGCTCGACCTGACAGTGCAGGCGGCAGTCGAGCGCGTTCTGGCGGGCGGGATGCGGCTGATGAACGCCAAGGGCGCGGCGGCGATCCTCATGGACGCACAGAACGGCGAGATCCTCGCGATGGCGAGCCTGCCCGACTTCGACCCGAACGACCGTCCGCGCCCTCTCGTCAAGGGCGACCCGGCGGAAAGCCCGCTGTTCAATCGTGCGGTGCAGGGCGTCTACGAACTCGGCTCCACCTTCAAGGTCTTCGCCGCCGCGCAAGCCATCGAGGAACGGCTCGTCAGCCGCAGCACCTGGATCGACACCAAGGGCCCGCTGACATGGGGCCGCCACCGTATCCACGATCTCTACGACCACGGTCCTGCGCTTACGGTCGAGGACGTGATCGTTGAATCGTCCAACATCGGTACGGCGCGGATCGCCATGATGATCGGTCCGGAGAGGCAGCAGGATTTCCTCGGGCGTCTCGGCCTGTTCTCGCCGACGCAGGTGGAGTTGATCGAGGCTCCGGGCGCCAAACCGCTGCTTCCGAAGACCTGGTCCGAAATCCACGCGATGACGATTTCTTACGGGCACGGCATGTCCGCCTCGCCGCTGCACCTGGCGACCGCCTATGCGTCGCTTCTGAACGGCGGACACGAGGTGAAACCCACACTCTTGATACAGGAGGCCCCGGTCCGGGGCAGGCAGGTCGTCAGCGAGAACACCTCGCAGCAGATGCGTGAATTCCTCCGTCAGGTGGTCCAGCGCGGCACGGCGACCCTGGCCGAGGTTCCGGGCTACCGCGTCGCGGGCAAGACCGGGACGGCCGACAAGCCGAAGCCGCAGGGCGGATACTACGAGGACAAGGTGATCGCCACCTTCGCCGGGGTCTTCCCGGCCGACGACCCGCGCTACGTGCTCGTCGTCACGCTCGACGAGCCTGTCGAGACCAGTGGATCGGAGCCACGCCGGACGGCCGGATGGACCGCGGTTCCCGTGGCGGCCGAAGTGATCCGGCGGGCGGCTCCTCTCCTGGGGTTGGCGCCTGGCGTTGAACCTTCGGCGGTCGAGGGTGTAACACTGGCGCGGAACTGAAGCGGGGCACGAACCGGATGCAGACCCGGCCAAAGACCAAGACACTGGCCGAGCTCGGGCTGACGGCGAAGAACGTGGCCGGCGCCCGTGTGACAGGCTTGTCCGTCGACAGCCGCGACGTGTCGGAAGGTCATCTCTTCGCCGCGCTGCCCGGCGCGAAGGTGCATGGCGGGGAATTCATCCAGTACGCCGTGCGGCAGCGCGCGGGCGCGGTCCTCACCGACCGCAAGGGCGCCGAGATTGCCCAGGCCGTGCTGACAGAGAGCGGCGTGCCGCTCATCGTGGTCGAAGAACCGCGAGAGGCGCTCGCCTTCGCTGCAGCACTCTGGTTCGAGGACCAGCCCGACGTTCAGGTCGCCGTCACGGGCACCAACGGCAAGACCAGCGTGGCGAGCTTCACCCGGCAGCTCTGGACCGAGATGGGGGCCGAGGCGGCCAGCGTGGGCACGACAGGGATCGAGGGCGCCTTTACCATGCCCCTCCGCCACACGACGCCCGAACCGATCACGCTGCACCGCGCATTGGCCCAGATGGCGGAGGCGGGCGTCACGCACATGGCGATGGAGGCGTCGTCCCACGGGCTGGCGCAGCGGCGACTGGACGGGGTGCGTCTGTCGGCGGGGGCCTTCACCAATCTCAGCCAGGATCACCTCGACTACCATGCCGACTTCGAGGACTACTTCGCCGCCAAGGCGGGGCTCTTCGACCGCGTGCTGCCCGAGGATGCGGCAGCCGTCATCAACATCGACGACGCCTGGGGTCCGCGCATGGCCGAGGTGGCCGACATGCGCGGCCTTGACGTGCTGACCGTGGGACGCGACCGCCGCGCGGCGCTCCAGATCCTCGGCCAGAGGTTCGACGCGACGGGGCAGGAGCTGCGCTTCGAGTGGGGGGGCCGCATCCGGCAGGTGCGCATGGGTCTCATCGGCGGATTCCAGGCCGAGAACGCGCTGATCGCCGCAGGGCTGTGCATCGCGACGGGCGCCGAGCCGGAAGAGACCTTCGACACGATGCACACGCTTCAGACCGTGCGCGGCCGGATGCAGTTCGCCGCGCGGCGCGAGAACGGCGCGACGGTCTTCATCGACTACGCGCATACGCCCGACGCCCTGGCGACGGCGCTGAGGGCTGTCAGGCCGCACGTCCTCGGTCGCCTCGTGGTCGTTTTCGGCGCGGGCGGCGACCGCGACAAGGGCAAGCGCCCTCTCATGGGACGCGCCGCCGCCGATCATGCCGACGTCGTCTTCGTCACCGACGACAACCCCCGCTCGGAGGACCCCTCGCTGATCCGGGCCGAGGTCCTGGCCGGCACCCGGCTGGGAGCCGCAGAGGTGATCGAGGTCGGCGACCGCGCCGAGGCGATCCTGCGCGCCGTGGACGCCTTGTCCCCAGGCGACACGCTTCTTGTCGCGGGCAAGGGCCACGAGACGGGCCAGATCGTCGGCGACGCCATCCTTCCCTTCGACGATGCCGAACAAGCCAGCGTCGCCGTCGCGGCGCTGGACGGGAAGGGGCTGTGACCGTCCCCCTCTGGACGTCCGCGGCCGCCCGCGCCGTGATGGGCGCCGAGGCGCTTGGCCCTGCGTGGACCGCGACGGGTGTGTCCATCGACACGCGCACGCTGAAGCCGGGCGACCTGTTCGTGGCGCTGACGGACGTCCGCGACGGTCATGATTTCGTCGCCGACGCCTTGAACCGGGGGGCTGCGGCCGCGCTTGTGTCGCGCGTGCCTGAAGGCTTGGACAGGGATGCGTGCCTCCTCGTCGTTCCCGATGTCCTCGCCGCGCTGGAACGCCTGGGAGCGGCAGCGCGGGAACGGACGGCAGCCAAGGTCGTGGCCATCACCGGCTCGGCCGGCAAGACCTCGACAAAGGAGATGCTGCGTCATGTCCTTTCGGCGCAGGGTCGCACCCACGCCGCCGAAGCAAGCTACAACAACCACTGGGGCGTTCCGCTGACGCTGGCGCGGATGCCGGCCGAGACCGACTTTGCGGTCATCGAGATCGGCATGAACCATCCCGGCGAGATCGAGCCGCTCGCGCGCCTCGCCCGGCCCGACGTCGCCATCGTCACCACGGTGGCCGCGGCGCATCTCGAGGCCTTCGACAGCGTCGAAGCCATCGCCGAAGAGAAGGCGGCGATCTTTCGCGGGCTCGAACCGGGCGGAACGGCGCTGTTCAACGCCGATGTCGAGACCGCGCCGATCCTGAACGCCGGCGCGAAGCTGCACGCCGCGCGGCGCATCGGCTTCGGCGAGCACGCCGACGCCGCCTTGCGGGCCGACAGCGTCACGCTCTGCGCCACGGCGAGCGTCGTCGAGGGCCACTTCGGCGGGCGGTCCTTCATCCTGAAGGTGGGGGCGCCGGGACGGCATTTTGCGATGAATGCCCTTGCCGTCTACGGCGCAGCCCTCGTGCTGGACGTCGACACCGACATCGCGGCCTGTGACATCGGCCTGTGGCGTGCACCGGCTGGACGGGGCCAACGCGAGACGCTTGTGCTGGACCAGGTCGAGGATCTGACCGCCGACTTGATCGACGATGCCTTCAATGCCAACCCCGCCTCCATGACGGCCGCCTTCGAAGTGCTGGCGCAGATGCCGACCGGCGCGACGCAGGACGGTCGTGGCCGGGGCAGGCGCATCGCCATCCTGGGCGACATGCTGGAACTGGGGGTCGAGGAACTGGCTCTCCATGCCGACCTCGCCGCCCATCCGGCGATGGAGAGGATCGACCGCGTCGAGTGCGTCGGACCGAGGATGCGAGCGCTCTACGAGGCTCTGCCGGCTCACAAGCGCGGGAGGTGGGTCGACACGGCGCCCGAACTCGCGCAGATCGCGCACCGGCTCATCGGGGCGGGCGACGTGGTGCTGGTGAAGGGATCGAAGGGGTCGAAGGTCAGCCTGGTCGTCGACGCGCTGCGCAAGCTGTCACGCGTGACGGACCGGGAAGAGGAAAAGGGACTGGCATAGATGCTGTACTGGCTCACCGCGTTTTCGGACGGCGGCGATTTCTTCAACCTCTTCCGCTATATCACCTTCCGGGCAGGCGGCGCCTTCTTCACGGCGCTGATCTTCGGTTTCCTTTTTGGCCGGCCTCTCATCAATCTCTTGAAATCGAAGCAGAAGCGCGGCCAGCCGATCCGAGACGACGGCCCCGCCAGCCACCTGACCACGAAGGCGGGCACACCGACGATGGGAGGTGTGCTGATCCTGGGCGCGCTGATGACCTCGACGCTTCTCTGGGCGCGGCTCGACGGCGGCTTCATCTGGATGATCCTCTTCGTTACCCTGGCCTTCGGGCTGATCGGTTTCACGGACGACTATCAGAAGGTCACGAAGCACACTCACGCCGGCATCTCGGGGCGGACGCGGCTTGCCATCGGCTTCGCCATCGCCGCCGTCGCTGGGGTCTGGGCGGCCTGGCTGCATCCCGAGTCCCTCACGAACCAGCTCGCGATCCCGGTCGTCAGCGGGCTTGTGAATATGGGCCTGCTCTTCGTGCCTTTCGCGATGCTGGTCATCGTGGGCTCGGCAAATGCGGTGAACCTGACCGATGGCCTGGATGGCCTTGCCGTCATGCCGGTGATGATCGCTGCGGGCTCGCTCGGCATCATCGCCTATTCCGTGGGCCGCACCGACTTCACCGAATACCTCGGCATCAACTACGTGCCGGGCACCGGCGAAATCCTGATCTTCACGGCCGGCCTCATCGGCGGCGGATTGGGGTTCCTATGGTACAATGCCCCGCCCGCCGCCGTCTTCATGGGGGATACCGGATCCCTTGCACTCGGCGGTGCCTTGGGCGCCATCGCCGTCGCGACCAAGCACGAGATCGTCCTGTCCATCATCGGGGGTCTCTTCGTCGTCGAGGCGATGTCGGTCATCATCCAGGTGGCTTATTTCAAGCGCACCGGAAAGCGGGTTTTCCTGATGGCCCCGATCCACCATCATTTCGAGAAGAAGGGCTGGTCCGAGCCGCAGATCGTGATCCGCTTCTGGATCATCGCGCTGATCCTGGCCCTTGTCGGCCTGGCCACGCTGAAGGTGAGGTAAGATCATGGGCTTCGTCATCCGCTGGCTGGTTGCCTTCGTCCTTCTGGCCGCGACGTACAACCCGACCGACCTGAACTATGTCAGATGGGCGATGGCGCAGTGGGACGAGCAGATGCCGCTGGTCGTCCTGGGCGGCGTCGTTCTTCTGATCGCCTACGTCCTGTTCTTCACGGCCGTGCTGCGCGGGATCGGCGGGGTGGGCGTCGTCCTGATCCTCGCCCTCGTCGCGGCGCTTGTCTGGGTGGCGTCGGACTTCGGCTGGCTCAGCCTCGAGAACCCAACGGCGAACACATGGCTGGCGCTGCTGGCGCTCTCGGTCGTGCTGGCCGTCGGCATGTACTGGGGTATCCTGTGGCGCAAGCTTTCCGGTCAGTTCGAGACCGACGACACGAGCGAGGGCTGATGCGCCGCGTGGTCATCTCGGGTTGCGCAGCGGATATATGCCGGGTCGTCAAGCGTCTCGGTCTGGGAGCCTCCGCGTGATCCCGGTGCGAGGTGTAGAAGGCACTCGGATCGCGGTCCTGGGACTGGGCCGGTCAGGCCTGTCCGCCGCCCGCGCGCTGAAGGCAGGCGGCGCCGAGCCTCTGCTCTGGGACGACAGCGAGGACGCACGGGACAAGGCGGCGGCAGAAGGCTTCACCCTTCACGACCCCTCCCGCCGCGAAGCATGGACAGGCGTCGCCGCCCTGATCGTCAGCCCCGGGATCCCGCACCTCTATCCCGAACCGAATCGCTGGATCGCCGCGGCCATCGACGCGGGCGTGCCGGTCGACAACGACATCGGGATGTTCTTCCGATCCCTCGCCACTCCCGACTGGGACAGCTTCGACATCCCGCCCCGCGTTGTCGCGGTGACCGGATCGAACGGCAAGTCGACGACCTCGGCGCTGATCCATCATTGCCTTCTCGCCTCGGGCCGCGAGAGCCAGCTGGCCGGCAACATCGGGCGCGGCGTTCTCGACATCGACCCGCCAGGCGATGCCGGCGTCGTAGTGCTGGAACTGTCGTCCTATCAGACCGACCTGGCCCGTGCGCTGACGCCCGACGTAGCGGTCTTCACCAACCTCTCACCCGACCATCTCGACCGGCACGCAGGTATGGGCGGTTATTTCGCCGCCAAGCGCCGCCTCTTCGCCGAGGGGGGACCGGACCGGGCCGTGATCGGTGTGGACGAGGTCGAGGGTCGCTATCTTGCCAACCAGATGGGCGAAGGACCGGGCGACGACCGCGTGATCCGGGTGTCCGTGGACCGCAAGCTCGAGGGTCCGGGATGGTCGGTCTGCGCGCGCAAGGGGTTCCTGTCAGAGACCCGCAAGGCGCGGCAGGTCGCCTCTGTCGATCTTCGCGGCATCAGGGGACTGCCAGGCGCGCACAATCACCAGAACGCCTGCGCGGCCTACGGCGCACTTCGCGCCCTGGGCCTTTCGCCAAAGCAGATCGAAGAAGGTTTCCGTACCTTCGAGGGCCTGCCGCACCGGAGCCAGATCGTCGCCGAGAAGGGCGGGGTCACCTACGTCAACGATTCGAAGGCCACGAACACGGACGCCGCGCAATGCGCCCTGGAGGCGTTCGATCGCATCCGCTGGATCGTTGGCGGCCAGTTGAAGGACGGCGGGCTGACGCCCCTCAAGGGGCACCTCGACCACGTTGTGAAGGCCTATGTCATTGGCCGGCACGCGCATGAGACGGCGCTGGAGATCTCGCAGATCCCGCATGAGGTCTGCGAGACGATGGCGGTCGCTGTCGCCCGCGCCGCTGCCGAGGCGCAGCCGGGCGAGACGGTCCTTCTTGCGCCGGCCGCCGCAAGCTTCGACCAGTACGACAACTTCGAGAGGCGCGGTGAGGATTTCGCGGCCGAGGTCGCGACGCTCCCCTCCTGATCCTCGACGTCAGAGGATCTTCTGACCCGTCTTCGCCCAGTCCTTCAGGAAGCCTTCGAGGCCTTTATCGGTCAGCGGGTGCGCCACCATCTTCTTGATGACGTCGGGCGGGGCGGTCGCCACGTCGGCGCCGATCTTCGCGGCTTCGCTCATGTGGTTGGCCGAGCGGATCGAGGCGGCGAGGATCTGGGTCTCGAAGTCGTAGTTGTCGTAAATCTCGCGGATATCCGCGATCAGGTCCATGCCGTCGAGGTTGAGGTCGTCGAGGCGTCCGATGAAGGGCGACACGAAGGTGGCCCCGGCCTTGGCCGCGAGGATCGCCTGGTTCGCCGAGAAGCAGAGCGTAACGTTGACCATTCGGCCCTCGCCCGTCAGGACCTTGCAGGCCTTCAGCCCGTCCCACGTCAGTGGAACCTTGATAACGATGTTGTCCGCGATCTTGGCCAGTTCCCGGCCCTCGGCGATCATGGTCTCCGAGTCGAGAGCAACCGTCTCGGAGCTGACCGGGCCCGAGACCATGTCGCAAATTTCCTTTGTGACCTCCTTGATGTCGCGGCCGGACTTGGCGATCAGCGACGGGTTCGTGGTCACGCCATCGACCATGCCAAGCTCGTGAAGCTCGCGGATGGCGTCTATGTCGGCGGTATCGACGAAGAATTTCATGAGGGCCCTCTCTGGCGCAGCGTCGGGGTTTCGTGGCAGTGATAGCGCAACGACACGGGGGGCTGAACCCCCGTTCTGAGCGGAAAGGGCCGGGAACGCGTGCCGGGATTCTTCGACGAAGGCGACCTGATCTCGGTCCTGACGACCCAGCCCCTGGACCGCACGCTCGACTACAAGGCCCCCGAGGGCGGGTGTTTCCAAGGCGCTTTCGTCGAGGTGCCGCTTGGTCCGCGCAAGGTTCTGGGCGTCGTCTGGAGCGAGGGCGAGGGCGGCTATGACCTCGCGAAGGTGCGCAGCGTCATCCGCGTTCTCGACGCCGCACCGATGCGCGAGGAGATGCGGCAATTCCTGTTGCGCGCAGCCGAATACACCCTGACGCCGATGCCGGCGATGCTTCGGCTCGCCACGCGCTCGCCGGGGCTGGGCGACCCGCCGTCGATGCGCATCGTCTATCGCAGGGGCACGACCGAAGCGCCGGACCGGTGGACGGACGCGCGGCGCAAGGTGATGGCGGTCCTCGACGATTATGGCGGTCTCGCCTTCACGCTTGGCGAACTGGCCGAAATGGCGGGCGTCTCGACGACGGTGGTCAAGGGTCTCGTGAAGCAGGGTGTCGTCGCCGAGGAACAGAGCCCGCGCGATACGGCCTATCCGCGGCTCGATCCGGACGCGTCACGCCAGGCCCTGACCGACGAACAGCAGGCTGCGGCGGATGTCCTGACGGCGGGCGTCGCCTCGCGCAGCTATGGCACGACCCTTCTCAAGGGCGTCACCGGGTCGGGCAAGACCGAGGTCTACCTCGAAGCCGTCGCCGCCTGCCTGCGCGCGGGCCGGCAGGCCCTTGTCCTTTTGCCCGAGATCGCCCTGACCGCGGGCTTCCTCAACCGGGTCGAGGACCGCTTCGGCGCGCGTCCCGCCGAGTGGCATTCGGGCGTCACCATGACCGAGCGCCGGCGCGCATGGCGCATGGTGGGCGAGGGTGGCGCGGATCTGGTCGTGGGCGCGCGGTCCGCCTTGTTCCTGCCGTTTCGCGACCTCGGGCTGATCGTCGTCGATGAAGAACACGACACCTCCTACAAGCAGGAGGACGGCGTTCTTTACAACGCCCGCGACATGGCGGTGCTGCGCGCCTCGATCGAAAACGCGCAAGTCGTGCTGGCGTCGGCGACGCCCTCGCTCGAATCCTGGGCCAATGTCGAAGCCGGAAAGTACGCGCGCCTCACGTTGACCACGCGCTTCGGCGAGGCCGTCCTGCCCGAGATGCGGGCCATCGACATGCGCAACGAGCCGCTGCCATCGAACCGCTGGATCTCGGACACGCTGGCTCGGGAGGTACGGGCGCGGATCGAGGCGAGGGAACAGTCGCTTCTCTTTCTCAACAGGCGGGGCTACGCGCCCGTCACGATTTGCCGCGCCTGCGGGCACCAGATCGGCTGCGACCATTGCGACGCGCGGATGGTCGAGCACCGTTTCCAGAAGCGACTGGTCTGCCATCAGTGCGGCGAGACGAAACCGATCCCGGCCAAGTGTCCGTCATGCGAGGCCGAGGATCGTCTCGCCCCCGTGGGCCCTGGGGTCGAGAGGCTGGCCGAAGAGGTGGCGGCGCTCTTTCCCGATGCCCGTGTTTCCGTCTTGTCGTCCGATCTGTTCGGCTCGGCCCGCGCGCTGAAGGCGCGGATCGAGGAGATCGCCGAGGGTGGCGCAGACATCGTCATCGGGACGCAGATCGTCGCCAAGGGGCATAACTTCCCGCTTCTGACCTTGGTCGGAGTGATCGACGCGGACCTCGGTTTGCAGGGCTCGGACCTCAGGGCGGCCGAGCGGACGTTCCAGTTGATGCGTCAGGTCTCTGGCCGGGCCGGGCGGGCCGAGCGTCCGGGCCTTGCCCTTCTCCAGACCTTTCAGCCCGAGCACCCGGTGATACGCGCCATCCTGTCGGGCGACGAGGAGGAGTTCTGGCGCACCGAGGCCGCCGAACGGCGTCATGCCGGCGTCCCGCCCTATGGCCGGATGGCTGGGATCGTCCTGTCGTCGACTGACATTCAGCAGGTCTTCGACGTTGGCAAGGCGCTCGCCGCCCGGACGGAGCCACTGCGCCGTATCGGCGCGCAGGTCTATGGCCCCGCCGCCGCACCTATCGCGCGCATCCGGGGGCGCCATCGCGTCCGGCTTCTGGTCAAGGCCGACAAGGGCGCGCCTCTGCAGCCGGCGCTGGCCCGCTGGATCGCCCAGATCAAGCTGCCGGGCGACTTCCGCCTGTCGGTCGATATCGACCCGCAGACCTTTTACTGACGCCCAAGGTCGAAGCTCAATCCATAGGCGAAGATGGCGTCGGTCGTCGCGCCATCGCCGGGGATCATCAGAGCGAATGCCTTGCGGTAGCGCACCTTCAGCCCCGCGATGGGAACCACGTCGCCAACGGCGACCGGCACCTTGTGACCGTCGCCCGGATAATGCGCGAGGCCCACGAACCCCTCGAGGCTCAATTCCCCGCGCCGAAGGATCGTCCGAGAGGCCGAAAGCGCAAGCGACCGCCTGCCGTAGGAGTTGCGATAGACGCCGACGGTGAGCGTCGTGCCGGACGGATTGTCCCAGTCGAGGAAGATGCCCGGATTGGTCTGCTCGAATTCGAGCGTTGCGTCGGCGTGGTAGGATCCCATCAGGATCGAGAGGCGGTCGGGCGGCCCGGCGAAGGCAGGGACGGCGTGCGTCAAAAGGGCGACGGCGGCTAGGACGTGGCGATTCATGCGCCCCGGATAGCCCGAGGGAAGTTAACCCCGATTGAACGCCCCCCCTGCGCCAATCGGAAGCTCTGGTGAATGGCAGGTGAAGGGCGTAAGCGCTTGGCAATGCGCGCTCTCTCGCTGGACCAGACTCGGACGCGTCCCCTTCGGCAGGGGCCGGTGGCATTGCTTGTCCTCATGGCCGTCGCCATGCCACTCGCCTTTTCGACCTGGAGCGCGCTTCTGAACAACTTCGTGTTCGAGCGCGCGGCCTTCACCGGCGTCGAGATCGGCTGGCTTCACACGGTGCGCGAGATACCGGGATTTCTCGCAATCGCGATCATCCCGATCCTCGTCGTGATGCGCGAGCAATCCATAGCCCTCTTGTCCCTCGTGACCCTGGGCCTCGCAACGGCGGTGACGGCATGGTTCCCGACGTTCGGAGGCCTTTTGGCCGTCACGCTCGTGTCTTCTGTGGGGTTTCACTTCTTCGAGGCGGTCTACCAGTCGCTTCAGCTTCAATGGTTGCCGCGGGACCGTGCGCCGCAGGTCCTGGGCTGGCTCGTCGCCGTGGGCTCGGCTGCGTCGCTCGTGTCTTACGGGCTGCTCGTCGCGACTTGGGACGTCTTCGACCTTGGCTACGACACCGTCTACCTCGTTTCGGGCGGAGCCTGCGTCGCCATCGCCATCTACTGCCTCGCCGCCTTTCCGCACTTCGAGGCCGAGGAACAGACCAAGCGGCTCGTCCTGCGTCGCCGTTACTGGCTCTACTACGCGCTTCAGTTCATCACCGGAGCGCGCCGCCAGATCTTCGTGGTCTTCGCCGCCTTCATGATGGTCGAGCACTTCGGGTTCGAGGTTCACCAGCTTTCGGCGCTCTTCCTGGTGAACTACATAGCCAACATGGGCCTTGCGCCGCTGATGGGACGCGGCTTGGCGAGGTGGGGCGAGCGAAACGTCCTTGCCTTCGAATACGCGGGCCTCGTCTTCGTCTTCCTGGCTTACGCAGGCGTTTACGTCTTCGGCTGGCCGGCCTGGGTCGCGGCGACACTCTACGTTCTCGACCACCTCTTCTTTTCGCTGGCCTTTGCCAAGCGCACATACTTCCAGAAGATCGCGACGCCCTCGGACATCGCACCGACAGCCGCCGTGTCCTTCACGATCAATCACATCGCCGCGGTCGTTCTGCCGGTTTCCCTCGGATACGCCTGGATCGTGTCGCCGAGCGCGGTTTTTCTGTTCGCGGCCCTGCTGGCCCTTGTTTCGCTGCTGCTCGCCCTTCTCATCCCCCGTCACCCGGTCCCCGGGCACGAGACGATCTTTTCCGGCCTCCGCGCATCATCGGTCGAGTAGAAAGACGGGCCCGCGACGCCTATATCTGTCGCAGGTCAACGAAAGGACACACGATGTTCCAGATGCTGCGGAAAAAGAGCGAGATGGTCAGCCCCGAAGCCGCCCTGCCGGGTCGCTCTCAGCCCGTCTCCACGGCGAAGACGCACTTCGTCTATGGCACGCCCCTGTCAGCCGAGGTGCCGGCGGGGATGGAGGTCGCGGTGTTCGGAATGGGCTGCTTCTGGGGCGTCGAACGGATGTTCTGGAAGCTGGACGGCGTCGTCTCGACGATGGTCGGATATGCCGGCGGATACACCCCCAATCCGACCTACGAGGAAGTCTGCTCGGGCCGCACGGGCCATACGGAAGCCGTGCGCGTGGTCTATGACCCCTCGGTGATTTCCTACGACGACCTTCTCCGCACTTTCTGGGAGGGTCACGATCCGACCCAAGGAATGCGGCAGGGCAACGACGCGGGCACGCAGTACCGGTCGGCGATCTATTGGCACACCGAAGCTCAGAAAGAGGCCGCCGAGGCGTCGAAGGCGGCTTTCGGGCCCCGGCTGAACGCTGCCGGCTATGGCGCCGTGACGACCGAAATCCGCGAGGCGCCGGACTTCTTCTTCGCCGAGGATTATCACCAGCAGTACCTCGCCAAGAACCCGAATGGCTATTGCGGTGTCGGCGGCACCGGAGTGACCTGCCCGATAGGCACCGGCGTGGGCGCTTGACGGCGGACATGCCCAGGCCTACGCGCGGTCCATGAGCACCTGGACCGCGCTGACCACGCTGAACGACCGCGCCCGCGCCGAGGCGCTTGTCGAGGCTGTCGAGGTTCTGGACCCCTTCGGCGTCGGCATCTTCGAGATCGAGGATGGTTCGAACACCTGGGAGGTCGGGGTCTATTTCGAGGATCGGCCGGACGATGTGGCGCTGGCCCTTCTGGCCGCCTCGGAAGGCGCTCGGCCCTTTACGGTATCCGAGGTGCCCGACACCGACTGGGTGGCCCACGTCAAGCGAGAGCTGACACCCGTCGAGGCCGGGCGCTTCTTCGTCTACGGAAGCCATGACGCCGACCGCGTCCCCGAGGGCCGCGTGGCGCTTCTGATCGAGGCTGCGATGGCCTTCGGCACGGGGCACCACGGCACGACGCTCGGCTGCCTGCGGGTCATCGACCGGATGAGGGACGAGGGCGTGCGACCCGCTCGCATCGCCGACATCGGGTGCGGGACCGCTGTTCTTGCCATGGCGGCAGCCTCCGTCTGGGATGCCGAGGTCGTCGCGTCGGACATCGATCTGGTGGCGGTCGAGGTGGCGCGCGTCAACCTGGACGCCAACGGGCTTTCCGGCCGCGTCGAGACGGTCGAAGCCGTGGGCTTCGATCATCCGCGCCTCGGCGGTCCGTTCGACCTTGTGCTGGCGAATATCCTCAAGGGTCCGCTCATCGACCTCGCGCCCGACATGGCGCGCGTCATCGCTGCGGGTGGGACGGCGATTCTGAGCGGTATCCTCGTCGATCAGGCGGACTCCGTGGTGTCTCATTATGAGCAGGCTGGTTTCAGTCTTGCCCATAGAGAAGACATTGTTGACTGGACGACGCTCAGGTTGACCCGAAAAGACCCCGATTCCTAATGAAGTCTAGGCTTTCCGGTCACTTACGCCATATTGCTGCCACATTCCGGCATATATCTGTCAGACGCCGGGTCAATTGACGGCGTCCTGGAGCCTGCCATATGTCTGCTTCTCAGTTCGAAGAATTCGATCGCCGGATGCGCCGGATCAGCCGGCGTCACTCCAAGCTTTCGCAAGGCTATGTAACCTCGGTGAACAGCGACGGGCTCGTCGTCGCCAGGCCGAAACGACGCAGCAATCGGTCCACCCTGCGCGGTGTAGCGATGGTTGTCATCGTCCTGATCGCGTTCAAGGGCTTCCTGCACTCGCAGATCGGGTCGGCAGCCTATGCAGAACGTGTCGATGCCCTGTCGCAGGGGTCGGCGATCGAGAAGGGCGGCGCCTTCGTGATGGTGGCGGACCCGCTGACGCTGTGGCTGTCCCAGAAATTCAGTTCCCTCGTGCGATAGAACCAATGCCGGAGGCGTCCGGCGAAATTTCTTCGGTCGCACAAGGAAAGGCCGTGTCGCAGGACACGGCCTTTCTTTTTGGTCGAAGCCCTGGCGCCGTTCAGCGGATCAGGTCGATGTCGCCACGGGTCAAGCCGATGTCGTTCAACTCGTGAGCGCTGAGACGGGACAGGATGATGCGGGTCCGGCGGGCGTCGTTCCAGGCGATCAGCCGCGACACGAGAGTCGCGAGCGAGAGGGCGGAGCGGTCGCCGAAGCCGGTCACGACGGGAGAGACGTGCGCGTTGGCCATTGGAAGAGTCCTTCGGACGGAGTTGAATTGCAGCCGGGCAGTTAGGCGTGTTCTCGACTTCGAGCAAGACGAGAAAATGCATGACTGTCATGCATTTGGAGCATGAGTTACGGGTGTCTGAAGGACCGTTGCGAAAGCAAGCAAAATGGGGCCTTTGGGAAGCGTTCGACGTCGCATTGGCCAGCTTTTTCGCAACAGTGTTGCGGCTTCGATCTGTACAGCATTCTACGCATCCGACGGCGACCGTGGCCGAAGCGTCACGCTTCCGACTTCCGGCGCAGACGCAATCTCCTTGGACCATGTTCGCGTTTCGTGCTACTCCCTCGGGAAAAGGCGAACGAGCAGGGCGGGAACATGCGCGTCATGGGGCTGGATCCGGGGCTGCGGGCTCTGGGATGGGGGATCGTCGACGTGTCGGGATCGCGCCTGTCGCACGTCGCGAACGGCGTCTGCCGTACCGAGCAGGGCGCCCTCGGAGCGCGCCTCGCACGTCTCTTCGAAGAACTGTCCGAGGTCTTCGTGCGCTTTGCCCCCGACGCAGCCGCCGTGGAACAGACCTTCGTGAACCGCGATGGCGCAGCGACGCTGAAGCTGGGGCAGGCCCGCGGCATCGCCATGCTGGTGCCCTCGCGCGCCGGGATCGTCGTGGGGGAGTACGCGCCGAACGCCGTGAAGAAGGCGGTGGTGGGTGTAGGTCATGCCGACAAGCGCCAGGTCGACCACATGGTGCGGATGCAGTTGCCGGGGGTCGAGATCGCCGGCCCTGACGCGGCCGACGCGCTCGCCATCGCGATTTGCCATGCGCACGTCTCGCAAACGCTCGCCCGGCTTGCAGGCATAAGGTCATGATCGGGCGCATCGCAGGGCGGATCGACCACCGCGGCGCGGACCACGTCCTGATCGACGTGAAGGGCGTGGGTTATGTCGTCCACGTCAGCGACCGCACGCTTGCCGGCCTTCCGCCCGTAGGTGAGGCGGCTGCGCTTTATACCGAGTTGCTCGTTCGGGAGGATCTCCTTCAACTTTTCGGATTTCCGACCCTGGTCGAGAAGGAATGGCACAGGCTTCTTATGGGAGTGCAAGGGATCGGCGCGAAGGCGTCCATGGCCATCCTCGGCACCCTCGGACCCGACGGGGTCGCCCGCGCCATCGCCCTTGGCGACTGGAACGCGATCAAGGCGGCGCCGGGCGTCGGCCCGAAGATCGCACAGCGGGCGGTGAACGAGTTGAAGGGCAAGGCGCCGGCGATGATGGCGCTTGGCACGGGCGGCGCCCCGCGGCTGCCCGACGACGACGGCGAGGTGATCGAGACCGCCCCCCGCCCTGCCGCGCCGGTCAACGCCTCCGCGCAGGCCGAGGCGCTGTCGGCGCTCCAGAACCTTGGATATGCGCCGGGCGAGGCAGCGGGCGCGGTGGCCGAGGCGGCGGGTGCCGATCCCGATGCGGATACCACGGTCCTGATACGTGCCGCCCTCCGGCGCCTGGCGCCGAAGGGATGATCACGTCTCGTTTCATGGGCGCTTCGGACGGTGCGGACCGACGAGGGCGCGCTGCCCCCTCGGACTCCCCCGAAGGACTTGCGGGTCGATGGAGGACAAGGTGAGCGAACCCGATCCTCTCGTCCGTCCCGAACCGCGCCCGGAGGACGCCGACCGCGCCTTGAGGCCGCAGACGCTTGGCGCGTTCATCGGCCAGGCCGAGGCTCGCGCGAACCTCCGCGTCTTCATCGAAAGCGCCCGCCGACGCGGCGAAGCGATGGATCACACGCTGTTCCACGGGCCGCCCGGTCTGGGGAAGACGACCTTGGCTCAGATCGTGGCGCGCGAGCTTGGCGTGAACTTCCGGATGACGAGCGGGCCGGTGCTGGCGAAGGCCGGCGACCTGGCCGCGATCCTGACGAATCTTGAGCCGAGGGACGTGCTTTTCATCGACGAGATTCACAGGCTGAACCCTGTTGTCGAAGAGGTGCTCTATCCGGCGCTCGAGGACTTCGAACTCGACCTCGTCATCGGCGAGGGCCCCGCGGCGCGGACGGTGCGAATCGAGCTTCAGCCTTTCACCCTTGTCGGCGCCACAACGCGTCTCGGCCTTCTGACGACGCCGCTGCGGGACCGCTTCGGCATCCCGATCCGGCTTCAGTTCTACACCGAAGACGAGCTTTTCGAGATCGTGACGCGGGGCGCCCGGCTTCTGGGCATCGCGGCCGAGGACCAGGGCGCGCGCGAAATCGCGAAGCGCGCGAGGGGCACGCCTCGTATAGCCGGCCGCCTTTTGCGCCGGGTGGTCGATTTCGCGCTGGTCGAGGGCGACGGCGTCCTGACGCAGGACCTGGCCGACAGCGCTCTGACGCGACTTGGGGTCGATCACCTTGGCCTCGACGGCGCGGATCGGCGGTATCTCGGACTGATTGCGGAACATTACCAGGGCGGACCTGTCGGTGTGGAGACCCTGTCCGCCGCGCTGTCGGAAAGCCGCGACGCCATCGAGGAAGTCATCGAGCCCTTCCTGCTTCAGCAGGGGCTGATCCAGCGTACCCCTCGAGGGCGGATGCTGACGCAGGGAGCCTGGTCGCACATGGGGCTGTCTGCGCCTTCCGGTCCGGACCAGGGCAGGCTAATTTGACCTGAATAGTGAGGGAGGGATCATGGCGGCACCCGAGTTCAAGGCTCTTTGGCCCACGCATCTCATGTCGGTCGACCTGCCCGGCGCGGCCGAGGCGAACCCCATCCTCGCCGAACGGATCGAGCACATGGACGGCGCGCGGGCGGACATGACGACCGATTATCTCGCGGGGGATTTCCTCGCCCAGCCGCACCCGGCCATCCAATGGCTGCGGTCCTGCGTCGAGAGGGCAGTGGCCGATTATGCACGTGGCACCGGCGTCGACTATCCCGTCGAGTTCCGCGTCCAAGCCTGGGCGAACCTCAACCGCTTCGGCGACTATCACGACCTGCACAACCACCCGCACTCGTGGCTGTCCGGCACCTATTACGTCCGGGTGCCGGAAGGTCAGGACGCCCCGCCGGGACGCGACGACCGCACGCCCAATGCGATCAGCTTCTTCGATCCCCGCCCGCAGGCGAACATGCTGGCGATCCGGAACGATCCGCAGGTCGATCCCGAGCACCGCATCCTGCCGAGAGCCGGGCAGATGCTGATCTGGCCCGCCTTCCTGCATCACATGGTGCATGTGAACCTGTCGCGCGATCCGCGGATTTCGGTCTCGTTCAACGTCGTGCTGAAGTGGCGGGAAGACTACCTTCCCTGAGCGCCCGCGATGCGCTAGGGCGGGGCATGGACCACGGACCCGTCGCCCGCGCCTTCACCCATCCCGACGGCACCTACCGCTTCGCGCGGTGGGGACGCCCGATCGTGCCGGTGGTCTTCGGGGTCGAGGACGCGACGCTGCCGGTCATCAAGGGTGCCGTCGAGGCTGTCGTGGCTTTGGCCGGGCACAGGATGTCCGACAGAGACCCCGAGCTTGGCGCCAACCTCTTCGTCTTCTTCGTCCGGGACTGGGAGGAATTGGCCTCTCTCCCGGACCTCGACCGGCTCGTTCCGGATTTGCCAGCCCTGCTCGAGCGGCTCGAAAAGGAAGAAGCCAACCGCTATCGCCTGTTCCGCTTCGATGACGCCGGGGCAATCCGCGCCGTCTTCCTGTTCCTGCGCATGGACCCGGCGCTCGCCGAGGTGCCGGCCGAGGACATCGCGTTGTCGGAGACGGTACAGGCGATCCTCCTGTGGTCCGACGATGCATTTGACGGAAAGGGTCCTCTGGCCAGCGTATCGGGCAAGGTCATGCTGCGCCCCGATGTCGCCGCCATCGTGCGCGCGGCCTACGACCCCGCGATGCCCGTGGCCTCGACCGATCCGAGCCATGCGCTTCGTCTTGCGGCGAGGATCGGCAAGCGGGGCGCCGTGGCGTCTTCGACATGAGTGAGGACACGTTGATCGCAGAAGAGAGTGGCGCTGATGTCCATCACTGGCCGCTTCGCGTCTATTACGAAGACACCGACCTCGCCGGGATCGTCTATTACGCAAACTACCTGAAGTTCATCGAGCGGGCGCGGACCGAATGGGTGCGGGCCCTGGGCATCGACCAGATGACGCTGAAGGCCGAGACGGGGATCGTCTTCGCGGTCAGGCGCATCGAGGCGGACTACCTGTCGCCCGCGCGCTTCGACGACGAACTGCTGATCCGGACGTCGGTCGCCACCGCGGCGCGCGCCAGGATCGTCCTGCGTCAGGACGTCACGCGTGCAGATGCGGTCCTGTTTGTCGCGATGGTGACGCTTGTGGCCCTGGACGAGAGAGGCCGCGCCGTCCGCCTGCCAGCGGCGCTGACGGGACGGCTGGGTCAGGCCTTCGACCGCGCGTAGGCCACCAGCGCGTTGGCGTGACCATGTCCCAGCCCGTGCTCGGATTTCAGCCAGCCGACCGTTTCCATGTGCTTTTCCCCGGGGCGCGCCGCGATCAGCGACAGCCAGTGGTCGACGGGCTTGCCGTATTTCTTCTCGATAGACGGGAAGTAGGAGGCGGGGCCCTTCACGGGTTCGGACATGAGAGGTTCCTTCTTGTGTGGCTCGCGCGGGCAGGTCAGGCCGGTGCCATGAGAATGCCGCCGGGCCCATGCGCGGAAGCCTGCTTGATATGGCATATCCTCTGGCATTCCGGTAAGGTCTTCGCCAAACGAGGGGCCCAAGAACCATAAACCAAGGGCCGTGAGAGAGCAGAGCTATGGAAACCGAAACCCTTGCGCTGGCGCAGGAGATTGATTTCTCCATGTGGGCGTTGTTCGCACGCGCCACCCTGACCGTGAAGCTCGTGATGCTCCTGCTGCTCGTCGCCTCCTTCTGGGGCTGGGCGACGATCATCAACAAGCATCGCCAGTACGCCCGCGCCCGGCGCGAGACGCGGGTCTTCGAGGAAGCCTTCTGGTCGGGCGAGCCTCTGGATTCGCTTTACGACGACACCGGCCCCGCGCCCACGGGACGCACCGAGCGCGTCTTCGTCGCGGGCATGACCGAGTGGCGAAGGTCGCACAGGCAGGACGGGGGCGCTATCGGCGGGGCGTCGATGCGGATCGACCGTTCGATGGACGTGGCGATCCAGAAAGAAGCCGAGGACCTGCAACGCGGGTTGCCCCTTCTGGCCACGATCGGCTCGACGGCGCCCTTCGTCGGTCTCTTCGGGACAGTCATCGGCATCATGAACGCCTTCGTCGAGATCGGGCAGCAGCAGTCCACCAATCTTGCCGTCGTGGCCCCCGGCATCGCCGAGGCGCTTCTGGCAACGGGCCTGGGTCTTTTCGCGGCCATCCCGGCGGTGATCTTCTACAACAAGCTATCATCGGACAGCGACCGCATCATCGCGAGTTATGAGAGCTTCGCAGACGAGTTCGCGACCATCCTGTCGCGCCAACTGGACGCCGCCTGATGGGGGCCGGTGTCATCCAGTCGGACGGCGGTGGCGGCGGGCGTCGGCGGCGTCGCCGCGCGCGGCAGATGTCCGAGATCAACGTCACGCCCTTCGTCGACGTGATGCTGGTCCTTCTCATCATCTTCATGGTGGCGGCACCGCTTCAGACCGTGGGCGTGCCGGTCGAGCTTCCCAAGACCGCCGCGCCTTCGCTTCCGACCGAGCGCGAAGAGCCGCTTGCGGTCACGCTGACCGCAGACGGTGTGACGATGATCCAGACCACCGAAGTGTCGGACGAGGAGATCATCCCGCGCCTTCAGTCCATCCTTGCCGAACGGACGACGGACAAGGTCTTTCTGCGCGCCGACGGCGCGATCCCCTATGCCCGCGTGGTAACGGTGATGGGGGCCTTGAACGCCGCCGGTATCACCAACATCGGCCTCGTCACCGACACCGGCGGGCCGAAGCTCGACGGCAGGTGAGGGCGCCTTGCGCGTGGGGTATTACATCTCGGGGACAGGCCACCTGGTCGCGATCCTGGTCCTCCTGTTCGGAGGGATGTTCGTGGGTGACCGCTTCGCCGAGCCCGTGACCGTTTCCGAGGTCTCGGTGGTATCCGAGGAGGAGTTCGCGGCCCTCGCGCTGCCCGGTGGCGCGCCCGAGACCCAGACCGACGCGCCGGACGTTGCAGCACCCGAAGCGGAAGCGGCCCCCGAGGCGCCGGCCGAGGACAGCGCCCCCCAGGTCTCGACGCCCGAGCCGGTCGAAATGCCCGACGTGCCCGAGACGCCTCCGGCCGAAGTGCCTGAAGCCATCGTGCCGGACGCCGTGATCGTCGATTCCGCGCCGCCTATCCCCGCCCCTCCGGCCGAGCAGGACGGCACCTCCCTGGAACAGGATGCCGTCGCCGCGCCAGCGCCGCGTGTCGCCCCTATCCCGCAGGTGGCGCCGCCGCCCGAGGCCGAAGTCGCGCCCGAGGCGGTCGAGGATGTGGCCCCCGATGAGGAGGCGCCTCCCGAGGAAGTGGTCGAGGAGGAGACGCCCGCCGCCCCCGAAGCGGCGTCCGACCGCATCGTGACCGAGGCCGAGGAAGAGCAGGAATACGCGCCTGCCAGTTCCCGCCGTCCGCGCACGAGACCGCCGGTCCCGGTCCGGACCGCCGAGCCCGAAACGCCGCCGGAGCCTGTGGAACAGCCGGTCGAGCAAGCGACCGAGACGCCCGAGCCTGCCGATCCGCTGGCCGACGCCATTGCCGACGCGGTGTCGCAGGCGAACAACGAGCCGGACGCGCCGGCCGAGCAGCCGACCCGCAGCGGTCCGCCGCTGACGGGAGGCGAGAAGGACGCGCTTCGCGTGGCGGTCGGCAGTTGCTGGAACGTAGGCAGCCTGTCGACCGAGGCACTTGGCACCACCGTGATCGTCGGCGTCGAGATGGAACAATCCGGCAAGCCCATCGGTTCGTCCATCCGGCTCGTGTCGTTTTCGGGCGGCACGCAGTCCGGCGCTCAACAGGCCTTCGAGGCTGCACGACGCGCGATCATCCGATGCGGCGCAAAGGGCTTTCCGCTGCCGGTGGAAAAGTTCGCCGAATGGCGCGACATTGAAATGACGTTCAACCCGGAAGGAATGCAATTCCGATGAAACTCCTGGTCTCGCTCGCCCTCGCCCTGACGCTGGCCCTGCCCGCGGTGGCGCAGGAGAGGTCCGGCCCCCTTCGCATCGAGATCACCGAAGGGGTGATCGAGCCGGTGCCGATCGCGGTGGCGCCCTTTCTGGCCGAGAATGCAGCCGCGTCGGACTATGCCGCGCAGATCACTTCGGTGGTCGCGGCGGACCTTGTGGGCACCGGCCTTTTCCGCGACGTGCCTCAGTCGGCCTACATCAGCCAGGTCAACACCTTCGACGGCGAGATCAGCTATGCCGACTGGAAGGCGATCAACGTCGAGGCGCTGGTGACGGGCGCGGTGACGCTGTCGTCGGACGGCAAGCTTCTGGTCAAGTTCAGGCTCTACGACATCTTCACCGGCGCCCCCTTGGGCGACGGACTGCAGTTCGCCGGTTCCACCGCTTCGTGGCGGCGGGTGGCGCACAAGGTCGCCGACCAGGTCTACGCCCGGATCACCGGCGAGGGCGGATACTTCGACAGCCGGGTCGTGTTCGTCGAGCAGACCGGCCCGAAGAACGCGCGCCAGAAGCGGCTTGCGATCATGGATTACGACGGCGCAAACGTGCAGTATCTGACGGACGCATCGTCCATCGTCCTTGCGCCGCGGTTTTCGCCCACGGGCGACCGGGTGCTGTACACCAGCTACGAAAGCGGCTTTCCGCAAATCTACGAACTGGCGGTCGGAGCGGTGCAGAAAAGGTCGCTTGGCCTCGACGCCGCCGCGATGACCTTCGCGCCGCGCTACGCGCCGGACGGTCGCCGCGTGGTCTACTCCGAGGCGCGGGACGGCAATACCGACATCTATCTTCTCGATCTCGCCAGCAATCAGCGTCAGCGCCTGACCTCGGCCCCCTCGATCGAGACCGCGCCGGATTTCTCGCCGGACGGCAGCCAGATCGTCTTCGAGAGCGACCGCTCGGGCACCCAGCAGCTTTACGTCATGCCTGCGAGCGGCGGCGAACCGACGCGCATCAGCTTCGGGCAGGGGCGCTACAGCACGCCGGTCTGGTCGCCGCGCGGCGACTACATCGCGTTCACCAAGCAGAACGCGGGCCGCTTCCACATCGGTGTCATGCGCACCGACGGCTCGGCCGAGCGTCTGCTCACGGCCAGCTTCCTCGACGAGGGCCCGACCTGGGCCCCGAACGGGCGCGTCCTGATGTTCACCCGCGAGACGGCGGGCGAGCAGGGAGCGCAGGCGTTGTTCTCGGTCGATCTGTCGGGGAGGAACCTCAAGAGGGTGCAGACATCGACGGCGGCCTCGGACCCGGCGTGGTCGCCTCTCCTGCCATGAAAATAGGCTGTATGTTAGCGTGACGGCCCCGTTTTCATCGCCTGCGAGGAATGCTATCCTCGCCCCAAAGAGCAGACCGACACAGCGTCGGCACACACACAGGTGGAAGACATGACCTTTCTCAGACTAGCCTCGATCATGGCCGTGGCGATCTCGCTCGGCGCCTGCACCAATGCCGACCGCTTCGGCGAGGGGGGCGCGAACGGAGGCATGGGAGCGGGCGGCATGGCCGGCTCGATCGACGACCCGACCTCGCCGGCTTACTTCAACGCCGCGGTCGGTGACCGGGTCCTGTTCGCCGTCGACCAGTCCACGCTGTCGCCCGAGGCGCAGTCGACCCTGACCGGACAGGCGCAGTGGCTGATGACCAACGTCGATTATTCCGCGCTCATCGAAGGCCATGCCGACGAGCAGGGCACCCAGGCCTACAACCTCGCCCTCGGCGCGCGCCGGGCGAGTGCCGTTCAGAACTTCCTCATCGCGCAAGGCGTCTCGCCCAGCCGTCTGCGGACGATCAGCTACGGCAAGGAACGCCCCATCGAGATCTGCTCGACCGAGGCGTGCTACAGCCAGAACCGCCGCTCCGTGACCGTCATCACCGCCGGCGCGGGCGTCTGACGAGGATAAGCCGATGCGCTTCCTGCTGACCGCAGCCTTCCTTTTCGTTTCTTCGATCCCCGGTCCTGTTTTCGCGCAGGACCGGACACAGACCCTGGCCGACATCCGGCAGGAGCTTTCGGTGCTCTATGTCGAGATGCAGAAGCTGAAGCGGGAGCTGTCAACGACGGGCGGTGCGAACCCGAACCTGGCCGGGACTAATGCGCTCGACCGGCTGAACTCGATGGAAGCCGAGCTTCAGCGCGTGACGTCGCAGACCGAAGAGCTGACGAACCGGGTCAACTCCGTGGTGTCCGACGGGACGAACCGGATCGGCGACCTCGAATTCCGGCTGTGCGAATTGGAGGCGAACTGCGACATCGGCAGTCTGGGCGAGACCTCGACCCTGGGCGGCGGCGCGATGCCGACCGTCTCGGCGCCGACAACGCCCCCCGCAAGCGGGCAGTCTGCGGCCATCGAGGGCGGTGGCATCGACTCGAGCGGGATCGCCACCGGCATCGTCGACACCGGTGGCATGGAGCTGGCAGTGGCCGAGCGCGAGGACTTCGACCGCGCGAAGACCGCCTATGACCAGGGCGACTGGCAGGCGGCGGCCGACAGGCTGCAGGCCTTCACCGACACATATCAGGGCGGGCCGCTGACGGGCCTTGCGCACCTGATGCGGGGCGAGAGCCTTACGAACCTCGGGATGACGTCCTCGGCGGCGCGGGCCTATCTGGAAAGCTATTCCGGTACGCCCGACGGTCCCACCGCACCGACAGCACTTCTGAAGCTCGGGGTGTCGCTCGGCGGGTTGGGGCAGTCGCAGGAGGCATGCATCACGCTGGCCGAGGTCACGACCCGCTTCCCGACGTCCGAGGCGTCCATCGAGGCGCAGACGGCTCGGGCCAACATGGGTTGCTCATGATCGCACCGACGTCGCCGGCCGACAGGCTGCGACACGTCATCGACAGGTTCTTCACGAACGCCCAGCCCCGACGGCTGGGCGTCGCCGTTTCCGGCGGCAGCGATTCCATGGCGCTCCTTAACCTGATTGTCGCGGGAGCGACCGCGCGGGACGTCGAGGTCCGGGCGGTCACCGTGGACCACGGCCTTCGACCCGAGGCGAAGGATGAGGCTGCGATGGTCGCGGCTTTCTGTTCGTCACTTGGAATTCCGCACGACACGCTTCCCTGGTCCGGATGGGACGGCAGAGGCAACCTTCAGGCCATGGCGCGGCAGGCGCGGTATGGGATGATCCGCGAGTGGGCGTCGGCTGGGGGAGTGGATCTGGTTGCGCTCGGCCACACACTCGACGATCAGGCCGAAACCGTTCTGATGCACCTTGCACGGCGGTCTGGCGTGGACGGTCTGGCCGGCATGGCCGAGCGGTTCGAGCGGGACGGCCTGCCCTACGTGCGGCCGCTGATCGGGCAGCAGCGACGCAACCTGCGCGCCTATCTGGAGGAGCACGGCATCAGGTGGTGCGACGATCCTTCGAATGACGACGTCAGTTTCGAGCGGGTGCGCGCGCGGCGTGCCTTGTCGATCCTGTCGGACCTCGGCATCGACGCGGATGCGCTCGGCGATGTCGCTGCAAACGCGCGTTCGGCGAAGGTGGCTCTCGACCTTTGTGCCTGGCGTGAGGTGAATGGGGACGAAAGCGTGGAGGACCGGGGCGACATCGTCCTGTCCGAGGGCCCTCACGACGAGGAAATCGGCCGCCGCATCCTGATCGGCGCGCTGCGCTGGATTTCGGGCGAAGTCTATCCGCCTCGCGCCGCATCGCTGGTGGAGATGCGCAGCGCATTGGCGCAGGCCGAGCGACATACCTTGCAAGGGTGTCTCGTCAGCCGGGAAATTTGCCCGCACGGGTCGGGCCATCGGCTTCGCATCACGCGCGAGTTCCGCACGGTCGAGACATTGCGCAGTCCGACCGACAGCGTCTGGGACGGACGCTGGCGACTGGATGGCCCCCATTCCGCAGATCTTGAGATCGGGGCGCTTGGGCAAGGACTTTCAGCCTGTCCGGATTGGCGCGACACGGGGCTGCCGCGCACGTCGCTTCTCGCCTCTCCCGCGATCTGGCGGGGCGACACCTTGATCGCTGCTCCACTGGCAGGATTGCCGAACGGCTGGACCGCGCAGGCCACAGGGCGCGGCAATTTCGCGGACTTCCTCCTATCCCGTTGAAGAATCCGGCCCGATGGCTATGTAATGCCCCATCCGGGCGGGCAGGTTGCCGGCCCCTCGAGTTTTCCAAGGGAGACCCCTTTGAACAACGCGCGTAACATCGCCTTCTGGGTCGTGCTGTTCCTTCTGATCCTTGCTCTGTTCAACCTGATCTCGGGCGGTCAGTCGACTATGGCGACGGGCACCGTCAGCTATTCCGACTTCGTCGAAAGGGTCGAGCGCGGCGACGTCACCAACGCTACCCTAGATGGCGAGCGGGTGATCTTTCGCGGGGCCGACAACCGCGACTACGTCACCATTCAGCCCGAAGGGGCGACGACGGACCAGCTTCTGCTCGACAACGACGTGAGCTTCGCGGCCAAGCCGCAGGAGCAGTCGGGCTTCGTCACAATCCTGATGACTTTCCTGCCGTTCCTGCTGCTGATCGGCGTCTGGATCTACTTCATGAACCGGATGCAGGGCGGCGGGCGCGGCGGTGCCATGGGCTTTGGCAAGTCGCGCGCCAAGCTTCTGACTGAGAAGCACGGGCGCGTCACCTTCGACGACGTGGCCGGCATCGACGAGGCCAAGGAAGAGCTGGAAGAGATCGTGGAATTCCTGCGCAACCCGCAGAAGTTCTCGCGCCTCGGCGGCAAGATTCCGAAAGGCGCACTGCTGGTCGGTCCTCCGGGTACCGGTAAGACCCTGCTGGCCCGCGCGATTGCGGGTGAGGCGGGCGTGCCCTTCTTCACCATCTCGGGCTCGGACTTCGTCGAGATGTTCGTGGGCGTCGGTGCATCCCGCGTCCGCGACATGTTCGAACAGGCCAAGAAGAACGCGCCCTGCATCGTCTTCATCGACGAGATCGACGCCGTGGGCCGGTCGCGTGGCGTGGGCTATGGCGGCGGCAACGACGAGCGCGAGCAGACGCTGAACCAGCTCCTGGTCGAGATGGACGGCTTCGAGGCGAACGAGGGCATCATCATCGTCGCCGCGACCAACCGTCCCGACGTGCTGGACCCGGCACTCCTGCGCCCCGGCCGGTTCGACCGGCAGGTTCAGGTGCCGAACCCCGACATCAAGGGCCGCGAGAAGATCCTGGGCGTCCATGCGCGCAAGGTTCCCTTGGGGCCGGACGTCGACCTACGCATCATCGCGCGGGGGACCCCGGGTTTCTCGGGCGCCGACCTCGCCAACCTGGTGAACGAGTCGGCACTGATGGCTGCGCGCGTCGGCAGGCGTTTCGTGGTGATGGAGGATTTCGAGAACGCCAAGGACAAGGTGATGATGGGCGCCGAGCGGCGGTCCATGGTGATGAGCGAGGAAGAGAAGAAGCTGACCGCCTATCACGAGGCAGGTCACGCCATCGTCGGTCTCACCGTCCCGCAGCACGATCCTATCCACAAGGCCACGATCATCCCGCGCGGTCGCGCGCTTGGTCTCGTCCTGTCGCTGCCGGAACGCGATCAGCTCAGCCACACGATCACCGCGCTTCGGTCGAAGATCGCGATGGCCATGGGTGGACGCGTGGCCGAGGAGCTGGTGTTCGGAAACGAGAACGTCACCAACGGTGCGGCCTCGGACATCCAGCAGGTGACGCGGATCGCCGAGGCGATGGTGACTCAGTTCGGCATGAGCTCGGACCTTGGCAACGTCGCTTACGTCGACAATCGGCAGGACTTCCTTGGTGCCGGCACATCGCGCCGGAACATCTCGGGCGAAAGTGCGCTGATGATCGACAACGAGATCCGGCGGCTTGTCGACGAGGGTTATGAGACCGCGAAGCGGATCCTGATAGAGCGCCGTGATGACCTCGAGCGGTTGGCGGAAGGCCTTTTGGAGTACGAGACGCTGACGGGCGACGAGATCACGCGCGTCATCCGCGGCGAGCCGTTGAACAAGGGCGACGCCGACGACACCGACCGACCGTCGAGTGGCGGCGCGTCCAGCGTCACCGCCATCCCGAAGACGAAGCCGCGCAAGAAGCCGGGCGCGGAGGGTTCGCTGGAACCCGAACCGACCGTCTGACGCTCCAAAACGTGCATTTCCTTGAAGCCCCGCCAAGTGCGGGGCTTCTTCGTTTGGGGAAGGGGTGTCGTCTTGCGATCGGCGGTCTAGGGTGTGGCGCGAACGAGACTGACCGAGAGACCGACATGCCTGCCCTTATCCCGACCGAGTACACCTGCGAAATCGTCTGGCTTGGTCTCGTCCCGCCGGGTGCACCGCGCGACATCGAGGCAAATCCGGTAGAGGCGCTGGATTTGACATTCGCGGGAGCGGTCGGGGACCGTCACACGGGCGAACTGAGGCCGTCCTGTTCGCGCGTGACGCGGCAGTATCCGAAGGGCACGCTGATCCGGAACACGCGGCAGATCTCGGTCGTGGCGGAGGAGGAGCTTGCCCTTATCGCCGAGCGGATCGGCACCGATGTCCTCGACCCGGGCTGGATCGGCGCGACGATGTCCGTGCGGGGGCTGCCCGACTTCAGCCACGTCCCGCCCTCGGCGCGTCTTCAGGGCGAGACGGGTGGGGCGACCATGACCGTCGACATGCAGAACCGGCCCTGCGGGCTTGCGGGCAAGGGTGTCGACCGGGCGCGACCGGGACACGGAAAGGGGTTCAATGCCGCCGCGCGCGGATTGCGGGGCATCACCACCTGGGTCGAGCGCGAGGGCAGGGTGACCGTCGGCGAGATCCTGCGTCTGCACGTTCCCGACCAGCGCGGCTGGCAGCCCTAGCTCCCTGCGCGCTTCGGTCACTGGACAGCCCCGCCGCCTTGTGGCCAAAAGGTCCGACCGGACGGAGGAGGACCCATGGGCGCGACTATCATCGACGGCAAGGCTTTTGCAGCAAAGGTGCGCGAGAAGGTCGCGACCCATGTCGCGCGGCTGGTGGACGAGCATGGCATCACACCGGGTCTCGCGGTCGTCCTCGTCGGAGAGGATCCGGCGAGCCAGGTCTATGTCCGCTCCAAGGGCAAGGCCACGACCGAGGCTGGAATGAAATCGGTCGAGCATCGGCTTGACCCCTCCACGTCCGAGGCGGACCTGCTGGCGCTGATCCGCGACTTGAACGCCGATGAGACGATCCACGGCATCCTTGTGCAGCTTCCGCTTCCGAAGCACCTGGACGAGGACCTTGTCATCAACTCCATCGACCCGGCGAAGGACGTGGACGGCTTCCACATCTCGAACGTGGGGCTTCTCGGCACGGGGCAGAAGAGCATGGTGCCCTGCACGCCGCTCGGCTGCCTGATGATGCTGAGGGAACATCTCGGTTCGCTGTCGGGGCTGAACGCGGTGGTCATCGGGCGCTCGAACATCGTGGGCAAGCCGATGGCGCAGCTTCTTCTGGGGGACAGCTGCACGGTCACGATCGCGCACAGTCGGACGAAGGACCTTCCGGGCGTCGTGCGGGGTGCCGACATCGTCGTGGCCGCCGTGGGTCGGCCCGAGATGGTGCCCGGCGACTGGATCAAGCCGGGGGCGACGGTCATCGACGTCGGCATCAACCGAGTCGACGGCGACGCTGGCAAGACGCGGCTTGTCGGCGACTGCTACTATGCCTCCTGCGAGAAAGTGGCGGGCGCGATCACGCCGGTCCCCGGGGGCGTCGGGCCGATGACCATCGCGTGCCTCCTGGCCAATACGGTGACCGCCTGTTGCCGATCGCACGGTCTGGCGGAGCCCGAGGGGCTGACGGCCTGAACGGATGTCGTGGAACAAATCAGCGTGAGGACGGTTAGCCCACGACAAACTCCAGAGGGGCACTCATGAACCGCATCATCTATCTCGTCGGTCTCGTCGTCGTCGTCATCATCATTCTCAGCCTGCTTGGCCTCACCTGAGGTCAGAGGGCGTCAGAACCGCCGACGGGGATCATGGTCCCCTGAAGAAGGGCGACGGGTTTCCGTCCCAGCGACCTCAGAAAAGACCTCGGCCTGGACGACGGTGAGCCGTCGTCCGGCCCGCACGACGCGGCCTTCCGAGAAGAGCCGGTCGCCGAGTGCAGGGCGCAGGAGGTTGATCTTCATCTCAACCGTCACGATCTCGTCCTCAGGATCGAATAGCGTCAGAGCCGCATAGCCTGCCGCGCTGTCGCCTATGGCGAAGGTCAGTGCCGCATGCGCCGCGCCCTGCTGTTGAAGGCTGCCGGGCAGGATGGGCGCAGAGATGAACGCCGTCCCCTCTCCAAGCTCCAGGAGTTCCGCTCCGAGCGTCTGCATCATTGTCTGACGCGCGAAGGACGCGCGGATCTTCGCTTCGATCTCGGGCGCGAGGCTCACGCCGCCCTCGGGACGGGAACCGTCAGCACCCGGCGGCCGGTCAGGTAGGCGAGGGCGCGATCGGCAAAGAGCGTCCGCAGGACCGGGGCCGTCCAGTCAAGACCGCCCGTATAGCACCCGTAGGCGGGCAGGATCAGCCGACCCTCGTCCGCCATGAAGCAGGGCCGAGACCCGCCCTGGAGTTTCGCCTTGGGGTGATAGTGGCCCGAGATTTCGCCTGCTCCCGCTTCTCGCGTCGCGATGTGACGGAAGGTGATCGGGCCAATGGAGAAGTCCGCGAGGTGCTCGCCCTTGAAGTCGAGGGGACCGGGATCGTGGTTGCCCTCGAGCCAGAGCCAGCGCCGCCCGGCCTGAAGCGCGCGCAGGGCGTCGCGGGCGTTATCGTCCAGCGCCTCGCCGGCCATAAGGTCGTCGAAGCTGTCGCCCAGGCAAAGCACCGTCCGCGCCGAGATGGCCTGCAGGTCGGAGGCCAGACGCGTCAGAGTCTCGACGGTGTCGTAGGGCGGCAAAAGCGTGCCGCCCCGTCGGGCGATGCGCTCGGACTTGCCCAGGTGAAGATCGGACACCACGAGCAGACTTTCGGACGGCCACCACAGTGCACCCGAGGGAAGTGCGGTCAGGGTCTGTCCCACGAAAGCGAAGGTCACCGAGTTCATGCTTCGTTCCTAGGCCTGCTGCGCGCGTCGCGCAAGTCTTGACCTTGAGCGCCCCGACTGCAAGGTGGCGCGCCATGACCGATCCCCAAGAACCCTGCGCGCCCCGGCGTAACTTCTACGGCCGCATCAAGGGCAAGACGCTCCGAGACTCGCAGAAGCGCGACCTTGCCGACCTCGACTCGCTGTCGCCCGGCCCGGTCAGCCGCGACGTGAACCCCGAACGGTTGCCCCTGGACCTTGATGCGCTCTTCGGAGGGCGTCCGGTCTGGCTGGAGATCGGCTTCGGCGGGGGTGAGCACCTGGTTCATCAGGCGTCGCTTCATCCGGAGGCGGGGATCATCGGGGCCGAGCCTTACATCAACGGTGTTGCCATGCTGCTGGGCAAGATCCGCAAGCTGGGCACGGACAATGTCCGCGTTCATCCGGGAGATGCGCGCGACCTGATGGACGTGCTGTCCGAGGCGTCCGTGTCGAAGGCGTTCCTGCTCTATCCCGATCCCTGGCCAAAGCAGAGACATCACCGCCGTCGCTTCGTGACGGCCGAGTATCTGGAGCCTCTGCACCGCACGCTGAAACCGGGCGCCGAGTTCCGTATCGCGACCGACATTCCAGGCTACGTCAAACAGGCGCTGAAGGAGGTGCCGAAGGCCGGGTTCGAGAGGGTGGGCGACGGCGAGGACAGCAAAGCCTGGGATGACTGGATCTCGACGCGCTATGAGCAGAAGGCGATGCGCGAGGGTCGGTCGCCGCATTACCTCACCTTTCGCCGCCTCTGAGCCGATGGACGGCCTGCGGCGTCTGCGCTAACAGGACGGCGCAACGAGGGGAGACGCCCATGTCTGGACATGGACAGCCAAGGCCGCTGACCGCGCGCAAATCGCCGCCGCTGAAGGGCGAGGCGAAGGTGCCGGGCGACAAGTCGATCAGCCACCGCGCGCTGATCCTGGGCGCGCTGTCTGTCGGCGAGACGAAGGTGCGCGGGCTTCTGGAAGGCGAGGACGTGCTCGCCACCGCCGCCGCGATGCGGGCCTTCGGGGCCGAGGTCACGCGTGGTGCGGACGGCGAGTGGTCGATCCATGGCGTGGGCACAGGTGGTTTCGCGGAGCCCTCGGACGTGATCGACTGCGGCAACGCCGGAACGGGCGTCCGGCTCATCATGGGGGCGATGGCCACGACTCCGATCACGGCGACGTTTACCGGCGACGCCTCCTTGCGCTCGCGACCCATGGGACGGGTGACGGACCCGCTGGCGCTGTTCGGCACGGCCTCTTACGGGCGGCGTGGTGGCAAGCTTCCGATGACGCTGGTGGGTGCGGCCGACCCGGTTCCGGTGCGCTACACGCTTCCGATGGCTTCGGCCCAGGTGAAGTCGGCGGTCTTGCTTGCCGGCCTCAATGCGCCCGGCGAAACGGTCGTCGTCGAAGGCGAGGCGACGCGCGACCATACCGAGCGGATGTTGCGCGGCTTCGGCGCCGATGTCCGGGTCGAGGAGACGTCGGAGGGCCGCGTTATCACGCTGAAGGGCCAGCCGGAGCTTCGGCCGCAGTCGATCGACGTGCCGCGCGATCCCTCGTCGGCCGCCTTCCCCGTTTGCGCAGCTCTGATCGTCGAGGGTTCTGATGTCCTCGTGCCGAACATCGGGCTCAACCCCACGCGCGCGGGGCTGTTCGAGACGCTGCGCGACATGGGGGCGGACCTGACCTACGAGAACGTGCGCGACGAGGGCGGCGAACCCGTGGCCGACATCCGCGCGCGCTTCTCGCCCGACATGCAGGGCATCTCGGTGCCCGAGGACCGGGCGGCGTCGATGATCGACGAGTATCCGATCCTGTCGGTCGTCGCCGCGAACGCGCGGGGAAGGACCGAGATGCGCGGCGTGAAGGAACTGCGCGTCAAGGAAAGCGACCGGATCGACGCGATGGCGAAAGGCCTGCGCGCCAACGGCGTGTCGGTCGACGAGGGTGACGACTGGTGGACGGTGGAGGGCCGTGGGCCGGGTGGCGTGCCGGGTGGAGCGACCGTTGCGGCGCAGCTGGATCACCGCATCGCCATGTCGTTCCTCTGCCTCGGGATGGCGTCGGCGAAGCCCGTCACGGTGGACGACGCCAGCCCCATCGCGACGTCCTTCCCGATCTTCGAGACGCTGATGACGGGCCTCGGCGCCGATCTGGCTGAGGGCCATCCGGCGTAACGGGTCACACCGGCTCCTGCCTTTGCGGGGCCGTCTCGTTTCGCATGACGGCGCCGATGCGCCCGGTCGTCGCCTGTCACTGCACCCAATGCCGCAAGACGAGCGGCTGTCACGTAGCCGCCACGTCCGCCGCCCGCGAGGCCGTCGAGGTGACGGGAGGCGTCGCGTGGTTCCAGTCCTCGGACAGGGCGCGGCGCGGGTTCTGCCCGGTCTGCGGGTCGAACCTGTTCTGGGACGGGGCGGGGGCAAACCTGTCGATCATGGCCGGCACGGTCGACGCTCCGACGGGGCTGACGCTGGCAGGGCACATCTTCTGCGCGGACAAGGGCGACTACTACGAGGTCGCCGACGGCCTCCCTCAGACCCTGGGCGCGGATCCGACGCTGACGACGCAGGTGCCGCTTTAACGGTCGCGCAACTGACGCCGCAGGATCTTGCCCGAGGCGGTCTTGGGGATCGCATCGATGAAGGTCACCTCGGCAGGGATCTTGTAGGACACGAGACGCCCGTCGAGTGCCGCGCGGATGTCGTCCGGCGAGGCCTCGGAGCCAGGGGCGCGGACGACGAAGGCTACCGGCACCTCGCCCGCCTCGTCGTCGCGCTTGCCGAGGACGGCGCAGTCCGCCACGTCCGGCAGTTCGAGAAGCGCGGCTTCCACTTCGGCCGGGGCGACCTGGAAGCCCTTGTACTTGATGAGCTCCTTCAGGCGGTCGCGGATCCACAACTCGCCGTCGTTGTCGATCAGCCCCAGGTCGCCGGTGCGGAGCCAGCCATCCTCGGTGATCGTCTCGGCGGTGGCCTTGGGGTTGTTGTGGTAGCCTCTCATCACCTGCGGGCCGCGAATCCAGAGTTCTCCTTCCTCGTTCGGACCCCGGTCCTTCTGCGTCTCGGGATCGACGATGCGGCAGTCGGTCGAGGGCGCGGCGACGCCGGCCGCACCGGGCTTGGCGCCCTCGACGGCGGCGACGTGCGAAATGGGCGACAGCTCGGTCATGCCGTAGGCCTGCACACCCTGTGCGCCGATCCGGTCGCGGACGGCGTTCATCAGCGTCTCGTCCGCCGGGGCGGCGGCGGAGAAGACCCACTTCACGGAGGACAGGTCGTAGTCGTCGACCGTCGGGTGCTTGGCGAGAGCGATCGCGACGGGCGGAACGCCCCAGATGCGGGGGGTCCTGTACTCCTGCACCAGTTCGAGAAAGCGTTTGAGGTCGAAGCGAGGCAGGGTGACGATGTTCGCGCCCCTTGCGAGGTAGACGTTCATCAGGAGCGTCTGGCCGTAGATGTGGAAGAACGGCAGGAAAGCCACCGTCCATTCGCCGGGCTGGACCGACAGGCAGCCGAGCGACTGGTCGACGTTGGTGGAGATATTGCGGTGCGACAGCATCACGCCCTTGGGCAGCCCGGTGGTGCCCGAGGAATAGGGCAGGGCGACGACGTGGGTGTCGAGGTCGACCTCGGCCTGCGCGGCGCGCGGCGCGCCCAGGAAGGCGTCGATCGGCGTCGCGCCCTCGGCTTCGGCGTCGCCCAGGGTGAGGATCCGGCGGATGCCGGTGCCCTTCGCGGCCTCCGTCGCGGTGGCGAGAAAGTCGGGGTGGACGACGAGAAGCGAGGCGCCGCTGTCGGTGAGTTGGTAGTTCAGTTCGCGCGCCGTGTAGGTCGGGTTCGCCGTGGTGACGGTGCCGCCGGCGAAGGCGGTGCCGTGGAAGACGACGGGGTAGTCGGGGTGGTTGGTCGACATGATGGCGACCGTTTCGCGTGCGAAACCGTTCTCTTCCAGCCCGCCGGCGAAGCGACGGATGCGATCCATGAGGGCGGAGGCGGTCAGGCTGCGACCCGTGACGCCACAGACGATCACCGTCTCGTCGGGGCGCGACTCGAGACCCTGGAACACGCGGTCGGTCACGGTCATGTCGCTTGGCGCGATGCGCGGATAGCGGCTTTCGAAAATCATGGTGTCCTCCCCGACCCATCCTCGTCGGGAACCTTATCAAGTTCAGATCAGGAGGGAAGCGGCGCCTTCGAGCCGGAGGAGAGCGACCTTGGTTTCAATTCCGCCCGGAGCGGAGAAACCTCCGAGATTCCCGGTGCCTAGCACGCGGTGGCAGGGGATCAGGACGGGCAGGGGATTGGCGCCGCAGGCCTGTCCCGCCGCCTGCGGGCTGATGTTGAGATCGCGGGCGAGGTCGCCGTAGGTGCGGGTCTCGCCGAAGGGGATGGCGCGAAGGGCGTCGAGGAAGCGGACCTGCGAGGGCGAGACCTCAGGCGCGAGGGGCAGGTCGAAGGCGGTGAGGAAGCGGGCGAAGTAGGCGGCGAGCTGGCGTTCGGCCTCATGCAGCAGGGGCGTGCCGTCCGAGCCGCCATCGCCCCAGGAGAGGGCAGTGAGGCAGTCGCCCTCTTGCGACAGGGCGAGCGGGCCGAAGGGGCTGGGAACGGTTCGGGACGGCATGGGCGAATGCTGCACCTGCGGGGCGGCGGGCGCAACGGGGCAAGAAAAGGGCGGTCTGCGAGGCGTCTGCAAGGTGTCGGCAAAGTGTATGGCACGTCGCAGGGCGGCGCTCAGGCGAGGGCGAGGCGGACGGGTCCCTTCGCGGCGAGGGGATCGACAGGCGCGCCGCCCTGCGTCGCGACGAGGGGGAGCGTGGCAGCGACACGGCGGACGTGGTCCATGAGCGGCCGCCAATCGTCCGACAGGCGACGCGCGGCTTCGGAGGGGCAGAAGGTCGCCTGCCTCCCCCGCTCGAGGGCGAGGGTCATCAGGGCTTCGGCGATACGGTCGTCGTCGGGCGGGCTGAACATGCGCGTAAACCTAGACCGGAGTGGCGGATTGACATGCAGGTAAATACCTGCATATTGAGATCTCAGAAACGATGGAGCCGATGGACGACGACAAGGTCTTCAAGGCGCTGGGCGATCCGACGCGGCGGAAGTTGCTGGACCTGCTCTGCGAGACGAACGGGCAGACGCTGGGCGAGCTTTGCGGGCACCTCGACATGGCCCGTCAATCCGTCACCCAGCACCTGGGCCTTCTCGAGGAGGCCAGCCTCGTCACCACCGTCCGCCGCGGCCGTGAGAAGCTGCACTTCATCAACCCGGTGCCTCTGCACGAGGTCTACGAGCGCTGGGTCCGCAAGTTCGAGGTGCAGCGGCTGAGCCTGCTGCACGCCCTGAAACAGCATCTGGAGGAGGACGGGACATGACCGCCGCACAGACCGAATTCGTCTATGTCACCTATATCCGCGCGACACCCGAGAAGGTGTTCGACGCCATCGTCAATCCCGCCGTGGCGCGGCTGTACTGGGGGCACGAGAACGTCTCGGACTGGACGCCGGGTGCGCGGTGGGAGCATGTCCGTGCGAACGACGCGCGCGCCGTCGAACTGGTGGGCGAGGTGCTGGAAATCGACGCACCGAAGCGGCTGGTGATGAGCTGGGCCAACGCCTCGCAGGAGGGCGATGCGGAGAAGACCAGCCGCGTCGCCTTCGACATCGAACCCTACGACGGCATGGTGCGGCTGACCGTGACGCACGACAGGCTGGAAGCGGGCGGCGGCATGTTCAACGGGATCTCGAAGGGATGGCCGATCGTGCTGTCCTCGATGAAGTCTTACCTTGAGAGCGGCGAGGCGATCGACATCTTCGCCAAGCCGACGGCGGCGTGAGGAGGTTGCCCGGATGACCGACCACCGAACCGGAGGCTGCGCTTGCGGCGAGATCAGGTACGAGGCGAGGGGAGAGCCCGTGGCGCAGCTTCACTGCCAGTGCGCCCAGTGCCGCAAGCGAACCGGGACCGGGCATGGATCCTACCTTGCCTTCATGGGCGGGGTGACGGTGACGGGAACGCCGAAGACGTTCCGCGAGATCGCCGACAGCGGGCGCGAGAAGGTGCAGAACTTCTGCGGGACCTGCGGGTCGCCCGTGTTCGTCACCGCTCCCGCGATGCCCGACCTGAAGGCGATCCATGCCGCGAGCCTGGACGATCCGGTGGCGTTCGCTCCGGCCTTCGTCACCTTCGCCTCGACGGCCCTGCCGTGGGACAGGATGGACGAGGGGCTGACGCAGTTTGCGGGGATGCCGCCGGGGTGAGGCGTCAGCCGACCTGCCGGGCGACGAACCATTGCGTGCCGTCGGGGGAGCGGAAGCCGCCCCGGCGGTCGCCGTCGCCCTTCTCGGACATCGGCTGGATCACCTCGGCCCCGGCGTCGAGCGCGCGGGCGAAGGCGGCGTCGGGGTCGGGGACGTAGAGATGCAGCATGGCGGGCGGACCCTCGGCCTCGCCCATCATCAGGACGGTGTCGCCGATGCGGCACTCGGCGTGCATGATGCCGCCGCCGTCGCGGGCCATGACGCGCAGGCGTGTCGCGTCGAAGACGCGCTCGGCGAAGGAGAGCACCGCCTCGGCGTCGGGGACGAGGAGGTAGGGGGCGAGGTCGGTGTAGCCGGCGGGTTTGTAGGTCATGGCCACTTCTAGCAGGGTTCGGCGGAGAGGCGGTGGATTTCCGCCCCTCCGTCTTGGTCAGCCTCCGACCGGCTTGTAGGCGCCGCTGGCCTTGCCGGCCTTCTTCATGGCCTTCATCGCCTCTTTCGCGGTCATGAGCTTCGTCGTCGAACCGCCGGACATGACACCCGAGGCGCCGATGATGAGGGCGCCGGCCGCCATCGTCTCGTCGTCCGGGGCCTCGATCAGGGCGATGATGTCGTCCTGGCCGAAGCAGAAGAACAGGTTGTGGAGCTTTCCGCCAAGCGCCTCGATCAACTTCCGCGCGGCTGCCTCGCGGTCGTCGGGTTCCGCAACAAGGGATTTGATGGACGCCGTCGTGTAGCGCCCCGTGAACATGTAGAACGGCATTCGAGTTCCTCCCTCGCCCGAGAGGCCGGGCGCAAGACGCGCTGACCCCGGGCAAAGGTCAACATATCATGCTTTTCTGCGGTTCAGTCGCGGATTTCGAAGGCCATCGTAAGACCCGGCTCAGTCCAGCGCCTCGTCGCAGCGGGCGCAGACGCCGGGGTGGGAATGCGTGCCGACGTCGGGGAGGATCTTCCAGCAGCGCTGGCACTTCTCGCCGTCGGCCAGCTCGAAGACCACGCCGATGCCGGGCGCGTCCGGCAGGCGGAAGGCTTCGGCGGGCGCAGGGTCGGCGGTAAGCGTGAGGTCCGAGGTGATGCAGAGGTCGTCGAAGGCGACGGTCTTGAGTGCTGCGAGGAGGCCCGCGTCCTCGACATGGACGACGGGGGCCGCTTCGAGCGAGGCGCCGATGACCTTGTCCTGGCGCTGGATCTCGAGTGCTGCCGTGACGACGCGGCGGGCGCGTCGGATGCCCTGCCACTTCTGCGCCAGCGCCTCGTCCCGCCAGTCTGCGGGCGTCTCGGGCATGTCCTGGAGGTGGACCGACGAGTCCTCGCCCGGGAAGCGGTCGAGCCAGACGTCCTCCATCGTGAAGACGAGGACGGGGGCGAGCCAGGTGGTGAGGCGGTGGAACAGGAGGTCGAGGACCGTGCGCGCCGAGCGGCGGCGGAGCGAGTCGTCGGCGTCGCAGTAAAGCGCGTCCTTGCGGACGTCGAAGTAGAAGGACGACAGGTCGACGGTGGCGAAGTCGAAGACGGCGCGGAAGACGCCCTGGAAGTCGTAGGCCCTGTAGCCATCGCGGACGCGGGTGTCGAGTTCGGCCATGCGGTGCAGGACCCAGCGTTCAAGCTCGGGCATGTCGGCCGGATCGACGCGCTCGGCTTCGGAGAAGCCGGCGAGGTTGCCGAGGAGGAAACGCATGGTGTTGCGCAGGCGGCGATAGCTGTCGGCGACGCCCTTGAGGATCTCGGGCCCGATGCGCTGGTCGGCGGTGTAGTCGGTCTGGGCGACCCAGAGACGCAGGATGTCGGCGCCGTACTCCTTCACCACCTTCTCGGGGACGATGGTGTTGCCGAGCGACTTGGACATCTTGTTGCCCTTCTCGTCCAGCGTGAAGCCGTGGGTGACGACGTTGCGGTAGGGCGCGCGGCCGAGCGTGCCGCAGGCCTGGAGCAGCGAGGAATGGAACCAGCCTCGGTGCTGGTCGGTGCCCTCCATGTAGACGTCGGCGATGCCGTCCTCGGTGCCGTCGGGGCGGTCGCGCAGGACGAAGGCGTGAGTGGAGCCGGAGTCGAACCACACGTCGAGGACGTCGAAGACCTGGGTGTAGTCCTCGGGGTTGGCATCGTTCGCGAGGAAGCGTTCCTTGGCGCCCTCGGCGTACCAGCAATCGGCGCCCTCGGCCTCGAAGGCCTGTGCGATGCGGGCATTCACCGCCTCGTTGCGCAAGAGGTAGTCGGGATCGGTCGGCAGGGCGCCCTTCCGCGTGAAGCAGGTGAGCGGCACGCCCCAGGCGCGCTGGCGCGACAGCACCCAGTCGGGGCGGGCCTCGATCATCGAGTGCAGGCGGTTGCGGCCGGACTGGGGGGTGAACTTTACGAGAGTGTCGATGGAGGTCAGCGCGCGTTCGCGGATCGTGCTGCCGTATTCGCCCTGGCCGTCGTCGATGGGGCGGTCGATGGCGGCGAACCATTGCGGCGTGTTACGGTAAATGACGGGAGCCTTCGAGCGCCAGGAGTGGGGGTAGCTGTGCTTGATGCGGCCGCGCGCGAGAAGGCCGCCGGTCTCGATCAGCTTGTCGATGACGGCCGCGTTCGCGTTGCCCTCCTTGCCCTTGTCGGAAAGGATCTTCGTGCCGCCGAAGAAAGGCAGGTCGGCACGGAAGGAACCGTCGTCCATCACGTTGTAGGTGATGACCTGCTCCAGCATCCCGAGGTCGCGGTAGAGCTCGTATTCCTCCATCCCATGAGAGGGCGCGCAGTGGACGAAGCCGGTGCCTTCCTCGTCGGTGACGAAGGCGGCGGCGCGGAAGTCCCGCGCGTCGTCCCACTCGGCGTTCGCGCCTGCGGCCCCCGCGAAGGGATGATGCAGGGTCATGCCTTCGAGCTGCGCCGGGGTCACGTCGCGGACGCGGCGGTACATCGTGCCGTCGAGCCGCGCCTTCGCCATCACGTCGGCGGCGAGCTTGTCGGCGAGGATGAAGCGGTCGCCGACCTGCGCCCAGCATTCCTCGGGGCGGCCGGTGACCTCGTAGAGGCCGTAGGAGATGTCCTTGCCGAAGACGACGGCCTTGTTCGACGGGATCGTCCAGGGGGTCGTGGTCCAGATGACCACGTGGGCGCCCATGAAGTCGCGGGCGGCGTCCGCCTCGGCCTTGATGACGGCCTCGCGCGCCTCGGGCGTGTCCTCCTCGCCCGCCAGAACGATGTCGGGCAGCGCGAAATCGGTCACGCGGAACTTGACCCAGACGGTGAAGCTGTCCTTGTCGTGGTACTCGACCTCGGCCTCGGCAAGTGCTGTTTGCTCGACGGGCGACCACATCACGGGTTTCGAGCCCTGGTAGAGCGTGCCGTTCATCAGGAACTTCATGAATTCCTCGGCGATCACGCGCTCGGCGTGGAAGTCCATCGTCAGGTAGGGATCGGCCCAGTTGCCGGTGATGCCGAGACGCTTGAACTCCTCGCGCTGGATGTCGACCCAGCCTTCGGCGAAGCGGCGGCATTCCTGGCGGAAATCGATGACGGGGACGTCGTCCTTGTCCTTGCCCTTCGCGCGGTATTCCTCCTCGATCTTCCACTCGATGGGCAGGCCGTGGCAGTCCCAGCCGGGGACGTAGCGGGCGTCGAAGCCCATCATCTGGTGCGAGCGGACGATCATGTCCTTGATCGTCTTGTTCAGCGCGTGCCCGATGTGGAGGTGGCCGTTCGCGTAAGGCGGGCCGTCATGCAGGACGAAAGAGGGGCGGTCCGATTTTTCGCGCAGGCGGTCGTAGACGCCGATCTTCTCCCAATGCTCCAGCCAGCCGGGTTCGCGCGCAGGCAGTCCGGCGCGCATCGGGAAGTCGGTCTGAGGCAGGTTCAGGGTGTCTTTGTAGTCGGGCGTGTCGGCACACATCGGACGTGTCCTCGGGAAGTGTTCGGGCTGTCTGCGAAGGGGTGGCGGAGAGTCTCGACGCCTGAAACCCGGCGGCTCATCGTGTCAGAGCGCCGGGCCCGTAATTCGAATGATGTTCGCGACATGGCTCATCTTGGCAGGGCTTATAGGACCGGGGGCAGGGCAGGACAAGGCGACATTGGGAGGGGAGCGGGGCGCAACTTCGCGGGCGCTCGTTTCGTGACTCCCCGCGAGGCCGCTTCTTCAGGGCCTCTGACCAACAGGAGGAACCATGCGTCTTTTCATCACCGCACTCGCCGCGCTCGCTCTGGCCGGACCCGCCGCCGCGCTGCACGAGGATGGCAATTCGCCGGGCCAGATCGCCAAGGACAACCCGGACACCGTCGGTGACCGCAACGCCAACGGGCAGGCCAATGGCGGCGACTATTCTCCGGGCTTCTCGGCCAGCGTCGGCACCGACCGCGACGGCGACGGCCGGACGAACGGCAAGGACTATGCCCCGGGTCAGCACGACCACGACGAGTGACGGCATCGACAGTCGGGAGAAGCGGCGCCGTGCGGCGCCGTTTTCTTTTGGAGGTGTCCGCAAAACGTGTTGGTCAGCTATGTGGACGAAGCTGCGGTTTGCGGTCGGGCGACATTGGTGATTATCTCCAAATAGGAACAGTTTTGCCCCCCCGCTTAAGGCAAATAAGTCATGCGTTTCTTCATTGCAGGGATCTACAGTTTGCTGGCTTATGGTTTCACTTCGTCTCTTTTCTTTGGTAGACCTTTCCAAGCAATTGCTTTTTTGACGATCTGGAGAGATAGATTGGGACTGGTCTACTGGCCAGCGCTCCTTGTAGTTGCCATCATGCTTGCGGCTTTCCTCACCAAGTCCTCTCTCCGGTTCGGAATGCCACGTATTCTGCTTCCCGCTGTTTTTGTATTTATTTCCATGAGTTCCTCTGCTCTTCTGGTCGGAAGTTTTGCTGCAATCAGCCGCAATCGAATTGTTGAGGAGTTTAAACCCAATGTGGAAATGCGCTCTTCAATCTTCACTTCGCTTCGGTATGCACGGCAGGATTTCAAGTTTTTTCTACATGGCGCAGCATTAAAGAACTGCAAACCCTATGCCTGGAGTTACAGCAAGATGGCATTTTATGAACTACCGGCCAATGTGGCAGTAAATGTCCTGCCAACGAGCTGGATTGAAGAATGCAGCATTCAACGAACTCGCTGAGTTATCTATCTTGAGAGCAATCAGTATTGGCAGCTTTAGGGAAGCAGACCTCTGCCGCGCCACCAATTTTACGATGCGCGTACAACCTCTGCCGGTCGCACTCCGGCCAGCCGAACCTCCAACCAACGGATGTAACCATTCAGGTTCTTCGTGGCCGGTCCACAGAAGGGTCTGATGAACTTGCCGTAGCGGGCGTGAAGAGAGTTCACGTTCTGGATGTGATAGCAGCCAGCTGCCACACGAGTGCCCGGCCTGCTGCCGACCACGAAATGCACCAGGCCGCGTGCCGCCGCGAGACTCTTATAGCCATTGCCACCGTCCGAGCAGAGCACGGCATCGCCCGGCACCAAGGGTTGCATCGCGCGTTCTACCGTTCCGCGCTTGCGGTTGGGTAGGCGCTGGAAGAGGCGAGCGCCGCTACGGTCTGCGACGGTAAGAATGGGGGTTGCCACCTCGAAAGACCTCGCATCATTTTCAGCCCTTGCGTCGTGAAGTCTTCCCACCGCAGGCGCGGCGGCTGAATAACATTCTGCGGATCTGCTGTGGTGGACCCATTCGCGCGATCCTTTCCGAGATTCCCGCTGGTAGGTCTCATCCGCCTCGATGATCCCGGAGAAACTCGTCGCTACGCTTCTGCTCCCGATGATCGAGAACACGATCATCCGCCAGCGCCAGACCGTGTATTTGTTGAGATCGAGCTGCCTTGCGAGCTTGCGCACCGACTGCGGCGCGGAGGCGTCCAGCATATCCCTCAGCGCGACCAAGAACAGGTCAGGACGATGGATGCGGCCGATGGCGCTCCCTGTCCGGCCTGAATAGGTCTTGCGGCAGCCGCTGCAACGGTAGCGCTGGATCTTGGTTCGGGTGCGACCCCACTTCTGACGCCGCTCGTCGCCGCAGAAAGGGCACTTGTGTTCTCGGTTTGTCCGTGCCTCGATCTCCGAGATAGCTTCCGTTTTTCGTCGGATATCCCGGATCTTCGTTTGTGCATCCTCTATCTGGGCCGGGTTAAGATCGTCGAGGGCATCGAGAAAGCGGCGAAAATGGTGGTGTAGCACCGGCAACCTCCGTGGGAAACGCACAAGAATATCGGCTCTTCCGCGTCAAGGCGAAGCGAACCAACACGGTTTGCGGACACCCCCTTCCTTTTGGGGGCCGTGGCTCAGGCGGCGTTGAAGAACGTCCCGACGGCATAGGCGATGAGCGCCGCCGTGCCGCCGATGGCGAGCGTCTCGAGGCCCGAGCGCCACCACGGCGATAGCGACCAGTGCGACTTCAGCGCTCCCACGGCGAAGAAGGTGCAGGCGGTCAGCGCGATGGACCAGCGGAAGGCCTCGGGCAGACCCAGGACGAAGGGCAGGAGCGGGACCATACCGGCGGCGAGAAAAGCCGCGAAGGTCGCCCGCGCGGCGCGCATCGGATGCGGATCGACGGGCGAGAGGCCGCGCCCTTCGATCAGGAGCATGTCGATCCAGGCGCTGCGATTTCGCGCGATGGCCTCGGCGGCCTCGTCGAGGAGGCGTCCTTCGAGGCCCTTGTCGTGGAGGATCTTGCGCAGCACGCGCATCTCGTCGTCCGGGTGCAGGACGATCTCCTTGTCCTCGAGGTCGCGGAGGCGGCGCAGATCGTCGAGTTCGGCCTTGGTGCCGGCGTAGTTGCCCGCCGCCATCGAGAAGCCGTCGGCGAGGACGTTGGCAAGGCCGAGGACGAGGATGACGCGGGTCGAAAGGTCGGCGCCCACGACGCCTGCCACGATGGCGAAGGTCGTCACGGCGCCGTCGATGGCGCCGAAGACGGCGTCGCGCAGAAGCGAACGCCCGTCGCGTTCGGGCCTGGCGGTGGTCTCTGGCATGGCGTCTCGCCTCCTGCCCTTGGCGGTTTCCCCCGGATCGGCGTAGAAGGCAAGCCAGACAGGAACGGAGGGGACGATGAGCGACGACTTCGGCGACCGGAAGACGCGGGCCAGCGCCTGGTTCAGGGCCTTGCGGGACGAGATCGTGACGGCCTTCGAGGGCGTCGAGGACGCGCAGGTCGAGGGGCCGCTTTCGGACCGGCCGGCGGGCCGCTTCGAGGTAAGCGAGACTCGGCGGGCGTCGGAGGACGGCTCGGACGCGGGCGGCGGGCTGATGAGCGTGATGCGCGGCGGGCGCGTGTTCGAGAAAATCGGCGTCAACGTCTCGGCGGTCTACGGCACGCTGGGCGCGCGGGCGCAGGCGGCGATGGCGGCGCGCGGTGTGCCGGGGATGGCCGAGGATCCCAGGTTCTGGGCGAGCGGGATCAGCCTGGTGGCGCACATGCAGAACCCGCATGTTCCGGCGGTCCACATGAACACGCGGATGTTCTGGACGCCGCACGCCTCGTGGTTCGGGGGTGGCTCGGACCTGAACCCCTGCATCGAGTACGACGAGGACACGGCCGATTTCCATGCGGTCCAGAAGGCGCACTGCGACCGGCATGGGATGGAGATCTATCCGAAGCTGAAGGCCTGGGCGGACGAGTACTTCTTCGTGCCGCACCGTGGCCGCGCGCGCGGCGTGGGCGGCATCTTCTTCGACGACTGGACGACGGGCGACTGGGAGGCGGATTTCGCCTTCACGCAGGACGTGGGGCGCGCGTTCCTGGCCGCGTGGCTGCCGCTTGTCGAGCGGCGGAGGGGCATGGAATGGGGCGAGGCGGAGAAGGACGCGCAGTTGGTCCACAGGGGCCTCTACGCGGAATACAACCTCGTCTACGACCGGGGGACGAAGTTCGGGCTGGAAACGGGACACGACGCGAACGCGGTCCTGATGAGCCTGCCGCCGATGGCGAAGTGGGTGTGATCTAGCGCAGCGCGCGGCGCAGGTCGCGCGCCATGGCGCGCAGGTCGCCGCGGAGGCCCGACAGCGTGCCGCTGCCCGTTGCGGTGCCGGAGGACGAACCGCCGATTTCCTCGCCCGCGACCCAGACCTCGATCAGGCCTTCGGGCGGGCTGGGGGAAAAGTCGGTGAAGTCGCGGAGGTCGGCGTCCATCGCCTGCGCGACGAGGGCGGCGGCTTCGCGATCCTGTGGGTGGTAGAAGCGGACGTTGTCGCGGGTGATGGTCATGTTGACGTCCCGCACCTCGGCCGAGACGCCGGCCTCGCCGAGCGCGTCGGAGAGGAGCCCGACACGCTCGCCCGGGACGCTGCGCGGGGCGTGGAGGATGACGCGCACGTCGCTGTCGACGGGCAGGGGAGAGAGCGTCGGTTCTTCGGGGGTCGGCGCGGCTTCCACGACGATGTCTTCGGGCACCGTGCCGGTTTCCGCGGCCAGCCGTTCACGCAGCGCTTCGACCCCGGAATCCGCCGGCCCGCCGTCGGATTCAGCGAGGCGGGCGCGCAGGGCTTCGATGTCGGGGTCGACGGGCTGGGTGTCGGTAGCCTCGGTCTCGGCGGCGGCCACTTCGACGGGCTCGGGGACAGGCTCGGGCGGAGGACCGACGGCCGGGGTGTCGGCGGTCTCGCCCGGGACCGAGGGTTGCAGCCCGGCCGCGGTCCGGTCGGGTGCTGCGTCGGCGGTGGGGGCCTGCGGGGCAGGCTCGACCGCCGCGACCTCGGGCCGGGCAGGCGCGTCGATGGTGGTGGTCGAGACCTCGTCAACCGGCTCGACCGGGGTCGCGTTCCGGCCGTTCCACATCACGCCAAGCGCTATGGCCGCGACGATGAGGACGCTGATGATCCACTGAAGCGCTTCGCTGCGCCAGGACTTGCCCGCGACGACCGGCGTGGGCAGGCGCGTCTCGTCCGCAGGCACGAGGGCCGGCAGATTGGCCGCGCCGCGCTGCTGGCTCGGAGGTGGCTCGGACGACGGCAGAAGCTCTCGCGGCTGCTCGGGAGGGGCGATCAGCTCGGGGACCAGTTCAAGGTCGCCATCGTGGTCGGGCGCGTGGACGGCGTTGGCCGCAGGTTCGGATGTGACAGGCAGTGCTTGGCGCGCGCGGTTCTGCAGCGCCTGCCGGGCGGCGGACGCGTCTTCCTGCCGAGCGGCGGGCGTCTTTCTCTGCGGCGCTGGCGGATCGGACGTGTGCCTCTCGGCGGCCGCGGCGCGCCGCGCCCGGGCCTCGGCGACACGGTCGTAGATCGTGCCGCGATCTTTCCGCACGGCCCTGGCGGCCGGGCGGCGGTTTTCGGTGACCATCACTCGTACTCCTCGAACACAGGAAGTGTAGTGCAAATGTAAAGTCGGAACAGATGTATCTGGGAGCGCCCGCAAGCCCTTAGAATGACAGTCTGACTTGCTTACCCCTGTCAGCAACATTCAGGGGCGCGCTAGGGAATCACCCGAAATGCCCTATTTTCGCAGGGCAGGAAGCCCGATGCCCGCGGCCTCGAACCCGCCGTCGGCAGCGAGGCACTGGCCGGTGATGAAGCTGGCGCGGTCCGAGCAAAGAAAGACGATGGCCTCGGCGATTTCGCGTTCGCTTCCGTAACGGTTGAGCGGCAGCGCGTCGTGGTAGGCGTCGATGATGTCCTGCGTGTGGACGGCCATCGCGAGCTTTGTGCGGACGGGGCCGGGCGCCACGGCGTTCACTCGGATGCCGTATTCGCCCAGTTCGACGGCCTGCTGGAGCGTCAGGTGGATGACGGCCGCCTTGGATGTGCCGATGTTGACGATGGCGCCCTTCGTCCGCTTCAGCGCGGGGGTCGCGGCCTGTGAGACGAGGAAGGGCCCGTCGAGGTTCGTGGCCATGACGCGCCGCCAGCGCTCGAAGGTCGTCTCCTCGATCGGTCCGAAGTCGGCGACGCCGGCGTTGTTGACGAGAGCGTCGATGGCGCCGAAGCGGTCGAGCGTCTCGGCCACGAGGCGTAAAGCAGCGTCAGGGTCGGAGACGTCGGCCGGGATGGCGGCGACGTGGTCGAGCGGCGCGGCCGCGCGGTCGAGTTCGTCCTCGTCGCGGTCGATCATGGAGACCTGCCAGCCGTTCTCGAGGAAGAGCCGGGTGGTGGCGAGACCAATGCCGCGCGCGGCGCCGGTGACGAGGGCCGTCTTCATCGCGGGGTCCTCACGCGGGTTCGGGACCGCCGAGCGCCTGGAACCTCAGCGCGAGGGGCCAGACCAGGGCGAGTAGGATAGACAGGCCCCAGGCGCCCGCCGTGAAGGTGGCGACGATGCCGACGAAGAGGATGGCCGAAGTCGCCATGCCGGCGGCGTCGCGAAAGTCGTCGGCGGCGGGCTTGGCCAGCACGAGGGCCGTCAGGAGCGCCACCGGCACGAAGGCCGCGAGGGCGGTGGCGAGGCTCGGGAGGCCCCCCTCGGTGAGGTCGGTGAGCACGCCCCACGGGCCGGCGCCCGCGATGACCCCGGTGCGGTCGAGCACCCAGAAGGCGGCGATCACGGCAATGGCGGCCGAGACAGGGGCGGCGACGCGGCGGTGATACCACTCCCTCTCGCCGAAGAACATGCCGAGGATCAGCCAGGCCGAGGCGATGACCGCGAGTTGCCCTAGTTCGACGCCGACGTTGAAGCCGATGAGCTTCGGCAAGAAGTTCTGCGCCGAGAGACCGAAATCCTGGAGGACCGAGGCGAAGCCCAAGCCGTGAAGGAGGCCGAAGCAGAAGACCACGACGGGTCGCCAGGGGTGCAGCTTCCGCACGAAGATGTTCTCGATGCCGACATAGACGATCGAGGCCGCGATCAGGGGTTCGACGATGTCGGGCGAAAGCCGGACGATATCGAGCGCGCCGAGCGCCAGGGTGACGGTATGCGCCAACGTGAAGGCGGTGATTTGCCAGAGAAGGGGCGACAGGCGCAGCGACAGGAAAAAGAGGCCCAGGACGAAGAGGATGTGGTCGAGGCCCTTGGGCACGATGTGGTCGAAGCCGGCCGCGACGTAGTCGACGAAGGCCTCGGCGGGACCCTGATCGGTCGCGCCGGTGCGGGGGATCGGGTCGGACAGCGCGCCCGAGGTGAGGAAGCCCGCGTATCCGTTCTCGACGGTGCGCTGCCGGACGATCAGGGGGCCGAGGTCGCCGGTCCAGCCGATGACGAGCGGGTCGTCTCCGGCGGGAAGTGGTACGGACAGATCGACCGTCGAGATGCGCGCGATTTCGACGTTGCCGACCTCGGGCACCGTGACATCGACGAGTTCGGGGTCGAGCACGGTCTCGCCCGCTCGGAAGGTCAGTTTCTGCGACAGGTCGGGCCAGGCGGCGCGGAAGGCTTCGGCCATGTCCTCGGGCGGGAGGCTGCGGAAACGGAGGTAGTCCTCCTCGTTCGCCGCGTCGTTGGTGTTCTGGATGCCGTCGAGGTCGATCCCCGCGACGGCGGCCTCGATCATCCATTCGATGTAGACGCGCAGGCTGTCGCCCTCGATCTCGATGTCCATGACGCCGGGCTGGACCTCGTGGGATCGCGCAGGCGTGACGGAGATCAGGGTTGACAGCACCAGAGCGAAGATCACCCTCGCGAGGGCGGCGAACGCCGCGAATGAAGGAAGATTGGTCATGCGTTCCGTCCTCGTCCTGTTCCTGTGCATGGCATGTATCGCCAGCCTCGCCAATGCCCACGAATTCTGGATCGATCCCGTCGAGCCCGTGGTGCCCGAGGGTGGGGAGGTCGTCGCCAGCCTGCGCGTGGGACAGGCCTACGAGGGGTCGAGCTATGCCTACGTGCCGCCCAACTTCCGCCGGTTCGACTACGTCTGGCAGGGCGAGACGCGGCCCGTCGAGGGCGTGATCGGGGATCGGCCCGCCGCGACCGTTGCGGTCGAGGGCGAGGGGCTGATGGTCCTGATCCACGTCACGACGGACACCTTCCTGACCTGGGACACGTTCGAGATGTTCGAAAGTTTCGTGCGCCACAAGGACGCCGAATGGACGCTGGCAGAGCATGAGGCGCGGGGCATTTCCCACGAGAAGGTCCGCGAGGTCTATTCGCGCTATGCCAAGGCTCTGGTCGCTGTTGGATCGGGCGAGGGTGCGGACGCCGAGGCGGGGCTGCTGACCGAGCTGGTGGCGCTGGAGAACCCCTATACCGGCGGCGCCGAGGACGGTTTGCGGGTGCGCCTTCTCTATCAGGGCGCGCCGAGGGGTGACGCGCAGATCGAGGTCTTCGAGAAGGACGCGGCGGGCGTGGTCACGGTCTCGACCGTCCGCACCGACGCGGCGGGCGAGGCGGTCGTGCCCGCCGTGCCGGGCAGGAGCTACATGCTGGATGCGGTGGTGCTGCGAGAGCCCGCGGCCGACATCGCGGCGGCGAAGAATGTGTCGTGGGAGAGCCTCTGGGCGAACCTGACGTTCTACTTCCCCGAATAGGCTGTCAGACGTCCCGGTCGTCGCAGGGGCGGCAGAGGATCAGCACCTCGCGGAACATAAGGCAGGCGATGACGCTGAAGGTCGCGGCATCGGCCGAGATCGCGAACAGTCCTGACATGGTCCCACGCCTCCGTCACTCGTCACGAGTATGGAGGGGATCGTGCTCGGCGGTTTTGGCGATCCTTCGACGCGGGCAGGGCGAATCTGAGGCGGCGGCAGCGGCCGGTCAGGCGAAGGGGTTGGTCTCGTAGAGCACGTCGGTCAGGAACAGGCCGTCGGGTGGCGCGACCGGACCGCAGGCGGCACGGTCGCGGGCATCGAGCGCGTCCTTGACGCGGTCGGGCGTCCAGGTGCCGGCGCCGACCCGTTCGAGTGTTCCCACGATGGACCGGACCTGGTTGTGGAGAAACGACCGCGCACGGAGGCGGATCTCGACGATCGTGCCGGCCTCGGCGGGGCGGGTAGAGATGGCGATTTCGTCCAGCGTCTTCACCGGGCTCCTGGCCTGGCACATGGTCGACCGGAAGGTGGTGAAGTCGTGGTTGCCCACCAAATACGCCGCGCCCTCGCGCATGGCGGCGATGTCGAGGTCGCGCCGGATGCGCCAGGCCTGGCCCTGATCGAAGACGAGAGGCGCGCGGCGCAGGGCGATGCGGTAGAGGTAGCGCCGTTCAACGGCCGAGAAGCGGGCGTGGAAGTCGTCGGGGACGCGCGCGCAGGCGGTGATCGCCACGAGGTCCGGCCTCAAGTGGTGGTTCAGCGCCTCGGACAGACGGAAGGGGTCCCAATCCCGCGTCATGTCGATGTGCGCGACTTGACCCGTCGCGTGGACGCCGGCGTCCGTCCGTCCTGCGGCGGCGAGAGAGGGAAGGCCGGGCTCGAGCCGTGCGAGCGCCGCTTCGATGCGCCCTTGCACCGAGGGGGCGTGGTCCTGCCGCTGCCAGCCCGAAAAGGGGCTGCCCAGATACTCGATCCTGAAGGCGTAGCGTGGCATGGCGACGGCCATAGCCTGCGCCATCGTCCGGCGCAACGGAGCCCCGCTTGACCGCTGCACAGCCTCTGCACGAGGTCACGCGCGCATCTGCACTCCGGTTGTAGATATATTACCACTAGGCACGCATTTCACCCGCTGGGGGGCTCTGTCCCCTCGCTCCCCGGCGGGAACGCTCCTACCCTCTAACCCAACCTCATTCAGAGTCTGCGACCGTAGCTGTCATGAGTAACCAGACCATCCTTGTCGTGGACGACGACCCACAGATCCGAGAGGTGCTGGGCATGGCGCTGGAACGCGCCGGCTTCACCGCCGTGATGGCCCGCGACGGGGCCGAGGGGCTTGCGCAATCGCGCGCAATCAAACCGGCACTGGCCGTTCTGGACATCGGGCTGCCCGAGATGGATGGCCTCGAGTTGTGCAAGGCGATCCGCCGCGACAGCGACCTGCCGATCCTGTTCCTGACCGCCCGCGACGACGAGGTCGACCGCATCCTTGGCCTGGAGCTGGGCGGCGACGACTATGTCACGAAGCCGTTCAGCCCGCGCGAATTGGTGGCGCGCGTGCGCGCGATCCTGAAGCGGACGGGCGGAGGCAGATCGGCGCCCGACGCGCCCGACACGCTTCAGATCGGGCGGCTGTCGCTGGTTCCCGATTCCCACGTCTGCAAGGTGGACGACCAGAAGGTCACGCTGACCTCGACCGAAATCTCGATCCTGACGAAGCTCATGTCGCGTCCGACGCAGGTCTTCAGCCGGCCCGCTCTTGTCGATGCGATCTGGGGACCGGGGATGGTGGTGTCCGACCGCACCCTGGACAGCCACCTGCGCAACCTGCGCTCGAAGCTGGCCGATGCGGGCTGTCCCGACGCCATCGAGACGCTGCACGGCGTGGGCCTTCGGATGGGGCCGTGTCAAGGTACGTAGCGCCGAAGTGGCGTCCGCCCCTGATGCTCGTGCTCGGGGGGTCTTTGCTGGCGATCCTCGTCCTGCCGATCTATGCCGCGCTGATCGCGGATTTCCTGACGCCGCTGACCGGGCGGCGGAAGGCCGTCGTTATCGTGGCCGGAGGATCGTTCCTGGCCACCCTCGTGCTGGGGTGGCTTCTGTGGCGGCTGATCCTGTCGCCCGTGCAGGCGCTGGCGGCGAAGGCCGAGCATATCCGCGAGGGCGGCGCGCCTGACGCGCTCGACCATTACGGCACGCCCGAGATCGGCGAGCTGGCGCAGGCGGTCCTGGACATGGCCGAGGTGCTGCAATCGCGCGAGATGGCCGTGCGGGGCTATACCGACCACGTCACGCACGAGTTGAAGACGCCCCTGACCGCGATCCGGGGCGCAGCGGAACTGCTTCAGGCCGAGGAGCTTCCGCCCGGAGCGCAAAAGCTCGTGGCGACCATCGCGGGCGCCGAAAAACGCGCGGTCAAGCTTCTGGGCGCGGCGCGCCAGATCGCCGCCGCGCGGATGCCCGAACACCGGGGCACGACGCGGCTGAAGGATTGTCTGCCCGAGCTGCGCGGCCGCTTCGGCGCGATCCGCATCGACGTGGGCAACCAGGCCGAGCCGCTCCCGCTGGCGAAGTCAGGGCTGATGGTCGTCCTCGGCCACCTTGTCGAGAACGCTGTCGAGGCCGGGGCGCGTCAGATCGTGCTCGACACCGGACGAAACGGCGACGTGCCGTGGATGACGGTGACCGACGACGGGCCGGGTATCTCGACCGGAAACGCGCGGAAGGTGTTCGAGCCGTTCTTCACCACGCGACGGGATTCGGGGGGCACGGGCATGGGTCTTGCCATCGTGCAGACGCTTCTGCTGGCCCACGGCTGCCTTATTTCGCTGGAGGAAACGGGCGGGACGGGGACGCGCTTCCGCATCCAATTCTGAGCAATTTAATCAGGATTGACGAGCCCGAGTGTTTTTGTCAGGTTTGCCCTTGAAGGAGCAGGCCGACATGACCGTGCAAGATCATCCCCGCGGCGGTACGCCCGTCGGACACATGGGCGACCTGGGCGCGGTCGAGGCCGCGGCCGTGCATTTCCTGCGGCTCTGGGCCGATGGCCAGACGGGACGCGACGCCGCGGTCCGCGAACTTGTCGAGGCACTGGGCGAGAAGGCCGGGCTTGCGACGGCGCTGGCGTTCGAAGCCCTCTTCGACCTCTGCGCCCGGCACGGCCGTCGTCCCCTAATGCGGCACGACGTTCTCTGCGGCTGCCTCGGGGCCGATGAGGCCTGCTTCGCCACCTTCATTTCGGCCGCGGCCGAACCGGCCGAGGAGGACGCCATGCTGATGGCCTTCCTCCTGGTCCGCGCCGACCTTGCCCCGATCCTCGCCGGCCTCGCCCGAGATGTCGGCATGTCCCTGCGGCGCTTCGCTCTGACGAAGACGCGTGAACCGGCGCGGCTGCGCCTCAAGACCCTGCACTAGAAGGACGACCTCATGACACGACTGCTCTCTACTGCTGCAATTGCGGCCACCGCCTTTGCGAGCCCCGCGCTGGCTGGCAAGGCTGACGTTCTCGGCACCTATGCCGACATCGCCGCTGCCGCCTATGAAGACAGCCGCATCACCGCCGAGGCCCTGGAGACGGCCGTCGACACGCTGATCGCGACACCCTCGGCGGAGGCGCTGGAGGCTGCGAAGGACGCCTGGCGCGCGGCGCGGGTGCCGTATCAGCAGACCGAGGTGTTCCGGTTCGGGAACGCCATCGTCGACGACTGGGAGGGCAAGGTGAACGCCTGGCCGCTGGATGAAGGTTTGATCGACTATGTCGATGCGACCTACGGCGGCGCGACGGACGAGAACGATTACGCGGTGCTGAACGTGGTGGCGAGCCCAACCTTTACCCTGTCCGGAACCGAAGTCGATGCGACAGAGATCACGCCTGAGCTTCTGTCGGAGACGCTCCACGAGGCCGACGCCGTCGAGGCGAACGTCGCGACCGGCTATCACGCCATCGAGTTCCTGCTCTGGGGTCAGGATCTGAACGGCAGCGGGGCGGGCGCGGGAGCGCGGCCTTGGACCGATTTCGCGCAAGGTGACGCCTGCACCAACGGCAACTGCGATAGACGCGGCGACTACCTGAAGGCGGCGACGGAGCTTCTGGTGTCCGACCTCTCGTGGATGGCCGAACAGTGGAAGGATGGCGGCGAGGCGCGCGAGACGCTTCTCGCCGACGGGGACGCGGGCGTTGCAGCGATCCTGACCGGCATGGGCTCGCTGTCCTATGGCGAGCAGGCGGGAGAACGGATGAAGCTGGGCGTGCTTCTGAATGACCCCGAGGAGGAGCACGACTGCTTCTCGGACAATACCCACAACAGCCATTACTACGACGGCATGGGCATCCGGAACGTGTACCTCGGCGAATACGTCCGCGCCGACGGCAGCCTCGTGTCCGGCGAAAGCCTGTCGTCGCTGGTGGCGGAGGCAGACCCCGCCGTCGACGCGGCATTGACGGATGCGCTGGACCACACGATGGCGCGGCTTGGACGGATCAAGACCGCCGCCGAGGCGGGCTTTGCCTATGACCGGATGCTGGAGCGCGGGAACGACGCGGGCGAGGCGCTGATCATGGGGGCGGTCGATGCGCTTGTGGCGCAGACCTCGGACATCGAACGCGCCGTGACGGCCCTTGGCCTCGACGGGATCGGGTTCGAAGGGTCGGACAGTCTCGACAACCCCAACGCCGTGTTCCAGTAGGAGTTCGCTGGGCGGCGCTCCTGTCGCCGCCCGATTGACGGTGTTCATGCGCACGTTCTTCGCAACCCTTGCCATGGTGCTCGCCGCCGCCGCCAGTCCGGCGGCGGAGATCGCCATACTGCGCGATCTGCACCTGACGCCGGAGACCCGCACCAATGACGAAGCCGCGCGCATCGCGGCGGTGACGGCGCCGGCAACCGATTTCAGCCAGCCCGAGGCGTTCGAGGCCAAGCCGGCCGGTGCCGCGACCGTGCGCGCCCGCGACGACGCCGACGCCTTCTCGCTGCCCTCGGGCAACATCGGCTTCGAGGGTGAACTGACCTTCAAGGTCGGCAACGGGCTTTTCCGGAAGCTCTGGGTGTCGTCGCCCTCGTCCACGCTCGCGTCGGACGGGCTGGGGCCGGTCTACAACGCGCGGTCGTGCCAGCTTTGTCACCTGAAGGACGGGCGCGGGCATCCGCCGGAAGGACCGGAGGACAATCGCATCTCGATGTTCCTGCGGCTGTCGGTGCCGGCGGGCGATGCTCCGATGGACGAGATCGAGACCTACCTTGCGTCCATCGGCATCGACACGCCGCGCACGCGGCCTGAGCCGACCTACGGCGGCCAGCTTCAGGACCTCGCCGTCCCGGGTCACGCGGCCGAGGGACAGATGACGGTGGACTACGAGATGGTCGAGGTGGCGCTGTCCGGCGGCGAGACGGCCACGCTGCGGCGGCCGACCTATGGCGTCGAAGGGTTGGGGTATGGCGACCTGTCGCCGGAGGTGCAGCTTTCGCCCCGCGTCGCGCCTCAGATGATCGGGTTGGGACTTCTGGAGGCGGTGCCGGCAGAGGACATCCTGGCCCGTGCCGATCCGATGGACGCAGACGGCGACGGCGTCTCGGGCAGGGCACAGATCGTCTGGTCGGCCGCCCACGAGGCACCGATGCTGGGGCGCTTTGGCTGGAAGGCCGGCAATCCCACCATCGAGCAGCAGGGCGCGAGTGCGTTCCTGGGCGACATCGGCATCTCGAACCCGATGTTCGACAGCGGCGGCGGGGACTGCACCGAGGCGCAGGAGACCTGCCTCGGTGCGCCCCACGGCGACGGCGACGCGCGCGGGACCGAGATCGATGCCGAAGGTCTGGACCTCGTCACCTTCTACAGCCGGAACCTAGGCGTGCCCGCGCGCCGCGACATCGACGATCCGCAGGTCCTACGCGGCAAGGAGGTCTTCTACGACACCGGCTGCGCGTCGTGCCATGTTCCCAAGTTCGTCACGCACCGCCTGCCGGATCGCGAGCCGCAGAGCTTTCAGCTGATCTGGCCCTACAGCGACATGCTTCTGCACGACATGGGCGAGGGCCTGACCGACGGCAGGCCCGAGGGTGTCGCGACGGGGCGCGAGTGGCGGACGGCGCCTCTGTGGGGCATCGGCTTGACCGAGCAGGTCAACGGCCACACGTACTTCCTTCACGACGGGCGTGCGCGGTCGCTTCTCGAAGCCATGCTGTGGCATGGCGGAGAGGCCGAGGCGCAGCGCGAGGCCGTCGTGTCCATGCCGCCGGAAGACCGGGCGGCGCTGATCCGGTTCCTGGAGTCGCTCTGATGCGCGGACTTGTCCTGACCCTTGCCGTGACCCTTGCGCCCCTTGCCGGACATGCCGGGGTGGAGCAGGCGGTGGACGATCACATCCTGCCTGCCGTTGCTGCGTTTCAGGCCGATACGACGGCGCTTCGGTCGGCGGCCGAGGCCGACTGCACGCAGGAGGCGGTTCGACCCGCCTACCAGTCGGCCTTCGACGCCTGGATGGGAGTGGCGCACCTCCAGTTCGGGCCGCTCGAAGAGACGGGGCGCGGCCTTTCCATCGCGTTCTGGCCGGACGCTCGCGGCATGGTGCCGAAAGCGGTTGCCGGGCTCGTGGCGGAGGCGGATCCCGTCATCGACGATGCAGACGCCTTCGCGCAGGTCTCCGTCGCCGGGCGCGGGCTCTTCGCGATTGAGGCGGTGCTCTACGGCGAAAGCTACGACGCCGACGACTATGCCTGTCGCCTCGCGGTGGCCTTGTCCCGCGATCTTGCGCGCACGGGGCACGCGCTGGCGGAGGCGTGGGACGCATATGCCGAGATCCTTCGGACCGCAGGCGAGCCGGGAAACGCGGCCTACATGAGCGAGGCCGAGGCCACGCGTGAGCTCTATACGGCGCTGATGACCGGGCTCGAGTTCACCAAGGATCAGCGGCTGGGTCGGCCAATGGGCACCTTCGAGAGGCCCCGACCGACGCGCGCCGAGGCCTGGCGCTCGGGTCGGTCTCAACGTAACGTCGTGCTGTCGCTCGAGGCCTTGCGCGGTCTTGCGGCGGAGCTGGCCGAGGCGCCGGAAACGGACGCAGCTTTTGCCCGTGCCATCGCGACGGCCGAGGCGCTGGACGACCCGGTCTTCGCGGGCGTGGCCGATCCCGCGGCACGGTTCCGGCTTGAGGCGCTTCAGCAGGAGATCGCGTCCATCCAGACGGCGACCGCGACCGAGATCGGCGCGGCGCTCGGGGTGTCGCAGGGGTTCAACTCGCAGGACGGCGACTGACATGAGACGCCGCAGCTTCATGGGCGCCCTGTGTGCGGCTGGCAGCCTGCCGGCCTTCGGGTGGGCCGCGGCGGGCAGCCCGGCCTGGCTGGCGGCGGCGCGGGAGCCGGACGGGGCCTACGCCCTCTTCGGCATAGCGCGCGACGGCAGCGACCTGTTCCGCATCCCGCTTCCCGACCGGGGACACGCCGCAGCGGCGCATCCCACGGCGCCCGAGGCCGTGGCTTTCGCGCGGCGGCCCGGCACCTTCGCGCTTGTCATCGACTGTTCCCTGGGGACGGTCCTCCACCGGCTGGACGCGCCGGAGGGCCGCCATTTCTATGGCCATGGCACCTTCGTCGAAGGCGGGCGCGTTCTGGTGACCACGGAAAACGACATCGCGACGGGCGAGGGGCGGCTGGGGCTCTGGTCGCGCGACGAGGGCTATCGCAGGATCGGCGAGATCGCATCGGGCGGGGTCGGGCCGCATGATATCCTCACCTTGCCCGGCGACGTTCTGGTCATCGCGAACGGCGGCATCCTGACGGACGGCCGCGAGAAGCTGAACCTCGACACGATGCGACCCAACCTGAGCTACGCGACCGTCGCGGGCGGCGTGGACGAGACGGTCGAGCTTGCAGCCGACCTGAACCGCCTGTCGATCCGTCACCTCGCTCACCAGGATGAAACGGTTGCCTTCGCGATGCAGTGGGAGGGCGAGGAGACGGATCCCGTCCCTCTCCTCGGGCTGCACCGAAGGGGCGAGGCGCCGATGCTGGCGCGGGTCGGGCTTGCCGAGCACATGCTGATGAAGGGCTACGCGGGCAGCGTGGCCATTGCGGATGGGCTGGTCGCCATCACGTCGCCTAGGGGTGGACGGGTTCACCGCTTCGGCCTCGATGGAGTGTTCCTCGACGCGCATGACCGCGCGGACGTCTGCGGCGTCGCTCCGGGCGACAGGGGCATGGTGCTGAGCGACGGGCTGGGAGGGCTTCTGACACTTGACGCTTCTGGGCTGGCGCCGCTGTCGAAGGCCGATCGCGCCTGGGACAACCACATGGTGCGCGTGCCGGTTTGACCGGCTAGGGTCTGTGCGGACAATGCAGGAGGGCAACACCATGTTTACCCGGATCACCGCGTCGGACGGACACGAGTTTGATTGCTGGATCGAACCTGCACGGGGCGCGCGCAAGGCGGGAATCGTCGTGCTTCAGGAGATTTTCGGCGTTACCGACCAGCTGAAGGGCGTCGCCCGCATGTACGCCAGCCACGGCTACGAGGTCGCGATCCCGGCCCTGTTTGACCGGCAGGAGAGAGGCGCTGTCATCCCCTTCGGCGATGCGCCACGCGGGCGCGGGCTGATGATGGCGTGCGACCCGGACGCCGTCCTGCGAGACGCGGCGGCGGCAGCCGCGATCCTGAGAGCGAACGGCGGCAAGGTCGGCGTGATGGGCTTTTGCTGGGGCGGCGGGCTGGCGATCCGCATGGCGCAGGGCGATGACGTCGACGCGGCGGCGGCCTTCTACGGCACGCGGCTTCCGACCTACATGACGGCGCCTTTGAGGGTCCCCGTCCTTGCGCATTTCGGGGCGGAGGACAGCCATGTCCCGCCCGAGATGCTGGCGGAGGTGCAGGCCTTCTGGCCGGAGATGGAGACGCAGGTCTATGCGGGCGCGGGCCACGCTTTCGCCAACGAGGCGCGCCCGGCGGACTATGTCGCAGAGGCTGCGCAGACCGCGCACAGAAGCACGCTGGAGTTCTTTGAGCGGCATCTGGGCTGAGAGACTTTTGCCGCTTTCACGTTTGTCCCAAGGGTTTCACGGGCGCGCCCGTCCTGAAGGTGACAGGATGCAAGACCTGTGGCATTGCCGCCACTTGAGCATGCGCGTCGCGCTTAGTCTTCATGCTGTCACAAATCCGGTCAGTTGGCTGCATTAGGGTTACGGACCATGAACTCACACACCCGTCCCGTCGAGCCTCGCGACGCCGCCGGTCGCATCCGCGTTTCGCGGAACCAGCGCCGCTACGTCACGGCCGAGCTGTCGGGGGCGGGGTCCTACATGATCGGCCTTGGCCACAGGGTCGAGGGCCCTGCGGACCTGGGTGGCATTCAGCGGGCGTTTTCCGCGGTGGTGGCGCGGCACGAGGCCCTTCGGACCAGCTTCTCCCTGCGCAATGGCGAGATCGAGGGGCGCGTCGCCCCATTTCCGCGCTTTCGATTTGAGACGACCCGCAGCAATGGACGGTTCGAGGACTTCAGGTCCTGGGCCGTGCCGCTTGTCTTCCGTGACGTGGACGTGGGCGACGCGGCTTCGATGGTTCGGCTTCTGGTGGCCGTGGGAAACGATCACTGGCGCTTCACGGTCGCGATGCATCACGCCATCACCGACGGGTTTTCGCGCGGAACGGTGAACGAGGAATTGCTGAAGACGCTGGCGGGCGAAAGGCTGGCGCCGGTCGGGTCCTACTATTCCTTCGGCCCACCTCGCGCCTCGGCAAGCGACGCCGAAGCACTTGTCGACGGCTTTCCCGATCCTGCCCGCATCCCCGAAGACGGGGTTCTGTCGGAGGAAGCCGGCAGCCACCTGGGGCACTTCGTCGAGCGCAGCTTCACGCCGGGCGGAGCGGAGCTGAAACAGCTCGCGAGGGCCTGCGGCACATCCAAGTTCGGCATCCTGACCGCGCTCTATGGTTTGGGGCTTGCGGCCTTCACCGGCACACCGCGCGTATCGACCTGGTTCCAGACCGAGGGCCGGCAGGCTCTCGACGCGCCGCTCGGGGTGGTCGGGCCCTTCTCGAATACCTTGCCGCTCGATTTGTCGCACGAGGCGGGAACGCCCTTCGCGGCTCATGCCCGGGATCTGAAAGGCCGCTTCGGACGGATGGTCGAGAACGAGGCCGCGCCGCTGATGGAGACCTTGCTCGAGCGGGAGCAAGGGCCGTTCGTGTCGATCAACAAGTTTCCCTCGGCCCGACCCATGCGGGCGGGCGACCTGACGGTCGGGCCGCGCGAGTTCCTGGACCGGCGGACGGAATACGACCTGAACCTCGTGCTGACCGAAGAGGGCGAGAGGATCGTCGCGCGTGCCTTCTACGACGCGGAACACCTCTCGCAGGATCGTGCGGTCGCCTTCCTCGACCTTCAGGACAGGCTTTTCCGGGCGGCCCTGCGCGATCCGGAGGCCACCTGCGGGCAGATCCTCGCGGCGGCGCGACAGGATAGCGCCGTCGTCATTCCGCCGGTGGAGACGGCATGGCATGGGGCCGAGAGTCTGTGGGAGGTCTTCGAGAAGACTGCCGCGCGCGTCCCCGACGCGCCGGCGCTTCGGACCTCCGACGCCGACGTCACCTACGCTGCGCTGAGGCACGAGGCCGAGCGCATGGCCGCGTGCCTGCACGCAGGGGGCGTCGACCTGACCCGTCCCGTCGCCATCCATGCGACGCGCCGACCCACGATAGTGGCGGCGATGCTGGGCGTGTCCCGCGCAGGCGGCACCTTCGCCCTGATCGACGCGGCGCTGCCGGAGGATCGCGTCAGCGAGATGCTGGCGACGCTTGGCGCAAAAGCGATGATTCCGGCAGGCGGCGTCTGGGACGAGGGTTCGAGCGAGATCACGCTTGTCCGGCCGTCCGAGGCGGACGAAGCCCCGCCGCCCAGGCTGCCGTCCGGCGACCGTCCGGCCTATGCGCTTTTCACGTCGGGCACGACGGGGCGTCCGAAAGCGATCCTGCACCGGGCGCGGTCTTTGCTGCGCTTCGTGGAGTGGGAGGCTCGGGAACTCGCAATCGACGCGCCCGTGACGCTGATGCTTGCCGGGCTTTCGCACGATCCGATCATGCGCGACATCTTCCTGCCGCTGTCGACCGGGGGCTGCGTGACCATCCCCTCGGAGGACGAGATCGGCCGGCCCGAGGCTCTCGCGGCGCTGGCGCGGATGGCCGGGGTCAGCGTCCTGCACGTCACGCCCGCGACCGCGCTGCTGCTTTCCCTGTCCGGTGACGCGGGCGCCCTGGAGGGATGCCGCGCCGTCTTCTGGGGTGGCGATACCCTGCCGCCGTCGCTTGTGGGGGACTGGCGCCGGATCGCGCCTGACGCCCGGCAGTGGAACCTTTACGGTGCGACCGAGACTCCCCAGGCCGCGCTGATCGCCTTCCTGCCCGATGACCGAGAGAGGTCGCGCCGCGTGCCGGTCGGGCATCCCATGCCCTGGACCGGCGTCAGGATCGTCGATGGGGACGGTGCGCCCGTCGGTCCCGGAGAGTCGGGCGAAATCGTCATCGACCTTCCCGACCCTGTCGTCGGCGCCCGGTCGCTGAATACGGACGACGGAATGTCGCATCGGACCGGAGACCTTGGGTTCTGGCTGCCCGGACGCGGTGTCACGGCCATCGGGCGCGCCGATGCGCAGGTGAAGATCAACGGCCACCGGATCGAACCCGTCGGGATTGCCGCCGTGGCGATGCAGGTCGCGGGCATCGAGGCGGCGGAATGCCTGGTGGTCGGCGACCGCCCCGCGCTTCACCTCTTCGTCGCGGCGCGGGACGCCTCGGTCGTTCCGGCCGTTCGTGCGGCCCTCGCGCGCCAGATGCCGGCCTACATGCGGCCTGAAGGCATACACGTCCTCGCTTGCCTGCCTGTGACGAGGAACGGCAAGATCGACCGGGCGGCGCTGGCACACCACGTCCTGTCGCCGCCGACGCCTGAGAGAGGGGGCGAAGCGCCTTCGACCCCGGCTGAATGCGCCATAGCCGCGCTGTATGCCCGCACCTCGGGGCTTGCGGTGACGCGCCGCGACGTCTCGCTCGCCGACCTCGGCACCGACAGTCTTGGAACCATCGAGACGCGGATGGATCTGGAACGGAGCGGGCTGCGCCTTCCCCAGGGGTGGGAATGGATGTCGATCGCCGACCTGGGGCGGCTCTGGCCCGAAACCGTCCGCCCCACGAGGTTCGCGCCGCTCGAGGCCGCCCGGCTCGACAGCTTCATCCTGTTGCGGACCCTCGCCATCATCATGATCGTGGCGCAACACGGCAACGGGGCCGCGGTCGGCGGGGGATCGACGCTTCTGGTGGCGCTTGCGGGCTTTGCCTTCGGGCGACTGCAGCTTCCGTCGATCCTGGCGGACGGGCAGACGGGGCGGGTCTGGGCGCTGATGGCAAAGATCGCGATCCCGCTCATTCCGGTGGCCCTGGTCATCTACCTCGTCCACACGGTGGCACTTGGCCGCGACGTCGATCCGTCGGCCGTCCTGCTCTACGAGAACCTATCGCCCTTCCTGGCTCTGGCGGCGGGCGAGGATCCGACGGCGCGGCATCACATCATCTGGCTGTGGTTCCTGCACGCCTATCTTCAGTTATTCCTTGTCGTCGGTCTGGCCCTGTCCTTCAGGACGGTCAGGGAGAGGCTGAGGCGCGACCCCTGGCGCTGGATGCTCGCGGTCATCGTGGCGGCCGAGGCGGTGGCCGTCGCGACGGTGATCTGGGCCGGCGCGACACTCGACGATTTCGGGTCCGCGAGCGCGGTCCTTCGCCGCTGGCCGACGACGCTGTTTCCGCTTCTCCTGATCGGGATGCTCGCCGCCCAAGCGGACACCTGGCGTCGGGGCGTGGTCGTCGCGGGGATCATGGCGGCGCACGCCGTGGTCGTGGCCCTGATGCTCGGCGGGGACGAATATCTCTGGGTCGCGGGCCTGCTGGTCGTGCTGGCGCTGCCTGCGGTCCGGTTGCCGCGGGTCGTGTCGCTGGCCGTCGTCGCAATTTCGGCGAACGCGCTGATGATCTACCTGACGCACAAGCCGATGGAGTTCGTCCTCGAACTGACCGTAGGCCCTGTCGCGACAGTCGCCTATGTGGCCATCGCCCTCTGGGCGGGCGTTGTCGCTGGCCGGATCATGCGACCGATCCTGGACCAGCTGGGAGTGAACAGGCTCGCAAGAACACGGCTGTCTTTCTGACGTCTTGCTGGTGTGGTGGAGCGGGCTGGATCGAGCGTGTTCGTACCTGTCGCTCTCAACGTGTGCACTACACCTTCCGACATGACTATCATGGCCCGCGATGTAACCGAGGTGAGGTAACGGCGGTTGGTTAACTCAGGGAGATCGGTGCTTGGCGCGAGAGAGGTCAAACCTAGGCGACCTCGCTATTTTGCTTCAGCAGGCACCACCGCGCTGAAAGCGTCCCCGGCATGGGGATAGTGGAACTGATGACCGCGGACCTCGAAATCGCTGGGCTCGTGGGCTGCCAAGACCAGATAAATGGGCAGATCCGTTGGTTCGATCGATACGTCCACATAGCGGATGGGGTGTTCCTAATACTCCTCCGAACCCCGAACCACGAGTTCACCACCCTGGTAGACAGAAAGGATGTCGATGCGGGCCGGTGCCTTGATTTTTCAGCAGAAATTTCTAAGTTGCAGTGATGAAGATGGAAGCCCCCCTATTCCCCGGTGTTGGGGGGGTGCGAAGTGAGTTCCGTGGATTCTGGAGTATCCGACCAACTGTCCGCTACCTTCACAAGGTTAGTGTCAAGACGGCCTCTTTCTTGATTCCCTTAGGATTTTCTCGTGCTGGGTGATGCATCGTTCACATCCTGGCGTGTGAACGACCTCCTCTACGATCGTCAGAAGCCTTGGTCCTGACCGGTCAGCTGCTGGTAGTCGAGGTAGAGTTTCGTGATGCTGAGACATTGGATTTCTCTCACATATCCGGTGCAGTGGATGGTCGGCGCCTGGGAGGAGACGCCGACCGGTGCGCACCTCAGTTGAGGGTCGCGTCCTCGGCGAAGGGGCGCGACGGGTCGACGATGAACATGATCAGCTCGCGCAGATCCTCGTCTCCGGTGCTTTGGATTTCCATCGCCTGATCCGGAACGCCCGGCATCCTCGCCCCGGCATTCAGCACGTGCATTCCGTAAGGCGTGTGCTGGGTCAGTTGCCCCGACAGCACGAGAAAGGCCTCGGGGCCGGGATGGCTGTGGATGGTCGTCTTGGCGCCGACCGGCGCGGTGGCGTTGTTGATCCTCAGCAGGAAGCTGTCTGAATCGATCCGCGGAACCGGCCCGATCGCCGCGACCGGCGTACCCCCCATCTCCCCCGCCTTTCGGTCGGCCAGAGTGAAAAGCCACGCCTTGTCGTCGAATTCGGCGGCAAGAGAGTACTCGCCGGCGGCCGCCTCGGCATCGGCAACGCTGCCGAAATTCTCGACATGCCAGTACAGCTCTCCATCGGGTAGCGTGCTGACGTTTTTCTCCGCCATCTTGGTGACGACGAACTCTCCCTTGCTCTGGGCAAGGGCCGATCCTGCGGCGATGACGCCGATAGCGGTCGTGATCAGGGCAACTCTCAAAGTGCGCATTGTATCCTCCTGTCGGTCAATGGATCCGTGACACCGGCGAGAGATGCTTTGTCCTGCATGGGAAATCCGCGATACTTCGTGTGTCACACATTGCGAATCCGGCATGCATCCCCGCCGGTGTCTCGACTCGCCGATCTGTGCGAGCCATGTCAGGATTCCCAACGAGGGCCCCGGTGTCCCGAAACGAACCCGAAATCTGGACGAAATCGCCCGAACGCGTCTGGCTCGGCGCGCACTGGTTCGATCTGGACACTGGCGAGCTTCGCGAGGCGGACGGCACCTTGACCGATCTGCGCCGACAGTCCGTCGAAGTCCTCGCCTACCTTGTCCAGCGATCTGGCGATATCGTCGGAAAGGAAGACCTTGTTTCCGCGATCTGGTCCGATGTGGCGGTGACCGACGACAGCCTCGTCCAGTGTATCGGCGACATCCGTCGTGCGCTTGGGCCAGAGGGCCGCGACTGCGTCCAGACGGTCCGGCGTCGCGGGTACCGGCTGGTGCCGACTTTGCCCGCAACCATGTCCGGGGACGCACAGCGACGGAAGCGAAGGTGGCCGCTCAAGGCGGCAATCGTCTTCGGAACATTGGTCGGGCTGGTCGCCATCATCGGCTACGCCCTGACGGTCTTTCGAGCCGGACCGGATCACGCACCCATCCTTCCGGTCATCGCTGTCCTTCCCTTTTCGAATATCGATGACGATCCGGCGCAGCAGTATTTCGTGGACGGGCTGACCGAGGATATCACGACGGACCTGTCGCGCGTGTCTGGCCTCAGCATGATCTCCAGCGCCTCGACCTTCGCGCTGAGGGACGTCATGGGAACACCCGTCGAGATCGCTCATCAACTGGGCGCGGACTATGCACTTACCGGCAGCACACGCCGAGACAAGCGCCGGGTGCGCGTCACGGCCACCCTTGTCGAAGTCGCGACCGGGCAGAGCATCTGGGCGGACCGCTATGACCGCGACATCGGTGGCATCTTCGATCTGCAGGACGATGTCAGCCGGGCCGTGGTGTCATCCCTTGCGATCCGTTTGACGAACGATGAACAGGCGCGGTTCGAACGTCGGGAAGTGGTCAACTCCGACGCCTACGACCTTCTGCTGCGCGGTCTCCGGCCGCTGCGAACCTTCACGGACAGCGGCATCCTGGAGGCCCGAGACTATTTCCGCCGCGCCATCGACGTCGACCCGCGCTATGCCAGAGCGCACGCGAACCTGGCGCTGACCTACGCCACGTCGATTCTGTTCCGCCTGGGAGAGAACACTGACCGTCAGGACTTGGCGTTGAGCGAAGCAGAACTGGCGGTCGCGCTGGATCCTCGACTGCCGCAGGCGCAGTTCGCGCTGGCCGTGGTCTTGCTGTCCCGCCACCGCCACGATGCGGCGATCTCCGCCGCCCGGGAAGCGATCAGGTTGGAGCCGAGCAGTGCCGACGGCTACGCAGTCCTGGCGCAGACCTTGGCCTATGGCGGCGACAAGGAGGAGGCCCTGGCCGCCATTCGCACCGCGAAAAGGCTCAGCCCTCGATACACCTTCGCCTACCTGTGGGTGGAGGGACACATCCTGTTCCAGCTGCGCCGATACGACGAGGCCCGCGCGATCCTGGAAGACGTGGTCGCAAGGAACCCCGAAATGCTGCTCGGCAAGCTGACCCTGGCGGCGACCTACGGTCATCTCGGTCTTGCGGACGAGGCAGACTGGCTCGCCATGGAAATCCTCACGCTTTCTCCCGATCTGTCGGCGTTCGACGAGGGCAACGCGCTCCCGTTCCGAAGCAACGAGGACCGGGCGAACTACGTCGAGGGACTTCTTCTCGCCGGCATCACCGAGTAGTCAGCCAGGCTCGGAATGCCACTGCCGAAGCCGCCCAGCCCGTATGGAGCCAGGCCCCTAAGGGGGCCCGCAGGGCGTGCGTGAATTGAACAGGCGGCATGACCAACATTGGGGTTCGCTAAACCAAAATCCCACGCACTCAGCGTCCTGCCGAGTTTGTTGGAGCGGTCATCGATGTGTTCGATCGTCATCTTGAAGCGGTCGGAATCGAACACCGCAGCAAAGGCCTTACGAGCGACGAGGTTCGAAATCACTTGGGAAGCGATCTTCAGGTTCTCGGATTCGATGTCGAGGCAGGGATGCGGGCAGATCAGCATAAAATGAGGCCGGTGTTCTTCGGTGAGAACTCGAAACCAAGCCTGCAGTACGAGATCGATGCGTGGCATCCCGGCTGGGCCCCCGACTTGGAGATCGAAGCTGGGCGCGCCTGGATGGGCAATGAGGTGTATCGCGACCGGATCCAAGCGCTGGTCATGGTGGAACTGAACTATCTCTTCTTGGCGGTTCCGCTTGGCTATCGATACAAGAGCGGTGGCAGGAACACAGTGAGCCGTGACTATGCCAATGCAGTGTGGGTGTGTGACGCCCTTTACGGGCACTCAAGGATCACCATGCACTACTCGCTGTGCGTCATCGGCTACTGACGACGCGGGGCGTAGCTCAGGGGTAGAGCATATTCTGCCGAAGCTTGCTTCGTGCACCTTTGCCAAGCAGGGAACCCTCGCAGACGCACTCACCTCAATTGTGAACGTTCACACGAAAACGCGTGTTGCGATTGATCCAAGTCCCCCGGAGGGCTAACCTAGACCATTGTATGGCTTTGAAAATTTGGAGCGGGCGATGAGATTCGAACTCACGACCCTAACCTTGGCAAGGTTATGCTCTACCCCTGAGCTACGCCCGCGTCCGTGGCGGGAGATATAAACTCCGGGCACGCGCTGCAAGCGAAAAAGCCGGCGTGGTCCCAGATTTTCGGCGGCTTACCAATCTGCAGGGGCGGGACTGTCGGAGAGGATCGCGGCGATGCGCGCGGCCTGATCGGGCGCCATCGCGTTCAGGACGAGGCGTGTGGTGAAGTTGCCGTACATCCGCCCGTCCGCGCCCGTGAAGGACCAGTCGCGCACATCCTCGGCATTAAAGCGCACCAGGTCGCCCTGGCGTATGCGCAGCGCCGGGGCGGGCGCCGCTGCCAGCGTTCCCATCAGGAGGTCCCCGCGCCGAGCGAAGGGCGTGATCCAGACGATGCTGCCCGCGCCTGTGCGTTCGTCGCGAAGGGCGACCTTGAGGGCCGCGCCATTGCGCGCGATCCCGCGGTCGTCGAGGACCGCTTCGAAGAAGCGGTCGAGATGCGCGCGGGCCTGAAGCTGGGCGAGCGTGATGTCGAGGGCACTGGAGGACCGCGTCTCCGGTCCGGTCGCGCCCCCTGTGCGAGCGGCCGCGGCGCCGAGGTCCGGCAACGCGTTGGCCGCGACGAAAGCGGCGGCGAGGATGGCAAGGCCGGCGAGGCGGCCGCGACGTTTCCAGCTCAAGTCCATGACCGGAGCATTCCGTCGGATTGTGGCGTGAGAACCGCGGAACTTGGGCATTCCTGCGGTCTAGCCGCAGGCGGTTACCGAAAGGTTAACGCGTGTCGCCGATCCTCGGCCGTGCGGTCTACTCCAGTTCCACCAATAGGTCCTTCGCGTCGATCTGGGCGCCCGGCGAGACATGGATGGCCTTCACACGAGCGTCGCGGTCGGCATGAAGGCCGGTTTCCATCTTCATCGCCTCGATGGTCAACATCAGGTCGCCCGCCTTCACCTCTCCGCCGGCCTGGATCGCGACCGAGGCGACGACACCGGGCATCGGCGCACCGATGTGGTTCTCGTTGCCGGGCTCGGCTTTGGGGCGCAGCGCGGCGGCCTTGCCGGAGGAGCGGTCGGCGATGCGCACGGTGCGTGGCTGGCCGTTCAGCTCGAAGAAGACCTTCGCCTCGCCCTCGGCATTGGTCTCGGCGATGGCCTGGCAGCGGATTTCGAGCGTGACGCCGGCGTCGATCTCGGCCGAGATTTCCTCGCCCGGTTCCATGCCGTAGAAGAACGTCCGCGTCGGCAGCGCGCGGACGGGGCCGTAGATGGCGTGACGTTCCAGATAGTCGGTGAAGACCTTGGGATACATCATGTATCCGTTCAGATCCTCATCATCGATCTTCATCTCGAAGCGTTCGGACAGCGCCTTGCGCTCGGCCTCCATGTCGGCGGGCTTGAGGAGCGAGCCGGGACGGACGTCTATCGGCTTTTCGTCCTTCAGGACCTTCTTGACGACGTCCGGGGGAAACCCGCCGTGGGCCTGACCGACGTAGCCTTCCATCAAGGTGATGACGCTGTCGGGGAAGGAGAAGTCGGTGTCCTTCTCCATCAGGTCCTTCGTGGACAGGCCCTGGCTTACGAGCATCAGCGCCAGGTCGCCCACGGTCTTGGCGATGGGCGTGACCTTGATGACGTCGCCGAAGAGCCGGTTCACGTCGGCATAGGTCTCGGCCACCTCGTGCCAGCGGTCCTCGAGCCCCATCGAGCGGGCCTGTGCCTTGAGGTTGGTGAATTGCCCGCCCGGCATCTCGTGCAGGTAGACCTCGGAGGAGGGGGACTGCATCCCCGACTCGAAGGCCGCGTAGTGGTCGCGCACGCTTTCCCAGTAGTTCGAGATCCGCCGGATCGCGCCGATGTCGAGCCCGGTTTCGCGATCGGTGTGCTTCAGCGCCTCGACCAGCGTTCCGATCGTGGCCTGGGACGTGTTGCCCGAGAGCGAGTCCATCGCGCAGTCGACGGCGTCCACGCCCGCGTCCGACGCGGCGAGGATCGAGGCGAGCGCTATGCCAGCCGTGTCGTGGGTGTGGAAGTGGATCGGCAGGCCCACCTCCTCCTTCAGCGCCTTGACGAGCGCCGTCGCAGCGCGAGGCTTCACGAGGCCGCCCATGTCCTTGAGTCCGAGGATGTGGGTGCCGGCCGCCTTCAGCTCTTTTCCCATGTCGACGTAGTACTTCAGGTCGTACTTCGCGCGGTCGGGGTCGTGGATGTCGCCGGTATAGCAGATGGCGCCCTCCAGCAGCTTGCCGGCGTCGAGCACGGCGTCCATCGAGACGCGCATGTTCTCGACCCAGTTCAGCGGATCGAAGACACGGAAGAGGTCGATGCCGGTTTCTGCAGCCTGCTTCACGAAGGACTGCACGACGTTGTCGGGATAGTTCGTGTAGCCGACGCCGTTCGAGCCGCGCAAAAGCATCTGCGTCATCATGTTCGGCATCCGCGCGCGCAGGTCGCGCAGGCGCTGCCACGGACACTCCTGGAGGAAGCGGTAGGCCACGTCGAAGGTCGCCCCGCCCCAGCATTCGACGCTGAAAAGTTGCGACAGGTCGTGGGCGTAGTTGGGCGCGATCTTGATCATGTCGACTGACCGCATCCGAGTCGCCAGAAGCGATTGAGGCGCATCGCGCATCGTGGTGTCGGTGACAAGAAGACGCGTTTGTTCGGACATCCACCGCGCGACGGCTTCGGGGCCCTCCCTGTCGAGGATCGCCTTGGGACCCGGCTCGGGCGACTTGGTGCCGATTTCGGGCGCGACGGGAAGCTTGAGCCCTTCGCGCGGCAGGGGCCGGCCCGCGACGTCCGGGTGCCCGTTGATAGTCACGTCGGCGATGTAGTTCAGGATGCGCGTCGCCCGGTCGCGGCGGGGGCGGAAGTCGAACAGCTCGGGCGTCTGGTCGATGAATTTCGTGTGGTATTCGTTGTTCAGGAATTGCGGGTGCTTCAGCAGGTTCTCGACGAAGGCGATGTTGGTCGCGACACCCCGGATCCGAAATTCGCGCAGGGCGCGGTCCATCCGCGCAATGGCGGCCTCAGGCGTGGGAGCCCAGGCGGTGACCTTCTCGAGAAGCGAGTCGTAGTAACGCGTGATGACCGCGCCCGAATAAGCCGTGCCGCCGTCGAGCCGGATGCCCATGCCGGTCGCACCGCGATAGGCGGTGATGCGGCCATAGTCCGGGATGAAGTTGTTCGAAGGATCCTCGGTGGTGATCCGGCACTGGATGGCATGGCCGTCGAGTTGGACGTCGTACTGCGACGCGACGCCCGTTGCTTCGACCAGCGACTTGCCCTCCGCGATGAGGATCTGCGCGCGGACGATGTCGATGCCCGTCACCTCCTCGGTGACAGTATGCTCGACCTGGATGCGGGGGTTCACCTCGATGAAGAAGAACTCGCCCGTGTCCATGTCCATCAGGAACTCGATGGTGCCGGCGCATTCGTAGTCGACGGCCTCCGCGATCTTCTTGCCCAGGCCGCAGATCTTTTCGCGCTGCGCGGACGAGAGATAGGGGGCGGGCGCGCGTTCCACGACCTTCTGGTTCCGGCGCTGGACCGAGCAGTCGCGCTCCCAGAGGTGATAGATGTTGCCCTGGTTATCGCCCAGGATCTGAACCTCGACGTGGCGGGCGCGGAGGATCATCTTCTCGAGATAGCCCTCGCCGTTGCCGAAGGCCGCCTCGGCTTCGCGTCGGCCTTCGCGGACTTTCTCCTCCAGTTCCTCGGGCTTCAGGATCGGCCGCATCCCGCGACCGCCGCCGCCCCAGGAGGCCTTGAGCATCATCGGATAGCCGATGGCTTCGGCTTCCTTGCGGATGGCCTTCATGTCGTCGCCGAGGACCTCGGTCGCCGGGATGACGGGAACGCCCGCCTTGATCGCCACCTTCCGCGCGCTGGCCTTGTCGCCGAGGGCGCGCATCGTGTCGGCCTTGGGGCCGATGAAGGCGATGCCGGCGGCGTCGCAGGCGGCGACCAAGGCCGGGTTCTCGGAGAGAAGGCCATAGCCCGGATGGATCGCATCGGCGCCGCAGTCCTTCGCGACGCGGATGATCTCGTCTATGGAGAGGTAGGCGGCCACCGGCCCCAGGCCCTTGCCGATCTGATAGGCCTCGTCCGACTTGAAGCGGTGGAGCGACAGCTTGTCCTCTTCGGCGTAGACCGCGACGGTGCGCTTCCCGAGTTCATTCGCCGCGCGCATGACGCGAATGGCGATCTCTCCCCGGTTGGCGATCAGGATCTTCTTGAATTCGGCCATCGTCACGCCTCCGTTTCGCACCCGCAGCAAATTCGTAGCGGGCGCAGCATCGGGGAGCAAGTACCGTCGCCGGCGGTGTCTAGGGCGTCGGACCTGTCGCGAAGGGATCGGGGTCGACAAGCCGCGCGCTCAGGTCGCTCAGGTCGCGGGCGCCGATTTGCGCCATGCAGGACCTCATGTCGTCCGAGAGAATGTGGATCAGGTGCGGCGGTCCCGCCTCGCCAAGTGCTCCGACCGAATAGTGGAACGCCCGCCCCAGCATCACGAAGTCCGCTCCGAGCGCCAGCGCGCGCAGGATGTCGAGGCCGCCGGTGACGCCGGAGTCGAAGACGATCGGGATATCGGGAAGCGCTGCACGGATCGCGGGCAGACACTCGATCGACGCCGGTCCGCCGTCGAACTGGCGGCCCGTGTGGTTCGAAACCCAGATCCCGTCCACGCCTTGGGCGACAAGACGGATGGCGTCGGCCGGGCGCTGGATGCCCTTGACCAGGATCGGGCCATCCCAGATCGCGCGGATCTCGTCGATGGACTCCCAGGCGGGCTGTCCCCGGATGACGTGGCCAGCGTGTGCGACCGAGCTGTAGTCTTCCGACTGCGCCGCATAGTCCTCGCAGAGCTTCAAGCTGGGGATGCCTTCCTTCAGGGTGCCGACGGTCCAGGACGGATGCATCGCCATCGACCACAGCATCCGCGGCGAGACCTTGGGCGGGATGGTCAGGTTCGCGCGCCGCTGACGCTCGCGCCGGCTGTCGTTCGGCACGTCCACGGTGACGATCAGCGTGTGGAAGCCCGCGTCCTTGGCCCGGCGCAGCATGTCGCCGCGAAACTCGGGGTTCTTCGGCATGTAGAGCTGGAACCAGCCCTGGTTGCCGATGGTGGGGGCAAGCTGCTCGGGCACCACGGTCGCGACGGTGGACATGCAATAGGGGATGCCCGCCTCGGCGCAGGCGGCCGACAGGATCTTCTCGGCGCGCGGCCACATGATGCCGGACATGCCGACCGGGGCGCAGCCGAAGGGCAAGGGGTAGTCGCGCCCGAGGAACGACGTCGAGAGGTCATGCGTCATCGCTCCTTCCAGCACCGTGGGCCAGAACCGCACGCGCTTGAACGCGGCCTGGTTGCGGCGGTGCTGATCCTCGACGCCCGTGGCGCTGTCGAGGTACTCGAAGACGAAATGCGGAACCCGGCGGCGGGCGCGCGCGCGAAGGTCCGAAACGGCCGGAAAGCGTGTGTCGAGGGTCATGACGCGGTGTTAGGCGAAATTGGCGGGGAGGGGAAAGGGGGTTCTGACGTTCGCGGCATCCTTCACGTCGCTTGTTGGGGCCCAGCGTGTCGTGGCGTGAAATCGCGGCGGTGCTTCATATCGGGACGGCCCATCTCGTGCTAGGCTGGGACATTGTCTTTTGAGAGGTTGATATGTCGATTTTCCTTCGATCCGCTGCGACAGCCGCCATTGTCCTGAGCGCCAGCACCGCAGACGCCGCCACGTTCCTCTACAGCGCAAGTGTCGACAGCCTGACCCAGAGCGGCACCTCGCCCGGCGATCCGGTCGTGGCGCCTGTCGGCACACCCGGGACCGTCACGCTGTCCATCGACGACAGCGATCCGCTTGCGCCGCTGTTCGACCCCGGCCCGATCTCGGGTGTATTCACGGCAAGCGTGTCCGTTCCTGGATATTTCTCGGGCGAGGCGGTCTTTGTCGATTTCCTGTCGAGCTTCACTGCGACGGCCGACTATCTGCAGTTCACGACCCACGGCGACACCTCATATGTCGATATAGGCTCGTTCCCCATCACGGTGCCGGACGGCTATCACAGCTTCCGCGTCGACTACGGCGCACCTCTCGTCGCCGCGCCGGTCACCGTCGGCGATGTCGTGGCGGCGCTGTCGGCCCCCGGTGCGAGCGGTTTCTTCCGGCACGAGATCGTGCTGGTGGACGAGGAAAACGACCGGATCGCCACGGGGCAGACGACTGTCGCGTTCTCGGACGAAGACATGCCCGAGGTGCCCTTGCCGGCCGCTGGCTGGATGCTTATTGCGGGTCTGCTCGCCCTGCCTGCGGTCGCAAGGCGACGATAGGCTACGCAGGACACCGGCCCCCACCTGAACGCTTTCGAAGCGGCATCGGCGAAAAGGCGGAACAAACAGGAAACGTCTCTTTAACCTCTTTCGGTCTCGGGCTATGTTCGGGGGATGACTTGGGGCGAGGAATCTGACTTCCCGGACCGGATGCCGTTGTCGCAGCAAGCGCTGGCGGCGCGCGGTGTGCCGTATCTCGACGACCTGAACCCCGCACAGCGCGAGGCGGTCGAGGCGCTGGACGGGCCGGTTCTGATGCTTGCAGGCGCGGGCACAGGCAAGACGAAGGCGCTGACGACGCGGATCGCGCATCTGCTGAACACGGGGCGCGCGAGACCGAACGAGATTCTTGCCGTGACCTTCACCAACAAGGCCGCGCGCGAGATGAAGGAGCGCGTGGCGCGCCTTCTGGGCCAGACGGTCGAAGGGATGCCCTGGATGGGCACCTTTCACTCGATCTGCGTCAAGCTCCTTCGCCGCCATGCCGAACTGGTCGGACTGAAGACCAATTTCACCATCCTCGACACCGATGACCAGGTGCGGCTTCTGAAGCAGCTCGTCGTCGCCGCCGACATCGACGAGAAACGCTGGCCCGCACGGCAGCTGGCGCATCTGATCGACAACTGGAAAAACCGAGCGTGGACCCCGGACAAGGTGCCTGCGGCAGAGGGCTCGGCCTTCAACCATCGCGGCGTCGAGCTTTACGCGGCTTATCAGGATCGGCTGAAGACGCTGAACGCCGTGGATTTCGGCGACCTTCTCCTGCACGTCGTGACGATCTTCCAGACCCACGAGGACGTCCTCGCGCAGTATCAGCGCTGGTTTCGGTTCATCCTCGTCGACGAGTACCAGGACACCAACGTCGCGCAGTATCTCTGGCTGCGGCTTCTCGCGCAGAGGCACCGCAACATCTGCTGCGTGGGCGACGACGACCAGTCGATCTACGGCTGGCGCGGCGCCGAGGTGGGCAACATCCTGCGGTTCGAAAAGGATTTTCCCGGCGCCAAGGTCGTGCGGCTGGAGCAGAACTATCGCTCGACGCCGCATATCCTGGCCGCTGCATCGGGCGTGATCGCGGCGAACCGGGACCGTCTGGGCAAGACGCTTTTCACCGACGCGACCGAGGGCGAAAAGGTGCGCCTGATCGGCCATTGGGACGGCGAGGAAGAGGCTCGCTGGATCGGCGAGGAGATCGAGTCGGCGCAGCAGGGCACACGCGGGATGCGGCCGTTCGCGCTGAACGACATGGCCATCCTCGTGCGCGCCTCGCACCAGATGCGGGCCTTCGAGGACCGCTTCCTGACCATCGGTCTGCCCTACCGCGTCATCGGCGGACCGCGCTTCTACGAGCGGCTCGAGATCCGGGACGCGATGGCCTATTTTCGCGTCTCCGTCAGCCCCGACGACGACCTGGCGTTCGAGCGGATCGTCAACACGCCGAAGCGGGGCCTCGGCGACAAGGCGCAGCAAAAGATGCAGCGCGCGGCGCGGGACAATGGCGTGTCGCTGGTCGAGGGGGCGAAGATCCTGCTGGACGAGGGCGGGCTGACCGGCAAGGGCGCGGCGGAGCTGAAGGCGCTTCTGGGCGGCATCGGGCGCTGGCACGGCCGCGCGCTGGACGCGCGGCAGAACCACGTCGAGCTGGCGCAGCAGATCCTCGAGGAGTCGGGCTACACCGAGATGTGGCAGAACGACAAGACGCCCGAGGCACCGGGCCGTCTCGAGAATCTCAAGGAGCTGGTCAAGGCCTTGGAGCAGTTCGAGAATCTGCAAGGGTTCCTCGAGCACGTCGCCCTCATCATGGACAACAGCTCGGAGGAATCCGAGGACAAGGTGTCGATCATGACGCTTCATGCCGCCAAGGGGTTGGAGTTTCCCGTCGTCTTCCTGCCGGGGTGGGAGGACGGGCTTTTTCCGTCGCAGCGGTCGATGGACGAAAGCGGCGTGAAGGGGCTCGAGGAGGAGCGGCGGCTGGCCTATGTCGGGCTGACGCGCGCCGAGGAACTGGCGACGGTCAGCTTCGCGGGCAACCGGCTGGTGTTCGGCCAGTGGAACTCGTCGCTGCCCTCGCGCTTCATCGACGAGCTGCCGCCCGAGCATATCGAAGTGCTGACGCCGCCCGGACTTTACGGCGGCCAGCAGCAGGTGGAATCGGATCTCGTGAACCGCGCCAGCCGTGCGGACGTCTATAATTCTCCGGGCTGGAAGCGGCTGCAGAGCCGGTCGCAGACCCGTGGCATGGCGCAGCCGCGCGAGGCGCGGGACATGGTCATCGACGCCACGGCCCTGTCCTCCTTCGTCGAGGGCGACCGCGTCTTCCACCAGAAGTTCGGCTATGGCGAGGTCATCGCCATCGAGGGCGACAAGCTGGACATCTCGTTCGACAAGGCGGGCTTCAAGAAGGTCGTAGCCCGCTTCGTGACGGCGGCCGAAGCGGCGGGCGACGTGCCGTTCTGAGAGGTCGGCAGAGCGTCGGCATCCTGTCGGCAAAGCGTATGGCACGTCATGGGGCGGCCAGACCTCCCTTGCCGAGGTTTACGCCCAGTTTCCGCCCCGGAAGACCGGCACCCTTTCGCCCGCCACCGTGATGCCGTCGATGTCGGTGTCCGGCGCGCCGATCATCCAATCGACGTGGATGAGGCTGGAGTTTCCGCCGAGCGCCGCGACCTCGTCGTCCGACAGTCCCTTGGTGCCTCCGAGGCAGTCCTTGTAGCACTGGCCGAGTGCTATGTGGCTGGCTGCGTTCTCGTCGAAGAGCGTGTTGTAGAACAGCACGCCCGACTCCGAGATCGGCGAGGCGTAGGGCACGAGCGCGACCTCGCCCAGGCGCCGCGCACCCTCGTCGGTGTCGATGAGCTTGAGGAAGACCTCCTCGCCCCGCGTGGCCTTCGCCTCGACGATGCGACCGGCTTCGAAGCGCACCTCGATGCCTTCGATCAGGGTGCCCTGGTGGGCGAGCGGCTTGGAGGCGCGGACCGTGCCGTCGACGCGGTCCTTGTGCGGGGTCGTGAAGACCTCTTCCGTCGGGATGTTGGGGTTGCAGACGACGCCGTTTTTCGCTTCGGAGGCCCCGCCCATCCAGATGTGCCGGTCGCCGAGACCGACCGTCAGGTCGGTTCCCGAGGAGCGGAAATGCAGCGCGTGGAAGGCCTGGCCGTTGAGCCAGTCGCGGCGCGCGGCGAGTTCGGCGTTGTGCGCGACCCAGGCGCCGGCTGGATCGTCGCGGTCGACGCGCGAGGCGGCGAAGATCGCCTCGGCCAGCCTCGCCTGCGCCGCATCGGCGTCGAGGTCGGGGAAGACGAGTTGCGCCCAGGCCCGACCGGGATAGGCGGAGATGTTCCAGTTGATGTCGAAGCCCGAGATCTTCTCGAGGGCGGGCTTGTAGGCGACGGAGTTCGCCTTCGAGGCACGCGCGACCTTGCCTGCGTCCATGTCGGACAGCGCCATCGGGTTGTCGGCGACGATGGCGAGACGCGCGGCGTTGTTGCCGTAGGCCTTGGCCATGCCCTCGTAGAGCCAGGACGGGGCACGGTCGAAGGTGTCGTCGTGGCCGTGGCGATAGCGCGCCCGCGTGATCTCTTCGTCGGACAGGAGCGCCGTGACGAGCCCGGCACCCGCCTTGTAGGCTTCGGCCGTCACGCGGCGCACCAGGGGAAGGGCTTCCGCCGAGGCGGTGACCACGAGGTCCTGCCCGGGCTGGAGGTTCAGGCCGGTGCGGACCACGACCTGTGCGAGACGGTCGAGGGACGCGGTGTCGAAGGGGAGGGCGGTGTCGGTCATGGCGGTCCTTTCGGGCTGTCCGACTGACTTAAGCGCGACCGCTTCTGGACGAAAGGCCAAACAAAAAACGCGCCCCGAAGGGCGCGTGATCTGAATAACGCAACGGATGCGTCAGGCGGCGCGACGAGCTTCCTCGGCCGCGGCGGCCTCGGCTGCGTGGCGACGCTCGCTTTCTTCGCGCGACAGCGCGACGGACGTGCGGACACCCTTGCCCACGAATTCCATCAGGCCCTTGACGACGCGCTCGTTCGGGTCGATCCCGGCACAGGACAACACTTCGCGCCCATCCCGCGACCGCGCCCAGCGGGCGATCTGGTCGGGACCGTTACCATATTTCTTGTCATCGGCGATGGCATCGTCGAGAGCGGCAAGCACAACGGCAGCGAAGAGTTTCCGCGCCCGGTTGCCCTGCTCGTGATTAAAAGCCGTGCCGTCCACAAAATCTGCCATGCTGTGTCCTATTTTTGTTGCTCTTACCGCATCTGACTGGCGTGCCGCCCCTTATGACGGTTTCACGACAGCATTTGTTTGTCTATTTCGGAATGACTGCTATGCGTCCAGCGCATGGCCAGCCTTCCTCGGGTGGGATTTTGGGCCGCTTGCAGCCCCACTGACGCTGGAATATAGGGTCTCGGACCACTGAATCAACAAAAACATCGGTTCACTTCATGCCAAAGATCAACGGGAACGAGATCCGCCCGAGCAACATCCTCGAGCATCAGGGCGGCCTCTGGGTTGCCGTGAAGGTCGATCACGTCAAGCCAGGCAAAGGCGGCGCCTTCGCCCAGGTCGAGATGAAGAACATCCGCACGGGCACAAAGCTGAACGAGCGGTTCCGTTCGGCCGACAAGGTCGAGCGGGTCCGGCTCGAGCAGAAGGACCAGCAATTTCTCTACGAATCGGACGGGATGCTGGTGTTCATGGACACCGACACCTACGAGCAGGTCGAAATCCCGGCCGACATCCTGGGCGAGCGGCGGCCGTTTCTTCAAGACGGGATGACGGTGGTGGTCGAATACTATGACGCCGAGGCCCTTTCGGCGCAGTTGCCCCAGAAGGTGACCTGCACGGTGACCGAGACCGAGCCTGTGGTGAAGGGCCAGACGGCGGCGAACAGCTTCAAGCCGGCGATGCTGGACAACGGTGTGCGCGTGATGATCCCCCCCTTCGTCGGCGAAGGCGAGAAGATCATCGTGAACACCGAGACGATGGAATATTCCGAGCGCGCCTGAGCCGACCGGATCGTAACGAAGGGCCGGGAAGGGACGCCTTCCCGGCCCTTTTTTGTCACTTCAGGTAGGGATCGGGATCGACGCTTTCGAAACCCTCGCGCACCTCGAAGTGCAGGAACGGCGGGTTGGCCCCGCGAACGACGGCGATCTTCTGCCCGCGCTGAACCGTGTCGCCTTTCTTCACCGCGATGTCGTCCACCCCGGCATAGACCGTCAGGAGGTTGTTCTCGTGCCGAAGGACAAGGATCGGCACCTGGTCGGTGTCGCGCGTGATCGCGGCGACCGTTCCGCCATCGGCGGCGACCACGTTGGCGCCGGCCGCGGCCGAGATGCCGATGCCCTCGTTCTTGCCCTTCTCGAAGGGCCGGATGATCCTGCCCTGCACGGGCATCCGCAGCCGCGAGGTGTCGGAGGCGACGGTTTGCTGGGTGGCGACCGGCGTCCGGACCGGAGCGGGAGCGGCGGCGGCCGCGACGGGGCGCGCATCTTCTTTCGGCAGGGGCTGTGCGGCCGAAGGGGGGAGCGGGGTCGGTGACCCGACGCCCGGTGTCGCGACCGAGGCCACCTCGATGGTGTCGATCGAGGCGGTTCGGGTCGGGATCAGGACGTACTGGCCGACGCGGAGCGCGAGGTCGGGGCCGAGCCCGTTCCACTCGGCCAGCGAGGCGACCGGGACGTCGTAGAGACGCGCGATCGAGAAGGCTGTCTCTCCCGGCGCGACCTGGTGCCGTGTCGGTTGACCGCCTGCCACCCCAGCCGGCAGCCCGGCCTGACCTTCGGCGCGGTCGATGGCGCTGCCGGCGATGGTGGTGACATCGAGGCTTCCGGGTCCGCCCGCCGCCGGTTCGCTGACCCGGCGCGGAAGCGCCACGATCTCGCCGTCCCGCAAGGTCACGCCCTGTGGAAGGGCGTTGTAGCTTGCGATCTCGGCGGCTGGCAGGCCGACCCTCGCCGCCACGCTTTCGACCGTGTCGCCGCGTCGCGCCACGGCGACCTGGTAGCCCGGATAGGAGACCACGCCGCGTGCGTCGGGAGCCGGCCTTTCGCCGGTGACGTTCTGCACCGCGTCCGAAGTATCGAGAACCCCGGCGTTGCCCCTGAGATCGAAGTCGAAGTTTCCGGCATTGTCGCAGGCCGTCAGCGCCAGGGCGCCGACCGCCAGAACGGTCAGCCGCACCGGGAAAGCCATTTTGGTCATATGCTCGCTCCTCACCACCACTCGGGCCCTCTTGCGGGGTCCCTTCGTACCGGCCGTCATTCCGGCCCCATACCCTCGACGAGGGGGACGAACCGAACCTGCCGAAGCTCCTCGTATTCGAAGCCCGTCTCGGTCCGGGTCACCTTTATCAGCGCCTGCACGGCATCCGACTGTCCAACCGGCAGTACCATGATACCGCCAGTTTTCAACTCTGCCAACAAGGGAGCGGGCGGATCCTCGGCGGCGGCCGTAATCATGATGCGGTCGAAGGGGGCCTGATCCTCGAGCCCTCGCGTACCATCGGCGGGAAAGGCGGTGATGTTGACGAGCCCGAGGCGGTGGAAGACCTCCTGCGCTTCGGCCACCAGCCGCTTGTGCCGGTCGACCGTATAGACCCGGCGGGCCAGAAGCGACAGGATCGCGGCCTGGTAGCCCGAGCCGGTGCCGATCTCGAGAACCTTGTGGCGCGGCTCGACCTTCAGGGCCTGCGTCATCAGGCCGACGACCGAGGGCTGGCTGATGGTCTGCCCGCAGGCGATCGGCAGAGGCATGTCTTCGTAGGCGCGGTCGGCGAAGAGACCCTTCACGAAGGCGCCCCGGTCGATCTTCTCCATCGCCTCGAGCACGCGCGTGTCCCGGACGCCGCTTTGCCGCAGGGCGAAGACGAGCTGCATCCGCTGCTCGTCGGTCATCATCCGTCGAACCGGCCGCGAAGGTCGGCGATCAGGTCGTAGGCCGTGAGGTCGGCACGAAGCGGCGTGACCGAGATGTAGCCGTCTATGTTTGCGGTGACGTCGGTGCCTTCGCCCGTCGGGTGGTGCTGGGGTCCGCCGCGCACCCAGAGGAACATACGGCCCGAGGGAGACAGGTGCGGCTCGACGCCCATTGTGGTCTTGTCGCGCCAGCCTTGCGTCGTGATGCGGATGTCCCTGGTCTCGTCCGCCGTGCAGGGCGGGAAGTTGACGTTGTAGAAGACCTGGTAGCCGCGGGTTTCCCATATTCCCTGGTCGAGGATCGCGCGCACCGTCCGCACGCCGTGAACTGCGGCGGATTCGAAGGGATTGTCGAGGGACGCGTTGCCGGGCCCGTAGAACTGCGACAGGGCGATGGAGGGGATGCCTTGAAGCGCGCCTTCCATCGCACCGCCGATGGTGCCGGAATAGAGCACGTTCTCGGCGGCGTTGTTGCCGCGGTTCACGCCCGAAAGGATCAGGTCCGGCTTCGTGTCCTTCAGCACCTCGTGGATGCCGGCGAGGACGCAGTCGGCGGGAGATCCCTCGGCGGCATAGCGACGCTCGCCGAATTTCGACAGCATCGTGGGATGGGTGTAGCTGATGCAGTGGCCGACCCCCGACTGCTCGAAGGCCGGCGCCACGGTCCAGACTTCGCCGTCGGGACCAGAGACCTCGTGCGCGATGGCAGCGAGGGTCTCGAGCCCCGGAGCGTTGATGCCGTCGTCGTTCGTGATGAGAATGCGCATGTTTTCCGCGCCCCTTGAGCCTGTCAGCCCCTGATTAGGCGAGGGGGCACTGGGGGGCAAGGTCGAGACCTTGCGTATTTCAGGCAAGATGAAGCGTCAGAGCTGCGCGAGGATGGCGCGGGCCACGTCGCCGGGCTGTGTGAGCGACGCGCGGTCCTCGCCCGGGAAGAAACGCGCCCGGGTCGCGGTCGGCATCGGAGGCGGCGATGCGATGACGACGCGCGGTCCGGCGGAGGTCGCCTCGGCCTGCCAGCTTCGCGCCAGCGCGATCTGGGCGGCTTTGGTCGCGCCGTAAGCGCCGAAGAACTTCTGCCCCGCGCGAGGATCGTCGAAAAAGAGCGCCGTTCCGCCGTCCGGCGCGGCGCGCAGGAGGGGCGCCAGGAAGGGGATGAGGGTCGCGGTCGCCGTGACGTTGACCGCGACGGACTTCTGCATGTCCTTCGCGTCGACATGATCGGCAGGCGACAGGGGCGCCACATGGACCGCGGCATGGACCCAGAGATCGACGTGGCCCCAGCGGTCGTGGATCGACCGGCAGAGCTCGGCCATCGCCGGGGTCAGAGTAACGTCCATCGGCGCCAGGGTCGCGACACCGCCTTTCGCGCCGATACGGTCGTCTAGCTCTTCGAGGGCGCCCACGGTGCGCGCGACGGCGACGATGTGGTGTTCGGGGGCCAGTGCCTCGGCCAGGGCCGCGCCGAGGCCGCGCGAAGCTCCGGTGATGAGGGCGATGCGCGTCATGGGTCCGTGCTTTGACCGGCGCGCCCCCGGTGGTCAACCCCCTTCGCGGGACGTATCACGGGATTGCCACTTGCTTCACCTGTTGATCGTTGTCACAGTCAACTAACGTGCGAAAGGGGAGGTTCGCTTGGAACGATCCTTCGACCGGGAGATCGAGACGCTCTCCCTCGGGGAGGGCGATGTCTTCCACGGGGAGGGCATCCTTGCCGTGACGAAGGCCCTGCTCCAGTCGGGCGTCTCGTATGTCGGTGGCTACCAGGGCGCGCCCGTATCCCACCTGATCGACGTCATGGTCCAGGCCCGCGGCCTGATGGGCGAACTTGGCGTCCACGTCGAGCCTTGCACCAACGAAGCGAGCGCCGCGGCGATGCTGGGCGCGTCGATCATGTATCCCGTGCGCGGCGCGGTGACGTGGAAGTCCATCGTCGGCACCAATGTCGCGGCCGACGCGCTGTCGAACCTGTCGTCGCCCGGCGTCATGGGCGGCGCGCTGATCGTCATCGGCGAGGACTATGGCGAGGGCGCGAGCGTCATCCAGGAGCGCTCCCATGCCTACGCCATGAAGTCCGCGATCTGGCTGATGGACCCGCGCCCCGACTTGCCGACAATCGTGAAGTGCGTCGAACATGGCTTTCTGCTGTCGGAGGCTTCGAACACGCCTGTCATGCTCGAGATGCGGATCCGGGCCTGCCACGTTCAGGGGAGCTTCGAGACGAAGGATAACGTGGCGCCCAAGGTCTCGATGAAGCAAGTCCTGAAGGAACCTGCTCCGCACAAGTATGACCACCTCGCCCACCCTCCGGTGACCTTCAGCCATGAGAAGCGGAAGTACGAGACGCGGATGCCGGCTGCGCGGAAATACATCCGCGAGGCCGGGTTGAACGAGGTGAGGGGCGGGCGGCACGGCGAGGTCGGGCTGATCGTACAGGGCGGGATTTATAACGCGCTGATCCGCACGTTGCAGGAACTTGGCCTTGCCGACGGCGAGGGCAATTCCGAGATCCCGATGCTGGTGCTGAACGTCGTCTATCCGCTGGTGCCCGAGGAGATCACCGGCTTCGCGGAAGGCAAGTCGGCGCTTCTGGTCGTCGAGGAGGGCCAGCCCGAGTACATCGAGCACGAGGTCGGCACCATCCTGCGGCGCGCGGACCTTCAGGTGAAGCTGTCGGGCAAAGATCGCTTGCCGATGACGGGGGAATATCGGTCGGAGGATATCCTCGCCGGCGTGGCCGGGTTCCTGCGGGATCACATCCCCGCGCTGTCGAACCGGGTTGCCGACGCCGCCTATGCCGAAGAAGTCGCGGATCTGAAGGCGCAGGCGCGCGCGCTGCTGGAGAAGCCGATCCCGCCGCGTCCGCCGGGTTTCTGCACGGGCTGTCCTGAGCGGCCCTTCTTCGCGGCGCTGAAGCTGGCGGAAAAGGACATCGGGAAGGTTCACTATTCCGCCGACATAGGATGCCATGCGCTCGCGACCTTCGCGCCCTTCAACTTCGGCAACTCGATCCTCGGCTATGGCATGAGCCTTGCCTCCAACGCAGGGGTTTCGTCCTTTCAGGAGAGGCCGCCCCTTGCCGTGATGGGAGACGGCGGCTTCTGGCACAACGGGCTTCTCTCGGGCGTCACCTCGCGGCTCCTGAACGGCGGCGACGGCGTCCTCGTCATCATGAAGAACGGCTATACCTCGGCCACGGGCACTCAGGAGCTGGTCTCGTCGCCCTCGCAGGACGAGAAGCTCGCTGCGGCGGAGAAGAGTGCGACGGGCGATGACCGCACCATCGAGGAGGCGCTGAAGGGCGTCGGCGTCAAGTGGCAGCGCACCGTTCACACCTACCGCGTGGGTGAGATGAGGAAGACCCTGATCGACGCTTTCCGAAGTCCATTCAAGGGGTTGAAGGTCATCGTGGCCGAGGGCGAGTGCCAGCTCGAACGCCAGCGCCGCGTCCGGCCTTTGCGCGCCGAGGCGCTGAAACGGGGCGAACGCGTGATGCGCACGCGCTTCGGCGTCGACGAGGATACCTGCACGGGCGACCATTCCTGCATCCGGCTCTCGGGCTGTCCGACGCTGACGGTGAAGGCGTCGTCCGACCCGCTGAAGACCGACCCGGTGGCGCATGTCACGAACGGCTGCGTCGGCTGCGGCCTCTGCGGCGAGAACGCCCATGCCGCGACGCTTTGCCCGTCGTTCTGGCGCGCGGACATCGTGTCGAACCCGAACTGGTGGGACCGCCTGAGAACGCGGCTCGGTCGGCTGGCGGGGGTGCCCGCATGAACGCGATGACCGAAGTGAAGGCGCCGCTGCGGATCCTGATCTATGCGCTTGGTGGCGAGGGCGGGGGCGTCCTGATGAACTGGATCGTCGCCGCCGCGCGCGCTGCGGGACGTCCGGTGCAGGCGACGAGCGTGCCGGGCGTGGCGCAGCGGACGGGGTCCACGACCTACTACATCGAAGTCGCGGAGGCGGGGACGCGGCCGGTCTTCAACCTCGTGCCCATGCCCGGCCGCGTCGATGTGCTGATCGCCAGCGAGTTGGCGGAAGCCGGGCGCGCGCTCGAGGCGGGGTATGTCTCGCCGGGGCTGACGACGCTGATCGCCTCGACCGGGCGGACCTTCACGACGGCCGAGAAGATACAGCTTGGCGACGGGCGCTACCCTTCCGACAGGGTGATCGGCGCGGCGGAAGCCTTGTCGAAGGAGGCGGATCTGCGCGACTTCACCGCGATGGCCGAGGACGAGGGCACCTACATCAGCGCTGTCCTCTTCGGGGCGGCGGCGCGCGCGCTGCCCTGGACCGTCGAGGCGTCGCGCGCGGTCGTCGAGGGCCGGGCGAGCCTTGCGGGCTTCGACCGGGCAGCCGGACCTGGCGACACGGACGGCGTGCCAGAGGACATCGACAAGGGGGCCGACGCGGTCGGGTCGCTGACGACGGACGAGGCGGAGGGCGTGGCGCGTCTTCCCGACCACCTGCGCGGGGTGGCGTCCCTTGGACACGAACGCTGTGCCGACTATCAGGACCAGTCCTACGCGGACCTTTACCTCGAACGCCTTGCGCGCCTGTCGATGGAGGCCGGCGACGATCAGGCGTCCCGCCACGCGCTCTCCGAGGCCGGGCGCCGTCTGGCCCTCTGGATGTGCTACGAGGACATTTCGCGCGTCGCCGACTTGAAGACGCGGCCCGAGCGCTTCGACCGAATCCGGTCCGAGGTCCAGCTGACGCCGGGCCAGCACCTTTCGGTCACCGAATACCTCAAGCCCCGGCTGGAAGAGATCGCGGACGTCCTCCCGACTGGCATGGGGCGACGGCTGCGCGCGCGGGCCGAAGCCGGACGTAGCCTGCCGTTTCTCGGAAAGGGCCGCTATGTCCGCTCGACCGGACCTGTCGGCTTCCGTCTTCTTCGCGCGGTGGCCTGGATCGGACGGTTCAGGAAAGGTTCGCTGCGGTATGCCGAGGAACAGGCCGAGATCGCCGAGTGGATCGACACGATGGTCCTGGCGCTGAAGCAGGATCCTGCCTTCGCCGAGGCCCTGGCCGAGTTGCCGCGCGTCCGGAAAGGATATTCCGACACCGCCCTGCGCGGGCTTCGGGCCTATCGCCTGATCCGCGCGCGGATCGTCGAGCCGGCCCGGATGGCCGGTTTCGGCGCGAACAGTGCCGACCGCCTGCGGGGCGCCATCGCCGCCGCCATGGCGGACGATACACATGCCGCACTCGACGCTTTCCTCGCCCCTGCCGGGGGAGAGGCGGCCGCATGAACACCTTGCCGCGTCACATCTCAAGCCGGGCTGAATACCTTCTCCGGCTTTCGGATTGGCGCTATCTGACAGCGGTCTCTACCGCTACACTTGAACGATACGGCGCGAAGCCGATCGGTTGAACTGGGAGGAATACCAATGAAACGTCGCACTCTGTTCGGTGCTCTCGTCGCGACTGCGGCTGCCGTCGGCTTTGCCGGCACGGCCTCGGCGCAGGAGTTCACCTTCAAGCTGCACCACCTGCTGGGCGCTCAGGCTCCTGCACAGACCAACATGCTGGAGCCCTGGGCGCGGCAGGTCGAGGAGAACTCGGGCGGCCGGGTGAAGATCGAGATCTATCCCGCGATGTCGCTTGGCGGCACCCCGCCCGAACTGGTTCAGCAGGCCCGCGACGGTGTCGTCGACCTGATCTGGACCGTGAACGGCTATACCCCCGGCCAGTTTCCCCGGACTGAGGTGTTCGAGCTTCCGGGCGTCTTCGTCAACGACATCAAGGCCACCAACCTCGCCATGTACGACATGTTCGAGGAAAGCCTGAAGGACGACTACCAGGGGCTCGAGGTCATGTGGCTGCACGTCCACGCGGGCCAGGCCCTGATGACGGTCGACAAGGAGGTCCATTCCCCGGCCGACCTGGCGGGGATGAAGATCCGCATCCCGTCGCGCACCGGCGCCTGGGTGATCGAGGCGCTTGGTGCCTCGCCGATCGCCATGCCCGTGCCGGAAGTGCCGGCTGCACTGTCGAAGAAGGTCGCGGAAGCCACGCTTCTGCCCTGGGAGATCATCCCGCCGCTGAAGCTCTACGAGCAGATCGACTATTTCATCGAGGGCGCAGACCAGACCCGGTTCGGCACCACCACCTTCCAGGTCTCGATGAACAAGACCCGCTGGGACAGCCTGCCCGAGGACATCCAGAAGGCGTTCAGCGACGCATCGGGTCGCGACTGGTGGGCCCAGGTGGCCGACGCCTGGCGCGCTGGCGACGACTTCGGCATCAAGATGGCGACCGACAACGGCAAGACGCACGTCACGCTGACGCCGGAAGAGACGCAGGTCTTCCTCGACACGCTCGAGCCCGTCCAGCAGCGCTGGATCGACGAGGTCTCGAGCAAGGGTCTCGACGGCGCCGGCCTCGTGCAGTCCGCCAAGGACGCAGTCGCGGCCAACTCGCAGTAGCATGAGCGCTGCTCACGCATCCGGGACGAGGCTTCACGGCCTCGTCCTTCGCATATCGACCGCCTGGGCGATCCTGGGCGGGCTCGTCCTGCTGGCCGTGGCGCTGATGAACGTGGCCTCTGTGCTGGGGTTCGCCATCCTGAACCGCTCGTTCGTCGGCGATTTCGAGATGACCGAGGTCGGTGTCGCCATCGCCGCCTTCGCCTTCCTGCCCTACTGCCAGATCGCCGACCTGAACGTCACGGCGGACATCTTCACGGCGCGCGCCTCGCGGTTCTGGCTGTCGGTCTTCTCGCTTCTGGGCGCTATCATCGCCTTGGGCTTCGGCCTGCTTCTGACCTGGCGCATGTACGCCGGCATGATCGACCAGAAGACCTATGACGCCACGACCGCGACGCTTCAGATTCCGCTCTGGCTTGCCTATGCGGGATGTCTTGTTTCTCTGGTCCTTCTCGTCGTTGCGAGCGCCGCGTCGCTGATCGAGGCCGTTCACGCCATGTCGCGCAAGAGGACCTGATGGACCCCATCACGCTTGGCGTCGCAGCCCTCGTCGTCCTCGTTCTCCTGATCGCGATCCGGATTCCCATCGCCTATGCGATGATCCTCGTTGGCGGCGTGGGCATCGTGATGGTCAACGGCCTTCCGATCCTGCTCAGCCAGATGAAGACGCTCGGCTGGGGCATCTTCTCGAATTACGGTCTGTCGGTCGTGCCGATGTTCGTGCTGATGGGTGCGCTCGCATCCCGGGCCGGTCTGAGTCAGGACCTGTTCCGGGGCGCGAATGCCTGGCTCGGCTGGATGCGGGGCGGCACGGCCATGGCCGCCATCGCCGGATGCGCGGGCTTCGGTGCGGTCTGCGGGTCGTCCCTCGCCACGGCTTCGACGATGGGGCGCGTGGCCCTGCCGGAACTGGCGCGCTATCGGTACTCGGGCGCGCTGGCGACGGGGTCGCTTGCCGCCGGGGGCGTCCTGGGGATCCTGATCCCGCCGTCCGTGGTCCTCATCATCTATGCCATCATCGTCGAGGCGAACATCGTGACGATGTTCGCCGCCGCGATGATCCCGGGCCTGCTAGCCGTCGTCCTCTTCATTCTGACCATCGCAGTCTATGTCACGATCTGGCCCGAGGCCGGCCCCGCGCATGACGGTGTCGACCGGGCCGAGTTCCGCGCGGCGACGCTTGGCCTGATCCCGGTCATGGTGATCTTCGGCATCGTTCTCGGCGGCATCTACGGTGGCTACTTCAATCCGACCCCGGCGGCGTCGGTGGGCGTCGTGCTGGTCTGGCTCTACGGCATCGTCAAGCGCACCATCGGCTGGGAGGCCATCAAGGACTCTCTGCGCGAGACGGCGGGCACCACCGGCATGATCTACCTGATCCTGTTCGGCGCGGAACTGATGAAGATCCTGATGAGCCGCATCGGCCTGCCCCAGGCCACGGCGGAGTGGATCCTTCAGTCGGGCTATGCGCCCATGACGGTCATGGTGATCCTCCTGGTGGCGCTGATCCTGCTCGGCTGCCTGATGGACTCGCTCTCGATGATCCTTCTCGTCGTGCCGTTCTTTTGGCCGGTGCTGATCGAACTGAACGGCGGTCTCTACCAGCCGGCCGAGGGCGCGGGCTTCGGCATGTCGACCGAGGATCTGAAGATCTGGTTCGGCATCCTCGCCCTGATCGTCGTGGAACTCGGTCTCATCACGCCGCCCGTGGGGATGAACGTCTTTGTCATCTCGGCGCTCGCCAAGGACATACCGATGTCCGAGACGTTCAAGGGCGTGATGCCATTCTTCCTGGCCGAACTGGTCCGCGTGACGGTGCTGGTGATGTTCCCCGCGCTGACGCTGTGGCTCCCGTCGGTGCTGTCGGGCTGATACGCCTCAGCGCAGCCCGTCCTCGCCCTTGACGTCCCAGGCCTCGAGCCCGCCCATCCGCGAATGCACCCGGCCGCCGCAGGACATGGCGAGGGCGAAGACGATCTCGTCCGGCGCGGGTCCGTCGGACAGCCCGACCTCGATCCCGTCGAAGTGAGAGCGGACATAGGCGGCGTTGATGTGGCCAAGGGGGATGTCCAGACGCGTGCCGACGCCGCCCTTCTTCATGCAGGAGGGCACGATGGCCTTCGACTCGTTCAGAAGCCCGCGCATCGCGTAGCCGCCGGGGACGTGCCAAAGCGCGCCGTGTTCCAGTTCGCCCGCCGAGCCGACGATGGCGCCCTTGCCGTAGCCGTCGATGGCCTCCTTGCCGCCCAAGGCCGCGATCAGGCGCTCGCTCATCTCGTGGCCGAGCGGCTTCAGGTCGTCCATCGCATCCTGAAGATGCGGGTCGTGCCGTCCGGCGAAGGGGTTGCGCACGCAGGCAAGGATCGCGCCGAGGCGGCGCGGCGTCTCGGGCGGCGGCCCGCCGTCGTGGCGGATCTCCTCGATGACGAGGTGCATCTTGCGGACGGGGAAGTCAGGCATGGGCGAGGACCTCTTCTGTGGTGACGGTCTGGCCGTTCAGCGTGAGCGAGGCGGCGAGGATCAGGTTTCGCATGCGATACCGTCGCGCGGCGGCGAGGCCCGCGGCGAGGGCTGTGGCCGTGTCGCCAGGTGAAAGTGGCCCGACGCCCGTCGTGACGGGCCGGTCGCCGAGGTCGCTGTCGGGGGCGAGGTCGCGGGCCGGTGTACGCTTGATCGAGAGATGGCCGGGCAGGTCGACGGCATTGGCGATGAGGGTGGCGGCGGCGTCGGCCTCGGCGGCCGTTCGTGCGAGGACGGTCACCGCGTCGGCGATGCCGAGAGAGTGGCTGCGCCCGCGCCATCCCGAGGTGGCGAGGCCGCGGGCGGCGTCACCGTGGCGGATCGTGACGGGTCCGGCGGGAGAGGCCGCCGTGAAGCTGGCGCCCGGCGCGAGGTGAAGCGCGATGTCGCCGCCGTTGTTGACGTAGGCCTTGGTGAGCGTGCGCCGGGTCATGGCGGAGAGGATCTCGTCCGCAACTGACCCTGCGACGGCGGCCATGGGTGTGACGAACTCGGCGAAGGGGGCGACGGCGCGGGCCATGCGCTGCGCCGTCGTGCCCCCAAAGGGCTGGGCGTCGAGGGGACGCCTCAGGCGTGGAAGCTCGGCCACCAGTTCGTCGAGGATCGTGCCGAAGCGGCGCGCGGCGTCGGCCAGCGCGGCCTCGCGGCCGGGCCCCTCGGCATCGACGATCAGGTCGATGGGCCCGTGGTTCAGGTGCAGCCGCCGGCCGTCCGGCAGGAACGTGATCTGCGGGCCCGTCATCGTCCCGCCCCGCGGACTTCGCTGCCGTCGCCGTATTCGCCGCCTGTCCGAAGCACGTCGTCGAGCGACCGGATCGCGCCGTCGTGCCCGCCGAGCGATACATACTCCTCTCGCGTCGTCGTGAATTCGAGAGGTGCGACCAGCGCAGGCGTCGGCACATAGCCGAAGGCGCGGTCGGGCACCTGTGTGACGTCCACCATGACGGTGATGCCGCCGCCCGGCCAGACGTAGACCGGCGCGCCGCCCACGGTCACGCGGGTCCTTTCGTCGTGAACCGAGCGCGTGAGGTTGATCGGGTTCCGCGTGACGCCCGAACGGAGCGATCCGCCCGCCCCGCCCATGAAGAGGACCGTGCAAAGTGCTGGCTCGCAGTTCTGGGCGATGAGGTCCACGGAGGCGCGCAAGGGGTCCGGCATGTCCCGCAGGACCGGCGTCAATGCATCGTCCAACTCGTAGAAGGCCGAGTGTTCGCCTGTGGTCGAGACCATGAGCAATGTCAGCCCCGGCCGCGCCCCCTTGACGACGCGCCAGTCGCCGAGGATGGCGAGCGGATCGGTGATGTCCGTCCCGCCCCAGCCAAGGCCGGGCTGGGCGACCTTGAAGTAGCGCCCCGGCGTCGAGCGGTGGCCCTTGATGCGGATGCCGGTGTCGGGCCAGTCGATGACCTTGCCGGCCTGGTGTTCCGAAACGACGCCGGTGATGTGGTCGTCGACCACGACGACCTCGTCCACCAGACCCTTCCATTGCGAGGCGAACATCCCGATGGTGGCCGATCCGCAGCCGACGCGCATCCTGACCTCGGGCACGCCGTCCACAACCGGCGCGCGGCCCGCCTGAACCAGGACGCTCGAGCCGCCGTCGACGGACAACTCGACCGCTTCCTTGTTGCAAAGCGCCATCAGGGCGTCGCAGGTCTTGCGCCCTTCGGCCTTTGAGCCGCCGGTCAGGTGGTCGACGCCGCCCAAGGACAGCATCTGGCTGCCGTACTCGGCGGTCATCACATGGCCGACGACCTCGCCATCGTACCGCACGGGGGAAGCCTCGTCGCCGAGATGCCGGTCGGTGTCGATCTTCACCTTGACCCCGCAGTAGGAGAAGATCGCCTCGGTCACGACCGTGACGCAGTCGACGCCCTCGATTTCGCGCGAGACGATGAAGGGGGCGGGCTTGAAGTCGGGATAGGTGGTGCCCGCGCCGATGGCGGTCACGACGACCTCGTCGCCCGACACGGCCGCCCCGTCCCAGTCGGCAGCAAGGAAGGGCTTCACCGCGTCGCCCTGCGCGATTCGCCGGTCGAGGAGGATCAGCGGATCGACCCGCACGATGCGCCCGTCGTCGTTGGCATAGCGGTCGCAGGCGCCCGCGCGGCCCGGCGCAATGTAGCACATGACCGGGCAGGCGTCGCAGCGGATCTTCTCGGAGCGCGATGCGTCGGTCATGGCCGGTCGCCTGACAGGGCATCTGCGATGAAGCCTTCGGGATCGCTCACGAAGGCCCGGTACAGCTCGAAATGCGTGGTGTCCCGATACCCGATGGGCGACAGGCCGCGGTGCGTGATCTGAAGGACAGTCGCCCCCGGCACGGCCATGAGGATGGGCGAATGGGTGGCGACGATGACCTGGCTCAGGGCGCTTTCCTGCAGCCGCGCGAAAAGTCGGAGAAGTTCGATCTGCCGGGTCGGCGACAGCGCGCTTTCCGGTTCGTCCAGAAGGTAGATGCCCTGCCGGTCCATCCGGTCTTCGAAGAAGCGGATGAAGCCCTCGCCATGCGACCACGACAGGAAGTCGGGGGCGGCTCCGCCAGTCTCGACAGCCACCTTGTCGAGGTAGCGCGCGACCGAGAAGAAGGACTCCGCCCGGAAGAACCAGCCGTCGGTGACCTTGGGCAGCCACCCCGCCCGAAGCGCGTCGGCGAGTCCGGCGCCGCTTCTGTCCAGTGCGCCGTCGTGATCGACCGGGCGATATCCCTTGCCGCCGCCGGCTTCGTCGTACCCCGCGAGGGCGGCAATCGCTTCGATCAGGGTGGATTTCCCCGAGCCGTTCTCGCCGACGATGATGGTGACGGGCGTCGCGAATTCCAGGTCGAACCTGTCCGGATCGAGCCAGGGAAGGTTCATCGGATAGGTCGTGCGGTCCGTCATGTGCTCCGGGATCAGCGACAGCCGCTTGAGGAAGGGCGCGGGCAGCGCGGTGTCGCGGCGCTTACGTGCCATGCCGCGCCTTCCCGATCGCCGCCAGCACCCGGTGGGGCAGGGCGGGGACGTGGGTGATCCGCGCGCCGCTTGCGTGGCGGATGGCGTTCAGGATCGCGGGCGCGGTGGGGATCAGGACGTGCTCGCCCAGGCCTCGCGCGCCGAAGGGGCCTTCGGGGTCGGGCTTCTCGATCAGGATCGGCGTGATGCGGGGCATGTCGCCGATGGTCGGGATCAGGTAGTCGTGCAGGTTCTCGGTCCGGCCCGGGACGAACTCCTCCATCAACGCAAGACCCAGGCCCTGGGCGATGCCGCCCTCGACCTGGCCCCGCGCCAATGTCGGGTTGATGGCGCGGCCCAGGTCGTGGGCGGCGGCGATGTGGAGGACGCGCGTGGTGCCGAGCGCCATGTCCACCTCGACCTCGGCCAGTTGCGCGCCGAAGCCGTAGACGGCGTAGGGTGCGCCCTGGCCGTCGGCGTCGAGCGCAGTCGTGGGTGGGTCGTACGTCTCTTCGGCGGCAAGGACATAGCCGTGACTGTCGGAAGTCAGGGCGGCGAGATCGATGTCTTGGCGGGTGCCGCCGTCCTCGACTGACAGGCGTCCGGCGGAGAGCCGGATCGACGCGGTTTCGGGCAGGTTCGTTTGCCGCAGGATCAGAGCCCGAAGCGCCTCGCCCGCCGCCTGCGCCGCGCGGCCCGTCACGAAGGTCTGGCGCGAGGCCGAGGTCTTGCCGCAGTCGGGCGTGAGCGCAGTGTCTGGCCCCACGATCTCGATTGCGTCGAGCGGCACACCGAGGGCATCGGCGGCGATCTGGGCGATGACGGTATTCGAGCCTTGTCCGATGTCGGTGGCGCCCTGGTGCAGGCAGAGGCGGCCTGCGGACGTGATGCCGATGCGGACGGTGGAGGGATTGGGCAGCGAGGTGTTGCCGCAACCGTACCAGCAGGAGGCGACGCCCACGCCGCGCCGGGTGACGCCTCCGCCTCGGTTGTGGGCCTCGGCAGCCTCCAGCGCCACCTCCCAGTGGGGCGCAAGCGCGTCGAGGCAGTCAGCCAGACCGACCGACGGCAGGGTCTGACCGCAGGTGGTGCGGTCGCCGTCGACGAAGGCGTTCGCGCGCCGGAAGGCGAGGCGGTCCATCCCGAGCGCGAGCGCGAGGTCGTCGTAGAGCACCTCCTGCGCAATGGCCGCCTGCGGGACGCCAAAACCGCGGAAGGCGCCCGAGGTGGGTCCGTTCGTGTGGATCGCCCGCGCCGTGGCGCGGTAGTTTGGCGTGCGATAAGGGCCAGAGGCGTGGACCGGCACGCGGCTCGCCACGGTAGGCCCCCAGCTTGCATAGGCGCCAGTATTGAAGGCGCCGTCGAAGCGCATGGCGGTGATGCGGCCCTCGGCGTCGGCACCGATCCGGGCCGTCATCGTTCCCGGGTGCCGCTTGGTGGAGGCGAGCATGGATTCGCCCCGGCCCCAGACCATGCGACAGGGTTTGCCCGTCTTCAGCGCGGCGAGGCCGATCAGCGGCTGGACCGAGAGATCGAGTTTTGCGCCGAACCCGCCGCCCGTCGCGGTGGGGATGATCCGGACGCGGTCGGGCGGGAGGCCGAGCACCTTTGCAGTCTCGTCGCGGTCCATCACGGGGGCCTGGGTGCAGGCCGCGATGATGAGCGTGTCGCCCTCGAGCCAGGCGATGCCGGCTTCGGGCTCGATATAGGCGTGTTCGACATAGGACGTGCGGAAGGTGCCATCGGCCACATGCGCCGACGCGGCGAGTGCTGTCTCGGCGTCGCCGGTCGAGACGCGGCCCTCGATCAACAGGTTGCCGGGACGGCCTTCGTGAAGAAGCTGCGCCCCATCCTTGGCGCCCTCGGCCTCGGTCAGGCTGTAAGGATGCGCCTCCCAGGTGACCGGGAAGGTCGAGAGAACCAGCGCCTCGACGAGACTGGCCTCGCCCACGACGAGGGCCACGGCCTCGCCCAGGTGACGGACGATGCCATCGGCGAGCGCGGGCTGGTCGGCGAGGTGGGGAATGACGCCGAAGCGGTTCACGCCGGGAACGTCGGCGGCGGTCAGGACGGTGACGCCGGGATGCTCCACCGCCCAGGCGGCAGTGTCGCCGAGCGTGAAGGCCGCGTGGAAGTGCGGGCTGCGCACGGCACGCACGACGAGGGCGTCGCGAGGGCCGACGTCGGCGCCGAACATCTCGGTGCCGTCGACCTTGGGCCGTCCGTCCAGGCGTCGGACCGGCGCGCCGACTGACTGGCCGGGGGCGGGCATCGTCTCGGCCGGGCGGGGGCGCGACGCACTGAGGACGGCGGCCACGATGCTGGCGTATCCCGTGCAGCGACAGAGAACGCCGGACAGCGCGGTGCGGACCTCGTCCTCGGTCGGATCGGGCGACGCCGACAGAAGCTCGGCGGCAGCCATCATCATGCCGGGGGTGCAGATGCCGCACTGGGCCGCGCCCTCGGCGAGGAATGCGTCCCTCAGACGGTCCGCCGCGCCGCCGCTCCAGGTCTCGAGCGTCTCGATGCTGGCGCCGTCGGCCTGACCGGCCGGAACGAGGCAGGCGCAGGCCTGCCGCCCGTCGATCAGCACGGTGCAGGCACCGCAGTCGCCCGCGTCGCAGCCGACCTTGACGCTTTTCAGCCCGAGGTCGTCGCGCAGCACCTCGGACAGGCGCCTGTGCGGGTCGGTCTCGACCTCCTGACGTTCGCCGCGGATGGTGAAGGACAGCGTCATGCGGTCACCTGCGCCAGGGCGCGTCGCACGAGTTCCGCCGACGCGTGGGCCCGGTAGGGCGCGTCCGCGCGCACATCGTCGATGGGCGAGAGGGCCTGTGCCACGAGATCGTCGGTCACCAAGTGAGGATCCAGAGGCTGGCCGACAAGCGCCTTTTCCAACTGGGTCAGACGGACGGCGACGGGACCGCAGGCTCCGACTGCGACTGCGGCCTGCTGCACGATACCCTCGACCAGGGACACGCGCACCGCCACCATCGCGATCGAGATGACGAGGTGCCGCCGCGCGCCGAGCTTCAGGAAGTGGCCCGCGCCCTCCAGCGCCTCGGCGGGCACCCTGATTGCGACGACGATCTCGCCCGCCTCGCGTGCCGTCCGGCGTGGACCTGTCAGAAATTGGTCAAGCGGCAGGCTGCGTTCACCGTCCTTCGTCCGCAGGACGACCTGGGCGTCGAGCGTCAGAAGGGGCGGGACGCCATCCGCCGCGGGCGAAGCGTTGCAGAGGTTGCCCGCGATGGTGCCGCGGTTCTGGATCTGGGGGCCGCCGACCTCGCGCGCCGCGAGCTGGAGGCCGCGGCAGGCCGGAGGAAGCTCGGCGGTGGCGATGTCCGTCCAGGTGGTCGTGGCGCCGATGGTCAGCCCGCTGTCGTCGTGGAGGATGCCGCGCAGGGTCGGTATCCGGCTGATGTCGAGCGTGCGTCCGGGCAGGATCTTGCGCGCCGTCGCGGCAAAGAGATCGGTGCAGCCGGCGGCGATCCGCGTCTCGCCGTCCGCGAGGACCGCAAGAGCCTCGTCAAGCGTATCGGGCCTGAGGTAGGCTTCCGTCATGGCGCCCGAAGGATTGTTGGTATGCAAGCGACATGTTGCTAGAGGCACCGCAAGCTGTCAATGAAGTTGCCATGAGCGACGACAAGGCTTCGGACTACCGGCTCTCGGATCAGGTGGGGTTCAACCTCCGCCGCGCGAACCAGCGTCACATCGCCATCTTCGCCGCGCATGTGGACGGGCTGACGCCGACGCAGTTCGCGGCCCTGGCCCGGCTCTACGAGAAGGGCCCCTTGTCGCAGAACCTGCTGGGACGCCTGACGGCCATGGATTCCGCGACTATCAAGGGTGTGGTCGAGCGGCTGAGGGCCAAACACCTCGTCACCTCGGGGCCCGACCCCGATGACCTCCGCCTGCGACGCGTTGAGTTGACGGACGACGGCCGCGCGGCCTTCGAGGCCGCCCAGGCCCGCGCGCTGGTGGCGGGGCAAGAGACCCTTGCGCCTCTCGACGCCGACGAAGCCCGCGCCTTCGAGGCGCTTCTGGAGAAGCTTGTCTGACATGGTGCGTCTTGTCCTGATCCTCGCGGTGATCGCCGCCATTGCCTGGGCGACGAAGCCGGACGAAGAGAAGGCCGAGGCGACGCTGCGCGAACAACTCATCCTCGCCGTCGGCCGGGCCGACGTGGGCGACAGCGGGTCGGCCGGACGCGACCTGGCGCTGGCGGTCTGCAAGATGCGGCCCTCGGACTGCTACGAGCTTGTCCGGCCCGAGATCGACACGGTTTACACGGACTATGCCCTTTTCTCGCGGTTCGACATCGAGGGGCTGGGGAAAGAGGCGACCTGCTACGGCGCCTTCACCCGTTTCTTCTGTCCGGGCGGGCTGAAGGACATCTGAGCCTCAGACGCCCACGTACTTGTGGATCAGCGCGCGGTCGGATTTCAACTCCGACGGCGTCACCGTTTCCCGCGAATTCCCGTTCTCGATGAAGGTCACCCGGTCAGCGAGGGCGAGGACGGCGTCGATCCTCTGCTCGACCAGGACGATGGCGACCCCCTTGGCGCGCAGGGTCACGACGGTCTCGCGGATCAGGTCGATCATCGAGGGTTGCAGACCCTCGGTCGGTTCGTCGAGGAGAAGAAGCCGCGGCTCGACCGCCAGCGCCCGCGCCGTCGCCAGCATCTGCTGCTCGCCGCCCGACAGCGTGCCAGCACGCTGCGCCAGTCGCTCGCGGAGACGCGGGAACATGTCCAGGACCCGGTCGCGCGTCCCGGCGTCCTTGCCGCCCGCCATGAGACCGATCTCGATGTTCTCGGCCACCGTCAGCTCTGAGAACAGCCGTCGGCCCTGTGGGACATAGCCGACCCCCTGCCGTGCGATGCGGTGCGCGGGCAAGGCGCTGATCTCGGTCCCGTCGAGGAGGATGCGCCCGGCGGTCAGGGGCAGCAGACCCATGATCGCCTTCAGCGTCGTGGTCTTTCCGGCACCGTTCCGGCCCAGAAGGCACAGCACCTCGCCGGCGCGTGCCTCGAGGCTGAGACCGTGCAGGACGCGTACCGGACCGTAGCCCGCCTCGATGTCCTGGACCTCAAGCATGGGTCGTCCCGAGGTAGGCGTCCTGGACCGCAAGGTTTGCGCGGATCTGGTCGGGCGTGCCCGTCGCCAGAACCTCGCCCGTCTCGAGCACCGTGATGCGGTCGGCCAGCTCCATGACCACGTTCATGTTGTGCTCGATGAGGAGGATCGTCGTGGTGCCACGAAGGCTTCGAACCAGGTCGCCGAACCCCGCGATCTCGCTCTCCGCCAGCCCCTGCGTCGGCTCGTCGAGGATCAGGAGACGCGGTGCCTGCGCGACGCCCATCGCGATCTCGAGAAGCCGCTGGTGGCCGTAGGATAGATCGCCTGCAAGCTGGTCCGATCTTTCAGTGAGACCGACGCGGTCGAGAGCGGCCGCGACCCGGGCGGGGTCCCGGTCGTCGAGCGCCAAGGCGAGGTTGTCGAAGAGCGTCAGCCGCGCGTAGATCGCGGTGATCTGGAAGGTATAGGCCATGCCCATCTGCATCCGGCGATGCGCGGGCAGGCTTGTCACGTCCTTCCCGTCGAAGACGACGCGCCCCGAGGTCGGCGGGATGCGTCCCGCGATCATGCCGACGAGCGTCGACTTCCCCGCGCCGTTCGGCCCGATCAGCGCATGGACCTCGCCCGGATCGACCGAGAGGCTGACGTCCCTGACCGCCGTGAGGCTGCCGAAGACGCGGTTCAGCTTGTCGGTGGACAGGATCGTCACGGCAACCACCCGAGCCAGCGCTTCCTGATCTCTCCGACGATGCCCGCGCGCGCGAAGAGCGTCAGAAGGACGAGGACGACACCGGCGACCAGCATGTAGGCCGAGGTCAGATCCTGCGCCCAGTTGATGAGGTAGAACATGAACGCCGTGCCGACGAGAGGTCCGAGAATGGTGCCCGCCCCGCCCAGAAGCACCCAGAGCAGCGGGAAGATCGAATACTGGACCGAGGCGAACGTGGCGCCGACATAGCCGAAGAACAGCCCGTAGGCCGCGCCGGACGCGCCCGCGAAGGCGCCCGAGATCACCACTGCTCGGAACTTGTGGCTCTGAACGTCGTAGCCCAGCATCCGCGTCCGCTCCTCGTTCTCGCGGATCGCGACGAGGACGTGTCCGAAGCGCGACCGCGCCATCCAGAGCGTCAGAAGAAGGGCCGTGGCGAACAGGGCGAAGGCCGTCCAGAAGCGGACGTCGGGCGTCGAGAAGTCGAGGCCGGCGATCCTTCGCGCGCCTCGGGCAAGGACGAAGCCTTCTTCTCCTCGGGTCCAGGTCGTGAAGTAGAGGATCGTCAGGAAGGCGGCCTGCGAGAACATCAGCGTCACGATCATGAAGGCGACGCCCGCCGTTCTCAACGCGAGCGCCGCCACGGCCGCCGCCAGGGTCGCGGCGCAGGCAGTTCCCAGCACGAAGGCGGGCAGCGCGGGCAGGCCCAGGTGCTGCATGGGCAGGCCGAGGCCGTACATGCCGGCCCCGAAGAACATCGCATGGCCGAGGCTGAGAAGCCCGGTGTAGCCGAAGAGGACGTTGTAGCCGGTGGCATAGATGGCGAGGACGAGGATGCGCGTCAGGTTGCCCTGGTGATAGGTCGGCAGCAGCGGATAAAGCGCCGCGAGGCCCGCGATCACGCCGAGGTGCAGGACCAGCGCCCGCGTCTCGGGCCTCATGTGGCGGTCTTCCCGTAAAGCCCCTGCGGGCGGAAGACGAGGACGAGCGCTACGAGAAGCGTGGCGAGGATCTTCGCGAGCGTGGGCGAGAAGAAGACCGAGATCACGCCGTCCGACATCCCGATCAGAAGGGCGGCGACGATGGTGCCCCGGATCGAGCCGAGCCCGCCGATGATGACCACGATGAAGCTGAGAAGAAGCGGATCGCCCCCCATCAGGTAGTGCGCCTGCTGGATCGGCACGATCAGGACGGCGGCCAGGGCGGCTAGCGCCGCACCGAGACCGAAGACCAGGGCATAGACCGTCTCGACCGGAATGCCGAAGGCCAGCGCCGTCTCGCGGTCGAGTTGCGTCGCGCGCATGACGAGACCGAAGCGCGTGCGCGACAGGAAGGCCCAGAACGCGAGGAGTAGGACGACGGCGGCCACGATGACGAAGAGCTTGTAGCTCGTCGTCCCGAAGCCCCAGGGGTAATAGAGCTGAAGGCCGGCCTCGCCCCATTCGACCCAAGGGAGCGCGATGCGCGAGTTGAAGGGCGCCTCGACGGGCCGCGCCTCGGGGCCGTAGAGCATGAGCGCCGATTGCTGCATGATGTAGAGAAGCCCGATGGTCGCGACGATGGTCGCCTCGGGATCGTAGTTCACCCGCTTCAGTACAAGCCAGTCGGCCGCCATCGCGATGACGCCCGCGACGAGCGGGGCGATGACCAGCGCGGCGATGAAGCCTACCGCCGGATGCCCGCCGATGGCGGCCGCCACGAACCAGGCCATCACCGCGCCCAGCATGAAGAACTCGCCGTGGGCCACGTTGACGACACGCATCACCCCGAAGACCAGCGACAGGCCAAGCGCCGTCAGCGCTAGCACCGCCGCGCCGACCGCGCCTTCGAGGATCGCGAGGACAAGGTGCGGTCCGAACTCCATTCAGTCTCCGAAACGGCTGCGCCCGTGCGGATGCGCCTTCTTCTTGGCGGAAATACTCCGGGGGGTTCCGGCCCCGTGCCGGGACGGGGGCAGCGCCCCCTCCCGACGTCAGAAGCTCATCGTGGTATAATCGACCTCGTCCGGATAGAGCGTGTCCTCGATCGAGGTCGCGTGAACCTTCACGAGGCGGCCCTCCTTGGCCTGACTGACATACTGCCGTCCGAAGACCTGGTGCGTGCGCCCGTTGAACAGCTTCGGCCCCTGCGGATGCTCCATGCCCTCGGGCATGTCGGTCATCGCCTCGACGGCCTCGACCAGCGCCTGGCGGTCGTCGGGCCCGGCATAGCCCGAGGCCTCCATCGCGGCCTTGATGATATAGAGCGTCTCCCAGCAGCCCCACATGTGGGCGTAGGTCGAGACGTCCTTGGCATCGCTCGTGCTGGCGCCCGTGTCATCGACGCCGACAGCGGCGCGGAAGGCCTTGTCGTATTCGGACTGGTCGGCCTGCGCATAGCGGGGGTTGCCCTCCCAGAAATATGTTCCGTCGAGAAATTCGAGCCCGGGAGACGCCAGATCGACCGCTTCGAGGCTGTCGATGAAGCCGAAGATCGCAGGCGCCGAAGGGCCGAAGAATTCGCCTAGCTCCTTGACGAAGGTGAGAACGGCGGGACCGACCATGACGTGGTACAGGACCTCCGTCTCGCGCGGGATCTGCGGGAAATACTTGGTGAAGGTCGTCTCGGTCGGCGGGATCGGGATCAGGCCGACGACGTCGCCGCCCGCCGCCTTCACAGCCGCCGAGAAGAAGTCGCGGTGGTCGTGGCCGAAGGCATAGTCCGGGAAGACCATCGTGACCTTCTTGCCGAGCGTGTCCGTCACCCAGGGCGCCATCGACGAGACCTGGCTCTTGACGTCGGTGATGCCGGGCTGGAGCGTCCAGCGGTTCAGCGCGCCCGACGCGACGTGGTGGCCTTCGGAGACGACGAAATAGGGCAGCTTCAACTCTCCCGCCGCAGGGGCCGAGCCCATGACGACGTGGCTGAAGAGGGTGCCGAACGCGATGTCGCAGTTGTGCTGCGTGGCGAATTTCTCGATCACCTCGGCGCCGCGCTTGGGATCGGTGCCGTCGTCCTCGGCCACGATTTCGACCGGCCGGCCGTTGATTCCGCCCGCGTCGTTGATCGCCTTGACGGCGGCTTCGGTGGTGCGGCCGTACCAGCGGCCGTAGGCGGCGCCGATGCCGGTCTGGTGTTGCTGAAAGCCGATGCGGATGGGCTCGGACTGGGCCGAGGCGAAGCGCGCGGCAAGCGGAGACGCGGCGAGGAGGCCGCCCGCGGCGGCGCCCTTCAGAAGGCTGCGGCGGCTGGTGAGACGGTGCGAGGTCACGGTCGGAACTCCCTGTTTCGGCGCCCTTGTCGCGGCGCTTCCTGTGCGGGCCGATGATTTGCGGGGCGCCCCCCACATGTCCAGAGGTTTTCCTGCCGCAGCGTCAGGCTGCACGCATTTTCCCCGGTCACGCCCCCCGCGGCGCGGCAAGAAGCCAAAGGCCGAGGAAGGTGTAGGCGACCATGAAGCCCGACAGCGGCAGGGTCAGGCGCACGGCGCGGGCGTGGTCGTCCCCGACGATGTCGAGCGCGATGCGATGCGACAGGAGGACCGACCAGACGTGACCCGCGACGACGACCGCCGCCTGCGTCAGCCAGATGACGCGGACGAGGTCGAGACGATTGAACATGCCGGTCGACACGCGGAACGAGGCGAGGCCGAGGAGATCCGCGCCGCTGTGGAGCGGGTCGTTGAGCGCCACGATCCAGTACTGGAGGCCCACGAGGATCGCGGTGAGGTAGTGCGCGATGTGGTAGGCCAGCGCGATCGGCAGAAGGGCCAGCGCGAGGCGCGAGAAGGCGGGGACGAAGGCGCCTCCGCCCGCCAGAGCCAACCCCGCGCGCACAGTCAGCGCGAAGGCGGCCCAGAGCGCCAGGATCGCGGCGCCCAATCCCAGCATCGTCGGGAGGACGACCGCCGATCGACCGGGAAACTCGAGCGGGTTCACCCCGATCAGGCCCAGCCACCAGAAGGTCTCGTTGATCCCGTCGAAACTTCCCACGGCAAGGAGCGTCAGCGCGAAGAGCCCGAGACCGGGTAGGGGCGAGGCGGCGAGCGCCCTCCAGCCCGGTCCGCCAGCGCCTCCGTCCGGTCCCCACTGGATCGGCGCGAGCCTCGCGTAGGTCGACAGGACGACGCGCCCCAATTCCGCGTGTCGCGTCCAGCCGTCTCCGCAGAGAAGGCAGCCCGCCATCGTCACCAGCCAGTAGACCGCGACGACGACGGCGAGCCGCCTCGGATCGTCAGGGGCTAGGTCGGCGAGAAGGAAAGCGGCAAAGGCCACCAGCAGGATGAGCGCCGGCCAGACACCGAGACGAGGCGGCAAGGTCACTCTCGGACGGATCGGCGACAGGAGGTGCAGGAGACCGGTCCAGGGGTTGATCCACCTCCAGATATCCCCTGCGACCGCTGCGAGGGGCACCAGCGCCATCCATCCCATGGTCCAGAAGCTGAGGGGCAAGAGATTGTCGAGCGGACCGCGCGGACCTGCGACCCCCAGCGTGACAAGACTGGCGAGGAGGAGAAAGGACAGGACGCTCGTGATGACAGGGAGGATCTCAGGCGCCTTGGTGAAGCTGAAGATCATCGACGCGAAGATGGCGCGCACCGCAGCAGGTCGCGCGGCGAACAGGACGAGCACCGTCAGCGCGACTGCAGCCACGCCCGCCACGGTGTAGGCACGCGTCGGGAGGAGGAGGACGAAGCCACCTTCGGAGGTGTGGCTCCACGCGGCGACGGGAAGCGCAAAGAGGAAGAAGGCAAGGCGACCTGGCGTCATGGCGCGAGACTTGTCGAGGTCGCGGACGAAGGCAAGCGGTGGCGCTATTGACAGCCTTCGGGCCGCCGTCCTTCTATTCGTGTACAAGCAATCGGAGCGGACATCGCAAGTGGCGGGCGGAAGAGTTCTCGGCGTCGATGTCGGCGGCACCTTCACGGATCTCGTCGAGGTCGACGCGGGTAGCGGTGCGATCCGCATCGCGAAGACACCGACCACGCCCGAGAACCAGGCTTTCGGCGTTCTTGCCGCCGTCGATGCCGCCGAGGTTGAGCTGGGCCGGGTCGACCTGATCGTCCACGGGACGACGACCACCACCAACGCCGTCCTCGAGCGCAAGCTGGCGCGCACCGGGCTCATCACCACCAGGGGGTTCCGCGACGTCCTCGAGCTTGGCCGCCGCACGCGCCCGCAGGCCTACGGCATGAAGGGCGAGTTCCGCCCTGTCATCCCGCGCGACCTGCGGATCGAAGTGCCGGAGCGGATGGACGCCAAAGGGCGCGTCCTGACGCCGCTGAACGAGGCCGCGACGCGCGCAGCGATCCTCGAGCTTCTCGACAAGGGGTGCGAGGCGCTGGTCATCCACTTCCTGCACGCCTACGCCAACCCGGTCCACGAGTATCGCGCGGCCGAGATCGCGGGCGTTCTCTGGCCGAACCGCTTCATCACCATGGGACACAGCCTGCTGTCCGAGACGCGCGAGTTCGAGCGCGGCGTGACGGCGGCGGTGAATGCGAGCGTCCAGCCTCTGCTGGAGCGCTACGTCGCGCGCCTTCGGTCCGAGCTGGAGGGTCGGGGATACAGTGGCGAGCTTCTGGTGATGAACGGCAACGGCGGCATGGTCTCGTCCCGCCACGTCGCGCACGAGGCGGCGAAGACGGTCATGTCGGGGCCGGCCTCCGGAGTGATGGCCGCCGCCTATACCGGGCGGCGGGTGGGGGAGGGCAACCTCCTGACCTACGACATGGGCGGAACCTCGACCGATGTCGCTCTGATCCGCGACGGCGCGGCGCCGGTGTCGAACGAGATCGAGATCGAATACGCGATGCCGATCCATGTGCCGATGGTCGACGTCCGCACCGTGGGGGCGGGCGGAGGCTCGATCGCGCGTGTGAACGCGGCGGGGCTGCTGGAGGTCGGACCCGAAAGCGCCGGCGCCGAACCAGGACCGATCTGCTATGGCCGGGGTGGAACGCGGCCGACGATCTCGGACGCGAACCTGCTTCTGGGGCGTCTCGATCCCGCGAAGCTGGCCGTGCGCGGTGGGGTGACGCGCGACGCCGTAGCTGAGATCTTCGCGCGCGAGTTGGGGCGTCCGCTTGGTACGAATGCAGAGGGCGCGGCCGAGGCCGTCATCCGCCTCGCCAACGCGAAGATGGCGGGTGCGATCCGCATGGTGTCGCTGTCTCTCGGTGCTGACCCGCGCGACTTCGCCCTTTTCGCCTTTGGCGGTGCCGGGCCGCTTCACGCGGCGGCACTGGCGAGCGAACTTGGCGTGCCGCGCGTCCTGATCCCGGCGCGGCCAGGCCTGACCAACGCGCTGGGCTGCGTCGTGGCCGACCTGCGGCACGACTACGTTCGGACGCTGAACCGGCCGTTGGACACGCTGGACATGGGCGAACTGCACGAGGTCTTCGCCGAGCAGGCGGCGTCCGGCGAGGCCGCCCTGAACCGCGAGAGGATCGAAGTCACCGGGGTGACGCACAGCTTCAGCGTCGACATGCAGTTCATGGGCCAGTCGCACGTCGTCCGCGTGCCGCTCGATGCGCCCGATCCATCGCGCGAGACGCTTCGGACGCGGTTCGAGCGCGTCTACTGGGACAGGTTTCGCGTCGAGCTGGCCCAGATCCCGGCGCGCGTGGTCAACGCCAACTGCTCGGTCATCGGCGCGTCGGCGTCCGTCGACCTGGGCGGCCTGATCGACCCCGTGGGCCGCATGGCGCGCGCCGCTCCCGCGTCGGTCCGAGCGGTCATCTTCGACGGCGAGGCGCACGACACTCCCGTCTACTGGCGCGACCACTTGCCGGAGGATGTGAGACTCGACGGCCCCGGGATCATCGAGCAATTCGACTCGACCATCCTCATCCCGCCGGGCGACCGCGTGGAAGGCATCGCGGACGGTAACCTCGTCATCCACGTGGGAAGTGCCGCATGACCGTCGATCCGATCACGCTGTCGGTCATCCAGGCGGGGTTGCAGCAAGTCTGCGACGAAATGGATCTGACGTTCTCTCGCGCCGCCTTCTCGCCCGTCATCGCCGAAGCGAACGACCGCTCGGACGGCATCTATTCAGCCGAGGATGGATCCCTGATCGCGCAGGGGCAGGGCGGCTTGCCCGTTTTCGTCGGCACGATGCAGTATTCGACGCGGACGCTGATCGAGATGATCCGCGACGGGCGCGCGGCGGCGCCGAAGCCGGGCGACACCTACATCGTCAACGATCCCTACCTGGGCGGCACGCACCTGATGGACGTCAGGTTCGCGAGACCCTTCTACAGGGACGGCGCAATCTTCTGCTGGCTGTCGAACACCGGGCACTGGCCCGACACGGGCGGCGCGGTGCCCGGCGGCTTCTCGGCCTCCGCCACGTCGGTCGAGCAGGAGGGGCTGCGCCTGCCGCCGGTGCGGCTGTTCAAGGAGGGCGTCCTCGATTCCGAGATCTACGCCATCATCTGTTCGAATATTCGTATCGCCGACCAGCGGATCGGGGACGTGAAGGCGCAAGCGGCGGCGCTGACCGTGGGCGAGGAGCGGCTGACGGCGCTGCTCGACCGCTATGGCGACGACGTGGTGCGCGCGTCCATCGACGCGCTGCGTGGACGTGCGGCGGCGCAGATGCGGACGCTGATCGACGAGATCGCGGACGGCACATACGAAAGCACGGCCTGGATCGACAGCGACGGCGTGGTGAACGAGCCGCTGGCGATAAGACTAACGGTCGAGAAGACGCCGGGCGCCCTCAGCTTCGATTTCTCGCGTTCGAGTCCACCCTGCATGGGGCCGATGAACTCGGTCCTCGCCACGACGCATTCGTCGGTCTACCTCGCGATGCGGCACATCTTTCCAGAGGTTCCGATCAGCGCGGGCGCGTTCGAACCCCTCTCGATCGTGGGCTGCGAAGGGACGTTCCTCGACGCGCGCTATCCCCGGCCGGTGTCGGGTTGCGCGGCCGAGGTCAGCCAGCGCATCGCCGAGGCCGTCTTCGCGGCACTGGTGGAGGCCTTGCCGGACCGCGTGACGGCCGCTCCGGCAGGCACCAGCGGCAACTTCGCCTTGGGTGGCCACGATCCCGAAACCGGGCGCAACTATGTCATGTATCAGCTTTCAGGGGGCGGCTACGGCGGCAATGCCGACCATGACGGCCTGGCCAACGGGTGCTCGACCATCGGGATATCGAAAGCGCCCCCGGTCGAGATCATGGAGCAGAATTTCCCGGTTCTCTATCACCGCTACGCGCTGCGTGAGGGCTCGGGCGGGCGCGGTCGGCACAGGGGCGGCCTGGGACTGGACTACGAGGTCGAACTGCTGCGCGGAACCGCGCGGGCGAGCTTCGTCATGGATCACGGGCGCTTCGGCCCGCAGGGCGCGCTTGGCGGCGAGGACGGCGCGAAGAACGAAGTCGAGGTCTGGCGGAACGGTGCGAAGTACGCGCCCGAGCACCTGTCGAAGGAACAGGACATCCCGCTTCGCGCGGGCGACCGGGTGCGCGTGCGGACGCCGGGCGGCGGCGGATACGGCTCGGCCTCCGAGCGTGAGTCCGACCTGACGGACGAGGACCGGCGGCTGGGGCGCGCCTGACTGCCGCACCGGCTTGCGCCATCTTCCCATGCGCGAGACAGTGCGGCATGTCCCGCGTCGTCTCCACCCTGCGCCGCCACAAGGTTCTCGCCGCGATCTTCCTCGTCGCGCTGACGCTCGCGCTCGGTTTCGCGACCGTCATGGCGGTACACGCAATCCGCTTCCGCGACCATGTCGTGGAACGACAGCCGGTCGAATCCTGGATGACCATCCGCTATGTCGCACGCGCCTGGCAGGTCCCGCCCGACGAGATCGGCGCCGCTCTCGGCGTCGACCGCGACACGGGCAGGGGCCGCAGCCTGAACGAAATCGCGGAGATGCAGGGTCTGACGCCTGAAGAAGCTGTCGCCGCCGTCGAACGCGTCCTGGCCTTAACGCGTCCCAGACCGTGACAGAAACCCTATACGCTCTCGTCGCGGACTGGGGTCTCTGGATCGTCGCCGCCTCGGCCTTCCTGTCGTGCCTCGCCTTCCCGATCCCGACCTTCGCGGTGATGCTGGCGGGCGGCGCCTTCGCCGCCACGGGCGACCTGACGCTCTGGTCCGTCCTCGTGACGGCCTACCTGGCGGCCATCGCGGGCGACAACACCGGCTATCACATCGGCCGACTTGGAGGGGCGCCGCTTCTCGCACGGCTGCGGGCCGCCCCGGCGCGAGCGGTAATGGTCGATCGGGCCGAAGAGACGGTGCGGACCTGGGGGCCGCTCGGCGTTTTTTTCTCGACGTGGCTCGTGGCGCCTCTCGGGCCTTACGTCAACTTCATCTCCGGCGCGGCCGGCATGAGGTGGGGGACCTTCCTGGCCTGGGATGCGGCGGGGGAGGCGATCTGGGTCACCGGCTATGTTCTTCTGGGGTATATCTTCGCCGAGAAGCTCGATGTGCTGACGGGTCTCGTGGGGGACTGGGGCGGGCTCGTGTCCTCGGTGTCCATCGCGGTCATCGCGGGTTTCTTCCTTATCCGCGCGATGCTGAACGAAGGCGACGAGACCTAGAGCGGACGCCAGCTCACCCCGGCAGGCGGCAGCGCCACGCCCTCGAAGTCCTGCGGCTCGGGCGCATAGTTGAAGACGAAGCGGTGGGTGGCCGTGTCCCGGACGCGCAAGCCCTCGGGCAGATCGAGCGTGGCAAGCTTTTCGTCGGCGCAAGCGCGCGCCACGATGCGGTCGAGAGCGACGTCGTCGGGCCAGCCCGCAAGATAGGTCAGGCCGCCGGAACGGACCATGGCCGGTCGCCCCTCTCGGGTGCGTTCGACGACCTCGGCGCGTCCCTCGAGATGTTCGAACCAGCGACGGAACGCGCCGCCGTCCGCGAGCGGGACGTCGGCGAAGGGCGGAAGACTTTCGACGCGGGCGACGACGGTGTCGAGACCGGGCAGTGCGGGGGCGAGAGGAACGCGAAGGGACATCTCGGACGTCTTGGCGTTCGTCCTGGGGCCAAGGATGGCGGTTCCCCCGAAGCCCGCGAGAGCGGCGGACAGGGGCTCCGGCAGCGTCGCCAGGGCAGGCACCAAGACGACGCGATACCCGTCGAGCGTAGCTGTCTCCGGCGGCAGGATGTCGATGGAAAGGCCCTTGCGGCGAAGCGCGCGATAGATCGCGAAGACGAGGTCGAAATAGTCGAAGTCCTGCCCCTGCGGTTCCGCCTCCCATGCCCAGGCGGAGGCATAGTCGAAGACGATGGCGACCCTGGCTTGCGCCGTGCCGGCCTCGGGCATGTCGGTTAGTTCCGCGGCGACCTGCCGGACCTCGGCCAGCGCAGGGGCGTCGGCGGAATCGGGACGCAGGAGGCCCGCATGCATCTGTTCCTGCGCGAAAGGCGCCTGCCGCCAGCGGAAATAGCTCACCGTTTCGGCCCCGTGCGCGAAGGCCTCCCACGCCCAGAGCCGCGCCATGCCGGGCAGGGGGGCCGGGTTCCACGGGGCCCAGTTCACCGGGCCTGGCTGCTGTTCCATCACCCACAACCGCCCGCGCCCGACAGCGCGGTAGAGGTCGTGGTGAAATGCCTGGGCGTCGGGATCTCCCTGCCGCAGGTACCGGGCACACCTTGCCTCGTCGTCCCCCAGCCGGGTCAGGAGGAAACCGAGCGGGTAGCTGTCCCAGGCCGCCACGTCGAGATCGGCGCCGACCTGGAAATGGTCGAAGTCCAGGAAACGCCCCATGTAGTTGTGGATGACGGGCGCGTCGCTGTGGCGGCGGATGATCTCGACCTGCGCGCGGTTGAACCGGGCGACCTGTTCGGACGAGAACCGCCGGAAGGCCATCATGTGTGCCGGGTTCGCCTGAGCCACGAGGAGGTTCGGAAGGTCGATCTGTCCAAAGTCGCCGTAGTCCATCGACCAGAACACGTTGCCCCAGGCGCGGTTCAGCGCCTCGGCCGACTGGTAGCGGCGGGCGCACCAGTCCTGGAACGCGCGGCGGGCCGCGTCGGAGTAACTGATCACGGTATCGTGGCAGCCGAACTCGTTGTCCGTCTGCCATGCGGCAACGTGCGGGTGTCGCCCGTAGCGTTCGGCCAGGAAACTGACGATGCGCCTGCACTCGGCGAGGTAGCCGGCGTGGCTGAAGCAGACATGGCGCCGCGACCCATGCTTCCGCGCCCGTCCGTCAGCATCGACGATGACCGCGTCGGGGTGGCGGTCCAGTATCCAGCGGGGCGGCGCAGCGGTGGGCGTGCCGAGGATCACCTTCAGACCGGCAGAGCCGAGGGTGTCGATCGCGCGGTCGAGCCAGTCGAACTCCAGTCGACCGGCCTCGGGTTCGAGACGGGACCAGGCGAACTCCCCGATCCGCGCCCATGTCAGACCCGCTTCGACCATCCGGCGCGCATCGTCGAGCCAGAGAGCCTCGTCCCAGTGTTCAGGATAGTAGCACACCCCGAGGGCGCGCCTCGCCGCCGTCATTTTGTCCTCCCTGCACGTACCGGTCACCTAGGCAGGGGCAGATGGACAAGGCAAGACGTTCAGGCAGCGGAGGCGGTCGCGTCGTCCAGAACCCGACAGATGTCTTTCGGCATCGCGGGCTTTTCGATGCAGGTAGCGTCGGCGAAGCCGGGAACCGACTTACGCTGGCGGGGATCGCCGCTGATGAAGATGACCGCGCAGTCTATCTCGAGAAGCTCGTGGGCCAACGGCCACACGACCTCGCTTCCCACATTTATGTCAAGAAGAGCGATGGTGGCTGTGTCGGTCTCGAGCAGCCTGCGCGCCATGCCAAGCGTGAAGGCCGGACCCAGGACGGTCCGACCCGTGGATTCAACAGTCGCCGCAAGGTCGAGCGCGATCAGTGTCTCGTCGTCCACGACGAGGACGATGTCTGTCTCTCCGGTCATGGCATCGTCCTGTCGATGAGCCTCTGCGGTCCGGCCCGAGCGGCCGGACTCGTTCGTTATTCAGCCGCTATGGCTTCGCTCGACCGTGAGGTCTTGAGCTTCCGCATGAACTGGCCTGCGGCGAAAAGGCCTTCGTGGCAGCCGCAATCGAAGCGCGGGCTGCGAACCGCCAGACCGTAGATCCGGCCGCACGCTGCAATGGCGTCTGTCAGCTGGATCTCGTTTCCGGCGCCTGGCTGGGTGTTTTCCAACGCGACGAAGATCTCTTCCGACAGGACATAACGGCCAATCGCGGCGAAGAGCGAGGGCGCCTTGTCGGGATCGGGCTTCTCGACCAGACCACGGGCCGCACGCGGCATGCCGACAGTGTCGGAGCCCTCGAAATCGAAGACGCCGTAGCTGGAAATTTCGTCCTCCTTCACACGCAGGGAGGCGATCAGGCTGTTCATGCGCTCTGGATCGAACGCATCGACCATCTGCCCCAGGCATGATGTCCCGACGATCAGATCATCGGGAAGAATGACGCCGACCGGACCGGGAAGACATTCGTCCCGAGCGCAAAGGACGGCATGGCCGAGGCCGCGCGCTTCGTCCTGGTAGACGAGGCGGACGTCCACCTTTTCAGGGATGCGCGCGCTTTGAAGCCGACGGAGGAGCTGAACCTTGCCCTTCTCCTTCAACGTCGCCTCGAGACCTTCGCTGACGCTCAGATATTCCTCGATCGCGACCTTCGAGCGGTGAGACACCAGAACGATACGTTCGGCCCCAGCGGAAATGGCTTCGTCCAGGGCGAACTGCAGGACCGGCGTGTCGTAGACAGGCAGCAGTTCCTTCGGGACCGACTTCGTCGCGGGCAGCATCCGCGTCCCATTACCGGCAACGGGAAGAATTACGGTTCTGACTTTCATGGTGACACACCCCTGTTTTAGCAAAGTCGTCCTCCGGTGCGTCATCACCGGTCTGGATGTTCAACCGGAGGGCGCCTCTGGAGTTCCCTCTCGCAGGTGCAGAATTTTGCGCAGGGCGGAAAAAGGCCCAGGGTCGAAAGACGCCGTCAGCGCTTGAAGACGAAGCTCATGTCCTCTGGCGCCGAGACGACCTCGAGCGTCGCCGCGACGCCGGCCTTCCTGACGTTCAGATCGACCCTGCGCCCTGCGATGGGAAGGCGCCGTATGGTCATCAGCGTGACGCCTTGCGGCAGCATCGGCTGACGGAACGAGACCGTACGCTTCAGCGTGTCGATCTCGATCCCCAGAAGCGATTGAATCATCAGGAAAGGCGAGCCTGCCGCCCAGGCCTGGGGCGCGCAGGCCGAGACATAGGGGATGGCGTGTGGCACCTCGCTTTTGGCGAAGCCGCAGAAAAGCTCGGGAAGCCGCCGTTCGGGAAAGTGCGATGACGCCGAGAGCAGGGATCCGAAGAGCGTCGAGGCGAACTTGGTGTCGCCGTAGCGCGCGGCGCCCGCCGAGACGATGGAGGTGTCGTGGGGCCAGACGCTGCCGACGTGATAGCCCATCGGGTTGTAGAGTGCGGAGCCCGTCGAGACGGTCCGCAGCCCGAAGCCCGACAGAAGGTCCGGCCGCCTGAGCGTGGCCAGCGCCTCTTCCGCCCGTCGCGAGGTCGTCGCGCCGGCAAAGAGGACGTGGCCCGCGTTCGACGACACCACTCGCGTCGGTCGCTTGTCGCCGTCGAGAGCCATGGCCCAGATGCCGAGGTCGCGCAGCCAGAAGGCCTCGTCGATGAGCCGGACAAGCGCCTCGGCCCGCGCTTCCAGTTCCTGCGCCATCGCGCCGTTGCCGAAGAAACGGTGCAGCCGTGCCGCCGAGCGCAGGGCGTCGACGTGATAAGCCTGGACCTCGACCAGCGCGATGGGGCCGTCGGCAATGGACCCGTCCTCGTGGAAGATCGCGTTGACGCTGTCCTTCCAGCCTTGGTTCCTCAGGCCGGTGGGGCTTTCGGTGCCGTATTCGACGAAACCGTCCCGGTCCTCGTCGCCCCAGGTCGACGCCCATTCGAGCGCCGCATCGATCGAGGGCATCAGGTGCTCGACGAAAGCGGCATCGCCCGTGCGCGCGAAATAGCGGGCGGCCAGCATGACGAAGAGAAGGGTCTGGTCGACGCCTCCGTAGTAGAGGGCGTAGGGCGTCTTGCCGAGACGGGCCATCTCGCCGTTGCGGACCTCGTGCAGGATCTTACCCGGCCGCGCGTCGCTTTCGTGGGAGGCCTCGGTCGCCTGGCGCGCGGAGAGAAACCCGAGGACTCCCCTCGCAATGGACGGATCGCACCACAGCGTCTGCATGGCGGTGATGATGCCGTCGCGCCCGAAGTGCGTCGCGAACCACGGAAGGCCAGCGTAGGGGTAGGGGCCCTCCATCGTCTCCGTCAGAAGCATCGAGAGGTCGGCGGCGGACCGTGAAAGCCACGTGTTTATGCCCGCGTTGTCGGTCTCGACCAAGGCCAGTCGCTTGAAACGGGCTTCGGCGATGGATGTCTCGACGGATTCGCGCTCGGCGGAATAGGACCGCCGCACCCGACGCTTTCCCTTCGGCATCTCGCGGTCGAAGCTGACGTACCAGTCCATCTCGACCTGTCCGCGCGCGGCAAGGGCGACCGGGATGGTGACCCGCCCGTCCTCGAGCACGACATCGCGGTCGAAGGTCAGGCGCGTTTCCATCCGGTGCCCGTCGGGAGCCTCGTAGCCCAGGACCACGTCCCGGCCATCGAGGCGCGGCGGACGCACGATGCCTCGGTCCGACCGGGGCACGCCCCGGATCTCGAAGACATCGAGGAAGTCGGCGTGCAGTTCGAGAACGAGGGGAAGCTCGATGTCCTCCTCGTGGTAGCTTTTGAAGATGAGCCTGTCGTGCAGAACGTGCGAAAGACGCCGAACGTGCGACAACGTGAAGGACTGGGCGGCCACCGCGTCGGTCCCGTCGAGGAAGCGCGCGTTGGACACGAGCGTCTCGAAGGTGGTGTTCAGACGGTCGACAGAGGCCTTCATGAAGACCGGAGGCAATCCGGCCGGCAGCACGCGCAGCCGTGACAGCATCCGGGTATCGTCGAGATAGACGCCCTCGCGCTCGATACCGACACCTTGCGCGTCGGGGCCGAGAATCTCGCCCGTATCCGAAAAGACGATGAAAAGGTGATCGCTCTTCAGGGCGTTGAAGTTGGTGGTGTTCGGACCTGTTGTCTGAGGTGTGCCGGTGCGTGCCGCCTTGGCTACGGCGTCCATTTCTCGTGCTGGTTCGCTCATCGTCCCTCGCGCGCCTTGCCTGCTCTGACCGCCGGACGCCGCGCCTCCGCCACGGGCGTGACTTAGGCCGGTCGTTCCGGCGCGCCAGATCTCCGCCCCGGTTTTCAGCGAGATGCGCGAAGTCTCGCGAAAACAGTCCATCGCTCGGGAACCGGATTGTCGCCGTTCGGATTATTCCGACGTTGCCATGCGGAATCCTCGATGACCCTTCACACCCCCATTCCGGTCCCTCCGGCGCGCGCCTCCATGGCGGGTCGGAAAGGGGGCCCGGGCACCCGAACCATGCTTGGGCTGGCGGCGCTCGTCGCCCTCGCCGTCTTCGGCAATGGGGCGGTATTAACGATGGCGATCGCCATCTTTGCGGCGCAGGCAGCGTTGAGCGCGATCCAGTTGATGCCGTCGCGCCGTGGCCGCCTGATCGCTCGGGACAAGCCCGTTCACCGGCGTCCGCGCGTCTACACCCTGCACGTCGCGACCCACAACGAGCCGCCCGAGGTCGTCATACGCACCATCCGAGGACTTCTGGCTCAGGTAGGCGCCCCTGCCTACGAAGTCATCGTCCTGGACAACAACACGCAGGATGCGCGGCTGTGGAAGCCTGTCGCAGCCTTTTGCGAAGGACGGAACGGCGTTCGCTTCCTCCACCGCGACGGCGTCGAAGGTGCGAAGGCGGGGGCGCTTGCCATTGCGCGCGACATGGCGCGTCCCGATGCGACGCATGTCGTCACCGTCGATGCCGACTATGCCGTCACCTCCGATTTCCTGGCGCGGGCCGACGCCGCTCTGACAGAGACCGGCGCCGATTTCGTTCAGTTCCCGCAGGCCTACGACCGTGACAGCGGAGCGCCGGGCGTGTCCGAGGAGCTGGGGGACTATTTCGCCCGCTTCGCGTCCCATGGGGACCGGCGCGGCGCCACGCTTCTGACCGGGACGCTCAGCGTGATTTCCCTCGATGCGCTCGACGCGGTCGGGGGTTGGCGCGCCGTCACCGTGACCGAGGATGCCGAGCTTGGAACCCGTCTGGTCGAGGCCGGGTATCGCGGGCACTTCGTGCCGCAGGTCGTCGGCCGGGGCCTACTGCCCCTCTCCGCCGAGAGCCTTTGCGCGCAGCGGCGGCGATGGGCGCACGGCAATGCCGCGACCTTTCTCCTACGGCCGGGTGTCGCACGCTCTCTCGCCCCGGTCCGCCAGCTTCTGGCCTGGGTGAATTTCCAGACGTTCGGCGCGATTCTTCTGATTTGGGGGCTGGCGTCAGAGCTTTTCGATCTCCGGTTCGGAACCGAGATCGTCGGCCTCGGTGTCGCCACTCTCTTCCTCGCGTTACTCGCCGCGATCCTGCCGTTCGCGACCGCGTCCCTTGGCGCCGCGACGTGCCGCATGGCGCTGCTTCCCTCCAGCGCCAGCGCCACCTTCGAGGCGCTGTGCGGCTGGGAGCAGACCTTCCTTCGTACATCGAAACTGCGCGAGGAGATCAGCGTCAGGATGCCGCCCGAGATGATAACGACACTCGGCCTGGGGCTAGGCGCAATCGTTCTTTCTGCCGTCAGCGGCGATCGCGTGGCGACGGCTGGGGGTATCGCGCTCTGCCTGCCGGCCGTCGCGTACTTCTACCTCGAGCATGAGCTCGCCAGATATCGTCGCCAACTCGGAGAGGTTTCCACATGATCCCCTCGGTCAACATCGTCATTCCCACCTTCAACCGCGCCCATCTCATCCGCGCCTCGGTGGAGGCGGCCCTGGGACAGTCTCATCCGCATTGCATCGTCACGGTCGTGGACGATGCGTCTCAGGACAGGACGCGCGAGATCCTGAGCGATTTCCGCACGAACCCGCGTTTCAACTACATCCGCCTGTCGCAGAACGGCGGCACGGCGCAGGCCAAGAACGTGGGCATCCTGTTTTCGCCATCGGACGCCATCACCTTCCACGACTCCGACGACGTCCCGCACCGGGACAAGGTCATCCGTCAGGCGCGCGTGATCGGCAACGAGGAGATCGGCGCCCACCCCGTCCTGAACTGGAAACTCGCCAGCCGCGTTCCGGGATCGAAAATCCAGGTCGGCGCGGTCCTGACGCACCACGAACTCATCCTGCCGAACGGCGAGCGGGTCGAGATCCGGCGCACCCTCTCCCTCGTCGACGATGTCTTCCCGAACCTTCAGATGGCGGCGGGCGTTCCGGGCGATTGGACACACGTCAACTCGGGCCTCTTCCATTCGTCCGTCTTCCGCAAGCTCGGCGGGTTCTCGGACTGCATCGAGGAAGACAGGGAATTCCGAAATCGCCTGATCCTTTCGGGCGAAATCATCTGGGTCATCCCGGAGGTCCTGCTGACGAAGATCGAGACGCCGGATTCCCTCACCCAGTCGTCCGACACAGACTACGACAGCGAGCGACGTCAGCGCGACCGCCAGCGCGTCTGGAAAATGGTCGAGGACTGGTTCCACACCCGCGAAGTCCCCGCCGCGCCGCTGGATCTGGCCGACCTTCGCATCGCCGAGATCTGGAACCGCGACCTCATCACCGTATCGGACGTCCTCAAGACCCCGGCGACAGGTGACCTGGCCTTGGCCGAAGTCCGCAGCCAGCGCGGCGTCGTTCCTTCGGTGGCATGATGCGTGTCGCAATCCTCGACCCCAACGCGCCGCGGCCCTACACGACCGATCCGGCGAGCCTGATCGGTCTGGGCGGGACGGAAATGACGATCGCGGACGTCGCTCATGGCCTCGCGCGCGACGTCAGGCTGGAAATCCACCAGGCGGCGCGGACCGCGTCCTCCTGCATCTCCGGCGTATGGTTCACGCCTTACGCATGGAAGGCGAAGGTCCGGGCGGAGACCATTGTCGTCATCAACTCCTGGAAGGCGGCCGTAGCGTGCCGCAAGGTCAATCCCGACGCGCGGATGCTGCTGTGGCTCCACAACGTCCCGGGGCGGCACAACCGCCGGATGGGCGAGGCACTGCGGGAGGCGGACGTCACCATCGTCTGCGTGTCGGCGTCTCACGCGCGGTCCCTGCGCGCGTTCCTCGGACGATCCGCGCCGAAGATCACGCATGTCTACAACCCAATCCCCGACGATCTGCGGCCGCTCGGACTGTCTCACGACCCGGACCTCCTGTTCTTCGCGAGCGCGCCGCACAAGGGGTTGTGCGAGGTCTTCCAGAACTTCCGTGCGGTGCGGGACGCCTTCCCGACGATGACACTTGCGGTCGCAGACCCAGCTTATATGCGATGGGATTGCGGCCCGGTCCCCGACGGAGTGCGCATGGTCGGACGCCAGGACAAGGCGCGGCTCTGGGAGGTCATGGAGCGCTCGCTCTGCCTCTTCTGTCCCCAGACGACCTTCGCCGAGACCTTCGGCATCGTTCTCGCCGAAGCCAACGCCGTCGGCTGCCCCGTCCTGACCCACGGCGGCCTCGGCGCGAACGACGAGGTCGTCTCGTCCAGACAGCAATGCATCGACTGCACCGACATGGACGCGATGATTGCCACCATCGGGCGCTGGCGGGAGAGCCGTCCCAAGGTCTCGGGCCGCAGCGACTTCCGCCTGTCGTCCGTGCTGGAGGACTGGCGGACGCTGCTTCAGATCGACGACAAGCCCTCGCCCCGGCTCCATGAGTCGTCCCGGCGCGGCTCCATGCCGGTCTACCTGGGCGCGGCGGAGTAGTCTCCGCCGCGTTGCGGCACGGTGCGCGACGGCAATGTCGCGCTTGCCTTGATAGTTTCCCTTCCGTAAGGCTGGAACCCGGACGGCCGCACAGACGGCTCACCGATGCCAAGGGAGGACATCATGACAATCACGTTCCGGGCGCTCGTCGCGAGCGCCGCAATCTCCGTATTCGGCACGGCGGCCTTTGCCGTCGAGTGCATCGCTCCGGCCAACCCCGGCGGCGGTTGGGATTTCACCTGCCGCCAGATCGGAAAGATCCTCTACGACATCGGTCAGGTCGACCAGCCCGTGCAGGTCACGAACATGGCGGGTGCCGGCGGCGGGGTCGCCTACAGCCACGTCGTGGGCGAACGCAATGATGACAGCGACCTGATCGTAGCGGCATCCTCTGCCACGACCACCCGGCTCGCCCAGAACGCCTTCGCCGGCATGACCGCCGATCAGGTCCGCTTCGTTGGTGCGATCGCAGGCGATCCCGGTGTGATCGTCGTGGCGAAGGACAGCCCGCTCAACACGCTTAACGACCTCGTCGAGGCCGTAAAGAACGGCGAGGACGTCTCGTTCGCCGGCGGTTCGGCCGCGGGCGGCTTCGACCACCTCAAGGTCCTCCAGGTCCTGAAGGCCGGCGGCGTCGATGACATCCGTGCGGTGAAGTATATCGGCGTCGACGGCGGCGCGGACGCGATCACCCAGACCATCGGCGGCTTCACCACCGCGATGACGGGCGACATGTCGGAAATCGTGGGCTTCATCCAGTCGGGCGAGGTCAAGGCGCTGGGCGTCCTGACGGAAGAGCGCGTACCGGGCTTCGAGGATATCCCGACCGCGAAGGAACAGGGGCTCGACGTGGTGGCCGTCAACTGGCGCGGCCTCTACGTGCCGAAGGGCATCTCGGACGAGCAGTTCAACGCCTGGGCCGAAAAGCTCCAGGCAGTGGCCGACAGCGCTGAATGGCAGGAAGCGATGGCCGCGAACGGTCTCGCGCCCTTCACCAAGGTCGGCAGCGACTTCCAGTCCTGGGTCGACGACGTCGTGGCCGAGACCGTCGTCCTCTCCAAAGAGATCGGCGTGATCCAGTAATGACCGGCGACCGCATCTTCGGAGCGGTCATGATCCTCCTGGCGCTGGGGTATATCCTCAGCGCCTCGACGATCCAGGTGCCGCTGTTCCCCGACCCGATGGGTCCGAAGGCCTTTCCCTATCTCATAGCAGGCGGCGTGATCGTCGCGTCGCTGGTGATGATCCTGCGACCCGATCCCGAGGCCGAATGGCCCGTGATGCGCACGCTCGCGGCGCTGGTCTTCGCGGCGGTGGTTATGGTGGCCTATGCCTATGCCATTAAACCGCTCGGCTTTCTCGTTCCGACGGCGATTGCGGCGGGTATCCTCAGCTATCAGCTTTCGCCGAGACCCCTGGCGGCGGCGCTGTCGGGGATCGGGTTGTCGGTCGGTCTCTTCGTGCTCTTCCGCTATGCGCTGGGCCTTGGCCTCGTGCCGTTGCCGAAAGGGTGGCTCGGCTGATGGACCTTTTGTCGAACCTGGCGCTTGGCTTCTCGGTCGCGCTTTCGCCCTACACGCTGATGCTGTCCGTGATCGGGTGCTTCCTGGGCACGATCATCGGGGCGCTTCCGGGACTAGGCCCGTCGAACGGGGTCGCGATCCTGATCCCGATCACCTTCACGATGGGCTTCGACGCGACACAGGCCCTCGTCCTTTTGACGTCGGTCTACTATGGCGCGATGTACGGCGGACGCATTTCGTCCATCCTCCTCAACATTCCCGGCGACGAACCGGCCCTGATGACGACGCTCGACGGCTATCCGATGGCCAAGCAGGGCAAGGCCGGGGACGCACTCGTCATCTCGGGCGTGGCGAGTTTCGTGGGCGCGTTCATCGCCACAATCTTCCTGATGCTGCTTGCCCCCTACATCGCGCGGCTCGCCTACAAGTTCGGTCCGGCGGAATACTTCGCGCTCTACCTGCTCGCCTTCTCGACCCTGGGCGGCATCGCGTCGAACAACCAGGCCAAGGCGGCGATGGCCTCGCTGATCGGCCTTGGCATCGCCACGATCGGACAGGGCGCGTCGGGCACCTCGCGTTTCACGTTCGGCAACCTGCACCTTCTGGACGGCATCGATTTCCTCGTCGCCATCGTCGGGCTGTTCGCGATCTCCGAGGTCTTCGTCTTCATCGAGAGCCACGGCAAGTCCAGTTCGATCGGCGTGAAGCTCGACAAGGTGACCATTCCCTTCCGGCTTCTCGGTCAGACCTTCGGGACCATGATCCGCGGCTCGCTGATCGGCTTCGTGGCGGGTATCCTGCCGGGTGCCGGCGCCTCGCTCGGCTCGTTCATGGCCTATATGGCCGAGAAATCCTGGGTCGGCTCGAAAGGCAACTTCGGCAAGGGTGACCCGCGCGGCGTCGCGGCGCCCGAGGCCGGGAACAACGCGGCCGCCGGGGGTGCGCTGGTGCCGATGCTGACCCTCGGCGTGCCGGGGTCGGGCACGACGGCGGTGCTGCTCGCACTTCTGATGACGCTCAACATCACGCCCGGCCCGACGCTTTTCACCGACAGGCCCGAAGTCGTCTGGGGCCTGATCGCGACGCTTCTCATCGCGAACTTCGTCCTGCTCGCGATGAACGTGCCGATGGTGAAGGTCTTCGTGAAGATCCTCATGGTTCCGCCCGCGATTCTCTTGCCGGGAGTGACGATGATCTCGTTCGTCGGCATCTACTCGCTGACGGGCAGCTATTTCGACCTGTTGCTGATGATCGGCTTCGGCGTTCTGGGCTGGATCTTCCGAAAGATGGACATCCCCACGGTTCCCGTGATCCTCGGCATCCTACTCGGTTCCAACATGGAGAACGCGCTTCGCCGCGCCATGACGCTGTCGGATGGAGACCCGTCCTATCTCTTCTCGTCACCGATCGCGGTGGTCCTGTGGATTTTGGCCGTTGTCGGCTTCGTCGCCCCCATCTTCATGCGCCGCGTGATCCGCAAGCCCCAGGCGATCACCGACTGATGCTTTTCATCCCGACGGGGCAGGACTAGGCTTCACGCATGACCCGTATCCTCATCCCATCCGGGGCCCTGGGCCTCGACTACGACCGCGAGGCGCTGGCCCGCGGCGTCGCAATGAAGCCCGACCTCATCGCCATCGACGGAGGTTCGACGGATTCCGGTCCGTCCTACCTGGGGCGCGGCGTGTCGAAATACGCGCGTGCCTCGACCAAGGTCGAGTGGAAAGGTCTGATCGCGGCCGCACGCGAGGCCGGATGCCCGCTCGTCATCGGCACCGCCGGGACCTGCGGCACCGACTCGACCGTCGACTGGCTGCTCGACATCACCCGCGAATGCCTGGCCGAGTTGTACCTGGACGCGCGCATCGCGACGCTGAAGTGCCAGCAGCCGGCAGAGCGCGTCCTTGCCGCCATGACGTCCGGCGACCTTCTTCCGCTTGCCGCCGCGCCCGAGATCGACGAGGACCTCGTCGCGAGTTGCACCAACATCGTGGCCCTTGCGGGTGCCGAGCAGATCGCCGCGGCACTCGACACCGGGGCCGACATCGTGATCGCGGGCCGAACGACCGACACCGCGATCATCTCGGCCCTGCCGCTTCAGCGCGGCGATCACGCCGGCGGCGCGTGGCATGGCGCCAAGATCGGCGAATGCGGCGCGCTGTGCGCCACGAACCCTCAGTCCGGGGTCCTTCTCGTCGATTTCGACGCGCAAGGATTCACCGTGACGCCCCTGGCCGAAGGCGCCCGCGCCACGCCGCGCACGGTCCTTGCGCACATGCTTTATGAAAACTCCGACCCCTTCATCCTCTACGAGCCGGGCGGCCATCTCGACGTGACGGGCGCGAATTACAGCGCGCTCGACGATACGCGTGTCCGGGTCGAGGGATCGGCCTGGGTGCCCTCCGACACTTACGCCGTGAAGCTCGAAGGGGCCCGGATCGCTGGCTATCAGACGATTCTTCTGACCACCGTCCGCGATCGCCACTACGTCGAGAATATCCGCGCCTGGACCGACGACATCCTGCGGAAGCATACCGTCAAGGTCGCCGACCGGACGGGGCTGACCGCAGGCGTCGACTTTACCTGCGAACTGCGTCTCATCGGCGTCGACAGCACGCTCGGGGCGCTCGAGACGCGGGACACCATCCCCGACGAGGTCGGCGTCCTCTGCGTCATCACTGCCGCCGACCAGGCGACGGCGAACGAGATCGGGAAGCTGATGAACCCCTATCTCCTCCACCATCCCCTGACGCGGGACGAGGAGCAGCCGACTTTCGCGTTCCCTTTCTCGCCCGCCGAGATCGACCGCGGTCCGGCTTGGGAATTCTGCCTGAACCACGTCATGCGGCTGGACGACCCGATGCAGGCCTTCCGGCTCGAGGTCGTCGATGCCTGAACTCGGCCAGGTGGCGGACAAGGTCCGCTCCAAGAACGCGGGGCCGTTCTGGCTGACCATCGACGTCTTCTGCGGCTCGCCGGAGGCCTTCGCGCGCATCGCGGGAGGCGTCTCGACCGAGAGGGTCGCGGCGGCGCTCAAGGTCGATCCGGCGACGGTCAAGCGTTTCGACATTCCGGCGCTGAACGTCATCAAGATCAGCCTGCCGCGTCCCACGGTGCAGGGCCGGCACGACGACCGGGACATGCACGGCGCAGGCTGGGCCTCGGTGATTGCGGAACTGGAACTGAACTGAGGTGGCGAGCGCGCTGGATTGAGGACACCGTCGGCGTCCTGACGGAGGCCGGACTCGGTTCTCCCGGTCCCTGGCGTAGGGACTGCTCTGCCTCTCCCGCTCGGTTGGCGCGATGGCCCACGCCGGGGAGTCCCGAGACTCGGTCAGATGTCGATTGCCGGGGTCGCCCGATGCGGCGGCGAAGCCTTTTCGAAGGCCGGGGGTTCCTCTATTTCTCACATTGCGAGAACAATGCAGGGTTTGAACCCCATGATTGTCTCTCAAGCAAATGGGTCTCCGCCCCTCATATGCCCCGAGATTGACGCAATCGGTGTTATCAGCGCATTCTCACGCGGACGTGGATCTCTGCACCAGCCTGCCGGCGTGGCTGGAAGTGGGTCCTGAAATTTGGTATCAGGCTTGTGGGCCGACGCGGAATTTTGCCGCGGCGAGTGGTAAGGGGTAATTTCAGATATGGCCAACGTCATTGTCGACACCGACGAGGGCACGCTCCACGTCACGCAATCAGGCTTCGATACCAACACCAGCGTCGACGGCGACGAAGCCGCCGGAATGCGCGTCACGGTCGTCTACGAGGGCGGTCTGACAGAGGTTCTCACCTGGCAGGCCACAGGCGGCACCTCGGGCGGGGTCACCGGCTCGGGCATGAGCCTCACGATGTCGACGGCCGCGACGTTTACCCTGACGTCCAGCCTGCGGGTCGTGTCGCTGAAGCTCGAGGCACAGTACGGTAACGCGGTCTTCGACACCCTGAAGGGCGTGAACAACGGCACGCGCGGCGATACCCTCGGCACCAAGATCGGTTTCCCCTATGAGGAGATGGGTGGCGATCCGGTCACCGGGACGGTTGAAGTGACCTATTCCGACGGTGTGATCCGCGCCGGGCTGGAGCGCGGCACCGACATCTTCACGACGATGACAATCGACTATTCGGGCGTCGCCGGCGGCGGCATCCTCGGAACGATCCAGTTTCGCAGCGACATGGACAACATCGCCGTCCCCGGCGATCTGGCTCCCGTTACGGCGAACACCGCCCCTGACGCCGTCGACGACGCGATCACCACGAACGAGGATACGGCGGTCAACATCGCCGTCCGCGCCAACGACACCGACGCCGATGGCGACTCGCTGACCGTGCAGTCCGTAGGGCAGGGCGCGCACGGCTCCGTCTCGATCAATCCCGACGGATCGGTGCGCTATGCTCCGAACGCGAATTACAGCGGAGCCGACAGCTTTACCTACACGCTGTCAGACGGCAACGGCGGCACCGATACAGCAACGGTGAATGTCACCGTGACTGCGGTCAACGACGTGCCGGTTGCCGTCAACGACACCGCGTCGACGGCGCAGGGCGTCCCCGTGGACATTGCAGTCCTTGCCAACGACACAGACGTCGACGGGGATCCGCGCACCGTGACCTCGGTCACCCAGGGCGCCAACGGGTCTGTCGCGATCAACCCGAACGGAACCGTGAAATACACGCCGAACGCTGGTTTCGGCGGCAGCGACAGCTTCAGCTACAGCATCTCGGACGGGAAGGGCGGGACGTCCAGCGCCACAGTCACCGTGGGCGTGGGTTCGAACGCGGCACCTGTCGCGGGAGACGACGCCTATTCGATCGACGAGGACGCCGTCCTGACCGTGGCTGCGCCCGGCGTGAGAGCGAACGACACCGACGCGAACGGCGACGCTCTGACCGTATCGCTGGTGAGCGGCGTCTCTCACGGCACGCTGACGCTGAACGCCGATGGATCCTTCACCTATACGCCCTCCGCGGACTACTTCGGGTCCGACAGTTTTACCTATGCTGTGTCGGACGGGCGGGGCGGCTCGGACACTGCCACCGTCGGGCTGACCGTGAACGCGGTGAACGACGCGCCAGTCGCGAACGACGATACGGCCTCGACGACGGCTGGTGTGCCGGCGCAGATCGCCGTCCTCGCCAACGACACCGATGTCGAGGGGCAGACCCCCAGCGTGGCCTCGACGGGGCAGGGCGCGAACGGTTCGGTCGCGGTCAATGCAGACGGAACAGTGACCTACAGCCCGAACGCGGACTTCACCGGCGCCGACAGCTTCGTCTACACCGTCTCTGACGGCAACGGCGGGTCCGACACCGCGACCGTCACGGTCAACGTCGGATCGAGCGGTCAGGTCATCTTCGGGACCGAAGGCGACGACCGTCTGCGCGGCACCTCGGGCGACGACATCATCGACCCGCTGGGCGGTCTTCGCGACGAGATGTGGGGCGAAGGCGGGGCGGATTTCTTCGACCTCGCATCGTCGTCCTCGAACGGGATCTCGGAGAAGAAGGTCATCCTCGACTTCGACTTTGCCTCCGGCGACCGCATCGGTCTTGGCGGGGCGAGCGTCGCGAACTGGGTGGTGCGAAACGGCAACCTGTCAATCACGCTCGACGGGGACGGCGATACGATCAACCTCCGCGGCGTCTCGACCTTCGACGATGCCTACTTCGGAGGCGGCCGGTCGAACACGGCGCCCGTCGCAGGGGACAACACGGCGATTACCAACGAAGACACGCCCGTCAGCATCAATGTGCTGGCGAACGACACCGACGCCGATGGTGACCCGCTTTCGGTCCTCGCGGTGACGCAGGGCGCGCACGGGGTGGTGTCGATCAATCCGGACGGCACGCTGCGCTATGCGCCCGACGCCAACTATCATGGCGCCGACACTTTCTCCTATACCGTCTCGGACGGCTTTGGGGGCATCGACACCGCGACCGTCGGCGTGACGGTGACCTCGGTGAACGATGCGCCCGAAGCCAACAACGACAGCGCCTCGACCGAGATCGGCGTGCCGGTCGACATCGACGTCGCGGCGAACGACGGCGACGCCGACGGCGACCCGCACACGATAACGGCGATCACGCAAGGCTTGGGCGGCATCGTCTCGATCAACCCGAACGGGACGCTCCACTACGCTCCAAACGCGGGCTTCGACGGCATCGACGGCTTTACCTACACCATCTCGGACGGGAAGGGCGGCACCAGCACCGCCAGCGTCTCGGTCGCCGTCGCGGCAAGCGGGAACGTCATCCTCGGCACCGAGGGCGACGACCGGCTGAGGGGCACCGACGGCAACGACACCTTTGACCCGCTCGGCGGCGCGCGCGACGAGATGAGCGGAGGCCTCGGGGCCGACTTCTTCGACTTCGCCTCGTCGGTAGCGAACGGCGCGAGCGAGAAGAAGGTCATCCTCGATTTCGATTACGATGCCGGTGACCGCGTCGGTCTGGGCGATGCCTCGGTGGACTCGTGGTTCGTGCGGAACGGCAACCTCGTTGTCGAGCTCGACCACGACCACGATGTGCTGACATTCCGCAACTTCGTCGACTACGACCCCGACATGTTCGTCTGACCTCCTCGCACCCGATCAGGGGTGCGGGGGCTTTCCTGTCACCACGTCAGCGGCTAGACGAGGCGCCGCGGCGGGCACCCGTCCGCCGGAACGGGGCGCAGGGTATGGACTACGATGCGATCATCCTCGGCGCGGGCGGCGCGGGGCTTCTCGCGGCGGCGCTTGCCGGACAGGCGGGGGGGCGCGTTCTCGTGCTGGATCACGCGGACAAGCCCGGCAAGAAAATCCTGATCTCGGGCGGAGGGCGGTGCAACTTCACCAACACCGGGACCGAGCCCGACTGCTTTCTCTCCGAGAACCCGCATTTCGCGAAATCCGCTCTCAGCCGTTATACCCAGTGGGACTTTCTCGCCCTTGTCGAAGCGCACCGGATTAGCTGGCACGAAAAGACGCTGGGACAGCTTTTTTGCGATGGGTCGGCTCGGCAGATCGTGGCGATGCTGCTCGACGAATGCGCAAAGGGTGGCGTCGAGATACGCCTCTCGACGGAAATAGGAGAGATCGGCCATGCCGACGGCCTGTTTGGCGTTGCAGGCAAGACCGCACCGCAGCTTGTCATCGCGACGGGAGGCCCGTCGATCCCCAAGATGGGCGCGACCGGCATCGCCTACGACATCGCGCGACGCTTCGGCCTGGACGTGGTGACCCCGCGCCCTGCTCTGGTGCCCCTGACGCTTGGCGAGGGCGACCGCGCATTCCGCGACATCTCGGGCGTGTCCTGCCCCGTCACCGCGCGCGTCGGCGGCACGACCTTTGCGGAAGCAGCGCTTTTCACGCATCGCGGGCTGTCGGGACCGGCCATCCTTCAAGTCTCGTCCTACTGGTCGCCGGGCGATGCCGTCGTCCTGAACGTCGCTCCGGGCGCGCTCGACGCCCTGCGGGAGGCGCGCCGCAAGATGCCGCGCGCGCATCTGAAGGCGGCGCTGTCCGAGCTTTTGCCCAAACGCCTGGCCGAGGTCCTTTCGGATCGCATCGGACTGGCGCAGGAGCTCGGCAACACCTCAGACGCCGAACTGGCGCGCGTGTCGGAGGGTCTGACAGCGTTGACGTTCCATCCCACCGGGACCGAGGGTTACGCCAAGGCCGAGGTTACGGCGGGAGGCATTTCGACCGAGGCGTTGTCTTCCAGCACCATGGAGGCGCGGAACGTGCCTGGCCTCTATGCCATAGGCGAGGCGGTCGACGTGACCGGTTGGCTTGGCGGCTACAACTTCCAGTGGGCATGGTCGTCGGCGGCGGCCGCCGCCGGGGCGATCGCCGAGAGGTCGAGACGTTAGGGCTGCCTCAAGGCGCCTCGATCAGGTGATCGGGACAGATGCCCGACCGGTCGATGGCTGCCGCGATGTCCTGTCCGGCGAAGAATCCATGTCCGGTCACGAGGGCCGACGCGATGCCTGCGGCCTGCGCGCCCAGGATATCGGTGTGGAGGCTGTCGCCCACCATCAGGATCCGGTCGCGTCCGATATCAGGCAGACGCTCGAAGGCCAGGTCGAAGATCATGGGGAACGGCTTGCCGCAGAAGATCGGAGCGACCCCGGTGCGGTCTGCGAGGCGATGCGCGAACTGTCCGGGCTCGGTCGAGAAGCCTATTTCGCGCGGGGCGACGATGTCGGGGTTGCCGACGTAGACCGGCCTTTGGCGCTTTGTCAGCGCGGCTTCGAGCAGCGCCTGCCGTGCCTCGGTCCAGGTGGCGCTTCCGATCATCAGGATGCCGTCCGCGGCCTCGTAGGCCGAAGGCTCGTCCCCAAGTCGGACATGCGGCAGGCTCTCGAATTCCGCGGCTTCGACCCCGTCGCTGATCATCAGGCCCCAGGTGCGGCCATCGCCTCCGTCCACCTGCCGGGCGAGCGCCTTGCGGCTGGTCACGATGTCGTCCGTGTCGAAGTCGTACCCGAGACGCGCATATTTCTCGACAAGTCGGTCGTGCGGAAATCCGGCCGCGTTCGACACGACCAGCACACGCTTTCCGAGGGCCCGCAGGTCGGCGATGCGCTCGGCGACGCCGGGAATCGCCGTCTCGCCGATATTGAGCACGCCGAAGGCATCCAGGAGGAAGGCGTCGTACTCCTGCGCCAGGTCCCCGAGGTTTTGCGACAGCCGTGGCGCGCAAATGGCGGGTACCGGCAACGGCAGCCTTGCGCGGACGGCTTCGTAGGCGGCAAACGCCTCCGCGAAGGTCATCGCGCTCAAATGATCGCCCCGCGTACCTTGGCGGAGACCCATTCGCTGATGACGACCGCTGCGAGGATGACGAGCAGGATCAGGCTGACCTGAGGCCAGGCCAGCACGTTGAGCGAGGCCTGGAGCTGAAGGCCGATGCCGCCCGCCCCGACAAGGCCCAGAACGGTGGACTCGCGGATGTTGATGTCCCAGCGGAAGACGGCGATCCCGGCGAAGGCCGGCATGACTTGCGGCACGATCCCGTAGGCCATCACCTGCCACCGGGACGCGCCTGTCGCGGTAATCGCCTCGACCTGGGCGTGGTCGATCTCCTCGATGGCCTCGTACAGAAGCTTGGCGCAGAAGCCGATCGAGCGGATGGCGATGGAGATGACTCCCGCAAAGACGCCGGGTCCGATGATCGCGATGAGGAGAAGCGCCCAGATCAGCGAGTTGATGGAGCGCGTCGACACGATGATGAAAAGAGCAATGGGACGGATCAGCCAGCGCGAGGGCGTGGTGTTTCGCGCCGCCATGAAGGCAACCGGCACCGCCAGAAACAGCGCGATCAGCGTGCCGAGCGTGGCGATGTTCAGTGTATCCCAAATCGGCCACCAGAGCCGGCTGATGTATTCCCACCGCGGCGGGGTCGCACGGGACCAGATGTCGCCCGCGATGGTGGGCGCGTCCCAGACGAAGAACCACGTCGTCGCGTCCGAGATCTGCTTCCAGCAGAACAGGAAGATGGCGAGGCCGACCAGCCAGCCGAACCAGCGGACCAGCGCCTCTCCGGCGGTGCGGCGGCGCCAGATCGCGACGCCCTCGTGCTCGCGGACCGGCATCCTATTGCACCCTCGCCCGGACCACGCCGGAGATGTATTCGAGCGCCATGACGATCCCGATGATGAGCAGCAGGATCGCCGCGGCGGTGTCGTACTCGTAGCGGTCGAAGGCCGTATTGAGCGTCGCCCCGATGCCGCCCGCGCCGACGAGACCAAGAATCGCGCTTTCACGGAAGTTGATGTCGACGCGATAGATCGACAGGCCCACGAGGCGCGGCATGACCTGAGGCTGGACCCCGTAGTTGATCCACTGAAGCCAGCGCGCGCCGGACGCCCGGATCGCCTCGGCCTGCGTGCGGTCCATCGCCTCGATGTCCTCGGCCAGCAGCTTCGACAGGAAGCCGATAGTCGCGAAGGACAGGGTCAGGAAGCCGGCGAGCGGACCGAAGCCGAAGATCGCGACAAGAAGGATTGCCACGATGATCTCCTGCAGCGCCCGGCTGACCGCGACGATGCCGCGGCAGATCATGTAGACGGGCAGGGGCGCGATGTTGCGTGCGGCGCCAAGTCCGATGGGGATCGAGATCAGGATGCCCACGACCGAAGCGGACACGGTAATGACGATGCTCTCCACCAGCCCGCCCCAGATGTCCGAGGCGCGGGTGACGAAGTCGGGACGCGTGAAGGACAGGATGAACTGAAGCCCCCGGTCGAGGCCCTCGTAGACCCGGTTCCAGTCGACATCGATTGTCAGGAAGGCGGCGATCAGGTAGGCCACGAAGCCGGCGATCAGACCCCAGCGCAAGAGCGGCCGGCGAACGAAATGCGGCTTCCGCCAGGCGGTGCCCAGGATGTCGTCGAGCTCCCGCCGTTCTTCGTCCGGCCTCATTCGGCGGCCTCGATCTCGTCGTCGTCCTCGGCCGCCTCGATTGTGGCCTCCCAATCCTCCTCGCCGTAGATCTCGGTCAGCTTGTCGGGCGACAGGCCTGTCGGCGGGCCGTCGTAGACGATCTCGCCCGACCTCAGGCCGACGACGCGGGGCACGAACATCTGCGCCAGCGCGACGTCGTGGATGTTGATGATCGCGGCCAGCCCACGCTCGCGACAAAGCTCGGTGATCAGCCGCATGATCTGGCGTGAGGTCTTGGGGTCGAGCGACGCGGTCGGCTCGTCCACCAGAAGAAGCTTCGGGTTCTGGATCAGCGCGCGACAGATGCCGACCCTCTGGCGCTGGCCGCCCGACAGTTCGTCCGCACGCTTGTCGGCCATATGGAGAAGGCCCACCCGGTCGAGAAGACGGAACGCCTCGTCCACGTCCGACTGCGGATAGCGCCTGAGGAAGCTGCGCCAGAAGCCGACATAGCCGAGCCGGCCGGACAGCACGTTTTCCATCACGGTCAGCCGCTCGACGAGGGCATATTCCTGGAAGATCATGCCCATCGACCGGCGTGCCTTGCGCAGACCGGCGGACCCGAGCTTCGTCAGCTCGAGATCGTCCAGCCACACCTCGCCCCCGGTCGGTTCGACCAGCCGGTTGATGCAGCGGATCAGCGTCGACTTGCCCGCGCCAGACGGCCCGATCAGCGCCAGCACCTGTCCGGACGGCACCTCGAGGCCGATGTTGGTCAGGGCCTTGTCGCCGGTCTTGTAGGTCTTGGTGAGATTCTTCAGCCGCAGCATCGCCGCTCCCGTCCAGGTCGTCGGGCGGACCTTGCGGCCCGCCCGGATGGTGCGATCACTCGCAGGCGTAGCTGACGCCGTTCTCGGCGTCGATCTTGCGGATCACGTCCCAGAAGTCCTTGTAGTTCATCTCGATGAACTGCTCTTCGCCGGACTTCGAGAATTCCTCCTGAAGCGACGAGCCCTCCCAGTCGAACGAGAAGAAGGCTTCCTTGATCTTGTCCTGAAGCTCGGGCTTGAGGTTGTAGACCGTGCCGAAGCCGGTCGTCGGGAAGGTCTGCGACTTGTAGATCGACACGACCTGCTCGGGCTGGATCACGTCACGTTCGATCATCCGCTGCATGACGGAATTGGCGATGGCGCCCGCGTCGTAGTCCTTGTTTGCAACGCCCAGCACGGTGTTGTCGTGCTTGCCCGAGAACACCGGCTCGAAATCGCGACCGGCGATCAGGTCGTATTCGCCCTTCAAGATTGCCGACGGAGCCTTGAAGCCCGAGTTCGACGTCTCGGACGAGAAGGCGAGCTGCTTGCCCTTGATGTCCTCGACCGTGCTGATGCCGGAATCGGGATGGGTGATGATCTCCATCTCGTAGCCGAAGTGGCCGTCCTTCGAGGCCATGATCGTGAAAGGCCGGAAGCCCGCGCAGTTCACGGCAAGAGGGTTCGACCCGGTGTTGAACCCCGAGATGTGCAACCGGCCAGACCGCATCGCCTCGATCTGCGCGGCGTTGTTCTGGACCGGGAAGAAGACGATGTCCTTGCCGGTCACTTCCTTCATGTGGTCCAGGAAATCCGACCAGGCGGTCTTGTAGACGGCCGGATCTTCGACCGGCGTATAGGCGAAGATCAGTGTGTCGGGATCGAGGAGTTGGCTCTCATCGGTGGGAACGTCGGCGATCAGGTCGCCATCCGCGTCGCAGAAGCGCGCGTCGAGATCGCCGCGCGGGCAATCCTGCGCCGAGGCCGTCCCCGCGAGGGCGGCCAGCGCCAGCGCGGAGGCGCCGGCAAGGGTCTTGAGGTCGAGTTTCATGGTGTCCTCCCTTTGGATGCGGCTCTTGCGGCCGCGATGGTCTCAATCAACTAGTCGGCGACGATGATGTCCACCTCCGAGGCCTCGACGGCCTTCAGAAGATCGCCGCCGGGCCGCCGGTCCACGACGATGGTGGTGAGGTCGCTCAGGCTCGTCACGCGCACGACGCCGGTGCGGCCGAACTTGGCGCTGTCGGTCAGCAGGACCGACCGCGCGGCGCGCGAGATCATCTTGCGCTTGACCGCCGCAAAGCCCCGCACCGTCTCGGACGGGCCTTCGGCCGACAGCCCGCTCGATCCGATCAGGCAGATGTCGACGTGGAAGCGTTCCAGGAACTCGAGCGTCTCGGTACCGACGACGGCCGACTCGGCGGGCAGATATTCCCCCGGGCAGAGGATCACCTCGGCCGCTCCCTGTCCGAGCGTCATGGCCACGGGAATCGAATTAGTGATGACGCTGCACGGCGTGCCGAGATAGGCCAGCGCGCGCGCCAGCTCGATCGTCGTCGAGCCCGAGTCGATCATCACGGTCTCGCCCTCGTTCACCAGCCTCGCGGCGCGCGAGCCGATCCGCTCGCGCTCGGCGATGCGCGCATGGGCGCGCTCGTCGAGGCTTGGATAGTGACCCCGCGTCGGCGTCGAGGCGCCGCCATGAGCGCGCGAGATGAGGCCGTCCTTGCTGAGCAAATCGAAATCCCGGCGCACCGTCTCGGTCGAGACGCCGAACCGTTCGGCCAGCGCGCTGATCCTGACGTGCGGCTGAAGCTTGAGCTCGAGCAGGATCTGCCGACGCCGCTCGGACTTCTTCAGCTTGCCGTGCTGCGCGGCGTGCTTCTTTTCTTGCACTACATTCGACTTCATCGGTCTCGGGATGCTCCTTGCACGTAGTTGTGTGGGAATCTCCGCAACATGGCAACAAATTCTGTTGCATACCCCACAGCCGGGTGGTGAAATCCTTGGAAAGGAAGGATCGACATGAGATGTGACGCGATCAACCGGACGTGCTGACGCTGGCCGTGCACCTCGCGGCCGCTGTTGCGCTGCTGTTGTGGTCCATCAGGCTGATCCGGACCGGGATCGAACGCGCTTTCCTGCCCGAATTGCGCCGCTCGCTGAAGACCTTCGGCCGCAATCCTCTTTCTGCGGCGGCCGCCGGCGGTGGCGCGGCGATGGTCATGCAAAGCTCGACCGCCGTCATCCTGATCGGTGCAGGTTTCGCGGCGGCGGGCCACCTGTCGGCGTCCGGCGCCCTGGCCATAGCCTTTGGCGCCGATGTGGGGTCTGCCCTTCTGGCGCGCGTGCTGTTCCTGCCGGTCGCGGACGTCGTTCCCTTCGTCATGCTGGCCGGTGTCGTCCTGTTCCTGAAGGCGCGAAGCCGTCGGACGAAACAGGTCGGGCGCATCCTGACGGGGCTTTCGCTCACCTTGTTGAGCCTCGGCATGATCCGCGCGGCGGCCGAGCCCATCGGCGCCAGCGACATCGTGCAGTCCATCGTCGGCTACCTTGCGACGGACCGTACGAGCGCCTTCGTGATCGGGGCTCTGCTGGCCTGGGCGATGCATTCCAGCTTGGCAGCCGTCCTGACCTTTGCCTCATTCGCGTCCGTGGGCCTTCTTGGCGCGCCCGTGGCACTTGCCCTGGTCCTGGGCGCAAACGTGGGCGGGGCGGCGGTGCCCGCCGTTCTTCTCTGGCGCGCGCCGGCGGCGGCGCGCAACATGGCGGTCGGCAACCTCATCGCCAAGCTCGCCGTGACGCTTCCGATCCTCGCCGCTCTCCTTCTAGTCGATCCCGCGACCTCGATCCTCGGCCGGACCGCCGCCGATCAGGCCATCGCGGCGCACATCGCCGTCAACCTCGCCGTTCTCGTCATCGCGCTGCCGTTGACCCGGTTCATCGCTTGGTCGGCGGACAGGCTGGCACCGCCGCTTGCGGCGGACCTTCCCATCGCCAGCGCTCTTGATCCCGCTGTTCTCGAACGGCCGCGGCTCGCCCTTTCCTGCGGGCAGCGCGAGCTTCTGAGGATGGGCGAGACGGTTCAACTGATGCTGACCCAGGTCATCCCGCTGTTCCGCGAGTGGAACGCAGACGCCGCGGCCCTGATCGAGCGGCACGAGACCGAGGTCGACCGGATGCACTATGACACCAAACTCTATGTCGCGCGTCTCCAGCAGAACGAGCTGACCGAGGACCAATCGCTCGACGCCGTCCAGATCGTGTCGACCGCCAACAACCTCGAGGACGCCGCCGACCGCATCGCCGTCGATCTCGTGGGCCTCGCCCGCAAGCTTCGCGACGGCGGGCTGTCGTTCTCCGAGCAGGGGATGTCGGACGTCGAAAGCTTCCACGACCGGATCGTCACCAATGCGCAACTCGCTCTCAGCGTTCTGACGACGGGCGACGCCGAGGCCGCGCGCCAACTCGTCTCCGAGAAAGACGACATCCGCGCCGAGGAACGCCGCCTCCAGGAACGTCACCTCGCCCGACTTGGCGGAGGCGGACGGCTCAGCGTCGAGACGACGAACATCCACCAGGAGACGCTGCGGGTGCTCAAGCAGGTCAATTCGGCCATCACCTATGTCGCCTATCCCATCGCCGAGCAGGCCGGCGACCTCCTCGACTCGCGCCTTGCGCGGCCAGCCACGGCGGACGGCACGGCATGACCGACGCGACCGACACCGCCAGCCAGATCGCGGCGCTGCCCATCATGTGGGACAGGTCGGGGCGGGTCCGCGTTCTCATGGTCACCTCGCGCGACAGTGGGCGCTGGGTCATGCCGAAGGGATGGCCGATGGACGGCAAGAAGCCCTGGCGCGCGGCCGAAATCGAGGCGCTGGAAGAGGCGGGCGCGATCGGCTCGATCGGCAGCGAACCCATCGGAACCTACGACTATCACAAGCGCCTGCCCGGCGGGCAGGCGGTGCCCTGCCGCGTGACGGTCTACCCGATGATCGTCGAGAAGCTGAAACGCGACTGGAAGGAGCGGCGCCAACGCAGACGCCGCTGGTTCTCGCCCAAGAAAGCGGCGAAGCTGGTGGACGAGAAGGATCTCGGAGAGCTGCTGGATCGCCTCCGCGACAAGCCGAAGAAGGATCCCGCGATCAGGAAATTGCTCAAGGCGTCCTGACGCGACCATACGACCGAGCCGGGGAAACCGGCCGAACCATCAAGGGAGGAAAGACAATGAAGAAAGTGACAACAGCTCTGGCGGGATCGCTTGTCGCGCTCGCGGCTTCTGCCGGGGCGTCGCAGGCCCTGACGCTGTACTGCTCGGCGCAGGAAGAGTGGTGCCAGATCATGGCCCGCAGCTTCGAGGAAGCGACCGGCATCGACGTCGACATGACGCGCAAGTCGTCGGGAGAGACCTTCGCCCAGGTCAAGGCCGAAGAGGCCAATCCCAAGGGAGACGTCTGGTGGGGCGGCACGGGCGACCCGCACCTTCAGGCCGCCGAGGAGGGGCTGACCGAAGAATACGTCTCGCCGATGCGCGAGCAGCTCCACGACTGGTCCATCGCCCAGGCCGAAAGCGCCGGCAACCAGACCATCGGCATCTATTCTGGTGCGCTTGGCTACGGCTACAACAACGACCTTCTGGCGGCGAACAACCTGCCCGAGCCGGCCTGCTGGAAGGACCTGCTGAAACCCGAGTACAAGGGCCACATCCAGATGGCGAACCCCAACTCGTCGGGGACCGCCTATACGACGCTCGCCACGATGGTGCAGATGTTCGGCGAGGAGGAGGGCTTTCAGTACATGAAGGACCTCCACGCCAACATCAACCAGTACACCAAGTCCGGGTCGGCGCCGATCAAGGCGGCGGGACTGGGCGAGACCACCGTCGGCATCGTCTTCATGCACGACGCCGTGGCGCAGGTCGAAGCGGGTTTCCCCATCACCGTGGTCGCGCCCTGCGAGGGCACCGGCTACGAGATCGGATCGATGTCGATCATCAAGGGGGCGCGCAACATGGACGAGGCCAAGCAGTTCTACGACTGGGCGCTCTCGGCCGAGGCGCAGAACCTGGCGCTTGAGGTCGACGCCTTCCAGGTGCCCTCGAACAAGGGCGCGCAGACCTCGGACAAGGCGCCCGATCTGTCGTCGATCAAGCTGATCGACTACGACTTCACGAAGTACGGTTCCTCCGACGAGCGGAAGCGCCTTCTCCAGAAGTGGGACGAAGAGGTCTCGACGCTGCCGCAATAAGAGGTGCGCGTCGTCACAACCCAGAACACCGCCCATCCGGTTCTGATCTTCTGGATCATCGCCGGATGGATCGGCTTCTGCCTCCTCCCCTGGTACGGGGTGGAGGATTTCTGGACGTTCGAGTGGCTCGTCGACGGCTGGCCTTTCGACGACGACCATGCGCCGGCAGCCGTTCTTCTGGGGATGGGGCAGAAGCTGTGGCTCGCCCCGCTCATCCCGCCGCTGATCCTGCCGCTCTTCGCGCTGGGCCGCCCCAAGTCGGACCCGATGCATGGCGCCCTCCTGATCGTCGCGGGCGCCTTCGGCCTGGCCTGGCTCGTCGCGCAGGGCTTCGGAATTGGCCTTCGCGGCTTCACCTTCGACTGGCTCACGGCGATGTTCGGAGAGCTTGACGACCGGCAATTCGGCATGGGCTACGGCGCGATGATCACCGCCTCGGCCTTCCTGTTCCTGTTCACGCAAGGCATCGCGGCGCGAGGCGCGGTGAACGGCGACGTCTTCGTCGTGGGCGCCATCGGCTTCGTCATCGCCATCGTCACGGCTTTCGTGTTCTTCCCCATCGCGAAGATGCTTTTCGCGGCCTTCGTGACCGAGGAAGGGGGCTATTCCTCGCAGGTCTTCCTGTCGAAGTTCCTGAACGACCGGCTGTGGGGGCTGGGCTGCCTGTCCGGCGCGCGCTGCGGCGCCGCCTGGAATTCGCTCTTTCTCGCCATCGCCGTGGGGTTCGCGACCACGATCCTGGGCCTTGCCTTCGCACTCGTCGTGACCCGCTCGGGCTTCCGCTACAAGCGAGCGCTGAGGGCGCTGACGGTGCTTCCGATCATCACGCCGCCCTTCGTCATCGGCCTGGCACTGATCCTGCTTTTCGGCCTGTCCGGGTCGGTGACGGTCTTCTTTGCCGACCTTCTGGGAATACGACCGACGCGTTGGCTCTACGGCTTCACCGGGATCTTCATCGCCCAGGTCCTGGCCTTCACGCCCATTGCCTTCCTCGTCCTGATCGGCGTGGTCGAGGGCGTGTCGCCCTCGATGGAGGAGGCGGCCCAGACGCTGCGGGCGAACCGCTGGCAGACCTTCCGCACCGTGTCGCTGCCGCTCATGCGCCCTGGCCTCGCCAACGCGTTCCTCCTCGGCTTCATCGAAAGCATGGCCGACTTCGGCAACCCGCTCGTCCTCGGCGGCAACTTCGACGTGCTGTCCACCGAGATCTTCTTCGCCATCGTGGGTGCGCAATACGACCAGGGACGCGCGGCGGTGCTGGCGATGGTGCTTCTGTTCTTCACGCTCTCGGCCTTCTACGCGCAGCGCATGTGGCTGGGGAAGAAAAGCTACACCACCGTCACCGGCAAGGGCGACGCGGGGGTCCATCCCCTGATGCCGAAGGGTCTCGCCATTCCCGTCCTGGTCACGGCGCTGACCTGGGCCCTGTTCACGATCGTGGTCTACGTGATGATCGTCTATGGCAGCGTGGTCGAACTCTGGGGCGTCAACAACTCGCTGACGCTCAAGCACTACGTCACGGCCTTCAGGGTCCAGATGGGCGAGGACGGCATCCGCTGGACGGGCGCCGCCTGGGACAGCTTCTGGACGACGATCATCATCGCCGCCGTCGCGGCCCCCCTGACCGCGGCGGTTGGTCTCGTCACCGCCTATCTGCTGACGCGGCAGAGCTTCGCGGGCAAGAACGCCTTCGAGTTCGGCACGATGCTGTCCTTCGCCATCCCCGGCACGGTCATCGGCGTGAGCTACATCCTCGCCTTCAACGTGCCCCCCATCGAGATTACGGGCACGGGCATCATCCTCGTCGTCAGCTTCATCTTCCGGAACATGCCCGTGGGCGTCCGCGCCGGCATCGCCTCGATGAGCCAGCTCGACCGAAGCCTCGACGAATCCTCGCTGACGCTCGGCGCCAATTCCTGGCAGACCTTCCGCCGCGTGATCCTGCCTCTTCTCAGACCCGCAATCCTCGCAGCCCTCGTCTACAGCTTCGTGCGCGCGATGACGGCGATCTCGGCAGTGATCTTCCTCGTCTCGGCCGAGTACGACATGGCGACGAGCTACATCATCGGCCGCGTCGAGAACAACGACTACGGCCTCGCCATCGCCTATTCGACGGCGCTGATCTTCGTGATGCTGGCGGCGGTGGGGCTGCTTCAGCTTCTCGTCGGACGTGTCCAGATCGGACGGCGCACGCAGCACGGAACGGAGACGACGACATGACCGATCTCACGCTCGGCGCGAAGGCCGCCCCGGTCCGCTTCGAAGGCGTCTCGAAGGTCTTCGGCAAGACCGTCGTGGCGGTCGACAACATCGACCTGAACGTCGAGGCAGGAAAGCTCGTCACCCTCCTCGGCCCCTCGGGCTGCGGCAAGACGACGACGCTTCGCATGATCGCAGGGCTCGAGATGGCGACGACGGGCCGCATCCTCATCGGTGACCGGGACGTGACGCGTCTGCCCGCGACCGACCGCGACGTGTCGATGGTGTTCCAGTCCTACGCGCTTTTCCCGCACATGACCGTCCTTCAGAACGTCATGTACGGTCTGACCTTCTCGGGCTTCGGCAAGGCCGAGGCGCGCGACAGGGCGCATCACGGGCTCGACCTCGTCGGCTTGAAGGGCTTCGACGCGCGCCTGCCCTCCGAGCTGTCGGGCGGGCAGCAGCAGCGCGTCGCCGTGGCCCGCGCGCTGGTGCTGGAACCCCAGGTTCTCCTCTTCGACGAGCCGCTGTCGAACCTTGACGCCAAGCTGCGTCGGCAGGTCCGCGAGGATATCCGCGCCATCCAGAAGAACCTCGGCCTGACCGTCGTCTACGTCACCCACGACCAGGAGGAGGCGCTGGCGGTGTCCGACGAGATCGTCGTGATGCGCAACGCCTCCATCGCGCAGAAGGGCAGCCCGCGCGAGCTTTACGACGCCCCGACCGACCACTTCGTCGCCGACTTCATCGGCGAGGCGAACCTCGTTCCCTGCACCATCGTCTCGGTCGAGGGCGACATGGCGACGATCGAGATAGAAGGCTTTCGCGACCGCTTCCCGTCACGCGGCCTTCCCCCCGGTCCCGCAACTCTGGCCGTTCGACCGTCGCGCATCATCATGGGACAAGGGGAGGGCGTCCCCGCGACCGTGGCCAAGGCGACCTACGTCGGCGTCCGGATGGAGTACACGCTCGAAGGTGCCTTCGGGCAGGTCTTCGCGGTGCAGGACGAGGTGGACGATCCGTTGCCGGTCGGCCGCGAGGTGCGCATGTCCTTCACCCGCAGGGGACCCGTGTTGCTGCCTGCCGAAGCGTGAGGGCGCGGCTGATCTTCGTCACCCATCCGCAGGTGACGGTCGATCCGCTCACGGCGATCACCGGGTGGGCCCTCAGCGAGACAGGCAGGCGCCGCGCGGACATCTTCGCGCGCAGCAGCACGCTGGACGATATGACGGCCCTTTGGTCCAGCGGTGAGACCAAAGCGCTGGAAACCGCAGCCATCATCGGCGAACACCGCCGGTGTCCCGTGCAGGTGATCGCGGACCTCGGCGAGAACGACCGCAGCTCGACCGGATACCTTCCGCCTGCCGACTTCGAGGCGGCGGCGGATCGCTTCTTCGCGGCGCCTTCCGAGAGCTTTCGGGGCTGGGAAACCGCCCGAGCCGCGCAGGCGCGCGTCATCGCCGCCCTCAGCCGCATCGTACAGGACCACGAGGGGGGCGATCTCGTGATCGTTTCGCACGGCGCGGTCGGAACGCTCTTGCGCTGCCTTCTCGCCGGCCTTCCCATCGACCGTCGCCACGACCAGCCGGGGCAGGGGCACTACTGGACCGCGACGCTTCCCGACCTTGCCGACCCGACCGGGTGGCAGCCCATCGCCTGAGATCAGTCGGCCCAGGCCTCGATAGCCATGTCGCGGAGTGCGTCGAAGGCGAGAGGGCCCGACGCGATGACGCGGCCCCCGTCCTCGATCATCGCCTGTGCGTCCTGGTCCTCGACGCGGCCACGCGCCTCTCGGATCAAAAGCTGGCCAGCGAGGCAATCCCAGGCATTCATGTGCTGCTCGACATATCCCAGCAGGCGACCCGACGCGACGTAGGCAAGCGACAGCGCGCCCGAGGCGTTGCGATGGAACATGGCGCCCGTGCCGATCAGAGTCTCGATCAGCGGCACCGTCTTCGCCGCGTCGACACGGTTGGAATAGCCCACGCCGACCGTCCCGCTGTCGAGCGCCGTATCCGTTGCGACGGACATCGGGCGTCCGTTGAGGAAGGCCCCGCCGCCCGCGCGCGCGGCGAAGGTCTCGCCATGCACGGGGTCGTGGATGACCCCCGCAACGATCTCGGGCCCCTGAACGCAGGCAAGGACGACGCACCAGGCGGGGATCTCCTGCACGAAGTTCGTCGTGCCGTCGATTGGGTCGATGACCCAGGTGAACCCGGATCGCCCTTCGGACGCCGCATATTCCTCGCCCACCACTGCGTCGTCCGGCCAGGCGTCCGCCAGACGTTCTCGGATCAGCGCCTCGACGCCACGGTCAGCCTCGCTGACCCAGTCCTGCCTGCCCTTCGCCTCGACCACGAGCGATGGCCGGTCGCGGAACTTGTCGAGCGCAAGTCGTCCGGCCTCCGCACAGATTTCAATTGCGGACGTCAGGCGGTCTTCGATCTGCATGGGTGTCTCGTCTCTGTTTGAGTGTATCGGTCGGTGGGCTCCGCCGGATGATCTGCGAGGAAGCCGGCAGAGCCAAGGGGCGCTGTGGTCAGGCCGTCGTTTCCGCCGACACGGCGAGGAAGAAGCGCACCATTTCCGCCGAGGCGTCAGGTCCCTCGGGGTGGGTGTAGCTTCCCGCAGGCGAACCGCCCGACCAGGCGTGGCCTATGCCCGAAAGCCGCCAGTCCTCGGCCAGCGTGCGCCCCGCCGTGTCGCGGTGCAGGGCAACGGTTGCACCCGGCACCTGCGACGCGATCTCCACCGTCGTTTCCTCGCCGAGCGACGCGGCGATGACCGCGTCCGCATTGCCGGGTGCGACCGTCGCATCCGCCGTTCCGTGGAAGACGATGCTGCGCACGGGCGGTGTCGCGCGCCGCGTCCCGCCGCGTCCGCCTCGCATCGCCGCAAGCGCGCTTGGCAGGTCGCTGGCGGACCCGGGCGCCAGCCCCGAATGCACGCCGACCGCAGCGAAGACCTCGGGGTGCGTCCCGCCAAGGATCGCCGCCATAGCCGCCCCCGCCGAGAGACCCGCGACATAGGTCCGGCCCTGCGGAACGCCATGCTGCGCGGCGAGGCTGCCGGCAAGGTCCGCCAGCAGCGCCGGTTCGCCCTGGTCCCGCGCCTGGTCCTCGGGACGGAACCAGTTCCAGCAACCCATCTGGTTGGCCTGCCGGGTCTGCTCGGGATAGACCACGACCAGGTTCTCGCGCTCGGCATGAAGGTTCATGCGCGTGCCCGTGGCGAAGTCGTCGGCATCCTGCGTGCAGCCGTGCAGCATCAGGACAAGGCCCTGCGGCGGTTCCGCCCGAGGCGTTGGCACGAAGACACGGTAGTCGCGCGCTCCGAAGCGGCTCTCGTGCCGTCCCGTCTCGTAGACCGCGCCATCCGGAACGTCCGGGCGAACCGACCCGCCCCGATGCTTGGGCCGCGCCTTGACCAGAGAGGATATGACTTCACCGAGGGGCCGGCGCGGCCGTTTGGGTCCGTCGCCCGAAAGCGCCGTCTGAAGGATACGTGTCGCCTCGGAGGGGTTTCCGGCGCGCGTCTGCTCGAGCGCCCGGCCCATGGCCGTCGCGAATTGGTCGTTCATCGTTCTAATCCTTGAAAGGAGGCCGTGGCCTCAGGTCATTCGGTCCTTGAGGGCCGCCTTGAGTTCCCTCGACGCCTGAAGGGCGCCGAGAACGTGAATGGATCCGATCGTCGCCAGCGCGAGGTCGGTCGAGACGTCCGACGCGATCCGCGCCAAACCCACGACCCGGATATCCAGGAGTTCGCCCTTGGACCGCGCCGCCTCCAGTTGCGCCCTGGTCAGGTCGACCAGGCCAAGCTCCAACGTGTGCCGCTTCATCGAAGACGTCACCTGATCCTGCTCGGTCGTGATCTGGTTGCGGATGGCTGTCCGGATAAAATCCGTGCGGTTCGAATAGAACCCCTCGCTCACCAGAAGATCGATGCGTCCAAGGTCGACATGTCCGAGGTTGATCGTGATCTTCTCAGTCTCGGGAGGCCGCAGCGGGTGTATCTTCGGCATTCTATTCTCCATCCACTTGGATGGTATATGGAGTGCGGCGCGCATTGTGCAAGTGCAGCATGAAGAAACATCGCCGAATGAAAGCAAGTTCTATATCCGCGCGAGGTCTCGAAGAGGCATCGGCAGCCCGTGGTCGCCGTGGCCGAGGCCGGCCTCCCGATAAAGCGTCTCGATCTCGTCGACCATCGTGCCAATCGAGAAACGACTGCCCGCAGAACGGGAGCGCTGGCCGGATGCACACATGCGATCCTTGCTCGACATCAGGTGGAGGAGGGAGGTGGCAATGGCCTTCGCGTCCGTACAATCCTCGACGAGATCGGCGTCCCGCCCGAAGACCGTCTCGGTTCCGGCGTTTCGGACAGCGACGATTGGCATTCCGACGGCGCAGGCCTCCAGAAGGACATAGGGCAGGGACTCATACCGGCTGGTGTGGACCTGCAAATCCATGTCGCGCATGTGCTCCACGAAGTTCACCTGGCCGAGGAGACTGACACTGTCCTCGAGGCCGTGAGCGGCGATGTAGCTCTTCAGGTCGGCCTCAAGAGGACCCGCTCCGATGACTACCGCCTGGATGTCGTCGCGCTGGAGGCGGGCCAATGCGAAGGCTTCGATGAAGGCCATCGGGTTCTTCTGATGCACAAGACGTCCCACGAAGCCGACTCTCAGACGGCCATCGCCCCGCGGTCGCGGCTGTCCTGCGGTTCCTGCAATGGCGTCAAGGTCAATCCCGTTCGGAACATAGCGCAACCGATCCTTGGCAAGGCCGATGTCGCGGGCATAGTCCAGTTCCTCGGGTGAGACGGCGATGATCCGGTCGTGCGGACGCCCCAACCAGTGGTCCACGCACCGCATGACCCGGCCCTTTGTTCGGGAAAGCGACCGATCCATGCCGCGGAAGGCGTGGGGGGTGAACAGCGTGGCGCGATAACGGCGACGCAGGGTCTGCGCGATGAGGCCGGCCTTGCTCGAATGGGCATGGAGGATCCGGTCCCTCGTGTTCGGCCCGAGCAGCGAGCGCAGCCGCATGGCAACCCGGAGGTCGGACGGGTGCGGCTCGCGTCGCATGTCGATACGGATGAATCGTCCCGGTGGCACCCGCGCCAGCCAGTCGAGGAATTGCGGCTCGCTTCGTGCGAGCGAGGCGATGAGACGCACGTCGTGGCCCCGGGCGAGGAGAGCGTCGAACAGGTCCATGACATGGCGCACCGACCCACCGCCGGTGCTTTCAATCATCAGGTCTATGCCAAGGGAAGGGCGCGTGACCGTCATGCGAAAACCCTTCCGAAGAGATCGGCATAAAGCGACGCCGTCGTGTCCCAGTCGAAGCGGCGAGACGATGCGATGCGGGCGGCGATGGCGTCCGGAGCGTCCGAGCCGCCGAGGAGGTCCACCATCGCGTCTGCGATATGGGCAACGCTGTTCGGGTCGACGAGAAGCGTGTCGGCGGGGCTGACCTCGGGCAGGGCGGAGACGGCAGACGTCAGGACGCGCGCGCCGCAGGCGGCGGCCTCGACCACGGGAAGGCCGAAGCCCTCGTAGAGCGACGGAAAGACGAGGCCTCGGGAGCCGGTGTAAAGGCAGGCGAGGTCGTCGTCGCTGACAGGTCCGACGTGCAGGATCGATGCCGGAGGCTCCCCGATCTCGGCCGCCTTGAAGACGCGAGCGTTCGATGTGCGTCCGAAAGTCACCAGCCGGGCCTCCGGGTGACGGTCCGAGACGATGCGCCAGGCCTCCACGATGCGGGCGAGGTTCTTCCGGGGATCGTTGCCGAGGAAGGCGACAAGGTATGGGGCGTCCGGAATTCCCAACCGTTCGAGTGTTTCGCGCGTGCTTTCCGGTTGGGTGCGCCGGAAGGCGACGGAGGTGCCGGAGTAGATCCGGGTCACCAGATCGGGTCGCGCGCCGTAGTGCTCGATCAGCCGCTCGCGGGTGAAGTCCGACACGGTGACGATGTGGCGCGCATTTCGGACCAAGCGCGAGACGACCTGATCGTAGACGACGGCGAACGAGCGCGAGAACCATGCGGGCTCGTCGACGAAGGCGATGTCGTGAACGGTCACGACATGGCTCGGGTGATAGATAGGTCCGGTGGTCGAGGGGCTCCACAGGTTCTGCCGCCGCGCCTTGCGCGGCAGCACCGTCTGCTCCCAGAGATGCCCCTTCGGCCCCGAGGATGACGCCTCCCCCGGCTGCACAAGTTCGACCCCCGCGAGACGCCGCGAGATCTCTTCGGCGACCCGCTTCTGTCCGTTCGAGGGCACGCCTAGAACCCTGGCGTTGACCATGAGCGGATGAGAAATCTGGATGGAAACCATGAAATGTCCTGTTCAGGCGCCGCGCGCGAAGGTGCCGGTCGGGGAGGAGCCCCGCCGGGCAAACTGTCTGGCGGCATGAGTGGGAGGCAGCGAGACCGCCACCAGCAACCGGGGATGCGAAAGCGCGGCCAGCGTGTAGAAGAGCGGTCCGAGATCGAAGACGTGGAAGGATGCTGACGCCGCGATGAGGCCGGAGATGACGCCCCACCGCGCCGCGTTGGCCAGAACCCTGGTCTCCGGATCACAGTCCCGGACCGACGTGTCCCGACCGAACAGGCTGGCGATGAAGAGACAGAAGCATACCGTCCCGAAGAGCCCCAGGTTCGACAGAAGCGTCAGGACGAAGCTCGACGTCCGCACGCTGCCGATCCCCGCGCCGAGCATCAGGGTGTCGAAGAACGTCTTGAAGGCGCCTGCGTTCAGGTTCGACCTCTCGGCGCCCGAGGTCGAGCTCATCTTGTTGGTGATCGTCTCGTCGATCAGGACGCGCGCCTGGTCCCCCAGACCCGGCGCCAGCAGAAGCAGGGTCGCGGCGACAAGGAACAGCGCCAGACCGCAGACGAGGATGACCCGCATGGTCCGGAACCGCTCCAGCAGCCAGGCGTCCTTGAGAGCCACGAGAAGGAACAGCGCCGAGGCCACCGTCAGGGCCGCGTAGGCTGTGGAGGACGTCGAAAGGATGAGAAGGACGAGCGTCATGTAGAAGACCGGCTGCGTGATCCTCGTCCGGTAGCGGGCGAGCACCAGCCTCAACGTCATGCCGAGGATGGTCATCCCATAGATCGAATACATCGACGTCTCGGGAAAAAGCCCGCTGATGCGCTTGAAGCCGGCAATCTCGTTGTCGGTCCAGCTCGTGTAGGTGGCGGTCCGCAACCAGTCGAGAAGAACGCCGGTCCCGCTGTAGTAGGTCGCAAGGTCGATCAGCGAAATGGCGACGTGAGCGACACCGAGAAAGACGAGGCCGTCCAGCACCGCACGGTGGCTGCGGCGCGTGGCGATCAGGGCCGTCACGCTGCCGTAGAGGACCAGTTGGCCGATGGAATACACCGTCTGCGTCAGGTTTCCCGACATGGGCTCGAAGGGAAAGAGGAAGGTCGGTTCGCCTTCCGGCGCGGGACGGGACACAGGGTAGACTTCGATCTTGCCGTGGAAGAAGGGGCCGATGAGAAACGCCGCCACGGCGCCGTAGAGGATGGCGAGCAGGAGCCAGAAACCGGGGCTTCCGACGCGGAAGGCCGCAAGGAAGCGCAGGGCTCCGCCCTTTGTCATCAGGTTTCTCAAGGCGATGAACCCGGTAAAGGCCGGAGCGGCCAGGATGGACGCGCCCCCGAGCGACGGCGGGTTCACCACGGCTCCCGATCCGAGGAGGGTGAGCAGCAGCGCGGTCTTCACGACGACCTCTTCGCGCCGGAACAGCACGGCAAGACCGAGAGCGGCGACGAGGAGGCCTAGAAACGTGGGTTGCACTTCCGCGCCTCCGTCAGGAAGAAGCCCCGGGGCTGGATGACGTCGAACGCCCGGACGAGAAGAAGCGGAAAGCCGAGACCGATCGCGAGCCCCAGTCCGGCGGCCACCACCAGCTCGGACACGCCCGCGCCGCGCCAGGTGGCCAGGGTGATGGCGGTGTTCTGGGCAAGGACGTGGAAGGCCAGGATCGCCATCGAATGACGGCCGATGACGTCGAGCGCTGCCGCCGGCCACGCCCCGTGTCTGGCGATCCACCGGCCGGCCAGGCTGACCGCGATGCTTCCCGCGATTCCGGCGGCGACGGCCAGTGGGAAAGCCTCGACGACGCGCAGGTTCAGGTCGGTCCGGGCGCCCAGGGCGAAGCACAGGACGACAACCGCCAGTGCCGGAAGGACGCCCCAGTCGGGCAAACGCTGCAGCAGGCCCTTCGACATCGCGAAAAACCCGAAGAGGGTGAAGAAGCACGCCATCGGGACGAGATCCAGGTTGCCCGGCCAGCCAAGGGGCGAGGCCTCTCCCGGTCGTCGAAGAACTTCGAGGGGTGGCGCAGGAAGCTGCAGAGCAAGCCACGCGATCGGCAGCAGCGCTAACAGGGCCAGCGGCAGGGGGACGGACCATCGCTTCACGACATCGAGCAGGAGAACTGATGCCAGAAGCGTCAGCAGAAGTGCCGGCAGAAACCAGAGTTGCGAGGATGGCAGGGTAGCCCCCGTTCCCCACAACAACCCGAGCAATGCGAGCGAGGCGTCCGTTTCCCGCAGGTAGGATTTCGCAAGGGCCAGCGCGATGCCGACGAGGAGGAACGGCACGAGTATGCGCCGCGCGGCGCGCCAGGCATCGAAGCGATCGGGCCGGAGCAGGCATCCGCTGATGACGAAGAACGCGGGCACATGGAAGGTGAAGACAAGGCTCACCACACCCGGCGCGAGGATCGCGAAGGCCGCATTGTGCCCGAGAACGACGAGGATCATGGCGAGACCGCGTGCGCAGTCGATGCCGCGGTCGCGTCCGGCGAAAGCTGAAGCAGCGTCAGGCATCGCGCCGCTTTCTCACAAAGGGGAAGGCCGCATCGTGGGTGGCGGTGAGTATCTCTCGATCCGCCCGACGAAGCCAAAGCCAGCCGTAGTTCGCAGCAAGAAGCGAACCGAGGACGCTAAGCGCAGCGCCGGTTTCGCCGAGAAGCGGAATCAGCAGCACGCAGAGCGCGATGTTCAGGGCGGCCGCGAGGATGGTGCGCGATGCCACGGCTCTCTCGCGCCCTTCGAAGACGAAGTACTTCGCGGTGACGGTTCCAAGTGCGGCCGGTATCGTCGACATCATCAGGATCGACAGCGGCATGTAGGAAGCCGCGTAGGCCTCGCCGAACGTCAGCTCGATGAAGGGTCGTCCGACGGCCGCGAAGAACACGAACACGGCAAGCGAAAGGCCGAGGACGATGCGCGTGACGATCACGAGGCGGCGGAGGTAGAGGTCGCGGTTGCCCTGTCGCGCGTTGACCAGGGCGAGCGTGACGGCCAGGAGGCAGACGTAGGGAATGTAGATCCACGCCTCGTAGATGCGCGAGGCCGCGGCGAAGACGCCCGCAGCCTTCGCATCCATCAGCCCGGCGACCAGGATCTGCGTGATCCGTATGTTGATCGACACCGCGATGGCGCTCACCAGCATCGGCCAGGACGATGAAAGCAGCTCCCGCGCCCGCGCTGTCGAGAAGCTGGCGACATAGCCCGTGACGCCGAAGATCCTGGCAGCCAGGACGTAAGACAGGATGAGGATGACCTGCTCGACCGCGAGGATGACGAAGAAGGCAAGGAGCGGGGCGCCCGAGACGACCGCAAGGACTTTCAGCGCCGCCCCGACCAGCATGACGGCGACGCGCGAGGCCGCCGGGATGCCCGCGCGGACGTCGGCCTGAAAGGCCATGTCGATCACGGTGAACGGCTGAACCGCGACGAGCGACAAGGCGAGCGCGGTGTAGATCACGACATCCTGCGACACGCCCGACATCACCATCGCGGCGATCAGGCCGAACGAGAAGACGACCGAGCTGGCCGCCATCAGCCAGAACGCGACGCTCAGGTCGAGCCGTCGGTCTTCGGCGCGGACAAGAAGTTCGCGCACGAGGATACCGTCGAGCCCCAGCTTCGCGACCGCCGCCAAAATGGTGACGACGGAAATCAGCACGTTGAACAGCCCGAAGTCCCCGGGCCCCAGATAGCGCGCGACAAACATGCCGACGACGAGGTTTATGCCGGCGAATGCGGCGCGCTCGAGGATCAACGCTCCCGCGTTGGTCAGGTACTTCCTTACTCCCGCTCGCGTGTGGCGGGGGCCGGAGCCGGAAGAGACGGTGCTTTCGAACGTCATGTCGAGCGGCGCCCCGGCGCAATGGACGTGACGGCTCGTTTGCTCATGACGGCGCTCACGGAGCGAACCCCAGAAGGTCGAAGTCCTCCTGGTAGAGGCCCTGCACGATCTTTCTCTGGTCCGCGTCGAGGCCGCCGTCCCGACCCTGCGGCCTGCTGGCGTTCGCCGTGCCGAGGGGCCGATGGATACCGATCTCCCGGCAGAACTCGGCGAACGAGGTATCCAGGGTCTCAAGCTGGAAGATTCGGTCCACGATGAGGCTGCCATCGGTGTCCGTCACGAAGTGAGCCTGCGGCCGAAAGTGGATCCAGGGCATGACGCGGGCCCGGAAGAGCGGGTTGTTCAGCCGCTCCACGAACTCGGGGAAGCTTTGGATGCCGGACAGATGCCGCCGGGCCCAGGCCCGGTCGTGGGCGTAGGGTGTCGTGGACGTCAGGTAGTGAAACGCGGATCGCAGACGGTCGACGGGATGGCGCACGACGGCGAAGCTCGTGTAGCGCGCAAAGCGGTCGGGATCGGCGTGACGCAGCCCTTCCGCCGAGATATGGCCAAACCTGGGATCGTCCTCGAGACCCAGGGCAGCCTTGACCGACTGCCCGGCCGCCTTCGGTATGTGGACGAAGATCGCCTCGTGCCGGTCGTTCCACGCCTGGTAGGGCGAACGCTGCGCTGTCTCGCGCCGCCAGCCGGCCTCGAAAGCGTCCCGTGACCGGTTTGCCAGATACTGGACGCTGTCCACGACATCTCTCGCGTATCCCATCGCTAGTCTCCCGCAGAGGCAGCGAAGACATCGGGACGCATGGAGCCCGTCGCCGTCTCAAGCGGGGCGGCGTAGCCCCTGAGTATCCCGGCCGCCCAGATCAGGCGCCGCTGACCCTCCCTCACATGTCCGCGTCCTCCGGCCAGAAGTGCCGCCGTCACGCTTCTGACGGCGCGGTAGGCAGCGAAGGCCGGAGTGTATCTGTGCAGCCTCAGGACGCGCCCGTAGCCCGTCGAATAGAGGCGGGCGCGCCGCAGGGCGCCGGCGTCGGGCGTTCGGTCCACCTGATCGTGATGCACAAAGAGGTCCGCATCGAAACGACCGCGCGACCCCTCACGGATCAGCCGGAGGAGCAGGTCGGTCTCTTCGCCCGAGCCGAAGGGCGAGCCCGAGCCAGCGCCAAGGGTCTCGTCGAACCCGTGCACGGCAAGGGCCGGCGCGAGGCGCAGGAAAATGCCGTTCGAATTTCCGGCCTTCCAGACGTTGCGATGCGTCAGGGGCTCGGAACGCGCCAGGAAGGTTCCGTTCGAATGCGCCCCTTCCGCGTCACGCGTGGCGCAGGTGAGAATGTCCAGATCCTCCTCCGCACCGAACGAAGAGGCGACGTGACCGAGGAGGTGTTGCGGATACCAGCAATCGTCATCGGGAAAGGCGACGAGCCGCCCACGCGCTGCCTTCAGGCCGACGTTGCGCGCCCTAGACAGCCCCCGCGCGGATCGGAGTTTGGTCAGCGCGACCCAGTCGGGAAGCGCGGCCTCGAAGTCGTCGAGGGCGCGCTCGGCTCCCTGGTTCACGACGATCACCTCGAAATCGCGGAACTCCTGCGCTCCCAGCGACCGCGCGAGCCGTGCGAGATGCGGCGTCTCGCCGATGGTCGCGACCACGAGCGAAATCACTGGCTGACGTCCGTCGCTCATGGCCTGCCCATCCTGCGGGGACCAATCGAGCGCGCGGAATGGAAATTCTCCGCCGGGACCTGGTAGGCCACGGACTGCCGGTACTGGACGGCATTCGAGCTGAGCGGGCGCTGCCAGGTGTCGGGACGTGGGTCCGAGGGATAGCGCGTCTGCATGGACGTTTCGGACGTCATGTTGTCGATCACGCCCGCAAGCGGAATCTTCATTTCCAGCAACCGGGACAGCGCACGCCGCACGGAGTCGAGCCTCGTCCCGCCGTTGCGCGTCACGAAGAGGGACGCATCGACCAGGGTGCCAATGACGAGGGCATCCGACGCGAAGGACACCGGCGGGGTGTCGATGAGGACTAGGTCGTAGCTCGCGCGCAACCGCCTTATCAACGCCTCGAACGACGGCATCGACAAGGCGTCGACCGAAGCGGGCGTCATCGAGTTGGCGAAGGTCAGGACATCGAACTTCAGGTCCGGGTCCAGCACGATCGACTCTTCCACCGACACGTCGCCGTTGAGAAGCGCCGTCAGGTTCTGCTCCTCGTTCTTGGTCGTCAGCGACGTCAGGTTCGACCGCCTCAGATCTCCGTCCAGCACGAGGACTCGCTTGCCGACACTGGCGTAGAGCGTTGCAAGGGCGATGGTCATCGTCGTCTTGCCGTCGCCTGCGTCGGCACTGGTGACCATCACGACCTTCGGCTCGCTCGTCGCCGAGAACAGAAGCGAAGTCCGGACCTGCCGCATGGCCTCGACGAAGGCGACGCCCTCGGGACGATGCATCCACTCCGACACGCCACCCCCGCCCAGTTTGCCGCGCGGCACTTCCGCGAGGAGCGGAAGCCTGAATTCCCTTTCGACCGTTTCGCGCAGAAGCCGGCCCGGGTTCGTCAGATGCCGGAACCCGATCCAGCCAAGGCCGATCAAGAGGCCAAGAAGACCGCCGATCACCACGATCAGCTTCGTCCTCGGCGAACTCGGGTCGCCCGGCACGTCGGCGGTGGCCAGAAGGCTGGCTTCGACGACGGGCATCGGCTGCCGCGCGTCGCTTTGGTTTCTCAAGGTAAGGAGGTTGCTGTAGACGTCCTGAAGCGACGACACCTCGCGTTCCTGTTGCCTGAGAACCAGGGAGCCTTCCGAAAGTGTCTGAAGCTGTTCCTCGATGTTCCGGACCTCCGCCGAGGCAAGCTCGACCTGGCGGACCGCGATATTCCTGAGGCTCGAGAGTTGCGTCTCGATCGCAGCCGACAACTCCTGCCGGACGATGGTCTCGTATTCCTCGATGCGATCGATCCGGTCGGTGCCGCTTCCCGCGTTGGCGATCATGTCGACCTTGTTCGCGCCAAGTTCCGCGAGCCTCTGCTTCAGGCTCGAGATCGTGTCGCTTTCAGCGGGCACTGCGGTCGCCGCATCCGAACCCGCCGCCTTGAGCCGCTCGAATTCCTCGAACCGAACCTCATGCGCCGCCAACTCCGTCCGAAGCCGCGTCAATTCGTCGTTTGTACTGGCCAGCCTCGTTTCCAGGGCGCCCTGCGTCACGCCGCTTTCGGCGAGGTTGCTCGATCTCGTCGAGGCGACGCGCTCTTCCGCCTCCTCCAGTTGCGCGCGGATGGTTTCGATCCGGGTCTCAAGCCAATCCGTCATTCGCAGCAGCGATGTCTGCCGCCGTCCGTGCTGCCACGCGATGTATTGTTCGGCCACCTCGTTGCCGATCGCTGCGGCCAGTTCGGGATCCTCCGACGTCGTCACGATCGTGATGACATAGGACGTTCCGTCGCGCAGAACCTGAACGTGTTTGCCGAGACGCTCCACGACCTGCTGGGGAGAGACCGGCGCCAGCGCCTCGCCGTCCGAGAACCAGGGCAAGGCCGGCGCATCGGCCGCGCCGAATTCGGGCACCGAGGCGAGGTTCAGTTCCTCTGCCACCTTGGCGAGCAGGACAGGCGAGCGAAGCACCTGCATCTCGGTCAGGAACGTCGCGTTGCTGATCTCGGTTTCCTCGTTCTGGCCGGCCCCCGCGTCCTGCGCCATGTTGCGGGTCTCGAGAGCGATGCGGACCCTGCCGTCGTAGGTGGGCGTCATCACAAGAGCGAAGGCGAGGGCGAGGATCGCCCCTGCAGCGGCGATGGCGGCGATGAGCATCTTGCCCCGCCAGAGCGCGTCCAGGGCCTGCCGCGCGCCGAGCGATTCGAGATCCTGTGTGCCGGTCATGGCGGGTTCGGTCCGCGCGGAGGGGACCGAGTAGTACGGTTCAGAGCGTCCCATGGACAGCCTCACCTTGTTGATTGGCCTGCACCGCGCCCTCAAGCGCGGCTTCGGGTTGTGCGGTCGAGATGAGAATATTCCATCGCGTGAAATCGAAATGCTGGTCGGCGCGTGGAGCGGTGACGAAATCGACGTGATCGCCCTCGGCGATGTCGAGGCCCACGTCGAACTCAGCGGTTCCGTCCAAAAGCGCGTGCCGCACGAAGACCGGCTCGCCGTTCTTCAGGATCGACACGTCGACACCGTCTCCGTCCGCCCCCCGCATGGCCGAGCCAGAAAGGGTGGCGGCGCACGAGCATGGTGCGGTCCACCGGCGCACCGCCTCGACCGGAACCCCGCCGACGACGCCCGGGTGCGCTCCATGTGCGGTCAGCGAAGCCGCTCCCCCCGCCGCCAGGCCCCATGACGTGCCCCGATCGTTTCCGTATCCAGGCTCCATCTCCTCGGTCCGGTCGACGGTGCGGGAGTGATAGCTCCACCCGTTGCGTCCGGGCGAAAGATCGAAGTCGTCGAAGGCTTCGGCCAGCACCCGTCTGTCGCCCGGGGCGCTGGCCAGGACGGCGTCGCCGACGAGGATCAGCGGAGCCACGTCGACGTCATACTGCTGTTGCGTCGGGACCTTTCGGCCAAAGGCATCGCGGGCAACGTGCGCTCCGGCGACGGCAAGCGGGGCAGACCCCCACCTTGACCAGCAGACCCGCAGCGTCGAACCATCCGCCGTGCGGAACCGGAGCGAGTACAGCCGCCGCGACAGAGTCTCACGTTCGATGAAGGTGGATGTGCTCAGGATGTCCGCCCAAGCGGTCCACGCCTGACCGACACGGGTGAGGCGATTTCGGGCATCCATCAGTCCCGAGGCGAAGTGATCGTCCGATTTCGAGAGATAGTAACTCGCGACCTCGAGCGGAGCGGCCGCCACTGCCGCCAGTGTCTTTACCATGTCGTCGGCGGAGGTGAGATTGCCGAACTCTGTGGCCCAGATCGCCTGCTCGTGGCCGTTCTGGTCGAGGCGGTCGCGAAGCCAGGTGACTTCCTTCAGCAAAGCTTCGGGCGAGCCGTAGGGGTGCACCACGACCTTGTCGATCGACGAGCCGATTCCCTGGGCGAAGCACCTGTCGATGAAGCGAAGCGGCACACCGACGGCGGCGCATCCCAGCACGGGGATCCCGTCGAACGAGCTATCCGCCCGGACGCGCTGAAAAACGCGGCCGGTCAGCTCCGCGAGCAGGAAAGCCATCTCTCGCTGCCCGTACCCGCCGTTCCAGTTGCCGTTCGCTTCGTTCCAGACTTCGATGCCCGCGATGAGGCCGGGGTACTTTCCCGCCGCTCCTGCATAGCGGTCCAGGGCCGCGTAGACATAGTCGGCAAAGGCCGTCCGCGCCTCGTCGGTGTCGGGAAAGGAGTGCCCCGGCGAGTTGTAGAGCGGATTTCCGAAGCCGAAGCCAAGGATCACGCGCGCGCCGGTCGCGGCCAGGTCGGACATGACCCGGTCGCCGTAGGTCCAGTCGTAGACGCCTCGCTCGGGTTCGAGAAGGTTCCAGAACAGCTCGTCGCGGATCCGGGTCAGATGGATCCCCCGAGCTCCGAGCGTCCCGACGACATCCTTGGACCAGTCGATGTGCCCGAAGTGGGTCTGGGCGCCGAACCGGCCTTGCGCCGGCGCCAGGGCTGTCGCCTGCTGACCGACGGCCTGACTGGCGATGCCTGCCGCAGTCGCACCCAGGATGAACTCGCGCCGGTCGACGCCTCGGGTCACGGTGAGCGGCATTACTTGCCCGTCCTGCCGGCGACCGAAATGACCGTCATTGCAAGGACCTTGAGGTCCAGCATCAGCGACTTGTTCTGCAGATACAGGGCGTCGAGCCTGACACGCTCGTCATAGCTGATGTCGTTGCGTCCCGAGACCTGCCAAAGGCCCGTGATCCCCGGAACGCAGGCATGATAGGCCCAGACCTGCGCGCCGTACTTCTTCAACTCGTCCGGAACGACCGGACGCGGTCCGACGAAACTCATCTCGCCCGTCAGGACGTTCCAGATCTGGGGCAGCTCGTCGAGGCTTGTCTCTCTGAGGAACTGACCGAAGGAGGTCGTTCTCGGATCCCGGTCGAGCTTGAAGTCGCGTTGCCACTTCGCCGCGATTTGGGGGTCGCTTGCCAGCAGGTCGCTCAGCTTCCGGTCCGCATCCACCACCATGGTGCGGATCTTCCAGCAGCGGAACAACTTGCCGTCTCGACCCACGCGCCTATGGCCGAAGAAAGCCGGGCCGCCATCGCGCTTTACCGCGATGGCCAATGCGAGAATCACAGGCGCAATTATCGGCAGGAGCATCAACGCGAAAACGAGGTCGAATGCGCGTTTCAGCGCGCCTTGATGGAACCGGACCGAGTGGGCGTCGGTACGAATGCCCGCCTGACCGTCCGCAGGCGTCATCTTGATGGCTTCATTCATGCGTAGGCTCTTCATGCGAAGCGGCCTCCGGTCATATTCTCTATTGGAAGCAGCTACATGAGGGTATGGGGCGGCATCTGACAGCGGACTCGTCCCGGCTGTCGGAGTGCGGTTATCGACACGCTCCCGATCCTCATGGCCGCTTCGCGCACCATGCATCCCACACCCGACTCAAGGCTTATGGCGGAGTTGGGCGAGGCGACAGCCAAAGTTTCTGCAGTTGCGAAAAGCCGCCTAGAGCGGCCCTGATATTGCCGTATTCAGCGCAAATGAAGATCATTCACGCAGGTCGCGATCCGCCGAATGCCTTGACTTGCAGAAGTCATCGCGGATTTCCGCTGAAGCTTTGAGCGTATTCGTAATTCGAAAATGACCGCTCGAATTGTGGCGGACCCGAATCGTCGGGCGCCGCAACCGCCGTCACCAGTATGGAATCGCCATTGGTGGCGTATCGCGCTATGAAAGGTGTACTGGGGCTGACGGGGGCGGCTGTTTCGACATGGTGCGTTTCGCGCTGATCGCGTTGATCTTTGCCTGTGCCGCCGCCGTCGTGGCGCTGATCCTCGGCGCATCCCTCCTGATGGCCTTCCTGATCTACGTCGTCAGCGGATGCCTGGCCCTGATCGGCTCGGCCACCATCTTCTGGTTCGCTCAGCGCTTGTCCGGCGCTTCGGAAGCCGACGAGGACCCCAGCGATCAGACCGAGGGTCGCCCATCCTGATGGAAAGCGACAGCCGTCAGGACTGACAAGCCGGCCGACCTCGTCCTGCCGGAGGTTGCGCGGATCGACAGGTGTGCGCGCATTCCGCAGGAGGCGCCCACCCGCAGCCATCACGACGTCAAGGGCCAGTTCGCGACTGGCTGCCAAGGGAGAATTCAGAGGATTTGGTGGAGCCTAGGGGGGTCGAACCCCTGACCTCTTGCATGCCATGCAAGCGCTCTCCCAACTGAGCTAAGGCCCCATCCGGGTTGGCGCGGATCGCTCCGCGCCAGCGTGAGTTAATGGCTCCGCCCTTTCGGCGCAAGCCAAAAAACGGTCAGTCTTCGTCGTCTGCGCTGACGTCCGCGATGTCGTCAAGCGAGACATCGTCCTCGTCGTCGTCGTCCTCGAGAACGTCGTCGCCGAGATCGGCGCTGTCATCCTCGTCGTCCAGGACGATATCGTCTTCCTCGAACGGTTCCTCCGGCTTCGCCGAGCGGTCGGGCTTGTCGGCCACGAGGCTGCGCCGGCCCTTGCCGGTCTCGAGAGACACGACCTCGCCCGTATAGGGGCTGACGATCGGGCTTTTGTTCAGGTCGTAGAAACGCTTGCCCGTGGTCGGACAAACACGCTTCGTGCCCCAGTCTTCTTTGGGCATTGTCGCTCACTTTCCTGTCTGTCTCTAGGATCGACGCGCCACCTGCCACACTGGCGGGGCACTGTCAAAGGCTTTCCGGGACCTCTGGCGAAACGACCGCGGGGCGGCTAGCGTGCCGCGCATGGGCGAGGGTCTCATCAGACTGGCAGACGGGCAGGGGACGGCGGTCGAACTGCGCCGGTCGCGGCGTGCGCGGCGTCTGTCGCTCCGGGTGTCCTCGCTCGATGGAAAGGTGACGCTGACGCTGCCGCCCGGCGTGTCCGACCGCGAGGCGCGCCGCTTCGTCGAGGAGAAATCCGACTGGATCGCGGGCGCCCTGTCGCGGCGACCGGACGAGGTGCGGGTGACCGAAGGCGCCGAGGTGCCGGTGGAGGGCATCGCCCGCCGCGTTGTCCCGGGCACGGGCCGGTCGGCGCGTCTCCTGCCGTCGTCCATAACCGCGCCTGCGGGCCGTGAGGGTCCGGCCATCGCGGCGCTTCTGAAGTCGCTTGCCCGCGACCGGCTGGCGCAGGCCTCGGATCGCCACGCCAGGGCGCTCGGCCGCAGCTATTCCCGCCTGACCCTGCGCGACACCCGGTCGAGATGGGGCTCCTGTTCGACCGACGGCAACCTGATGTACTCGTGGCGCCTGATCCTCGCCCCGCCCGAGGTGCTGGACTACGTCGCGGCGCACGAGGTCGCCCATCTGGCGCGCATGGACCACTCACCCGCCTTCTGGGCAGAGGTCTGCGCGCTCTGCCCGACCTACGCCGCGCCGCGCGCATGGCTTCGGCGCGAGGGCGCGGCGCTCCATCGCTTCCGCTTCTCGGCCGATTGACGGGCCGGGGGCGCTGTGATCACACTCGCGCCCATGACCCGAACCATCGAGCCACGGCCCTCGGCCCACGACCAGGTCTACCGCAGCCTGCGCGGCCAGATCATGCACGGTGAGATCGAACCGGGCGCCGCGCTGACGCTTCGGGGCATCGGCAAGGACTTTGGCGTCTCGATGACCCCCGCGCGCGAGGCCGTCCGCCGCCTCGTGGCCGAGGGCGCGCTGACCTTCTCGGCCTCGGGACGCGTCTCGACGCCCGAACTGACCAACGAGCGCATCGAGGAACTGGCCGCCCTTCGCGCGCTGATCGAGACCGAACTCGCCAGCCGCGCCCTGCCGCGCGCGCACCTGGCCCTCATCGACCGGCTGACGGCGATCAACTCCACCGTGGCCGAGGCCGTCGCGAAGGGCGACGCGGTGGCCTACATCCGCCGCAACCTCGAATTCCACCGCACGCTCTACCTTCGCGCCCAGGCGCCGGCGATGCTCCAGATGGCGGAAACCGTGTGGCTCCAGCTCGGCCCGACGATGCGCAAGCTCTACGGTCGGATGCGGCAGGGCACCCCGCCCGAAGCGCACCGCCAGATCCTCGCCGCCCTCCGCGCGGGAGACGAGCCGGGACTTCGCCTCGCCGTCCGGGTCGACGTGACAAAGGGGCTGAGGATGCTCGCCGTATGACGCGGACGCCCGCGTCGCGCCGCGACGACTATCCGGTGTTCCGCCGCCTCCAAACCCGCTGGATGGACAACGACCAATACGGCCACATGAACAACGCCGTCCACTACGCGCTCTTCGACACGGCGGTGAACGGCTGGCTGATCGAGGAAGGCCTCCTCGCGGAGACCGGCGCCGAGGCCTATTTCCTCGTCGCCGAAACCGGCTGCCACTACCATTCCGAACTGGCGTTCCCGGGCTGGGTCGATGCCGGGCTCCGCATCGCGCATCTGGGCACGACCTCCGCCGTCTACCACATCGGCCTTTTCGCCGAAGGCTCCGGCACGGCCGCCGCGGACGGACGCTTCGTTCACGTCCACGTCGTCCGTGGCACCCACCGTCCCATGCCGATCCCCGAGGCCGCGCGGCAGGTGCTCGCACGCCTCTTCCCTGCCGCCTGATCCATCGCGTACCGTCAACGCTGGCATCAATAAATTGCGTTTGACCCAGCCGGGGATTGCGCAGACACGAAACGCATGAAACCGCCCGCGCCTCTCTTCACGCCCGTCCTGATCGCGGGCTGCATCCTCGTCCTCGTCAGCTTCGCCGCCCGCTCGTCCTTCGGGATTTTCCAGATCCCCATCGCCGAGGAATTCGGCTGGGCGCGGGCGGAGTTCTCGCTCGCCATCGCGATCCAGAACCTGTTCTGGGGCATCGGCCAGCCGCTCTTCGGCGCGATGGCCGAGAAGATCGGCGACCGGAAGGCCATCATCCTCGGCGCCCTTCTCTACGCCACCGGCCTCACGCTGTCGTCCGTCGCGACGACCCCTTACGTCATGCAGAGCCTCGAGGTCCTTGTCGGCTTCGGCATCGCGGGGACGGGCTTCGGCGTCATCCTCGCCATCGTGGGCCGGGCCTCGTCGGACGAGAACCGCTCGATGTCGCTGGCAATTGCCACCGCCGCAGGCTCGGCGGGGCAGGTGGTCGGCCCGCTCGTGGCGGAAAGCCTCCTCGCCGTCATGCCGTGGCAGTCGGTTTTCGTCGTCTTCGCCGGACTGATCCTCGCGGCCCTCGCAGTCCTGCCGATGATCCGCGCGCCCGCCGTGTCGAAGGCCGAACTCGAGGAAAGCATGGGCACCGTCCTGCGCCGCGCCTTCCGTGACCCGTCCTACGGCATGATCTTCCTCGGCTTCTTCTCCTGCGGCTACCAGCTCGGCTTCATTACCGCCCACTTCCCGGCCCTGGTGACCGAGATGTGCGGCCCCATCATGCAGGGCGGCGTGCTGCACTCCATCGGGATCACCACGACCTCGGCGCTCGGAGCGGCGGCGATCTCGCTCATCGGTCTCTTCAATATCGTGGGCACGCTGACGGCGGGCTGGCTCGGCAAGCGCTATACCAAGAAGTACCTGCTGGCGGGGATCTACACGTTGCGAACCATCGTCGCGGCGGCCTTCATCCTCGCCCCCATCACGCCGGCGTCGGTCCTGCTGTTCTCGGCCTTCATGGGCGCGCTCTGGCTCGCGACCGTGCCGCTGACCTCGGGCCTCGTCGCGCATCTCTACGGGCTGCGCTTCATGGGCACGCTCTACGGCTTCGTCTTCCTCAGCCACCAGTTGGGCTCGTTCCTCGGTGTCTGGCTCGGCGGACGCATGTACGACCTCACCGGCGGCTACACGATGGTCTGGTGGATCGGCGTGGGCATCGGCGCCTTCAGCGCGATCATCCACTTGCCTGTCCGTGAAGAGCGGCGCGACCTTCCCGTCGTGCCGGCCTAGGGCGCCAGGAACGTCCGCAGCGCCTCGGCCACCTGTGCGGGATGGGTCTGAAGAAGGTTGTGCCCGGCGCCGGCGATCTGCTCATGCCGCGCCCGCGGGTTGAGCGAGGCGAGCTTGCCCATCGCGGCCAGCGGGATCACCGGATCCTCCGCCCCCCAGATCGCCAGCACGCGCGTGCCGTGGTCGCGGATGCGCACATGATCGCCGTGCGAGGCATGGGCCAGAAGATGCCGCCGCGACGACAGAAGGGCGGGCAGATAGCCGCGCGTCCGCGTCTCGGCGGCCTGACGGTCCTCGAAGTCGGGGATGACCGTCGGCGTCGAGCGGTTCTCGATCAACTCGCGTCTCAACGCGATGCCGCCCAGCACGCGCGTCAGCCAGCCGCCGATCAGCGGCGCGCGCCACAGCCAGCCCGACTCCGTCTTCTCGGCCGGCACGAGACCCGCCGGCGCAATCAGGATCAGCGCCTCGACGCGCGACGCCTCCTCGGCCGCGAAGGCCGCCGCGATCTGACCGCCCATGCTGTAGCCCAGGACCGTCAGCGGACCCGTCACGGCCTGGTCCCGCAGAAGCTCGCGCAACTGCCGCAGGAAGAAATCGACTCCCTGCGCGCCGCGCGCCCTTTCGGAATAGCCGCGCCCGTAAAGGTCGTAGGTCAGCACGCGATAGCCCAGCCGCGCGAGACTGCGCTCGGTCGCTGCGAAGACGTAGGAGGGCGTCGACAGTCCGTGGATGCAGACCGCCACCGGGTCTCCGTCCGAGCCCGTCCAGCGATAGTGCGTGGCCCCGCCCGGAAGTTCTGCGATCTCGCCCGGCGCCTCGGATCGGCGCCGCGTCGTCACCGGCATTCGCATCGCCTCGGCGATGGCCGGCGCGGCCGCCACGGCCAGCGCGACGCCGCCCAGCACCCAAGGCCAGATCATGCCCCGCCGCCCGGCAGGACACCCTCCGCCACGAGCCGCGCGCGCCATCCGTCCGCTTCGGTGAAAAGATGCGTCTTCCAGCCCCGCGCCTCGGCGGCCGCAAGGTTCTCGGGCTTGTCGTCGGTGAAGATCAGCTCTGCCCCCGACAGGCCCATCCCGACCTCAAGCGCCTCGTAGATCGCCGGGTCGGGCTTCGCGACGCCCAGATGCGCAGAGACGAATTCGCGGTCGAACTCGCGCAGCACCGGGTGCAGCGCCTTCGCGCGCTCCATCGTGTCGGGTCCGAAGTTGGACAGGGACACGCAGGGCATGCCAGCGGCCTTTACCTCGCGAAAGACCTCGGCCGTTCCCGGCACCGCCGTCCGAAAGGTCTCTTCCCAGTCGTCGCTCCAGCGCCGGATCTCGTCACTCCAGTCCGGGTGCAACTCGGCGTGCGCATAGGCCGCGTCCCGCGACGATGTCCCGAGGTCGATGGCTTCGTTCATCCGGTGCAGCGCGGTCTCGGCGAACAGCCTCTCGCGCCGCTCGCGCCCGATCAGCCGGTCATAGTGCGCCTCGGGCTCCCAACGCGCGAAGATGTTGCCGATGTCCCAGACGACTGCCCTGACCATCCCTGCCTCCAGACTGCCTTTCGGCCCTTGTCTCAGAGACGGTTCGGCGCGTCCAGCACCTCGCGCCGCCGCGCCACTGCCTCGCGCCAGATCAGGACGAGGCCGGAGACGAGGATCAGCGCGATGCCCGCGAAGGCAACGGTATCTGGCAGGACACCGAAGACCGTCAGGTCGAAGAACACCGCCATCGGCAATGCGATATATTCGAAGGGTGCGACGAAAGCCGCCTCCGCCCGGCGGAACGCCTCGCTGATCGAGAAGCCGCCCATGGCCGAGCTGACGCCCAGAAGCGCCAGAAGCCAGACATCGCTCGTCGCCGGCCAGGTCCAGGCTCTCAAAAGGAAATGCGCCGAAGGGTGGTCGAAGACATCGTATCCACCATGTCCAAGCAACATCCCCGCCGCCCCCGAAATGACGAGGAACGTCAACTGGATCGTCAACGCCATCGCCGTCGCGTTCTCGGTTGCCCCGATCGCCCGCGTGATGGTGTGCAGAAGCGCATAGCCCGTCGCCGCGAAGAGCGGCAGCAGGGCCGCGGCCTGAAACGCCTCCGTCCCCGGACGCAGCACGACGACGACGCCGACGAGACCGACCGCAATGGCGATCCACCGCCTCGGCCCGACCGTTTCGTGCAGGAACCACACCGAGAAGGCGGAGATCAGAAGCGGGCTGACGAAGAAGATCGCCGTCGCCTCGGACAGGGGCATGGCGGCGAGGCCGAGGAAGAAGAACAGGTTCGCCACGAAGACGCACAGCCCCCGCGCCAGATGCAGCCACACCCGCGAGATCCGAAGGCTCGCCCGCGTCAGGGGCAGAATGACGCCCAGAAGGAACAGGATCCCGAACAGCGTCCGGATGAACATCACCTCGTAAAGCGCGTATCCGTCCGACAGGAACTTCACCAGCACGTCGGTCGTGCTGAAGCACGCGACGGCCAGCATGGCCCAGAGAGCGCCCACGAAAGGCGCCGGGGTAGGGGCGGCATCGATACGCATCCCCCGCAACTAGCCCGCTCCGAGGTCCGGGAAAAGACCCACCTCGCTCTTGCCCGCAGTCCTGCGACGCGGCGTAATGGAAAGGTCGGGCGGGCGAGGAGGATTGTCGTGAAGAAACACCGGATCTACACCGCCAGCTTCGGCTCGGTCTATCCGCACTATGTCGCCAAGGCCGAGCGCAAGGGCCGCACGAAGGAAGAGGTCGACGAGATCATCCGCTGGCTCACCGGCTATGACCGGAAGGCGCTCGAAACGGTCATCGCCGACGGCACCGACTTCGAGACCTTCTTCGACCGCGCGCCCGCGATGAACCCGGCGCGGACGCAGATCACCGGCCTCATCTGCGGGATCCGGGTCGAGGAGATCGAAGAGCCGACGATGCGCGAGATCCGCTACCTCGACAAGCTCGTCGACGAACTGGCGAACGGGCGAAAGATGGAGAAGATCCTCCGCCCCGCCTGACCTGGCCCCGCCTGACCTAGCCGCGCCGGGCCGCGTCGATCGCCGCGACGTCGATCTTGCCCATGTCCATCATCGCCGTGAAGGCGCGCTTCGCCTCGTCGCCGCCCGCCGCCATGGCCTCGGTCAGCGTGCGCGGCGTGATCTGCCAGTTGACGCCCCACTTGTCCTTGCACCAGCCGCAGGCACTCTCCTGTCCGCCGTTGCCGACGATGGCGTCCCAGTAGCGGTCCGTCTCGTCCTGGTCGTCGGTCGCGATCTGGAACGAGAAGGCCTCGCTCTGCTTGAACGTCGTCCCGCCGTTCAGCCCGATGCAGGGAATGCCCATGACGGTGAACAGGACGGTCAGAACATCGCCCGCCTTCCCGGACGGATAGTCGGAGGGCGCCCGGTACACGGCATCGACCGTCGTATCCGGGAACGTCTCGGCATAGAAGCGCGCCGCGGCCTCGGCATCCTTGTCGTACCAGACGCAGATCATGTTCTTCGGGGTGGCCATTTCGAATCTCCCTGTCAATTACGTTGATATAAACGTAATGTGAGAGAGAGGAACCGCCAATGCCTTTTCGCCGGAGTCGCGAAATTCAGCGCAGCGCCCGCTCCAGAGCCTCGAGGAACCGCGACCGGTCCGCCTTGCTGAACCCCTTGCCGCCGCCCTGACGGAACGGATCCGCCGCGCGCAGGTCGGCGGCGAGGTCGCGCATCGCCAGCGCCTCGCCCATGTTCCGCTCGGTCAGCCTCTCGCCGTTCGGCTTCAGGACGACCGCGCCAGCCGCCACGCACTTCGCTGCCAGGGGCATGTCATTCGTCACGACCACGTCGCCCGGCCCGCAATGCTCGGCGATGTGCTTGTCCGCCTCGTCCGCGCCCGAGGCGACGTAGACGCTCTCGATCAGCGGATTGGGCGATGGCCGGATGCCCCCGTTCGACACCATCGCGACCTTCACCTGCCGACGCGTCGCCACGCGCTCGACCTCGGCCTTGACGGGGCAGGCATCGGCATCGACCCAGATCATCAGAACGGACTCAGCCAGGCGATGACGGCCGCCACCGTCACGACCGAGATCGCCGTCGACACGAGGATCGCCGACGACACGCGCTGCGGCGCAACACCGTAATGCTGCGCAAGGATGAAGATGTTGCCCGCGACGGGCAGGGCGGCGGCGGCCACCATGACTTTCGCCGCGAAGGCGTCGACCGGGAAGATCAGGATTGCGGTCACGAAGACCGCGGCCGGATGCAGGACCAGCTTGCAGAACGACAGCCACAGCGCCACCGACATCCGCTCGGCCGACCGAGACGCCAGCGAGGCGCCGATGGCGAAAAGCGCCCCCGGCGTGGCGGCGGCTCCCAGAAGCACCAGGAACTCGTCCACCGGCTGCGGCATCGGCAGCTTCCACGACGACCACACCATGCCAAGGACGATGGACACGATCATCGGGTTCTTCACCAGCCCCAGCAGCACCGTCTTGAGGATCCCCAGCGACAGCCGCCCTTCGCGCGACACGGTGATGAGGATCACGATCAGCGACGAGAACACGATCAGGTCGCAGGTCAGCATGATGATGACCGGCCGCGGCGCCTCGGGCCCGAGGAGAAGCGCGAACATCGGCACGCCCAGGAAGCCCACGTTGCCGATCACCGCGCATTGCGACTCGACGGCGCCGACCGCCAGCCCGATCCCCCGGAAGGATGCGACCGCCGTCGCGATCAAATACACGACGATGGTGGCGCTCAGGTAGGCCGCGATGAACGTCCAGTCGAGGATCTGACCGATCTCGAGCGTCGCCACGAAGCGGAAGATCATCGCCGACAGCGCGAAATAGAAGACGAACTTCGTCAGGTAGGCCGTCGCTTCCTCGGTGAAGAACCGCGCCCGGCCCGAGGCATAGCCAAGGCCGATCACCGCGAAGAACGGCAGCGTCTTGAGGAAGATCTCCCACATGCCGACCCCGCTATCACGCGGGCGGGACGGTAAAAAGAGCCCACGGCATCGTCCCCGCTTGCGGCGCTTCCGGCGCGGCGCTACCGGAGGACATGAGCCTCACGGTCTTCTTCGCGGTCCTCGGCGCCGCGCTCCTCCATGCCACCTGGAACGCGATCATCCGCATCGGGACGGCGAAGGTCACCAGCATGCTCATCATGACCCTCGTGCAGGGGGGACTGGCTGTGATCGTGGCCTTCGTCTCGCCCGTGCCGAAGGCCGAGGCATGGCTCTGGCTTCTCGCCTCGGGCGTGTTTCACTCGGGCTACAAGATCTTCCTCGCCTTCGCCTACGAGAACGGCGACCTCTCGCGCGTCTATCCCATCGCGCGCGGTGCGGCCCCGCTCGCCGTTCTCGCCATCGGCGCAGTGGTCCTCGACGACCCCCTCCGTCAGCTCGACGTTGTGGCGATCCTCGTCCTCGGCCTCGGCATCCTCGCCATGGGCCACGGCGCAATCCGCTCCGGCGAATCCCGACGCCTCATCCCTCTCGCTCTCGGCTCGGCGGCGATGACGGCGGGCTATTCGCTGGTCGACGGCGTGGGCGCCCGTGTCTCGGGCGACGCCACCGCCTACGTCGCCTGGCTCTTCATCCTCGACGCGGTGATGTTCACGCCCGTGACGATGGCGCTCCGCGGTCCCGGCGTCATCCGCGCGCCCTGGTCCGCCTGGCGTCTCGGCGCGGTGGCAGCGATCTTCTCCTACGGCGCCTACTGGATCGCCGTCTGGGCGATGACGCAGGCGCCGATCCCCCTCGTGACCGCGCTGCGCGAGACCTCGATCCTCTTCGCCGTCCTCATCGGCTGGCTGGCCTTCCACGAGCGTATGGACAGGGTCAAGGCGCTCGCCGCCGTCCTGATCCTCGGCGGCGTCGTCCTGACCCGCCTCTGAACGAAAAGAGGGCGGAAACCCGCCCCCTTCATCTTGCCCGAATTACGCCGGGGAGCGCGAGGGGCAGCGCCCCTCGCATGCCCGTCTCACCGATCCATCGTCTCGGCCAGCCGCATCAGCGTGACCGCCTCGGCGCGATAGCCGTAGGGGTCCGCCCCTCGCGCGCCGTTCGCCAGGGCGATGGCGTCGCCCCAGCCCCAGGACCCCAGGTACTCGCCGCCCCGCAGCAACTGCCCGAAGCCCGCGATGGCGACCGAGAAGCGTGCGTCGTCCGAGACCTCGCCCTGTCCTGCCAGGATCGGTTCCTCGATCAGGGTGCTCTGCGCCTCGCCCGGCCGCTTGTAGCGCAGCTTGAAGAACCCAAGCTCGTCCGACCCGTCCGACACCGCCGCCGCCTCGCCGTACCGCAACGGCCCGTTGCGAACCGCCTCGGATCCCACCGGCGTCACCTCGTAGAGAGCCGTCACCGTGTGACCCGCGCCGATGTCGCCCGCGTCCACCCGGTCGTTGTTGAAGTCCTCGCGGTTCAGCGCCCGCGTCTCATAGCCGATCAGACGGTATTCCGCGATTTCCGCCGGGTTGAACTCCACCTGGATCTTCACGTCGTTCGCAATCGGGAACAGCGCGCCCGTCAACTGGTCGACCAGCACCTTCCGCGCCTCCGACAGCGTATCGATATAGGCCGCCGTCCCGTTCCCGTTCTGCGCCAGCGCCTGCATCGTCGCATCGTCGAGGTTGCCGCGCCCGAAACCAAGCACCGACAGGTACGTCCCGGCCTCGCGCTTCTCCTCGATGAAGTCCTTCAGCGCCTCGGGATCGGACAGCCCTACGTTGAAGTCCCCGTCCGTCGCCAGGATCACCCGCGTCACCTCGCCGTCGCCCGCCATGCCTTCCGCCACCGCATAGGCCTGCTGCAGACCCTCCTGTCCGGCGGTCGAGCCGCCCGCCTCCAGCCGGTCGAGCGCTGCGAGGATCGTCGAGCGCTCCGCCGCCCGCGTCGGCTCCAGCACCTGACCCGCCGAACCTGCGTAGGTGACGATGGAGACCTCGTCCTCGGGCCGAAGCTCGGACAGCATCAGCCGGAACGACTGCTTCAGAAGCGGCAGCTTGTTCGCGTCCTGCATCGATCCCGACGTGTCGATCAGGAACACGAGATTGAGCGGCGGACGGTCTGCCACGGGGAGCAGCGTCCCCTGGATGCCGATATGCACAAGCTGCGTGCCCGGGTTCCACGGCGTGTCCATCACCGTCACCGTAGGCCGGAACGGATCGTCGCCCTCGGGCGCGGGATAGGCGTAGGGGAAATAGTTCACCATCTCCTCGACCCGCACCGCCTCGCGCGGCGGCATCGCGCCCACCATCAGCGAGGAGCGCACCACGGCATAGCTCGCCGTATCGACGTCGATCGAGAAGGTCGACACCGGCTCCTCCGCCGTCACCTTCAGGGGCGAGGTTTCGGCATTCGCGAAGGCCTCGGTGTCGCTCTCGGGCAGAACGATCATGCCGTCGCCCGGCGCAACGAGACGCTTCTCGCGCATCGCGACGCTCGGCGCCGGCGCGGCCATGTCGCCGTCGGCGAAGGCCTCGGACTCTTCGGCGGCAGGCGCCTGGGTCGCCAGATCCTCGGAGCGCTGGCGCGACAAGGCGTCGGCCGACGGCGCCACCGGAACCGGGGCAGGGGACATCTCGGCCAGCGATTCCGCCGCGACGATGGAGGAGGTCGCACCCGTCGCGCCGCCCGACGCGTCGTCGGCCACCTTCGGCTGCTCGACGGCGGGCGGGGCCGCGCCCTCGCTCTGCGTCAGCACATCGCCGCCGACGGGCAACTTCATCGCGTCCTTCGGCAGGATCACGAGCAGCCCCACCGCCACGATGGCGGTGGTCACGGTCAGGGCGCCTTTGGTCGAAAGGGCATGGAACATCGGTTTCACTCCGTCCAGAAGCCGGGACATCCGGCCTTTCCGAACAGTCAGACGCGCCGCGTCGCGCGATCCTTGGAGGTCCGCGAAATTTTTCTGCGCCAGCGCGATATTCTCCCGCTTCCGCGCCTCGTCGGGCGCGGGCGTCGCCGCCTCGAAGGCGCGCTTCAGGTCGTCGAGTTCTTCAGCCATCCACGGCCTCCTTCATCGCGCGAAGGCGCTTCTTCACCTCCGACATCCGCCAGCTCACCGTGCCCTCGCTCACGCCCAGGATCTCTCCGGCCTCGGCATGGGTCATCTCGTCCATCACCAGCGCCACCGTGTCCCGCAACTCGTCCGGCAGCGCGCGCATCGCTCGCGCCAGCCAATCCATCGCCGCCGCCGCCTCCGCCGCCTCGGCCCGCCGCGCGTCCTCGACGTCGCCCCAGCCATCCGCCGTCCGCGCGCGCGTCGCCGCCCGCCGCCGCCGGTCGTTCGCCGCGTTGACCGCGACCCGCCACAGCCATGTGGTGAACCGCGCCTCGCCGCGAAAGGCCCTGACCTTGGCGGGCAGGGCCGCGCAGATGTCCTGGCACAGATCCTCTGCCTCGGTCCGGACGCCCGTCAGCCGGAAGCACAAGCGGAACAGCCGGTCATAATGCCGCGTCACCAGCGCCGAGAACGCCGCCGCGTCGCCGCCCGCCGCCTCGCGCGCCAGTGTCTCGTCCGAGGTATCCATGCGCATCACGGTTGGTAGGACGCACGCGCCCGGTCAATCCTTGGCCGTCCTCACGAAAAATTTCGACGGGCCTCCGTGTCTCGTGCGTTGTACCCCGAAAGGAGCAGACGCATGACCGATACGCACGATCACGATGGCGGCCTCCGCGCCGATCTCCCCCGCCTTCTCCGCCGCCGGGCAGTCCTTTCAGGCGCCCTCGCCGCGGTTGCCGGACCCGCCGCCGCCCAGGCGCTGTCCTGTGTCGGCTTCTCGAACGAGACGGCCGGCCCGTTCCCGGCCGATGGCAGCCAGGGCCGCGCCAGCTTCGACGTCCTCTCCGAGGCGGGCGTCCTGCGCGAGGATCTGCGCCCCAGCTTCGCCGGCATGACGCCCGTGGCCGACGGTGTGCCGCTGACTCTCGAACTCTCCCTCGTCTCGGCCGGCGACTGCGCCCCCCTGCCGGGCCGGGCGCTCTACCTCTGGCACTGCGACGCCGCCGGGCGCTATTCGCTCTACGAGGACGAGCAGGCCAACTACCTCCGCGGCGTCGGCGTCTCGGGCGACGACGGCATCGTTCGCTTCACCACCGTGTTCCCCGGCTGCTACCCCGGCCGATGGCCGCATTTCCACCTGGAGGTCTTCGACAGCGCCCAGGCGATCACAGGCGGGGAAAGCAGCCTCACCTCGCAGATCTCGCTGCCCTACGCTGAATGCGCTGACGTCTACGAGGCGCATCCGGCCTATGTGAACGGCACCCGCAACCTGTCCCGCCAGAGCTTCGAGCGCGACATGATCTTCGCCGACAACACGCCCGAACAGATCGAGGCGCAGATGCTGAAGCTCTCGGGGTCGCCCGCGCAGGGCTACAAGGGCACCATCGTCATCGGCCTGACCTGACACGAAAAGGCCGCCGGGACTCCCGGCGGCCCGATCATCGTCCGAACTGCAGTCAATCCGCCTTGAACGACCAGAACATCGTCTCGCCCGAATGGTCGTCGACCCCGTCGTTGTCGGTCGAGACCCAGACAGTCCCGTCTTCCATGATGGCCAGACCCTCGACCTTGTCGAGCACATAGCCGCCCGTCGACACGAGGTCGGGCAACAGGTCCCGCACCGTCTCCTTCGTCACGACCGGCAGGGGCCCGCCCAGCGGCGCGGGCACCATCTCGGCCAGCGGCACGCGCGTGACGATCTTCGTCACCGCAAGGTCGCCCATCAGGTTGTCGCGTTCCACGACATAGGCGTGGTCGCCGTGGACGGTGATCTCGGACAGGCCGACCCAGCCGCTTGCAGGCGCCGCCTTGGGGTAATGGACCGCACCCCATTCGCCGCTTTCGATGTTGTAGGCGACGAGCTTGGCGTGGTTCTCGGGATCGTCATCCCATTCACGCTGCATGGCCATCCAGAGGGTATCGCCCACCTTCGCGATGCCCTCGAAGCCGAAGCGGCGCTCGACCGCCAGAAGCTCTTTGGGAAGGGCGATTTCCTCCTCGATCTCGCCGTCCGCGCCGACGTGATAGAGAGCATGCGGGATCAGACGGTCGGTCCGACCCTCCGAAGCGACCCAGAACCCGCCCTCGCCGTCGAGGGCGATGCCCTCCAGATCGAGTTTCTGCGCCGGAGCGCCGTCACGGGTGATGCGGATGACTTCGGTTATCCTCGCCGGGCTCTGCGAGGCGTCGATCCGGAAGATCGAGGGCTGCATCCCGTAGACGCTGTCGCTCACGGCCCAGATCGAGCCGTCCGCGTCCGCCGCCATGCCCGAGATTGCGCCCCATCCGACCGGCGCGCCGTTCTCCTGCGTCAGCCCGGCCGAGGTCAGCATGGGATAGGACGGTGCACCCTCGCCATAGGCATATATCATCACATGCGACCGCGCCGCGCCGTCCTCGCCCAGGTCGGTCTCGTTCGCGCTGACGAAAAGGTCGCGCGACGGGATCGCCACGAAGCCTTCCGGTCCCACGCCCGACGGCAGAAGCTGCGTCAGGACAGGGTTGGCGGCGTCCGTCGCGTCATAGACGCCCACGACCGACCCGCGCTCCGAGCCTATGAAGACCATTGGCGTGCCGCCGAAGGTGCCCGTGCCGACCGACTCCGGCTCGACGCCCTTGTTGCCCGACCGCCCCTCGGGATAGTGCCCGATCTCGGCCACCGCATACTCGAACGACGTGCCCGCGTCCCAGACGACCGTCCCATCCTTCGCGAACACGGTCCACCCGCGCGATCCGCCGTCCATGTCGCCCTCGTTCGCCGTCGCGAAGTGGTCGGCGTCGATCCACTTCACCGAATCCGGCTCGCGCGGCACCGAGATCTCGCCATCGAAAGTCAGCGCGCCCTCTTCCCCGGTGTCCACGCCCTCCAGGTCCACCGACCCCGCCGGGAAATGCGTCGTCACCGACCCGTCCCGCGCCACCACCACGATGTGGTTGTTCTCCTGCAGCGTCACGACCGTCTCGCCCGCCTCGTTGATGTCGACGAACTCCGGCTCCGGATCTTCCGGCGCCACCTCTGCCAGGCCAGTCAGGTCGACCGTCTTCAGCGACCCGCAGTCCGGCTGCCCGTCCGCGCCGAGGTCCACCATGACCAGGAACCCCGCCGGCATCTGGCCGACCCGGCCGTCGCCCGCCTCCTCGTCGCGCTCGTTCTCGATGGCGATCGACAGGAAGCTGCCGTCCGGTGCCAGAGCGATGCTGTCCGGCTGCCCGCCCAGGTCGCAGGTCGCGACAACGCTTCGGCCCGCGATGTCGATCACGGCAAGCTGACCCGACGGATTGGCGAAACTGTCCGACGTGTTCACGCCAGCCAGCGCGAACCCCTTCGCCACGACGACCGAGGTCGGTTCGCCCCCCATCTCGATCACGCCCAGAGGGGCAGGGGCCGCGGGATCGGTGATGTCCACGAAGCCCACCACCCCGAACGGGCTGTCGGTGTAGACCAGCGTCATGCCATCCTCGGTCGCCGCGATGATCTCGGACGAGGTCTCCTGGCCGGCGTCGGTGCCTTCTGGCAGGTTCGACGCGACCGGAAAGCTCGCGATGCGGTTGAACGCCGTCTCGGCCAGCGCACCGCCGGCGCAAAGCGACAGGGCCGATACGGCCGCAAGAAGTCTCGATGTCATCGTGGGTCCCCCGTTTGATGCCTGTCCCGCCTGTAGACCGCGACCCGTGACGCCCGTGTAACGGTCGCATGTCGGTTTCATGTCACGCCACGCCCCGCGCCGATTGCCGAGGGGGAAGGGGATTGCTAACACCCGGTGACGCGAGGAGAACCGCCCATGCCCGTCATCACCGAGATCGCCGACCTCAAGCGCATCTACACGCGCCGCGTGCCGCGGATGTTCTACGACTATGCCGAGAGCGGATCCTGGACCGAGCAGACCTTCCGCGAGAACACGACCGACTTCGGCAAGATCTACCTCCGCCAGCGCATCGCCGTCGACATGGCCGGGCGCACCACGCGCACGAAGCTGATCGGCGAGGACGCCGCGATGCCGGTCGCTATCGCTCCGGTGGGTCTTCTGGGCATGCAAAGCGCCGACGGCGAGATCAAGGCCGCCCGCGCCGCCGAGGCCTTCGGCGTGCCCTTCACGCTGTCCACCATGTCGATCTGCTCGATCGAGGATGTGGCCGCCCACACCACGAAGCCCTTCTGGTTCCAGGTCTACACGCTGAAAGACGACGTCTTCATGGGCAAGCTCATGGACCGGGCGCGGGCGGCGAAGTGCTCGGCCATCGTCATCACGGTCGATCTCCAGATCATGGGCCAGCGCCACAAGGACCTGAAGAACGGCCTGACCGCGCCGCCCAGGTTCACCCTGTCGTCACTGGCCGACCTCTCGACGAAGATCCCCTGGGGGCTCGAGATGATGCGGACCAAGCGCCGCTTCTTCGGCAACATCGTAGGCCACGCCTCGGGCGTGTCGAACCCCGCCTCGCTCTCGTCATGGACGGCCGAGGCCTTCGATCCCTCGCTCAACTGGGACCGGGTGAAGCAACTGATGGACATGTGGGGCGGCAAGGTGATCCTGAAGGGGATCATGGAGGTGGACGACGCCATCCGCGCCGCCGACCTTGGCGCCGACGCCATCGTGGTCTCGAACCACGGTGGGCGTCAGCTCGACGGCACGATCTCGTCGATCCGTGCCCTCGAACCCATCGTCAAGGCCGTGGGCGACCGCACCGAGGTCTGGATGGACGGTGGAATCCGGTCGGGTCAGGACGTGCTGAAAGCCGTGGCGCTCGGCGCGAAAGGCACCATGATCGGCCGCTCGATGGTCTACGGATTGGGCGCCATGGGCGAGGCAGGAGTGAGTCGCGCGCTGGAGGTCATCCAGAAGGAGCTCGACCTCTCGATGGCCTTCTGTGGCAAGCGTGACATTCATGACGTCGATCGTGAAATTCTTCGCGTCCCCAAAGGTTTCTCTGGCGATTTTGACTGACGAGGCTAGATCTGCGGCGAAACAGTGCGGGACCCCTTCCTGCATTGTTTCGCGTTGATGCAAAGATGTCTCGGTCATGATCATGGAACAGCCCGTTTCCTGCCCAAATCTTGCCGCATTCCGGTTTCGCGCATACCTTCTCGGTATGACCCAGCGTAATCGTTCCCTGTCGATCCTTGCCGTTGCGGCCCTCTGCTCCGCTGCTCCTCTCGCAGCCCAGTCTGCGTCGAGCATCGCCGCTGAGGCCGAGTTCCCGAACCAGACGGTCGCCATCGTCGCCGCCACCTCGTCGCTCTTCGACTCGGTCGAAGGACCGGAAAGCGCGCAGCGTCGCCGTGCGCCCGCGATCCGCATCCCGCAGCTCGAGACCCGCGCCAGCTTCGACGGCGACGCCAAGGCCGAGGCGCTGACGCAGAATGGGCCGGTGCGCCACCTGACCGGCTACCGCATCACCTGGTATCCGATCGACCGCTTCCTCGGCACCGTCGACTTCATGGGCACCTGGGACGGTAACCGCAACCTCGTCTGCGGCTATGTCACCTGGGATCTCTCCGACACCGAGAACCCGGTGCTCGAGCAGGTCGACGCAAGCTACCTCTCGCTCGACGACCTCTCCGCCGCCAGCCCCGCCGACGCGCACCAGATGCTCCTCGACGCGAACTGCGCCTACGGCGACATCGACGCGAACTACGCCTTTTTCGACTGACGCCAGGGCACTCTCCTACATTGGAACGATTCTAAAAAAGCGCTTCACCTCGGCGGCGAAGCGGCTATGCTCGCTCGCTCATTGCAGCGAGACGAGATGACGATGGAAACGATGTCCCCGGTAATGCTGGGTTTTCTGGGAAGCCTCGTGGCGGGCCTGATGACGGCCGCGGGGGCGCTTCCCGTTCTCTTCGGACGCCAGCCCTCGCGGGCGGTGCGCGACATGTCCCTCGGCTTTGCAGCAGGCGTCATGATTGCCGCCTCGTTCTTCTCGCTCATCATCCCCTCGCTCGCGGCCGCCGAAGAGATCTTCGGCGACGGCGCCCTGCCTGCCGCCATCGCCTGCATCTCGATCCTCTTCGGCATGGGCGGGGTCCACCTGATGAACGAGCTTCTCCCGCACGAGCACTTCACGCTCGGACGCGAAGGCCCCGAGGCAGCCTCCCTCCGCCGCGTCTGGCTCTTCATCATCGCCATCACCATCCACAACTTCCCCGAAGGCCTCGCCGTCGGCGTGGGCTTCGGCGCCGACGGCATGTCGGGGGGACTGCCCCTGGCCATCGGCATCGGCTTGCAGAACGCGCCCGAAGGCCTCGCTGTCGCGGTTGCGCTTCTGGGCGAGGGCTACAGCAAGTTCCGCGCCTGGGGCATTGCCGCACTGACGGGCCTTGTCGAACCCGTGGGCGGTCTCCTCGGCGCAGGGATCATCACCTACTCCGAGCCGCTTCTGCCCTGGGGCCTCGCCTTCGCGGCGGGCGCGATGCTCTACGTCATCAGCCATGAGATCATCCCCGAGACGCACCGTTCCGGGAACCAGAACAAGGCGACCTTCGGTCTTGCCATCGGCCTCGTCGTGATGCTTTTCCTCGACGTCTGGCTCGGCTAGGGCGGCAGCCGGGGCGGTCGCGTCCACCGACGCAATACCGACGCGATACCGACGTGATACCGAAGGCCTAGAAGGGCCTCCGCGCTTTCCCTCTTTCCAACCAGACCGATCCCCGCTATAGCCGCCGCTTCGTGGGCGGACACCCTTGGAGGCCGCCCGAAACCGCAGAATTGGAGAAGACCCATGGCTGGAGAGATCCCGGATCTCGTCGCCACGGTACGGACGGGGACAGGCAAGGGGGCCGCCCGTCAAGCTCGCAGAGAAGGGCTCGTACCTGGCATCGTCTACGGCGGCGGCACTGACCCGCTTCCGATCAACCTCCCCTATAACGTGCTGTTCAAGCGTCTGAAAAACGGTCGTTTTCTTTCGACGCTGTTCAACATGCAGGTCGAAGGCCACGATGACGTCCGCGTCATTTGCCGCAGCGTCCAGCGCGACGTCGTGAAGGACCTGCCCCGGCACGTCGACTTCATGCGCCTCAAGCGCACTTCGAAGGTCAACCTCTACATCCCGGTCGAGGTCGTGGGTCACGAGAACTGCCCCGGCATCCGCAAGGGCGGTGTCCTGACCATGGTGCGCCCCGAGGTCGAACTCATCGTGACGGCGGGCAACATCCCCGACCACATCACGGTCAGCATCGAAGGCCTGAACATCGGCGATAGTGCAACGATTTCAATGGTCGACCTGCCCGAAGGCGCCGAGCCGACGATCCACCGCGACTTCGTCATCGCCAACATCCAGGCGCCCTCGGGCCTTGCGAGCCAAGCTGACGACGACGAGGCGGACGCCGACGACGTTCCCGCAACCGCGCAGGATGCCGACGACGAGTGATCCGCCCGCAAGGCTGACAGGATCAGGCGGCGGCCCCTCGGGCCGCCGTTTTCCTTTTGCGCGTCAGGGGGTCGGCACACCCCCGCCCAAAACCACCGCCATGCGGTCGCCATCGATGTTCCCGCCGCAGAGCACGACCCCGACCGTCCGCCCCGCCATCGCCTCGCGCTCGGCCATAAGCGCGGCAAGCCCCGCGGCGCCGGCCCCTTCGGCCAGGTTGTGCGTGTCGCGATAGAACACCCGGATGGCCTCGGCGACCTCTGCGTCCGACACGGCCACGATGCGCTCTGCGCCGACCGAATAGACCGCCAAGGCCTCCGGCACCGGCACCCGCACCGCGATTCCGTCCGCAAAGGTCCGCGCCGTCTCTGTCTCGACCGGCCGCCCCGCCTCGGCCGAGAGCTTGGCTGCCTGTGCGCCCTCGCTCACCACGCCCACGATCCGTGTCGAAAGCCCCAGGGCGTCCCGCGCGGCAATGCAGCCGCAAATGCCGGACCCGCAGCCGATCGGAACGTAGAGCGTGTGAATGTCGGGTCGTGCCCTGAAGAGTTCCAGCCCATAGGTCGCGACGCCGGACACCAGAGCGGGGTGGAACGGTGGCACGAAGAACAGCCCCTCCGCCTTTGCGATCCGCAACGCCTCCTCGCGCGCCGTGTCGAAGTCCTCGCCGTATTCGATCAACTCCGCCCCGAAAGCGCGCATCGCGGCGTTCTTCTCGACCGAGTTGCCCTTGGGTACGACGACGACCGCCCGCAACCCCGCCGCCGTTGCGGCCATCGCCTGACCCTGTCCGTGATTGCCGCGCGTCGCCGTGGCTATTCCCTTCGCCTCGGGATGCGCGCGCCTCAGCCAATCGATGAAGGTCAGCGCGCCCCGCACCTTGAACGATCCCGTGGGCGTGTGGTTCTCGTGCTTGACCACCACCTCGCAGCCAAGCCGCGCGGACAAGGCCGGCCAGGCATACTGTGGCGTCGGAGGCATCCGGGCATGAACCGTAGTTGCCGCCGCCTCGATGTCGTCCAGGGTGAACATCGCATCCCTTTCTTCTTGGCCGAAATACTCCGGGGGTCCGGGGGCGGCGCCCCCGTGTCGCGCCCTCAGGCGAGGTCGCTCCACTTCAACTGCGTATTCCGCGCGACCGCCCGTGTCAGCCGCTTGCCCACCACCTTCTCGAAGTCGTATCCCGCGATCTCGCCCGATCCCGGCCGCCGGCCCCAGATGTCCGCTTCCCCGATCACATGTCCTTCCGGCAAGTCCCGGTCAGCTACGACGGACGTGCGGGCGAACCGGTAGACGGCTTCTTCAGGCCCGGTCCGCGACTTCTCGTTGTGAAGCGCCACCCAGATCTCGCGGCTTCTGTCGATGAGGTGCCTGAGTTCGGACGGGTCCATCGAGCACGAGATGTCCGGGCCCGCCCGATAGCGCGTGTCGGTGAAGTGCCGCTCGAGGATCGAGGCGCCGAGGGCCACGGAGGCCAGCGCCATCTCGGGGCCGATGGAATGATCCGAAAATCCAACGACGGCCTTCGGAAACGCGCGGCGCAGGTCGGTCACGCCCTTCAGCGACACGATCTCGGGCGGCGAGGGGTAAAGGTTCGTGCACTCCAGCAGCGCATAGTCGATCCCCGCCTCGTCGAGGATGGCGACCGACCGCCCGATGCTCTCGATCGACTGCATACCCGTCGACATGATGACGGGCTTGCCCTTCGCGGCGATGTGCCGGATCAGCGGGAGGTGGTCGGCTTCGCCCGAACCGATCTTGAAGGCCGGCACACCCTGTTCGTCCAGCCAGTCGGCGGCGGCACGGGAAAACGGTGTCGAGATCCAGATGAGGCCCATGTCCTCGGTGTGCTTCTTCAGCGCCGCCTCGTCGTCGGGCGACAGCGCGCATTCCTCCATCACCTGCCAGATCGACTTGCCGCCCGCGTTCGGCGGCAGGATCGACTTCGCCTCCTCGGTCATCTCGTCCCACACGAAGTGCGTCTGGTGCTTGACGATCTCGGCACCCGCCTTCGCCGCGAGCGTCACCATATGGCGCGCGACGTCGAGGTCGCCGCCGTGGTTGATGCCGATTTCGGCGATGACGAGGGGCGGCTGGTCCGGCCCGATTTTCCTGTGCGCGATCTGCATGATGTGCCTCCTGTCGGGGTCCGGTCTAGCGGGGTTCGAGGCGTGTTTGAAGGGGCTGACGTTCGTCACGCAAGGCGAAGCCGCGGCTCGGCCCTTGCCATGACCGGCCTTTTGAGGCTTCCGTGCGGGCCATGATCCGACCCGAACTTCCAGGGCCGCCGCGCCTGCGCTATCGCGCCTGTCTTGCCGTCTATGCGGCCCTGATGGCCTTGGCCGAGCCGTCGATCCGGCGCTACTTCCTGCGCCGCGCCGCCGCCGATCCGGCTTATGGCGAGCACCTGGAAGAGCGCGAGGGCAGGGGAGAGCGCATCGACGTAGACGTGTGGGTCCATGCCGTCTCCATGGGAGAGATGCGGTCCGCAGCGCCGCTCGTGCGCCTCCTTCTCGACGAAGGCCGCCGCGTCGTCACGACCCACGCGACACCGGCGGGACGCCGCGCCGCGGAGGCGGCCTTCGCTCCCGAGATCGCGGCGGGCCGTCTCGCCGTTCGCTACGCGCCGCTCGACCGCCCGGCCTACTGGGAGCGGTTTTTCGACGGCGCGCGGCCCCGCACCGGTCTGGTGATGGAGATGGAATTCTGGCCCTGGATGATCGAGGCCGCGGCGCGGGCCGGCGTGCCCCTCTGCCTCGTCAACAGCCAGGTGCCGGGTCGGAGCTTCCCGCGCGCTCGTCGTCTCGCCCGTCTCTTCGGCCATCCCGCGTCGCGCGCCGCGGCCGTCTTCGCGAAGTCCCCACGCATGGCCGACCGCTTCCGCGATCTTGGCGTCACCCGCGTCGAAGCCCTGGGCGAGACGCGCTTCGACATCCCGCTGCCCCAGGCGCAGATCGAAGCCGGCCGCCTCTTGTGTCAGGAGAGGCGCGTCCTGACGCTCGCGAGCGTGGTCGCGGGCGAAGAATCCGTGTTCGAGGACCTCGCGAAGGCGTTGCTTGCCGACCCTCAGCCGCCCCTGATCCTCTGGGTGCCGCGTGCGCCCGAACTTTTCGAGGCGACCGCCACACGTCTCGCCGACAAGGGTTTCCGCGTCGCGCGGCGCAGCGAGGTCATCGGCGCCGACCTTGTCCCCACGAGGCCGCTCGGCGACATACAGATCATCGTTGGCGATTCCCTCGGCGAGATGTTCTTCTACCTCGCACCGGCCTCCGCCGTCGTCGTCGGTGGCGGCTTCGTCGAAAAGGGAGCGCACAACGTGATCGAACCCCTGTCGCTCGGCAAGCCCGTGCTGACCGGCCCGCACGTCTGGACCATCGAGTTCCCGGGCGTCGAGGCCAAGGCTGCGGGCGTCCTGACCGTCGTCTCCGATCCCGCGAACCTGGCCCAGGCCGTGCGGCGCGCCATGGACGACGGAAGTGCCGGCGCCGAGGCGTTTCACGCCCTTCACAAGGGCGCATCTCGACGGATCGTCGATGCCATACGTCCCTGCCTGGAGGATCGGGCATGAAACTCGTGGCCGTCGTTCCAGTTCGGGGCGGCTCGAAGGGTTTGCCAGGAAAGAACCTGGCGACCCTTGCCGGCGTGCCGCTCTGGGAACGCGCCGTGGCGCAGGGTCGCGAGGTAGGGGCGGCGGAGGTGCTCGTGACGACCGACATCACCGACATTCTCTCGCGCGACCCAATGCCCGGCCTGACGCTCCTCGAACGCCCGGCAGAACTGGCACGGGACGACACGCCCATGGCGCCCGTCCTCTTGCACGCGCTCGCCCATATCGAGGGGCAGGCGCGCATCGTGCTGCTCCAGGCAACCTCGCCTTTGCGGTCGGTCGACGACATTCGCTCCGCCGTCGCTCTTCACGAAAGCGGCGCCTTCGACCTCGTCAAGACGGTGACCCCGACCAATCCCGGCGTCCTCAAGTACGGACGCATGGACGGCGTCCGCTTCGTGCCGTTGGCCGACCCGGCGTTCTGCTTTGCGAACCGACAGGGCCTGCCGCCCGTCATGCGTCCGAACGGGGCGGCCTATGTCTTCGACAAGGACTGGTTCCTCGCGAATGGCGGCTTCGTCACCGACCGTATCGGGGCCGTCGTCATGCCGGAAGATCGGGCGCAGGACATCGACACCGCCGAGGACTTCGCCCGCGCCGAGGCGATCCTGCGCGGCTAGTCGTCGTCGCGCGACGGGCGCGGATCGATCAGAAGTGCCGCGATCCAACCTGCCACGAATCCGCCCAGATGGGCCTCCCAGGCCAGGAGCCGGTCCATCGCGTAGTAGAGCGCCACGTTCAGCCCCAGAAGCAGCAAGACCGCCCGCGCCACGGGCCACAGCCGCTCGGACGTCGCGTAGCGATCGACGTATTCCCAGGCTAGGATCGCGCCCGCGAGACCGAAGAGCGCACCTGACGCGCCCACCATCGGACGATAGCTATCCGATAGCAGCGCGAAGCCCAAAGCGCCGCCAAGTAGCGACATGCCGTACAGCAAGAGATACCGCACAGTTCCCACGCGCAGAAGTACCGACCGGCTCAACGACAGAAGCGTCACCATGTTGAGGATGAGGTGGATGAGACCAGCGTGAAGGAAGCCGTAGCTCAGGAACATCGCCCATTGCTGGAAAGGATAATTTGGACGCCAGTTGCCCAGAAGACCACTCCAGAACCCGCCGTATTCGTAGACCGCCTGCCGGAAGCGAACCCCGCCGATAAGACCTGCATCGCCGGCCAGAAGCACAAGCTCGATCGCGACACAGACGCCGGCGATGACCCAGGCCGCGGTCAGTCCGCGTCCGGCGGGCGCGTCGGACCCTCCGTCAGTCGAAGGGTCCGGTGTCAATTCGTCAGAATCCGAAGGCGAAATCGCGCTCGACGTTCAGGAAGATCGAGTTCTGCGTCCGGTCGGTGCCGCCTTCGGTCGACAGGATGGTGCGCTCATAGCCGGCGCGCATCTGCCAGTCTTCCGTGAGGTCGCGGCGATAAGTCAGCGTGGCGACAGTTTCCTTGTCGTCGTCCGATCCGCTCAGTTCGTCGCTCATCACATAGCCGAGCCGCGCCTCGAAAGCCGAGATCATGTTGATCTCTTCGACGAAGCCGACTTCCAGCCTTGTATCGCGGAAAACATCCCCGTCGGAGGCGGTGATATCCTGCGACAGCGCGACCGTCAGGCCGCCGCGCGGTGTCGCTCTCAGATAGTTGACGCCGCCCGCGACCCGAAGCGAGTCGTCGCTTTCCTCGTCGACGACGCCAAGCGAGAACGACAGCGCACCTGTCGGCAACTCCATGGCGCGCGAAGCGATGGCCGAGGTGCGCCGACCCTCGTCATCGATGCGGCTAGCGACCGCCAGACCGAAGGTTCCGTTGTTCCGCTCCTGGGTTAAACCCAGGTCGAGGCCGATGCCGTCACGCACACTCGTGGTGCCGGTGTCGATTTCCGCCCGGTCGTAGAGGAGGTCGCCGAAGAAGCTCAGCCCGCCCGCCGTCGCGCCCTCGACGCCGGCACCAATGTAGGTCGTCGTCGTTTCGGTGCTGGTCAGGTCATCTTCTTCCAGAAGGTCATAGCCCGCCCGCAGGCGGTAGGTCAGCGCCTGGTTCGGTCGCAGCCGGGCCAGCGCGTCGAACGTCGCGCGGGTGTTGTCGACGAGGTCGGCGTCGACGACGTCCTCGTAGTCCCGGTCCGCGTATTCGGCCTTGAGATCAAGCTCGAACGGCCCGCCGATTCCCGTCTGGAGCCGTGCGCCGAGACCGGTCGCGGTGACCGTTCCGGAGTCGATGATCAGCACGTCGGGTCCGAGGTCGATGCCGAAGAAGGCCGATGTCGGGTCGAGAACCTCGTCGTCGAGTTGCCGCTCGCGGTAGGTGCCCGTCAAAGCGAAAAGGCTCGAGGCGCCCTCGCGGCGATAGTTCAGACCCGCGCTGTAGTTTCCGAACTCGAAGTCGTCTTCGGTCTCGCCGAAGATGTCGCCGATAAGCTCGGTGCCGATGTTGAACCGCAGGGACTCGGTCCGGGTCTCGGTCCCCATGTCGAGACCCAGCCTCGTCGTCGAGATCAGGCTGTCGCCCGTGGGGGAAACCGCCAGAATGGCGTTATCCGTCAGTTCGAGGCCCTGAGAAAAACTCAGGACCCCCAGACGGGCCGGACCCTCCTGCGCGAACGCAGGAGCGGCCAGAGCCGTAACCGAAAGCGTGAGGGTTGCCGTAAGAGATAGACCCGTCCGCAAATATGCCATTCGCCCTACTACTCGAAGAGGCGGCGCTCGGGCACGATGATCACGTCACCGTCCTGAAGACGGATATCCCTGCCAACCGCTGCCCCGTCCGCGATTGCTTTATAGTTAATGCGCGAAACCGACTGCTGTCCGGTCCGCGAGTCGGTGCGGCGAAGAAGAATGCGCTTCGTCGCAGCGAATTTCGTGAAGCCGCCGGTCTCGGCCAAGGCCTGGATCAGCGTGGTGCCGCGCGGCAGAGCCTTGCCGCCCGGGACTGCAATCTCGCCCATCATGAACACGTCGATGGTGGCGACACCCGTCGCCGCGACAGTGGGTTCGCTGAGTTGCTGAACGGTCACGAAGACGTTCGGCTGTGACGCGAAGTTCGACGCGATCCCCGAGGTGATCGCCGAGCCGAGGTCACTGGCTGTGCGGCCGCTGGCGCGCACGGTGCCCGCGAAGGGGAACGAGATCGTGCCATCGGGCAACACGAGGACGGACCGGTTCAACGACGGGTCCTCCAGCACTTCGACCTGAAGCGTGTCACCCGGCTTGATCTGATAACCGGACTGAGCTGCCGCGACAGTGGCGAACAGCATTGCAGCGATAGCAACAAGAAACTTTTTCATAGTCCCACCTTCCCTTGGGTTCACATAGCACTTCCGTGCCGACATTGGCCAGTTTTAATCTCTTTCCGTCCTAACCCTTAGCCTATTATCCCCTGTCGATCCAGCAGATGGCAGACCGATGCGATTAGGCCACTCTATGGTTTGGCCGGCTGGTCGGAGATTTTCTCCCTGGCCTCGGCGATTTGCGGGCGCGGATCGTCCTCGCCAGCGATGCGGACCGCCTCCGAGAAAGCCGCCGTCGCCTCTTCTGTTTGGCCCAGTTCCTCATAGGCACGCGCCAGATGGTAATAGACAATCGGATCCGAGACGAGCGCCTCTGCGGCGGGTTTCAGATAGCTCAACGCCTCTTCGACCTGTCCGCGCCGGAACAGGATCCAGCCATAGGTGTCCTGGAACGGCGGCACGTTCGTTCCGCGCAGGCGGCGCGCCACGGTGAACGCGCGATCGAGGCTCTCCGGATCCTCGCGGTAGGTCGCCAGAAGGCTTGCCAGGTTGTTCGCGACCACCAGAGAGTCGCTGTGGTCGGTGTAGATCTGCTCATAGATCGCGATTGCGCCGTCGATATCGTTCTCGCGCTCGAGGAAAGACGCCTTGGCCCAAAGAAGATCCGCGTCGTCGGGGATCCGCAGAAGCGCATCGTCGATCGCCTGTCGCGCCGGGTCGATCTTGCCCTGCGCACCAAGGATGCGAGCGTATTGAAGCACGTAAGTCGCGTCGTCGCTTTCCTCGGCCAGCGGACGAAGCGTCGCCTCGGCCGCCTCGAATTCGCCCACGGCAAGCTGCGTGCTGGCAAGAACCATCGTCACGCGCGGATTGTCCGGCATCTCCTTGGCCAGCTCGTTCGCCAGAGCCAGCGCCTCCTCGCCCCGGTTCTCGGCCAGGCGCGACTGGATCAGCGTGACCTTCGCGGCGCTGCCGGCGTCGTCCGAGGCGCCGGCCAGTTCCTCGAGAAAGGCCACGCCCTGTTCGCGGCCCTCGCGCCGCGAGATGATCTGAAGCCTCAGTTCGTCCGCCGCCAGTTTCGGTGCGGGTCCTTCGAGTCGCCGCAGCGAAGCCTCGACCCCCTCGGCCCGCGACCAGTCTTCGGTCGCAAGGTAGATCTGGCCCAGCATCCGCAGCAGGGGCAGGCTGCCCGGCGACAGCCGCAGCGCAGAAATCACTGTGTTCTCGGCGGCCGAGTAACGCTTTTCGCGCATCAGCACGGTGGCATAACGCAGGCTTTCGTCCGGCGCGTTGGCCGAGGCCTCGACCGCCAGCGCCAGAAGGTCCTGCGCCAGTTCCGGTTCGCCGTTCCGCTCATAGGCGCGCGCCATCAGCGACATCGCCTCGGCGTCCTCCGGCTCCTGGTCCAGAGCGCGGCGCAGGGTACTGATCGCCTCGTCGGCCTGGTCGCCATCGATCTGCCATTGGGCAGTCATCTTCAGCGCCTCGACCTGGTTGGCGTCGTGGGCCAGAACCGCCTCGACAAGTTGCCGCGCACCGACCTCGTTGCCGGTCGCCATCAGCATTCGGGCGAGAGTGACCTTGTAGCGGTCCGTCTCCTCGTCCGCGGGGGCACCGTCGATGACGCCTTCGAGGATCGCCACGGCCTCGTCCCTTCGCCCTGCGTCGAACAGGACACCCGCCTTCAGCGCCTGAAGAACGCGCGCGTTCTCGTAAAGCGGCAAGGCCGTCTCGATTTCGGCCAGCGCGGCCTCGTCGCCCTTCGTCTGCCGAAGGAAGGTGATGAGCGCGACATGTGCCCCGACCTTGTTCTCGGTCGTGCCCACCTCGGACCTCAGGAAATCCTCGGCGCCGGCCGTGTTGCCCTCCTGAGCCAGAAGCTGGATCAGAAGTGCCTTCGTTTCGGTGTCATCGGGATACTTCTCGACGGTATCGCGCAAGTGCGCTTCTAGCGCGGGATAGTCTTCCTTGCGCGCCAGCAGCATCGCCTTCACGCGATAGAACGCACGGGCCTGACGGGGGCGGGAACCCGCGATCGCGGCGTCGGTCACGGCGATGGCCTTGTCGAGTTCGCCTTCCTGCTGGTAGCCCTCGATCAAGACGCGCTGAAGGACTTCGCTGTCGGGATGCTCCTTGGCTAGGGCTTCGGCATCCCGCGTCAACTCGCGCATGCGGGCCTGGTCCTTGTCCGTCACGCTCTTGCGGAATTCGAGCGCCAGGAAGGGAATATCCGCCCCCTCCACCTCGGTGCCGGCCGCGCGGATGGCTGCTGCGCCGCGTTGGGCCTCGTCCCAGTTCTGCGACAGGATCGCCAGCTCGGTCAGCGCCAGCCTCACGCCCATGTCGTTCGGGTCGATCTCGGCCAGCGAGACATAGCTCTGGTACGCTTCGCCAAGATTGCCCATTTCGCGCGAGGCTTCGGCATAGGCCAGCCGGGCGCCCTTGTGGGTCTTGTTGAGCGTGAAGACGTTGCGGAATTCCACGAGGGCGCGTCGCAGGTCGCCCTGTTCAAGAAGCTCGAGGCCGCTCTGATAGTGCTTCTCGGCCCGCTCTTCCGCCGAATCGCAGGCGCCAATCGCCAGGATGGAAACGGCGATGATGGCGGCGCGGCGAAACCTGCTCATGCGAAAATTGCTCCTGAACCCCGAATGCCGCCTGTCATAGCGCTTTGGAGTAGGTGCAACCAGCATAATGCGCCCCCGTGACAGGTCACGAGAGCGCGAGTGTTGTGCGGATCAGACGCCGGTGCCGCGCAGAACGACGCCCACAGTCTGGGCCACGATGCGCGCATCGCCGAGGAAGCTGACGCTTTGAGCATAGCTGTCGTCGAAGTTGGCGCGGTCGGCAAAGCTGCTTTCGTTGCGGGCCGAGACCTGCCAGTTGCCGGTCAGCCCGGGGCGAAGGCGATAATAGCCGTTGCCCGAATAAAGCGCCTGTTGCGACGGCATCATCGGCCGCGGACCAACCAACGACATCTCGCCGGCCAGTACGTTCAGAAGCTGCGGAAGCTCGTCCACCGAGCTGCGGCGCAGGATGCGGCCGATCGGCGTCACGCGGGGATCGACGGAAAGCTTCTGCTTCGCGTTCCACTCGGCGCGCGCGGTCGGGTCGGATTCGAGGTGCCGCTCGAGCTGGGCCTCGGCGTCGGCGACCATGGTGCGGAACTTCCAGATGCGGAAGCGCCGCCCGTCGCGGCCGATACGCTCCTGCCGGAACAGCGGAGACTTGCCGTCCTGCGCGAAGATCAGCGCCGAAAGGACCAGCATGAAGGGCATAAGGAAGGGCAGGGCCATGAATACCAGGCCCAGATCAACCGTGCGCTTCAGATAGGATGAGTAGAAACCCCGTGACCGGGGCGACGCGGAACGAGGCAGCGCTTGAACATTTGAAGCAGCTTCGATGCGCGAGGCATGTACCGTCATAACCTTTTACCGAGCGAGGTCGGCCCCCTGGAACTCACAAGACTCAAAATTTTCACATTTCCCGACCGGCAGACGGATCGAAACGTGTAGACTGGTTGTAGCACCCGCCTCTGGGGAAATCAAAGAAGATTGTCGATTCACGCATGAAAACGGGCCCAAGCCTGCCCGTTTCAGCAGCCTGTCGTTAGACCCGTGCTAATCTTTTGAACAAAACCTCGCCATGTTCTGCCTTCATCCTGCCGTAATCGAGGCTCTGAGGGTAAGTTAGGGTTAACGCTAGGTCAGTCAACAATATGTTCGATTTGTGCACATTGTTCCCGCACGATGGACAGCCAGAGCCTGCGCCGCACTTGCGATTCGACGGCCGCTCACCGATGGTCCCCGTGAAGTGATTGCAGAAATGCCGCAGAAGCGACATGATGTCGGCCCATCGGCGTTGCATGCAGACGCGAGGCAGGCGACGCCCTATATGTCCCCCGAGAGTTAGTGAGACATATGACGAGTACCGATCTATACATGGAGTTCTTCGGGTTTTCGGAGCGTCCCTTCACGCTTCTGCCCGATCCGGATTTCCTCTTTTGGTCCCGGGCGCACCGCAGGGCCTTTTCCGTGCTGGAATATGGGGTTATGACCCGATCGCCGATCACGGTGATCACCGGCGAGGTCGGCGTCGGCAAGACAACCCTGATCCAGAAGCTCCTCCAGACTCTCGATGACGACATCACGCTTGGGCTCGTGTCGAACGCACAGGGCGGTCGTGGCGAGCTTCTGCAGTGGGCGCTGAACTCGCTCGGCGTCGACACCGATTTCCACGGGGCCTACGTCACGCTCTTCCAGCAGCTTCAAGACTTCGTGATCGAGGAATATGCGGCGGGCCGCCGCGTGATCCTCCTCATCGACGAGGCGCAGAACCTGTCCATCGAAGGTCTCGAAGAGCTTCGGATGCTGACCAACATCAACTCGAACAAGGACGAGCTGCTCCAGCTTATCCTCGTGGGTCAGCCCGAGTTGCGTCAGATGATCATGCGGCCCGAGCTTCGGCAGTTCGCGCAGCGGGTCACCGCAACTTATCACATTCCTTCCCTCGACCGCGCGGCTGTGGCCGGCTACATCCAGCACCGCCTGACCCATGTCGGCGGCACCGGATCCGAGTTCACGTCCGAGGCCATCGACCTCGTCCATCACCACACGCACGGCATCCCGCGCCTTGTGAACAAGCTGTGCGATTTCTCTATGGTCTATGCCGCAACGGAAGAGAGACGCGTCGTCGACGCCGCGATCATCGAGGAAGTGCTCGATGACGGCATCTTCCTGCCCACGGTGCAATCTGCCGGAGAAGCCGCGGAATGAATACCGATCTCAAGTTCTACTATGCGCTGTTCCTGCAGCGCCTGCCCGTCATGGCAGTCATCTTCGCCGTCTTCACGGCACTCGGCATCGCGCTCGCGCTGACACTTCCGCCGCGCTACCGCGCCGAAGCGATCCTGGTCGTCGAAGGCTCGAAGATCCCGGTCGACCTGCGTGCCTTCGAAGATGAGACCGAGGCGACCGAGCAGCTACAGATCATGGAAAAGCAGCTTATGACGCGGTCGAACCTGATCGACCTCGCCAACCGCCACCGCGTCTTCGCGGGCGAGGTCGGGATGACGCCGGACGACGTGGTCGAGAGGATGCGCGAGCTGACCGACATCGAGCTTGTCTCGGGTCGGGATCGCGCGACGATCATGACCGTTTCGTTTCTGTCGGGCGATGCCAAGACCTCGGCCGACGTGGTCAACGACTTCGTGACCATCGTCCTGAAGGCCGACGCCGAGACGCGCATTGCGGGCTCGGGCGACACGCTTGAGTTCTTCGACCAGCAGGTCCAGCGCTACTCGGGCGACCTGTCGCGCCAGAGCGAAAAGATCGTCGCCTACAAGGAAGCGAACAAGGATGCCCTGCCTGAGGAACAGACCTACCGCCTGTCACAGCAGACATCCCTCCAGGATCGCCTGAACCTCGCCGACCGCGACCTCGCTTCGCTGCGCGACCAGCGGGCCCGCCTACTTGCAGTGGGCGAAGCCAGCGGCGTTCCGACGGTCAACATGACGCCCGACCAGCAGCAGTTGTCGGACCTCGAGAACGAGCTGAACGCCGCGCTGGCGATCTATTCGGAAACGAACCCGAAGGTGACGATCCTTCAGGCGAGGATCGCGTCGATCAAGCGTCGCATGATGCGGTCGGGCACGACACCCTCGACCGATGCGGAAGGCAGTCCCACGTCGGTCGCCAGCACGATGCTCGACCTGCAACTCGCCGAGATCGATTCGCGGATCGACTACCTCGAAAAGGAAAAGGTCCGGACCGAAGCCGACATGCAGAAACTGCGCGTCGCCATCGAACGCACGCCGAGCGTCGCAATCGGGCTTCAGGCGCTGGAAAGCGAATATGCCTCGCTCCAGATCCAGATGAACCAGGCCGTCGCCGCGCGCGCCGCCGCCCGGCAGGGGGTCGAGATCGAGTCCGCCGCCAAGGGGCAGCGCATCTCGGTGCTCGAACAGGCAACGCAGCCCTCCGCCCCGAACTCGCCGAACCGCAAGCTCGTGGCGGGTGGCGGTGTCTTCGTCGGCACCGCGCTGGCCGCAGCCTTCTTTGGTCTGGGTGAGCTTCTGAACCGCACGATCCGGCGGCCGATCGACCTGTCGCGCGCACTTGGTGTGCAGCCTCTGGTCACCATCCCGTTCCTCGAGGAAGAGACGGCGCGTCGCCGCCGCCGCATCCTCAAGACCGTCTTCACGATCGCCATGCTGATCGCCGTTCCGGCGGCACTCTGGGCGGTGCATACCTTCTACCTGCCACTCGACCTCCTCATCGAGGATCTGATGGCGCGGGTGGGGCTTTGAGCGGAGCCGACTGAGACATGGAAAAACTGCAAGCCGCACTGGCCCGGGCACGCGAGAAGCGCGAGGGCGGAACCGACAGACCGCTGCGCACCACGGACGTCACGGCGCGCAACCGCGCCCGGCGCGCGGCCAAGGATGGCGCCATCGGCGAAAGATGGGCCTCCATCGGCATGTTCGAGGCTTCGCCCAAGCGGATGCACGACAGCCGCATCTACTCGAGCGAAGCCTCGGTCGAAGCGCAACATTTCGACATCCTGCGCACCAAGCTCTTCCTCGAGATGCGCCGGAACGACTGGACCCGCATCGCCATCACCTCGGCGACCGCGGGCTGCGGAAAGACCACGACCGCCTGCAACCTGATCGCCGGCATGGGCCGCCAGCCCGAGACGCGCGGGATGCTGTTCGACATGGACTTCCGCCGCCCGGCCGTCGCCAAATTCTTCGGCGCGGCCCCCGGCTCCAGCCTCGAGGACGTCTTCCTCGGCAACGTCGACTTTGCCGACCAGGCGATGCGGCTTGATGAGAACACCTCGGTCTCGGTCACGACCCGCATCGTCGCCGATCCCGCGCGCGTGATCCTGCGCTCGCAGACCTCCGAGATTCTCGACCAGATCCAGGCCGACTATCGGCCCGACCTCATGCTGTTCGACATGCCGCCGGTTCTCGTCAGCGACGAGACGCGGGGCTTCCTCAAACTGGTCGACGCCGTCCTGATCGTGGCCGCCGCGGACATGACGACAGTGGCGCAGGTCGACGAGGTGGAACGCGAGGTTGCTCAATATTCCAACGTCGCCGGCATCGTACTGAACAAGTGCCGCTTCATGGACGAAGGCTACGGCTACTCCTACTGAGGCAGCCGGTCCGCCGGAAAAACTCACCTGAGTTTATCGACACAAGGCGGACCTTCGGGTCCGTCTTTTTCTATTCCGCAGGGAAGGGCCGCCGTCCGACCGAGACGTAGGCCGCAAACCCGGCCTCTTCGGCGTCCTTGGCCGAATAGATGTTCCGGAAGTCGGCCATCCTGGCGTTCGCCATGCTGGCAGCGATCCGGCCCAGGTCGAGGGCGCGGAATTCGTTCCACTCGGTGAGGATCACCACGAGGTCGGCCCCTTCAGATGCCGTATAGGCATCCGCATCCCAAGCCACATTCGGCAAAAGCGTCTCGCCCTCCCGCCGGCCCTGGGGGTCGACGGCATGGACCTTTGCCCCTCCGCCCACGAGCGCGGGAACGATGGTCAGCGACGGCGCATCCCGCATGTCGTCGGTGTTCGGCTTGAAGGTCACGCCGAGGACCGCGATCTTCTTGCCGTTGAACGATCCCCCGCAGAGGTCGCGCAGCTTCTCGATCATGCGGCGCTTCACGCGCTCGTTCACCTCGATCACCGCTTCGGTGATCGTCATGGGCGAAGCATAGTCCTGCCCGATCCGCGCCAGCGCGCTGGTATCCTTGGGAAAGCACGAGCCGCCGTATCCGGGCCCCGCGTGCAGGAACTTGTTGCCGATCCGCCCGTCCAGCCCCATGCCCTTCGACACTTCCCGCACGTCCGCGCCGGTCTTCTCGCACAGCGCCGCGATTTCGTTGATGAAGGTGATCTTCGTGGCCAGGAAGGCGTTCGCCGCGTACTTGATCATCTCGGCCGACTCGAGGTCCGTCGTCACGATCGGAAAGTCGCGCAGGAAGAGCGGACGATAGACATCCTCCATCACCTTCGAGGCGCGTTCGGTCTCGATCCCCACGACCACGCGGTCAGGCCGCATGAAGTCGTCGATGGCCGCACCTTCGCGCAGGAACTCTGGGTTCGACGCCACGTCGAAGTCCAGATCCGGGTTCGCCCGCCGCACGACTTCGGCCACCTTGCGGTTCGTGCCCACTGGCACGGTCGACTTGGTGACGATCACCAGATAGTCCGTCGCCGCCTTCGCGATCTCCTCCGCCGCCGCCATGACGTAGGTGAGGTCGGCATGACCGTCGCCCCGCCGTGTCGGCGTGCCGACTGCGATGAACACCGCTTCCGCGCCCGTGATTGCCGCCTTCAGGTCTTGGGTGAAGGACAACCGTCCCGCGGCCACGTTCCGCGCCAGAAGCGCATCGAGACCCGGCTCGTAGATCGGGACCCCGCCCTTTTCCAGCCGTCCGATCTTGGACGCGTCCTTGTCGACGCAGACCACGTCATGGCCGAAGTCCGAGAAGCAGACACCAGATACGAGGCCGACATAGCCGGTTCCGATCATCGCGATACGCATGAAACACAATCCTTATCCGTCGGGCGTCTCAGACGCCGTAATAATTCCGATACCATGTGACGAAGGCGGGCACCCCGCGGTCGAGCCCCGTGGATGGGGCATATCCCGTGATCGCCTTCAAGAGGGTCGTGTCCGACCACGTCGCCGGAACGTCGCCGGCCTGCATCTCCATCAGGTTGCGCACGGCCGAGACTCCAAGCGCTGTCTCGATGGTCGAGATGAAGGCGTCCAGCGTATCCGGCGCCGCCTTTCCGATGTTCACTATCCTGAACGGTGCGACCGGGCTCAGGCTGTCGAAGTCGCCGAGCCGCTCTTCGGGAAAGACATTCGCCAGCCGCCACACCGCCTCGACGAGGTCGTCGACGAAGGTGAAGTCCCGCCGCATCCGGCCCTGGTTGTAGACGTCGATCTCGCGCCCTTCCAGCATCGCGCGGACGAACTTGAACAGCGCCATGTCGGGCCGGCCCCAGGGGCCATAGACCGTGAAGAAGCGGAACATCACGGTCGGCAGCCCATAGAGGTGCGCATAGGAATGCGCCATCGCCTCGGTCGCCTTCTTGGTCGCGGCGTAGAAGGACATCTGGCTGTCGGCCTTGTCCGTCTCGGCGTAGGGCATGTCCTCGTTCGCGCCGTAGACCGACGAGGTCGACGCCATCAGAAGCCGCGCGCCGGGATTGGCCCGCGCCGCTTCCAGCAGCTCGAACGTCCCTTGCAGGTTGGCCTCGACATAGCTGCGCGGCGCCTCGATCGAATGGCGCACGCCCGCCTGAGCGGCGAGGTGGACGACATGCTCGGGCGAATGTTCGGACATCACCGCGGCCAGCAGGCCCGGCGTCTCGATCCGCCCCTCGACCTCGTGATACTCCGGGAATTCGGCCAGCAATGCCGCCCGGTCGCGCTTCAGCTTCGGGTCGTAGTACTCGGTGAACGCATCCACGCCGACGACACGCCAGCCTTCCTCCAGCCAACGGCGCGCGACATGGTAGCCGATGAATCCCGCCGATCCCGTGACGAGGGCGGTTCTCACTCAGCCTCCCCCGCGACCTGTCGCAGGTAGGCGCCATAGGCGTTCTTGCCGAGGGGCTCGGCGGCGGACAGAAGGTCGGCCTTGGTGATCCAGCCCTGCTCGAAGGCGATCTCTTCCGGCGATCCGGTCTGAAGCCCCTGACGGGCCGTAAGCGTGCGGACGAAGTTGCCCGCGTCCAGAAGCGAGCCGTGGGTGCCGGTGTCGAGCCAGGCGAAACCGCGGCCCATCTTCTCGACCGTCAGCGCGCCGTCCATGAGATACATTTCCAGAAGGTCGGTGATCTCCAGCTCACCGCGCGGCGAGGGCTTCACCAGGGCTGCCCGTTCCGACGCCGTGCCATCGAGGAAGTAAAGACCCGTCACGGCGTAGTTCGACGGCGGCTTGGATGGCTTCTCGATGATCTGCGTGACCCGGTCGCCTTCGTAGGCGAGGACGCCATAGCGCTCGGGGTCGGCCACGCGATAGCCGAAGACCGTGCCTCCCGTCTCCTGCGCGTCGGCGCGGTGGAGCATCACGGGCAGCGAGTGGCCGAAATAGATGTTGTCGCCCAGGACCATCGCGGACGGCGCGCCGCCCAGGAAGTCGGCCGCCAGCAGATAGGCCTGCGCCAGCCCGTCGGGCGAGGGTTGGACGATCCACTCGAACTTCAGACCCCATTGCGAGCCGTCGCCGAGCAGCCGCATGAACTGCTCCTGGTCCTGCGGCGTCGTGATGATCGCGATCTCGCGGATCCCGGCCAACATCAGGACCGACAGCGGGTAATAAATCATCGGCTTGTCGTAGATGGGCAGAAGCTGTTTCGACACACCGATGGTGATCGGGTAAAGCCGCGTACCCGAGCCTCCGGCCAGGATGATGCCCTTGCGCTTGGTCATGCGGTCAGTTCCTTCAATACGTCGGACAGCCCCCGCCGCCAGTCCGGGCGGGAGATGCCGTATGCCTCTGCCAGAGTGGCGCAGTCTAGCCGCGAATTGAGCGGCCTTTGGGCGGGCGTGGGGTAATCCTGCGTCGGGATCCCTGCCACGTCGACCTTCAGCCCAGCCTGCGCGAAGATTTCGTACGCGAAACCGGCCCAGCTCACGTCTGGCGTTCCGGCGAAGTGATGGGTGCCGCCCGGCGCGCCATTCGCAAGGGCCGCGGCGATCGTGAAACAGGCGTCGGCGATGTCTGCCGCAGGGGTCGGGCCGCCGATCTGGTCATTCACGATGGTGAGCTTGTCCCTCGTTTCGGCAAGCCGCAGCATCGTGCGCACGAAGTTCGACCCATGCGCCGAGAACACCCACGACGTGCGCAGGATCACGGCCCGGCAGCCCGACGCCGCGATGGCTTTCTCTCCAGCCAGCTTCGACGCGCCATAGGCATTGAGCGGCCCGGTCGCGGCATCGGGCGCACGGGCCTCGTCGGTATCTCCCGGAAAGACGTAGTCGGTCGAGAGATGGACAAGCGGCACCCCTGCCTCGGCACAGCCCTCGGCAAGACGACCGACTGAGGTCCCGTTGATCCGCTTCGCCAGTTCCGGCTCGCTCTCGGCGGTGTCGACGGCGGTATAGGCCACGGCGTTGATCGCGGCGTCGGCCTCCAGCGCCTTCGCCGCCTGATAGACTTGCTGCGGCACGCTGAAGTTCGCGACCTCGCGCCCGATCCTCTCGACCGTGATGCCGTCAGGAACCCGCCTCAGAAGCTCTGTCGAGACCTGGCCCTTGCCGCCGAAGACCGCGATCCTCACGACGCCTTCCCCCGACGCTCCATCGCGACGGTCAGAAGGGGACGCCACCACTCCTCGTTGGCGAGATACCAGTCGACGGTCTTGGCAAGCCCTTCCTCCAGCGTGACGGACGGCCGCCAGCCCAGTTCTTCGCGGATGCGCGACGGATCGATTGCATAGCGCAGGTCATGGCCGGGACGGTCGGTGACGAACTCGACGAGGCGATCGTGCGGCGCCGCATGCGGACGGCGCTCGTCGAGAAGGCGGCAGATGGTGCGGACAAGGTCGATGTTGCGCGCCTCATTTTCACCCCCGATGTTGTAGCTTCGCCCGACAACGCCTTGTTCCAGAACAAGAAGCAGCGCATCAGCGTGATCTTCGACATAAAGCCAGTCGCGCACGTTCTCGCCCGCGCCATAGACCGGGATCGCGCGCCCATGCAGCGCATTCAGGATGACCACCGGGATCAGCTTCTCGGGGAAGTGGTAGGGCCCGTAGTTGTTCGAGCAGTTGGTCAGGACGACCGGCAGGCCATAAGTCTCGTGCCAGGCGCGGACCAGATGGTCCGACGATGCCTTCGACGCCGAATAGGGCGAGCGCGGGTCGTAGGGCGTGTCCTCGGTGAACTTGCCTGTCGGTCCGAGCGAGCCGAAAACCTCGTCGGTCGAGATGTGATGAAAGCGGAACGACTCCGGTTTTCCCTCTGCAGTCCAATAGCTTCTGGCCGCTTCCAGAAGTGTGTAGGTGCCGGTCACGTTGGTCTCGATGAACGCCGCGGGTCCGTCGATGGAGCGGTCGACATGGCTCTCCGCGGCGAGGTGCATCACCGCATCGGGACGGTGGCGCGCGAGGACGTCGTCGAGGCCTGCGCGATCGGTGATCGACACCTTCTCGAAGGCATATCCGGGCGCGTTCGACACCGGCGCCACGTTGGCAAGGTTCGCGGCATAGGTCAGCGCGTCGAGGTTGACGATCTCGTGGCCGCGACGAATGCCCTGGCGCACGACGGCGGACCCGATGAAGCCCGCGCCTCCGGTAACGAGGATCTTCATGCGCCGGTCCACTCGAAGGGGCTTTGCCAGTCCGAGAAGGGCACAGCTTCGGCGTCTTTGGGCGAGATGATCGGGTCGGTGTCGCAGGACCAGTCGATGCCGCAGGAGTCCCACCGGACTGCGCCGTCGCAGTCGGCGGAATAGTAATCGCTTACCTTGTAGACGATCTCGGTATTCGGCTCGCGCGTGATGAATCCGTGCAGAAATCCAATCGGGACAAGAACTTGCCGCCCGTTGTCGAAGCTGAGGTCGACAGACAGAGACTGTCCGTAGGTCGGTGAGCCGTTACGCACGTCAACGATCACGTCGGTCAGCGATCCGCGCCCGCAGCGCACCAGCTTTGCCTGAGCGTGGGGCGGGGCCTGGTAGTGCAAGCCGCGCAGGGTGCAGACCTCGGTCGAAAGGGAATGATTGTCCTGCACGAAGTCGAGGTCGATCCCGGCCTCTTCCATGCGGCGGCGGCTCCAGGATTCCGAGAAAAAGCCCCGGTGGTCTCCGTGTCGTGCCGGCTCGATGACCAGGGCGCCGGGAAGGGCTGTTTCACTGACGATCATGATTACTCCGGACGCTCCGGGCACCCGATAGCAGGAAGGACCGCATCCGTCACGCCCGTTGCCAAAACCTCGGCAAAGCGTCGCTGAGGGACGTTGCGAATGGGAAACACAGGGTCAAAGGGTCGTGACGGAAGAGAAATCCGGTGCAATTTTGACAAGCATGGCCGCCTCACCGGGAACGATCCGTCCCGCGTCGAGACCCACGACACGCGCGGGAACCGACGTCGCGAGGCGCAGCGCAGTAGCAGTCTCGACCCCGAGGTCGCGCGTCAGGAGGCGCAGGGCGCCCGTCATCTCGAGGTCGGCCCCTGCGAGCGTTCCATCCTCGAGTGTCAGTCGGCCGTCGGCGCGGATCACGCGGCGACCGGCCAAGGTAAAGCCGTCGATGTCGGAGGCGGCGGTCGCCATGGCGTCGGTGACGAGGAAGATGCCGTCGGACCCGGCCTTCGCGGCCAGCGCAATACTCAGGGCGGCGGGATGGACATGCTGGCCGTCCGCGATCAGACCCGCGCTGACGCGGCTGTCCGCGAGAACCGCGCCGACGAGGCCGGGCGCGCGCGCCGTCATCTGGCTCATGGCGTTGAAGAGGTGGGTCGCGGCATGGGCGCCCGCGTCGATTGCCACCGTGCAAGTCTCGAACGCCGCATCGGTGTGGCCGAGGGAGACGACTGCCCCCGCCGTTGTCAGGCGCGCGATCTGGTGGGGCGTCACGCGTTCGGGCGCCACGGTCAGCATGAGTGCGGGGAGGGCGCGGGCTGCGGCCTCGAGTTCCGTCACGTCGGCGTCAGTCATGTCGCGCAGGACGGCGGGGTCGTGCGCGCCGGGACGTGCGATATGCGGGCCTTCGAGGTGCAGGCCCGCAATGCCGGGGATGCCTTGAGCGATGGCTTCCGTCACGGCAGCGATGGCGGCCGTCGTGACTTCAGGCTCGCTCGAGATCAGCGTCGGTAACAGGTGCGTCGTGCCCAGACTGCGGTGCGCCTCGGTGATGCGGCGGAGGGTGGAGACCGAGGGATCGTCGTTGAAGTTGACCCCGCCGCCGCCATTGACCTGGAGGTCGACGAACCCGGGGGCGAGGATGGCGCCGCCCAGGTCCTCGATGTCGCCCTGCGCCTCCGCGTCCAGGCCGAGCCAGGTGACGCGGCCCTGTTCCATTCGGACCGCGAGGCCGAGCCGCAACGTCTCGCCATCGAAGACCGGGCCGCCGATGTAGGTGACGCTCATGCCGGCAGCTCGCGGGCGAAGTCGGCGGCGAGGGCGAGGGCCCCGTCAAGGGGAGTGCCGAGAGCCGGCCGGAGAGCCGTGCGGAGGGGATGCGGCAGGACCGTCGAGAATGCCGGACCGACGCCGCCCGTCAGGCAGAGCGGAAGGTCGTCGGTCCAGCCGAGCGCGGGCAGGATGCGCGCGAAGTAGGCCGCGCCGTCGGTAATGATTCTTCGCGCCACGGGATCGTCGATGGCATCGGTGACGGCTGAGGCGAGGCGGGCGATCTCGTCCGGCCCGGCTTCGGTGGCGAAGGCAATCACGCCAGCCGCGCCGTCGAACCGGAAAAGAAGCGTCTCGGTCAGATCCGTCGCGGGACCGGTGCCGTCTGCGGCTTCGAGCGAGGCTGACAAAGCGGCGCGCGCGATGGAGTAGGCCGATGCATCGTCGCCTAGGACATGGCCATGCCCGCCTGCCGTCCGGAAATTGCCACGCGGGTCCTGCACCGCGACGAAGGATCCGGTCCCCGCGTGAAGCACCCCGCCCGCCTCGGTTCCGAGCGCGCCCCGGACGGCGGCGCGGCGATCCTCCTCGACCCGGACGCGGTTAAGCGGCAGAGCCGCCTCGGCGCGACGGCACAGATCCGGTGTGATGGCGCCTGCCAGAGCGAGGTAGGCCGGCACTTCGCCGAGGTTGCACCCCGTATGCGCAGAGAGCGTGGAGAGGCCGGCACGGATCGACCTCAGAGCGCCCTCGAAGTCGCTTGAGAGATTGGCAGGTCCGCTCTCGGCCGTCGCCGGTATGCCTTTCCTCCAGAGGACGAGGCGGCAGCCTGTGCCGCCGCCGTCGACGGCGATCAGCGCTTCGGGATGTGGCGCGTCAGCTCGCATGGCCGCCATTCACCACGAAGGGCCGGCGGCTGGCAAGCGCGCCTCAGACCTTCCAGAAGCAGAATACGCCCCAGAGGATCGAGAGGGCGAGCGGCCACCAGAGCGGCATCCCCATGATCCCGAGCCAGGCGAGGAAGATGTAGACAGTGCCGAGAAGCGTGATGAACAGCCGGTCGCCGCGTGTCGTGGTCAGCCCCAGGATGCCGCGCCGCTTTGCGCCGCCGGGCCAGGCGATCTCGACCGCCGTGAGGACGGCCATCGCGCCGAAGATGCCGACGAAGACGGCTGCCGTCGCGGCTGTCCAGGCCATCCAGGTGCCGCCGAAGAGCGGCTCGGTCCAGGAAAAGCCGGTCGGTTCCTGGGCCTTGCCGACGTTGCCCCAGCCCTGCGCGAGGGCGGTGGAGGGCAGGAGCGCTAGAAGAAGGACAAGGCGGCGCATCACACCCTCCCCAGGGCGAAGCCCTTGGCGATGTAGTTGCGCACGAAGTAGATCACGATGGCGCCGGGGATGATCGTGAGCGTTCCCGCAGCCGCCAGGAGCCCAAGTTCGTAGCCTGCCGAGGACGCCGTGCGCGTCATGGTCGCGGCGATGGGCTTGGCCTCCACTGCCGTCAGGGTCTTGGCCAGCAGAAGCTCGACCCAGGAGAACATGAAGCAGAAGAAGGCCGCCACGCCCACGCCCGCCTTGATCGTGGGCAGGAAGATCGACGTGAAGAAGCGCGGAAAGGAATAGCCGTCGACATAGGCGGTCTCGTCCAGTTCCTTCGGCACGCCGGACATGAAGCCTTCGAGGATCCACACGGCGAGCGGGATGTTGAAGAGGCAATGCGCCAACGCCACGGCGATGTGCGTGTCGAAGAGGCCGATGGCCGAGTAAAGCTGGAAGAACGGCAGCGCGAAAACCGCCGCCGGGGCCATGCGGTTCGTCAACAGCCAGAAGAACAGGTGCTTGTCGCCAAGAAAGCGGTAGCGCGAGAAGGCATAGGCGGCGGGCAGGGCGACGGCGACCGAAATCACCGTGTTCAGAGAGACATAGATAATCGAGTTGATGTAGCCCCAGTACCAGGTCGGGTTGGTGAAGATCTCGCGGTAGTTCTCGAGCGTGAAGCGCTGCGGGAACAGCGAGAAGCCCCCAAGGATCTCGTTCGTCGTCTTGAACGACATCGCCACCAGCCAGTAGATCGGCAGCATCAGGAACAGGATGTAGAAGAATGGGATCAGGTATCTGGGTCGCATCGGCCTACTCCTGGTCGTCCTTGGTCATCAGCGTGTAGAACAGCCACGACACGAAGAGGGTTATGGCGAAGTAGATCAGGCTCATCGCCGCCGCCGGGCCCAGGTCGAACTGGCCGAGGGCGATCTTGACGAGGTCGATCGACAGTAGCGTGGTCGAGTTGCCGGGGCCGCCGCCGGTCAGGACGAAAGGCTCGGTGTAGATGTTGAAGCTGTCCATGAACCGCAGAAGGATCGCGATGGTCAGGACGGTCTTCATCTTCGGCAACTGGATGTAGCGGAAGACCTTCCAGTTCGACGCGCCGTCGATCTTGGCCGCCTGGTAATAGGCGTCGGGGATCGACACGAGCCCGGCGTAGCACAGAAGGACAACGAGCGAGGTCCAGTGCCACACGTCCATCACGATGATCGTGATCCAGGCCGCGACGGGCTGCTGAGTCATGTCGTAGTGGATGCCGAGGACATCGTTCAGGAAATAGCCGAGCAGGCCGATGCGGGGCAGGGTGAAGATGTTCCACATCGAGCCCACGACGTTCCACGGGATCAGCATGGGCAGCGCCATGAGGACGAGGCACACCGGCACCCAGAAGCCGCGGCGCGGCATGGCGAGCGCTATGGCGATGCCGAGCGGCACCTCGATGATCAGGATCATGAAGGTGAAGAAAAACTGCCGCCCGAGCGAAGCGTGGAAGCGTTCGGACCGCAGGATCTGCTCGAACCAGCCGAGACCCTCCCAGAAGAACTGGTTGTTCCCGAAGGTCTCCTGCACCGAATAGTTGACCACCGTCATCAGAGGCACGAGGGCGTTGAAGGCAACGAGGATCAAGACCGGCAGGACGAAGAACCAAGCCTTCTGGTTTTCGGTCTTCATTCGCGTGTCTCCGCTTCCGTGGCGAGCCAGCCGTCGAGGTAGAGCCGCGTCTGATCGCGGCGGAAATCGAGGTGCACGGTCTCGCCCTTTGCGGGCGCGTCGCCCTGGATGATGGCGGCGACCTTGGTATCGCCCGCGCGGGTCTCGACCAGGATATGGCGGCCGAGGTCGGCGACCTTGGTGACGACCGCTTCCAGACCCTGATCGGCGAGCGATACATACTCGGGGCGGACGCCGATCTGCGCAAGCGTGCCGGTCTTGACGATGCGGCCTTCGAGCGGGACCGGGCGGCCCACGAAGAATGCGCCACCGTCCCGCAACTCGGCGGGCAGGACGTTCATGCCGGGTGAGCCGATGAAGTGGCCGACGAAGGTGTGGGCCGGACGCTCGAACAGGTCGACCGGCGTGCCGATCTGGACGATGACTCCAAGGTCCATGACGACGACTTGGTCGGCGAAGGTCAGCGCCTCGGTCTGGTCGTGGGTGACGTAGATCATCGTCGCACGCACGCGCTGGTGCAGTTCCTTCAGCTTTGAGCGCAGCTTCCACTTCAGGTGCGGGTCGATGACGGTCAGGGGTTCGTCAAACATGACGACGTTGACGTCCTCGCGGACGAGGCCCCGGCCCATGGAGATCTTCTGCTTATTGTCGGGCGTCAGGTGCGCGGCGCGGGTCTTCAGCATCGACGTGACCTCGAGCATCTCGGCGATAGCCGTGACGCGCGCCTTCACCACATCCTCGGGCCGGCCGCGGTTCCTGAGCGGGAAGGCCAGGTTGTCGTAGACGCTCATGGTGTCGTAGATGACCGGAAACTGGAACACCTGCGCGATGTTGCGCTTCGCCGGCGGCAGGTCGGTCACGTCCGTCTCGTCGAAGAGAATGCGGCCCTCGGACGGCTGAAGAAGCCCCGATATGATGTTGAGAAGCGTAGACTTTCCGCAACCGGAGGGGCCGAGAAGGGCATAGGCCCCGCCATCGTCCCAGACGTGGTCGATCTCTTTCAGCGCATAGTCGTCCGGCTGCGGGTCCGGCACATAGCTGTGTCTGAGTTTCGACAGGGTGATCTTCGCCATGTCCCCTCCTTCAGGCCGCAAGCGTGCCGTCCGGCGCGAACCAGAGACACTGCGATGGATCGAGGAAGAACTGGTGGTTGTCTCCGACCTTGTAGGGGTGGACGCCGTGCGACAGCGACACCCAGTTGTCGGCCCCCATCTTGAAGTGCGCGCTCGATTCCGAGCCCGACAGTTCGGTCACGAGGATGGTTCCGGTCAACGGGACGACGGCACGGTCCGAGCGGGCCGGTACGACGTGGTTCGGGCGGACCGCCATCATGTAGGCGCCGTCGGTCAGCGCCGCGTGCGGCCCGGCCAGCGTCCAGGACGCCTTGTCGCCCAGACGGGCCTCTCCGCCGCGCTTCACGACGGTGGCGGTGTTGATCGGCGGGTTCGAGAAGACGCGGGCAGCCTCGAGGCTGACGGGCCGGCGATAGATCTGCGCCGTGGGACCGAACTGCACGACCTTGCCATCGCTCATCAGCGTTGTCTTGCCGCCCAGAAGAAGCGCCTCCTCGGGCTCGGAGGTCGCATAGACGACGACCGCGCCGCGACCGGCGAACAACTCCGGCAACTGGTCGCGCAATTCCTCGCGCAGCTTGTAGTCGAGGTTGGCGAGCGGCTCATCGAGAAATACGGCCTGGCTCTCCTTGACGATGGCGCGGGCGAGGGCGGTTCGCTGCTGCTGGCCGCCCGACAGCTCCTGAGGGCGACGCTTCAGCATGGGCTTGAGCTGGAGGATGCGTGCGGCTTCCTCCACCCGGCCCTCGATCTCGGACTTCGACATGCCTGCGACCCGAAGCGGGGAGGCGATGTTGTCGAAGACCGTCATGTGGGGATAGTTGACGAAGAACTGGTGGACGAGGCTGATGTTGCGCTTCTGCGTGTTCAGCTTCGTCACGTCGCGTCCGTTCATCACGATGCGGCCCGACGCCACGGGATCGAGCCCGGCCATCAGCTTGATGAGCGACGTCTTGCCCGAGCCGGTCTCGCCCAGGAGCACGTTGAAGTGCCCGGGTTCGAGGGTCAGCGTGGCCGCCTTGATGTGGGTGACCGCGCCGACGCGCTTGGTGACGTTGTGAAGTTCGATGGTCATCAGGATCCGCCTGTCAAGGAGCCAGGGCCCGCGAGGGGCCCCGGCAGGTCGGCCGGACCGGGAGGATTCGGTCCGGCCCCGGTCTCAGTTCTCGGCCCACTGCTTGACGAGTTCGTCGTAGTTGACGGTCTCGCCCTGGGGCTTCTCATTGTCGAGCTTGGCCTTGGCGCCGCCCTTGCCGATCCACTCGGACGGATCCTTTGGCTCGTTCAGGCGCGGGCCGCAGCCTCCGTAGACGTTGGCCTGCTCGTCCGCCTGCTGCATCCGGGCCATGGTGATGTCCATCTCCTCGGCGAGACGGTCCATGGCTTCTTGAGGCGTGAAGGCACCCGAGTTCACGTCACCGATCTGCTGCCACCAGATCTGGGCCAGCTTCGGATAGTCGGGGACGTTGATGCCCGTGGGCGACCACCGCACGCGGTCGGGCGAGCGGTAGAACTCGACCAGACCACCCAACTGCGGCGCGCGTTCGGTGAAGCTGTCGCCTCGCACCGTGCTGTCGCGGATGAAGGTAAGTCCCACATGCGACTTCTTGGTGTCGACGGTTTTCGAGGTCACGAACTGCGCATAGAGCCATGCGGCTTGGGCGCGTTCGGACGGCGTCGACTTGAGGAACGTCCACGAGCCCACGTCCTGGTAGCCGACCTTCTGGCCTTCTTCCCAGTAGGGACCGTGCGGGCTGGGCGCCATCTTCCAGAGCGGCGTGCCCTCGTCGTCCACCGTGTTGTTGCCGGCCGATTTCGGCGCGACCATGTCCGCGGTGAAGGCTGTGTACCAGAAGATCTGCTGGGCAACGTTGCCCTGCGAAAGGGCTGGAAGCGACTGGTAGAAGTCATAGGACGCAGCACCCGGAGGAGCGTACTTCCGAAGCCACTCGTCCCATTTGGCGATGGCATAGACCGCCGCCGGGCCATTCGCCGCGCCGCCACGAGATACGGACGCGCCGGATGGGTTGCAGGACCCCGCTTCCATGCGGATGCCCCATTCGTCGATCGGGACTCCGTTCGGCTCGCCCGGAGAACCGGCACCGGCCATCGAGAGCCAGGCGTCGGTCATGCGCCAACCCAGGTCGGGCGCGCGCTTGCCATAGTCCATGTGGCCGTAGATCTGGACGCCGTCGATTTCCTTCACGTCGTTGGTGAAGAATTCCGCGATGTCCTCATAGGCCGACCAGTTGACCGGAACGCCCAGCTCGTAGCCGTACTTGGCCTTGAACTGCTCCTTCAGGTCCTCGCGGTCGAACCAGTCCTTGCGGAACCAGTAGAGGTTCGCGAACTGCTGGTCCGGAAGCTGGTAGAGGTTGCCGTCGGGGCCGGTCGTGAACTGGATACCCATGAAATCATCGAGATCCAGCGTCGGCGAGGTCGTGTCGGCCCAGTCGCCCGCCATCTGTTCGGTCAGGTTGTAGGCAAGCTGAAGCCGCGAGTGCGTGCCGATCAGGTCCGAGTCGTTGACGTAGCCGTCGTAGAGGTTCCGTTGCGTCTGCATCTGCGTCTGCACGGCCTGGACCACTTCGCCCTCGCCGAGGATCTGGTGGTTCACCTTGATCCCGGTGATCTCTTCGAACGCCTTTGTGAGCGTCTCGGATTCGTAGCTGTGCGTCGGGATGCCTTCGGACAGGACGTTGATTTCGGTTCCGGCGAACGGAGCCGCCGCATCAATGAACCACTGCATCTCGGCAAGTTGCTCGTCTCGGGTCAGGACAGAGGGTTGGAACTCCTCGTCGACCCACTTTTCCGCGGCCGCCATGTCGGCCCAAGCGGAATGCGTGCCCGCGATGACGGCACTGGCCGCGACCGCGGAGTAAAGATACTTGCGCATCTTTCACCTCCCTGGGTTTCGTTTGTGTAGTAATCCTCCACGCCGGAATGCCTAAAGGAACCGAAACGAAAGTCAAACGAAAAGAATTCTCTGGAAACGAAACGGCTGTCTCCGTATAGGGGACAGAAGACATGGCCCGGGAGGAGAGGCCGCATGGACCTGAACGAGAGGCAGGAATCGATCCTGGACCTTTTGCGGAGCGAGGGCCGCGTCGAGGTCGAGGGCCTTTCGATGCGCTTCGACGTGACCAGCCAGACCATCCGCAAGGACCTGGCGGAACTCTGCGACCGCGGTCTCGCGGCGCGCACGCATGGCGGCGCGCGCAGGCTCGAGACGGTGGCCAACCGCGAATATCACGAACGCCGGATGCTCCAGGGTCCGCAGAAGGAGGCGATTGGCGCGCTTGCCGCTTCGCTGATCCCCGACCATTGTTCAGTCTCTCTGAATATCGGCACCACTACCGAACAGGTGGCACGCGCGCTGTCTGGGCATTCCGGCCTCGTCGTGATCTCGAACAACATCAACATCATCACGCAACTTCTTCCCGCGCGCATGAAAGAGCTGATCCTCGTCGGCGGAGCGGTGCGCCCGGCCGACGGCGCCATCGTGGGCGAGGACGCGGTCGAGTTCATCTCCCGCTACAAGGTCGACTACGCGGTCATCGGCGCCTCGGCGCTGGACCCGGATGGTGCGATCCTCGACTACGATGCGCGCGAAGTGTCGGTGGCGCGCGCGATCCTGCGCAACTCGCGGCAGAGGATCTGCGTGTGCGACGGATCGAAATTCGACCAGTCCGCGCCGGTCCGGATTTGCGATGTCGGCGATCTCGACTACTTCGTGACCGACGCCGATCCGCCTCTGGCCTTTCTTGAGGCGGCGCGGCGTTCGAACACAGAGGTCCTCACCTTGGAAAACAGACATGGACTCAAGTCCGCCTGACCGGGACGTCCGGGACGTCTTCATCATCGGCGGCGGCATCAACGGGTGCGGAATCGCACGGGACGCGGCGGGACGCGGCCTGTCGGTCACGCTGGCCGAGATGAACGACCTCGCGTCGGCGACGTCATCGGCGTCGACGAAGCTGTTCCACGGCGGGCTGCGCTATCTGGAATACTTCGAGTTCCGCCTCGTGCGCGAGGCTCTGGAGGAACGCGAGGTGCTGCTCCGCGCGATGCCTCACATCTCGTGGCCGATGCGATTCGTGCTGCCTTACCGAAAAGGCATGACCTTCGAGAGCGAGGCGCCGCTGTCCCGCCTTCTGGCCCTGACGATGCCTTGGCTGAAGGGGCGGCGTCCCGCCTGGCTGATCCGCACCGGCCTGATGATGTACGACCGCCTGGGAGGTCGCGAGATCCTGCCCGCCACGCGGACGCTCGACCTCGAGGGCACGCCCGAGGGCGCGGCGCTGGACCCGGCATTCCACAAGGCGTTCGAGTACTCCGACTGCTGGGTCCAGGACTCACGCCTCGTGGTCCTGAACGCGCGCGATTCCGCGGCACGCGGCGCACGCATCCTGACGCGGACGAAGGTCGTGCGGGCCGAGAGGGGCGCGGACCACTGGACCGTCACGACCGCGGGACCGGAGGGAGAAGAGACCCACCGCGCCCGGCTTCTGGTCAACGCGGGCGGGCCCTGGGTCGGCGACGTCATCCACCGCACGCTCGGCATCAACTCGCGCCAGAACGTCCGGCTGGTGCGCGGCAGCCATATCGTGACGCGGAGGCTCTACCCGCACGACAAGTGCTACATCTTTCAGGGCAGGGATGGGCGGGTGATCTTCACGATCCCCTACGAGGACGATTTCACCCTGATCGGGACGACCGACGTCGAGCATGCGGACCCCTGGAAGAAGCCCGAGGCGACCCCGGACGAGGTGCAGTACCTCTGCGATTTCGCTTCGCAGTATCTCAGGCAGTCCGTCACGCCCGAGGACGTCGTTCACACCTATTCCGGGGTGCGTCCGCTTTACGACGACGGCGCGAAGTCTGCGACGGCGGCCACTCGGGAATACGTCCTCGACCTGAACCACGAGGACGGCGCGCCGCTTCTGAACGTCTTCGGCGGAAAGATCACCACGTATCGCAAGCTGGCCGAGGCGGCGATGGATCGGATGGGGCGCGTCTTCGGCGGTCTGCCTGGCGACTGGACGGCGGGCGTCACGCTGCCCGGGGGCGACTTCCCTGTGGACGGTGCCGAAGCGCTCATGGCCGACCTTCGCCGGGAGTATCCCTTCCTCGACGAGGCCTGGGCGCGGCGGATGGTCCGGCACTATGGCACCGACACGCGGCACATCTTCGGCAAGGCCCGGACAGGGGACGAGCTCGGCGAAGCCTTCGGCGCCGGCATCACCGCGCGCGAACTCGACTGGGCCATGCGCAAGGAATGGGTCCGGACAGCCGAGGACTTCCTCTGGCGGCGGACAAGGCTGGGCCTGAGAGTGACGCCCGACCAGACACGCCGGATCGACGATTATCTCGCGAGGTCTGAGGTGACCGCCGAAGCCGTTCATTGACGCTGCGGGATTGAGCATTCCGACGTCGCGCGACAGGGTGGTGCGGGACAAGAAGGAAGGTCCGGCATGAGCCAGAAGCGGAAGACGATCATCACCTGCGCCGTCACCGGCGCGATCCACACGCCGACGATGTCCGAGTACCTGCCGCTGACGCAGGACGACATCGCGCGCCAGGCGATCGAGGCGGCCGAGGCGGGTGCGTCGATCCTGCACCTGCACACGCGTCATCCCGAGGACTTCCGGCCTTCGGTCGATCCAGAGCATTACGCGCCGATCCTCCAGCGGGTGAAGCAGTCGACGAATGCGGTGGTTAACCTCACCACGGGCGGCGCGCCCACCATGCAGATCAGCGAACGCATCGAGGCCGCGCTGGCGTTCAGCCCCGAGATGTGCTCGCTCAACATGGGGTCGATGAATTTCGCCTTTCACGGCCTGGCCGGGCGCTATGACAGTTTCCGCTATGACTGGGAGAAGCCTTACATCGAAGGCTCGGAAGGCAACATCTTCCGAAACACGCTGAAGGACATCCGCGAGGCCGCGACGCGCCTTGCGCCTCACAACGTGAAGTTCGAACACGAATGCTATGACGTGGGCCATCTTTACACGCTGCGCCACTGCCTCGACGAAGGGCTCTTCAAGGCGCCGATCTTCATCCAGTTCGTGATGGGCGTCCTCGGCGGGATCGGCGCGGATGTCGAGAACCTCGTCTTCCTGAAGAAGACCGCCGACAAGCTTTTCGGCGATCAATACCGCTGGTCGGTGCTGGGGGCGGGGGCGGCGCAGATGCCGCTGGCGGCGACGGCAAGCCAGATGGGCGGCAACGTCCGCGTCGGGCTCGAGGATTCGCTCTATATCTCGCGCGGCAAGCTCGCAGTGTCGAACGCCGAGCAGGTCGCCAAGATCCGGCGCATCATCGAGGACCTGGGCTGCGAGGTCGCGACGCCGGACGAGGCGCGGGAGATTCTGCATCTCAAGGGCGGCGACAGGGTAAACTTCTGAACGTGTGCCTTCCTTTGCCGGCCCGGCCTTGACCCCGGCGGGTCCAGGCATAGTGTCGATGCCCTGAAACACGAGGGACATGTCATGGATCTTCTAGCCCGCGCCACCGCCGTCGTTGGCGGCACGATGGTCCTTCTGAGGCGGATGAACGCGCCCAAGGAGCCGGCGGTGGGCACGACGCCCGCCATTCCCAACGCGAAGAAGCAGGGCATCATGACCCTGAAGATGCCGACCGGGAAGGGCTGGTCCGAGGGCCAGACGCCGAAGGCGGCGCCCGGGCTGAAGGTCAACGCCTTCGCCCGCGACCTGAAGCACCCGCGCTGGATCGAGGTCCTGCCGAACGGCGACGTCCTTGTCGCTGAGGCGCTGCAGGAGGCGGGCCCACCGAAGAACCTCCTCGACCGTGCGGCACAGGCGACCATGCGGCGCGCCCGCGCGCTGGGGCACAGTGCCAACCGCATCACGCTCTGGCGCGACGAGGACGGCGACGGGGTGGCCGAGCGGCGCGAGGTCTTCGTCGAGAACCAGCGCCAGCCCTTCGGCATGGCGCTGGCCGGGAGCACTTTTTACGTCGGCAACACCGACGGCATCGTGGCCTTCGACTATGAGGACGGCGCCACGAGCCTGAAGGGCGAGGGCCGGAGGCTGGTCGAGTTCAAGCCTGGCGGGCACTGGACGCGCAGCCTTCTCCTGTCGCCGGACGGCACGAAGCTTTACGCGGGCGTCGGCTCGCTCACCAACATCGCCGACGAGGGGATGGAGACCGAGGAGGGCCGCGCCGCGATCTGGGAAATGGACATCGCGTCGGAAAAGGCGCGCGTCTTAGCCTCGGGTTTGCGCAACCCGGTGGGCCTGGCCTTCGAGCCGACGACGGGTGCGCTCTGGACCGTGGTCAACGAGCGTGACGGTCTGGGCGACGAGACGCCGCCGGACTACCTTACGTCCGTGAAGGAAGGTGGCTTCTACGGCTGGCCCTACTGCTATTGGGGGCAGATCGTCGACGACCGGGTGCCTCAGGACGCGAGCCTCGTCGCCCGCGCGATCCGGCCGGATTATGCGCTGGGCGGGCACACGGCGTCCCTGGGGCTCTGCTGGGTGCCGGAGGGCACGCTGCCCGGCTTCCCCGCCGGCATGGCCATCGGTCAGCACGGGTCGTGGAACCGCTCGACGCTGTCCGGCTACAAGCTGATCTTCGTCCCGTTCGAGGGCGGACGCCCCTCGGGCTCGCCGCGCGACATCCTGACGGGGTTTCTCGCGGACGACGAAAGCGTGTCCTACGGCCGTCCGGTGGGGGTCGCTGTTGGGCCGGACGGGAAGTCGCTGCTCATGGCCGACGACGTGGGCGACGTGATCTGGCGGGTGACGGGGGCGTGAGGTGGGTCAGGCGGTCGCGCTCCATTAAGAGGGCGCTCAGCCTGGAGCGTGACAGTCCGCTGTGCGGACGAAGCTGACTTTAACCACGATACAGTCATCATGGTGCCACTTGGACCAACCAAATTACTTCAAGGATCGTAGAACAGCTTTGGCAGAATAGATGCAACTTCCCATCGTCAACATGAATGTGTGTCGCTGTGGAGGATGGAATGCTTTTCGCTTCGTTACCGCGCTTTTCCTAATCGCTTACCCTGCTATCGCTTCGGCGAATGAAATCGAGGCGCCGGCCTTCGCGAACCCCGCAGAGGCTTTTCTGAGCGACAAGACGCTCCGCATCGTGTCAGACAGATATGGATCTGGCATTGTCTACGCCAACGGCGACAGGACTGCGTCTCTCTGGTTCCCAGGTCAACTGCAAGTTTCCAGAGGCACATGGAGCACACAAGGAAACGCTGTACTCCTGAGACCTGGGTCCGAAGGCGGCGAGTTATCGACACGTTTACTAAGTGTGTGTTTTCACTTTCCAGAGCGGCGGCGCAGCACCGTGGGCGGAACGTACTTCAAGGTACGCGAATGCCTTCGCTTCGACGAACTGGATTCGATTGTTGCTGAGTTTGCCGAAGGTGACATATTGAATCTGTCCAGCGGACAAGCGCCATGCACACTCTGCCAATCTGAAAGCACGTTGGATCAGTTGATGCAGAAAGTGTCCGGCTGACTGGACGCAGTTGGAAGTGCCAACTTGGGCTCCAAGCCGACCTTCGCTATCGCGCCGGCCTTGCCGGCCCCTTTGACGACCGCGGCACCCGAGGACCTCTCTAGGGCGCCATTCCGCCGTCTCGCGCGGGCGCAACGCCCCGGAGGGCGAGCACCACGTTCGCCAGGCTCTTGCTCGTTCTTCGTGACAGTGGTGAGCCGTACTGGATTCGAACCAGTGACCCACTGATTAAAAGTCAGTTGCTCTACCAACTGAGCTAACGGCCCACTCGAGCGCCGGACCTAATGCGGCCTCTCCGGGGCGTCAAGGCCAAAACCGACCATCCGCTTGACCCTCTCCGCCGCCACGGGCACGGTGGGGGAACCGAAGCCGAAGGTTCCCCCATGATGCGCCGATTTCTCGTTGCCGGACTGGCCGTTCTGACCGTCTCTGCCTGCGCTCCGACCGGCGGCATGATGGTCTCGGACAAGGCGCGCGCGCTAGGGGGCAATCTCTTTGTCGAGACCACGGGCGACGGGCAGGCGCAGTTCCTCGTTCTCGACGGCGAGATCACGCCCGAGACGGCTGCCGTCTTCGAGCGCGTCACGATCGATGCCGAGGTCGACGGGCTGGTCATCGCGCAGTCGCCGGGGGGCAGCCTTCTGGCCTCGCACCAGATCGGCCGCACGATCAAGGCCGACCGGATGAACACGATCATCCTCGTCAACTGCATCTCGGCCTGCGTCGATGTCTTCGTCGCGGGCAAGTCGCGCGAGATGACGGAAATCGCGGAACTTGGCCTGCACGCGGCGACCGATACGAACATCTCCTACGAGATCGACCGCCGGTACTGGCTCGAGATGGGGTTCCCGGAGCTGAACGAGGCTGCCTACCGGGTGCCGAACGACCGGCTCTGGATCATCGACGCGGTGCAGGCAAAGCGGATGGGCGTCGCCACCAACATCCTCAGCGCGCGGCGCTAGGCTTCCCACAGACCGACGAACCCTCTATATCGCGCGCCATGACCGCTCGCCCCGACACCGGCCGGCCCTTCATGAAGATGCATGGGCTTGGCAACGACTTCGTCGTGATCGACCTCCGCGAGGGCGGAGCGCCGGTGACCGAGGACGTGGCGCGCGCGCTTGGCGACCGTCACCGGGGCGTGGGCTTCGACCAGCTCGCGGTGATGCATTCCGACCCCGAGGCGGCGGTGCGGCTGGTGTTCTACAACGCCGACGGCTCGCTTTCGGCCGCCTGCGGAAACGCCACGCGGTGCATCGCGCGGCACCTGATGGACGAGACGGGGCAGGGCGCCCTGAGGATCCGCACCGAGCGCGGGCTTCTGGCCTGCGAGGACGCGGGCCACGGCATGACACGGGTCAACATGGGGCAGCCAGACACCGAGTGGCGCGCGGTTCCGCTGTCTCGCGAGGTCGACACGCTGCACCTGCCGATCGAGGGCGATCCGGTGGCGACCGGCATGGGCAATCCGCATTGCACCTTCTTCGTCGAGGATGCCGAGGCGGTGGACCTCGCCCGGCGGGGCCCGGTACTCGAGAACCACCTCCTGTTCCCCGAGCGCACAAACGTGCAGTTCGCCTCGGTCACGGGACGCGACCGCCTGCGGATGCGGGTCTGGGAGCGGGGCACGGGCATCACTCTCGCCTCCGGCTCGTCCTCCTGCGCGGTGGCCGTCGCGGCGGCGCGGCGGGGGCTGACGGGGCGAACCGTCACGCTCGATCTCGACGGTGGGCGGATAGAGATCGACTGGCGGGACGACGGGGTCTGGATGACAGGGCCGACCGCGCATGTGTTCGACGGCGTGTGGAGAGGCTGATGGACCGCAAGGTGCCCACCTTCGCGACGCTCGGCTGCCGCCTGAACGCCTACGAGACCGAAGCCATGCGCGAGATGGCCGACGCGGCGGGGCTGTCGGATGCGGTCATCGTCAACACCTGCGCGGTTACCGCCGAGGCGGTGCGGAAGTCGCAGAAGGAGGTCCGGCGGCTGAAGCGCGAGAACCCGACCGCGCGCGTCATCGTCACCGGATGCGCGGCGCAGACCGAACCGGCACGTTTCTCCACGATGCCCGAAGTGGACCTCGTGATCGGCAACACCGAGAAGATGCGGCCCGACACCTGGGCGCGCGCAGTGATCGGGGACACCGAGCCGGTGCTCGTCGACGACATCATGTCGGTGACCGAGACGGCGGGCCATCTGATAGACGGCTTCGGCCGCCACCGCGCCTATGTTCAGGTGCAGAACGGCTGCGATCATCGCTGCACCTTCTGCATCATTCCCTTCGGTCGTGGCAATTCTCGCTCGGTGCCGGCGGGCGTCGTCGTGGACCAGATCAAACGCCTCCGCGACCGGGGCTTCAATGAGGTCGTGCTGACCGGCGTCGATCTCACGTCCTGGGGTGCGGACCTGCCGGGTACGCCGAGGCTCGGCGACCTCGTGCGGCGCATCCTGCGTCTTGTCCCGGACCTGCCGCGTCTTCGGATCTCGTCCATCGATTCGATCGAGGCGGATCCGGTGCTGATGGAGTGCATCGCCGTCGAACCACGTTTGATGCCGCACCTGCACCTGTCTCTCCAGGCGGGCGACGACATGATCCTGAAGCGCATGAAGCGCCGTCACCTGCGCGACGACGCCATCGCCTTTTGCGAGGAGGCGCGCAGGCTACGGCCCGAGATGACCTTCGGGGCCGACATCATCGCGGGCTTTCCGACCGAGACCGAGGCGATGTTCCGGAACTCGCTCGCCCTCGTCGAGGACTGCGGGCTGACCTGGCTGCACGTCTTCCCCTATTCGCCGCGCCCCGGCACGCCGGCGGCGCGCATGCCGCAAGTCGGCGGCCCCGCCATCAAGGAGCGTGCCGGCCGTTTGCGCGCCGCGGGGGACGCCGCCGCGCGCCGCCATCTGGACGCGCTTTCGGGTCGCAAGCTGACCGTCCTGACCGAGGGGCCGCGTCTTGCCCGGACCGAGACCTTCGCCGAGGTGACCTTCGACGTGGACCAGCCGGAGGGCGCGCTTCTCAACGTGCGGCTGGGCGATCACGACGGATCGCGTCTGACGGCCTTTGCCTGATGCACCCGAATCCGGCCTTCAGGAATGAGAGCCGAGACCGTCACCTCGGCTTCGCGCGCAGCCGGCCCTTCGGCACGCTGGCCGTGAATGCCGATCCTGCTCCGCTTCTGTCCCATGTTCCGTTTCTGCTGACCGAGGACGGAACCAGCGCCGACCTGCACCTTGTCCGCTCGAACCCGATCGCGCGCGCAGGCGACGCGCCCGCCGTCATCGCGGTCACGGGTCCCGACGCCTATGTCTCGCCCGACTGGTACGGCATCGCGGACCAGGTGCCGACGTGGAACTACGTCGCCGTTCACCTGCGCGGACGGCTGGAGCGACTGCCGGACGACGCAATGCGCGACATGCTCGATCGCCAGTCCGCGGCCTACGAGGCGCGTCTGTTGCCGAAGCCGGTCTGGATGCCCGACAAGATGGCGGCGGAGGCGATGGAGAAGCTGCTGCGCGCGATCGTCCCTTTCAGGTTGCACGTCGATCAGGTCGACGGCACCTGGAAGCTGGGTCAAAACAAGACGGACGAGGTGCGACTTGCCGCCGCGTCGCATGTGGCGGACGGTTTCGGTTCGGAGCCGGAGGCGCTGGCGCGGCTGATGGAACGGCCCCTGGGCGACGCCCCCGGGTCATGACGCGAAATCAGGTTTGCAGCCGCCTCTCGCATCCCGCAGTCTCCTGCACGACCGGACCGGAGGATCCCCGATGAAACTCTACACCAATCCCGCCTCGCCCTTCTGCCGCAAGGTCGAGGCGATCCTGATCGAAACCGGGCTCGACGCCCGCGTCGACCGCGAGCTGTCGAAGGGAAACCCCGTGACCCCCGGCACCATGCCGGTCGGCACGAATCCTCTCGGAAAGATCCCGGCGCTGGTCGGTGCGAAAGGCGAAGCGGTCTTCGACAGCCGCGTCATCTGCCGCTACCTCGACGCCCTCGCGGGAGCCAATCTCTATCCCGAGCATCGCCTCTGGCAGGTGCTGACCCTGGAAGCGCTGGGCGATGGCATCAGCGACGCCGGCGTCTCGATGTCCTACGAGGTGCGCGCGCGGCCCGAGGAAAAGCAGTTCGCCGCCTGGATGGATGCACAGTGGACCAAGATCGCGCGCGCGCTCGACGTCGTCGAGGAAAGTTGGATCGACTGGCTGGATGGCCCTCCGACGGTGGCGCATTTCGCGCTTGGCTCGGCACTGGGATATCTCGACTTCCGTCACGGCGCGCGGGGCTGGCGGACGGGTCGCCCTAAGCTTGCGGACTGGCAGGCGTCCTTCGACGAACGGCCGTCGATGGCGGCGACGCGCCCGCGCGACGCGGCCTAGAAGCGGTAGCTAAGTCCGACGTTGATCGCGGTAGAGGTCATGTCGGTCTTCAGAGAGCCTCCCGACGATAGATCCAGGTCATAGCGCGCGTGGCTGAGGTGAAGCTCTGCGAAGGCGGACGTGCGCGCGTCGAGCTTGTAGCTCGCCCCGGCAGTCGCTGCGGCGGCGAACCCCGTGGCGTCTGGCCGCTCGATTTCTCCGGTTGCGAAAGTCACCCTCGCGTCGGGCATGGCGATGCCCAGGCCGAGGCCGATGTAGGGCTTGAGGCGTCCGTTGGCGTTCCAGCGGTGCAGCGCATCGGCGGTGAGCGTCAACGTGCCGTCGAACGAGACATCCGAGACCCCTGCGACTGGCGTGGCGGTCGCGACGGCGGTCGAGCGTGTGAGGGTAAGTGCCAGTCCGTTCCGGGCGTCGACCCAATAGATCGCCCGAACGCCGAGATAGTCCATGCCGTCAAGCGACCCCATGTCCCAATCGGTCGAAAAGAAGAAGGCGCCGACGCCCCCGGGACCTTTGCCCGAGACGGAGGACGATCCGCTGTTCTGGACGCCGGTGAATACGCTGGCTTCCCAGGGCCCGGCCGACACGGGATGGGCGAGAAGCGTCGCCACGACGGCGATCAGGGAAGGCGCGTTCATGCCCCGGTAACCTCCCGGAACATCGAAAGGTTCCGTGCGACACCCGGAAGTCGCTGCTTTGATTTGAAAATGTGGCGCTGTGATCACGCGGGACGCCGGTCCGGAGACCGGGCTCTCACTTGCCGCCGACTGCGGCGGAACAGGCGTTCGAAGCCCAGGCCGAAGACAAGCCCCGCGATGACCTGGATCGCGTCATGGTGGTCATCCTCGATCCGGCCCGCTCCCGTCAGGGCCGCCACGCCCGCAGCCACCGTCCGTGCGACGGGCGCGGCGCTGAGACAGGTCGCCACCAGCCGCGACGCCCCGTAGGCCGCCGACGCCGAATGACTGGAGGGAAAGCCGCGGCCGAACCCGTTCGGCCGTCGCCCGAGGTCCATGTCCGCGGTCACGGACTTGACGCCGCGAACTGTGCCGAGGGTCGCGGCATAGCCCAGAAGGTAGCCGCCGCCGTTTCCCGAGGCGACGGCGCAGGCAAGACCGGCCAGGGGAAGCACGGCGCTCGCCGCGTCGACGCGGGCCTCGCGCGGGAAGGGGGCCGCGACCAGCAGGACGGCGGTCGCAAGTGCTGCGGCGGTCAGCGTCGGCGCGACCGATGCGGGGCGGCGGCGCCTGTCCTGCGGGCCCTCCTCGGTCGATTCAGATGCGACCTGCTCCATGACTGTGCCTCGCGGGCTCGACTGCTCGGACCTCTTGGAGCCGCCGGACGTGAAGCTCGTGCAACCGTCTCGCGAAATTTGCGTGTCGGTCCGGCGAGGTGCGGTCGAATGTCCGCTGGACGCCTTGCGCGTGCGGCGCTATCAACCCGCCCAACCGGCCGGGTGCGTCCCGGCCCGTCGTCTTGGGATCGACTCCCGAAAGAACTGAGGAGACGCTCGTGTCGCACGCAGAAGACCATGAAGGCACTCGCCGGGATTTCCTTTACTACGCCACCGGCGGGGCCGGGGCGGTCGCCGTCGGCGCTGCGGTCTGGCCGCTGGTGAACCAGATGAATCCTTCGGCCGACGTGCAGGCGTTGGCGTCGGTCCGGGTCGATGTCTCGGGGATCGAGGAAGGGACGCAGCTGACCGCCAAATGGCTCGGCAAACCCGTGTTCATCCGCCGCCGCACGGCGGAAGAGATCGAGGCGGCGAGAGGCGTCGACGTCTCGACGCTGCCTGACCCTTTTGCGCGCAACGCGAACATCCCGGACGGCTCGCCCGCGATCGACGCGAACCGGGCGCTGGAAGAAACGGGCGAATGGCTGGTCCAGATGGGCGTCTGCACGCACCTGGGCTGCGTTCCCCTGGGCGAGGCCGGCGACTTCGGCGGCTGGTTCTGCCCCTGCCACGGTTCGCACTACGATACCGCAGGACGCATCCGCAAAGGACCCGCGCCCGAGAATCTTCCCGTTCCTCCTGCCGTTTTCGACGGCACGGAACTGGTGCTGGGCTGAGGGGGACACGACCATGGCTGGCATTCCGCACGACCACTACGAACCGAAGACCTCAAGCGAGAGCTGGCTTTACCGCCGCCTGCCGATCGTGGGGCTTCTCTACGACACGCTGATGATCCCCACGCCCAAGAACCTGAACTGGATGTGGATCTGGGGCATCGTCCTGACCTTCTGCCTTCTTCTGCAGATCGGAACCGGCATCGTGCTGGCGATGCACTACACGCCGCATGTCGACATGGCCTTCGCGTCGATCGAGCACATCATGCGGAACGTGAACGCCGGCCACATGATCCGCTACGCGCACATGAACGGCGCCTCGCTGTTCTTCTTCGCGGTCTATCTCCATATCTTCCGCGGCCTCTACTACGGCTCCTACAAGGAGCCGCGCGAGGTGACCTGGATCATCGGTATCCTGATCTTCGTCCTGATGATGGGCACCGCCTTCATGGGTTACGTCCTGCCCTGGGGCCAGATGTCCTTCTGGGGCGCGACCGTCATCACCGGCCTCTTCGGGGCGATCCCGCTGGTGGGCGAGCCGATCCAGACCCTGCTTCTTGGCGGACCGGCGGTCGACAACGCGACGCTGAACCGCTTCTTCTCGCTGCACTACCTTTTGCCCTTCGTCATCGCGGCGCTGGTCGCCGTCCACATCTGGGCCTTCCACACCACTGGCAACAACAACCCGACCGGGGTCGAGGTTCGCCGCGACTCGAAGGAAGTGGCGGAAAAGGACACCGTGCCGTTTTGGCCGTACTACGTGCTGAAGGACCTCTTCGCGCTGGCGATCATCCTTGCGATCTTCTTCGCCGTCGTGGGCTTCATGCCGAACTACCTCGGCCACCCCGACAACTACATCGAGGCGAACCCGCTCGCGACGCCCGCGCACATCGTGCCCGAATGGTACTTCCTGCCGTTCTACGCGATCCTGCGCGCCTTCACGGCGGACGTGTGGGTCGTGATCATCGCGGACTTCGTGACCGGCGGTATCGTCGACGCAAAGCTCTTCGGCGTCCTCGCCATGTTCGGCGCGATCGTGGTCATGGCGCTGGCGCCCTGGCTCGACACCTCGTCCGTGCGCTCGGGCCGCTATCGCCCGATGTTCAAGTGGTGGTTCTGGCTTTTGGTGGTCGACTTCGTCGTCCTGATGTGGTGCGGCGCGCAGCCGGCCGAGCCGCCGTATTCGACCATCGCGCTGATCGCGTCGACCTACTGGTTCGCCTACTTCCTCGTCATTCTCCCGCTTCTCGGCGTGATGGAGAAGCCCCTGCCGCGGCCGGCCACCATCGAGGCCGACTTCGACGCCCACTACTCCGAGACCGGCGGCACACACACCGCCGTGAACCCCGCGGAATGAAAGGACCAAGACCCATGATCCGCAAGATCACCCTTTCCGCGATCGCCGCTCTCGGGCTGGCGGCAGTTCCCGCTCTCGCCGCCGAAACCGGCGAGGGACACATTGAGGATCACGCCTTCTCGTTCGAAGGCCCCTTCGGCACCTACGAGACCTTCGAGCTTCAGCGTGGCCTGCAGATCTACACCGAGGTCTGCGCCGGCTGTCACGGACTTCGCTACGTCCCGATCCGCACGCTCGGAGACGAGGGCGGTCCTCACCTGCCCGAGGATCAGGTTCGCGCCTATGCGGCCTTCTACGAGGTCGAGGACGCCGAGACGGGCGAATTCCGCACGGCGGAACCGAACGACCACTTCCCCATGTCGGCGCTCGAGAACGCACCCGACCTCAGCCTCATGGCAAAGGCGCGCGCAGCGTTTCACGGGCCCTACGGCACCGGCATCAGCCAGTTCTTCCGCGGCATCGGCGGACCGGAATACATCCGTGCCATTCTCACCAGCTATACCGGCGAGGAGCGCGAGCAGGCAGGTACGATCTTCTACGAGAACACCGCCTTCCCTGGTGGCTGGATCGCCATGCCGCCGCCCTTGATCGAGGAGGGCGTGACCTACGAGGACGGCACCACGGCATCGGTGGAACAGCAGGCCGAGGACGTCGCCGCCTTCCTGATGTGGGCCGCCGAGCCGAAGCTGAACGCACGGAAGGAGACGGGCTTCGTCGCCGTCCTGTTCCTGATCCTGCTCGGCGTGCTTCTGTACCTGACAAACAAGCGCATCTGGATGCCCATCAAGAAGAAGGGCATTCACCCGGCCGAATAATCCGCCGGCCAGAGTTATCAGAAGGCGCCGGGCGAGGGATCGCGCGGCGCCTTTTTCGTTTTCCAGGGGTCAGACTGCGAGGCCTGTCAGTTCCATCACCCGGCGGCGGTCACTGGCAAAGCGTTCGGCTGCCGTGTCATGGCCGGTGAAGGCCACTTTTGGCGCTGGCCGTCGCAGGACGAGATCGGCGATGCGGCTTCGCACCGCGGGCGGCAGGCGGCGGCGAACGGCCTCCCTGACGCCCGGCACTTTCTTCGCGAGCCGACCGGCAACGCTGAGGCCGTGGGCGGCATGGGTTTCATCCGTCTGCTGGGGTTCCAGAAGCGGCGCTTCATCGAGGTCAAGGAAATGCGCCAGCCGGGTCAGAACCTCTGGCGCGCGAAGGGTCAGATCCTCGAACCTCAGGAACAGGAACCTCTCGGGCGGAAACTCGGCGAGGTAGCGCTCGATCTGGTCGGCGTATCGTCCCACCAGCTCGAGCATCGGGTCGGCGTCCAGGACGTCGGGCAGCGAAAGCGGTCCGTCCGGAGCGCGTTCGCCCCGATGGATGTGACGCCAGGCCGACATCGCGCGCTCGACCGGATCGCGCATGACATAGACGAGGCGCGCGTGCGGCGCGACCTCGCGGATGCGCTGCGGGACGGGAGCGGTCAGGCCCGGCGCGTCGCCGTCCGACAGACGATGCGCCGGGCGGAGGAAGGTATAGGTCGTCGAGGCATCGACCTTGAGCCGCGCACCGGGGTCTCGGAACGTCCGGCGATAGGCGTCGAAGCCCTTCTGGTAGTGCAGGCTGAAAAACTGGGGTTCTTTCGGGTCGGACAGGCAGACCTCCGGGCTGCGGCCCAGGCGCGAGGCAAGGAATGTGGTGCCCGACTTCTGGGCCCCGATCAGATACACGTCGGCAGCGAACATGGTCCCGGTTCCCCCTCGTGGCCATTCGCCTGTGAGGATGCGCCTGCCGCGTAACGCGAGGGTTTCGCTTTGATGACAGGAGGGTGACGCTTGCCGTGGAGGGCTGCGGGCTATTCTATGAGCCGGGGGAGGGCCACCATGACCGAGCCGACATTCACCATGGGGATCGAGGAGGAATACCTTCTGGTCGACCGGGACACGCTCGACCTCGCCGAGGCGACGCCCGAGTTGATGGAGGATTGCCGCGCCGCCCTCGGCGACCAGGTATCGCCCGAATTCCTGCGTTGCCAAGTCGAGATCGGCACCGTCGTGTGCCAGACGATCGCCGAGGCGCGCGAGGATCTGAAGCGCCTTCGCTCAACCGTGGCCGAGACCGCCGGCCGTCACGGCCTCGTGCCGCTTGCCGCATCGTGCCATCCGACCGCCGACTACAAGACGCAGGCGCATACCGACAAGGACCGCTACAACGCGCTCAGCCATGACCTTGCCGGGGTGGCACGTCGCCTGCTGATTTCCGGGATGCACGTCCACATCGGGATCGAGGACGACGACCTGCGGATCGACCTGATGAATCAGGCGACCTATTTCCTGCCGCACCTCCTTGCGCTGTCCTGCTCCTCGCCATTCTGGCAAGGCGAGGACACCGGTCTGGCCAGCTATCGGCTGACCGTCTTCGACAACCTGCCCCGGACCGGGCTGCCGCCGCGACTCGAAAGCCACGGCAGCTATCGCCGCGCGGTCGAGGCCATCGTGCGGACCGGCGCCATCGAGGACGCGACGAAGGTCTGGTGGGACATGCGTCCGTCGGACCGGTTCCCCACTCTGGAAAGCCGCATCTGCGACATGAGTCCGCGCATGGAACACGCGCTGTCCATCGCGGCGCTCACGCAATGCCTGATGCGGATGCTTTGGCGGCTGAAGGTGAAGAACCAGCGCTGGCGGATCTACGACCAGTTTCTTGTAGGCGAGAACCGCTGGCGCGCGCAGCGCTATGGCATGACGGAGGGGCTGATCGACTTCGGCCGGGGCGAGGTCGTGCCTTTCGCCGATCTGCTGGAAGAGATGATCGAGCTTCTCTCCGAGGATGCCGAAGCCCTGTCTTGCCTCGCCGAGATCGAAGGCGCGCGCGATATCCTTCTGGGTGGCAACAGCGCCGACCGCCAGAGAGAGATCCACGAGCGTGAGCTTGGGCTGACAGGGTCGCGTCCGAGAGCGATGCACGCCGTCCTGTCGTCGCTTGTCGCCGAGTTCACGCAGGATCTTTGACGGCTCAGGCGGCCTTCTGGTCGGTCAGGATCGTCTCGCTGTGTGCATGGCATTCCCAGCCCTCGCTGCCGCGAATCCATGTCGAGCTGTCGGCAGCGGTGAATTCCCGGTCCGTGCCGTCCATGGATACGGTCTGAGTGACCTTGTAGACGATGATTGCGACGTCGGGCGACGGTGTCACGACCGAAACGTCAGAGAATTCATAGGACTTAAGCTCCCACGATCCCTCTTCCGTCATGGAACCCATCTTGTCCTTCTCGATCGACATCACGCCATTGGCGCCAGTCACGAGGCTGGTCTTACCTGACAAGCTGGCGGTCGTCTTGCCGTCTTTCCGCTTGATCGCATCCCAATAGGATTTCTCCAGACCAACGATCTCGTCCTCGATGGGTTTCTGCTCGGTCATCGTATCTCTCCTTGCGGTGCTTCAGGAAAAACACGGTCGGCGAAGCGATAGTTCCGGAACTCTGACCGGCGACAGCCACCGTCCGCTCATATGCAACAGGCCCCCGAAGCGATCCGGGGGCCTGTTGGTTTTCGCTGGAGAAGGATCACGCCGGTTCGAGCATGCCCTTCTGCTTCGCAAGGTCCTGCATCTTCTGCTGCAGCTTCTCGAAGGCGCGCACCTCGATCTGGCGGATGCGCTCGCGGCTTACACCGTATTGGCCCGACAGCTCCTCGAGCGTCACGGGGCTGTCCATCAGCCGGCGCTGCGTCAGGATGTCCTGCTCGCGCTCGTTGAGGACGGTCATCGCCTCGGCCATCAGTTCGCGCCGGATTTCCAACTCGTCCCGCTCGGCATAGTCCGAGGCCTGGTCGGCATCCTCGTCTTCCAGCCAGTCCTGCCATTGCGCCGCGCCGTCGCCGTCGGCCGAGATGGTGGCATTCAGCGATGCATCGCCGCCCGACATGCGGCGGTTCATCGAGATGACTTCCTCGTGCGTGACGTTCAGGTCGTTCGCGATCCGCTCGACATGCTCGGGGCGGAGGTCACCCTCTTCGAGTGCCCCGATCCGGGCCTTGGCCTTGCGCAGGTTGAAGAACAGTTTCTTCTGCGCCGAGGTCGTGCCCAGCTTCACGAGGCTCCAGGACCGCAGGATGTATTCCTGGATCGAGGCGCGGATCCACCACATCGCGTAGGTCGCGAGGCGGAAGCCCTTTTCGGGGTCGAAGCGCTTCACGGCCTGCATCAGGCCCACGTTCGCCTCCGAGATCACCTCGGCCTGCGGCAGGCCATAGCCGCGATACCCCATTGCGATCTTTGCAGCGAGACGCAGGTGCGAGGTCACAAGTTGATGCGCGGCCTCGGTGTCCTGGTCTTCGACCCACCGTTTCGCGAGCATGTATTCCTGTTCCGGCTCAAGCATCGGAAACTTCCGGATCTCCTGGAGATACCGGTTGAGGCCTCCCTCGGGAGAAGGCGCGGGAAGTGTGCTGTAATTTGCCATGTCGTCCGTTCCCTGTCCGCACCCATGTTAGGGCGCTTAACATAAATAGTGAACTGATCTGTTCAGTTCAAGGGGTGAAGACTGCAAGAGGTCGGCCTCTCCGTTCGAGGGACAGCATGTAGCGCCAAGGCAGGGCAGACCACCGAATCCGTCCGGGCTCACGCAGTTGTGCGGATTTTGCGTCGAGTGTTTCAGTCGCCGCGAGTGCCGCGCAAGGCGGCGAGAAGCGTGAAAAGGTCTTCAGGTAGGGGGCTTTCGAACCTTACGGCCTCGCCAGTCAAAGGGTGGACGAAGCCGAGCGACGCAGCATGCAGAGCTTGCCGCCGGAAAGCTTGCGCTTCCGCCGCACCGGGGGCGTCCTGGGGCAGCTTCCGTCGTCCGCCATAGGTCGGGTCGCCGATCAGTGCATGTCCGGCGTGCGCCATGTGGACCCTGATCTGGTGCGTCCGCCCTGTCTCGAGGCGGCACTCGACGAAGGCGGCGTGGCTGCCGAAGGCTTCGCGCAGAGAGACGCGCGTGATGGCGTGCCGTCCGCCATCGAACAGAACAGCCTGCCGCTGGCGGTCCGTCTTGTGGCGCGCGAGCTGCGTCGTGATCTTCAGGACGCCGCCCGCTTCGAAGGACACGCCCCGCACACCGGCAAGCCTCGGATCGCCGGGACTGGGGACACCGTGACAAAGCGCGAGGTAGCTTCGCTCGACGGTGTGTGCCGCGAATTGGCGGGCGAGGCCGTGGTGCGCGGCGTCGGACTTCGCGACCACCAGCAGGCCCGAGGTGTCCTTGTCGATCCGGTGAACGATGCCCGGCCGCTTCTCGCCGCCGACGCCTGAAAGGTCGCCTCCGAAATGGTGCAGGAGCGCGTTCACCAGCGTGCCCGAGAGCGATCCGGGCGCAGGGTGGACGACGAGACCCGCGGGCTTGTCGATGACGATGAGGTCGGCGTCCTCGTAGACGATGCTTAGCGGAAGGTCTTCCGCCACCATCTCGGTCTCGGTCGCTTCCTCAACGAGGATCTCGTAAGTCTCGCCTTCCGCGACCTTCGCCTTGATGTCGGTGACGGTCGCACCGTCTTTCTTCACGGCTCCGTCGGCCATCAGGCGCGCGAGCCGCGAGCGCGACAGGTGCGCCTCCTCTGGCACATCGCGGGCCAGCGCCTTATCAAGTCGCGGCGGAGGATCCGCCGCGATGGTGACGAGGACGATGCGGGAAGAAGGCGACGACATCGGCGGGGCAGGGTCTCCAGGGGAAGGAACGGTGAGGTTCCTCAAGGGGCTGGTGACGGTCCTGACCCTCACCATGATCCTGGGCGTTCTAACCATCGTCGCGCTGTTTGTCATGCGGTTCGCGGATGCGACGCGCGTCGATGTTCCTTCGAACGTGGTGCTGCCCGAGGGTGCGACCGCCACGGCCTTCACGCAGGGCGAGGGCTGGTTTGCCGTCGTGACGGATGGGGGCGAGATTCTGATCTACGACCGCGTCACCGGAGCGCTCAGGCAGAGGGTCGAGGTCGAGACGGACTAGAGCGGGACGCGGCCGGTGGTCAGGGCGTGGACCCAGTCGTCGGCACCCTTTTTCTCGGCCAGCGTGACCATCGGTGTCGTGTCGTAGGGGACGGCGATCAGGGTGGCGCTCCAGGTGTCGCCGGTCCGCTCAACGACGGCATAGCGCGCGTCGGGCGCGCCGGTCTCCATTCTGAAGGGCGGGTCGAGGCGGGTATCGGCGTAGGCGGGGCATCCGACCGAACCGGGGTTCACGCAAAGCCGTCCGTCCCACAGCCGCACGACGCGCGGGACGTGGGTGTGGGCGGACAGGAAAAGCGACTGCGGCAGACCCGCAACCTTGACGGCGATCTCCTCTGCGGGGCGCAGGACGAGACCCGTTCCGTCGCGCTCGTCCAGCCAGTTCGTCTCGTCGCTTTCCGGCGTGCCGTGACACAGGAGAGCGCCGTCCACCTCGAGGACGGGCGGAAGGTCTCGGACCCAGTCCAGGTGGCTTTGGTCGAGATCCTCGATGCACCAGCGCTCCCAAAGCCCCATCCGGTCGGCGGAGCGGTCGACGAGCTGGCGGTCGTGGTTGCCGCGCACGGTGGGCAGGTCCAGCGCGATCAGCCGGTCTGCCGTGCCCCGGGCGTCGAGCGGACCGGACAGGCAGTCGCCGAGGTTCACGGTCCGCGACACGCCGCGCCGCGCGATGTCGGCGAGCACAGCATCGAGCGCCGAGAGATTGCCGTGGATGTCCGCGATGACCGCAAGCGCCATCCCCGATGTCTGACGCGGAACGATGCCTCCCGCAAGCTTGCCCGGACGTGCCCGTCGGTTATACCGGGAGAAACAGGGAGGAGCGCCAATGCGGATCGAAGGTGCGGGCGCGGTCGTGACGGGCGGGGCCTCGGGCCTTGGGGCCGCGACAGCGAAGCGTCTGGCGAAGGCGGGGGCAACGGTCACGCTTTTCGACCTGAACGCCGAGATGGGTGAGGAGCTGGCCGAGAGGATCGGCGGCCGCTTCGTGCGTGTGGACGTCACCGACGAGGCGCAGGTCGAGGCGAGTCTGGACGCGGCGGAAGCATTCTCCGGCGAGCAGCGCATCCTCGTCTCCTGTGCCGGCATCGGGCCACCCGCCAAGGTGATCTCGCGCGAAGGCAAGGCGCTTCCGTTGGCCGAGTTCTCGAAGATCGTGAACGTGAACCTCCTCGGCACCTTCAACGTGCTGTCCAAGTTCGCGGCTCGTCTTCACGACGCCGATCCTGTGGGCGAGGAGCGGGGCGTGATCGTCGCCACCGCATCTGTCGCCGCCTATGACGGCCAGATCGGACAGCCGGCCTACGCCGCCTCCAAGGCTGGCATCGCAGGTATGACGCTGCCGCTGGCGCGAGAGTTCGCACGCTACGGCATCCGCATGATGACCATCGCGCCGGGCTTGTTCCTGACGCCCCTTCTCGCCTCTCTGCCCGAGGAGGCGCAGACGTCGCTCGCCGCGCAGGTGCCCTTTCCGTCGCGGTTGGGAGAACCCGACGAATTCGCGCAACTGGTCGAGGCCATCGTCACGAACCCGATGCTGAACGGCGAAGTCATCCGACTGGACGGAGCGATCCGCATGGCGCCGAAGTGACCGAGGCCGAAACCATTGCCGAGCGGGTCGAGAGCTTTGTCCGCGGCATCGTTGTCCCCTTCGAACGCGATCCCCGGCGGGATCACCACGGGGCGCCCGCGCCAGAGCTGACCGAGGACCTGCGCGCGCTCGCCCGCGAGCATGGCGTGATGACGCCTCACATTCGCGCGGACGGAAGTCATCTGTCGCACCGCGATACCGCCACGGTTCTGATCGCCTCGGGGCTGTCGCCGCTCGGGCCTCTGGCCGTCAACACGGCCTCGCCCGACGAAGGAAACATGTTCCTTCTGGGCGCCATCGGCAGCGCCGACATCAAGGCGCGGTTCCTGGCGCCGATGCTCGAGGGCCGCGTGCGCTCGGCCTTCTTCATGACCGAACCCTCCGCCGAGGGCGGTGCAGGGTCCGACCCGTCGATGATGAAGACTACCTGCCGGAAGGACGGCAACCACTGGGTGATCGAGGGGCGCAAGCGTTGGATCACGCAGGCCGCGCAGGCAGGCATCGGCATCGTCATGGCGAAGGCCGACGAGGGCGCCTGCATGTTCGTCATCGATCTGCCCGATCCGGCCGTGCGAATCGAAAGCGTGCCGAACACGATCGATAATTCCCTGCCCGGGGGACACTGCACAGTGGCGCTGGACGGCCTTCGCGTGCCAGCGGACCAGATGCTGGGGGCGCCGGGCGAGGGCTTTCGCTATGCGCAGGTCCGCCTTGCACCCGCGCGGCTGACGCATTGCATGAGATGGCTTGGCGCCTGCCTGCGGGCACAGGAGATTGCGACCGACTACGTCTGCCGGCGCGAGGCCTTCGGCAAGCGCCTGATCGACCACGAGGGCGTGGGCTTCATGCTGGCCGACAACATGATCGACCTGCGCCAGTGCGGACTGATGATCGACTGGTGCGCAGATGCGCTCGACCGGGGCGACGCGGCCATTGTCGAAAGCTCGATGACGAAGGTGGCGGTCAGCGAAGCGCTGATGCGGGTCGCCGACCGCTGCGTGCAGGTCATGGGCGCGACGGGCGTCTCTGACGAAACGGTCGTGGAACAGATCTTCCGCGAGGTCCGGGCCTTCCGCATCTATGATGGTCCCTCCGAGGTCCACCGCTGGTCGCTGGCGAAGAAGATCCGCCGCGACTGGGACAAGGCAAACGCCTAGGGCAAGGCAGAGGCCCAGACAGCGACGGCGCCGGCGATCCGAGCGGCATAGTCGGCGTGGGTGGCGCCCGTCTCGCGTTTGCGAGGCTTGAGGTCGTGGTCGCCATCTTCCATCCAGCGGACTTCGATAGCGGGGGACAGCGCATAGGTGTCGACCTCGTCCCGGCTGCCGAAGGGGTCGCGCGTGCCCTGGAAGATGAGCGTGGGCGTCACCATCGTCTCGAGATGCCCCGTTCGCAGTCGGTCGGGCTTTCCCGGCGGATGGAACGGATAGCCGAGGCAGACGAGGCCCGCCATCCCGCCAGAGGCTGACAGGTCGTTCGCGGCCATGCTTGCGACACGCCCACCCATGGATTTGCCGCCGATAAGGAGCTTGCCGGAAGCGTTGACCGCGTCGACGGCCTTCAGAACCTCGGGGATCAGCGTCTCGGCCCTGGGCGGCGGCTTGCGGCCGCCCGACCGTCGCGCGGCCATGTAGCCGAACTCGAAGCGCGCGACACGGAGCTCGGCAGCGGCGAAGGCATTGGCGAAAAGCGTCATGGCGGGGCTGTCCATCGCCGCGCCGGCGCCATGGGCGAAAAGCAGTGTAATGGGAGCCGTCTCGGGGCCGTCGCAGAGAAGTTCCATCGGTCTCGCCCAAGGGAGCTGTGCAACCGCGCCACTCCCGAACGTCGTCGGACGGCCGCCGGTTTGCGTTTCTTCATCCGATGTTATATGTTTTTTGCAATCAGAATAAAGACATATGGCAGGTAACTCGATGCTCCAACACCTCAGGCACGCCTGGGACGGATTTGTCCGTCCCATGCTGCGGCGACCGCCGCGGCTTCAGGTGGCCGCGTTGTGCTGGCGCACGGGCGATGCCGGGCGCGAAGTCCTGCTTGTGACCAGCCGCGGCACGGGGCGGTGGATCCTGCCCAAGGGCTGGCCGATCCCGGGCAAGGACGCGTCCGGCTCGGCGCTTCAGGAGGCGTGGGAGGAAGCCGGCGTCTCGGACGGCGACGCGCGGGATGAGGCGATCGGCCGGTACACCTATACCAAGACCTATGACGAAGGCTGGGGCGTCCCGGTCGAAACGCTGGTCTTCCCGGTCGAGGTGCGAAGCCTGGCCACATCCTTTCCCGAAGCGCACCAGCGCAGCCGCAGGTGGGTCAGCCCGGAAGAGGCCGCGAACCTGGTGCAGGAGCCCGAGTTGAAGTCGATCCTTCTCGCGCTCTGATCCCGCGCCGGTTGATCCGGCTTGCGTTCCCGACTAGTCATGGCCCCTACCTTTCGAGCGGGGTTAGACGATGGAAAGCAGGGACTTCGAGGCACGCCACCTCGAGACGCTGGACCGCGACCTGGGCCGGTTCTCGAACCTCGAGGTCGCGACGGCCTATGTCGCACGGCCCATGGTCGGAACCGGGGTCGCCCTGATCTTCGTGATCGTTGCCGGTCTCGCCGCCGCCCTTTTCTTCGGTCAGACGTCGAACACGCTGGTGGTCGTCGTGGCCGCCGTGTTCGGAGCCTACATGGCGCTGAACATCGGGGCGAACGACGTCGCCAACAACATGGGTCCGGCCGTGGGCGCGAACGCGCTGACCATGGGCGGCGCCATCGCCATCGCGGCGATCTTCGAAAGCGCCGGCGCGCTCCTCGCCGGGGGCGACGTCGTGTCGACCATCGCCAAGGGCATCATCGCGCCGGAAAGCATGGGGTCGCCCCAGGTCTTCGTCTGGGCGATGATGTCCGCACTTCTATCCTCGGCCCTCTGGGTCAACCTCGCGACCTGGGTCGGTGCGCCCGTATCGACGACGCACTCCGTCGTCGGCGGCGTCATGGGCGCGGGCATCGCTGCCGCGGGCTTCGGTGCGGTCAGTTGGGGCACCATGGGCGCCATCGCGGCGAGTTGGGTCGTCTCGCCGGTCCTCGGCGGCGCCGTGGCGGCGGGATTCCTGTGGTTCATCAAGTCGCGCATCGTCTACCGCGACGACAAGATCGCGGCGGCGCGGGTCTGGGTGCCGGTGCTGGTCGGCATCATGGCGGGAACCTTCGCGGCGTATCTGGCGCTGAAGGGCCTGAAGTCGCTCATCGACCTCTCGCTATCGGCGGCCTTGCTGATCGGCGTTGCTGTGGGCGTAGCCTTCTGGCTTGGCATGATCCCCGTGACCCGACGCCAGGCGCGGGGGCTCGAGAACCGCAACCGCTCGCTGAAGGTCCTGTTCGGCATCCCTCTTATCGTGTCCGCCGCCCTGCTGTCCTTCGCACACGGAGCAAACGACGTGGCCAACGCGGTCGGGCCTCTGGCGGCCATCGTGCAGGCCTCGGGCACGGGAGACTTCACCCACGCCGTCACGATCCCCGTCTGGGTGATGATCATCGGCGCCTTCGGCATCTCGTTCGGGCTGTTCCTCTTCGGGCCCAAGCTGATCCGCATGGTGGGAAGCCAGATCACCAAGCTGAACCCGGTCCGCGCCTATTGCGTCGTGTTGTCGGCGGCAATCACCGTCATCCTTGCAAGCTGGCTGGGGTTGCCCGTCAGTTCGACCCACATCGCGGTCGGAGCGGTCTTCGGTGTCGGTTTCTTCCGCGAGTGGCATTCCGAAAGGCGCATGCGCAAGATGCGCGTCGCCATGCCCGACCGCGCCGAGATCGCGCCCGAGGAACGGCGCCGCCGCAAGCTGGTGCGGCGCTCGCACTTCCTGACCATCATCGCCGCCTGGATCATCACGGTGCCGGCGGCGGCCATCCTGTCGGCTGTGATCTTCCATGGGATCGGCATCATCGCCGGGTAATCGGAGAGGGGAGGATGGTACCGCCTCCCTGGCTTGAACAGGGGACCTCTGGATCCACATTCCAGCGCTCTAACCAACTGAGCTAAGGCGGCACGACAGCTTCCCTAGCGCCCGTCGCCTTCGATTGCAAGACGCGAGATCAGCTTAGGTCGAGCTCCCATTCCTGTTCGACCACCGGTACGCCGAACGAGGTTTTCGGCTCGGAGCGGACCAGTGCAAAGCCGTTCCGGGCATAGAGCGCGCAGGCCGCACGGTGGCTTTCATGCGTCCAGAGGCGAAGTGCGTGATTCCCATTGTTGCGGGCGAAGGCCACGCATTCATCAAGCAGCCGCTGCCCCAGGCCCAGGCCCCGTGCGCGGGGCTCGAGAAGGAAGAGCCTCAGCTTCGCCACGCCGGGTTCGCCGGACCGGACGCAGAAGATCGAGCCCAATCGGCTGCCCTCATGCTCGGCGATCCAGGCGCGTTCCACCTGGGCGTCTCGGGTCCGGATATAGGTGGCGAGGATCTCGGCCACCAGCGCCTCGAAGGTGGCGTCGAAGCCCTCGTCGCGGGCGTAGAGTTCGCCGTGGCGCTGGACCAGCCAACCCGCGTCCCCGATGGCCAGGTCGCGCAGAGAGACATCCGCCGGGTCGATGCCCGCGAGCGAGCGATCCACGGCGGCGATGGCGGCGGCTACTTCCCCGGCCTCGGCGCCGCCGAGCCTGCGGGCGACTTCGGCGCGCGAGCGTTCCTTGAGTGGCTCGAAGGCGGCGCGGCCGGCGTCCAGCGGCACGATCACGCGGCGGCGGGCGTCGTCGCGCGGGGTCTGCTTGCGGACCCAGCCTCGCCGCACGAAACGGTCGACGAGGCGGCTGAGATACCCTTCGTCGAGATCCAGCCGGGTCGCGAGGTCGCGTAGGCTGACCGGACCGTCCTCGCAGAGCTCATAAAGGACGCGCACCTGGGTGACGGTCATGTCGGAGGAAAGGTAGTCGCGTTCGAGAAGCCCCATCCTTGCGGTGTAGCTTCGGTTGAAGGCGCGAATCCGGTCTATGGCGTCGAGTGTCATGGCTCGACGATGATCAGAACGCTTGACTGAGTCAAGCGAATGGCGCTTGCCGGGCGTTCGGCCTCGCGCTACCTGCCGCGCGGAACGGAGACAGCGACATGGGCATCAACAAGGAAAGCAACGTCGAGGCGAACCTCCAGATCGGGCCGACAAGTCTCGGCATGGTCCGGCTCTACATCGAGGGGAACGGCATCCAGATCCCGATGGATTTCGAGCCTGAAGAGGCCGAGGAAATCGCTGACGAGATCCGCGCCGCCGCCGCCAAGGCGAGGGCGCAGGGGGACACCTCCGCTAGAGGCCCCAGGAAACGCTGAACCCCGGATCACGGACCGCGTGCCACCTGAGCGCGGCGTGGCGCGCGAACTTCTGCACCATCACCTTCCGTCGCGCCCCTGCGAGTTTCGTCTCGGGCGCCATGCGGATGATCTCGGCATCGTACTGGTCGGCGATGATGAGACCCGTGCCGTCCGGCAGCAGGTCGGTCGGAAAGGCCTCGTCCACCGCCCAGAAATACCGGTCGCACCATTCGAGGTAATTGTGCCACTTGCCGTCGGAGGTGAAGTCGGTTCGGCAGGACTTGCATTCGACGATCCAGACTTCTCCACGGGGACCAAGAGCCATGATGTCGACGCGCAGTCCAGGCGCGGGCGTCAGCTCCTCGACCGTCACGAAATCGTGGCTGACGAGGTGGCGGCACACACCTCGCGCAAGAAGCTGTCCGGGTTTCATCTGAAGATCGTCAGGCATGCCCTCAAGTGTGAACAAAAGGTAAACAGTTGACAAGCCCCAAGGAGCCCCTTGCCGGATGCGCGCGTGACGCCTACATCTCGGCCGTGGCGGGTACTGCCCTTCCCGTGCCGGGGTCAAATTCCGGTGGCCTTAAATACTTCCGAGGGAGCTGGCTCTGACCGGACCGTGGTCCGGCTACCTGGTGCCCACCTGTGAAAACGGGTCCTCGGGAATTTAGTTGCCCCTACGGTTGCGGTGGTCCCGTCACTTTTATCCTGCCGGCCCGGCCCCATATAAAGCGGACCCGTCGGGAGATTTTACATGGACGACAGGAAGATGAGCGAGGCGGAGGCCCGCGCGGCCCGCGACGCGAAAGCGCTCGAGGGCCATCTCGGCTGGCTCGACACCTTCACCGGCACGGCGCTCGGTGTGCTTGCGGCGGCGTCGGGCATCTACACCTACCTGGGCGTCCGAGGCCTCCTCGACGACACGGGCGCTCTGACGACCTTCGCGGCGCTCGCCTATTCGGTCGCGGTGTCGGTCGGCATCTTCGTCTTCTGGTCATACATGATGCGCCTTCTCCCTGCTGTGCGCGGCGCGTCGGCTCGGATGGGTCTTCTCTTGTCGATGGCGCTTGGATGCGTCGCAATCGTGGCGATGTCGTCCTGGCTGAATGCGGCGGCGCTGGCCGGCGCGGCTGCGGTCGAGCAGCACCTTGCGCGGACGGTGCAGGACTACCAGGCCTCGCTCGAGCGCGCCCACGCCATTGCGGTCTCGGGGCAAGGCCTCAGCCGCGACGTCGAGCGCGTCCGGACGTCCTTCGAGGATCTCAGCGCACAGGAGGCTACGGGCGACCTGTCTGGCGTCGCCGGCCGGGGCGCGGTTTTCCGGGTCCTGACCCAGAAGGCCGATGAGTTGGAGGCGCTGGAAGCCCAGATCGTGGCGCAGGAACCCCTGGTCGAGGCCGCATTTCAGCAGGGCAACGAGATCCTGTCGCGGATGCGCGGCCTGACGGTCGAGCCGGGGCCGGTCGAGGCGCGTTCAGTGGAGTTCTCGGAAGAGGCCGTGCGCCTTGCAGGGATCGTCACACAGCTTCGTCAACTGTCGGTGGCACCCCTGGTCGAGAGGGCGGCGCAGGATCTGTCGGCCACCGTCGTCATGCCGAGGCTGGATGGCGCCACCGACGACATCCGCACCGGACAGGCCGAGACGATCACCAGCGTCCTGGACGTTCTGGGGCAGCGTGCCGAAACCCTGCGCGCCGCGTCCGCCGAGGTCATGGCGATGGAGCAGCCGCAGGAGACGGTCTACACCCCCGTTTCCACAGCCGACGCCGTGATCCGCTATGCCGGCAACTTCATCCCGTCCTGGGCCGGCGCCATCGCCATTGACCTTCTGCCGGCGGTTCTCGTCTTCATCCTGACCATCGTTCAATCGGCGATCCGGGCGGGCCGGGACCGTGTTAGCGTCGAGGATACGCTGACGCTTGCGGAACTGCGCGCCGCCCTTCGCGCCGCGCGGGATGTCGAGGACGTGCTGAACCACACCGACGACCCGCCCGCGCGGCCCGCGGCGCCACCTGTTCCGATCCGGACGAAACCCGAATGAGGGAACTGACCGTCTCGCGCAGCCTTAGGTGGCTTCTGGGCTTCCAGGCGTTCATAGCTCTTGCCCTCGTCGTCGGCGATCTCGGTGGAGCCTATACGGGGTCCCCCTTCCGCTCGGCCGACGCGCCCTCCCTCGAGCAACCGATACGGCCCGGCGACCAGCGCCGGCAGTACGATCCCTCTGCCGTTCCGGGCGATCCCGCGCGACGCGAAGCCATGCCGGGCGGCGAGACCTATCCCGACCGTCTGTCCATCCTGCCCGAGGGGGAGCGCCTGACGCTGCGCGGAACCATTGCCGCCGGTGACGGCGCGCGGGTCGCCGAGGCGCTTGCCGCCCGCAGCATCGAGGCCGTGACGCTCGACAGCCCCGGCGGATCGGTCATGGACGCGCTCGAGATCGGACGCGCCATCCGCGAGGCCGACGCCTCGAGCGCTATCGCGTCCGGAGGCGTCTGCTTTTCGGCCTGTCCCTACATGCTTGCGGGCGGCGTCACGCGCGACGTGCCGAGGTCATCCCGCGTTGGGGTCCATCAGTATTACTTCGGCGAGAATTCCCTTCTGCCCGCCTTCATGGCGGTCGAGGACGTGCAGCGGGGGCAGGGGATGGTGATGGCCTTCCTCGAGGAGATGGGCGTCGACCCTCTGCTGATGCAGCACGCACTGACGACGCCGCCCGAGGAGATCTATGTCCTCATCCCCGAAGAACTGGAGCGCTATCGTCTGGCCTTCGGTGGGTGAGGCTCAGTCCTCGGGGTCGGCCATCAGCATGACGCGGACGCCGAACTGCACCCCCGCGAAGACGATGCCGTTGAAGAACGACAGCAGCAGGAACGCAAGCCAGCCCCCTTCGACCGTGTCGATCAGATGGCGCAGGTTGCCGATGTTCAGCACCACGAGCGCCATGCTGAACAGGATCCCAAGCGCCAGCCCCAGCAGCGTCTCGCGGACGTAGAGGCGGACGAGCGGCGGCATCATTCGGAGGACGTGCGGTCGCGGCGGCGCAGCTTGTGAAAGCCGGTGCGGTTGCGCTGGACGAATTCCTCGATCAGGGGCGACAGACCGTGCTGGATGCCCTTGAGCCAGAGAAAACCCGAGAAGGAACCGATGAACGCTCCGCAGGCGTCGACGATCAGATCCGACATGGTATCGACGAGGCCGCTCTTCTGCATGTTGAGGCCAAACGACTGGTCCATGGCGAACTCAAAGATTTCCCACATCGTCCCGATGGTCACGGCGAAGGAGAAGGCAAAGAGGGCAAGCGCCCAAGGCGGTGCTGCGTAGAGATCGCCCTGGAACAGGTAGAAGACGAACAGGAAGCCGACAATCCCGAAGCCCACGGCCGAGATGCCGTGCAGCACAAGGTCCCACCACCAGAATCGCTCGTAGAAGTCGAAGACCTCGCCCAGGAAGAGCGTCGAGAACACGAAGATCGAGATCGCCGCCATGAAGGGGAGGGGGAGCCGAATTTTGTAGCGTTCCGCAAAGGTGACCGGCAGGACGGTCAGAAGAAGTGCCGCAATCGACACGATGGTGTTGGTCCAGTGCAGGCTGAACAGACCCCAGGTTGCTGAGGCGACGAGCACGCCCCAGATAACCCAGGTGGTGTAGGGAATGTCCCTGCGGTCGATCATGGTTCAGATATGATACGCGAAAGCGAAAGGAAAAGGGCGGCATGACGTCCCTCACGCTGGCGACCTGGAATATACGGAAGTGCATCGGACTGGACCGTCGGCGGGATCCTCATCGCATAGCCTCGGTGATCGCCAGTCTCGAGGCCGACGTCGTGGCGCTTCAGGAAGCCGACAAGCGCCTCGGGCGGCGTCCGGCTGCGCTGACCACCGACATCGTCGAGCGCGAGATCGGCATGGAGCCCGCCGACGCGGGCGGCCACGACTGCTCGATCGGCTGGCATGGCAACGCGATCCTTCTGGCACCGCACCTGAAGGTCGCGGCACGCCATTCTATCCACCTGCCGGGGATCGAACCTCGCGGGGCGCTGGCGATCGACGTGTCCGGCAAGGGGAAGAGCCTTCGCATCGTTGCGGTCCACCTCGGACTGATGCGATCGTCGCGTCGACAGCAGCTTGCCACGATCCGCACGCGTCTCGAGGCGATGGACGAGATGCCGACCGTCATCATGGGCGACTTCAACGAGTGGTCGACCGAGCACGGGCTCGAAGCGCTGACGGGTTTCGAGGTCCACTCCCCCGGTCGGACCTATCACTCTTCGCGTCCCGTCGCGGCCCTGGACCGGTTTGCCCTGAACGGCGGCGTGACGCTGACCGACGCCTCGGTGATCGAGAACCGCGTGACCCGCGTCGCTTCGGATCACCTTCCGATCAAGGCGCGGGTGCGCTTCTGAAGTCTCACACGACGACCTCGATCTCGTCCTGAGCGCCCACGCCGAAGACGCGCTTGTAGCGCGCGATCTCGTCCTCGGGGCCCATGGCCTTGCGCGGGTTGTCGGACAGCTTGACGGTGGGGCGGCCATTCGCGCTGACCGCCTTGCAGACGAGGCTGAACGGCGCCAGCCCGTCGCCCGGCACGAGGCCGCGGAAGTCGTTCGTCAGCATCGTGCCCCAGCCGAAGCTGACGCGCGCCCGTCCCGCGAACCGGTCGTGAAGCTCGACGATCTTTTCGACGTCGAGGCCGTCCGAGAAGATGATGAGCTTGCGGCGCGGATCCTCGCCGCGCGCCTTCCACCAGGCGATGGCGGTCTCGGCGCCCTCGGCGGGGTCACCGGAATCGATACGTATGCCGGTCCATCCCGCCAGCCAGTCGGGGGCGTTCTTCAGGAACTGCACCGTACCGTAGGTGTCGGGAAGGATGATGCGCAGGTTGCCATCATGCTCTTCGTGCCAGTCGGCCAGGACCTTGTAGGGAGCTTGCGCCAGTTCCTCGTCGCTGTCGGCCAGCGCCGAATAGACCATCGGAAGCTCGTGCGCGTTCGTGCCGATGGCCTCGAGATCGCGGTTCTTGGCGATGAGGCAATTCGACGTGCCGATGAACGCCTGTCCCAGACCCTCTTGCAGCGCCTGCACGCACCAATCCTGCCACAGGAAGCTGTGTCGCCGCCGCGTGCCGAAGTCCGCCAGCTTGAGGGCGTCGATGGCGCGCAGACGCTCGACCTTTTCCCATGTCCTCGTCATGGCGCGGGCGTAGAGGACCTGAAGCTCGAATTTTCCGAGGTCCTTCAGCACTGCGCGGGACCGCAGCTCCATCAGGACAGCCAGGGCCGGGATCTCCCACATCATCACTTCGGGCCAGGCGCCTTCGAAGGTAAGCTCGAACTGGCCATCCTTCTTCTCCAGCTCATAGGGCGGCAGGCGCAGGCCCTCGAACCACTCCATGAAGTCGGGGCGGAACATCTGTCGTTTGCCGTAGAAGGTGTTGCCGCGCAACCAGGTCGACTCTCCCCGGCTCAGCGATAGCGAGCGAATGTGGTCGAGCTGTTCGCGCAGCTCGCCTTCGTCGACGAGCTCGGCAAGGCGGACGTCCTTGGTTCTGTTGATGAGGCTGAAGGTGACGCGCGTGTCGGACCGGTTGCGGAACACCGATTGGCACATGAGAAGCTTGTAGAAGTCGGTGTCGATCAGGGAGCGGACGATCGGGTCGATCTTCCACTTGTGGTTCCAGACGCGCGCGGCGATGTCGACCATGTCCGAGCCTCCCTTGACGCGCTTGTGTGCCAAGGAAGTCAGGGTGTTGTCCAGCACCGCAGGCCCCTGGCGGCTATTTCAGCTTGCCACCGCCGTAACTGTCGTCGGTCACGCCCGCAGGCGGCGCCGGCCGCGCGACAGGCGATTGTCCTTTGCCGGCGCGACCGCCGTTCACGATCCATGCGATCCCCTCGCGGATCGGGTGATGCTCGGTCGATCCGTCGTAGACGACGCCGCAATTGACGGCGTGGACCGTCGAGGGGTTGTCAAGGTTCGGCCCCGGCGGACGCGGCGCAAAGGTCGCGCGGCAGCCCTGCGTGTCCGAGGAAAAGGCGCCGATGGCGAGCCCGTACTGGAACATCGCCACGACGAACTCGGCGCTGGTCCCGAACTGCGGCGCGTAATAGCCGGGCGGGTTCGTCATGTTTCGATAGACGTACGAGATCTGCGCCCCTTCGTTGATCTTCTGGGTCGGCATTCCCCACTGAGCGACGAAACGCTTTTCGGTGGTCTGACCCGGAACGACGCTGGCCAGCATCGCCTCGCGGACCTGTGGATGATCGGCGACGGCGGTGTTCCAGGCCTGCCCGCCACAGCCGGCGAGGGCCAGGGCGGCGAGGAGAAGGAGACGGCGCATGAGGAGCCCCTTTGTGTTCCAGCCGCCCCGGTTTATCTCTGGATCACAAAGAACCCGTTACCGGAGACAGCCCATGCGCCGCCTCGCCGCCCCGGCCCTTGTGGCCATCCTCGCGCTTCCCGCCGCCGCAGCCGAGGTGCGGCCCTGCGACGACAGCTATGCCTCGCGCGCGGAAGCCATCGCCGAACCCTGGGAGGACAACACCCGCACCTTCGCGAGCGGTGCGGTGCGCATCGCGCTGATGGACACGGTGGAGCCCGCCGCCGCGCCCTTCCACCTGATGATCGTCTCGCCGCCCTACGACGAGCTTGGGATCCGTCAGTGCCGCCTCGTGTCGTTCGACGGCACGATGGGCTACGCGTCGATGTCGCTTGAAGGTCTCGAAACCGACTACGATCCTGCGACGGGTCTGCGGCTTGGCGTTCCGATGCGGGTCTACAATCCCGACACGACGATGTTCGACGAGGGGATCCTCGAGGTCGTTCTCGATCAGGCGACGGGAGAGATCGCGGCCGAGGACTTCGGTTCGTGATCCTCGGCATCGGGACCGATCTCTGCAACATCGAGCGGATCGAACGCACGCTCGAGCGCTTCGGGGACAGGTTCCGGAACCGATGCTTCACCGAGATCGAGCAGAGGAAGGCCGAGCGCCGCCGCGACACCGCGGGCACCTATGCCAAGAGGTGGGCGGCGAAGGAAGCCTGCTCCAAGGCGCTTGGGACCGGCCTGCGCATGGGGATCGCCTGGCGTGACATGGCCGTATCTAACCTGCGGACCGGTCAGCCGGTGATGACCGTGACGGGCTGGGCGCGTGAGCGTCTGGCCGAGATGACGCCGGCGGGCCACGAGGCGATCATCCACGTCACCCTGACCGACGACCACCCTTGGGCACAGGCCTTCGTCGTGATCGAGGCGCGTCCCCTCAGCGGCTGATCGCGCCTGCCAGCGTCAAGGCTGCGACGGCAAGGAACAGCCCGCCCGTGATGCGCCCCGTCAGGATCGTGGCGCCGGGCGAGCCGAGAAGCCAGCCCCTGATCCGCCCCGCCGCCACCGCGATCCCGCCATAGACGGCAAGTTGCGTCGCCGCCACCATGGCGCCGATGACCAGCCCCTGCCGCCAGAGCGCGCCATATTCGGGCCGGACGAACTGCGGGAAGACCGAGGCGACGAAGATATAGGCCTTCGGATTCAGGAGGGCGGTCACCGCACCCTGCCGGAATGCGCGTCCGCCTGCCGCCCGCGTGTCCTCCGCCGCGACCGTTATCGCAGACCGGACGAGGGAGATCCCGATCCAGGCGAGATAAAGCGCGCCCGCGACCAGCATCGCAGACAGGACGGCAGGAGGCAGCGACAGCACGATCGCGACCGAAACGGCGCCCCAAAGCGTGTGGACGGCACCGGCCGCCATGATGCCCGCGACGGCCGACAGTCCCCCGCGCACGCCGCGGGTCAGCGACTGCGACAGGACGAGAAGCATATCCATGCCGGGTACGACGACGATCCCGAAGATCAGGAGCCAGAAGATTGCAAGGCTGTGGGCGTAGGTCATGTCAGTTGGCTCCTTGCATTCTTCCATCGCAGCGGGGCGAATTCCGTTGAGATCGATGTCATTCGGCCGTCCCTTAGCAGGGTCGAACTGACAACGGCCTGTCAGTAGAGGGAGGCGCCCTTGCGAAAGATGACGCGGCTGTTCGAGATCGTGCAGATGCTGGCGGCGGCCCGGCGTCCGATGACGGGAGCCGATCTCGCCGAGCGGCTGGAGGTCACGCCGCGCACGGTTTACCGCGACGTGGCCGCGCTTCAGGCGATGCGCATCCCGATAGAGGGCGAGCGCGGCTACCGCGACGAGACAGGGCGGACGACGGATCGCGTCCTGCGACCCTTTGCGCTGGTCTATTTCTCCGAGACGGCCAACCTCGTCGCCTGGTGCGAGTTGCGCCAGGCGATCCGCCACTTCCGGCCCGATCGCGTCACCGACGCCCGCCTTGCCGGCGGCCATTTCCGCGGAGACGGCGCCCGCCTGCGCAAGCTCTGGACCGAGGGTTGGACCCAGGGTCCAACTTGACACTCTCCGGCCCACCACCCATGAAACGCGAAGCTAGCAGAGGCAGGACCAGCATGAGCGGCGGCGAGACCGAGGGATCCCTGATGGACGGGGTCGTCGAGACCATCAAGACGGTGGTCTACGCGCTTCTGATCGCGGGGGTTTTCCGGACGCTGTTCTTCCAGCCGTTCTGGATCCCGTCAGGGTCGATGAAGGACACGCTGCTGATCGGCGATTTTCTGTTCGTCAACAAGATGGCCTACGGCTATTCGCAGTTCTCCTGTCCCTTCGCGATGTGCCCCATCGAGGGCCGGATCATGGGCCAGATGCCCGAGCGCGGGGATGTTGTGGTCTTCCGCCACCCGGTCAACGGACAGGATTTCATCAAGCGCGTGATCGGCCTTCCCGGTGACACGATCCAGATGCAGTCGGGCCAGATCTTCCTGAACGGCAGTCCCGTGCCGCAGGTCGCCGACGGCCAGTTCGTCGAGACCTACGAGCGGCAAGGGCCGATCGGGTCCTATCCGCTTTGCCAGGAACGCGCACCGCGCGAGGGCGATGCCTGCACCAAGGACAAGGCCGTCGAGACGCTGCCGAACGGCGTGCAGCACTCGACGCTGGACGCCACCGCGGGACGTCTCGACAATACCGGCGTGTACACGGTGCCCGAGGGCGAGTTCTTCTTCATGGGCGACAACCGTGACAACTCGACCGACAGCCGGGTCCCGCAGGCCGCCGGAGGCGTAGGCTTCGTGCCTTTCGATCATCTGATCGGACGTGCCGACCGGGTCATGTTCTCTTCTGCCGGTCGCAGCCTTTTCTTCGTCTGGACCTGGCGGCCCGACCGGTTCTTCAAGCGGATCGACTGATGCGGCTCTCGGCCGAGCTCGAAGCCTTCCAGCGCCGCCTCGGCCACAGTTTCGCCCGACCCGACCTCCTGATCCGCGCTGTCACGCACTCCTCCATCTCGTCCGTCACGAGGCCCGACAACCAGAGGCTCGAGTTCCTGGGTGATCGGGTGCTGGGTCTCGTGATCGCCGAGGCGCTGATCGAGACCGACAGGGATGCTGCGGAAGGGGTGCTTGCGCCGCGCTACAACGCCCTTGTGCGGAAGGAGACCTGCGCCGATGTCGCCCGTCAGATCGACCTGGGCGCGGTGCTGAAGCTTGGTCGGTCCGAGACGATGTCGGGCGGACGGCGGAAAGAAGCGCTTCTCGGCGACGCGATGGAGGCGGTGATCGCCGCCGTCTACCGCGACGCGGGCTTCGAAGCAGCGCGCGATCTTGTCGTGCGGCTCTGGGGTGACCGGATCCGCACCGTAGAGACGGACGCGCGCGACCCCAAGACATCGCTTCAGGAATGGGCGCAGGCGCGCGGGCAGGTACCGCCGACCTATGCCGAAACCGCGCGGCAGGGGCCGGACCACGCGCCGGTGTTCACCGTCGAGGCGCGGCTCGCCACGGGCGAGAGCGAAAGCGCCAGCGCCTCCTCCAAACGCGCGGCGGAGCAGGATGCAGCGCGGAAGCTTCTGCAGCGGGTCGACCGCGGCGGGTGAGCGCCGGAGGGGCGCTGCCCCTCCGGACCTCCCCGGGATATTTGCGGACCGGCGAATTGGGGCCGGCTGGCGCGTTCAGCGCAACGTACTCGTTCGGGTCAGGCCAGGAAGTAGCGCGCGTGGATCGGCAGGAGGGCGGCGCCGATGGAGCGCGCGGCGCGGCCGACGCTGGCTTCGCGGATGTCGGGCGTGGCGATGCCCGTGCGGTCGAGCGTTTCGAGGGTGCTTCGCGCCCGGGACACGAGAGCGGCGCGCACGGGGGCGGGCACGGCACCTTCGACCAGCACCGCCTCGACGTCGACGACTGCCGCGATCGAGGTGGCGGCGAGCGCCAGGTAGCGGCCGGTCGCGGCGATCCACTCGGAAAGGTGAGGTTCGAGCGCGCTCCAGTCGTCGGGACGGGTGCGCAGGACGCTGGCGTCGATGCCGGCCTCGGCCAGGCTCCGCTCGAGCACATGATTCGAGGCGACGTCCAGAAGCTGGGCCACGTCGCCCGTCCCATCGGGCACCAGAAGCGAGCCAAAGGCGCCCGCGTTGCCGTTTCGGCCCGAATAGACCTTGCCGTTCAGCACCAGACCGCCGCCGAGGAAGGCGCCGAGGAAGAAATAGGCGAAGTCGGCGTATTCGTGTCCGCGTCCGAGAAGATGCTCGGCGACGCAGGCCGAGGTCGCGTCGTTTTCGACCACGGTCTCCAGCCCCGTCGCCTCGCCCAGATAGGCGCCGATGGCGATGGTGCGCCACTCGTTCATCAGCTCTTCAGGGGCATCGACGTAGTCGAGCCAGTTCCACAACTCGTAGGGCATGGCGATGCCGAGACCGGCAAGGTGGGTGAGGTCGCCGGGGCGGTCGGCGAAGATCGCGCCGATCGCGTCGAGGACGAAGGCGCGCACGGCGTCGGGGGTGGGGTAGGAATAGGGTGTCATTCGCTCGGCGAGGACGGAGCCCGTGAAGTCGACGAGGACCATCTCGGCCGCACGCCGGCCGATGTTGAGACCAAGCGACGTGACGCCGCCAGGTTCCAGCGCCATCGGCACCGACGGCTTGCCGACCTTGCCCTTGATGGACATGCCGCGCCGGACAAGGCCCTCGGCTTCGAGCGCACGCACGATGTTCGAAACCGTCTGTGCGGACAGCCCGGAACGCCGCGCGATTTCGGCGCTCGGAAGCTCGCCATGACGACGGATAAATGACAGCACGACCCTCGCGTTCTGATCGCGCAGGCCTGACTGATTTGCGCCGCTCCCAGAGACGCGTATAAATGTTTCGTTGGTTGTCAAGGGCTTGACCCTCCCATGATCACCGAGAATGCTGCGCGCTGCGTGCGTCTGTCAATTAATAAATCAAATTGATTTACTTATTGACCCGACCCGGCGTTGCGGTGTAGCAACGATTCCGCAGCCGTCCCCAACCGGACGGTGGGTAATTTCTGGGAGGACCACATGAAAAAAATTCTGATTGGCACGGCGCTTGCATCGCTCGCCATGGCGGGGTCGGCAATGGCCGCCGCCCACGGCGGGGCGACCGTCTGCCTCATCACCAAGACCGACACCAACCCCTTCTTCGTCAAGATGAAGGAAGGCGCCCAAGCCAAGGCCGAAGAACTCGGCATGACGCTGAAGTCCTTCGCCGGCAAGATCGACGGCGACCACGAGACCCAGGTCCAGGCCATCGAGACCTGCATCGCCGACGGCGCGAAGGGCATCCTTCTGACCGCGTCGGATACCTCGTCCATCGTTCCCGCCGTCCAGCAGGCACGCGACGCGGGCATCCTCGTGATCGCGCTCGACACGCCGCTCTCGCCGATCGACGCCGCCGACGCCACCTTCGCGACGGACAACTACAAGGCCGGTCTGCTGATCGGCCAGTGGGCGAAGGGCAAGATGGGCGATGCCGCGACCGATGCCAAGATCGCGACACTCGACCTCAACGTCAGCCAGCCGACCGTCGATGTTCTGCGGAACCAGGGCTTCCTCGATGGCTTCGGCGTCGAGCTGAACAACCCCGACGTCATCGGTGACGAAGAGGATCCGCGTCTCGTCGGCTCCGACGTGACCGACGGCAACCAGGAGGGTGGCCGCCGCGCGATGGAGAACCTCCTCGCGAAGGACCCGACGATCAACGTCGTCCACACCATCAACGAGCCCGCCGCCGCCGGCGCCTATGAGGCGCTTAAGTCGGTCGGTCGCGAGAATGATGTGCTGGTCGTTTCGGTTGACGGCGGATGCCCCGGCATCGCGGACGTCGAGGCCGGCGTCATCGGCGCGACCAGCCAGCAGTATCCGCTGCTGATGGCCTCGCTTGGCGTCGAGGCCATCGCCAAATGGGCCGACGAGGGCGTTAAGCCCGAGCCGACCGAAGGCAAGGACTTCTTCGACACCGGCGTCGCGCTGGTGACCGACGAACCCGTCGAAGGCGTCGAGTCGATCTCGGTCGCCGAAGGCAAGGAACTTTGCTGGGGCTGATGCCCCCGCGCAGGGAGGCGGGTCGCCCGCCTCCCTTTCGTTGATTTTTCCAGGTCATCGCGGTTAGGCTTTCACGCGCGGCAGGTGCTGCCGTGGGGAGGGGAGATCCATGGCTGACACAACGGCAAGATCCGACAACTACGAAGGCGCGCTGAACCGTTCCGAAGCGGTCGCCGAGTTCCACGACGCTCGCCACGCGACGCTGATGGGCAAGGTGCAACACATCCTGCACATGAATCCGTCGCTGGTTCCGCTGTTCGTGCTCGTGCTGGCGATCGTGACCTTTGGGCTCCTTCTTGGATCGAAGTTCTTCTCGCCCTTCGCGCTGACACTGATTCTCCAGCAGGTGCAGATCGTCGGTATCGTCGCGGCGGCGCAATCCATCGTGATTCTGACTGCAGGCATCGACCTCAGCGTCGGCGCGATCATGGTGTTCTCGTCTGTCGTGATGGGCCAGTTCACCTTCCGCTACGGGATTCCCGCGCCGGTCTCGATCCTCGCCGGCCTTGCCGTCGGAACCGCGATCGGCGCGCTGAACGGCTGGCTGGTGGCCAAGGTGAAGCTGCCGCCTTTCATCGTCACGCTCGGGATGTGGCAGATCGTGCTGGCGACGAACTTCCTCTATTCCAAGAACGAGACGATCCGCGCCCAGGACATCGAAGCCCAGGCGCCGCTCCTTCAGCTCTTCGGCGCCAAGTTCAACGTGGGAGGCGCAGTCTTCACCGTGGGCGTCGTCTTCATGCTTGCGCTGATTTTTGTCCTCGCCTACGTCCTGCGCCACACCGCCTGGGGGCGCCACGTCTATGCTGTCGGCGACGACAAGGAGGCGGCCGAGCTGTCCGGCGTCAACACCAACAAGGTGCTGATCCAGGTCTATGCCCTGTCGGGACTGATCTGCGCCTTCGCTGGCTGGGCCTTGATCGGCCGGATCGGGGCGGTTTCGCCGACCAGCGGACAGTTGGCCAACATCGAAAGCATCACCGCCGTTGTGATCGGGGGGATCTCGCTGTTCGGCGGGCGCGGCTCGATCCTGGGCAGTCTTTTTGGGGCACTGATCGTGGGCGTGTTCACGCTGGGACTCAGGCTTCTCGGGGCCGACGCGCAGTGGACCTTCCTGCTTATCGGCATTCTCATCATCGCCGCCGTCGCGGCCGACCAGTGGATCAGAAAGGTGTCGGGCTGATGGAACCCATTCTCAAGGGCCGGAACCTCGTCAAGCATTACGGCCGCGTCACGGCGCTGGACCACTGTGACTTCGACCTCATGCCGGGCGAAATCCTGGCGGTGATCGGCGACAACGGGGCAGGCAAGTCGACCCTGATCAAGGCCATCTCCGGCGCAGTGGTGCCGGACGAGGGCGACATCTGGCTCGACGGCCAGAAGGTGAGTTTCACCTCGCCCATAGACGGACGGAAGGCCGGGATCGAGACCGTGTACCAGACGCTGGCGATGTCGCCCGCGCTGTCGATCGCCGACAACATGTTCATGGGTCGCGAGATCCGGGCCGAGGGAATCATGGGCAAGTGGTTCCGCAAGCTCGACCGGAAGAAGATGGAGGACTTCGCGCGCCAGAAGCTCTCCGACCTGGGCCTGATGACGATCCAGAACATCAACCAGGCGGTCGAGACGCTGTCGGGCGGCCAGCGGCAGGGCGTCGCCGTGGCGCGCGCCGCCGCCTTCGGGTCGAAGGTCATCATCCTCGACGAACCCACGGCGGCGCTCGGCGTCAAGGAGTCGCGCCGCGTGCTGGAACTGATCCTCGACGTGCGCTCGCGCGGCATCCCGATCATCCTGATCTCGCACAACATGCCGCACGTCTTCGAAGTGGCGGACCGCATCCACATCCACCGCCTCGGGCGTCGGCTTTGCGTCATCGACCCGAAAGACTACACGATGTCGGACGCGGTGGCTTTCATGACCGGCGCAAAGGTGCCTGAGGCTGTCGCGGCCTAGGACGTGGCTTGGTCGCCGTTTCGTGCCATGACGAAACCAGTCGGCCTTTATTGTTATCGGGCTCAGGCCGTTGGTCTAGCTTGACGACATGAGTCGACTTCGGACGTCGCACGCCTTTGGGTGGGCTTCCAAACTTCGTGCTTTAGTTGGCGGCTGCTGGCAGCGGCAGGGTCCGCGTCGCAGCTTTAAAATAATTGACAGTGAATTTCGGATTGAACTCGAGTCGCTGTTGAGGCGTGGCGAAATCCAGAGGTTCGAAAAACTCGCGCGGCACCGCTGCGACCTTTACGGCATGCGAGGGAACGCCGCTTGGCAACGTCGCGTTGCTAGAGCGCAGTTGAAGGAGAATTCCGGCTTCGCGGACATATACCTCTACCACAGAGACGGATTCATCCGAGAGGAGGCACTCCGTTCAATCGAAGTTCTGGACGGCCCAATTGCCGCATTCGGGCTTCTTGCGCGCCTGAACGACTGGGTACCCGAAGTGCGCGACGCGGCGAGTGCCACCCTAGCAAGATGTTTTTCTACGTCGTCCGGGGACGTTCTGGCGCCGGCGGTCTGGGCGTTCCTGACCAAAAGACATCTGTGGAATAGATGGAGTGGTGGTTACGAGCCATTCGTCGAGGACGTTGTGAAGCATTGTGGCTTGGTCGATGCATTGTCAGTTATGTTGCTCGGCGTCAGCCGCAAAGGCGCAAGCCGCGTGTTTCGAGTTCTAAGTCGAAGCCCCGCTTTCGACACGCACCTGACGGCAATAGCGTCAGATGCACACGAACCTCATCTTCGCGCAGCCGCTCTCACGTGCCTTTCCAAGGCGCGTGTCATCTGGCCACTTGCCATTCGCAAGAAGGTGTGGATGGACGGGCCGATGGGAAAACCTGTTTGGCGTGAGGCGTTTGGAAGCCGGCCCTTGACGGCTGAACCTGACTTGATCGCGGCAATCGCCAATGGTCTTTGCGATCGATCTGTCCTCGTGAGAAATGCAGCAATAGACGCGCTTATATTACATCGTGACAATGCAAAATTCCGGCCGCTTATCGCGAAAAGCATCAAAGAACCGGAAGCAGAACCACGGCCTTCCACAAGAATGCGGCTTCAGTATCTGGCAAGGCAAGTGACCTTGGATTGACCACGTCCGCCGATCAGCCTTGCCCGCGGCCTAGGCGAAGCCGAAGAGCAGCAGGACGAGCGGGATCGTCGCCACGGCGGCGAGGGTCTGGAGTGTGACGAGGCCTGCCATCAGTGTCCCGTCGCCGCCCAGTTGCTTGGTCAGGACATAGGCGGTGGGCGCGGTCGGGATGGCCGAGAAGACCACGAGTACCAGCGCCTCGGTACTGTCGAGACCGAACGCCTTGCCCACGACCAGCGCGAGAAGCGGCATGGCGAGAAGCCTCAGCGCGCTGTTGAAGGCCAGCACGCCGATCTCTTGCCGCACCGCCTGGGGCCGCAGCGCCGCGCCGACGCAGAGAAGGCCGAGGGGAAGGCTGGCCTGCGCCACGAGGCCGAGAAATCTCCCGATCCCCCAAGGCAATCCGATCCCCGCCGCCGCGATGGCGAGACCCGCGAGGCAGGCGAGGATCAGGGGATTGCGAAGTACCGTCTTCGCCAGACCGATGGCCTTACGCTCCGTACCGCGTTCGGTAAGGGCGAGGATCGACAGCACGTTCACCAAGGGGACGGTGATGGCGAGATAGACCGCTGCTCTCTCCACCCCCGCGGCACCCGCCAAGGCCGTCGTCGTGGCGAGGCCGAGGTAGGTGTTGAACCGGATCACGCCTTGCAGACCCGGCCCGAAGCGTGCCGAGGGGACGGGCCTGACCCGCCGCGCGATCCAGAATGCAAAGGTGGCGACAAGGACCGTCGCCACGCCCGCCAGACCCAACCGAAGTATCTGCGGGTCCCGTATCGGAGCTTCGGCGAGGCTCGACACCAGAAGGGCAGGGAACAGCAGGAAATAGTTCAGCCGTTCCGCCGCCGGCCAGAATCCGGTGTCGGGAAACCTGTTGCGCGACAGAACATAGCCGAGGCAGATCAGGGCGAAGAGGGGCCAGATCGTGAAGACAAGCAAGCCGCTCTCCCTGGCGCACCTCCAGTATCCTGCACACCTAGCATCAGGCGGGGGCGGGGGGCCACCGGCATTCCGGCCAGAGGTGTGCTAGGGTACAACGAACGTGTCTTGAGCCGCGCGGGAAAGGATCAGCCATGCGACGTGTCGTCTTCTCATTCCTTCTGGCCTTTTCTGCCGAGGCCGCAAGGGCGCAGGTGCCGCCGTCCGCAGGAGACATCGCAGGCTATGGCGGGCTCTTTGCCGCCGCGCACAACGGCGACGTGAGTGCGATCCGTCGGCTCGTTGCGGAGGGCGCGGACCTCGAAGCCCGTGACGCCAAGGGCCGTACAGCCGCACATGTCGTGGCCTTCGCCTCCCATGACGACGCCCTCCATGCCTTGGCCGAAACCGGCGCCGACATGAACGCGCTCGAGGGCGACGCCTATGACGTCGTGACCATCGCCGCCGTGGCGGACGATCCCGAGCTGATGTCGCTCGCGATCGAACTCGGCAACGAACCCGGGCTCGTCACCAGCCCGTACGACGGCACGGCGCTCATCGCGGCGGCTCACCTCGGACATGTCGAGGTCGTGCGCCGGCTCGTCGCCGCCGGCGCGCCGCTCGACCACGTCAACAACCTTCACTGGACGGCCGTCATGGAGTCCGTCGTGCTCGGCGACGGGGGCTCCGACCACCTCGCCGTGCTCGACGTGCTGCTCTCGGCCGGCGCGGACCGGACCCTTGCGGACCGAAACGGACTGACGCCGCTCGACCACGCAAAGAGGCTGGGCTTCGGTGCGATGGCGGCGCGGCTCGAGCGGACCGACTAGGCCGCCTGGCCGCCGCCCAGGTCCGGCTCGCCCTTCGCCTTCCGGGCGATAAAGCTGACGAAGGCTCGCACACGCTCGGCGATGAGGCGGTTGTCCGGATAGACGGCGTGAAGCGGCACCTCGCCCGCGCTCCACTCCGGCAGGACATGGACGAGGTCGCCCGCCCTGAGCAATTCACCGACAATGAAGGCCGGAAGCTGGCAGATGCCCGTCGCTTCGAGAGCGGCCGTCCGCAGTGCCCATCCCTCGTTCAGTTCGAGCCTCGGCAGGATCGGGACTTCGACCCGTTCTGGGCCCCGCGTCATGGTCCAGATGCGTCCCCGACGCAGGCTCGCGAAGTGCAGGAGGTCGTGATCGGCAAGGTCGGCGGGCGTCTCGGGCTGGCCGCGCCGCGCGATGTAGTCTGGGTGCGCGCAGGTCAGAAGGGGGGAGACGCCCAGCTTTCGGGTGATGAGGTTCGGCTCGACCGCGATCGTTCCGCGGATCGCGAGGTCGAGCCGGCGCTCGATCAGGTTGTGTGCCGCGTTCGACAGGTCGAGCTCGATGCGGATGCCGGGATGGCCCGCCAGGAACTCTGCGACCCAGGGCAGGAGGAACCTCTGCGCCAGGTCGGGCGGCGCGGTGATGCGCAGCCGACCCTCCGGCGCCGAATGCTCCGCCCGCGCCGCACGCTCGGCAAGGTCGACCCGCTCCGCTAGATCGCCGAGGCGGTCGCGATAGGCCTGACCTGCCGCTGTCATCCGGACGATGCGGGTGGAGCGATGGAACAGACGCAGGCCCAGCCGAGCCTCCAGATCGGCTACCTGCGCGCTCACCGTGGATCGTGTCAGACCAAGCGCCTCGGCGGCTCCGGTGAAGCTCTCGCGTTCGGCCACCGCAAGAAACGCCGCGACGCCGTGCAGGGGATCGACCGTCTTCATCTGTCAAGTCTTCCGGACAATGTTTCGGAATGCAGGCGGCTTATCGGAACGTTTCCCTCGGAATATACGCCCTCCCAGTCGCAAACAATCCTGATGGAGCTACAGATGAAGACTTTTGATCAAGCGGTCGTATCGGCCCCCGGCGCCGGCACGCTCGCGCTCGGCTTCGGACCCCACATGATCCGCATTTCCGCCGATGAGACCGGTGGTTGCCTCGGTGTGTTCGAAGCCGAGGTGCCGGCCGGTGAAGGTCCGCCGCCCCACATCCACGAGAACGAGGAGGAATTCTTTCGCGTCCTCGAGGGCCGCTTCGCGTTCTGGTGCAACGGCGCGCGCGTCGAGCTCAAGGAGGGAGGCCTGATCGTGGTACCCCGCGGCGCGGTGCATCGCTTCCAGAACATCGGCGAAACGACCGGACGCCTGATGGTCATGATGACGCCCGGCGGGTTCGAGGGGTTCTTCTCCGCCGTCGAGACCGAGGCTCCCGCGACGCCGGCGGCAATCGACGCGCTCGCCGCCCGGTTCTCGCTGCGCTTCGTGCCGCCCCTCGCCCAAGCCGCAGCCGCCTGAAAACGAACCTGGCTCGGCGGGCTCACGAAGTCCGCCGGGCGGACATCCAGCAAATGATCCAGGGAAGCGATGGTAGCGGAGGAGGGACTTGAACCCCCGACACGCGGATTATGATTCCGCTGCTCTAACCAACTGAGCTACTCCGCCACAGGCGAGGCGCTAGGTAGAGGCTGGGGCAGAGACCGTCAAGCCGGAAGTTGGGTCGGCGGGCTGCCATCGATCCGGCGGCTGCCCACCTTGGACCATCCGAACTGAAACTACTCTTCAGACAGATGTCGGGCGCTGGACAGACAGCACGACGGATGAGGTTCCAGCGCGCGCCTACAAGCGCTCATGGGTCTGCTTTTGCGACGGTTTTATCGGCCCCAAATTTTTCCTTCAGACTGTTTCTTGGCAGCGGCCTCCTGCTGCGCCAAGCATCAAACAGACCGTCAGCCTGACGAAGCGGTGCTGCCAGCCCGCGCCTTTCGGAACGCACGACTGATCCGCGATATGATGCGGCCCTCATGCGTCACGGCCTCATCCGGCAGGCTTAGGCACGGAAGGGCGAAGGACGCGGTCATGCTGAGCTGTCCTTCACAAAGCTGAAACGGATGCCGACGGCTTCCATCCTAAAGCAGGCGGAAGTTCGTCGGCACTTTGAACAAGCGGCTGCCTCAGGAGGGTGCGTCGTCAGGATGCGTATCGCGTCGCGAGTCCGACTCAAGCCACTGTCTCATCGGCATTTTCCGCAGCTGTCGGTTTTGCTGAAGGAGTCGCAGGGAGCAGGCTTCCATCATAGCTGACGTCCAACCCGACATCCCAGAACGGAGACCTACATGCTGCAAAAGACCATCGCCTACCGTGACGCATGGAAGACACGGCTGATGAAGCACGCGTTTACTCACTACGTTACTCTTACGACGAACCGCGCCGATCTTTCCGTCGCCTACGTGAGACGTCGGCTCCGGGAATGGGACGCTCGCATCAATCGAGAGTTCGTTGGGTCTCGCTGGAAGGAGCGGCCTGACGAGCGCATGCTCTGGTTCGCATTCCTGGAAGATGCTGACGTGAACCCTCACTGGCACCTCCTTATAGAGGTCGACCCTGAGCACGCCGACCGCTGATCGGAGCTGGGTGTGCATGCACGGCGTGACTGGGAGGAACTAGTGCCGTCTGGAACCGTGGACGTTCAACCGTATCGTGATGCCGGAGTCATCGACTACGTCCTCAAGAACCTTGACGAAACGAAGCCTGACCACCAGGTGATCTACTGCGAGTTCCACGGCTGAGAGCCGTGAGCAGGGACGGGCCGCTTGCGACGCTTCGGTCAAGACCCTTCGCCACAGCTTTGCAGAGTAAGATCTCCGTCTCCGGATGAGAGCAATTGCGAAGCTTTGGCGGAGGCAGGGCGCATCAGAGCGTCGACGCTCACCGTCCGCTCCCCACAACGCATCCTCCTTCCACCTCCCTTACTTCTCCCCTCTGGCGCTTCCTCTCTTTGCTTCGGTGTTGTCAGTGTTCATCCAGACCGTTCAACAACGAGCATAGAAGCCTCTTCCTCTCCCATAGATGGCTGAAGCGTGAGCGAAGCGAGCACTTAAGAGAGCGGAGGTAGTGATGGGTGGAGCGTGAGCGAAGCGAACGCTTCCGAGAGGCAGTGAGAGAGTGGTGAAGCGTGAGCGCAGCGAGCGCGCTTCAGAGAGCCAGTGAGAGAGGGAGAGGCCGATTGCGGCGGCGCGATGCGCGACACCCGGGCGGGATCGGCTTAGCGCGAAAGACTCTCGCCTCTGTCCCTCCTTCAGCAAGACTATGCCGCAGGCTGCCTCCATCAGATTGCGGTGTCATGCAAGAGCTCATCTTACCCTCCGGGAGCCTCCTTTGACGTCGCAACCTGAGCCAGCGTCGCGTGAGCGTGCCATGAAGACGATGACCGTTGCGCGACCTGCGCGTCCCGGCGCATTGATCTGCAACAGACGAGAGTTGATAGGCCCCGGTCCAAGAACCCCGCGACCTGTCCCCTGTCTTGTGCGCCACCGGCTCGTAGAGTTCTTGGCGGCAGCAACTTCGCACTGCGGCTCTCGGAGAGCCCTGTTCGATGTCGCTCCCCGAACTGGGCGGCTCCAACAGCGGCATGACGCCTTTTACGCTTCCGACCCTAGCGAGGGCCGACTTCGCTGCCAGCGAGGCGCTCACAGCCTCTGGCAAGCATTCTAGCTCGGAAGAATCGCAAGCTCACTCTATGCCGGATCAGACATCGTGGAGTTCGTTAGGTGTTACAGTCTTGCCCATGACGCGCCGGATCAGATCCGGAGGGCACGCCTGCTTCCGTCCACCTCCGCGTCGTAGGCAATCCTCTGTCAGTCAGATTTGGTCCTCGTCCCGTCGGGTTGTCGAAACTCAAGCGACTTTCTCGGTCACGAGGGCGGAACTGAGCGTCGGTTCCATCGTCATGTGGAGAACATGTTCTCATGTCGGGAAACGAAGGAACCGACGCTCAGCCGAGCGCCGGAAGTCAGAAGGAGCACCGCGCGAGAAGATGACTGCTTCCTCGCAGGAGAGAATGACTACCAGCCCTCCTCCCAATGGCCACGTCAGGTTTGTCTCGGCGACCGCCTTGTAGGAACCCACACTCAAAAGGACCGCATTCGCGCCGCGCTTCATGCAAGTTGTTACCGGGAGGGAAAGGCTGGTAGCAGACCCTATGACGCGCGAAGTTGTTGTACTGGACGTGAAAGGACGAGCCTACAAGAGTTGCCGGGATGTTTCTAAGCCACCCTCACCATGTTCCCGGTGAGCGACGGAACACGGATCGTGGGACGTGTGGATGTGTCGGACGTCCTCGGCTACTTGATCCGCATGAGTTGACCTAGGGTTCCGAAACCCTGACCGCTTCCCGGCCACCTGCGGCCCGATTTGATCCACGGCTTACCTCCAAGGAGCCTGCGGAATGACTGCAACAGACCTTCAGCATGGCCTCCGCGAGAATGCAGGCCAGGTCACGCACCAGCTGATCCAGGTCATGCTGGTCGGCTTCGCCATCGGCATGACCCGCACGGTGGTTCCGGCCCTGGCAGAAAGCGAGTTCGGGCTCGAGCGCGGCTCGTTCCTGCTGCTCGCTTCCTTCGTGGTGGCCTTCGGTGCGGTGAAGGCAGTGATGAACTTCGTAGCCGGGCGCTGGTCCGAGCGGATCGGGCGCAAGCGCGTCCTGTTCTGGGGCTGGGTCGTGGCGCTGCCGATCCCGATGATGATCTGGTATGCGCCCGACTGGAACTGGATCGTGGCGGCGACGGTGCTGCTGGGGGTCAACCAGGGTCTCTGCTGGTCGATGACGCAGACCGCGAAGCTTGACATCACACGCGCCGATGAACGCGGGTTGACGATGGGGCTGAACGAGTTCTCGGGCTATGTCGGCGTCGCAGTCGCGGGCATACTGACCGCCTATGCCGCGGAGTGGCTGGGGGCACGCGTCGGGCTCCTGGTCTTCGGCATGGCCGTCGTCTTGCTCGCGCTGCTTCTCACCGTTGTCTGGGTGAGGGATACGCTCCCGTGGGCAAAGGCGGAGACTGCTGCGCACAGGGCCGCACCGCCGAAATCTCTGCCTCGCTATCCGCGGGGCGTCTCCGATCATCCCGGCATGGGCGAGGTCTTCGCGCTGATGACCTGGCGAGACCGGCGCCTCTTCGCGATCTGCCAGGCGGGGCTCGTCGAGAAGTTCGTCGATGCTCTCATGTGGGCACTTTTCCCGGTCTTCCTCGTGGCCCAGGGCGCCAGCCTGACCGAGGTCGGCTGGATCGTCGGGACCTATGGTCTTGTCTGGGGCGGCTCACAGCTCTTCACCGGGCGTCTATCGGACCACGTCGGCCGGTTCTGGCCGAACGTGCTGGGCATGTGGATCTGCGGCGTGGGCGTGGCAATGGTGGTGATGGGTTCGGGCGTGCTCTGGTGGTCCGTCTCGGCGGGCGTGGCGGGTTTCGGCATGGCGCTGCTTTACCCCAACCTCTCCGCGGCGGTCGCCGACATCACCCCTCCCGCCTGGCGCGGCTCGGCCATCGGCATCTACCGCTTCTGGCGCGACCTCGGCTATGCCATCGGCGCGCTCGGCCTCGGGCTGGCGGCAAACCTGACGGGTGGAGCCGAGGCCGCCTTCTGGTTCGTCGCGATCTCGATGTTCGTCTCGGGCGGTCTGCTCTTCTGGCTCGGTGAGGAAACCCACCCGAGGCTCAACCCAGCCTGAATTCTGGTGCCAAGAGGCGAGTAACGTCTTCTCCTCTTTCCGGTTTCGGTGCCGCATGGTGCATTGCGGCAGCCCGTCGATGAGTTCTTCGATTACCTCAGGGTCAGATTTAGGCGAGACGGCGCCGCAGGCGCCCTTGGCGGCAAAGCAACGTTCGTGATGGAGCTGAGAAATGGCGCCAGTTTCCGGATTCGTCCTCGTTGCCCCGCTTGGTGTGCGCCATCACCACGGGCGGCCTGCTTGCCGTTCGCGGCATCAAACCGAACGCGGACGAGAGACTCCAAGCGGCGGCCATGGTCACGTTCCTGGTCCTGCTTGCTCTCCACACGATCGAGATCCTGGCTTTCGCCGTGGTCTACAACGTGCTGCTTGGCTGGGGCGAGTTGGGACAACTCGGCGGCAGCTACGACGCGAGTCGGGAAGGGCTGATCTCCTTTTCCGGCATCAACTTCGCCACCCTCGGTTTACACGCATATCGAGACCAGCTGATCGATACGGATGATCAACATGTTGCAGTCCCTGGGCGGATTCATGGTGCTGACCTGGTCGGCGACCTTCCTCTATCAGTCTGTGAACGAGCCTGGCGCGGGTAGCATAGGAAGATCAGGTGAATAGTCAGTTTGTCGCTGACACGCTCTCCTGATAGCTGCGCTCGCGTTTCGGCCAAGTGCTTTTGATGTATTCGAGAACCGCTCGAATCTCCGCGTCGCTCAGCACATCTCCGAAGCCTGGCATGTCGCTCTCGTATCCGCCCCCGACGATCGCGGCCGTGCCTTCCCTCACGATCCGCAACAGGACGTCGTCGGGATGGTGCCATGTATGACCGGTAGCGTCGTGCGGTGGCGCCGGCAGCCGGCCCGAGGGGAGAGGCGACCGCCAATCAGGCTGGCCTTCGAGGGTCGCACCGTGGCACGCCGAGCACTGATCCACATAGATCTGCCGTCCTTCAGCGATGACCTCCGCCGGTGCCACAGAGCTCGATGCGGCACTAACCCCATCGGTGAGGATCAGGACGGTCAAGCCTCCGATGAGCGAACCGATCATCGCGGTATTTCGATGGCCTTTTCTCAAGAGTTGGGTCCCCATCGCAGCAGAGGTGCATTCTGCCAGAGGGGCGCCGTCGGCAACATAGACATTCTCGTGAGCAGCGCCTATCTCTGCGTCATGTTTGATCGCCTCGTCACGATGCTTGCCATACTCGCGATCACTGTGGTGACAACGGCGGCCTCTGCGCACGCTGCGCGCATGAGCTACGCGTCCGGTCCGGAGCACGCAAGCCATGTTGGCGGGGCGATGCATTCTCCCGATCCTGCTCAACTTGCCTGTGAAGGTGAAGATCACTGTGGATCGGCCGATGCCGGGGTGTGTGAGTTCGTCTGCGCGTCTCTTTCGGCCTTTTTGACGTCGCCGGTCGCTGATTCCGGGCCGGCATACGGTCCCGCTCGACATGGCTTTCCGTCGGAGGCAAGCCACTTCGGCCATGCGCCGGATCTGAACGAACGACCACCGAAGCTCCGTCTCCTCTGAACGCGCCCGGGCTGACGTCCGCGGCGTCCCATCAACTTTGATGAACGGGACAGATGTCCCGAGGAGACGACCATGAACACCCTTTCGCGACGCGGCTTTATCGCCGCATGTGCTGCCACCGTTGGTGCGGCACAGATGCCCCGTCTTGCCTCCGCGCAGGCGCTGCCCCCTATCGCCCTGTCCGCTGCAAGCCGCACGCTCGAAATCGACGGTCGTGCGGCCACCGTCTTCGGCCTCGCTGGTCCCGGCGGTCAGGGGCTGGTGCTCGACCCCGGACAGCGTTTCCGGGTCGATCTTACAAACGACCTCGACGTCGGCACGATCATCCATTGGCACGGTCAGATTCCGCCGAACGCGCAGGACGGCGTGCCTGACATGCCCATGCCCTTGCTCTCGCCGGGCGAAACCCGGTCCTACGACTTCGAGGCGCGGCCAGGCACGCACTGGATGCACAGCCACGTGCCGATCCAAGAGATGCAATTGCTCGCCGCGCCGCTCATCGTGCGCTCGCAGGAGGACCTGGCTGCCGACAGGCAGGAGGTCGTGCTGTTCCTGCATGATTTCTCCTTCAAGTCACCTGATGAGGTTCTCGCGGACATCAGCGGTGGCCATGGCGGCGGGCACGGTGCGGGTCATGGCGCAGATTCCGGTGCGCCGCCCGAGCAAGGCATGCCCATGAAAGGCGTGGGCGCTGTGCCCGGCATGGATCATGGCGCGATGAGCCACGGCGCCATGGGTGGGATGATGGGCAACATGCCGGGAATGGGCGGGATGATGGGCATGGGCGGCATGGCCATGGACCTGAATGACTATAACTGGGACGCCTATCTCGCCAATGACCGCACCCTCTCCGACCCCGAGGTGGTGCAGGTCGAGCGCGGTGGCCGCATCCGGCTTCGCGTGATCAACGCCTCTGCGGCCACGGTGCTCTGGATCGATACCGGCGGCGCGCGGGGGCGACTTGTCGCCGTCGATGGGCACGCCGTTCAGCCCGTTTCTGGCACCCGGTTCGGGCTGGCGATGGGTCAGCGGCTGGACATCGAGATCGACCTGCCAAACGAAGGCGGAGCCTGGCCGATCCTCGCCCTGCGCGAGGGCGCACGGGAGCGGACCGGCCTGATCCTCGCGACGCCGGGTGCAGAAGTTCGGCGCATCGAAAGTGTCGCAGAGGTGGAAGCGCCCGCCTTCGACACCGACCTTGCTCAGGAGGCGAGCCTGATCGCGCTGGATGCCCTGCCGGATCGACCTGTGGACCGTAGCCAGATGCTGATGTTGGGCGGCTCGATGCAGCCCTATGTCTGGACGATCAACGGGTCCGTCTGGGGCCGGCACCAGCCGATAATCGCGCGCAGCGGCGAACGTGTAGTGCTGTCGTTCCACAACATGTCGATGATGGGCCATCCGATGCATCTGCACGGACATGCGTTCCAGGTCGTCGGACTGAACGGACGGGCGGTTGCAGGCGCGCTGCGCGACACCGTCTACGTCCCGCCGATGTCGATGGTCGATGTCGCCCTGGACGCCGGCGAGGCCGCGCGCTGGATGCTGCATTGCCATCACATGCCGCACCTTGCGACCGGCATGATGACCGAGTTCGCGGTCACGGCGTTGGTCTGATCCAGACGGGGCGCCCTGTCCGGGGCGCCCCGACGCCCGATACCGATCCTGTGATGTCCTGCCCCATGTTGTCGTGAGGTCCGGGCAAAAGGCGCATCAGGACACCCGAACCACTGCCGATTCCAGCGACCGCTAGAAAAGGCTTGAGCTTACAGTAACTGGAAGCCCCAGGTAGGTGCGACCATGGAAAGGCGGAAGACGATGGATCACGATCATCATCACGCGGCACACGATATCCCGGCAGGGTCCGAGACGGCGAAGGACCCTGTCTGCGGAATGACGGTGGCGATCAAGCCGGACGGGCGTCATGCCGAGTTCCAGGGAGAGACCTTCCATTTCTGCTCGGAGTCGTGCCAAACGAAGTTCGGGGCGGATCCCTGGTTCTACGCTTCCGGGCGGGCCGGGAAACACAAGAAGGCTGCTCCGGCCAACGTGCAGTATACTTGCCCGATGCATCCCGAGATCGTGCGGGACGCGCCGGGAACCTGCCCGATCTGCGGCATGGCGCTTGAGCCTATGGTGCCCACGGATGAGCCAAGCCACGAGCTGGTCGACTTCACGCGCAGGATGTGGATATCGGCGGCGGCGGCCGTGCCGCTCATCGTCCTGACCATGGGCGAGTTGGTGGCTCTGCCGGTGCGCGACTGGGTCGGGCATCAGACGGCCAGCTACCTCGAGTTTATTCTCGCGACGCCGATCATCCTCTGGGCGGCGCTGCCGTTCTTCCGGCGTGGCTGGGAGTCGTTGACAAACCGCAGCCCAAACATGTGGACGCTGATCAGCCTAGGCGTGGCGGCAGCTTACCTCTATTCTCTGGTCGCGACCTTCCTTCCGGGCGTCTTCCCTGAGCAATACCGGATGGGACACGGCGTCGGCACCTACTACGAGGCGGCTGTTGTGATCGTGACGCTGGTCTTCGTCGGCCAGGTTCTCGAACTGCGCGCGCGCGAGCGAACGGGCGATGCGATCCGCGCGCTCCTCGACCTCGCACCCAAGACGGCACGGCGCATCCTGCAGGACGGCACGGAGTATGATGCCCCCCTGGAAAACGTCATGGAAGGCGATCGGCTTCGCGTTCGTCCTGGCGACGCGGTCCCGGTCGATGGGACAGTGATCGAGGGGCGGTCATCGCTCGATGAAAGCATGTTGACCGGCGAATCCATGCCTGTCGAAAAGGGACCGGGCGATGCAGTGACCGGTGCCACGATCAACAAGAACGGCAGTCTCGTGATCGAGGCCGGCAAGGTCGGGTCCGACACGGTGCTGGCGCAAATCGTGGCGATGGTGTCGAACGCACGCCGATCCCGCGCGCCGATCCAGGGTCTGGCCGATCGCGTTTCGGCAGTGTTCGTGCCGACGGTTGTGGCAATCGCCATCATTGCCTTCCTGGTCTGGCTATTTCTAGGCCCCGAACCTGCTCTGGTCTTCGCCATCGCATCCGCCGTGTCGGTGCTAATCATCGCATGCCCCTGTGCTCTGGGTCTCGCGACGCCAATCTCCATCACGACGGCGGCGGGGCGAGGAGCCCAGGCCGGCGTGCTGATCAAGGATGCTGAAGCGCTGGAGCGCATGGCCGGGGTCGATACGCTGATCGTGGACAAGACCGGCACGTTGACCATGGGCAAGCCAAAGCTGACCGATACCGTTGCCCTCGGCTCGCTGCCGGCGGCCGACATCCTCTCGCTGGCCGCAGCCCTCGAGCGCGGATCGGAGCATCCGCTGGCCGAGGCGATCGTCGAAGGTGCCGAGGCGCAGGGCGCTCCGCGTCAGGAGGCTGTGGACTTCGATGCCGTCACCGGCAAGGGGGTGCAAGGTCTCGTTGGGGGGCGCGCAGTGGCACTCGGCAACTCGGCGATGATGCAAGCGATGGGGCTGGACACGGCTGCGGCCGAGGCACAAGCCGACGTTCTGCGCAACGAGGGCAAGACAGCCATGTTCGTCGCGGTCGATGGCGCGCTCGCCGGCATCGTGGCGGTGGCTGACCCGATCAAGGACAGCACTGCAAAGGCAATCCGCGAACTGCACGCGCAGGGACTACGGGTGATCATGGCGACGGGCGACAACGAACGCACGGCGCAGGCGGTGGCCGGCAAGCTCGGAATCGACGAGGTCCGCGCGGGCGTGCTGCCCGAGGCAAAGAAGGAGCTGATCGACCAGTTGCGCCGCGAGGGCCACAAGATTGCGATGGCAGGCGATGGGGTGAACGACGCGCCCGCGCTGGCCGCCGCCGACGTAGGCATCGCCATGGGCACGGGCGCGGACGTGGCGATGGAAAGTGCGGGGATCACCCTGTTGGGCGGCGATTTGATGGGCATCGTCCGTGCGAGGAAGCTCGCCCGGGCCACCTTGCGCAATATCAAGCAGAACCTGTTCTTTGCCTTCGCCTACAATGCTCTCGGGGTGCCGATTGCGGCGGGTTTGCTTTACCCGTTCACCGGTCTTCTTCTCTCTCCCATGATCGCTGCCGCGGCCATGAGTCTGTCTTCCGTCTCGGTGATCACGAACGCCCTGCGGTTGAGGCGGATCGACCTCTGACTTGCCAATACATATGTATTTATAGGGTTCGCGTAGGGTTTGGGTGGGGGTGGACTAGCGATTTTTTTTGTTTAAGAACAGGGAATAGGCCCGACGGACGCATAGAAATGATGGCGAGAGGATCTATCACATCACACTGCCGCTACTTCGGCAGCCCGGCCGCTATCCAGCCTTCAATCAGGACGATCTCTTCCTCGGCCAATGGGCGGCTGAGAAACGGCATTCGTGGAACACTTTGTCCGCGCAGGCGTCGGATCAGCTCGCTCTCCTCCGCCTTGCCGGGAATGAGAACCACGCCCCGTTCACTTCCGATCAGTGCGGCGTCGTAGTCGTCCAGTCGCAGTCCTTTTGAGGCACCGGCAATCGCCGAGTGACACATTATACAGCGCTCGGTGAAGACCGCGCTGACCTCTGCCCAGCCGGGAGATACGTCGCTGCCCGCCAACGCGTGGCCGCAAACCAGAGCCGTCACGGCTAGCGCTCTGACTACCGACCGCCTCATGACGCTTGAAACCCGAACGAGACCGAGATTTCTCCCTCGCGACTGCCATCTTCGCTTCTGCACCGAAGCTACACCAATTCGTGCTGATTCTGCGCTAGCATGATTGTGCCGACGCGGACACTTCGCCCGCGAGGCAGCCTTGGGGGAGGCATCAATGAGAAGAACTGCAATAACGGCGTTACTGTTCGCCTGCGCACCGTTGGCGTTGTCTGCTGCAGACGTGGACCTGGATACGATGCGAGCCAGTGTCGAGAAATACCGAGACATCGCTATGGCCATGGCGGACGGCTACATCTCGCCCGACAACCACTGCGTTTCAGCCGAAGGTGAGGGCCTTCCGGCAGACTTGGGCGCCATGGGGTTCCACTACATCCATCCAGCGTTGCTCAAGATTACCGGAACCGACCCGAAAGTTGATGGAGAGTCGACCTACACCGACTGGTCTCAGCCCAGTGTCCTGATCTACGAGCCGCAAGCAGACGGCTCCATGGAACTCGTGGCAGTCGAGAACCTCGTTTTTGAGGCGGCTTGGACTGCGGCCGCGACGGGCGAGGAATTGGTTCTAAACGGCCGCGCTTGGGATCATATGGCGGACGATCCAAACACGCCGGGAGACGAAGCACATGGCTTCATGCCTCATTACGATCAGCACGTCTGGCTGTTCAGGGAGAACCCGATGGGCGACCTTATGCCTTTCAACCCGAACGTATCCTGCGAGCACGCCCAAAAATGACGGCATAAGTCGTCATACGCCCTCGACCGGGGCACCCTAGGCGCCTCGGCACAAACAAGGATTCGGCTGCGCGGGAGGCGTAACCGTTAAAGCGATAAGCTCCGCTTATTCCGCATTGCTAGCTTCGACCTAGTTGCCGCCTGTGCACTCCCAGAGAACTTCTAATTGCGGGTGCGTTTTCAGGCAGTATCGTAGCCTTTGAGTGAAGGCCCGCATCGGGTCGTCTTAGCGTTTCGAACTTATGCGGCTCAATCGCCTGAGAGCGCGGTGAGCCGATGAGGAGGTCCAGGCACCACCACGCGATGTCAGAAGCCCCGCCGCGTTCGCTAGGCTCGCCAGCTGCGGATAACTGGTCGCCTGACCATCTCTGACCATCTCTGACGAGCTTAGACTGAAAGTCTGAGAGGGCGTTGGCAGCCTGGTCGGCCGCGTCGGAGCGAACGCGTAATGATGCTTGGTAGGCCTTCACAGTTGCTGGCCGTGGCAGAGGACATCCAACGTCTCGCCGCCGGTCTGCGCGATTCGACAATGTCGATGCAGATGGTCCCCATCGGATCGATCACAGGCCGGTTCCGTCGGTTGATGCGCGACCTGTCGGGAACACTCGGCAAGGACATCCAGTTCGAGACCCGCGGCGAAGAGACCGAGCTCGACAAGACCGTGATCGAGATGCTGGCAGACCCCCTGGTTCACATTCTCCGGAATTCGGCCGACCACGGGCTCGAGACAGCCGAGGTCCGACGCGCCGCAGGCAAGCCGGCTGCAGGGCGGATCGTGCTTTGGCCGCGTATTCCGGGGCCGAGGTGCTGATCGAGGTGCGCGACGACGGCCAGGGACTGGATGCCCAAAGTGCCGTCGATCTTCTCAGGCGGATGATGACTCCAGTAGACCTTCTCTCGGCGACCTCGAAACAGACAGAATCGCGGCGGATGTGTTCACAAAGACGCTCGACAAGACCATCTCGTCTCGGCTGCACGAGCTGGAAAGCGGGCTTCAGGTGACCGAAGGTTGGCTGAAGCGTACTGTGCCGTCCAGTGGGCGCTGTCGAAGCGGGTGATGACGGTCCGCGGCGACATGTCGGCGACCGTGATGTCGCTGCAGTCGGGTGACGCGACGCGGCAGAGGCTCGACCACGTCGCCGCCATTCTGGACGCGGCGGCAGACGCCTGCGATTCCGGCGTCCGGGTTGCCCTGCTCGATCTGGCTCGGCGACAAGTCGACAGCGTCTCGGCCGAGCACCTGCGGAACCTAGACGAGGCCTGCACGGCTCTCGACCGGACGGGCCTGGGAAAGCTTGCGCTGCTGGCCGATCTCTACGGTGCGTTCTCGGACAGGGCGCCGGGCGCCGGAGGCCACCCAGTCCGCATTCAGCACCCGCACCGACGCCCTGAGCCTGGCTTACCGGCAGATCATCGACCAGGCAGAGGGCGTGCGAAGGCTGGGCGGCCAGATGCAACTGGTCGGCATGAATGCCGTGATCGCCTGCGCCAACCTCGGACCGCAGGGCCTGGCGCTGAAAGAGACTGCGCTGCAGTTGCAAACCCTCGCAGCATCGGCCCAGACAACGCATCAGGCGCTGGACCGGAGCCTGTCGCGGATGGAAGCAGGTCTCCTGCCAATCTCAAGCGGCCCTCGGAGTCGGCGCAGAGAATCTGGCCGGGATCCTGGCGGGCGAGCAGGTGAAGATGGCTGACCTGCTGGGTCGGGTCGACACGCCGTTGAACGAGATGCGGTCGCTTCTGGCTACTCGGCGGACGGACCTGCAGAGCGGAAGCCACTCTGCGATTGGCATCCTGGAAGAACAAGGCCGTGCGTTCCGCGCCCTCGCGGAGCGGGTTCGGACCCTTGCGACCGAACGCCGAACTAGGTCGAAGGCCTCGTAGCAAACCCGGTCGTCCATATGCTGCGCGGTATCCTGACGATGCGGCAGGAGCGCGACGTACATGACGAGTGGATCGCAGGTTTCGCGCGGAAGGATGGCGAGAGCATTCGGCGCGACCCGAAAGCAGGCTGCCAAGTTCCGGCAGAAGCCCCATTCTCTGCGAGCTGAGGAAAGGCTCGCGGGCTGCCAGACTTCCGCGTCGAGCGACGGCTGAGACCGACGCTCCCCGTTGATCCATGTCAGCGACGCTCCGGCTGTCATTTGCGAAGTCCTTCCCATCTGCCGCGCTGGAGTTCGTTGGGATGCCAATCAAGCTACGCGCACGTTCCGCGCACCGATTACGCGCCTCGGCGCTTTTTCCCTTTCTCGCGACCACGTTCCTGATCACCTGGGGACTGATCGGAATCTACATCCTCGCCCCAGAGACAGCTGCCGCGACCTTGGGTGAGATCAGCGGAACGCACCCCTTCTTCTTTCTCGCCACCTGGGCGCCGGCTATCGCTGCCTTTCTGGTGGTCGCGTCTCACGGTGGTGCCTCCGGCATCCGCTCGTTTCTCTCCCGGCTCGTGTTGTGGCGTTGTGCGAGCGGCTGGGCGGCCTTCATCCTGATCCTCGTGCCTCTCGTCTTCGTAGCCGGCTCGCTGATCAAGGGCGGGCCTGTCTTGGCGCCGATGCCCCCCGAGGGCTTCGGATCGATGGTGGCGCTTCTGTTCACGATGCTCCTGCTCGGCCCGATCGAGGAGTTCGGCTGGCGCGGTGTGATGCAGCCCCTTCTTCAGCGGCACATGGCGCCGTTATGGGCAGGCCTCATTATCGGTGCGACCTGGGGCTTCTGGCACCTGCCCGCGTTCTTTCTGTCCAGCACGGTTTATGCGGACTGGGACTTCCTTCCGTTCTTCATAGGAAACGTGGCGCTCGCGGTTCTGGTTACGCCGATCTTCAACAGCGCGCGGGGCAGCCTGCTTTGGCCGATGCTGTTTCACTGGCAACTCATCAACCCTTTCTGGCCCGATGCGCAGCCTTGGGATACGGGCCTCTTCGCCGTCGTGGCCCTCCTCGTCGTATGGTGGAACCGCAGCACGATGTTTTCCAGGGAAACGGCCGTGACCGAGGTTTGGCAATGATCGCGCGTCGTGAGCTGCTAACCGGCCTTTGCGGCGTCGCGCTTGCGACCGGGGCGTGGGGCGCCGGTGCCTACCGCGCTACGATGGCGGGGGCAGAGGCCCGCATCGCCCGGAGCAGCACCGTCATCCGGACGAGCGCGGGCCAGCTCGAATTCGCTGTAGCGGGCCACGGGCCGCCAGTGATGATGATCCACGGCACGGGCGGCGGGTTCGACCAGGGCCTGCTCTTTGGCCATGGCTTGCTGGAAGCCGGCTTCCAGATCGTGACGCCGTCGCGCTTCGGGTATCTGCGCAGCAGCTTTCCGGAGGACGCCTCGCCGGCCCGTCAGGCGGATGTGCTGATGCAAATGCTTGACCACCTTGGGCTCGACCAGATCGCTGTCGCGGGCGGCTCGGCGGGGGCATTGACGGCCGCGGAATTCGCACTCCGCCACCCAGAACGTTGCACCCATCTGGTCCTGATCGTGCCGGCGGCAAACCTGACGGGGCGCGATCCGGTGGCGTTCACCGCCCTGCAGCGCGCGGCGGTGGAGCGTATCCTGAACTCGGATGCCTGGTTCTGGGCCTTCGCCACTCTCGCACCGGACATGCTGCTGCGCACTCTGCTTGCGACCGATCCGGCCCTGCTCGACCGAGCTTCGCCCGAGGAGCGACGGCGGGCCGATCTCATCCGCGAAGGCTTGATGCCCATCAGCCGCAAGACGGATGGTCTGCGTAACGACGGCTTCTGGGCAGGTGCGCCCACGCTGTCGGCTTTCGAAAGCATCGCCGTACCCACCCTGATCCTGTCCTGCGAAGACGATCTTTTTGGCACGGCCGACACGGCGCGTCTGCTCGCCGGTCGCATCCGAGGCGCTCGACTGGTCGTCTATCCGGACGGCGGGCACATCTGGCTTGGCCACGATGCCGACCTGATGCGCGACATCAGCGCCTTCATCAGGGAACCGCGCGCCTGACCTTTCGAGGAGACGCCCACCCTTGCGCCGAATGGCCAGCGCGCGTCGGGATCGAGAGCCGGACGGATGGCGGGTCTCCTCCTCTCGTCCTACAGGCGGTCGCCGCGCACGAGGAAGCGCCCGTCGATGCGCAACGCCAACGGCTCGCCTGAGATCGGGGGCGCACCCTCGGCCACGGGGCGCTGGGCGTGGATGTGGAGATGCGGCTCGGCCGAGGCGCCGGAATTGCCGACCTCGCCCAGCCTGTCGCCGACGGCCACTGGGTCGCTCGGAGCGACCGTGACGCTGTTCCGCCGCATATGCGCCAGAACAATCTCAGCGTCTCCACAGCGCACGATCACATGGTTTCCCAGTCGGTTGACCGAATCCTGCTGCGGCACCTCGAAGTCCGGCATGCCGGATTCGGCGGCGACCACCGTTCCGGCGCAGGGTGCGCGAAGCTCGGCGCCGAAGATCGCATAGGCAGCCGGGTCGGCCGGCGACCAGCCGCTGGCCCGCAGCCCCCACCGACCCAGACCGATGAAATCGACCGCATAGGATTGGCCGCGCCACGGCAAGTAGCGTTCGACGCCTGGATCGAGCGTGCGCATGTGCGCGTTGACCAGCGGGGTCGAGCCTCCGCTGGCCACGAGATAGCGCCCCGGTCCGAAGGGGGTGGCGATATCGACGACCTCGACGGGCGGGGGGCTGCGTCCTGCCAGTGCCTGCGCGCCGTACCATCCGCCAAGCCCTAGCAGGATCGCCGACAGGGCGATGCCGGCGTATCCTTTCGGCTCGTCGGGAAGCAGCGGCGCCCCCGCGCCAGGCCTGCGCAGGACCCAGGCCAGAACGACCACCAGCCAGAGACCGCCATAGACCCAAGGAAGCCACCAGACCGGAACTGCCCATGACGCAACCCGCGCCAGCGCGAAGAGGAACGCGCCGGTGCCCACCGCTTGCAACCCGCGACCGGCAAGACTGCCGGCGGGCAGGAAGGCCAGCCATGCGATCAGAGCAAGCGGCAGGGCAACCTGCAGGGCGAGGATCAGGGCCGTCATGGGTGCACCTCCGGAAATTGCCTTACAAACCGCCGCCGAGGACAACAAACCGAGCCGCGACGGGCTTGGCAGATCAAGCTCTTCTTACATGGCCGTGCTACCGGTGCCCGGTCCCGTTCTTGGCCTAGCGCATCGCAGCGCGCCGCATAGTCTCATCGAGCCCCGGGAACCGGGACGCATCAGGCCCCTAATGCCCATCGAGCGGTGCCCTTGCGACATGTCGTATGGCCGCCATGGCACAGGGCGGACCGACAACCTCGAAGACGACGGTGCCGGCGACGGTCAGCGTGAGAATGGCCGGGCCCCACTCGGGCACGGTTTCCGCCGCCACAAGTGCCATTCCGACCGCGACACCCGCCTGGGGCAAAAGAGCCGGGCCGTAGGCATGGCGTTCCGATCCCGGTACGCGGCCGAGGCGCGCGCCGACTTCGCCCGCAGCCAGACGCGCGACGAGGCGCAGTAAGATATAGGCGACGGCGATCCAGCCCATCGACGTCAGCGCATCCAGCTCCAGGGATGCGCCGGCCAGCACGAAGAACAGGATCATGAACGGCCACTCTATGTTTTCGATCTCGTGGAAGGCGTAGTCATGATGACGGGCCAGGTTGGCGATCAGGGCACCCGCGGTCATGCCTGCGAGCAGGAAGGACACTTCAAACCACATCGAAAGGCCCGTCGTCAGGAAGACCACTGCAACAGCCTCGGTCTGAGACGGTTCGCCCGGTGCCAGTCGCCCTGTAAGGAGCGCCGCAGGTAGTCCCATCGCGGCGCCAAGGAGGATGGCTCCGCCGATGTCATGGGCAGCCCCGGCGAGTGGTTCGACCCAGCCGCTCGTTTGCGTGACCAGAGCGAGACAGACAGCAAAGACCAGCAGACCCCAGATGTCGTCTATTCCGACGATGCCGTTCAGAGTCTCGGTGAACCTGTTGCGGACGCCGGACTGGCGGATCACATCCGCGATGGCTGCCGGGTCCGTTGCTGTCGCAATGGCACCGAGCAGAAGGGCGAGACCAGGATCCAGACCCAGGAGGACGAGTCCTCCCCAGACAAGGACAGTGGTTCCGGCCACCACACACAGAGAGATCGCCATGATGGCTCGACCGTGACGGCTCAGGTTCTCGCGGGTCAATTCGCCGCCGATCAGGAAAGCGACCATGGTCAGGGCAACCGCCGAGATCGCCTCGAACGAGGCTGCCCAGGTGGATGTCGGCAGCATGTCCAGGCCCGATGAGCCGACAAGCAACCCGAGAAGGAGCAGCATGGTCACACGCGGCAGCCGGATCGCTCGACTGACCTGGTCGGCTGCCAGTCCGCCCATGAAAAGCATCCCCAGCGTGATCAGAAAGACGCTGTGCTCCACGTCACCGGCGCCCTGGTCCGGGCCGGCGGAGCGTCGACCGGCGTGCATCGACCACTAGCGCAACAGCCCCATGGCATCCATGTCCCTGCCAAGCGCGGTGCTCATGTCCTCGATGGAATCGTAGAGCAATTCCAGCATGTAGGGCGGGTTGTGCGCGTAGTTTCCGGGGTCCGCCGTCACGAGCTTCCAGTTATAGGCAGCACGCAAGCTGCGGGGAGTCCATGACTTGTAGGCGGCGGGTCCGCTTGCCGTCTGATCCATGACGCCGTCGCCGTTCGCATCCGCGAAGAAGTAGGGATAGCGTGTGCCGTCGTAGACGAGGGGAGCCTTTGCCACTTCGGCTGAATAAGTCTTGACCAGCTCGAGCAGCGCGGCGGCGTTAGCCTGGATATCTGCACGGATGCCCTTGGACGTGTCGCCGCTGCCGTCGTAACTCTGTCGCGAGATGCGGATGCTCTGCGGATCGTCGGCCTGATGGCACGTCAGGCACGGCTCGAAGGCGATTTCCAGCGTGTGGGGATCGTGACAGGAGTTGCAGCTCGCCACCGGACGAGCATGGAAGAACCGGCCGGAGTAGTCCTTCCCGTCGTAGTGAAAACCGGAGCCGCCATAGCCCCCGAGCCACGTCGCGGCGGCAGTGGCGTAGTGCGGGTTGATGAACCGGAGGTCGGGGTTCGGGGTGTCGACGTCGAGCCCGGCAACTGCCTCGACCACGTCCCTGCCTGCCGTGCGCCCCTGGTGGCAAGTCATGCACGACGCCTCGACGCCCAGCACCGGATGCAGGAGACCGCTGGGAAAGGCCACTTCCGTCACATCTGCCAGACCGGCGTGATGGCAGGTGCCGCAATCGACGACACCGCCGGTGTTGATCGGCCCGTTGACGACATCGGCCTCGGTTCCGTCGAGGCCGTGGTAGTCACGAAAGCCTTCACCGGAATGGCACGTCGCGCAGACCGCAGTGATTTCCTCTTCCGCGTCCCAGTGACGGAACGCCTCTGCAGCGGCATCGGCATGAGCAGAGCGAAACCAGTCGGAGATCGCCTGGCTGTTTTCCACCTCGACTTCCGCTGGGTTGAACGGTCCCGCTTCCGGAATCGCGAAAGGAATCGTCACTTCCTCTTCGGCTGCGCCCGGCGCTTCGGTCTCTGCTTGACCAAGCACCGCATGGCCGCCTGCAAAGACCGCGAAGCCCGCCATGACGATGACAAGAGGACGAATGACTCTCTGGATATCGGGCATCTTGGAACCTCCGGCATCGGGATAACACTAGCCACTCTAGCAGAGTTCGCTCCCCGTGACTTGAGGCGTATCAAATGACTCCGCGCCGGAGTGTGTTACACGGGCTGCATGGCTGCACTGTCTATCCGCTCGGGTCTTGCCCCTCGTTTCCCTTCTCCTTCTCTTGGACCGCTGGAAGAAAAGGTCTCGATTACTGAAGAAGCCGGGATTCGCCCGTCTCCCGGTGAAGCGCCGCGCGTTTCCGTCGAGGTCGCGGAAGGAGCGCTGGTGCAGCAGGGCGCAGCGTTGGCCCGTCTGCACAAGGCGTCGGACGTCTGCTTCGTCGCGCCAATGCGGGCGCGCGTCGCTCGCATTGAATTGTTGCAGGGGCACAGGCTGGCTGAGATCGTGTTGTTTCGCGAGCCTGAAGACGAGGCCGTCCGTCACGACACATCCGGCGCTGACAACGAGGCGGGATTGCGCCGACTGATGCAGACCGCCGGCTTCTGGCCGTGGCTGCGGCGCAGACCCTTCGGTGGAATGCCGGGAGCGGACGAACGGCCCGCCGCCATCTTCGTCATGGCCACCGATACGTCCCCGCTTGCGCCCGACCCGCGTATGGCGATCGAAGGGCAGGAGGAGGCATTCGGGCGCGGGCTTCACGCGCTGACCCGTCTGACTGACGGTCCCGTCTTCGTCTGCCAGCAGCCGGGGCCGCCGCTCTTTGACGGCGTACCCGCGCGCGGTCGTCTGCGCTCCGTCGACAGCGGTCCGCGCCATCCACAGGGCGCGCCCGGTCTTCGCATCCACACACTTTTCCAGGCCAGCATCGAGGCGTCGGTCTGGGACCTCCACGCCGAGGATGTCGCTCATCTGGGGGCTTTGATCGCGACCGGAACCCTGCCCATGTCGCGCCTCGTCAGTGTAGGCGGGGCGGCGCTCCGTGAAGGACGACTGGTGCGCACACAACCCGGCGCGGACCTCCGAGGCCTGACGCACCGCGTCACGAAGCCGGGTCCCCATGTGGTCCTGTCGGGATCGCCGCTCGACGGACATCCGGCTCGTTGGCTCGCACCGCGTCACCGGCAGGTCACGGTTCTGCCGGGCGTGAAGAAGGGCCCGCAACGGCATTGGCTGATTGGCGCACTGACCCGATCCGCTGCACCGAAACCGGTCATACCAAACGCGGCCATCGATCAGGCATTTGCCAATGCGCTTCCTGCAGTGGCCTTCGTCCGGGCGTTGATGTCCGGCGACGAAGAAACGGCAATGAAAATGGGGCTGCTGTCACTTCTCGAGGAGGACGTGGCGCTCGCGGATTATGTGCTTGGAGGCGAGATGCATCTCGCTGCGGCTCTGCGTGCCATGCTCGACCGCGTCCGCTCGGAGTTCGCCGAATGACTCGCGGCATCTGGACCCGTGAGACGGTCGTGCTGATGTTGCTGGCGTCTTACCTGCCGTTGACACTGTTCTGGTTGTGGTTCGGCGGCGTCGAGGCCCTTCTGCGTCTCGGTTTTGTCGCACTCGTGCTGGCGTTCTGGAACCTTGTCTTTCTGCTGGCACGGGCGCAGCCGATCTCGCTGGCTTTCCTGATCACGGCCCTGGCGGTCGCGATGCTGGCGCCGGAAGGGCTGGGGGTGCTTCGGTTGGCCCTCGCCATCAGCTTTGGCGCGGTGATGGGAGAGCTGGTCTTCGGGGGTTGGGGCCGCAATGTGGTGAACCCGGCGGTCGTGACGCTGTCGTTCCTGGGCTTCGGCTTTCCCGGATTTCCCTGGCCCGAACTCGCTGCGCCTGTGACCTGGGCCGCCATACCGGCAGCGCTCATCGGGGTGGCAACCGGCTCGATGTCTCTTGGTGTCGTCGCCAGCGCTGCCATTGTGGCAGTCGGCGCCGTGGCGACGGGTGCGTTGCCCCCGACAGTCGCGCCTGTTGCGGGGATCGTGCTTGTGCTGCTCGTGGCAGATCCGGTCACCAGCGCCACGACGCTGTTCGGGCGCTGGCTGAACGGGGCGCTTTACGCAAGCCTCGTGACCCTGTTCGCCGGGGGCTGGCACGGGGCCGCGCCGGTACAGGTCGCCGTGGCCGCAGCCCTTCTGACTTCGCTCGCGGCGCCTCTGCTTGATGAGATGGCGCTGGGGATCTGGTATGAACAGAGACGGAGACGACATGGCCGAAACTGACCGGAACCCCTGGCGGCGGTTCCTTGCCTTGCCCAACGAAAGCCGGGCGAAGACCCTGATCGTCGCGTTCCTCGTCGCGTCCATCTGCGCTCTCCTGGTCAGCGGCGCCACCGTGTTGCTGCGCCCGATCCAGACGGCCAACCGCGCGGCTGAGGAGCAGGCCCGGATCGAAGCTCTGCTCCGCGGCATTCCGGGCATGACCGACCTTCTGGCGCAGTCGGGTGGCGCGCTCTCCACCGTCGTGGTCGAGCTTGCCAAGGGACGCGCGGCATCGGACGTCACAGCCGCCACGCTCGACGACGCGCTGGCCGATACGTCGAACTGGACCGCGCTCGAGGCGAGCGCAGACATCGCGGGGCTCCGGCAGCGACCCGACTTTGCCCAGATATTTCTGCTGCGCGAAGGCGGCGACATCTCGCTGCTGCTTCTGCCTCTCACCGGTCAGGGCTATGGCGGGCGCATTGACGCGATACTCGCGCTGCGTGGTGACCTGAACACCATCGCGGGCATCGCCATCACCGGACATTCCGAAACTCCCGGTCTTGGCGGACGGATCGAGGAGTCATCCTGGCAGTCCAGTTTTGCTGGAACCGAGTTGCGCGACGCGTCGGGGGATCTGCGCTTTGCAGTAGCACGCGGCGAGGCATCGGGCCCCTACGAGGTCGACGGCATCACCGGCGCAACGCGAACCGGCCGCGGGGTCGCGAACATGGTGCGTTTCTGGCTTGGGCCCGATGGCTATGGTCCGCTGATCCGCGCCATCGAACGAGGGGAGTTCTAAGTCATGGCCGCGCGCATAGATTTCTGGGCGACACTGACGGACCCGCTGCTTCGCCAGAATCCAGTGACGCTGCAGATCCTGGGCATCTGCTCGGCGTTGGCGGTGACGACATCGCTGGCGACTGCGCTGACAATGTCGGTGTCGCTGACCCTGGTTCTCACGCTGTCGGCGGTTCTCATCAGCCTGATACGCCGTCACATTCCCGACACCATCCGGCTCATCGTCCAGATTGTCATCGTCGCGTCGCTGGTGATCGTGATCGACCAGATCCTGCAAGCCTATTTCGCCGAGATCAGCCGCGCCCTCTCGATCTACGTCGGCCTCATCACCACGAACTGCCTGGTGCTGGGCCGCACGGAAGCCTATGCGCGCCACCATGCGCCGGTGCCCGCCGCCGTGGATGCTTTCGGCAACGGGCTGGGATATTCCCTTATACTGCTAACTCTCGGCGGGGTGCGCGAACTCTTCGGCCGGGGTCAGCTGTTCGGCTGGCAGGCATTTCCCCTGGCCGATGCCGGTGGCTGGTTCACGCCGCTGGGCCTGATGCTCTTGGCACCCTCGGCCTTCTTTCTCTTGGGTGGGCTGGTCTGGGCGATCAGGTCGTGGCGTGTCGAACAAACCGAAGCGCTTGAACATGTGCCGCCTGCGCGAACGATGACGGTCGAATGACGGATCTTTGGTCCCTTTTCCTGTCTGCGGCTTTCGTCGACAACATGCCGCTGACGCTGTTTCTGGGGCTCTGCACTTTTCTGGCTCTGTCGAAGCGCCCTGAAAGCGCACTTGGCCTCGGGATTGCCATGACCGGCGTGCTGGGCGTGACAGTGCCGTTGAATTGGCTGATCTACCGCGGACTGCTCGCGCCGGGAGCCTGGACCTGGGCCGGCATGCCCGAGCTTGATCTTTCCTACCTGTCGCTGATCGCCTTCATCGGTGTTATTGCGGCGACCGTCCAACTCCTGGAGATGCTGCTCGATCGCTTCTTTCCGGCCGTGCATGCCTCGTTCGGTGTGTTTCTGCCGTTGCTGACCGTGCAGTGCGCGATCCTCGCGGGAAGCCTCTTCATGGTTGACCGTTCGTATGGCTTTAGTGAATCCGTGGTCTTCGGTTTGGGTAGCGGGCTCGGATTTGCTGTCGCTGTCGTCATGCTGGGCGCCATTCGCGGTCGGCTGGCCTATGCCGATCTGCCTGCAGGACTGCGGGGGCTTGGCATCGCCTTCATCCTGACCGGGCTCATGTCTCTGGGCTTTGCCTCCTTCGCACAGATGGCGATGTCGCAATGACCGAGATCCTCCTCGGCAGCCTGGTGATCATGGGCCTTGTGGTCGGCCTTGCAATGGGACTGCTGGCCTTTCGGTCCCGTTTGCTTCCTTCCGGCGATATCGGCCTGGACGTCAACGACAGGATGCATCTGCGCGCGAAACGGGGTGTGAGACTTCTGGACGTGCTGCACGGTTTCGACATCCCCATTCCGGCGGCGTGCGGCGGGAAGGGCACCTGCGGACTTTGCCGCGTCACGGTCTTGGGAGACGGTGCGGGCACCCCGCAAGCCACAGAACGCGGCGTGCTGTCGCCCAGGGAGCGCCGCGCCCATGTCCGACTCGCCTGCCAGACCACGCTGAGTGGGGATTGTGCCGTATGGGTGCCGGATGGCATCCTCAGCGCCGGAAGCGGTTTTGCCTGCACTGTCGCGTCTGCCAGGATGCTGGCGCCGCTCATCCGCGAAATCGTTCTGAACATGCCTGACGACCGGCTATCGACGTTCCGTGCCGGTGACTTCATGCAGATTACCGCGCCGGCCTATCGACTGGACTTTGCGACACTGGAGCTGCCGGAGCCGTTCCGTGAGCCTTGGGAGATCGCGGGCTGGAGTGAAATGCGTGTCTCTTCCGAGGCTGCCGTGACCCGGGCCTATTCTCTCGCCAACAGGCCCGAGGATGCCGGCACCGCCGTGTTCAACATCCGCCTCGCCGTTCCGCCGCCGGGGCGCGAGACCGAGATCCCGCCAGGCCTTGTCTCGTCCTGGTTGTTCACGGTCAACCCGGGCGACAGCGTCACGGCCTCCGGCCCTTTCGGTGATTTCCACGTCCGGCCCGGCACGCGGGAAATGATCTTCGTCGGCGGTGGCGTCGGGATGGCACCGCTGCGCGCGATGATACATCAGGAACTTGCGGGCGGCACCGACCGGCGCATTCGATACTTCTACGGCGCGCGCGCGGCGGCCGACCTGTTCTATTCCGAGGAATTCGAGGCGCTTGCCCGTCAGCACAAACATTTCAGCTGGAGACCGGCCTTGTCCGACCCCGCCCCGGGCGACCGCTGGACCGGAGCCTCCGGCTTCATACATGAGATCCTGCAGGCAGAGATGACCCGTCATGCCTCGCCGGAGGAGTGCGAATACTACCTCTGCGGACCTCCGGTGATGATTTCTGCCGTGCTTGCCACGCTGCAGAGGCTTGGGGTGGAGCCTGATGCCATCTTCTACGACGATTTCGGAGCCTGACCATGAAAAGAGCCAACTTCTCACGGCGCGAAGCTATCGGACTGCTGGGTGCGGCGCTCGCTTGTCCCTCACTGGCCCACTCTGCAACGCCAGAAAGGCTGGAGGGCAATGCATTCGGCACGACCTGGCGAATTGTCGGCCCGTCAGACGCCGGGCTCGCCCGGCTCAGGCCCGCACTTGACGACTTGTTCGCCGGCATCGACGCGGAAATGTCGCCGTGGCGAACCGACAGCGATATCAGCCGCTTCAATGCCAGCGCGCAAGGCGGAGCGGCGAGTGAAGAGATGCTCCGGGTGACGCAGGCTGCACTTGGACTTGCCGGGGCCAGCGGCGGCACCTTTGATCCCACGGTAGGCCCTCTCGTCGCTCGCTGGGGTTTTGGCCCTATCCTGCGCGGCGGCGGACCGGACTGGCGCGGCATTCGCATCGAGGGCGGCACCATCGTCAAGTCGCGGGGCGAATTGACACTCGATCTATGCGGCATTGCCAAGGGCCGCGCCCTCGACAGGGCTGCCGAACTGGCGCGATCGCACGGCCTCGAGACTGCCCTGCTCGATCTGGGCGGCGAACTCTCTGCGTTAGGTCGCCATCCCTCCGGGCGTGACTGGCAGGTCGCCGTGGAACATCCTGTGCGGTCCCAGTCCGCCGCGGCACTGCTGCACCTGCCGGACGGCATGGCTGTCGCCACGTCAGGCTTGTCTCAGCAAAGCTACTCGGTCGGAGCAAGCATATGGGGTCACATCATCGACCCGGCTGCCGCCGCTCCGGTGCAGGGACGCTTGCGCTCGGTCACGGTGTTGGCAGCCGACGCGATGACCGCAGATGGCTGGGCCACGGCCCTGTTTGCCGCAGGCGACGACGCCGGGCCGGCGCTGGCCCGGGACCGCGACATTGCCGCGCTGTTCCTGTTCGAGGAAGAAATGGCTCTGCGCCGCATCGAGACGGGCAGCATCAAAGACGTGCTTGCGTGAAAGGAAAACGTCCATGATGGAAATCATCTTGGCAACGCTGGTCATGGTCTTCGCGGTGGCAGGACTCGGACTGGGCCTGCTTCTCGGGCGAGGACCGGCTCTGACCAGTTGCAGCGCCGCGTCCTGCCTGCCCGAGGGTCGCTGCACCGATTGTCCCTTGCGCCGATCCGACAGGGACGTGCCTGAATGACCGAAGAAGTCATCGCGTCCATCATGCGTCGGGACTTTCCGGACCTGGTTGCGGGCACGCCTATACGTCGCGCTGCCGCGCTGCTGGTGGAAACCGGCGCCGCCGCCGCTCCTGTCCTTGGGGACGACGGCCGCCTTATGGGAATCCTTACTCAAAAGGACTGCTTCCGCGCCGCGCTCCATGCAAGCTACTACCGGGAGTGGAAAGGCTGCGTTGCGGATCACATGACGCGCGAAGTCATTTTCGTGGACGTAAAGGACGAGCTTGTGAGAGTTGCCGAGATGTTTCTGAACCACCCTCACCGCGTGTTTCCGGTGAGCGACGGAACAGGAATTGTCGGGCTCGTCGAACGGTCGGACGTCCTCGCAAGATTGATCCGCATGAGTTGACGCGGGGCTTGGTGCCCGAAACCCCGACCGGGGGCCGCAAGAAGAAGCTCTTCGGACGCTCGCTACCTTTGGACAAGTTCGTTCCGGGTTCGATTTTCTGTGCCGCATGTGTTGCAGTACGGAAGTCCATCCATGAGTTCTTCGATTGCCTCAGTGTCAGACTTGGGCGAGACGACGCCACTGGCTCGTCTGGCGTCAGTGCAACGTTCGTGAAGGAGATGAGAAATGGCTCTAGTCTACGGGTTCCTGCTGGTTGCCGCGCTCGGGATCGGCCACCACTACGGCATGCTCGCCGTTCGCGGGATAAAGCCGGATGCGGACGACAGACCGCAGGCGGCGATCATCGTGACGTTTCTCGGCCTGCTGGCGCTCCACACGATCGAGATCCTGGCCTTCGCCGGAGTCTACAAGGTGCTGCTGAGCTGGGGCGGCCTGGGAGACCTCGGCGGCAGCTACGACGCGAGTTGGGATGGGTTGATCTACTTCTCCGGCATCAACTTCGCCACCCTCGGTTACACGCAGATCGAGACCAGCGGACCGATACGCATGATCAACATGATGCAGTCCCTGGGCGGATTCATGGTGCTGACCTGGTCGGCGACCTTCCTTTATTCAGTCTGCGAACGAGCTTGGCGCGAGTAGCATGGGAGGCGAGACTCGTTGCGCTCGAAGCAGCCCTATGTCTGGACGATCACCTGGGCGACTTGGGGTCAACACCGGCTGTCGTTTGCAGGCACCGTCTGCGTCCCGCCGAAGTCGACGGTCGATGTGTCGCTCGATCCAGGCGAAACCGCACGCTGGATGCTGCATTGTCACCACATGCCGCACCTTGCCAGCGGCATGATGACCGTGCGGGCAGTCACGGCATCAGCCTGATCCGGAGTGGTTGTTCGGACCCAGCGTCCCGATCTCACGATAGTGATCATGTAATGTCCTGCCCCATGTTGTCGTGAGGTCGGTGCAAAAGGCGCATCCTAGGATTGAAAATCAGGAGGATGAGACATGAACTGGAACGACATGAACTTCGGAATGGGTTTCGAAATGGGGTTTGGCTGGCTGTTCGGCCTGCTGATCCTTGTGCTGGTGGTCTTGGCCATATCGGCGCTGATCAAGTATCTTCGGAAATGAAAGAAAGGACTGCGCAATGACCTACACTATCGATCGAACGATCTCCGGCGCTGGGATCGACGACGTCGACGCCAGGACGCGAAAGGCACTGGCGGACCACGGCTTCGGTGTCCTGACCGAGATCGACGTAAAGGCGACGATGAAAAAGAAGCTCGACGTCGAGATGCCAGCCTATCGAATCCTCGGCGCCTGCAATCCGAAGATGGCGTATCAGGCCATCGGGATAGAGCCGCGGGTTGGCGCGATGCTGCCGTGCAACGTCATCCTGCGTGAGGTCGAGGGTGGCGTCGAGATCAGTGCCATCGACCCTGTGGCATCGATGCAGGCGGTCGAGAATGCCGCGCTGACGGCCGTCGCGGGCCAGGTCCGAGACCTGCTGAGGAAGGCCGTCGAGGCGATCTAGATGAGTTCGCGCGCCCGCACCCTCGCAGGTCTGGCGATACTCGGGGTCGTTCTTCTTGGCCTTTGGGCGGTCGAGCCTTCGGTGTTCGACGAGGCACGTGACCTTCTGGACGGGGAACGTCTGGAGAGGCTGGTGGCACGCGCCGGCGTCTGGGGGCCGGTGGTGGTCGTCGCGCTCATGACCTTGGCCGTCGTCGCCAGCCCAATCCCGAGCGCGCCAATTGCGATGGCGGCCGGCGCGGCCTATGGGCAGCTCTGGGGCACCGTGCAGGTCGTGATCGGCGCTGAGCTTGGTGCGCTGGTCGCGTTCGGCCTCGCCCGGGTTCTGGGACGTGACGTCCTGCGGCGGGCCTTTGGCGACCGCGTCGATGTGGGACTGCTCGGGTCGCAGACGGCGCTGACGGCGACGGTATTTGCCAGCCGCCTGATGCCCTTCCTGTCCTTCGACATGATCAGCTACGCGGCCGGCCTCAGTCGGCTCCATGCCTGGCGATTTGCCTTGGCGACACTGGCAGGAATCGTCCCGGCGAGCTTCCTTCTCGCCCACTTCGGGAATGTGGCGGTGGGCGGAGACCTTGGTCGGGCGACATGGGCGGTGCTGGGCCTTGGCCTTGTGACAGGGGTGCCGCTGCTCTGGGTGGCGATGCGGAGAAGACCTGGCGAGGACACGCGAACCACGGCCGAGTCGAGCGACCGGTAGAAAGGGCTTGAGCGCACAGAAACTGAAACCCGGAAGACTTGCCGAGTCCGGCCCGGTTGCTGCGCTCGACACTCGTCGCAGCGGTTTCCGCCTTAGCTATCCTTGTGTTGGCGAACGGGGAGATCGTCGCCGACTGCGATGGCGAGCGTGGGTGGTTCCGGCGCAAGTGCGACAGCGAACATGCCGCTGATCTACAAGACAACGGGCGGCGAGCCCTGCTGGACGCCCGTCGTCGGTGGAGTCAGGCGCCGGTCCCGTTCGCTCGGAGGCGGCGACCCGCTAAGGCGATGCCTAATGCGATGAAGCCCGCTGCGATCAACCCGTAATCCTGAGGCACCGCCAGCAGGACAGCCGCCGACCCGCCGATCACCGACCAGCTGGCGGGAATGATCAGCAACCAGCGCACGGTCTTCCAGTCCCCAAGAAGCAGCACACCGATGGTGAAGATCGTCGTCGGGCAGGGCGCGACCCCGAAGACAGGTATCGCGGGATAGCGATGGCCGAAGGCGAACCCGAGCAGCGGATAGAGGATCATCGCGAAGACGATGAGGGCACCCGCGATCCACCGGACTCCCGATCCGGCATGTCCGAACACTGCGCGCTCGCGGGAGAGTAGTGGCGCTACGGCAAGCAGGACGGCCTGAACCACGAAAAGCGCGGCGAACACTCTGGCTGCCGGATTGACCGGGGCGAAGTGCATCCAGTGATACCCGATGCCATTCATCACCCACATCGCAGACAGGACGAGGAAGATGCCCGTGTCGGCCATCCTCGACGGACGCCACAACATCGCGACAACAGCGAACCCGCCGACATAAGCCGCGATCTGAAGTGGCCAGATCGCCGTGTTGTAGGCGGCGAATACGGCGAAGAACTCCTCGACCGAGAAAGGCATCACGGCACTCCTAGTCTCACTGGCTGCATCGCACTATGCGCCCAAGGGCGAAGCTGCGCCTTGCGGCAGGTCAACGGAAGGATAAGTCGAGACCCGGCAGATGGAGTTGGGGGCCCGCGACGGTCCCCCCGCCCATCACCTTTGTCATCCCGAGCCTCGGGCATTGAACAGCTCTCCAAGGTTATTCTGATCCAGTAACGTCGGCCACGCAGCCAACTGGTTGGTCGGCGCTAGTTCCCGTGCGACATTCGAGTTATGTCAAAGATGCTTGCTCTCTGGAGAGGCGATCTCCCTTTGGACGTTGCGTTCTGGTCTTGGACAGTGCTTGGGGGGCTGCTTGTGAACATCTCGACGAGCATCGGCTTCCTGGCTCTGATCAGCGCCGATCTTGCCTGGCCCGCGGTGTTCGTGGGCTATGGCCTTTCCGTGCCCTACAACGTGGTGGCGCTGGTCGGCGTCTGGAGATCGGCAGCAAAATACGAAGGGCCGCCGGCCTACGGCCAACTCGCCCGAGGCGTGAGCATGATGCTGATGGCAGTCCTGAGCCTGACGTAAGGGACACGCCTGGTGAAAGAACAGGAAGATTCTACCTGCGAAAGCGTTGCTTCCTGTCCCTGCGGGACAGTCTCGCCGTGCCTAGGGGTACAGTACGCCGCCGACCGCTGGTCGCGGCTTGGTAGCCGTCTCGGGAAGCGGGATGAAATCGGCCTCATCGCCGGGCACGGTATCGAAGCGGCCGCGTCGCCACTCCTCCTGCGCCTGCTCGATCCGTTCCCTTCGTGAGGAAACGAAGTTCCACCATATCCAGCGCGGACCTTCCATCGGCTCGCCCCCGAAGAGCATCACGCGCGAAGCGGTCATGGCCTTGACGACGATCTGGTCGCCCGGTCGGAGCACCAGAAGCTGCGCCGGCCCGAAGCACTGGCCCGCAACGTCGATCTCGCCCGCGATGGTGTAGAGCGCGCGCTCCGTCACCGAGGGCTCGACCGAAAACCTCGAACCCGGTGCAAGTTGCACGTCGGCGTACAGCGTCTCGGATGCCGTCACGAGCGGTGAGCGCGATCCGAAGGCCTGCCCGGCGATGAGACGCGCCGTCATGCCTCCGTCCTCGATCACGGGCAGAGCCGATGCGCCGTGATGAATGAAGTCTGGATCGCTTTCTTCCTGGGCCTCAGGCAGCGCCACCCAGGTCTGGATGCCGAAGAGGCGCTGGCCGGTCCTCCGGCTCGCTTCGTCCGTGCGCTCCGAGTGGACGATCCCGCGACCGGCTTTCATCCAGTTGACGGCCCCAGGCTCGATGTCGAGATCCGTGCCAAGGCTGTCGCGGTGTCGGATCTTGCCTTCGAACAGATAGGTAACGGTGGCAAGGTTGATATGCGGGTGCGGACGCACATCGATCCCCTCGTCGGTCAGGAATTCGGCCGGGCCCATCTGGTCGAAGAAGATGAAGGGACCCACCATCTGGCGCTTGGTGGATGGCAGCGCGCGGCGCACCTCCATCCCGCCAAGGTCCACGGCGCGGGGCACGATCAGCGTCTCGACGGCATCGACCGTGTCGGGCGCGCCAGGTTTCGGGTCGGGGCAGGGGCTCCAGCTCATAACATTGTCTCCAGCTTCAGCCTTTCAGCACGTCCTGCCATTCCGCGTGGCGCGCGATCTGCGCCTTGGCGAAGGGACAGAGGGGGATGATCGAGCGGCCTTCGGTACGTGCATCCTCGACGGCACGTCGTACCAGGGCCTGTCCCACCGAGCGGCCGCGCATGGCGTCGGGAACCTCCGTGTGATCGATAATGATCATCGTCTCGCCCGCCCGCGAATAGGTCATCTCGGCCTCGGCCCCGTCGATGCGGACGACGTACCGTCCCTTGCTCTCGTTTTCCTCTCGTTCGATGTGCAGTTCTTCCCGTTTGGGGTCAGTCATCGATTCCTCCTGCTCGAGATGCTTAGGCTGGCGGGATTGAGTGGGCCGGAACGCCAATTCTCGTCACCCTGTGACAGCAGCGTTGAATCAGAACCCATGCCTGGTCAGTTCCTTCGCGATGCGTGCGCGGGACGTCGAGTGGCGGGTTGGGAAGGCCGCGAAGTAATCGGCCGCGCTCGCGTCCGTCTTGCTCCGAAGAATATCCTGACGCAGATGCTCCGCGCGCTGTTGCCGTCCGGCCAGCCCGTTGGCAGCAAGAGCGATCATCCCGATCAGGTAATGCGCGCCGGGCTGCGTCGCTGCCCGGTCTCCCCAGTCGGCAGCGGTCTCGTAGTCCTCCTGCTGCATCAGCAACTGTGCCCGGACGCCGTATATGCCGTAGAGCAGCGGATCGAGAGGGCTGAGGCGCAGCGACGTGTCGAGCGCCCCAGTCGTAGCGTCAGCGTTGCCCGTCAGCATCGCGGTGAAGGCCGAAGCGTAGAAACCCTGGGCGTAGTTCGGATTGAGGGTTGTCGCCCTCGATAGCCAGTGCGCAGCAATCTCCGGCTGGTCGGTCAGCCAGAACGATCTGCCCATGGTGAAGTTCGCGAACGGGTCGAGCGCGTCCAGTTCCAGCGCGCGTTCCGCGTGTTGCCGGGCGAGACGCGCCGCCGCGGATGTTTCGGGATCGAGGCGCAGGAACGCGGTCAGGAAGCTGGTGAAGGACAGACCCGCATGCGCGCGGGCGAAGTGCGGTTCGGCTGCGACGGCGCGTTCGAAACACGCCCGCGCGACCGCCGTGTCGGTTGCGGTGAAACGGTAGAGATGCCGCAAACCGACATGGTAGTTGGCCCAGGCATCGCGATTTTCAAACGTGCTCCGTTGAGCAATGCGGGCCTCGTTGAACGGTATATGCATCTCGAGCGCCGCAATGAGCTGGGCGACGATCCGCGATCTGAGGTCGTCTATCGCGTCGAGCGGCGAGACGAGGTGGTCGGCCCAGAGCACCTGCCGCGATCCGGCCTCCAGCAGCTCGAGGCTCACCGCGGCCCCGCCGCCGCGGCTCTCGATGATTCCGCTCAGAATGTAGCGCGCCGACAGGGCTTCCGCGACCAGAGCGAGATTGGCCTCACCGATGCCGAAGCGGAACGAGGAACCACGCGCAATCACGGCGAGCCAACGGAGCCGGGACATCGCTTCGATGATCTCGTGAGGGATCGCCTCGGCGAGCACCTCGAGGTCCGGATCTGCGCCAAGCTGCCTGAGAGGCAGAATTGCAATCGATGGCATTCCTGGAAGGTGATCGGAGACGGACGGCGCCGCTGAGGCTGCGTCCGCGCGCGCCGGTGTCTTCTCCGTTACCGCCGCAATGAAACGAAATCCTCTTCCATGAACCGTCTGGATCATCTCCTGACGCGCACCGTCGTCGCCGAGGGCCTGACGCGCCGAACGGATACGGCTCGAGATGCTGGCGTCCGAAACGGCCTTTCCCTGCCAGACTGCCTCCACGACCTCGTCCTTTGAGACCATGCGGTCACGGTTCTTGACGAGGTGAATCAACAGGACAAGCACCTGCGGCTCGAGCGCAACGGCGACGCCGCGGCGGACCAGCTGGAACCGCTCCGCGTCGAGATGAAACTCTCCAAAAGTCCAGTCCATACGCATGAATACAAGAAAATTGCGGCGTTCTACAGGAGTTCTTCAGGGTCTCATCAAGCGCGGGGCGCAACAGTCGGTAACCTTGACCTCAGTGGGCGGATATCTCCCGCCAGCAGTCAGAGAGGGAGAGAAGAGACATGCCGCAAGCAGCAATCGAAACCCGCCGGTTCGAGACGCCGGATCAACGCCTCGATATGAAAGATCGGGGCGGTATCTCCATCCTCCAGATGGCGGATGGCAGCACCGGGATGCACGCCATTTTCGAGAAGGGCTGGACCTGGGAGGTCGACGAGAAGCCCTTGCTCGGATCGCCCGATTCCTGCCCGATGCGCCACACGGGTTACTGCATGTCAGGAACGCTCGTGGTGCGAATGCTCGAGTCGGGCGTCGAGACGACGATCGTCAAGGGCGACTTCTTCGAGATACCGCCCGGTCATGACGCCTACGTGGATGGGGACGAGCGGGTCGAACTGATCCTCTTCGCCCCACCCGATCATCAGCACTGATCCGGCACGGGTGCCGTGACAGCCTGCCGACAACCCTGAACAGAACCGGAGAATGGCCATGGATGCCATGACAGCGCACACCACCACGGGCCGCGGCCGTCTTTACGCCAGCCTGCTCGACACGATCGGCAATACACCCGCGATCAGGATCAACCGCATCGCACCGAAGGGCGTGGAGCTTTACGTCAAGGCCGAGTTCTTCAACCCGGCCGGGTCGGTGAAGGATCGGCTGGCGCTAAGCATCATCGAGGAAGCCGAACGGAATGGCAGCCTGCGACCCGGCCAGACGGTTGTCGAAGCGACGTCGGGCAATACCGGGATCGGGCTCGCCATGGTCTGCGCGGCAAAGGGCTATCCCCTGGTGGTGACTATGGCCGACAGCTTTTCGGTCGAGCGACGCAAGCTGATGCGGATGATGGGCGCGAAAGTCGTTCTCACGCCAAGGGCTGAAAAGGGACTGGGCATGTATCGCAAGGCAGTAGAGCTGGCCGAGGCGAACGGCTGGTTCCTCGCCCGGCAATTCGAGACCGACGCCAACGCCAGAATTCACGAAACGACCACGGCGCAAGAGATCCTCGCCGATTTCAGGGGCCATCGCCTCGACTACTGGGTCACCGGCTATGGGACCGGCGGGACTGTGACAGGCGTGGCCCGCGTGCTTCGCCGTGAGCGCCCCGAGACGAAGATCGTGCTGTCCGAACCCGCAAACGCCCAGCTCCTCGGCAGCGGTCATGTCCAGGCGCGGAATGCGGATCACTCGCCCGCCGAAAGCCACCCGGCCTTCGAGCCGCATCCGATTCAGGGCTGGACGCCGGACTTCATTCCGTACGTGCTTCAGGAAGCGGTGGACGACCGGCTCTACGACGAGCTGGTTCCCATTGCCGGCCCGGATGGCATGGCCTGGGCGCGGCAACTGGCGCGATCCGAGGGCATCCTCACTGGCGTCTCCGGTGGATCGACCTTCGCCGTCGCCATGAAGATCGCCGAGCGGGCGGACGCCGGCACGGTGATCCTGTGCATGCTGCCCGACACCGGCGAACGCTACATGTCCACACCGCTCTTCGAGGCAATTCCCGAAGAGATGACCGAGGAAGAGGTCGGTCTGTCCCGTTCGACACCCGGTTACCGGTTGGTGTGAGCCATGCCGGACTCGACGGAAACGCTTGATCCATCGGATTGGGACGCCCACCGCGCCGTTGCGCACCAGATGGTGGATGATGCCGTCGACTATGTTCGGGACGTCCGTTCTCGGCCCGTCTGGCAGGACATGCCGCAGGACGTGCGCGCGCGATTTCGCGACGGGGTTCCCGAGAAAGGCCAGCCGCTGCAAGAGGTTTACCGCCAGGTCGTCGCGGACGTTCTGCCTTACCCGATGGGCAACATCCATCCGCGGTTCTGGATGTGGTTCATGGGGGCGAGCAACTTCACCGGAGCGCTCGGCGATTTTCTCGCCGCCATCCTGGGCTCCAATCTCGGTGGCGGCGACCATTCGGCGGCCGAGATCGACAAGCAGGTCGTGTGCTGGATGAAGGAGATGGTGGGCTATCCGGAGTCGGCCAGCGGGACTCTGGTTTCGGGCGGCTCGATGGCAAATCTCATTGGCCTGACGGTTGCGCGAAACCGGATGTCGGGCATCGACCTGAGAGAACTGGGTGTCGGCGGGATGACGGCAGCCATGCGGTTCTACGGGTCCGATCAACTCCATTCCTGTCATCGGATCGCGGTCGAAGCGATGGGGCTGGGGAACCGGGCGCTGCGTCGCGTGCCGTCCGACGCGGCATGTCAGATGAACCTCTCCGCGCTGCGCACGGCAATAGCCGAGGACCGGGCATCCGGCCTTCACCCGGCCGCCGTCATCGCGACGGCGGGAACGGTGAACACGGGCGCCATCGATGACCTTGAGGCCATTGCCGATCTCTGCACCGCGGAAGGCCTCTGGATGCATGTCGACGGCTGCATCGGCGCGCTTCTGGCCATCGCGCCGGAAGGACGTGCGCTGGTGCGCGGGATCGAGCGCGCGGACTCCATCGCTCTCGATCCGCACAAATGGCTGCATGCGCCGTTCGAGGTCGGCTGCGCGCTGGTGCGGGACGCCGAGGCGCATCTCGCCACCTTCTCCGTCACGCCGGAATATCTTGAAGCCGCGCCGAGGGGCATTGCCTCGGGCGCCTGGCTGCACGATTTCGGGCTCCAGACATCCCGTGGCTTTCGCGCGCTCAAGGTCTGGATGGCGCTGAAGGAACACGGACTCGAGAAGTTCGGGCGGCTCATCGATCAGGACCTCGCCCATGCACGCCATCTTTCGAAACGGATCGCGGCCACGCCGAACCTGACGCTGTGTGCTCCGACTGTCATCAACATCGTCTGCTTCCGCTACGATCCCGGCGGTCTGTCAGAGGACGCGCTCAAACGACTGAACATCGAGATCATGGTGCGGATGCAGGAGTCTGGCATCGCCGCCGTGTCCGACACGACCGTGCAGGGCCGCCATAGCTTGCGCGCCGCCATCAACAATCACCGGACGACACCGTCCGATCTGGACATTCTGGTCGAAGAGGTCGCGCGACTGGGCAAGGCACTGATCGACGATGGGGCAGGCTAACGCACCTTTGCGAGGGCAGGGGCGCTCCCGCCCACCTTCTTCCAGGTGGAAAGGCAGGGATCGCCCAGGTTGCCAGCGTCCTTCAAGAGAGAGCACGTTGCCAGACCATCCTCCGGCTCGCCTCGTCGCAGAATGCGCCGGTTCGCGTGGAGGCTCAGCGGGCGTCGTCCATCCTGTGAAGCTTCTCGACACGGCGGCGGAAATCTTCGTCGGTCGAGAACTCGGCCTTCAGATACGCTTCCACCAGGTCGTGGGCGAGCCAGGGGCCGACGATCTGGGCTCCGATGCACATGACGTTGACGTCGTCATGCTCGACCGATTGATGGGCCGAGTGGATGTCGTGACAGACAGCGGCCCGGATGCCCTTGACCTTGTTGGCGGCGATCGAGGCGCCGACCCCGGTCCCGCAGACCAGCATCCCGCGCTCTGCCTTGCCAGCCGTCACCGCCTGCGTGACCTTCTGGGCGATGTCGGGAAAATCGACGGGCTTGTCGTCGAAGCTGCCGACGTCCTCGACCTCGTGGCCGAGGTCCTGAATGTGCTTGATGACGGATGCCTTGAGGGGGAACCCGGCGTGGTCTGATCCGACGACGATGCGCATAGAAACCTCTTTCGGTTAGCGGAGCATTCTGGGAAGCCAAAGGACGAGATCGTCCGCGAAGGTGATGATGCCGAGCGTCACGAGCAGCGGCACATAGAAGGGCAGAAGGGCGCGCAGAAGCTGTCTCAATGTGACGCCTGCAATCTGCGAGACGAGAAACAACGACAGGCCCATGGGCGGGGTCAGAAGTCCCAGCATGAGGTTGAAGATCACGACGATGCCAAGATGCACAGGGTCTATTCCTGCAGCGACGAGTGGCGGCGCGATGACCGGGACGACGAGGAGGGTCGCCGTCGTGGAATCCAGGAACATACCTGCGATGAAGAAGATCAGGTTGGCGATCAGGAGAAGAACCATCGGATCGCTCGAGAACTGCAGGATGAACTTCGAGAAGTCCTGCGGGATCTGCTCGACCGCCAGGATCCAGCCGAAGAGCGAGGCGACCGCGACAATCACGAGAATGGCGCTGGTGGACCTCAGCGTCATCAGCATCGCGTTCCAGAGATGGGCGAAGGTGAGCTCGCGGTAGATGAGGCCGCTGACCAGCAGGACGTACGCGGCCGTGACGGCTGCGGCTTCTGTCGGCGTGAAGAGACCCAGCATCATGCCCGAGATCATCAGGACCGGCGCCATGAGAGCGGGAAGCGCGGGGAGCAGCGAAGCGCCCAGCTCACGCGCCGTGGGCCACCGCTCGGAACGTGGCATGTCGTGGAGGATCGCGATTACAGCCGCGGTCGACATCAGGAGAACGATGCAGATCAGCGCCGGAACGATACCCGCAATCAGCAGCTGGATGATGGAAACGCTTGTCACCGACCCGTAGACGATCAGCGGGATCGACGGCGGAAAGATCGGACCCACAACGGCGGAGGCGGCGGTGACCGCTGCCGAAAAGGGCGCAGCAAAGCCGCGCTTCTTCATGGCCTCGATTTCAATCCGCCCCAGGCCGCCCACGTCGGCCAGCGCGGCGCCGGACATCCCCGAGAATATGAGGCTCGAGAAGATGTTCACCTGGGCGAGCCCGCCGGGGATCCGTCCCACGAGGGTATCTGCGAACTTGAAGATTCGCTCGGTCACGCCCGCGAGGTTCATCAGGTTTCCGACGAAGATGAAGATCGGCACGGCGACGAGCGGGAAGCTGTCCAGCGCGTAGGTCACGCGCTGCGCGAGAAGGCCAAGCGGCAACCCTTCGATCAGGACGTATGCGATTGCCGGAAGCAGGATCGCATAGACCACCGGAAAGCCCAGCATGAACAACGCCAGGAACGCGAGGATGATGGCGAAGCCCATCTCTCAGAGACTCACGGTCGTCTGCTTCTGCGGCGGCTTGCGGAAATGAAACAGATGCACTGCGGCGGCGCCGGCAAATCCCAGGAAGGTCGCGCCGAGGAAGATCCAGAAGGGGATCTTCAGGGTCGGAGTCGCGTTGTTGAGGTTAGACGAGATGTTCAGCGCCACCACCACAGCCACGAACGCACAGGCGATGACGGCGAGGATCGACGAAATGAGAAGGATCCCCCGTCCTGCCCGGTCCGGAAGGCTCTCTCGTATCTCTCCCATGACGATATTTTCGCCGGCGTCGACAACGAGGGGATAGGCGGCGAAGACGGTGCAGATCAGGAGGAACCTCGTCAATTCTTCCGCGCCCACGATCGGTGCGTTGAAGACGTCGCGCATGATGACCTGGACGCAGGGCACGGTCACAAGCGCGCCGAGGAGCAGGACGCAGACCACCTCGAGAAGCTTTCTGAGCATCGATCCTCTCCCGGCGGGAAGGGCGGGCACGACAGCCCGCCCGTCCAATCCTTATTCGACCGCCATGATCTGATCGATATACGGCGTGTATTCCGGGAAGTCGGTGTTGATCTGCGCAAGCACCTTCTCGCGGAAGGCGTCGAGGTCCAAGCCGTTCTCGACAGTCGTGAACGTCATGCCGTTCGCCTTCAGTTCCTCGATGAGCGCGCCCTCGCTTTCCTGGGCCCACTGCAGCGATTCCTCGGCTTTCTTGTCGAGAACGTTGGTTATCGCGGTGCGGTGTTCTTCCGTCAGCTCCTGCCACACGTCCTCATTGATGAAGACGGCCAGAACGGACTGCATGTGACCGGTCATCGCGACGTGGCTTTGAACCTCGTAAAGCTTGTTTGCCGCGATCATCGTCAGCGGGTTTTCCTGGCCGACGACCAGCCCGGTCATCAGTGCGGTGGGAAGCTCCGACACCTCGACGGGCGTCGGTGTCGCGCCGAATCCGGTCACCATCGAAATCCACAGATCGAGGGGCACCGCGCGGAACGGCTTGCCGGCCATGTCGTCCGGCGACTTGATCTCGAAGTTGGACGAGATGTGGCGAGCGCCGCGGTAGATGCGGCCGATGATCCGCACTCCGCCTTCCTCGACCAGGCGCTCGTTGATCTCCTGGAGTGCCGGAGATGTTGCCGGGTTCGTCGCCGCGAGCGCCTGCGCCCCGTCGCGGTAGATGAACGGCGCGTTGAACACCGCGACGTCCGGCACGATCCTTGCCAGTGATGCGAAGTCATGGTGACCCATCTGGATCGTCCCCATCCGGACGCCGTCGACCATTTCGGCCACGTTCCCCAACTGGCTGGCGGGGAAGACCTGAACCGTCACTTCGCCGTTTGTCGCGGCCTCTATTTCGGCCGCGGCCTCCGTCGCGTAGCGCGTCTGGATATCGCCCTCGGCGCCGACGTGGGCATAGCGCAATTCCTGGGCAACAGACGGCACGGCCATGAGCGCGAACGCGGCCGCACCTAGAATGGCCTTCGGATTCAGTCTCAGCATTTTCATTCCTCCCTTGGTGATTTTTTCTGCGAACTCAGTCTGACTTGCGGCGATACTCGTCGATGAGGCTTTTCCGGCGAAGCTCATCGCCGATGGCGAAGTGGTCGCGGAGCCTGCGGTCCGCTTCATCCGGATCCTTGCCGACGATGGCCAGGAACACCTCGCGGTGAGCGTCGACCAGGTCCCCGATGATCTCGCGCGACCTGTAGGTCGTCTTCCGCCGCTCGACGTGGCTTTCCCTCAGAAGGCTCGACAGTGCGGCATAGAGGGTGGTCAGCGAGCGGCTGTGGCTCGCCTCCACCAGCGCCTGGTGGAACATGAAGTCGGCGTTCCCGCCCTTTTCAGGGTCATCGAGGGTTTCCATCAGGACTTCGAGCCACTTGCGCATTTCGGCAAGGTCCTGGTCCGTTGCGCGCCCGCAGGCCAGGCGAATGGCCTGGCATTCGATTGCGATGCGCGCCTGCATCACGTCGCCCAGAACGTCCTGTTCCTGTGACAGGCAGAAGGTGAAGAAGTCCGTCAGGACACCGAAATCGGCCTTGCCGATATACGTGCCGCTGCCTTGCCGCGTCTTCAGAAGGCCGAGCATGGTCAGCGACTTCAGCACCTCTCTCAGAAGCGGGCGTCCGACCCCGAGTTTCAGAGCCAGGTCGCGCTCGGGCGGAATGCGGTCCCCGACCCGCAGGCTTCCCGATATCAACTCCGACCGGAAGTAGCCGATGACACGGTCCGAAGGGCTGCCTTCGGGACGCAATGCGACGTTCATGTGGTCTTGCCAATCTAGTTTCAGGCTTCAAGAATCGAGAGTAGATGCCGGAATATTCCCCTGCAAGTTCGAAGAAAATTGGTAAGACCAATACCGTTTGCTGCAGGAGGAGACGCTCGGCTTCCACAGCCAGTTAGACTGGCTGCACCTCCTCCGGAGTTGGGGAATCTCTTTCAGCAAGCGGAAGTCTGTCGCGCGACAGGACGCTGCGGCAGCAGTCGCGGCTGTGACGGCGCAGACTTGCGCGGCATCGTTCCGGATGCCGGCCGCCCGTCGGCGGTCTAGCGCCCCTCGAGCGACGCGATGGGCGCCGTCATGCGGAAGATCATGCCCTCGGGCGTGAAGTCACGCTCGTAGCTGCCGCCGAATCCCAGCTCGACGATGCTGTGCAGAAGCTGCGAGCCGAAGCCTTTCCGCGTTGGCGGTGCTGCCGCGCGGCCGGTCTCGGTCCAGGTGATTGCCACCTCTGTGCGGCCCTTCAGGCAAACGAGCCGGATGTGACCGCCCGGAACGGACCACGCGCCGTGCTTGGTGGCGTTGGTCGCAAGCTCGTGGAGAACGAGCGCAAGCGACTGGCCCGCCGACCGCCCGACATGGATGTTGTCGCCCTCGAATGTGAAGCGATGTCCGTGGCCGTCGATGAAGGGGGCGAGCTGGTTCTCGGCGAGGCTTCTCAGGGTGGGCGCGACGCCGCTTGAGGATTCCGCCACGTCGATGGCACGGCCGAGCGCGTTCAGTCTCTGGCCCAGAGACGCCTTCATCTCATCGACATCGGTGCTGGAGCGCGCGGTGAGGTTCACCATCGCGACGGCGAGGCCCATCTGGTTGCGCGCCCGATGCGCCGTCTCGTTCAGGATCATCCGGCGTTCCGCGTCGCGCTCGCTCAGGCGGTGAGCGGCGTCTTCGAGCGCCTGGCGAATGTCGTTGACCTCGGTGATGACCGAAGGAGTGGCGGAGGGATGTGCTCCTGACCCGAGCGCGCTGGCGAATTGGGCGGTGGACTTGATCGACCGCGAGATCGCGATGCCGACGCCGAGCGCGGTGGCCAGCGCGATGGCGAACCATGCGATCCCGCCGATAAGGATCGCGCGGTTGAAAGGCGTCGCATCGGACACGAGGTTCGTGGAGCCCCAGACGACGATGTCCCAGGGCGCCTTCCGCAAAGGCTGGGTGACGGCGAAGGCTGCGTTGGCGAACTTCGCGTTCCAGTCGTCAGCCAAGAGATCGGCCTGGGGACCATAGCGGAATGCGGCCGTCCCTTCCGCGTCGCGAAGCTCGACGTTCCACCGCGCCGAAGTTCGCTCGTTCAGCACCAGGGGCTCCAGCGTCTCGGCGTTCCGCGTCAGGATAAGGACGCGCCTGCGACCGTCAGGCAGGTCGACCCTCTGAAGGACGTTGAACACAAGCTCGCCCGCGACCCGTCCTGTGAAGAAGTTCGACACGGGCGCGGCGTCCTCGCCACGCGCCATGGCGACGGCGCCGGCGTCGGACGACACTCCCAACTGGGTGCCCCAGGGAACGCGTGTATTGAGAAGTTGCCGCCCAGACTCGTTCAGGACGATCAGGTGCCTGTCCTGCCCGACGAGGGCCGCGCGGGCCCGCCGGTGGAGCGTCTGAAGCGCGTCCTCCTCGAGCCATCCGCTTCGGGCGAAGACGGACACAAGCGTCTCGAGCGTCGCGATCTCGGTGTCGAGCCGATCGGCTGCGTAATTCGCCTCGGAGCTTCCCAGCGACTGCGTGATCTCGATGCGTTCGCGTTGAACGTCCATCGCCATGTAGCTCAGGAATGCGGCGCCAGGCAGGACCGGGATAAGTCCAAGAAGTGCTATCAGCGTACCCGCCGAAAGCGCGCGTATCGGTAGAAGTCGAAGGCTGCCCCCGCCCACGACGTCGGGATCGCCAGTTTGTGCCAACTTGGTAGTCAAGCTTCCCCCGGCGCTCCGCTGCGTCGCAAGGACCGATGATAGCAGCAATCCGGGGAAGCGCAGCAAAATCCGCACCCTCACGCGAAGAGACGAGCAGTCATCTGTCTGCGCGGATCAGGGAGCGAAAACCGTCGTCCCGCGTCCTCCGCGCCTTGACGCCCCCAGCCTGACGGGCGACCATCCCCGGGACGGAGCGGCGCCGCACGCCGCCCGGATAACTGGCGCGTGACGCCAAGGGAGGAACTGAAACATGAAGATGACGACACTCGCGCTCGGTCTCGTGGCGACCGCTTTCGCAACCACGGCCGGAGCGCAACAGCTTCGCCTGATGACCGGGCCCCAGGGGGGCTCGTGGTATCCGCTCGGCGGCGCGATCCAGGGCATGGCGAACGAGGCGGGGGTCGCCTCGATCCAGGTCCTGCCCGGCGGCGGCGTGGCCAACGTCCAGGGCGTCCAGAACGGCGACGCCGACCTGGGATTCGGCAACTCGATCTCGACGGTCGACGCCATCGAGGGCCGGGAGCCCTTCACCGGCAAGGCCGACAATGTCTGCAACATCGCGACGCTCTACCCGCAGTATTTCCAGATCGTCACCACTGCGGATTCGGGCATCACGTCGCCCGCCGATTTCGCCGGCAAGCGCCTCGTCACGCAGCCCGTGGGCAATACGGCCGAGCAGGTCACCCGCGCCGTGCTCGAAACGGCGGACCTGGGCTATGACGACATGAGCGCCGTCGACTACGTCTCCTACTCGGACGGCGTCTCTCTCATGCAGGACGGCAACGGGGACATCTTCACCCTCGGCACGACCGTGCCCGCGTCGGCGATCATGGATCTCGCGAACTCGACCGATATCACGCTCGTTTCGCTTGACCCGGCGTTCATCGAGGACATGAAGACCAACATCAACCCGGGCTATACCGCGATCAACATTCCTGCCGGCAGCTATCCTGGTCAGGACGCCGACGTGAACGCCGTGGGTTACGCGACCCACGTCGTCGCGCGCTGCGATCTCGATCCGGCCATCGTCGAGGGCATCCTTACCCAGATGTGGGAGAACCGAGAGGATCTGACCTCCATCGCCTCGGCCATGTCCGGCCTGACCATCGAGCAGATGGCGCAGGACGTGGGCGTGCCGATGCACGAAGGCGCCAAGGCCTTCTACGCCGCTCAGGGCGTCTCGCAGTAACGCGGGTTACGCACCCGTGACGGGCGGCGGCCGACACGCCGCCGCCCATCTTCCCGCGAGGCCCGAAGGGAGGCATCCATGGACCAGAGCGCGCGTCTGCTGAAGCAGGCCGTCACCGTCGTCGCCGTCGGCATGAGCCTCTTCCACCTCTGGGTCGCCTACTTTGGCCCGCCGAACGCCTTCACGCTCCGCGCCACGCACTTCGGACTGGCGCTGGCCCTGGCCTACATGACCCTCCCCGGTATCTGGACGAAGGAGGGCAAGGGAAAGAGCCCTCTCGACTGGCTGTTCCTCGTCGCAGCCGTCGCGGCCTGCGCCTATCCGATCGTCTTCAAGGACTACTTCAACACCCGCATGGCCTATGTCGGCCCGGTGTCGACCTCGGACCAGTTTTTCGCCGTCGTGATGATGGTGACCGTGCTCGAGGCGACGCGCCGGGCCATCGGTCCGATCCTGCCTGTCACCGCGCTGATCTTCCTGTCCTACCAGGTGTTCTTCACCGACACGCGAATCCTGCGGCTGCTCGAATACCAGTACATGACGACGGACGCGCTCTTCGGCATCCCGGCGCAGGTCTCGGCCACCTACGTCGTCCTCTTCGTTATCTTCGGTGCCCTCGCCGAGCGCTTCGGACTGGGCAAGCTCTTCATGGACTTCGCCCTGGCGCTGACCGGCCACCAGGCGGGCGGTCCCGCCAAGGTCGCGGTCGTGACCTCGGGCCTCTTCGGGTCCGTCTCGGGCTCGGCCGTGGCCAACGTGATGACGACGGGCACCTTCACCATCCCCCTGATGAAGCGCATAGGCTACCCCGCGCATTTCTCGGGCGCGGTCGAGGCCGTTGCGTCGACCGGCGGGCAGATCATGCCGCCGATCATGGGGGCGGCCGCCTTCGTCATGGCCGAGTTCCTGGGCGTCAGCTACCTGACCGTGGCGGGCTATGCCCTTCTGCCCGCGCTCCTCTACTATCTCGCCGTCTTCCTCGCCGTTCACTTCGAAGCCAAGAAGCAGGGCCTGCGCGGCCTGCCGCGCGCCGACCTGCCGAGGGTGGGCGAGGTGCTGCGCGAACGGGGTCACCTGTTCCTGCCGCTCGTCATCATCATCGGCACGCTGATGTCGGGCTTCTCGGCGCCCTATTCGGCGCTGATGGGGATCCTCTCCGTCGTCCCGGTCGTCCTCATGCGCAAGACGACCCGAGGCGAGTTCAGCGTCGCCCGCCTGATCGACGGCCTCGAATCCGGCGCGATCAACTCGGTTATCGTGGCGCTCGCCTGCGCCACGGCGGGCATCGTGATCGGCGTCATCGCACAGACCGGCCTCGGCCTGACCTTCACCGGCATCGTTCGCGCGGCGGCGAACGAGATGCTGCTGCCCGCCCTGATCCTGACCATGCTCGCGGGCATCATCCTCGGCATGGGGATGCCGACGACGCCCGCCTACATCGTCCAGGTGGCGCTCCTGGTCCCGGCACTTGTCCGTCTCGGAATCCCGGTCCCGGCGGCCCACATGTTCGTCTTCTACTTCGCCATCCTCTCGGCCATCACGCCGCCCGTCGCCATCGCGGTCTATGCCGCCTGCGGCATAAGTCGGGCGACGGTATGGGAGACGTCCGTCTCGGCGGTGAAGCTGGGGCTGACGGGATACATCATCCCCTTCATGTTCGTCTTCGGCCCCTCGCTTCTTCTGATCGGCACCTGGGACAAGATCGTGACCACCGCCATCACGGCCATAATCGGCGTCACCTTCCTGTCGGCCGGCCTCAGCGGTTATCTCGTCAGTCCGGCGCGGTTCCTGAACCGTGTCATATTCGTCGCGGCGGCGCTCACGCTCATCAAGCCGGGCCTGCTGACGGACGCGGTCGGCATCGGCCTGGCCGTCCTCGGCGTGGTGATGAACCTGCGCTGGCCCGCGCCGGACACCGCGCCCGCGCTGGACGAACCGCACATCGGCCACGTCGAGGCTCCGGTCTCGGCCCCCATCGAGCCCGAGGACTGGAACGAGTCGCCCGCGGCCCATCCCGCGAAACATTAGGACGTCGCAGGTAGCTCTGCGACGACACCGCCTCCCGATCCGCAACGGCATGCACCGCCGTTTCCATTCCTTCCCGCCTGTGGAATCCTGCCGGCATGAGCGATGGACCAGATCTTCTTCCCCTCGGCCCTGACGGGCTGCTGCTGCGCTTTTCCGACCGTCTGGGCGACGCCCCGAACCGTGCGGCAATCGCGTTTCGCGCGGCCTTCGACGAGACGGCGCCCGAGGGCGTGGTCGAGACGGCGACCTCGCTGACGTCGGTCTTCGTCCGCTTCCACCCCGACCGGATCGCGCGCGCCGACGTCGAAACGGCGGTGCGGACCACCCTCGACAGCCGCGACTGGAGCGACGCGGACCTGCCGGCCGGCCGCTCGCTCTGGACCCTTCCCGCAGCATTCGGCGGCGCGGAGGGGCCGGACCTTGAAGAAGCCGCGGACCTTGCCGGCCTCACCCCCGAGGAGGCTGTCCGCCAGATCTGCGAGGTCCCGCTCCGTGTCCTCGCCCTCGGCTTCGCACCGGGCCAGCCCTACCTCGGCTTCCTGTCCGAGACCTGGAACATCCCCCGCCGGACCGAGGTCACGCCTCGCGTGCCGCGCGGAGCCGTGGTCGTCGCTGTCCGGCAGGTGATCCCCTTCGCCAATGCCGCGCCGACGGGCTGGCGGCAGGTCGGTCGCACCGCCTTCCGTTGCCACGACCCCAAGGCCGATCCGGCGATTCCGCTTCGCCCGGGCGACGAGGTGCGCTTCCGCCCCGCAGCACCCTCGGACCTCGCCCGCCTTGAGACCGAACCCTTCGGCGGCGCGACGCGCGAGGCGCTGGCATGACGCTCAAGGTCGAACGCGCGGGTCCTGCGCTCTCGGTTCAGGACGGCGGCCGGGAGGGACTTCTGGGCCTCGGCCTGTCCAGGGGCGGTGCGGCCGACCGAGGCGCCTGGCTCGAAGGTCTGGCCCTTCTGGGTCTCCCGCCGGGAACGGCATCCATCGAGATGGCAGGCGTCGGCGGACGCTTTCTGGTCGAGGCCCCCGTCCGCATCGCCCTTACGGGGGCGCAGATGAAGGCGACGCTCGACGGTGCGCCGCTGGAGTGGGACGCGGGTCATGTGGCGACGGCAGGCTCGGTCCTCGACATCGGCGCGGCGGTCTCGGGCGTTTACGGATATCTCACCGTCGCGGGCGGCATCGCCACCGAACCTGAGCTGGGAGGGCGCGGCTTTCACGGCATCGCGGGCCTCGGTCGACCCCTGCGGGACGGCGACCACCTTCCGCTTGCCTCCGATCCCACGCCGGACGCGCCGCCGATGCGCCTGTCCGGCCGCTCCCGTTCCGCAGAACCCCTGCGTGTCATGCCCGGACCGCAGACCGCCTCGTTCCCTGACGAGGTCCGTACCGCCTTCGAGGCCGCCACATTCACCCGCAGCCCCCGCGCCAACCGTCAGGGCGTCCGGCTCGACCACGACGGCGCGCCCTTTGCGACCGGAGGCCAACTGACCCTCGTGTCCGACTTCATCGCCGAGGGGGACATCCAGATGACGGGCGATGGCGCGCCCTACGTCCTTCTTGCCGACTGCCAGACGATGGGAGGCTATCCCCGCATCGGCACCGTGCTTCCGGCCGATCTGCCGCGCATCGCGCAGGCCGGGCCGGGCGAGGCTCTCCGCTTCCGCTTCGTCACGGTGGATGAGGCCACAGCCGCATGGGAAAGTGACGAGACCATCCTCGGGCGGCTCAGGCGGGGACTTGTTCCGAGGGTCCGCGATCCGCGCGAGATGTCCGACCTTCTGAGCTACGATCTGGTGGACCGTCCGCCGCGCGAAGTGACCGGCGAATGAGCGTGGCGAAATCGCGCCGCGACGGGGTTGCCCTCACGTCTCCTTAGTCGACCGGCTGGAATTCCCGGTCGTCTTGCCATTGCCGCAGGCGCGGGATGATGGTTCTTTCCGTCGAAGCCACCTTGCGGGACGGGTCATCGGACGCGTCGGCTAACCCGTGCCACCATTGGAGGTCCTCTCGATGAGGTTGCTGTTCTGGATCATCTCCGCCTTCTTCGTGGTCCAGACGATCTTCCCCCTGATCCGCAGCTCGAAGGCATGGATCCGCGTCAGCGACTTTCCCCGCCTTCAGTTCGCCGTCGCCCTGGCCGTGCTGCTCGCAGGATACCTCGCGGTCGTCGGCGTTTCGGACAACTGGGACTTCCTCTATCTGGTCGTCGTCATCGCCGCCCTTTGCTATCAGCTCTACCGTATCTTCCCCTATACGACGATGGCGCCGAACCAGGTCATCGACGCCACGGCGCACACCCCCGACAGCCGCGTGCGGGTGATGGTCGCCAACGTCCTGATGGAGAACCGCGACGCGCAGCGGTTGCTCGATGTCGTGAACGACGTTCGTCCAGACCTGCTTCTGCTGGTGGAAATCGACGCGTGGTGGCACGACGCGATCGAGACGCTCGACGCCTCGTTCCCCTACCGGATCAAGCGGCCGCAGGACAATTACTACGGCATGGAGTTCTTCTCGAAGTTCGAACTCGAGGAGAGCGACGTTCGTTTCCTGCTGTCCGACGAGATCCCCTCGATCCGCACCGGGGTGCGTCTGCCCTCGGGGACATGGGTCGACTTCTTCGGCGTTCACCCGCGCCCGCCGGACAAGGACTATGACAGCGAGGGCCGGGACGCCGAACTCCTGCTGGTCGCGAAGGAATTGCGCCAGTCGAAGAGGGCCGCCATCGTGGCGGGCGACCTCAACGACGTCGCCTGGTCGCACACCACCCGCCTGTTCCAGCGCACGAGCGGCGCGCTCGATCCGCGGCGGGGACGCGGCATGTACAACACCTTTCACGCCGGACATCGTTTCCTGCGGTGGCCCCTTGACCACGTCTTCCACGACGACGCCTTCACGCTGGTCGAGCTGAGGCGTCTGCCCAACATCGGCTCGGATCACTTCCCGGTCCTTGTCGAGCTTCAGTACGAGCCGCAGGCCGAGGCGGTGCAGGACGCTCCGGAGGCCGATCAGGAGGATCGTGAAGAGGCCCGGGAAAAGATCGAGAACGGCCGCGAGGCTGTGGACTGACGCCGTCGCATGATCTCGGCGGGACGGTGCCGGACGGTCTCGAGCTGACCCGGGCTATGGTCTTCCGCGATGCAAATTCAAGGCCTTGCGGACCGGTTGTTCGCGCTTGACGGCTAGGGGCCAAGCTGGTTGTCTCCCGTGCAACAGGGGGGTCATCCGGTGCAATCGCGCAAGTATTCCACTCGGGAAGACGGGCTCGCATGACCGACGCAGCGCCCGTCATAGCGCTGCGCGACGCGACCAAGCGGTTCGGCCCGGTCGAAGTGCTTCACGACGTCGATCTCGAGGTGCGCGCGGGCGAGGTTCTGGCCCTGATCGGCGAGAACGGCGCCGGCAAGTCGACGGCGATGAAGTGCTTGGCGGGCTACCAGCCGCTGACTTCTGGGCGCATCCTCCTCGACGGGAAGGAGGTGACGTTCGGATCGCTCCACGCGGGCGAGGAAGCGGGCATCGTCCTGATCCACCAGGAGTTCAACCTCGCCGAGCAGCTTACGGTCGAACAGAACATCTTCCTCGGTCGCGAGCTGCGAAAGGGACTTTTCCTTGACAAGGCCCGGATGCGTCAATTGTCGCGCGACTATCTCGACCGTGTGAAGTGCGAGGTCGACCCCGACCGCGTGGTCTCGTCCCTGTCGAACTCGGAAAAGCAGATGGTCGAGATCGCCAAGGCGCTCGGGCGCGACGCGCGCGTCCTCGTGATGGACGAGCCGACAGCGGTGCTGACGAACACGGAATCGCGCATCCTCTTCGACCAGGTCCGGGCGCTCAAGGCGGCGGGAACCGCGATCATCTTCACCTCCCACAAGCTGTCCGAAGTCAGCGAGATCGCCGACCGCGTCACCGTCATGCGCGACGGAGCCGTTGTCCATGATGGCCCTGTGGCGGACATGACCGAGGATGCCATGGCGACGGCGATGGTCGGGCGAGACGTTTCGGACCTCTATCCGCCGAAGGGGCGCCGCCCGGACGACGCGCCCGTGATGCTGAAGGTCGAGGGCCTGAGCGTGCCGCGCTTCGCCGAGGACGTGAGCTTCGAGTTGCGGCGCGGCGAAATCCTCGGCATCGCGGGTCTCGTCGGGTCCGGCCGGACCGAAGCGATGGAGGGTCTGTGCGGCCTGAGGCCCGCCTCCGCGGCGCGCATCGAGATCGACGGTGCGCCGGTCGCCATCCGCCGGCCCGCCGACGCTTTGTCTCACGGGCTGTGCTATCTGACCGAGGACCGCAAGCTGAAGGGCCTGCTTCTCGAGAAGGGAATGCGCGTCAACCTCACGCTCCAATCGCTTGAAAAGTTTGGCGGTTTGATGGTCGACCGCCAGGCCGAGGAGAAGGCGCTCGACGCCGCCATCCGCGAGTTCGACATCCGAGGCGGACAGCGCGAGTCGCGCGTGTCGAACCTGTCAGGAGGCAACCAGCAGAAGCTGCTTCTCGCGAAGGTCATGCAGTCCGAACCACGCATCCTCGTTGTAGACGAGCCGACGCGCGGCATCGACATCGGGACGAAGCAGCAGATCTATACCTTCCTCCGCCGCCTGGCGGACGAGGGCCGCGCGATCATCGTCATCTCGTCCGAGATGCAGGAGGTGATCGGCCTTTCCGACCGCGTGCTCGTCATGCGGCGGGGCCGCGTGGCCGGTATGCTCGAGGGCGAGGCCATCACCGAGGACGCCATCGTGCGCCACGCCATGGGCGTCGGGGCCGACAGCCAGGGGAGGGCCGCCTGATGGCTGCCGAAACCGCCGACACCGTCCCGGCCCGCCGCCGGCTTCCGTCGATGAGCGTCCTCGGCCCCATCGTGGCCCTTGTCGTTCTCGTGCTGGTGGGCGCCTTCCTGAACCCGAACTTCGTCAGCGCGGCCAACATCACCAACGTCCTCGCCCGATCGGCCTTCATCGGCATCATCGCGGTCGGCATGACCTTCGTCATAACCGCAGGCGGCCTCGACCTGTCGGTCGGCTCGATGGCGGCCTTCATCGCAGGGCTGATGATCCTCGTGATGAACTGGGCGCTGCCGACGCTTGGCATTGGCATACCCATCATCCTTCTCGGCATGGCGGTCGCCCTGGTCGCGGGGCTCCTGGCGGGCCTCCTCAACGGATTTCTCATAACGACGCTCGGGATCGAGGCCTTCATCGTCACCCTCGGCAGCATGGGCATCTACCGTAGCCTCGTGACCTGGCTCGCCGACGGCGGCACGCTGTCACTCGATTTCGGGCTTCGGACCTTCTACCGACCGGTCTACTTCGGCGGCATCCTCGGTATTTCCTGGCCCATCATCGTCTTCGCGCTGGTCGTGATCCTGGGCGAGATCCTGATGAGCCGCTCGCGCTTCGGCCGCCATTGCGCCGCGACTGGCTCGAACGAGCATGTCGCGCACTATTCCAACGTCGACGTCAACCGCACCCGGCTTCTGACCTATGCGATGCTCGGCGTCCTCGTAGGTGTCGCGACGATCATGTACGTCCCGCGCCTCGGCTCGGCCTCGGCCTCGACGGGCGTCCTGTGGGAGCTGGAGGCCATCGCCGCCGTCATCATCGGCGGCACCGTCCTCAAGGGCGGTTTCGGCCGGGTCTGGGGCACGGTGATCGGCGTCCTGATCCTCAGCCTGATCGACAACCTTCTGAACTTGACCGACCTCGTCTCGCCCTACCTCAACGGGGCGATCCAGGGGATCATCATCATCCTCGCCGTGATCTTGCAGCGAGAAGCAAAGGCCAAGGGCTAAGCCCGGCCACATCAACAGGGAGAATACGATAATGTCTTATATGAGAGCCCTTCTGACAGGCGCAGCGGTCGCCGCACTCGGCACCGCTGCCGCCGCGCAGGATACGCAGGTGATCGGCGTCTCCATCCCCGCCGCGACGCACGGCTGGGCCGGCGGCATGAACTTCCACGCCCAGGAGGCGATCGAGCGGCTCGAGGAGGTCTATCCGCAGCTCGACTTCGTCCTCGCCACCGCTTCGGACCCGGGCCAGCAGGTCAACGACATCGAGGACATGGTCGCCACGCGCGGCATCGATGCGCTCGTCGTCCTGCCCTTCGAATCCGAGCCGCTGACCGCGCCCGTCCAGGCCGTCAAGGAAGGCGGCGCCTGGGTCACCGTCGTCGACCGTGGCCTCTCGGTCGAGGGGATCGAGGACCTTTACGTCGCCGGCGACAACCCGGGCTTCGGCCGCGTGTCGGGTGAATACATGGCCGAAAAGATGCCGGACGGCGGCAAGATCGTCGTCCTGCGCGGCATCCCGACCACCATCGACAACGAGCGGGTCGAAGGCTTCGAGTCCGCCATCGAGGGCTCGGGCATCGAGATCATCGGCATGGAGCACGGCAACTGGAACCGTGACGACAGCTTCAACGTGATGCAGGACTTTCTCTCGAAGTACCCGCAGATCGATGCGGTCTGGGCTTCGGACGACGACATGGCCGTAGGCGTCCTCGCCGCCATCGACGCGGCAGGCCGGGACGACGTCCAGTTCGTGCTCGGCGGCGCGGGAATGAAGGAGATGGTGAAGCGCGTCATGGACGGCGACACCATGATCCCCGCCGACGTGACCTATCCGCCGTCGATGATCGCGACCGCGATCGAGCTGACGGCGGTCGGCATGACCTCGACGGCGCCCGTCTCGGGCACCTTCACCATCGGCTCGGTGCTGATCACGCCCGACAATGCCGAAAGCTTCTACTTCCCCGACAGCCCGTTCTGATCGGGGCAGGGGCCGGCCACGCGCCGGCCCCGCTCATCCCTGCCGCGCCCGGATCAGCGCCGCATAGCGCTCGCGGCTCGTCGTCAGGTGATAGCGCATCGCCTCTCCCGCTGCCTCGGCGTCATTGGCGAGGATCGCATCCCGGATCCGGCGATGTTCTTCCAGAAGCACACGATCCAGCCCCTCGGGGATGTCGAGCGACCGTCGCGCCCGCAATTCGGCGCGCGGAATGGTTCGGCCTCCCAAGAAGTCGAAGAACTCCTCGAACCGCGTGTTGTTCGTCGCGTGCGCGATGGAGCGGTGAAAGGCGAGGTCCGCCGTCTCGGCCGCGACACCCATCTCCGCCGTTCTCAACGCCTCGAAACGCGCGCCGATCACCTTGCGCTGTTCGGACGAGGCACGCACCGACGCCAGCCTTGCCGCCTCTATCTCGATAGCGGCCCGCACCTCGATGGTCTGGATGATGCCCGACAGCGTCGCGATGCTCTCGGCCCGCGACGGCGGCAGAAGCCCGTCGCGGACATAGACCCCCGATCCCTGTCGCGATTCGACGAGTCCCTGTTCGCGCAACCGGGATAAGGCGTCGCGCACCACGGTCCGCGACACGCCGAACTCGGCGATCAATTCGCGCTCGGTCGGAAGGCGATCGCCCGGCTTCAGCCGGTCCGCCTCGATCCGCGCCGCCAGCGTGTCGCGCAAGCGGTCGGTCAGGCTACGACCATCCTCGGCGAGCGTCACGACTCGCCCGATAGGAGATTGACCGTAGGGCATGAAGTCATCATGATGAATTCATAACAACCCGCCGAACCGGCGACAATGTCTGGGAGGAGACGACATGACTTTCACGAAATCGGTGCTGGGCGGCATTGCCGTCTCGGCGCTCGTGGCGACCGCTGCCTTTGCCGAGGAATGGAAAGGCTGGAACATCCACGTCGAGGGCTATCCGAACACCGTCGCGATGGACAAGTTCGGCGAGCTTCTGGCCGAGAAGACGAACGGCGAGATCACGCTTCAGATGTTCCACGGCGGCGTCCTCGGCAGCCAGCCCGACGCCATCGAGCAGGTCCGCGCCGGCGCGCTGGCCATCGGCAACTTCAACCTCGGACCCATGGGCCCGACCATTCCTGAAACCAACGTTGTTTCGCTGCCCTTCGTCTTCAAGGACGTCGACCACATGCACCGCGCCATGGACGGCGAGGCAGGCCAGAAGATCTCGGACGGCATGGCGGCCAAGGGTCTCATCGCACTTGCCTGGTACGACTCTGGCGCGCGCAGCTTCTACAACTCGAAGAAGCCCATCAACACGCCCGCCGACGTTCAGGGCATGAAGGTCCGCGTGATGAACAACGACCTCTACTCCGGCATGATCCAGGAGCTTGGCGGCAACCCCTCGCCGATGGCCTTCGCCGAGGTTTACCAGTCGCTGAAGACCGGCGTCGTGGACGGGGCCGAGAACAACTGGCCGTCGTACGAGTCGACCGGGCACTTCGAGGTCGCGGGCTACTACTCGCTGTCCGAGCACCTCATCATCCCCGAATGCGTCTGCATCAACGCCGACGTCTATAATGCCCTGACCCCGGAACAGCAGACGGCGGTCAAGGAGGCGGCGATGGAATCCGCCACGCTCCAGCGCGAGCTATGGGCAACCCGCGAGACCGAGAGCCGCGACAAGGTCATGGCCACCGGCGTCAAGTTCAACGAGATCGCCGACAAGACCCCGTTCCAGGAGGCGATGAAGCCGGTCTACGAGACCTACCTCGCCGCCAACCCGGATATCGCGCCGCTGGTCGAGCTGATCCAGAGCCTGCAGTAAGCGCCTGATTTCGCCGCCGCCCCCACGCGGGGCGGCGCGTCACATGCCATCACGGACGACGCTTCCCAGATGACCACCAAATCGCCGAGACCGGGCAGGGCGTCCGGCCTGGACAGGGTGCTCGACGCCCTGTCCTTCGTCTGCAAGCTCCTTTCCGGCACCGCCATCGTCGTCCTGACGCTGATCTTCGGCTGGCTGGTCTGGGGCCGATACGTGATGAACGACACGCCGACCTGGGTCGAGCAGGTGGCGCTTCTGCTCATCATGCTCATCACCTTCCTCGGTGCGGCGGTCGGCGTGCGCGAGAACACGCACCTAGGCGTCTCCTACTTCCGCGAGATCGTGCCGTCCCGCGTCCGCACCTGGCTCATGGTCGTCAGCCACGTTTTCATGGCGGTCTTCGGCGCGGTGCTCGCCTGGAACGGCTACAAGCTCGCCGTCCTGAAATGGGAATCCTCGATCCCGCTGATCGGCGTCTCCGAAGGCTGGCGCGCGGTGCCGATCACCGCCTGCGGCATCCTCGTTCTTCTCTTCTCGCTCGGTCACCTCGTCGCCATCGCGCGCGGCGAAAGGCAGGAGCTCGACGTCTCGGAGCTGGTCGAGTAAATGGGCCTATTCATCCTTCTCTCGCTCTTCGCCCTCGGCGTCGTCATCGGAATGCCGGTCGCCTTCGCGCTAGGCGCCGCGGCGCTGACCGCCTTCTGGTGGGAGGGGCTGCCTCTTCTGATCGGCTTGCAGCGCATCGTCTCGGGCGTGAACGTCTTTTCGCTTCTCGCCATCCCCTTCTTCATCTTCGCGGGCGAGCTGATGTTTCACGGGGGCATCGCCATGCGCCTCGTCCGCTTCGCCGCGGCGGCGGTCGGATGGGTCCGCGGCGGCCTCGGTATTGTCAACGTCTTCTCGTCCATGCTCTTTGGCGGCATCTCGGGCTCGGCGGTCGCCGACGTCTCGGCGCTCGGCTCGATCCTCATCCCCGTGATGAAGGAGAAAGGCTACGACGACGATTACGCGGTCAACGTCACCGTCACCTCGTCCATCGCGGGCATCATGATCCCGCCAAGCCACAACATGATCCTCTACGCCGTCGCGGCGGGCGGCGGGATCTCGATCTCGTCGCTGTTCCTCGCAGGCGTCGTTCCCGGCGTCGTCATGTGCGTCTGCCTCGCCGTTGCGGCCTATGTCATCGCGGTGAAACGCGGCTATCCCTCCGAGACCTTCCCGGGCTGGACCGCCCTGTTCCTCAGCTTTGTCTACGCGCTGCCCGGTCTCTTCACGGCGGTCATCATCGTGGGTGGCGTCCTCTCGGGCGTCTTCACCGTCACCGAGTCGGGCGCCTTCGGCACGATCTACGCCGCCCTCGTGACGCTGATCGTCTACCGCTCGCTGACCTGGGAGAACTTCCTCATCGCCGTCACGCGGGCCGTCAAGACCACCTCGATGGTGATGATCCTCGTCGCTTGCGCGGCGGCCTTCGCCTACATGCTCAGCTTCTACCAGGTGCCGAACAAGGTCGTGAAGACGATGCTCGGCATTTCCGAGAACCCGATCGCCGTCCTTCTGATGATCAACGCCACGCTCCTGATTCTGGGCATGATCATGGACATGGCGGCCCTCATCCTGATCTGCACGCCGATCTTCCTGCCCGTCGCCACCTCTCTCGGGATGGACCCGCTCCAGTTCGGGATGATCCTGATGATGAACCTGGGCCTTGGCCTCTGCACGCCGCCCGTGGGCGCCTGCCTCTTCGTCGGCTGCGCCATCGGAGAGGTCCCGATGGAGAAGGCGGTCCGAACCATCTGGCCGTTCTACATCGCGATCCTCGTGGCGCTGGCGCTGACAACCTTCATCCCGGCGATCTCGCTGACGCTGCCGCGCGCTCTCGCGGGCTAAAGCACGCGCGACAGGAACGCCCGCGTCCGCTCGTGCCGGGGCTGTGAGAACAGCTCGGCTGGCGGCCCCTCCTCGAGGATCGTCCCCGCGTCCAGGAAGCAGACCTTGTCCGCCAGCTCGCGCGCGAAGCCCATCTCGTGCGTCGCCAGCACCATCGTCATCCCATCCGCCCGCAGGTCGCGAAGGACATCCAGCACCTCGCCCACCAGTTCCGGGTCGAGCGCACTGGTGATCTCGTCGAAGAGCATGATCTCGGGCGTCATCGCCAAGGCGCGCACGATGGCCACCCGCTGTTGCTGCCCGCCCGAAAGCTGGTCCGGGTAGTGTTCCATCCGGTCCGACAGCCCGAACCGCGCGAACAGCGCCTCCACCTCCGGCATCAGCGCTTCGCGTGTCCGCCCGCGCACCCGGCGAGGAGCGAGAAGCACATTCTCGAGCGCCGTCATGTGCGGGAACAGGTTGAAGCTCTGGAACACGATGCCGATGCGTTGCCGCACAGGCTGCGGATCGAGTCCGGGCTCCGCGATGTCGACCCCGTCCAGAAGGATCACCCCGTCGTCGATCGGCTCGAGAAGGTTCAGGCAGCGCAGCAGCGTCGACTTCCCCGACCCCGACGCTCCGATCAGGCACACCATCTCGCCCTCGGCCACGGTCAGGTCGATCCCCCGGCAGACCTCGTTCGCGCCGAAGCTCTTCCTCAGCCCCCGGACCTCGAGCCGCGCCATCAGCTCCGCGCCCGCAACTGCTTCGCCATCAGGTGGTCGGCATAACGCGTGGCGGGAATGGTGACGGCGAGGAAGATCAGCGCCGCGCCCACGTAGGGCGTGAAGTTCGCCAGAAGCGACTTGTAGACCCCCGCCTGCCGGAAGATCTCGACCGGCCCGATGAAGGACAGCAAGGCCACGTCCTTCTGAAGCGCGATGAAGAGGTTCATGTTCGCCGGCACCACCCGGCGGATCGCCTGCGGCAGGATGACATAGCGCATGGTGTCGCTCTCGGAGAGGCCAAGCGACAGGGCCGCCGCGCGCTGGCTCTGGTGGATGCTCTCGATGCCCGTCCGGAACACCTCCGCCACGTAGGCCGCATAGGTCAGCACCAGCGCCACCGTCCCCCAGAGGTAGGGGGAATTCCACGGTCGCGGCATCCCGAGGCCAGGCACGCCGAACCCAACGAGGTAGATCACGAGGATCACCGGCACGCCCCGGAAGACGTCGGTGTAGACGATGCCTAAAAGCCGCAAGGGATAAAGCGCCGGCGCGCGCGCATCCCGCATCAGCGCCACGATCAGTCCCGCGGCGAAGATCAGCGGCGCCGACCAGGCGAAGATCGCGATGTCGAGGAGGAACGCGTCGAGGAGCCCCGGAAAGGTCTTGGCGAAGACCTCGCCGTTGGCGAAGCTCTTCTTGACCGCAGGCCACCCGGGCGCGAGGGGAACCAAGAGAACGATGGCGGCGAGCACCGCAAGGCTCGACGCCGCCGCGACTGCCGCGGATCGCCGCCTGATCCGCGCCTCGTGGATCTGCCGCCGCGTCGGCACTTATTCGATGACCGGCACGCCCGTCGTCTCGGAAAGCCAGGTCGCTTCCAACTGGGCCAGTGTGCCGTCCGCGCGAAGCTGCTCCAGGGCTGCGTCGACGCAGGCCTTCAGCGGATTGCCCTCCTCGAACAGCATCCCGAACTGGTCCGGCTTCTCGGTCCGCTCGGCCGGGAATTGCCCCAGAACCACGCCGTCGTCCAGGACCACGGCCCCGAGATAAAGCGCCGTCGGCAGGTCGAAGAGCGCGGCGTCGATCTGCCCGGCCTTCATCGCCTCCACCACGTCGGCGTTGTCGTTGTAGAGAAGCGGCGCCTCGTCCGGCTGGATGATCTCGGCCAGCATCGGCACGGCGGTCGTCGCCGCGTCCGCGCCCCACTTCACGCCCTTCAGCGCCTCGAAAGAGGTGTCGAGCCCGGCGTCGACCACGGGCTTGCGCGTCAGAACCGCCATCGCGGCCGAATAATAGGGCGCCGAGAAATCCACGATCTCGTCCCGCTCGGGCGTGATCGAGTACTGCTGGATGTTGATGTCGAAGTCCTTGGCGCCGGGCTGGATGGCCTGGTCGAAGGACGACCGCACCCAGGTCACCTGGTCGTCGGAAAAGCCCATGGCGTTCGCCACCGCATAGGCCACAGCCGCCTCGAAGCCTTGCTTCGACTCAGGGGCATCGTCGATCACCCAGGGAAAATAGGCCGGGTTGCCGGTGGCCACGGTCAGCGTGCCCTCGGTCAGGGTCTTGCCCGCCGCGCAGTCGTTCTGAGCGAAGGCCGCGCCGGAGGCCACCGAAAGGGCCAAAATGGAAACTGTGAGTCGCATGGAAACATCTCCCGCTCTTTGCCGCACATGCTTGGATCGGGGACGCCGAATGTCCATGCCCTTCTTCTGTCCGGCGAATACTCCGGGGGAGTCCCGGCGACCAGCCGGGACGGGGGCAGCGCCCCCGCCTTACTCGCGCGCCCTCAGCACCTGCGCCGGACGCGCGGACAAGGGGCCCCAGGCGAACAGCAGCCCCGAGACCATCGTGGCAAGGATGCCCGCCCCCACGATGACGAGGGCCGAGACCGGCTCAAAATGGAAGTCGGCCTCCATCACGAAGCGCATGACGGCCCAGCCGGCAAGCCCACCCGCGACGATCGCCACCAGCCCCGCCGCCGCACCGAGGATGGCCGAGCGCAAGGCAAAGCTCGCCAGCACCGTCCGCCGCGACGCGCCGAGCGTCTTCAGCACCGCCGCCTCGTAGGTCCGCGTCTGCACGCCTGCCGCCGCCGCGCCGATCAGAACGACGCCGCCGGTGATCAGCGTCACCAGCGCGCCCGCCGTGATCGCGGCTGCGATGCCTGACAGGATCTCGGAAACCCGCTCGATGGCGTCCTTCACGCGGATCGCCGTCACGTTCGGATAGGCGTTCGACACCTCGCGCAAAAGCCGGGCCTCGGCTTCCGGCTCGGCGTAGACCGTCGAGATGAAGCTGTGCGGCGCGCCCTGCAGCGCGTTCGGGCTCATCGACATGACGAAGCCTATGCCTGCCGTCGAGAAGTCGACCACTCGGAACGACGCGATCTTCGCGGTGATGTCGCGGCCGAGGATGTTGACGGTGATCTCGTCACCCAACTTCAAGCCAAGCTCCTCGCCTTCCTCGGCGGCGAAGCTGACCAGCGGCGGGCCGTCATAGCCAGGCTGCCACCACTCACCCGCCGTCAGGACGGTGCCCTCGGACGGTGCGTCGGAATAGGTCACGCCCCGGTCGCCACGCAGCACCCAGTGGTCGCCCGCTACCTCGGCCGCCGGCCGTCCGTTGATCTGCGTGATGATCCCGCGCAACATCGGCGCGCTGTCGATCCGGCTTACCGCCGCATCCGCGTCGAGCGTCGCACGGAACGGCTCCATCTGGTCGGGCTGGATGTCGACCATGAAGAAGGACGGCGCACGTTCCGGCAGGTCGTTCCGGATCGCGCCGCGCAGGTTGGTGTCGATCTGTCCCACTGCGGCCAGCACCGACAACCCGAGGCCAAGCGACAGGATCACGCTTGCCGCCTCGCCCTGCGGGGCGCCGACGGCTCCAAGCGCGAGGCGAAGGGCGCTACGCCCCCGCACACGCGGCGCGAGCCGGCGCGCGAGCCGCCTCACACCCGCCGCCGCGAGGATGAGAAGCGCGAAGGCCGCCGCCACGCCGCCCGCCGCGCCCCAGGTCAGGGTCCAGAGGCCCGAAAGCGCCGCCGCCGACAAGACGAGGGCCGTGGCGAGAAACAGCGTGACGCCGATCCACAGGGGCCGCGGCAGGACGCGTCCGCCACCGCCGCCATCGCGGAAGAGGGTCGCGGCGCGCACCTCCTCGACCCTCGCCAGGGGCCAGAGGGTGAAGATCAGCGCTGCCAGCGTGCCGTAGAGAGCCGCTTCGGCCAGAGGCTTGGGATAGACAGCGAACTCCGCCGGAACGGGCAGACGCGCCTCGATCAGGGGTGCGAAGACCAGTGGCAACGCCGCGCCGAGGATCAGACCGGCGACAAGCCCCACAAGCGTCAGCGCACCGATCTGGAGGAAATAGACCAGGAAGATGGTTCGCCCGTCGGCGCCAAGCGTCCTCAGCGTGGCGATCACTGGCGTCTTGCGCCGAAGATAGGCCGTGACGGCGGACGAGATGCCGACGCCGCCGACCGCAAGCCCGGCAAGCCCCACGAGGACAAGGAACGACGACAGCCGGTCGACGAAGGTATCCACCCCGGGCGCGCCACGGCGCTTGTCGCGCCAGCGGACGCCCGTGAAGGTGTCCTCCGCTTCGCGCTCCAGACGTTCGAGGTTGGCGTCCTCGGGCAAGAGAAGGCGATAGTCCGTCTCGTACAGCGTGCCGGGTTGGATCAGTCCGCTGTCGGCCAGCGCCTCGGTCCTCACGATGGTTCGCGGACCAAGCGTGAAGCCACCTGTTGCGTTGTCCGGCTCGCGCAGAAGTTCGGCTGTCAGGACAAAGGCTTGCGCACCAAGCTTGAAGCTGTCGCCGACCGTCAGACCAAGTCTTGCGACAAGCACCGGGTCCATTACGGCGCCAGGCAGTCCGTCGCGACCTGCCAGCGCCTCGGAGAGTGGCATCGCAGGGTCGAGCCGCACTTCGCCCAGAAGGGGATAGGCGTCGTCGACGGCCTTGACCTGCGTCAGCCCACGCTCGGCGGTATCCCCCGACCCATAGACCGCCATCGACCGGAAATCGACCAACTCGGACACGCGGAGGGCGTTCGCGGTCATCCAGGCGCGCTCGTCATCCGTTGCGAAGCGGTAGGTCAACTCGATCTCGGCATCGCCGCCAAGAAGCGTCGCCCCTTCGCGCGACAGCCCCGACTGGATCGCCTCGCGCGCGCTGCCAACGGCGGCGATGGCGGCGACCCCTAGGATCAGGCAGGCCAGAAAGACGCGGAACCCCGACAGGCCGCCGCGAAGCTCACGGCGCGCAATGCGTGCGGCGGCGGCGAGGCTCATTCGGCGGCAGCGCGGACGTCGTCGGCGTCGATGCGGCCGTCGTCGAGGCGGACGACGCGCTGGCACCGCTCGGCCAGTTCGGGGGCGTGCGTGACGAGGATCAGCGTCGAGCCGTAACGCTTGTTGAGATCGAACAGAATCTCGATGATCGCCGCTCCGTTCGCAGCGTCTAGGTTGCCGGTCGGCTCGTCCGCGAGGAGGATCTCGGGACGCGGCGCGGCGGCCCGGGCCAACGCCACGCGCTGCTGCTCGCCGCCCGACATCTGCGAGGGATAGTGGTCGAGGCGCGCGCCCAGGCCCACGGCGCGCAGTTCCTCGGCGGCGCGGTCGAAGGCGTCGTCCTTGCCCGCCAGTTCCAGGGGCGTCGCCACGTTTTCCAGCGCCGTCATCGTCGGAATGAGGTGGAAGGACTGGAACACGACGCCCATATGTTCCCGACGGACACGGGCCAGCGCGTCCTCGCCCAAGCGCGTGAGGTCGTGGCCGAGCGCGGTGATGCTGCCGCCGGTGGCGCGTTCGAGTCCGCCCATGAGCATGAGGAGTGACGATTTGCCAGACCCGGACGGACCGACCAGCCCCAGCGTCTCGCCCCGGCGGACGTCGAGCGTGATGCCCTTGAGGATCTCGACCCGGCCCGCGTTGCCGTCGAGCGAAAGCCGTGCGTCCCTGAGGGACAGGATCGTATCGGTCATCTTCGCTCCGTTCCGTCGTGTGAAGGGATATGGGCCTTCGGGCGCGATCCGCAACGTGAGGTTGGGGACAATTCTATCGGTGAGCCTTGCAACTGTTCTCTCCGTCAGCGTTTCCCGCGCCTCGGCCGAACCCGTCGTCATCGCGGCGCTCGGCGACAGCCTGACGCAAGGCTATGGCCTTCCGCCCGAGGACGGCTTCGTGCCGCAGCTTCAGAGCTGGCTTGACGGGCAGGGGGCGGAGGTGCGGCTGGTGAACGCAGGCGTCTCGGGCGACACCTCGGCGGGCGGGCTGTCGCGCGTCGGCTGGACGCTGACCGACGACGTCGATGGCCTGATCGTGGCGCTTGGTGGCAACGATCTTCTGCGCGGGATCGACCCTGCCGTGACGCGGGCGAACCTCGACGGCATTCTTGCGGCGGCCGAGGCGCAGGGCGTGCCGGTGCTTCTGGTGGGCATGGACGCGCCCTCGAACTACGGCGCGGACTACGAGGCCGCCTTCGACGCCATCTATCCCGAGTTGGCCGAAGAGTGGGGCACGCTTTTCGCGCCGGACTTCCTCGGCGCGCTGGCGGCTCTGGAAGATCGGGCCTCGACGCTGAACGACTACATGCAGCCTGACGCCGTCCATCCTAACGCAGCGGGTGTGGCGAAGATCGTCGAGGATCTGGGTCCGCATGTGATGCAGCTCGCGGCCCGCGCGGGCGGCGGCTGACAGTGCCGACGCCGCCTGCTAGGATTCGCATGACTTTTGGAGACGCCGACACACGGCACGCCCGTCGCACGATGCGAGGGGTGGGGCAACGTGTCGAGGCAGAATTGCAGAGATGACAAGGGACTACAGCCTGATCTTCGGGTCCGGGAGCCAGAGGTTCGACGTGCCGCCACTGACGCGGCTCGGGTGGCAGACGGTCTTCGCGCGCCAGACCGACGCCGACGAGATGGTCGCCTTTCCGCCGGTGCGCGTGTTGGAAGTCCATCGCAGCGGGCTGATCGTCAGGGGAGAGGATCTGGACGAGACGCTCCCGCCCCGGGCCGATGTCACGGTCGGCGACTGGCTTCTGTTCGACCGCGAGCGGCCGTCGGACAGCCGGCTGCTCGACCGCAAGAGCCTGTTCCGCCGCCGTGCCGCAGGCCACGACCGCCAGAGCCAGCTGATCGCCGCCAACGTCGACACGGTCTTTGTCGTCACCTCGTGCAACCGCGACTTCAACGTCGCGCGGCTGGAGCGTTACCTGGCCCTTGCTTTCGAGGCGGGGTCGGACCCGGTCATCGTGCTGACCAAGGCCGACCTCAGTGAAGAACAGGACCGCTTCGAGCGTGAGGCGCAGGCGATCTCGGACAAGGTCCCGGTGCTGACGGTCGATGCGCGGACCCCCGCCGTGAGGGAGGCGTTGAAGCCCTGGCTGGGGCTCGGCCGCACCGTTGCGTTCCTCGGCACCTCCGGCGTAGGAAAATCGACGCTGGTCAACGCGTTGCTGGGCGAAGACAAGGTCGAGACGGGCGCGGTCCGCGAGGACGACTCGCGCGGCCGGCACACGACCACGCGCCGTCAGCTTCTGTTCACCGAGGAAGGCTCGGGCGTCGTCGACACGCCCGGCATGCGCGAGCTGCAGCTTTCCGATGTCGGCGCGGGGCTCTCCGAGCTTTTCGGCGACATCGAGGACCTTGCCACACAGTGCAAGTTCCGCGACTGCGCCCACGAGACCGAACCGGGCTGCGCCGTACGGGCCGCGATGGAGGCGGGCGTCTTGGACGAGCCTCGCATGGCGCGCTGGAAGAAGCTTGTCGCCGAGGATCGCCACAACACCGAAAGCCTTGCCGAGCGTCATGCCCGGGAACGGAAGTTCGGGAAGTTGGTGAAAGAGGTCGTGAAGGACAAGAGATCGAAGTGACTGACGGCCTAGCTGGCCAGCCCCGGCTCGTCCAGAAGGTGGCGGCCCGCCTTGTCCTCCACCTCGATGACCCAGAGGTCGGGATCGAAGCGGCGCTGTCTGGCGATGGAGGCGTCGACCTCGGCCTCGTCGCCATCGGTCAGAACGACCCAGGCCCGGTCGCCGGTCATCAGGTCGAAGGACCGCTGGAAGCAGACGGCACGGCCGTCCAGCGTGTTGAGCTTGACGAGGACCGCGCCCGCGGTCACGTCGCCCTTGCGCACGACGAAGGCGGGAATGTCTGCCAGGCGCAGTCGCGTCAGGTAGGCCGAGACCCAGAAGCCCGACGTCAGCCGCGTCACGGGTCCCACCATATCCATAGGGGACGGGCGCCGTCGTCGGTCTCGACGGTGACGCTCGATTCCTGGTCAGGCGGAACGCCATCGAGAAGCCCCAGGAGGTCGCGAAGGTCGTCCAGCTCGATGGCAAGCGACAGCGTGCCGTCCGCCCGACCGGCGCTGGTGCCGACGGTGATAAGGACGTCGGGGTGCAGGACCCGCGACCACGGCAATGGATCCTCGATCCTGCCGCCGAACCGCAGGCGGTGCGCGTCGCCGAGACGGAGCGGAGCCAGGCGCTGCCTCAGCCGAAGACGCGCCTCGGCGTTGGCCGCGCGCAGGTGATAGCCGAAGTATCCGCGCGAGGGCCGCTCGTAGCTCCAGAGCGCCACGTCGCGGTGCGCGGACTGTTCTGTCACTCCGACCCGTCCCGGAAGTCGAGGCCCATCTCGGAATAGCGCTCGGCCTCGTCCTGCCAGTTCTCGCGCACGCGGACGGTCAGGAACAGGTGGACGGGCCGTTCGAGAAAGGCCGAGATCTCCGCCCGCGCCAGTTGTCCGATCGTCTTGATCGTCTCGCCCCGTTTGCCGAGGACGATGCCCTTGTGGCCGTCGCGTCCGACGTAGACGACCTGGTCGATCCGTGTGCTGCCGTCCTTGCGGTCTTCCCAGGCTTCGGTCTCGACCGTGAGCTGGTAGGGAAGTTCTTCGTGCAGGCGCAGAGTCAGCTTCTCGCGCGTCATCTCGGCCGCGATCATGCGCATCGGCATGTCGGCGATCTGGTCTTCGGGATAGAACCACGGGCCTTCCGGCACGGTCTCCGCCAGCCACTTGCGCAAGTCGGCGACGCCAAAGCCCTTTTCGGCCGAGATCATGAAGGTCTTCTCGAACGAGAAGCGCTCGTTCATGTCGCGCGTCAGGTCGAGGAGGACGGGCGCCTCGACGCGGTCGATCTTGTTGATGGCGAGCGCCACGGTGCGGCCCTGGCCGATCTCGGCCAGACGCTCGAGGATCGCCTCGACGCCGGGCGTCACGCCGCGGTGCGCCTCGATCATCAGGACCACGACGTCGGCATCGGCAGCCCCGCCCCAGGCGGCGGCGACCATCGCGCGGTCAAGCCGCCGGCGCGGGCGGAAGAGGCCCGGCGTGTCGACGAAGACGATCTGGCTCTCGCCCTCCATCGCGATGCCGCGGATGCGGGCGCGGGTGGTCTGGACCTTGTGGGTGACGATGGACACCTTCGCGCCGACCATGCGGTTCAGAAGCGTCGACTTGCCGGCGTTCGGCTCTCCGATCAGGGCGACGAATCCGGCGCGGGTGGGCATGTGGGCAAGGGTCCGGGCTGAGGGCGTGTCCTTCGCGGTCTAGCGGGATTGCGCGCGTCTTGCCAGCCCTCAGCCGCCGACGGCGAGGCGCTTCAGCGCACGGTCGAGGGTGTCGAGGTCGACGGGCTTCTGGATCAGTTCCATCCCCTCTTTTGCGCATCGCTCGGCAACCTGAGGCGCGCGGTTGGCGGTCAGCATGCACAGGGGCACGCCGGGCAAGCCCGCGCGGAGGCGATCGAGACCGTCGAAGGCCGTCGTGCCGTCGCCGAGTTGATAGTCGACGAGGCAGACGTCGGGCAGAAGGTCGAGGTCGGCGACGAGGGCGAGGGCCGCTTCGATGCCGGGCGCGTCGATGACGTGATGTGCCCGCCGGCCGAGCGCGAGTTCGAGAGCTTCGCGCAGTTCGTCGTCGTCCTCGATCAGAAGGACGAGGCGGCCGGTATCGGCGACGTGGCTTATGGCCTGCGTCTGGCGCATGACGAAGGGGGGCACGGCAAGCGGGGCGGTCACGCTGAAGGTCGATCCGCGCCCCACCTCCGAGCGGAGGCCGAGGGGATGGCCGAGAAGCGCGCAGGCCCGGTCGACGATGGCGAGGCCGAGGCCAAGCCCTTCGGACGCGGAGGCGCGGGCGTCGAGGCGGTGGAACTCCTTGAAGATCTCCTCCTGGCTCTCCTCGGGGATGCCGGGGCCGGTGTCGTGGACCTCGATCCTGACCGTGCCGCCGCGGTGGCGCACGCCGACGAGGACTTTGCCTGACGGCGTATAGCGGATCGCGTTACCGATCAGGTTCTGCACGATGCGGCGGAAATAGGTACGGTCGCTTTCGACCCAGGCCGAGCTGCCGACCACCCGGAGGTCGAGACCCTTGGCGGCGGCCGCCGGGGCGAACTCCGCGCGAAGCTGGGCGAGAAGCCGCGTCAGATCGACCGGACCGACCTCGAAGGTCTCGACCGTTTCCAGCTTCGAGATGGCGAGAAGCGACTCGATCATGCTTTCGACGCTTTCAAGCGCGTTCTGCGTCTTCGCGGCGATGCGGGCGGTGTCGCCGTCGGGGGCCTCGGCCAGCGAGGACACGAAGAGCTTCGCCGCCGACAGGGGCTGGAGGAGGTCGTGGCTCGCCGCCGCGACGAAACGGATCTTCGAGGCGTTGGCCCGCTCGGCGGCGGTCAGGGCGTCTTCGAGATCGAGCGTTCGCTCGACGACGCGGCGCTCGAGCGTTTCCTTCGCGCGGCGAAGCTCGGCGGCGGCGCGGCGTTCCTGCGTCATGTCGCTGAACGACACCACGAAGCCCCGGTCCGGCATCTCGCGGGCGTCGACCTTGAGGACGATGCCCGGCGGGTGCGTCATCTCGTAGGCGAGCGGCGGGCGGGCGCCCTCGATCGCGATCCAGTCGGCGATGGTCGGCCCGCCGGCCGGTCGCAGGTCGAAATGGGCAGCCTGCTCGAGAAGCGACGACAGGGGCGTCCCCAGCCGCAGGGCGGCGAGCGGCATCCCCAGAAGCTCGGCGGCCCGGTTGTTCCAGCCCATCAGCACGCCGGCGTTGTCGAAGATGCACACGCCCTGGTCGAGGTGTTCGAGCGTGGCGCCGATCAGGCGGGACTGGTTGTCGAGGATGCGCGATCTCTCGCGACGCTCGATCCGCATGATGTCGGTCACGTCGGTCTGAAGCACGACGGTCTGGCCCGCCTCGGTCCGGTGCTCCGAGATCTGGACCCACCTGTCGCCGGTGATCGAGACGTTGAAGACGATGTGGTCGTCGCGGTGGCGGGCGCGGCGGCGGTCGGCCCACTGCCGGGGGGTCTGGCCGGCGGGAAGGTTCAGGAAGCGCGAGCGGCTGGCGCGGTCGATGTAGTCCTCGAACGACAGGCCGGTGCGGAGGTGTTCGCGGATGTCCGGCATGAACATCGCGAAGCGGCTGTTGCAAAGGACCAGGAGATCGTCCTCGTCGAAGAGGCCGAAGCCTTCGCGGACCGTCTCGATGGCATCGGTGAGGGTGTTGCGCGCGGCCTCGGCCGACCGGATGGCGCCGGAGAGCTGCGCGTTCGACTGGTTCAGGAGGTCGAGCGCCGTTTCCAGTTCCCGCGTGCGGGTGCGGACCTGGTCCTCAAGCATGACCGCGCGCTGAAAGTGCTCGTAGGCCGCGCCGCCGTCGTTCGTCACCTGCTCGACCCGGCGCATCAGCACCTCGGTGATCTTGAGGAGCTTCTCGTTCTGCCGCTCGATCGAGTCGGCGGCGTTCATCACGAGGCCCCGCATCAGCCGGCCTCGGGCGGATAGATGGCGACCCCCGTCATGGTCTGGTTGACGTGCATGCCCCCCATCTGCTCGCCGTAGGTCGAGAAGCCGATGACGCCGTGGCGGGCGAGGATGTCCGACACCTCGCGCGTCAACTGCTTCTCCTGCGCCTCGAGCCGTCGGAGGATGCAGTCGCAGGCGATGATCGCGTCCGGCGTGACGTCCTGCGACAGGGCCGCGAGTTCGCGTTCGAGGTGCGTGCCCATGTGTTCGGTGTCGGCCAGCGACAGGACGAGGCCTTCCTCGATGGCAGAGAAGAACACCAGCTCCTCGCGGTCCTTGACCTGCTGGATGGCGCGAACGTGGTGCTTGCCGCCGAAGCGGACCGCGACGGGGTGCGCGGCGAAGGTGAAGGTGTCGAGTTGTTCGGGGTCCTTGCCGAGGATGCGGGCGTATTCGCGCGCGGCGGGTTCGGCATTGATTTCACGCACCACGCGGCGCTTGGGGTCGGCGCCGGTGACGACCATGCGGTGCTCGGTCGGGATCAGGTGGTCGAGGCTGAAGACGCGGATCCGGCAGTCGGTGCGGAAGTAGGTGAGGACGGCGGCGTTCGAATAGACCTCGCCGCCTATGGCGACCGAGGTGGAGCGGAAGCGGGTGCCGTCGCCCGCCGAGCCGCCGAAGAGCGGCACGGGGCCGAGCGCGTCGGAACAGGCGGCGGCGACGCGGTCCTCTGCCAGCGACAGGCCGTCGACGAGCAGGAAGGCGAATTCGTTGTTCCAGCCCGGCCGCTCGACCGTCAGGCGGGCGCGGCGGCGGATCATGCCGGACACGAGGTCGACCTTGTCGATCTCGTCGACGGGATGCAGGAGCACGCTTTCGGCAGCGAAATGGTCCGAAGGAAAGCCGAGAAGGACGATGCGGTTCTCGGAATAGCCGGCCCGGCCGATCTCGCCCGCCGTCGTGCAGCCGATCACGGGCGTCTCGCCGAAGGTGCGGGCCGCCTCGGCCATGACGGCGGCGATATCGGCAGTGGGGCAGACGAAGAGGATCACGAGGGCGAGTGGCGTCTCGACCGACGCGGCGCGCGCGCGACGGAGGCCGGCCCGGTCGCCGACCTCGAATTCCTGGACGAAGAGGCCCCTGCGCGCCTGACCCGCGGCGTCGGCGGACCCTCTGCCGCTGTCCATTCCGTCCTCCCCGTATGAATTCGGCTAGTGTGCTGGTGCGTCAGCGGTCGTGCAACATCTTCCCGAAGTTCGCCTCCTGCGCGATCAGGACCGCCTGCGTCCGGCTCTGGACGCCGAGCTTGCGCATGATGGCGGTGACATGCGCCTTTACGGTCGCCTCGGCGATGGCGAGGTCGAAGGCGATCTGCTTGTTCAGCTTGCCCTCGCAGATCAGCTCGAGGATTTTCATCTGCTGGCGCGTCAGCTGGCCCATGCGTTCGAGCGCGTCGAGGCGGCGCGTCTCGCCCGGGCTCTCGTCGGCATCTGCGGCCACGCCTTCGGGCAGGTGGACGCCGCCGGCGGCGATGGTGCGGAAGGCGGATTGGAAGACCTCGCGCGCGCTGTGCTTCGGCACGAAGCCCGAGGCGCCGGCGCGGATGGCGGCGCGCATCATGGCAGGATCCGAGATCGAGGACACGACGATGACGGGCACATCGCCCGCGGCCTTCTTCAGGCGCAACAGCCCGTCGAGGCCGCTTACGTCGGGAAGGTTCAGGTCGAGAAGGATGATGTCGGGCGGCGCCGACGTGTCGAGCATGTCGATGGCGGTGCCAAGGTCGGGCGCGTCGCGCACCGTGTCGACGCCGACAACCATGCGGAGCGTCATCGAGAGCGCGTCGCAGAACAGCGGGTGATCGTCGATGATGAGCGTGTTCCGCAAGACGCGCAGGCCTTCCGTGGCGACAGGATACCGGGGTGAGGTTAGCACAATGGGATCCTTGTCCAACACGTCTCTTGGTCGGCACCGGGCAAACGAAGATTTGGCAGCCGCGTCGTTCGTCGACGATAGCCTGACCCTTCTGCCCCCCGAGCGGTGACGCAATGCCCCCAAAGGTCGCATATCGCGGACCGCGCATGATCCGTAGTCTGGCCGCGAGAAGGACGATATCGCCATGAAGCTTTCTGAAGAACGGCAGATCGCCGCCCCGCCGGAGAAGGTGTGGGAGGCTCTTCTGGATCCCGACATCCTGAGGCAGTGCGTTCCCGGCTGCGAGTCGATGACCGGCAACCCCTCGGAGGGGTTCGAGGCCGTCGTCACGCAGAAGGTCGGCCCCGTGAAGGCGACCTTCAAGGGTCAGGTCAAGCTTCAGGACATCGTCGAGGGACAGAGCCTGAAGCTGGTCGGCGAAGGCAAGGGTGGCGCTGCGGGCTTCGCCAAGGGCGGCGCCACGGTGCGGCTCGAGCCGCAGGACGGCGGTACCCGGCTGATCTACGACGCCGAGGCCAGCGTGGGCGGAAAGCTCGCGCAGCTCGGCAGCCGGATCATCGACAGCTTCACGAAGCGGCTGGCGGACCAGTTCTTCCAGCGCTTCCAGGAGACCGTCGAGGCCGGGCAGGTGGCGTCCGCCGCCCCTGTCGAGGCCTCGTCCACGGCAACTGCCGCGACGGCGAACGCGACGCCCGCCGAGCAGGAAACCGCCAAGAAAAAGGGATTGCTCGGCCGTATCTTCGGCTAGGATCGAGACTCTGAGGGAGGAGAAGACATGAAGATTTCGATGACCGTCAACGGCAAGGAGGTCGCCCGCGAGGTCGAGGACCGCCGCCTGCTTGTCGACTACCTGCGCCAGGACCTGGGCCTGACCGGCACGCACGTCGGCTGCGACACCAGCCAGTGCGGCGCCTGCGTCGTCCATGTCGACGGCGAGCCGGTCAAGGCCTGCACGATGCTGGCGGCTGACGCCGAGGGCGCGCAGGTGAAGACAATCGAGGGCATGGCGGGCAAGGACGGGACGCTTCACGCGATCCAGGCCGCCTTCCAGGAGCATCACGGGCTTCAGTGCGGTTTTTGCACCCCGGGCATGATCATGTCGGCGGCGGCGCTCCTCAAGGAGAACCCGAAGCCGAACGAGCACGAGATCCGCGAATATCTCGACGGCAACATCTGCCGCTGCACCGGCTACCACAACATCGTCAAGGCGATCATGGCGGCCTCCGGCCAGCCGGTCGCGATCGCGGCCGAGTGAGGCCCAGAGGGAGGAGACAGGCGACATGCCCAAGGATTCAGTGATCGGCACATCGACCAAGCGCCGCGAGGACAAGCGCTTCATCACCGGCCGCGGTCAATACACCGACGACATCGTGCTGAAGGACCAGACCTATGCCGCCTTTGCGCGCTCCGACGTGGCGCACGGCAAGATCGTGTCCATCGACACCTCAGCCGCCGAGGCGATGCCCGGCGTGCTGGCGGTCTTCACCGGCGAGGACTTCGCCGAGGTCGGCGGCAATCCCGCAGGCTGGCTGATCCACAGCCGCGACGGCACGCCCATGACCGAGCCCAAGCGGCCCGTTCTGGCGCACGGCAAGGTCCGTCACGTCGGCGACGCCTACGCAGCCGTCATCGCCGAGACCGCCGAGCAGGCTCGCGACGCCGCCGAGGCGATAGACGCGACCATCGAAGAGCTTCCGGCCATCGTCGACCTTCGGCAGGCGGCGTCCGACACGTCGAACCGCGTCCATGACGAGGTCGCGTCGAACGTCTGCTTCGACTGGGGTTGGATCGAGGATAACCGCGCCGCCGTGGACGAGGCCATCAAAGGCGCTCCGCACGTCACGACGCTGGAGTTGCGCAACAACCGCCTGTCTCCGAACCCGATCGAGCCGCGCTGCTCGATCGGCGACTTCAATCCGGGGACCGAGGATTACACGCTCTACACCACCAGCCAGAACCCGCACCTGACGCGGCTTCTGGTCTGCGCCTTCGTCATGGGCATCCCCGAGAACAAGCTGCGCGTGGTCGCTCCCGACGTGGGCGGCGGCTTCGGCTCGAAGATCTATCACTACGGCGAGGAGGCTCTCGTCCTTGCCGCCGCAAAGCGGATCGGGCGGCCCGTCAAGTGGACCTGCTCGCGCAGCGAGGCCTTCCTCACCGACGCGCATGGCCGCGACCACGTCACGAAGATCGAGCTGGCGACCGATTTCGACGGCAACTTCATCGCCGTGCGGACCGAAACCTTCGCGAACCTCGGCGCCTATCTGTCGAACTTCGCCACCGCGACGCCGACCTTCCTGCACGGCACGCTGATGGCGGGCAACTACACCGTCCCGAACGTCTACGTGAACGTGAAGGGCGTCTTCACCAACACCGTGCCCGTCGACGCCTACCGGGGCGCGGGCCGGCCCGAGGCGACCTTCAGCCTCGAGCGCGTCATCGACAAGTGCGCCCGCGAGTTGGGCATCGACCCCATCGAGATCAGGCGCAAGAACTACATCAAGCCGCACCAGTTTCCCTACACCACGCCGGTGGCGCTGGAATACGACACCGGGGACTATGACGCCGTCATGGACCGGCTGGAGGCGATCGCCGACCTCTCTGGCTTCGAACGGCGGCTGAACGACAGCGCCTCGCGCGGCAAGCTGCGCGGCCTCGGGATCTCGTCCTACATCGAGGCTTGCGGCATCGCGCCGTCGAACCTCGTGGGCGCGCTCGGGGGCCGTGTCGGCCTTTATGACGCGGCGACGGTGCGGGTGAACGCCACCGGCACGATCAGCGTCATGGTCGGCGCTCACAGCCACGGCCAGAGTCACGAGACGACCTTCCCGCAGATCGTGGCGGACCGGCTTGGCATCGACGAGAGCAAGATCGAGATCGTCCACGGCGACACGGCGAAGATTCCCTTCGGAATGGGCACCTATGGCTCTCGCAGCCTTGCGGTCTGCGGCTCGGCCGTGGTCCGGGCGACCGAAAAGATCATCGCCAAGGCCAAGCTGATCGCAGGTCACATGATGGAGGCGGGCGACGCCGAGGTCGATTTCGAGGACGGCGTCTTCTCGGTCAGGGGCACGAACAAGAACGTGCCCTTCGGCGACGTTGCGCTGAAGGCCTATATCCCGCACGACTTCCCGCTCGACAGGATCGAGCCGGGGCTCGAGGAGACAGCCTTCTACGATCCGGCCAACTTCACCTATCCGTCAGGCTGCTATGCCTGCGAGGTCGAAGTCGATCCGGGCACCGGCAAGGTCGAGGTCATGTCCTTCGCCGCGGCCGACGACTTCGGCAACGTCATCAACCCGATGGTCGTCGAAGGCCAGGTCCACGGCGGCATCGCCCAAGGCATCGGTCAGGCGCTGATGGAGAACGCGGTCTACGACGAGAACGGCCAGCTTCTGTCGGCGAGCTACATGGATTACACCATGCCGCGCGCCTACGACGTGCCGATGTTCAAGGTCGACCATTCGGCCAACACACCCTGCACGCACAACCCGCTTGGCGTGAAGGGCTGCGGCGAGGCGGGCGCCATCGGCTCGCCGCCGGCGCTGGTCAACGCGGTCATCGACGCGCTTCAGCGCGCCGGCCGGTCGAGCGTCACCCACATCGACATGCCCCTGACGCCCTCGCGCGTCTGGGACGCGATCCACAACAGCTGACAAGGGCAGAAGGAGAGACATCATGTACAACTTCGAATTCCAGAAGCCCGGTTCCATCGAGGATGCGGTCGCGGCCCTCCGCCACGAGGACGCGATGCCTCTCGGCGGCGGACAGACGCTTCTGCCCACGATGAAGGCGCGGCTTGCCTCGCCGACACGGCTCGTGAGCCTGGGCGGAATCCCCGGCATGAAGGGTGTTTCGTCTTCGGGCGACACGCTGATCGTCAAGGGGGGCACGACCCACGCCATCGTGGCGCGGGAGGCCGGGGGGGTCTTCCCCGGACTGGCGCAACTTGCGTCGCACATCGGCGATGCCGCGGTCCGCAGCCGCGGCACCATCGGCGGCTCGCTGGCCAACAACGATCCCGCGGCCTGCTATCCCGCCGCGGCCTTGGGCACGGGTGCCACGATCAAGACGGACCGGCGCGAGATCGCCGCCGACGAGTTCTTCCAGGGCATGTTCTCGACCGCTCTGGACGAGGGCGAGATCATCACCGAGGTGCGTTTCCCGATCCCGCAGGCCGCGAACTATCAGAAGTTCCTGCAGCCTGCCTCGCGCTTTGCCATGGTCGGCGTCTTCGTCGCCCGTTTCGCCGACGGCGTACGGGTCGCGGTCACGGGTGCCGGCAACGACGGCGTGTTCCGCTGGAGCGAGGCCGAAAGCGCGCTGTCGTCGAACTTCTCGGCGGATGCGCTGGCGGGCCTGTCGGTGTCAGCCGACGACATGATCGCCGATATCCACGGCTCGGGCGCCTATCGCGCGCACCTCGTCAAGGAGTTGACGGGCCGCGCGGTTCTGGCCGCGAGCTGACAGCGACGGGACTTGTGGAGAGGGGCCGCGTTCGGCAGGCGCGGCCCTTCTTCGTTCAGGCGGCGGGAGATCAGCTCATTGCAGCCGCCGGTCAGCGCTGCGTCATGGGGCAGGTTCGAAACCCGAAGAGCGAATAAATCGGGCACCACCCTATCAGCCCGGTCAGAAGCGGCACGACGCCGATCCAGCCCCAGGGGGTTTGCGGCCCGATGAAGACGAGGGAGATCAGGCCGATACCGACGATGATCCTGAGAATGCGGTCGAGCGAGCCTTCGTTGCGTGTCATTTTCCAGCCTCCTGTGCATGACGACGAGAAGGCTAGGATCGCACGGGACGCGTGTCGGTGACTTTGTCACAGGTCAACTGGCTCAGGGCCGGTCGGGCAGCCCCGCGATGATCTTGTCGGGCGTCATGGGGAAGTCCCTTACGCGGACACCGCAGGCGTTGAAGACCGCGTTTCCGATCGAGGCGGCCGCCCCCGAAATCCCAAGCTCGCCGATGCCCTTCGCCTGAATGGGATTGGCTTGGTCGTCTCGGGTGTCCTCGAGGAGAATGGCATCGAGCTGCGGGACGTCGAGGTGGACCGGGACATGGTACTCGGCAAGGTTGTGATTGACGATCCGCCCATCCCGGGGGTCGTGCATGAGTTCTTCGGTCAGCGCGGATCCGATGCCCCAGATCATGGCGCCGTGGCACTGGCTTTCAGCAGTGAGCCGGTTCAGGACGCGACCGATCGAGAAGATGCCAAGCATTCGGCGGACACGAACCTCGCCCGTGTCGGCGTGAACGCCCACCTCGGCGAAGTGCGCGCCGTATCCGGCGATGGCGAAGTCGTCGGCGGTGTCACCCGGCTTGACGTGACCCTCGGACGTCTGGGGCAGCCCCGCGAAATCGGCGAGCGACATCTGGACGTTGCCGCCCGTGGCGACTCCGTCGCGAAGGGTCAAATCGGCTGGAGACACGTCGAGTTTGTCTGCGATCCACTCCCTCAGACCCTTGCAGGCCAGGAAGACCGCCGATCCACAGGACTGCGCGCCGAAGCTCCCGCCAGAGCCGCTGGACTTGGGCAGGTCTGAATCGCCGATGCGAACCCGGACCTTTTTGGCGGGAAGGCCCAGCATCTCGCCGGCGATCTGGGTGAGAATGGCATAGGAGCCTGTACCGATGTCGGTCATGTCGGTCTCGACAAGCGCCGTGCCGTCGGACTGGAGAGTCACGCGGGCGACGGATTCCTCCATTTGGTTGGTCCGCACGGCTGATGCGACACCCATGCCGATCCACCAGTCGCCGTCGAGCCGCTGCGCCGCCGGGCGGCGTCCGTCCCATCCGAAGCGCGCTGCGCCCTCGCGCAGGCAGCGCTCGAGCCCCCGCTCGGAATAGGGCAGGCCATCCGCCGGGGTTGTCTCACGCATGTTCATCACGCGGAGTTCGATGGGGTCGATGCCCGTCGCCTCGGCAAGTTCGTCCATCGCGCATTCGAGGGCGATCATGCCGACGGCCTCGCCGGGAGCTCTCACCGAGCCCGTGCCGGGGCGATGGATGCGGGCGACTTCGTGCGTGAAGCGGCGGTTCTCGCCGCCGTAGAGGAAGTGGGTGCCTTGGGCGACGGGTTCGGAGAACGCCTCGCCCGGCAGGTTCGAGACCCTGTCTTCATGCGCGAGGGCGGTCATCCTGCCGGACGCATCGCAGCCGAGCCTGATGCGCTGCGTGGTCTCGGACCGGCGAAGGGTCATCTGGAACACCTGATCGCGGCCCATGACGACGCGGACGGGCCGCTTCAGTTCGCGCGCCGCGTGAGCTGCCGCGACCGCCTCCGGCGCGATGCCGAGCTTGCTGCCGAACCCTCCGCCGACATAGGGGGCGAGGATGCGGACGTTGTCTTCGGACATATCGAGCGCGTCGGCCAGTTCGGCCAGGTTGTGCTTCAGCATCTGGTAGGAGCCGTGAAGGGTCAGGCGTCCATCCTTCCACTCGGCGACCGAGGCATGAGGTTCCATCGCCGCCGAGGTATGAGGGGCCGTGGCATAGGTGACGTCTATCGCTGTCGCCGCGTCGCGGAGGGCACCTTCGAGGTCGCCCGTGTCGCTCTGGCTTTTCTTCGGTTTGTCGACCGTCGAGGCGGTCGCGGGCTCGACTTCGGCGTCCTCTTCTTCATACGTCACCGTCATCGACTGTGCCGCCGCGCGCGCCTGCTCGAATGTCGAGGCGACGACCAGGGCAATCGGCTGGCCGAAGTAATGGACCTCGGGCAGAACCTGCGCGGGCGCCTCGCCTGCCTGACCTTGAGCGGGGTTGCGGACAAGGGGATCGCCGTTGAAGACGGCCAGCACGCCCTTCATCGCCTTGGCGCCATCGCTGTCGATGTGGCTGACCTTGCCTTTCGTGATCGTGGCGCGGACGAGGACCCCGGTTGCGAGGTTGTCGGGCAGATGCTCGGCGGCATAGGCGGCCCGTCCGGTGACCTTGAGTGCTCCCTCCGGGCGTGACAGGCGGGTGCCGAGGAGGCCCTGCGACATCGCGTCGAGAAGGCGAGGCTGTGCCTTGTCCATCGTAAGCTCGGTCGTCTGGTCGGGGGATTGGTCAAGGGACATCAGGCCTGGCTTTCGCTGAGTTCGCGCATCGCTCGGCGCAAGGTGCGGCGGGCAAGGAGGATCTTGAAGTCGTTGTCGCCATGCCCCTCGGCCTCGCTGAGAAGGGCGTCGGCGGCGGCTTCGGCGGCATCGAGGGGCGATTTGCCCTCCAGCACGGCGTCGACGGCATCCGTCCGCCAGGGTCGGGGCGCGAGGCCGCCAAAGGCGAGCCGACCGGAGACGACGCGCCCGCCGTCGAACCGAACGATGGCGGCGACGGACACGAGGGCGAAGGCGTAGGACGCGCGGTCGCGGACCTTCACGTACCCTTGCGTGCCTTCGGGCGGCGCGGGCAGGGTGACATGGGTGATGACGTCGCCTTCTTCGAGACAGGTCTCGATATGCGGCGTGTCGCCCGGCAGGCGATAGAAGTCGTCGAGCGGAACGGCACGCGTGCCGTTCAGGCCTTCGATCTCGACCTGAGCCCCCAGGGCCATCATCGCCACCGCCATGTCGGATGGATGTGTGGCGATGCAGTGGGGCGACGTGCCCAGGATACCGCAGACGCGGTTGCGCCCTTCGAGAGCGGCGCAGCCGGTCCCGGGTTCGCGTTTGTTGCAGGCGGCAGCCGTGTCGTAGAAATAGGGGCACCGCGTCCGCTGGAGAAGATTTCCGCCCGTCGTCGCCTTGTTCCTGAGTTGCCCCGTCGCCCCCGAAAGAAGGGCGCGGGACAGGACGGGATAGCTTTTACGGACAATGGGGTGCACGGCGAGGTCCGAGTTCGTGACCAGCGTGCCGATGCGAAGGCCGCCATTGCTTTCTTCGATGCCATCGAGCCCTGTCCGCGTGATGTCGACGAGTGCCGACGGCGTCATCACCTGAAGCTTCATCAGGTCCAGAAGGTTCGTTCCGCCCGCGATGACGGTCGCCCCCTTGGCTGTGTGGCGGGAGGCTTCGGCGACGTCGCCTGCGCGCGCGTAGTCGAAGGGCTTCATTCCGCCGCCATCCCGCGCGCGTCGCGCACTTCGGCAATCGCCTGACGGATGCGAGGGTAAGCCGAACACCGGCAGAGGTTGCCGCTCATGCGTTCGGCGATCTCTTCATCCGTAAGGTCCGGGTCTGTCTCGAGCGAGCGGGAGATATAGGAGGGCCAGCCGTCCTCGGCCTCTTGCAGCATCGCGGTTGCGCTCATGATCTGCCCCGGCGTGCAATAGCCGCATTGGAAGCCATCGTTTCTAACGAAGGCATCCTGAAGCGGGTTGAGCGCGTCCGGGCTTCCCAGACTTTCAATCGTCGTGATCTCGTCACCGTCGTGCATGACCGCCAGCGTGAGGCAGGAATTCACCCGCCGCCCGTTCAGCAGGACGGTGCAGGCCCCGCATTGCCCGTGGTCGCAGCCCTTCTTCGTGCCGGTGAGGCCCAGATGATGCCGAAGCGCGTCGAGGACCGTGACCCTGGGGTCAAGATCCAGCCTGTGATCGGTGCCGTTGATGCTGAGCGTGACGTCCATGCTCTTCCCCTCATTCCGCCCTGGCTCAATGTCCCGGGCAGGCAAAGGTTCCGACCGTGGTCGGAGGAGCGAGTAACTCCGTCGCCGCAGGGCGCCCCTGTCGCAGCGTCAGGTGGAGAGCGTCGGCCAGTGGTGGTGAAGATCGTCGATGACGATGGCATGACGGTGGCCGTCTCGCCCGTGCTCGCGCAGATGCGGGTGATCGGAGGGCAGGTCGGCATGGCTGTGGGGCAGGGCGTCCGGCTCGTCTGCCGGCCAGATCCTGATCGCGAGCGCGACGCCAACTGCAGCGATGAACGCCATCGCGAGGAAGGTCGGGTCAAGGCCGAATGTCACGCCAAGCCACCCCGCCAGGGGATAGGTGAGCAGCCAGCAGGCATGGCTGAGGGCGAATTGCGCGGCGAAGAGGGCGGGCCGATCCTCGGGCTGCGACGAGCGGCGCAGAAGCCGGCCCGTCGGCGTCTGGGTCAGGCTGTAGCCGAAGCCAAGCACGAGCCACAGCGCCATCAGCGCGGGGAGCGATCCCGCCAGGGGACCGAGCGCCGTTCCCGCCGCCAGGACCAGCGCTCCCGCAATCATCACGGGGCGATCCGGTCTTTTTTCCAGGACCCGGGGCAGGAGGAGAGCCGCGATCATCGACCCGCCTCCGAATGCCGCGAGCGCCAGGGCGACCTGCGCCTCCTCGAGGCCGAAGTCCGCCTTGACGATCACGACCGTGTTTACGATCACCATTGCGCCGGCCGAGGCCACCGCGAGGTTCAGGGCGAGGAGACCGCGCAGGCGCGGCGTCGCGAGATAGATGCGGATGCCGCGCGTCGTGCGGTCGAGGATGCCTCGCCGACGAACGGGTTTGGGGGACGGCAGCGTGGACGTGAGCACGAGAGCGGCCGAGGCGAGAAAGCCGATGACCGTCCCGCCGAAGAGGACGGGAAAGCTGACGACGGTCAAGAGGGCGGCGGCGAGCATGGGCGACAGCAGGCTTTCGAGATCATAGGCCAGGCGCGACAGCGACAGCGCCCGGGTATAGTCGGCTTCGTCAGGCAGGACGTCCGGGATCGTCGCCTGGAACGTCGGCGTGAACCCCGCAGACGCGGCCTGAAGCAGGAAGATCAACACGTAGATCTGCCACACCTCGTCCACGAACGGCAAAGCCAGCGCCACGACGGCACGGATCAGGTCGAGCGCCACCAGCATCGCGCGTCTCGGCACGCGGTCCGCGAAAGCCGAGGCAACCGGCGCGAGGGTGACATAGGCGACCATCTTGATCGCCAGCGCCGTGCCCAGGACAAGCCCGGCCTCCTCGCCTGCTATCTGCCAGGCAAGAAGGCCCAGCGCCACAGTCGCAAGACCCGTCCCCACCAACGCAATGACCTGCGCGGCGAAGAGGTGGCAGTATGTCCGGTTGGAAAGGATCGCGAGCATGTCGTGCCGATGATGCCGAAGCCGCGCCCGCGCGCAAGGTGAGTTCGAAAGGCCGCGCGTGACATGAAGGAGAGATTTGGAGGCGAGTACCGGAATCGAACCGGTGTGCACGGATTTGCAATCCGCTGCGTAACCACTCCGCCAACTCGCCGAAGGCCTTGTGTGATTAGGGTGGCGCGCGCGCGGCGTCAAGCGGATTGGAGGGGCGCAGCGGCTCCGGGAGACGAGCGGTCAGCCGGGGTAGCCGAAGACGCGGGGCAGCCAGAGGACGATGCCGGGAAAGAATATCATGGCGGCGAGTGCGACGATGAGGACGGCGAGGAAGAGCCAGATTTCGCGGATGATCTCGGCCAGGGGGATGCGGGTGACCGCGTTGATGACGAAAAGGAGGATGCCGTAGGGCGGGGTAATGAGGCCGATCATGCAGTTCACGACGGCAACCACGCCGAAGTGGACAAGGTCGATGCCAAGCTCGCGGCAGGTCGGCAGGAACAGCGGGATGATGACCAGGATGATCGTCGTCGCGTCGAGGATGCAGCCCAGAAGCAGGAGAAGCAGGTTTACCCCGAGCAGGAACACAAGCGGATACACATCGAGACCGACAAGCCGGGCCGCCAGGATGTTCGGAATGTTCTCGGAGGCCACGACGTAGTTCAGGATCAGCGCGCCTCCGATCACGAGGCCGACGGCTGCTGACGACCTCGCACTCTCGACGAGGATCGAGCCGAGGGCCCGCAGGCTGAGCGCGCGATAGAAGGCGGCGGCGAGGACGAGGGCGTAGAAGGCGGCGACGGCTGCAGCCTCGGTCGGCGTCGTGACGCCTCCGTAGATGCCGTAGAGCAGGATCGCGGGCATCAGAAGCGCGGGGAAGGCCGAGACGGCGCGGCGCGGAAGTTCCGACAGCGGGACAGGCTCCTCGAGCGCGAAGCCCCGGCGGTGCGATATCCAGGTATTCATACCCATGAGAACGGCACCCATCAGGAGACCGGGGACGATGCCGCCCAGGAAGAGGTACCCGATCGAGGTGTTCGACACGAGCGCGTAGAGCACCATCGGGATCGAAGGGGGAATGATCGGACCGATGGTGGCCGAGGCGGCCGTGATCGCGGCGGCATAGCCGCGTGTGTAGTGGCCGGACTTCGTCATCATTTCGATGATGATCCGCCCGATGCCGGCGGCGTCAGCGACGGCCGAGCCGGACATGCCCGAGAAGATCAGCGAGGCCACCACGTTGACGTGACCGAGGCCGCCCCGGAAGCGGCCGACGAGCGCCACGCAGAACCCAAGGAGCCTGTCCGAGATGGTGCCGGCGTTCATGATGTTCGCGGCGACGATGAAGAGGGGCACGGCCAGCAGGATGAAGCTGTTGTAGAGCCCGTCCATCAGGATTTTGCCGGCGAGACCGATGTCCTGCCCTGCGGCGGCCATGTAGACGATGGCGGACAGGAGGATGGCATAAGCGATCGGCATCCCGATGCCCGCCACGACAAGGATCGTCCCGAGGCAGAGGAGGAATTCGACGCTCATTCGTCGAGCCGTCCGGGCCCGTGGTGGACCTCTTTCGCGCCGGTCCCGCGGATGGCGCCCCAGGCGACCCACGCATAGCGCAGGGTGACGGCGACGAGGAACAGGATATAGACCGCGTAGATGTCGCGCATCCGGATCCAGTCTCCGAAGAGGCTGGAAAGGGTGGCCGTCTTCTTGAGGCGCAGGATGTAGAACTTCTCCCACGTCGGCAGGATGGACGCACCGAGGCCGATGACTATGGCGAGGCCGCCCAAGATCAGGAACCAGCGTCGCAGGCCGGGGCGGACGTGATTGAAGAGGACGTCGAAGGTGACGTGATCCTCGTCGCGGACGACGAAGGCGCAGCCGACGAAGATGATCCAGACCCAGAGCAGAAGGCAGAACTCGAGGGTCCAGCCGTAAAGGCCTGGATTGAAAAGCGGAACCGACTCCGCGATCCAGCCGAGCCGTGCGGTGTAGCGGACGGTGATCTGGAGGACGAACGTCAGGAACATCAGCGCCATCAGCGTGCCGACGAATGCCTCGGCAACCCGGCGCAGCACCTTGAGTGCAGCCATGTCCTCCCCCCTTTTCGTCAGGCGGGCGGCCCGAGAGCCGCCCGTCGTCGGTCAGTTGCCGAGCGCGTTGATCTGCTCGAGCACGCCTTCGGGCCAGGAGGCCGCGAATTCGGAGCCCTGGTACTGCTCCTGAACGTGGGCGCGGAAGGCGGCGAGGTCGGGCTCGTAGACTTCGAGGCCGTTCTCGGTGAGGAAGGCGACCAGCTCCTCTTCCTTGGCGAGCTGCTTCTCGCGTCCGGATTCGGCAGCGGCGTCAGCGGCTTCCTGCACGGTCGCCTGCTGCTCGGGCGTCAGCCCGTCCCAGACGGCCTTCGACAATGCGATGTAGTTCAGGTCGACGAGGTGCGAGGTCAGCGCGACCTGGCAGGTCACCTCGTAAAACTTCGCGTCGACGACCGTCGGGAGCGGGTTGTCCTGCCCGTCGACCGAGCCGGTCTGAAGTGCGGTGTAGATTTCGGTGAAGGCCATCGGCGTCGGGTTCGCGCCAAGCGCCTTACCAAGGAACTGCCAGGCGTCGGTGCCGGGCATCCGCAGGTTGATGCCTGCCAGGTCTTCGGGCGTCTGAACGTCCACCTCGTCCCTGCACTGGCGCAGGTTCACATGCCGGCGGCCAAGGTACATGACGGAGAGGAGCTTGACGCCAAGCTCGTCCTCGACCTTCTGCTTGAAGGGATCCATCAGTGCGTCGTTGAAGACGGCGACCTGGTGCGCGGCGTCCTGATGGACATAGCCGGCGGTGAAGATCGAAAATTCCGGGAAGAACTGCGCCAACTCCTGGGCCGAGGCGATGGACATCTCGAGGTCGCCCGAGGAGATGGCCTCGAGCTCGGAATTCTGGGCGATGAGCGAAGCGTTGTAGTGCGGCTCGTAGGTCGCGAACTCCGAGACCGCCGGGCCGAAAACCTCGGCCAGTGCGACGGAACGCTGGTCGGTTTCGGACGCGGGCGTGGACATGCGAAGCGTGATCTTGTCCTGCGCCGCAAGCGGGCCGGCGAGTATCGCCGTGGTCATCAGCGCCAGTGCGGCGCGCTTGAGTGTCAGTGTCATGGGTTCCTCCTCCGATATGATCCGGACTTTGCCGGGTTCTGGTTCACACTCCAAGCGCTCTTCGCTTGGCGCTGTCGATGTGGGCGTGGATGGCTTCGACCGTGCGTGCCGGATCGCGGGCCTCGAGCGCCTGAATGACGGTCAGGTGTTCGTCCATGACCGAAACGACGAGTTCGGGCAGCATTCGCGTGTCGGCGTTGCGGATCAGCCTGATCTTGATGGCGTTGACGCGGTGGATGTCCGAGATGATGCGGTTCTGCATGTGATCGACCACGTGGTCGTGGAACGCCCAGTCCATGCGCTGCGCGCGAGAAAGGAGATCCGGTGTCACCCCCTCGGTCGCCTCTCGGCGGATCGAGGCGTGGTCCTCGGCGATGCGGGCCAGATCCTGGTCGGCCGCAGTCTCACTGAAGCGCGCGAAGGCTTCGCCCTCGATGATGCGGCGAAGCTGGAAGGCGCTGCGGATGAGGTCGAGGTCGATGGCCAGCACCTGAAGCCCGCGCTTGGGCGAGGTGCGGATCAACCCATCGGCCTCGAGCCGGGGGATCATCTCGCGGATCGCACCGAGCGGCATTCCTGTCAGCTCTACCAATTCGCGCTGCGAGACGAACTGGCCCGGCTCGATGTCGCGCGCCAGCAGCTTCTCGGTGAAGCTGGAATAGGCGTGGTCGCGCAGACGGGTGTTCGCCTCGGCCATGTCAGGCGGCGCTGACGTCTGCCGGGAGGAGCGTGGCGCGGGCGGCGGCGTCAAGAGGGGCCAGCGGCGGGCGCAGGCGGTTCCAGCCCTTGTCGCCGGTCCGCGCGCTGATGAGGGTCTTGAGCGCGGCGACCACGGGGACCGAGACGACGCGCGTGACCTCTTCGGACAGGGCGGTATCTTCTGTTGCGGTCTCGACGATGCGCTTCATGCGGGCAGGGTAGAGGTTCGCCATGCCGGTGATCGCTCCCCCGGCGCCAAGTGCCATGGCGCGGTGCAGAAGCCGCTCGTCGCCGACGAGAACGGTCAGGCTGCCCAGGTCGAGGAAGGACCGCGCCGTGTCCCAGTTGCCGGAGCTGTCCTTGATCGCGCGGATGCGCTTCCCCGCCGAGCCGACGAGCCGGCCGACGAGGCCGGCCGAGAGCCCGACGCCCGAGACCTGCGGAATGTGGTAAAGAATGTACCGCGCTTCGGCGTCGGTGCGTGCGAATAGCTCCGAATGCCAGGCGAAGAGGCCGTCGTCGCTGTTGCCTTTGAAGTAGAAGGGCGGGAGCAGGAGGAAGTCCGACACGCCCCTGTCGCGTCCCTGCGCAACCTGCCGAGCGGCATCGCCCAGTGAGTTCGCACAGACACCCAGAACGATCTTCGAGGCCGGGATGCCCGCCGACAAGAGAGCGTCGATGCCCGCCTCGCGCTCGTCCATCGCGATCGAGGCGCCTTCGCCTGTCGTGCCGTAAAGGGTCACGCCGTCGGCGCCCTCGGTCATCAGCGTGCGGGCGTGTGCCCCGAGACGCGCGAGGTCGATGGCGCCGTTCTCCTCGAACGGTGTGAGGAGTGCTGTGGAAATGCCGAACATGAGCGAGTCGTCCCCCTGAATCGCCCTGATCCTAGGAGAACCTTCAGATATGCGCAACTGACATGTCAGATGTGCATACGATTGCCCCAGCGTCGGGGGCCCGTGTTCAAGGGGGTTCAGACCTTGAGATCCCGTTCCGGATGGTCGTAACTGGTCTCAGTCAAATGCAGCGGAGGTTAAGAACCGACATGAAACACCTTAACATACTCGCAAGTGTCGCACTCGCGGCGGGGCTCGCCGCCTCGACGGCAGGCGCGCAGGACATGGCCTTCTTCCGCATCGGAACGGGCGGCACGGCCGGCACCTATTATCCGATCGGGGGCCTTCTCGCCAATGCCATCTCGAACCCGCCTGGCTCGCGTCCCTGCGAAGAGGGCGGGTCCTGCGGCGTTCCGGGCCTCGTGGCCTCGGCGCTGTCGGCGAACGGCTCGGTCGCCAACATCAACGCAATCGCGGGCGGCACGCTCGAGTCCGGCTTCTCGCAGTCCGACGTGGCGACCTGGGCCTATACCGGCACCGGCATCTGGGAAGGAAAGCCGGCCGTCGAGAACCTGCGGACCATCGCGAACCTCTATCCCGAAAGCATCCACCTGATCGCCAGCGCCGACTCGGGCATCGCCGGCGTTGCCGATCTTGCAGGCAAGCGCGTGTCGCTCGACGAGCCGGGATCGGGCACACTTGTCGACGCCAAGATCATCCTCGAAGGCTATGGCCTGTCCGAAGCAGACATCCAGCCCGAATATCTGAAGCCCGACCAGGCTGCGGATCGGATGCGGGATGGCGCGATGGACGCGTTCTTCTTCGTGGGCGGCTATCCCGCGGGCGCGATCTCGGAGCTGGCGAGCCAGCACGACGTCAAGGTGATCCCGATCAGCTGCGAGGATGCGCCGTCGATCTGCGAGCAGTTCCAGTTCTTCGCGACCGACACCGTGCCGGGCGGCACCTACGAGGGCAATCCCGACGACGTGAACACGCTTTCGGTGGGCGCTCAGTGGATCACCAGCGCGGATCAGCCTGAAGACCTGATCTACGAGATCACGAAGGCCCTGTGGAACGACAACACCCGCAAGCAGCTCGACGCGGGCCATGCCAAGGGCAAGATCATCACCAAGGAGACCGCGCTCGACGGCATCGGTGTGCCGCTCCATGCGGGTGCCGAAAAGTTCTACAAGGAAGCCGGCCTGCTCCAGTAAGCCGATGCGGTTCGGGACGGCGTCCCGGACCCCGAGCCGACCGGAGGGGCCGCGAACCAGCGTCGCGGCCCCTTTCCTTTGCAAAGGCCGACAGGAGCGCAGCCGATGGTGGAGAACAGGAACGCAGTGGACGAGGACGTCCGCGAGCTGACAGCCGACGAGCTTCAGGCGATCGAGGAAGAATACGATCCCGAGTTGCGGTTCCGCGTTCTCGTCTGGCCGCTGGCGCTGGTCCTCGGCGCCGTCCTGTTCCTTCTGTCGTGCTATCACTACTACACGGCGGGCTTCGGCATCCCGCAGGCGACCGTCCACCGCGGCCTGCATCTTGGTGTGACCCTGATGGTCGTCTTCCTCAGCTTCTCGGCGTTTGGCAGGAAGGAACGCCCGCACAGCGTCACCTCGCCGTTCGGGATGCCGCTCCTTGACTGGGCGATGGCCATCGCAGGCCTCGTCAGCGCCCTCTACGTGCCCTGGATCTATAGCGATCTGGCGTTCCGCGTCGGGAACCCGCTGCCCATAGACGTCGCCATGGGCACGATCCTGATTGTCGTTCTGCTCGAGGCCGTGCGGAGGTCGATGGGCTGGCCGCTGCCGGTCATCGCCATTCTGTTCATCGCCTATGCCTACTTCGGCAAGTCGATGCCCGGCATCTTCGTCCATCCCGGCGCAAGCTGGTCGAACATCGTCAACCACCTCTACCTCACGTCTCAAGGCATCTACGGCACGGCGCTGGGCGTCATCGCGACCTACGTCTTCCACTTCGTCCTGTTCGGGGTGATGGCGACGCGGATCGGGCTGGGGCAGTTGTTCATCGACGTGGCTTCGGCTCTGGCGGGGCGTTATGCAGGCGGTCCGGCGAAGGTCTCGGTCCTGTCGTCCGCACTCCTCGGCTCGATCTCGGGCTCGTCCATCGCCAACACGGTGACGACGGGCGCGCTGACCATCCCGGCCATGATCCGCATCGGGTATCCCCGCCATTTCGCCGCCGCGGTCGAGGCCGCAGCTTCGACGGGTGGCCAGATCACGCCGCCCGTCATGGGGGCGGTGGCGTTCCTCATGATCGAATACCTGGGACTCCCGCTGACCACGATCCTGACGGCAGCGCTCGTGCCCGCGTTCATGCACTTCTTCGGCGTTCTCGTTCAGGTCCACCTCGAGGCGAGGCGGCTGGGTCTGCGGGGCCTGTCGCCCGAAGAGATCCCGAACGCCTGGCGCGTGCTGAAGGCCGGCTGGCTGTCGGTCTTGCCGCTTCTCATCCTCATCGCAGTCCTTCTGTCGGGCCGCACGCCCTTCGCGGCCGCGTTCTATTCGATCACGGCCTGCATTGTCGTCCTCGCCATACAGCAGGTCATGGCGTCTGGCATCGTCGGGGGGATCAAGGGCACGGCCCACGGGGTCTGGGAAGGGTTCATTCTCGGCGCGAAGCAGTCGCTGTCGGTGACCGCGGCCGCAGCGCTCGTCGGCGTCGTGATCGGTGTCGTGACGCTGACCGGGGTCGGTTTCAAGATCGCCTACATGGTGACGGGCATCGCGAGCGGCTGGGCGGTGTCGCTGCACGATGCGCTGACGTTCCTGCCGTTCGAGCTGATGACGGTGCCGTCGCTGACGCTGCTCTTCACTCTGATCCTTACGGCGATCGTGTGCATCCTGATGGGCTGCGGCATACCGACGACCGCCAACTACATCATCATGGTGGCAGTCGCCGCGCCGATCCTGGGGCTTCTCGGGGTTCAGCCCCTCGTGGCCCACTACTTCGTCTTCTATTACGGAGTGCTCGCGGACGTGACACCACCCGTGGCGATGGCGGCCTACGCCGGGGCGGGGATCGCCGGGGCGAATGCCTTCAAGGCGGGGAACACGGCCTTCCGTCTGAGCATGGGCAAGGCGCTTGTGCCCTTCGTCTTCGCGTTCCAGCCCGCGCTTCTGATCGTGACGGACGGGTTCACCTGGCCTGCGTTCCTTCTCGCCTTCACCGGTGCGGCGCTGGGGATATGGGTCCTCGCCTCTGCCGTGTCGGGGTGGCTCTTCGCGCCGATCCACTGGGTAGAGCGCCTGCTTCTGGTGATCGCCGCGCTTCTGCTGGTGGCGCCGAGCTTGCCCGCGACGGCCGTCGGGCTATTGCTCGTCGCACCGGTGGCGCTGCGTCAGCTTGTTCCCCGCTGGACCAGAGGTGCCGCAGCGGGTTGAGCGGGAGAAGCGGCTGGCGCCGCAGAGAACGGCGCTGGCAGTTACGTGAGATCTCAGGCGACGCGGACGTCAGACTGGCGAGCGTCGCGGAACGACACCAGTTTCTGGTGCCTCTCGTCCCAGAGCTTGAGCTTGATCGACGACAGGCTCTGCCGCACCGAAAGCCGCTGGACCTGGTCGAGATCCGGGTGATCGCGCAGCACCTCCGTCAGCCGATAGAACGGCACCCGGCTTTGCAGGTGATGGACGTGATGGACGCCGATGTTGGCGGTCATCCACTGCAGAGGCTGCGGAAGGATGTAGTGCGAACTTCCATGCGCCGCGGCGTGATGAAGCTGCCAATCCTGCTCTTCCTGCCAGACGGTATCCTCGAACTGGTGCTGGACGTAGAACATCCAGACGCCGATGGCGGCGGCGAAGAACGTCGTGGGAAGCCACAGGAAGACGACGGGCGCGACACCGACGGTCCAGACCACAAGCGCCAGGAGGCAGACGATGGCGATGTTCGTCCCCATGGCGCTGATCCAGACCCGGCGGCCGCCGACGCCCAGAGGAACGCGATGCTGGCAGTAGAACAGCCAGGCCGGACCGACGAGGAACATGATCAGCGGGTTTCGGTAAAGACGATAGCTCAACCGCCCGGTCCAGGACCGACTTCGATACTCGTCGACCGTCAGCGTCATCACGTCGCCGATGCCGCGCCGGTCGAGATTGCCCGACGAGGCATGATGCAGCGCGTGGGTGGTCTTCCACACGTCATAGGGCGTCAGCGTCACGACGCCGAGGACGCGCCCGACCCAGTCGCCGAGCCTGCGGTTGCGGAAGAGCGATCCGTGCCCGCAATCGTGCTGGATGGCGAAAAGGCGGACGAGGAAGCCCGCGTTGACGATGGAGATCCCGATCGCGAGCCAGACGCTGACCGAGAGGCTGGCCCAGGCGAGGACCCAGAGGGCCATCAGGGGAACGGCCGTCACCGCGATCTCGAAGGCGCTGCGCCGGTGCGACGGCTCGCGATACTTGGACAGGATGCGGACCCATGTCCGCGCGTCCGTTTCAGGCATGACGGCATCGCCATCCTGCACCGCACTCTGAATTGTCATGCTGCTATGGTATCCGATTTCTGACGCGGGTGGCGGGTTTCTTCGCGGCGGCCTTTGCCCTGGGGGTCTCGGAGGCCTCGCGTTCCAGCCTGGACTTTCGAAGCCGCTGCGTTTGCTTGTCGCGATCTTCGCGCTCAGCCTCGATGATCGACCGCGCGACGCGATTGGTTTCGGTGGCGCGCGCATCGAGCTTGGATGGCGCGCGCGGACCGCTCTTCGCCGTTTCGGTCGGCATCGAATTCTCCCGTTCGCCAGTTAGGAAGGGTGTCCGCGGGAAGCGGACCGTTCTCGACATGAACCATAACCGCTCCGACCTGAAGAAGATATGCCGTCAAAGGAGAGAATTCACCCCCACCCGGACATGAGGCGGTGAATTTGTATCATGGGTGCCCGGTCAAAACCGTGATATAGGAGAAAACGCGATAACCGTCGCGGACAATTTCCTGCGTTCAGAGTCGATGTTTCGACGGAGTGATTCAGGCAGACAGGACAGGACGGCATGCTGGAAAGACGCGGCTTCCCGATCGAGATGATCTACGTCCCGGCGAAACGGCTCAAGACGCTTGAGCCCGACAAGGTCACGGCGCTCGCGGAAGACATTCTCACGAACGGCCAGACGACGCCGATCCGATTGCGGACCGACGGGCAGCGATTCATCCTGATGGAAGGGCTGCACCGGCTCGAGGCGATGCGTGCGCTGGGCGAGCAATCCATCGACGGATACCTGGTGGGCTCGCGTCTTCACTGACGCCGATAAGACGAACTCGCACCGCATCGCATTCGCCCGGCATAAACGCTTACGTCACCGCGCCGGCAACGGATCACTTCACGAATGCCTGACGAGACAGCGCCCCATGGATGCTGTAGGAGGGACGGGCCGCAACTCCTTGCGTGCCTTGGCAACTTTGGGGGCCGCCTGAACCGCACATGTCCTTGCTGAAACAGGTTCTTGTCACCGTAGTCCTTGTCGCTGTCGCCGTGTGGGGCCTTGCGGCCTACGTTCCGGCGTCGCACCCGATGCTGGACCGGCTTGGTCTGCTTGAACGCCTAGGGATCGAAGCGGAGGCGGCCGTCGCGACCCAGGGCGGCGGCGGTCAGGGCAGGGGCGGCGGCGGGCCGGTGATTGTCATCGCGAAGGCCGTCGAAGAAGCCAGCCTTTATGACGAGATCACCACCATCGGGGACGGCAGAGCGCTGCGCAGCGTGGCGATCCTGCCGGAAGTCGCGGGCAACCTGTCCGCTGTCAACGTGCAGTCCGGCGATTACGTGAACGAGGGCGACATCCTTGTGACGATGGACGACGCCAGCCAGCAGATCGAGCTGGAGCGCGCCCGCTTCGTGGTCGAGGACGCGCGCGAGGCGCTGGAAAGGGTCAATGCGCTGGGAGGCACGGTGTCGCGGATCCAGCGCAGCAGCGCCACGCTTGCGGTGCAAACGGCAGAGCTGGACCTGAGAGAGGCGCAACTCGAGATCGAGCGGCGCAAGATCGTGGCCCCGATCGCCGGCTGGCTTGGCATCATCGCCCACACGGTCGGCGACCAGGTGACGCCCACGACCGAGATCGCGCAGATCGACGACCGCTCGGAGATCGTCGTCGAGTTCAGGGTGCCGGAGCGCTTCGTCGCCCAGATCGAACCGGGCGACGGGATCCGCGCCACACCTCTCGCCCGGCCCCAGCTGGAGCTGGAAGGGCGCATCACGGCGATCGACAACCGCGTCGATTCCGATAGCCGGACGCTGCGTCTCCAGGCCTCGCTCGCGAACGCCGACGACATGCTCCGGGCCGGGATGGCGTTCCGCATCACCCTGTCGTTCACGGGCGATCCGTTTCCGACCATCGATCCCCTTGCGATCCAGTGGGGCAGCGACGGCCCCTTCGTCTGGGTGATCCGCGAAGGCAAGGCAGAGCGGCAGAAGATCATGATCCAGCAGAGAAACAGCGACACCGTTCTCGTCGGAGGCGGGCTCGAGGTCGGCGAGCAGGTGGTAACCGAGGGCATGCAGAACCTACGGCCTGGCACGGAGGTGACGGTTTTGGGGGACGACGCCGCGCTGAAGGGGCCGGCGCCGGGCGCCGTGACCCGGGGATAGGGCGATGGCCGTCAGCGCGCAGTCCGCTCTCTCCTCAAGCACCGCGCTTTTCGTCAGGCGGCCGATCCTGGCTTTCGTGCTGTCGTCGCTGATCGTCCTTGCCGGGCTTGCGGGGCTTTTCGGCGCAGAAGTCCGCGAGTTGCCGGACGTGGACCGTCCGGTGATTACGGTCACGACAGAATTCTCCGGCGCCTCGCCCGAGACCGTGGACCGCGAGATCACGGCCCAGATCGAGGGCGCCGCGGGACGGGTGGCCGGGGTCAAGTCGATCTCGTCGAGTTCGCGGTTCGGCCGCAGCCGGGTGACCGTCGAGTTCGGCGACGACGCCGACCTCGACGTCGCCGCGACCGATATGCGGGACGCCATCGGACGCATCCAGAACGCGCTTCCCGACGGAGCGGAGGACCCGCGGATCGTGAAGGCGGACGCCAACGCCGAAGCGGTGATGCGGATCGCGGTCACCTCGAACCGGCGCACCGCGCAGGAGCTGTCCCAGTTCGCCGAGGAGGTCATCGAGGATCGGCTGATCTCGGTCCCGGGTGTCGCGGACCTGCAGGTGTACGGCGACCGCGAATCAGTTTTCCGCGTCGACGTCGACCAGATGCAGCTTGCGAGTCGCGGATTGTCCCTCGCCGATGTCAGCACGACGCTGAGAAACGTGGCCTTCGACGCGCCCGCGGGCGCCCTCAACTCGAGCAGCCAGAGCATCGTCGTCCGGACGACCGCGACCGTGTCGAGCCCCGCCGAGTTCGAGGCACTGGCGATCCGGGACGGCGTCACCGTGGGCGATGTGGCGACCGTCACGCTTGGCCCCGCGCCGGGCGAAAGCGTGCTGCGCGCCAACGGACAGACGGGCCTTGGAATGGGGATCATCCGGCAGGCCCAGAGCAACACGCTGGAAATCTCGCAATCGGTGCGGGCGGTCGTGGACGAGTTGCAGGCGATCCTGCCCGACGACATCAGCGTCTTCGTAACCAGCGACGACGCGGTTTTCATCAACGGCTCGATCCGCGAGGCGCTGAACACGCTCGGCATCGCCGTCGCCATCGTCATCGCGATCATTTTCGTCTTTCTCCGGGACGTCCGCGCGACGCTCATCCCTGCCGTCACGCTGCCGGTGGCGCTGGTGGGCACACTCGCCGCGATCTACATGGTCGGGTTCTCGGTCAACATCCTGACCCTGCTGGCGCTTGTGCTGGCGACGGGCATGGTCGTCGACGATGCCATCGTGGTGCTCGAGAACATCGTGCGGCGACGATCCGAGGGCATGGGCGCGCGGGCTGCGGCGGTCCTCGGGACACAACAGGTGTTCTTCGCGGTCGTCACCACAACGGCGACGCTGGCGGCGGTGTTCATCCCGCTGTCGTTCCTGCCCGGCCAGACCGGGGGACTTTTCCGCGAGTTCGGCTTCACCCTCGCGATGTCGGTGCTCCTGTCGTCGGTCGTGGCACTGACCCTGTGCCCGGTTCTGGCAAGCCGGCTGCTGAAGGGCCATTCGGGCAAGGCGGAGGCACGGGGACCGATGATCTGGCTCGGCCGGAGGCTCGCGTCGCTTTACGCGCTGGCGCTGCGCTTCTGCCTCGCGATGCCACTTCTGGTCATCGTGTTTTCAATCGGGTTCGCCATCGTGGCCGCGCTGTCGATGGGCGGCATCCGTCAGGAACTCACACCGCCGGAGGACCGTTCGCTCGCACTCCTTCGCGTCTCGGCGCCGCAGGGCGTGTCGCTTGATTACACGGCCGGCAAGATGCGCGAGATCGAGGATCTGGTCGAACCCCTGCGCGCGTCCGGCGAGGTCACCAACGTCTTCTCCATCGCCGGGACTGGATCGGACAACAGCGGCTTCATGGTGATGTCGCTGGCGCCGTGGGAAGAGCGCAGCCGCAGCCAGCAGGAGATCGTGGGTCAGATCAACGGAATGGTGGGGGAGGTCATCGGTGTCCGGGCCTTCGCGATCCAGCCCAACTCGCTTGGCATCCGGGGTGCGGGACGGGGGCTGACGGTGGCGCTGACCGGCAACAACTACCAGAGTCTCGCCGATTCCGCTCAGGCCATCATCGACCGGATGGAGGAAAATCCGGCCTTTGGCCGCGTGTCGCTGGGCTATGAGACCACGCAGCCGCAACTGTTCATCGAGGTCGACCGCGACCGCGCCTCGGACATCGGCGTGAACATCGACGGTCTGGGCGAGGCCCTTCAGGCGGTGCTCGACGGCCGGACGGTGGGCACCGTCTTCATCGACGACCGCAGCTTCAGCATCAAGATGGTGTCCACGTCCGACCCGGTGAACGATCCCGGCGACCTCGAGCGCATCTTCGTCCAGGCTGGGAACGGCCAGATGGTGCCGATCTCGAGCTTCGTCACGCTGCAGGAACGCGCCGTCGCACCGGAGTTGAGCCGCGAAGCGCAGATGCGCGCCGTCGAAATCTCGGCCACGCTCACACCCGAGCTATCGCTCGGCGACGCCTATTCCGCCGTGCAGGAGATCGCCGACGAGGTGCTGCCGGAACAGCAGCGGATCGTTCCTCTCGCCGAGGCAGCCACCCTATCCGAGACGTCTTCGGGTCTGTTCGTCACCTTCGGCTTCGCCTTCCTCGTCGTGTTCCTGGTCCTCTCGGCGCAATTCGAGAGCTTCGTCTCGGCGATCATCATCATGGCCACCGTGCCCCTCGGTCTCGCCTGCGCGGTATTCGCACTTCTCATCACCGGCGGCAGCCTCAACGTCTACAGCCAGATCGGGCTTGTGCTGCTGATCGGCATCATGGCGAAGAACGGCATCCTGATCGTCGAGTTCGCCAACCAGCTTCGCGATCAGGGCCAGTCCGTCAGGGACGCGATCTTCGAGGCTTCCACCGTCAGGCTCCGTCCCGTGATGATGACGATGGCTTCGACGGTGCTGGGTGGAGTGCCGCTGATCTTTTCGTCCGGCGCAGGCGCAGAGGCACGCGAGGCGCTGGGGTGGATCATCGTGGGCGGGCTTGGACTTGCGACGCTGTTCACGCTGTTCCTGACCCCCGTCGCCTACCTCGTCTTCGCGCGGTTGTCGCGACCGAAGGCCGAGGAGGAGGCGATCCTCGTGAGGGAGTTGGGGGCGGCGACCGGCGGCACGCCGGCGGAGTGAGCTTCCCTAGCTAATGGGATCGAGACCGCAGGCGGTGAAGGTCGGCGCGGCGTCCTCGCGTCGCAGGAACTCGAGGAACGCCTCGGCCGCTGGCCGCATCCCCTCGTCGAGGCCGTAGGCTGCGCCGAAGACGAAGACGCGCGCGAAGTCCGGGGGCAGGGGGCCGACGATGGTGATGCCCGGAATCGGAAGCAACTCGCTCATCTGCTGGAAGCCGAGGTCCGCGTCGCCTCGTGCCACGACGCGGCCGACACGCTCGGAAAAGATCGTGCGCGCCTTGTCCTTCATCTCGTCGGCGATGCCGAGGGCGGGAAAGACTTCCGTCGAGAGATAGATGCCGCTGGCGCTGGCGGCGTGCGCAACCGATCCGGCGGCCAGGAGCGCGTCCTTGAGCCGGGCGGAGGTCGAGATGTCGGGAACGGGCGCGCCCTCGCGGACGGCCGCCCCGATGCGCGACGCGACGAGCGGGACGAAGTCTTGAGAGACGAGACCGTCCCGCGAATACCGGGCGTGCGCCGCTTCGGCCAGAAAGTAGAGATCGAAGCGCTCGCCCTTTGCGAGCCGGGTCGGGATCGAGTCGTGCGCCTCGCCCAGGGACGAGCCGTAGGAGACCTCCACCTCGCCATCGTAACCGGGCAAAAGCGTCTCGATCGGGGCCGCCTGCGCGCCGGAGGTGATGATGCGCAGAGGGCGGGGGGACGACGCGGTCGGACTCATCTTCGATCCTTGAGGGAGAGGGTCAACGGTGCTCGCTGTACCAGCCATAGGTCGACCGCAGGCCATCGTCGAGCGGGATGCTGGAACGCCAGCCCAGTCGTGCGAGACGCGAAACGTCGAGGAGCTTTCTCGGTGTGCCGTCGGGTTTCGACGGATCGACTTCGATGCGTCCCCTGAACCCCGTCACCGCGGCGACCTTCTCTGCCAGTTCTAAGATCGAGACGTCCTCGCCGGAGCCCACGTTGATGTGGCTGAGGCGGGGCGAGGTCTCGCGGTCGTATACCTCTTTCGGCAGCGCGTGAACGAAGAGCGCGGCCTCGGCCATGTCGTCGACATGGAGGAATTCGCGTCGGGGGGTGCCGCTGCCCCAGATCACGACCTTGTCTCGCCCGTCGCGTGCCGCTTCGTCAAATCGGCGTATGAGGGCGGGAAGAACGTGGCTGGTCTCGGGGTCGAAGTTGTCGCCGGGACCGTAGAGGTTCGTCGGCATGACGCTGCGGTAGTCGGTGCCGTGTTGCCGGTTGTAGCTTTCGCAGAGCTTGATGCCGGCGATCTTGGCGATGGCGTAGGGCTCGTTCGTCGGCTCGAGAGGCCCGGTCAGAAGCGCGTCTTCGGCCATCGGTTGCTCGGCGAGGCGCGGATAGATGCAGGACGAGCCGAGGAACAGGAGACGCCGGACGCCCGCAGTAAAGGCCTCGTGGATCACGTTGGCCTGGATCATCAGGTTCACGTAGAGGAAGTCGGCGGGATAGCAGTCGTTGGCCTGGATGCCCCCGACCTTTGCGGCGGCGAGGATGACCTCGTCGGGACGTTCGGATTGCATGAAATCGCGCACGGCCGCCTGGTCGGTCAGATCGAGGTCGGAATGGCTTCGGGTGAGGACCTCTGCCTGTTCCACGTCGAGACGGCGGAGGATGGCGCTGCCCACCATGCCCTTGTGACCTGCAAGAAAAATGCGTGCCATGTCCTGACCTTCAGTTCTCGACCGCGACGGGCAGTTCATAGCCGTTGGCCTTCAGGAAGGCGTGGCGCCTCGCGTCGGCGAGGTCCTGCGCCACCATCTCGGCGCACATGTCTCGGGCGGTGATCTCGGGCTCCCAGCCGAGGTCGAGGCGGGCCTTGCCGGGGTCGCCGAGCAGCGTCTCGACCTCGGCTGGGCGGAAGTACTTGGGATCGATCCGCATGATGATGTCACCCGGCGCGACGGCGGGGGCCTTGTCCCCCCGGACGGACGTGACGCGGGCGACCTCGGTGAGCCCGGTGCCTTCGAAGGCCAGCGCGAGGCCCAGTTCCTCTGCCGTCCAGGTGATGAAGTCGCGCACAGAATGCTGCTTGCCGGTCGCGATGACGTAGTCGGATGGCTTGTCCTGCTGCAGCATCATCCATTGCATCCGCACGAAGTCCCTTGCATGGCCCCAGTCGCGCAGCGCGTCGATGTTGCCCATGTAGAGGCAGCCTTCCAGCCCCTGGGCGATGTTCGAAAGCCCACGTGTGATCTTGCGGGTGACGAATGTCTCGCCCCGGCGCGGGCTCTCGTGATTGAAGAGGATGCCGTTGCAGGCGTACATCCCGTAGGCCTCGCGGTAGTTCACCGTGATCCAATAGGCATAGAGCTTCGCCACGGCATAGGGCGAGCGCGGGTGGAAGGGCGTCGTCTCGGTCTGAGGCGTCTCCTGCACGAGGCCGAACAGTTCGGACGTCGACGCCTGGTAGAAGCGCGTACGCTTTTCGAGGCCGAGGAAGCGGATCGCCTCGAGCAAGCGCAGCGTGCCCATGGCATCGACGTCCGCAGTGTATTCCGGTGCTTCGAAGCTCACGGCGACATGGGACTGGGCGCCGAGGTTGTAGACCTCGTCCGGGGCCACGTCCTGGAGGATGCGCGTCAGGTTCGAGCTGTCCGTCAGGTCGCCGTAGTGCAGGCGAAGCTGGGGGTTCGTCTCGTGCGGGTCCTGGTAGATGTGGTCGATGCGCTGCGTGTTGAACATCGAGGCGCGGCGCTTGATCCCGTGGACCTCGTACCCCTTTTCGAGGAGGAGTTCCGCGAGGTACGAGCCGTCCTGCCCTGTGATGCCTGTGATGAGCGCGCGTTTCGTCATGATGTCAGTCTCTTCCGGGGAGAAATTGATGCAGTTTCGAGACGTTCTTGAGGGCAAGCGTCCCGAACCCTCCCGCACCGTTTCGCCTGATGGCGATGTAATCCTCGCGGCTCTTTCGCAAGACGTTCGCGAGAGAGCGGTTGCTGGCGCCCCCGACCCGCATCCGGGTGAAGACCGTTGGAACGTAGGCGAGCCTGATCCGGCCCGCAATCATCCAGCGGAGCATCGCGTCGTAGTCGGCAGCGATGCGGAGGTCAGGGTCATAGAGGCCATGGGTCTCGAAGACCTGGCGACGAAGGAAGAGCGTCGGATGCGGCGGCATCCAGCCCCGTCTGAGCTTCCGAGGCGTGTAGGGGCCCGAGCGCCAGCGGCGGATGATGCGGGACGGGTCCTCGGCCGAGACGTAGTCCAGGTCTCCGTAGACGCCGTCGACGTCGGGTCGGAAAGCTGACGCTACCGCCTCCAAGACGTCGTCCGAGGCGAAGAAATCGTCGGAGTGGAGAAGGCCGATCACGTCGCCCGTCGCGCGGCGGATGCCCCGGTTGATGGCGTCGTAGATGCCGCCGTCGCGCTCGGACACAAGGTCGGTTTCGGGACCCTCGAGGCGTCGGACGAGGTCGAGGGTACCGTCCGTGGAGCCTCCGTCCTGTATGACGTGCTGGTGGACCGGACGCGTCTGGGCGCGCAGGCTGGCTATCGCGTCCTCGATCGTCCCGGCGCGGTTGTAGACAGCCGTGAGGATCGAGATGGTCGGACGGGGGCCTTCGCCCGCGCTGCTGTCCGGCCTGTCGGTCATTGTGCGACGGGCTCCTTGCGCCGGCGCCGGAGCGCGGCGCGAAGCAGGAGGCCAAGGCTGGTGCCCACGACCATGCCGACCAGGTTCGACAGCAGATCCGTCCATTCGGCGCCACGCGCGAAGGCCGGCTGGACCACTTCGATGACGAAGCCAAAGAGAACGAGGCCGAGCAGGCCCCATTTGAGCCGCGGCCCGAGCCAGAGGCCGTGAGGGAAGGCGAGGACGGCATAGACGGCCACATGCGCCAGCGCGTTGCTGCCGTAGGAGGGCAGCGGCGAGACGACAGGACCGAGCATCGGGTAGAGCGTGGCGAACGGCGGCAGCAGGAGGGCCGGCCAGAGAAGCCAGGAGGGCGGCGTGCGAAGGAGCCGGAGGATGGCGGAGAGAAAGGTCAGAAGAAGTTCGCCTTCGATTGCTTCAGGAAGGCATGGGGGAAATGACGGAGGTGCGCAACCTTGGGGGCTGCATGACTATGGTTGGCTGCTCATTATCGGCAGTTCGATTCGGTGGGCGGGCGGGAACTGGAGGGCAAAAGGTGAAGAACAGCCCCATCCAACGTACCGCCATGAATCTCGCCAGCGACCTTGGCAAAACGTCGCTGCTGCCCGAGGCCATCCTGACGCGCCGACCGACGAACCGCTCCGCTCAGGCTCGTCGTCCGCGGTCACTGAAGCGGTCCAGATGTCGCCACTCGTCCCAGACGGTACTGTCAGATCAATTAGCCGGAAACGCCCGTTCCCGCGCCATCCGCTGTGGGGTGGACGCAAAGAATTTTCTGGGAAAGGCCTCGCAGAGCACGTAGCAGAAGAACAATCAGGCACCAGTTAGTCCACCAAATGAGTTTAATCTGTCATCCGGGATAACCGCTACTGGCGCGTCTAGGGCTTGACCAAAGCGGATACTCTGACAGAGCCGACAAGGTCATCCCTGCTCTCCGCGCCGCACGGTTTCGCGGGATAGGGGACGGCAGTTGTAGGAACACCGCGCCGCTGGTGAACTTCGAAACAATCTAACAGATTTGGCCGTATTCTGGCCATGTTCGACACCTAGTGCGTAGCGTACCAGATTTTAGAAAGGCTGATCGCAATGCAACCGGGAATCCTTGTCCTGGTCGGAATATCCGCGCTTCTGGTGCTCGTCGGCACTCAAGTTTCACTTGGTATCTTTACAATCGACGAAGCAGTCTACCTTCAGGGCGCGGATACCTTTCGTCTGACCGGTGGGTTCGTCTTCGACAACGGCATTGAGAGGTTCCTCTCACAAGATCTGACTTGGGCGGGGTTCTTACCCTACGGGCCCAACGGGCAGACCACGCAATATCCGCCTGGAATGTCAATTCTGGGCGGCTGGCTGCTGAGCGCATTCGAGTTGCGCGGACTCCTGTTTCTGAACGTATTTGCGACGGTGGGCAGTCTCTTCGTCACACGCGCCCTGGCTCGTTTGCTCTTCGACGACCAGCAAATCGCCCTTGCGGCCAGCCTGCTCTTTCTGCTGGGAACCTTCGTTGCAGAATACGCCTTCGCCTACTGGCCGCACATGCTATCCGTATTCGCGGTCAATCTGAGTCTTTTACTCTTTCTGAAGGCGCTCCTTTTCGGGAACTGCGTTTTTACGCTTAGCGCCTTGTCTGGTCTGGTTCTGGGGATGGGACTGCTCTTCCGAATCGACACAATTTTACTGCTACCGGTCATCGGCCTCCTAAACCTTCTATTCGTCCGGCGCTGGCAAGAATTCGTGGGGATCACTCTTGGCGGCATGGTCGGGCTCGCGGGTCCGGTGGTTCTTCTCGCGGCAATCAACAGCCAACGCTACGGCACATGGAATCCGCTGAGCTATGGTCCATCTCAAGATGGAGGAGTATCGATCTCAAGCTACGGCTCCCAGTCAGTTGTCTTTCTAGGCCTCGGTGCGGGATTCGTGGCTACAAAGCTCCTCGGCGCGCGCGTGCCGGTTGACGTTCGGGGTGGGCTTTTGCTCGCTGTAATGGCGCTATGTGCGCTTCTAATCCCCGAGTTGCGGGGTGTTCTACTGGCCTATGGCAAAGGGGTACTCGATCTCATCATCAACGCTGCCTGGATCATCGACAACCGGGGCGGCGTGGTTCCCGGCATAGAAGGCACACTTCTTTTCTGGGGGCTTTCGAAAAAGGCGCTGGGCCAAAGCCTGCCCTGGATCGGCGTTCTACTGGCGCTTGTCGGCCTAGCCTGGAATGATAGACGAAAGAGCATCCTTATCCTCCTCTTGTTGATCGGGGTCTGGACCTTCCCTTTCCTCGTCCAGACCTGGCACGGAGGGCTGGGGGCAAACATGCGATATTTTCTGCCGCTACTGCCTGCGCTCTCCATTCTCGCCACGTGGGTCACAGGCCGCTTGCTAGCCGATCCGGCAATCTCAGCACGTCAGGGGCGACGCCTTCTGCTGGTCGGCGGGGTTCTTGGAAGCATGACCGCCTTTCTCTGGATGCAGCACGCTGAAGGTGGTCTCGCCAGCGCGCATCAAAACTTCTCGACCTATGTCTTTGTCGCCGTAGCCATAGCTAGTTTCCTGACCGGCGTTTTCGCTTGGCCCGGATTGCGAAAGGGCGTGCTTCTGCTGGTCGGAATCGGGATAGGCACTGGGGTCTTCAACGGGATGACGGATACTTACATTGGTCAGTTGCGCCGCGCAGCTGCCGACGCCTTGCCTGATCTGACAGCGGGCTATGACGTCCCGGTCCTGATCTTTGACAGACTTTACAGGAGCGCAATGGTAACGCCCGATCAGTATGTAGCCATCCCGAGTGGCGCCTACTACCTTCCAGACCCGGTCCTAGTATTGGCGGCCATAGATGCCGAATTGCGGGTGGTCATGCCGGAAAGCATGGGCCGGATCTTTACCAAAAGCTATTCCGCCTTTAAAATCGACGGCGTTCCTCACGGCGAGGACCCGATGGTGGATATCACCCGGTCCGCTTCCTTTGATCCGGTGATCGGAGCCGACTATCCACTCCTTCACCGCTGACGGTACTGTTCCAGACTCGAAACATTCTTCGCTCTACGTCATAATTCTGCCTAGAACGAGCGACAAAACACGCGGCGACGCAGGTAAGGATCCCGCCTATGCATCTCATTGTGCAGATCCCGGCTCTCAACGAGGAAGAAACCCTCGCTATGGCGATCAGGGCGATCCCTCGCGTGATCCCGGGCGTCGCCACCGTGGAGGTGCTGGTTATCGACGACGGCTCGACCGACCGCACGGTCGAGGTAGCGCGCGAGGCAGGTGCAGATCATATCCTTAGGATGGCTTCGAACGTGGGCCTCGCCCGGGCCTTCACCGCTGGGATCGAAGAAGCCCTCGCGCTCGGCGCCGATATCATCGTGAACACCGATGCCGACAATCAGTACGACGCAAGGGACATTCCGGCGCTCATTCAGCCCATTCTCGATCGTGAGGCGCAGATCGTCGTGGGTGCCCGCCCAATATCCGAAATTGAAAGCTTCTCGCCCGTCAAGAAGACTCTGCAGCGCCTTGGAAGCTGGGTCGTACGGCAGGCCAGCGACACCAATATCCCCGATGCGCCGTCGGGCTACCGCGCCTACGCACGGGACGCAGCCGCCCGGCTCTGCGTCATCAACACCTATACCTATACGCTCGAGACCATAATCCAGGCGGGCCGCAAACGCATCCCCATTACCTCGGTGCCGATCAGGGTGAACACGGTCACGCGGCCGTCGCGCCTGTTCAGGAGCATGCGGGCATACATCCTGCGGTCAGCCAATACGATCCTGCGCGTCTTCGTAATCTACGCGCCTCTAAGGTTCTTCTTCACCGTGGCGGCGATATTCGCGGTCCCCGCGCTCTGGGCCATCGCCCGATTCCTCACTTTCTATTTCATGGGCCATGGGGCAGGGCATATCCAGTCGCTCATTCTCGCTGCCGCCCTTATGGCCATGGCCACCGTCTTTCTCGCCGTGGGCGTCCTCGCCGACCTCATCGCAGCCAACCGAAGCCTTCTCGAGGATATCCGCGCGCGCGAACTTCTGCGCGCACCTCAATCGCGTAGCGAGTTGACCCGACACCGGGCGGCGAAACTTGCTGATGCGTCGTGACGACCGAACCGCCAACTCCCGTTCTTGCCGACCCTGCGGACATCGGCCCCTCCCGGAAACCGGTGCTGGCGCGACCTGTTGTCTTCTGGGGCACCTACGATCTTGGAAAACCGCGGACCCGCATCCTGCGCGATAGCCTTCGGGGGGTCGGGGTCGAGGTCGTCGAGATCCACGCAGACATCTGGTGTGGTCACGAAGACAAAAGTCAGGCAGGGACGGCGACGATCCTGATGGTCCTTTTGCGCGCGCTGTTGGCGTACCCCGGTCTCGCCATTCGCTATCTCAGAGCGCCTGCGCACGACGCCGTCATCGTTCCTTATCTCGGCCAGTTCGACGTGCTGTTCTTCACACCACTCGCCTGGCTTCGAAGAAAGCCGGTGATCTGGGATATGTTCATTTCGCTTTACGATACTGCGGTTTGCGATCGGAGGATGATCCGCGCGTCCAATCCGATTGCATACGGATTGTGGGCGCTGGAAAGGTGTGCCTGCCGCGCCGCCGATCTCGTGCTGCTCGACACTCCGACTCATGCGCGACGCATTGCTGATCTTTTCGGTCTTGGAGCGATACAAACCGATGCCGTTCCGGTCGGCGCGGAACCTGGTGTGTTTGGGCGGATCCCGCCGCACAAGCCCCACGACGGTCCGACCCTTATCCTTTTTTACGGGCAGCTCATTCCGCTCCACGGGATCGAAACGATCCTGAAGGCCGCTCTTTCTGAGCGAGGGCGGGAGCATCGCTGGCACATCATCGGCACTGGTCAAGACAGTTACCTGGTCGAGGCGGCCCTAGCGGCGGGCACCGCACCACATGTTACATGGGAGCGCTGGCGCTCCTATAACAAGCTGATCGGCGCCATCGAAAAAGCGGATGTCTGCCTCGGAATCTTCGGCGCCTCCGAAAAGGCAGCATCAGTCGTGCCGAACAAGGTCTATCAATGCCTGATGGCCGGCCGGACAGTTATCACCCGCCGCTCCGAGGCGATCTCTGAGGCATTCCCAGTTTCGCACCCCAGTCTGGTCCAGGTAGCGCATTCAGATCACGTCGCGCTTCTGGACGCCATTGACGAGGCAAGAGGGAACGACTTTCCCGCGATTCCAGAAGACTATGTGGCCGCCGCCCGGCCCGAGGACATCGGTCGTCAGCTCGTCGTCCTGATCTCAAATATCTGCGAAGGCACGTCCGCATATGCCCAATGATCTGAGGCAGACCATGACTTCAGGAGAAGGCGAAGTTGTCTGGCACGCGGATTTCGGGCCCGCCATGCCGAAACAGAACTGGATCCCCGCGCCGCGCTTTCTGCTTCGCCGTGACCGGATCAGGCGCCATTTGCGCGACGTCGCGCCCTGCCGCGTGATCGACATCGGGTGCGGCCCGGCGAGTATTCTTTCCGAACTGGCCGTCCGCGGTTTTGACGCCGTGGGCGTCGACCGATCCATTGATGCATTGGGGCTCGCCCGAAATCTTATATCTGCCGAGCGGCCGGTCACGCTTGAACCGAAGCTTCGGCCGGAGTGGAAGGAGAGTTTTGACCTTCTGTTGTCCTTCGAGGTTATTGAGCATCTCGAAGACGACGTCGGCGCCATGCGGGACTGGGCAGCGTATCTGCGCCCCGGTGGGCGCCTTCTGCTGTCGACGCCGGCGCATCCGGATCGCTGGAACGCCGCGGATGAATGGGCCGGCCACGTGCGCCGGTATGAACGTGACGGGCTTATCAGGGCCGTCACCGACGCGGGCTTCACGGTAGAGACCGTCGAATGCTACGGATTTCCGCTCGCCAATGTCATGGAGGTCCTGCGTGCGCGGGCTTATGGCAAGGTGCTCGAGCGAAAGCGCCGGACCGCCGCATCGGCCGAAGCTCTCACTTCTGAAAGCGGCAGCGATCGGAGCGTAGAGTCCAGATACTGGAGCATTTTGTCCTCGAAACCGGTGGTTCTTCTCATGAAAGCCATGTGCCAGCTTCAGAGACCGTTCCTGCGCACAGATCTGGGAAACGGTTATCTCGCTCTTGCGCGCAAGGATTGAGCGTTGGCGCACAAACTCCGCTACCTTGGAACGGCACTCGCCCTTGCGTTCATCGGCTACGTCATGTGGGGCGGCATAGGCGATTTGCCCGAGGTGGACCTTCGCTCCACCTCGGCGCTTTCCAAAATCGCTCTGGCGCTTCTAGCCTATGCCCTGTCACAAGTGATCGGAGCCCTCGCCTGGCGGTGGATCCTGAGCGTCTGGTCCGTTTCCCTTGCACCAGGCCGAGCGGAAAGCCAGCACCTTGTGTCGCAAATCGGCAAGTACGTGCCCGGAAACGTTGGACAGTTCGTCGGCCGTTTTGCTCTCGCCCGGCAGGATGGAGTGCCGTTGCCGGTCATCGGTCTGGCGACGCTTTTCGAGATCGGGCTGCTGATCGGCACCGGCGCGCTTCTGGTGGTTGGGTTCGCCACGTGCCTGCCGGGCTATGCTGACGCACTTCTTTCTTCGACCACGATCCCCGACTTCGGTGAGGCCGTCTGGATCGTACCCGGTCTGGCCGCCTGCGCTGCGATCGTTTCAGGAGGGGTCTTGTTTCGCGAAATGCGCCGCCAGCATTTGCCCGCCGCTCGTCCGGCAAGGTTCGCCGTGCCGGTCCTTCTCTACGCGGCCGGCTTCACTGTGCTCGGCATCTCCCTGTCTCTCGTTTCGGCCGTTGTTGCGCCGGACACCGGGGTCTCGGTCGGCTTCGCCACAATCCTCTTTGCAGTGGCCTGGATCGCAGGATTCGTCATGCCGGGCGCGCCGGGCGGGGTCGGCATCAGAGACGGGATTCTCGCCGTCGGTCTGGGGCTTGTGGTGGGCGACGGGGCAGGGTTGGCCGTTGCCCTCCTGCATCGCAGCGTCACCACAGTTGGGGATGTGGGCATTTTCGGGGTCGGCTGTGTCGTGCGCCGGAGTACTTAGCGGCTGTCAGGTACTGTCATTTGTGGACGGCTCCGGTTTTGCAAGGGGTTTCATAAGCGCCGTGGATCGAAAGCTGGTGCGGTCATTTGCCCGGCCTGTGCGCGCGGAGTCTTATTGAGCACATTCCGATTTCCGTCGATAGTTCGCAATTTGATGTTCATTGCTTGTGCAGGCGGCGCATAAAAGCGGCGGTTCAAGGTCGCGATGGGGCCGCGCTTGGCCCCTACTCCTCGCTCGCGGCGGGTCTGCCCGAGTCCGTGAGCCCCCTGGGAAAGGACATGTCTCTCTCTGACCGCAGAGCGGAGTGCTCAGCCCGTGTGCTTCATCCGCAGATATATTCGCCGCATTCGGCGGAACGCCGTCAGGATTTCACCCAGGATCACAACCCAAAGCGCCAGTTGCAGCACACCGGTCGGATCGAGCAACAGCGCCAGAGACGCGGCAAGGATCGCGGCGATCGTGACGGCGGCCATGCGGTGTTGCTTGGCCATCGGGCCCGAAAAGTCCATCGCCTGGCCGAGCGAAGCCCCGAAGGCGCGCAGGTACGAAATGAGGACCGCGAGGCAGGCGGCAGCCCAGCCTGCGGATGTGACACCCGCGCCAAATCCGAAACCGACCAGGATCAGCACGTCGGCCAGACGATCCGGAACTTCATTCCAGAAGGGACCGGTCGCGTCCCCGCGCCCTGCCTCGACCGCGACCATGCCGTCGAAGAGGTTGCAGAGCAGACGCAACTGAACGAAGCCCGCGCCCGCCAAAAGAAGTGCGATGTCGAGCCCCGGTGCGCTTCGGTCGACACCGGCAAAACACGCCCCGGCGAAGGCTGCAAAGACGACGCTTGCAGCCGAGATCTGGTTCGGCGTGATGTTCGCGGCGGCAAGACGACCTGAGATCGCCTGCGCCCAACCGGTATCGCGACTCTTGAGGGGACGCCGGTTCTTGAGGTCAGCCAAGGGAAGGCCTCCGTCGAATGTAGCAATAGGCGAAAATGTAGCTTCCAGACACAAGGAGCGGGACTGAAACGGTCGCCGCGAGTTCCGGCGTTCCGGACACCCGATGCGCCGCAAGGAGAAGAGTGGCGGAAAACAGAAGCGACGTCCCCGCAGCCAGGGACCAGTGCGGCAGGAACCGAAGAAGACGGTCCGCGATCATCTTGAGGCAGGCGGTCAGAAAGCCCGACAATGCGGCCTGCAGAACGGCGGCTCGCACCGTCTCGGACACTTCGTGGTGACGGTTCGCATAGAAGGACCAACTCCCCATCAGCACCGCGCCGAAGGTCACGTGGACCCATGTCTGTGATGCCAGACGCCTGATCACGTCCACCAGAAGCGCGTCAGGTGGAAGAAGATCGGCGCCGAGAAGACGACCGAGTCGAGTCGATCGATGAACCCCCCATGGCCTTCGATGGTGTGTCCCCAATCCTTCACCCCGCGGTCGCGCTTGATGGCGGACATCACGAGGCCGCCGAAAAAGCCCATCAGGGCGATGATGAACGCCATGATCCCGGCCTGCAGCGGGGTGAAGGGCGTCAGCCAGTAGAGGGCCGATCCTATCAGGGTTGCAGAGGCCACCCCGCCGACAAACCCCTCCCAGGTTTTCGAGGGCGACAGCTTGGGCGCAATCTTGTGGCGACCCAGAAGCTTTCCCCAGACATACTGCAACACGTCCGAAAGCTGCACGACGACGATCAGAAAGGCGATCAACAGGACACCGCGCCCTTCGTAACCCTCGATCTTCAAGGTAATGAGCGCCGGGACGTGACTGGCGCAGTAGACGCAGATCATCAGGGCCCATTGCACTTCCGCCACCCGCACAAGGAAGTTCCGGGTTTCTCCGCGCAGCGCCGAGACGATCGGACCCAGAAGGAAGCAGTAGACCGGGATGAAGATCGAATAGATCCCGTATTCGCCCGCCCAGATCAGCCAGTACTGCAGCGGAATCACGACAAAGAAACTGGCAGCAAGCGTCCAGTGATCGGCCCGATGCGCATTGGTCAGCGTCACGAATTCTCGCAGCGCTGCAAAGCTGCACAGGGCGAACAGGATCACCACACCCGCCCGACCCGCTAGAAAGGCGATGCCGATCAGGACGACCATTGCCCACCAGGCACGGATACGCGCGTTCAGGTTTTCGATGACGGCGTTCTCGCCGTCGGGGGAGTAGGTGCGCTCCAGAATGGCGCCGATGACGCTCGCTACGATCAGCAGACCGATGATCGACGCCAGGAGATAGATGAGATCGGGGATCATGAGAGAGGTGCCGATAGCTCGAGAAGGGCGTTGCGCGTCCGGCCGAGAAAGGTCTCCTTGTCGTCACCGTCGAGATGTTGAGGTGAGCCGAAGGTCACCTTGCAGAGCAGGGGCACCGGTACGATCTCGCCCTTCGGCATGACGCGGTTGAGGTTTTCGATCCAGACGGGAACGAATGCCGTTTCGGGGCGCGCATGGGCCAGATGATAAAGGCCGGTCTTGAACGGCAGAAGCTTTTCCTCGGTCAGATTGCGCGTGCCTTCGGGGAAGATGATCAGCGACGCTCCCTGATCCAGCGCTTCGGCCATCTGTTCGACCGCAGCCTCCCTCGGCGCGCCGCCGGTCCTGTCGATCAGTACCGCGTTGAAGACATGTCTGCCGACGAAGCGCTTGAGACCGCTGCCCATCCAGTAGTCCGCCCCGGCAACAGGGCGCACGCTCTTGCGCAAACGTCGCGGAAGCACCGCCCAGATCAAGACAAAATCGCCGTTGCTTGCGTGGTTGGCGTAGTAGACCCTTTGCCCTGGGATCGGCTCCACCCCGATCCACTCGGCGCGGACAGCGGTGATCAGCCGCGCGAAGAATTCGATCCCATGGGCCGCAAGCCGCGCGACGATGCGCATAGGGAGCGATAGTTCGGTCGTCATGCTCGGACACTGTGCGGGACAAGGGCAGGAGACGGTGTTCTCCAAACGCGATGATACGACGTCTTCCTGATCTGCGGCAAAAAAGAAGAATTCGCGTGAGACGCGCTGCAGGGCATCCACTCGCGAACCCGATCCGACCAGATCGAAAGGGGTGACATCCAAACCAAACAGAGCGGGAAGGCCATGAGTTGAACCTGAAGTTGTGTTTTGAACGGTATAGGCGACAAGAGGGCGTATTCGCAGCGAATATGAGCGGCGGAGGATGGCCCCCGGTCGTGGGGACGTCTGCACACTGGAAAGGCGGCGTACTCTCGGCACGGTCTGGATAGTAGCGTCTGCGGGTCGACGCTTCGGGTGAATCGCTATAGCGTTTCTGACAGTCGATGCCTTCAATCGGCCATCGAGGTGCACGAAATTTTGGCTCTGGCGTCATCGAACCTTACGATTTCGGCAAACGACGGGACCGGCTTCGATGTCGAGGAAGACTTTGTGCGGGCTCTGGTGTCCGACGCACCTGACTCCTGGCCCGAAACCCTAAATGGAACACGCGTTCTCGAACGCCTCGTGTTTCACGGCACCGAAGTTCTCTCGGCTGCCGCTCTGAAGGAGATGGAGGGTGTACCCGCCGAGGTTCTCGATGCTGTCGAGCGTGCTGCGCTGGTCCAGGGCTTCTGGGAGGATCGTCACCGCAAGGTTATCGGCGATGCCGTCGACGCGCTGGCAGAGGCTGGTATCGACAGCGTCATCCTCAAGGGCACGGCGAGCGCTTACAGTGTCTACGACATGCCTGCGGCGCGGACGAGGGGGGACACCGACCTTCTGATCGCGGGGGAGAACGTCGACCGCGCCGGCAGGATACTCGGCGACCTCGGGTTCGGGCGTGATACGACCTTCTCGCTCGGCGGGGCCGTGACCCAGTTCAGCTTCAGCCAGGCCGATGCAAGCTGTGGGTGGGAGCATGTCATCGACCTCCACTGGTCCCTGAACAACTCAGCCGTTTTGTCCCGCGCCTTCTCCACACGGGAACTGCTCAAAAGATCGGTGCCGCTGGCCCGCTTCTCCGCGATGGCCCGCGCACCTCATCCCGTCGATGCGCTGCTGATCACCTGCCTTCACCGCTTCGTTCATCTCGTCTCGCCCTACTCGGTCGAGGGTGTCGACCACTTCAGCGCCGACAGGCTGATCTGGCTTGCGGACATTGATCGCCTCGCGCGCACCCTGTCGGATAAGGACTGGGGCGCGCTCCGCATCGAGGCCACCCGCAGGGGCCTTGCCGACGTCACAGCTTCGGGACTGGAGACAGGCCAGACGATTTTCGGCACACCACTTCCGGAGGGACTGATCGGCGAGTGGAACGCCTCGCCTCCGTCTTTGGTCGACAGATATCTGAAGGCTGGGCGGATAACGCGGACATGGATGGACCTTCGGGCCCTCGACGGAGCCGGGGCGAAGGCCGCTTTCGTTCGCGACCACCTGTTCCCGCGCGCCGACTATATGCACGCCCGGTTCGGAGAAGGCGGAAGCCTCTCGATCCTCTACCTCCGTCGCGTCCTGCGCGGTCTGGCGAAGGTGCTGCGACAGGACCTGGGCCGGCCATGACCTTCACGCGCCTGATCGGCCTTGCGCGGCCTTACTGGCTGCCATTGTCCGTGGTGTCCGGCCTTCTGGTGCTGCGGACCAGCGTCGCTCTCGGCATACCCTGGCTGGGTGGGAAGTTCGCCGCCGGCGTCTTTTCGGACCGAGCCATCGACCTCGATCTCGTGCTGCTGGCGGTCGTGGTGCTCTTCGGCGTGCGGTCGGCTCTGGCCTATGTCACCGACCGCCGCATGGCCACGCTCTCGGCGAGGATCGTGACCGACCTTCGCCAGCGCATCTTTACGCATATCCAGAACCTGCCGCTCGGTTATTTCCGGCAGAGGCGCCAGGGTGATATCCTGTCGTTTGCCGTCTACGAGCCCGAGCACCTCAGTGCCTTCGCGACCGGCACGCTGACAAGCCTCCTTCCCAATATCCTTGCGGTCGCGGGCGCACTTGCGGTCATGGCGAGCATAGCGCCTCTCCTCGCCGCGATCGTGCTCCTGCTTGTGCCACTCTTCTACGTGGGTCTCCGGCTGATCGGCCGCAGGCTGCGCCCGCTCTCGGTCGAGGCGCGGGACGCCTACTCCGACCTCGTCTCGACGGTCGACGAGAACCTCTCGATGATGCCCGCCGTCAAGGCCTTCACCCGGGAGGTGGACGAGGCCGAAAGCTACCGCCTCCGCGCCGAACGCCTGCGCTCGCTCGAAGTCGAACGCGAGGGGCTGACCGCTCTTTTGAACGCTGCCATCCAGTTTGGAGCGGTCTTGGCCATGGTGATCCTGCTGAGGCTCTTGGGCGACAGGGTGACGGGCGGTGCGATGTCGGTGTCGGACTTCGTCACCTTCCTACTCTACGCGGCCTTCCTGACCGGCCCGTTCTCCTCGCTCGCCGGTGTCTGGGCCGCGACGCAGCACGCGCGCGGCGCGATGACCCGTCTCGACGATCTGTTCGGCGAGGCTGGAGAAGGGCCAGCGATCGCGGCGCCGGCGATCGGTCCGATCCGTGGAGACATCGTCTTCGAGGACGTCCACCTTGCCTATCCGGGCCGCGCCTCGGCCCTGAACGGCGTCGATCTGCGCATTCCGGCGGGTCAGACGGTTGCACTTGTGGGGGCGAACGGCGCGGGCAAGACGACGCTCGTCAACCTCCTCACGCGCTTCGACCGGCCCGACCGGGGGGTAGTCCGGATCGATGGCACCGATGTGTCGACCGTCGATCTTCGCAGCCTCCGAGAGCAGATCGCCGTCCTTTCGCAGACCGTGCTCCTCTTCAACGCGAGCATCCGGGAGAATATCGCCTTCGGCCTTCGCGGTGCGGGTGACGCGGCCATCGAAGATGCCGCACGCCGGGCGCAGGCACACGCATTCGTCAGCCGGCTGCCGGACGGCTATGACACCATCGTCGGCGACCGCGGCATTCGCCTCTCGGGCGGTCAGGCACAGCGGGTGGCCTTGGCGCGTGCGCTGCTGAAGGACCCGGCGATTCTCGTCCTCGACGAACCAACGGCCATGTTCGACCCCGAGGGAGAGGACGCCTTCATCGCGGACGCCAGGGCGGCCTTCGCCGACAGGACGGTCATCCTCATCACGCACCGTCCGGGCAGCCTGGCGCTGGCCGACCGGGTGGTGACGTTGAGCGAGGGCAAGGTGGTCGCGGACGAGGGGAAGACGATTGCTCTGAGCACGCGGCGCGAGGTGCGTGCATGAGCGGCATCGCCGGCATCATCCGCTTCGACGGCGGTCCCGTGGATCTCCGCGAGGTGGAGGCGATGACGACGGCCATGGCGCATCGCGGTCCCGATGGCATCCGGCACTGGTCGTCCGGGTCGGTGGCGCTGGGTCACTGCATGTTGGTGACGACGAGCGAGGCTCTCGAGGAGACCCAGCCTCTGACAAACGAGACCGGCGACCTCGTCCTCGTGATGGACGGGCGCGTCGACAACTGGGAGGAGCTCCGCGCCACGCTTCTGGCGAAGGGCGCTCAACTGCGCACAAGGGCCGACGCCGAACTCGTCCTGCGGGCTTACGAGACGTGGGGCGAGGAGTGCCTTCAGTGGGTCGATGGCGACTACGCGCTGGTGATCTGGGACGCGCGCCGGCGCCGTGCCTTCTGTGCTCGAGACCGGATCGGGGCCAAGCCCTTCGTCTATCATTGGGACGGCAAGCGGCTGATCTTCGGCTCGGAGATCCGCGCCGTTCTAGATGCGACGGGCGAGCCGAGGCGTTGGAATGAAGGGTTTCTGGCGGAAACGCTTGCGGCCAGCTGGGTGTCGCGGGACGAGACCTTATGGCAAGGCGTCATGCGCCTTGTCGCCGCGCGCTACATGGTCGTCGGCGAGGGGAGCTGTCGGATCGAGACCTACTGGCATCCGGAGAATATCCCGCTGCTGCGCTACAAGCATGACAGCGAGTACGTGGATCACTACCGGGAGGTGCTCTTCGACACGGTGCGGCGGCTGAGCAGGTCACATCGTGTGGTCGGCTGCGACGTCAGCGGGGGCTTGGATTCGTCGGCCGTGTTCGCGGTGGCAGATGCGCTCTGGCGCGAGGGGCTGCTGCCTGCGCCGGATATCCAGGGGTATACGCTGAAGTTCGAGGAGGGGACCGATGCATATGAGTTGGATTACGCTCATGAGGTGGGGGCGCACGTCGGACGGCAGATCAAGGAGGTGGAGCCCACGCTGAAGCCGCTTGAGTGGTATCTGGATGAGGCAGTGCGGCGGGCAACCATTCCCAATTTCCCGAATGGCATCATGCAACTGAGTGAGTATGAGGCGCTGAAGGAGGCGGGAGGTAGGATTCATCTTGACGGCGTCGGCGGGGACCAGTGGTTGGCTTTCGCTGATAACGACCTGGCGGAAGCGTTTCAGACGGGTCAATGGCGAGAGGCAGGGCAAAGTATAATGACAGACGTCCGTCAATTTGGCGTGGCTCACGCAGCGTATCGAGCCATGCGTCACGGTGTATACCCAGTGCTGCCAAGGCGGGTACGCTCAGCGGCCAATAACCTGAGGTATGCACTAAGACGACTTCCCCGCCTTGAAACGGAGTGGCTTGAGCAATCGCTAAGACAAAGGTTGGAAGAAAGGCAACAGTATTACGCTCAATGCCTGACGCCACGCATGGCGATCGGACTGAGAGAGAGGGTCCTGACCCTGCGAAGTGCATACAATGCTCTGGCACGCGAGAGGCTTGACGTCATGGCAAGTCAGGCGGGAATCGAGAGACGGTCGCCGCTACAAAGCGAGAAGTTTATTGAAATGGCGCTCTCTCTGCCGCTCACACAGCTTCGACGTGGAAAGACAGACCGCGCTATACATCGAACTGCGATGCATGATTGGCTACCCGCAGTGGTACACTCTAGGCGAACGAAGGCGGAGTTCTCGAACGTCTTCGCATGTGTGTCGGAGGAGCTGGATTCGGCCTTGTCTCATCCTGAACCCTTGGCGCCAGGTTGGACTGAGGCAGAGAAACGCGATTTGCTCCGTGCCGACTTGAGGTTTCCTAACCGAAACGGCGATCATTGGGCATTTGGTATGCTGCTGTGCCTCCTGTGTTGCAGGTCCATGTTGGAAGATGCTACGCTTGAAAAGGCAGTGTCTTAGCTCAGGGAAAGTTGACTCAATGAAGGATAAGTACTTCGAGCCTGTAGCTCAGAAGGCATACTCGAAGCCGAGCTTGACAGATTTTGGTCGGCTACACCTGGTTACCCGCGGGACCATGGGAACGGCGAGCGATTCGTCGGAGAACATGACCAAACCGACAGGTGGAGGCTGAGCGACATCACGGCAGTTCGCGCTGCCTTATCGCCGCTACCATTGCAAAAGTGGCGGATAGCGTCGGTTGCCAGCAATCAGCGGCACTGCTTCTTGTCAGCCTGCGGAATATAGATTGTCGTGTGATGACGAGGGTAAATGCTGGCCGAGCACCTTTCTTACGTTGAAGATGTCCAACGGACGCGACTTTTTACACAGGCTGTAGAGCGCGTCGTAAAAGCAAATGACGACGTGTTGGACCTCGGGTGCGGGGTAGGTATTCTTGGTCTTCTTTGTCTTCAGGGCAGCGCTAAGTCCGTCATCGGCGTAGATAAAACAGCGATCGTCGAGATTGCCAGTCGGGTGTACGCTGTGGTGTCCCGGACCAAACGTTCCGGACCAGTGCGCATGGACGCCAGCAGGTTTTTGCTGTCCGACCGTGTTGACCTTATTGTTTGCGACCATGTCGGCTACTTTGGTCTCGACTACGGCATCCTTAAGATGCTCAAGGACGCCCGCAGGCGCTTTCTTAAGATGGGCGGGCGCATTGTCCCTCAAGGACTGGGGCTACACCTTGCCCCCGTTGGCGGCCAGCAAAGTTCCCGTATTGCGCGAGGTTGGACACGTGAAGGCATTCCCGCTGGCTTCCACGCGCTGAATGCCTACACAGTAAACACGAAACATGCCGTCGAACTGCGACTGGAAGACGTCCTCGGACTGCCGGCCTTGCTTGGCGAAATCGACTTCATGACGGAGACGCGCGAGTCGTTCTCCTACAAGGCCGAACTTACCATCACCCGAGGCGGGAAACTCGAAGGCCTCGCTGGTTGGTTCGATTGCACGCTGTGCGAAGGCGTTACGATGACCAATTCTCCGCTTCGCCACGACCGCATCAACCGGAGCCAGGCGTTCTTCCCGATCGAGGAAGCGATTGAGGTCAGCGACGGAGACAGGTTGCGCGTGACAATGGCGATGCGGCCCGACGAGAACGTCTTCGCATGGACGCTCGAGCACGTTCCGACCGGGCGGCGCTTCCGCCAGTCGACCCTTCAGGGCGAGATCCTTGACGCGGACGACCTCCGCCGTGCCCGGCCCGACCATGTTCCCGTACCGACTGTCGACGCTCGGGCGGGCGCCATCGTCCTCGGCTACTGTGATGGCAGGCTTAGTCTTCGGGAGATCGAAGAGGCTGTCCTCCACGACCATCCGGACCTTTTTCCGACGCCCGAGGCGATCCGCGACTTCGTGAGATCCTGGCTCGCGGGCTGGACGCGATGACAGAGGCGCCCGCAGTTATGCCGCCGCGGGTTCAACAGCCCCTGGCGGATCATCCGTTCAACCGCTGGTCGTTCGAAAGCGAAGTGCACTGGCTTCTCTTTCATCGCTCGACGGACGGGTACATCCTCCGGTTTCCCGACCTTGCGGATTTCGAGATCGGGAAAGACGGAGCGAAAGCCCTATGCTGGCCCGACCCTTCGCTCGACGATGTGACGCGCGACCACCTGTTCCTGAACCAGGTCATTCCCATGATGCTGAGCGCACGGGGAGAGCTGGTCTTTCATGCCAGCGCCGTGGAGACGGGCGATGAAGCGATCGCCTTCATGGGTCCCTCGGGGCGAGGCAAATCAACTCTTGCAGCGAGCTTCGCACTCTCCGGGCATCCCTTCCTGACGGACGACACCCTAGTCGTCAAACGCAGCGGCGAACACCTTGTGGCGCTTCCGAGCCATCCCTCGGTCCGAATGTGGGACGATTCCCGGACCGCACTTCTCGGAAATGCGCCTCTCGCACCACCGGTGTCCTATACTGACAAGGCTCGCATGCTCGCAGTCGAAGCGCTTCTGCATTGCGATGCGCCTCGCCCCCTCAGGGCTGCATTCTTTCTCGGAGAGGCTGAGGTCGAGATCGCCACCATCAAGGACCTGCGCGGTGGCGAGGCGCTTGCGGCCTGGATGCGCAACGTCTTCGTCCTCGACATCGAAGATCGGGCGCTCGTTCGGCGTGTCTTGGACCGTGTCGCGGACGTGGTCGAAGCGGTACCCTCTATTGCCTTAGACCTGCCGCGCGACTACGCTGCCCTTCCAGCGGCGAGGGAGGCGATCCTCCGTCGTGTTGGCTTTCCACGACCGGTTCTGGAGGAGGCGACGTGACGACGCCCGACACCCGATTTGACGTGCCCGCACATGTCGCGACCCGCGAGGTCGACGGCGAACTCGTCCTTCTCGATCTGGAAAGCGGGGTCTACTTCGGTCTGGATCCAGTGGGCGCGCGCATATTTTCCCTCATGGCCGACGGCAAGACCTTGTCCGAGGTGCACGAGACGCTTCTCTCGGAGTTCGAGGTCACGTCGGACGTGCTGGAGCGTGACATCATGGATCTCGTCGGGGAGCTCGAGCGGTGCAAGCTGGTCGAGGGAGCCACCTGAGCGCGACGCGACCTTCTTCGACGGTGCGGCTGGCGGGCAAGCTCTCGAAGGCAACACGTCTCAGCGGTGACGAACGGCGCGCTCTGAGCCAGGCGGCTGCGGCCTTGCTGCGGGCGAGGCTTGTCCTCGGGCGGCTTCCGGCGCGACGGCTTGTCGAGCAGCTTCAAGCCGACGAGGCTGCAACGTCCGACGACACTTTGGATCCAGTCATCCTGGCCCGGCTGAAGCTACTGGAATGGGCGGTACGGACTGCGGCCAACAACCTTCCCTGGCGGACCGACTGCCTGGTGCGCTGTCTGGCGGCGCAGGCGATGCTGCGACGCGAGGATCTAGGCTCGAGGTTCTTTCTGGGTGTGCGAAAGACGGAAGACGGCGACCTCGCGGCGCACGCCTGGCTGCGGTGCCACGGCGTCACGGTCGCGGGTGGAGAAGGCGAGGGTTTCGAGGTTCTGCTTCGCGCAGAGGGCGGTTCCTTGGAAGGCTCACACGCTGACCGGGAATGACTACGGTGGGGGAAGACATCAGGTGTGAGCGGAGCCTTCTGGACCGGGAACCTTCGCAAAGCTAGAACTGCTCATCCATCTTTTCCCGGCTCTGCCCTCGAACAGACAGTCTTCAACGTCAGAAAGGCACCGAGTTGAAACGCGCAGACTTCGACCCGACAACGGTAGAGCCCGACGGACGGGCTCCCGCGAAGGCAACTCTTTACGACGCCACGGGAACGCCGCCCTGGCGCGGTCATGTCAACGGCGAGACGCTGGGCGGGCCGGTCACCGTTCTGACCTACGGGACTGACGTCGTAGGGCAGGGGCCGCGGCTTCACGTCCATCCCTATGACGAAGCCTTCATCGTCACCGAAGGGCGGGCCCGCTTCTTCGTGGGAGACGCCGTGATCGATGCGGAGGCGGGAGAAGTCGTCCTGGGACCGAAGGGCGTGCCCCATCGGTTCGAGAACCTGGGGCCAGGACGGCTTCAGACCATCGACATTCATCATTCTCATCGGTGGATCCAGACGGACCTGGACTGAGGGCGTCCATGCAGGTCATCGACGGTCTGGGCCTGAGAACGGGCCGGATCAGCGCGAGGTGAGCAGGAATACAGGGCTGCTCACCCTAAGCTGCGATCTCCCACGAGAATTCTGACCGAGAGTACAGCTTTTGGTTTACTGAGTGATTAGAGGCCGACTCCATCGGGGTGTTCGAATCGACATACGGGGTCGAAGAGGGCTTTGTCGCGGACGGCCGCCTTGAACCCTCTTGAGCGGCGAGACGCGCCGACAGAGTTGATCCGCATACGCGGCATCAGACAGCGTATGAGCGAAGATATGCTTCTGATATTTAACTTTGTTCTCTCCACCGAAGATCAAGGGAACGACTTGCCCGTCGCGGCGTTGCGCTGATGTTAGATGGGAAATGGGAGGAGGCGCCATGAAGTGGGAACAGATCGAAAACAAATGGACCGCCATGTCGCGTCGCATGCGACCGGAGAGATGCCTGCAGGGCGCATATCGTGTCCTGCCTCTGGCGGCCTCAGAGGGGTCTGTGACTAAGGCAACAATCACCCCCGAACGGGCGAATGCCGCAGCTACGTCTGCCGTGCGTCAGGACGGGTGACCGAGTCAGGGCCGTCATCGACGAAAAGGCGGCTCTCGCTTCTCGATATAGCGCCTTGGACGCAGACACCGAACTTCTGGCGGGATACCACTGTCATCAGGTCGGAATTGTTCGGCCCGGAACGGTTGGAACATCACGCTCTGTCGCTTGCGTCGGCGGAGGACGTCGCAGAGAAGTCCGATTCCCGAGTCCGCCCGCTGACTGTCCGCGTCAAGAGCAACGCTCGGTTTCTGCTTGTCGCCTACAATTCCTGCACCCAGGCGTTGCGGGAGGGACGGCAGATCGCGCCCGCGGCGGAGTGGCTGCTGGACAACTTCCACCTCGTCGAACAGCAACTGCGCCAGATCGAGGATGATCTGCCCGCCGGTTACTACCGGCAGCTTCCGAAACTAGCCGGGGGGCCATTCGCCGGATACCCGCGTGTCTTCGGGCTGACCTGGGCCTATGTGGCCCACACCGACAGCCTGCTGTCAGGTCCGATCCTCGCGCGCTTCGTCAAGGCCTTCCAGCAGGTCAGCCCCCTCACCATCGGCGAGCTTTGGGCCATCGCGATCACGCTCCGGATCGTTCTGGTCGAGAACATGCGCCGCCTGGCGGAACAGATCACCATAAACGACCGCCGACGTCTTATTGCCGATGGCATCGTCGATGAGGTGCTGGCGGCCCGGGCGACGTCGGGGCTGTCCCCGCAGGACGCGCTGAGGGCGGCGACGGCCCGGATCGCTCCCGGCCCGCTGGACGAGATCGTGGCGGCCCAGATCGCCAAACGTCTGCGAGGGTTCGATCCGGCCGAGACGCCGCTTCACGCCTGGCTTGAAGATCGTCTGGCCCATCATGGGACCTCCATCGAGACGGTGGTGCAGAACGCCCAACTGCGGCAGGGCGCGTCCAACGTCACCATGCGGAACATCGTCACAAGCATGCGGCTGGCGTCGGAACTGGACTGGGCCGACTTCGTCGAGGATGTCAGCCTCGTGGATGATCGCCTGCGCGCCCGGTCGGACTTTGCAGCGATGGATTTTGCCACGCGCAACAGGTATCGGACCGAAATCGAGGTGTTGGCGCGTGGCTCGGGGCATAGCGAGATCGCCATTGCCGACGCCGCGCTGGATCTTGCCGCCACCATGCCGGAGCCGGACGCCGATCCCGGATCATCTCTGATCGGGCCGGCCAGGGCGGGGCTTGAGCGCGACGTCGGCTTCAGTCCGACCGTCCGGATGCAGTTCGAGCGCGGACTGGGCCGATTGGGTCTGGCGGGCTTTCTCGGCTTGATCGCGCTCATGTCAGCCTTGGTGCTGGCGCTCGCCCTCTGGACCACGGGAGCGGGCGGGCTGGCGCTGATCGTTTTGGCGGTCACCGGACTTGCGACCGCCTCCGAAGCAGGCGTCGCACTCGTCAACCTTGTCGTCACCCGGACCGTCAGGCCAGAGCTCTTGCCCGGGCTCGACCTGTCGACCGGCATTCCGGCGACCCTGCGGACGCTGGTCGCGGTGCCTGTGCTGCTCCGCGACGCCGATGACCTTCAGGCGCAGATCGATCAGCTCGAGGTCCATCACCTCTCCAGCGCCGGCGGTGCGTTGCACTATGCGCTTCTGTCCGACGGGCCGGACGAGACGACTGAGACCACTCCTCAGGATGCCGCGCTCATATCGGCGGCGGAGACGGCGATTGAGCGCCTCAACGCGCGTTACCCGTCCGACCAGGGCAACCGCTTCCTGTTCCTGCAGCGCCGGCGGCACTGGAACGCCTCGGAAGGCGTCTGGATGGGATGGGAGCGCAAGCGCGGCAAGCTGCACGAGTTGAACCGCCTATTGCGGGGCGCCACCGACACGAGCTTCCTCTCCGACGCGGGCGTGCCCCAGGATGTGCGCTACGTCATCACGCTCGACGCCGACACTCGGCTCTTGCGCGATACCGTGGCGCGGCTGATCGGCAAGATGGCCCATCCGCTGAACCGCGCGGTCTTCGACCTGGCGACGCGTCGCGTCACCTCGGGCTACGGCATCATGCAGCCCAACGTGACACCCGCCCTTCCGATCGGCACCGAGGGCTCACTGTTCCAGCGTGTCTTTTCCGGCCTCGGCGGGATCGAGCCTTATGCGAGCGCGGAATCCAACGTCTATCAGGATCTGTTCGGCGAGGGCTCGTTCACCGGGAAGGGTATCTATGACGTGGACGCCTTCGACGCGAGCCTCGCGGGGCGCGTTCCCGAGAACAGCATGCTCAGCCACGATCTCTTCGAAGGCGATTTCTCCCGTGCCGCGCTGGTGTCGGACATCGACGTGGTCGAGACCTTCCCCGCACGCTACGACACATCCCGAGGGCGTCAGCATCGCTGGGTGCGGGGGGATTGGCAGCTTCTGCCCTGGGTGATCCGGCGGGACTCCGGAATTTCTCCCCTCGGAAGGTGGAAGATGGTCGACAACCTGCGTCGCTCGCTGGTGGCGCCGCTGACGCTGCTCACACTCTTTGCAGGCTGGCTGCTGCCTGTGCCCATGGCCGCCGCATGGACCGCCGCGGTGCTCCTGATGCTGGCGCTGCCGCAACTTGTCGGTCTTCCGTTTGCGATCCTTCCGGGCCGGGCCGGGATAACGTCTCGCAGCCATTTTGCGGCGCTTCTGGCGGACACGTGGCGCGCCCTCGCGCAGATCGCACTGGGCGTCGTATTTCTGGCCGATGCCTCGTGGCAGATGTCGGACGCCATCCTGCGCACGCTGATCCGGTTGGCGGTGACGCGACAGCATCTGCTTCAATGGGTGACGTCTGCGGCGACAGGGGCCGGCGAGCAGCCCGGCCCGTCCGCGCTCTACCGGCAGATGGCGCACGGGGTGGCACTTGGACTTGCCGCCTGCGGCGTCGCGGTCGCGCTCAACCCTTCGGTCTGGCCGGTGGCTGCGCCCTTCGCGCTGTTGTGGCTGGCCGCACCCGCGCTCGCCTACCGCGTCAGCCGACCGCAGGCGGAGGCTGTCCCGACGCCTCTGACGGACGACGACGCCCGCGCCCTGCGACTGATCGGCCGGCGCACCTGGCGCTACTTCGAGACCTTCGTGACCGAGGCGGACAACTACCTGCCTCCCGACAACTTCCAGGAAACGCCAACCCCCACGACCTTCCACCGCACGTCACCTACCAATATCGGCCTCTATCTTCTGTCCACCACCGTCGCCCGCGACATGGGGTGGATCGGTCAATCCGCCGCCGTCACCCGGCTGGAACAGACGTTGCTGACCCTGACACAGATGCCCAGGTTCCGCGGCCATCCCTACAACTGGCACGACACACGCGACCTGCAGGTCCTGGATCCGCCTTATGTGTCGTCGGTGGACAGCGGCAATCTCGCGGGACATCTCATCGCGGTGGCCCAGGCCTGCAGGGAATGGCAGGACGGTCCAGTAGCGACGTCCGAGCAGCGCGCGGGGCTTCATGATGCCTTGGCACTCGCACAGAAGGCTTTGATCCCCGACGCAGCCGCAGTGTCGCGCTTGCTCGACCGACTGTTGGAAGCGAACGCGCGTCAGGATGCCTTCGCGATCTTGGCCCCGATGGCGACCGAGGCGGTGGCGCTGGCCGACGCTCTGGGAGAGAGCGCAGCCGATCTGGCGTTCTGGTGCGCGGCCGCTCGCGAGTGCATCGCCGGGCACCTCGCGGATGCCGACGGCGCGGCAGGATCGCGGCTTGCGGAGGTCGAGGACGTCGCCCGCACCCTGGCCATGGATATGGACTTCGCCTTCATGCTCGATCCGGACAAGCAGCTCTTGTCCATCGGTTTTTCGGTCTCGAGCAATACCCGCGATCCGAACTGCTACGACCTGCTGGCGTCCGAGGCACGGCTCGCAAGCCTCTTCGCCATCGCAAAAGACGACGCACCCACCCGCCACTGGTTCAGGTTGGGCCGGGCGGCAACGCCCGTCGGATCGGGATCGGCCCTGATCTCGTGGTCGGGCAGCATGTTCGAATATCTCATGCCGTCGCTGGTGATGCGGGCGCCGGTGGGATCGCTGCTGGAGCAGACCAACCGTCTGATCGTCGAACGCCAAAAGGCCTATGGCGCCGCACATGGGATGCCCTGGGGGGTCTCGGAATCCGGCTACAATGCCCGCGATCTCGAGATGACCTACCAGTATTCCAACTTCGGCGTGCCGGGGCTGGGTCTGAAGCGAGGTCTGAACGAGAACCGCGTGATTGCGCCTTATGCCACCGGGCTTGCCACCATGGTCGATCCGGCAGCGGCCCTGCGGAATTACGAACGCCTCGCCGCTCTCGGGGCCGAAGGCCGCTTCGGTTTCTACGAAGCGCTGGATTTCACCGCGCAGCGCCTGCCCGCAAAAGCCGACCATGCGGTGATCCGAAGCTTCATGGCGCACCATCAGGGCATGACCATCACCGCCATCGCCAACACGCTTCAGGACGGGCGTCTGAGGACTCGCTTCCACGCCGAGCCTATCGTCCGCGCGGTCGAGCTACTGCTGCAGGAGCGCGTGCCCCGCGACGCGACGGCCGCCTCGCCGCGCGCCCGGGATGTGCCCGTCACGACCGTCGATGGCGTGGATGCCCCTGTCGTCCGCCGCTTCGACGCGCCTGCCGAGGAAACCTCGACCGGGCATATGCTGTCGAACGGACATTACGGCGTGATGCTTACCCCCACGGGGGGCGGGTTCAGCCGCTGGCGCGATCTGGCCATCACCCGGTGGCGGCCCGATCCCTCGCAGGCGACACTTGGGTCGTTCATCTTTGCACGGGACGTGACGTCCGGCGCGCTCTGGTCCGCGGCTGTCCAGCCGACCGGCGCCGGCGAGCACCAGCATCAGGCGGTCTTCTCGGAACACCTTGCCTCGTTCACGCATCGAGAGAAGAAGCTGACGATGACCACCGAAGTCGTGGTGTCGGCAGAAGATGACGCCGAGGCCCGCCGCGTGACATTGACCAATGCCGGGGGCAGGGCGCGCGAGATCGACCTGACGTCCTATTCGGAACTCGTGCTGGCTCCGCAGTCCGCGGACTTGGCGCATCCGGCGTTCTCCAAGCTTTTCGTCGTCACCGACTACATGTCCGAGCTCGGTGCGATCATTGCCACCCGACGACGCCGCTCCGACAGCGACCCCGAGGTCTGGGCGGCGCATCTGGGCGTCGTCGAAGGGACCGAAAGCGCCCCGGTGCAGTACGAAACCGACCGCGCGCGGTTCATCGGTCGGGGAAAAGACATCCGTTCGGCGGCGATGGCGGAGGAACCTCTGTCCGGCACGACCGGAACTGTCCTTGATCCGGTCTTCGCGCTGCGGCGGCGCCTGATCGTTCCACCCGGCGGCGTCGCGCGCGTGACCTTCTGGACGGTCGTTGCCGACACGCCCGAGGCCCTGCTCGATCAGGTCGATCGCCACCGCGATCTCTCGGCCTTTGAACGCGCCGTGACCCTCTCGTGGACGCAAAGCCAGGTCCAGTTGCGCTACCTCGGGATCACGTCCGCCGCCGCCGCCGATTTCCAGAGACTGGGCGGAATGATGCTGCGCAACGATCCGCGATTGAGGGCCAGCCCGGCCCAGATCGACGCAGGATTGGGGCCGCAATCGACGCTTTGGGCCATGGGCATTTCGGGTGATCTGCCGATCATCCTGTTCCGGATCGCCGACACCGAAGATGCCGCCGCCCTGCACGAGGTTCTCGCCGCCCACGAGTATCTTCGAATGCGGCAACTGGATGTCGATCTGGTGATCCTGAACGATCGCGCCTCATCGTACGTGCAGGACATGCAGACCACCATCGAAGTCGCCGTTCGATCGGCGCAGACGCGTCCGCGCAGCGAGGCGAACAAGGGCGGAAAGCAGGGCGCGATCCATACCCTTCGCTCCGATCTTGTCACGGCGGATCAGAGGGCGATGCTGGTCGCCACAGCGCGTGTGACCCTGGTGGCGAGCCGCGGCAGCATCGGCGACCAGCTCGATGCCATTCTGCCTGCTCCCCCTGTGCCCTCTTCGCCGCCTATCAAGACGCCGCCACCTCAGCCTGCCCCTGCAGTCGCGCCGCCCGAGCTGGAATTCTTCAATGGAACCGGCGGCTTTGGGGAAGACGGACGCGAGTATGTCACCGTCCTCAAGGACGGCCAGACCACACACGCGCCTTGGATCAACATAATCGCCAACCCGGTCTTCGGCTTTGCAGTTTCTGCCGAAGGCAGCGGCCATGTCTGGGCAGAGAACAGCCGCGAGAACCAGTTGACGCCCTGGTCGAACGATCCTGTGTCCGACCCGGCCGGCGAGGCGCTCTACCTGCGCGATCTCGACAGCGGAGCGCTCTGGACGCCGACGGCGCTGCCGATCCGGGGGAAAGGCACCTACGTCGCGCGTCATGGCTTCGGCTACAGCCGCTTCAGCCATGACGGACACGGCATCGCGGCAGAGACGGTTCAATTCGTTCCCCTGGAAGATCCGGTCAAGATCACTCACCTGACGCTTCGCAATAATGGCGACACGATACGGCGACTATCCATCACGGCCTACGCCGAGTGGGTGCTGGGCACCTCCCGCAGCGCGACCGCCGCTCACATCACCACCACGACCGACGAGCAGACCGGGGCCATTCTCGCGCGAAATCCGTTTGCCATCGCCTTCCCGGGACGCGTTGCCTTTGCGGACCTGGGCGCGGGCGTCGACAGCGTGACGGCAGACCGGACGGAGGTCCTGGGGCGCGGCGGCAGCATGGTTGCACCGGCAGGCATCGGCTCGGACCCCCTTTCGGGCCGGACCGGCGCCGCGCTCGATCCCTGTGCCGCGCTGCAACGCCACCTGACATTGGAACCTGGCGAAAGCGCGACGGTGGTCTTCCTCCTCGGGCAAGCCGCATCCGCCGAGGCCGCCCGCGAGCTGATCCTGCGCCATCGGGCGGTCGAGACGGACACAACGCTCGATGCCGTCCGCGCCCACTGGACCGATCTCCTGACCGCGGTGCAGGTGCAGACGCCCGACCGGGCCATGGATATACTGCTGAACGGCTGGCTGCTCTATCAGACGCTCGCTTGCCGGATCTGGGCTCGCACCGGCTTCTATCAGGCCAGCGGCGCCTTCGGCTTCCGCGACCAGTTGCAGGACGGCATGGCGCTCACCGCACTGCGCCCCGAGCTGACGCGCGCGCATCTGCTGCGCGCTGCTGGACGGCAGTTTCCCCAAGGCGACGTCCAGCACTGGTGGTTGCCGCATTCGGGGCAGGGCGTCCGCACGCGGATCTCCGACGATCGCGTCTGGCTTGGCTACGGCGTCGCGCAGTATATCGCGGTCTCGGGCGATGCGACGATCCTCGACGAAGAGGTTCCCTTCCTCGAAGGCCCCGCACTTCCGCCCGGCGCGCATGACGACTTCTTCGAGCCCACGGTCTCGGATAGTCGAGCCGACCTCTTCGAGCACTGCGCTCGCGGGCTTGATCTGGCGATCGACCTGACGGGTGCGAACGGAATGCCGCTGATCGGTACGGGTGACTGGAACGACGGCATGAACCGCGTCGGCGAAGGCGGGGAAGGAACGTCGGTCTGGCTGGGATGGCTGTTGGTCGCCACCCTCGATGCGATGGCGCCCTTTGCCGAGAGCCGCGATCCAACTCGCGCCCGGCGCTGGCGCGCGCACCGTGAGGAGCTCGTACAGGCGATCGAACGGGATGGATGGGACGGCGACTGGTACAGGCGCGGCACCTACGACGACGGAACCCCCTTGGGGTCCTCGACTTCGGATGAATGCCGGATCGACAGCATCGCTCAATCCTGGGCCGTCCTGTCAGGCGCGGCGGACCCTGTCCGCGCTACCAGGGCGATGGAGAGCATGACCGAGCATCTGATCCGTTCCGATCCCGGCCTGGCGCTCCTGTTCACGCCGCCCTTCGACGCCACGCCGCACGATCCGGGCTATATCAAAGGATACCCTCCCGGGCTGCGCGAGAACGGCGGGCAATACAGCCATGCCGCGATGTGGGCCATCCTGGCTCTGTGCCGGATGGGAGACGGCGATGCGGCGGCGCGGCTATTCGCGCTGGTCAACCCGATCAACCACAGCCTCACCCCGGACGAGGCTGCACGCTACAAGGTGGAACCCTATGTCGTGGCGGCTGACGTCTATTCCACGCCTCCGCACGAAGGCCGGGGCGGCTGGACCTGGTACACCGGTTCGGCGGGCTGGATGTATCGCGCCGGGATCGAGGGGATCCTGGGTCTCACGCGAGCAGGGGAAAACCTCTTACTGAACCCCTGCTTTCCCGGGGATTGGCCTCGGATCAGCGCGACTGTCCGGCTGGGCGAGGCGCGGCTTTCGGTCACCGTTGAAAATCCTGGAGGGACGGGTCGGGGCGTGAAGTCCGCCGTCTTGAACGGAGCACCTCACCCTGTCGAAGGGGGGCTGCTGAGGGTGCGTCTGACGGGCGGGGCGCAGGACCTTTTGGTGACACTGACCTGACCGCCGCAAGAATGAGGCTGGCCCTCGGTTGACGACGCTCTTGTGGAGCCGCGGATGCCGAAGTCCTTGGAATCCAAAAGTTCAGGGAAACGGCTGCAACACTCGGGAAGACACCTACCTGTGTTCATTCGCCAGCCGACCGAGCCGCCTCGGTCTCGCCGTCATCGGCGACCAGAACTTCCCCCCGGTCGCAATCAGCTTGTCCCGCAAGTCATCGGCGCACATCGGCTTTCCGAAGTAAAATCCTTGCAGGTAGTCGCACCCAATCTTCTTGACGCGCCGCGCATGTTCCTCGGTCTCCACACCTTCGGCGACTATTTTCATACCGAGGCTCTTTCCAATGCCTACGATCGATGACACCAGCGCTCTGGAGTTGTTGTCCTTTACAATGGGCTGGATGAACTGACGGTCGATCTTGAGTATGGCGGGTCTTATCTTCAAAAGACCCTGAACCGAAGCATGTCCGGTCCCGAAGTCGTCGATGGCGACAGTCACTCCGAGATCATCGAGTTCATCAAGCGCCCAGCGCACGACGTCGCCCATTCTTTCCAGGTATACAGACTCAAGGATCTCGACGATCAGTCTTTCTGGATTGATATGAGAGCTCTTGATGTCATGGATGAAAGAAGGATCGGCCAGCCGGCCCGCAGATATATTTACCGCAACGCGGGGAAGGTCGACGCCCGTTGCGTCGAAGTATGCCAAAGCTTCATGAAGATAGCCGAAAACGATCTCGTCGATCTTCTTCAGGATCCCGATATTCGTTGCCGTATCCAGAAACGCATCGGGTGGAAGGATGCCTCTGGTTGCATGAGCCCACCTTACAAGCACCTCGGCACATGATATGCTGCCGGTAACGGCATCGATCACGGGCTGAAAGAACGGGATGAATTGCCGCTTTTCGCAGGCAACAAGCAGGTCCGAAGAAAGCTGCTTGATTGCCACGGATTCATTGTGCATTTCTTCCGTGAAGAATGACCACCGTCCCTTGCCTTGCGATTTTGCGTGGTACAGCGCGGCATCTGCGTCGGCCACCACCTGCTCGGGATATTCCATGCCCGCATTTGCGATAGCCACTCCCACGCTCGCGCTGCACCAGGTCAGCTTGCCCTCGAAGGTGAATGGCTCTTTCATTTCCTGCACGATTTCGTCAGCGATGCTGCTGATCTTCAAAGCGCTGTTCCCGAGCAGCTTCAGCACGACAAATTCGTCTCCGCCAAGACGGGCCACCAAGTCTGACGGTTCAGTCAGCCTGCGCAGCATGTTTGCGACACAGACGAGCACCTTGTCGCCGGCATCATGTCCAAGCGTGTCGTTCACTGACTTGAAGCGGTCCAGATCGATATAGAATACCGAGAAGGCGGCGCCCTTCTTGTTCAGGTTAGCGATCCACGTTGTCAATTCGACCTCGAAGTGGCGTCGATTTGACAGGCCGGTGAGAGGATCTTCAACCGACTTCTGTGCCACGGATTTTGCGAGCGCGTGCAGTCGCTGGTTTTCCTTTTCAAGCCGACGAATTGTCTCCCGCAGCTTCTTGGAAACGGCCTGATCGGAGGAAGTCACTTCCGGAATATGGCTCTGGACCAGCTCGGCGGGGGAGCTCTCTAGCCTGGCGATCGAGCAGAGCCACCACCTATTTCCATTTGACGCGTCGGACAATGGAGCCCAGCTCATCCGCTGCCAATACTGCTCGCCATTCTTCCGATTGTTGAGAACCTTGATCGAGAAGCGCTCCCAGTTCATCAGATTCTCTATGATGCGCAGGTGCTTCCCTTGCTCGACATTAGGCCCGATCAGAATCGTTCCACGTTTGCCGACGACTTCGGAGGGCTCGTATCCGGTAATCTGGGTAAAGGCTTTGTTGCACCACTGAAGTTCCATGACAGCGCCGTCGGCATCACTGGCCAATGCAAGAGCCAGACCCTCAACACACTTTTCGGGGATCTGGTCGAGTATCTGCGCTGGTACCATACGGTCGGCTCCCGGAATCGCTCCTTCAATGACACCCAATCGCGTAGCCTTCGTTAATCGCCGAGCTTGGGCCTTGCTGATGAGAGGGTGTGGTTCCGATGCGCGAGGTGGTCGGATGCTGTCAGCGGCATGCGGATTACTGTCATCTAAGATTTACGTGCAGTTGAATTTTTGGGTTTGTTTCGGGAAATCTCCTGCCGCCGTCTCCGCAGTCGGTTCTGTCAAGGCAGTTCCTGGCGTGCAAATCCGTAGCTTGCGATGGTGGAAACCACGATCTGGCGGGCGGGTGCAACCTTGAAACGCGGCACGCCCGCGGCATGGTCTGGGGGAGGCGTCCACGGGACGGCACTTCTCGTGAATCGCTATGGCGTCTCGGGCTGCAGACGCCTGCAAGGTCTTGACCGAGGTGCGTGATCCTTACGTCTCTGACGCAACCCTCATGACGTCGTTGAGGACGGTGCGGGCCCAACGCCATCGGCCGCGCCCTTGGGAACATATCACTCCGGCGGCTGTCCTAATACGAGCGAGCAGCAGCACGTGAGAGCCCATGAACACCTTCAACATCGTTGTGACGTTGCTCGGGGGGGTGACCCTCTTGTTGGCGCTCGTCTCAGATTGGCTGTCACGAAGCCCGTTTCCCCCGACGCTGCTCGCCCTGCTGATCGGCGTTCTGCTCGGGCCCGAGGCGCTTGGTCTTATCGACCTCGAAACCATGGGAGACCGCGGTGCAATCATGGAGAAGGCCGCGCGCCTCACCTTGGGCATCGGTCTCGTTGGCGTGGCGCTCCGCATTCCCAGGAGCTTTCCGCGGAAGAACTGGCGTGACCTTTTTCTGCTGATTGTCCCGGGCATGATCTTGATGTGGGCCATCAGCACGGCTCTGGTCTACCTGATCCTGGGGCTGCCGTTCTGGATGGCGGCCTTGATCGGCGCCATCATCACGCCTACCGATCCGGTGGCTGCGAGCCCTATCGTGACAGGAAAGCTCGCCGAGAAAAACATCCCCGAATCCCTTCGTCACAGCATGTCTTTTGAGTCCGGTGCCAATGATGGACTTGGTTACCTGTTCGTGTTCCTGCCATTTCTCCTTCTGTCACGTTCCCCCGGCGAGGCGCTGTCGCACTGGCTGACGAAGTCGTTGCTGTGGGATGTCGGAGTCGCAACGCTCCTCGGACTGGTCCTGGGCTACGTGGCGGCTCGACTCCTGCAGATCTCCGAACGACGGGGGGCCATCAAGAGCGAATGGCGCCTTGTCTACACCGTCGCCCTTGCCCTCTTCGCCGTGGGAATAGGGCGCCTGATCCGGAGCGACGAGGTCCTGCTCGTCTTCGCAGCCGGCGCGATGTTCACGCAGGTCATCAGTCGCGAAGACAGGCAGAACGAGGAGCACGGTCAGGAGGCGGTCAACCGCTTCTTTGCCATCCCCATCTTCATCTTGCTGGGCACGGCGCTTCCCTGGCAGGGGTGGCAAGAGATGGGGTGGCAGGGACCGATCCTGGTCGCCACCGTACTGCTGCTTCGCCGCCCGCCGGTGTTGCTCGTTCTCCGGCCTTTCCTGCGGAACTTGCGCACCCCTTCAGAGGCTCTTTTCATGGGCTGGTTCGGTCCTATTGCCGTAGCGGCGATCTATTATTCATCGCTGATGGAGCATCGGGCGGGGGAGCCCATCATCTGGCATGCGACAAGTCTGGTCGTCTGCGGCTCGGTCATCGCCCATGGGCTCACGGGAGCACCGCTGACCAAAGCATTGGGGCACTGGCTAAGGGAGCGCCGCAGTCAGTCTGCCGACAGGTCGGAATCAAAAGGCGCCGCGGCCCCGATCCTTGAAAACATGCGATCCTAGGGCCGGTTCTTTAGCAATGACTTGTGGGGACCATGACGATCAGCGACGAAGGAGCAGAACTTGAGTTTTGAACACCAGGAAGAGACCGCAGCGAGTACGGCGACCTTGCGGTCCGAGGTTGTCGTCATTGGCGCCGGCTTCGCCGGCCTGGAGGTGGCCCGGGAACTCGGCAAGGCCGGCATCGAGACGACGGTGGTCGACCGCCACAATCACCACCTGTTCCAGCCGCTGCTCTACCAGGTTGCCACGGCAGCGCTCTCTGCGACGGACGTGGCCGAGCCGATCCGCAAGATCTTGCGCCGATACAAGCCGGTCAAGGTGCTCTTCGGCGAGGTTTCCGAGATCGACACCGACGCGCGCGTCGTGCGCATGACCTGCGGACTGGTCGTTCGCTTCAGATTTCTCGTCCTGGCGAGCGGCGCCGGGCATGGATACTTCGGTCACGACGAGTGGGCGCAATGGGCGCCCGGACTGAAGACGATCGAGGACGCGCGCCACATCAGGTCGCAGCTGCTGCTGACGTTCGAGAGGGCCGAGCGGACGTCCGATGACGCGGAGCGCCAGAGGCTGTTGAGCATCGCGATCATCGGCGGCGGGCCGACGGGTGTCGAGCTCGCTGGCGCCATCGCGGAACTCAGTCGCTACACGCTCGCCCGGGATTTCCGCAGCATCAGCCCAGAATCCACTCGCATTTCGCTTCTCGAAGCCGGGCCGAGGCTACTGTCCGGCTTCTCAGAGGATATGTCAGCCTATGCAAAAGCGCGGCTGGAACGGCTGGGCGTCCATGTCCGCACCGGTGAAGCGGTGCAGGACGTCGGCCCCGTTTCCTTCCGTATCGCGGGACAGGCGGAACCGGTCGGGCTGGTCATCTGGGCCGCCGGAGTCGCCGCCTCGCCGCTTGCCCGGCAGCTGGGCGACACCGACCGTTCCGGCCGTATCCCTGTCGATGGGACCCTGGCGGTCCCGGGTCGGCAAGATGCGTTCGCTCTGGGTGATGTGGCGGTCTTCACAGGTGAAGATGGAAAAGTTCTTCCGGGACTGGCGCAAGTGGCCAAGCAACAGGGCATTCACCTCGGACGAGCGTTGTCTGACCATATCAAAACGGGCGCTCCGCTAGCACCTTTCCGTTACCGGAGCCGTGGAAACACGGCAATCGTCGGCAGGCACGCGGCGGTATTCGAGCGGGGTCGCTTCAAGATCAAAGGATGGTTCGCCTGGCTCGCCTGGGCCGTGATCCACGTGTACCTGCTGGTCGGCTTCCAACACCGCTTTCTGGTCTCGATGCAATGGCTCTGGCGCTATCTGACCTACGACAGGGGCGCTCGCCTGATCGCCGGGGATTATGCAGAGGTCGACAATCCAGCCGCCGCGCCCACGCCGAAGCAGAGACAGCGCAAGGCCTGAAGACAAAGCCTGAGAACCACGCTCGGATCCTGCGGCACCGAATGGAACACCAAGCCTCCTTTGCTGGTCTGGCTGCCATCGGGATCACTCGCCACTCACTGACTCTTGTCAATCGCAGCCATGACAACCGCCGTGGCAGTCTGGTGCGCCATATGGCCGGAACCAACCGGAGGTCGACACCTCCGATTGCTTTGGCTCTCCGGCGAGTGATAGCTTGTTGTCAACATCCGAAGATCATCGCGAGACCGCGGCACATGTCAAAAGCAGCCAGAACGCTCTTAGGAATGCTGGTTTTCGGCGTTCTCGGAACCGTAGTTGCCGCCGAAGGTGACCCCACGCGCCGCGCCGACCGTTTGGAACCGCTGTTTCTGAACGCTGCAACAGGTTTTTCGGTCAGCCATTACGAGCTCAGGACCGGAGTCTACTATCGCTGGAGAATTGAGAGCGATGGCCTTGAGGAGTACCGATTACTGGCGCCTGCACTGTTCCGCGAAAGCTGGATTGATCAGGTCGTTATAGAAGACAAGGAGGTCAAGCCATTCGGTCTTTACGCGGTCGAATTCGACGATGAGGGCGTGATCGATGTCTGGTTCATTCCACAACGCCCCGGTGAATACACGTTTTACGTCGAAGGGTTGGAAAACCAGGGTTTCAGTGGAGTGTTCGTCGTAAAATGAAGGGATTAAACACACTCACTGGGTTGTTCGCGGTCATCGCTTCAGGTGCTTCAAATGCCCAGCCGGTCACACGCGTGTGCGACGCGCTCGAGGTTCGCATCGCCCAGTCGCCAGCGAACCTTGAGGGCAGGATTTTGAACGAGGCCCTTTTTGAAGCGGCGGCACTGGATTGCCCGCAAACCGCGCGTGGGCTTCTCGAGAAAGGTGCGTCAGTGGATGCGCGGAACCGGTTTGGGGGCACACCTCTGAACGTGGCCGCTGCACGCGGTTCGCGGGAAATCGTCGCGAGGCTGCTTGCGCGCGGAGCCGTCCTTGACCACCCCGACCTTGGCGGCACGACACCTTTACTGGCCGCTGTCCAGGAAGGGCGACCACGGATGCTGTTCGACTTGATTGCCGCGGGCGCGGACGTGAATCCATCCAACCGCGAGGGTGTTACCCCAATCATGGCGGCCGCTTTCGAGGGCGACCGGCGAATGGTGCTCGCGCTCTTGGACGCAGGCGCGAATCCGAATGAACAGGATCGCCACGGAAAAGGGGCCTTGGTCTACGCCGCCGGACGCGCGTTTCCTGAAGTTGTCGATGTCTTGCTTGACGGCGGAGCCGACCCGGATCGCGTCTGGGGTCATGACCTGACCGCACTGATGTGGGCGGCCGGGCATGCGAACGACGCTCCCGCCGGTGATGGTGTCGAAGTCGCACGGCTCCTGCTTGACGCTGGAGCCGGGATTGACCGCAAGGATGATCGGGGGCGCACGGCATTGATGATCGCTGTCGAGCGGGGCCATGCTCAAATGGTGCAATTCCTGCTGGATTCCGGTGCCGATACGGATATTCGCGACAAGAAGGGCCTGACTGCGCCTGAGCTGGCCGTTAGCGACGAGATCCGAGCGATGTTCCGCCCCTGATCTTACTGGATGTCGATGGTGGCAAGATAGCGCGACAGCGCGTCAATCGTCTCTTCATCCAGCTGTTTCATCGTGCTGATCTTGTCAGGCGCGTTCATCCGGACCTCGTTCTTGAAATCCAGCATCGTCTTGCGAAGGTAGCCGACCTGCTGCCCTGCAAGCCTGGGGATCCGGCTGTCGCCTTGCCACTTCCCGTGGCAGGCGCTGCACTGCCCGCCAGTAATGCCCCTCTCCGCCAGCTGCTCATCACCGTCCTGAATCTCTGCGGGGATGTCCGGCCAGGCGAGGGCGGCGAAATGTTCGGCCAGCAGCTTTGCCTGATCCCTGTCATACTCGGCAGCGACAGGCGTCATGATATCGTTTTGCCGGCGCCCGGCGCCGTAGTCGCGAAGTTGAGTATAGATGTAAAAATACTGTTGCCCCCAGATGACCGGGTAGTCGGGTTCGATCGGCACACCAGCATCTCCGTGACAGCTCATGCAGAGCGCAACTTCATCTTCGAGAACGAAATCCTCCATTGCCAAGACAGGCGATGCGGCAAGCGACAGCGTGAGCGCGACAAAGGGCAGTCTCATCAGTCGGTCTCCAAGAGGGTGAAGGGCGGGCTGGTAAGCCCGCCCTTGCAACAGCGACTATTCGTGCTCAATCCGCAAGCGTGAACGCAATGATGTTGTTACCACGCTTGAAGTTCAGCTGCGCATTGCCGCCTGCGGCAACAACGATGTACTGCTGGCCTTCGACTGTGTAGCTCGAAGGTGGTGCATTGACGCCAGCGCCGGCCTGGAAACGCCAAAGCTCTCCGCCGTTGGAGCTGTCATAGGCTTTGAAAAGCCCATTGCCTTCGCCGGTGAACACCAGCCCCCCAGCCGTCGCAAGGATGCCGCCGATCATCGGTTGCTCGGTGCGGACCTGCCAGGCGATGTCGCCGGTGTCATAATCGACCGCGGTCACATTGCCCCACTGTTCTTCGTCCGGGATCACGTCGAACGAGCCGCCAAGCCAGAGCTTGCCTTCCGGATAGGGAGTCGAACGGACCGTGTAGGTCATCGGCTGATGCAGGTTGATCGCGTAGCTGAGTCGGTGGTTCGGGTCGATGGCCATCGGAGACCACTCGACACCGCCATTCGCGCCCGGAAGCATCCGCGCGCCTTCGGCCGTGGGCAGCGTCCACATATCTTCCTGCGGGACCATTGCTTCCGAGAAGCGGATCAGCGAGCAATCGTCGGCATTGTGGACGTAGACGTGACCGGTCTTTCCGCCGTGCAGAACGCCTTTCACGTCGTTGCCTGACGCATCCTTGACCGTCGTGATGATCGGCGGAGAGACTGCGTCGAGATCCCAGACGTCATGGGCGATGTATTGCAGGTGGCAAACGTATTCACCTGTATCGAGGTCAACCGAGACGAGGCTGTCGGTGTAAAGGTTGTCCCCCGGCCGCAGCGACCCATCGAGGTCCGGTGACGGGTTGCCGACGACAAAGTAAAGGCGCCGCGTTTCCAGATCGACCGCCGGGTTCTGCCAGACACCGCCACCGAGCGTTTCATAGGGATCGCCCTGCTCCGCCAGCGCGGCCTTCTCGGCTTCGATGTCGCGATGCATGTTGCGGCCCGTCGCGTCTTCTGTTGTCCAGACCCCGACCGAGTCTTCTGGAACCGTATGGAAGGTCCATTTTTCTTCACCCGTTTCGGTGTCGAAAGCCTTCACGAAGCCGCGAATGCCGTACTCGCCGCCGTTAGTGCCGATCAGCACCATGTCTTCGACGACGCTTGGCGCCATGGTTTCTGAATAGCCCAGTTCCGGCTCCGCGATCTGAGTCTCCCATAGCTGCTTGCCGGTCTTTGCGTCCAGCGCAACAAGTTTGGCGTCGAGCGTCCCAAAGAACACCTTGTCGCCCGCGACGGCCACTCCACGGTTATTCGGGCCGCAGCAGTAGGTCGTAACGGGGCCCATGGAGTGTTTGTGGTGCCAGATCTGTTTGCCCGTCCGCGCGTCAAGCGCGTAGACGTGGTTGAACGCCGTCGTGACATACATGATGCCGTTTACCACGATCGGCGATGTTTCCATGGTATCAACCACTTCGGTCTGGAAAACCCATGCCGGACGAAGGTTCTTGACGTTGCTCGTGTTGATCTGGCTCGCCGGGTAATACCGGGTCTGCGCGTAGTTGCCGTTGGTGTGCAGGAAGTTGTTCCCGTCACCTGCTGCCCTGGTGAGCATCGACTGTGTGACGGACTGAAGATCCCCATAAAGGGTCGTGCCGCCCGCAACCTCTTCCTGAGCGCTCGCCCCGTACGCACCGATACATAAGGTCACCGTAGCAGCGATGGATGATATCCCACTTTTCACGTTCACTCCCTCCCTTGGCTGACATTGTAGTCTCTCTCCTCCATCATAGTAGACGATTACTAATTTTGCGCATAGGGTGTTGTTTGAGCAATATTATTACCCACCCACACGAGCGAGAGATCAACATGCGGCGGTGGTCTGTCCCATCTCAGCTGGCCCTGCTGTGTTTGTTGACTGTCACCGCGACCGCAGAGGCCGGGTCCGGGGTGGCAATCGTCACGAACGAGCGGTCGGATACGCTCAGCATCCTCTCGTCTGACTTTGAGGTCATTCGCACGATCGAAACCTGCGCGCGGCCGCGCGGCATTCACTTCAGCGCAGATCGATCGCAGTTCTTCGTCGGATGTGCCGATGATGACATGATCGCGACCTACGACACCGAAACTTTCGAACTCTTGGGACGGATCACCGGAGTTCCCGCGCCCGAAACGTTCGATCTTCACCCGGACGGCAAGAGACTGATCGTCTCGAACGAAGAAGACGCAGCTGCATCGGTCTATGATGTCACAACCGGCGAACTCCTGGCCGAGTTCCTGACTGGTGAAGAACCCGAAGGTGTGCAGGTCACGGCGGATGGTCGACTGGTTTTCGTCGCGTCCGAAGCCGCCAACCTCGTCCATGTCATCGATTTGGAAAAGGGCGATGTTATTCGCGATATCCTAGTGGACACCCGACCGAGACGCTTTGCGCTGACACCGAACCAGCAAGAACTTTGGGTATCTGCCGAACTTGCCGGGATGGTAAACATCATCGACGTCAAGACACTGGCTCTGGTGGACGACATCCAGTTTCTTCCGACAGGCCTCCGGCCAGAGCAGGTCACCCCGGTCGACCTGGTCATCAGCGCGGACGGTCAGCGGGCCTACGTCGCCCTTGGCCGAGCAAATCACGTTGCGGTGGTCGATGTCCCGAAACGGGAGGTAGTAGATTACATACTCGTCGGCAAGCGCGCTTGGGGCCTGGCACTGAGTGCCGACGAAAAGCGGCTCTACGTGGCGAATGGACTGTCGGACGACGTCACGATTATCGATACCGAGACGCTCAGGCCGATTACATCCGTCGCGGTCGGCCGCGTGCCCTATGATATACTGATCGATGATCGCTAGGCTGATCGGCATCCTCGCGCTCATGGCTCTGCCGGTCTGGGCGGACGATAAAGCGCGTATCGCGTATCTGGGAATCGAGGGCGACCCGTTCTACGAGCCGCAACCATTCTACACCGGCCTCTCACTCAAGGACATTCACCGCCCGATCGAGGGCGCTCGCCTGGCTTTCCGCGATGCGCGGGTGCTGGGACGGGCGTTGGGAGTGGAGTTCAATCTGGAGGAGGTTCTGGCGCCCCCCGGTGACGCAGCCGCCGCGCTGGAGACACTGCGATCCCAGCATCCTCTTGCCATTCTTCTCGACCTTCCGTCGGATCAGATGCAGGCCGTGCTGGAGGCGAGCGCCGAGACCGATCTGTTCATAAACATCCGTGACCCTGCCAACTATTGGCGCGAGGCCGGATGTGCGCCGGGTCTTCTTCACACGGTTCCGTCCCACGCAATGCTGTCGGATGCACTGGCGCAGCATCTCCGCGCGCAAGGCTGGGACGAGGTGCTGCTGCTCCACGGGCCGACGCAAGGCGACACCGAGCGCGCTGATGCAGTCCGGAAGTCTGCGGCAAAATTCGGACTTGAGATCGTGGACGATCGGGCTTTCGAACTCACAAACGATCCGCGTCGACGTGATCGCAGCAACATGTTGCTGTTGACAGGCGGAGTGCGGCACGACGTGATCTGGTTGATCGATGAGCAAGGCGATTTTGGCCGCTACCTGCCGTTTGCAACACACGATGCGCGTCCCGTTGTCGGATCCGAAGGGCTGACGCCGATGGCGTGGCACTGGACCTTCGAACGCTACGGAGCTCCGCAGTTGAACCAGAGATTCCGCAGAATCACCGATCGCGACATGAGTTCCGAGGATTGGGCCGGCTGGGCGGCGGTACGTGCGATCATGGATGCAGCAAGCGCGGTCCGGGGCACAGATCCGGTCGCGGTCAAAGCGGCGCTTCGGTCCGACAAGCTTGCAATCGATCTATACAAGGGCGTGCGCGGAAACTTCAGGGACTGGGACGGGCAATTGCGACAGCCGATCCTTCTGGCCACCCACAACGCCGTCATCGCCGTTGCGCCCGTCGAAGGCTTCGAGCACCAGTTCGATACGCTGGACACCTTGGGTCCCGACAGATCCGAGTCGAAGTGCAGTCGCTGAAATGACTCGTTGCCGCACTCGAGGCGATAGACCTGGGACAAGCATCGCACTCCACGTATCAGTAATTCGCCCTGATGATCTATCTCCTTAGCGGAGCCTTGAGCATCAATATTCCCATGGAGCGTTCGTTCTGAACAAGTTGGGACTGCGTCGACATTCCCACGGCATCACTGTGACTACGGTCGTCGTGAAGCCTCGCTCGCGCGGCTGAGGTCCGCCGACCCCGCTGACAAGCCGCTCGTGAGCCCGAACCTCCTCAAGGATCCCGCCGACATGGCGACGATGGTCGCGGGGCAGCGCTTTTTCCTGCGCGCGTTCCAGACGGAACCTCTGGCGGGTCGGATCAAGCGGCTTGCCATCCCCAACCCTGAGCGCCTCGACGACGCGGCGCTCGAAGACCACTGCCGGCGCTTCGTAAAAGCAAACTACCACCCTGCCTCGACAGCCCGGATGGGCGCGGACGGCGATCCGATGGCGGTGCTCGACGCCCAGATGCGCGTGCGCGGAATAGAAAACCTGCGCGTGGCCGACATGTCGGCGGTGCCCGACATCAACGCGGGCAATACCAACGCTCCTGCAATGATGTTGGGAGACCGCTGCGCAGAGTTTATCAAGAGCAAAGGGTGACGTGCCCTGCTGCCGGTGTCGTCGAAAGTAGTTTAAGCGGGGCCGCAAGGGAGGCTGGCGGATGCTGTCTGCGCCACTCTCCCCGCCTTGGGGAATCCTGAGCTCTCTAAGCGGACAACTATCCCAGGCCCGCCATCAGCGGCCTCGATGAACTCGACGCCACAACCCTCAAGTGTTTCGCGCAGCCTGACTCCTGATCCAAGGGCGACCGAGGCCGCGCCCGTCTACGATCCTCCCGCGACCGTCAGGCCGAGCATCCGCCATCCCTGCATCCCCCAGCGGTAATAGCTTATCTTTTCGGCTGGATAGCCCGCCGCAATGATGCGTCGGATCGCTTCAGGAGACTGCCCGCACCAGGGGCCGTTGCAGAACATCACAAGAGCCGGAATCGTGTCCGCGTCACATATGAAGCCCTCGAAATCCACTTCGCAGCCCAGTTCATGCAGGCGGTCTGCCATCTCGGTGTAGGGCATGTTGATGGACCCAGGGATCGTGCCGGTTTCCCAATCGGGACGAACACGACCATCGACCACAACCACATTCGGATCCTGCAGCGCCTGCAGCACTTCAAGTTCACCCACGGTCGTCACACCTTCTGCCGGTGTCATCGGTTGGATGCAGAAGTCCGGACAGGGCCGCGCGATCCGTGCGAAGTCACCTTCGATCACTGCCGCTGTATCCTGGGTGCGGGCAATCTCCACCGGTCCGGAAGGGGTCTGGATCGTCACCGATGGGATGGCCCGCGTGATATTGACCTGTTGCGCGGCGGCGGGTGCCGCGATGACCAGGATGATGGCAGCGCCTGCAAGACGTTTCACGAAATGTCCTTTCGCCTGAGGGCTTCTTGATCGTACCGCATTCTCCCGCGAATGACACCGATCTCCTGGTCGCCGGTCGCGGGCGCGCAGGCCAGGGTTGCACCTCTGGGCGGCCGTGCTGGTCAAGACGGCGCTGCTCCATCAGGTTCGTGCGCTCACTCTGCAGGCGGATCTAGTGGCCGCCCCGGGTGAATGATGCCCACACGCCCACCTTTCTGGGGGTCGCTGCCGCCGTCCCGCTGGAGACCGCAGACGAGAGGCAGACTGGTCGTCTGAAAGGCGAACTGGTCGCCGTACTAGGACCGCAATCACTGCGACCGTCGAGGCAAAGAAGCCCCGCACGACTTGCGCTGGCGCGGGGCTTCAAGTGTCGGATGTCATGTGGAACACCCGAGGGGTGTATCGATGATATTCAGGTGAGCGTGGAAGGACCAGAAGATACAAAGGGTTGCTGGGTCTGGCGAACGCAGATCCTCGGGGCAACGCAGAGGCCTTAGCGCTTCAGCTCGGTGCGGAGGCCGGTTCGTCCGGGCTGCTGTTCGATCGCAAGTCCGCCGCTTGACGCAATGGGCTCCGACCTCAGATCTTCGTCGGCTGCCCACAACGCTCGCTCAAAGGTGGGGTAAGTTCATTGGCGAGCAACGATCTAGCCGAATCGGCGCCGACCACAATGACGTGTGTGGCGGTCCTCGTAGTGAAGGGTTGCGTTAGCCCTCGTTGCCATCGCTCTGCGTTTGTCGCGAGCTCATCCGGAGTTTCATCCGTAGACCATCGTCGGCAGCCAGGTCACAAGCGCGGGCAAGAAGACGATCGAAAGCACGACTGCGAGTTGGATGATGACGAAGGGAACGATGCCTCGATAAACGTCGCCTGTCGTAATTTCGGGCGGGGCCGCGCCCTTGAGGTAGAATAGCGAGAAGCCAACGGGCGGCGTTATGAAGGACGTCTGGAGCGCCACGGCGAAGACGATCACGAACCAGATCGGATCGAAACCGAGCGCGACGATCACCGGACCGACCAGGGGCAGAAAGATCAACGTGATCTCGAGCCAATCGAGGAAAAAGCCCGCGAGGAAGGCGAAGAACAGCACCGTCAGCACGACTCCGGTCGCGCCGAAGGGAATTGCTTCCAGCGCGCGCTCTATCAACTGGTCCCCGCCGAGGCCGCGCATCACCAAGGCAAAGGCGGTCGCCCCGATGAAGATACCGAAGATGAAGGCAGTCGTAAGCGTGGTCCGGACGGCGACGGTCCACAGGACTTCCAGGCTCAGGCGGCGGTTCAGGAACGCCAGAAGCGTCGCGCCGAAGGCGCCGATCCCGGACGCCTCCGTAGGCGTCGCGATGCCGAAGAAGATGGACCCGAGTACGGCAAGGATGAGCGCGAGTGGCGGAAGTACGGCGAGGAACGTGTCGAGGATCAGCCGCCAAGAAAACGGAAGGACGTTTTTGGGCTTCGGGGCGAGGCTCGGGCGGAGTGCCACCGCGATGACGACGTAGATCAGGTAGGCCAACCCGAGGAGGAGACCCGGGACAACGGCTCCCATGAAGAGCTCGCCCACGGAGAGGGAAAGCTGATCCGCCATGATGATGAGCATGATGGAGGGTGGGATGAGAATGCCGAGCGTCCCGGAGGCGGCCACCACGCCGGCAGCAAGGCGTTTGTCGTAACCCGCCTCGAGCATGATCGGCAGTGAGATCGTGGCCAGCAGGACAACCGACGCGCCGACGATCCCGGTGGAGGCGGCGAGCAGAATCCCGATGAGGACAACCGCCATCGCGAGACCGCCGCCGACCCGGCCCAGAGTCTCGGAGAAGGAGCGCATGAGCTTCTCCGCCAGCCCCGACTGATCGAGCATGAGCCCCATGAAGACGAACATCGGCAGGGCGACCAGGACTGCGTTCTCCATCGTCGCGTAAATGCGCTGGACGATGATGCGGTAGTCGCGCCAGTCGTCGAAAAAAAGCGTTTCGACCTCGAAGCGCGAGTTGAGTTGCAGCGTGAGGATCGCCACGAGTAGCGAGGTTCCCGCCAGCGACCATGCCACCGGCACGCCGGTGAACAGGAAGCCGATGAACATCACAAGCATCAGCAGCACAAGAAGTTCGTTCGCGGCGAGGCCGAGCATCGTTACTGTCCCTTTTCCCTAGGTATCCAATTCACCGGCTGATGCGCAGAAGTGAGATCATCCGAGCCGTGCGAGCCAAAGCCGCGAGGATGAGGAGACCCATGGCGAGCGGTATCACGGACTTCAGGATCCAGCGGTAGGGTAGGCCGCCCGGCGAGCGTGAGCGTTCGTTAAGGCGAAGCGAAAACTCGATAAAGTCGAAAGAGTCGAAAAGGATCACGCCTGCGAAGGGGATGACGAGGACGAGCATCGCGAAGATCTCGATCTTGGCGCGCCGCCGTTTGTTCCAGTGCTCTGCCAAGACATCGACCCGCACATGCTGGTCATGGACGAGCGTGTAGGACAGCCCCACCATGAAACCAAAGGCATAAAGGTGCCACTGAAGCTCCTCGAGCGCCACGATGGAGCCGCCGAGAAAGTAGCGCATCACGACGTTGGTGAGAATGATCCCGATGAGGATGATCCAGGTCGCGTGCGCGAAGAGGCTGATGAAGCTTACGACGCCGTCGAGCGCACGCGAAATGAGCGGGTTGGGGGCAGCTTCGTCCACGATCGAGTCATGGTCATCTTCGATCAATCTGGACATCCGCCGCCCCCCTCCCGCTTCAGCCGTGATTTCGCTCGATCCTTACTGCGAGGATTCGTCGTCCCACGTCCAGTCGCGTGGCAAGTAGCCGAGTTCGTGCCACGGCTGCATGCTTGCCTGGAACTCCTTCATCGCGGTGTAGACCTTGGCGAACTGCGGGTCGGCTGCACTCTCGCGATCCATGACGACTTCGGTCGCGTCGCGGAACGCTTGAAGCACGCCCTCGGGAAGCTGCTGCGCCGTGACGCCCTTCTCTTCGAAGGACGACAGAACCGGACCCTGAAGCGCCTCTCCGCGAGCCATGGCATAGAGGGTCCCGGCCATACAGGTTGTCTCGATGACCGACTGCGTCTGAGGCGACAGGCCGCTCCACACATCGGCGTTCACATAGAGGAACTGCGACGTCGACGGCTGGTGCCAGCCCGGCATGTGGTAGAATTTGGCCACCTGGAAGAAGCCGAGCTGTTCGTCCACCGTCGGCAGAGAGAACTCTGTCGCATCCAGCACGCCAGTCTCGAGCGCCTGGTAGAGCTCTCCGCCCGGAAGGACGGTCACGGACATACCGAGTTCTTTCATGATCTCGCCACCGATGCCGGCGGCGCGGAACTTGAGGCCCGCAAGTTGGTCAACATTCTCGATCGGGAAGGTGAACCAGCCGGCAGCTTCCGGCGGGATCGTGCCGCAGAGGATGGGATAGACACCGAAGGGTTCGAAGGTTTCGCGCAGAAGCTCGTTACCACCGCCCTGGTACATCCAGGCGACATAGCCATGCGGTTCGAGGCCGAAGGGCGTCGCGCCGAAGAGCGCCGAGGCCGGAACCTGTCCGCGCTCGTAGCCCATCCAGCTGTAGCCGGCCTCAATTTGACCCGTCGCCGCGCTCTCGAATACGGCCAGCGCCGGGATCATGGCGCCGGGCTCGACGACCTCGAACTGAATCTTGCCGTCAGACACCTCCGCAAGGCGCTCGGCCACCCAGGGAAGAGTATCGCCGAGCGCAGTCAGCGTCGATGCGAAGCTGATTGGAACCGCCCAACGGACCTCGTCAATTTCGGCGACCGCGGGCACGGCCGTTGCCGCAAGAGCCGTAGCGACAATTGCGCCACCGGGTAACAGTTTCGATCTCATCATTGTTGTTCCTCCCTGATTTCTCATTCCGACACTATACGGGGGAGTGTCCAGAAGACCAGCAGGGGAAACAATCCTCCGTGTTCCGGAGTAGTCTTGGGGCTTATGACATGGTCCTTCCCACGACCTGTTCCACCGAAGCCGGGACCAGAGCGAGACGCCGACCGGCTGCCGCGCGAGCATTCGAAGCGCAGTCGCCCCGCGCGCTTCTCTGGGGGGCATCAAGACGGTATTCGCGACGCCCCCTGTCCGGCAAGCTCGTGTCTGTCTCTCGGAGGTCCCGGCACCGCGTCCTGAGCCTCTTCAGCGGGTCGTGTCCTTCTTTATCGGCGGGTCGGATCGGGGGTGGGGGAGGAAAGTCAAAATATGAAAAACAACTCCATGCACGGAAGCGGAGTGACCCCCGCCCGGGACCTCGACGAACTGTTGACGCGTCTCGGAGGCTCGTCGTCCAGCGTCCTTACGACGGCTCTGAGTTCATGAGCCGTCACGGACCCTCTGCGTCGAGACAGGAGCCGATTTTACGAGGGGTCTGACCGCCGTCGGCTTGGATGTGGACGAACACGTCCTGCGGGCTGGATGACGCGGCCGGGGCTCCAGGAAACGCTGCTGTGGCGGTCGTTCACCTTTGGCCCGTTCAGGCTTTGAAAGGCGACGTCTAAGAGATGCTGTCGCGTCTGGGTCCCCGGCTGATCGGCCGCAGGCTGCGCTCGCTCTCAGTGTCTCAAGGCAAGTTCTTCTGATGGTGTGGACGGCTCCACCCCGACGGCATCGCATTGTGCCATGTTGGTGCAGTGTGACAGCCAACAAAGGAAGGAGCCGACCACATGGAG
>NZ_QGGV01000002.1 GCF_003148765.1 Silicimonas algicola
CTTCGCTTCCTCGCCCCGCAGGACCACACGCCCCTCCGCCACAGGCGCCCCATACGCCCGAAGCAACCCCTTCGCCTGGTATTCGTGGATGTTCATGGGTCCGTCCGTCCTCCCTTTGATCCCGGTCGTTCTGCCGGTTCTATCGTTTACTTGATGAACTGAAGCATCTTCTTGAACTGGGGCGTGCCGGCCCGCCCGAGCCATTCGAAGATGACCATCTCGGTGGTGACGATCCCCGCGCCATAGGCGTTCAGCCGCGCGATGCAGGCGGCTTCGCTTTCCATCGTGCGCGAGGCCGTGGCGTCCGAGACGACAAAGACCTCGAAGCCTTCCTCGATCATGCTGGCCGCGGTCTGGACTACGCAGATGTGCGCCTCCATGCCCGCGAGGACCGCCTGGCGCCGGCCGAGCGCGCGGAATGCGTCTGCGAAGGCGGGCTCCTCCATGCAGGAGAAGTGCATCTTGGGGACGATGGTGGCGTCGTTCGTGCGCAGCTCGGGCACCGTGTGGCCCAGGCCCTGAGGATACTGTTCCGTCATCACGATCGGCACGCCCATCTCGACGGCCCCGGTCATCAGGGTGCGGGTGTTGCGGATCGTGCGGGCAGGGGCCAGCATGGCGGGCACGAGACGTTCCTGCATGTCGATCACGACAAGCGCGGAATCGTCGGCGCGAATCAGCATGTGGCGTCCCTCCCGACCTTTTCTAGGTCTGTGGGATACCAGATACCAATCTCACGCGAAGCAATCAACACATAAGCCTTCCAGGACATCGTTTCAGGCATGAAAGAGTGCGCTTCAAGCGGCAAAACATTCAAAGAAATAAACATATTGATCTGAACCTCGCGGCGGGTCTGGCCGATGGAGCGTCAAAAATGGATTGCCGGGCCGATTTCGTTGTGTATGGTATACCACATGCCGCAGGGCATTCGGGACACAACATTGGGGGAGGTAACAGTGGTGCGGCTTAGTCCGATTCCGTCCAACTTTACCCTCAAGGATCATGTCTACGATATGCTCAAGGGCGCCATCACCGAGATGGACATCTATCGCCAGGGCGCCGACCTCCGTCTGGATGAGCGCTCGCTGGCCGAACAGCTTGGCATCTCGCGCACTCCTCTGCGTGAAGCCATCGCCCGGCTGGAGCGCGATGGCCTCGTCCTCGTGGTGCCCCGCAAGGGCGTCTACGTGCAGCAGAAGAGCCTGACCGAGATCCTCGAGATGATCGTGGCCTGGGCGGCGCTGGAAAGCATGGCTGCGCGGCTTGCGACGGAGCGGGCCAGCGACGGCGAGATCGCGAGTCTCCGCAAGATCGCGGCGAAGTACAACGACGGGACGCTGGATACGCGGATCTCGGAGTATTCCGACGACAACATCCGCTTCCATCAGCGGATCCTCGAAATCTCGAAGTGTGCACTTCTGAAGGAACTGGCCGACGGCCTGTTTCTCCACATGCACGCCGTCCGGCTGCGCGCGATGAGCGAAGGCGACCGCGTCCGGCGCTCGGTCGTCGACCATGCCGAGATCATCGAGGCGATCGAAAGCCGCGATCCCGACGAGGCAGAGCGCCGGGTGCGTGAACATACCATGCGGCTGCACGAGCATGTGCGGCGGACATGGACGAAACTCGAATTGAACCGGATCGCCGCAGCCGAAGCTGCGTCGTGAAAGAATGAAGAACGCGCCGCAAGCGGCGGCGCCAGGGAGGAAAATGATGGGAATCGCTGAATCGAGCGACGATCTGATGGCGCGGTCCGAATCCGCGCCCGAAACGCTGACCGACGGCTTTCACCTGCTGATCGACGCGCTGAAGCTGAACGGGGTCGAGACGATCTATAACGTCCCCGGCATCCCCATCACCGACCTCGGCCGTTATGCACAGGCCCAGGGTCTGCGGGTCCTGTCCTTCCGCCACGAGCAGCACGCCGGCTACGCGGCCGCCGCTGCGGGCTTTCTGACCAAGAAGCCCGGCATCTGCATGACCGTGTCGGCGCCGGGCTTTCTGAACGGCCTGACGGCGCTCGCCCATGCGACGACGAACTGCTGGCCGATGATCCTGATCTCGGGATCGTCGGAGCGCGAGATCGTGGACCTCCAGCGCGGCGACTACGAGGAGATGGACCAGTTGGCCATCGCCCGGCCGCACGCCAAGGCCGCCTATCGCATCCTTCATGCCGAAGACATCGGTCTCGGTGTCGCCCGCGCCATCCGCGCGGCGCTGACGGGACGTCCGGGCGGCGTCTACCTCGATGTGCCGGGCGCGCTTCTGGGGCAGGTCATGGACGCGGCCGAGGGGCAGAAGTCCCTCATCGAAGTGGTTGATCCCAATCCGAAAAGCGTGCCCGCCCCCGAAGCCATCGACCGCGCGGTTGACGTGCTGAAGTCGGCGAAGAAACCGCTCATCATCATCGGCAAGGGCGCGGCATACGCCCAGTGCGACGACACGGTGAAGGAACTGGTCGAGACGCTCGGCTTCCCCTACCTGCCGATGTCGATGGCGAAGGGCCTTCTGCCCGACACGCATCCTCAGTGCGCCTCGGCCGCCCGGTCTCTGGTGCTGGCCGAAAGCGACTGCGTCTTCCTGATCGGCGCACGTCTCAACTGGCTGCTCCAGCACGGGCAGGGCAAGTCGTGGGGCGAGAAGGGTACCAAGAAATTCGTCCAGATCGACATCGAGCCGACCGAGATGGACTCCAACCAGAAGATCGCGGCGCCCCTTATCGGCGACATCGAGAGCTGCTCGAAGGCGCTCTTGAAGGCCATGGGGTCCGACTGGAAGAAGCCCGACGAAAGCTGGACCGGCAAGGTCCGCGAAAAGGTCGAGGGCAACGTCGCCAAGATGGCGCCGCGCCTGAAGAACAACAACTCGCCGATGGACTACCAAGGCTCGCTCGGCGTGCTGAAGGACCTGATCGCCGAGAACCCGGATGTCGTGCTGGTGAACGAGGGCGCCAACGCTCTCGACCAGGCGCGTTCGATCATCGACATCTTCAAGCCGCGCAAGCGCCTCGACGTGGGCACTTGGGGTATCATGGGGATCGGCATGGGCTCGGCCGTGGCCGCAGCCGTCGAGACCGGCAACCAGGTCCTGGCGGTCGAGGGTGACAGCGCCTTCGGGTTCTGCGGCATGGAGATCGAGACGATCTGCCGCTACGACCTGCCGGTCTGCATCGTCATCATGAACAACAACGGCATCTATCGCGGCGACGGCACCAACTGGTCGGGCGGCGAGGATCCGGCGACGACCGTGTTCGTCAAGGGCTCGCGCTACGACAAGATGATGGAGGCCTTCGGCGGCGTCGGCGTTCACGTCGACAACCCCGACGCGCTGCGCGAGGCCGTGAAGGCAGCCTTCGCCAGCCGGAAGCCGACCCTCATCAACGCGGTCATCGCCGAAGACGCGGGCCGCGAGAGCGGCAACATCGGCAACCTCAACCCGTCCTCGGTCGTGGCGCAGGCGCGCTACCCGCAGGCCAAGAAGATCTGATCGGAGGACCAGGACAGATGAAAGCGCTCGAAGGCGTCAAGATCCTCGACTTCACGCACGTCCAGTCAGGCCCGACCTGCACGCAGCTTCTGGCGTGGTTCGGTGCGGACGTCATCAAGGTCGAACAGCCCGGCGTGGGCGATGCGACCCGCAAGCAGCTCGTGGATGTGCCGGGGGCCGACAGCCTCTACTTCACGATGCTGAACCACAACAAACGCTCGATCGAGCTGAACGCGAAGAACGAGACCGGCAAGGCCGTCCTGACGCGCCTGATCGAGGAGTGCGACGTCCTCGTCGAGAACTTCGCGCCGGGCGCGCTCGACCGCATGGGCTTCTCGTGGGACCGGATCCAGGAGATCAACCCGCGCATCATCATGGCCTCGGTCAAGGGCTTCGGCCCCGGCAAGTACGAGGACTGCAAGGTTTACGAGAACGTGGCCCAATGCGCTGGCGGCGCCGCCTCGACGACCGGCTTCCTCGACGGGCCACCGCTTGTCACCGGCGCGCAGATCGGCGACTCGGGTACGGGCCTTCACCTTGCGCTCGGCATCGTCACCGCGCTGTTCCAGCGCGAGAAGTCGGGTCGCGGCCAGAAGGTCCTGGCCCCGATGCAGGACGGGGTCATCAACCTCTGCCGCGTAAAGCTGCGCGACCAGCAGCGCCTTGCGACAGGACCGCTCAAGGAATACTCGCAGTTTGGCGAGGGCATCCCCTTCGGCGACGCGACACCGCGCGCGGGCAACGACTCGGGCGGCGGACAGCCGGGCCGGATCCTCAAGTGCAAGGGCTGGGAGACCGACCCGAACGCCTACACCTACTTCATCATCCAGGCAGCGGTCTGGGAGAAGGTCTGCGACGTCATCGACGAGCCAGAATGGAAGACTGCCCCCGGCTTCGCCAAACCCGCCGACCGGCTGGACAAGCTGAACCAGATCTTCTCGCGCATCGAAGAGTGGACGATGACCAAGACCAAGTTCGAGGTCATGGACACCTGCAATCCTCTGGACATCCCCGTGGGCCCGATCCTGTCCACGAAGGAGATCATGGAAGACGAGGGACTGCGCGCCACCGGCACGATCGTCGACGTCGATCACCCCGAGCGCGGCCGCTACGTCTCGGTCGGTTGCCCGATCAAGCTGTCGGACAGCCCCGTCGAGGTGGTCCGTTCGCCGCTTCTGGGTGAGCATACCGTCGAGATCCTGCAGCAGGTGCTGGGCTACGAAGGCGACGAACTGGAGAAGGTGATCTCCTCCGGTGCGGTTGGCGAGGCACGGAAAGTGGCCGCCGAATAGACGAAGAACCGGCGGGACGCGACACAGAGCGCGCCCGCCGCACACAGGGAGAGTCTGAATGAAATTGATCGTGATGGGCCAGCAGGCGTTCGGCAAGGACGTCCTCGCCAAGCTCCTCGACACCGGAACCGACGAAGTCGTGGCCGTCTATTGCGAGCCCGACCGGGACGGAAAGCCGGTCGACCCGATCAAGGAATACGCGCTGGAGAAGGGATTGCCGGTCGAGCAGCCGGCGAACTTCGACGCGCAGGAGACGCTCGACACCCTCAGGGGCTACGGCGCCGATCTCATGGTGATGGCCTTCGTCAACGTCTTCGTCCCCGAAGCCGCGCGCGACACGCCGACCCACGGCTCGATCTGCTTCCACCCCTCGCTTCTGCCGCTCCACCGCGGTCCCTCGGCCGTCAACTGGCCGATCATCATGGGCTCGAAGAAGTCAGGCTTCTCGTGGTTCTATCCCTCGGACGGTCTCGACGAGGGCGACAGCCTGATGCAGTGGGACTGCGAGATCGGCCCCGACGACACGGTGATCGACCTCTACTTCAAGAAGATTTACCCCGTCGCCGTCGACAGCGTGCTCGATGTCGTCGACCTCTATCGCAACGGCACCCCGCCGCGCATCGTCCCCGACGAAAGCGAAGCGACCTATGAGCGGCGCTGCACGACGAAGCACTCCGAGATCAACTGGAACCGGCTTGTCGGCCAGGTCTACGACCTGATCCGCGGCACCAATCCCGCGCCAGGTGCGTGGACGACGCACAACGGCAAGACCGTCGGCATCTTCGACAGCGTCCGCGTCCCGGGCGACGGCATCTCGTCGCGCGTCCGCGCGATCGGCGATGACGGGATCGAGGTGCAATGCGTCGGCGGCCGAATACTCGTCAAGCGCGTCCGGCCCGAAGGTGGCGGCAAGGTGTCCGCCGCCGAGTGGGCATCCGAAGTCGGCCTGAAGGTCGGCGACGAACTTGGAAACTGAAATCAAGACTCCGGAAAGAACACACACATGTCCGATATCGAAATCGCCCGCGCCGCCAAGAAGAAGTCGATCCAGGAGATCGGCACGAAGGTCGGCATCCCGACCGAGCACCTGCTGCCCTATGGCCACGACAAGGCGAAGGTCAGCCAGGAGTTCATCAACTCGGTGCAGGACCGCCCGAACGGCAAGCTGATCCTCGTGACCGCCGTCAACCCGACGCCGGCCGGCGAGGGCAAGACGACCACGACCGTGGGTCTCGGCGACGGTCTGAACGCCATCGGCAAGAAGGCGATGATCTGCATCCGCGAAGCTTCGCTCGGGCCGAACTTCGGGATGAAGGGTGGCGCTGCCGGCGGCGGCTATGCGCAGATCGTCCCGATGGAGGACATGAACCTCCACTTCACCGGCGACTTCCACGCCATCACCAGCGCCCACTCGCTGCTGTCGGCGATGCTCGACAACCACATCTACTGGGGCAATGAGCAGCAGATCGACGTGCGCCGCGTCGCCTGGCGCCGGGTCGTCGACATGAACGACCGTTCGCTGCGCCAGATCACGTCCAGCCTCGGCGGCGTCGCCAACGGCTATCCGCGCGAGGATGGGTTCGACATCACCGTGGCTTCCGAGGTCATGGCGATCCTCTGCCTGTCGAACGATCTGAAAGATCTTCAGAAGCGGCTCGGCGACATGATTGTGGCCTATCGCCGTGACAAGACGCCGGTCTACTGCCGCGACATCAAGGCCGACGGCGCCATGACCGTGCTCCTCAAGGACGCGATGCAGCCGAACCTCGTGCAGACGCTCGAGAACAACCCGGCCTTCGTCCACGGCGGCCCCTTCGCCAACATCGCGCATGGCTGCAACTCGGTCATCGCGACCAAGACCGCTCTCAAGCTGGCCGATTACGTCGTGACCGAGGCCGGCTTCGGCGCGGATCTGGGCGCCGAGAAGTTCATGGACATCAAGTGCCGCAAGGCGGGCCTGGCCCCCGACGCCGTCGTGCTGGTGGCGACCGTCCGCGCGCTGAAGATGAACGGAGGCGTCAAGAAGGACGATCTCGGCAAGGAAAGCGTCGACGCGGTCAAGAAGGGCTGCGCCAACCTTGGCCGGCACATCGAGAACCTCAAGCAGTTCGGCGTGTCCGTGGTCGTGGCGATCAACCACTTCGTCAAGGACACCGACGCCGAGATCCAGGCCGTCATCGACTTTGTGGCGACCCAGGGCTCCGAGGCGATCCTCGCCAAGCATTGGGCCGACGGCTCGAAGGGCTCGGCCGACCTTGCGCGGAAGGTGGTCGAGGTGGTCGAGCGCGGCAAGTCCAACTTCGCGCCGCTCTATCCCGACGAGATGCCGCTCTTCGAGAAGATCGAGACCATCGCCAAGCGCATCTACCGGGCCGACGAGGTGATCGCGGACACAAAGGTCCGGGGCCAGCTCAAGGAATGGGAAGAGCAGGGCTACGGCCATCTTCCGGTCTGCATGGCCAAGACGCAGTACAGCTTCACCACCGACCCGAACCGCCGCGGCGCGCCCACGGGCCATTCGCTGCCGGTGCGCGAAGTGCGGCTGTCGGCCGGCGCGGGCTTCATCGTCGTCGTCTGCGGCGACATCATGACCATGCCGGGCCTGCCGCGCGTGCCGTCGGCGGAAAGCATCTATCTGAACGACGACGGCCAGATCGAAGGTCTGTTCTGAAACACGACGCACGCGCCGCCGCCGCAGGCGGCGCGTCACCACAAGGGAGGACACCGTGCTAGACAAGATCCTCGTACCGGTCAGGGGCGACGGCAAGGGCGACAACGTCCTCGCTCACGCGGCGGCATTGGCGAAACGCTTCGGTTCGCACATCGTCGTGGCCCACTGCCGGGCACGCCCGGAAGACCTCATGCCGTTCGGCGTGCCGCTGCCGTCCTTCGTGCGCGACCAGCTCCTCAAGCAGTCCTACGATCTCGCCGACGAGGTCGAGCAGGGGCTCCGGGCCGAGCTGCACGCCCTCGCGATGAGCCTCGGCCTGAGCGAAACCGATCCTCCCCACGGCGGATCCGCGACCATCTCGTTCGTCGAGCAGACGGGCCGCATGGTCGACGTCATCAAGACGCATGGACGCCTTGCGGACCTGATCGCCGTGCCGAAGCCCGACCGCGACCGCAACATCGGCGTGAACTCGCTGAAGACGGCGCTTTTCCGCACTGGCCGTCCCGTCCTGATGTGCCCGCACCAGGACACCATCCCGGCCGATATCGGCGCGCATCTGACGATCGGGTGGAACGGCTCGATGGAGGCGGCGCGTGCCGTCGCCCTGACGCTTCCTCTGATCGGCGCGGCCGAAAAGGTCACCATCCTGTCCAGCGGGCAGGGCGAACCGAACGGGGCGATGACCTCGGATCTGGTCGAATATCTCGCGCTTCGAAATGTGAAAGCCGAAGTGGCAACATTCAATTCCCGCAATCCCGGCAAGGGATTGCTTGATGAGACACGTGCAGTTGGGGCTACACTGCTCGTCATGGGTGCCTACGGCGACAGCCACGAACGAGAGACGCTGTTCGGCGGAAACACCCAGACGGTAGTCGACGAAGCGACCCTGCCTGTCGTGATGGTGCACTGAAGGAACGACCCGCGGCGCACGCACCCGCCGCAGAAGAAGAACGGCACGTCAAGAAGCCGGCTATCGATAAAGTGAGACCTGCAATCATGCAGAACCAACAGTGGAGGATACTATGAAAGTGACCAAGCGCACATTCCTCGGCCTTGCCGGGGCTTCGGCGATTGCCTTGTCCGCGGCGCCCGCCGTGGCGCAGGGCTGGGAGCCGACCCGTCCGATCGACTTCGTCATCATGGCGGGTCCCGGCGGCGGTGCAGACCAGATCGCCCGCTTCATCCAGTCTGTCGTCGAGAAGAACGACATGGCTCCGCGTCCGCTCGTTCCGAACAACAAGGGCGGCGGTTCCGGTGCCGAGGCGCTGATCTGGCTCAACAACGCCAGCGACCCGGATCACACGATCCTCGTGACGCTGAACTCGTTCTTCTCCACGCCGATCCGTCAGCCCGACCTCGGGATCGACATCATGACTTTCACGCCGATCGCGATGATGGGCGTCGATCCCTTCGCGCTGTGGGTCCACAAGGACAGCGGCATCGAAAGCTTCGAGCAGTGGGTCGAGACCGTGAAGGGCGCCAATGGCGATTATGTCACGGGCGGAACCGGCACCGGTCAGGAAGACAGCATCGTCTTCGCCTACACCAACAACGCCTTCGACATGAACTCGAAGTACATCCCGTTCGATGGTGGCGGCGCTGTTGCGGCGGCTCTTGCCGGCCAGCAGATCCAGGCGACCGTGAACAACCCCGCGGAAGCGCGTGGCTTCTTCCAGTCGGGCGACGTGCGTCCCCTCCTGGTGTTCTCGGACGAAGAGATGCCGGCCTATCCGGGCATCCCGACGATGAAGTCGAAAGGTCACGACTTCAGCTACTACAATCAGCGGGCCGTCGTCGGTGCGCCGGGCATGTCGGACGAGGCAGCGGCTTACTATCAGGACCTGTTCAAGAAGGTCTACGAGTCGCCGGAATGGCAGGGCTATCTCGAGTCCGAGTCGCTTTCGCCGCTCTGGATGAACCCGGAAGAGCAGAAGGCCTACTGGGAGCTCCAGATGGACGTGCACAAGCAGTTGCTGGCCGAAATCGGCAACTGACGACCACGCGTAACTGAAAACAGGGAGGGCTGGCCATGAGGCGCGGCGAAATCATCACGGCGGGCGTGCTGGCCCTCCTCTCGATCTACCTGATGGTCGACAGTACCAAGCTCGGCGTCGGCTATGTCGCCGGAAAAGGACCGGCGGGCGGCTTCTGGCCGTTCTGGCTGTCAGTCGGCATGCTGATCTCGACGGGGTTCATCGCCCTGAACTGGTATCGCCGGACCAGCCCTCCCTCTCAATCCGACGAGCCCGTCCTTGACGCCTACGGCCGCAAGATGCTGTTGCTCGTCGGCGGCGGGATCATCGTCTTCGTCGGGCTGATCGACATCATCTCGATGTACGGCGCGATTGCCGTCTTCCTGTTGTACTACCTGCGGTTCCTGGGCCGCCACGGCTGGGTCCTCACGCTCTCGATGGCACTCGTTCTTCCCGTCGCGATGTTCTTCTTCTTCGAGGGACTGATGCGGATCAACATGCCCAAGGGGATGAGCTTCACGGCTCCCGTCTACGACGTCCTCTACGACATCATCTACTAGCTCCGGACCGACAAGCTTCACAGGAGGCGCACCAGCTATGGAAATTCTCTCGCTTCTGGGCGACGGCATGCTTATTGCCATTCAGCCCCTCAATATTCTTCTGATCCTCGTGGGCGTGACGGTCGGTCTGTTCATCGGCGCGATGCCGGGACTGGGATCGGTCAACGGGGTGGCGATCCTTCTTCCGATCACCTTCCTGGTCCCGCCGGGATCGGCCATCATCTTCCTCGCGGCGATCTACTATGGCGCGATGTACGGGGGCGCGATCTCGTCGATCACGCTCGGCATCCCCGGAGCCTCGACCGCGGTGGCGACGACTTTCGACGGTCGCCCGCTCGCGCTGAAGGGCAAAGCCCGGCTGGCGCTGGTCGCCGCGGCGGTCGCCTCGTTCATCGGCGGGTCCGTCGCGAACATCTTCTTCACGCTGTTTGCGCCGCTCCTCGCCACCGTCGCTCTCAATTTCGGTCCGCCCGAGATCTTCGCGCTCATGCTCCTGGCCTTTGCCACCTTCGTCGGCCTCGGCGGGGACGACATCCCGAAAACGGTCCTCTCGATCTGCTTCGGCCTCGTGGTCGCGGCGATCGGCTTCGACCAGATTTCCGGCGCGCCGCGTCTGGTCCTTTTCGGCATGAACGGCTTCCTCGGCGGCATCAACTTCCTCGTCCTCGCCATCGGGGTCTACGGCATCGGCGAGATGCTCTGGACGCTCGACACGACGCGCGGTGAGGTCACGTCCAGCAAGGCCGACATTTCGGCCAAGGGCATCATCACCGACACCGGCGAGACCTTCCGGCTCGGCTGGAAGGGCATGTCGATCGGTTCGGTGCTGGGCTTTTTCGTCGGTATCCTGCCTGCGGCGGGTGCCACTCCGGGCTCGCTGATGTCGTATGGCGTCACGAAGATGCTCTCGAAGAACCCCAAGGAGTTCGGACAGGGCCACGTCAGCGGCGTGACCGCGCCCGAGGCGGCCAACAACTCGGCCTCCACCGGCGCGATGCTGCCGATGCTGACGCTCGGCATCCCGGGGTCGCCCACGACGGCCATCCTCCTCGGCGGCATGGTGATCTGGGGTCTGACGCCCGGTCCGCGCCTCTTCATCGAGCAGTCGGACTTCGTCTGGGGCCTGATCGGGTCGTTCTACGTCTCGAACTTCTTCGCTCTGGTCGTGAACCTGGCCTTCATCCCGCTCTTCATCTGGATGCTGCGGATGCCCTTCACGGTTCTCGCGCCGCTGATCTTCGTGCTGTCGATCGTCGGCGGTTACGCCGCGATGGCGGACATGTTCGACGTGTGGCTTATCGTGCTCTTCGGAATCGGCGCGTTCTTCCTGCGGAAGTTCGACTATCCGGTGGCCCCCGCGGTGCTGGCGATCGTCCTCGGCCCGATCGCCGAGCCGACCTTGCGGCAGTCGCTTCTTCTGTCGTCGGGCGATCCCACGATCTTCTTCACGCGTCCGATTGCGGGACCGATCACGTTCGTCGCCATCATCCTGATCCTCCTTCCGGCGCTGAAGTACCTGCGCCCGGCGAAAGCCCGCCCGGCGGAGTGAAGCCAGTCGCATCGCCGCGATGCGAGAGCAGGCGCCTCCGGGCGCCTGTTTCTTTTTGCGTACATTAACAACGCAACACATATCCTGCCTGTGATGTAAACGGCCTACACGAATACCCGAATTCCGTGGCCAGGACGCGGTCGCGCAATTATCTTTCGTGGTGAGAGGGCGATGTCCGCCCGCGAGGAGGTTCACATGGCCCGGAAGATTCTCATCCTTGGCGCGTCCTACGGCTCGCTGCTCGGCACCAAGCTTCTTATGGCGGGACAGGACGTGACGCTCGTCTGCCGAACCGACACGGCGGGGCTGATCGAGGAGCAGGGGACCGAGGTCCGCATCCGTCTCAAGGACGAAGAGACGCACCGAACCTTCCGCTCGGGCGACCTGCCTGGACGTCTTTCGGCCTGCACGCCTGCCGATGCGGTGCCGTCCGACTATGACATGGTGGCGCTCGCGATGGCCGAGCCGCAGTATTCCAGCCCCGAAATCCGCCGGCTGATGGCCGAGATCGCCAAGTCCGGCGTGCCCTGCCTGTCGATCATGAACATGCCGCCGCTGCCCTACCTCAAGCGCATCCCCGGCCTGAACGCCGACCGGCTTGGCGCCGCCTTCACCGCGCCCGAGGTCTGGTCGGGCTTCCGTCCCGGCCTCGTCACGCTCTGCTCGCCCGACCCGCAGGCGTTCCGCCTGCCGGACACCGGCGCGAACGTGCTGCATGTCGGGTTGCCGACCAACTTCAAGGCAGCGCCATTCGAGGACCCCCGCGATACGGCGGTTCTCAAGGAGCTCGAAGCTGCCATCGATGCCGTCCGGGTCGACGGCAAGGATGTACCCGTCAAGCTGCGGGTCCACGATTCGCTCTTCGTGCCTTTCGCCAAGTGGGCGATGCTGATGACCGGCAACTATCGCTGCGTCATGCCGCAGGGCGTCCGACCGATCCGCGACGCCGTTCTCGGCGACGCCGCGCGGTCCGAGGCGATCTACACCACTGTCGACCGCATCGTGATGCGCCTCGGGGCGACGGACGGGGAGCTTGTCCCCTTCGTCAAGTACGCCGCCGCCGCCGAAGGACTTCAGAAGCCGTCCTCGGCCGCGCGCGCCATCGACGCGGGCGCCGACCGGATCGAGCGGGTGGATCTCCTCGTCCAGCTCATCGCCGACCAGCTGGGGCTCGCGTCGACCGACATCGACACGGTCGTGTCGACGGTGACATCGCGACTGTCCGCGAACCGTCAGGCGGCCGCCGCCGCCTGAGGGGTCAGCTTTCGTAGCGGGTGTTGCCGCGCCGGTCGGTGCTGATGGGAAGCTCGACGAACAGCGGCTGGTGCGCCCGCTGCGCGCAGTTCTGGCGCGGGCAAAGGTGGCAGTTGATGCCGATGGGGCTGAAGAGCCCGCCGCTCTCCAGGTTGAAGGCGTCGGCATAGCCGATCTGTTCTACGAAGCGGAACTCGCAGCCGAGCGCGACGGCCAGCCGCCGGTCCTGGCTTTCCCATGAGAAAACAGGACGATCCGAGGTGCGGCTCAGGGTGAAGAACCGCTCGCCCTCGGGCAATTCTACGAACTGCGGCAGGATCACGCCCGGCGTGCGGAACGAGGTGTGAATGTTCCAGACAGGGCAGGCGCCGCCGAATTCGGCCAGGTTGAAGGTCGTCGAGTTGAACCGCTTGGTGACGTTGCCCGCCTTGTCGACGCGCAGGAAGAAGAAGGGCACGCCGCTCGCGTTCTTGCGCTGAAGCGTCGTGAGCCGGTGGCAGACCTGCTCGAAGGACACGCCGAAGGCGGCGGCGATCCGGTCGACGTCGTAGCGCGTCTTCTGCGCCGCCTCCAGAAATTCGGCGTAGGGCATCAAAAGGGCCGCAGCGAAATAGTTGGCCAACTCGACCTGGCAGCGGGCCAGTCCCGTGGGCGACGAGATGCCCGAGCCCGCCACGAGGTCCGACAGCGTCTTTGCCTGCTCCAGCAGGCAGATGACATGGGCCAACTGGAACGTGCGGTTCTGGTGGTCCAGCGCCTCGGACAGATGCACGCGAGACGTTTCGCGGTCATAGATCCTCAGCGCCTCGCTCATCGCGCCCGCAGACTTGATCTCGACCGTGACGCCGTGGCGGTCCAGCAGGCGCGCCTTGAGCATCGGGTAGACGTCGTCGGGGCTGCAGGGTTGGTCGGCGCGCAGCTTCTCGGCAGCGGTCTCGAGCGCGGGGAAGTGGTTTTTGTTCTCACGGAAGAAGTCGTGGATGATCGCCTCCGGCGACGAGGCGAGCAGGTCCTCGGGCATCCTCTCGCGGCCTTGCCGCAGCATTTTATCCAGCGTCATCCGGTGCGTGCGGTAGACCTGGAGAAATTTCTCGACTAGTCCCGGCGCGTGGTCGATGGCAGCGCGAAGCTCCTGAAGGTCGGGAGCGTTCTCGAAGATCGGATCCTGCAGAACGCTGCGCAACTCGGCCAGCGTGTTCGACGAGGGGTCCTTCACCAGTTCGCGCCAGTCGACCTGATAGGCGTCCGACAGCGCCATCAGCATCTGTACCGACAGGCTGCGCTGGTTGTTCTCGAGAAGGTTCACATAGGCCGGGCTGACGCCAAGCACCTTGGCCATCTGCGCCTGGGTCTGTTTGTGCGCGCGCCTAAGCTGGCGCAGCTGTGGGCCGACGAAGGTCTTCTGCATGGGCTCCTCCCGCAGTTAACATCTTTACATCGAACCACGTCAGTTCTCCACACCTACAACACATCAACCCCATTTCGTGTGCGCAGACCCGCCTCGGGTGATACTGGTATACCACAGATTTGCCCATGCCGGGTCAAGACGTATGACGGAGGAGACGACATGGACGGCCTGATACACCCTGCCGACGGAAGCTTTTTCCAGGCGACGCTCGCCGAAAGCGATCCAGCACTCGCTGACACGATCCGGCGCGAGCTGGGGCGCCAGCGCGACGAGATCGAGCTGATCGCGTCCGAGAACATCGTCAGCCGCGCGGTGCTCGAGGCGGCCGGTTCGGTGCTGACCAACAAATATGCCGAAGGCTACCCGGGCCGCCGCTACTATGGCGGCTGCCAGTACGTCGACGAGGCCGAGACGCTGGCCATCGAGCGGGCGAAGAAGCTGTTCGGCGTGGGCTTCGCCAACGTCCAGCCCTCGTCCGGCAGCCAGGCGAACCAGGCGGTGTTCCTGGCCCTTGCCAAGCCCGGCGACACCATCCTCGGCCTGTCCCTCGACGCGGGCGGACACCTGACGCACGGGGCCAAGCCCAACCTGTCAGGCAAGTGGTTCAACGCGGTCTCCTACGGCCTCGGACCCGACGAGCGCATCGACATGGAGCAGGTCTCCCGTCTCGCGCACGAGCATCGCCCCCGCATCCTCATCGCGGGCGGGTCGGCCTATCCGCGCATCATCGACTTCGCCGCCTTCCGCGCCATCGCGGACGAGGTGGGCGCGATCCTTTTGGTCGACATGGCGCACTTCGCGGGCCTCGTCGCGGGCGGCGTTCATCCCAGCCCCTTCCCGCACGCCCATGTCGCCACCACCACGACGCACAAGACCCTGCGCGGACCGCGCGGCGGGATGGTCGTGACGGACGACGAGGACATCGCGAAGAAGATCAACTCCGCCGTCTTCCCGGGCCTTCAGGGGGGACCCCTGATGCACGTCATCGCCGCCAAGGCCGCGGCCTTCGGCGAGGCGTTGCGGCCCGAGTACCGGGAGTATGTCTCGCGCATCGTCGAGAACGCCGACACGCTGGCCCGCACGCTCAAGGCCGGCGGCTTCGACATCGTCTCGGGCGGGACCGACACGCACCTGATGCTGGTCGACCTGCGGCCCAAGGGCGTCACCGGCAACCTCGCCGAGCAGGCGCTCGGGCGGGCGCACATCACCTGCAACAAGAACGGCGTCCCGAACGATCCCGAGAAGCCGACCGTTACCAGCGGCGTCCGTCTCGGGACACCGGCCTGCACCACGCGGGGCTTCGGCGCGGCAGAGTTCAAACAGGTGGGCGAGATGATCACCCGCGTGCTCGACGGTCTCGCCGCCAACGGACCCGACCGCAACCAGCCGGTCGAGGACGAGGTCCGCGCCGAGGCGCAGGCGCTCTGCGACCGTTTCCCGATCTACCCGACCCTGTGAGGAGGACAGAGAGATGAAAACCGGATACACCGGACTGGCCGTTCCCGGCCCCACCAACATGCCGTTCCAAGTCCGCAAGGCGATGGATGTGGCGCTGGAAGATCACCGTGCGCCGGACTTCCCGGCATTCACGAAGCCGCTCTTCGAGGACCTGAAGAAGATCTTCAAGACCGAGACCGGTCGCGTCTTCGTCTATCCCTGTTCCGGCACCGGCGGATGGGAGGCGGCGATCACCAACACGCTGTCCGAGGGCGATACCGTTCTCGCCTCGGTCTTCGGTCAGTTCTCGCTCCTCTGGGTCGATCTCTGCCAGCGCTTCGGCCTCAAGGTCGACGCCATTGACGTGGAGTGGGGCAAGGGAGTGCCGCTCGACGACTATCGCGCGAAGCTCTCGACGGACAAGGATCACAGGATCAAGGCCGTCCTCGTCACCCACAACGAAACCGCGACCGGTGTGACCTCGGACGTGGCGGGCGTGCGGCGCATCCTCGACGACCTCGGGCACCCGGCGCTGTTGTTCGTGGACGGCGTCAGTTCCATCGCCTCGATCGACTTCCGCATGGACGAGTGGGGCGTCGACGTCGTTGTGTCGGGCTCGCAGAAGGGCTTCATGATGCCCACGGGCCTCGCGATCCTCGGCGTCAGCCAGAAGGCGCTCGGCATGGCCGATGGCGCCGGTCTGCGGCGCTGCTTCTTCGATTTCCGGGACATGGTGAAGACGAACGACCAGGGCTACTTCCCCTACACTCCGGCGGCGACGCTGCTGCACGGCCTCCGCGCCTCTGTCGACATGCTGCTGGAGGAAGGTCTCGAGAACGTCTTTGCCCGCCATCACCGGCTCGCCTCCGGCGTTCGCGCGGCGGTCGAGGCCTGGGGTCTGAAGAACTGCGCCAAAGGGCCGGAGTGGTATTCGGACACGGTCACGGCCATCGTCGCGCCCGAGGGCTTCGACGCCAACGCCGTCATCAAGACCGCCTACGACCGCTACAACCTCTCGCTCGGCGCGGGGCTGAACAAGGTCGCGGGCAAGGTCTTCCGGATCGGACACCTGGGCTGGCTGAACGAGATCATGGTGCTCCAGGCGCTCGGCGGGGTCGAGATGGCGATGCGCGACGTGGGCATTCCGTTCCAGGCCGGTGCCGGGGTCGGTGCCGCCGTCGAACACTTCACCGACACGCGCGCGGGCGTTCGCATGGCGGCCGAATGACCCGGATCGTCTTTCTCGACCGATCCACGCTCGGGCCGTCCGTCGACGTGCGGCGGCCCGGGTTCGACCACGAGTGGGTGGAACACGACCGCACCCGCCCCGACGAGGTGATCGAGCGCCTGAAGGGCGCGGACATCGCCGTGTCGAACAAGGTGCCGATCGGCCGCGACGCCATCGAGGCGCTGCCGGAGCTCAAGATGATCGCCATCCCGGCCACGGGCTATGACGCTTTCGCCATCGACGCCTGCCGCGAGCGCGGCATCGTCGTGTCGAACGTGCGCGGCTATGCCGTCAACACGGTGCCCGAGCATACCTTCGCCCTGATCCTCGCGTTGCGGCGCAGCCTTGTCGGCTTCCGGCAGGACGTGATCGACGGCAAGTGGCAGGAAGCGGCGCAGTTCTGCTTCTTCACCCACCCGATCCGCGACCTCTCCGGTTCGACCATCGGCATCTTTGGCGAGGGCGTGCTGGGGCAGGGGGTCGCCGACCTCGCCCGGGCCTTCGGGATGCGCATCCTCTTCGGTGCGCACAAGGGAGTTGAAGGGTTGGGGCCGCTCTACACGCCGTTCGATCAGGTGCTGGAGGAGGCGGACGTCATCACGTTGCATTGCCCGCTGATGCCGTCGACGAAGAACATGATCGGTGCGCCCGAGTTCGCGAAGATGAAGCGCGCTCCCTTGCTCATCAACTGCGCGCGCGGCGGGCTGGTGGACGAGGCGGCGCTCGTCGAGGCACTGGACAGGGGCCAGGTGTCCGGCATCGGCTTCGACTGCCTGACCAGTGAGCCGCCAAGGCCCGACAATCCGCTTCTGAAGGCGCTCGACCGTCCGAACGTCATCGTGACGCCGCACACGGCCTGGGCCAGCGACGAGGCGATGCAGACGCTCTGGGATCAGCTCGTCGACCACCTCGAGAACTTCCAAAAGGGAACGCCCTCGAACAACCTCACGGCCTGAGGTCGGCCCCGGTCACGAGGCCGGGGTCGCGGCCTTCATCCGCTCCTTCTTCTTTCGGAAGCGCTCCTTCATGCGCCGTTCGCCTTCCTCGGTCCCGTCGTGCCAGGTGCCGAAAACCGCGTCGAGGGGCACGATGCCGTCGCCATAATTCACCTCGAAGTACTTGTGGTGCAGGTAATGGCCGTAGGCGTGGGTATCCATGCCGCCCGCCCCAAGCTCCACCTTGTCGAAGCCGACATGACCCGGAATTGCGCCGAACCCCGCGCGGTGCAGCGCGAAGAGCAGGATGAAGGGGTGCGAAGGGATCAGGAGGTAATAAAACCCCACGGCGAAATACAGGATGTGCTCGACCGTGTGCATCGACAGCGACGACCACGGCGTCGGGTTGACCGAGTTGTGGTGGACCGAGTGGATCCACCTGTAGAGCACGGGCACATGGATCAGCCGGTGGACGAGGTAGAAGTGTCCCTCGTGTATCACGGGCACCAGGACGGTCAGGACCGCAAGCCAGACCCAGTTGTCGGTCCACGGCAGCCACGGCACCCAGCCGTTCGCGAAGACCCACAGGCAGAGAGCTTGCACCAGCGTCCAGACGGTGACGCCGGACAGGAAGGTGCGCAGAATGCTTTCGGTCACCTGGTTGCCGAACCAGAAGACGTCGCTTTTCTCGTCGGCAGGGAACTTCGGGTTGTATTTGAAGCGGTTGCCTTGAGCGCGCGTGATGTAGAGGCGCAATTCGAAGGCGCCGTAAAACAGGAAGACCGCAGCCGCGTTGACGGCGTACATCGGCAGGATCCAGCGCCAGTCGAGGGTCTCCAACGTCTCGAGCGGGGGCGTCAGGAACAGCCACCAGGCAAGGCCGGATACCGCGAAAGCCAGGTTCCAGGGAAGAAGGTACTCCGGCAGCCAGCGGAGGACCCGCAGCGGCTGCGGCGGCATGGCATAGATCGGCGCCACGCCGGAGAGGGGTTCGTTCGGCTTCCATTCGCCGCGCTTGTTGCGAGTTCCCGAAAGGGTGTCGTCCATCGCTGATCCTCCTGCGCGCCAGAGCGCGGCTGGTTCGGAGTTTTGCCAAGGGCCGGCGCTCCGATCAACGGCAGAGGGAATGGCTTGCCCAGAACATGCCATCCGGGTCATGGTGACAGGGTCGCGATGACATGAAATGACACGAGTGCGCCATTGGCACGACCGACCATTCCCGACCTCGCCCTTGCTTCGGGCGTCTCGGTCTCGACCGTCAACCGGGTTCTCGGGGGATCGGGCAAGGTTCGCAAGGCAACCATGCAACGCGTGCTGGAAGCGGCTGAAGAGATCGGCTTCTATGGCGTGGGCTCGATCCAGAGCCGGATTTCGGCCACCCGCCCGCGGGACCGTTTCATCGTCTTCCTCCAGCAGTCGGGCCGCGCCTTCTATGAGACGATCGGCAGCGAACTGAAGCGCGCCGCGCAGGAGGTCGAGGGCCGCGACGTGTCGCTTTCCGTCCGCTTCATGGAAGACCTCTCGCCCGACAAGGTGGCCGAGACGCTTATCGCGCAAGGCATGGGCGCCGACGCTGTTGCCGTCGTCGCCGCCGACCACCCCCTGATCGCGGATGCCATCGACCGGCTGGCGGCGGAAGGCGTTCCTGTAACGGGTCTCGTGACCCCGCTCAACGCCCGCTGCAACGTGGGCTTCGTCGGTCTCGATGCCTGGAAGGTCGGGCGCACCGCGGGCTGGGCGTTCGACCACATCTGCCGCGATCCTGGCAAGATCGGCATCCTCGTCGGCAGCCACCGTTTCCGGAACCACGACCTGAACGAAAGCGGCTTCCGCTCGTACTTCCGGGAGTACGGCCGGGCGTTCACCTTGCTCGACCCGCTCTCGACCTTCGAGTCGAGCCGCATCGCCCGCGAACTGACCGAGGAGCTGCTGGCCGAACATCCCGACCTCGTCGGGCTCTACGTCTCGGGCGGGGGGATCACCGGCGCCGTCGCGGCGCTCCGCGCTGCGGACATGTCGGGCAAGATCGTCGTGGTGGGCTACGATCTCTTCGAGGCGACGAAGGCCGCACTTCTGGACCAGACGATCACCTTCCTGATCTCGCACCCGTTCCGGCGCATGGCGCACGACACGATCCAGGGCTTGATCCGCTCGAAGGAAGCCGGCGTCGGCGCCCCGGCGCAGCGGGTCATCCTCGACTTCGAAATCTACACGCGCGAAAACATCTAGCCGCCCGGACCGGCGTCGGCTTCCTGCGCGCGCCGATCCTTCACGCGCAGAAGCCGCGCGGCGACCGGGGCACCCGTGATGACGAGAAGGACGCGCAGGATGTGGTGCATCACGACATATCCCAGGTCCGCGCCCGCGATGATCGCCAGCACCGTCATCTCGGCCTGTCCGCCCGGCGCGAAGGCGAGGAAGGCGTCGACCGGCGGCGCGAGGTCCAGGTAGACGACGACCTCGGTAAACGCCGCGGCCAGCATCGCGACGAGAACGACGAAGACGAGGCCCGCGACGACGTGGCGGCGCAACTCGTACCAGGTGACGCCGGTATAGCCGACGCCGATCCCCATGCCGATGAAGAACTGCGCGGCAAGGATCGCCTCGGCGGGCGGGCGAGAATGGATGAGACCCGCGAAGGACAGCGCTGCGGTCATGATCATCGGTCCCAGGATCGACGCGCCGAAGAGCCCGATCCGTTCGCCGCCCTTCCAGCCGATCAGCGCTGCCAGCACCATCAGCACAAGCTCATGCGGCGGCAGCTCGGTGGCAGGGGCGCCGATCGGGTTGTCCATCGTCGCACCGAAGCCCTGCTGAAGGATCAGCGGCGCAAGCGTGATGACGACGAGAACGCGGGTCGCGTGGATCAGGGACAGGGCGCGCACGTCTCCACCCGCTTCCTGCCCGAAAACGACCATGTCCTGAAGCCCGCCCGGCATGGCGGCGTACCATGAGGTCGCCCAGTCGAACTTGTAGACCTTGCGGAAAAACGGCACCCCCACCAACCCGATCATCGCGATATAGAGCGGAACCAGCGCCACCGAGGCCGCCATGGGCGGGATGCGGTGGACCATCTCGGGCGTGAAGGACGATCCGATGGCGACGCCTAGGATGGTGCGCATTCCGACGGACAACTGACCGAAGCCCGCCATCGGGGCGCCCGAGAGGGCCACGAGAAGGCACGCCGTCATCGGCCCGAAGAGGAACGGAAGCGGAAGCGACAGGAGCCAGAAGACCAGCGTTCCGATGACCGCCGAGGCGAGTGTGAGGGATCGTCGCGCAAGGCGGCTGCGAAGCATGGGGACGGCCGTGAACCACTGATTGCATTCTATCGTATCCAATTGTATCCAGCATGGAAAGACGGGAGAGCGGAGTTGCGCGAAAAAGACCGCCAGGGCGACGTGCGGCAGGGGCATGACCTCTATCGCAGGCTTGTCGACGAGATCGTCGGGGGGCGGCTCCGCCCCGGCGACCGGCTGGTCGAGACCGAACTCGCCGCGCGTCTCGGCGCGTCCCGCACTCCGGTCCGCGAAGCCATCCGCCAACTCGAATCCGAAGGCCTCGTCAGCCATGAGCCGCGCCTTGGCGCATCGGTCCGGACGCTGGACTATGGCGAGATCACCGAGCTTTACGAAATGCGCGCCGTTCTGGAAGGGACGGCGGCGCGGTTCGCGGCCCGCGCGGCATCGGACGTCGAGCTGGACGAGTTGCGCGCGATCAACGTTGAGATGCGCGCGGCGAAGAACACCGGGGCGCTCTACCTGTCGAACAAGCAGTTTCATGCGGTCCTGCTGAACGCGGCGCGCAACCGCTTCCTCGTCCGCTCGGTCGAGGCCGTGAACAAGACCCTTCTCATCCTCGGACCTTCCACGATGGAAGAGGGCGGCCGCGCCTCCGAAGCAATGGCCGAGCACGACGGCGTCGTCGAGGCGCTACTTGAACGCGACGGCGAGAAGGCGGAGGCTAGGATGCGCGCGCATATCGAGGCGGCGCATCGCGCCCGGCTGCGGCAGTTGAGGCTGGAGACGGCGGCATGAGCGACCTCGACACGACCTGGGACGTGATCGTCGCGGGCGGCGGCAACGCGGGGCTCTGCGCCGCGATCGAGGCGGCGGAGGCTGGCTGCAAGGTCCTGATCCTGGATGTCGCGCCCGAATTCTATCGCGGCGGCAACTCGCGCCATACCCGCAACTTCCGCTGCATGCACAAGGGGCCCCTGTCGGTCCTGACCGACACCTACGGCGAAGAGGAATACTACAAGGACCTCATCCTCGTCACCAAGGGCAAGACCGACGAGGATCTGGCGCGCATGACCATCGTGATGTCCGAGGGGTGCCTGCCCTGGATGGAAGCGCACGGGGTCCGATTCCAGCCGTCGCTGTCGGGCACGCTGTCGCTGTCGCGCACGAACGCCTTCTTCCTCGGCGGCGGGAAGGCCCTGGTGAACGCCTACTACAACACGGCGGAAGATCTTGGTGTCGCGGTGGCTTACGAGACGGAAGTCATCCACGTCGACGTCGAGGAGGGCCGCTTCACCGGGCTCGAGATCATGCGCGGTGGCGTCCAGCAGCGGCTCGAGGCGAAGGCGCTGGTGCTGGCGTCGGGCGGGTTTCAGGCCAACATCGAATGGCTGGCCGACGCCTGGGGACCGGCGGCGCGCAACTTCCTGATCCGGGGCACGCCCTACAACCGGGGTCGTGTCCTGCGCGACATGCTGGACCAGGGCGCCGACAGCGTGGGCGACCCGACCCAATGCCACGCCGTCGCCATCGACGGCAGGGCGGCGAAGTTCGACGACGGGATCGTCACGCGGCTCGACTGCGTGCCCTTCTCGATCGTCGTCAACAAGAACGGCGAGCGCTTCTACGACGAGGGCGAGGATGTCTGGCCGAAGCGCTACGCCATCTGGGGCCGTCTCGTCGCCGCACAGCCCGAGCAGGTGGGCTTCGCGATCATCGACTCGAAGGCGGTGAGGGACTTCATGCCTTCGGTCTTTCCGCCCGAGACCGCCGACACGTTGGAGGGATTGGCCGACAAGATGGGGATCCCCGCGAATGCGCTGCGCGAGACGGTCGACGCCTTCAACGCCGCCTGCCGACCCGGCGTGTTCAAGGGCGGCGACCTGGACGGCCTGTCGACCGAGGGGCTGACCCCGCCCAAGACCAACTGGGCGCGACCCATCACCGATCCGCCGTTCTATGGCTATTCGCTGCGTCCAGGCGTGACGTTTACCTACCTCGGCCTCAAGGTCGACCGCACCGCACGCGTCTCGGCGGGCGGCGCGCGGCTGGAGAACGTCTGGGCGGCGGGCGAGATCATGGCGGGCTCGATCCTCGGCGAAGGCTATCTCGCCGGCTTCGGCATGACGATCGGCACCGTCTTCGGACGCATCGCGGGCCAGGAGGCCGCAGCCCATGTCGCTTGATATGACCCCGACTGAGCCGCAGGGCGCCATCGCCGAAGCTCGCCGCCAAGCCGAGATCTGCAACGCCTGCCGCTATTGCGAGGGCTTCTGCGACGTCTTTCCGGCCATGTTCCGCGAGCGGGCCTTCTCGGACGGCGACATCACGCAACTCGCCAATCTCTGCCATAACTGCCGGGGCTGCTTCTACTCCTGCCAGTACACGCCCCCGCACGACTTCGCGCTGAACATTCCGGCCGTCCTCGCCGACGTGCGCGCCGAAAGCTGGGAGAGGCACGCCTGGCCGGGCGGCTTCGCCGAGTTGTTCCAGCGCCAGGGCGTCGCCATCGCGGGCGCGCTTGTCGTCGGCATCGCGGCGATCTTCCTCTTCATGCGGGCTGCGGGAGGGGGAGCGGGAGAAGGGTTCTACGCCTTTCTCTCGCACGCCGCGATGGTCGCGATCTTCGCTCCCGCCTTCCTCTTTCCATTCCTTGTCCTGACCTTCGGCATCCGCGGCTATTGGGCCGAGGTCGGCGGTAGCCCAGTCCGCTGGTCGCACTTCGCCGAGGCGGGGCGGCGGACGGCGAACATGACGAACCTTTCGGGCGGGCAGGGGCAGGGCTGCAACTTCGAGAAGGGCGACCGCTACAGCCAGGCGCGGCGGCACGCGCATCAGGCGACGATGTGGGGGTTCCTTCTGTGCTTCGCATCGACCTCTTCGGCCACGGTCCTGCACTATGTCTTCGACATGCCCGCGCCCTACGGCCTTTTCAGTCTGCCGAAGCTCCTGGGCGTGCCAGGCGGGATCCTCCTGACGCTCGGCTCCTTCGGCCTCGTCGCCCTGAAGCTCAAGGCCGACCCCGCGCTTGGCGCCACGGCCCGGTGGGGCGGCGAGATGGCCTTCGTCCTCCTTCTTGGGTTCACCGGCCTCAGCGGTCTCATGCTATACGCCGCCACCGGCACCACTGCCGTGGGCTGGCTTCTGGCGCTTCACCTCGGCGCCGTCCTGACCCTGTTTCTGCTCACGCCCTATTCGAAGATGGCCCACGGGGCCTATCGCTTCGCCGCGCTGGTACGGGACGCACAAGTGCGAAGCTGAGATCGGAATACGAAACGTCGCATTCGTTTTTTTCATCTAAATGCGCCGTAAATTCACTTGATTGCAGGGGGTCGCAAGGGCAGGCTGACCCTACAGGCTCCGTGCGCGGCAAAGTTCGTCGTGCGGTGTCCAAAGAACAAGTGCGATCAGGGAGGATCAACGCATGAAAATCACCGCAGTTGCGGCATTTACCGCCGTCGCTACCGTCTCGGGCGGGCTCGCGGCCAGCGCCCAGTCCTATGAAGGCGCGACGATCGACTACGTCATTCCGTTCTCGGAATCCGGCGGCTCGGCCCAGTGGGCCAACTTCTTCGCACCGCTGATCGGCCAGGCCCTGCCGGGCGCGCCGACGGTGGTCGTCCGCTATCGTCCCGGTGCAGGCTCGACCGAGGGCGCGAACTGGTTCCAGGGTGAGCAGGACAGCAACGACGGTCTGCTGATCTTCGGCGATTCCGGCTCGACGAAGTTCCCCTACCTCCTCGGCGACCCGCGCGTGCGCTATCAGTACCAGGACTGGACGCCCATCCTCGCCTCGGCGACCGGCGGCGTCGTCTATCTTCCGCCCGATCTCGGCGAGCGCTTCGATGGCGACATGGATGACCTGAAGGACGAGATCTATCTCTATGGCAGCCAGGGCGCCACGACGCTCGACCTCGTGCCGCTGCTCGCCTTCAAGATGCTCGGCCTCCAGGTCGATCCGGTCTTCGGTGTCGAGGGACGCGGCGACGGACGCCTGATGTTCGAGCGCGGCGAAGCCAACATCGACTACCAGACCTCGTCCGCCTACATTGCGAACGTCCAGCCGCTGGTCGACGGCGGCCTTGCGGTCCCGATCTTCACATGGGGTGCGCTGGATGAAACCGGCACCATCGTCCGCGATCCGACCTTCCCCGACATGCCGACCTTCAAGGAGGTCTGCGAGGCGACCGAAGGCTGCGAGACGAGCGGCACCGCCTGGGATGCGTGGAAGGCCTTCTTCGTCGCGGGCTTCGCGAACCAGAAGACGATCTTCCTGCCACAGTCGGCCCCGCAAGAGGTCGTCGACACCTATATCGCCGCACTGAACGACGTGGTGTCCGCCGAGGGCTTCCAGGCCAAGGCCGAGGAAGTGCTGGGTGCCTATCCGCAGCTCGTCGGACCCGCCGCCGTGGAAGCGACCGAGCAGGCGACCAACATCTCGGACGAGGCGAAGCAGTACGTTCTCGACTGGCTGAAGGAGGACTACGGCGTCACCATGGAGTGACCCCGTAGCCGCAAGTGATCCGTTCCGCCCGGACCGCAATCCGGGCGGGACCACATCCGTCTGAACGTCGGAGGCCGCCGTGGATTTCAGTGTCGCCATGGGCGAATTGGTCGAGGCCTTCGTCCTCATTTTCCAGCCCGTACAACTCGCCTACCTCTTCGGAGGCGTTCTTCTCGGCCTCTCGATCGGCGTTCTGCCGGGCCTTGGCGGCATCGCCGGCCTCGCGCTGGTTCTGCCCTTCATGTACGGCATGGACCCGGTAGCCGGCCTTGCTCTGATGGTCGGCCTGATCGCCGTCATACCGACGTCTGACACCTTCTCGTCCGTGCTTCTCGGCATCCCCGGATCCTCGGCCAGCCAGGCGACCGTGCTCGACGGCTTTCCGCTGGCGAAACAGGGCCACGCCGCGCGCGCCCTGTCCGCCGCCTTTGCCTCGTCGCTCTTCGGTGGGCTTTTCGGCGCGGTGATCCTCAGCTTCTTCATCCTTATCGCGCGCCCCCTGATCCTGGCCTTCGGCCTGCCCGAGATGCTGATGATCACCATCCTCGGCATGTCGATGGTCGCGATCCTTGCCGGGCGGGTTCCGCTCAAGGGCGTGGTCGCTGCGGGCACCGGCATCATGGCCGGCACCATCGGCGCGGCGCCCGCGGGCGGAAGCCTGAGGATGTCGACCTATGACTTCCCCTACATCGTCGACGGTCTTCAACTCGTCATCGTGGGCCTCGGAATCTACGCTGTCCCCGAGATCGTGTCGCTTCTCCGCCAAGACCGCCCGATCGCCGAGGGCGGAACCCTGGGCGACGGCTGGGTGCAGGGCGTGAAGGATTGGTGGGACAACAAGTGGCTGTCGGTGCGCTGCGCCGTCATCGGGGTCCTCGTCGGGGTCATCCCGGGCCTCGGCGGATCGGTCGTCGACTGGATCGCCTACGGCTCGGCGGTGCAGACGGCCAAGGACCGTTCGATGTTCGGGCAGGGCGACATCCGGGGCGTGATCGCGCCGGAAAGCTCGAACAACGCGAAGGAGGGCGGTGGCCTCGTGCCGACGCTGATCTTCGGCATTCCGGGCTCGGGCTCGATGGCGATCTTCCTCGGAGGCCTCGCCCTTCTGAACCTGTCGCCGGGCCCGCAGATGGTGCGGAACAACCTCGACATCACCTATACCATCGTCTGGTCGCTGGCGCTGGCCAACGTCTTCGGCGCCGGCCTCTGCATCTTGCTTTCGAAATACATCGCGAAGCTGACGACGATCCGCTTCACGATCCTCGCCCCCTACCTTTTCATGATGATCGCCTTCGCGGCGTTCCAGTCGCGGCAGTCGCCGCTGGATCTCGCGGCGCTCATCCTGATCGGCATCATCGGCATCCTTCTGCGCCGCTTCGACTTTTCGCGGCCGGCCTTCCTGATCGGCTTCGTTCTCAGCCAGCAGTCCGAGATCTTCGTCAACCAGGCGTTCCAGATCGCGGGCGCGCGCTTCCGGCGGTCGTTCGAGAACGGGCTCGACTATATCCTGTCGCCGATCACCATCGTTCTTCTGATCCTGACGGTCGTGTCCATCGTCGTCGGCATCAAGGCCTCGAAGAACATCCGCGAGAACATCGATGCGCCCACGGGCAGCAAGATGGCTCCTGCGATCTTCCTCGGCGTCGTGACGGTCTACCTTCTGATTTCCGTCATCGACGCCTTCGGCGTGTCGAGACTTCAGGACAAGGTGTTCCCGCTGACCGTGGGCCTCGTCACGCTGGCGGGTGCGGTACTTCTGCTGATCCGCATGTGGCGGACGCCCGAGACCGACGACGTCTTCATCGACCTCGAGGAAGGCGCCGAGGGCGAGGCGCCGCATGGGCTCTGGTCGACGCTCGCCTGGTTCGGCCTGCTTCTGGGACTGACCTTCCTCTTCGGCCTCATCATTGCGCAGATCGGCTTCATGATGGGCTTTTTCCTCACTCGGGGGAGGTTCGGCCTGACGCGGGCCGCCGTCGCCACGGCCATCGGCATCGCCTTCATCATGGGTCTCGCCTCGATCCTCGGGCGCGACTTCCCGCCGGGTCTTTTGCAGGCCTATGTCGATCTTCCCTGGCCCCTTCACTGAGACGTCCATGACCCAGACCGCCATACCCTATCACTTCCTGCGGGGCGGCACCTCGCGCGGGCCCTACATCCGGCGCGAGGATCTGCCCGAGGACCGCGACACGCTGTCCGAGGTGCTGATGGCCGTCGTGGGCGCGGGGCATCCGCTGAACATCGACGGCATCGGCGGCGGCAACGCGGTGACGACGAAAGTCGCGATGCTGTCGCTGTCCGAACGCGACGATTGCGACGTCGACTATTTCTTCGCCCAGGTCGCCGTCGAGAAGCGCGAGGTCGACTACAAGCCGACCTGCGGCAACATCCTTGTGGGCGTCGGTCCAGCTGCCATCGAGATGGGTCTCGTTGCCGCAAGGGAGGGCGAAACCACCGTGCGCATCCATGCGGTCAACACCGGCGCGGTGGTCGAGGCCATCGTGCAGACCCCGGGTGGCCGCGTGTCCTATGACGGCGACGTCGAGATCGCCGGCGTTCCGGGCTCCGCGGCTCCGGTGCGACTTCAATTCATGGAGACGGTCGGCTCGGTCACCGGATCGCTTCTGCCCACGGGCAACCTGCGCGACACCATCGACGGGGTCGAGGTCACCTGCATGGACGTGGCCATGCCGATCATGATCGCGCGGTCCGAGGACATGGGGCTGACAGGATACGAGACACAGAAGGACCTCGACGAGAACAAGGCCTTTTTCGCGCGTGCCGAGGCGATGCGCCTCAAGGCGGGTGAGTTGATGGGGCTTGGGGACGTCGCAAAATCCGTGACGCCCAAGATCGCCGTCCTGTCCCGTCCGCGCAACGGCGGCACCGTCTCGGCGCGTTACTTCATGCCCTGGACCTGCCACCCCTCGATGGCCGTGACGGGAGCCCAGTGCCTTGCCGCCTGCGCCATCCTGCCCGGAACTGTGGCCGACGGCCTGACCGAAGGTGTCGAAGGGGCGGGATCTCCGCTGACGGTCGGCGTCGAGCATCCGGCGGGTGTCTTCGAGGTCGTCGTGGACTTCGCGCGGAACGAGGGCGGGATCGACGTGCGTTCGGCCGGTGTCGTGCGGACGGCGCGGCTTCTGGCGCGTGGCGAGGTCCTTGTTCCTGCATCCGTCTGGGGTGGCTTCCGCCGACGAAACGGTTGATGTATACCGAGGTATACAAACGGAGGATTCCCTATGACCGGACTGTCCCCTCTCGACCGCGCCGCCGAAGCCCTGACCGAGGCCCAGCGCGAGATCGCCTCGACCATCTCGTCCTATCCCACCCCCATCTCGGGGTGCGACGCGCAGTTCAATCACCTTCTCGACTGTCGCCGACGGCTGGAACGCGCGCGCCGCGAACTGGCGCAGCCGGAATTCGTCCCGACCTCGCGCAATCCCGGCTGAGGCCTCAGGACATCAGATGACCACGCACGTCTACGAGCACCTCGCCCAAGCCTTCGTCGCCGAGGAGGTGGCGACATGCTTTGCGCTTCTGGGCGACGCGAACATGAACTGGGCGACGGCGCTGGCCGCGCGCGGCGTGGGCATGGTCTATGTCCGGCACGAGCATTGTGCCGTTGCTGCCGCCACCGCCTATGCCCGGAAGTCCGGGAAAGTGGGCGTCGCCACCGTGACCTGCGGACCGGGGCTGACGCAGGTGATGACGGCGCTTCCGGCGGCTGTTCGCGCGGGCATCCCCCTCGTCATCTTCGCGGGCGAGGCTCCTCTCAGGGCGGCGTGGTACAACCAGGACATCGACCAGGCCCCCTTCGTCCGCGCGACAGGTGCGTCCTATCACGCGCTGCACCACGTTCCCCGCATGGCCGAGGCGGTCCGCGATGCCTTCGTCGAGGCGAAGGAGATGCGCCGACCCGTGGTCCTTGGCGTGCCGTTCGACCTTCAGGCCAGGATGCTCGATACGGCGCCCGACCTTCCGCAGCCGTCGAAGGACGTCCTGCCGAGGCCCTCAGCCATTCCCCCTAACCCGGAGGATCTCCGGAACGCCGCCGAGCTGATTGGAAAAGCGAGAAAAATCGTCGTCATGGGCGGTCTCGGCGCCATTGCCTCGAACGCGGGAGACGCCGCCAAAGCCCTGGCCGGAAAGACCGGAGCCCTGCTGGCCACGACGCTGCCCGCGCGCGGGCTCTTCCACGGCGACGCTTTCTCGGTCGGGATCGCCGGCGGGTTCTCGACCACGCTCGCCCGCGCACTTTTCGCCGAAGCCGACCTGGTCGTCGCGCTCGGCTGCCGTCTGACGCAGCACAACCTCGACAAGGGCAAGCTTTTCCCCAGGGCGCGCATCCTTCAGGTCGACATCGAACCGCGCAGCATGTCGCAGGGCCGGGTGGCCGCCGACCATCACCTTCGCGCCGACGCGCGCCTCGCCGCCGAGGCGCTGGCGCAGACGGTTCCTGCCTCGAAAGGCTGGCGCTCCGACCGCCTGGCGCAGGCCATCGCCGAGGCCCCCTCCGACACGATGGAGTTCGCGACCGACCCCGGCCTGCACGACCCGCGCGACGTGGTCGCGGCCCTCGACGCGGCGCTTCCGGCCGACTGGCAGATGGTCAATTCCTCTGGGCATTGTTCCTTCTTCTTCGCCCACATGGACCGGCCGCACGAGACCTTCCTGACGATCCGCGAGTTCGGCGCCATCGGCAACGGCATCTCCTATGCCATGGGCGTCGCAGCCGCGCGGCCCGGCGATACCGTCGTGCTGTTCGACGGCGACGGCTCCCTCCTGATGCATGTGCAGGAGCTCGAGACGATCCGGCGGCACGGCATGAACGTCCTCATCTGCGCCCTGAACGATGGCGCCTACGGATCCGAGATCCACAAACTGCGCGACGAAGGGCTGCCGGACGACGGCGCGGTCTTCGGGCGCACCGACCTTGCCGCCATCGCGCGCGGCTTCGGGGTGGGCGGCGAGCGGGTCACGGACCTGTCCGAGCTGCCGCGCCTCGTCGAGAAGTTCGCGAGGACGGGCGGAGCGGCGGTCTGGGACTTCCCGGTGTCCGACAAGGTCGTATCGCCCGTGATCCAGCGGGCGCATCCCAAGGGCCACAAGGGCATCGCCCGGCCCGTCAGCCTGGAGGGTCTGCTGTGAAGGTCCATATCCTCGACGACTGGTACGACCACATCCGCACGCTGCCGGCCTTCCGCCTGCTCGACGGACACGATGTCAAGGTCTGGACCGACCGCGCGCCGGACGAGGACGCGCTGGCCGAGCGCCTGTCCGATGCCGAGGCCGTCGTCCTGTTCCGGGATCGGACGGCCATCACTCCGACCCTCGCCGCAAAGCTGAGCGGTCCGCGCCTGATCGCCATGCGCGGCCAGCACAGCCACGTCGACGTCGAGGCATTGTCGAAGGCCGGTATCCTCTTCGCCTCGAACATGGCGAAGGACGGGCCGTCGGTCTCGACCGCCGAACTGACTTTCGCGCTGATCCTCTCGGGCCTGCGCTACCTGCCCGAGCAGATCGCCTCGGCGCGCGCGGGTGCGTGGCAGGCGGATGCGCCGCTTGGCCGGACGGTGAAGGGCAAGCGCCTTGGCGTCTACGGCTACGGCGCGATCGGCAAGGCCGTCGCGGACTATGCACGGGCCTTCGGGATGGAGGTCGTGTTCTGGGCCTCCGACGCCGGACGGGCGACGGCCGCGCTGGACGGTGCGCCGGTCGCGGCCACCCGCGAGGCGTTCTTCGCCGATGTCGACGCGGTGACGATCCACAAGCGCCTCCTGCCCGCGACGAAGGGCGAGATCGCGCAGGCCGACCTGATGGCGATGAAGCCCGACGCCGTTCTCGTGAACACCTCACGCGCGGGTCTGATCGCACCGGGCGCGCTTCTCGCGGCACTCGATGCGGGCCGACCGGGCCGGGCGATGCTCGACGTCTTCGACGCCGAGCCGGTGACCGACCCAGACGATCCGCTTCTGTCGCATCCCCGCGTCGTGCCCACGCCTCACGTGGGCTTCGTCACGGCCGAGGAACTCGACCGCCAATTCTCCGACATCTTCGCCATCGTGAACGCCTTCGCAAAAGGCGAGGCGACCCATGCGATCAATCCGGATGTCCTGGCGTCCGGCCGATCCTGATCTCGGGAGGGGTGCCGAAATTCCGCTCGAACTCCTCTTCGATCCGCCTGAGCGTCTCAACGGCCACGTCCGACAGGGGCACGCCCCGGCGCGAGACGACGCCGAGCGTGCGCGACAACTTCACGTCCTTGAAGGGCAACGCCACAAGGCTGTCGGGCGCCATTCTGAGGGCCGAGCGTGGCTGGATCGTCGCGGCCGCCCCTTCGGCCGCGATGCGCAGCGCGACCGGCGCGGTCTGGACCTCGATCCGCCAGCTCATGTGGTCGCGGAGCTGTCCGAACGCCATGTCGAGAAGCTGCCGGTTCCGCGAATGCGACGACAGCCCCACGATCGGCAGGGCACGCAGGTCCGGCAGGGTGACATAGCCCTGTTCCGCCAGCGGATGATCGAGCGGCAGGAACAGGACATAGTCCTCCTCGGCCAGCGCGCGGACGCGGAGGTCGGACTGTTCGGCCGACACGATGGTGACGCCGAACTCGACCTTCCCCTCGCGGACCGCGGCGGCGATCCGCGAGACGGGAATGTCGAGCACCTCGAAGGCGATCTCGGGCCGTTCGCGCACGAGGTCCGCCAGCACGGCGGGCAGAAGCGAGTTGGCGATGGATGGCAGGCAGGCGAAGGACATCCACCTCGCACTCCGGCGCGCACCGGCGCGGACCGAGGCGTAGGCGTCCAGAAGCTCCTTCAGGAGCCGCCGCGCGTCCGGCAAGAGGCTTTGCCCAAGGGCAGTCAGAGAAACTTCGCGGCTGGAACGGATAAGGAGAGGCCCGCCAAGGTCTTCCTCGATCTTCTTCAGGCGGTGGCTGAGTGCGGCCTGCGACAGCGACAGGGCCTCGGCGGCGCGCTGGAACGAGCCGAAGTCGGCGATGGCCACGAAGGCCTCGAGCCCGAGATAGTCGACACGCATCCGTCCCGCTCCGCTGTCCGCCCGCGAAGGCTAACGACCCCCGCCCGGTCCGCAAGGGCCAGTGTTCCCAGGACCAAGGAGACCCTTCGATGACCGCACCCGCCAACCGGCCCACGGGCGTGACCTTCATCGGCTTCGGCGAAGCCGCGACCGCCTTCCTGTCGGGCTGGGGAGGAGAGCGGCCGCAGGATGTCCGTGCCTACGACGTCAAGACGGACAACGACACCACCCGCGAAGCGATGGCCGACCGCTATGCCGAGCATTCGGTCGCCGGGGTCGTCTCACCCGGCGCGGCGCTCGACGGGGCGAGCGTGGTGTTCTGCGTCGTGACGGCCGATCAGGCGCTGGCGGCGGCCGAGGCGGCGGCGCCTTCGCTTCAGCCCGGAACGCTCTGGTTCGATTGCAATTCCTGCGCGCCGGGCACCAAGCGCCGGGCGGCGGAAGTGATCCAGGCGGCGGGCGGGCGCTATGTCGATGTCGCGGTGATGGCGCCGGTCTATCCCAAGCGGCACCACGTCCCGCTCCTCATTGCCGGTCCCCATGCCGAGGCCGGGGAAGCGGTGCTTCTGGCGCTCGACATGAAGCCCAGGATCGCGGGCGACGACGTGGGGCGGGCCTCGTCGATCAAGATGCTGCGCTCGGTGATGATCAAGGGGATGGAAGCGCTGGTCGCCGAGTGCTTCCTCTCGGCACGTCGCGCGGGGGTGGATGCGGAGGTCATCGCCTCGCTCGAGGCGTCCGACCCCGACATCGCCTGGCGAGAGCGGGGAGCCTACAACCTCGAGCGCATGATGGTCCACGGCATCCGTCGCGCAGCGGAACTGCGCGAGGTGGCGCGCACGGTTGAGGAACTGGGCCTCGGCGGCGCTATGGCGGCGGCCACGGCGGAGTGGGAGCAGCGCATCGGTGAGTTGCGCGCCGATCCGGGCGAGGACGAGCTGTCGGCTCGGTCGGACCTCCTTCTGGCCCGCCTCTGATCCTCCGCGACAGGAAATGAGACGAAATGTGCCGCCCGTCTCACGGCCCATTGCCTGACGGCCGCCGTCCCTCCTAGAGGAAGCGCAGACAAGGGAGGACGCAATGACCGTTCGCATCGCCGTCATCGGGGCCGGGATCATGGGCGCGGATCATGCGCGCATCGTGGCCGAGGATCTGCCGGGCGCCTGCCTTCAGGTGGTTTGCGACATGGACGGGGCGCGGGCGCGGGGTGTGGCCGAGACCTTGGGCGCGGTGGACACGGCGACCGATCCCGGGGCGGTGATCGCTCGCGACGACGTGGACGCCGTGATCGTGGCGAGTCCCGACGCGACCCATGCCGATCTCTCGATCTCCTGCATTCGGGCGGGCAAGCCGGTGATGTGCGAAAAGCCGCTTTCGGCCTCGTCGGATGACTGCCTGCGGGTGATGGAGGCCGAGCAGGCCTCTGGCACGCGGCTTGTGCAGGTCGGCTTCATGCGGCGCTTCGACCAGAGCTACGTCGAGATGAAGGCGGCGCTGGACGAAGGCATCCTCGGCCGTGCCTTGATGATGCACAACTTTCACCGCAACGTGGCGACGCCGAATGCGGATTTCACCGGCGCCATGGCGATCACCAATTCCGCGCCGCATGAGTTCGACGTGGCGCGCCATGTGCTCGGGGCCGAATACGCCTCGATCTGGGCCGCGCAGCCCACGCGCTCGGACGACAGGGTGGCGCCCGTGGTCATGGTTTTGCGGACGACCGGCGGGCAACTCGTGAATATCGAGATCAACAACAATGCCGCCTACGGCTACGACGTGCGGGGAGAGCTGGTGGGCGAGGCTGGCAGCGTCTCGATGGCGCCGGTCCTGCACTCGCGGCTGGACAGCGCCCTGTCCAACAGCAGCCGCTATGACGCCGACTGGCGCGGACGCTATGCCGAGGCCTATCGCCGTCAGAACCGTGCCTTCCTGCGCTTCGTCGAGACGGGGCGGTTCCCCGACATCGCCGCGTCTGCCTGGGATGGCTATGCTGCGGCCCTCGTGGCCGAGACGGGCGTGAAGGCCCTTGCCACCGGCAACACCGAACCGGTCCGAATGATCGACCGCCCCGCTTTCTACGCCTGACCCGGGAGCTCCGATGACCCAGCCCTTCCAGCTTGCCGCCTGCGCCGAGATGCTGTGGCGTGACCGCCCGATCGACTGGCGGGCGTCGCGCCTGACCGAGATGGGTTTCGGCGTCGGTCTCTGGAACTGGCCGGACCACGACCTTGCCGCACTGGAGAGGACCGGCGCCACCTTCACCATCATGAACGGCTATCTTGAAGGGCGGCTCGCCGACGACGAGGGCGCGGACCTCCTCCTTGCCTCGGCGCGCGAGACGGCGAAGGTCGGCCGGCGGCTCGGCGTTCACCGCCTGAACCTGCACGGCACGGGCCTGGGCGACGGCGGCATCCCGATCCGCCAGCACGAGGTCGAGACGGGGCCGATGTGGCTGAAGGCGCGGGACACGCTGAACCGGATCGCCGATCTTGGCGACGAGATGGGCGTCACCTTCACGCTCGAGAACCTGAACCTTCTCGACCATCCGGGCTGCCCATTCGGATCGACCGCCGCTGTTCTGGCGCTCGTCTCGGCCGTCGACCGCCCCTCGCTGCGGATCAACCTCGATCTCTACCATACGCAGATCGGCGAGGGCGACCTTATCCGCTGGTGCGAGAAGTGCCTGCCGTGGATCGGCGAGGTTCAGGTGGCCGACAATCCGGGCCGTTGCGAGCCGGGGACGGGCGAGATCAACTACGCCGCCGTCGCGCGGGCTCTGGCCGACATGGGCTATCGCGGGCCAGTGGGGATGGAGGCCTTCGCTAAAGGTGACGACGAGGCCGCGCTCGAGGCGTTCCGCGCGGCCTTCACACTCTAGCGGATGGTGTAGCCGCCGTCGGTGACCAGGTTCTCGCCGGTCACGATGCCCGCGTCCTCTGAGCAGAGATACATCGCCGCCGCCGCGATCTCGCGCGGTTTGGCGAAGCGGCCAACGGGGATCTCGGCCTTGGCGCGCTCGCCCTTCTCGCCAGCCCATCCGACCAGCGCCATCGGCGTCTCGACCACCGTGGGCGAGATGGCGTTCACGGTGATGCCGTGGCGTGCCCATTCCAGCGCCAGTACCTTCGTCAGCCCGATCAGTCCCGCCTTGCTGGAGCCATAGGCGGCGTGCTCGGCGATGGCGACCATGCCCGCTTGCGAAGCGATGTTGACGATCCGGCCCCGTCCCGACGCCTTGAGGTACGGCAATCCGGCGACGGAAACGAGCCAGGGCGCGCGCAGGTTGATGAGGTGGGTCAGGTCCCAGTCGCGGATCGACTGTTCCTCGGCGGGGGCGACGATCCCGAGGCCTGCGTTGTTGATGAGGCAATCGATGCCCATGGCCTCGCCGATCTCGGCCACAACGGCGTCGATGGCCTCGGGCTTGGTCAGGTCCAGCGTCCAGGCTCGATGCTCGCCGGGCAGGCTGGCGGCGAGGTCCGAGGCGTCTTCCTTGTCGACGAGCGCGAGGCGCGCGCCGGCTTCGGCGAAGGCCTTGGCCATCGCGTGGCCGATGCCGCCCGCGGCGCCGGTGAGAAGGACGGAGCGTCCGGTGAAGTCGGCCATCGCGCGTCCCTCAGATGTCGAAGTTGGTGGGGAGGACGACCACGTCGCGGATCGTGACGTTACGGTTCCGCGTCAGCATGAAGACAACCGCCTCGGCAACCTCCGACGGTTCGATCAGGCTGCCGCTTTCCTTCGCTTTCCGCAGGTTCTCCTCGGGCCAGTCGGCGAGAAGTGCGCTGATGACGGGACCGGGCGAGACGGAACCGACGCGGATGCCCTTCTTGTTCAACTGCCGCCGCATGGTCTGGACGAAGCAGGTCATGGCCCACTTCGAAGCGGAATAGACCGGCTCCCACGGCACGGGGAAATGGCCGGCGACGGACGAGGTGATGACGATGTCACCCGAGCCTCGCTCTATCATGTGGGGGATGACGTTGTGGACGTTCTTCATCACCGCGTTGACGTTGAGGTTCAGCATCCGGTCGATGGCGGCGGGATCCTCGACCTCGGTCAGGTCGCCGCCGATGTAGGTGCCGGCGTTGGCGTGCAGGATGTCGAGGCGGCCGGCGGTGTCGAGGACGCCCGACAGAAGGGTGTTGCAGCTTTCGGGATCGAGGAGGTCGATCCGAAGCGCCTTCGCGTTCGGCCCAAGGCGGTCGCAGATCCTCTCCATCGCCGCCTCGTCGCGGTCGACCAGCACCACGGTCGCTCCCTCGGCCAGAAGCGCCTCGGCGGTCGCGAGCCCGATGCCCGAGGCACCGCCGGTGATCGCGGCGACCTTGCCTGTCAGTTTCTCAGCCATATCCGTAGTCTCCCTCGGAAATCAGTGGGTCAGGTAGCCGCCGTCGGCCACGAGGACCGAACCGGTGACGTAGCTCGACGCGGGCGAACAGAGGAAGAGGGCGCAGTTCGCCATCTCCTCGGGCTGGCCGAAGCGGCGCATGGGCGTGTTCTCGGTCCAGACCTTGTTCCAGGCCTCGTTCGCGATGCCGCCCGCCGTCATGTCGCTGACGACATAACCGGGGGCAAGCGCGTTCACGCGGATGCCGCGCGCGGCGTATTCGAAGGCCATGACCTTCGTCATCTGGTGAACGGCGGCCTTGGAAGCGTTGTAGGCGACCTGAAGCTGGGGCTGGTTCGCGACCTCGGCCGAGATCGAGCCGATGTTCAGGATCGCGCCGCCACCCTGCGTCAGCATCTGCTTCACCGCGGCGCGGGCGATGCGGAACGGGGCGATGAAGTTGGTGTCGGTGATCGCGGCCAGGCGGTCGTCGCCGAAGTCGTGGAAGTCGCCGTTGTCCGCAATGCCCGCGTTGTTCACGAGGATGTCGATGCGGCCGAAGCGGTCGAGTGTCTCCTCCACGATCCGGTCCGGGGTCGCCGGGTCGGTCACGTCGCCCTGGCTCCAGCCATAGGCGTCCGAGGCGCAAAGCTCGTCCACGAAGGCGTTGCGGGTGCGGCCATTGACCATCACCTGCGCCCCCGCCTTGCCGAAGAGGCGCGAGATGGCGAGGCCGATGCCCCGGTTGCCGCCGGTGACGAGGGCCACCTTTCCGTCGAGGCGAAACTGGTCGAGTGACATGGGCGTCCTTCCGTTCAGGGTGTGCAGGCGGCGTGATAGGCCGCGAGGGTTTCTGTAACGCGCCGCACCAGCACCTCCTCGGGATCGAGGGGGCGTCCGGCGAGGTCGGCGGCGGCGGGCATGTGTTGCCAGAGGAGTGGGAGGGGGACGTCCCGGCCCTTCAGGGCAGCGACCAGACGGTCGACGGCGTGTTTGGCTGCGTCGTGCGTCCAGTAGTAGCGGATGCGGTCCGAGAGCGAGTAGTGGCGCATCACGAAGTCGGTCGCGGCGTCGCCCGAGGCGTGGCTGCTCCAGTAGCCGGGCGAGGCCCGCATCAGCCGCTCCATCTCGCGCATCAGGGGCCGATCGCCGTAGTCCGGCACCAGGTCCGAGGCGATGAGGTCGAGCGCGTAGAGCGCCTCGCGCAGGACGAAGGTCAGTTCGGGACCGACCTTGAGGATCGCGAAGCCATCGTGGACGAGCGCCGAGAGAGGGGTCTCGCCCTGGTAGTCGGTCGAATGCGCCTCGAAGACCAGTGCGGGTTCGTCGTCAAGGACGCGAACCAGATCGCGCGCCTTTTCAGGGGCGTAGGGGATGACGTTGTGGTTGCCGAACTCGACCCCCGGCTGCACGACGAGGCCGATGACGCGGCCGAAGGCGTCCGACAGTCCCGCCTCGGCGAAGGCCCGGCGGTGGACGGCGACCGTCTCGCGGGCCGCGACAGGATCGGTCGGCGGGATGGAGTCCAGAGCGTGGTCGGCGCCGCCCGGCGGGGGAACCTCGGTGCCGATGATGTAGCGGGGGTGGATGCCCGTCCCCTGACCGACCCGTTCGGCGACCCCTGCCAACCGCACGGCGCGGCGCGCCGTGATCGCGTCGTCGAGCGCCGGAGGCTCGCCCGCGCAGCCCATGGAGGCGTCGAGGTGGATCTTGCGGAAGCCCGCCGCGACGAAGGCCGCGACCATTGCTTCGGCTTCTTCCATCGCCTCCTCGGCGGGTCTGTCGCGCCAGGGATTGGGGCCGAGGTGGTCGCCGCCAAGGATGATCGCGTCAGGCGTGCAGCCTTCCTCATCCGCGATACTATGGACGAGGGCGGCGAAGTCGGCGGGCGTCATGCCGGTGTAGCCGCCCCGGTGGTTCACCTGGTTGCAGGTCGCCTCGATCAGGACGGTGCTGCCGGTCGCCGCGCCGTGTCTGAGCGCGGCTCGCAGGACGACAGGATGCGCCGAGCAGACCGAGGTGAGCCCGCGCGGCGTGCCGCCGCGGCGGAGCTTGGCCAGATCGTCCAGCGCAAGTCGGGTCATCCGCGCCTCGCCGTGTTGCGGATGAAGGCGTCAAGCTCGGCGCGGGTTCCCGCGCCCTCCATCGGGCCGCGGACGGTCACGTTGCGCGCGCCCGCGGCGCAGCCATAGGTCAGTGCCTCCTCCACCGTCATCCCCAGACGGCGGCAGGCGACGTAGGCTCCGCCGAAGCAGTCGCCTGCGCCCGTGGGGTCCAGTTCCTTTACAGCGAAGGCGGGCGCGTCGGTTCGGGTGCCATCGGGCTGGAAGCAGGTCGCGCCCTCAGCGCCGCGCTTGAGCACGATCTCCTTCGCGCCGCGCTCGAAAAGACGCGCCACGGCGGCGGCTTCGCCCTCGACACCGGCGGCGCGCTCCAGCTCCTCGCCGGAGGGAAGAAGCAGGTCGGCCTGACCGACGAGCCGGTCGAAGCGCGTCTCGGTCTCGGTGTCGTACTTCAGTTCCTTGCGCAGGTTCGGGTCGAGTGACAGCGTTCCGCCGCGCAGGCGCACGGACACCAAGGCCTTCTCGATCACCGGCCAGGCGCCGGGCATCGAAAGGGCCGAGCCCATGACGTGCAGGTGGCCTGCGCGTCCTGCCACCGCCGCGACGGCTTCGGTCCAGCCAAAGCGGGCGGCGGCGGAGGTCGCGATGTTGTAGACGAAGTCGCGCGAGGCGTCGGCGCGGTAGCGAACGAAGGCGCTGCCCGTGGGCCAGTCCGGGTCGACGGCGACGCCCGAGACGTCGACGCCGTCGCGCCTCAGCCGGTCGAGGTTCGCCCGGCCGAAGTCGTCGTCGCCGACCGCACCTATCATCGCCGCCGCCCCGCCGATCCGGCCGCACTGGTCGATGAAGATGGCGGGAGCGCCCGAGGGGTAGGGGCCGACGAGCGGTTGTGCCTCGGTGAAGCCGTCGCCGACCGTGGTGGCGACGATCTCGACGAGGATCTCGCCCACGCAGATCGTGGGGCCCAGATCGTCGGGGGCCAGGGCAGGTCGCGTCACCTCAGCGCCTCATGCCTTGGCGTTGATGGTGCGCTGCATCTTCGCCTCGGCCCATCTCTGCTCGATGAACTGGCGGGCGTGGGCGGCCAGCGGGTTGTTGTCGTCCCAGGTGTCGCGCCAGATGCCGCAGACGCGGCTGAGCGCCTCGTCCACGATGGCGCTCGAGAAGCTTTCGAAGACCACGTCGCGGTCGTCGTAGCCGATGTCGACGAGGGCGGCGAAGATCGACGGAAAGTCGATGGTGCCGGTGCCGAGGTAGCCGCGATAGTTCTCGTTGAAATGGAAGTAGCGGCACTTGTCGCCGGCCATGCGGATGGCGGCAGCCGGGCTCGCTTCCTCGATGTTCATGTGGAAGGTGTCGAGGTGGAGGTAGACGTCGTCGCGGCCGGTGTCCTCGATGAACTTCAGCCCCTGCGCGGTGGTGTTGAGGAGGTTCGACTCGAAGCGGTTCACGACCTCGAGGACGATCTCGACGCCCGAGTCCTTCGCCACGTCCGCGGTGGCCGCGATGGCGCCGGCGCTGTTCATCCAGCCGTCCTCCGTAGGCATCGCGTCGTACTTGCCGTGCATCGAATAGAGGATGCCGCCGAGGCGGATGCCGCCGATATCGCGCACCGCCTTCACGGCGTCCGCCAGAAGTGCCGTGCCCTTCGCGACGATGGCCCTGTCGGTCGACGAGACGTCGGCCGTGGCCGGCAGGCCCATGGTCACGACGATCTCGATGTCGTTCTCCTGCGCCTTCTTTGCCAGCCGGTCGAGATCGAATTTCTCAGGTTTCAGGTAGGCGAACTCGATCATCCGGTAGCCATGCTCGGCCGCCTTGTCGAGCGCATACTCCAGCCCGTCCTGCGACTGACCGGCGGTCCAGACGAAAGAGTGTATTCCTAGGCGACGCATAAGTGTCTTCTCCGTGAGGCAAGCGGGGGGAGGCGGCTATTCGGCAGCCGCTTCGGTGATCTGTGTGGCGGTGTCGAGCAGAAGCCGCGCGGTGACGTCGTCGGTGACGAGGGTGTCGACGAGGCCGCGCAGGCAGGCGGCGCGAATGATGTGGACCTTGTGCGGCCCGGCGGCTGCGAGGATCTTCTCCTCGACCTTCGCGACCTGATCCAGCGGAATGCCGACCGTACGCTCGTCGATCGTCTTCGAGACCGAATGACCGTCGCGGTCGAGGAACTGGCCCAGGACGTCGCCGATGGCGCCGGCGCCGATCAGCGCCTGGGGCGACAGCTCTTTCGGCAGGCCGTTGGCGACAAGGAAGGACCGGGGCGACACGTCCGAGCACGTCAGGATGACGGCGTCGAGGGTGTCGAACTTGCGGAAGTGCTCGTTCAGGTCGGCCTGCGACAACAACAGGTCGCGGTCGATGCCTTCGCTCAGGTAGATGGGGGCGGTCAGGATCGAGTAGTGCGCGCCGAGGACGTCGGCGAAGCCCGAGACGATGCCGAAGGAATTGAATGTCGAGCCTTTCGCCGTGCCGCCCAGAAGAGAAACCACCTCGAGACCGGGCAGCGAATGGCGCTGAAGACGCCGGATCGCGGTTTCCAGCGTCAGGCCCCAGGACACGCCGAGGGAGCGCCAGTCGGCGACGCGCAACCGCTCGGACAGAAACGCCGCGAGGGCGGCGCCCACGGGGCGGTGATAATCATAGCTCCGGGGGTCGGCGGCGCCGATCACGACCCGGCCGATCCCTAGCGCATCGCGCAGACTGTCTTGAAGCTCGATGTTGGCGAGAAAGGGAGATTCGATGTGGATCTTGACCAGTCCCATGGCCTTCGCGCGCTGGATCGACTGATTAACGCGAAGACGCGTGACGCCCATCTTCGAGGCGATGTCGGCCTGCGTCATCTCGTTGACGAAGTAGTGCCAGCACACTTCCGTCAGAAAGACCTCGCTGTCCTCGACCAGCTCGCGGGGCATGTATGGCGATCCTCCCTCGGCCCGCCTTCGTCATAGCGGATCTTGCCGAGAAGATGCATCTTTTACATTTGCATTGCAATCCGAACATATGAAAATTTTCCCTTGCGTAAGTTTAGGGCGGGCCGCATGTTCGGAGACGTGTCGCGACTCGGTCCGGCGGCGAAAGCCGGTGCCGACTGCTTCGACAGACACAATTTTGGGAGGAAGCACATGACCTTTACACGCACGATCAGCGCCTCTGCGCTGGCACTTTCCGTCGCGGCTTCAGCCGCATTCGCGCAGGATCTGACCATCGAGAACGAAGACTGGTGGAAGGAAGCCGGGGCGCAGTTCAGCGGCGTCACGCTGCGCGGCGTAACGGAATCGACCCCGCCGTCCAACTTCATCTCGGACGTTCTCGCGCCCAAGTTCGAAGAGCTGACGGGCATCCGCGTCGACGTCGAGACGACGTCCTGGGATCAGATGTACGACAAGGCCATCAAGGACATGGAGGCCGGCACCGGCATCTATGACATGGTCTACATCGAACAGGACATCATCTATGCCTACCTGTCGCGCGACTTCCTCGTCGACGTGACGGCGGCGCTGGCCGAAAAGCCCGAGCTTAAGGCGCCGAACTACGACGAGGCGAACCTCACCACCTTCGCCGACAACTTCCGGGGCGAGAACGGAAACCTCTACGGCATTCCGATGGAGGCCTTCATCAAGGTCTACCTCTACCGGACCGATCTCTTCAACGACCCCGAGATCCAGGCTGCCTACAAGGAGAAGACCGGAGCCGACCTGAAGCCCGCCACGACCCACGAGGAGTACACGCAGATCGCGGACTTCTTCACCGAGTACATGCAGGGCAAGGGCGAAGACATCTGGGGCACGACCGCTCAGGCGCATACGGGTCACCCGGCGTCCTGGTACGAATTCTTCGAGTCCGTGGCGCCAACCTTCGGCGTCTACAACTGGGGCATCGACGCGGCCAACAACTACTCGGCCTCGGTCGAGAACGGCGGCACGATGAACTCGGCCGAGGCGAAAGAGGCGCTCGCATGGTGGCTGCACCTGCGCGACATCGCTCCGCCGGAGTCGGTGCAGTCGACCTGGACCGAAGTGGGCACAACCTTTGCCGCAGGACGCGCGGCGCAGGGTCTGGTCTACGGCGAGAACGCAGCCTGGATTGCCGCCGACGACACGAAGTCCAAGGTCGTCGGCAACGTGGGCGTCGCCCTTCCGCCGGTCGCGGAAGGCGTGATGGCAGCGGCGGAAGCCGGTGAAGGCTATATCGGCTACTACGACGGCGGCGCCTTCGGCCTGCCGGTGACGTCCAAGCAGCAGGACGCGTCGCTTCTGTTCCTGCAGTTCATGGCGCTGCCGGAAGTGCAGGAAGAATGGGCCGTGGCCGCACCGCGGATCACGCTGACCTCGACCTACGACTCGCCGAAGGTGGCCGAGCTCGACGCCGAACTCGGCGGCTACTACTCGATGCTCCGCGACCAGGGCAAACTCTTCAAGGGTGCGCCCGAGTATCCGTTCCACGCGCAGGTGCGCGAGGCGACGGCGCCGATCTTCTACCAGATCCTGACCGGCGCAGTCGGACCGGACGAGGGACTCGACCAGATGGCCGCCAAGGCCGAGGAAGAGCTGACGACGCTCGGCTACCGCAAGTAAGTCTTGCCTCGACGCGGGGCCGCCACCGAAGGTGGCCCCGCGACTTCCGGCGCAGCGCCCAAGGGGAGGGGACGATGCAATCCAACAAGCTCGGCTGGCTGTTCCTTGCGCCCACGATCCTGGTGCTGTTCCTGTTCGGCGTGCTGCCCTTCATCTACGTGCTCTGGGTGTCGTTCCATCAGTGGAACCCCTTCGCCGCCAACCCCAACATGATCTTCAACTGGGCCGACAACTATCGCGCCGTCGTCTTCGATGCGCAGTTCCTGGCCTCCCTCGGGGCCACTGTGGCCTTCGTCTTCTTCGCCGTCGTGACCGAGGTCATCATCGGCTACTTCCTCGCCCAGGCCTTCATGGGCGATTTCCCCGGCAAGGCGTTCTTCCGCACCATCCACACGCTGCCGCTGATCGTGGCGCCGATCATCGTGGGCTCGGTGTGGAAGCTGATGACGACGCCCTCCATCGGGATCATTCCGCATCTTCTCGACAACTGGTTCGGCCTGAACCTCAACATCGGGACAAGCGCGCTCGCGGCCTTCACGGTGACGGTGGTGATGGACGTCTGGCACTGGACGCCGCTGGTGACGCTGACGCTGATCGCGGCCCTCGTGTCATTGCCCGCCGACCCCTTCGAGCAGGCTCAGATCGACGGCGCCGGACCGCGCCAGATCTTCTGGCACATCACGCTGCCGATGATCGCCCCCGCTCTCGTCGCCACCGTCTTCATCCGCCTGATGGACGCGCTGCGCACGGTCGACGAGGTGCTGATGCTGACGGGCGGCGGACCGGGCTCGGCCACGCGCTATGTCGGGGTCCACATCTTCAAGGAGGTCTTCCCGAGGACGAACTACGGCTATGGTTCGGCCATCTCGGTGATCGTCCTCTACCTCACCATCGTCGTGTGCTGGATGCTCTACACGGGCCTCCTCGCGCCGCGCAAAGGCAAGGAGGGCTGAGATGCGCAAGAAGAGCCCCTGGATCTATGTCCCCTTCTGGATCGTCATCAGCTTCCTGACGCTGTTCCCGATCTACTGGCTGTTCGTCATCTCGGTGAAGCCGGCGGTGGACCTCTTCACCACGCCCGACATCCTGCTGACCAGCTTCTACTGGGACAACTACACCGAGGTCCTGAACGACCGCCTGCTGCGCAGCTACATGGTCAACTCGCTCATCATCTCGTCCGGAAATGCGGTTCTCTGCACCACGCTAGGCTTCTTCGCCTGCTACGCGCTGTCGCGCTTCAACATGAGCGGGAAGGAGTCGATCTTCTTCTGGACGATCACCAACCGGATGGCGCCGCCTGCGGTGTTCCTCCTGCCGCTGTTCCTGTTGATGACGCAGGTCTACAGGTTCGGGGACTTCACGCTGCTCGACACCCGGATCGGGATGATCCTGGTCTATTGCACCTTCAACCTGCCCTTCGCGATCTGGACGCTGAGACCCACGGTCGACGGCATCCCGCGCGAGCTGGACGAGGCCGCCTATGTCGATGGCGCGAGCCCCTGGAAGGTCATCACCGAGGTGGTCTTCCCGCTCTGTCGCCCCGGCCTCGCCGTGACGCTGATCCTGACCTGGGTCTTTGCCTGGAACGAGTACCTGCTGGCCGCGACGCTGACGAACTTCAACGCGCGCACGCTGACGACCGGCCTCTCCGAGTACGTCACGACGACGGGCACGGAATGGGGCATCATGGCCGCCATCTCGATCTTCACGCTGATCCCCGCGCTGATCGTCTTCGGCATGGTCCAGAAACACATCGTCGCGGGTCTGACCTTCGGCGCGGTCAAGGGATGACGGGAATGGAAACGCGCACGCCGACACCGCTCGCCGCAGCCAGCCTCGAGGAAGCTGAAACGTCCGTCGTCCCGGAAGGTCGCTCCGGCTTCCTTCCGATCGAGACGAACTGGTTCGACCGCCTGTTCATCTCGGTGGTTCTCTGGGTCGCGCTCTGCCTGTTCTGGTTCCGCTTCATCGAACCGCTCGGACTGTCTATCTGGATCGCCAACGCAATCGGGGTCGCCCTCGCGGTGATCCTCATCCGGAAAGGGTAGGGCGATGAAATCGCTTGTTCTCGAACGCAAGGACGACCTGTCGCTGCGCGACGTCCCCGAGATCGACCGCGCCGAGCAGGACCTCGGTCCGCATGACGTGCGGATCAAGCTGCACACCGTCGGGATCTGCGGCTCGGACGTCCACTACTATACTCACGGCAAGATCGGGCCCTTCGAAGTGAAGGCACCGATGATCCTGGGGCACGAGGCGTCGGGGACCGTGATCGAGACCGGCGCGGACGTGACGACGCTGAAGCCGGGCGACCGCGTCTGCATGGAGCCGGGCATCCCCGACCCGAACTCGAAAGCCACGCGGATGGGGATGTACAACATCGACCCCGCCGTGCGCTTCTGGGCGACGCCGCCCGTCCACGGCATCCTGCGTCCTACCTGCGTCCACCCCGAAGCCTTCACCTTCAAGCTGCCCGACACCGTCAGCTTCGCCGAAGCAGCGATGGTCGAACCCCTGGCGGTCGGCGTCCATGCCGCGACCAAGGCGCGGGTCAGGCCGGGCGATATCGCCGTGGTTCTGGGGGCGGGGCCGATCGGCCTTGTCACCGCTCTGTCGGCGCTCGCGGCGGGATGCGCGCGGGTCTATGTCACCGACATTGCCGAGAAGAAGCTCGAGATCGCGGGAAGCCTGAGCCGCGCCATCACGCCCGTGAACGTCACGAGCGAAAACCTCGTCGAGGTCGTGAAGCGCGACACCGACGGCTGGGGTGCGGACCTGGTGTTCGAGGCGACCGGGTCGCCGCGCGCGGCCGCCCAGATCTTCGAGCCCCTGGCGCCCGGCGGCTGCGTCGTGATGATCGGCGGCCAGCCCGATCCGATCAGCTATGACGCGGGTGCCGCCATGGTGCGCGAGGCGCGGGTCGAGAACATCTTCCGCTACGCCCACGTCTTTCCTCGCTGCGTTGCGATGCTGGCGTCCGGCGCCATCGACGTGAAGCCGCTCATCACCCGGACATTCGAATTCGACGACAGCGTGCACGCCTTCGAAGTCGCCGCCTCGGCCCCGCCCGCCGACGTGAAGATGCAGATCGTGCTGCCTCAATAAGAAAAGGGACAGGGACAATGGCAGGCGTCCAGATCGAGAACGTGACCAAGCGCTATGGCGCGGTTCAGGTCATGCACGGCGTGAGCGTCGACATCGCGGACGGCGAATTCGTCGTGCTGGTCGGTCCGTCAGGCTGCGGCAAGTCCACGCTTCTGCGGATGCTGGCCGGGCTGGAAGAGACCAGCACCGGCACCATCAGGATCGGCGAGAAGGTGGTCAACGACGTGCCGCCCAAGGAGCGGGACATCGCCATGGTGTTCCAGAGCTATGCGCTCTACCCGCACAAGACGGTCTTCGACAACATCGGCTTTCCGCTGAAGATGGCCAAGCGCCCGTCGTCCGAGATCGAGGCCAAGGTCCGAAGCGCCGCCGAGGTGCTGGACCTCGCGCATCTTCTCGACCGCTATCCGAAGCAGCTTTCGGGCGGCCAGCGCCAGCGCGTCGCCATGGGCCGCGCCATCGTGCGCGATCCGCAGGTGTTCCTGTTCGACGAGCCCTTGTCGAACCTCGACGCCAAGCTTCGCGTCACCATGCGGGTCGAGATCAAGGAGCTGCACCAGCGCCTTGGCACCACCATCGTCTATGTCACCCACGACCAGATCGAGGCGATGACGATGGCCGACAAGATCGTCGTCATGCGCGACGGCCGGGTCGAGCAGATCGGCGCGCCGCTGGAGCTTTACGACAATCCGGCCAACGTCTTCGTCGCGGGCTTCATCGGATCGCCCTCGATGAACTTCCTGCAGGGCGCGGTGACGGCGCGGGAAGGCGAAAAGGCCTTCGTCTCGGAAGGCGGCCTCGTCCTTCCTCTGCCCGAGACCCCGGCGAGCGAGGGTCAGAAGGTGACCTACGGCATCCGGCCCGAGCACATCCAGATCGGGCAGGGGGGCGTCCAACTCGACGTGGTGGTGGTCGAGCCCACGGGCTCGGAGACGCAGATATTCGCCAAGTCTGGCAAGGAACTGATCGACGCCGTCGTGAAGGACAGGATCGCCGCGCGTCCCGGAGAGAAGATCTCCTTCGGCTTCGACCCCGCGTCCGTTCATCTCTTCGACCGGGCGTCCGGTATCCGCATCTGAGGGCGCCGGACCCCTTGCCGACGCGCGCGGTGATCTTCGACCTCGACGGCTGCCTCGTGGACAGCGAGCCGCAGTCCCTCGATGCGCTGACGGCAGAGTTGCGCGCCGCCGGGCTTGCCGATGTCTCGACGGCCGAACTGGGCGAGAGATTTCTGGGCGTCTCGCTTGCGGTGATCCTGGACTGGGCGGCGGAAAGGGCAGGGCACCCGCTTCCGGGCGATATCGCCGACCGCTTCGAAGCGCGTCTTCTCGCGTCCTACCGCCACGGGTTGACCGTCATCGACGGGGTGCCGGACCTTCTGGACCGGCTCGCCAGCGACGGGATCGCCTGCGCCATCGCGACGGGCGGATCGGTGCGGCGCATGAACGAGACGCTGAGGATCTCCGGTCTCGCCTCCCGCTTCGCAGGCCGTGCGTTCAGCGCCGACGAGGTGGCGCAGGGCAAGCCCGCGCCGGATCTCTTCGAACTGGCCGCGCGACGGCTGGGCATTCCGCAAGACGCCTGCGTCGTGCTGGAGGATTCGCCCCACGGTATCGAAGGCGCGCGCCGGGCCGGGATGCGCGCCATCGGCTTTACCGGAGGCGCGCACCTCGACGGTCGGCGCGACGCACACGCCGATCTCCTGCGCGCGAAGGGTGCCGAGGCGGTGCTGTGCCGCATGGAGGGGATGGCCGAGGCGCTTCTCGCGCCGGTCAGGGGCTGACGATACACGACGACCATTGCGGCAAGGGTGCGGTGGCGCGTAATCTCGCTCCATGACCGCACGATCTTCCCGACGAGTTCTCCTGTCGCTGGCCCTGGCCGGGGCCGCTTCCGCCGCGCTGGCCGCCAGCCTGCCCGAACCCGACGCGGTCTTCGAGACCTTTCGCGACGCCGAGATCGAGCTTGGCCAGCTTCTGTTCTACGACCCCATCCTGTCGGGCAGCGGCGCCGTTGCCTGCGCCACCTGCCACCATCCACGCTTCGGCACTTCGGACGGGCTGTCCCTCGGACTCGGCGACGGCGCGAAGGGACTTGGCCCCGACCGTGTGACCGACCCCGGGAACATGCCCGAAGAGCGCGTGCCGCGGAACGCAACCGCGCTCTTCAACCTCGGAGCGGCCGAATTCACCCGCATGTTTCACGACGGTCGGCTGGAGGCAGATCCCTCCCGCCCCTCGGGACTGAGGACGCCTCTCGAGGACGACATGGTGATGGGCTTCGATTCAGCTCTGGCCGCGCAGGCGATGTTTCCCGTGCTGTCGCCGGACGAGATGGCGGGGCACTATCAGGAGAACGACGTCTCGACCGCGGTGCGGCAGGGCCTGCTGACAAGCGACGGTGGGGCCTGGGACAGGCTGGCCGCGCGGATCGAGGCGATCCCAGAGTATCGAGCCCGCTTCGACGCCGTCATCGGCCGCGAAGCACCCGTGACCTTCGCCGATATCGCGAACGCCATCGCCGCCTTCATCGCCTTCGAATGGCGCGCGGACGACAGCCCGTTCGACCGCTACCTGCGCGACGGGACACCGATGTCCCCCGACGCCACGGCGGGAATGGAGCTGTTCTACGGCAAGGCGGGATGCGGCTCCTGCCACTCGGGCCAGTTCCAGACCGACCACGACTTCCACGCCATCGCCATGCCGCAGATCGGGCCGGGCAAGAAGGAACGCTTCGAGTCGAGCTTCAAGGATGTGGGCCGGATGCGCGTGACGGGGCTGGCCGAGGACGCCTACCGTTTCCGCACGCCGTCGCTGCGGAACGTGACCAAGACCGCGCCCTACGGACACGCCGGGGCCTATGCGACGCTGGAAGGGGCGGTGCGCCATCACCTTGACCCCGAAGCCTCGTTGAGAGCCTACGACGCGACGCAGGCCGTGCTGCCGGACCTTGGGGGTCACGACGATCTGGTCGCGCTGCACGACACCGCCGAGACCGACGCCATCGCCGCGGCCAACGAGCTGGCGCCTGTGTCGCTGGACGACTCCGAAGTGGCGCAAATCCTCGCGTTTCTCGAGGCTCTGACGGATCCGAAAGGGCTGGAAGGGCGTCTGGGGGTCCCGAAGACCGTGCCGAGCGGGAAGCCCGTCGATCAGTAGCCCGTCTCGATGGTCAGTGTGGCGCCGTTGCGCACTGCGCGCAGGGTCTGGCTGGTGTCGACCGCGACCCAGTCGCTGACCGTGCCGTCGGGCCAGGTCACGCGCAGGTCCGCCTCTTCGGTCGGTCCAAGCCCGAAATGCTCGGGCACGAGGGACCCGCCCGCGTGGCCTCCGCCGACGGTCATTTGCCGCGACTGGATGCGTTCGCCCGTCCGCACGTCGATCCATGCGCCCACGGCGAAGGGGTTGATCCCGTCCTGGCGCAATTCGACTGCGATCCAGCCGCCCTCGGACGGCGTGACGTTCCGATAGACCTCCAACGGCGCGCGGCGGTTGACGACGGCGAGGTCGAGCAGTCCGTCGGCGTTCAGGTCGACCATCGCCGCGCCCCGGCTTCGCGCCATGCTGGCCACGCCCGCCTTGTCGCCCCATTCGTCGAAAGTGCCGTCCTCGGCCTGCACCAGCAGGTTGTTCGGATCCCTCATGGCGGTCGAGGGCATCTGCTCGACGTTGCCCTTGGCGACGAAGATGTCGTCGCGCCCGTCGTTCTGGACGTCCCCGAAGGCGACGTGCCACCCCGTCGAGGCGCGGCCATCGTCGCCCACATAGGGCCGCTGCGCCGCGATGCCGATGTCCCAGTGCGCGTCCTCGTAGGTCGGACCCGTGGCGCCCGGCTTCAGCGACTGAAGCTTCTGGTCGCCCATGCTGGTCAGATAGACCTCGGGCAGGCCGTCTCCGTTCAGGTCGCGCTCGGCGATGCCCATACCCCAGATGCTGTAGGCCTGCCAGCCGTCGTCCTTGCCGTAAAGCCGAGGGGTCTTCTCCATCGCCCACATCTGTTCCTCGCCGGTGCGGACGTAATAGTGGCGGTCGTTCGACACGCGCAGGTCCGACCGGCCGTGGCGGCCCCAGTCCGAGAACAGCATCGACAGGGTGCAGTGACCCGGCGCCAGTGTCATGGGCGCGGCGTAGGTGTCGCCCTCCGGCCGCAGAAGGAGGTTGTCGTCACAGGCCTCGAACGGACCCTTGGGGTCCGCGCGGTCGACGTAGTTGCCGACGGCGAGGGTGGGAAGGGTTCGGCCCGCCTCCCAGGTCGCGGAAAAGGCCGTGGCCCAGCCTTGGCCGAGGTCGATGCCGAGGCCGTCGAAGGGCGCGAAGCGACAGTCGCCCTGGCCCTTCAGCACGTGCGAGCCGCCGACGCCGAGAACGACGAGGTCGAGGATGCCGTCGCTGTCGATGTCGAGCGGATAGGCGCCCGTCGTTTCGGACAACGCAAGCTCCTCCGGCGTCGCGACCTCGAGATGGACGGCGCCGCCCGACTGGGAGCGGTTGAGAAACAGCGCGGCCGGGTTTGTGCCGCCTGCGGCATAGAGTTCGGGCAAGGCATCGCCGTTGCAGTCGAAGGCGGCCAGCCCGCCGCCGACGAAATGTTCCCATCCGCCGGCGTAGACGTGCTCGGGCACCTGAACCGGCTCGAAGGCGGGATCGGCGACCGCCACCGAGGCCGAGAGGCCAAGGACAATGGCGCCGCGGACCGCCCCCGCCACGCTCAGATGTCCTGATCGGCCGGCAGAAGAACGAGGTCGCGCACGGTAGCGTTGCGCGGCCGCGTCAGCATGAAGACGACCGCGTCGGCCACGTCCTCGCACCTCAGGCCCGCGCGCGCCGCGACGGCCTCCTCGATCTTGACCGGATCGACCGAGCCCCAGAGCTCGTTCAGCACGATGCCGGGCGCGATGGCGCCGACACGGATGTCGTGCTTCGAGACCTGCCGGCGCAAGCCGTGAACGAAGGACTGCACGGCGTGTTTCGATGCCGAATAGACCGGCTCCCACTGGATCGCCTGATGACCCGAGACCGAACTCGTCACGATGATGTCGCCGCCCTTCCGCTCGATCATGCCGGGCAGGGCGCGGCGAATGGCGCGAAAGACGGCCGAGACGTTCACCTGGATCAGGCGGTCCATGTCGTCGGGGTCGCTGTCGATCAGGTCGCCGGGCAGGTAGAGGCCGGCGTTGGCGTGGAGGATGTCGAGATGGCCGAGAGCCGTCTCTGCCTCGCGCACCAGGCGGTCGACCTCGGCCGGATCGTCGAGGTCGGCCACGATGACAACGTGGTCGCCGCCCAACTCCGAGGCAAGTGCCTCCAGCCGCTCCTGCGACCGGCCCGTCATCGCGACGCGAACGCCCTCTGCGGCGAGCGTCCGCGCCACGGCGCGCCCGATCCCGCTGGAGGCGCCTGTGACCAGGGCGGTCTTGCCGTCGAGCGTCCCCGCCATCACAGGTTGACCGCGCCCGGTCCGGGTGTGGCATTGGGCGGGCACTTGCCGGCGATGATCATGCCCAGGATCTCGTCCTGTGTGACTTCGTTCACCTTGGCGCTGCCGACGATCTCGCCGTTCTTCATCACCGTCACGCGGTCCGCGAGGTCGGTGACGTCGTGGAGGTCGTGGCTGATGAGGAAGATGCCGATCCCTTCGGCCTTGAGCTGCTTGATGAGTTCGCCCACCTGCGCCGTTTCGGCCGGTCCAAGCGCCGCCGTGGGCTCGTCCATGATGAGGATGCGGGCGTTGAAATGGATCGCGCGCGCGATGGCCACGGATTGCCGCTGGCCGCCGGAGAGGGCCTTCACCGGCTCCTTGAAACGCCGGAAGTTCGGGTTGAGGCGGCCCATCACCTTGCGGCACTCGGCCTCCATCGCCACGTCGTCGAGCGTACCGTAGGCAGTCATCAACTCTCGCCCGAGGTAGAGGTTCGCGGCGGCGTCGACGTTGTCGGCCAGTGCCAGCGTCTGGTAGATCGTCTCGATCCCAAGCGCCTTGGCGTCGCGGGGATTGTAGATCTCGACCTGCTTTCCATCGACGTAGATTTCGCCTTGGTCGCGTCTGTAGGCGCCGGACAGGATCTTGATCAGCGTCGACTTGCCTGCGCCGTTGTGGCCGAGAAGGCCCACGACTTCGCCGGGGTAGAGGTCGATGCTGGCATGATCGACGGCCTTGATGCCGCCGAAGGCGATCGAGATGTCACGCATTTCGACAAGGGGTGTCGTCATCGCCTGTCTCCTCACTTCAGCCTGCGGCGGTACATCTGGTCGAGCCAGACCGCGAACACGAGAACCCCGCCCACCACCATGTCCTTGTAGGCGCTTTCGAAGTTCAGAAGCGTCATGCCCGATTGCAGCGACTGCATCACGAGCGCACCAAGGATCGCGCCGTAGATCGTGCCGAGACCGCCGGCGAGCGAGGTGCCCCCGATGACCGCGGCGGCGATGGTGTAGAGTTCGTCGAAAAGCCCCAGCGCATTCGAGGCCGCGTCGAGGCGCGCGGCCGAGATGCAGGCCGAGATGCCCGCGAGGGTTCCCATCAGGGCGAAGACCCAGACCGTCAGGCGCTTGGTGTTGATGCCGGCGAGTTCGGCCGCCTCGGGGTTGCCGCCGGTGGCATAGATGTAGCGACCGAAGCGCGTCTTGGTGGCGAGGAATGTCATCACGATGCCAACGCCGAGTGCGATCAGGACCGGCAGCGCGTAGCCGAACGAAATGTCCAGGCCCTCTTCGGGAACGGTCACGTTGTTCTGCTCGGCCCATCTGTTCACGACGCCGGTCGGCCAGTAGTAGCGGTTGATGACGTAGGTCGCGCCCAGCACCAGCACGCAGCCGGTGACGGCGAGGAAGGTCTCGGCCCAGACCGGGCGGAGCGGGAACTCGAACTTGCGCCGCTGCTTGCGGCCATAGAGCAGGCCCGCGACGATGCCCGCGCAGATCAGGAAGGCGATGCCCCAACTTGCGGTGGCTCCGATGGAGCCGGGCGTGGTGCCCGAGATGCCGCCGCCGATCAGCTTGAACGTCTTGTCCATGGGGGCGACGGTTTCTCCCCGGATCACCGCCCAGGACGCGCCGCGCCAGAAGATCAGGCCGCCGAGCGTCACTATGAAGGCCGGGATGCCGGCATAGGCGATCAGCGCCCCGTGGATTGCGCCGATGCTGCCGCCCAGCGCCAGCGCGCAGACCAGTGCGATGACCCAGATCAGCGGGTGGCCGATCGGCAGGCCCAATTGCGGCAACCAGAAGACCTGGAGGCTTCCGATCACCACCGCCACGAAGGCGAGGATCGAGCCGACCGACAGGTCGATGTGGCGCATGACGATGACGAGGACCATGCCCGTCGCCATGACGGCGATGGAGGACGTCTGCACCAGCAGGGTCCAGATGTTTCGTGCCGTCAGGAAGGTGCCGCCGAAGAGCCCGTCGCTTGGCCGCAGCATTCCGCTGTAGATGTCGAAGCCGACCCAGATCGCCACAAGCGCGCCGATCATGCCGAGGATGCGCGAGTCGATCTCGGTCGCGCGCAGAAAGCGGGTCAGGGCGGAGTCGCGGTTGCGCGATGCCGCGCCGGTGCCGCCGGTTGCAGTGTCTGTCATGGTGGCCTCCCCCACGGCGCCGGTTCATGCCGGCTTCGCCGTCAATCCTGCGCCGCGGAGTGCGCGGCGCAGGTCGATGTCATGGTCGGGTCAGGATCAGTCGCAGGCGGGGACCGAACCGGCGGTGACGCCGGCGCAGACCTTTTCCTTCGCGACCCAGCCGGCGTCGATCACCTCGGCCAGCTTGTCCTGGGTGATCGCGTTCGGCGCGATCAGGAAGGCCGGAACTTCGACGCCCTTCGGGCCGCCATTGAAGGTGCTGACGCCGTCGAGTGTGGTGACGTCGGTGCCTTCGGCGATCTGGTTGGCATACTCCGCGGCGGTCTTGCCGAGGACGCGGGCGTCCTTCCAGACCGACACGAGTTGGGTGCCGAGCGCCACGCGGTTCAGCGCGGCGTGGTCGCCGTCCTGGCCGGTGACCGGAACCGAGCCGGCCATGCCCTGCGCTTCAAGCGCCGAGACGACGCCGCCCGCCATGCCGTCGTTCTCGGAGACGACCGCGTCGATGGCGTTGTTGTTGGCCGCGAGGCACTGTTCCATGTTGCGCTGCGCCTGGTCGGGCTTCCAGCCGTCCGTGAAGGTCTCGCAGACGTTCTTGATCGCGCCCGAGTCGATGTTTGGCTGGAGCACTTCCATGATGCCCTGGAACAGGAAGGTCGCGTTCGGGTCGCCCTTGTCGCCCTTGATGAAGGCGAAGTTGCCCTCGGTCTTGCCCTTCTCGAGCATCGTCTGGGCCATCAGGCGGCCGACGCCGACGTTGTCGAAGGTGACATAGAGCGCGTTCGGATCTTCCACGAGCACGTCGTAGGAGATCATCTTCACGCCCGAGTCGGCGGCAAGCTGGAACGACGGCAGGATGGCGTCGGAGTCATAGGCGACGACCATGATGACGTCGACGCCCTGGTTCACGAGACCCTCGATGTCGGCGGCCTGCTTGGAGGCCGAGAGCTGAGCGTCGGTCGAGATGTAGGTGTTGCCGGCGGCCTCGACGACTTCCTTGATCGCGGCTTCGTCGGTCTTCCAGCGCTCTTCCTGGAACGTCTTCCAGGACACGGCGATGGTCTTGCCCTCGGCGAAAGACGCGGCGGGCATCACGCTGGCGAGCGCAACGCTGGCCAGCAGAGTCTTGACTGCAAATTTCATGGTGTATCCTCCCAGAGTACCATTATAGAGGACTTATTTAATTCGATCCTCGAAAAAATAACTGGCGGAACGGCTCCGTTCTGTCAAGAATAAAGCAGGGGAGGGCCCGCGATTTCGCGGGCTTCAGGGAGATCCGCGAAGCCAGTGGTGGGACCGACGCCAGCCGCCGCGATTCAGCGTTCCGACGACCTGCGTCGCCAGAACAAGCGTCGCATCCTTGCGGCCTTGCGGGTCCAGCGTGCGCTCGCCCGGACCGAACTGGCTGCGGCGACAGGGCTCAGCGCCTCGACGGTCAGCGCCGCCACGTCCGAGTTGATCGCGACCGGACATCTCGTCGAAGCCGACCTTACGCCCGCGCCCGATGACGATACGGCACGGTCGGCCGGGGGCAGGGGTCGTCCGCGCGTCGCGCTGTCGCGCCGGCCGGGCGCCGCCTCGGTCGCGGCGCTGACCATCACGGTGAACGCCATCCAGGTCGACCTCGTGGACTTCGCCGGCGACACGATCTGCACGCGCTCGGAGCCCTCGCGCACGGGAAGCCTCGCGCAGGCCGATTTCGCCTCGAGAATTTCCTCCCTCGTCGAGACGGCGCTCGCCGCAGCGCCGAAAGGCACAGGGCCCCTGTCGTCGGTCGCCGTAGCCGTGCAGGGGGTCGTCGACGCAGAGGGCGAGGTGCTGCACTGGTCGCCCATGTCTCCGCACCGGAACGTGGGGCTGGCCGCCGAACTGTCGCGGACGCTCGGAGCCGAGGTGCGGCTCGCCAACGACGCCGACATGATCGCGGCGGCGCTGCACCACGACGAGCCCGAGCGTTTCGGCGGGGATTTCGCCGCGATCCTTCTGTCCTACGGCGTCGGCATGGGCATGTTCCTTGGCGGCACGCTTTTTCACGGTGCGCGCACCTCGGCGGCAGAGATCGGGCATGTGCCCTTCGAGGCGGGCGGCGCGCTGTGCCGCTGCGGCCGCTTCGGCTGCGTCGAGGCCTATGCCAGCGAATACGGCATCTGGCGCGCCGCGACGGGCGCGGACCCCCGCGTCGTGCCGGCCGAGCCGCCCGACCGCGCGGCGATGGCGGGCATCGCGGCGCGTGCGGCAGCGGGTGACGCCTGCGCCATCGAGGCCTACCGGACGGCGGGCCGGGCCCTCGGACATGCCGTCCTGACGCTCTACACCGTGTTCGACCCCGTGACCGTCGCCTTCGTCGGCTCGGGCGCGCTGGCCTTCGATCTGTGGGAGCCGGTGGTGCGCGAGGCGCTCTGCGGTCCCAGCACGGGCCTGCCCTACGAGGGGGCGCTGTTCTACGGCTATCCCGAGAACATCGGCCTGATGAGCCGGGGCGCCGTCATCACGGCGCTTTCCAACCTCGACAGAACCATCGACGTCGACCGGCTTCAGTCAGGCTGACGCGGTCCCGGCGATCTGTTTGTGCCTCGGGCGAAGCGGGTGCAATCTGCCCGGGACGCGAGCGCAGAGGCGATCCATGCACGACGACTTCCAGGACATCCGCGACGGCATCCGCGCGCTCTGCGCCCAGTTTCCCGATGAGTACCACCGAAAGATCGATGCCGAGCGCGGCTATCCGGAGGCCTTCGTCGAGGCGTTGACCCGCGAAGGCTGGATGGCCGCGCTGATCCCCGAGGAGTACGGCGGCTCGGGCCTTGGCCTCACCGAGGCCAGCGTCATCATGGAGGAGATCAACCGGCAGGGCGGCAACTCGGGCGCCTGTCATGGCCAGATGTACAACATGAACACCCTCGTCCGGCACGGGTCCGAGGAGCAGAAGCGCCGCATCCTGCCGAAACTCGCCAGTGGAGAACTGCGGCTCCAGAGCATGGGCGTGACCGAGCCCACGACCGGCACCGACACGACGCAGCTCAAGACGACCGCCGTCCGGAAGGGCGACCGCTATGTCGTCAACGGGCAGAAGGTCTGGATCAGCCGGGTGCAGCATTCGGACCTGATGATCCTTCTTGCGCGCACCACACCCCTGTCCGAGGTCTCGAAGAAGTCGGACGGTCTCTCGATCTTCCTCGTCGACGTGAAGGAGGCGATGGCGAAGGGGATGGAGGTCAAGCCGATCGCCAACATGGTCAACCACGAGACCAACGAGCTGTTCTTCGACGACCTGGAAATCCCGGCAGACAACCTGATCGGAGAGGAAGGCAAGGGATTCAAATACATCCTGACCGGCCTTAACGCGGAACGCACGCTGATCGCGGCCGAGTGCATCGGCGACGGCTACTGGTTCACCGACCGGGTGACGAAATACGTCTCGGAGCGCCACGTCTTCGGCCGTCCGATCGGCCAGAACCAGGGCGTGCAGTTCCCGATCGCTGAAGCCTTCATCGAGGTCGAGGCGGCGAACCTGATGCGCTGGAAGGCCTGCCGGCTCTACGATGAAGGCAAGCCCTGCGGAGCCGAGGCGAACATGGCGAAGTACCTGGCCGCCAAGGCGTCCTGGGAGGCGGCCAACGCCTGTCTCCAGTTCCACGGCGGCTTCGGCTTCGCCTGCGAATACGACGTCGAGCGCAAGTTCCGCGAGACGCGGCTCTACCAGGTGGCGCCGATCTCGACGAACCTGATCCTCTCCTACGTGGCCGAGCATGTCCTCGGCCTGCCGAGGTCGTTCTGATGCTGCCTCTGCAGGGCCTCACGGTCGTCGCCGTCGAACAGGCCGTCGCCGCGCCCTTCTGCACCGCGCGCCTGGCGGATGCAGGCGCCGAAGTCATCAAGATCGAACGGCCCGAGGGCGATTTCGCGCGCGGCTACGATGCGGTCGCGGCGGGGCAGTCGAGCTATTTCGTCTGGCTGAACCGGGGCAAGACCAGCGTGACGCTGGACCTGGGGTCGGAGGCGGGGAAGGCGCGGCTCTCCGATCTGATCGCAGGCGCGGACGTCCTCGTCCAGAACCTGAAGCGCGGCGCGCTGGCCCGGCTGGGCTTCGATCCCTTCGCGCTGCGGACGGCGAACCCGCGCCTTATCACCTGCTCGATCACGGGCTACGGGGAGGAGGGTCCCTTCGCCGACCGCAAGGCCTACGACCTGCTGATCCAGGCGGAATCCGGCCTCTGCTCGATCACCGGCGGCCCGGGCGAGCCGGCCCGTGTCGGCGTCTCTCTCGTCGACATCGCGACCGGGGCGACCGCGCACGCGGCGATCCTCGAGGCGCTGATCCGGCGCGGCGTGACGGGCGAGGGGGCGGCGATCTCGGTCTCGATGTTCGACGTGATGGCCGACTGGCTGACCGTGCCGCTTCTGAACCACGAGGGCGGACGGACGCCGCAGCGCGTCGGGATGGCGCATCCCTCCATCGCGCCCTACGGGATCTTCACGGCGAAGGACGGCGCGCAGATCCTGATCTCGGTCCAGAGCGACCGCGAATGGCGCGCCCTTTGCGCCACGTTCCTCGGCAAGCCCGAACTGGGCCTCGACCCCCGCTTCGCCACCAATGTCGCCCGCGTCGCGCACAGAGACGAGACGGACGGCGCGGTGGCCGAGGGGTTTGCCCGCATGACGGAGGACGAGGCGACGGCTGCGCTTCTGGAGGCGGATGTCGCACTCGCGGCGGTCAACGACATGGCGGGACTGTCGGCGCATCCGCACCTGCGCCGCATCACGGTGGGCACGCCGAACGGCCCCGTCAGCTATCCCGCCCCGGGGCCGCTCTGGTATGGCGAGGACCGCGCCTATGGCGATGTGCCAGCCTTGAACCCGTCCGCCTGAAGGAGACCGCCCATGTCCCGACTGCCGCCCCCGATCCTGTCTCATGTCTGCGATCTCGAAGTGGACCTCGACCCGATCTTGGAGATGGGAACCGGCCGCGCGGGGCATCGGCGCATCGTGCCGATCATCGGCGGACGGGTCGAAGGCCCTCGCTTGAACGGACGCATCCTGAACCTCGGCGCGGACTGGCAGACGGTCTTCGCAGATGGCATGGCCGAACTCGACACGCGCTATGCCATCGAGACCGACGACGGCGCCCTGATCGAGATCCGCAACTACGGACTTCGCCACGGCCCGCCCGAAGTCATCGCCGCGATCGCGCGGGGCGAGGAGGTCGATCCCTCGACCTACTACATGCGCACCCATGCGCGGCTCGAGACAGGGGACACGCGCTACGCTTGGGTCAACGGCACGCTCTTCGTCGGCAACGGTGCGCGTCTGGCGGGGAAGGTGGTCGTGTCGCTCTTCGCGCTGGAGTGACGTCTCAGCCCATGGTGCGGGGCAGCCAGAGCACCAGCGAGGGTACGGCGACGAGGAGTGCGAGCCGCAGAATGTCCGCCGCGACGAAGGGCAGGACGCCCTTGAAGATCGTCGGCAGCGAGATGTCCCGCGCTATGGAGTTGATGACGAAGACGTTCATCCCGACCGGCGGCGTGATGAGGCCAAGCTCGACCGTCATCACGATGATGACGCCGAACCAGATCGGGTCGAACCCCATCTGGGTCACGACGGGAAAGACGATGGGAACCAGAAGGATGATCATCGCCATCGCGTCGAGGATGCAGCCCATGATGACGAAGAAGACCAGGATCAGGGCAAGCGTCCCGTAGGCGCCAAGCTCCAGCGACACGAGCCAGGCGGTGATCTTCTGCGGGCTCTGCGTCACGGCGAGGAAGTAGCCGAAGAGGATGGCGCCGATCAGGATGGTGTAGATCGCGACCGAGGTGCGCAGCGCCTCGATCAGGCTGTCGAGCAGCAGCCGCGCTGTCAGCCGCCCGCGCAGGATGCCGATGAGCGCCGTCAGCACCGATCCCACCGCCGCCGCCTCGGTTGCGGTGGAGAAACCGAAGTAGATGCTGCCGATGATCGCGATGAAGAGGACGAGTACGGCCCAGACGCCCGCCAGTGACCGGACGGCCTCGCCGAGATCGAAGGCTTCGCCCGCGGGCAGTCTGCGGCCGTGGGCGATGCGGACGGCGGCCATGTACATCAGGATCGCGATGAAGCCCGGCACGATCCCCGCCACGAACAGGCGGCCCACGTCTTGTTCCGTGATGTAGCCATAGACTGCCAGCACCACGGAGGGCGGGATCAGGATGCCGAGCGTCCCGCCCGCGGCGATGACGCCGGTCGAGACGTCGTCAGGGTAGCCCGCGCGCTTCATCTCGGGCAGCGCGATCTTGGTCATCGTGGCGGCGGTGGCGACCGACGAGCCGCAGATCGCGGCGAAGCCGGCGCAGGCGCCGATGGTCGACATCGCCATCCCGCCCCGCATGAAGCCGAACCAGTGCCGCCCGGCGCGGAACAGCTCGCGGGACATGCCCGAGTTGGTTGCGAGGACGCCCATCAGCACGAAGAACGGGATGAGCGTCAGGTTGAAGTCCGTGACGGTGCGGATCGGCGACTGCGCCAGCAGGTTCAGCGCGGGTTTCGGCCCGGTCACCGCCGCGAAGCCGCCGACGCCGACGAGGCCCATGGCGACGCCGATCGGAACGCGCAGAATCATCATGGCGAACAGCGCCACGAAGCCCGCGACGGCGATCATGTCGCCGCTCATGCGTCGGGCTCTCCGGTCTCGATGCTCTCGAAATGGTCCAGCGTGCCGCGCCCCGTGACGATCAGGATGAGACGCGCGAGGATGGCGGGCAGGCTTACGGCGACGCCGAGCCAGATCAGCGCCATCATAGGCCAGGCGGGCATCCTCAGGTCCATCGTCGACTCGCCGCTGCCCGCCGCCGAGGACACCCGCCCGAACATCTTCCAGGTCAGAAGTGCCGCGAAGATCAGCAGGACCGTCCAGGCGAAGGTGTCGATCCAGCGGCGCGTGCCGGGCCGGACCCATTCGGCCAGGAGATCGACCTTGATGTGCGACCCGCGATACCCGACCGAGGCGAAGCCCCACATGATCGCGGCCCCGAGCAGCAGGCGCGAAAGGTCGAAGGCGTCGGGCAGGGGATAGGCGAAGAGGTAACGCCCGATGGCCGAGGCCACGACGAGAAGCGTGACGAGGCCCATGATGATACCCGCCACCGCCTCGATGGCGTGTGCGATCCGTTCGAGGAGGCTGGCAAGACGCTGCATGGGTGTCGGGGAGGGCGGCGGCGTCCGCCGCCCGTCCTGGTCAGAAGCGGCTGTCGTGACGCTCGAGCGCCTCGACGTAGCCCTGGTAGAGCGTTTCGGCGTCGGCACCCACATCGGTCTTCCACTGGTCGATCAGCGGCTGCGCGGCGTCGCGCCACATCTGCACCTCTTCCTCGGTCGGCTCGTAGAGCGTGTGTTCGCCCGAGTCGATCATCTTCTGGCGGCCCGAAGCTTCGTTCTCGGCCCAGCCTTCCGAGAACTTGCGCGACCATTCCGGCGTGCAATGGTCGTCGAGGATCGCGCGCAGATCCTCGGGCATCCCGTTGTAGGTGTCCTTGTTGATGAGAAGGAGCTGCGCAGAGATGTAGAACGGCATGTCGAGATGATACTTCGTCTCGCTGTCGATCCCGAAGATGTAGATCGAGTTCCACGGGAAGGTGATGGCGTCCGCCGTGCCGTTGGCGATGGCCTCGCGGGCTTCGGGGGCGGGCACCTGGACCGGTCCGCCGCCAAGTCCGCTGATGAAGCGGGCCATGGTGGCGTGGGCAGGGCGCACGTTCAGGCCGCTGACGTCCGCAGGGACCTTGATCGGGTTCTTGGAATGGAAGGTGCCCGGATCATGCGGGTTCGCGATGCAGAACTTGACGTCCGACATCTCGGTCTCGGCGATCGGCGCATACCATTCGTGCATCGCCTGAGCGCCGCCGACGGCGTTGTTGGCGTGGAACGGGATCTCGACGAGGCTGTAGATCGGGAAGCGCCCGGCCTGGTAGCCGGGGTTGGTGTAGGTGATGTCGGCGATGCCGTCGCGCGCCATGTCGTAATGGTCGGGCGCCGCGCCGAGTTGCTGCGCGGGGAAGACCTGCACGGCGATCCGGCCATCCGAGGCCTCGCTAAGGGACTGGATCCAGGGCTCGATGCCAAGGGTGTGGACGGGGTGCGTCGGCGGAAGCCAGTGCGAGAGGCGAAGCGTCACCTCCTGGGCCTGGGCCGTGCCGGTAATGCAAAGGGTTGCGGCAATCGCCGCGATGGTGCGCGTGGACATGGGTGTCCTCCCTGAATGAGCGACTCGTGGCGGTCGTTTACCGGGTCAACAATGACCGAGGATAACCTTCCCGGCAAGACGGCGGTTTTCCCCCGGTTACCGCGACACGGGCGAGCGCTTGGTGAGGCCGAGCGTCTGGCGGACCTCGGTGGGTCCGATGACGCGGGCGCCCATGTTCTCGACGATCGTCACCGCGCGCTCGACCAGTTGCGCGTTGGTCGCCAGGACGCCCTTGTCGAGGAAGAGGTTGTCCTCCAGCCCCACGCGCACGTTGCCGCCCGCCAGCACTGCCGCCGCGACGTAGGGCATCTGGTCCCGGCCCAGGCTGAAGGCCGACCAGGCCCAGTCCTCGGGGATCGCGTTCACCATTGCGAGGAAGGTGTTGAGGTCGCTTGGCGCGCCCCAGGGCACACCCATGCAAAGCTGGACGAGCGCGGGCGAAGCAAGGGTGCCCTCGCGTACCAGTTCCTTGGCGAACCAGAGGTGGCCGGTGTCGAACGCCTCGATCTCGGGCTTGACGCCGAGGTCGGTCATCATCCGTCCCATGGCGCGCAGCATCCCGGGCGTGTTGGTCATCACGTAGTCGGCCTCGGCGAAGTTCATCGTGCCGCAGTCGAGGGTGCAGATCTCGGGCAGGCAGTCTGCGACATGCGCCATGCGGTCGGCGGCCCCGCCCATGTCCGTCGCGGCCTCGTTCAGCGGAAAGGGAGCCTCGGGCGGGCCGAACACCATGTCGCCGCCCATGCCCGCCGTCAGGTTCAGGATCACGTCGACCTCGGCGTCGCGGATGCGGTCCGTCACCTCGCGGTACAACTCGACCCTGCGGGAGGGCCTGCCCGTGTCGGGGTCCCGGACATGGCAGTGGACGATGGCGGCCCCTGCACGCGCCGCGTCGATGGCCGAGGCGGCGATCTGTTCGGGGCTGCGGGGGACGTGCGGGCTACGGTCCTGCGTGCCCCCCGAGCCGGTCACGGCGCAGGTGATGAAGACCTTGCGGTTCATGGTCAGCGGCATGTCATCGTCCTTTCCAGACGGGGTCGCGTTTCTCGGCAAAGGCGCGGGCGCCTTCCTTCTGGTCGTCCGAACGGTACAGCCTCTCGACCGTGGCGAACTGGCTCTTGGTAATCCGGTTCATGGCGTCCTGGAACGTCATCGCCTCGGCCTCGCGCACGATCTCCTTGATCGCGGCCTGGACGAGGGGCGGGCCGGCTGCAAGCTGGTCGGCCAGCGCGCGGGCCTCGGCCATCAGGTCGGCGGCGGGAAGGATGCGGTTGACAAGCCCCCACCGCGCCGCCTCCTCGGCGTCGAGCCAGCGGCCGGTCAGCAGCATCTCCATCGCGATGTGATAGGGGATGCGCTTCGGCAGCTTGACCGAGGCTGCGTCCGCGACGGTGCCCGAACGGATTTCCGGGAGGGCGAAGGTCGCGTGTTCGGCGGCGAGGATCAGGTCGGCCGACAACGCCAGCTCCAGACCGCCGCCGCAGCAGATGCCGTTCACGGCGGCGATGACGGGCTTGTTGAGGCCGCGCAACTCCTGCAGCCCGCCGAAACCGCCCTTGCCGTAGTCGCCATCGACCGCATCGCCCGAAGCCGCCGCCTTCAGGTCCCAGCCGGGGCAGAAGAACTTCGCGCCCGACCCGGTCAGGATCGCCACGCGCAGGTCGGGGTCGTCGCGGAAGCCGGTGAAGGTATCGCCCATGATCCGGCTCGTGGCGAGGTCGATGGCGTTCGCGGGCGGCCGGTCGAGCGTGACCTCGAGGATAGTGCCCCGGCGTTCGGTCTTGACGGGCGTGTCGGTCATCTCAGTCCTCCGTACGGATCAGGGCGTCCGCCGCGACGGCGCACGAGGGGCCGCAGATCAGCGGGTTGATTTCGACTTCCTGCGGGCGCGCGGCCTCGACGTAGGACTGCACCGCCATGACCGCGTCGAGGACGGCGTCGATGTCGGCAGCGGGACGGCCTCGGAAACCGTGCAGGAGGGGGGCCATGCGCAAGCGGTCGAGCGCCGCGCACACCGACGCGCGGCTTGCGGGGACAAGGAGCGACGTGCGGTCGTCGATCAACTCGGCCAGGGTACCGCCTGCGGCGAGCGTCAGGACGTAGCCATGCGCCGGGTCCGAGACGACGCCGACGAGAAGCTCGGCCACGCCGTCCGTCACCATCCGCTCGACGAGGAAGCCCGAGGCGGGCATGGCGGTCGCGGCATCGAGGACGGCCTTTGCATCCGTCAGGGCAACGGCCACCGCGCCCGCTTCGGTCTTGTGGGCGATGCCGCGTCCCTTCAGCACGACCGGAAAGCCGAGACGTGTGGCGGCTTCGGCGGCGGCCTCCGCTGTGTCGGCCAGGTCGGAGGCGGGCACATGCAGACCGTGTTTCGCAAGGCGCGCCTTCGCCTCGACCTCGTCCAGCACGACGCCCGGCGCGGCAGGCGGCGGCATGAGGAGAGGAACCGCATCGCCGCGCGTCTGGCCGAGCGTTGCGGCGATGGACATGGCGGCGATGGCCTCGTCGAGACCGCAGAAGGGAACGATGCCCGACGCCATGAGCCGGATCGCATAAGCCTCGGGCATCGTCTCCTTCAGCGATGCGACGATGGCCATGGGCTTGCCTGTCGTGGTCTTGGCGCGCGCCACGGCGGCGATTACCGGCTCCCAGGCCGAGGCGTCGCAGCGCTCGAGGCGGGGGAAGTCGAGGACGACCATGCCCATCCCCAGATCGCCCTGCATCATCGCGGTAAAGCAGGCGCTCAGCGCCGCCTCGTCGCCCCAGATGTAGGTGTGATAGTCGAGCGGGTTCGCCAGCGCGACCTTCGGTCCGAGGGCCGTTCTCAGGCCGGCCGCCTGCGTGGCGTCGAGGGGCGGAAACGCGAGGCCTGTGCCTTGGGCCGTGTCCGCAACGAGGCTCGCCTCGCCGCCCGAGCACGACATCGACGCGATGCGGTTCGAGGGCAGGGGCCCCGCGACATGGAGAAGCTTCAGCGTTTCGAGCAGGACGGGCAGGGACCGCGCCCGTCCGAACCCGAGCCGGGCGAGAAGCGCCTCGGCGCCCGCGTCGCTGCCGGCGAGCGAGGCGGTGTGCGAGACGGTCGCGGCCCGCGCCTGGTCAGAGCGCCCGACCTTGAGGACGACGACCGGCTTGCCGAGGTCGCGCGCCTCGCCGGCCAGCGCCTCGACGCCGCGCAGGTCGTCGAAGCCTTCGACATGCAGGCCGAGCGCCGTAACCCGTTCGTCGCGGATCAGGGCGCGGGCGATGGAGGAAACGCCGGTCTGGGCCTGGTTTCCGGCGGTCACGACGTAGGCCAGCGGCAGGCCCCGGTCCTGCATCGTCAGGTTGATGGCGATGTTCGACGACTGGGTGACCAGCGCCACGCCGCTCTCGACGCGCACGCCGCCGTGCTGGTCCGGCCAGAGCGCCGCGCCGTCGAGGTAGTTGAGGAAGCCGTAGCAGTTCGGCCCGAGGATCGTCATGTCGCCGGCCGCCGCGAGGAGTTCGTCCTGCAGCGTGGCTCCGTCTCCGGTCTCGGCCTCCGCCTCGCGGAAGCCCGAGGCGAAGCAGACAGCGCCGCCCGCGCCCAAGGCCGCAAGCGCGCGCACGGCTACGACCGTGTCCTGGCGGTTGATGCCGACAAAGGCGGCGTCGGGGATGCCCGGCAGAAGGTCGATGGCGGGGACGGTTGGCAGCCCGCAGACCTCGGGTTTCGTCGGATGGACGGGCCAGATCTCCCCCGAGAACCCGATCCGGCGGCACTGGTCGATCACGTTCGCACACCATGCCCCGCCGCCGATCACGGCGATGGAGCGTGGGCGCAGAAGGCGGTCGAGACCGGCCATCACGCGCCGAGCGGCCGGAGCAGGTCGCGCGAGATGATGTGGCGCTGGATCTCGGAGGTGCCGTCCCAGATCCGCTCAACGCGGGCGTCGCGCCAGAAGCGTTCCATCGGCAGGTCGTCCATCAGCCCCATGCCGCCGAAGATCTGCAGGCTCGCATCCGTCACCCGCGCCAGCATCTCGGAGGCGTAGAGCTTGGCGCTGGAGATCTCGCGGTTCGAGGGCAGTCCCTCGTCCACGCGCCAGGCAGCCGAAAGGGTCAGCCAGTCGGCGGCGTCGATCTCGGTGACCATGTCGGCGAGCGGGAAGCCCACGCCCTGGAAGCGGCCGATGGGCTGGCCGAACTGATGGCGTTCGGCGGCATACTTCAGCGCCAGGTCGAAGCAGCGCCGCGCACGTCCGACGCAGAAGGCGGCGACGGTCAGGCGCGTGCCGTGCAGCCAGTCGTTCATCACGTCGAAGCCGCCGTCGACCACGCCCAGAACCTGCGCGTCAGGCAGGCGGCAGTCGTCGAAGGTCAGGATCGAATTCGGGTAGCCGCGGTGACTGACGGAGGCATAGCCCGGCCGGATGGCAAAACCGGGCGTGCCTCGGTCGACGAGGAAAGCGGTCAGACGCTTCTTCGGGCCTTTGGCTGTCTCGTCCACGCCTGTCGCGGCAAAGACGGTCACGAAATCAGCGTGTTCCGCACCGGAGATGAAGTGCTTCGTGCCGTTCAGGACCCAGTCGCCACCCTGCCGGACAGCGGTGCATTTCATGCCGCGCACATCCGAGCCCGCATCGGGTTCGGTCATGGCGAGGGCGTCCAGCTTCTCGCCCCTGACAGCGGGCAGGAGGTACTTCTCGCGCTGCGCGCCCTCGCAGGCCATGAGTATGTTCTGCGGACGACCGAAGAAGTGAACGAGCGCCATCGAGCCTCGGCCCAGTTCGCGCTCGACCAGCGTGAAGTCGAGATGCGACAGTCCCGCCCCGCCGACCTCCTCGGGGAAGTTGCAGGCGTAGAATCCGAGCGCGATGCACTTCCGCCTGATCTCGTCGCCAAGCTCCTGCGGGACGTGCCCCAGACGCTCGACCTCGGCCTCATGGGGCTGGATCTCGGTCTCGACGAAGCTGCGGACGGTGGAGACGATCATCTCCTGCTCGCCGGTCAATCCGAAGTGCATGGCGCCCCCTCCGCGGTCTTCGTGATGTGTAGCGCCCGGCGGGTCGGCGCGCGACGGGTTTTCGCGGGTGCGCCTTCAGGCCGTGACGCCCGACGCGACCGCCTCGGCAAAGGCCCGCGTGCCGGAGGTGCCGCCAATGTCGCGGGTGCGCAGGGCCGGAGTCGAAAGCGCGGCCTCGAGGCTCGCGTCGATGGCGCGGGCGGCATCAAGGAGGGCGGCGTCGCCCTCGCGCTGACCCATCCAGGCTAGCAGCATCGCCGCCGAGGCAATGAGGGAGGCGGGGTTCGCCACATCCTTGCCCGCGATATCCGGCGCCGAGCCGTGCTGCGCCTGGGCCATCGCGGCCGTCTCGCCCGCGTTCAGTGACGCGGCGAGGCCGAGGCTGCCCGCCAGTTCCGACGCCAGGTCGGACAGGATGTCGCCGAACATGTTGGTCGTGACGATCACGTCGAAGCGGTCGGGCGCGCGGACGAGGTGGGCGCACATCGCGTCGACAAGTTCCTCGTCGTAGCGCACCTCGGGATGCTCGGCGGCGATCGTGCGGCAGCATTCGAGGAACAGCCCGTCGCTGATCCGCATGACGTTGGCCTTGTGGACGGCGGTGACGTGCTTTCCGCGCGTCTCTGCCAGCGCGAAGGCCTCGCGCGCGATCCGCATCGAGGCGTGGCGCGTGATGCGGCGGAAGGCGAGCGAGACGTCGGCGGTCACCATGATCTCGCGCGGTCCGGTGTGAAGGTTGCGGTCGGCGTAGAAGCCCTCGGTGTTCTCGCGCACGATGACGAGGTCGAGCGGCACGCCTGCGCGCGGCGGGATGCCGGCGCGGCTGCGCGCCGGGCGGATGTTGGCGAAGAGGTCGAGCCGCTTGCGCAGTTCGCCGGACGGGTTCAGCCCGCCTTCGGCGCGCGGCGGATAGGCGTTGTGCGACACCGGGCCGAGGACGATGCCGTCGCAGGCGCATATCGCCTCGAAGGCGCTGTCGGGGAAGGTGCTGCCGGCGGCCTTCAGCGCGGGAAAGCCGACCTCGATGGTGCGGAACGACAGGCCGAGGCCGAAGGTCGTCGAGGCGGTCTCGAGGACGAGACGCGTCGCTTCCGCGATCTCGGGCCCGATGCCGTCACCGGGCAGAAGGGCGATGGGTCTTTCGGGCATGACGTCTCCTCCGTTGTCGCCGGGGTAGCGGGGCGCGGGAGAGGATGCAAATGCAGAACTTCCCGTTGCGGCTGCGACGGGCCTCGGCCACCATGACGCGCAACCTGTCCCACCCGGTGATCCCATGAAATCCATCGTCATCCATGCGCCCAAGGATCTGAGGATCGAGGACCATGAGGTCCCGTCACCCGGACAGGGGCAGGTGCTGGTCCGTGTCGCCACGGGCGGCATCTGCGGCACCGACCTGCACTATTATCATCACGGCGGCTTCGGCGCGGTGCGGCTGAAGGAGCCGATGATCCTCGGGCACGAGGTGTCGGGGCATGTCGAGGCGCTGGGCGAGGGTGTCACCGACCTGGCGACCGGCCAGCTTGTCGCCGTTTCGCCGTCGCGTCCCTGCCGGGCGTGCAAGTTCTGCTTCGAGGGAAAGCCGAACCATTGCCTCAACATGCGGTTCTATGGCTCGGCAATGCCGTTTCCCCATATCCAGGGGGCTTTCAGCGAATGGCTGATCGCCGAGGTGTCGCAATGCGCCGACGCGACCGGGCTGGCGAGCGGCGAAGCGGCGATGGCCGAGCCTCTGGCGGTCTGCCTTCATGCGACGCGGCGGGCGGGCGATCTCTTGGGCAAGCGCGTTCTCGTCACCGGCTGCGGCCCGATCGGGCTTCTGTGCATCCTCGCCGCCCGCCGCGCCGGAGCGGCCGAGATCGTGGCGACGGACCTGACCGACTTCACGCTTGGCATGGCGAAGGCCAATGGCGCCGACCGGGTGGTCAACATGGCGAGCGAGCCGGAGGGCCTGGCTGCCTATTCGGCGGAGAAAGGATATTTCGACGTCCAGATGGAGTGCGCCGGATCTCCCGCCGCCGTCGCGGCGGGCATCGCCGCCCTGCGACCCGGCGCGGTCATCGTCCAGCTCGGTCTCGGCGGCGACATGCAACTCCCGGTCCAGGCGCTGACGCAGAAAGAGCTTCAACTCAGAGGGTCGTTCCGCTTCCACGAGGAGTTCGCCATAGGCGTCGAATTGATGCGGAAGGGCCTGATCGACGTGAAGCCGCTCATCACCCACACGGTGTCGCTGCCCGACGCCGAGGAGGGCTTCCGCCTCGCCACCGACCGCGGCCGGACGATGAAGGCGCAGATTGCGTTCGACCGGTCCTAGAGTCCGCCGCCGGTCGGTCCCGGCGGCGGGGTGATCTGCGGTCAGGCGAACTCGATGCCGTCGTCTTCCATCGGCAGGCGCATCACGCGGCGGCCGATGGCCTGGTAGATCGCGTTGGCGACGGCTGGGCCAGCGGGAGGCAGGCCGGGCTCGCCGATACCCGTGGGCGGCTCGGTCGACGAGACGATGTGGACCTCGATTTTCGGCATGTCGCCGATCCTGAGCGGCGGGTAGTCGGGGAAGTTCGACTGGTCGACCTCGCCGTCGGTGAAGGTGATCTTCTGCCGCATCGCGTGGCTGAGGCCATAGCCGATGGCGCCTTCCACCTGCGCTCGGATGACGTCGGGATTGACCGCCGTGCCGACGTCGACGGCCGCCACGATGCGCTCGAGCTTGATCCTGCCGTCCTGGCTCGACACCTCGGCGACTTCGGCGACGTAGCTGTTGAACGACTGGTGGACGGCGATGCCGCGCCCCCAGCCCTCGGGCAGGTCGCCGCCCCAGCCGGCCTTTTCGGCGGCGAGGTTCAGGACGCCCAGGTGCCGGGGCTTTTCGGCGAGAAGGCCCCGCCGGAACTCGACCGGATCGGCGCCCGCCGCCTCGGCGAGCATGTCCATCGCCACCTCCATCGCATAGGCGGAATGGCTGTGTCCGACGGACCGCCACCAGAGGACGGGAATGGCCGACTCCATGTTGCGGAGGTCGACGCGCAGGCCCGGCAGGGCATAGGCGGTGTCCTTGACGCCCTCGACCGAGAAGTCGTCGACGCCGTCGTGAACCGCCATCGCGGCCATAGGCGTGCCCGAGAAGATCGACTTGTTCGCCAGCGAAGAATGCCAGGCCGTGGCCTTGCCGTTGGCGTCGACTCCGGCGCGGACACGGTGCCAGCACATCGGGCGGTAGTACCCGCCTCGGATGTCATCCTCGCGTGTCCACACGAGCTTCACCGGCTGTCCGGTCCCGAGCGCCATCGCGGCGAAGGTCGCCTCAACCTCGTAGTCCGAGTTGAAGTTGGCGCGACGGCCGAAGGATCCGCCCGCATAGACGGTCTCGATCGAGACGTTCTCGGGTCCGACGCCCGAGACGGCGCCCACGGCCCCCTGGGTGACGGTATGGAATTGCGTGCCGTCCCAGATCTTCACCTTGCCGTCTTTGATCTGCACGACGCAGTTCAACGGCTCCATCGGAGCATGCGCGAGGAAGGGGAAACGGAACTCAGCCTCGATTGTCTTCGCCGCCGCCGCAAGCGCTTCATCCGTGCCGCCGTCGTTCTGGGCGATCATGCCCTCTTCCTCGAGAGCGGCGGCATAGTCCGCCTCCATCGCGTCGGTCGACCGCGTTTCGGCCTCGGTGAAATCCCATTCCGCCTCGACGGCGTCACGGGCCTGCATCGCGTTCCAGGTGTTGTCGGCAAAGACCGCGACGCCCGCAGGCGTTTCCTTGACCGCGACCACGCCCGGCATCGCGGAGGCCGTTGTCGCATCGAAGGACGCGAGCTTGCCGCCGAACTTGGGCGAGCGCAGCAGCACCGCATAGACGACGCCCTCGGGCATCACGTCCATCGCGAAGATCGCCTTGCCGGTGGTCTTGTCGGCGCTGTCCTTGCGGGCAAGTTTATCCCGCCCGATCAGGGTGAAGGCGGAAGGGTCCTTGAGGGTCGGCTCCGCAGGGATGTCGGCGGCGTCGGCCCCGCCGATCAGGTCGTCGAAGGTCGCCGTGTTGCTGCCGCTGGTCACCGTGCCGTTCGCGACGCTGACCGTGGAGGCTTCGACGCCCCACAGGCGCGCGGCGGCGGCCACCATCATCGCGCGGGCGGCGGCGCCGGCCTTGCGGTACTGCTCGTAACTGTTCGCGATGGCGGTCGACCCGCCGGTGCCCTGCACGCCGAAAAGCGTGTTGATGTAGATCTCGGTGTTGGCCGGAGCGAACTCGATGGCGACCTTGTCCCAGTCGGCATCAAGCTCCTCGGCCACGAGCGTGGACAACCCGGTCGAGGTGCCTTGGCCCATTTCGAAGTGCTTGAGGATGACCACGACCGTCCCGTCGGGGTCGATGCGGACGAAGGGGTTCACCACGGTGCCGCCCATGTGGGCCGCGGCCCATGACCCGCGGGCGGTGAGGCCCACGAGGACGCCGGCGCTGCCGGTGGCGAGGAAGCTTCTGCGCGAGAGAGTGACGTTCATGGCTCAGGCCTCCAACCGGCGGGATGCTTCGTGGATCGCGGCGCGGATGCGGACATAGGTCGCGCAGCGGCAGACGTTTCCGTCCATCGCCGTGTCGATGTCGTCGTCCGTGGGTTTGGGCGTCGTGGTCAAGAGGTCGATCGCCTGCATGATCTGGCCCGACTGGCAGTAGCCGCACTGGACGACGTCGAGGTCCTTCCAGGCGCCCTGCACCGCAGTGGCGACCGGACCTGACAGGCCCTCGATGGTGGTCACCTCGGCCCCCTCGACATCGCCGAGAAAGGTCTGGCACGAGCGGACGGCCACTCCGTCGACATGAACGGTGCAGGCGCCGCAGGAGGCGACGCCACAGCCGAACTTGGTGCCGGTCAGCTTGCGAACGTCTCGGATCGCCCACAGCAGGGGCATGTCGGGAGACGCGTCGATGGCGACGGACTCACCGTTCAGGGTAAGGGAAATGCTCAAGGGGTTTACCTCCCGGATGATGGCGGGGTCTGCGCACGTTGGGGGCGCGTCCCGGGGTACCGCCATTCTAGGACGGCTTCATCCGATGGCAATTCGATTGTTGTTCCGTCGCGTAATTGTGTGACTGCGGCCAAGGGCGACGGTGCGAGACCGGATGCGACCCGTGCCGCCCTTGGCAACCTCTCGATCGGATGTAGTTTAAAGGGAACGTTCATCCTTCGCCGCGGGACGCCCGGCCATCTCGACGGGATACTGACCTTGCCAGACGCCGACGTATCCCATCCTCCTGCCGCAGCGGCGTCTGCGCGGCATGTCGTCTGCACGAAGTGCGACGCGCTCTATCGGGCGCGCGATGTCGAGAAGGGCGAGCTGTCGGTCTGTGTCCGCTGCCACACCGTTCTTGCCGCGCCGCGCCGCAAGGCGGGAATGCTCATCATCTCGCTCGCGGTGGCGACGCTGGTCCTGATCGTGGCGGCGGTGTTCTTTCCGTTCCTGACGCTCGAGATCCAGGGCTTTCGCAGCAGCGCCTCGCTTCTCGACATCGCCTTCAGCTTCTCGGACGGCAGCCTGCGCGTGCTCATCCTTCTGATGCTGGCCTTCGTCCTGGCGATCCCGGCGGCGCGTGCAGCACTTCTGACCTATGTCCTCGCACCCCTCGTGTTCGACCGCGCGCCGCGCCCGCTGGCCATCCCGGCGTTCCGGCTGGCGCAGGATCTGAAGCCCTGGTCCATGGCCGAGGTCTTTGCCATCGGTTGCGCCGTCTCGCTGGTGAAGATCACCGACCTCGCGCAGGTCTCGCTGGGCCAGGCGTTCTGGATGTTCACCGCGCTGGTGGCGCTTGTTGTCACCCAGGACAGATTCCTGTGTAGTTGGTCGGTATGGAACGATCTGACCCGAACGCACACCTCGTGACCGCCCGCGCCTCGGGCATGGTCGGCTGTCAGCACTGCGCCGAGGCCTGGCCCATGGGAACCGAGATCTGCGGCCGCTGCGGCTCGCGCCTGTCGTCGCGCGACGAGACAAGTCTTCAGAAGGTCTGGGCGTGGTGGCTTGCCGGGATCATCTGCTACATCCCGGCCAACACCGAGCCGATGCTGATCACCAAGACGCTGTTCCAGAACGAGTCGTCCACCATCGTGGGCGGTGCGATCGAGTTGTTCGAGTACGGAAACCCCGGTATCGCCCTCATCATCCTGATCGCCAGCGTCGGAATTCCCGTGGCCAAGTTCTTCTGCATCGCGTTTCTCGCGCTCTCGGTCCGGCACCGCTCGGCCACTTCGCCGGGCACGCGTCACCGGATCTATGACGTGGTCGAATACATCGGGCGCTGGTCGATGATCGACGTCTTCGTCGTGGCGATCATGTCCTCGCTGGTGCAGTTCAGCGCCGTTGCAACGGTGACGGCCGGACCGGCGAGCCTCGCCTTCGCCCTTTCGGTGATCTGCACGATGCTCTCGGCGCAGAGCTTCGATTCCCGACGGCTCTGGGACAGCATCGACGGATCGGTGCCCGCGCGATGACCGACGGAGCCCCCGACCTGCCCGCGTCCGGACGGCGACGCCCGATCCTGGAGCGGATCTCGATCGTCTGGCTGGTGCCGTTGGCGGCGGTTGCGGTCAGCCTGTGGGTCGCCTGGCAATCCTATGCCACGCGCGGGCCGGTCATCCACATCCTCTTCGAACAGGCCACCGGCATTACCGAGGGCGAGACCGAGCTGCGGTACCGCGACGTGACCGTCGGACGGGTCGAAGACGTGGGCTTTTCGGGCACGCTCGAGAGGGTTCGGGTCAGCGTGCGTCTGGACCAGTCGATCGCCCCCTTCGTCGACGGCGACGCCATCTTCTGGATCATCCAGCCCGAGGTGACGGCTCAGGGCGTGAGCGGGCTGAGCACGGTCCTGTCCGGCGTCTACATCGAGGCGTCCTGGGACACCGAGGCCGACGGCCTGGTCTTCGAGCACCAGGGGCTTTCGAGGCCGCCCCTGTTTCGCGCAGGGCAGGAGGGGCTGACGATCGAGATCTCGGCGGGCGCGGACGTGCAGCTCGTCGAGGGCACGCCGATCCTGCACAAGGGCGTCGAGGTCGGCCGGATCGGCGAACCCGAGCTTGCCGCCGACGGCACCGTCGCGCGGGCCGAGGCGGTGATCCTCTCGCCCTATGACCGGCTCGTGTCGTCGAACACGCGCTTCTGGGACATCTCGGGCTTCAGCTTCTCGCTGGGCGCGACCGGGGCCGAGCTGGACTTCTCGTCGCTGGCCACGCTGATTTCGGGCGGGGTGGCCTTCGACACCGTGGTGTCGGGCGGCACGCCGGTCAGCGACGGCGCAGACTTCACCCTTTTCGCCGACGAGGCGGCCGCGCGGGCGAGCCTGTTCCAGAACGACAGCGGCCCGGTCCTGACCCTGACCGCGATCTTCGACGAGAACTTCAGCGGTCTGACCGTCGGCGCGCCGGTCCTGCTCGACGGCGTGAACATCGGCGAGGTCGTCAACCTGAACGGGATCGTCGACGAGGACCGCTTCGGCGACACCAACGTCCGTCTTTCGACCTCGATGGAACTGCGCACTTCGAAGATGGGTCTGGCCGAGGCAACGTCCGAGGCGGCGCTGGCGTTCCTGAGAGAGCGCGTGGCAGAGGGGCTGCGGGCGCGACTCGTGTCGGCCAGCATTCTGACCGGCGGTCTGAGGGTCGATCTCGTCGACGTGCCGGATGTGCCGCCGGCGACGCTGAACGTCGAGGCCGAACCCTTCCCGGTCATCCCGGTCGCCGAGAGCGACATCTCGGACGTCTCGGCCACCGCCGAGGGCGTGATGGAGCGGATCAACAACCTGCCGATCGAGGAATTGCTCGAGGCCGCGACGGCGTTCCTGACCTCGGCGACCGAGATCGCCGAGAGCGAAGACCTGAAGGCCATCCCGGGCGACGTTCGGGGCCTCGTGGCGGACGTGCGGTCCGTCACCTCCGGCGACGAGATCCAGGCTCTGCCCGCTCAGGCGTCCGCGCTCCTTGCCGACCTCCAGGCCGTGGCCGAGAACCTGCGGTCGATCGCCGAGAGCATCGAGGACGCCGGGACGGTCGAGCGCGTCACCGCAGCCGTCGATGCGGCGGCCGAGGCGGCGGCCGACGTGGGCGACAGCGTCGAAGGTGTGCCGGAACTCGTCGCGCGCCTGACCGCCGTGGCCGAAAAGGCCGAACAGCTTGAACTGCAGCAGCTGGTCGACGAGGTCTCGGGCACCGTCGCATCGGCGCGCGCCATCCTCGACGACGACAGCACCAGGGCGCTGCCCGAGCGCCTCGGCGCGTCTCTGGCCGAGCTCGAGGCGGCGCTGGAGGAGCTTCGGACCGGCGGCGCGGTCAGCAATCTCAACGAGACGCTGGAGTCCGCAAGCTCGGCCAGCAAGGCGGTCGAGGAGGCGGCGGCGGAACTGCCCGGCATCGTCGAACGGATCAACCAGCTTGCCGCGCAGGCTTCGGCGACCCTCGCGGGTTTCGACGAGGACTCGGAGCTGAACCGCAGCGCACGGACCGCGCTTGGCGACCTTCAGGACGCGGCGCGCGCCGTCGAGCGGTTGGCGCGCACCTTGGAACGAAATCCCAACTCGATCATTCTTGGACGGTGAGTGACATGACGATGACCCTGAAATGCCTTGCCGTGACCGCCGCTCTCGCCCTCGCCGGTTGCGGCGACGACGGGGGACCGGTGCGCTATTCGGCGTCCGAGCCGGTCCAGACCTCCCGGGTGTCGATCCCGATGGCGTCGGTGTCGCTGCGCGAGGTCTCGCTGCCGGCCTACGCCTCGGAGGAGGGGATCGCCGTGTCGAACGGGGCGGGCGCGATCACCACGGGGCCGAACAGCATCTGGGCCGACGATCCCACCCGCGCGGTGACGCTGCGCCTGACGAACGCGCTGGCGGACCTGACCGGACGGCTGGTCGCCTCCGAGCCCTGGCCGTTCCGGGACGAGCCCGAGACGATGGTCGAGGTGCGGGTCGAGGAATTCGTGGCCGAAGCCGGAGGCCAGTTCGTGGCGCAGGGGCGCTACTACGTCGCGCACAACGACGAGGCGCGCACGGAGAAGGCCCTGTCCTTTCGCATCACCGAGCCTTTCGACCCCGCCGGTGGGTTCATAGCCATCGCGGCAGCACGGACGCGCGTCATCTCGGCTCTGGCCCGCGACATCGCGGTCCGCGGTCTGAGTTAGCGCGCGGCACTTTTCCGGACCCAGCCGACGGGTCAGGCGAGACGTGAATCGTCTGGTCCGGATACGTCAATACAGACCTGCCATACTCTCGGTCTCGCTCCGTTCGGACCTGACGTGAGGACATCCGGACGATTGCGCCTTCTCAATCTCTCCATTTGGAATACCGTGCGGGGAGACCTTGCGAGTCCAATAATGGGAGTTCACGACATGATTGCGACATTCTCGACCCGGCGTCTGGCCCTGGCGGCCCTGATGGCATGCAGCGCCCCCGTGGCGTTGTTTGCCGAGACGCCTGCCGACACGCTGGTGGTTGCCGACGCCATCGACGACATCGTTTCCATCGACCCTCACGAAGCCTTCGAGTTTTCGGGCGTCGACCTGAACAACAACCTCTACGACACGCTGATCGAGCTCGATCCGACCAAGGAGGGCGAGCTCATCCCGGGACTGGCCGAGAGCTGGTCGGTCGACGACGACGGCGTGACCTATCGCCTCAAGATCAAGCCCGGCATCACCTTCTCCTCCGGCAACCCTGTCACGGCCGAGGCCGCGGCAGACTCGCTGCGCCGGGTCGTCAAGCTGAACAAGACGCCGGCGTTCATCCTGACCCAGTTCGGCTTCACGCCCGAGAACGTGGACAGCATGATCACCGCCGAAGGCGACACCGTGGTCATGAAGACGGACAAGGTCTATGCGCCCACCTTCGTCTACAACTGCCTGACGGCGGGCGTGGCCAACATCGTCGACGTGAATACGGTCATGGAGCATGAGGCCAACGGCGACTAGGGCAACGAATGGCTCAAGTCCAACTCGGCCGGAACCGGCGCCTACGTCCTGCGGTCCTACAAGCCCAATGAAGGCTATGTCCTCGAGGCCCGGGAGGGACATTGGCGCGGCGATGCCAACTTGAAGAACGTCTTCATGCGCCACATCCCCGAACCCGCCACGCAGCGCCTGCTTCTGGAGAACGGCGACATCGACGTCGCGCGCACCCTGACCCCGACCGACGTCGCAGGTCTGGAAGGCAACCCGGACGTCAAGATCCAGGAAGACGTGGGCGGGCAGATTTATTACCTCGCCATGAACCAGAAGAAAGAGGAGCTGGCCAATCCCGATGTGCTGGACGCGATTCGCTGGGCGATCGACTATCAGGGCATGACGGACACGATCCTGAAGGGGCAGTGGGGCGTCCACCAGGCGTTCCTGCCTGAAGGCTTCCTCGGCGCACTGGACGAAACGCCCTACAGCCTCGACGTCGAGAAGGCCAAGGAGCTTCTCGCCTCGTCGGGCGTCACGCTGCCGCTCGAGCTTTCGCTGACCGTGCGCAACGACCAGGAGCGGATGGACATCGCCCAGTCGATCCAGAACACCTTGGGCCAGGCTGGGATCAACGTCACGCTGGACGTCGGTGACGGCGCTACCGTTCTCGGGAAATACCGCGCCCGGCAGCACGAGATGACGATCCAGACCTGGGGGCCGGACTATCCCGACCCGCACACGAACGCATCGACCTTCGCGATGAACCCGGACAACTCGGACGAGGCCAACGCCACCGGCTACCTCGCCTGGCGGACCGCCTGGGATCCGGCCGAGCTTGGCCCGATGACCGAAGCGGCCGTGGCCGAGAAGGACGGTGAAAAGCGCAAGGCCATGTACGAGGACATCCAGCGCCAGCACCGCGACGACTCGGCCTTCGTGCTGATGTTCCAGCAGCAGAGCCAGACGGGCCTCCGCTCGAACGTCGAGAACTTCTACACCGGCGGCGCGACCGACTCGGTCGTGTACTGGTTGGTGACGAAGTAAGGGCCTGCCGCCGCGCCCGACCCTGGGGCGCGGCGGCATTCCGTATCCGGAATGGCCTCCCTTACCGAGACGTCGCCCCCCTCGCGCCTTCTCTCCGTTCTGCGCCAGATCGCGGGCGGACTTGTCACGCTTGCGATCACCCTTCTGGGTCTTCTCGTCGTGACCTTCTTCATCGGCCGCGTGGTGCCGATCGACCCGGTGCTTTCCATCGTCGGCGAGCGGGCCACCGCCGCGCAGTACGAGGCCGCGCGGCTGGCGCTGGGCCTCGACGAGCCTTTGTGGCGGCAATTCCTGATCTATGTCGGCGATGCGATCCAGGGCGACCTCGGCGTGTCGATCCGCACCCGCGCCCCGATCGCCGAGGAAATCGCGCGCTATTTTCCCGCGACGCTGGAGCTTGCGACCCTCGGAACCCTGATCGGCGTGCTGGTTGGTGTGCCCGCCGGCGTCCTTGCCGCGACGCGGCCCGGCAGCATCGCGGACCAGGTGGTGCGCCTCGTCGGACTCATGGGATACTCGATGCCGGTGTTCTGGCTGGGGCTGATCGGCCTTCTGGTGTTCTACGGCCATCTCGGATGGGTGGGCGGGCCGGGACGGCTCGACCCGGTCTACGACATGATGATGCAGTTCACGCTGACGCAGTACACCGGCGCGGTCCTCATCGACACGGCGCTGAACGGGGCCTGGGACGCCTTCGCCAACGCGGTATCGCACATCATTCTTCCTGCGGGGATCCTCGGCTACATCTCGATGGCCTACATCAGCCGGATGACCCGCAGCTTCATGATGAACGAGCTGGGTCAGGAGTACATCACCACAGCCCGCATCAAGGGGATGCCCGAGCGGCGCGTGATCTGGGTTCATGCCATGCGCAACGTCCTTGTGCCGCTGATCACGGTCATCGCGCTCTCCTATGCCTATCTCCTGGAAGGCGCGGTGCTGACCGAGACGATCTTCGCCTGGCCCGGCCTCGGCAGCTATATCACCGACGCGCTCTTCACCGCCGACATGCCCGCCGTCCTCGGCGGCACCGTCGTGGTCGGCGCGGTCTTCGTGACGCTCAACATGCTGTCGGACATCCTTTACCGCGTCGTCGACCCGCGGGCGCGCCGATGACGACGCTGACCGCCTGGCTGACCGATCCCAACCCGAAATCCCGTCGGCAGGCGCGGCTGGGGCAGGCCTGGCTCGCCTGGCTTCGCCTGCGCCGCAACCCGCCGGCGGTGTCGGGGGCGCTGATCGTGCTGGTTCTTCTGGCTTTGGCGGCCTTCGCGCCGCTCTTCGCCACACACGACCCCTTCGTTCAGAACCTGTCGCAGCGGCTTCTGCCGCCCGGCACTCCGGGCCACTGGCTCGGCACCGACGACTTCGGGCGCGACATCTGGAGCCGCATCGTCTATGGCGCGCGCATCACGCTTTACATCGTGACGCTGGTCGTCGTGACGGCCCCCGTCCTCGGCCTGCTGATCGGGACCATCGCGGGCTACTTCGGCGGCTGGGTGGACCTGGTGCTGATGCGCCTCACCGACATCTTCCTCGCCTTTCCCCGTCTGATCCTGGCCCTTGCCCTCGTCGCCGTGCTGGGGCCGGGGATCATCAATGCCGTCCTCGCCATCGCGCTGACGGCCTGGCCGCCCTATGCCCGCGTCGCGCGGGCCGAGACGCTGACGGTGCGCACGTCGGACTACATCGCCGCCGTCCGTCTGCAGGGGGCCGGGGCAGGGCGCATCATCTGGGGCCATGTCGTGCCGATGTGCCTTCCGTCCGTCATCATCCGCGTCACGCTCGACATGGCCGGCGTCATCCTGATCGCGGCGGGGCTTGGGTTCCTGGGCCTCGGAGTCCAGCCGCCCCTGCCGGAGTGGGGGCTGATGATCGCGTCCGGACGGAAATTCCTGTTCGAGCAATGGTGGGTGGCAACCATGCCGGGCCTCGCCATCTTCACGGTCTCGCTGGGGTTCAACCTTCTGGGCGACGGCCTGCGCGACGTGCTCGACCCGCGGAGCGAGTCGCGATGAGCCTGCTTGCGGTCGAAAACCTCCGCGTCACCTTCATGACCGAGACCGGCCCGGTCGAAGCCGTGCGCGGCGCGAGCTTCAGCCTCGGGCGCGAGCGCCTTGGGATCGTTGGCGAAAGCGGCTCTGGCAAGACCATGACCGGGCGCGCCGTGCTGCGGCTGATCCGTCCGCCGGGGCGGATCGAGGCGGACCGGATGGAGTTCGACGGCATCGACCTGATCCGCGCCAGCGAACGAAAGATGCGTGCGCTTCGCGGTCCGCGCATCGCGATGGTGATGCAGGATCCGAAGTACTCGCTGAACCCCGTGATGAAAGTCGGCGCCCAGATGACCGAAGGTTTGCGGCGCCGCGACCGTCTCGGTCGGGCCGAGGCGCGCACCAAGGCGGTGGCCGCACTCGAGGCGGTGCAGATCCGCGACCCCGACCGCGTGATGGAGGCCTATCCGCACGAGTTGTCGGGCGGCATGGGCCAACGGGTGATGATCGCGATGATGCTGATCCCCGGCCCCGACCTTCTGATCGCGGACGAACCGACCAGCGCGCTCGACGTGACCGTCCAGGCCGAGGTGCTGTCGATCCTCGACGACCTCGTGCGCCAGCGCGGCATGGGCCTGATCTTCATCAGCCACGACCTGCGCCTCGTCGCCCGTTTCTGCGACAGGGTGCTGGTCATGTACCGCGGCCGGATCGTCGAGGAACTGGCCGCGAAGGACCTGTTGGCGGCGAAGCATCCCTACACGAAAGGCCTTCTGAACTGCCTTCCGCGCATCGGCGGTCCGCGCGGACTTCTCCCCGGCCTCGACCGCAGCGGGGAGTGGGCCCGTGCCTGAGTTTCTCGAGATCGACGACCTGTCTGTGACCTTCACCGGGCAGGGCCGCGAGGTTCAGGCCGTGCGGAACGTCAGCCTGAAGGTGCGGGAGCGGGAAAGCTATGGCCTCGTCGGCGAAAGCGGCTCGGGCAAGTCCACGATCCTGCGCGCGATCTGCGGCCTTGCTCCCATGTCGGGTGGTGCGATCCGGATCGGCGGCGTGCCCGTCCCGACGCCGCGCGGCAGGGCGTTCTCGGCCCAGGTCCAGATGGTCTTCCAGGATCCCTACGCCAGCCTGCATCCCCGGCACACCATTGACCGGACATTGTCCGAGCCGCTCGCGATCCACGGCCTCCGGGGCTCGGACGACCGGGTCATCCGCGCGCTGAAGGACGTGGGCCTGCCCGCGAATTTCCGCTTCCGCTATCCGCACCAGTTGTCGGGCGGGCAGCGCCAGCGCGTCGCCATCGCCCGCGCGCTGATGCTGAAGCCGAAGATCATGCTGCTGGACGAGCCGACGAGCGCGCTGGACGCGAGCGTGCAGGCCGAAGTGCTGAACCTGCTGACGAGCCTGCGCGACGAACATGGGCTGACCTTCCTCATGGTCAGCCACGACCTCGCCGTCATCGACCACATGTGCGACCGGATCCTCGTCATGCAGAACGGTGCCGCTGTCGAAGAGCTGTCGCGCGAGGATCTTGCCGCCGCACGGATGAAGACGGAGTATGCGCGCAGCCTTTTCGAGGCGTCAGCCGACCGCTTCATGGAGCAGGGACTGCAAGGATGATCCCCGTTTTCGACGGCCACAACGACCTGCTTCTGCGCCTCCTACAGGCGCCCGAGAACCGCGAGGCGATCTGGCTGACCGGCGAGGGTACGGGCCACCTCGACCTGCCGCGGATGCGCGCGGGCGGTTTCGCCGGCGGATTCTTCGCCATCTACCTTCCGTCACCGGTGGCCCATGACGATCCGGGATACCAGGCGGCTATGGAGAACCCGCCCTATGCCCTGCCGCTGCCGAAGCTGATGACGGCGGAGGAGGCGCTCGCCCCCGCCTTCGCGGCCGCGCGGCTGATGCTGTGGATGGAGCGGTCGTCGGAGGGCGCCTTCCGCATCTGCCGCGACGCCGCCCAGATCCGCGCCGCGATGGCCGAGGGCGTGATCGCCGGGATCATGCACATGGAAGGCGCCGAGGCGATCGACGAGGACCTCGATAACCTCCATGCCTTCCACGCCATGGGCCTGCGGTCCCTGGGTCCGGTCTGGAGCCGGCCCACCATCTTCGGCCACGGCGTTCCCTTCGCCTTTCCCGTCTCGCCGGACACCGGGCCAGGCCTGACCGAGGCGGGCAAGCGGCTCGTGCGTGAATGCAACCGGCTGAAGATCATGATCGACCTCAGCCACCTGAACGAGGCTGGTTTTAACGACGTGGCCCGGCTGTCCGATGCCCCGTTGGTGGCCACACACTCCAACGCCCACGCCCTGTGTCAATCGTCGCGCAACCTGACCGACCGGCAGCTCGACGCGATCCGCGACAGCGGCGGCATGGTCGGACTGAACTATGCCGTGGGCTTTCTCAACGAGGATGGACGGAAGGATGCGACCCGCGGCTGGACGGCCTGCCTGCGCCACCTCGATCACCTGATCGACCGGCTGGGCGAGGATCACGTCGGGCTGGGCTCGGACTTCGACGGTGCGGAGATTCCGGAGGTCATGGGCGACGTCGCCGGGCTGCAGGGGCTGGTCGAAGCGATGCGCGCGCATGGCTACGGCGACGCGCTGGTCCGCAAACTGTGCCACGAGAACTGGCTGACGCTGCTGGATCTTACCTTCGGCGCAAGCTCGCAGGGCAACTGAATCTCGGCCTCGACAGAGTTTCGATGCCCGTCCCCGATGCGGGGCTTGGGCATACCAATTAGGCGCGAGGCCCAATGGGCGCGGCGCCGAAGCGGCTTTCGTATCCTCCGCAGTTCAATTTTTCACCAGGGGTGCTTTGTTCGCAGGCGCAGGCACTGCAATGCCCCATCCGCCGGCGCTTCCGCATTGCCGTCCATTGCGGTCATCGAGCGGTGGTGGATCGTCTGGAGCATTGTCCGGTCTTCGGCAGACGCCTTGCCCATGCCTTCGAAAAGGTCTGTCGCCGCTTCATCGGCAACTCGCCCTCTTCCCAAATCTCGTGGGAAGATCGCTTGGCCGACCCCGCATAAAGCGGGATCGGCTTCAGGTCAGCGCCGGCTTTGGCGGATCTTTTGAAACCGCGGCAATTCCCCGGCCATGATGCAGCCGTAGGGTTCGATCTGATCGACGATGTCGGCCAGTCCGAAGGTCTCGATCTGTGCCGTAACCGCCGTCGCGGGCTTGTAGCTCGAAGGCAGCTCTGACGCATCGACCTTGCCGGCGTGGAAACGTACGTCGATGCCCTGGGTTTCCTCGACCAGCGCCTGTTCCGGGGTCTTCGTTCCCAGCCGCCGCATGTGTTCCGTTCGCGACCAGTTTCGTCCTGCCCCGTGCGGGCTGAAGCCCCAGGCGTGGGTTGCGTCCGTACCGCGCACGATCAGGACCGGCGACGCCATGTTGAGCGGGATGATCGTTCGTCCGGCAGCATCGGCGTCGGCTGCGAAGTCTCCCCAAGCTGGCGTCGCGCCCTTGCCGTGAAGGTAGATGTCGCCCCGCCGGAAGACGAAGTTGTGCTCGTTCCAGAACCGATCGGATGCACTTGCGCGCGCCTTTTCCAGGGTCGCCTGGTGGATCGAGTTGTGGTTCGTCTTCGTCCATTTCCTGATGAGTTGCAAAGCCTCCCAGTAGGCCTGGCCGTCCTCGCAGTCCGCCGGGATCCAGGCGTTCTGTTTGAGTGTCTCAGGCGAGTGACGCTTGCGGTAGCCTTCGACGACTTCGATGCCCGCTTTGTAGAGCTTGGCCCCCGGACCCCGCGATCCGTGATGAGTGATGAGAGCGGTGCGTCCAGTAGCGCGCGAGCGTCCGACAAACAGGAAATGGTTCCCGTCTCCCTGTGTGCCCATATGCTCCTGTGCCGACTGGATCGTCTTTGCACTCTTCAGGAACGGATTCGCGCGGAAGGCGTCCAGGAGGTCGAGCGAGACGGTGAAGCGGTTTCCCTGCGGACGCCCGCCCGGGCCGAAATGGGTCACGGAAGCCGCTGCTTCGAGAACGGCCGCCGGATCGGCGCCGCCTAGGTCACTCATCATCAGCGAACAGCAGATGTCGGCAGAGTGCATGCCGGGGTGTATCGCATTCCTGGCCGCCACGACGCCGCCGACCGGAATGGTTCCGACCGGGCCGGCAGGACAGGCGTCCGGCATGATCGCGCCTCCGATGACAGTCGGTGTCCGCATAACGACGCGCATCGTCTCGCGCACCTTCTCAAGGTTAGTCGCTTCATCCGCATCCGCGGGCGTGAGGTTTTCGTGAAACGTCACCGCTCCCGCGGCGTGCAGTGCATACTGTTTGGGCGGCGGGGGAAGCTGCATCGCGAGCGCATGGCGGATGGCGTCGCGGCTTTCACCTGAAGCCAGCATCTCGTTGGCCTTGTCGAGGAGATCTGGAAACCTCGGACCGGGAGCGTGCCCCCAGTTCTTGAGGTCCGTGCCGGTCACAGGCGAAATCGTCATGTCGTCCATCATCGTGTCCTTCAGTCAATGCCCCCTCGCGGGGTGACGATACGGTGCGGCGAACCGGGAATGGGCCCGGTCCGCCGCGGTCTTCGGATGCGGATTCATCCGTCGTCTCTTCTCTCTTCTCTGGTGTCTTCTGTGTGTCAGGGATCGGCGGACCCGCCGAGGAAAACTGTTCGTACGGATAATGCTTTGATGTCAGGGGGAAATTTTCAGATTCTAGTTTATCTGGTCACGAGAATACGATATGGAAATATAGCAGGTTATCCAAATGGAGCGCACCCTTGAGAAATGTCGTCATTGGATTCCTGGGATCGCAGCTCGACATGGGAAGACGGCACGGCTGGCGACCCACGGTCGCCCTCTGTCAGGTCGATGGTTTTCCCGTCGACCGGCTGGAGCTCCTGTACGACGTGAAATTCTCCCGCCTCGCTCACACCGTCAGGCGGGACATCGCAGGAATTTCACCCGACACCGAAGTGCTGCTGCGCGAAATGAACATGGAAGATCCCTGGGATTTCGAGGAGGTCTATACCAAGCTCTATGATTTCGCTCGAACCTATGGCTTCGACGAAGATCGCGAGCGGTATCACATCCATCTGACGACCGGGACGCATGTGGGTCAGATCTGCTGGTTTCTGCTGTCCGAGTCGCGGCACATTCCGGCGGCACTCATCCAGACTGGGCCCCCCCGCGGCGAAGACAGCACCGGAACGTTCGACCTGATCGATCTGGATCTCAGCCGGTACGACGCGCTCCAGCAGAGGTTCGATCAGCAAACCCGCGAATACGGCAATCTCCTGAAAGGCGGTATCGAGACGCGGAACCGGACTTACAACGACCTCATAGAGCGGATCGAGCAGGTCGCCGGGATTTCTGACGCCCCGATCCTTCTGCAAGGCGAATCCGGGACAGGCAAATCCGAGCTCGCCGAGCGCATATACGAACTGAAGCTGCAAAAGCGCCGAGTGAAAGGGCGATTGGTTTCAGTCAATTGCGCGACGCTCAAGGGGACGTCGGCGATTCCCACACTCTTCGGTCAGCGCCGCAGCCACACCGGGCAGCCCGGCACGGAGAGGGCCGGTCTTCTGAGGGAGGCGGATGGCGGCGTCCTGTTCCTGGACGAAGTCGACCGTCTTGGCCTCGACGAACAGGCCATGCTTCTCCACGCACTCGAGACAGGCCGTTACTATCCGCTGGGCTCGGATTCGGAAGTGACGAGCCGGTTTCAGGTCATTGCAGGTGCGACGGGCGATCTGGCCATGCTGGCCGGCGAGGGAGCGTTTCGCCCCGACCTCCTGTCGCGACTGAACCTCTGGACGTTTACCTTGCCGGCCTTGCGAGAGCGGCCCGAGGATATGGAGGCCAACCTGAAGTACGAACTTGCGCGAGCCGAAAGGACACTCGGCACTCGCGTGGGCTTCAACGCGGATGCAGCCGAAGCGTGGCTGCGCTTCGCTCGCGCAGCCGACACGCCCTGGCCGGGAAACTTCCGCGATTTCAGCGGTGCGATCTTGCGGCTTTGTACATTGGCGCCGCGCGGAAGGATCACGCGCGCTCAGGTTGATAACGAGACCGAAACGCTGAAACGGCGCTGGCGCACCTCGGAACGGGACCTTGATGCACGGTTGATTGCCGAGGTGACGCAAGATTTGATCGACCCGTTCGACGTCCCTCAACTCGCCAACGTCATCCGAGTGTGTCGATCTTCCGCAACCATCAGTGATGCCGGGCGGCGTTTGTTCGCAGTCTCACGCGAGAGCCGGTCGACACGCAACGATGCTGACCGATTGAGGAAGTACCTGGCACGCTTTGGTCTGAGTTGGTCCGAGTTGCGAAGCTGAGCGCCGACCGGAACTCATCGCCCCACAACGAAAAGGTTGCCAAGCACCTAAGCTCTCGGAAAAACTCGCCGTACCTTAGGCGCCGGCCATTCTGACGTTGGGAAGTCGCCACGCTGGCCTAAGATACTGTACTGCCCGTGCATTCTGGCAGAATGAATGCTGAACGCCGTGGACTTGAAGATTGCTGTAAACGCGGAGGCTTTTTCGCAGTTGCCGGCCAGTTCTAGGGACCATCGGGCATTCAGAAGCGATGCAGTAAAGCTTGCTGTTCAACGCCTTGATACCGCGTGCCTTCAAGGCACAGCTCGGCCCAAATCAAATTGGATCTCTCTGCAAAGCGTGTTGGGGTGGCTGCAAGGTTGGTTGCTTCAAGATAGTCGATGTAACATGCTCAAACCGTTCTCCTTTCGACAAGATCCGCAGGTTCCGCATTTCGACGCCACGGCACCTCTGGCCGTGATGGATGCAGAATGTGCGATATGCAGCTGGGGTGCGCGCATGATCCATCGCCTGGACCGGAGCGGGGCGGTGCGCATCTGCCCGATCCAGACGCCGCTCGGAGCCGCCTTGATGCGACATTACGGACTCCAGCCGACCGATCCCTCCAGCTGGCTGTTCATCGACGAAGGTATTGCACATCAGGATTTCGAGGCAGTCGTTTACGCCGCGCGATCGTTCGGCGGATGGGGACGACTGGCCACTGTCCTGCTGATCCTGCCGCGACCGGTGCGGGACTGGCTTTACCAGCGCCTTGCACGGAACCGATACGCCATATTTGGACGGGCTGACATGTGCGCACTCCCGAACCCCGCTTTTCAAAGGCGTCTGCTCCGTTGAAAATCTTGGTGCTGGGAGGGTACGGCGTTTTCGGCGCACGACTCGCGAGACTTCTGATTGCCGACGGACACGATGTCTGCATCGCTGGTCGGAACCTGGAAGAGGCCCGGTCCTGCGCGAAGGACTTGGGGTGCCGGGCGATCATGATTGACCGCGCGGGCAGCCTCGACGCGCTGGCTGGACACGAGGTCGTTGTGGACGCGGCAGGACCGTTCCACGCCTATGGCGATGACCCTTACCGCCTTGCGCGCGCGGCAGTCGCAGCCGGCGTCCATTACCTCGACCTCTCGGACAACGCGGACTTCTGCGCGGGCATATCGGCATTGGATGCCGAGGCGCGGGGCGCGGGGATTTGCGTGCTGTCCGGTCTCACTTCCGTTCCGGCCCTGTCCTCTGCCGCCGTGCGCGCCCTTGCAGGCGATGACGTGCCGGCGGTGATCGACACCGCAATCCTCCCGGGGAACCGCGCGCCTCGCGGCCTCTCGGTCATGCATTCGATCCTGTCCCAGGCTGGGCGTCCCATGCCGATCTGGAACGGCAACCGGTGGGAATGGGCCGTCGGCTGGTCGAAGCCCGCGCAATACACCCTGCCGGGTGGCTTGGTCAGACAGGCCTGGCAGATCGAGGTACCGGACCAACTCCTGTTTCCCGCACATTTCGGCGCGGAAACTGTTCGCTTTCGGGCGGGGCTGGAGCTGGCCGTCATGCGTTACGGGCTTGCCCTGTTCGCCGGCATGCGTCGGTTTGTGCCGATGCCGGTGACCTGGCCGGTTGTCCGCGTGTTTAAGGCGCTCGCCGATCTCCTTGCCCCTCTCGGCAGCGACCGCGGAGGCATGTCTGTCTCGGTCACCACGCGCCATGAACACCGAAGCTGGCGCCTCCTGGCCGAGGATGGCGACGGACCCTTCATCCCGGCAGTGGCGGCACGCGCTCTACTGCGCCGCACCACTCTGCCCGCAGGGGCCGGCCCAGCGATCGAGGCGATCACGCTGGCCGAGGCAGAGGCCGCGATGGCGGATCTCCGTGTGGTCACGGAGCGCAGCGTCGCGCCAACTTCACCCATCTTCCCGCGCGTGCTGGGGCAGGATTTCCACGCGCTTCCCGATGAAATCAAGGAGACCCACTGGACGCTCGGCACCTCACGGTGGGCCGGGCGATGCGAGGTCCAGCGGGGCACAGGCGTCTGGCCCCGTTTGCTCTGCGCGATCTTTCGCTTTCCTCCCGCGTCGCCGCAAATCGAGGTCGAGGTGACGAAGACAGTCACGCCACGTGGGGAAACCTGGCTCCGGCGCTTCGGCCGGAACACGTTTCGCTCCCATCTCTCCGCCGGCCCCAAGGGCATGCGGGAAAGGTTTGGCCCACTTACGTTCTCGATCGGCTTGGAGGTTCGGCAAGGCGAGCTTCATTATCCGGTTACGTCCGGGCATCTCGGGCCGATCCCCCTTCCGCACTGGATGCTCCCAGCGTCCATTGCGCGTGAGTTTGTTGCTGATGGAAAGTTCCATTTCGACGTCGGAATCTTGGCGCCCGTGACGAAGCGGCCGCTCGTTCGATACCGAGGGTTCCTGGCGGCCAAGGTGCCCGATGACCCGGGACGCCAATGGCCCAGCTATCAATGACTATGGCACGCTTCATTATCGGACCGCGGAGGCCCGCTTTCACCACAGCAAACCGCGAGATTGCAAAGTGAGAGTTAGTGTGTGTCTGGTAAGCTATCGCGGCTGGCGGAGGCTTGTCTGGAGACAGTTCATAATTCAGCCTGTCGCAATGAAGACAGAAAATTGCAGGCTAAGAGCCGACCTGACAGAGCACGAGTTAGTGTGAGGATTGCGAACCTCACGAAGTGGCGGCAATGCATCCGAGCGTGGGGGACGAGCAGCGGCGTCCACGTCTAGCGCACTCTCTATCGAGCATTGCCGACCAAATTAGGGTAGCAGGCTCGATCCCGAAGGGTTACTCGAAGAAGGAAATGACACGACGGCGTAACCACCTATTCGCTGAGTTGCTCAAGGATCTTTTGAGAAAGGTGGCATGTATTACGAGAACCTGCCGCGCCGAATCCTGACCGGATCGCGATGGAAATTGGCGCACTTGAGATCTGGCTCGACAATGTCGAAGTTCGTCAGAAGCAGATTTAGACGACCCGAGTCAATGCGGCACAGTAGCGGGCCAACCTCGTTGGGAATGCCGCATTCTGCGTTTGGCTGCCGTTCGCCCACGGCGCTGCGAACGTCCGGTTTCCGCCCATCCCAGACCTTCGCACCGTCCGCAGTGGACGACCGCTTCCCGCCCTCACAGCCGGGACTTGATGCGGCATCGTCGGGACCTGCAACCAAATCCGTTGCAGATCGTTGACGGAAATGGAATTGAACTTCGAGCGTCAAGGTGCAGGACGGCCCCTGCTTATGGTTCACGGACTGGGCGGAAGTGTCCGGTCCTGGGACAGCATCGTGCCGATGGTCAGCCGCGCGCGCGAGATGGTGGTGATCGATCTGCCTGGACACGGGCAATCCCCGCCGCTTGCGGGGCGTCAGACGATTGCCGCCTATGCGGATGCGCTGGAACATTTTATCGACCAGAACGATCTGGCGGGCGTCGATACCGTCGGCAGTTCCGTCGGCGCTCGGCTGGTGCTGGAACTGGCACGGCGCGGGGTCGGCGGCCACACGGTCGCCTATGATCCAGGCGGTTTCTGGCGCGGCTGGGAGACAGTCTTCTTCCGCTCCACCCTTGCCGCCTCGGTCCGGCTTGTGCGGCGCCTGCGGCGGCACATCCCGGCGCTGTCGCGGAACCGGGCCGCGCGGACGTTGCTACTGGCGCAGTTGTCAGCACATCCTGGCCGCCTCGACCCACTGCTGGTCCGAAACGAGTTGACGTCAATCGCCGAGACAGAGGTTTTCGACGCGATGCTGCGCGAATTGGCGCGCGGTCCGTTGCAGGAGGGGTCGGCGACTCCGCCAGGCCGCGTGACGATCGGTTGGGGCCGACAGGATCGGCTCCTGCTGCCCCGGCAAGCGGAGCGCGCGCTGGAGGCTTTCCCGACTGCACACCTGCACTGGTTCGACCGGTGCGGCCACTTTCCGCAGTGGGATCGCCCCAAGGAGGCAGCCAAGATCGTCTTGGAGACGGTCCAGGGATGAGTCGCGGAGCAAGGGCCAGCGTAGAGCGGCCAGAGCGGACGTCCGTCTCGGACGTGGCGAACGGCTCGAAAGAGCCCAAACCGAACGTGGATACTCACTCTGAAACGTGCCTTCGGAGGGCTTTGAGCATCTTGTTTCCATCGCATCCATGGAAGTTTATTCGACAGCCGCGATTCCATTGCAGAATTGCTCCCGGCACGTAACGTGTCTTGTCGATGTTTGTTTCAAAAGTTAAAGTGGCCAATGCACTGGGAGGCGTATCGAAACGGTCCGCCCAACTTGGAACCACCATCCGGTCGATCTCCGAGAAACGCAACTCGGCGCCAACGGGGAGAAATTTAATTGAATTTCTGCCCACAGCGATCTCTCTTTGACATTTCTGGCGGAAAGGATTTGCTGGACGCCGAGGGGTGTTAGAACGAGTGCCCCAACTATGAGCTGGGGTGAACTGTCTAAAAAGAAAAGAAAAGCACTGATGACGCCTATGAAGACCAGTGACCATCCCACTATTCTTGTGATGGTCCTTGAGACCCTGATGACTTCATATTCATCCACTATGAGTTCGATGCTTCCACGTTGAGCAATCTATCCGGCGCAATTCAGTCTCTTACTGTATGGGTCCGTCCGCAATATGAAAGTCAGATTTGTCCGCAGAACGGACCTCAGTACTTACTACAGCGAATGACTGCTTTCCGCCCATTCCCGACCTTCGCTGCGGGCCAGTATCTTTCAGTCTGGGCCCATCGCGGACGTTCGTCGGCGGCTGAACGGCAAGATCCGGTTCAGCGATAGATCAGTGTGGGAAGCCAGAGTGTGAGGCCGGGAATGAAGGTGATCAGCAGCAGCACCACGCCCAGCGGGATGAGGAACGGCGCGGTCGCGACGACGCACTCTTCGAAAGGCATTTTCGCGACCCGGGCGAGGACATAGAGCACCATGCCCACCGGCGGCGTCAGCAGGCCGATCATCAGGTTCAGCACCATGATGACCCCGAAATGGACAGGATCGATCCCAAGCGTGACTGCAACCGGCAGCAGGACAGGGACCAGAATTGTTATTGCTGCGATGGTCTCCATGAAGCAGCCGACGATCAGCAGGATCAGGTTCATCAGCAGAAGGATCACCCAGGGTCGATCCGAGATCGACAGAAGGGTCGCGGCGAAATGCTCGGGCACGCGGTTCGAGGTCAAGAGCCATGCAAAGATCGATGCGGCGCCGACCACGAAAAGAACCACTGCAGTGGTTTCGATGGTGTCGAAGGACACCCTGACGAACCGTTTCCACGTGAGCGTGCGGTAGACGAGGAGCCCAAGAACAAGAGCCCAGGCGCAGGCTGCAACGGCGGCTTCGGTGGGAGTGAAGGCCCCGGACAGGATCCCACCGACGATGATCGCAGGGGTCAGAAGCGACAGGAAGGCTCGACGAAACGCTGTCCAGAGCGTGGGCAAGTGGAACGGCTGGTCGGCGGGGTAACCTTCGCGCCGGGCATACCAGGCGACCATCAGCATCAGGGCTGCGGCCATCATCAGTCCGGGCACGAATCCTGCCGCGAAAAGCTGACCGATCGAGGCTCCGGCGACGACGCCGTAGATCACCATCGGCAGCGATGGTGGTATGATTGGTCCGATGGTCGAAGAGGCCGCGGTCACGCCGACGGCGAAGCCGGGCGGATAATTGGCATCGCGCATCGCTTTTATCTCGATGGCACCGAGCCCGCCGGCATCGGCCACAGCTGCCCCCGACATGCCGGCAAAAATGACCGAGGCGCCGATGTTGACGTGCCCCAGCCCGCCGCGCATCCAGCCCACCAGTGCCAGTGCAAAACTGAAGATCCGTGCGGTAATGCCGCTGGTGTTCATCAAGTTACCCGCGAGAATGAAAAATGGCACCGCCAACAGCGGGAACGAGTCGACGCCGTTGATCATCCGGTGCGCCACAACCACCGGCGGCGGCGTGCCATTTGCCAAGATGAAAATCGCGGAGGAGCCGGTCAAGGCAATCGCCACAGGCACCCCGAAGGCAATCATCCCGAACAGCATCACAAAGAGAAGGACGATATCCAAGGCGGGCTCCTAGTCCAGGATATGGGCGGCATGCGCCTCGGGGTCGATCAGCGGCGACGTTTGGGTTTTCCAGTGCCGCCAGGCGACGACCACCGCGTAGGCGGCCATTGCCACGAAACAGGCCGCGACGCCCCAGTAAATGACCGACTTCGGCACATCGATCGAGACCATCCCGGACTTGGTGCGCATCGCGATGCCGGCGCTGAACCATGCCAGCGCGATGTAGAAAATGATGGCGATCACATCGATCACCGCCTGCGCAACTACCCGGCCACGCCGCGGAACCCAACGATACAGGAATTCTACGGCAATGTGGGACTGCTTGCGCACGGCGAGCGCAGCGCCGGCGAACGTGACGCCGATCAGCAGGTAGCGGGCGATCTCCTCGGTCCATCCCAGCGAGTCGTTGAGCACGTACCTGGTGAAGAACTGCAGGAACACGACGACGGCGAGTATCCAGAAAGCCGCGAAGACGATACTGTCCTCCCAGCGGAGATCGGACAGATCGATCTCTTCGTCCTCGAAGACCGGCAGGTCGAGACCCTTCGCCGGCTCGCGTTCATCGACAGCCATATCGGGTTCCGGTAATGTATCTTTGGCGAGAGTTTCGCCTCGGGCGGACCGCGGAACCCGTAGAGGCCCCCGCGGTCCGTCGAAGCTCAGAGACCTTGCAGGCGGTCGTAGGTGGCCTGGTCCCAGGTCGCCATGTCACCGTTGTGGAGTTTCTTGGTCGCCTCGATGAACGGTCCACGATCGACCTCGTTCACAGTGACACCCTGGTCCTTGAACCACTGCACCAGCTCCTGCTCCTTCTGGATGATCTGGTCCGAGGCGCAGGTCGCGGTCTGCTGGGCCACATCGGAGATCGCGGCCTGGTCTTCGGGGCTCATCGAATCCCAGACCGGGCCTCCGACGATGGTCAGCAGCGCGTCGGTGATGTGCGCGGTCAGGTTGATGTCCGACTGCACCTCATAGAACTTCTTCGCCTGGATCGTCGGCAGAGGGTTCTCCTGCGCGTCGACCGTGCCCTGTTGCAGCGCCAGGTAGACCTCGGCAAAAGCGATCGGCGTCGGGTTGGCGCCGGTGGCGAGCGGCATCATCTGGTAGAGCGGCGCGTTCGGCACCCGGATCTTGAGACCGGCCATGTCGTCGGGGGTCAGGATCGGCTTGTTCGAAGTGACGTGGCGGTTGCCGTAGTAGGTCATCGCGACGACGTGGTTGCCGCTTGCGTCGGCGTAGCCGTCGCTTAGTTCCTTGAAGAGGTCCGAGTTGCGATATGCATCCCAGTGCTCGAAATCACGGAACATGAACGGCGCGCCACCGATGGCGATCGGACCATAGCTGCCGCCTGCAAAAAGCTGGCCGGTATAGATCACATCCACGGTGCCAAGCCCAAGGCCCTCGTTGATGTCTTCCTCCTTGCCGAGCGAAGATGCCGGGAAGACCTCGATCGAATAACGGCCGTCCGTGGCGGTCTTCAGCAGGTCCGACGCGGCGACCGCGCAGGTGTGATAGGGTTCGCTGACCTCGTAGACATGCGCCCACTTCAGGACGGTTTCGGCCGACGCGGCCCCTGCTGTCGCAAGAATGAATGGCAGCGTCGCGGCGCAGATTATAGTACGGTTCTTCATCGCATAATTCCTCCCAGAATCCTGTTAGTTGGAATTGATGACGGCAACCGCAATTGGTTACAAGGGGCGGCCGGCTCGCCGGAGAGGTATTTCCGCTTTCTTCGACGATGGCAGCACCTTGCGGACGCTTCGCTTGACGCGACTGGTCGAGAGGGGAGAGAACTGAGCAACCCTCGGAAAATCGGCCGCGTAAGTACACTAAGATCTGGCTTCCGATGGTCCTTTAACCGATCATGATCGGCTCAGATGAATGATCGTTCGTGTCGGAGCGAAGTACGCCAAGGTATCGCCTTCGCTCTGCTGTGACCCACTTGAGCTTCGGCGTTCACGAAGCGCCTTAGACATTCGAAGGTCGGCTAAGCGCCCTTTCAAGACCTTCGTGCGTCGCGCAGCGAACGGATGTTGACCGCCCTCGCAGCCTGGCTGGAGATCTTCGATGCGGCGCCTCCGAAGCGTCTCCGCGCCGAGACGCTCCAGAGACACTTGGCTCAGGAGGTGAAGTGCCGGGTACTGGGCGGCCTTACCGCTCGGGACAAGCGGAGCCTCAGGTCCATCGCCTCGGGCAGGTCGCCGGGCGGGGTAGCATCCCGGACCGGCGGACCGGGGGCCCATCTCATTCGGGAGTGGAACGGGCGGACCTATCGGGTCGAGGTAACCAAGGATGGGTACGACTCTGAGCATCGCGGGCACCCGTCAGTCTACCTTGGAAGGCGCTCTCAGAGACGGATGGCGATTTGCAGGCGCCGTCCGGCCCAAAAGACGGTCTCTCGAATGAAGGTACCGCGCTAACCCCCGGAAAGAGGGCGCTATTCGGCGCATCTTTGGAAGAGACGAAATTCAGAATATTGACTGGCGGAGAGACAGGGATTCGAACCCTGGGTGGGCTTGCACCCACAACGGTTTTCGAGACCGCCCCGTTCGACCGCTCCGGCACCTCTCCGCGGTCGTGGGGCGGGATAGTGGATCGGGATGGGCCGCGCAAGCCCTTTCCACGCGGATTTCAGCCGGCCTCTCTTCCGTTCGCGCGCGCCTGCGCCTAGGTATTCGGCGCAAGGAGTTTTGCCCATGCCGATCCGCCGACTCGTCTCCGCCGTGCTCATCGCTCTCAGCCCGCTCACTGCCGCCGCCGCGACGGATGAGGAGCTCGACACGCTCTATGACGCGCTCGGGATCGAGGAGCTGATCGAGATCGTCGCCGAGGAGGGCGAGGGGCAGGGAGAAGAGCTGCGCGAGCAGATGTTCCCCGACCGGGGCGGTGCCGGGTGGTCGTCCCTGGTGACGGCCATCTACGAGACGGGTCCGCTCGAGACCGCCTTCCGCAAGGAATTCGACGCCGCCCTCGCCGAGACCGACGTGACGCCGCTTCTCGACTTCTACGCCGACGAGACGGGGCGCAAGATCGTCCGTCTCGAGGCCGATGCGCGCCGCGCCATCATCTCGGACGAGGTCGAGGAGGCCGCCAAGACCGCTTATGCCAAGCTGCTCGAGGAGGATACCGCACGGGCCGATCAGCTTGATGCCTTCGTCGGGGTCAACGACCTGATCGAGCGCAACGTGGCCGGGGCGCTGAACTCGAGCCTCGCCTTCTATCGCGGGCTGGGCGACGGGGGCGGCTTCGAGATGGGAGAGTCGGACATGCTGTCCGAGGTCTGGTCGCGCGAACCCGAGTACCGCGCCGACACAGAATCCTGGGTCTATGCCTATCTGACGCTGGCCTACGACGCGCTCGAGGATGACGAACTTGCCGCCTATGTCGACATGGCCGGCACGCGAGAGGGGCGCGACCTGAACGCGGCACTCTTCGCCGGCTTCCACGGCATCTTTCAGGACGTGGGCTACAGGCTCGGACGGGCGGCCTCGACCTTCATGGTGGGCGAGGACCTCTGACGATCCGGGCTTGACTTGAAGGGACCATCGGACGATAATCCGGTCCTCTGGCGGGCAATGCCCGCCTTTGATGTTTGAATGACGCTCCGAGAGGGCGCGCTGTTCCAGGTGGCACAAGCCGCAAACGCCTGCATCCGCAGGGACCGACGAACGCGGAAAGAGAAGGAAGAACATATGTTTGCGGTCCTCAAGACCGGCGGCAAGCAGTACCGGGTTCAGGCGGGAGATGTGCTCCGCGTCGAGAAGCTCGCGGCTGACGCTGGCGACAAGATCCAGTTCAACGAGATTCTGATGATCGGCGAGACCATCGGTACGCCGCTCATCGAAGGCGCGGCCGTGCAGGCCGAGGTCATCGACCAGATAAAGGGCGAGAAGGTCATTCACTTCGTGCGCCGCCGGCGGAAGCATTCGTCGAAGCGCACCAAGGGCCACCGCCAGCAACTCACGCTTCTGCGCGTGACCGACCTCCTCGAGAAGGGTGCCGACAAGTCAGGCGTGAAAGCCGCCGTGGGCGCCGCAGCACTTGTGGCCGGTGCCGCAGTCGCGGGCGCCGTCGTGGCGAAGAACGCGTCGGACGCGAAGACCGAAGCGAAGAAAGCCGAGCCTAAGGTTGACAAGGCCGCCGACGCAGAGCCGAAGAAGGCCGCACCGAAGAAGACCGCTGCGAATGCCGGGTCCGACGACCTCAAGCAGCTGTCCGGCGTGGGTCCCGCGCTCGAGAAGAATCTGCACGAGGCCGGCGTGACCAGCTTCGAGCAGATCGCGTCCTGGTCCGAGGCCGACATCGCCGAATTCGACGAGAAGCTGTCCTTCAAGGGCCGCATCGAGCGCGAGGGCTGGGTCGAACAGGCCAAGACCTTCGCCGCCGAAAAGGAGTAACGAGACATGGCACACAAGAAAGCAGGCGGCTCCAGCCGCAACGGTCGCGACAGCGCCGGCCGTCGCCTTGGCGTGAAGAAGTTCGGGGGCGAAAGCGTCATCCCCGGCAACATCATCGTGCGCCAGCGCGGCACCAAGTGGTGGCCGGGCGAGGGTGTCGGCATGGGCAAGGACCATACGCTCTTTGCAATGACCGACGGCCATGTGACGTTCCACAAGGGTCTCAAGGGCCGCACCTTCATTTCGGTGCTGCCGATGGCGGACGCCGCCGAGTAAGACGATCCTGACAGAGCAATCGTTCGAGGGGGTCGGCACAAACCGGCCCCTTCACATTTATTGGACCTGCTTGCGCCACAGGACCGCCATACACATTTTGTAGTGGAACGCGAACCGGGAGGGGGGACGCGGTCCTCGCGAGGCAAGGAGGTGCCCCGTGAAGCTAGATGCCATAGTGAATCAGCCGGTCATCGAGACCGAACGACTGATCCTGCGACCGCTCCGGCGGTCCGACGTCGGGCTGCTTGAACTCTACGGCTCGGATGCGCGCGTTGCGTCGATGACGCAGTCGATCCCGCATCCTCTGCCGCCAGGCGCCATCGAAGCCTATGTAAACCGCTCGCTGTCCGACGACCGGGACGAGGATGTCTGGGTTCTCGATGGAACCGTCTCTGGACTGTCCGAGCTTCTGGGTCTCATCACGCTCAAACAGATGGACCGCGAGCAGTCCGAGATCGGCTACTGGATCGGACCCGCGTTCTGGAACACGGGTCTTGCGTCCGAAGCGGTGCGTGCGCTGGTCGAGGCGAACCCGCACGCCGACAAGACCATGTTCGGCAGCGTCTTCCAGGACAACCCGGCCTCGGCGCGGGTGCTGACCAACGCAGGCTTCCAGTACCTCGGCGACGCCGAGACCTATGCCGTCGCGCGTGGCCGCACGGTCCCGACCTGGACCTACCTGAAGCGTCTCGCCTGAGCCCATGTCGTACGCGGCGCTTCCGGTCCTCGGGACGCCGCGGCTGACGCTGAGGCCTCTCGCCATGGACGATGCCGGCGCGCTCGTCGCGGGCGCCGGCAACTACGACGTCAGCCGCTGGCTGGCGGTCGTGCCCTATCCCTATGAACATCGCCATGCGGTCGAGTTTATCGAGAGCGTCCATGCGCAGGCCAACCCGTTCTGGGCTCTCGTCCAGGGCGGCGCGGTGGTGGGCGTCGTGTCGATTGCCGACGAGCTCGGCTATTGGCTCGCCCGTCCGGCCTGGGGCAAGGGACTTGGGTTCGAAGCCGCGCGCGCGGCGACCGACTGGTGGTTCGGGCAGGGGCACGACGCGCTGGTCTCGGGCTACTTCGAGGGCAACGAGCGGTCGGGCCGCGTGCTCGCGTCACTCGGGTTCCGGCTGACCGGGCAGGAACGGCGGCATGCGCGCGCCTTCCGGCAGGACGTGGTGTCGAACCAGATGATCCTGACCCGCGAGGATTGGGCGGGGCGCAGAGGCTTCACCGTCTACACCCCTCGCCTGACGCTGCGACCGCTCGCCGAGGGCGACGCCGCGGCGATGGTCCGGCTCGCCCGGCCCGAGGTGGCGCGGAACCTCTTCAAGGTGCGGCCCGACTGGTCGGTCGAGGAGGCGACGGACTTCATTCGCCGCAGCGCTTGGGCCGGCTGGCCCCACTTTCGCCTCGCCATCGAGCGCGGGGGCGAGGTGATCGGCTATATCGGCTGCGTCGGCGATCCACCCGCGGTGGTCTATGCGCTGACGCCCGGCCTCTGGGGGCAGGGGCTTGCGACCGAAGCGCTTTCGGCCTTCCTGCCCGAGGTCTTCGCACGGTTTCCGCTGTCTCAGATCGAGGCGGCGGTGTTCGAGGACAACCCCGGATCCTCGGCCATCCTCGCGAAGTTCGGGTTCCAGGCATCAGGCCGGCGGATGCAGTCATCGCTTGGAAGGCTTGAGCCTGCGCCCGCGATCACATACGCCCTGAACCGGAACAGGTTGAGGGTGCCGGCATGAAATTCCTGGATCTTGCGCGCGTCGTCATCCGGTCCGGATCGGGCGGCGGGGGCTGCGTCAGCTTTCGCCGCGACAAGTTCGTCGAATACGGCGGCCCCGACGGCGGTGACGGCGGCGATGGCGGAGACGTCTGGGTCGAGGCTGTCGATGGCTTGAACACGCTGATCGACTTTCGGTATCAGCAGCACTTCTTCGCCAAGAACGGCCAGCCCGGCATGGGTCGCCAGCGCACCGGCAAGGACGGCGACGACATCACCCTGCGCGTGCCGGTCGGCACCGAGATCCTCGACGAGGACGAAGAGACGGTGATCGCCGACCTGACGCAGGTGGGCGAGCGTGTCCTGCTGGCGCGCGGCGGCAACGGCGGCTTCGGCAACCTGCACTTCAAGACCTCCACCAACCAGGCGCCGCGCCGCGGCAACCCGGGCCAGCCGGGCATCGAGCGCGAGATCTGGCTGCGGCTCAAGCTGATCGCGGATGCGGGCCTTCTGGGCCTGCCGAACGCCGGCAAGTCGACGTTTCTCGCCGCCACGTCGAATGCGCGGCCCAAGATCGCCGATTATCCCTTCACCACCCTGCATCCCAACCTCGGAGTCGTCGGGGTGGATGAGGCCGAATTCGTGGTGGCCGACATCCCCGGTCTGATCGAGGGCGCGCACGAGGGGCGCGGAATCGGCGACCGCTTCCTCGGTCACGTCGAGCGCTGCGCGGTGCTTCTGCACCTCGTCGACGGCACCTCCGAGGATGTGGCGGCCGACTGGGAGACCATCATCGGCGAGTTGGAGGCCTATGGCGGCGAATTGGCCGAGAAGCCTCGCATCACCGTCCTGAACAAGATCGACGCCCTCGACGAGGAGGAACGCGCCGAGCGCCAAGCGGCTTTGGAAGAGGTCGCGGGCCCGGTGATGATGATGTCCGGCGTGTCGCGCGAGGGGCTTCTGGACGTTCTCCGCGCGATGCGGCGCGCGATCGAGGCGCATCGTCGCGGCGAGCGCGACGCGGTCGAGGAGCCGGGACCTTGGACACCCTGACCTCTGCCCGCCGCGTCGTGGTCAAGATCGGCTCGTCGCTTCTGGTCGAGGAAGGCCGGCTGCGGTCGGCATGGCTCACCTCGCTTGCCGCCGACGTGGCGCGGTTCCGGGGGCGCGGGCAGGACGTCATCCTCGTCTCGTCGGGGTCGATTGCACTGGGCCGTGGCGCGCTTGGGCTGGGCCTCGGCGCGCTGGCGCTGGAGCAGAGCCAGGCAGCGGCCGCCGTGGGCCAGATCCGGCTTGCGCGCGCCTATGAGGAAGCGCTGGAGCCGCACGGCATCGTCACCGCGCAAGTTCTTGTGACGCTTGAAGATTCTACCGACCGGCGGAGATACCTGAACAGCCGCGCGACGCTCGAGCAGCTTCTGTCGCTCGGCGTCGTGCCGATCGTTAACGAAAACGACACCGTGGCGACGGACGAGATCCGCTATGGCGACAACGACCGGCTTGCGGCGCAGATCGCCGTCACCGTGGGCGCTGACGTGCTGGTCCTTCTTTCGGACGTCGACGGCTTCTACACCGCCAATCCGCGCGACGACGACTCGGCCCGCCGCTTCGAAAAGATCGAGCGCATCACTCCCGAGATCGAGGCGATGGCAGGCGATGCCGGCACGGGTCTGTCGAAGGGTGGCATGAAGACAAAGCTGATGGCGGCCAAGACAGCGACGGCGGGCGGGGCGACCATGGCGATCACCTTGGGATCGACCCTGAACCCGTTGACGGCGCTTGAAAATGGTGCCGCCTGCACCTGGTTCGAGGCCGAGACGGACCCGCAGATCGCCCGCAAGCGATGGATCGGAGCGATGAAGCCCAAGGGCGAAATCCATATCGACGAAGGTGCGGCGCGCGCACTTCAGGCGGGAAAGTCGCTCTTGCCGGCGGGCGTCTCGCTGGTGCAGGGCCGCTTCGGGCGCGGCGACCCGGTGTCCATCCTCGGTCCCGACGGCCGACGGCTGGCGGTCGGGTTGTCGCGCTATACGGCCGCCGAGGCGACGGCGATCCGGGGTCAAAGGTCAGACCGGATCGAGGCGTTGCTGGGCTATCCCGGCCGCGCGGCGCTGGTTCACCGGGACGACATGGCGTTCTGAGGCCAGAGGGGGCTCTGCCCCCGCCTCGCTGGCGCTCGGCCCCCCGGAGTATTTCGGGACAGAAGAAGATGGAGGCGCGCGCCGCCTTCCTGTAGAACGGACGGACCACACGAAGGGCCACCCGATGAAGGACCTCGAGACCATATCCGAGATGATGCGCGGCTTGGGCCAAGCCGCGCGCAAGGCTGCGGCGGAGCTGGCCTTCGCGAGCCAGGAACGCAAGTATGCCGCCCTCGTCGGCGCGGCGACCGAGATCGAGCGGCGCGAGGACGAGATCCTGTCGTGCAACGCGCTCGACATGGTCGAGGCCGAGGAGAAGGGCCTGACGCCCGCGATGCTCGACCGCCTGGAGCTGGATGGCCGGCGATTGCGCGGCATCGTGGACGGGCTGCGAGCCGTGGCCGAACAGGCCGACCCGGTCGGCAAGGTCATCGCCGAGTGGGACATGCCGTCGGGCATTCACATCCAGAGGGTCCGCACGCCCCTTGGCGTCATCGGCGTGATCTACGAGAGCCGCCCGAACGTGACCGTGGATGCGGGCGCTCTGTGCCTCAAGGCGGGGAACGCCGTGATCCTGCGCGGCGGATCGGAAAGTTTCCACACCTCGGGCGCGCTGCACGAGTGTCTCGTCGAGGGATTGCGGCAGGCTCACCTGCCCGAGGCGGCGATCCAGCGAGTGCCGACCCGCGACCGGGCCGCCGTTTCTGAGATGCTGGGAATGGTCGAGCATATCGACGTGATCGTGCCGCGCGGCGGCAAGGGGCTGGTGGGTCTTGTCCAGCGCGAGGCGCGGGTGCCGGTCTTCGCGCATCTCGAGGGCATCTGCCACACCTATGTTGGCGCCACGGCCGATCCGGCGATGGCGGTCGAGGTGGTTCTGAACGCCAAGACCCGGCGCACCGGCATCTGCGGCGCGCTCGAATGCCTGCTGATCGACTGGCGCTTCTACACGCAGCACGGGCCGATCCTGACCGACGCACTGGTCGCTGCCGGGGTCGAGGTGCGCGGTGCAGGGGAACTGGCGAAGCTGAAAGGCGTCGTGCCGGCGGTCGAGGAGGATTTCGGTAAGGAATTCCTCGACATGATCTGCGCGGCGAAGCTGGTCGACGGGCTGGACGAGGCGATCGCGCATATCCGCCGCTACGGGTCCAACCACACCGACGCCATCATCACCGAGGACGATGTGGCGGCCGACAAGTTCTTCCGCGAGCTCGACAGCGCGATCCTGATGCGCAACGCCTCGACCCAGTTCGCCGATGGCGGCGAGTTCGGCATGGGCGCCGAGATCGGCATCGCCACCGGCAAGCTGCACGCGCGCGGCCCCGTCGGCGCCGAGCAGCTCACCAGCTTCAAGTATCTGGTGACCGGCTCCGGCGCCGTCAGAAGCTGATCGAGACCGAGGTGTCCCCGATGCTTGTCGCAACCCGCCGCCCCAGCTTCGAGGCCGCGGGATGGATGAGCGCGAAATGGACGTTCGAGGGCTGCACCGGCGCCACCGAACGCGGGTTCGTCAGCATCTCCCATAGGGGCACATCGACCTTCAGGCGGTCGGCGGTGCTGAACAGGTTCCAGCGGTCGTCGGTCAGCGTCACCTTCACGCGCCCTCCCCAGGGCAGCGCGCTTTCGAGGCACTGGAGCGCCAGGAAGGCAAGCTTGGCTTCGGCCCTGTCGACATCCTGCTGGACGCGCCATTCGACGATCAGCCGATTGCCGCGGTACAGGTCCGCAAGGACCGAACGGAGTTCGGAATGGCCGATCCGCGATCCTTCCTGCGCCGCGCCGAAGGCGATCCGGAAGAAGCGGATGCGAGCGTTGGCGTTGTCGACGGATTCCGAGATCAGCGTCAGTTCGGGGATGTCGGGCAGCCCTGCCATCGAGAGAAGCTCGACGCCGTTTCCGATTGCGCCGAGCGGCGAGATCAGGTCGTGGCAGATGCGCGACCCTATCAGTCCATCCAGGTCCATTTCGCCGTACATACCGGTCTCCCCCCTGACTTCCGATGAGCTGCGAACGCCATGACTCACGCAACCTCGCATCTGACCCCCGGCATGTTCGTGCGCCACCCCGCAAAGCCCGAATGGGGCGTGGGGCAGGTGCAGTCCAACATCGGAGGACGGATCACGGTGAATTTTCCGGACGAGGGGAAGCTGGTCATCGATGGTAACCTCGTTGAACTGGTTCCGGTGTTCGACCGGGAGTGAGCGGCCTTCGTCCCTGACACAACCATAACGGGTATCAAATGTCACATGGTTTCGTTAGCGGTTTTGTTGCCAAGCCAGGACTGCGTCCCTAGAACTCCGGGTCTGGACCAAAAGGCATGAATGCGGACACCCATCACCTGACCCTGCGCCTGGCCGTGACCGAGGTCGATCGGCGCGCCGCCGAGCGGCTGCGCTATGACGTCTTCATCGAGGAGCTGGGCGGCGACGGACCGCTCGTCGATCACGAGGGCAGATTCGAGAGGGATCTCTTCGATCCCGTCTTCGACCACCTCGTCCTCGTGGACGAAACTCGGGACGCGGAAGGGCTGGATCACGTCGTGGGGGTCTATCGCCTTCTGCCGGACGGGCGGAGCCCGCGGTTCTACTCCGAGGACGAATACGATCTGGAGCCGCTTCGGCGCACGGGGCGGAGGCTTCTTGAACTGGGACGGTCCTGCATCAGGCGCGAGTATCGTGGCGGCATGGCTCTGCCGCTCCTCTTGGCCGGTCTTGCCGACTATGTCCGAGCGGGCGGGTTCGAGATCCTCTTCGGCGTGGCCAGCCTTCATGGCACCGACATCGACGCGCTGGCCGAACCCCTGTCGCACCTCTACCACGCGCACCTCGCGCCGCCCGACCTGCGCGTGCGGGCCGTCGAGGCGCACCGCCAGCCGATGGACCTGATCCCGCCGGACCGGATCGACCGCGTCCGCGCGATGAAGGCCGTGCCGCCTCTCATCAAATCCTACCTGAAGCTCGGCGGCTTCGTCGGCGACGGCGCTTTCATCGACCGCCCCTTCAACACCACCGACGTCTGTCTCGTGATGGATACCGCGCGGTTGAGCGAGGCGGCGCGGACCCGTTATGGCGGAGGGCCTGCGTGACGACGTGGCGCCAGGGCACGCGCGCCGCCTCGCAGCGGATCGGAGCAGGAGGTGTGATGCGCGCGGTGCTGCGGGGGTTGCCGCTGGGGCTCGTCGTTTTCGGAGGGCTCGCCGCCTTGCTGGTGGTCCGGCTGGTCGAGCGGCCGCTTCACGGCGAGGCGCGACCCTGGACGCCCTGGATCACCGTGGGGGTCTGTCGCAGCGCGCTGCGCATACTGGGCCTCGGCCGCGTGTCGCGGGGACGGCCCATGCCGCATCCGGGCGCTATCGTGGCGAACCATACCTCCTGGCTCGACATCTTCACGCTGAACGCGGGCGGGCCGATCTATTTCGTATCCAAGGCCGAGGTCGCCGACTGGCCGGGGATCGGCTGGCTGGCGCGCGCGACGGGCACCGTCTTCGTCCGCCGCGATCCGCGCGAGGCGCATGTGCAGAAGACCATGTTCGAGCGGCGGCTGGGCGCGGGGCACCGTCTGCTGTTCTTTCCCGAGGGCACTTCGACGGACGGCACGCAGGTGCTGCCGTTCAAGCCGACGCTCTTCGCGGCGCTATATTCGGGCAATACGCCGGATGACCTGTGGGTGCAGCCGGTCACGGTCGTCTATCGTCCGCCGTACGGCGAGAGCGCCGACTTCTACGGCTGGTGGGGCGATATGGATTTCGGGCCGCACCTTGTGAAGATCCTGGCGGCGCGCCGCCAGGGCCGGGTCGAGATCGACTGGCACGACGCGGTGCGGGTGGCGGACTATCCCGGACGCAAGGCGCTGGCGGCGGCGACCGAGGCGCGGGTGAGGGAGGCGCACGGCGCTGCTCTGAGCTAGAGACGCAGCATACGCGCGAAACCGCTAGCCCAGGGGCGCCAGCAGGTCCGCAAGCGCCCGTGCCGGGTCCTCGGCGCGCCAGATTTCCTCGCCCACGGCCAAGAAATCGGTGACGGGAGCGAGGGCGGTCACGAGACCCACGTCAAGGTTGCCCTCGGCTACCACGGGCACTTCGATCATCTGCGACCACCACTCGAAGAGATCGCGATCCGCAAGCGTTCCGTCGCCTAGCGACGACTGGCCGACCGGTCCGAAAGCGACATAGTCCGCGCCTGCTTCTCCGGCCGTGATGCCGTCATGCCGCGAGGCGCCGCAAAAGGCCCCTACGATGGCGTCCTTCCCGAGCGTCTCGCGGATCTTGCGGACCGAACGCGCGGCGTCTGTGAGGTGGACACCGTCGAGGCCGAGGCGTTCGACGAGGCCGACGTGGGCCTCGATCACGCAGGCCACGTCGCGGGCGTGAGCCACCTCGCGCACCGCATCGGCGGCGCGCGACAGACGGTCCTCGTCGCGTGTGGCCATCGTCAGGCGCACGCAGGCCGCCTCGTGCGCGTCGAGGACGGCGGCAAGACGCGCGGGAAAGGCCGAGAGCTCGAACTCGGGCGGGGTCAGCAGGTAAAGCTGCGGTCGGTCGGTGTCGGCCATGCGCGTCCTCGTGGTCTGGTTCCGGCTATAGCGCGGGGTTCAGCGCGGGGGAAGGCTGCGGACGTTCTCCATCGCCAGCGCCAGGAGAGCCGCGCGCGCCTCGTCGTCGGCCATCGTGGAGGCCGAGACGTCGACGAGGCCGCCCATGGGACGCCCGGTGAAGGCAAGCTCGCTCACGCCGTCCATCGCCAGCGCCTGCGCGTGGCGGTCCTTGCCGACGCGGACCATCGCGCCGCCCTTGTGGACGCCGCACAGCATGTGGCCGTCCAGCATGAAGCAGAGGCCGCCGAACATGCGGCGTTCCTCGAGGCGGTCGGCGACCTCGGCCAGATCCTCGCGGAACGTATCCGCCAGCCCTTCGTCCCAGGCCATGACGCGCCTCCCTTGTCCTTCGGCATCTCGAATCGTATGACCCGCCCGGTGCAGAGGAAGCCTAGCATGACCCAGCCCGACGTCGTTCTCGTGCGGCCCCAGATGGGAGAGAACATCGGCGCGGCGGCGCGCGCGATGTGGAACTTCGGTCTCGACCGGATGCGCATCGTGGCGCCGAGGGACGGTTGGCCGAACCCGAAGGCCGACGCGATGGCCAGCGGGGCGGGGCGGCTTCTGGACAAGGCGCGGCTGTTCGACACGACAGCCGAGGCCGTAGGCGACGCAGCCTACGTCTATGCCACCACGGCGCGGTCGCGCGACCTGACGAAGCTGGTGCTGACGCCCGAGGCGGCGATGCGCGATGCGGCGGACCGGATCGCGGCGGGGCAGAGGGTGGCGGTGCTGTTCGGGCCCGAGCGGACGGGTCTGGAAAACGAGGACGTCGCCCGCGCGAACGCCATCGTCAGCGTGCCGGTGAACCCGGAGTTCCCCTCGCTGAACCTCGCCCAGTGCGTCCTTCTTCTGGGGTACGAGTGGCGGCGGGCGACAGGGAACGCCGAGGCGGCCGTGACCGATTATGCCGGGACGGAGCCCGCGACGCAGATCGAGGTCGAGAAACTGGCCGAGCACTACGAGGACCGTCTCGTCGAGGCGGGGTTCTTCTTCCCCGAGGCCAAGGCCGACAGCATGAAGGTGACGTTGCGCAACCTCTGGAGCCGGATGCCGCTCACGCGGGCGGACGTGCAGGTGCTCCACGGCGTCCTGCGTCAGATGGTCCGCTGGAAGGAACGCGGCGAGCGTCTGGACGGCGGTCGGCCTCGCTCCTAAGTTGCCGCCTGCAAGCGGGAGACCCGGAATGACCACCAAGCGCAGCATCTTCGAGGACGTGGGCGAGGGCGCGGCCCCTCGTGCGGCGCCCGCGGGCGGCGTCATCGACGCCTCGCGGAAGGGCGCGCGCGGCGCGGTGCGGGCCTGGCTTGCGGTGCTGTTCCTGATGGTCGTCGCGATGATCGCGGTGGGCGGGCTGACCCGCCTGACGGACAGCGGGTTGTCGATCACCGAGTGGAGGCCCGTCACGGGGGCGCTTCCCCCGATGAATGAGGCCGACTGGGCCTCGGAGTTCGATAAGTACAAGGAAATTCCGGAATACCAGGTCCAGAACACCGGCATGACGTTGCAGGAGTTCAAGACGATCTACTGGTGGGAATGGGGTCACCGGCAGCTTGGTCGCGCCGTCGGACTGGTCTGGGCGCTTGGCTTTGTCTTCTTCTGGGCGACGAAGCGCATCCCGCCGGGCTGGACGGGCCGCCTGGTCATCCCCGGTGCATTGGGTGGCCTTCAGGGCGCCATCGGATGGTGGATGGTGTCCTCCGGCCTTGGCGGCGAGCGGCTGGACGTGGCGTCCTATCGCCTCGCCACGCACCTTGGCCTCGCCTTCGTCATCCTCGGCGTGCTGGCGTGGTTCATCCTTCTCCTCGGCCGAACCGAGGGCGGGCTGATCCAGACGCGGCGGTCGCGCGAGCCGAAGCTGTTTTCGCTCGGCACCGGGCTGATGCACTTCGCTTTCCTCCAGATCCTGATCGGAGCGCTTGTGGCGGGGATCGACGCCGGCCGGACCTTCAACGACTGGCCGGACATGGCAGGGCAGTTCTTTCCGCCTGCCGCCTTCGATATCGAGCCCGCGTGGCGCAACTTCTTCGAGAACCCGGGTCTCGTGCAGTTCATCCACCGGATGGCGGGCTATCTTCTGGTCGCCTTCGGGATCGTCGCCTTTCTCAAGGGGCGGCGGTCGCCTCATTCCGACACGAGAGGCGCCTTTGCCGCCGTTCTTGCGATGCTGGTTCTCCAGATGATCCTCGGGATCATGACGGTGATCTGGATCGCGCCGCTGTGGCTGGCGATCCTGCACCAGCTTGGCGCGGTGCTGGCCTTCGTCCTGATTCTTCGCGCGCGGTTCCTCGCGCAATATCCCATGGTGCGTTCGATAAGGGACAGCCGATGACCGACACCGCCTGCGCAGAGCTTTTCGCCTTCCAGCGCGAGACCGAGGCGCTTGGCCAGGTCATGGGCCGGCTCGGCTGGGACCAGGAAACGGTGATGCCCGAAGGCGCGGGCGAGCAGCGGGCCGAGGAGATGGCCGCGCTGGCGGGCGTTCTCCACCGGCGCAAGACCGACCCGCGCATCGGAGAGTGGCTGGCAGCGGCCAGTCCCTCCGACATGGTCGAGGCGCGGCAGGTCGAGCTGATCCGGCACGGGTTCGAGAAGACTTCGCGCGTGCCCGAGGCGCTGACGGCGGCCCTGGCGGGGACCACGTCGCGGGCGCACCGGGCCTGGGCCAAGGCGCGCGCGGCGGACGATTTCGCCGGCTTCGCGCCGATGCTCGACGAGGTGCTGCGGCTGACCCGCGAGAGGGCCGAGGCGCTGGCCGGGAATGGCCCGCTCTACGACGCGCTTCTCGACGACTACGAGCCCGGGGCGACGTCGGTGGAGCTGGAATCGATGTTCGGCGCGCTGCGCCCGCGCCTCGTCGCCCTGCGCGAGCGCGTCCTCGGCGCCGAACGCCAGCCGCCCGCGCTGTCGGGCGACTTCTCCGAAGCGGGACAACTCGCCCTGTCGGCCGAGCTTGCGCGCGCCTTCGGCTACGACACCCACCACGGCCGTATCGACAAGGCGGTGCATCCGTTCTCGTCGGGCTCGGGTCTCGATGTGCGGATCACTACCCGGACGGTCCCGCACGAACCGTTCAACTGCTTCTACTCGACCGTCCACGAGACCGGGCACGCCTGCTACGAGCAGGGCATCGACCGGGCCTACCTTCTGACGCCGATCGGCCAAGGGGTGTCCATGGGCGTCCACGAGAGCCAGAGCCGGATCTACGAGAACCAGCTTGGCCGGGGACGGCCTTTCACGGGCTGGCTTTACGGGCGGATGCGTGAGGTCTTCGGGGACTTCGGCGTGACGGACGCCGACGCCTTCTATGCTGCCGTCAACCGGGTTTCTTCGGGGTATATCCGCACCGAGGCGGACGAGGTTCACTACAACCTCCACGTCCTTCTGCGCTTCGACCTCGAGCGCGACCTGATCGACGGGCGGCTCGCCGTGGCGGATCTGCAGGAGGCCTGGAACGCCCGGTTCAAGAAGGACTTCGGCGTGGCCGTCGACCGGCCGTCGAATGGCGTCCTCCAGGACGTCCACTGGTCGGCGGGGCTGTTCGGATATTTCCCGACATATACGCTCGGCAACGTCTATGCCGGGTGCCTCAACGCGGCGCTGCGCCGTGACGTGCCTGACCTCGACGCGGCATTGGCCGAGGGCGACACCTCGCCCGCGACGGATTGGCTGCGCGAGCGCATCCACCGGCACGGCGGGCTTTACCGTCCGCGCGAGGTCATCGCGCGCGCGGTGGGGGGAGAGCCGGACGAAGGCCCGCTTCTCGACTATCTCGAGGCGAAGTTCTCCGGGCTCTACGGTCTCTGATGGCAGCGCTGTCGCCCGTGATGGACGTGGCCGGCGTCGAGGCGTTTCTGCGCGCCGAGTTCCCGCAAGTGTCGGACGACTACACCGTCGCCGCGATCGGGCCCGGGACGGCGACGATCCGGATGGAACCGGACCATCGCCACCTGCGGCCGGGCGGCACGATCTCGGGGCCGACGATGTTCTCGCTGGCCGATTGCGCCGTCTACCTCGCCATCATCGCCCATGTCGGGCCCGAGGCGTTGGCGGTGACGACGGGTGCGTCCATCGATTTCATGCGCAAGCCCGCGGCGGGCAAGGCGCTGGTGGCAGATGTCACCCTTCTGAAGCTTGGCCGCGGCCTCGCCGTGGGGGACGTGGCGATAACGTCAGAGGGCGTGTCAGGTCTCGTCGCGCGGGCGACGCTGACCTATTCGCGTCCCCGGGCTTGAGGCCTCAGCGGCGCGAGCGGTCGGCGCTCTCTCCGTCCACCGACAGGACATCGTCCAGTGTCTCGGACACGTCGAGAAGGGCCCAGACCCCGACGGTGAAAGCGCCGAAGCCCAGGGCGATGCACAGGCTGACAAACTCGATCATCACACTGCCTCCACGGCCGAAAGCGAACGCGAGACGATGACGCGCGTCGTGTACCGCTGACGGCGGTAATCGCGCATGACGTCGATGCTGCGCTGAAGGTCCTGGGGATCGCGGAGGATTTTGGACGGGGTCGTCCGGGCGGCGAGAGGCCGTTGACGCTTGGTCATGTCACACACTCATACTCGGTTAACAACAACTTACTTCCGCCATCAAGCGCCCGGATTGTGGCGATTCTGAGGCAGGGTCGTCGAGTGTGAGTGCAGAGATCCTGGCGCGGGGCCTACCTGTCAGCGCGCGTGCTGGCAGGTGACCGAGGTTCTGAAGTATTTGCAGTCGTACATCCGGCCCGAGACCTTGGCCTTGTAAGATGTCCCCAACATGCTCTGCCGCAGCGATCCGACCTGCACGTTTCGTGGCGCGGTCGAGAAGTAAGTCGCCGTCGACCGCTTGAGGCCAGCAGCGCTGACGTCAGAATTGACCTTCTCGGTCGCCGTCGCGCAGGCGGCTAGGCTTGTCAGCGCCAGTATCGCAAGGAATTTCCGCATCGTCGCACCCTCTGGGTTGCCATGAACGATGCGGACAAGATCAGGCGATTGCGCCGCGAGGGGGGAAGGTCTGAGGCGAAACTTGGGCGGGTTCAGCCGCCTGTGTGGCTCATGTGGCGCGAGACCTGGCCGTCGGGCTTCTGGCGCGAATAGTCGAAGTCGTGGCCCTTGGGCTTGCGCCCGATGGCGGCGCGGATCGCGTCTTCGAGGGGCGCATCGGACTCGGAGGCGCGCAGCGGCGTGCGCAGGTCGGCCATGTCCTCCTGCCCGAGGCACATGTAAAGCTCGCCGGTGCAGGTCAGCCGAACCCGGTTGCAGGACTCGCAGAAGTTATGGGTCAGGGGCGTGATGAAGCCGACCTGCTGTCCCGTCTCCTCGAGGCGGACATAGCGGGCCGGGCCACCCGTGCGGTGCGCGAGGTCGGTGAGCGTATAGCGTTCGGCCAGGGCACTTCGCACGTCCTTCAGCGACCAGTACTGCCCCACGCGGTCCTCGCCGCCAAGGTCGCCCATGGGCATCACCTCGATCCAGGTCAGGTCCATGTCGCGCGAGGCGCACCATTCGGCCAGCGTGAACAGCTCGTCCTCGTTGAAGCCCTTGAGTGCGACGGCGTTGATCTTGACCCGAAGGCCGGCGGCTTGCGCGGCATCGATGCCCTTCAGCACCTGCGGCAGGCGGCCCCAGCGGGTGACGCGGGCGAACTTGTCCTCGTCCAGCGTGTCGAGAGAGACGTTGATGCGGCGGACGCCAGCGTCGAAGAGGTCGGTGGCGAAGCGAGAGAGCTGGCTGCCATTCGTCGTCAGCGTCAGCTCCTTCAGCGCGCCAGACTCGAGGTGCCGCGTCATCGAGCGGAAGAAGGTCATGATGTCGCGCCGCACCAGAGGCTCGCCGCCCGTGATCCGCAGCTTCTCGACGCCCAGGTGCACGAAGGTCGAACACATGCGGTCCAGTTCCTCGAGCGTCAGAAGCTCTTTCTTCGGAAGGAACGTCATGTTCTCGGCCATGCAATAGACGCAGCGGAAATCGCAGCGGTCCGTCACCGAGACGCGCAGATAGCTGATCGCGCGCTGGAACGGGTCTATGAGCTGAGGCGTGGCCATGTCCTTAGGGTAAGAGGCCGCGGGGGGCGCCGCAAGGGCCCGCACCGTTGAAGCGGGGCAGGGGGCGAGCTACCTTCGTCGGTATGAAGTTACCCTATGCCGTCGCGATCCTCGCCGTCCTGCCGTCCTGCGCGACCTTGCAGGGCATGACCTCACCCCGAGAGGCCGCTCCGGTGTCCGTCGTCGCACCTGCGCCGCCGCCGCCCCGGACGGCGCGCACGGTCGAGCAGTTCGACACCACGACCGCCGAGCAGAAGGCCAGGGCCGCCAGCGTTTCCGGGGGCACGTCGCTTGGAACCACGGTCGCCTCGCTGGGGGATCCGGCGGCGCCGGGGTTCTGGATCGAGACGCCTCTCGTGACGGAAGCCGGCCGGGGCCGCGTCGTCTACCAGGGCAAGAGCGTCGAGGTGGACCTGCGGCCCGGACCGTCGAGCCGGGTGTCGCTGGGCGCGCTCCGCGTTCTCGGTGCGCCCCTCACCGATCTGGCGGAAGTCGAGGTCTTCGTTCTCTGACCGCCCTCAGTCCGCGAACTTGAGCCGCCTGAGCCAGGCCTCGGCGAGGCCGAGCTTTCGGCGGGCGATGCAGTCGGCTGTGCCGAACTCCTCATCCGCCGGGACCGAGAGGCAGGTGTCGTGAACCTCGGCCAGCGCGGCCGCCTCGGCCTCGAGAAGCTCGGCCCTGTCCCATCCCGGTTCGCGCTCGTCGCGTAGCCTGAGGTATTCGTCGCCCAGTTCCAGCGAAACGAAGTCCCAGGCGATGCCCTCGGCCGTCAGGCAAATGGCCTTCGGCAAGGTGTCGTCGATCTCGCAGGCCGCGGCGGCCGGCTTTCCGGCGCAGTCCGACAGGACCGCGACACCCTGCGCCCGCGCCGCGGCGGCACATTCGCGGGCGACGTCTCGCGCGATCCCGTCCTGGGCCATCGCCGGCGCGGCAAGGGTCAGGGCGGCGACAAGCGTCTTCACATCGACCCCACCATCTCACGCCCGATCAGCATCCGACGTATTTCGCTCGTGCCTGCCCCTATCTCCATCAGCTTGGCATCGCGGAACAGCCGCGCCACGGGTGCATCCGCCATGAACCCAGCGCCCCCCATGGCCTGCACCGCCTGGTGCGCCTGCGTCATCGCGACCTCGGAGGCGTAGAGGCAGCAGGCGGCGGCGTCCTGGCGCGTCACGTCGCCCCGGTCGCAGGCCTTTGCGACCTCGTAGACATAGGCCCGCGCGGTGTTGAGCGCGGTGTACATGTCCGCGATCTTGCCCTGCATTAACTGGAACGACCCGATAGGTTTCCCGAACTGCTTCCTTTCGGCCATGTAGGGCATGATCTCGTCGAGGCAGGCGGCGATGATGCCGGGTCCGATGGCGGCGAGGACGACGCGCTCGTAGTCGAGCCCGGACATCAGGACGGCGACGCCGCGGCCCTCCTGCCCGAGGACGTTGTCGAAGGGCACCTCGACGTCCTCGAAAACCAGTTCGGCGGTGTTCGAGCCGCGCATTCCCAGCTTGTCGAAGTGGGGCGAGGTGCTGAAGCCCTTCATGGATTTCTCGACCAGGAAGGCGGTGATGCCTTTCGATCCGGCCTCAGGGTCGGTCTTCGCGTAGACGACAAGCGTGTCGGCGTCGGGCCCGTTGGTGATCCAGTACTTGGTGCCGTTCAGCCGGAAGTGGTCGTTCCGCTTCTCGGCGCGAAGACGCATCGAGACGACGTCAGATCCCGCCCCCGCCTCGGACATGGCCAGCGCGCCGACATGACGGCCCGAGACGAGGCCGGGCAGGTACTTTGCCTTCTGCGCGTCGGTGCCGTTCAGCCGGATCTGGTTCACGCAGAGGTTCGAGTGCGCGCCATAGGACAGCGACACCGACGCCGAGGCCCGTGCGATCTCCTCGACTGCGACGGCGTGGGCGAGATAGCCCATGCCCGCGCCGCCGTAGTCTTCCTCGACTGTGATGCCCAGAAGGCCGAGGTCGCCCATCTCGGGCCAGAGTTCGGAGGGAAAGGCGTTTGTGCGGTCGATCTCGGTCGCCATCGGGCGGATGCGGTCCTGCGCCCACCTGTGAACCGTCTCGCGCAGCGCGCCGACGTCCTCGCCCAGATCGAAGCGCATCGAGGCCGTGAACATCCTTCTTTCCCTCGCGGCGATTGCGATGTCCACCAGACCTCTCGTACCGCGCGACGTCAAGGGAGGCAGGGGAACTCCGGACGGGTTCGACGGTTGGTCCGCCAACACCACCCGAAAGGAATTTCACATGACCCATACGCTGACCGCCGACGATTTCTGGAAACGCCTCGACGACGTGCAGTCCGGCATGCTTTCCGTCGATGGAGCGCGTCCCGTCCCGATGTCGCAGTACGCCGACCGTGACCTGAACGTCCTGTGGTTCATCACCGCCAAGGGCACCGATATCGTGGAAAGCCTCGCGTCGGGACCGAAGGAGGCACGCTATCTCGTCGCCGAGGGCGCCGCGAACCTCTATGCCACCGTCGACGGCAAGGCGTCGCTGTCGAATGACAAGGCGAAGCTAGACGAATTGTGGAACGTCGTTGCCGACTCCTGGTTCGAGGGCGGAGAGCGGGATCCAGACGTCCAGCTTGTGCGCGTCGACCTGACCGAGGCCGAAGTCTGGGCCACGACCGGCAGGCTCGGCTTCCTCTACGAGTTGGCAAAGTCTCAGGTCAGCGAGGCAAAGCCCGACATGGGCGCGCACGGCACCCTGCGGTTCGCCGCCTGACGTGACACCCCGGTGTGGCCGCGCCGAACGCGCGACCGTCAGGCCGGCGCCTGACCGAGAAGGCGCCGGACCAGATCCTCAAGTTCGGTATAGTCCGCCATCAGCGCATCGGGCGAAAGGCGGGCCACACCTCTGCCTTCGGGGCCGAAAGTGACAAGTATCACCGGACACCCCGCGGCTCGCGCGGTTCTCAGATCGGTCTCGGTGTCTCCGACAAGAACGGCGCGGGCCGGATTTCCCCCGGCCCGGCGTACTGCTTCGAAGAAGGTTTCCGGATCAGGCTTGCGCACCGCAAGCGTGTCCGCCCCCACAAGCGACCCGAACGCCCCCCTTACCCCCAGCTTCTGCAAAAGCGTCTCCGCCAGTCCTTCGGGCTTGTTCGTGCAGATGCCGACGGCATGGTTTGTCTCCGAGAGTGCCGCGACCGCCTGCATCGCGCCCGGATACAGGGTCGTCTCGCGGTCGATATTCTCGCCGTAGTAGGCCAGCAGGTCCGGATACGCCCGGTCGACATCGGCCTCTCCGTGGCCCGCGCCGATGCGCGAGAAACCGAGCCGCAGCATCGCGCGCCCGCCATGAAACGCCGTCAGCTTGTCCGCGACCGGATCGAGGACGCTCTCGTGCCCGAGGACGCGGAAACATTCGTTCGCCGCGGCGATGAGGTCCGCTCCCGTGTCGGCGAGCGTGCCGTCGAGGTCGAAGATCACCGTGTCCTTCACCGCCGTCCTCCCGGTCGATGCCGGGACACCTGTAATGTCCGGCAACAGTATTTGATGCAGGGCATGCTTTGCGCCCCTTCGTTTCGCGGGTAGAAGGTCGCGGACGAAAAGGAAAGTGCGCATGTCGACCCATCTCATCCTCCTGGCCGCGGGCGAAGGCAGCCGGATGCTGTCCGACCGCCCGAAGGTGCTGCATGAGATCGGGGGCGCACCGCTCTTCGCCCATGCGCTGGCGTCCGCCTCGGGGCTGGAAGGGTTTCGCGTCATCGTCGTGGGCCACGGCGGCGACGCGGTGCGCAAGGCGGCTGAGGCGATGGAGGAGGACATCGTCGTCGTCGAACAGACCGAAAGGCTTGGGACGGCGCACGCCGTCACGGTCGCGGCCGGCGCGCTGGCGGACGCAGGCGGCGACACGCTTCTTCTCTATGGCGACACACCCTTCATCAGGCCGGGCACCATCGAGGCGATGCAGGCGGCGCGGGGACGCGGCGCGGATGTCGTCTTCCTGGGGTTCGAGGCGGCCGATCCGGCGCGCTATGGCCGCATGGTGATGCAGGGCGACATCCTTCTGAAGATCGTCGAATTCAAGGACGCGAGCGAGGCCGAGAGGGCGATCACGCTCTGCAACTCGGGCGTCGTCCTCGCCTCGACCGACACGCTTCTGCGCCTTGCCGGTTCGGTCGGAAACGACAATGCGGCGGGCGAGTACTATCTCACCGACATCGCCGAACTCGCGCGCGCCGAGGGGCTGCGCGTCGAGGCCGTGACCTGCGACGAGGACGAGACGCTGGGCATCAACACCCGCGCCGACCTCGCGGCCGCCGAGGCGGTGTTCCAGGCGGCGAAGCGCGCCGAGATGCTCGAGATGGGCGTGACCCTCGTCGCGCCAGACACGGTGCATTTCGCCCATGACACCCACATCGGCCGCGACGCTCTGGTCGAGCCCTTCGTCGTCTTCGGGCCCGGCGTCACGGTCGAGACGGGCGCCACGATCCGCGCCTTCTCGCATCTCGAAGGCTGCCACGTCTCGGGCGGGGCCATCGTCGGTCCCTATGCGCGACTTCGACCGGGGGCGGAGATCGCGAACAACGCCCACATCGGCAACTTCGTCGAGATCAAGAACTCCGAGGTCGGCGAGGGCGCGAAGGTGAACCACCTGAGCTACATCGGGGATGCGGGCATCGGCGCGCGCACGAATATCGGCGCGGGAACGATCACATGCAACTATGACGGCGTCTTCAAGCACCGGACCGAGGTGGGCGAGGGCGTCTTCATCGGGTCGAACACCATGCTGGTCGCGCCCGTCACGGTCGGCGACCACGCCATGACGGCCACCGGCTCGGTCGTCACGATGAACGTGCCTGCGGGCGATCTGGCTGTGGCGCGGTCGCGTCAGGTCAACAAGGCGGGCTTCGCGCGCCGCTTCTTCGACAAGCTTCGTGCCGCGAAGGCGGCGCAGCAGCAGAAAGGCTGAACCATGTGCGGTATTGTCGGAATCCTCGGTGACCACGAAGCGGCGCCGACGCTGGTCGAGGCGCTGAAACGGCTGGAGTATCGCGGCTACGACAGCGCGGGCATCGCGACGGTGAATTGCGGACAGCTCGACCGGCGACGGGCGGTCGGCAAGCTCGCGAACCTCTCGGACCTCCTGGTCCGCGAACCTCTTGCCGGGAAGGCCGGGATCGGGCACACCCGCTGGGCCACGCATGGCGAGCCTTCGGTTCGGAACGCGCACCCGCACCGCTCGGGCGGCGTGGCGGTCGTCCACAACGGGATCATCGAGAACTTCCGCCCGTTGCGCGCGGAGCTGACGCAGAAGGGATACGCCTGCGAGTCCGACACGGACACCGAGACCGTCTCGCTTCTCTGCCAGTCGTTCATCGATCAGGGCCTCTCGCCGCGCGATGCGGCCGAGCAGACCATCGCGCGGCTCGAGGGCGCCTATGCGCTGGCCTTCCTCTTCGACGGAGAGGAGGATCTGATCGTCGCAGCGCGCCGCGGCTCTCCTCTGGCGGTTGGGTATGGCGAGGGCGAGATGTTCCTCGGCTCCGACGCCATCGCTCTGGCGCCCCTGACCGACCGCATCAGCTATCTCGAGGAGGGCGACCGCGCCGTCCTGACCCGCCAGGGCGTCGAGTTCTGGGACGGCTCGGGCAGCAAGGCCAACCGCGAGGTGCGCACGATCCAGATCGACACGGCGCGGATCGAGAAGGGCGGTCACAAGCACTTCATGGCGAAGGAGATCGCTGAGCAGCCGACGGTCCTCGCCGACGCGCTGGCGCATTATCTGAACGACGGCGCGATCACGCTGCCGGAGACGACGCCCGACTTCGCCGAGGTCGACCGCATCGTCATGGTCGCCTGCGGCACAGCCTACTATGCCTGCGCCACGGCGAAATACTGGTTCGAGCAGCTTGCCGGCATCCCCGTCGAGGTCGACGTGGCGTCGGAGTACCGCTACCGCGATGCGCCGGTCGGCCCGAAGACGCTGGCGATCTTCGTGTCCCAGTCGGGCGAGACGGCTGATACGCTGGCGGCGCTGCGCCATGTCGCGACGCGGGCGCGGATCGTCTCGGTGGTGAACGTGCCCGAAAGCTCCATCGCGCGCGAAAGCGACCTCGCGCTGCCGATCTTCGCGGGGGCCGAGATCGGGGTCGCCTCGACCAAGGCTTTCACCTGCCAGCTGCTTGTCCTTCTCCTTCTCGCGCTCAAGGCGGGGCGCGACCGGGGACGCGTGACGGACGAGGCGATGGCAGGTCACATGGCGTCGCTCTCCTCGCTGCCGGGCCTGATGGCGCAGGCGCTGGCCGCGTCGGAGCGGATCGAGGAAACCTCGGTCAAGCTCGCCGAGGCGCAGGACATCCTCTTCCTCGGTCGGGGCTCGATGTTCCCGCTGGCGCTCGAAGGCGCGCTGAAGCTGAAGGAAATCAGCTACATCCATGCCGAAGGCTATGCGTCCGGCGAGTTGAAGCACGGACCCATCGCGCTGATCGACCGAAGCGTCCCCGTCATCGTCTTCGCGCCGCGGACCGCGCTTTTCGACAAGACCGTCTCGAACATGCAAGAGGTCATGGCGCGGGGTGGCAAGGTCGTTCTCGTCACCGACCGCCTTGGCGCGGTCGAAGCGAGCGAGGGGTGCTGGCAGGTGATCGAGATGCCGACGGTGCCGGAGTTGATCGCGCCGGTGCTCTACGCCATCCCGGCGCAGTTGCTGGCCTATCACACCGCTGTCGCCAAGGGGACGGACGTGGATCAGCCGAGGAACCTCGCGAAGTCGGTGACGGTCGAATAGGGCGGGAGCGAGGGGCGCGGCCCCTCGCGCTCCCCGGGATATTTGGGGACCGATGAAGGGGGAGGGTGTGCTCGAACCTCTGGGATATGACGCGCTCAAGGCCGGATTCCGGTGGGAGTTTCCCGAGCGGCTGAACATGGCCCGGCAGGTGCTGGAGAAGCCGGACGAAGCGCTGGCGATCCGGGATCTTGGGGCTGGCCGCGAGGTGACCTTCGGCGACCTGCGCGGCATGACGGGGGCGCTGGCGAAGTCGCTTTCGGCACGCAGTGTCGTGCGGGGCGACCGGGTGGGCGTCCTTCTGAGCCAGGACCCCTGGTGTGCTGCGGCTCACTTGGCCGCCTGGAGCCTGGGCGCGATATCCGTCCCGCTTTTCAAGCTCTTCCGGGAGGATGCTCTGGCGTCGCGGCTGGGAGATTCGGGCGCGCGCGTCGTCGTGACGGACCCCGAGGGCGCGGCGATGCTCGTTCCGTTCGATCTCGAGGTCATCGTGCCGGCCTCGGAGGCGCTCGCATCCGCGCCCTTGTCCTTCGCCGACACTGGCCCGGAGGATCCGGCGGTCCTCATCTATACCTCGGGCACCACGGGCAAGCCGAAGGGCGCGCTGCACGGCCACCGCGTCCTGACCGGCCACTTGCCGGGGGTCGAGATGAGCCACGACTATCTCGGACAGCCGGGCGACGTCATATGGACGCCGGCGGACTGGGCCTGGATCGGGGGGCTCTTCGACGTGCTGATGCCGGGTCTGGCGCTCGGCGTCCCGGTCGTGGCCGCGCGGATGGAGAAGTACACGCCCGAAGCCTGCGCGCGCATCGTGACCGAGGGTGGCGTGCGCAACGTCTTCTTCCCGCCCACCGCGCTCAGGATGCTCAAAGCGTCGGATGCGGCAATCCCCGGCCTGCGCTCGGTCGCCTCGGGGGGCGAGCCCCTGGGGGCCGAGATGCTGGACTGGGGTCGTCGCGCCTTTGGCCTCACGATCAACGAGTTCTACGGCCAGACCGAGTGCAACATGGTGGCGAGTTCGTCCTCGGCGATGTTCGCGCCAAGGCCCGGAGCCATCGGCAAGGCAGTGCCGGGCTTCGAAGTCGCGGTGATCGACGGCGAGGGGCGCGAGACGGTGGGCGAGGGCGACATCGCGGTGCGCAAGGGCGCGGGCTCGATGATGCTGGGGTACTGGAACAACCCGCAGGCCACTGCCGACAAGTTTCGCGGCGACTGGCTGGTGACGGGTGACCGGGGCGTGATCGAGGACGGGTTCATCCGCTTTGTGGGGCGGGAAGACGACGTCATCACCAGCGCCGGCTACCGCATCGGGCCGGCCGAGATCGAGGACTGCCTGATGACCCATCCCGCCGTGGCGACGGTTGGCGTCGTCGGCAAGCCCGACCCTCTGCGGACCGAGGTCGTCAAGGCCTACGTCGTCCTCAAGCCGGGGGCGGAGGTCGCGGCCCCCGAGTTGCAGGCCTGGGTGCGGGATCGGCTTTCAGCGCATCTCTATCCGCGAGAGGTGGCGTTTCTCGACGCGCTGCCGATGACGGTGACGGGCAAGGTGATCCGCAGGGAGCTGAAGGCGCGCGCCTCGTCCGAATGAGTGGCCGGCCGCCGGTCGAGGGCTATTTGGTCCCCCTTGCCAACTGAAGGGGGTCCCATGTCCGGCTTCGACGATCTCGCTGCGCTCTACGTCAACACCTCGCTAAAGAAGGTGCGGACCGAGAGCCATACGCAGCTTCTCCTGAACGCCAGTTCCGCGATCATGCGCAAGGAGGGCGTCTCGGTCGACGAGATCTACCTGAACGACTGGACTGTGCCGCCCGGCGTCCAGCCCGACATGACCGACGAAGGCTGGGACCGCGACGACTGGCCGGAGCTGTGGGAAAGGGTGAAGGCCGCCGACATCCTCGTGGTCGGAACACCCCTCTGGCTCGGAGAGGAGTCGAGCGTCTGCCGTCTTCTGATAGAGCGGCTTTACGCCATGTCGGCCAAGCTGAACGACAAGGGCCAGTCAGTGTTCTACGGCAAGGTTGCAGGCTCGGTCATCACCGGCAACGAGGACGGCATCAAGCACGTCGCGATGTCGCTTGGCTTCGCGTTGAACCACCTCGGTTACACCATCCCGCCCCAGGCCGATTGCGGCTGGATCGGCGAGGCCGGGCCGGGGCCGTCCTATGGCGACGACGACGGGCAGGGCGGCCGGGTGGGATTCGACAACGAGTTCACGCAGCGCAACACGACGATCATGACCTGGAACCTGATGCACCTCGCGCGGATGCTGAAAGAGGCCGGCGGCTACCCGAGGCAAGGCAACGACCGCGAGGCCTGGAAGGCCGGGTCTCGCTTCGGCTTCGAGAACCCCGAGTACCGTTCCTGACGGCGCGTGCGAGGAGGGAGGTGACGGAGACGCAGCGAACGCCTATCTCTTGATGTGTGATGCGCTTTGCCCCCACCCTGATTGCTGTCGTTCTCGCCTTCGGCGCCCCCGCCGGCGCGACCGAGCACGAACTCGACGCCTACGGACCGGCGCTTGACGCCTGTTATTCCTCTGCCGAGACATCCGAGGCGCTGAACGGCTGCCGGGATGCCGTCTCCGGCTCCTGCATGGACCGCGAAGACGGCGGGCAGACGACGCTTGGCATGTCCTCGTGCCTGATGGCCGAGGCTGCGGCCTGGGATCGCCATCTGAACGAGGAATACAAGGCGACGATGGCCGTCTTCGACGAACAGGATGCCGAGGAAGCCGCCTCCTTTCCCGGCATTCCCCCGCGCGCCGCGGCGCTCAAGGCTGCGCAGCGCGCGTGGATCGCGTTCCGGGATGCCGAATGTGCCCTGGCCCGTGCGCAATGGGGTGCGGGCTCGATGCGCTCGATCGCGGGAGCGGGATGCCATGCGGACATGACGGCCACGCGCACGATCGAGCTACGCGCCATGCGGGAGGAGCGATGAGCGAGGGGACCGATGTCGTCGTCCAGTACGTCGAGACCGTGCTGGCCGAACAGGACGCGTACCGAGCGGCCCCTCCGTCGAGCCTGCCGCGCGCGGTGCGGGCCGTCGCGGCGCCACTGGGCGCAGTCACACGCCGTTTCATGCCGCCCGAGGTCATCGAAGCGGCCATTCGCGGGGCCGAGTGGGCGGCATCGAGTTCGATCCGCAAGGCCGCGATCCAGCACGACTTTTCCGATCTAGCCGCTTGCGACGAGGCGGCGGCCGAGGTGCGCCGCTGGGCGCTGGGCTATGCGGTGACGGGCGGCGGCGCGGCCGGGGCCCTGGGTGCGCTGGGTCTTGCCATCGACATTCCGACGACGATCACGCTGGCGCTTCGGACAGTGCGTCTGACGGGGCTCTGCTATGGGTTCGGGGCCGCCACCGAGGCGGAGCGGCTCTATATCCTCGATGTTCTGCAGCTGGCCGGCGCGAACGGGCGCGACGAGCGTCTGGCGGCCATCGAGCGGCTGGCGCGCGAGCGGTCCGAGATGTCGCCCGAGGAGTGGGGCAAGATCGTCAACCTGACGGGGCAGTCGGCGGGCACCGTCGCGGCCACGCGGAGGGTGGCGCAGACGCTTGGTGTCAACCTGGCGACGAGGAAGATGGCGCAGGCCGTGCCCTTCGTCGGCGCGGCCATCGGTGCGGGGGTCAACGCGGCCTTCCAGAACGACGTGGCGGCGGCGGCGCGCTTCGCCTACCGCGCGCGCTGGCTCGAGGTGAACGAGCACATCATCGAAGGTCGGCTGACGCAGGACTGAGGCCGGCTTAATCCTTCGGCAGCGAATCCCTGCTATCCGCAGGCCATGTTCGACACACCCAAAGTCACCCCGTCCCCGTCCCAGCCCGCATCGGGTCCCCTCTTCGAGGATGGGGCCGCCGCTTTGCGCGATATCCGCCCCGCGACGGGAGAGGCGCCCTTCGGCCTCGACGAGGTGTTCTTCTCGCGCACCGACGACCGCGGCGTCATCCGCAGCGGCAACCACGTCTTCCGCCGCACCGCGGATTACGACTGGCCAGAGCTTCTGGGCGCGCCGCACAAGGTGATCCGTCACCGCGACACGCCGAAAGGTCTGTTCTGGCTCATGTGGGACACGATCAAGCGCGGCGAGGCGATCGGGGCCTATGTCAAGAACCGCGCGCGCGACGGCCTGCATTATTGGGTCTTCGCCTGCGTCCTGCCGTGTGAAGGCGGGTATCTCTCGGCCCGGATCAAGCCGTCGAGCCTTCTCTTCGACGAGGTTCGCGCGGAATACGACGCGCTTCGAAAAGCCGAAACGGACGAGGGTCTGTCGCCCGAAGACAGCGCGAAACGGTTCGTCGCCCGGCTGCGCGACCACGGCTTCGACAGCTATGCCCGCTTCGCCTCGCACGCTCTGACCGAAGAGCTTCAATCGCGCAACGAGGGCCTGCGGCTGCCGCGCGACACGCGGCTTCTGCGCTTCAAGGCCATGCTCGACGCGGCCGAACGCCTGAAGGCGGCGACCGACGAACTGGTCCAGTCCTTCGCGGCGGTCCAGATCATTCCTCACAACATGCGCGTCATGGCCTCGCGGCTGGAACCGACCGGGGGTCCGTTCAGCACGCTGTCGGGCAACTACGGCTCGATGTCGTCCGACATCTCGAAGTGGTTCGAGACGCATGTCGTGGGCGAAGACAGCAACTTTTCGACCATCAACGCCAGCGTCGACATGTCGATGTTCCTCGAGGGCGTGGTGGGCATCCTGCGACAATGCGACCGCCAGCTCGTGGCCGAACGCAGCGAGCTGGGCATGATCGACGTCGACGCCGAGCGTTCGAACCTCAACGCCATCGTCGGAGAATACGCCCGCCGCGCGGAAAAGGGGCTTGAGGTCATCCAGGGCGAAGCGATGCGCATCCAGATGGCCTGTTCCGCCATGCACCGCCACATCCTCGGCCTCGGCACCACGCGGGTGCTCTGCAAGATCGAGATGGCGCGGATGGGTGCAGCGGGTCTGGGGCTGGCCGAGATCATCGGTCAGCTCGGACGGTTCCAGGACAAGATCGGCGGTCTTCTCGACGAGGTTGCGACCCTGAGCCGCGACATCCAGGGAATGATCGAACTGCAGAGGCGCGAGTGAGACGCCGCGACCTGATTTAAAGGAGAGACCGAATGACCATGCCGATGACTGCCTCTGCTTCCGCCGCCACTCGCGCCCCGGTACCGCGGGAGCCCGTGACGACCCCACGCGCAGTGGGCCAGGCGGCCCGCGACGCGGTTCAGACCGCCCGTAGCGAGGGCGTCGACGTTCCACGCAACGCACAAGGCGTGGCGGCCCGTGCCATCGCGCGAGGCGCGGACCCCCAGTCGGTCTTCGCAGGTCTCGTCACGCCGCCTCCCGCCCCGGACGGGACAGGGGAAGTGGGGACACCCGACAGCGACGCCATCTCGCCGGAAGAGGCGGGCGACGCTCAGACGCCGCCGGCCGTCCCTGAACCCTGACCCGCCCTTGATCCATGACCGCGCGCTCTGCCTGGGATCGCGGCGGTCGCTCAAAAGGCGGCCGCTTACCTGCGAGCGTTGACCCGCCCTGATCCATGACCGCGCGCTCTGCCCGAGATCGCGGCCGCCCGGATCGCGGCCGCTCATCCTCGAGCGTTGACCGTCCCGGGTGAGCGACGTATGCAGGGGCCGACCGGTGCGACCCGTCAGGGTGCGACCGATGGCTATGGAGACCGACGTGGAGCTGATCCTGCTGGAATACCTGCCGATCCTCGTCTTCCTCGGCATCGCCGTGGGCCTCGGTCTTGTCCTGATCCTGGCCGCGGTCCTCGTCGCGCCGAACGACGCGAACCCCGAGAAGCTCTCGGCCTACGAATGCGGCTTCAACGCCTTCGACGACGCGCGGATGAAATTCGACGTGCGCTTCTACCTCGTGTCGATCCTGTTCATCATCTTCGACCTCGAGATCGCCTTCCTGTTTCCCTGGGCGGTGGCCTTCGGCAGCCTCAGCGACGTGGCCTTCTGGTCGATGATGGCGTTCCTCGCCGTCCTGACCGCCGGCTTCGCTTACGAGTGGAAGAAAGGCGCGATGGACTGGGAGTGATCCCGGCCCGGCTTGAGACGCGGCGGCCTTGTGCCGCCGTTTTCATTTGTTGAGCCGGCGAAACTATCTGGCGACTGCGACGTGGCTTCCGTGCTGACACAAGGAGGCTCCATATGACCAGCATGACGAAACTGACCTCGATCGCCGCCGCCGCGTTGCTTCTCGCGTCCGGATCGGCCTTCGCAAAGGCCCACAACCAGGGCAATACGGAAGTCCCGGGCGAGACCGTCGGGACGGAGACCGTCGGACCCGCGCAGACCCTCGGTTCGGCCAAAGGCCAGCGTCCCGTGGAAAAGGCGCCGGACTGCCCGGGCAACTCCTGCTCAGCCGGCGCAAAAGAGTAGACGATCAAGCGGCCCGGCCCTGCGCCGGGCCGTATCTATCGCGAGAGTTCGAAGAAGAGCGAGGCCCAGTGGCTTCGCCGTCGCACGGCGCCGGGACCATCGACCGGCACGATTCGCACTGCGTTGAGCAGATACCCCCCTGGCCCGCCGAGCGGGACGGTGACTGCGCCTCTCGCATCGGTCCGCAAGATGCGCCGTGTGCCCTCTTGTCCGGGGAGAGCCCGGATCAGGGCCACCGACGCATCCGGAACCGGGCGGCCCTGCCACAGCAGCGTCACTTCGACCCACTCCGCACCCGGCTCGAAGGGATGCCCGGTCACGACCAACTCGTGCTCGAGGCCGGTCGGTGTGTCTGCGCTGCCTCTTTCCAGCGTGCCTGCGGAGACGAGAGTACGGGCGTTGCGGATGTACTCCTCCGAGATTGCCATGGGAGCGGGCCCTCGCGCGACATGATCGTCCGGCTTCAGGTCCAGCCCCTCGTAGTCCAGATACTCTTCGAAAGCCGCGAGGGAATCGAAGGTGACGTAGGCCGGGTGGGTGACGGTCGTGATGCGATGCAGCCCCTCGGTGGTCAGATCGACGCTCAGCGCAGGCCTGTCGCCGAGGAGAGAGGAGAGGGGAACAGGCGGCCCCTCCGGCGGGTGGTGGAGAGCCTCGGCCACCATCGTATCGAGCCAGGGCAGGGACGATCCGGCGAGAAGGTCGCCCACGCGGAAGTCAGCGACCAATGTGTCGCCGGCGTTCGGGCCGGGATCCTGAGGGTCGATCCAGAACTCGTGCGCGGCAGAAGACAGGGGAAGGACCGCGACGAGCGCCACGGCAAGAGTCGTCTTGAACATCAGAGGGTTCCTAGCGCGTCTGTCCGGAGAGTCACGCGTCCTCCTCGCGGAAGTTTCATCCCTCCCGGGCAGGTGTCGCGTTGACGCTCTGGGGGTGAGGGGTTAGATGAACCCGACAGCCCGAAAGACCGGAGTTTTCCATGTCCGTTGCGCTCAACACCAACGATGCGGGCCCTGACCGCGAGGTCGCGACGACCACGCTGAACCGCGAGTTGCAGGACAAGGGCTTCCTCGTCACGTCGACCGACGACATCATCAACTGGGCGCGCACCGGCAGCCTGCACTGGATGACCTTCGGGCTGGCCTGCTGCGCCGTCGAGATGATGCACACCTCGATGCCGCGTTATGACCTCGAGCGTTTCGGGACCGCGCCGCGCGCTTCCCCCCGGCAGTCGGACCTGATGATCGTGGCCGGCACGCTGACCAACAAGATGGCGCCTGCGCTGCGCAAGGTCTACGACCAGATGCCCGAGCCGCGCTACGTGATCTCGATGGGATCCTGCGCCAACGGCGGCGGCTATTATCACTACAGCTACAGCGTCGTGCGCGGCTGCGACCGCATCGTGCCGGTGGACATCTATGTCCCCGGATGCCCGCCGACCGCCGAGGCGCTGCTTTACGGCATCCTCCAGCTTCAGCGGAAGATCCGCCGCACCGGCACCATCACGCGCTGAGGAGACAGCCATGTCCGAAGCCCTTCAGGAACTCGCCGCCCACATCGAAGCCAAGCGCTCGGACTGCGTGCTGTCCTCCGAGATCGCGCATGGCGAATTGACGCTGACGGTGGCGAATGCCTCTCTGGCGGATTTCGTGGACTTCCTGAAGACCGATCCGAACGGCCGGTTCTCGACTCTGATCGACATCACCGCCGTCGACTGGCCCGAGCGCGAGGTGCGCTTCGACGTGGTCTATCATTTCCTCTCGATGTACCAGAACCACCGGATCCGCGTGAAGGTATCGGTCCGCGAGGACGAAACTCTGGCCTCGATCGTGGGGGTTCATCCCTCGGCCAACTGGTACGAACGCGAGATTTTCGACATGTTCGGGATCCTGTTCTCGGGGCACCCCGACCTCAGGCGCATTCTCACCGATTACGGCTTCCGGGGTTATCCGCTGCGCAAGGATTTCCCGACCACGGGCTATACCGAGGTCCGCTACGACGACGTGCAGAAACGCGTGGTCTACGAGCCCGTCAAGCTGGTGCAGGAGTACCGGCAGTTCGACTTCATGTCGCCCTGGGAGGGGGCCGAATACATCCTGCCGGGCGACGACAAGGCGGCCGGGGCGAAGGGCTGAGGCCGATGAACGTGGTGTTCCTCTGCATCGGCGCGGCGAAGGCGGGAACGGACTGGCTGCACCGCCAGCTTTCCGCGCACCCCGACTGCCACATGCGCTCGATCAAGGAGCTTCACTGGTTCGACGCCGTCGAGGGCGGGCGCCTTTCGCGAGAGCTGAAGAAGCACCGTGCCGAACACGAGGCGCTTCTGACGCGGCTCGCGTCGGCGGGGCAGGCTCCCGACGCGGACCAGGCGCGGCGTCTCGCTGACCGCGCGGCCTGGATGGACGTGCTGGAGCGTGGCGGCGCAGATCCGACGGGCTATCTCGAGTATCTCGGCCACGGCGCGAGGGACGGACAGGTGGTGGGCGACATGACGCCGGCCTATGCGCTTTTGCCTGAGCGGCGGCTGCGCGAGATGGCGACGGTGGCTCGGGACGTCCGCGTCCTGTTCCTGATGCGCGATCCGGTCGACCGACTGTGGAGCCACGTCCGCATGATTGCGGCGCGGCGCGATCCCGACGGCACGGTGACGCGCCAGCGCTGCGCCCGCATCCTCGACCGCACCATCGCGGGCGAGGAAGACCAGATCGCGCGGCGTTCGGACTACGCGGGCACCCTGAAGCGGCTGGCGGCGGCGGTGCCGGGCGGGCGCTGGCTGTCGGAGGTGTTCGAGGAGATGGTGGCGGGCGAGGGGCTTTTGCGCATCTGCGCCTTCCTCGGGATCGCGCCTATGGCGGCGGACCCCGTCCCCGTTCACCGGGGACAGCCTTTGGAGATCACGCGGCAGCAGCGGCGCGCGGCGGCACGCTGGCTCGCCCCCCAATACGAGACCGCGGAACGCGTGCTGGGCCGGATGCCCGGGGCGTGGCGGCCAGAAGGATAGGATCATGGACGGCACGTTCGAGGACGCCCAGACGGGCGAGCAGAAGATCCGGAACTTCAACATCAACTTCGGGCCCCAGCACCCGGCGGCGCACGGCGTGCTGCGGCTGGTCCTCGAGCTTGACGGCGAGATCGTCGAGCGGTGCGACCCGCACATCGGGCTTCTGCACCGGGGCACCGAGAAGCTGATGGAAAGCCGGACCTACCTTCAGAACCTGCCCTATTTCGACCGTCTCGACTACGTCGCGCCGATGAACCAGGAACACGCCTGGTGCCTCGCCATCGAGAAGCTGACAAAGGTCGAAGTGCCGCGCCGCGCAAGCCTGATCCGCGTTCTCTATTCCGAGATCGGGCGGGTACTGAACCACCTTCTGAACGTAACGACGCAGGCGATGGACGTGGGCGCGCTGACCCCTCCGCTCTGGGGCTTCGAAGAGCGCGAGAAGCTGATGGTCTTCTATGAGCGCGCCAGCGGGGCACGGCTTCATTCGGCCTACTTCCGGCCGGGCGGCGTTCACCAGGACCTGCCGCCTCAACTCGTCGACGATATCGACCAGTGGGCGGTCGAGTTTCCGAAGCACCTCGACGACATCGACAACCTCTTGACCGACAACCGCATCTTCAAGCAACGCAACGTCGACATCTGCGTGGTGTCCGAGGAGGAAGCGCTGGAGTGGGCGTTCTCGGGCGTCATGGTGCGCGGCTCGGGCATGGCCTGGGACCTGCGCCGGTCGCAGCCCTACGAATGCTACGACGAGTTCGAGTTCCAGATTCCGGTCGGGACCAACGGCGACTGCTACGACCGCTATCTCTGCCGGATGGCCGAGATGCGCGAGAGCGTGAACATCATCCGCCAGGCCTGCGCCAAGCTGAAGGCCGAGCCGGGGCCGATCCTCGCGTACGGCAAGATCACCCCGCCGAAGCGCGCCGACATGAAGACCTCGATGGAAGCGCTGATCCACCACTTCAAGCTCTATACCGAGGGCTTCCACGTCCCTGCGGGCGAGGTCTATTGCGCGGTCGAGGCGCCAAAGGGCGAGTTCGGCGTCTACCTGGTCGCGGACGGCAGCAACAAGCCTTACCGCGCCAAGCTGCGCGCGCCGGGCTATCCACACCTTCAGGCCATTGACCACCTCGCGCATGGGCACATGCTGGCGGACGTGGCCGCGATCATCGGCACGATGGACATCGTGTTCGGCGAAGTGGACCGCTGAGGCCCGTCGAAGGCGCGTGACATCCTCGTTGAACGGGGTAACTCTACGCCCGTGAGCAGAGGGGACATCATGCGGATACCGGCCATCATCTTCTGCCTCTGCGCTGCGGGCGCGGCCTTGGCGCAGGAGGCCGATCCGACGCCGCTGCCGTCCGACCGGGGGCCCGGCCTTATGGGCGACCGCAGGCCGATCGGCGACTATCCGACGCTCGGGGCCACGACGCCGACCGTCCCGCTCGGTGGCGAGGCGAAGACGGCCGAGGAGATCCTCGCGGACCCCGAGGCAAGGATGATCTTCACCGCACTGGCCGCACGGGGCTGCGTCATCGCGCCCGCGGACGTGGCGCCGACGCTCGCGCCCCTCGGCATCTCGTTCGAGGCCGCGCGGCGCGTGTTCACCGATCTCGAGGTCTCGGGGCTGGGCACGCAGTCGTCGGACGGACGCATGAGCATTCCTGCCTCTCTGTGCCCGCCGCCGCAGCCCGAGGCCAGCTATCGCGACCAAGTGCTGCAGGCCTTCTCGGACGCGGGCTGCACCTTGTCGGAAGAGGACATCCTCACCGCGCTTCCCGACTTGGGCGAGCCGCAGCTTCAGGCGATCCTCGCGCCGATGCAGGCGCAGGGCGCTCTCGAGATCGGTTCGCTGAGCGGCACGCTGGCGCCGCCCCTTTGCGGCGGCGAGACCGCCTCGCGCTGATAGGGCGCGTCCCTTGGGCACTTGAATCCCGCGCCCGTCTGGGCGAGAGACAGGCGGAACCGAACAACGGGGAACGCCCATGCTCCGCCGCCTGCATCCCGAGCAGCCCGACAGCTTCGCCTTTACGCCCGCCAACCTGGCCTGGGCCGAGGCGCAGATCACAAAATATCCCGAGGGCCGCCAGGCGAGCGCCGTGATCCCGCTTCTGTGGCGGGCGCAGGAGCAGGAGGGCTGGCTGTCGCGTCCGGCGATGGAACGCGTCGCGGCGATGCTCGACATGGCCTATATCCGCGTCCTCGAGGTCGCGACCTTCTACTTCATGTTCCAACTCACTCCGACCGGCAGCATCGCGCACGTCCAGGTCTGCGGCACGACGTCCTGCATGATCTGCGGGGCCGAGGACCTGATGGCGGTCTGCCGCGAGAAAATCGCGCCCAAGGCCCATGTCCTGTCCGGCGACGGCAAGTTCACCTGGGAAGAGGTCGAATGCCTTGGCGCCTGCGCCAACGCACCGATGGCGCAGATCGGCAAGGATTACTACGAGGACCTGACCGCCGAGCGCTTTGCAGAGATTCTCGACGAGATGTCCGAAGGCCGCGTCCCGGTTCCGGGTCCCCAGAACGGACGCTTCGCTGCCGAACCGAAAGCCGGCCTCACAAGCCTCAAGGAGTTCGAGAGCGGGCGCAGGCAGTACAACGCCAGCGTCCAGCTTGCGGTCGACATCGGCGACACGCTCAAGCGCATCGACGGCACCGAAGTGCCGCTCGTGACGCCGTGGCTGAGCGACCCGGCCGAGCAGGACGATCCCGAGCGTCCGAGCGACAGCGAGGCGCGGCTGCGCGGCGACGCCTCGGACGGTGTGTCAGAGGTCGAAGGCCAGGGGGGCGGCGACCAGTCCATCGGCAAGCCCGAGCACACCGCGGGTTCCTCGGCCGATGCCGAGGTCGAGCCGACACCGTCGGACGTGACGCCCCGAGGCGTGCAGGGCGACATCGCGCCGAGAGGTGACACGCCGGCCGAGCCCGACGATACGGTGGACCAGACCGGCGCTGTGCCGCCCGAGGAAGCTCTGACCGGGCGTTCCGTCGGCTACGACGCCACGCCGGACGGCGAGGGCGCCGAAGACACCGGACCGGGCGTCAGGCCCGGGGGCCTGACCGAGGCGCGGGAGGGCGGAGCGGACGACCTCAAGCGCATCCGGGGCGTGGGGCCGAAGCTCGAGGCGCTGCTGAACCGGTTGGGCTTCTGGCACTTCGACCAGATCGCCGCCTGGACCGGGGAAGAGATCACCTGGGTCGACCGGAACCTCGAAGGGTTCAAGGGCCGGGTCACGCGCGACGACTGGGTCAGCCAGGCGCGGATCCTCGCGGACGGCGGCGAGACGGAGTTCTCGAAGCGGGCGGACAGGGGCGAGGTCTGACAAGGCGGAATCGATCCGTCGACCCGTCTTTCCCTTGATCCGTGTCCCTCGTTGTGCAGTCTGGAACGGCCACCAACAGGGGGGACGTCATGTCGGGACATGAGAAGGCTTCGAATTCAGTAGTCTGGGGCGCAGGGATCGGCCTGTTCCTGGTCAGCTTCATCGTGCTGTTCTGGCCGGGGGATTACGGCTTCATCGCGGCCTTCTTCATCGCCCTGTTGATCGCACTCCTGTCGACCGTCGTGATCTGGCTCTGGTTCCATGGCATGCCCGCCCTGGGCAACACCGCCGCGCCCGAAGGCACCGTCGCGCCGGAGCCGGCCTCGGCGCCGAAACCCTCTCCGGGACCCGAGGGCGTCGTCGCGCATACCGAGCCGGCGGACGAGCCGGCATCGGTCGAAACGGCGTCTTCGCCATCGGGCGCGGCTGCCAGCCCCGATCCGAAGCCCGCCCCGGTGCCACCACCCGACCCTGCGCCCATCCCCGATCCCGACCCCGCGCCGATGCCCGATCCCGACCCTGCACCCGTCCCGGACCCGGCGCCGGCGGCCATAGAGCCCGAACCCGCCGCGCACGAGACGAGCGAAGCCATGGCAGACACCGCAGGACCCGGCGAGCGGCCCTCGGGACTCGACGCGCCGCGGGGTGGGGAGGCCGACGACCTCAAGCGCATCAAGGGTGTGGGCCCGAAGCTCGAGAAGCTGCTGAACAGCCTCGGCTTCTGGCACTTCGAGCAGATCGGCAACTGGTCGGCGTCGGAAATCGCCTGGGTCGATCACAATCTCGAGGGCTTCAAGGGCCGGGTGACGCGGGACAAGTGGGTCAGCCAGGCGCGGATGCTGGCCGATGGCGGCGAAACCGACTTTTCGAAGCGCGTCGACAAGGGCGGGGTCTACTAGGCGAGGGCGAGGGCCGTCCCGTTGGACCGGAAAACCCGTGTTGCGCCGGTGCATGGCGCGGCAGTATAGCACTCGGGACGCGTCGACATGGAACCAGGGATGGCCGAGGACCCGGGCACAGACAGGACTCTTGCGCGTCAGGCGCGGGTTGTCTCGCTTGTCATCGCGGGGACCATGATCCTGTGGATGGCGGCCCAATGGCTTGGCGGCAAGCTTGGCCTTCCGGAACGCTATGTCTTCCTCGTCGACCTTTTCGCGCTTGCGGGTTTTCTCTGGGCGCTGATCGTGACATGGCAAATCTGGCGACGCGGCCGGACGAACGAGTGAACGCGGGCCTCTGGCTCGCGCAGACGGGATAGACTGATGCTGGACGACAAGGACCGTATCTTCACGAATATCTACGGGATGCACGACCGCTCCCTCGCCGGCGCGAAGGCGCGCGGGCACTGGGACGGCACGGCCGGCATCCTTGCGAAGGGGCGCGACTGGATCGTCGACCAGATGAAGGCCAGCGGCCTGCGCGGTCGCGGCGGCGCGGGCTTTCCGACGGGTCTGAAATGGTCCTTCATGCCCAAGGAAAGCGACGGTCGGCCCAGCTATCTGGTCGTCAACGCCGACGAGTCCGAGCCGGGCACCTGCAAGGACCGCGAGATCATGCGCCATGATCCGCACACGCTGATCGAAGGTTGCCTGATTGCGTCCTTCGCGATGGGGGCGCACGCCTGCTACATCTACATCCGCGGCGAATACATCCGCGAGCGCGAGACGCTTCAGCGCGCCATCGACGAGTGCTACGACGACGGACTTCTGGGCGCGAATGCCGCAGGCTCGGGCTGGGATTTCGATCTCTACCTGCACCACGGCGCGGGCGCCTATATCTGCGGCGAGGAAACGGCGCTTCTGGAAAGCCTCGAGGGCCGGAAGGGAATGCCGCGCATGAAGCCGCCGTTCCCCGCCGGAGCGGGACTTTACGGCTGCCCGACGACGGTCAACAACGTCGAGTCGATCGCAGTTGCGCCGACGATCCTGCGGCGCGGGGCCGAGTGGTTCGCGGGCTTCGGGCGGCCGAACAACGCCGGCACCAAGCTTTTCGCGATCTCGGGCCACGTCGAGAACCCCTGTGTCGTCGAGGAGGCCATGTCGATCAGCTTTCAGGAGCTGATCGAGAAGCACTGTGGCGGCATCCGGGGCGGCTGGAAGAACCTCAAGGCCGTGATCCCTGGCGGATCGTCGGTGCCCTGCCTGCCGGGCAAGATCATGAAGGACGAGGCGATCATGGACTTCGACTGGCTGCGCGAGCAGAAGTCGGGTCTCGGAACCGCCGCCGTCATCGTGATGGACAACTCCACCGACATCATCAAGGCGATCTGGCGGCTGTCGAAATTCTACAAGCACGAAAGCTGCGGCCAGTGCACGCCCTGCCGCGAAGGCACCGGCTGGATGATGCGCGTCATGGACCGGCTGGTGCGCGGCGAGGCGGAGGTCGAGGAGATCGACATGCTTCTCGACGTCACGAAGCAGGTCGAGGGCCACACGATCTGCGCGCTCGGCGATGCGGCCGCCTGGCCGATCCAGGGGCTCGTCCGTCACTTCCGGGGCGAGATCGAGGACCGCATCAAGGCGACGCAGGCCGGGCGGATCAGCGCGGCGGTCGCGGCGGAGTAACGTGACGTTGTCTCAGACGACGTGCGCGGCGGCGGCGATCTTGAGCCTCGGGCTTTTCGTTTCTGCCGCTCCCGCTCTCGCGGACTGCCGGAGCCTTATCTCGGACCGCTTTGACACGCTCGATCTGAATGGGTCCGGCAGCCTCGATCGCTCGGAGTGGTTTGCGGACCTGTTGGACACGAGGTCAGGAGCCGGACCCGAAACAGGCAGCGTGGGCCCCATGGCAAATATCGTTGGCCTCGCACTATACGATGCGGACGCCAACGGTCGCGTGACAGAAGATGAACTGCCCGAGGAGTGGGCGATTCTAGGAGATTCTCCAACAAGCGGCCCAATCGAGCGGGAGACCTATGTAGAGGCGCTCACGGGGATTTGCGAGGCGCCGCAGTCGCGCCACTGAGAGCGGCGGTTCGCTAATTTTCGAGTGAGGCGTCCGATGCGAAGCGACGCCCAAACGCCTGTCATGGGATAGCGCTGGCTTACGTCCTACATCTGTCGAATGAATGCAGTTCTACTCGTCACGCTCTACGCGCTCGCGCCGCCGCTTCTGCTCTGGCGCTACTACCGGCTGGCCGGTCATGGGGCGTGGTGGGACTTCGCGCTTGCCGCGAACGTCGCGCTCAACGCGGTGGCGGCGGGGCATTTTGCTTGGGACGAGGCGGCGAAGATCGAGCCGGGGCACTGGGCCTACGGCTGGGGAGAGAGGCTTGGGCCGACGGCGTTGGTGCTGACGCTTCTGATGGCGCTGATCCTCGCCCTGAAACCGTGGCCGAGAGCCGCCGTACCCCGTCGCGCGACCCGGCGTCGGAAGGCTGGCGCGGCGCGGCGCGAGCCCGTAGTCTCGGCCGGAAACAAGGGTGACGCGGAATGACGGACAGACATCTCGCTGAATTGAACGTCGGACGCCTCGTCGCTCCCACGGGCGATCCCCGCGTGGCGGACTTCATGGCGAATCTCGACCGGGTGAACGGGCTCGGCAAGCGGATGCCGGGGTTCGTGTGGATGATGGAGGGTTCGGGCGAGCCGGGCACCGGAAACACCGAGACCAAGATCGACGGCGATCCGCAGTACGTGTCGAACCTGACGGTCTGGGAAAGCGTCGAGACGCTGGAAGCCTTTGTCTTCAAGACCATCCACAAGCAGTTCTACGACCGGCGTCAGGAATGGTTCGAGATCCTGGGCGAGCAGCACTTCGTCATGTGGTGGGTGCCGGAGGGTCACCGTCCCACGCTGGAGGAAGCGCTCGAGCGGCTGGAGCGGCGGAAGGTCCAGGGCGACAGCGACGAGGCCTTCGGGTGGTCCTGGCTGAGGGAACAGGGTCTCATGCGCACGCAAGGCTGCGTCGCTGCGGAATAGCGGGCTGGGCAGGACGCCCGGCCGGACCCTCTCAGACGTTCACGTTCTTCGGCGGAATTGCCTGTGCCTTTGCATCGTCGGGACGGGACTTGGCCGCGTCCATCGAGCCCTTCGCGGCCTGCGACGCCGCCTGCATCGCATCTTGGGCCAGACTCTCGGAGCGCGGGATCAATGCGGCGCACTGGCGTAGCATCCTCGACTGGAATTGCGCCATGGCCTGCGACCGGAAGGGCGCCGGAGGCGTGTCGAACTGGCTTCTCCAGCCGCCGCAAGAGGAACACAACGACCGGGAAAGCTGCGCAGATTCCCGCAAGGCGTTGCGAAGCGGGACGAACGTCGGCACATTGCTGCGACTTCTGGACGGGTGAAGGGCACGACGAATGCGTTTGTCGAAGGTGGCGATCCTCTGTTGCGCGGTGCTGATGCTGCCGGGCTGCGGCGTGGTGCGCGGATGGTTCAATGGAAGCGGTGTCGCTGCGGATGCCTTGCCGTACCGCGCGCGGTTGGCAAAGGGCGACGACGCGCGCGACCTGCGCATCTCGGTCAACGCGCCCGGTGCCACCGTCGACATGGTGCGGGAGTCCGTCCGCTTCGAGGCGACGCGCTATTGCCTGGAAACCTTCGGCGGATCGGACGCGGCCTGGGTCACCGACCCCGCCACCGGGGACTGGTCCGCCACCCGGGACGGCGACGCCCTGGTGTTCGCCGCCCGCTGCACGGCGCGCTGAGGTGACATCCGGCGGCGTGAACTGACGAAACAATTGTCATATCTCTTGCGATCCGGAAGTCTCTGAAATCACGGGACAAGTCTTCCTTTATCCACACGTCTCCGCGAGGATCCGCCGTTTTGCGTGACCCGGCCTCCCCAAGAGGCGGATGCCGGATTATATCTCGCTCAGCCGAACGGGTTGCGGGACCCCCGGCGGAAGGAGAGTTGAAGACCCATGTATCGTACCCTGATTGCCTGTGCGTTCATCGCGACCAGCACCTCGGCCGAGGCGCTGGCGCCTTTGCACAAGGATCCGACCGTCCTCAACGGCTTCTACGCCATCGGCCTGGCGGACGAGGTGAGGAAGAACTGCGACTCGATTCAGCCGCGGCTGATCCGCGCCTACAGCTACCTTCGCGCCCTGCAGCAGTACGCCAAGGATCAGGGCTATTCCGACGCCCAGATCGATGAACTGAAGGACAACAAGGCCGAGAAGGAAAAGCTGCGCACACGGATTCGTGCGGACCTTGCGGCACGGGGCGCGAGCCCGAAATCCCCCGAAGGCTATTGCACTGTCGGCCTCGAAGAAATAGCCAAGGGCAGCGCCGCGGGGAAGCTCCTGCGGGCGAGGTAAGGGCCGCCCGGACAGTGGCGGCGGCATCCCGAGGGACCCGAGGCCATGTCCGACCTGAAGAAGCTCATCATCGACGGAATCGAGATCGAGGTCGACCCCGCGCTGACCCTGATCCAGGCGGCCGAGCAGGCGGGTATCGAGATCCCCCGCTTCTGCTATCACGAGCGTCTGTCGATCGCGGGCAACTGCCGGATGTGCCTTGTCGAGGTCGTGGGCGGACCGCCGAAGCCCACTGCGTCCTGTGCCATGCAGGTCAAGGACTTGCGTCCCGGTCCTGAAGGCCAGCCGCCTGTCGTGAAGACGAATTCTCCCATGGTGAAGAAGGCCCGCGAAGGGGTGATGGAGTTTCTGCTCATCAACCACCCCCTCGATTGCCCGATCTGCGACCAGGGCGGGGAATGCGACCTTCAGGACCAGGCGATGGCCTATGGCGTCGACTTCTCGCGCTACCGCGAGCCGAAGCGTGCCGTCGACAACATGAACCTAGGGCCGCTGGTGGCCACGCAGATGACGCGCTGCATCTCCTGCACGCGCTGCGTGCGCTTCATCACCGAGGTCGCAGGGATGCCCGAGTTGGGGCAGACGGGGCGCGGCGAGGACGCCGAGATCACGTCCTATCTGGACCAGACGCTCGATTCCGAGTTGCAGGGCAACATCATTGACCTTTGCCCTGTCGGCGCGCTGACGTCGAAGCCCTATGCCTATACCGCGCGCCCCTGGGAACTTCGCAAGACCGAGTCCATCGACGTGATGGACGCCCTCGGCTCGAACATCCGCATCGACGTGAAGGGGCGCGAGGTCATGCGCATCCTGCCCCGCAACAACGACGGCGTGAACGAGGAATGGCTGTCCGACCGCTCGCGCTTCGCCTGGGACGGGCTGCGCCGCCAGCGGCTTGACCGGCCGTACATCCGCGAGAACGGCAAGCTGCGTCCGGCGACCTGGCCCGAGGCACTTTCCGCTGCCGCCGCCGCCATGAAGGGCGGCAAGGTCGCGGGCCTCGTCGGTGATCTGGCCCCGGTCGAGGCGGTCTATGCGCTGAAGCAACTCGTCGAAGGGCAGGGCGGGTCGGTCGAGTGCCGCACCGACGGCGCCAAGCTGCCCGCCGGCAACCGCTCGGCCTACGTCGGCACGGCCGCGATCGAGGATATCGACCGCGCCAAGTCGATCCTGCTGATCGGAACCAACCCGCGCGACGAAGCGCCGGTTCTGAACGCGCGCATCCGCAAGGCCTGGCTGGCCGGGGCGAAAGTGACGCTCGTCGGCAAGCCTGTGGACCTGAGCTATCCTTACAGCCACGTCGGCACCGGGCGCGAAGCGCTGGCCAAGCTCGCCGACGAGGACCACAACGACCATCAGGACATCGCCAGCATCGTGATCGTGGGGCAGGGCGCACTGACGCTCGACGGCGGCAAGGGCGTTCTTGCGGACGCGATGCGCGTCGCCGACAAGGCTGGCGCGAAATTCCTGGTCCTGCATTCCGCCGCGTCGCGCGTGGGCGCGCTGGACGTGGGCGCGGTTTCCGCGGGCGGCGTGCAGGGCGCGCTCGATGGGGCGACGGCGGTCTACTCGCTCGGCGCCGACGAGGTCGAGATCCCGGCGGGCCCGACGGTGATCTATCAGGGCAGCCACGGCGACAGGGGCGCGCACCGCGCCGACATCATCCTGCCGGCAGCCGCCTGGACCGAGGAGAACGGCCTTTTCGTCAACACGGAAGGCCGCCCGCAACTGGCCCTTCGCGCGAACTTCCCGCCGGGCGAGGCGAAGGAGAACTGGGCGATCCTGCGCGCCCTTTCGGCGGAGATGGGCGCCACGCTGCCCTTCGACAACCTGGCGCAGCTTCGCCAGGCACTCCTGAAGGACGTGCCGCACCTGCGCTTCGTCGACAGCGTGCCCGCGAACGAGTGGAAGCCGGTCGAGGCCGAGGGCGCGGGTCACGGCGATTTCGGCCTGTCCGTCGAGGCGCATTACCTGACGAACCCGGTCCTGCGCGCGGCGCCCCTCATGGGCGAGTTGCAGGGCATGATGCGGACCCGGACGGCGGGCAAGCTGGCTGCCGAATAGGGGCCTAATTGGTTAACGCGCAGCGGTCGGGGCTGGCGCTCGCGGCGAAGATAATGTTTAGAAGGGGCGGGCAAAAAACCGGCCCCTGTACTATGGGACAAGAGGACTCATGGCCGATTTCCTGACGACGCCTCTCGGCATCCTCGTCATCATCGTGGCACAGGTGCTGCTGGTCGTCGCGTTCGTGATGATCAGCCTGCTGTTCCTGGTCTACGGTGACCGCAAGATCTGGGCGGCGGTGCAGATGCGGCGCGGCCCGAACGTCGTCGGTCCCTGGGGCATCCTGCAATCGGTCGCGGACGCGCTGAAGTACGTCGTGAAGGAGGTCGTGATCCCGTCGGGAGCGGACCGCTTCGTGTTCCTTCTGGCGCCGCTTCTGTCCTTCGTTCTGGCGATGATCGCCTGGGCCGTGATCCCGTTCTCGGACACCTGGGTCCTTGCCAACCTCAACGTCGCGATCCTCTATGTCTTCGCCGTGTCCTCGCTCGAGGTTTATGGCGTGATCATGGGCGGTTGGGCGTCGAACTCGAAGTATCCGTTCCTGGGATCCCTTCGTTCCGCCGCGCAGATGATCTCCTACGAGGTCTCGATCGGCCTCATCATCGTCGGCATCATCATCTCGACCGGCTCGATGAACTTCGGCGACATCGTGCGCGCGCAGGACGGCGGCTGGGGCCTCTTCTCGTGGTACTGGCTGCCGCACTTCCCGATGGTGTTCCTGTTCTTCATCTCGGCGCTGGCCGAGACGAACCGGCCGCCCTTCGACCTGCCGGAAGCTGAGTCCGAGCTCGTCGCGGGGTATCAGGTGGAATACTCGTCAACGCCGTTCCTTCTGTTCATGGCGGGCGAGTACATCGCGATCTTCCTGATGTGCGCGCTGACCACGCTGCTGTTCTTCGGCGGCTGGCTGTCGCCCATCCCCGGCCTGCCCGACGGCGCGCTGTGGATGGTGCTGAAGATGGCGTTCTTCTTCTTCGTCTTCGCCATGGTGAAGGCGATCGTGCCCCGCTACCGCTACGACCAGCTCATGCGGATCGGCTGGAAGGTGTTCCTCCCGCTGTCGCTGGCTTGGGTCGTGCTTGTGGCGTTCCTGGCCCGCTACGAGGTGCTTGGCGGCGCCTGGGCCCGCTGGACCGTGGGAGTCTGACAATGGCGAACATCGACTGGAACAGGGCGACGCGCTACTTCCTTCTGACCGACGTGCTCAAGGGCTTCGGTCTGGGGCTGAAGTATTTCTTCGGCCCGAAGGCGACGCTGAACTACCCGCACGAAAAGGGGCCGCTATCCCCGCGTTTCCGGGGTGAGCATGCGCTCCGCCGCTATCCGAACGGCGAGGAACGCTGCATCGCCTGCAAGCTCTGCGAGGCGATCTGCCCGGCGCAGGCCATCACCATCGACGCGGAACCCCGCGAGGACGGATCGCGACGCACGACGCGCTATGACATCGACATGACGAAGTGCATCTACTGCGGCTTCTGCCAGGAGGCCTGTCCGGTCGATGCCATCGTCGAGGGTCCGAACTTCGAATTCTCGACCGAGACGCGGGAGGAGCTGTTCTACGACAAGGCCAAGCTGCTCGCCAACGGCGACAGGTGGGAAGCCGAGATCGCCCGCAACCTCGAAATCGACGCGCCGTACAGATGACCGATCAGCAGAACCCCTTCGAAGCGATGATGCGCATGAGCCAGGAGTGGGCCAAGGCGGTCAATCCGGCGCTTGAATCCTTTACGCCCAAGGGGTTCGAGGCGCTTTGGCCGACGATGCCCAAGGACATGATGGAAACCGTCATGGGCAAGACCTTCAATCCCGAAGGCCTGGACGCCAAGACGAAGCTTCTGCTGACCCTGGGCGCGCTGACGATCCTCGGCGCCCAGGCCGAGGCGCAGATCCGGCTGACGGTCCGGCACGCGCTGGAGGCGGGGGCCACGAAACAGGAAATCGCCGAGACCATCGCCCTTGTCGGCGTCTTCGGGGGCGTCCCCGCGATGTCGAAGGCGATGGAGCTCGCAAGCTCGGTCATGGAGACCGGGCCGGAGGACGACGCATGACGCCACAGGTCTTCGCCTTCTATCTCTTCGCGATCGCCTGTGTGGGCGGCGGGCTGTTCACCGTGATCGCGCGAAACCCGGTCCATTCGGTGCTGTGGCTGATCCTGGCCTTTCTCTCGGCCGCGGGGCTTTTCGTCCTGCTCGGGGCCGAGTTCGTGGCGATGCTGCTGGTCATCGTCTACGTCGGCGCCGTCGCGGTGCTGTTCCTTTTCGTGGTGATGATGCTGGACGTGGATTTTGCCGAGCTGAAGGCCGAGATGGCCAAGTACATGCCGCTCGCACTTCTGATCGGCGTCGTGATCCTGATGCAGCTGGCGCTGGCTTTCGGCGTGTGGACCACAGCCGAGGGGGTCACGATGGCCGTGGCGCCCGATGCGATCATCGGGGTGGGTCGGCACAACACCGATGTCCTCGGGCGCGTTCTCTACGACCAGTATTTCCTGCTGTTCCAGCTCGCCGGCCTGATCCTTCTCGTGGCTATGGTCGGCGCGATCGTCTTGACCCTGCGGCACCGCGACTGGGTCAAGCGGCAGGACGTGCTGCAACAGATGTATCGTGATCCGGCCAAGGCGATGGTCCTCAAGGACGTGAAGTCGGGACAGGGGCTCTGACATGGCGAAGCGCGGCGTATTCGGAACTTTGGGCGGGCTGTTCAAGCTGGCGATCTGGGCCCTCGCGGCCGTTGTCGTCCTTGCGCTGTGGCTGAACTGGTCGAAGGACGAGGTGGTCGAGACCGAGACGGCCGCGACCGAGACCTCCGCCGACACGCTGCCTGCGCGGGCCGAGCAGACGCCGGAAAGCGTTGCCGCCGAGGAAAGTGCGACCCCGGTCCCGGCCGAGGCCGAGACGGGCGGAGCCGCCATACCGGAGGGCACCGGCCTGGCCGAGACGCCCGCCGATGCAGGAGCCGCCGCCACGGCTGAATCTCCCGACGACACGCCACCGCCGTCGCTGGAAGCGCCGGCCGCAGAGGCAATGCGCAGCGCCGTCGAGGGCGCCGTCGATACCGCGAACCGCTCGCTGACCGAAGCCCAGGGCAGCGGAACGTCCTCTGGCGCCGCCGCCGAGATACTCCCCGCTCCCGTTCTCGAGGAAGAGGACATGGTGAAGATCCCGGTCCCCGAGCCGATGACCGTGATCGACGTCGTGACGGATCCCGCAGTCTATGCCTTCGTCGAGGCGCGGCCGGTCGAGAACGGCATCGACCTGACGACCACACAGACCGTGGACGGCGAGACGACCTTCGTGCGCCGCCGCGTCATCTGCGATCCGCTGTCGACCGCCGTGATCGGCGAGGCGGTGGCGGTCGAAGCTCTGCCGGGTGCGCCGGACGGCGTCGACACGACACCTGCCGAGGATGGCAGCACCGACGCGGCGCTGGCGTCCTTCGCCTGCGGGCTCGACCTTGAAGAGACGGGACAATGATCGGACTGGAACACTACCTCACCGTCGCGGCGGCGCTCTTCGTCATCGGGATCTTCGGCATCTTCCTGAACCGGAAGAACGTCATCATTCTTCTGATGTCGATCGAACTGATGCTGCTGGCGGTGAACATCAACCTCGTCGCCTTCTCGGCCTACCTCCACGACATCACGGGGCAGGTCTTCACGCTCTTCGTCCTGACGGTGGCCGCCGCCGAAGCCGCCATCGGGCTTGCGATCCTCGTCTGCTTCTTCCGCAACCGCGGCACAATCGACGTCGAAGACGTCAACGTGATGAAGGGCTGAGAACATGGAATCGATCATCCTCTTCTCTCCCCTCATCGGGGCCCTTCTCTGCGGGTTCGGCTGGCGGATCATGGGCGAATACGCTGCCCAGTGGACCGCGACCTTCCTTCTGTTCATCGCCTGCGCGCTGTCGTGGATCGTCTTCCTGACCTTCGACGGCGGCACGCAGCACGTCCAGATCCTGCGCTGGATCGAAAGCGGGACGCTGGCGGCCGACTGGGCGATCCGGCTGGACCGGCTGACGGCGATCATGCTGATCGTGGTGACGACGGTCTCGGCTCTCGTCCACCTCTATTCGCTCGGCTACATGGCGCATGACGACAATTTCCGGGAGGGCGAGAGCTACAGGCCCCGCTTCTTCGCCTACCTGTCGTTCTTCACCTTCGCGATGCTGATGCTCGTGACCTCGGACAACCTGGTCCAGATGTTCTTCGGCTGGGAGGGCGTGGGCGTCGCCTCGTATCTTCTGATCGGCTTCTACTTCCGCAAGCCTTCCGCGAACGCCGCCGCGATCAAGGCCTTCGTTGTCAACCGCGTCGGCGACTTCGGCTTCGCGCTCGGCATCTTCGCCATCTACTTCATGGTCGACTCGGTCAACTTCGACGACATCTTCGCCGCGGCGCCCGCGCTGGCCGAACGGAACGTGCTGTTCCTGTGGGAGCACTTCAACGCCGCCGAGCTGGTCTCGCTTCTGTTGTTCATCGGCGCCATGGGCAAGTCGGCGCAGTTCCTGCTGCACACCTGGCTGCCCGACGCGATGGAGGGCCCGACGCCCGTGTCGGCCCTGATCCACGCGGCGACCATGGTGACGGCGGGGGTCTTCCTCGTCTGCCGCATGTCGCCCCTGATCGAGTTCGCGCCCTACACCAAGACCTTCATCGTCTACATCGGCGCGATCACCGCCTTCTTCGCGGCGACGGTCGGACTCGTGCAGACCGACATCAAGCGCGTGATCGCCTATTCGACCTGCTCGCAGCTTGGCTACATGTTCGTGGCGGCAGGGGTGGGCGTCTATTCGGTCGCGATGTTCCACCTCTTCACCCACGCCTTCTTCAAGGCGATGCTGTTCCTCGGCGCGGGCTCGGTCATCCACGGGATGCACCACGAGCAGGACATGCGGAACTATGGCGGCCTTCGCCACAAGATGCCCTACACCTTCTGGGCGATGATGATCGGGACGCTGGCCATCACCGGCGTCGGCATACCCCTGACGCACATCGGCTTCGCGGGTTATCTGTCCAAGGACGCCGTCATCGAAAGCGCCTGGGCGGGCGGCACCTCGGCGGCGAGCTTTGCCTTCGTGGCGCTGGTCGTGGCGGCTCTGATGACCAGCTTCTATTCCTGGCGGCTGATCTTCCTGACCTTCTTCGGAGAGCCGCGGGGCGACAAGCACACCCACGAACACGCGCATGAAAGCCCGACGGTCATGCTGGTCCCGCTGGGCGTCCTGGCCGTGGGCGCGGTCTTCGCGGGCATGGTGTGGTACGGCCCCTATTTCGGCGAAAGCGAAAAGATCGCGCGCTTCTTCCACATTCCCGCAGCCGGCGCCGAGGCGCATGGCGAAGGCGAGGCGGCCGAAGCCGACGGCGACCACGCCGATGGCGAGGGTGTCGCGGCGGCCGTCGAGGAGGCCGGAGAGGGTGACGCGGAAGGTGCAGCCGAAGCCGTCACCGAGACGTCGCACGACGACCCCGACGCCGAAGGGCGTCACTTCGCCTTCGGCGGCGCGCCGGGCGAGGGAGCGATCTACATCGGAGCGGACAACCACGTCCTCGACGATGCCCACGCCGCGCCGGTCTGGGTCAAGGTCAGCCCGTTCCTTGCCATGCTGATCGGGCTGGGTCTGGCGTACCTCTTCTACATCCTGCGCCCCGACCTTCCGGGAAAGCTCGCCGCGAACCAGGCGCCGCTCTACCGCTTCCTGCTCAACAAGTGGTACATCGACGAGATCTACGATTTCCTCTTCGTCCGGCCCGCCAAGGCGCTTGGGCGCTTCCTGTGGAAGCAGGGCGACGGGACGACCATCGACGGCTTCCTCAATGGTGTCGCCCTGGGCGTCGTGCCCTTCTTCACCCGCCTCGCAGGGCGGGCGCAGTCCGGTTACATCTTCACCTACGCCTTCGCCATGGTGCTGGGCATCCTGGTGCTCGTCACCTGGATGACGCTGAGCGGAGGGAACTGAGACCATGTTCCTCGACAACCTGATCTCGATCGTCATCTTCATTCCCGCCGTTGCGGCGGCAATCCTCGGCCTGTTCCTCCGGGGCGATGACGAGGCGGCGCAGCAGAACGCCAAGTGGCTGGCGCTGGCGGCGACGACGGCGGCCTTCCTTGCCTCGCTCTTCCTCTTCGCCGGCTTCGACTCGGCGGATCCCAACTTCCAGTTCGTCGAGGAGACGACCTGGATCCTGGGGCTGAGCTACAAGATGGGCGTCGACGGCATCTCGATCCTCTTCGTGATGCTGACGACGTTCCTGATGCCGCTCGTCATCCTGTCGTGCTGGGATGTGACGCACCGGGTCAAGGAATACATGATCGCCTTCCTGGTCCTCGAGTCGCTGATGCTGGGCGTGTTCTGCGCGCTGGACCTGGTGCTGTTCTACCTGTTCTTCGAGGCCGGCCTGATCCCGATGTTCCTCATCATCGGAATCTGGGGCGGCAAGGAGAGGATCTACGCGGCGTTCAAGTTCTTTCTCTACACCTTCATCGGCTCGGTCCTGATGCTTGTGGCGATGATCGCGATGTACGTCGACGCGGGCACCACCGACATCACCGAGCTTCTCGTGCACGAGTTCTCGTCGGGAACCATGTCGGTCTTCGGCTGGCAAGTCGTGGGCGGGCTCCAGACGCTGCTCTGGCTCGCCTTCTTCGCGTCATTCGCGGTGAAGATGCCGATGTGGCCGGTTCACACCTGGCTGCCCGATGCCCACGTCCAGGCGCCCACGGCGGGCTCGGTCGTGCTGGCGGCGATCCTGCTGAAGATGGGCGGCTACGGCTTCCTGCGCTTCTCGCTGCCGATGTTCCCGGTCGCCTCGGACCTGCTGGTCGACTTCGTCCTGTGGCTCTCGGCCATCGCCATCGTCTACACCTCGCTCGTGGCGCTTATGCAGGAGGACATGAAGAAGCTCATCGCCTATTCGTCCGTCGCACACATGGGCTTCGTGACCGCGGGTATCTTCGCCGCGAACCAGCAGGGTCTCGACGGGGCGATCTTCCAGATGATCTCTCACGGCTTCATTTCCGGCGCGCTCTTTCTCTGCGTCGGCGTGATCTACGACCGGATGCACACGCGCGAGATCGATGCCTACGGCGGCCTTGTGAACCGGATGCCGGCCTATGCGGCCGTCTTCATGCTGTTCACGATGGCGAACGTGGGCCTGCCGGGCACCAGCGGGTTCGTCGGCGAGTTCCTGACCCTCGTGGGCATGTTCCAGGCCAACACATGGGTGACGGCGGTGGCTGCGACGGGCGTGATCCTTTCGGCGGCCTATGCGCTCTGGCTGTATCGCCGCGTGGTGATGGGCGACCTCATCAAGGAAAGCCTCAAGTCGATCACTGACCTTACGGCGCGCGAGAAGTGGATCTTCGCGCCGCTCGTGGTCATGACCATCCTGCTCGGCGTCTATCCGAGCCTCGTCATCGACATCACCGGACCCTCCGTCGAAGCGCTTCTGGGCGACTACACGACGGCTGTGGCCGACCATCAGGCGACGGGCGTCGTCGCCGAGAACGGAGGCCACTGATGCTGCCCGGCGATCTCTCCATCATCATGCCCGAGATCATCCTCGCGGTCTTCGCCATGGTGGGCCTCCTCGTGGGTGCCTATGGCGGCAAGGACAAGACGGGCCCGGCGATGCTGTGGGCCACGGCCGTCCTCTTCATCGTCCTGGCGGCCTGGATCGGGTTCCAGGGGGCCGGGACGGCACATGCCTTCCTGGGCATGTTCGTCGACGACGCCTTCGCGCGCTTCGGCAAGGTCACGGTCCTTCTGTCGGCGGCCGTCGTCCTCCTGATGTCCGAATCCTACATGGCGCGACGCAATCTTCTGCGGTTCGAATACCCGCTTCTGGTGGCGCTTGCGGTCGTCGGCATGATGGTGATGGTCTCGGCCGGCAACCTGATGTCGCTCTACATGGGGCTCGAGCTTCAGTCGCTGGCGCTCTACGTGATCGCCTCGCTGCGGCGCGACAGCGTCAAGTCGACCGAGGCGGGGCTCAAGTACTTTGTCCTCGGCGCGCTGTCCTCGGGCCTTCTGCTGTATGGTGCGTCGCTGGTCTATGGCTTCGCCGGCACGACGCAATTCCTGGGCATCCTTGCGGTCGTGGGTATCGACACGTCGCTCGGCCTTCTGTTCGGACTGTCGTTCGTCATCGCGGGCCTTGCCTTCAAGATCTCGGCCGCGCCCTTCCACATGTGGACGCCCGACGTCTACGAGGGGTCGCCGACCCCGGTCACGGCCTTCTTCGCCACGGCGCCCAAGGTCGCGGCGATGCTTCTCTTCGCGCGCGTCGTCCACGACGCCTTCGGCGGTGTGACGGATGACTGGCAGCAGATCCTCGCGGTCCTCTCGGTCGCGTCCATGTTCCTCGGCGCCGTGGCCGCCATCGGCCAGCGCAACATCAAGCGCCTGATGGCTTATTCCTCGATCGCGCACATGGGCTATGCGCTCATGGGCCTCGCGGCCGGCACGGCCGCAGGGGTCGAGGCGATGCTGATCTACATGGCGATCTACGTCGTGATGAACATCGGCACCTTCGCGTTCATCCTGTCGATGGAAAAGGACGGCTCGCCGGTCACCGACATCGAGACCCTGTCGATGCTGTCGAGGCGCGACCCGATGCGGGCCCTGGCGATGCTGGTCCTGCTCTTCAGCCTCGCGGGCGTGCCGCCGCTTCTGGGGTTCTTCGCGAAGTACGCGGTCCTTCTGGCGGCGGTCGAGGCGGGGCTGACCTGGCTTGCCATTCTGGGCGTGATCGCCAGCGTCATCGGTGCGTTCTACTACCTCAGGATCGTCTACCTGATGTATTTCGGCGCAGACGAGAACGAGCTCGACACCGGCGGTTCGACCATGCTGCGCGTGATCGCGATGGCGAGTGCGGCGATCATGGTCCTGGGCCTGTGGAACCTCTTCGGTGTGGAAGGCGTGGCGAAAGCGGCGGCGGCGACGCTTGTCAACTGACGCGCCCAGACGGGCGGTCCGCGCATGACCGGACTCCTGCCCTGGCCCGAGCGCACCGGACGCATCGTGCTCGAAGAGGTCGACAGCACGATGTCCGAGGCGGCGCGGCTCGCGCCCGAACTGAAGCAGCCGACCTGGATCATGGCGCTGCACCAGAGCGCTGCGCGCGGACGCCGCGGGCGGTCGTGGGAGATGCCGAAGGGCAACTTCGCGGCCAGCTTCGTCTTCCGTCCGGCGGGCACGGCGGCGGAAGCGGCGCTTCGATCCTTTTCTGCCGCGGTGGCGCTTTTCGAGGCGCTGGCCCTGTCGGTCGAGCGCGACCGGCTGTCCCTGAAGTGGCCAAACGACGTCCTTCTCGACGGCGGCAAGGTCGCGGGCATTCTTCTGGAAAGCGTCGGCACGCAGGACCAGATCGACTGGCTGGCGATCGGCTTCGGCGTCAACCTCGCCTCGGTGCCGGAGGGCGTGCGCGACGCGTCCTTCCCCCCGGTGAGCCTCGAAGGGGCAGGGGCGGGTCCTCTCGACCTCGACGAACTGCTGTCGCGGCTGGCGCAGAACATGGCGACCGAGGAAGGCATCTTCGCCGAACTGGGTTTCGCTCCGATCCGCGAGAAGTGGCTGCGCCACGCCGCGCGGCTGGGTGAGGTCATCACCGCACGAACCGCGCGCGACGAGGTGACGGGCGTTTTCGAGACCGTCGACCCCTTCGGTCAGCTTGTGCTTCGCACGCCGGACGGTCAGGTATCGATACCTGCGGCCGACGTCTATTTCTGAGAGGAGAGGGCGATGCTTCTGTGCATCGACACGGGCAACACCAACACGGTCTTCGCGCTTTGGGACGGCCGCACGTTCGTCGGCACATGGCGCGCCTCGACCGAGCATCAGCGGACCGCCGACCAGTACTTCGTCTGGCTGTCCACGCTGATGGCCACCCGAGGTCTGTCCGACGCGGTGATCGACGAGGTCGTGATCTCGTCGACCGTGCCGCGCGTCGTCTTCAACCTGCGCGTCCTCTGCGACCGCTATTTCAACTGCCGGCCTCTGGTGGTCGGCAAGCCCGAATGCCGCCTGCCGGTGCCGCCCCGCGTCGAGGAGGGCGTCCGCCCCGGACCCGACCGGCTGGCGAATGCCGCCGGCGCCTTCGACCGCCACGGCGGCGACGTGATCGTGGTCGACTTCGGCACCGCGACCAACTTCGACGTCGTGGCGACCGACGGCGCCTATGTCGGCGGCGTGATCTCTCCGGGGGTCAACCTCTCGCTCGAGGCGCTGCACATGGGAGCCGCCGCGCTGCCCCACGTCGACATCAGCCAGCCCGACAAGGTCATCGGCACCAACACCGTCGAGTGCATCCAGTCCGGCGTCTTCTGGGGCTATACCGGCCTGATCCAGGGCATCACTGCGCGGGTGAAGGCCGAATACGGCAAGCCCATGAAGGTCATTGGAACCGGCGGCCTCGCACCTCTCTTCGCCCAGGGCGAGGACCTCTTCGACGTGGTCGAGGACGACCTGACCATGCATGGTCTGACCGTCATCCACGCCTTCAACAAGGAAACCAAATGAGCAATGACCGCCTGATCTATCTGCCCCTGGGGGGCGCGGGCGAAATCGGGATGAACGCCTATGTCTACGGCTGGGGCGCGCCGGGAAAAGAGCGGCTGATCGTCGTCGACCTTGGCGTGACCTTTCCCGACATGGACGGGTCCCCCGGCGTCGACCTGATCTTCGCGGACCTGGCCTGGCTCGAGGCGAACGCCAAGCGGATCGAGGCGATCTTCATCACCCACGCGCACGAAGACCATGTCGGCGCCGTGGGACTGACGTGGTCGCGGCTGCGCGCCCCGGTCCACGCCCGGCCCTTCACCGCGCTTCATGCCAAGCGCAAGATGGAGGAGCAGGGCCAGAACCCGGACGCCGTGCAGATCGCGCCCACATGGCCCCAGACGATCAAGGCCGGTCCCTTCACCGTGGGCTTCGCGCCGATCAGCCATTCGATCCCGGAAAGCGCCGCCCTCGTCATCGATACGCCCGGCGGGCGCGTCGTGCATTCGGGGGACTTCAAGCTCGACCCTACGCCGCTCGTCGGCGAGGCCTTCGATCCCGCCCTATACGCCGAGATCGCTCGTCCTGGCATTCGTGCATTGGTCTGCGATTCCACCAACGTTTTCAGCCCGCATCCCGGACGGTCGGAGGCGACCCTCGGGCCCGCGATCACCGAACTGGTGCAGAGCGCGCCCTCGCTCTTCGTGGCGACCACCTTCGCGTCGAACGTCGCGCGGGTACGCACGCTGGCCGAGGCGGGCGTTGCGGCGGGGCGCACCATCTGCCTCATGGGGCGGGCGATGCGTCGGATGATCGAGGCCTCTGTCGAAGCCGGCGTCCTGACCGATTTCCCGAGCACGGTGCCGGTCGAAGAGGCCGACTCGATCCCGCGGCAGAACCTGATGCTGATTGTCACCGGAAGCCAGGGTGAGCGTCGCGCGGCGAGTGCCGCGCTGTCGCGCGGCAAGTATCTGGGGGTCGAGCTGAAAGAGGGCGACACGTTCCTGTTTTCGTCGAAGACCATCCCCGGCAACGAGAAGTCCGTCATCCGCATCATCAACCAGTTGTCCGAGAAGGGCGTCGACGTCGTCGACGACCGTTCCGACGCCTATCACGTCTCGGGCCACGCGAACCGGCCGGACCTGATGCGGCTGAACGAGATCCTGCGTCCGCGCATGGTGATCCCGATGCATGGCGAGCACCGTCACCTGCGCGAGCACGCGCGGCTGGCGCGCGCGGCCGGCATGGGATCGCTGATCGCGATCAACGGCAGCATGGTCGATCTGACGGGGGACGAGCCGCGCATCGTCGAATACATCGAGGCGGGACGCACCTATCTTGACGGCAAGGTGCAGATCGGAGCGATGGACGGGGTGGTGCGCGATCGCATCCGCATGGCGCTGAACGGCCACGTCCTCGTCACGCTGATCATGGAGGACGACGAGCCCCTGGGCGAGCCTTGGGTGGAGCTTCGCGGCCTGCCCGAGACGGGCACGTCGAAGGCGCCCCTTGCCGAGGTGATGGAGGAGGACCTCGCCCAACTCGTCGGTCGAGCGAAGCGGAACCTCCTGTCGGACGACGAGCGGCTCGAGGAAGAGCTGCGACGCGCGGTCCGTCGCACGGCCGAGGACGAGATCGGCAAGAAGCCCGAGGTCACGATCGTCATCAGCCGGCTGTCCTGAACCGACTTTCTTTCCCGGGGCTATGGGTGTACGCCGCCAGCGCCCTAGGTCGTGCGATGACCCGGCGCACCCCGCGCCGGCCCGATCCAAGGAGAGCGAAATGATCGAGAAAAAAGGGTCCGCGAAGTGGCAGGGCAGTCTGAAGGAAGGCAAGGGCCGGGTGATGACCGAGACGGGCGCGCTGGACGCCCCCTATGGTTTCCGCCAGCGGTTTGAGGGCGAAGCCGGCACGAACCCCGAAGAAATCCTGGGCGCGGCCCATTCGGCGTGCTTTTCGATGGCGCTGGCCAACATCCTCGCCCAGGCCGACATGACCCCCGACAGCATCGAGACGACGGCCACCGTCACGCTCGACGCCTCGTCGCTGACGATCACGAAGGTTCATCTGGACGTACGCGCCAAGATTGCGAACGCGGACGAGGCGGCGTTCCAGGACGCGGCCAAGAAGGCGAAGGAAGGCTGCCCGGTGTCGAAGCTGTTCAAGGCTGACATCTCGATGGATGCCAAACTGGCCTGACCTAATGTAACTTAACGCGACGGGGCGGAGGGCGGGTCAGCCCGCCTTCCGCTCGTCGAAGCTCATCGCAATGAAGCTGGGCAGGTGGTCGCCCATGCCGACGACCTTGGGGCCATTGTCGCGTTCCCGGTTCCGATTGCGTCCCCGGTTGTCGTCACGCTCTTCGTCGCGGCGGGGTTCGCGGGGTTCGTCGCGGCGCTCCACACGCGGCTCGTCCTGTTGAATCGCTTCGGCTTCGGCGACATCCTCGACGGCGACAGGCGCAGGCTCGGCTGCCTTGACGACGGGCGCATCGGCTTCCTTCTCGCGGCCGCCGGAGCGTCCTCCGCGGCGGACGCGGGTGCGCTTCGGGCGTTCTTCCTCGGTCGGTTCCTCGGCGGGTGTCGTGGACAGCGGGCTGTCCGAGCGGGGGATCGTCGTGCCGATCAGCCGTTCGATCGCGGCAAGGTTCTTCTCATCCGCTGGCGTCGACAGCATCACGGCCTTGCCGTCGCGTCCCGCCCGGCCTGTGCGGCCGATGCGGTGGACGTAATCCTCGGAATGGGTCGGCACGTCGAAGTTGAAGACATGGCTGACCGCGGGAATGTCGAGCCCGCGGGCTGCGACGTCGGAGGCGACGAGGAAGCGGAGGCTTCCGTCACGGAAGAAATCCAGCGTGCGCGTCCGCTGCGACTGTTCCAGATCGCCGTGGATCGGCGCTGCGTCATAGCCGTGGGTCTTCAGCGACTTGGCGACGATGTCGACGTCGGTCTTCCGGTTGCAGAAGACGATCGCGTTGGTGCAGGCGGCGCCTTCACGGTCGATCAGGGCGCGCAGCGCGGCGCGCTTCTCGCCTGCCGAGCGGTCACGGCGCGACGGCTTCAAGAGCACGACTTCCTGCGCGATGGTCTCGGAGGCGGTCGCCTGCCGCGCCACCTCGATCCGCGCCGGGTTCGACAGGAACATGTTGGTGATCCGTTCGATCTCGGGCGCCATGGTGGCCGAGTAGAACATCGTCTGGCGGGTGAAGGGCGTCAGGCTGAAGATGCGTTCGATGTCGGGGATGAACCCCATGTCGAGCATCCGGTCGGCCTCGTCCACGACCATGATCTGCACGCCGGTCAGAAGAAGCTTGCCGCGCTCGAAATGGTCGAGAAGGCGGCCGGGCGTCGCGATCAGCACGTCGACGCCGCGGTCGATCAGCGCGTCCTGCTCCTTGAACGAGACGCCCCCGATCAGAAGCGCCTTCGTCAGCTTCACGTTGGCCGCGTAGGTGTCGAAGTTTTCGGCCACCTGGGCGGCGAGTTCGCGCGTGGGGCACAGGACCAGCGAGCGCGGCATCCGGGCGCGGGCGCGGCCGCGCGCCAGCAAGTGGATCATCGGCAGGGTGAAACTGGCGGTCTTGCCGGTCCCGGTCTGCGCGATCCCAAGCACGTCGCGGCCCTCGAGCGCGGGCGGTATGGCACCGGCCTGGATCGGGGTGGGGGTATGATAACCAGCCGCCTCAACGGCCTTGAGCACTTTCGGCGACAACGCCAGATCGGAGAATTTCGTCATGTCGGTCCATGTGTTACGGACCAACACTGGGCCCGTCGGCGAAGCAGCGCGGGTCCGGATGACCACAAGCTTATCCACAAGCCGCCGCAACTGCAGGGTTCGTAGAGGAAAGCAGGCGTCGCGTCAATTGACGCTCGCGTGTTCGCAACAATCATGTGCTGGGGCAGAGCTTTGTTTCAACATAGCAAAATGCGGGCGACGTTAACTTTCCTTAACGTTTGTTCGTAAATCGCTTGCCGCGCACGGGACTTTTCTGCGTCGCATGAGGTGATTCGCATCCCTTGCGTGGCTGACGCGATCCAGGATCGCCGGGGCGTTGCGACGGGCGCCTCGGGTGCGCGATCCAGGGCGCGGCGCAAATCTTATGCACATCAGCCGCTTGCGTCTTCCGCCGCACGAATCTGGCGCAGCGCCGCCTCGATCTTGAGCGCGAGGAGCTTGCGTCCGAGGTCCGGCGTCGCAATGTGCGGCCGACCGTCGAACCCCGCATCGGCACCGGGCGGCGCGGCGACGGGCGCGGCGCGCACTGAAGCGGGGGAGACGGCCATCAGTTCGGAGGTGTCGCGCAGGCCTGCATGCTGGCCTATGTCGGCCTGGTCAAATCCGTCGGACAACAGCCAGTCGAGCTGGCCGTTGGCGGCGTAGTAGTCGGCGACGTGCAGCACGGTCACGCCGTCCTTCTGCCATTCCTGCGAGAGACGCTCTGCGACCTCGGCCTGGGGTGCCTGGTTCCACAGGCTGTCCCCGACGAAAAGGATGCGGGTAAAGCCATGGGTGATTAGGCTGCGCGCGGTGTGTTCGAGAACGGCGGCGAAAACATCGTCCGGGACGGACAGGGTGCCGGGCCAGCGCATGTGATCCGTCGGTGTGCCGCCGGTGGCACCCTCCGGGACATAGGCCACGACGGGCGCGACCAGCGTGCCGCCAAGGCGGGCCGCGATCTCGCCCGAGGTGTGGCGGACGATCAGATTGTGCTTGCCGAGGACCGCGTGGGGGCCGTTCTGTTCGACCCCGCCCGTGGGCACGATGACGGTGTCGTAGCCTTGGGCGAGGGCGTCGGCGACCTCGGTCCACGTCAGCTCTTCCATGTGGAGGCTCGGGAGGCCGCGTGTCGCCGAGAAGACCGGGGTCTGGAGCAGAAGGGCCGTCGCCGCCGCCAGTCCCGCCAGCCCGAGGGCGGCGGTGCGTCCGGGTACGCTGGGTCTCTTCGCCGGTCGCACCAGGCCCCAGGCCATGCGGAACGGCTTCCAGTAGAACTCGGTCACCGATCCGAAGGGGTTCGGCTCTTCCTTCGAGATGCCGAACTCCAGTTTCTCATAGCCTTTCGGGACGTAGAGGGTGCCGAAGAGCCAGTCCCAGAACGCGAAGATGAGGCCCATGTTGCGGTCCCAGTGGCGGCGCTCGACCGAGTGGTGAATCTGATGCTGCGCGGGCGAGATCAGGATATAGGACAGCCACGGCGGGTACGACAGCCAGACCGGCGAGTGCCGCAGGTTATAGCCGACGAGGTAGAAGGCGAAGATGCCGGCGTTCACGTTCATCACGGTGATTTCGCTCGGCGTCGATAGGGTCAGGTATGTGAAGCCTGCGAGCGCCAGCGCGATCAGGCCCGAGCTTGCGAAGCCGGTGAAGAACAGGTCGACGGGGTGCATCCGGTAGACCGTGGCGGGGGTCAGCACCTCGGCCGAGTGGTGGACCTGGTGGAACTGCCAGAGCACCGGGATGCGGTGTTGCAGGTAGTGCGTCGACCAGACGGCCAGGTCGATGGCCAGGAGAACGACGACCGTGTAGGCGAGGGCGCTCCACGTCGATGGTTCGAATACGGCGGTGTCGCGCGTACCGAACAGCGACTCGAGGCCCTGCCCGAAGGCGCCGAACATGACATGGGCGACCAGAAGCATCTGCGCGACGATGCCGTAGTAGATCAGCCCGTTCAGGACGAAGTACATGTAGTCCTGCCGGGCCGAGGCATGGAACCACACGCGCCGGTCGAAGACGTAGCCGAGAAACCCATGCGAGACGGCGTCCGGGCGCGCGCCCTCGGCCTTCCACGAGAACCAGACGTAGGAGCCGAAAGCGAGGACGAAAGCCGTCAGCAGGTAGAGGTAGAACATCGTCTCGGACGGCAGCAGAGGCGCCATCCAGGCCACCAGTGTCCCGCCGAGGGTTGCGTAGAAATCCATGTCCGCTCTCGCTGCTCAGACTGGGCGCCACGGTGTGCCCCGCGTGCGTCCGAGCGCGACTTTTCCCTTTCACTGTGGCGATTTTGGGGCGGGATGGACGCTCAGGCGCCCACAATCATTCGACAAGCGCCTGTTTGAAGAGGCCTGCGGGCCCCTGCGAGGTCTCACAGCCGGACGCGCCGCAAAGCGTCAGCGTCATGCCTGCGCCGGAGGCTTGGGTCACCGCATCCGTCGAGAGGGCGATGACGCCGCTTTCGGCGAGCATCGTCCCCGCCGGGATCCGGCCGACGTGTCGCCAGCCGGTCCTTTTGCCGTCGATCATGGCCCGTTCGACGGACGGCCAATGGCCGTCGCTTCGCCCGACGTGAACCGACAGCCCGTAACCGGCTGCGTCCGAGACGATCTGGACGACGGTGCGCGAGGTCGTCGTCTCGCCCGCGATATGAAGGGCGGAAAGCGGTCTGGTCGAGGAGGGACCAGGTGTCAGACGCTTGGTCGGCCCCGCGGCGCAAGCGGCGAGAGCGAGGCAAAACAAGAGGAGAACGTGCTTCATTCCGCCACCTAAGGCGCAACGCATTGAAAAGCCGTTAAGCCGAGACCGTCACGCCGGGAAAGATCACTCCCCCTGCATTTCCTTCGTCGCGGAAAGCCGCAGGTCCGGGAAATCGCGCTCGATCCGGTCGATGTCCCACTGCAGGCGCGTCAGGTAGACCACGTCGCCGTCGTTGTCGTGCGCGATGTGGCCCTTGTTCGAGTTGACGAACTTCTCGATCGCGTCCTTCGGCCCATGGACCCACCGGGCAGAAGTGAACTGGGACGGCTCGAAGCGGACGGGCAGGCCGTATTCCAGCTCGATCCGGCTCGCCAGGACCTCGAACTGAAGCTGGCCCACGACACCCACGACGAAGCCCGACCCGATCATCGGCTTGAAGACCTTGGCGGCCCCCTCCTCGGCGAACTGCATCAGCGCCTTGTCGAGGTGCTTTGCCTTCATCGGGTCGCCGGCACGGATGTTCTGAAGAAGCTCCGGCGCGAAGGAGGGGATGCCGGTGACGCGGATCGCCTCCCCCTCGGTCAGCGTGTCGCCGATGCGCAGTTGCCCGTGGTTCGGTATGCCGATGATGTCGCCCGCCCAGGCCTCTTCGGCCAGCTCGCGGTCGGCGGCGAGGAAGAGGACGGGGTTGGTGATCGCCATGGGCTTCTTCGAGCGGACGTGGTGAAGCTTCATGCCGCGTTCGAAGTGGCCCGAGGCGAGGCGGACGAAGGCCACGCGGTCACGGTGCTTGGGGTCCATGTTGGCCTGCACCTTGAAGACGAAGCCTGCGACGGTCTTTTCCTCGGGACCGATCTGGCGCGGTTCGGCCGACTGGGGCTGGGGCAGGGGGCCGAAGCCTCCGATACCGTCCATCAGGTCCTTCACGCCGAAGGAGTTGATGGCCGAGCCGAACCAGATGGGCGTCATCGTCCCGTCGAGAAACGCCTGCCGGTCGAAGGCGGGCAGAAGGGCGCGCGCCATCTCGACCTCTTCGCGCAGTTTCTCGAGAAGCTGGGGCGGAACGTGCTCGGCCAGCTTCGGGTCGTCGAGGCCCGCGATCTTGACGCTTTCGGCCCGCTTGTTGCGGTCGGCGCGCGCCATGAGCTCGAGCCGGTCGTTCAGCATGTCGTAGGAGCCGATGAAGTCGCGGCCCACACCGATCGGCCAGGAAGCAGGGGTGACGTCGATCGCCAGGTTCTCCTGGATCTCGTCGATGATCTCGAAGGTCTCGCGGCTTTCGCGGTCCATCTTGTTGCAGAAGGTCAGGATCGGCAGGTCGCGCAGGCGGCAGACCTCGAAGAGCTTGCGCGTCTGGCTCTCGACGCCCTTGGCGCCGTCGATGACCATGATGGCGGCGTCGACCGCCGTGAGCGTGCGGTAGGTGTCCTCGGAGAAATCGCTGTGGCCCGGCGTATCGACCAGGTTGAAGCGCCATCCACCATAGTCGAAGGACATGGCCGAGGCCGAGACCGAGATGCCCCGGTCCTTTTCCATCTGCATGAAGTCCGACCGCGTGCGCCGCGCCTCGCCCTTTGCGCGGACCTGACCGGCCATCTGGATCGCGCCCCCGTAGAGGAGGAATTTCTCGGTCAGCGTCGTCTTGCCCGCGTCGGGGTGCGAGATGATGGCGAAGGTGCGCCTCCGGGCGATCTCGGGCGGGAGCGGGGCGGCGTTGTGCGAACGGTCGAGCATGGGCGGGCATATACGGTCTGGCGCGCGACTCCGCCAGAGCCGGGTGACCGCCGTCGGGCGTCCGGGCGCGCGACGCCGCCGACGCGAACCCATGTTGCGTCTGATCCTCGGGCCGGCGGGGTGTCGCCGCCTCGCCGGTGCAGACCCTTACGCGAGCGTCGACAGAGGAGCTGCGTCGCGCGATACTGCCGGCCAGGGCTTCAACTCGACTGCACCTCGAAAGGATCACCCATGAAATACCTCGCCCTCGCGGCCCCCGCGATCCTGGCTCTCGCCGCCTGTGGGGCCAACTCCGCCAACTTCGGCGGCGCGGACACCGACTTCGACGAACTCGTGAACGAAGCCATCGCGCTGACGGATCAAGTCGACCTGCTCGACCCAACGGATACGCTGGATGATTTCGAAGGGACCGCTTCGTACAACGGCGTCGCGGTTATCGCAGATAACTTCCTCACCTCGGATGAAGGTATCATCGGCGACGTGGCAATGTCCGTGAATTTCGACACGGCAACGCTTTCGGGCAACGTCGACAGTTTCTACAGCACGCCGCTCGACGGAGAGTTGCCAGAAGCGACAGGTACCGGCGTCGCCGTACCGGGTGCGTTGACACTAGCCGCCACGGGCCTCGATACCGCTTTCCTGATGGACGTCGACGGCAACATCACGCTCGGGGGCGTCGGTCAGACGGTCACGGGCTCGCTTCCGTCCGGCTTCCTGGGCGACACAGGGCAACTCATCATTGGCGCCGGCACTCTCGACGGTTCGGTCTCGAGCCCCGAGATGGTCCTGAGCGCATCGAGCGACTAGCCATCCCGCCGGGCGGCGCTGTCGCCCGGCTCGCGTTCCGCGAGGCGCTCCAGCGCCTCCAGTTCGGCGTCCGGACCGTCGCCCTTGAGATCCGTTCCGGCGCGGCGGTCCCAGTAGCCTGCGTTGAAATCATCGCCCTCGATCCGGTGCAGAAGCGCGTGGAGCGCGTCGAACAGACGCTCGCCTTCGTGCGCCTGCGCGATCTCGTGGGCGGCGGTCCATGCCTCGCCCATCTGGAACCCGGAGGCGCGAACGTGCCGCAGGGCCTTGCTCAGGTCATCGCTCATCTGGCCAGCCTGAGACCCGGCTTCATCGAGGTCAAGCCCGGCCTCGGCATGGGCGGCGCGGGCAATTCGGCGAGGATCGCCTCGGCCGCCGTCTCCCCCATCTCGGCGGCGTTGACGAGGCCCTGGATGAACGGTCTGCGGCGTAAAAGGACGGGCATGGCGAGGCATTGTACCGTGCCCTTCTCGAGGCCTTCGATGGTCAGGCTGTATCCGCCCTTTTCCCAGCCGGGACGCACACTGCGCGAGAGGCTGCGGAAGCCGAGGTCGGTCAACCTCATCGGGCGCTGCCCGCGCGCGTCGACAACGGCGTCGAAGCGGAGCATCTCGCCCTCCGAGCCGATCACCGTCTTTCCGCCTGTCTCGCTGACGTCGAGCGCCGAGCCGATCCGAACCAGCTCCAGCCGTCCGGCGTCATGCAGGGCCAGAAGCCGCCGGATCGAGGGGTGCGGAACCGAAGCGTAGCCGTCGGTGAAGATGGGCTTCAGGCTGTTGTGGAAACGCTCGAGGTCCGCCTCGTCGAAGTGCGGTATGAGATCCTCGAACACCTCATGCGCCGTCAGAAGGGCGACGCGCCACGGGACGGCACGGCGGGTCCGGCGGCCCTCTTCCGCTTCGACGAGGTTGGCGCGGGCGTACTCCCAGAGGTCCGAGGACATGCGGGGCGCGAAGTGGCTTTTCGACAGCGCCTCTGGCGACGACAGGTCGACAGAGGCAGCATAGTCGGGGTCCAGGTCGCGCAGGTCTTCGACCAGAAGCGCGAAGGCGCGGTCGAGAAGGCCGGAACGGTCCGTCGCGACAAGGTCCTCGACGGCGGCGGGCGTGAAATGCGCGAGATCCGGGAGCGGAAGCGGGTAGTACCAGTCCGCCTCGGGCAATAGCCCCTTGCGCGACATCATCGTCAGCCTGAACGGATCGTCGCTGCCCCGGACGGCGTAGGTGGTCGTGTCTCCGTCCTCGCCCTCGAAGGCGCCGTGGGCCGAGGCGACGGTGACGGCGACGTCGATGGCCGTCAGCGACGAACCCAGGATGCCGACCTCGCCCGAGAGCGCTTTCAGCCGCTCGGCCGGCCAGGGCGACAGCAAGGCGCTTTCGTCCTCGCCTTCCTCATCGTAGTCCGCCCAGTCGTGCCCCGTGGCGATCACGACATGGTGGAAGCGAGCCTTCTCGGGCCGCTGCGTGCTTTGCCATTCGATGCGAACGCCGTCGCGCGCGGGCACGATATCGGTCACCCTCGCCTTCGTCCGGATGGTGACGGTGTGTCCGAGACCGCGCAGACGGGCGACCACCTCGGCCAGTTCGGCGGTGAAGAAGCTGCCGAGAACGACACGCGGATAGAAGCTGTCCTCGTCGATGACGTCGCGCGTCAGGCCGAGACGACGCAGGAAGCCGTCGTCGCAGGCGTGAAGGTACTTCGCCAGCGTTCGCGTGACGCGGGGAACCTCGCGGCTGGCGATGTTGGCGAGCATGGCGGGATCGTTCGTTCCGTCGCGGTAAGGCATACCGGGTCCGGCCCAGGGCTCACGCTCGAAAAGCGTGATCGACACCGCCTTCCGTGCGCGTGTCAGGCCCTTCAGAGTGTAGATGGCGGTCGGTCCGCCGCCGATGATGGCGATATGGGTCATGCTCGGGATCCTGGGCGGACGGGTGGTCCGGCAGGGTCTTCCCGGACCTCTCTGAAACGCGCCTTGGTCGCGAGGGTTCCGGTCCGGTCTGGTCCTTCCGGCGGGAACGCGCCATGCTGGCGGACGTGTTCGCGAACGAGGGAGGATCGACGCATGGATCTGGGGATCAAGGGAAAACGCGCGCTGGTGTGCGCATCGTCGAAGGGCCTGGGCCGAGGCTGCGCCGAGGCGCTGGCCGCCGAAGGTGTCGAGGTTGTGATGAACGCGCGGGGTGCGGAAGCTCTCGAAGCGGCGGCGGAAGAAATACGGTCGGCTCACGGCGTGACCGTCACGACAGTGGCCGCCGACATCACGACCGAGGAGGGCCGTGCAAAGGTCCTGGACGCTGCCGGGCAGATCGACATCCTCGTCAACAATGCGGGCGGCCCGCCTCCGGGAAAGTGGACGGACTGGGACCGCGACGATTTCATCAAGGCGCTCGACGCGAACATGCTGACGCCCATCGCCCTCATCAAGGCGCTGGTGCCCGGCATGATGGAGCGCGGCTTCGGGCGGGTGGTGAACATCACGTCCCAGTCGGTCAAGGCGCCGATTCCCTATCTCGGGCTGTCGAACGCGGCGCGGACCGGCCTGACGGGCTATGTCGCGGGCACCTCCCGGCAGGTGGCGCACCGGAACGTGACGATGAACAACCTCCTCCCCGGCATTCACGCCACGGACCGGGCCACCGCTCTCGACAAGGGTGTCTCCGAGAAGGAGGGGATCAGCATGGACGAGGCGCGCGCCCGGCGTGAGGCGACGCTGCCCGCCCGGCGTTACGGCACCGCCGAGGAGTTCGGCGCGGCCTGCGCGTTCCTCTGCTCGGCGCAGGCGGGGTTCATCGTCGGGCAGAACATCCTGCTTGACGGGGGCGGCACGAATTTCACCATATAGTCCGCGGGCGCATGCGCCCGCGACGTGAGCGTTCCATGTGGGGAGAGTACATCATGCGACCTGTTCTGATCTGCCTGGCCTGCGGCGCCCTTGCCGCCTGTGGCGGGGGCGGCGATGCGGTGAAGCTGCCGGGGCCCGGCGCCTTCAACGAAATGATCATCGACTTCAACAACCTGAACAGGCGCGCGCTCGACGAGCGCATCCCGGTCGTGGTCCAGCCGACCGGCGAGGCCACCTGGGAGGGTGTCATGGTTCTCGATACCGAGCCTGGGCCTGGCACACCCGGACAGCTCCACTACGGAACCACCTTCGCGCTGATCGACTTCGACGCCGGCACGATCGACGGTGAGGCGTCGGGGTTCTATTATTACGATGAAGCTCTGGGCGGCATGGCCGTACCCGCGTCCGGGATCATCACCTACGACGCGGCGGCGATCCAGTACGACGCCGACGGTACGCCCCTCATCATGGGCGGCGCGCTCGGTCTTCAAGGCGGACCAGAGGTCGCGGTCAACACAGGTTCCAGCGACATCTCTGGCACCTTCGTCGGCACCGAGCGCATAAATACCGGCATTCCGACCTCGCCTGAATACTTCATCGCCGAAGGCGAAATGGTCTTCGCCGATGGCACCCGGCTTCCCACGCGCTTCGTGGACCACTGATAGACAACCCGCCTTCCGATTGTTATCCCGCGTCGATCCCGAGCACTTCGCTCGGGATTGAGGCGAGGGCAGGGTGTCGGAGCAATCCGCCGGATTGACGGTAGAAGGGCTGACCCGCCGCTTCGGCGGCCGCGATGTCGTGTCCGACGTCTCGCTTCAGGTCGCACCCGGTCAGGTAACCTGCCTTCTCGGTCCCTCCGGCTGCGGCAAGTCGACCACCTTGAGAATGATCGCGGGCGTCGACCGACCGGACGCTGGCCGGGTTCTGGTCGACGGGCGCGTCCTGTCCGACGATACGGTCCAGGTCCCGCCCGAACGGCGCCATGTCGGCCTGATGTTCCAGGACTTCGCGCTGTTTCCTCACCTGACCGTCGCCGAGAACGTGGCCTTCGGCCTGTCGGGACCGAAGGCCGAGCGCATTGCGCGGGCCGAGGAGATGCTGGAGCGCGTCCGTCTCGCGGGGTTCGGGCCCGCCTATCCCCACGAATTGTCGGGCGGCGAACAGCAGCGCGTCGCGCTGGCCCGCGCCATCGCACCCCGTCCCCGCATCATGTTGATGGACGAACCCTTTTCCGGCCTCGACAACCGGCTGCGCGACGGCATCCGCGACCAGACGCTCGATATCCTCAAGGAAGAGGGAACTTCGGTCGTGCTCGTGACACACGAGCCCGAAGAGGCGATGCGGATGGCCGACGAGATCGCGCTGATGCGCGACGGCGGCATCGTGCAGACGGGCGCGCCCTACAACGTCTACAATGCGCCCGTCGACCGGATGGCGGCGGCCTTCTTCTCGGACGTCAACGTGATCCGGGGACGGGTGCAGGGCGCGCTGACCGACACGCCTTTCGGGGCCTTCCTTGCGCCGGGCGTGCCAGACGGAACGGACGTCGAGATCGTCATCCGGCCCCAGCACCTGCGGATCGACTTCGACCGCGACGGGCGCGGCCCGAACCCCACGCCCGAGGACGGCGTGCCCGCGCGCGGCACGGTGATGCGCGCGCGCTTCATGGGCCACGAGAGCCTCGTCGAATTCCGCATGGATCACGATGGCTCGATGCTGAAGGCGACGGTGCCCTCGGTCTTCCTGCCGCAGCCAGGCACAGCACTCTGGCTGATGATCCGGCGCGGGCGCTGCTTCGTGTTTCCGGTCACGGGGTGAGGTGGGCGAGGGGCGCTGCCCCTCGCGCTCCCCGGAGTATTTTGGGACAGAAGAAGCCGTCAGCCCGCCGCGAGGTGGTCCGAGAGGGATTTCCCGGGTTCTTCCTCGAAGGTCTCGAAGGTGACGTCGAGCGTTCTCAGCCGGTCGACCCGGTACTCCTCGAACCTCGCGTCCTCTTCGTCCCAGGCGGTGAGCGTCCAGATGCGGCCCCAGTATTCGAGTTGGAGCGGACGCAGCACGCGCGGTGCGTCGCTGTCCGCCGTCGTCACGCGGATCTTGCGGCGCGAGCGGATGGCGGCGCGCAGGGGCGCCATGTGAACGAAGCCGCGCGCGCCCTCGGCGAAGGGATAAAGTGCGAAACCCCGACCGGCGGCAGGCGCGGCCCGGTCCTCGGGCAGGGCGGCGTCGACCTTGACGCCGAGCGTCCGGGCAGCCTCGCGCATCTTCGGGTCGGAGGCCTTGCCGACGACCGACAGCCCGAGGTGCAGCGCCTCGAGTTCGTCGAGCGTGAGGTTCAGCGGCGGCAAGGTGATGGGCGCCGTCATCGCGTAGCCGATGCCGCGCTCGCCCTCGACCGGGACCCCGCCCGCAATCAGCGCGTCCATGTCGCGGTAAAGCGTGCGAAGCGAGACGCCAAGCCGGTCGGCCAGCTCGCGTCCGCGATGCAGGCGCCCGTCGCGCAGGATGCGGATGAGGGCGTAGAGGCGGTCGGCGCGGCGCAAGATGGCTCCTGATTCGCTTTATCCTCAACTGACATTATCCTGTCAGTTGTTTGGGCGCACCGCCGATTTGCTCAGGTTTTGGTGAAGCTCGCAGCGAGCATGCACTTTGCCGCTTTTCAGTCGAGTGACGACTGCCTAAATACCCGGTCGAATTCTCAAGGGAGAGAGACCCATGCTGAACAACATCGGCCTTCCCGGCCTTCTTCTCATCGCCATCGTCGTCCTGGTGCTTTTCGGACGCGGCAAGATCTCGTCGCTGATGGGCGAGGTCGGCAAAGGCATCACCGCCTTCAAGAAGGGCGTCGACGACGGAAAGCGCGAAATCGAGGACACGACCGCCGATGGTGCGCGCGACGTGACACCCGAGACCGAGCGGGACAAGGTTTGAGTCCCGGCTGACCCATGTTCGATCTCGGTTGGGGTGAGCTTCTGGTCATCGGCGTCGTGGCGCTGATCGTGGTGGGTCCGAAGGACCTGCCCGGCATGTTCCGTACGCTTGGACGGTTCACAGGCAAGATCCGCAAGATGGCGCGCGAGTTCCAGCGCGCCATGGAGGATGCCGCAGACGAGTCCGGCATCAAGGAAACGGCGAGCAGCCTGAAGGGCATGACCTCGGCCAAGAGCATGGGGCTCGACAAGCTGAACCAGGCGGCGGACCGTTTCGAGAAGTGGGATCCGGTGAAGCCGACGAAGGTCGCAAAGCCCGTCGGCCCGGAGACCGAGAAGCTGTCTGAGGAGCGCGCGGAGGCTGCACGCAAGATCCGCGAGGCCACGGCGAAGAAGGCGAGCGAGCGCATCGCGGCCGAGAAGGCGGCGGCCGAAGCGGCGAAGAACGCTCCTCCGGCCGCGGAGGCAGCAAAGCCTGTCGCCAAGGCGAAGGCGCCCGCGAAACCGAAGACGCCCGCCAAGTCCGCCAAGCCGAAGGCGCCCGCGAAGCCCAAGGCGGCTAAACCCAAGGCGTCGCCCGACGCCGGAGACCCGGCATGAGCGCCAATGACGACATCGACGACAGTTCTGCCCCGCTGATCGAGCATCTGGCCGAACTCAGGACGCGCCTGATCCGGTCGGTCCTGGCCCTGATCGTCGGCATCGTGCTGGCCTTCACCGTGGCCGAGCCGATCCTCCAGTTCCTTCTGAAGCCGATCGAGGCGACGCTGCGCTCGCTTGGCGACCCGTCGCCGACGCTTCAGTACACGAGCCCCCAGGAATACCTCTTCACGCTGTTCCGCATCTCGATGGTCTTCGGCTTCGGGCTGTCCTTCCCGGTCATCGCGCACCAGATGTGGCGCTTCGTGGCGCCAGGGCTGTACCGGACCGAGAAGTCGGCCTTCCTGCCCTTCATCGTCGCCTCGCCGATCATGTTCCTGCTGGGCGCGTCCTTCGCGCATTTCGTGGTGACGCCCCTTGCGATGAACTTCTTCCTGGGCTTCGCCGACGTCTCGTCGATCTTCGCCAACCTCCTGACCGCGTCGTCGCCCGACCTGCCGCCAGACGCGGCCGTGGTGCCGGAGACCGTCGACGGGGTGAGGATCACCTTCTTCGGGAAAGTGAACGAAAGCCTCGACATCACCTTGAAGTTCATCATGGCTTTCGGGCTGTGCTTCCAGCTTCCGGTGCTGCTGACACTGATGGGCAAGGCCGGGCTTGTCTCGGCGCGCGGGCTGGCGCAGGTGCGCAAGTACGCCATCGTCGCCATCCTGATGCTCGCCGCTGTCGTGACGCCGCCCGACGTGGTGACGCAGCTTATCCTCTTCACCGTGGTCTATGGGCTCTACGAGATCTCGATCATCCTGGTGAAGATGGTCGAGAAGAAGCGCGTGCAGCGCCTGCGCGAAGAGGGAATCCTGGGCGAGGACGAGGATCTCTACTCCGAGGTCGACGACGACGAAGAGGACGCGAAGGCGTGAGCGAGCCGCTGGACCGTATCGCCGCCGCGCTGGAGCGGATGGCGCCCGCGCCCTTGGCCACGCCCGACTTCGACGCCGCCGACGCTTTCGTCTGGCACGTCTCGCCGGATCGGCTCGAGCCGGTCGAGAAGGTCGCGCGCATCGACATCGGCCTTCTGATCGGCGTCGACCGCGCCCGCGACACTCTGCTCGAGAACACGCGCCAGTTCGCGCGGGGGATGCCCGCCAACAACGCGCTTCTCTGGGGCGCGCGCGGGATGGGGAAGTCGAGCCTCGTGAAGTCGGCCCATGCCGCCGTCCTGGCCGAGGGTCTGAGCCTGAAGATCGTTGAGATACAGCGCGAGGACCTGCCGTCGGTCTCGCGCCTGCTCGGCCACCTTCGCGGCGCGCCGGAGCGGTTCCTGCTGTTCTGCGACGACCTGTCCTTCAGTCACGACGACCAGCACTACAAAAGCCTGAAGGCGGTGCTGGACGGAGGTATCGAGGGGCGTCCGGACAACGTGCTGTTCTACGCCACCTCGAACCGGCGGCACCTGATGCCGCGCGACATGATCGAGAACGAACGGTCGAGCGCCATCAGGCCTTCGGAGGCGACCGAAGAAAAGGTGTCGCTGTCCGACCGCTTCGGGCTCTGGCTCGGGTTCCACCCGTGCAGCCAGGATGAATACCTGGCGATGATCCGGGGATATTGCGACGCTTACGGGGTCGAGATCGACGACGAGACGATGCGCGCCGAGGCCATAGAGTGGCAGGCGACGCGCGGCGCGCGGTCGGGCCGGGTCGCATGGCAATATTTCACCGACCTCGCGGGACGTCGGGGCGTGACGCTCTAGATCGAAGGTCGCGCCGGGCCGTACCGGCGCCGTCCTTCCCTCAGTCCAGCCAGGTGCCCAAATCGATACACTCTCGGCTTTCCTCGAGTCCTACCAGTCCCTGATCGGTCTGGGGCTCATCTTCACTCTTCTCGTCGTCTTCATTCTCGAAATCTATCCGCCCGAGGTAGCGGCGGCCGGGGTCGCCGGCATCTTCGTCCTTCTGGGTTTCGTCGATCAGCGGGAGCTGATGACCGTCTTCGCCAACCCCGCCCCCATCACCATTGCGGCGATGTTCGTCCTGTCGGGCGCCCTGGTGCGAACGGGGGTGCTGGAGGCTGTCGCCGACACCGTGATCGCACGGTCCAGGCAACAGCCGGTCGTGGCTCTGGTCGGCATCGTAGGCGTGACGCTTCTGTCCTCGGCCTTCGTGAACAACACGCCAGTCGTGCTGGTGCTGATCCCCGTGGTCATCCGGCTGGGGCAGGCGCTGGGCATCGCCTCGACCCGCCTGCTGATCCCGCTGTCCTACCTCGCCATCCTGGGAGGGACCTGCACGCTGATCGGGACCTCGACGAACATCCTTGTCGACGGCGTCGCGCGGGAGCGGGGCATGGACGCCTTCGGCATCTTCGAAATCTCCGGCGTGGGTATCGTGACGGCCATCACGGGCGTGGTCGTCCTCGGGGCACTTGGGCGGTGGCTTCTGCCAGACCGCACGTCGACCAGCACGGACGGTCTTCTTGGCGAGACGACGTTCCTGTCCGAGGTCTTTCTGCGCACCGACCTGCACGAGGGCAAGACCGTCGCCGAGGTCGCGGCGCTGAACCGGGGCGGGATCCGCGTCACGGGTCTGAGGCGGCGGGGCGAGGCGATCAAGGGCGACCTGACCGAGGTGCCGCTGCTGCGCGGCGACCGCCTGATCCTCCAGGCCACGACGTCCGAGCTTCTGACGCTGAACGACGATCCCGAATTCCGCACCGGCCTGCGCCGGGGCGATCCGGCCGAGGGCGAAGCGGTGGCGGTCGAAGTCATCGTGACGCCCAAGAAGGCCGTGATGGGCAAGACGCTGCGCGAGATGTCTCTCGGCCGGCGCTACGGGATGCGGGTTCTGGGCGCGCACCGGCATGGCCACAATCCAGGCGTCGAACTGGAAGCGGTGAAACTTCGCGCGGCCGACAAGCTGTTGCTCCACGGTCCCGCCCAAGCCATCGAGACCCTGTCTCACGAGACCGACCTCGTCGCCGTGAACCGTCCCACGGGGCGGGCCTTCCGTCGTGGGCGCGCGCCCATCGCCCTTCTCGCCATTGCCGCTGTCGTGGGGCTTGCCGCCTTCGGCGTCATGGACATCGCCGTCCTGGCATTGCTGGCCGTTGCGGCGATCCTTGTGCTGCGCTGCGTCGACGCAGACGAGGCCTGGGGCGCTATCGATGGCGCGATCCTCGTGCTGATCTTCGCCATGCTCATCATCGGGCGCGGTCTCGAGAATGCCGGCTCGGTCGAGCAGGTGGTGGCCTGGGTGGCGCCCGTCTTGCAGACGATGCCGCCCTTCGTGGCGCTGATGGCCGTCTACTTCATCGCCTCGGTGATGACCGAACTGGTGACGAACAACGCCGTGGCAATCGTCTTCACGCCTCTGGCCATCGGGCTGGCCGAGGTGGTCGGGATCGATGCGCGCGCGCTGGTCGTCGCGGTGATGTTCGGGGCAAGCGCCAGCTTCGCGACGCCGATCGGCTATCAGACCAACACGCTGGTCTACGGCGCGGGAGACTATCGCTTCGCGGACTTCCTGAAGATCGGGGTGCCGATGAACGTCATCGTCGGCATCGTGTCGTGCATGGCGATCTGGTTCTTCTTCGTCTGACGCGTCACCGGATTCGCTGCGCCAGGTCCTCGGGCGGTGCATCGACCGTCCAGAAGGCGCGCGCGTCGTGGGGCAGGCGGTCGAGTACTCGGTCGAATGCCAGGTGATCGACGGCGCGCCACACGGCGCGCGCCGTAGCCTCGATGGCGTTGTCGGGCGTGAGGTTGTGGTGTGGCCGCAGCGCCTGCGCCTCGCGGGTCAGGGAGGCGCGGTCGGTGAAGGCGACGGGCGCTTCCGCAGGGTCCCAGTCCTGCACGAACATCGCACGCGGAACGCTCGGCAGCACCTGCGCGACGGCGATGGCCTCCTCGACCGTCAGGCGGCGGCGGAAGGTGCGGAACACGCCGTCCACGGCGGTGTAGGCCGAATTGTCCGAGACGAGGCCCGTCGCGTCCTTCACATCGTCGAGGAACGCCCTGAATTCCCGCGAGGCATGGCGGTATGTCCATGGCATCGGCACGGTCGCACCGCTCAGGTCTTGCGGAAGCTGTCGAGGCTCACGACCTCGCCGTCGCCCTTGGGTTTGGGCTTGCTTCGGCGCCGCGTCGGAGGCGGATCGCCGTCCTCGACCGGGGTCGGCGGCGGATATTCCCCGGCCTCCTCCTGGGTTTCGAACCTCAGCCCGAATTCGACGGAGGGGTCCACGAAGGTGCGGATGGCGTCGTAGGGGATGTAAAGCGGTTCCGGCTGGTCGCCGAAGTTGAGCGTGACCGAAAAGCCTTCATCCGTAACCTCGAGGTCGCGGTACCAGTGCTGCATGACGATCGTCATTTCCTCGGGGTATCGGTCCGAAAGACTGTCGGCGATTTCGACGTCCGGGTGCATGGTATCGAAGGTGATGAAGAAGTGATGCTGCCCGGGAAGTCCGTTCAAGGCGACGTCGTTTAGCACCTGCTGGATGAGGCCCCGCATCGCGCGGTGCATCAGGTTTCCGTAGTCGATCGTCGCGGACATCCCGCCTCCGTCCATGCTGGAGCAAGCATATAGGATTCGGTTCTGAAGGGAAGGTGACCGGGGCCCGGAAACCTTTTGGTCGCGAATTGAGGCTAGGACGGTTCCGAACCCCGAGGTTGGAGCCGCGGATGAGCTTGCGAAACAGCCTGCGCAAGCCGGACGCGGCCAGCTTGCGGTCGACGTCGGTGGTCAGGTCGCCGCTTGCCCGTGCGCTGATCGGCAAGGACGAATTTGGACGCACTGTCGGCCGCGAACGACGAGATCAGGCGCCTCGCGCAAGAGGACGGGCTGACCGGCCTGATGAACCGCGAGGCGCTGCTGGCGCGACTCGACGAATTGACGGCGCAGGGGCATGGCGGGCGGCCCTTCACCCTGTTCATGCTGGACCTCGACCGCTTCAAGAACGTCAACGACAGCTTTGGCCATCATGTCGGGGACGGGCTCATCAAGGTTGTCGCACAGCGTCTGCAGGGGGCGGTGCGATCGGGCGACATGGTGGCTCGGCTGGGCGGGGACGAGTTCGCCGTCGTCATGCCGGGCGTCGCGTCCCAGGGCGCGGGCGAGAAGTGGGCGGGCCGGCTTCTGTCGGCGATCAACACGCCGACCGAGGTGATGGGCCAGCTTCTGTATCCTGGCACGTCGGTCGGCGGCGCGGAGTATCCGGAACAGGCGCTGACGGGGCAGGAGCTTCTTCTGACCGCGGACATCAGCCTCAACGCCGCCAAGGAAGACGGCCGCGGCACCTTCGTCGCCTACGATCCCGACCTGGCCCAGAGGATCGAGGACGAGGAGCGGATGGCGGCCGAGTTGCGCGACGCGCTGGACCGCGACGAGTTTCGCGTCGAGTACCAGCCGAAGATCGGCTTGATGGACGGCGCGCTCGCGGGGTCCGAGGCGCTGATCCGGTGGGAGCATCCGACGCGCGGCAGGCTTGGCCCCGACCTCTTCCTGGGTGTGGCCGCGGAACGGGGCCTGGCGCCCGCGATTTCGGAACGGGTCTTCCAGCGCGTCGCGGCGGACGTGTCGTTCTGGCGGCGCGAGGGGACCGATCCGGGGCCGGTATCGGTCAACCTGCACGCCGTCGACCTGAAATCGCCCGAACGGCTGATCGACCGGATGGAGGCGATGGCCCATCTTGGGCTGGGACGGCGGGATATCGTTCTCGAGGTCACGGAGGGCTGCGTGGTCGGGCGGGGCACCGACCAGGCGTCGAAGCTGATCGCGCGGCTGAGGAAGATGGGCTACGACATCTCTCTCGACGATTTCGGGACCGGGCACGCGTCGCTGTCGCACCTGAAGAGCCTGCCGGTAAACGAGATCAAGATCGACAAGAGCTTCGTGACCGGGTTGGGCGACAGCCGGCCGGACGCGGCCATCGTGGCGGCCATCGTGGCGCTCGGCCGGGGACTGGGCCTCCGGATCGTGGCGGAGGGCGTCGAGACCGAAGCGCACCGCTGGCGGCTGATCGAACTGGGCGTGGGCATCGGGCAGGGGTTTCTCTGGTCGGCCGCGCTTCCGGCCGACCGGTTCGCGCGCTTTGCCCGGGATCGGCGCGCGCGACATGTGGCGCGACAGGACGCGGGGTGAGGTTCGCCGCGGAAGATATTGGGAAATTGAGGAAAAGCGACGGATTCTGTTGCCAGGCTCCGTCAGGCCCCGCCTTACGCCGCTAAGCGCAAGGACTTAAGTTTCGGTGTTGCGCACTGCTTAAGCAGCGAGCGCGACCGGAGCACGGTTGGTATTGGCAACTATGCGATTTGGACCGATAACGGTGGTACCTCACCGGGACAAAGCATACCCCTTTAGACGTCCGTCGATCCTGTTTCGGCCCCAGGATCCCCCAATCGGGATGTTTGGTGGAGCCGCCGGGTACCGCCCCCGGGTCCGATCCGCTTATTACGGGCGCGTTTATGTCCATAGTTCCGTTGCCGGAACACGGAACATATAAGGGCACGAGAGGCGTTAGGAAAGGGTTTCCTTGTGATCGATCCGGCTTTTGCGTCCCGGATGGCGCGCTACAACAGGTGGCAGAACCGTTCCCTCTACGGTGCCGCCGAGGGGCTTTCGGACGCGGCGCGGCGCGAGGATCGTGGTGCGTTCTTCGGATCGATCCACGGCACGCTGTCGCATCTTCTCTGGGGCGACACGACGTGGATGAGCCGTTTCGACGGGTGGGAGAAACCCGACGTGCCCCACACCGACAGCCCGCGCTGGATTGCCGACTGGGCCGATCTGGCGGCGCGGCGTGCGGAGGCGGACGGGCGCATCCTCGACTGGGCGGAGGGGCTCGACGCCGAGCGACTGGCGGGCGACCTGACATGGTATTCGGGAATATCGAAGTCCGAGATGAAGCGGCCCATGGCGCTTTGCGTGGTGCATTTCTTCAATCACCAGACCCACCATCGCGGACAGGTCCACGCCATGTTGACGGCGGCTGGTGCGCGCCCGGACGACACCGACCTTTTCATCATGCCGGACGGCGTGTAGGCCCGGAGGACGCCGAGAGGGAGTAAGCGACGATGTTCAAGGCACTGGTGGTCGAGAAGACAGAGGCGGGCGAGACGAGCGCTTCGGTGCAGGAAATGTCGGAAGACCGGCTGCCCGAGGGCGACGTGACGGTCGCGGTCGAATACTCCACGGTCAACTACAAGGACGGGCTGTGTCTCGGCTCGGGCGGCGGGCTTGTGCGAAGCTGGCCGCACGTCCCCGGCATCGACTTCGCGGGCCGGGTCGAAGCCTCGGAGGATCCGCGCTATGCCGTCGGCGACGAGGTCATCCTGACCGGATGGCGCGTGGGCGAGGCGCGCTGGGGCGGGTACGCCGAAAAGGCGCGGGTGAAGGCCGACTGGCTGGTGCCCTTGCCGGAGGGGCTGTCGACGCGGACCGCAATGGCGGTGGGCACGGCGGGCTTCACGGCGATGCTGGCGGTGATGGCTCTCGAAGACCACGGTCTTTCTCCCGAGAAGGGCGAAGTGCTGGTCACGGGGGCTGCGGGCGGCGTCGGATCCGTTGCGACGGCGATCCTGTCGAACCTCGGATACGAGGTTGCGGCGGTGACGGGGCGGCCCGAGACGGAGGAGTACCTGAAATCCCTGGGCGCGTCCCGGATCGTGGCGCGGGGCGACCTGGCCGAGACGGTGAAGCGGCCTCTCGAGACCGAGACCTGGGCGGGCTGCGTCGACGCCGTGGGCGGCGCGATGCTGGCGCGCGTGCTTGGTCAGATGAAGTACGGCGCCTCGGTCGCCGCCGTCGGTCTTGCGGGCGGCGCGTCGCTGCCCGCGACGGTCGTGCCGTTTCTGCTGCGGGGGGTGAACCTGCTGGGCATCGACAGCGTGATGCGGCCCTACGAGGACAGGGTGCGGGCCTGGGGCCGGATCGCCCGCGACCTGCCGATGGACAAGCTCGACGGGATGATCGTTCCCGCCACGCTCGAGGACCTTCCCCGGCTCGGGGCCGAGATCCTGAACGGTCAGGTCAGAGGGCGCGTCGTCGTCGAGGTTCGGGCCTGACGCCTTGTCCCCCTTATCGTCACGCATAGCCTGCAGACGACAGAGACGGCGCCTCGAAAGGGCGGTGCCGAAGTGCCCCTTTCCCCGTTTTCATCGCCGAACGGCCGGGACATTCCGGGCTTGCGGCAGGGCTGAGGCGCCAATAGACCCTTAAGGAAACAGGGGAGGGCCGCCATGAGCCTGGCATTCGTATTTCCGGGACAAGGGGCGCAGACGATCGGCATGGGCCGCGATCTGGCCGAGGCCTATCCCGCCGCCCGCGCGGTCTTCGACGAAGTCGACGAGGCCTTGGGCGAAAAGCTCTCAACCCTGATCTGGGAGGGCGATCAGGAGGTCCTGACGCTGACGCAGAACGCTCAGCCGGCGCTTATGGCTACTTCGATGGCAGCGGTGCGCGCGCTCGAAGCCGAAGGGATCGAGGTGACGCGGGCGGCCTTCGTGGCGGGGCATTCGCTTGGCGAGTACTCGGCTCTTTGCGCGGCAGGCGCCCTGGGCGTCGCGGACACGGCACGGCTTCTAAGGACACGCGGGCAGGCCATGCAAAGCGCCGTTCCCGTGGGCGAGGGCGCCATGGCCGCGATCCTGGGGCTGCCTTTCGAGGCCGTCGCCAAGGTGGCGCAGGAGGCGACCCAGGGCGAGGTTTGCCAGGTCGCGAACGAGAACGATCCGCTCCAGAGCGTGATTTCGGGCAACAAGGCCGCCGTCGAGCGGGCGGTGGAGCTTGCCAAGGCCGCCGGTGCGAAGCGCGCTCTCATGCTGCCCGTGTCGGCGCCGTTCCACTGTGCGCTGATGACGCCTGCGGCATCAGTGATGGCGCGGGCCCTCGACGACGTCGAGATCGCAGAGCCGAGCGTGCCGGTCGTGGCGAACGTGCTGGCGGCTGGCGTGTCCGCTCCTCACCTCATCCGCTCGCTTCTGGTCGATCAGGTGTCGGGCCGGGTGCGGTGGCGGACCAGTGTCGAATGGATGGTCGGACAGGGCGTCACGACCTTCTGGGAACTGGGCGCGGGCAAAGCGTTGACGGGCATGATCCGGCGCATCGCGAAGGACGCCGAGACGCGGACCGTCGGCACCGCCTCCGAGGCGGCCGAGGCGGCGGCGTCGCTGGCGTCGGCGTAGACAGGAAGGGAAGGCGATGTTCGATCTGACAGGCAAGTCGGCGCTGGTGACGGGCGCTTCGGGCGGGATCGGGGCGGCAATCGCGCGCGTCCTGCACGATGCGGGGGCGGCGGTGGCCCTTTCCGGCACACGGGTCGAGCCGCTGGACGCTCTGGCGGGCGAGTTGGGCGAGCGGGCGCATGTCGTGCCGTGCAACCTGTCGGACCAGGCGGCGGTGGCGGAGTTGCCGAAGCAGGCGGCCGAGGCCATGGGCGCTGTCGATATCCTCGTGAACAACGCCGGCATCACGCGCGACAACCTTTTCATGCGGATGTCTGACGCCGAGTGGGACGACGTGATCCAGGTGAACCTGCGCAGCGCCATGGTGCTGTCGCGCGCCGTCATGCGCGGCATGATGAAGGCCCGGTGGGGCCGGATCGTCAACGTGTCGTCCATCGTGGGCACGACCGGCAATCCGGGGCAGGCGAACTATGCGGCGTCGAAGGCGGGGCTGGTCGGCATGTCGAAGTCGCTGGCCTACGAGGTGGCGAGCCGCGGGATCACGGTCAACTGTGTGGCGCCGGGTTTCATCACCACCGCGATGACCGACAAGCTGACCGACGACCAGAAGTCCGCGATCCTCTCGCAGGTGCCCGCAGGACGCATGGGGGAGCCGGGCGAGATCGCCGCTGCGGTGCTCTATCTGGCGTCCCCGGAGGCGGCCTATGTCACCGGAACGACGTTGCATGTGAATGGCGGAATGGCCATGATCTGAGGTGGAACCGGGGGCCTCCGATACCGTTTGCGTTTCGAACGTGGATGGTATACGCGGCGGCTCATCCCGGCCGGGACGTGGCGTCCCGGCTGTTTTTGCGCCTTCGTGGCGAGAATAGAAGAAACGGGGCGGACCCGAGGTAACGTGAGGAATTGACATGAGCGACATCGAAGAGCGGACGCGCAAGATCGTCGTCGAGCACCTGGGCGTAGAGGAAGACAAGGTCACCGAAAACGCCTCGTTCATCGACGACCTGGGCGCCGACAGCCTGGATACCGTTGAGCTGGTCATGGCCTTCGAGGAAGAGTTCGGGATCGAGATCCCCGACGACGCCGCCGAAACCATCCAGACCTTCGGCGATGCCGTGAAGTTCATCAAGGAAGCTGCCTGACACCCGACCGGGTGCAGTTTGCCGGGACGGCGCCCCTGGGGCGCCGTTTTTCTTTTCGGGGACGCTCTTCGGCTCTAGGTTCCGAATGAGCACTGGCGGGAGAGACGAGATGGCGAGCCTCGGGCAGATGTTCGGCGCGGGAGATACCGAAACCTTCATGGGCGTGCCGCGCTGCCGCGACCTGTCGCGGCTGGCGTCGAGGGTCGCGATCCTGGGCGCGGACTGCGCGACGCCCTATGCCTCGGCCGGGGCCTATTGCGCGGGCGGGGCCGCGGCGATCCGGGCGGGTGCCGCGGATTATGCGGCGAACCTGTCGCACCACCATTTCGACCTGGGCGGCATCGGCTGGCCGGACGGGCATGTCTCGGACGCGGGCGACCTGCCGCAGGATCCCGACGATGCGTCGGGAAACCGGGCGCGGCTGTTCGGAGCGGTGGAGCAGATCCTCGGCAAGGACGGGTTGCCCGTGATCCTGGGCGGTGACGACTCGGTGACGATCCCGGTGCTCGAGGCCTATGCCGGGCGGGGCGCCTTCACCCTCCTTCAGGTCGACGCGCATATCGACTGGCGCGACGAGGTGCAGGGCGAGCGGATGGGGCTGTCGTCGGTGATGCGCCGCGCCTCGGAGATGTCGCATGTCGCAAGCATCGTGCAGGTTGGCCAGCGGGGTCTTGGGTCGGCACGGCCGCAGGACGTGCGGGCGGCGACGGACTGGGGCGTAGGCTTCGTTCCGGGCGGAGAGGTGGCCCGCGACGGCGTCGGTCGTGCGGTCGACCTGGTGCCCGATGGGGCCGATGTGGTGGTCTGCTTCGACTTCGACGCGCTGGATCCGTCCATCATGCCGGCCGTCATCGCGCGGACAGCTGGCGGTCTGCGCTATTGGCAGGCGCTCGAGCTGCTGGCGGGGGTGGCGTCGAAGGCGCGGATCGCAGGCGTGGTCTTCACCGAGTTCATGGCCCCGCGCGACATCGACGGGATGGGGGCGGCGACGGCGGCGCAGATCGTCATCGCGACCCTGGGGATCCTGGCCCGGCAGCGCTAGACGGCTGAAATCAGTGGTGCGAGTTCATCCTGCGGGATGTGCTGGTCGAACATGATGCCGGCGTACCAGGCACTGGACCAGACGATCGACGCGGCGCGTTCGCCCTGCGGCAGCCGGACCGACAACGCCGTGCCGCGTGGCGGCGCATTTTCCCAAGCCAGTTTCATGCCCCCCGACGAGATGTCGAGGGCTGTGAGCCGGATCGATTGCGGTCCGCGCGCCGGCGTCTCGTAAGCGACGTCGATGGCGATGGTCGTGAAGTGACGCGGCAGACGCTCGACTTCGGCGATGCGGTAGGGACGCGACGTGCGCACGATATACACGAGGACGGCGAGGGCCGCGATCCCGGTGGCCGAGAGCAGCGGCCAGAGGTTCGTGGCTCGTGATACGGCGGCGTTGCCGGTGTGGCCGGTCGAGGCAAGACCTCCTTGAGCGCCCTCTTCCTCCTCCGGCCCTGCGGTCTCGAAGCGTGGCACGCAGCCTGTCGCGCGGACGGCGCGCGCGAGCCAGGCGACGTTGTCGCGGCGGGGCGCGCGCGCGGCCATCGACGCGGGATGCCCTGTGACGAAGTCGCGCGAGAGGCTGTGCGCGGCTGCGAGGATGCGGTCGAGCCGTTCCACGTCGAGGTCGGTTTCCGGGGGAAGACGCGCTGCGAGGGCGATGGCCGAAGTGCCCGGCAGCGCCGCCAGAAGCTGAGCGGCGGAGCGGGCGGCGAGGTTTGGATCATCCACGACGATGGCGTGATAACGGTCGTGGATGCGAGCGAGCGAGGTCGCAGCCTCGCACCCCGTCCCGGCGGTGGCGGGCTCCGTGAAGAGCAAGGCGAGGAGGGCGAGGATCCGAGGGAACATGTTCAGCACTGCTGCGCGCGGGGCGTGCCGATCATAGGCCATGAGGGTTTGCGCGCGGGTTAACGGCAAAGGCGTGCCGCGTCAGATTGCGCCGTGCGATGCTGGCGTGTATGTCTTTCGACAATGAAAAATGGCGTTGAGGATATGGGCATGCGTCGGGTCGTCGTCACGGGACTTGGGATCGTTTCTCCTCTCGCCTGCGGGGTCGAAGAGACATGGCGCCGCCTTCTGGCGGGAGAGTCCGCGGCGGGGACGATTACGCGGTTCGATGCTAGCCATCTGGCGACCACCTATGCCTGCGAGGTGCCTCGCGGAGACGGGTCGGACGGGACGTTCAACCCCGACGACTGGATGGAGCCCAAGGAACAGCGCAAGGTCGACGATTTCATCCTCTACGGCATGGCCGCCGCCGAGCAGGCGGTGCGGGACGCGGGCATCGGCGATTTGTCCGACGAGGAAAAGCTGCGCACGGGCGTCATGATCGGGTCGGGCATCGGTGGGCTTCAGTCCATCGCCGAGACGGCCGTGCTTTTGAAGGAGCGCGGGCCGAGGCGGGTGTCGCCCTTCTTCATTCCGGGCGCTCTCATCAACCTCGTGTCGGGGCAGGTGTCGATCCGCTTCGGGTTCAAGGGGCCGAACCATGCCGTTGTCACGGCCTGTTCCACCGGGGCTCACGCCATCGGGGATGCGTCGCGTCTTATCATGCTGGGTGACGCGGACATCATGGTGGCGGGAGGGGCGGAAAGTCCGATCTGCGAGATCGGGATCGCCGGGTTCAATGCCTGCAAGGCGCTGTCGACCAAGCGCGGCAACGATCCGGAGAAGGCCTCGCGTCCCTATGACGCCGACCGCGACGGTTTCGTCATGGGCGAGGGGGCGGGCGTCGTGGTGCTGGAGGAGTACGAGCACGCCAAGGCGCGGGGCGCGCACATCTATGCCGAGATCCTGGGGTATGGGCTGTCGGGTGACGCCTATCACATCACCGCGCCGTCCGAGGACGGAGAGGGTGGCGAGCGGGCTATGCGAGCCGCGCTGAAATCGGCGGGACTGACCGGGGCCGATATCGATTACATCAACGCGCACGGCACCTCGACGATGGCGGACACCATCGAGTTGGGCGCAGTTGAGCGGGTCATGGGCGATGCGGCGGCGGGTGCGACGATGTCGTCCACCAAGTCGTCGATCGGTCACCTTCTGGGGGCGGCGGGCGCGGTGGAAGCGATCTTCTGCATCCTCGCCTTGCGCGATCAGGTTGCGCCGCCGACCATCAACCTCGACAATCCTGCCGTCGAGCCGAAGCTCGACCTTGCGCCGAACGCCAAGCGCGAGCGCAAGATCGACGTGGCGCTGTCAAATTCCTTCGGGTTCGGGGGCACGAACGCGAGCCTCGTGATGGGACGGGTCGACCTCTGATGTGGCGCTCTTTCGCCTCGAACATGTTGACGATCCTGATCGTGGCCCTGATCGCGATTGCGGGCGTGATTGCCTGGGGACAGCGGGAGTACGTCGCGGAGGGGCCGCTGGAGGAAACGATCTGCGTGCAGGTGCCGCGGGGCGGGTCCATTGCGAAGGTGGCCGAGGGGCTTGAGGCGCAGGGTGCGATCTCGAACGCGACGATCTTCCGGCTGGGGTCCGATTACTCGGAGCGCTCGCCCGCGTTGAAAGCGGGCTCTTTCCTTGTCGAGCCCGGTGCGTCGATGCAGGAGATCGTCGGTGTGCTGACGGGCACGGGCGTGTCGACCTGCGGGACTCAGGTGCGTTACCTCGTGCAGGTGGGCGGCCAGTTGATGCGGGTGCGCGAGCTGGACAAGGACACGCAGCAATTCGTGGTGGCGGCGGAGTTCGATCCGAAGGCGGTCGAAACACCGCCTGCGGAATACCTGGAGGCGCTGGACGACGTGGCGACGGGCTTTGAGGTCGTCGTGACCGAGGGCGTCACGAGCTGGCAGGTGGCCGAGGCGCTGAAGGCGTCCGACCTCTTCGCGGGCGACCTGACCGAGGTGCCTGCCGAGGGCGCGCTTGCGCCGGGGTCCTACGAGATCCGTCCTGGTCAGGACCGGGGCGCGTTCCTGGATAACCTCGAGGCGATTCAGACCGCGCGTCTGGATGCGGCCTGGGAAGCGCGGAGCGAGGATGCCCCGGTCGAGACGAAGGAGGAGGCGCTGATCCTCGCCTCGATCATCGAGAAGGAGACGGGGCTGCCGGACGAGCGCTACCTTGTCGCGAGCGTCTTCGCGAACCGGCTGCGGGACGGGATCAGGCTTCAGACCGACCCGACGGTGATCTACGGCATCACCAAGGGGCAGGGCGTCCTGGGGCGGGGTATCCGGCAGAGCGAGCTTCGGGCGGAGACGCCATACAACACCTACGTCATCGAGGGGCTGCCGCCGACTCCGATCGCCAATCCGGGCGAGGACTCGATCAAGGCGGCGCTGGCGCCGGCGGAGTCGGAGTATGTGTTCTTCGTTGCGGACGGCACCGGAGGCCACGCCTTCGCGGTTACGCTGGAAGAGCACAACGCCAACGTCGCGCGGTGGCGAGAGATCGAGGCAGAACGTGCGGCGGCGGCTGAGGCTGCCGCTGAGACGGCGCCGGAAAACCAGTAGCGATTCCCTTTCTGTTGGACGGAATTGGGCGGGGTAGGATCTGCTCGACGGCAGGGGCATTGGCCCGGTCCGGCCGGCTGTTGCGTGAGTTTTCGTTTGGAGGGCGTTGAAGACGCTCGGAAAGTCGCCGCGGTAACCATTCGTTAATCGCATCGTACGGTATTATCCAATTCTATCAACAACTTAAGGCTTGACCTTCAGGGCGGTCCGGGGTACACCTTCAGGCAAGCTAGGAGACGTGGCAGCGCGGTTCGGGGTAAGTCCCGGTGCCGCGTTTTTCTTTTCCATACCATGGGAGCGTGGATGACAGACGATCCAGCCATTCTCGCCGGAACCTTCAAGTCGCGCAGGCTGCTGCTCTTAAGCGAGTCCGTGGTCAACGACATGCTCGACGTGTTCCAGGACGCTGCGACGGAGACGGCGAAGACCGCCGACAAGGCCTCGCTGGCCGAGATGAAGAGTGCGCTTCTCGTCTATTCGAAGGCGCGGAACGAACTGATAGACGAGGTGAAGAAACATGAAAAGCATGTCCTTGAAGCGAGAGGACTTATCGCGTCCGCCCCTATCGACTTCGACCGGCTTCGGGTTGAGATCGGGCGCTCTCTCGATCGCATCCGCACCGCGAGAGATGCAGAGGGAATTCCTGGAGGGTCTTTCTGACCAGGCGCTGCGCGCGCTGCCGTATCTGTTCGACTTCTGGGCGCTTCCGCACCAGTTGCCGCCCGAAGATGCGGGCCAGTGGAAGACCTGGGTGGTCCTTGGCGGGCGCGGTGCCGGAAAGACGCGGGCGGGGGCCGAATGGGTCCGCTCGATGGTCGAGGGATCGGGGCCGACGGACGAGGGACGGGCGCGGCGTGTGGCGCTGGTGGGCGAGACCTTCGACCAGGCGCGCGACGTGATGGTCTTCGGCGAGAGCGGGATCCTGGCCTGCACGCCGCCGGACCGGACGCCGGTTTGGGAATCCGGGCGGCGGCGGTTGGTGTGGCCGAACGGGGCCGAGGCGAAGCTGTTCTCGGCGCATGATTACGAAGGGCTGCGGGGGCCCCAGTTCGACGCGGCCTGGCTTGACGAATTGGGCTGTGCCGCCGTCGACAAGGGGACGAACGAGCCGAACCGTTTTCTCGACCCGAAGTCGTCGGAGTCGTCGTTGCCGAAGCATTCGACAGGCGCACGCGACGACCTGATCCAGATGCAATACCTGCGTGCGGTGTCGGAGTTTTGGTCCGACGCCGGAAACAACCCCGTCTCGGACGTCTATGGCGCGCAGATGATCGACACGGGACGCATGTTCGTTTGGGCTTGGGATGCGCGACCCTATCCCTGGTTTCCTGCCGATGCCGACGTCTGGGGCGATGGCGAGAACTATGCGCGCGGGCACTGGCTGAATGGTCGGGTGGCCTCGCGGACGCTTAACGGTGTCATCCGCAGCATCTGTGCGTCGCAGGGCATCGACGACATCGACGTCTCGGACGTCCGGGGCCTTGTCCGGGGCTATGCGGTCGAGGGCGGTGCTTCGGCGCGGGAGGCCTTGCAGCCGCTTCTTCTGGCACATGGTGTGGATGCGGTCGAACGCGAGGGGCAGGTCGTTTTCCGGACGCGCGACGGACTCGTCGGCGAGACCCTCGAAACGGCGCTTTTCGCGCGCGACGAGGGGGAACCGGTTCTGTCGCGGACACGTCTGGCCGATGCCGAAGTCTCGGGGCGTGTGCGACTGACCTACGTCGAGGCCGATGGGAATTACGAGGCCCGCGCGACGGAGGGAATCTTTCCTGACGAGGTCACGACGGGCATAGCGCAGAGCGAGTTGCCTCTCGTCCTGACAGGAGGGAAAGCCCGATCCGTCGTCGACCGCTGGCTTGCCGAGGCGCGGGTTGCGCGCGAGGGCGCGACATTCTCGTTGCCGCCGTCTTCGGGTGTGAGGGCGGGCGATGTGGTCACGGTGGAGGGTGCCGATTATCGCGTGGACCGTCTCGAGGAGGCGGGCGCGCGACGGGTCGAAGCGGTACGTGTGGAGCGGGGTCTCTATCGTCCCTTCGTCGGGACGGATACCTTCGTCATGACGCAGCCGCATGTTCCGCCGCTGCCGGTCTGGGCGGAAATGATGGACCTTCCGATCCTGCGGCCGGAGGCGGTGCCTGACGCGCCATGGATCGCGGCGGTCTCCGAACCCTGGCCGGGCGAGGTGGCCGTCTATTCATCCATCGACGGGGAGCGCTGGAGTTTCGAGACCAGTCTCTCACGTCGCGCTGTCATGGGTGTGACGCTGAATGATCTTCCGGCGGCTCGGGTCGGGCTGTGGGACAGGGGTCCCGATCTGTACGTGCGGCTGGCCTACGGCACCCTGGCGTCGGTCGACGACATGTCGCTGTTCGCAGGTGGCAACGTGGGCGTGATCGGGTCCTCCGATAGCCTAGACCGGGAGGTCTTCCAGTTCCGCGATGCGAAGCTTACGGCGCCCGAGACTTGGGCGCTGTCGCATCGGATGCGGGGGTTGCGCGGTACGGAGGGGATCATGCCCGAAATCTGGCCTGCGGGATCGACGGTCGTCGTTCTGGACGCCGCCTTGCGACAGGTTGTCTTGCCGTCTGAGGCGCGCAGACTCGAGCGGCACTATCGGGTGGGGCCCGCGACGAAGCCGGTAGATCACCCGTCCTACATCGGCTTCACGCATATGGCGCGTGGTGTCGCGTTGCGTCCCTTCGCGCCGGTTCATTTGAGATTGGCTGTCGATGGAGCAGGGGCCCACCATTTCTCCTGGATACGCCAGCCACGGATTGACGGGGACAGCTGGACGCTGGCCGAGGTCCCCCTCGGCGAGGCGAGCGAGCGCTACCGGGTCGAGGTCTGGAGCGCGGGAACGCTTCGCAGGGCCAATGCGACAAGCGCGCCTGTCTTCACTTATGCCGCGGCGGAGCGCGTCGCTGACGGCGTCACGGGACCCTACGACGTGAGGGTAGCGCAACTGTCGGACCTTTACGGACCGGGACTTGAAGCAAGGATCAACATCAATGACTGAGACGATTCGACTTGGGTTGCCGGTCCTGGCGCCGGCACAAGCACAGAAACATGTGACCGTGAACGAGGGTCTCGCGCGTCTCGATGCGCTGGTCCAGCTTTCGATGGTCGGGGTCGATATCGTCGTCCCGCCCGTGTCGCCCGCCGAGGGCGACGTCTATGGTGTCGGCGAGGTGGCAACTGGTGCCTGGGCCGGACGAGACGGACAGATCGCGCTTTTTCTGAACGGAGGCTGGGCCTTCATCACGCCCGCGTCCGGCTGGCAGGGATGGTCAGAGGACGCCGGAACCCGCATCGTCTTCGACGGTAGGGCATGGATCGAAGGGGCGGGGGCTCTGTCCGCGCACGGCGCAGGTTTCGTTCACCGCGTCGTCGAGATCGACCACGCCATAAGCGCCGGCGTCACTTCGACGGTGACGGCCGCCTTGCCCGGCGGCACCACGGTGTATGGCGTGACGGCGCGTGTCGTCTCGACACTTGGGGGCGCGTCTTCACTGGACATCGGCGTTTCGGGGTCCCCGACGCGCTACGGCTCGGGGATCGGAACGGCTCAGGGCTCGTGGGCACGAGGACTGACCGGCTCTCCCCTTGCGTACTACGCCGATACGGACCTTGTCCTCACCCCCACGGGGGGCGCATTCGCGGGGACAGGCGTCATCCGACTGGCCATCCACTTGGCGGAGTTGAGCCTTCCCCGCGCCTGAACAAGGCATTGCCTGAGGGCAGGGGCTTTTTTCTTGGAGCGACCTTGCTATCTGTTCTAGAACGCTCGCGTCAGGGAAGGAAGCGACATGGGCAAGGAACTGCCGCGGCTCACGCCTCTCGACCCGGTCTGGGACCGGATCAAGCAGGATGCGCATCAGGCGATCAACGATGAGCCGCTGATCGGTGGCATGGTTCACGCGGCGGTGCTGCACCATGCGACGCTGGAAAGCGCGCTCTGCTATCGGTTCGCGCTGAAGCTGTCTTCGCCCGAGATGGACGCCCAGCTTCTGCGCGAAATCTCGGAAGAGGCCTATGCCGCTGACCCGAACCTGGGCGAGGCCGCGCGCGCGGACCTGGTTGCTATCTTCGAGCGCGATCCGGCCTGCCATCGGCTGCTTCAACCCCTGTTGTTCTTCAAGGGCTTCCAGGCGGTCCAAGCCTACCGTGTCGGCCACTGGCTGTGGACAGAGGGTCGCCGCGATCTGGCCTACTTCATTCAGGCGCGCGTGAGCGAGGTCTTCGGCGTCGACATTCATCCGAACGCAGTCGTGGGCAAGGGCCTGATGATCGACCACGCTCACTCCATCGTGGTCGGCGAGACGGCAGTCGTCGGGAACAACGTGTCGATGCTGCATTCCGTCACGCTGGGCGGAACCGGCAAGGAAGGTCACGACCGCCATCCCAAGGTAGGCGATGGCGTCTTGATCGGAGCAGGCGCGAAGGTGCTGGGGAACATCAAGGTCGGAAACTGCAGTCGGGTCGCCGCAGGGTCTGTCGTTCTTCAGGAAGTGCCGCCGTGCAAGACCGTCGCGGGTGTGCCAGCCCGCATCGTGGGCGAGGCGGGCTGCGATCAGCCGGCCTTGAGCATGGACCAGATCCTGGGCTCGGTCGGGACGGACTGAGTCAGGACTTCTTTCCGTCGCGACGTCTTTCCTGTTAGGTTCCACTTGAAGCCAAACAGGGGGTGTCGGAATGAGCATTCGTCGAGCGAAGGGTCGCGGACATCTCTTCGACAGCATCTTGGACACTGTGGGTGACACACCGGTTGTGCGGATCAACCGTATCGGGCCGGATCACGTCACCGTCTACGTCAAGTTCGAGGCGTTTAATCCCGCAGGGTCCGTGAAGGATCGCCTGGCCCTCAACATCATCGAAGCGGCAGAGCGCGATGGACGTCTGAAGCCCGGACAAGCGGTCGTCGAGGCGACGAGCGGCAACACCGGCATCGGGCTGGCAATGGTATGTGCCGCCAAGGGGTACCCCCTCGTCATCACGATGGCCGACAGCTTTTCGATCGAGCGGCGCAAGCTGATGCGATTCCTGGGAGCTCGGGTCGTTCTGACGCCGCGGGCGCAGAAAGGCCTGGGCATGTACCACAAGGCCAAGGAGCTTGCCGAGGCGAACGGCTGGTTCCTCGCAAGCCAGTTCGAGACGCCGGACAACGCCGATATCCACGAGACGACCACAGCGGCCGAGATCCTCGGCGATTTCGACGGGCAGCGTCTGGATTATTTCGTCACAGGCTATGGCACCGGCGGAACGGTCACCGGTGTTGGGCGAGTGTTGCGGCGCGAGCGACCGGACACGAAGATCATCCTCTCGGAGCCGGCAAACGCGCAGATCGTGGGGTCGGGTCGTGCCAACGACCGGAACGAGGCGCACCAGCCGACGGCAAGCCATCCCGATTTTCAGCCCCATCCGATCCAGGGGTGGACGCCCGACTTCATCCCTTGGGTGCTTCAGGAGGCAATCGACGAAAAGCTGTACGACGAGCTTATTCCCGTGGCGGGTCCGGACGGCATCCATTGGTCGCGAGAGCTGGCGCGCAAGGAAGGAATCTTCACCGGCGTGTCGGGCGGATCGACATTTGCGGTCACCATGGGCTTGGCAGAGACGGCGCCCGAAGGGTCGGTCCTCTTGTGCATGCTGCCCGACACAGGTGAGCGTTACCTGTCGACACCGCTGTTCGAGGGCGTGACCGAGGACATGGACGACGACGAAATGGCGCTGTCTCTGTCGACGCCGGGCTTCCAGCTCTGACGATCAGGTCTTTGCGCCGAAGGGCCGGTCGATGACGGCGAGGTCGACGAGATTCCACGTCAGCTTCTCGTTGCGGTAAAGACGTTTGCCGCGCCGCGGATAGTCCGACACGTCGTGGGCCTTGCGCTGGCTTACCGCAAGGCAGCGCAGCGCCACTTCGCCCGTGTTCTTCAGCGAATGGGCAAGTCCGCCCTTGCGGCATCCGATGAAATCGCCCGGTCCGATCTGGAAACTTTCGGAACCGACACGGGCGATACCCGTGCCCTCGATCACATAAAGGCACTCCTCCTCGTGGTAGTGCTTGTGGTGTTCGGTGCTTTCGTCGCCGGGCGCCACCTCGATCAGGGCAAAGCCGATCTCCTCCATCCCCGTCAGTTCGCCGAGCGCTTTCTCGACTCGGCGCGCGCCGTCGTTCAGGAAATGCGTCCTGAGTGTGCCGGGCAGGGCATCGATGTCCCGCCGGGTGAGAATGTAGGTCTCCTTAAGCATCTCGCCTCCTGCGTACCGCGGACCGGTTGCCGCGTCTCCTAGCAGGTCAGAGGTGTCGAACGCGTTAAGCGACGCCGACCAGTTGGTCGAAGGCTTCGAGTGCCTTGACGCCGTACATGTAAGCCGGTCCGCCTCCCATCATCACGGCGACCGAGATCGTGTCGGCCACATCCTCGCGGCTGGCGCCGGCCCTTGCGGCGGCATGGACGTGGAAGCCGATGCAATCGACGCAGCGGGTGGCGATGCCGATACCAAGCGCCACCAGTTCCTTCTCGCGGACCGTCATCGCGCCTTCGGCCATCGCCGCGCGGTGTAGCGCGGTGAACCCATGGCCCGTTTCGGGCCTGAGACCGCGGAACGTGTTCAGGTTCGCGCTTGTCTCGTCGAGGTGGTGCTTCCAGTCCATGATACATCCTTTCCGGTCTCGGAAAGGATCTGGCCCGGGTGATGTCCCCGAGCCTTGTCCTGGATCAACCCGGTTTCATCGGCCCGGAAATATCCCGGGGAGCGCGAGGGGCAGCGCCCCTCGCCGGGCCTTGGTCAGGCCAGCATCCCCATGGGGTTCTCGAGGTTGGCCTTGATCGCCTCGAGCAGCTGCGCGCCGAGCGCTCCGTCGATGACGCGGTGGTCGACCGACAGCGTCACGCTCATCACCGTCGCGACCTCGATTTCACCCGCGTCGTTGACGACGGGCTTCTTCACTCCGGCACCGACCGCAAGGATCGCGCCGTGAGGCGGGTTGATGACGGCGTCGAAGTTGTCGATGCCGAACATGCCCAGGTTCGAAACGGCGAAGCTGCCGCCCTGGTATTCGTCGGGCGCCAGCTTGCGGTCGCGTGCGCGGGCGGCGAGGTCCTTCATCTGCGCCGACAGGGTCGAGAGCGATTTCTGCTCGGCGTCCCGCAGGACAGGCGTGAACAATCCGCCTTCGATGGCGACGGCCACCGCCACGTCGGACGGCTTCAGCTTCAGGATACGGTCGCCCGCCCAGACCGCGTTTGCGTCCGGTACCTGCTGCAGCGCCAGCGCGCAGGCCTTGATGATGAAGTCGTTGACCGACAGCTTCACGCCGCGCGCCTCGAGCTGCTTGTTGAGTTGACCCCGAAAGGCCATCAGGGCGTCGAGCCGGATGTCGCGGCGCAGGTAGAAGTGCGGGATCGTCTGCTTGGCCTCGGTCAGGCGGGCGGCGATCGTCTTGCGCATACCGTCGAGCTTGACCTCCTGGTACTCCCGGCCCTGATACATCCGGGCGACGGCATCTGCACCCAGTCCGGCGGGCATCGCGGGCTTCTGGCCCTCGGTCGCCTTCGGCGCCTCGGCGGCGGGTGCGGCGGCCTTGCCGGGTTCGGCGGTCTCGACGTCGGCCTTCACGATCCGGCCCTTCGGTCCCGATCCCTTGACCTGGTTCAGGTCGAGGCCCTTGTCCTTGGCGATCCGGCGCGCCAGCGGCGAGGCGAAGACGCGTTCGCCCTTGTTCTCGGACGCCTCGACCTTCGGAGCGGAGGCCTGACCGTCGTCGCCGCGGCCATAGCCCTTCTGCGGTTCGGTCGCGGAGGAGGCGCCGGCCGGAGCCGTCTTGGGGTCGGCCTCCTTCTTGGGCGCTTTGGCTTTCGTGTCGCCCAAGTCATCCGCGCTTTCGCCGTCGGCGAGAATTACGGCGATCGGCGTGTTGACCTTCACGCCCTCGGTGCCCTCGGCCACGAGAAGCTTGCCGACGGTGCCTTCGTCCACCGCCTCGAACTCCATCGTCGCCTTGTCGGTCTCGATCTCGGCCAAAAGGTCGCCCGACGAGACGGTGTCGCCTTCCTTGACCAGCCATTTCGCCAGTGTGCCCTCCTCCATCGTGGGGGAGAGTGCGGGCATAAGGATTTCTATCGGCATCGCGGTTCCCCCCTCAGCGATATGTCACGGCCTTCACCGCATCGATCACCTCTTTCACGCTGGTCAGCGCCAGCTTCTCGAGGTTCGCGGCATAAGGCATGGGCACGTCCTTGCCGGTGCATTTCAACACCGGCGCATCGAGATAGTCGAAGGCCTCGCGCATGATCTCGGACCCGATGTGGTCGGACATGCAGGCGACAGGCCAGGCCTCTTCGATGGTGACGCAGCGGTTGGTCTTCTTCACGCTCTCGATCACGGTCGCCATGTCGAGGGGGCGCAACGTGCGGAGGTCGATGACCTCGGCTGCGATGCCCTCTTTCGCCAGTTCGTCGGCGGCCTGAAGGGCGTAGGTCATGCCTATGCCCCAGGAGACGAGCGTCACATCCTCGCCCTCGCGCCAGATACGGGCCTTGCCGAAGGGAATGGTGAAGTCGCCGATCTTCGGCACGTCGAAGCTGCGGCCGTAGAGGATCTCGTTCTCAAGGAAGACGACCGGGTTCGGATCGCGGATCGCCTGCTTCAGAAGGCCCTTCGCATCCGCGGCCGAATAGGGCTGCACGACCTTGAGGCCGGGGACCGAAGAATACCACGCCGCGTAGTCCTGGCTGTGCTGTGCGCCGACGCGGGCGGCAGCACCGTTCGGACCGCGGAAGACGATCGGCGTCCCCATCTGCCCGCCCGACATGTAGAGCGTCTTGGCGGCCGAGTTGATGATCTGGTCGATGGCCTGCATCGCGAAGTTCCAGGTCATGAACTCGACGATGGGACGAAGGCCGCCCCAGGATGCGCCGACGCCGATGCCGGCGAAACCATGCTCGGTGATCGGCGTATCGACCACGCGGCGGGCGCCGAATTCGTCCAGAAGACCCTGTGTGATCTTGTAGGCGCCCTGGTACTCGGCCACCTCCTCGCCCATGACGAAGACAGTGTCGTCGCGGCGCATCTCTTCGGCCATCGCGTCGCGGAGCGCTTCGCGGACCGTCGTCGACACCATCTCGGTGCCTGCGGGATAATCGGGCTCCTTGGCGCGGCTCCCGACGGCCTTCGCCTTGGCGGGCGCGGGGGCAGGGGCCTCGGCCTTTTCCGCGGGCGCCTCATCCTTCGACGGCGCTTCGGTCTCGACGTCGTCGGCGCTTTCGCCCTCCTCGACGAGGACGGCAATTGGAGTGTTGACCTTCACACCCTCGGTCCCCTCGGCGACGAGGAGCTTGCCCACGGTGCCCTCGTCCACGGCCTCGAACTCCATCGTCGCTTTGTCGGTCTCGATCTCGGCCAGGATATCGCCGGACGAAACCGTGTCGCCCTCCTTCACCAGCCATTTGGCCAGCGTGCCTTCCTCCATCGTGGGGGAGAGTGCGGGCATCAGAATCTGTGTCGCCATGGTCCTGTCTCCCCTCAGGCGTTCTGCGGCGCGCGGACGCCGTCTTCGACGATGATGTCGGTCCAAAGCTGCTCGAGCCCGGGCTCGGGGCTTTCTTTCGAATACTCCGCCGCCTCGTTCACGATGTCCTTGATCTCCTTGTCGATCGCCTTGAGCTCGTCCTCGGTCGCGTCGCCCTCCAGAAGTCGGCGGCGTACCTGCTCGATGGCGTCGCGCTCTTCGCGCATCTTCTGGACCTCGTCGCGGGTGCGGTACTTGGCCGGATCCGACATCGAGTGGCCGCGATAGCGGTAGGTCATCATCTCGAGGATGTACGGACCCTTCCCGGCGCGGCAATGCTCGACCGCCTTCTGGCCCGCGGCGCGGACGGCAAGGACGTCCATGCCGTCGACCGCCTCGCCCTCGATCCCGTAGGCCGCGCCACGCTCCCACAGCGAGATCGACTTGGTCGCGCGCTTGACGCTCGTTCCCATGGCGTACTGGTTGTTCTCGATCACGAAGATCACCGGCAGATCCCAGAGTTCGGCCATGTTGTAGGTCTCATAGACCTGGCCCTGGTTCGCCGCGCCGTCGCCGAAATAGGTGAAGGTGACGCGGTCGTTGCCCTTGTACTTGTCAGAGAAGGCGAGTCCCGCGCCCAGTGGAACGTTTGCGCCGACAATCCCGTGTCCACCGTAGAAATGTGCATCTTTCGAGAACATGTGCATCGAGCCGCCCTTGCCTTTGGACAGCCCGCCCTCACGCCCCGTCAGCTCGGCCATGACCCCTTTCGGGTCCATCCCGCAGGCCAGCATGTGGCCGTGATCGCGATAGGTCGTGATGCGCTTGTCACCCTCCTCGGCGGCGGATTCGAGTCCCACGACGACCGCCTCCTGGCCGATGTAGAGGTGGCAGAACCCGCCGATCAGACCCATCCCGTAAAGCTGTCCTGCCTTCTCCTCGAACCGGCGGATCAACAGCATCTCCCGGTAATACTTGAGCAAATCGTCTTTGGATGCGTTGGATTTCGCGGCGGTGCGCGTCGCCTTCCTGGCGGCCATCGGCGGTCTCCTCCCTGGATCTGGCAAGATAGTTGAGCGTTAAACTATTCCCCACACCATACACTTTCGTGGTGAGCGCGCAACTGACGCGAAAGAACCGAAGCGCAGGCCTCCCTCGTCGCAAAGTGCCATGAAAAAGTCTTGTTCTGCACAAAATAGCGACGGATTTCCCTTGGTCGAGAAATGAAAAGAATCTATGTTCACCATCACGTAACTTGCATGTACGTAACTTGCATGGTGGGGATTTTTCCATGTTCATGAAGACAACACTTGCTGCTCTGGCCGGCTGGTGTGGCGCAGGCGGCGACCCTGGTCACCGTCCTCGACAGGGACCCTTTCCCTCGGGATCTGGTTCTTGCGGACTACGGTATCGACTCTCCCGCGCTCTACAAGTGCGACGAGATGGACGCCGGATCCTGCACTGATGAATACGCCGGCAGCCCGCTTGGATCGTTCTCCGTGCTTTTCGATACCGACAGCACGACCAGCGGCACGTGGAGCTGGAACGGCGAGGGCGACTACTCGCCTCACTACATGGCCGTGAAGGCAGGTCAGCTGCGGAACAATGGCGGCGTCGCCATCTATGATCTCGAAGGCGCCACGAGCGGCACCTGGAGCACCATGGACCTGGCCTGGAAGGACGTGTCGCACATCGCGTTCTTCAATACTGGCGTCAGCGAAGTCCCGCTTCCGGCTTCGGCGCTTCTGCTTCTTGGTGGAATGGGCGGCCTCGCGGCCATCCGTCGCCGCAAGAAAGCCTGAGCTTCAAGAAACCTCGTGACAGGGCGCCTTCGGGCGCCCTTTTGCTTTGGCGTGTGGGTTGGCCGGGCAGGGGCGCCAACGTCCAAGCCAGGATTGTAATTGGTTGTTATCAACGTAAGATCGCCGGAAGAGGAGATCTGCGCATGATCCTGTTCCTGCACGGCGCCAACGTGGACGCCGACTACCTGACGCCTTCCAATTATCCGCTGCTGAGACGGCTCGCCTCGCTTGCGCCAGTCGAAGCCCCTCTCATCCAGGGAGACTGGTTGGATGCGTTTGACGGGCTGCTCACGTCCCTCGGCCCGGACGACGCAATCGTCGGGCATTCGCACGGCGGAGCGATGGCGCTGAAATGGATCGCCGAACGTGCACCGGGCAAGGCGTTGTCCTCGTTCGTCGGTTGCGCCATGCCGGTCTGGGGACAACCCGACTGGGACATGTCGGAGTTCTGCCTTCCAGCCGATACCGAGGGCGCCTTCGACGCCCTCGGTCGCGTGACCATTCTTCAGGCGCAGGATGACCAGATTGTCGATCCGGCACATGCAGACCTTTACGGCGCGCGGATCGCCGGGGCGAGGGTAAGACACTTGCGGAAGGGCGGGCATGACCTCGACGATGCCGAGACGACCGAGGCCCTCGCGAAAGCGCTGGGGCTCAGTTGAGGATGATCTCGTCCGACCGGACCAGGCCCAGGACGTCGCGCGCCTGCTCGTCTAGCAGATCGAGGTCGAGGTAAGTATCGGACAGGCGTTTCGTCTTGTTCTCGAGCGCTGCGACCTCGGCCGCCAGCCGCTCCCTCTCGACAGCCAGCGTCATCGCCTCGGCTTCGATCTCGACCCGGCGGAACAGGCCGAAATCGCCCTGCACGCTCGCGAACAGGAAATAGACGCCAAGCGAAAACATCAGTGCGAAATAGGCGACGACGCCAAGGCCGGGTCTGTTGAGTGCGGTCAAGTTACTGCCTCTTCGTCCATCCTCTGCGGGATGGCGTCGACCCTGATTCTGTCATGGTGATTCGCCGAAGAAAACCCCTTATTTCAAGGGCTCGGCAATATACTACGCGAGCGGCGCCCGGATGGTCCGGGCGCCCTCGGTTCAGGTGATCGAGGCGCGGTAGATCGAGTCGATCGTCTCGGCCAGCGTGGCGTTGAACTCTTCGTCCGACTGCTGGTCCGACAGCCCCTCGCTCAGGGCGCGGCTGAAGCTGGCGATCATGCCGTGGTTCTGCGCGAGAAGCGCGTTGGCCTCGTCGCGCGAATAGCCGCCCGAAAGGGCGACGACACGCATGACCTTCGGATGGTCGATCAACGGCTTGTAGAAATCGGCCTCCGAGGGCAGCGACAGCTTCAGCATGACCTCCTCGTCCATCGCGTCCATCGCCTCCATCAGCGCGTCGCGCAGGATCGCCTCGGCCTCGGCCTTGTCGGCGATCTTGATGTTGACCTCCGGCTCCAGGATCGGGACGAGGCCGTGGCCAAGGATACGCTTCCCGACCTCGGCTTGCTGCGCGACGTTGCGGCGGATGCCGCCTTCGTTCGCCGCGTTGATGACCGAGCGCATCTTGGTGCCGAAGACGCCCTTGTCCTTCGCGCGCTTCAGAAGACCGTCGAGGTCGCCCATGTCCTTCATGATCTGCACGCCGTCGGCTTCGTCCTCGAGCCCCTTGTCGCACTTCAGGAAGGGGACGACGCCCTTCTTCTCCCACAGGTACGTCGGCGCGGGAATTTCGTCGAAGTCGCGGTCCATCGTCATCTCGAAGAGGATGGCGCCGATGACCTTGTCGCCGATGAAGGCGGGCGCCTTCACGATCCGCGCGCGCATCTCGTGGATGAGGTCGAACATCTCGTCCTCGGAGGAATAGCGGTCTTCGTCGATCCCGTAGAGCTTGAGCGCCTTTGGGGTCGAACCGCCCGACTGGTCCAGCGCCGCGACGAAGCCCTTGCCGGTGCGCATCCGTTCCGCTTGTGTGACCATGATATCCTCGTTCCTTTGCACGTTCCGGCCCCTCTTGCGGGGGGCATTGCCGCCTGTCAACGCTGGTGCCGCTAACGGCGCGCCGATTGGCTCAGTCCTGGTCGAGCGCCGCCACACCGGGCAGGGTCTTGCCTTCCATCCATTCGAGGAAGGCGCCCCCCGCAGCTGAGACATAGGTGAAATCGTCGGCCACGCCAGCCGCGTTCAGCGCCGCGACCGTATCGCCGCCGCCCGCGACCGAGACGAGGTGGCCCGCCTTCGTCAACTCTGCCGCTTTCCGTGCCGCAGCGACCGTGGCGGCATCGAAGGGTTCGATCTCGAAGGCGCCGAGCGGGCCGTTCCAGATCAGCGTCTTCGCGCCCTCGAAGACCTGAGCGATGCGCGCCACGGTCTCGGGCCCGGCGTCCAGGATCATGCGGTCGGACGGGCAGGCGTCCGCGGGCACCGTCACATGGTCGGCGTGGGCCTTGAACTCGGTCGCGCAGACTACATCCACAGGCAGCACGATCTCGCAGGCGGCTTCCTCGGCCTTGGCCATGATCTCGCGCACCGTGTCGGCCATGTCGTGTTCGGCCAGCGAGGTGCCGACGTCGTGGCCCTGAGCGGCCAGGAAGGTGTTCGCCATCCCGCCGCCGATCACCAGCGTGTTCACCTTGCGGACGAGGTTTCCCAGAAGATCGAGCTTCGTCGACACCTTGGCCCCGCCGACGACGGCCACGACGGGCCGCTCGGGCTCGGTCAGGGCCGCCGTGAGCGCCTTCAACTCTGCCTCCATCAGACGGCCGGCCGCCGACGGCAGGCGGTGTGCGACACCCTCTGTCGAGGCGTGCGCCCTATGAGCGGCCGAGAAGGCATCGTTGACGTAGACCTCGCCCAAAGCGGCGAGAGAGGCCGCGAACATCGCGTCGTTCTTCTCTTCGCCCTCGTGGAAGCGCGTGTTCTCCAGAAGCAGGACCTCGCCCTCCTTCAGCGCCGCGACGGCTGTCTTGGCGGGTGCGCCGATGCAATCGTCGGCGAAGACCACCGGCACGCCCAGGATGCGCTCGACGTCCTCGCGGATCAGCGAGAGCGACATCTCGGGCACGCGCTTTCCCTTCGGGCGGTCGAAATGCGCCATCAGCACCGGCTTGCCGCCCTTCGCCATGATGTCGCGAATGGTGGGCACGATGCGCTCGATCCGGGTCGCGTCGGTCACGCTTCCGTCCTCGACCGGCACGTTCAAATCGACCCGGACCAGCACCGCCTTGCCCTTCATGTCGATGTCGTCGAGCGTCTTCCAGGCCATGTACGTCTCCCGTATGAGCATTCCGTCTCAACTACGCCATGCCGCGCCCGCGTCAACAGGAGAGGGACCGCGCATCTTGTGACCGGCCCCCTTTCCCTCGCGCGGCCTTCCCTCTAGGGTCCGCCCCGACACAAGAAGGAGGCTTCCCTTGGCCGAATACGCAAATCCCGAAAACACGATCCTCATCGAGCTGAAGGACGGCACCGTCGCCATCGAGCTTATGTCCGACATCGCGCCGCAACACGCCGCGCGCATGAAGGAACTGGCCCGCGAGGGCGCCTACGACAACGTCGTCTTCCACCGCGTGATCGACGGCTTCATGGCTCAGACGGGCGACGTGGAGCACGGCATTCATGGCGAGGGGCTGAACATCCGCCGCGCCGGCACCGGCGGATCGTCGAAGCCCGACGTTCCGGCCGAGTTCAGCCGCATCCCCCACGACCGCGGCACCCTCGGCGCCGCGCGCAGCCAGAGCCCGAACTCGGCAAACAGCCAGTTCTTTATCAACTTCAAGGACAACCATTTCCTGAACGGGCAATACACGGTCTATGGCCGCGTCATCAGCGGCATGGAACATGTCGACAAGATCGCACGCGGCGAGCCGCCGATGAACCCCGACAGGATGATCAGCGTGAAGGTCGCCTCCGATGAATAAGATTTTCCTTTCCTTTTCTCTTTTCGCCGCCCTTGCCGCGACCCCCGCGCTCGCGCAGGAAGACAGCGCCGGCCCGAACCTCGTTATCGAGGTCGCGGGCGAGGCCAACGGCCGCGTCGTCATCGACCTGTTCGAGGAGACGGCGCCCCAGCACGTCGCCCAGATCGCCGCATTGGCAGAAGAGGGCGCCTATGACGGCGTCGTCTTCCACCGCGTGATCGACGGCTTCATGGCTCAGACCGGCGATGTCGAATTCGGCAAGTCGGGCGGCGACATGAGCCAGGCCGGCATGGGCGGCTCGTCGCTGCCCGACATCGCGGCCGAGTTCGGCGACATCCCCTTCGACCGTGGCATCGTCGGTATGGCGCGGGCGCAGGATCCGAACAGCGCCAACAGCCAGTTCTTCATCATGTTCGACGAGGGTCATTTCCTGAACGGCCAGTACACCGTCGTCGGCCGCGTGATCGAGGGCATGGACATTGTCGACGCGATCAAGCGCGGCGCTGGTCCGAACGGCTCGGTGTCGGATGGTCCCGACGTCATGCAAGACGTGTCGATTGAGCGCTGACGGCAGGCGCGGGGCGTGAACAACACCCGCGCAATCCTGCTGATGACCCTGTCGATGGCGGCCTTCGCCGGCGTCGACGCCACCATCAAGCTCGCCTCGCGCAGCGTCGGGCCCGGACAGATCACCGCCGTCACCTCGGCGGCGATCTTCCTGATCTTCTTCACCGTCCTGAAGCTGAAGGACGAGCGGTTCCTCGACCGTTCGGCCCTGGGTCGCGTCATGGTCATCCGCTCGGCGGGCGAGGTGATCGGCTCGGTCGGCATCATCATCGCCCTTGGCCTCGTGCCGCTCTCGACCGTCACCGTCATGGGGCAGGCGCTGCCGCTCGCCGTCACCGTCGGCGCGGCGCTGTTTCTGGGCGAAAGGGTCGGCTGGCGGCGCTGGCTCGCCGTTTCGGTCGGCATGGCGGGGGTTCTTCTCATCCTGCGCCCCGGATTCGCGGGCTTCGACGCGAACGTCCTCTGGGTCCTTCTCTACATCGTGGGTCTCGGCGCGCGCGACCTGGCCAGCCGGGTCCTGCCGCGCTCGGTCTCGACGCCCTTCGCCGTCGCCTGGTCGATGCTGGCGCTGACGATCGCGGGCCTCATGCTTCTGCCCTTCGAGGGCGGCTGGAAGCCCATGGACCTGCCGACGACGCTCTACCTCGCCGGAATGACCGCCTGCGCCTCGGTTGCCATCACTCTCATCACGGTCGCGATGCGCACGGGCGAGGTCTCGGCAGTAGCGCCGTTCCGCTACACGCGGATCGTCTTCGCGCTGTTCGTGGCCTATGCGCTGTTCGGAGAAGTGCCCGACGCCGCAACCTGGATCGGGTCGGCGATGATCGTGGGATCGGGGCTCTATGCATTCCTGCGCGAGCGCCGAAGCGCCGCGCGGAAGCATGTGAGTGATTGAGTGAGTGAGTTGTCCCGGGTTGGTCGAGTGAGTGCGTCCCGTGCCGCCGGTGAAGCGACAGGAGCCACCTAATCGGCCGATCATGCCGGGAATGGGGCCAAAATCCGACCTGTTGCAGACCAGGCGGAAACTCTCTGGTGACGGTGTGGGCATTGTGGACTTGGCGCGATGCGCCGGCCGCCCGCGGCATTCCTTGACCCTCGCCTGCGTTTCCCCTCGCACGAAACCCCTGTTATAGCGGGCTCACGAGTCGCCACGTCCCAAGGGGAAGCCCCACCATGAGCACCATCATCGACATCCACGCCCGCGAGATCCTCGACAGCCGCGGCAACCCCACGGTCGAGGTCGACGTGACGCTCGAGGACGGCACCATGGGCCGCGCCGCCGTGCCCTCGGGCGCCTCCACGGGCGCCCACGAGGCGGTCGAGAAGCGCGACGGCGACAAGTCCCGCTACATGGGCAAGGGAGTTCTCGAGGCGGTGATGGCGGTCAACGGCGAGATCGCCGACGCGCTCGTCGGTTTCGATGCGACCGAGCAGGAAGCCGTCGACGCCGCGATGATCGAACTCGACGGCACGCCGAACAAGGGTCGGCTTGGGGCAAACGCCATCCTGGGCGTCTCGCTCGCAACGGCCAAGGCCGCTGCCGACTACTGCGCGCAGCCGCTCTACCGCTATGTCGGCGGCACCTCGGCCCGCGTCCTGCCGGTGCCCATGATGAACATCATCAACGGCGGCGAACACGCGGACAACCCGATCGACATCCAGGAATTCATGATCATGCCGGTGAGCGCGGAGAACATTCGCGAGGCCGTGCGCATGGGTTCCGAGATCTTCCACACGCTGAAGAAGGAGCTGTCCTCGGCGGGCCTCTCGACCGGCATCGGCGACGAGGGCGGCTTTGCGCCCAACCTGTCGTCCACGCGCGATGCGCTCGACTTCATCCTGAGGGCGGTCGAGAAGGCGGGCTATACGCCCGGCGACGACATCATGCTGGCGCTCGACTGCGCCTCGACCGAGTACTACCGGGACGGCAAGTACGAGATGAAGGGTGAGGGCAAGTCCCTGACTTCGGACGAGAACGTCTCCTACCTCCAGGCGCTGGTCGCGGACTACCCGATCCTCTCGATCGAGGACGGCTGCGCCGAGGACGACTGGGACGGCTGGGCGACGCTGACGCATGTCCTCGGCGATCAGGTCCAGCTCGTGGGCGACGACCTCTTCGTCACCAATCCGGTGCGCCTGTCGCGCGGCATCGAGGAAGGCTGCGCCAATGCGCTTCTGGTCAAGGTCAACCAGATTGGCACCCTTTCCGAGACGCTCGCCGCCGTCGACATGGCGAACCGCGCGCGCTTCACCTCCGTGATGAGCCACCGCTCGGGCGAGACCGAGGACGCCACCATCGCCGACCTCGCCGTCGCCACCAACTGCGGCCAGATCAAGACCGGCTCGCTTGCCCGGTCCGACCGACTGGCGAAATACAACCAGCTCATCCGCATCGAGGAGGCGCTGGACGGAACGGCAATCTACGCGGGGCGCTCGATCCTCCGCTCGTGAACCGGGCGGACCGGTGAAATCAAGGCGCGACGCCGACATCCGCCGCATCCTGCGACGACGGTGGCGTCGCGTTGCGTTCGGCTGGGTTCGTGGTTTTCCGCCGCGTGTCAGACGAGCGCTGCCCATCACTCGTCGAGAGCACGCCTGCTCGGACGACCTCCGCCGGCGCTCCCTGATCCACGCTTGCACGGATGGCACGACGGCGCTAAGAGGCGTCCGGCGGGTGATTAGCTCAGTGGTAGAGCGCTTCGTTCACATCGAAGATGTCGGGGGTTCAAATCCCTCATCACCCACCAATAAAATCTTCGATTTCTTTGGATTTGAGACTCAGTTTGCGAAGGGCGCACTGGTTCACTGAACCTTCGTGTCCTCCCCTGGTGCGGAGAAGTCGAGTTATCTTGGGCGACCCGCGGTGGGCGCGCCCAGCCATGGCTTCAGGTCTTGAGCAAATGGGGGATGCACAGCCGAACCTGGCAGCCGAGGACGCCGCGCCTCAATAGTGGTACGTCCACGCCAGGCACCGACAGTGGAACGGCGCCTGAGAAGCGAACTTCCGCTGCCCAAAAAAGCAACAGCCCTTTTCAGCCTTGCGATGAACGCTCGTTCGGGAATCTGACCTCGAAGACCGCGCCCGGGTTGTTATTTGAGACGGACAAGGTCGCCCCATGCAAATCGGCAATCGCTTTTACCAGGGACAAACCGAGACCGTTTCCATAACTATTGCGGCTCTTTTCCCCGCGAAAGAACCTTCGAAAGATCCGTTCATGATCCGCCGGTTCAACACCAGGTCCCCCATCAGCGACACGAACGGAGACTTCTGTCGGAGTTGTATGTACGGAGATCTTGATGTCAATGCCAGCCGGGGAATGCTTGATCGCATTTTCCACAAGGTTTGACAGCAGTTGCGTGAGAAGGCCACGATCGCCGAGGACCACAGCTGCTTCACCGGGAGACTGCGCGTCCAACGTCATCCCCTCATCATCCGCTAAGGGTTCAAAAAACTCTGCAACGTTCTCAATAACACTTCTGATATCGAACCTTTCGAACCTCGCACGCCTGTCAGCACCCTCGATTTGCGCAATGCGCAAGAGTGCGTTGAATGTTCCTATTATCTCTTCGGTGTGCTCCAAGCTGGTAGTGACATCTTCATGCGAGACTTTCGGGCTGCTCTGCATCGCTTCCAGCCGCTGACGCAAATGCTGGAGTGGGGTTCGCATGTCGTGCGCAATGTCATTGGAAATCTGTTCCTGACTCTCCAGTAGTCGTTCGATTTTATCGAGCATCAAATTGATGGATGTGGAGACCCTGCCGAGATCATCCCGTTTGCCCGGCGGGGCTGGGATTCTCACGTCCAGTTTCCCGCCCGAGAAATCTGAGAGTGTTCTGGAAATGCCCGAGATGCGCTGTTCAGTCAGTCGCCCAACGCGTACCCCCACGATCAGCCCCAAGACCACGACAACCAGAGAACCCGCAAGCAGCGCATAGCCGAGGGCCTCAAGAATTTCTGCGAAGACATGATCGCTGGAACCCTGAACCAGTCGATACGGACCGATCTGGTCGCCGCGCATCCAGTACCCTACCAGCTCTTCATTGACGCCGCCGAGCAGATGGATGTCTTCCGCCAGAATTCTGTCAGGAAGTCGACCGTCCATCTTGGCGGGAATATTGCCGGAAATGATGGAGCCGTCTTCATCAAGAAGCTGGTAGATGTGCGCGTTCTCGAAGCTCGCTTTTGCCAATGTGTCCACACCGCTGATCAGCGCATCGATTCCTTCACTGCGGTAAATCGCTTCCAGTGTCATGGCCGCGCCCCTCATCTCAATGCGCACCCATTCACGAATCTCGTATTGCGTGTAAAAGTACGTCATGACAAAAACGATGGCGGACAGAGTTGCATAAACGAACGAATATTGAAGCGACAGTCGTACTGAAGTCCGGCTGGATGGGGTGTGCGGTTTCTCAGGCATGGACGATGTATCCCGCACCTCGGATCGTGTGGATCAGTGGTTTTTTGAAGGGCTTGTCGACCTTGTTTCGCAAACGACTTATATGGGTTTCGACGACATTGGTCTTTGGATCGAAGTGAAACCCCCACACTGCTTCCAGTAACATCGTGCGAGTAACAACCCTGTCAGCATTCTTCATCAAATACGCCAACAAGCGAAACTCACGCGGTTGCAGTGGGATAAGCTGATCTGAACGACGTGCACTGTGCTTGATAAGGTCAAGTACAAGGTCGTCCACCCGCAGCGATGTTTCTTCCGACTGTAGTGGCGGGCGGCGCGCCAATACGTTGAGGCGCGCAGACAATTCCGAAAATGCGAAGGGCTTCACGAGATAATCGTCCGCCCCAGCCTCCAGTCCATCAATCCGGTCGTTCAAGCCGTCAAGTGCGCTAAGAAACAGGATCGGCGTGGCAACCTTCGCACCGCGTACCGACCTGACCAGCGAAAGCCCGTCCAGACCGGGCAACATTCGGTCAACGACCATCACGTCAAATTCGGCGTCGAGGGCATCGAGAAACCCCTGTTTTCCGTCGGCTGCGTGGGTAGTGACATGACCAAGTGCGTTCAAACTGGAGCAAATATACTCGGCCGTCTCAGCATCATCTTCTACAACAAGCACCCGCATCCGTGTCCAAGCTCCAGTTAGGTCTCGGGCTAATAGCAAAATATCATTATGGACGCCAACTTAGAAACATTGCCAATCGGTATAGTCGCCGCCACGAGCGAGTCATCGAGACCCTGCTATCGATCTTCAAGAGGTAGCAAAACATGGCTGCAGGTGTACCAATCAGTCGGAAGGCGCCCGTGTCGCCGGTGCTGTGTCGGAATCCGTTGACCCCTGCTTCAGGTGCGTTCGACGGCACAACGATAGTTGCTGCGAGGCTGGTGGGCAAGGTGGCCGATATGCCTGACGAACGCTTCGTCCGTGCCTCCCACTGTGCTTGTCCGTCCCAACATTCCCTCAAACATGATCCAGGCCTTTTCCTATTTGGCCGCGCGAAATTATCCTGCACGGCCAGACCAAATGGGATCCGTTAGTCACTACCCAGAGAGCCCTCAATGTTCTTGTTGCGAACGTCCTTTGAGCTTGCCTTGTTCCTTTGCGGCACGACGGTAGTCCTCGGCGTCCTTCTTGTGTTGTTTCCGACCGTCGATATCGCTATCAGCATGCTATTCGGCGATACGAATGGATTTCCCTTGGCCGAGTCGCCGATACTTAGGAGTATTAGAAGGATCACATTCGTCTTGACGGACTGGGCCATGGGCGCCGTCCTCGTCATCTTAATCGCAAACTTGCTGTTCCGCAGAATTCAAATATCACACAAACGTATCCTGGCTTTTGCGCTCACGTCGTATTTGGTTGGCCCCGGCTTGATCGTTAACGGCTTGCTGAAGCGATACTCCGGTCGCGCGCGACCACGTCAGATCGATATTTTTGGTGGTGAGAAAGAGTTTTCACCTGCTTTGACCTTTGCAGATCAATGCGAAAGCAACTGCAGTTTCGCGTCTGGGGAGGCGAGTGCGCTAGCAACCGTTTCAACTATATTGATTTTGGTTGCGGTGCCGCGTCTACCGGAATCCAAACGCGTTGCTTCCAGTCTATGCATCTTGGCTGTTGCCGCTTTTGGGTCGGGTCTCCGGGTAGCATTCGGCGCGCACTTTTTTAGCGATATCGTCTTTGCCTGGCTTATTTCGATCATCGTCGTCATGGGACTGCATGTCATGTTCGGAATCGACCGATATAGCACAGGGTATCGTTCTGCTGACGCGCCTCCCAACCAGCCTTGATGAACGCCTCGTAGGTCGACAGCTTTGGAGCTTTTTGCTTGGTCATCCTACGCCCTACGGCGTCGATGAAGCGCCAGGGCAGACATCCGGCCAATGTCTGGACCAGTTCATCCTGCAGCGCGAAGAGAGCCTTCAGCTCCCGGTCGAATTTCTCGGAATAGACGGTGGCGCCTGTCGTCCTGTCCGAGAGTTGAACGGTGACCCGCACATGCGCAACATTCGCCCTGATCGTACCAGTGATCAGATAGTCTGCACGGACCTCGGACAGCGGGTTCTCCAGCCGAGATGCGCGCTCGCCAAGCTGCTGTGCGGTCTTGAGCGAAAGGACGACGACGTTGCTGTGGCGCGACAAGGCAACGATCAGGTCCTCTGTCAGCCCCGTCAGAGGAGAGGAGGTTCTATGAAAAGTGAATGGTGGGCGACCCAGGAATCGAACCTGGCGTGCGTCTCCGCGAGGGAGTTACAGTCCCCTGCCACACCTTGCGGCCTGTCGCCCACTGGCGCCGGTCGCCCGGCACGGAGGGACGGATAAACTTGGGGCTTCGGACGGTCAAGGCGGAAAACGCGGGCCGGATGGGCGGCGGGGCGAGGCTTGGCAAAGGCAGCCCGGACCGTTAGGCGGAAGGCGACCGCAAGGGGAGCCCGAGGCCCGTGAAGAAGCCCGTGAAGAAACCGAAATGGGTGATCGAGAAAGAGAAGGCGCGCCGCGAGGCAGGCCAGGCGACCGTGTGGCTTTTCGGGCTGCACGCGGTTCGCGACGCCCTTCTGAACCCCGCGCGCGAGAAGCTGCGGCTCGTGGTGACGAAGAACGCGCTCGACCGGCTGGGAGACGCGGTCGGGCAGGGCGGTATCGAGCCCGAGATCGTCGATCCCCGCAAGTTCGACGTGCCCATCGATCCGGCCTCGGTTCACCAGGGCGCGGCGCTCGAGGCCAAGCCGCTCGACTGGGGCAAGCTGCGCGACCTCGCGGGCAAGGACGAAGCCGCGGTCGTGCTGTGCCTCGACCGGGTGACGGACCCGCACAACGTGGGGGCCATCCTGCGCTCGGCCGAGGTCTTCGGCGCCCGCGCCGTCGTGGCCCCCGCGCGGCATTCGGCGCCCGAGACCGGCGCCCTGGCGAAAAGCGCGTCGGGCGCGCTCGAACGTCAGCCTTATCTCCGCGTCGGCAACCTGTCGGCGGCGCTGGACGAATTGCGCGAGGCGGGGTTCCGGCTCGTCGGTCTGGACGGCGAGGCCGAAGCCACTCTGGCGGAGGCGCTTGCCGACGCCGGCCACCGCGTCGCCCTCGTCCTCGGCGCCGAGGGGCCGGGGATGCGCGAGAAGACGCGGGAGACCTGCGACATCCTCGCCCGGATCCCCTATTCAGGCGATTTCGGCTCGCTCAACGTCTCGAACGCGGCGGCGGTGTCCCTATATGCAGCCATGAGCCGCAAGACCTGAGTGAATGCCCCAGACCGCCAAGATCGCCACCTGCTGCTATTGCGGCACCCGCGCCGCTCTCGTCCTTCGGGGCGAGGGGCGGCATGAGCTGGCGTGCTCGACCTGCGGGGCACCCCTGCACGAGTTGAAGATGCTGCGCGCGGACCCGGCCCGGCCGAAGCACAGGCCGCGGCCCGCACCCGTTCGCCACCATGCCGCGCCGCCGCCGCGCAAGCAGGGGCGCAGCCTCTCGCAACGCCTGATGCACAAGGTCTGGGACGCCGCCGAAGACCTGATCGACGAGATTTTCGACTGATCACGGTTTTGCGACCGGTCTTCCATGACCGACCGTCCGTTCCTATTTCGTTTGCATGGCCCGGGCTCGGAACGCCCGGTGTCCTATCACTGTCCCTCGTTCCGTAACTTGGCGCCCGTTTTTCAGAACGGGCGTCTTTTTGTATGCGCCGCAGGCCTATGATTCAGGGAAAATTGTTTCGGTCCAGCTTGTGTCGCAGGACGCCTGACCCGATTATCAGCGCCTGCGGGACGCCGTTCCGGGCGAGGGCGCGCGCAAGGGAATCCCGCCCGCCCCGGCCATTTGATCGCGCGCGCGTCCTGAGCTAGGTGGCGGGGTCCGCGAATTAGGGATTGCGCCATGTTCTTCGAGACCTTCGACACCGATCTGACGCCCGTGTTCGCCTCGGTGATCCTGGGGGGCCTTCTGGGCGTGGTCTTCGGCATCGCGGCGCAGATTTCACGTTTCTGTCTCAGGCGCGGCATGGTCGCGGGACCGGATCGCCGTCAGGCGCTCGGCACCTGGCTTACGGCGCTGATCGTGGCGCTTCTCGGCACGCAGCTTGCAGTCGCGGCGGGCTGGATCGACTTCTCGGACCACCGCCTGCACGTCGCGGACCTGCCCTTCGTCGCAGTGATCGTCGGCGGGCTGATCTTCGGTGCAGGCATGGTCCTGACGCGCGGATGCGTGTCGCGGCTGACCGTCCTGTCGGCCACCGGAAATCTGCGCGCCGTCACCGTCATCGTCCTCTTCGCCGTCGTGGCGCATTCGGCGCTCAAGGGGCTTCTGTCGCCCGTCCGCGTCGCCCTCGGCACCCCCACCATCGGGCTCGGCGACGCCGCGTCCCTGTCGGGACTTCCCGGCGGCGCTCCCGTCTGGACGGCGCTCCTGGCGCTGGGGCTCGCTGCCGTGGTCTGGCGGTCGGGCGCGCGGCCGCTTCACCTTGCGATGGCGGCGGTCATCGGCGCATTGATCCCGCTTGGCTGGATCGGCACCGGCTGGTTCCTACTGGACGAGTTCGACCCGATCCCGCTGATATCGCTTTCCTTCACGCAGCCCTGGGCGGACACGCTGTTCTGGACCATCGCCTCGACCTCGATCCCGGCGGGCTTCAGCACGGGCCTCGTCGGCGGCGTCCTCGTCGGCGCCTTCCTCTCGGCGGCGGCCCGGCGCGAACTGAGGCTCGAAAGCTTCGAGACGCCAGCGCAGACGCTGCGCTATGCGGGCGGGGCGAGCCTCATGGGCCTTGGCGGCGTTCTGGCCGGCGGCTGCACCGTGGGCGCAGGCCTCTCGGGTTCGGCGTCGCTTTCAGTCGCGGCGCTGATCGCGCTCGGCTCGATCATGGCCGGTGCCCGGCTGACCGACGCGCTTCTGACGCGCGGCCGCGCATCCGCGGGAGCGGTCCTCGCGGCTGAATAATCAGCGGGTGTCGCCGTTGTCGCGCTCGCGAATTCGGCGCGCGTGGTAGCGCTGGAAGTCTTCTTCCGACTGGTCGAGGAAGCGGTCCTCCCAGACCCACGTCAGTAGGTCCAGTGTGGTTCCGGCCGAGAAGGCGCCCGGCATCACGGCCGCCGCCTGCGCCACGGCGGGACGGTCGCCTTCCACCTCGGCCGGCATGACGATCATCGTCGGCGTGAAGAGAATACCCCACTTCCGCGTCGCATCCTTCTCGGTCAGCGTTTCGCCGTCGGTGTCCGTAACCTCGATATTGCCATGCAAGTTGATCTGCACGGGGAAGTAATTCTCTTCGAGCATAGCTTTGACGCGAGGGTCGCTGAAGGTTTGCTCGTGCATGTCCCTGCAGTAAAGGCAACCGCGCTGCTCGACGATGACAAGAAGCCGTTTGCCCTCGGACGCCGCCTCAGCAGCATCCTCCTGCAGGTCTTTGAACGTCTCGCGAAACCATGCGGGCTTGTGGAGCCCGTCATCGCCCATCGGCACCGTCTCGGCGAAAACGGGCAGGGCCACGGCAGCGACGAGGACAGCGAGTGCGGTGCGGATCATGACGGCTCCTCCCGTTTCATGTATTCAGGCTTACGAATATCACGGGTGTGACGTTCCGCCAAGCGGCGGTGCGTCACACCCCGCCCCAGATCTCCTCGGCGCAGCGCACCACCAGATCGAGCTTCCGGCGCTGGTCGTCCGGCGTGATGGCGTTGCCTTCCTCGGTCGAGGCGAAGCCGCATTGCGGCGCGATGCCCAACTGGTCGATGTCGCAATACTTCGAGGCCTCCTCGAATCGCGCCTTCAGCCAGTCCATGTCCTCGAGCTCGCCCGTCTTGGTGGTGATGAACCCCGGCAGGACGCGCTGCTTGCCTTTCGGCAGAAGGCCGAGCGGCTCCAGACCGCCCGCACGGTCGGTGTCGTACTCCATGAAGAACACATCCACCCCGGTCGAGAAGATCGCCTCGGCGGCGGCGTCGTACGCTCCCTCGGCGGCGTGGGTCGACCGGAAGTTGCCCCGGCACATGTGCATCCCGATCACCATGTCCTCGGGCCGGTCCTTGATCGCCTCGCGCATCATCCAGGAATAGCGCTCGATCAGCCAGTCCGGGTCCTGTCCGGCCTCGGCCTTTGCCGCGCGGTGCTTCGGGTCGCAGAGGTAGGCGAAGAAGATGTCGTCCATCTGAAGGTAACGGCACCCGGCATCGTAGAACGCATGGACCGCCTTGCGGTAGGTTGCCGCAAGGTCATCGAAAAGAGATTGCGGATCATCGAGGTAGGCGGCGACCTTGATGTCCTCGGGCGCGGTTCGGAAGTGGCAGCACGAGGGGCCGGGGATCGAGATCTTGGGCACGACCGTCGTGTGATCCTTCACGAACCGGAAGTGGTCCAGCATCGGATGGTCGGCAGGAAAATCGAGCTTCCCCGAGATGGTCGGAAAGATCGGCCGCAGCTTCACGCCCGCGAACTGGACGCCGCCCTCGGGGTCGCGCTCCTCGAGGTCGAGGCCGTCGAGCATCCCCATGAAATCATAGTGCCAGAACGAACGCCGCGCCTCGCCGTCGGTGACGGCCTTGAGGCCGACCTCCTCCTGCATCCGGATCAGCTCGGGGATGGCTTCGTCCTCGATGGCCTTGAGGTCCCAGGCGGTGATCTCGGCGGAGGCGTGGCGGCGGCGGGCGTCGGTGATCGCGGCGGGACGGAGAAGGCTGCCGACGTGGTCGGCGCGGAAGGGGGGCGTGGGCATCTTCTTTTTCTCCTCGTTCTGCGCGACCTTGCCTAGGGGAATGGGCCTCCGGCTTCAATACGGGTTTCGGGCACTCCGGTCCGCCGACAGCGAGGCGTGCCGCTCCTCGACCAGCGCTTCGATGGCGTCGGCAAGGTGGACACGGTCGATGTGGTGGTCGCCGCGTTCGACCCGGAGGCGGTGCGCGCGGATCATGACGTCGGCATGGCGGCAGCCCTCGGGCGGCGTGAAGCGATAGCAGGCGAGTTCGATCAGAAAGCCGAGCGGATCCTTGAAATAGATCGAATCCATGAACCCCCGGTCCTTCGGCCCGGTATAGCCGATGCCGCGCGCCTTCAGCCGCGTTTCGGCCTGGGCGAAGGTCGCCTCGGACACCGCAAAGGCCAGGTGGTGGACGCAGCCCGGATCGGTCGGCGTCCGGCGTCGGTCCGGAGTGCGGTCCTCGTTCGTGAAGATCGTGATCAGCCGCCCGTCGCCCGGATCGAAATAGAGGTGGTTCTCTCCGGGCGAGTCGAGGTTCGGCTGCTCGAAGATGAATGGCATCCCGAGCGTGCCCTCCCAGAAATCGATCGAGGTCTGCCGGTCGGCGCCGGTCAGCGTGATGTGATGCACGCCCTGCACCTGAAGCTTGCGAATGTCGGTCATCTTTGCCCCTCCCTGTTCCCCTGGGCGCACAATAGCACCCTGTCGCAGGCTTGCGAGCCCCCGGCACAATTCCGCGTGAGCGGGTCGACATCCGAAGGGCGGCGCGCTAGCACCTCAAGTGACAGGCGAACAACCAAAGACTCCGACCATGACCATGTATCGCGCGTTCCGCGGCGTCCTTCTGATCCTCACCGTTCTCTTCGTCGCAAGTTGCGGCGGCGTCGATCCGCAGAAAAGCGCCCCTGTGGGCGAGGCGCAGGTCGCCGAACTGCGCGCCGCGATCCTGGCTCTTGGGCCCGGCATCGACCTCGAAGAGGCCGACCGCGCCGCACGCGTCTCCTTCGCGCGCACGCGCGAACTGGCGATCCAGTACCAGATCACGGACAGCCCGCTCGTCCACAACACCAAGGTCAACATGGGCCTGCGTCCGCGCGGCCTCTGCTGGCACTGGGCCGAGGATATGGAGACGGCGCTGGTGGCGCAAAATTTCAAGACGCTCGAGATCCACCGCGCCATCGCCAGCGCCGACAACCCGTTCCGGATCGACCATTCGACGGCCATCATCAGCCGCCGGGGCGACGACTATCGCCAGGGTCTGGTGCTGGATCCGTGGCGCAAGGGCGGGATCCTGCACTTCGACACGGTCGTCGCCGACACGGACTACGACTGGGTCGCGCGTGACGTCGTGCTCGAGAGAAAAGCGCGGGCGAAGGAAACGCGGCGCCGCGCGAAACTCAGCTTCTGAACGCGCGGTCGCTTTTGCCGTAAAGCCGGCGGACGACGGCGACGCGGATCGCTTCGGCCGCCGTGCCGACCACCAAACCGATGAACGGGTCCACGACGACCGTGGCCAGCGCCGTCACCGCGATGACCGGGCGGCAGGACGGCTTGCAGTCGACGATGCGCTTCTGCGCCGCGAGGTCGACGGCGGCGATCATCAGGAGCGCGCCAAGCGCTGCCGCCGGGATGTGGGCGAGTAGGTCGGGCGCTCCGGGCACAAGCGCCACCGCCAGAAGCGCTGCGGCCAGCATCAGGGGCGCGGCCCCGGTGCGAGCGCCGAAGCGATGGTGCGCCGTGACGCCGCCCGCGCCGTGGCACATGGGCAGCGCGCCCAATGGCGCGAGGCAGAGGTTCGCGATCCCGCTCGTCAGCGCAAGCCGCTTCGGCGTGACGTCCCGCGCCGCCTCTCCCCAGCAGTCCTTGGCGACGAGCGCCGTCAGCAGGATGGCGTTCGTCAGCGTCAGCGAAAGCTGCGGGAGGACAAGCTGCTGGACCGTCGCCGCCAGCGCCGTCTCTTCCGGCGCGGCAAGCGCGATCCCCGGCAGGTCGAGCGCGAGGCCGAGCGGAAGGGCGGCGGCAAGGAACAGCAGCGCCGCCGGCAGCCCGGCCCACAGAAGCGCAGCGACGCAGGTAAGGCTCAGCAGGCCCGCAACGGGCGCTGTTCCCATCAGCCGGATCGCGAGAAGGCCGAGAGCGATCCCCAGTCCAAGCTGAAGCCCCGCCAGCACAGACTGCGGCACGAGGCGCGCCAGTCGCGCGGCCCATCCCGTGATCGCGAGAAGGATGAGGACACCCCCGATGATTGCACCCGCAAGCGCGACCGAGACCGGCGTAGCCGCTCCGACCAGCAGCAGGGCCGCGATGGCCTTCATCGGCTGCACCGGGACGGGCAGACGGTAGACGAGCGCGGTGGCGGCGTAGAAGACGGCGAAGCCCGCGAGGACCGGCTGCGCCGACAGTCCGCCGACCGCGATCGCGCCCAGCATCAGCGGCAGGAGCGTTCCCAGGTCGCCAAGCGCACCGCTGGCTTCCCGAAGGTCGAGGCGAAAGGCGGGCTGCACGGTTTTCGCGGTTCCTCGTAAGGGGTCGCACGAGGATTCCACGCCCTGACCGCGGTGAGAAGCAAAAACGCAAGGGACGCCTGCATTTGCGGGGCTTATCGCATCATCAGGAATGCGATGTTGCACGCAGGAATTACCGCAACTAGGGTTGCCTACGTAAATCATGCAATGAGAGGGGGAGGATTTGCACGATATGGCCGAAGCCATCGCCCTCGCCCTGGGGCTTGTCGCCCGTGGCGACGCGGACCTCTTCGAGATCGTGCTTCTCTCGCTGCGCGTCAGCCTGACCGCGACCGCCGTGGCCTGCGTCCTCGGCCTGACGCTCGGCGCCTTCCTCGCCGTCGCCCGATTCCCCGGACGGGGTGCCGCGCTCGTCGCCCTCAACGCACTGATGGGCCTGCCGCCGGTCGTGGTGGGCCTGCTCGTCTACCTGCACCTCAGCCGCTCCGGCCCGCTCGGCTTCCTCGGCCTCCTCTATACGCCCACCGCGATGATCGTGGCCCAAACGGTGCTCATCACCCCCATCGTCGCGGCCCTGTCGCGCCAGGTGATCGAGGATCTGCACCGCGAATACGCCGACCAGTTCCGCTCGCTGGGCCTGACCCGCTGGCAAAGCATGGGCGCGCTTCTGTGGGACGGCCGCTTCTCGCTCCTGACCGTCGCGATGGCGGGCTTCGGCCGCGCCGTGGCCGAGGTCGGCGCGGTGATGATCGTGGGCGGCAACATCGACCACCTGACGCGGGTGATGACGACCGCCATAGCGCTCGAGACCTCGAAGGGCGACCTGCCTCTCGCGCTGGCGCTCGGCCTCGTCCTGATGGTGATCGCACTCGGCGTGAACGCGGGCGTCCAGGCGCTGCGGCTTCCCGGGGAACGCGTGGCCCATGCGTGACCTGGCGCGAGAGGTGCGGATGACCGAGACGGGCGCCATCGTGGGGGCCGAAAACCTCAGCCTCGACATCGGGGGCGTCCGGCGGCTGGACGACGTGAGCCTGCGGTTCGAAGGCGGCGGCGTGTCGGTCGTCATGGGGCCGAACGGGGCGGGCAAGACCCTTCTCCTGCGCTGTCTCCACGGCCTTCAGGCCCCGACCTCGGGTCGCGTGACGCTGGACGGCGCGACGCTGACCGACCGCGACCGTCTGCGGCAGGCGATGGTCTTTCAGGCGCCCGTGCTGTTGCGGCGGTCCGTGGCCGCCAATGTCGACTTCGCCCTGAAGGCGCGCGGCATCCACGACGCCGACTGGCGCAACGCCTGCCTTGCTCGCGTCGGCCTTCTCGAACGCGCTGGCGACTCCGCCCGGCGTCTTTCGGGCGGCCAGCAGCAGCGCCTGGCCCTCGCCCGTGCACTTGCGACCCGTCCGCAGGTTCTCTTCCTCGACGAGCCCACCGCCAGCCTCGATCCGGCCTCCGCGCTGACCATCGAGACGGCGATCACCGAGATCGCGGGCGAGGGCGTCCGCGTCATCCTCGTCACCCACGACGTCGCCCAGGCGCGCCGCCTGGCCTCCGACGTCGCCTTCTTCGCGCGGGGTCGCCTGGTCGAGAGGTGCGACGCGACCCGGTTCTTCGACGCACCGCACAGCGGAGAGGCCGCGGCCTATCTCGCGGGGCGATATGTTCTTTGATGCAGGAAAGGGTCACAGACCAATGAAATTGATAAAGAAACTCGCCATCGCCTCGACGATCGCAATGACCGCCGGCGGCGCCTTCGCTGAATCGATCATCGTGCAGTCCACGACCTCGACGGCGAACTCCGGCCTCTACGACTACCTTCTCCCGATCTTCGAGGGCGAGACCGGCATCGAGGTCAACGTGGTTGCGGTCGGCACCGGACAGGCCATCGGCAACGCGGCCAACTGCGACGGCGACGTGCTTCTGGTCCACGCCAAGAGCGCCGAGGAGAAATTCGTCGCGGAAGGCGGCGGCGTCATGCGGACGGACCTGATGTACAACGACTTCGTCATCGTTGGCCCGACGGAAGACCCCGCCGGCGTGAATGGTACCGACGACGTGCAGGGCGCGATGGCGAAGATCGCCGAGACGGGCGCTCCCTTCGCCTCCCGTGGCGACGACTCCGGCACACACAAGGCGGAACTGGCGCTTTGGAACTCGGCAGGCGTCGACCCCAAGTCGGCCTCGGGCGACTGGTATCGCGAGACGGGCTCCGGCATGGGCGCCACGCTCAACACCGGCATCGGCATGGGCGCCTATGTCCTGACCGACCGCGCGACCTGGATCAGCTTCGAGAACAAGCAGGACTACGACATCGCGGTCGAGGGCGACACCGACCTCTTCAACCAGTACGGCGTCATCCTCGTGAACCCCGAGAAGTGTCCTTCGGTGAAGGCCGAAGAGGGGCAGGCTTTCATCGACTGGCTACTGTCAGATGAAGGGCAGGACGCCATCGCGGGCTACAGGATCAACGATCAGCAACTGTTCTTCCCGAACGCGCCCGAGTGATACCCGCGGGCGGGGGCCACCGCCCCCGCTTGCCGCGCCGCGCGGGCCGGGTAAGGTGGCCGCATGGCGGACACCCATCACCCCCACGAATTCCTGACGGTCCGGGAACTGGCCGAGCTTCTGCGGATCAAGGAGCGCAAGGTCTATGACCTCGCCTCCTCGGGGCAGGTGCCCTGCTCGCGCGCGACGGGCAAGCTCCTGTTCCCCGCCGACCAGGTGCGCGCCTGGATCGAGAGGACGAAAAGCGGCGCGACCGCGCCCGCGCGCCGCCCCGACATCTTCCTCGGCAGCCACGACCCGCTTCTGGACTGGGCGCTTCGGGAATCGCGCTCCGGCTTCGCGACGATGTTCGATTCCTCGCTCGACGGTCTCAGGCGCTTTGCGGCGGGCGAGGGCGCGGCGGCGGGCCTCCATGTCCGCGAGGCGGACGGCGGCTGGAACGTCGCCACGGCGAAGGCGTCGGTCGCCTCGCAGGACGCCGTTCTCGTCAGGTGGGTGTCGCGCACGCGCGGCCTCGTCCTTCGCCCCGACCTGAAAGACAGCGTCACCGGCCCCAACCGGCTGGAAGGGCTTCGCGTCGCGCGCCGCCAGCCCGAGGCGGGGGCCGAGGTGCTGTTTCGCCATATCCTCTCCGAGCATGGCGTCGACGAGACCAGGCTGACCGCCACCGCGCCCTGCCGCAGCGAGCAGGACGTCGTCCTCGCCGTCCAGCAGGGCGATGCCGACGTGGCCTTCGGGATGGAGGCGGTCGCACAGCCCTACGGCCTCGCCTTCGTGCCGCTGATCGAGGAGAGGTTCGACCTTCTCGTCGACCGCCGCGCCTGGTTCGAGCCGCCGATGCAGGCGCTCATGGCCTTCGCGCGGACCGACGCCTTCCGCGACCGCGCCGGCCGCCTCGCGGGCTACGGGGTGGCGGACCTGGGCCAGGTGGTGTGGAACGCCTGAACCGTCAGACGCCGCGCAGACCCAGCAACGCCCGCGCCTCGGCCACCGTGGCGACGCGCCGCCCCGCCTCCTCGACGATCCGCGCCGCGCGCTCCACAAGGGCCGCGTTCGACGGCGCGAGCGTCGTCTTGTCCATCCGCACGTTGTCCTCGAGCCCCGTCCGCAGGTGCCCGCCCGCCTCGGCCGCCCACCTGTTCAGCGTGATTTGTTCGGCCCCGATGCCGGCGGCGCACCAGGGCGCATCCTCGCCGAAGAACCGCTTCACCGTGTGGATGTAGAACTCGAATACCTCGCGATCGACCGGCATGGCGTTCTTCACCCCCATGACGAACTGGACATAGGGTCTTGCGGGCAGGCGACCGTCCGCGTGCATCCGCGCGGCCTGAAAGATGTGCGACAGATCGAACGCCTCGATCTCGGGCATGACAGCATGCGCCTTCATCTCGGAGGCAAGCCAGTCCACGAGGTCGGGCGGGTTCTCGTAGACCCGGGTCGGGAAGTTGTTCGACCCGACCGACAGCGACGCCATGTCGGGCTTGAGGGGCAGCATTCCGCCGCGCGCCTGTCCCGCGCCTGACCGCCCCCCGGTCGAGAACTGAACGATCATGCCAGGGCAACGCTTGTCCAACCCCTCCTTCAGCCGCGCGAACTTCTCGGGGTCCGACGAGGGCGTCTCGTCGTCGTTGCGGACATGCGCGTGGACGATGGTGGCGCCCGCCTCGAAGGCGGCCTGAGTGCTTTCGACCTGTTCGGCCACGGTGATCGGGACCGCGGGGTTCACGGCTTTCGTGGGCAGCGATCCGGTGATGGCGACGCAGATGATGGCGGGGGTGGTCATGGTCTCTCTCCCAATAGGCGTCTGGTGCCGGCGAAGGCACGGGGAATTGCGGCGGCGGGACCCTCGGCGGCGCAGAGGGCGGCCATGGGCACCTCGACACCAAGGGGCAAGTCGGGCGGCAGCGCGTCGAGGAAGGCGTGGAGGTCGATCTGCCCCTCTCTGGGCGGCAGGCGGGCTTCGCGCGCCGTGTGGAACAACTCGTCGGCAGAGTAGGGCGGATGGACGGGGGCGTCCGACAGATGCGCGAAGCGCAGTCTCTCGCGCGGCACCCGCCGCAGCGTCTCGAGGCTGCTCTCGGAGCGGTCGAAGTGAAGCGCATCGACAAGGAGACCAGCGCGCGGCCCCGCCTGCGTGACGAGCGCGAGCGCCGCGTCGAGGTCGCGCGGCGGCGTCCAGGGAAAGAACTCCATCGACACCCCGAGCGACCGCGTCGCGGCGCGTTCCGCGAATTCAGCCAGCCGATCCGCGAGCCGCGACAGGTCGGGATCGTAGGGCGCCACCACCACTTCGCGCGCACCAAGCGTCGCGCCCGCGTCGAGGAACGGCTCCAGCGCGTCGACGTCGGTGCCGGGCTCGATCCGCACGAACTCGATGTCGTGGACGGACAGCCCCGTGTCCGCCAGCGCTGCGCGCGTCTCGCGCATCATCGGGGTGTCGACCATCAGCGGATAGCCGGGGCTGGTGTCCGTCACCCGGATCAGCCGCAGCCCCACGGCGTCGAACCCCGCCTCGGCCGCCGCGCGGATCAGCGCCGGGGGTGCGAGGTCGATGGCGGTCAGGTGAGCGAGCGACAGGGTGCGCGTCACGGGGCGGCTCCGGCGGCGTGGCGGCCCGCGACGAACCCAAAGGTCAGCGCGGGGCCGAGGTTGATTCCCCCCGCAGGATAGTGTCCGCCCATCACGCTCGCCATGTCAGTGCCCGCCGCATAGAGGCCTGGGATGGGCGCACCCCTCTCGTCGAGGACGCGCGCCTCAGCATCGGTGACGAGGCCGGCGAAGGTGCCGAAGCTGCCCGGGACCACGCGGACGGCGTAATAGGGCGGCGTCTCGATGGGCGCGAGGCAGGGGTTCGGGCCCACCTCGGGGTCGCCCTGAAGCCGCATGTAGGGCGTGGTGCCGCGCTGGAATTCGGTGTCCTCTCCGCGCCGGGCGTCGTCGTTGAAGCGCGCGACGGTGGCGGCGAGGCCGTCTGCGTCGATGCCGCAGGACGACGCCAGCTCTCGCAGCGTTTGTCCCGTCTTCACATAGCCCGACCGGATCCACGGGCGGACGGGCAGGGGCGCCGGACGCGCGATGCCAAGGCCATAGCGCCGCAGGAACCGCCGGTCGCACACCAGCCAGGACGCGACCGCTTCGCCTTCGGGCACGGCCGCCAGCATGTCGCGGACATAGTCGTGATAGCCGAGCCCTTCGTTGCAGAACCGCCGGCCCGAGGCGAGGACGCCGATGACGCCCGGTTTGCCCCGGTCGATGATGTGGGGAAAGGTCCCGGTCGTCCCGTCGGGCCAGGTGACCTGGGACACGGGGCACCATGCGCCAGCCGCCGCGAGATGACGCGCCTGACGGCCTCCTGCACCTTCACCCAGTCGCAGACCGTCGCCCGTGGCCGTCGGTACGGCCAACGTCAGGTGACCCTCGGCACGCGGGAAGGTCGCATCGCGCCGGGCGGCGTCGTGCGGATAGCCTCCGGTGGCGAGGACGACGCCGCGCGTCGTTCGGATCGTCGTCTCGCCCGCGTCCGAGAGCAGCACCGCGCCCGTCACGCCCTCCGGTCCCGTCAGCAGTCGCACGACCGCGTGGCCAGGCCGAAGCTCGACGCCCATGTCGCGCGCCGACCGCAAAAGCCGCGCGGCCAGCGCGTTGCCGTTCCGAAGCTGCATTCCGCGCCCGTGCAGCGCCAGATCCCACAGGTGCCGTCCCAGCCGCCGCGCGACATGCAGCGCCGATCCGGGCTTCCGCGTGGCCGACAGGAAGGCGCGCAGGTCCGGCCCGGCCTGGATCGTCAGCCCCAGGAACGACGTCTCGCGCAGCGGCGGCCGCAGAAGCGCGAGGTCGGATCCGAGATCGCGCGCGTCGTAGGGTTCCGCGATGATCGACCGCCCGCCGGTGCCCGCGCCGGGGCGGTCGCCGTAGGTGTCGGGAATGCCGAGGCCGGGCTGGAACCGCAGGGCGGTGTGCCTCTCGAGGAAATCCACCATCTCGGGCGCGGCGGCGAGGAAGGCGTCGACCAGCGCCGGATCGAACGCGTTGCCGAGCACGGCCTCGAGATAGCGGCGGGGAGCGTCGCCCTCGTCGGGCACCCCGGCGCGGCGCGCCACGGGGTTGCCAGGCGCCCAGATCCAGCCGCCGGACCAGGCGGTCGTGCCTCCGAGGACCGGCGCCTTGTCGGCCAGGATCACGCGCAGGCCCCGGTGCGCCGCCACGAGCGCCGCGGCGAACCCCGCGGCACCCGACCCGGCGACGAGGAGGTCGCAGTCCACTGTCCGCTCCGCGCTTTCGGCCAACTCTGCTCCTCCCCCTGGCTGCGGGCCGCATGATCGGTGCGGGCGGCCAGTAACGTCAAATGCTCATTCTTGCCTTGGAGTAACTTGAGGTTAATGTCTGCGGAGGGAGACCGGCGATGGAAATGACGCTCAGACAGATCGAGGTGATCCGCGCCGTGATGATGACGGGCACGATCAGCGGCGCGGCCGACATGCTCCACGTCTCGGCCCCCGGCATCAGCCGCCTCGTCAAGCACACCGAGGAATCCCTCGGCATCCGCCTCTTCGAGCGCAAGGCGGGGCTCTTCGTGCCCTCCGTCGAGGCAGGCCGCGTGTTCGATCAGGTGCGCGAGGTCTACAAGGGCGTCGAGAACCTCCAGCACGCAGTCGGCGCGCTTCAGAAGGGCGAGGACGTGCGCCTCGCCTTCGCCTCCGCCCCCTCCATCGCGCAGTTCATCGCCGCGCGCGTCCTGCGCAACGTGCGCGCCCGCTATGCCGACCTTTTCATCGACCTCAACATCCTGAAGATCGAGGAGACGGTGGATTATCTCCTCCTGGAACGCGGCGAGTTCGTCATCATGTCCTCGCCGATCCAGAACGAGGCCATCGAGAACGAGGAGATCGCCGAGGGCCGCCTCGTCGTCATCCTTCCCGAAGGCCACCGACTGGCGGCGCAGACGCGCATCTCGGTGCGCGACCTCGCGGACGAACCGCTCATCGGCGTCGACCCGGCCGACCCCTACGGCGCGCTCATGGCCCGGCCCTTCGCGGAGGCGGGCATCCCGCTCCGCCATTCGATGCGGGGGCGCTTCGCCCAGACGGTCGTCAGCCTCGTTCGCCACGGGCTGGGTGTCGCCCTGATCGACGAGTTCTCGGTGGCCGAGGTCTACATGCCGGGACTCGTCAGACGGCCGCTGGAAGAGGACGTGCGCGTCGGAAGCTACGTCGTCCGCAAGAAGGGCCGCGTCCTCAGCGGCTTCGCCGAATGGACGATCCAGCAGTTCCGGCGAGAGCTGGGGCGCGCCATCGCCGAAGGCCCACGTCTCCGCTCCGCCAATTAACACGACGTTAACGATGGGCAAAACTTGATATTTGACGTTACGGCACCCGAAGCCCGATCATAGCTCCATTGTCGCGCCAGCTGTCAGGTCGGCGGCGCCATGTCTGGGAGGACATCCATGAAACGTTTCGCACTCGGCGCTGTCGCCGCAGCCATCGCCCTTTCCGCCACGGGCGCTTTCGCCGAATACCCCGAGAAGGAAATCCAGGGCATCATCCAGTGGGGCGCAGGCGGGTCGACCGACACCGTCATGCGCTCGGTCACGCCCCATGCCGAGGAAGCCCTCGGCGGCACGGTCGTCATGCAGAACATGACCGGCGGCGTGGGGGCCATCGCGCTCAACTCCGTCGCGGACGGCGAGGCCGACGGCTACACCCTGCTGATGGGCGCCGAGAACCCGCTGCTCTACAAGGTCATGGGCCTTGGCGACAAGGACTACTCGGACTTCACCGCGATCTCGATCCTGGCCCGCGGCACGCCCGTCCTCGTCGCGCGTCCCGATGCGCCCTTCGACGACTACGCTGGCATGATGGACTATATCCGCGCGAACCCGGGCGAAGTCCGCTTCGGCGCCACCGGCCCCGGCGGCCTGCCCTCGGTCATCACCGCGATGATCTCGACGGTCGAGGGCGGCCTCGACGTGATCGCCGTTCCCTACGACGGTGACGGCCCGGCGCTGACCGCGCTCCAGGGCGGCGCCATCGATGTGATGCCCGCCGTTCTCGGCGCCTCCATCGAGGGCATCCGCGCCGGCAACATGAAGCCGCTCGCGATCTTCGACGTCGAGAAGAACGCCAAGCTGCCCGACGCGCCCATCGTGACCGAGTTCAACGAAGCCTATGACACCTACCTCCCCTGGGGCCCCTTCTTCGGCGTCTTCGTCAAGAACGGCACTCCCGAGGACGTGGTCGCCAAGCTCCAGGCAGCTTATGCGGAAGGCGCGAAGAACCCGGACTTCGTCCAGTTGATGGACGACCGCGGCTTCACGATGCTGGGCCTCACCGGCGCCGAGGCCGAGGAGTTCCTCTCGACCTGGCAGCAGGGCACGACCTGGCTTCTCCAGGACGCCGGCCTGACCCAGACCTCGCCCGAGGAATTCGGGATCGCGCGCCCCGGCGAGTGACGGCCTGACCGGGCGGTCCCAAGGGGCCGCCCCTTCCTGCCGGCGCCGCCGTCCGACGTGACGCGCGGTGCCGTCCCTTTCTTCCGCATCCGCCGCCAAGGGGAGACCGGCATGGACCTCATCGACCCCGACCACCACGATGGCACGTCCGACGCCACCCCCGGAGGCGAGCCGACGCACCGCCGCCCCGGCGAGATGGTCTTCGGCCTCTTCCTTCTCGGCGCCAGCCTCGTCCTTATGTGGAGCGCCTACGGCATCTCGGGCTTCAAGGCGCTGTCCGCGCCCGGCACCGTCCCGATGGCGACGACCGCGGTCATGGTCGTGACGGCCGCACTTGTCGTGCTCCGCACCCGCCGTCTGCCGCTCGATACGACCGAGACGGTGGCGAAGGACATCCTGCCCGGCGTCGTCATCCTCGTCGCGGCCCTCCTCGTCGGCTATGGTCTGCTGCTCAGGCCGCTCGGCTTCCTGCCGACCTCGGCCCTGTTCCTCATCGTGGCGATCAAGGCGCTCTCGCGCCGGGGCTGGGGCTGGACGCTCGGCGTCTCGCTCGGCAGCCTTCTGGTCGTGTGGCTGATCTTCCGCATCGTCTTCTCGGTCCTGATGCCCGCCGGCATCGTCCCCGAGGGAGAGATCATCCAGGTCTTCCGGGACCTCGTCGGAGGAAGTGCGTGATGGAAACGCTCATGGCCTTCCTGACGGTCTTCCTGGACCCCGAGCTTCTGATCCTCGTCGCCGTCGGCACCTTCGCGGGCGTCTACGTCGGCGCCATCCCCGGCCTTTCGGTGACGATGGCCGTCTCGATCCTGATCTCCTTCACCTTCTCCTGGGAGGTCTACCCGGCCATCGCCCTGATGATCGGCATCTACATGGGCGGCGTCTACGGCGGCTCGCGTACCGCGATCCTCCTGAACATCCCCGGTGCGCCCTCGGCCATCGCCACCGCGATGGACGGCTATCCCATGGCCCAGAGGGGCGAGGCCGGAACCGCCATCGGCGTCACCACGGTGATGTCCTTCATCGGCGGCTTCATCGGCATCGCGGTTCTCGCACTCGCCGCCCCGCTCGTGTCGGACTTCGCGCTGAGGTTCCAGCCAAGGGACTACATGCTGCTCGCCGTCCTCGGCATCCTCCTCGTCGGCTCGCTCAGCCAGGGCAGCCTGGTGAAGGGCATCTTCGCGGGCGCCTTCGGCATCGCCATTGGCGCGGTCGGCCGCGACCCCCTGACCTTCGCCGAGCGCTTCACCTTCGATCTGCGCATCATGGAAAGCGGCATCTCGTTCATCGCCGTGATGATCGGCATGTTCGGCGTCTCCGAAGCGCTGCTCCAGCTTCACCACGTCGACCGGGACGCGGTGCGCCAGAAGATCACCCGCATCGTGCCGTCGCTCGCCACCGTCAGGAAGCACCTGCCGCTCTCGCTCCAGACCTCGACCATCGGCGTCGTCATCGGCGCGCTGCCCGGCACCGGCGGCGACATCGCTGCCCTGATGGCCTACGACCACGCCAAGCGCGTGACGAAGAACCCCGAGGTGCCCTTCGGCAAGGGCGCGATGGAGGGGCTGGTGGCGCCCGAGACGGCGAACAACGCCGCCGTCGGCGGAGCCTTCATCCCGATGATCACGCTCGGCATTCCCGGCGACGCGGTGACCGCCATCATGATCGGCGCGCTTTTCATACACGGGCTGAACCCGGGGCCGATGCTGATGATCGACCAGCCCGACATGTTCTGGTTCATCGTGGGCTCGCTGGTCGCAGCGAACGTCTTCATGCTGATCTTCGGCCTCACCGGCATCAGGCTCTTCACCAAAATCGTCGAGATGCCGCGCTCGGTCCTGATTCCGCTCATCATGCTTCTGTCCATCGTCGGGGCCTACGCGGTGAACAACTCGATCACCGACGTCTACTGGATGCTGGGCTTCGGGATTTTCGGCTATTTCATGCGCCACTACGGCTACCCGCTGGGGCCAGTGATCCTGGGCGTGATCCTGTCGCGTCTCCTCGACGACAACTGGCGTCGCGCTATCATTTCAGAACGCGAGGACCTGGGCCGGTTCTTCTACGGTGTGGTCACCAGTCCGCTGTCGCTGGTATTGTTCGTTTCGGTGATCCTCATCTTCCTGTCGCAGACGCCGCTCTGGGCCCGCGGCAAGACGCGGATCTTCGGACACCGTGAAGGGAGTACCCCGCAATGACCCGAGATCCCGACCTGAGGCTCGGCCTGATCGGGGACAACATCGCCCGGTCGCGCGCGCCCGTCCTGCACCGCCTCGCGGGCGAGCAGACCGGCCTGAGCGTCCGCTACGACCGGCTGGTGCCCAAGGATCTGGACGAGGACTTCGACGAGGTCTTCGACCGCTGCGCGAGCCGGGGCTATCGCGGCATCAACGTGACCTACCCCTACAAGGAACGGGCCGCCCGAAAGGTGGCGATCCCCGACCCGCTTGTCCGCGCCATCGGGGCGATAAACACGGTGCTGTTCGACAAGAGCGGGCCGCGGGGTTTCAACACCGACTATTCGGGCTTCATCGCCGCCTATCGGGGCGTCCGGGGCGATACCGCGCCCGGCGTGGCCTGCCTGATCGGCACCGGCGGCGTGGGCCGCGCTCTGGCCTTCGGCCTGGTCGCCCTGGGCGCGACGGAGATCCGCCTCGTGGACCGCGACGCGGCCAAGGCCGAGGCGCTGGCGGCCGACCTGCGCGCCGCCGGGACGGAGGCGAAGATCGTCACCGCCTCCGACGCCCTCACTGCCGCGCAGGGCGCGGATGGCCTTCTCAACGGCACGCCCGTGGGCATGGTCGGCTATGACGGCACGCCGCTCCCGTCGCACGCCATGACCGGCGCTGCCTGGGCCTTCGATGCGGTCTATACCCCCCGGGACACGCAGTTCCTGAAAGACGCCGACGCGGAGGGGCTGACGGTCATCTCGGGCTACGAGCTGTTCTTCTTTCAGGGCGTCGACGCCTGGGCGCACTTCGCAGGCCGACCGCTGGACCAAGAGCGCCTGAGGACCGACCTCGCCCAAGCCGAGGAGATCGCATGAAGACCTCGATCGCCACCGTCTCGATCTCGGGCACGCTGCGAGAAAAGCTCGAGGCTATCGCGAAGGCCGGGTTCGACGGCATCGAGATCTTCGAGCAGGACTTCGTCGCCGACAGCGGCACCCCGCGCGAGATCGGCGCGATGATCCGCGACCACGGACTCGACATCACCCTGTTCCAGCCCTTCCGCGACTTCGAGGGGCTGACCGGCGACCTGCGCGCCCGCGCCTTCGACCGGGCGAAGCACAAGTTCGACACCATGACCGAGCTTGGCACCGACCTGATCCTGATCTGCTCCTCCACCCATCCGCAGGCCCTCGGCGGCGTCGACCGCATGGCCGACGACTTTGCCGAGCTGGGCGAGATCGCGAAGGGCAGGGGCCTGCGCATCGGATACGAGGCGCTGGCCTGGGGGCGTCACGTCAACGACCACCGCGACGCCTGGGAGGTGGTGCGCCGGGCCGACCATCCGAACGTGGGCCTCATCCTCGACAGCTTCCACACCCTCGGGCGCGGCATCGACCCCGAGACGATCCGGCGCATCCCCGGCGACCGCATCTTCTTCGTCCAGCTCGCCGACGCGCCCCTGATCCAGATGGACCTGCTCTACTGGTCGCGCCACTTCCGCAACATGCCGGGCGAGGGCGACCTCGACGTCACCGCCTTCATGCGCGCCGTCGCGGCCACGGGCTACGACGGTCCCGTCAGCCTCGAGATCTTCAACGACCAGTTCCGCGGCGGCCGCCCCGAGGGGCTGGCCCGCGACGGCTACCGCTCGCTCGTGGCGCTCATGGACGACGTGCGCCGGACCGAGCCGGACGTGGCGATGGAGCTGCCCGACCTGCCTCCCCGCGTCGGCGTCGGCGGCGTCGCCTTCATCGAATTCGCCACCCGCGGCGACGAGGCCAAGGCGCTGGCCGCCCTTCTCCGCAGCATGGGCTTCACGCATGTCGGCCGCCACGTCGCGAAGGACCTCGATCTCTGGCAGCAGGGCGACATCCGCATCGTCCTGAACTTCGAGACGACGGGCTTCGCCAGCGCCGCCTACGTCAACCACGGCACCACGATCTGCGACCTGGGCCTGACCGTCGACAGCGCTGCCGATACCGTCGCCCGCGCCGTGGCCCTCGCCGCCTCGCCCTTCCGCCAGCCTGTCGGCCCGGGCGAGCTCGACATCCCCGCGATCCGCGGCGTCGGCGGCAGCGTCCTGCACTTCATCGACGAGGCAAGCGGCCTTTCGGACGTGTGGTCCGTCGAATTCACGGGCGGTGACGGACCCGCCCCCTCGGGCGCGGGTCTCACGCGCGTCGACCACGTCGCCGAGACGATGAACTACGACGAGATGCTGAGCTGGGCCTTGTTCTACACCGCGATCTTCGACATGGACCGTGCGCCCATGGTCGACGTGATCGACCCCGACGGCCTCGTCCGCAGCCAGGCGATCCGCACCCCCGACGCCAGCCTCCGCATCACGCTGAACGGAGCCGAGACGCACCGGACCCTTGCGGGCGCCTTCCTCGCCGAAAGCTTCGGCGGGGCCGTCCAGCACGTCGCCTTCGCCACCGACGACATCCTCGCCGCCGCCCGCGCAATGGCGGAGGCGGGCTTCGAGCCTCTGCCGATGACCGGCAACTACTACGAGGATCTCGCCGCCCGCTTCCCGCTGCCACCCGAACGGATCGAAGAGCTGAAGGCGCTCAACATCCTCTACGACGAGGACGCGGACGGCGCCTTCTTCCAGTTCTACAGCCGCCCCTTCGCGGGGGGCCTCTTCTTCGAGGTGGTGCAGAGAACCGGCAGCTACGACGGCTACGGCGCGCCGAACGCCCCCTTCCGCATCGCCGCTCAGAAGCGGCTGGGGCGGGGCAGGGGAATGCCGAAGCACTGACCTCAGGCGGGTTCGCGCACCTCGACCATCTCGCGCAGCACATCGGCCGCGATCTCGAACGAGCGGATCCGCGCGGCGTGATCGTGGATCATGCCCGTCACCATCAGCTCGTCCGGCTGGAACGCCTCGACCAGATCGCCGAGCTGACGCCGCACCGTCTCTCTCGACCCCGTCGCCGAGCAGGCCAACGCCCCCGCGACCTGCGCCTTGACCTCCTCCGGCAATGCCTCGACGGCGGCCAGATCGGGCGGCGGCAGCTTGCCGGGCTGGCCCGACCGCAGCCGCGCGAAGGAGAGGATCTGCGACGACCGCAGACGTTCGGCCTCGGCATCCGTGACAGCCGCGCAGACGCCCGCCGCCATCATGAACCACGGCCGGTCAAGCCACTTCGACGGGCGGAACATGCCGCGATAGGTCTCGGCCGCCTGTTCGAGATAGCCCGGCGCGAAATGCGACGCGAAGGCATAGGGCAGCCCCAGATGCGCCGCGAGCTGCGCGCCATAAAGGCTCGAGCCGAGGATCCAGATCGGGACATGCGTGCCCGTTCCCGGAAACGCCTGCACTTTTGCGCCTGCGTCGGCATCGCCCAGGTATCCCAGAAGCTCGATCACATCCTGCGGAAAGCTGTCCTCCTGCACCATGTGCCGCCTGAGCGCCCGCGCCGTCGCCATGTCCGTGCCAGGAGCGCGACCAAGGCCCAGGTCGATCCGCCCCGGATAAAGCGTCTCGAGCGTGCCGAACTGCTCGGCCACGACGAGAGGCGCGTGGTTCGGCAGCATGATCCCGCCCGCCCCGACGCGGATCGTCTTCGTTGCACCCGCGACATGACCGATCACCACGGCGGTGGCCGCACTCGCGATGCCCGGCATGTTGTGATGCTCGGCCAGCCAGTAGCGGCGATAGCCCGCACGCTCGGCGGCGCGCGCCAGCTCGACGGTGTTGGCGAGGGCCTCTGCCGCCGTATGTCCCTCGGGCACCGGCGACAGGTCGAGAAGCGAATAATGCTGCATCTGGAATCTCCGTTCCCCCCAGACCTAGGGGCGGTGGCGCGCTCCGCCAAGGGCAACCCTGTCCATGCCCGCGCTTGACCCCGGATGCCCCATCCAATACTTACCCCGAAGCGACGCGGGCGTTGTGTAATGGTAAGACCTCAGCCTTCCAACCAGATGTTGGGCCTTTCCAGATCGTTCCAGATCATTCTAACTCATTATTTTTGTTGACATTGAACTTTCCGATCGTGTCCCATCGGTTCGTACGATTTGCTATAGAAACCGACAAAAAGCCGACAAAATGCCCAAGCTCACCGAGACCTTCGCGAGCAAGCTCTCGCAGGCCGATAAAGGTACGCAGAAGTACTGGGACAATGAGATCAAGGGTTTTGTCCTCTTTGTGGGGAAGCGATCGAAGACATGGTACTTCCAGCGGGATGTCGGCGGACGCACGCAGCGTGTCCTGATTGGACGCTATCCGATGATTTCTGCCGCGACCGCGAGACAGACAGCCCTTGGCTTCGCCCTTGAATGGGGCAGGGGGGCCGGCAAGGCGATCCAAGTGGGCGCGCCCACTCTCGAAAGTGCGATGGATGTCTATCTGGCTCGGACCAAACTGCGGTCTGAGGCACATCGCAGCGGTGTTCGCCAGCAGTTCGCGCTGCACCTGAAGGAATGGCTTAGCCTGCCGCTCGACGAGATCACAAAGCGAATGGTCGTAGCCAAACATCAATCGATGGCTAATAGGCCTTCTGCAGCCAACCACACGCTCAAATACTTTCGTACGGTCTGGAACCACGCTCGTCGCACCTCGGAGCTTCCAGAATGCCCAACTCTGGCCATTGAGTGGTTCGAGGAGCGACCGGAGGGTACGATCATAGAGGATTTGGTCCTTTGGCGCCGGACGATCGAAGCGCTGCCGAACCCTATCCACGTCACCTTCTACGAGTTTCTTTTGTTCACTGGGCTCAGGAAAGCCGAAGCTCTGAAACTCGAGTGGAAACACGTCCACGAAGGCCGCCTTCACCTGCCTATAACCAAGAACGGACGAAGCTTTGATCTTCCAATCCTGCAAGTTCATCACGATATCCTCGCCCCTGTCCGCGGACTCCACCGCCGGTGGGTGTTTCCGGCCGCGAGAGGCCCGGAGGGCCGTCTGACGGGACCCAAACGTCTCAATTGGAGTCCTCATAGCCACCGCAGAACATTCGCGACCGTGGCCATGGAGGCTGGCGTCCTGGAGGAAGTCGTGGGTCGCCTCCTCAATCACACTCCGCTCTCGATCACCGGTCAAAGATACGTTCGACCTTCTCTCGATGCTTTGAGGCCGGCGATGAAGACAACCTGTAGCGAACTTGGCCGACGCAGCAACAGACCTGGAACCTGAACTCTATGGATAAAGTTGCTCAACGAGAGTTGTGCGAATTCGCAACGCGTATTGTCGACGGAATGGTCGATAGCCATCTCGTCAAGCATGGTCCAGAATGGATCCGTGCTTGGTATCAGCTCCGATTAAGCTGGTCCGAAACTGAGCCTGAATACGTTCTTCTCTCGCCGTGGCATCTTCGGGATTTCGCAAGACGCGCACAGACAGAACCAGACGTCTTTGACCTATGTTTGTTCGCCTCTGGCACGCGACTTCGAGCAGGAGTGCATGTACCTAAACCGCTTGGCCAAGTTGTTGCTTCATATCTGGAAAACCCAAGAACGCGTCCAAGAAGGAATCCCGGTCCAGGCCGAGATAGAAATTGGTCTCGCAACTTCATCATTTTCGCTCTTCTTGAGGAATTGATGCAGCAGCATGACGACCTGCCTGTGGGCAAAAATCGAGACCGATGGGGTATACGCGGTAAGAAGACGCACCTAGCTGACATAGCTTCAAAGGGAATAAAGGAATCTCGTCTGCGGAATGTGGAGGCAACTGAGATACAGCGTGTCTGGGAAAACACGGCGCTGCGAGCCGAGTATCGCGAGGTGATGAAACTGTTCTACCTGTCTTTGCTAGAGGATGAGCAGGTCAGAGTATAACGTCTCTTAAGATAGCGGCTTAACTTTGAGGACGGAAGCGTCTGCATTCGTGGAATATTGTCGAAAGACCTTGAACATCCACGAGGACCTGAGAATGCAGACGATCAAAGCTGGAAGTCCATCGCCCGAGTTGGTGGATGAGAATGTCCTGCCCGAGAACATGAAGCCGAGTGAAGCTTCGCGGTACACCTGTATCCCGCAGTCCACGCTTGCAAAACTTAGAATGAGCGCGAACCGCGGTCGAGGTCCACGCTTCGTTAAACTATCCGGCACAGTCATATATCGCCGCTCAGATCTCGATGCATGGATTGAGAAGAACGTCGTCGAGGCGACGACGTAGCTTTCAGTCGGATTTCGAGCACAGCGATTGCATGCGCGGCACAGCATTGTCGGCACTGCAAGCGCGAGCAACTGCCCGTCTCTCCAAGTAGGACTCTCCTGGATGCGAGAAGAGCCCATGTTTCCCGCCAGACAGATCCGCTTCGCGCTCGGAGATGCGACGAATCTGGGGAAAGCCAAGAACCTGTCGGAACCCCTTCAGCATTTTATGAAGCGGTTCGAGACACCTGTTCCGACCTCCGAAAAATTCCACGATTACCTGACGTTCCATGACCGGAAGCAAGCGTTCCTGAAGGGCGTAGGCGGCTGGTTCATGCCCGCGCAGACCGAGACCGGCACCCGCAACAAGCGCGGCATCCAGCCGCGCGATCTTGTCACCATGGACGTCGACTACGCGACCCCCGAGTTTCAAGAGAACCTGCTGGCCGGAAAGTTTGTGCCCGGCATTTGCCTCTTCGCCCACAGCAGCCGTCGCCACACGCCCGAGAAGCCCCGGCTCCGGGTCATGGTCATCGCCGATTCACCGATCCCGCCCGAGCAATACCCTGCCGTCTGTCGCATCCTCTCGCAGATCGTCGATCCAAACATGGAGCACATCGACAAGGTCTCCGCCCGGGTCGCCCAGATGATGTACATGCCGACCGTCTCATCGAACATGATCGAGCACTACGTCTTCTACCAGCAGCCGGGTAAGCTGTTGGACTGGAAAGGGATGGTCGCGGACTGGGAGACCATCAACGGCACCGCCGGAGACCTCTCGAACCTGCCACGCTACAAGGGCGAGCAAGAGCTGCGCGAGTCAGCCGAGAAGGCGGAAGACCCTCTCCTGAAAGACAGCCCCATCGGCACCTTCTGCCGGGCCTACTCGATCACCGAGCTTGTCGAGGGCAAGAAGGGCGAGCCGGGCATCCTCGCGGACTACTACGAGGTCGTCGACTACCACGAAGGTATGGCAACAAGGCTGACCTATATCAAGGGCACCACAACCAGCGGCGCCGTGGTCTACGACGACAAGTTCGTCTACTCGCACCATGGCTCTGATCCGGCTCAAGACCAGCTGATGAACGCCTACGATCTGGTCCGGTGCCATCTCTTCAACTCGGCCGACGACGAAGACGACACTCCGATGAAGGACCGGGAATCGGTCAAGGCCATGAACAAGTGGGCCGGGAGCCAGCCGGGCTATAACCTCCAGTCCGTCGAGGATCGCTACGACCTCAACACCATGTTCGAGGATGACGACGACCAGAGCTGGGTGCAGCAGGCGACCACGGATGAGATCGCGGCCGAGCTGCTGGGCGAGGGCTATGCCCGGGTGATGGCGGCAGAGGCCAAGGCCAAGCGGGACTTCGTCTCGGACCTGCTGGGCTCCCCTGTCGAGGACACGGCCGAAGAGTTGCCAAGATACCAGCGTCAGCAGGCGGGAAAGCCGCCGGAGAACTGGGTCGCCACCGAGCTGGAACTGGGCCAAGACGGGTCGATAAAATCCACCCTCCACAACATCGCGACCATCATCACGAATGACCCGCGATTCTTCCGCAAGATCGCCTACAACGAGTTCGCCCAGAACGTCGTCCTTTTGGCGAGCATCAAGACCAAGAGCAAGACCATCCCGCCAGTTGTCTGCTCGGACACCGAGCGCGGGATGCTCTGGGTGGACTTCTATAACCTGAGCATCCGCGCCGTGATCGAAGCGCCGAACGGCCCCGGAAAGGCGGGCTACGGGTTCAAATCATCCGACCGCGACCTCGTCGGTGGCGTGGCACTGGCCGCTCGAAACAATGCCTTTCACCCGATCAAGGAAAAGATCAGCCGATGGCGCTCGGCGGGCTGGGACGGGGTCGACCGAATCGGGACCTTCCTGCACCGCTTCGTCGGCTGCGAGCAGACAGAATACACGGCCATGGCCTTCCGGATGATGCTGATCGCCAGCATCGCCCGGATCGAGACCCCCGGGTGCAAGTTCGACTACGCCCTGATCTTCGAGGGCAAGCAGGGCATCGGGAAGTCGACGCTCATCAAGGTCATCTATGGCTCGGACTACTTCGGCGAGATCGACTGCGATCTGAGCAACAGGCGCGAGGTCGCCGAGCAGACCTCCGGCAAGTGGGCCTTGGAGCTGCCCGAGCTGTCCTCTCTCCACAAAGCCGACCACAACGCCGCGAAGCAGTTCATGCGACGGCAGGATGACGACGTCCGGGAAGCCTATGGCCGGGAGCTGACGCGCTTCCCCCGGCAGAACGTCATCTGGGGCACGACCAACGACTCCAAGTACCTCCGTGACCCCACGGGCAACCGCTCGTACTGGCCAGTCAGATGCGAGGTCAACAGCATCGACCTGCGCGGTGTGCTCGCCGAGCGCGATCAGCTCTGGGCGCAGGCCGTCCACGAGTACGACCAGATGCGACGCCAGTACAACGGCGATCTGCCCCTCACCCTGACCGGAGAGGCCCTGCGCGAGGCCAAGAGGCTTCAGGAGCGCGCCCGACAGAAAGAGATGTGGGAGAACTGGTCGGAAGCAGTCCTCGACTGGGCGACGCAGCCTGTCACCCTCGCGACGATCTTCCACGAGCAGGAGCGCGACACCGCCGAACTCATCGACCTTCCGGGCGGCCTCTCGGAGGACACGCTGGTCCAGCGTGTCGCCTTCGCTCAGGAACACGCTTTTGAAGCGGCGCTCGGTCTCCGTAAAAGTCCTTTGACGAACAACATCATGGACTCGGCATGGGAGAAGGTTGTCTCGCACCTTGTCGAGCAAGGTTTCATCCACGGCGACACCAGACCCTACGTCGGCGGAAAGAGACGTCGCTGGGTAATTTTTCCTGCCGTGACCAAGGAAGACCTGAAACGCGGCTTTACCTCTACGGGCGAGGCGGAGCCCACCCGGAATGATATGACCCCGAACCCAGAGGACCTGTTGTGAGCGCCTACGAGGCAGCCGGGAAGTCCGACGACTGGTTCACCCCGGCCCACCTCTTCGACGCCCTCGGGGAAGAGTTCGATCTGGATGTGGCCGCTGACCAGTTCAGCCCTCTTCATGGGCCTTGCGACTGTCGGATTTACCGAGACAGCCTGGAGACAGCCTAGAGACAGGCTGGCACGGCTTCATCTGGATGAACCCGCCGTTCGGGCACCAGAAGACCAAGGTCGCGTGGCTGACGAAGTTCTTCGAGCACGGCAATGGGATCGCCTCGTGCCGACAGGACCTCGGCCCTGTGGTGACAGGAGTTCGCGCCCCGGGCCGACCTGATCTGCTTCGTCTCGCCAAAGATTAAGATCGAGCGCCCGGACGGCTCGCCCGGCGAGAGCCCCGGGACCGGCACCGCGCTGTTGGCCGTGGGTGAGCGCGGCCGCCGCGCCCTGATCCGGGTCGTAGCCCCGCACTTCGTCGCGGGCGCCATCCTGCTCGATGGCCGGATCGGTGGGACCGTCCCCATCTTGTAGTGGGCGAGGGGGCTGACCGTCGACGACTTCCACAAGCGCGCCCTGCACAGGGGCTGGAAGGTCCAGATGCCAGACGACTTTCGCTACACCCATGCCCTCTGGTCGCTCTAGGACCGGAACGCGCCCGCCGAGGTAGTCGTGAAGGGCTACGCCGTCTGTGCCGTCTGCGGGGCAGGGGAGAGCCAGCTGATCGACGAGATGTGCTCTGCCGGGCCGCAGCAGCGCATCCAGATCTGCGGCGGCCGCGACTATAACAACTGGGACCGGGTGCAGGAGGTCATGGCCCCTTTCCGAGATCGGGACGTCTTCATCATCCAAGGCGGGGCGCGCGGCGCCGACTTTCTCGGGAAGGTCTGGGCCGTGCTGTACGCCGCCGGGCATCGTGAGTTCCGGGCCGCGTGGAAGACGCAGGGACGCTCTGCGGGGGCCCGGAGAAATACCGAGATGCTTGTTGTGGGGAAACCGACGCTCGTCATCGCCTTCCCCGGGGGCCCCGGGACCGCAGACATGATCTACCAGAGCATCGGCAAGAAAGTCCCTGTGAGGGAGATTTCCCCCTGAGAGCGATCCCCCACAGAAGGGGGGTCCGTGTGGGGGATTTGTGGGGGATCTGAGAAATCAGGTCCTCTTTTTTTGGGACGGGGTGGGACGGGCCCCCTATGCTCTGAAAGCCCTTATTTATAAGGTCCGGGACGGGGTGGGACGGCCGGGACGGGGGTCAGGGCAACTTTTGGCGTCCCGACGAAGACAGGGCTCCCCGAGGGCCCCCACAGCGATGGGGCAGGCCCCTATTCCACTTTTCGCTGGAAGCCAGCACTTAACCCTCTTACCCCCGTCCCATAGATTTGGAGTAGTATAAGTAGTTGAAAATAAAGGGGGAAATGCTGGGACGGCCCCCCCGTCCCACCCCCGTCCCACCCCGTCCCATTTCTCAGGGATGCTGTGGGGAATTTCTGGGGGAGGTATGCTGGGTGTAGGAAGCCGAGGGTCATTGTGGGGGAGCTGTGGGGGAAATCCCCAGAAATAGGTCTGTCATGCTGACATATCCGAAAAATTGGCGAGATCCGGGGCTCAGCGCAACCCCCGGAGGCCCCCACCCATTAGGAAGGACCCAAGCGACCTGCTCGCAACGCTGTTTTTCTGCTCACTGGCAGAGATGGGTGCTACCTTCCGGGCCTGCGACATGCCGAAAGCGAACGACACTGACGGCCGGCATCATGGAACTGTTTGCACGGCAGGAGCGAGAGCCGATCACTGGCGAATTGAGGAAGCACTAGAGCTGTAAAAGCCCGCGATGCGGCCGGGCGAGAAGTGGCAGGCCTTGAACGTCCGAAGCCTCTTTGACCGGTTCCGACATATTGGTCGTTTCCGGTCCCGGCTGGGTTGTTAGCGAGCACCATCTTGGAGCGGATTGCTTTCGTGCCCGCCGAATGGGCATGGGCACGCGCAGACATCCGCTACGGCGTCACCAGGTTCGTCAAAGAACTATCACGCCGCTCCGGACGTTACCCTATTCCGAGAATGTGACAGTTGTGCACTTGGTAGATAGGTAAGCCTGTAGGCCGCGCAGTCCTTTCTCGCGCCCGAAACCGCTGTCCTTGCGTCCCCCCACCGGGGTTTCCACACCGCCGGCAAGATAGCCATTCACGAAAACCTGGCTGACGTTCAACGCGCGAGCGAAAGCCAGGGCGCGATCCATGTCGCGCGTGTAGATTCCGCCTACTAGCCCGTAGTCGCAGTCGTTCGCCAATTCGGTGGCCGCCGCAGCATCCGGCACCTCGGACACGGCGAGTACTGGGCCGAAAATCTCTCGCCTTGAGGCCTGACTGTCGGGCCTGGTTCGCAGGATGGTCGGAGGATAGAAATAGCCGGGCAAGTCGGTAACCTCGGCTGGCTTGCCTCCAAGCAGAACCGTATCGCCGTCCCTTTCAGCCTGGACCAGGGCGTCGCCAACCCGGTGGAACTGCGCCTTTGATGCCAGCGGGCCAAGGTCCGGATCATCCAATCCATGACCCAAGGTCAGTCTCTTCGCCCGCTCCACGACCTTGTCCAAAAGCGGCTCGGCCACCGGCGCTTCCACGATTAGCCGTGCCGAGGCCGCGCAGATCTGTCCAGCGTTCCAGAAAATGCCGCGCACCACGCCATCGGCGGCACGGTCTAGGTCGGCATCCCGCAGGACTACCAACGGCGACTTGCCTCCGAGCTCCAGCGTCACTGAGGCCAGGTGCTGGGAGGCCGAGGCCATCACCTTCTTGCCGGCGGCAACGGACCCGGTAAAGGTCACGTGGTCCACATCCGCATTCCCGCTTAACGCCGCGCCTGTGTCTCGCCCGCCCAGCACGATGTTGAGAACCCCATCCGGCAGCCCGGCAGCTGTGCAGATATCGGACAGGATCAGCGCGCTTAGGGGTGTCGTTTCGGCCGGCTTGGCGACCACGGTGCAGCCTGCCGCCAGTGCGGGGGCCAGCCCGCGCGCCAGCATGGCCAAGGGCGCGTTCCACGGCACGATCTGCGCGTTTACGCCCACGGGTTCCAGTTCTGTCCAGGCAAGCATTCCCTGCCCCAAGGGGATCGTCTCGCCCTCGATCTTGTCTGCGACGCCGGCGTAGTACTCAAAGAAGCGCGCCGCGGTCCGCACGTCGCCCCGCGCCTGTTTCAACGGCTTGCCCATGCAAAGGGTCTCTATCGCGGCAATTCGGTCCTCGTTAGCCGCGATGGCCCGGCTGATCGCCGTCAGCAGCCGTCCCCGCTCGACCGGCTTAGTAGCGCGCCACTGACCGTTCAGTGCGGCGCGGGCCACCGCGACGGCCTCGTCGATCCAATCTTGGCCGCCATCCGGCGATCCGGTCAGCCGCGCAACACGCGCGGGATCGGCCAGTTCCAGCCGCTCCTCTCCCGGCACGGTCTGGCCGCCGATACGGTGACCGACGATCACCGAACCGAGATGATCCAGTGACGTGTGCAGCTTCATGTGAGCCTCCTGGCAAGGTTCTGGCTGGCCATCCGGCAAAGCGCCCAGATCGTCAGCGTGGGGTTCACCGCGTGGCAGGAGGGAAACACCGCGCCTCCCATAACGTACAGGCCGGGTGTGTCGTGCACCTCGAGATCAGGTGAAACGACTGTGACGTCGGGATCCTCGCCCATCCGGCAGCCGCCGAGATCATGGCAGCTTCCGATCCCGGTAAAGACAGGACCGGGCCAGACACGCGCTGCCCCCAAGCCGCGATGCAGATCCTCAGCCTCGAAGATCATGCGCTGGTACAGGCGGTTCTCGTGACCACGGATGCGGTAGGTGGCCCGGACCACCGGAAGCCCAAGCCCGCTCGTGTCGTGACGCAGCGGATCCAGTGTCAGCCTGTTGTCGCGATAGGGCAGAGTGTCGGTCTGGATGCGGATGGCAAGCCGCTCGTTCCAGGCCCGCACATGTGCCTTCCATTCGGTTCCCCAATTGGGAGTATCGGGAGGCAGCGGTTCCCGCGCGATCTGGATCGGCAGCAGTTGGTTCTCGACCGATAGGGTGCCGCCCCCGGCCAGTCCCGAAGCGGCGAGGAAGTCGGAGGTCAGGAAATCCTCGATTACCAACCCCTGTGCGCCCGGCCCGGTATGGCGGTTGAACTGCTGCCCCGGGTAGCTGCCATAGACGCTGGGAAACTGCTTGGTCATGAAATGGCGTCCGAGTTGGTCGGAAGAATTGCCAAGACCATCGGGGTGCGCGCTGTCACCCGATAAGTACATTAGACGCACGTTCTCGAAGGTATAAGCCGACAGGATCACCGCGCGCGCCACCTGAATCCGTTCGCGGCCCTGCGCGTCGACAAAGTCTACGCCGCTGGCACGGCCGCTGGAGTCGGTGCGAATGCGCAGGACTCGGGCGCCCGTACGAAGGCCTAGCCCCCCGGTTGCTAGCGCCGCGGGCAGCAGGTCATCGTTGGGCATCCAGCGCGCGGCCCCCGGGCAGCCCGTGCCCTCGCCCCAGGGCGAATACTCCATGGCAGGGCGGCCGGCATAGGGCACGGTGTTCTGACCGACCGGAACCGGTTCCGGGTGCAAGCCTCGCCCTCTAGCGAACTTCTCGAAAAAGGCACCGACGGCGAACTCCCGCGCGGGCGGCATCGGCAAGCCGGTGCGGCGCGGGATGAATGGATGCGTGTCGGCGCCGGCGATCCCGACAAGCTGCTCCAGTGCCTCATAATGCGGCTCCAGCGCGTCGTAGTCCAAGGGCCAGTCAGCCACGGTGCAATCGTCGTCCAGCCCCTCGAGCCGGCCAAGGTCGGACAGGGTGGAGCGCATGCGGAACTGGTGCGGATGCATCCGCCGCAAACGCGCCCCGTAATGCACTAGCGAACCGCCGACGCCGTTGCACATGCGCCCAAGCGAGAACGGCATCGGCACGGGATCGGCGCCTTCGCCGTCGCACCATGTGGGTACCTCGGAGTTGAATTTCTCACCGAACCCCGCACGGCAGTAGTATGCATAGGTCAGTTCGTCCGGGCGCTTGCGGTCGCTTTTGCGGTGCTCCCCGGCTTCGAGGATCACCACCTTCAAACCCGCCTGCACCAACCACGGGCCGACCAGAGCTCCGACGCCGCCACCGCCCACAATCACAACGTCGGCCGCGTCGATGTTTTCTGCTGACGTCTTGGGCGGCGCTGCGCGAGGGGCGGGTTCGCCTATCACGTCCTTCAGGGACGGAATGGGCCCCTCGCCGGGATCGGTGGAGGCGCCAAGGTTGTCTTCTGCGGTGTGAGACAGCACGACGCCCGGAAAGCCGATCGATCGCCAGCCGCCGCAATCGAGGTTGCCGCCATGCACCGGATCGGCGAACAGGCCCTCGGTCAGGTGGCGCCGGAGGATTGAGAAGAACGACGTCTCGCGCTGTGCATCGATGCCGAGCTCCCCCCTCGACAGCCGTTCCAGGAGGGTCACCTGCGCATCGGCCGGCAACTCTGCGAACCTGGAGCCGTGGGCCGAAACCGCCACATGGTCAAGCGCGGCAAGGCACTCCGTGTAGGTTGACCGCGCCGCCTGCTCCGCCCCGGCCAGCGCCCGGTCGACATAGCGCACCACGCCTAGCGCAGCTCCATCTGGTCCTGCTGCATCCGCGGGCCACATCACCGCAACCGCGGCGGACAGAATTGCCGCTTCCCCGGGGCCGAGCGTCGCGTAGCCTTCGGCCGGCGTAACGTCCGGAAGTGGTGTCACGACGTCGCCTCGAGCACGCCGCCCTGATCCATCAGCCGCTTGCGCAGCGCGTGCGCGTCCAGAGATCGCAAGGAGCCGCCGCTTTCGGCGGTCATGGCAGCCGCCAGGCCGGCTGCCTGTCCCGTTGCCATGCAGGTCCCGACCGCGCGTGTATCGGCGCGCCGGCTTTGTGCGGCGGAAATCCGGCTGCCGGCAACCAGCAGGCAGTCGGTGCCGTTCACCAGCAGGCTGCCGAACGGAATGCCGAAGATCTCAGCATCCGCGACCCCGCATCCTAGTGCAATGACCGGCGCTCCGGCGTCGGTCGCGGTGTCCATCACCACATCGCCCTTCGCATAACGGCCACCCGAGAACTCTACCTGAGGTGCGACGGCGGCAAGGCCGGCTTCGCTGAACCCCGGTAGGCTCTCTCGCAGGAAGGCGATGATCGTCTCTATTTGGGCGTGCAAGCCGGTGTAGTTGTCGCTCGCAGCCTCGACGGTGCGATCTGCCGGAACCTGCACATTTGCCGCGCGGACGTAAATTTCCCGCCGCAACGCAGAGGTCGGCGCGATCTCGATTGCCTCCAAATCCGGCAGCCGGCCGCCCGGCCCCATCGCCCCCGACAGGAGCGGCGATTCGCGCGGCACCTTCAGGATCGGTACTCCTTGCTCGCGGAACTTCGACAAAGCGTCGGAGCGGTCCGAGAACCGCGTATGGCGCAGCAGAGAGAAGTTGCTCGGCGTCTCGCTAGCCCGGGCAAGCAGCGCGCCGGCGTCAATGCCGGACATGCGCATCGTCAGGTCGACCTTCCGCGTATCCGCATAGACGCCATCCTCCTGCACGGCGTTCGACAACGTCGTGAACACGTCGCCTTCAGCACTGGCGTCGATAGTCACTTTGGCGCGGATCAAGCTGCGGCCGCGCTTGTTGCGCACGATCACGCCGTGCACGCGCCCCTCATCATCCTTTACCACCTGGTCGACCGCCGTATACATCAAGACCGATACCCCGGACCCGAAAACCAGCTCGGTCAATGCCAACTTGGCCGCCTCCGGGTCCATGCAAATGACGTTCCGCCGGTCGAAATCGCAAACCACCGCGCTTCGCCCGTCGAATTTCTCGCAGCCCCTGAGCAGGTCGTCCGCGAACCCGCCCAGGATCCGCCGCCCGTCCAGCGCAATTGCACCATCGACTGGCCGACCGGTCAGCAACTCGCCGCCCAGCATCGGCGCGCCGTCCACAATAGTGACACGCGCACCATTCCGCGCGGCAGTCACCGCCGCAGAAACGCCCGCGGCGCCCCCTCCGACAACCAGAACGTCAGTATCAATATCCCAGATCGCGTTGCCCATGTCCTGACCTCTTCCTCGTTCGTTAATGTGTGCCGTCCAGAATGGCGCCCTGGTCCAGAAGTCTCTCCCTCAACCGAGACAGCGGCACCTCGCCCAGCACCGGGTGCGGGTCATTTCCGTCGCTGGCGATAGCTGCGGCGGTGCCGATGGCCTGACCCATTGCCATGCAGGTGCCCATAACTCGCGCCGAGCCATGCGCTTGTCGGTCGGCCGACAGGCAGCGCCCGGCGACGGCTACATTCTCAATCCCCTTGGGCAGCAGGCAGCCCAGCGGGATGTCATAGGACCCGCCGTCTCGGATCGGCTTGCGAACCTGATCGGTGCCCCCGCCATGGATGTCGACGTGGTGGCCGCCTTTGGCGATGCCGTCTGTGCGCTTCACCGCCGCCAGCACGTCGTCGCCGTCCAACGTCTCTTCGCCCACGATCCGCCGCGTTTCGCGTATACCGATGCGGGGGGCAATCCCGGCGAAGGCAGCGTTCTCGAAGCCCGGCACGCGCTTGCGCATGAAGCTCTGGCAATTCCAGACCTGGTCGATCAGCTGGGGCATCGTCGCGCTGAGCGCGCGGGTGTCTGTCGCGTCCACGTTGGCCACACGGGTCGTATTTAAGGCCACCTCGCGGCGGCGCATCGACACCGGCGTGACCCCGATCAGGGCCGTGGGATAAAGCTCTCCCGCCTCGATGGATTTTGCCATCAGCGGGCCGTCGGCCTTGAGGAACAGCTTGGGATAGCCCTGCTTGATCAACGCTCGCAGGCATTCCTCGCGCGTTTCCTTGATCCAGGGGTTTTCCCGCAGCGCGAGGTTTTCCTCTTCCTCCTCTGCAAATTGCATCAGGCGGTCACTGTCGACGCCTGCCATCCGGAAGACCATGGTAACAGGCTGATATGCGCCCTTGCCGTCGCCACTGAGGAATTCGGCGCCCGCGCCAACGGCGAGGTCGCCGTCCCCCGAGCAATCCAGAAATGTGCCAGCGGAAATTAGCGTGCGCCCGTTCCGGTTTAGGACAGAGATCGCTTTGACACGACCGCCATCAGTGACGACCTCGTCGACAAAGCTGTTTAGCAGGATCTTGGTCCCCGCCTTGTCCAGTTGCCTCGCGACGGCCAGTTTCATGGTCTCGGGGTCGCAGCAAACGACCCAAATAGTGCGCCAGTCAAAGAAGGCGCCGACGAAACCGTCCAGCGCTTTGCACTCTTCCAGCAGACCGTCGAGAAACCCGCCAACGATCCACTCTCCCCGCGTGTTGAGGCAGCCGTCGATAGGAATGCCGGACAACAGCTCGCCGCCCAGCATGGGCCCGGCATCGATCAGCAGCGTATCGGCGCCGTTGCTGGCGGCCGCGTGAGCCGCGGCGATCCCGGCGGCGCCGCCGCCAACGACGACCACGTCGTGGTGGCGAATTGTAAGGGCTGATGTCATGGTCGTTTGCCTCATGGTCTTGGGATGTCTGAGAAACGGGTGTAGTTGCGCACGGCAGCGCTACTCCCGCGCGAAATGACAGGCGACGTGATGGCCGAGTGCTGTCTCGGTCAGGGCTGGACGGCGCTTCTCGCATTCCGCCGGGTCGCCCAGTTCCCGGCGTAGGGCGCACCGGGAACTGAGCGGGCAGCCCGGCGGCGGATTGTCCGGGGAGGGCGGATCTCCCTCAAGAATAATACGTTTGCGGGCGCGTTCGCGCGCCGGGTCGGGAACCGGCACCGCCGATAACAGCGACCGCGTGTATGGATGCAGTGGCTTGGCGTAGATCCGGTCGCGCGGGGCCAGCTCGACGATCTGGCCCAGATACATCACCGCGATACGGTCCGAGATGTGCCTGACGACGGCAAGGTCATGAGCGATGAAAAGCATCGACAGCCCCAGCGAGGCGCGCAGGTCAGCCAGAAGGTTCATCACCTGCGCCTGGATCGATACGTCGAGCGAAGAGACGGGCTCGTCCGCCACGATCAGCGCAGGCTCAAGCGCCAGCGCCCGGCCTATGGCTACACGCTGCGCCTGCCCGCCGGATATCTGGTGCGGGAACCGGTCGGCCATGTCGTCGTGCAGGCCCACCAGCCGCATCAGATCGCGCACTCTGTCGGCCATGGCGGTCTTGTCGCGGAGGCCATGGATAACCAATGGTTCCGCCAAAATCGCACTGATCCGCATGCGCGGGTCAAGCGAGCCGCGCGGATCCTGAAACACGACCTGCATTTTCCGGCGCATGGTCCGCAGACGCTCGCCGTTCAGAGCGCCCAGGTCGGTGCCGTCCAGTTCGACCGTACCGCCGCTGCTGCGGACCAGCTGAAGGATCGCGCGGCCTACGGTTGATTTGCCCGATCCGGACTCGCCCACGAGCCCCAGCGTCTCGCCCGGCGCGATCGTGAAGCTGACACCGTCGACCGCACGCACCTCACCGAACCTGACCGCCAAGTCGGTGACTTTCAACAGCGGTTGGGCCTTCTCCTGAACCTTCAATGTGTCAGGCATTCGTCCCCGCCTTTCCCGAAGTCGGCGTGTCACTGTTCGGCGCGCGCCAGTCATGCCCGATCAGCCAACCGCCGCCCTTGACCTGTTGCGTGCCCCAGCAGCGGGCGGCATGTTCTGGTCCGCTGACGGGATTGGGTGCGAGTGGCGGCGCGGCGCGTTCACAGATTTCTCGTCCGTAGGGGCAGCGCGGGGCAAACCGACAGCCCGAAGGAGGGTCCGCCAGGCTAGGCGGCATTCCCTCTATCGGCACCATGCGCTCGACAACCGGCGCCTCCAGATCGGGCGCTGAACGCAATAGTCCCCACGTGTAGGGCATGGCAGGACGAGCGAACAGGTCATCCGTTGCTGCGGTCTCTACGATCTGGCCAGCATACATCACGTAGACGCGGTCGGTCATGCCGGCTACGACGCCCAGATCGTGGGTGATCATGATTGTGGCCAGCTGCATGCTGTCGCGTAGGGACCGGATCAGTTCCAGAACCTGAGCCTGAAGCGTCACGTCCAGCGCGGTAGTGATCTCGTCGGCAAGGATCAGTTTCGGTCGGCAAGACAACGCAATTGCAATCATAATCCGCTGCCGCATCCCACCTGAGAATTGGTGCGGGTAGCAGCGCATCCGGGTGGCGGGCGAGGGGATGCCCACCAGCTTCATCAGTTCTAGGATGCGCGCCTTCCGAGCCGTGGCGGACAGACGCTCATGCGCGTCGAGACATTCGGCGATCTGGTCGCCGACAGTCATCACCGGATCCAATGCGGTCATGGGATCCTGAAAGATCATCGCGATCTCGCGTCCGCGGATCTTCCGCATGCCTTCGTCAGAAAGTTGCAGGAGGTCTCGCCCCTCGAACAGGATGCGTCCAGGGCCGATGCGGGTATTGCGCGGATCGTGCAGCCGCAGGATCGATTTCGCCGCAGCCGACTTGCCGCACCCTGACTCTCCAACCAGACCAACCGACTCTCCGGCACCGACGCGCAGGTCAATCCCTTCGACCGCCACGATGGCGCCTTGGGCAAAGGAGGTGTGCAGATCATCCAGGTGCAAGAGCGGACGATCGGGCGAACGGGCGGGACCGGATACTGTCATGTCTTGGCACCGGACTTGGGATCCATCTGCTCGCGCAGCGCGTCCTCGAGGAGCGTAACTCCAAGGACCGTCATCAGGATGGCGAGGCCAGAGAACGCGGAGATCCAGGGAGCCAGTTCAAGGTAGTCGAACCCGGATTTCAGGATTGCGCCCCAGCTGGCGGTGGGCGGCTGCACCCCGAGCCCGAGGAAGGAGAGCACGGCCTCAATCAGGATAGCGTGTCCGACCTGCAGGGTCGCCAAAGCAATGACCGGGCCGAGGATATGCGGCAGGATGTGTCGTATAATGATGCGGGGGGCACGGGCGCCCATCGCCAACGCGGCCGTGACGAAGTCGCGCTCTCGCACCGAGAGAACTTGGCTGCGCGTAAGACGGGCGAATAGCGGCATGTCGGCGATGCCGATGGCGATAATGATCGTACTCAGACCGGGCCCGAGCGCCGCCATGATGCCCAGCGCTAGCATGACCGAGGGAAAGGCGAGGATCGCGTCCACCACGCGCATGATCGCATCGTCTAGGAACCCGCGCGAATACCCCGCAAGAAGGCCGAGCGTGACGCCGCAGAACATCGCGAAGCCGACGGCGCCGAACCCGACCATCAGCGCGACCCGACTACCGTACATCAGACGCGACAGCAGATCTCGGCCAAGGTGGTCAGTTCCAAGCCAGTGGGCCGCCGAAGGCCCTTCCAGGAAGGCATTGTAGTCCTGCTTGTTCGGATCGTATGGCGCGATAAGCCCGCAGAAGATCGCGACACCCAGGATCAGAACCACGAGCACCAGTGCGAGGATGCCAAGAGGGCTGCGCAGGCCCCGGGTCGTGCGCGGTCGCGGCACGTAGTGGGGGGTATGTGTGGACACATCAGTCATACCGGATCCTCGGGTCGAGGCGCGCGTAGACCATGTCGGTGACGAAGCTGCTTAGCAGCACGATGAATGCGAAAAGCAGCATGATCGCCTGGATCATGGTGAAGTCGCGGAAGAAGATGGAATCCACCGCCAGACGGCCCAGCCCGGGGATCGAGAATACAACCTCGAGCGCTGCCGCGCCCGCCATCACATGCCCCATCTGCAGGCCGATGATCGTGACCACCGGCAGCAGAGAATTTCGCAGACCGTGGCGCAGGATGACCTGCCGCTCGGTGATGCCCTTACTGCGGGCGGCGGTGATGAAGTCCTCGGTCAGCACGTCCAGCATTGCGGCGCGCACCTGCCTAATGATTACGCCCATCAGGCCAGAGGCCAAGGCGATGGCTGGCATGATCATCAGTCGAATAGATTCCAGCGGGTTTTCCCAGATTGGCACGTAGCCCGACGGCGGTAGCCATTTCAGCCAGACCGCGAAAAACAGCATCAGCATGATGCCAAGCCAGAATGCGGGAATTGCAATGCCCGTAAGCGCCAGGAGGGTGCCGGCCGTGTCCACCCAGGTCCGGCTGTTGACCGCTGCGACGACACCCACCGGAATCGCGACGCAGACCGCGAAGACCATGGCCATCATCGCCAACTGCATGGTTGGCCCGAGCCGCCGCAGCAGCGCTGGCCCGATGGGCTCGTTGGTGCGGAGCGAGACGCCGAAATCGCCCGTTAGCACACCGCCGACCCACTCGAAGTAGCGCACCACAAGTGGCTTGTTCAGCCCTAGCTGCTCTCGCAGGTAAGCGTACCGCTCGGGATCCAGACCACCCTCTTCGCCGAGCATGGCGGTGGCGGTGTCGCCTGGCAGCACGAAGGCGATAAAGAAAGAGATCACGCTGACGATGAACAGCACCACCAACGCGGTCAGTACGCGGCGCACGTAGAAGTTTCGCATTGCCTTTGGACCTTTTCACTTCGGACACCCGCGCACGGGTGCCCGATCAGTGTTGCCTCGGATGCGTCAGCTGGTCACTGTTCCAGCCAGACGTGATGCATCCCCAGACCGGCGGTTTGGTCCAGACCGTGCAGGTTTGCGGCGTAACCGAGTACCGTGGGAATGCGGTACGCCACTAAGTGGACAGCCTCCTCGTGCATGATCCGCTGCATCTCGCGATAGATCTCGGCGCGCTCGTCCATCGAAGTCGCCTGCGCGGCGTCCTCCCACAGCTTGTCAATCTCGGCACTAGAGAAATTAGCCCAGTTCGAAGACGACCCTGTCTTGGTCGTCTGGCGCATCAGCGGCTCGACGTCGGCCGTATTGCCGTGCGACAGCGCCTCGAAGTTGCCTGCGCGTCCGGCATCGATCCAAGGAGTGCGATCCATCAAGTTGATCGAAAGGTCAATTCCGACCTCGGCCAGCATCGCCTGCATGATCTCCAGTGGCTTCACGTCGCGTGGCCGGTTGATCACCTTGACCTCTAGCGAGATGCCGTCAGGGTAACCGGCCTCGGCCAAAAGTTCGCGCGCCTTGTCCGGGTCGTATTCGTAGCGCGGCAGACTTTCGTCATAGCCTGGAACGCCCGGATACCAGCCCCAGTGATATTCCGCCACGGCGGCGCCGAGGCCAACGACCTTAGCCATCGCCTCACGGTTGATCGCATGCTGCACCGCACGGCGTAGACGCACGTCTTGCGCGAAGGGCGTGTCGAGATCCGGGTTAGATGCCATGTAGAAACTCGGATACCCTTTGTCGGTCAGCGGCACCTCGTAAAGCTTCACATTGGGGTCATCCTTCAGCGTGAGGACGTCGGTTTCCAGCAGTTCGGCGACGTGAATGCTGCCGGCGCGCAATTCCACCGCTCCCACCGACTGGTTCGGCACGAAGCGGATGGTCAGCGCGTCGACGTATGGCAGTGGTTCGCCGTCCAGACCCTCCGCCCAGTAGGCCTCGTTCGCCACCATCTCCATTCGGTCATCGGCGCGGAACTCCACCAGCTTGAACGGCCCACTTCCCACTGGGGCACGACCGAACGCCTCGTCCCCGACTTGCTCGGCGGCAGTCGGCGAGACGAAGTAGATGTTGGCCGGGTTGGCCGATGAGAACAGGACTTCGAAAAGCGGTTGCTCCTCTGTGAAGGTCAACTTCACGGTCAGGTCGTCGACCACCTCGACACTTTCCAGGTTGGCGACCGCGTCCTTTCGCGTCGACAACTCGTGATCGCGTGCACGTTCAAGATTCCACTTGATAGCTTCCGCATTCACCGGCGTGCCGTCATGAAAGCTGACGCCCTCGCGCAGTTGAACCACGATAACACCGTCGCCCTCGCGTTCGATCGAGGCAGCAAGCCCCGGTCCGGTGGTATAGGTACCACCTTCTTCTTGCGGTGGGGTGTAGGTGAACAGTCCATCGAAGAGGTTGGGCCAGACGTACGAATTGACGGCGCTCGACAGGTGCGGGTCTAGCGAAGGTACGGCGATCCATTCGGCCTGTACGACCTCGCCGCCGCGCTGGACATCCTGGCTCCAACCGGCGATCGGAGCTGAGACAGCCATGGCCGCCAACACGGCGGAGGAGAGTATCCCTCGCGCCGAGCCACGCAGTCCGGCAAGGTTCAGCCGCCTTGCAACTATTGTCGTCATCTTCATGTTTTCCTCCCTTGGTTGGGCGTCGTTCTTTGCGCCGCCCTTTCGCTCGCGGACGTATCGGCCCCAAGCACCTTCAGAGTTGACGGCTCATCTATTCCTGTCAATAGTTGATCATAAATCAACCTTACATGAAGGCTCGTCGACCGGACCGCTGACAGCCGTCGTGCCAGACCTTGAAGGGAATGCGATTTGAAGATGGGGCTGATCTCCTCGGAAGAGGCAGCAGAACGGTTGAGCGTGAAGAGGGCGACAATCTATGCCTATGTATCGCGCGGCCTGTTGGTGCCGCGCGAGGTTAACGGGTCCAACGGCAGCATGTTTGACCCGCTCGACGTCGAAAATCTCGCCAACCGCGGACGGAAGGGCCGCAGGTCGTCACAGGGAAGCCCGATGTTTGTCTCGGCGATCTCGACGATTCACGAGGGCGAGTTCTACTATCGCGGGAAAAGTGCGACTCGGTTGGCGCTCATCAAGAGCTACGAGGAAGTGGCCGCGCTGTTGTGGGAGGTCGATCCTGCCCGGCTGACATTCCGGCCCGATATGGAAATGGTCACAACCTTGCGTCGCCAGTCCCGGGTCCTGCCGACCGACCTGCTTCCCTTCGAGCGGATGAAGATCCTGATCGACCTGGCCGCGCCGATGGACCCGATGCGCCACGATCTGAACTCCGCTTCGGTGATAAAGCGGGTCAGCACCCTGATGGCGACCATGATCGAGGCCATGCCGGTGATCGAGAGACAGGGCGGACAAGAGTATAAGCCCTCGGGTGAAGAAAGTTTCGCGCGCCGGGTCTGGTCGCGGCTGTGCCCTGAACCGCCCAGCGATGCGCTGATCCGCGCGCTGAACGCAGCGATGATCGTGACCGCCGACGCGGACGTGACCACGCCGACGACCATCGCTGCCCGAATGGCCGCGTCCGTCCATACCGACATCTATTCGGTCCTAGCGGCCGGGATGCACTGCAGTGGCGGCAAGGTGCAGTCGGCCTCCTCGCTAGCGGTCGAGGGCTATCTTGACGGGCTGAATAACGAAAAGAGCATCAATCAGTTTATCGGGGAGCGGCTGCGCGAGGGGCAGGTCCTGTCCGGCTTCGGACATCAACGTTTTCCAGACGGCGACCGCCGCACACGTCCGGTGCTCGACATCCTGACCTCGTCAGACTCCGCCACCCCGCGGAGCCAGAAGTTGGCACAGTTCCTTGCGATCCAGAAACAGCGCGGCATTGCCCCCCCCAACATTGGCTTCACCATCGCCGCGCTTGCCTACGTCGCGGGTATGTTGCGCGGCTCGGGCGACCTCATTTTTGCCCTAGCCCGCATGGCTGGCTGGACCGCTCATGCGATGGAGCAATACCAAAGCAAACATGAGCAGAACCGGCCTACCTCTCTTTATATCGGTCCGCCGCCGGAATCCGCGGAATGAAGAAGTCGAGCTTCCTTTTCGACAGGGTGAAGCATGGTATGATGATTGATAAGGAGCGGGTCGAGCCCTAGGCACCTCATTTGAGCGGGGTAGGGCGGTAATATTGCCTCCAAGAAAAAGCCGGGTAAAGCAAGCAAGACCCAGCTCCAATATGATCAGCCAGCCGTCGATGAAAAGGCGCGGTTCCTAACGGATATAGCCTCTAGAAACCGCGGATAGGTCGCAAGCCACTTGCTGAGCACGAGGAATTACGTTTTGACTGAAACACATCGATTCAGGCCGACAAACTGGCACAATGTCTTCGCGGCAATGAAGCCGGCTTTGGTTGTAGCGAGCGGTGACACTATCATCACCGAGACACTTGATGCGGCAGGGACGAATGCTCGAGGTGAGCAAAAGGCAAATCGCCCCAATCCGATGAACGGGCCTATTTACGTGGCAGGTGCAGAGCCGGGAGACGCTCTTCGGGTTGAAATCCTGAGGATTGACCCGGTGCGTGCAACGGGCTGGACCCGTGCCGCCCTCTCGGCGAATGTTCTGGAGCCGGAATATGCCCGCAATCTCCCTCCCAGAGATGTATGTAATTGGATTATTGATCTGGAGACATCGACTGTCCAGCTCGCGACTCCGCCCGCCACACTTAAGCAGTTAATCCTACCATGTGCTCCAATGATCGGGTGCTTCGGCGTTGCTCCCGCTGGGGGCGTGGCTATCTCGACCGCCACCAGCAGCCGAAACGGTGGAAATATGGATTATCGCGGCTTCACTGCCGGATGCAGTGTAAGTTTCCCTGTGGGCGTGACCGGTGCGCTCTTTTTCCTGGGAGACTGCCATGCTGCACAAGGTGACGGCGAGATAGCCGGTACTGGTGTGGAAACCTGTTGTGATGTCGAGCTCCGCTTGACACTCGAAAAGCATCGTTCGATTGGATGGCCTCGCGGAGAGTTGGATGATCGTATCTTCACCGTGGGCAATGCACGCCCGCTTGATCAGGCGCTTCAGCACGCGACAACCGAGATGGTAGTTTGGCTCAAGTCAGATTATGGCCTGTCGGATTCCGATGCCGCGCATCTACTCGGTCAGACCGTCCGTTATGAAGTTGGGAATGTCTATAACCCCGCGTATACGATGGTTTGCAGCATCGCAAAAAAATGGCTTCCAGAAAAGCCAAATCAGGTATGACTCGGAGCAGAGAGGACTTGGTGAAGGTTTAATCTGGCACTTTCAGAAAGGATTTTGCTTTTCAAAGGGTTCGTATCACGTCATCGCGAGGAGGTACCGGGTTCGTTTACGATTTGGCCAGGAAGAAAGTTGACTTCGGCTCAGTATTCGATGCCTGCCAGATCGTGACGACGCACGACGTCCGGTGCCGGGCAGGCGCCGGAAGGTACGCGAGTAGAGATAGGAAGAAAATAATATCATACGTCACGCGTCCGGACTCATACCCAAAAGAAAACCGTTGCCGCGGGGGCGATGGCTGACAGAAGGAGTAGCCAACCCTGCGCCAGTCATTCGGTCGTCCGAACGTGTTCTCAATCTCGTGATGGCGTCGAAAGACCTTGGAATCCTGTGGACAATGTTCTTGCGGTTTCGACGGGATGCATGCAGGATCAAATGTCTCTTTTTATCACCCTCGCCGAACTGATCAGCTCCATACCGACGCTTCATGCTACCAGGACTCGTTGAATTGAACTATTCTTGTTGCGGATCGCCTCTGGATCGCCGCCCGCGCTACATTCCAAATCGCCGGTCGCTTCCCGCACTTCAGCCAACGAGACCAGCGACGCCGGGTTCACGGCCCGACCATACGCCGTCGATAGAGATATCATTGACTTCGACCAAAATGAACTATCTGAAGGTGTTCTTTTGACTTCGCGTGTGCGAGGTAATAAGGCGAATAGCCTGGGTTTAGACATTGACGCTTGCCGACGAATAACATTGGGTAGTAGTTGCTCGCGATATAGTCACACGGTGGTAACGGCGACCCCGGCTTCCTTTACGATCGATAAGGCCTCGTGGCTGGCGTCTGAATTGGTTACGATTTCGTCTATGTCTTCAACGCCGCAAATAGTAAATAGCGCCGGTGGCCTGAACTTTGTGCTGTCGGCCAAGAGAATGATATGTCGGGCAGCGTGGATCATCGCGCGCTTCATAGCGACTACATCCTGCGACGTCTCCGTCAGAAGGGCTCCACTTACGGAATGGGTGCCAAGCAGTGCTAAGTCGACGTGCAATTCGTTCAGAAATGCGAGGCCGGGGTTTCCGTAAAGTGTAGCAGAACCGCGCCGCACGCTGCCACCCACCACGATGACTGCGATAGATCTGCTGGCTGCAAGTACCTCGGCGATTTGCAGAGAATTTGTTATAGCCGTGATCTCTGACTTTCGGCGAGCTATTTCCCGCGCCGCTGCGAGGACCGTTGAGGAGCTGTCGAAAAGAACTGTCTGACCGGTCAAAATTTGCGTAGCTGCATACACCCCTAGAGAAGCCTTGGCCTGCGATTCGGTCGCTGCGGCGAGCTCGCTGTCGAGCTCGAATGACGAGAAGTGGCTCTCCGTCAATACCGCGCCTCCGTGCGTCAACCGTACAAGGCCGTGCTCGCTCAAAACGCGCAAATCGCGACGGACAGTGGAATCAGAAACGCCGACAGCATCGCTTAAGTCGCCGATCGTGGCGGCCATCGCGTCTCTGAGTACTTGAAGAATCCGGGCGTGCCGTTGTTCCTTAAGCATGTCACGTCCTGCGTTCGGTGACGATCGCAACATTGCCGTCGCCGTCGCCGTCGAAAGACACGAACAGCGAGCGAGCTTGTAGTGCGTCGGTCGCGGGGTAGTCACTCCGCAGATGTGCTCCGCGGCTCTCGCACCGCGCGAGTGCTGACTCTATGATTGCGCGGCCTACAAGGATGCGATCAGCGGTCGCTGCAGCGGGCGAAAGAGGGTTTTCGCTGGAAGCGCCAAGGCCTTCGGCGAGACGAGCAAGTTGATTGGCAGCGTCGGCCAGGGTCTCACCATTGCGGACAATGCCAGCGGCGTTGGACAGGCATTGCGATACCTCAGCATTGACCTGTGTTAGAGCCCTGCCGTCAGCGTCTGCAGGGGAACAGATGTTGTAATTTAAGGAGGTTGGCATTGTTCCGAACCGCGTCGCGGCAGCCACTCTTGCGGCGGCCGCGCCCGCAATCCAGCCCGCTGCTAGCACATCCGTCCCACTGCCGCCAGCCAGGCGACCAGCGCCATGTACACCGGCAGCTGCTTCTCCAGCAGCGAAGAGCCCACCTACACGGCTCTGCCTGTCTCGATCTACGGCGACTCCGCCTAAGCATGTGTGTGGTGCCGGCCAGACGGCAACCGGGGATTGCGTCATATCGATCTCATGTTTCCGCATGAATGTAGCGAGCCAAGGATAGCGATCAATGATGGACGGATCCAAACCTGTTGCGTCGAACCATAGTCCCCCTTCCTTCAGGGTCGTTCCGGCGGCGCTCTGACGTGCCATTTCGCGTACAAGATCTTCTTTGCCAATGCCGGCCTCACCTTGAGGCCGCCGCTCGAGCAGGAAACGTCTGCCGTTCACATCGCGCATTACCGCGCCGTCCCCGAACAACGTAGTCGGTATAACATATCGAGAGATTTCTTTTGGTGCATGCCCCACAAGGGGCTCGAACTGAAGAAATTCCATGTCTGCTAGTTCGGCACCGGCGCGCAGTGCCAGCGCGGCGGAGGCACCATACACATCGCGAGGGTAGGTTGATTGGGCAAATAGGCTCCCGACGCCGCCACTTGCTAGGATCACAGCGCCAGCGTCGATCATGACGGGATTCCCACCGCGCGGATCCTGAGCGACTACCCCGCGTACACGACCGCCATTGACGATCAGACGTAGCACACGCAGCCGTTTGCGCTGGACGCTGCGTGTTTTAAGTGCACGGCGCAAGATCGTCGCTGCTTGACCTCCCCACATCGCACTAGGCGTAAAGCAGCATCGCGGACGGGACGATCCGGAAGCATGACGCAGTACAAGCTTTCCATCGACTTCAGCAAAGCCGACACCTAGTTCGCGTAGTGCACGAAAGGCTTGCTGCGCAGCTGAAACAGTGTCTTCGACCATAGTCGGAATGTTGATACCACAGCCTTCCCGCAAGATGTCGTCGCGATGAGCAGAGGTTGTGTCTTGATTGTCAGCTCCGTCGACCACGACATTGACCCCTTGAAGCCAACCGGAGGCACCGCCTCCCAGCCCAACAATAAGAACCGAGGCCCCAGCGTCGCGGGCACGCAGAGCAGCGACCAAACCGGCGATGCCCTCGCCAATCACGACAACGGCAGCTGAAATATTGCCGGTCATAGGGAGCCCTCACTGACGGCGTCTCGGTCAGCATTCGCAAGTTGAACAGGCCAGCCGATCATACCATCATTACGCCTGCATCCTCGAGTGCGGAACGAACAACAACACCGTCCATTTCACCTATATTGGCGTTTGTATCCTTAGACATTGCAGCGGCGTAACCGCAAGCCTCTCCAATCGCAAGGCAGGTGCCCATTACCCGAACTGAACCAAACGCTTGATCGGACGCCGAGATGCCGCGGCCACTGACAAGGAGATTGTCGAGCGTTGTGGGCACCAATGACTTGAACGAAATGCCAAAGCGTCCGCCACCAACACGCTGAAATCTCGCTGCACCGTCAATTGGATCGTGGATGTCGATTGGATAACCACAAAGCGCGATGCTGTCGTCTGGAATGTGACCCTCGATCGCGTCTTCATCGCTCAGCGTGTAAACCCCGTCGATATGCCGAGTCTCACGGATTCCGATATATGGAGACGTCCGGGTGATATAAGCCTCTTCGAAGCCAGGAATATTCTCTCGCATGAACTTCGCAAACTCTACCGCGATTCGACGCGACGCGACTTCGGCCCTTGAAAGCTCGCGGGCGTCAGCGCCGTTCATGCCGATAATCTTGACAGCGTTTAGATTAACAATCTTGGGATAGATCGAATTGCCCCAGCACGTGCCTTTGTCCCCAAGACGGATTCCGATTTTCTCGACCTGTTCGCGCCAAGGCGTGAAGTTCAGAGCGAACCAGACGTAGTCCTCGGCATCCATGCCTGGTTTGACAGCCATACCGAAGCCCTCGCCGATAGCTTCCATCATCCGAGTAATGTCAACTGGCGCCATCGAAAGGCCCAGAGTCATGGGCTGCATGGCCCCGTCTCCGAAACGACCGCTGCGGACAGGAACTCCCGCCCGGAACGCTATGTCGGCATGCCCGGTCGCGTCAACAAAAGAACGAGCGATGAATTCTATTTCGCCGCTATTTGACCAGGCCTTCACCGAGGCCAGCCTCCGGCCCTCTACGATCGGCTCCGTCGCAAGCGTGTGAAACCAACATTCGACACCAGCTTCTTCGAGCATATCGAGCGCACATTTCTGTAGCACCGCCATGTCGACTGGTGTGGTGGAATACATGTGTGCGTTTTGCAGATGAGTGGGTCCGGTTGATCCACCCTCATCAATACAGCGTTGAATCAATTCCCAAGACACGCCCCCAACGACGCGGTTGCCATGGTCATCCTGAAATCCGTGCAGACATAGTCCTACATTGACAGTGCCGGCAACCATCGCCGATCGCTCTACAAGCGCCACGCGCAGACCGCGGCGCGCGGCAACAATTGCTGCCGACAGGCCGCCGGGGCCAGCGCCGAATACCACAAGATCATAGTGCTGTTTAAGAGTTTCTTGCATGTCTTTCCTCATTATTTGGGAACGTATCCGAAGGTCTCGGGCAGCCACAACACTACGCTGGGCACCAAAGTGAGCAGTACGATTACTGCCACCATCACCGCCAGGAATGGCACGAGAGGGCGTATTAGATCTTCGATTTTATCGCCGCTGATCGCGCAGCCTATGAACAAACACAACCCAACGGGGGGCGTGACGTTGCCTATCACCATCGCCAATGCTGCAATCATGCAAAAGTGAATTGGGTCGATCCCAACCGATAGTGCTGCCGGGAAGAGAATTGGCATTACCATCAAGACCACTTCACCCGCGTTCAGAAACGTGCCAAGAACCAGAAAAATGGCTATAGACGCGGCAAAAAAACCGAAGCGGCCAACGTTGTATTGTACCAACAGGTCGGAGACTTGCTGCGGGACGCCAGAAAACGTAACCAACCATGCGAAGGCTGATGCCAAAGCCAGCAACATTCCGACGAATGCAGTGGTCGCAACCGTGTTGTGCATAACAGTTCCTAGATCACGCCACGCAAATTCACGGTACCATACAACCGTGATGAAGAGCGCCCAAGCTAAGGCAACGACTGCGGACTCTACGATGGTGACAAGGCCCGACACGATAGCTCCGACGATAATGAATGGCGTAACGAGGACAGGCAGGGCATCGGTGCATATCCGCACAGCTTCTCGAAACGGTGGCGTGGGCTGGCGCGGGTAACCGCGTTTCTTTGAGATGATTACTGCGACGGCGATCATACCTAGCATGGAAATGAGTGCGGGAAGATAGCCGGCGAGGAATAGCATCCCCACCGATTGTTCGGTCACCCAGGATATCAGTATGACAAGCACGCTTGGCGGCACGATCGGCCCAAGAGTCGAAGACGTGATCGTCACCACCGTCGAGAAGGAAGAACTGTAGCCCTGCTTCTTCATGAGCGGGATCATGATGCCACCAATTGCCGAGGTATCAGCGGTGGCTGATCCTGAAATTCCACCAAAGAAATAGCTGGAAACGATGTTGACGATGGCGAGACCGCCAGGAAGTCGCCCGACGAAGATGTTTGTCACATCGACAATGCGCGTCGACATTCGCCCGACCTTGAATATCTCACCGAGCATGATGAAGAGAGGGATTGTTAGTAGCGGCCAGGCACGCGCCATGGCGCCAACCGATTTTTGCACAACAATGATCGGATCGAGATATGGGAAAGCAAGTAGCAGGGTCACGACGAGTGACCCTGCAAGCGCCAGTGGCACCTGCATTCCCATGAAAATGAAAAGAAAAAGCAACCCAAAAAGCAGGATCATTTCCATCAGCGGCCGCTCTCGTCTTCGAGAATTCCTGTGTTGGCGCTCTTTGGATTTGCTAGGAAATCAAGTGTAATCGAAGCGAGCAAAAAGCTGAACCCGACTGGGAAAGCGGCATAGACCCATGCCCAAGAGAAGCGGAGCACTGTTGTCTGGCTGTTCGCAGACTTTAGCGTCGTCTCGACCCCCTTCCAAACCAAAAACATCAGCAACATGATCATCAGTAGGGACGTGAGGGTGTTGATCACTGCTCTTGCACGAGTCGGTAGCATTTGAACCAGCCAATCGATACCGATCATGCTGCCGCTTCGATATGCCACCGACGCTCCGAGAAAGATGAGCCAAGTGAAGAGAAAACCGGCCAGTTCTTCAGGCCAGGCGAACGGGTATTTGAATATCATTCGGCTGACGACCTGTAGAAGCAGAACACATGCGATGGCCACGGTGATCGCGCCTGTCACGAAGACAAGCGCGCTGTGCACGGACCGCTCTAATTTTCTGATCAGATGCATCGTATCCCTCACTAAGTCAGACGCCGCGCTAGCGATCGCGCGGCGTCTAAATTTAGTTTCAGTTGGACTCGACGATCTGTGTGAGCAGATCTGCCGCCGCACCGGGATGCTCCGCGGCGAAGGTTTCGTAGACCCCGGTCGATCTCGCGCTCCAAGCTTCTAGGTCGCTGACCTCGTGAACCGTAGCCACTTTGGCGGACGTCGTATAAATGCCGTCTTGAAGTTCAGTAAACGTTTCTAATGCAAACGTGGAGTTCTCGTCTGCCGCCTGCTGAACAGCTGCCTGCAGATCTGTAGGCAAGCTTTGCCAGACGCTTTCCGAGATTGCCAGCGTGCTGGCAATCTGAACGTAACCGATGCGTGTCAGATGCGGAGCGACTTCGTAGAAGCTGCGCGAGTTGTAGCTTTCTGCCCACCCTTCGGCACCGTCTACGGCGCCGGTCTGCAGCGATGTATAAAGCTCCGAGAACGAGATCGGTGTCGGAATGGTGCCCAGATCCTCCCAGGCTTTCACGACGTAGGGATCTTCCCAAACACGCAACTTCATTCCTTGCACGTCTTCTAGGCTTTCTACCGGCTCTTTAGTGTAGAGGTCACGCACACCCATCCACCAATAGGAGAGAGGCCGGATCCCTGCAGAAATCAGTATATCGTCACAGATGGCCTTGAACTCGTCTGTTTGTACGGCGTCAAGCAAGGCTTGTCCGTCAGTGAACAGGAAAGGCAGGTTCAGGATTGAAATGCCTGAGCAAAGTCCGCTCAGCGCCGCTGGAGTCAGTCTGGCGGTCGCAATAGTTCCAGACTGCATTTGCTCAACCATTTGCCGCTCGTCGCCCAACGCGCCGCTATCGAAGACCTTAAACGAGATGCGACCGTCGCTTAGTTCCTGTACTCGTTCGACAAAATTCATGTTGACGGGGAAGTCTGCATGCTGTGCTGGATTGAGGCTGGCATGGACAAATGTGAATTCCTGCGCACTCGCTGGTACAGCAATTGCGGTTAACAGCGCCGTCAGACTGGTCGCTAATGCTCTGGATTGATAGCTCATTGTCTCTCTCCCTTGAGTTTGGATTCTCGTTTTGCTTTTTCCGCCTCGGACTGATCTTCTACTCTCTCACGGCCGCGTATCAGTTTCAGCGCGACCTCGATTGCCTCCACCATGCTGTCAGCGTTGGCGGTTCCGCTTCCAGCGATATCGAAGGCTGTGCCGTGGTCGACCGACGTCCTCACCAGCGGCAAGCCGAGCGAAATGTTTGTGCCGTGCAAATCCCATTTGCCCGATGCAGGGTCGATCTTAAATCCAAGCAGCTTGAAGGGGATGTGACCCTGATCATGATACATGGCAACCACGGCGTCATACTGTCCACCTACATGCTTCACGAAGACGGTGTCACCAGGCACTGGACCGTCGACATCAAGCCCGGCTGTGCACAATGCGTCAATTGTTGGGCGAATAACTAGATCATCTTCGATGCCGAAATTGCCCCCCTCGCCGGCGTGCGGGTTTAACGCTGCCACAGCGATGCGTGGATGCTTAATGCCGAAAGCGCGTAGTGCGTCTGCGGTGAGACGCACCACTCGCTCGAGCCGCTCGGGCGTCACGAGCTTAGGTACTTCGCTCAGTGCGACATGGGTGGTGACGTGACTGATACGGACCGGGCCGTGGGCCAGCATCATGACGGCCTGTTGCGATCCGGTCAGATAGGCAAGCATGTCCGTGTATCCCGCGAACCTACGTCCAGCGAGAAATAGAGCCTCTTTGTTGAGGGGTGCAGTGACGATGCCGTCGGCAGCACCGGAGCGAACGAGACCGACACAGGCCTCAGCGGCACGGTAAGCCACTTCTCCAGCTGCGGCACTAAGCTGCCCGAAGGCATGTGAGTGCGGCTCTTCTTCGACACCAATGATCCGAACCCCCGGCAGATGGATAGCCCCACGCAGCGCACCGTAATTTAGCTCTTCGCTACGGGATACTGCTGCGCTGCTCCCGACCAGAAGCAGCTTCAACTCACCAGCAATCAGACGCTCTTTGAAGGTAAGGGCCGCTCTCAGGCTAATTTCGGGACCGATCCCTGCGGGATCGCCCATGGCCAAAGCTAACGTTGCTGATGGCAGTCTTTCACTCATGATCAAAACATGTCAGATTTGGGCAATATATGTCAAACGTTTTCGCCGTTGAGCGGCTTGGCCCACGTCGGTAGCTCGTAAGGTCCCCGCGAAACGCGACACCATGACCACCCAAATTTAGTGGACCTCGAGCTAGCTTCACCAGATCGCTGATGGCGGAGATTTCCTTTTTCCTGAATGGGCTCCCACGAGCCACGTGGTCGGGGTGTTCACTACCATAGTCCTTTTGGCCCGGGACAGCCTACCGAACACCGACGCCGGCCAGTTCAGCCCGGCCAAGCGGAATGTCTCTGGACGGAGCCTGTGGTCTAGCGCGGCGCGATGACGATCATCACCTTGATCGTCAGGCAGGTCTGGATCGCGGCATCGCTGTCACCTGGCTGTTGGCACAACATCTCCCTGCTGCCGGTTTCGTGATTGCGAAGATAAGATCGTGACGATGTAATTGGAGAGAGAACGTTTGGGCGCGAGTTCAAGGTGAGGTCGTCAACCTTGTAACCGAGGGACGCGTTGCGGTTGTTGCAACCTGCCGAGATCTGGAGGTGGCTGAGAGCGTGTTGGGGCGTTGGATGCGGGAGCTGACTGCGGCACCCGTGGCGGCGTTTCCCGCGAACGGACTGATGGGGGCCGATTTGGCCGAGATCGCGGCGCTGAAGAAAGGCTGAAGTAAGAGGTCGCCGGGTGTCCTTATGCTTGTAACGTCTTCGCGTTGCTTGCAGATGTGCGTCTGCACTCTCGCGGAGACCCCGAGCCCCTGCGTCATGCCGGTACTCAGCAGCCCCGAGCGATCAAACTAATTTAAGAGATCGCAGCGGCTAAGCCTAAAATCGTCGAGATCGCGCGTGCGACAGGACAATCGCCCCGCGCGTTGGCGGCGCGTTGGGTAAGCGATGAACTCGGCATGACTTGGAGCGAAGCTCTGCGTCGGTTCCGGATCATCCCGGCCGTCGAAGCGCTGTCGCTGCTGGCAAGCGTCTGGGGCTTGATCCAACGGTTACTCTGACAAACGGTTAGTCGCGCTAACCGACAAATGGACCTGAACGAATTGACTGTCTCTACGCCGCGCGTGCCGGGGGCATGTCGGGGCCCTCCGACAGCTCAACATCGTGCAGCATTCACGCTGCCCTCGCCATACTTGACCTAATTCGTTCGAACGAAGTAGAGTTACGCTTAACTTCCGGTTCGCTTCGCGCGATCCGCCGCCCGGGGAGCGACAGACCAATGACGACCCAGGCTAGCCTCCGATCCAATCCGAAGGTTGAACTCCTTGAGGCGGCGAAGCGTGTCCTCCTGGAGGACGGATATGCCGGCTTGTCCACCCGCGCCGTGGCGGCCGAGGCCGGAACCCAGATGAGCCAGATCCGCTATCACTTCGGATCCAAGGAGGGCATGGTGCTCGCCCTCTTCGAACACATGAACGAGGCGCTGATCGCGCGCCAGGCCGAGACCTTCCATCGCCCGGACCTGACTGTCTCGCAGAAATGGTCGCGCGCCTGCGACTATCTCGAGGAAGATCTCGAGTCTGGCTACGTACGCGTGCTACAGGAACTGACCGCGGTCGGCTGGTCCAACCCCGCCGTGGGCGATGCGATCCGCCGCGCCGTTGCGCAATGGCAGTCGCTCATCCTGGAACTCGTGAGGGAGGTCGAAGGGCAGATAGGCTCGCTGGGGCCGTTCCGCGCCGAGGAAATCGCGACGCTCATTGGCGCCGCCTTCGTCGGGGCGGAGTCGCTGATCCTTCTCGGCTTCGACGACACACAGCATCCAATGCGCGCTGCCCTTCGCAATGTCGGCGACCTCATCGGCATGACGGAAGCCAGAAAGGAGACCTGAGCCATGCGCGCCGCACATCCCCATACCGGAGGCAGGATTGACCGCGAGGGGGTCGGGCTGCACTACGAGATTTACGGAACTGGCCCCCGCACCATCCTCTTCATCCCGACGTGGATGTTCATCCATTCGCGCGGCTATAAGGCGCAGATCCCCTATTTCAGCGATCGCTACCGCTGCGTGACCTGGGACCCGCGCGGCAACGGGAAGTCGGACCGGCCTACGGATTCCGCCTCCTACGGTCAGGGCCACTACGTCGCCGATGCGCTGGCCGTGATGGACGCGACCGACACTCTCGAGGCTATCGTCTTCGGGTACTCCCAGAGCGGGCCGACCTGCGCCATTCTCGCGTCCTACCATGCCGACCGGGTGACGGCGGCGATCACCGTGGGCGCACATACGCCACTGGTTCCACGGCATGCGCACAACAGCGAGGCGAGCTACAACTCGGACCTCGGTGCGCACAGGCCGCAGGGCTGGGAGAAATACAACCGCGGGTACTGGCAGACGGATTTTCCGGACTTCGCGCAGTTCTTCTCCGAGCAGCTCTTCGTCGAGCCGCATTCGACCAAGCAGCAGGAGGACGTCCGGGGCTGGGCCGAAGGGACCAGCGGCGAGATTCTCGCCGCCTCGATGAGCGCGCCCTATGCCGGGCAGTATGCGCTCGACGAGGCGGCCTACCGCCGGATTTCCTGCTCTATGCTGATCGTGCACGGCCGGAAGGATCCGATCGCGCCCGTCGCCGCGTCCGAGAAGGTGGCCGAACTCACCGGCGGGGAGCTTGTCATCTTCGAGGAGGCCGGACATGCGCCGCACGCGCGTTTTCCGGCCCGGTTCAACGCCGTGATGCGCAACTTCCTCGAACTCTTGCTTGATCCGTCTGCGTCCGAGCCGCGCAAAGACGCCGTGAGGTCAAGGCGCCCGAAACGTGCGCTCTATCTCTCATCGCCCATCGGTCTGGGTCATGCCCGCCGCGATCTGGCGGTCACGCGTGAACTGCGCAAGTTGCACCCCGAGCTGCAGGTGGACTGGCTGGCGCAGGACCCGGTCACCCGGTTTCTCGCGGCCAACGGCGAGACGCTCCATCCCGCAAGCCGCCTTCTCGCGAACGAAAGTGCGCATATCGAGGAGGAGGCGGGAGAGCACGATCTGAACGCCTTTCAGGCTATCCGCAGCATGGACGAGATCCTGATCAAGAACTTCATGGTGTTCCAGGATGTGCTCGAACAGGAGTCCTACGATCTGGTGATCGCCGATGAGGCTTGGGACATCGATCACTACTGGCACGAGCATCCTGAACTGAAGCGCGCCCAGATAGCCTGGTTCACGGATTTCGTGGGTTGGGTGCCGTTTGCGGAGAACGGCCCGCGCGAGGCCTTCCTGACCACCGACTACAATGCCGAGATGATCGGGCACGTCGAGAACCACCCGCAGGTCCGGGACCGCGCGATCTTCGTTGGCGGCACGCAGGATATCGTCGACCTGTCGTTCGGAGACGGTCTGCCGTGGATGCGGGACTGGATCCCGCGGCACTACGAGTTCTCCGACTATATCATCGGCACACATCCCTCCGCCTTCGGCTCACGAGCCGACCTGAGGGCGGAGTTCGGTTACGACGGCGGGCGCAAGACCTGCATCGTGGCGGTGGGCGGCTCTGGCGTGGGAGCCCAGCTGATCCGGCGCATCCTTGCGGCGTATCCCCATGCCCGCGCACGGATCCCGGAGTTGCGCATGATCGTCGTCACGGGGCCGCGGCTGGACCCGGCCGCCTTCGACTGGCCGGAGGGCGTGGAGGCACGCGCCTTCGTTCCCGATCTCGATCGCCACCTCGCGGCCTGCGACCTCGCCCTCGTTCAGGGGGGCCTCACCACCTGCATGGAGCTTGCCGCCGCGGGCACACCCTTCCTGTACTTCCCGCTGCGCAACCATTTCGAGCAGAACTTCCACGTCGCCGCCCGGCTCGACCGCTACAACGCCGGGCGCCGCATGACCTATGCCGAGAGCAGTCCCGAACGCATTGCCGAAGCCATGCTGGACGAACTGCAAGCGCCGCGCGTACCGCACCCGGTCGCTCGCGACGGCGCCGAGCGCGCGGCGGCGATGCTGGCGGAGCTTCTGTGATAATGCGCAGGAACGGAGCGGCGACAACGCCGGGCGCCACCGCTTCGAGAACGGGAACATGACACATGAAGAAATTCGCATTTGAGCTGATCGAGACAGGTCAAGGGCCCGCCGTCCTGATGCTGCCGGGCTCCTATGCGACGCCTGCGGCATGGAAGGGTATCCAAAACGCTTTGAAGACCCCGTTTAGGCTACTGTCCACTAGCTTGCCTGGCTACGGCACGACACCGGAGGTCCGACCAGTGGACGATGCAGACATTGATCGTTTGGTCGATTTCGTTGGCCAGGTTGTGGATGCGGTTGGCGAGCCGGTGCATGTTGTCGGCCATTCGTGGGGAGCGCATCTTCTCCTCGCGGCGGTGCTGGCGCAAAGGATCAAGCCTCAGAGCGTCGTCTGTTTCGAAGCCAACCCGATCTTCGCGCGACCGCGCAATGGACCCTTTCCGTGGCGGTCAGACATCGAGGCTTTGGTTCATCGCTTCGGGACCGCCTTGGCCGAGGGAGATCCGGAAGCAGCCTCGATAATCATCGACTTCTACAGCCGCCCGGGGACTTTCCGCGGAATGCCCGAAAATGTCCGAGCTTTTTGCCGTGCGACGGCGCCGACGAACCTCCGTGATTGGCACTCAGCCGCTACCTTCACACCTCTCTTCGAGGCCTTCGCTACCCTCGACCTTCCTGTCACTCTGGTGCGGGGTAGGGATACACCTGTTCCGATCGTTGACGTTACTGAGCACCTCGCGGCCAACATTCCGCGTGCGTCCAAGAAGGTTGTAGACGGCGCGGACCACTTCCTGATTTCGACGCACCCAGCCGCCTGCGCCGAGATTCTGGAGGCTCACATTTGCGATGCCGGCCGATGAGGCTGCGTAATCGATGTCGGCAAGCACCCTAGTTCGAGAAGCACGTCCTCTTCGGGCTCGGAGCGAAGCTGCATAACCGCAGGGTAAGCCGAGTTGCACCTCTTGCCGGATGTCGACGGCCTGATCCGGATTGACAGCTCGCTCGAAGCGAAGACCAAGTGAATCTGTCGTCAGACTCCGACTCGCAAGCTTCAAAGCGCGGCGGCATGTTGTGGGCTCGGATGCTTCGGAACAACTTGGATAGCGGAAAGCACTTGCGCCCACAGAATCGATCACTTCGGCCTTCGGGACAAACCGGTCGACGGACACACTGAATATGGCGCGACTTTGGACCGAAGGCTTGCAGCAATAACTTCGTACCTATATCTGTTGAAACGCTGAAGGCGAAAAAAGGAACTATCGTGGCAAAATCTCCCGACTTGAATCGGATGACACTTAAGGAACTGAAAGCGCTGAGTTCAGATATTGAGCAGGCCATTGCAGACGGGGAGAAGGCTCGCAGGGCAGATGCTTTGAAGGCCGCGGATGAAGCAGCGAAAAGCTTTGGCTTCAGCCTCTCCGAGCTGACAAAAGGTTCGCGTTCGAAGGCACCGGCAACAAAATCCGCTCTACCTCCGAAATACCGGCACCCCGAGAATCCTGAGGTTACTTGGACGGGACGCGGACGTCGGCCGGGGTGGATCAGCGACGGCTTGGCGTCAGGGAGAAAGCTGCAGGATTTTGCAGTATGAGCGGTCAAGCCGTGTGGTTGTGCGGAGCGCTATAGCTCGGCTCGGCGCGAATAAGCGCAAGTAAATCTGTCTCAGCTCGCGTAGTTTAAAACGGCAGCCTGAGCAAAAACGTGCATCTCCGGGATTCCTGATCGCATGGTCCTTCGGCGGTCTGATGGACTATGGACGACACATCGTGCGGATCCAATGTCCGAGGTCTACGCGCTCTGGCTCGACTTGCTCGAGTTAGCGGGAAACCTCTGCCATTGCCACCCGAGGCCGGCCTGGGAAGCCCACGTCTGGGCGGTCGAGGTGAGCGATTGGCAACCTGCTATAGAGCTGGATGAAGTCTTTCAGATTAAGTTTGGTCAACACAAGTCCAGCGGCGCACATGAGGTTCAAGGGAAAATATCCTAAGTCCTTAAATGACCCGGAAATTGGGACTTGGCCGAATGCGAAATCGTGTGCGGCAGGTAAAGTACCAGCGATAGATGGGCGATGCATGCTTTTTATGCTATGATGTAGAGCTCCGAAGCAAAAATGAAGTTTTCTCGCAATGCTCGTCCGGTCGATGACAGTGACTGCCAAGCAGCTTAAACGATATGCGTCTCTGTTTGTATTGCTGAGGTAAGTCCGAACAGCGTTCTTCGCGCGTCATCGATGACCCAGTGCACGTGCACTGAGCTCGAAGCGTGTAACAATCAGGAACGGATGGTGAACATCCGTCCTTGCCTTTGAATTCTCACAATTCCTGTGGATAACTCACTAAAGGGACAGGCATCGTGAGACGGGAAGTTGGCGGACGGCGTTCATCCTCAGGCCGCACGCGCGGAGGCGCTCCTGCAAAGGTGCGTCTCGATCGATCTCGAGATCGATCCAAAGACCAATCGGCTCCAGACCTTCGCCGGGGTTCGCTTTGGACATGATGAGTCCTTCGTCTTCAGGCGTGGAAATGCCCCGGAGGCCCTCAATTCCCTCGATCGCTACACCGAGGCTTGCGAGTTCGTACTCGGGCACAACTTCATCAGCTTTGACGCGCCTCACCTAAGTGCCGCGAAAGGCGACCTGCGCCTGCTCAGGAAGCCGATCATCGATACGCTCTGGCTCAACCCGCTCGCGTTTCCGAGGAACCCCTATCATCATCTGGTGAAGCACTATCAGGATGGACGCTTGCAGGCCGGGCACGTCAACGATCCGGAACTTGACGCCAAGCTCGTGTTTGCAGTCCTCGAGAACCAGATCCAGGCGCTCTCCGACCTCGAGCGGGCTGATCCCGAGGCCGCGGGGGTTTACCATTTCCTGACGACAGCCCACGAAGGCCATGCGGGGTTCGACGCGGTCTTTCAACATCTGCGCGGCGCCCCCCGTCCAGGGCTGGCCGAGGCACAGGCTGCCATCCGGGGACGGCTCCGCGGCGAGGCCTGCGTCCTGCAGACCGAAGCCGTCGTCATGGACGCCGAGCGACACGGATGGCCGCTCGCCTATGCGCTGGCCTGGATCTCCGTGGCCGGCGGGGATTCCGTCATGCCACCCTGGGTGCGTCATCAGTTTCCCGAAGCCAGTCGTCTTGTCCGCCGCCTTCGCGACACCCCTTGCATTGATCCGGGCTGCGAGTGGTGCCGCGCCCAGAACGACCCCAGGAGTCTTCTGAAACGATGGTTCGGGTTCGACGGGTTTCGCCCGATCCCGGAAGGCCCCGACGGCAGGCCCCTGCAGGAGACCATCGTCGCGACCGCGATCGCGAAGACGCCGGTCCTCGGCATCTTGCCCACGGGGACCGGCAAGTCGGTCTGCTATCAGCTGCCGGCGCTGTCGCAGTTCACGAAGACGGGTGCGCTGACGGTGGTGATCTCCCCGCTTGTGGCCCTGATGGCCGATCAGGTGGAGGGCATGCGCCGGCAGGGGATCACCTCCTGCGTCACGATCAACGGCATGCTCTCTCTTCCGGAGCGTCAGGAGGCCCTGAACCAGGTCCGTCTCGGCGATGCCGCGATCCTGCTCATTTCGCCGGAGCAACTCCGGAGTACGTCCGTCCGCTCCGTTCTTAGCCAGCGCGAGGTGGGATACTGGGTGCTGGACGAGGCGCATTGCGTCTCGAAGTGGGGGCATGATTTCCGGCCGGACTATCGCTACGTGGGCCGCTTCATCAGGGAGTATTCGGGCGAGGAGGCACCGGCGCCGATCATCTGCCTGACGGCGACGGCAAAGCCCGACGTCATCCGCGATATCACAGCGCATTTCCGCGAACGCCTTGGCGCCACTCTCGAGCTTCTCGACGGAGGTGCGGTCCGCGACAACCTCTCCTTCGAAATCATTCCAACCGACAAGGGCAAGAAGCTCGGCGATATGGTCATGGTGCTTGAGGACGCGCTTCCGGCGCAGGGCTCCTCCGGCGCCATTGTCTACTGTTCCACGCGGTCGACGACCGAACGTGTGGCGGCCTTCCTGCAGGAGCGCGGGTTCTCCGCCGCCCACTATCACGCCGGCCTCACGCCGGAAGAGAAACGCGACGTTCAGAAGCAGTTTGCAGAGGGTGAGCTGCGCGTGATTGCGGCCACCAACGCCTTCGGCATGGGGATCGACAAGCCGGACATTCGCCTGGTCGTCCACCACGACATTCCGGGCTCCCTCGAGAATTATCTCCAGGAAGCGGGCCGTGCCGGTCGTGACCGGGACCACGCCCGATGCGTCCTCCTCTTCAGCCGCGACGACGTAGAACGTCAGTTCAGCCTCTCGGCCCGCTCCCGTCTCGAAAAGCGCGAGATCGGAGGCATCCTGAAGTCCCTCAGGCGTCTGGATCGGCGGACCAGGCAGAAGGGTGAGGTGGTCGCAACTCCCGGGGAAATCGTCCGGGAAGAGAAGGACCTGGAGTTCGAGCGGGATTCGGCGACGGACGACACCAGAGTCAAAACGGCGGTCTCCTGGCTGGAGGAGGCCGTCCTCCTGAAGCGCGAAGAAAACCGCGTCCGCGTCTTCCCGTCGTCGCTTCGCGTCCGAACGCTCGAGGAAGCCGCGAAGATCATCGCGACGGCGGACGCGACGGAGGGCTACCGCATGAAACTCACGGCGCTCGTTCAGAGCCTGATGACTGCCTCGCCAGATCAGGGCCTCTCGACGGACGAGCTCTGTGGCATGTCGGGCTTCCCGCCCGGTCTGATGCGCAAGGCGCTGAATGATCTTGAAACGCTGGGGATCGCGTCGAACGATACCGCAATCACCATCTTCGTGCATCTGGGCGTCGAAGACTCCTCCGAGAAGCGCCTCCTGGAAGCGAACAGTCTCGAGAAGGACCTGATCGACAAGCTGCGCGAGTTCGCGCCCGACCTCGATCTGGGGGCGGCGTCGACCCTCAACCTGAAGCTCGCCTCGCAAGGGCTCCGCGACGCCGGTCATGCGGCGGTCCGGCCCGACATCGTGGACAAGCTTGTCCGCGGGATCGCGCGAGATGGTCGCGACGACGGCGACGGCATCGGTAGCTTTCAGGTCCGCAAGATCGACAGGGAGCATCTCACGATCCGGATGCAGCGGACCTGGCAGGCGCTCTCGGTGACGGCCCAACTGCGTCGCCTCGCGGGACGGGTTATCCTCTCCGCGCTTCAGACTGTGGCGCCGGACAAGATCCGAGGCAAGGATATCCAGGTTGAGACAACCCTGGGAGCCCTGATGGTATCCCTCCGGAGCGATCTTGAGCTCTCGAGCGCTGTCACAGACCCGACCAAGCTGCTCGACCGGGCGCTTCTCTGGCTTCATGAACAGGGTGTCGTAACGCTCGGAAAGGGCCTCACGATCTTCCGACCGGCCATGACGATTCATCTGGCACCGGGAACGCAGGCCTTTACGGAAGCCGACTTCGAGCCTCTCAAGCTCCATTACCAGGAGCAGGTTCTACAAGCCCACATTATGGGCGCCTATGCGGAGAGGGGGCTTACGTCCATGAGCGATGCACTCAAGCTCGCGGAGGACTACTTCACGCAGGACCGGGACGATTTCGTTCAGAAGTGGCTGCCCGGACGGAGCGCCGAGTTGCGCCGGCAGACCACGCCTGCCTCCTGGAGAACCATCGTCGAGGACCTGGGCAACACCACCCAAGCGCGGATTGTCGCGGATGACCGGGAGCAGACCAACGTCCTGGTCCTGGCCGGCCCAGGATCGGGCAAGACCCGGGTTCTGGTGCACAGGATCGCGTATCTCATACGCGTCAAGCGCGAGAACCCGCGCGGCATTCTGGCCCTGGTCTACAACCGCCACGCCGCCACTGAAATCCGGCGGCGCCTCCACGATCTCATCGGGGATGATGCCCGTGGCGTCACCATTTCCACCTGCCATGGCCTCGCGATGCGGATGGTCGGCGCCAGCTTCGCGAAGCGGGCAGAAAAGGTGGAGAGCATCGACTTCGACGAAGTCATGGCTCAGGCTGTGGCGCTTCTGAAGGGCGATGGCCTGTCCCGCGACGAGGCGGAAGCGCAGAGAGAGACCCTCATCGAAGGCTATCGATGGATCCTCGTCGACGAATATCAGGACATCGGACCGGAAGAGTACGAGCTGATCGCGGCCGTCGCCGGGCGCTCGGTCGAAGACGAAGACCGACGGCTGAGCCTCTTTGCTGTCGGGGATGATGACCAGAACATCTACGCATTTACCGGGGCCTCTGTAGAGTTCATTCGTCGCTTCGAAGAGGACTACAAGGCGCAGCCCAGCCATCTGATCGAGAACTACCGATCGACGGCCAACATTATCCGAGCCTCGAACCATGTGATCGCACCGGCCGCGGAGCGCATGAAGGCGGGGCACGATATCGCCGTGAACCGCGCCCGCAGGGAAGACCGCCCCGGCGGCGCACTAGAGCGCCTCGACAGCGTCGGTCGCGGCCGCGTTCAGGTCTTCAAGGATGCCGGGGACCAGTTCGCCCAAGCCGTTCTTGCCGTCGAGGAGCTGGAACGGCTCTCAAAGATCGTTTCGGACTGGAGCTGGGCAAGAACCGCCATCATCGCGCGCGAGTGGAGGTATCTGCAGCCGGTTCGGAGCTATTGCGAGGCGCGCGGTATTCCCGTGCAGACGGCGAACGCCGATCCTCCGAACTTCTGGCGTTTGAGGGAAACCCAGACGCTCGTCGCCTGGCTACGGGGTCGCGAACGGTCCGGACTTCACGTGTCGGAGCTGGCAGCCTGGATGGAGGCTCAGCCCGAAGGGCCCTGGTGGTCGATCCTGAGGGAAGGCGTGGACGACTTCGTCCGCGAGGTCGGCGACCGCGAGACGGACCGCAAGGACGTCCTCGAGTGGTTGGCCGAATGGGGTCGCGACATCCGCAAACGCCAGAGCGGGCTTCTTCTTCTCTCGGCACATCGCGCCAAGGGCCTCGAATTCGACGACGTGGTCGTCCTCGACGGTGGATGGGACAAGCGATCCAGTGGCGAAGATCGAGACGCCGCGCGGCGGCTCTACTATGTCGCCATGACGAGAGCGCGGCGTAGCCTGGCGCTCGTGGCCATGAACTATTCACATGCCATCCTGGACGGCCTCAATGACGACGCGTTCCTGATCCGCGCTCGCAGACGAGAGGCTGTGGATGTCTCGGAGTGCTTGAAACTCTACCGAACGCTCGATCCGTCCGAGGTCGACCTCAGCTTTGCCGGACGCCTGCACGACGGGAACCCGACGCTTGGTGCCATGGAGCGCCTCGGGACGGAGGACGCACTGCAACTGGTTCAGCGCGGTGATCTGTGGCTGATGACGGACCGCGCCGGCACGGCCGTGTGTCGTCTGGCGAAGAAGTTTGCGCCGCCGGCCGGGGCGAGCTTCCTGCATGGCAGCGTCTACGCGATCTCGACGCGGTTCCGTGAAGATTCCGCGGAGGAATACCATGAGTACCTCAGGCGTGAGACATGGAGCGTTGTGCTGCCGGAACTGGTGTTTGGGCCGGCCCATCAGACTGAGCTTGTAGCGTCACCAATCGAGCGCAAAAGAGATGTTCCATCGGCAGACGAAGACAGAACCCTTGAGCTGCAAAGGATCCTCAGAGCGTCCGTCCGTGCCTCGTCGTCTTGGGATGAGCTTCAGGCGGCACTTCGCGTGGAAGGCCTTGAGCTCGTCCCGCGCGGGGGCGGACTGGTCTTGAGGTCGCTGTCTCATCGCTCCGATGTCCGCAAAGCGTCGGACCTTGGCTACGCGTACGCACGGTTAATCAAAAGATTTGGAGGCGGTTTCCCCGGACATCCCGCAACGTGGCTTGTCGAAAGAGTCCTTGGCGACGAAAGTGGCTCTGTGGTCGAGTGAACCCGCACGTCTTCATCGCCAAGTGACTAGAGAGCTCGCGGATCGGATGGACAAAGACGACAAGCCACACGGTTTTGCCAGCAAACGAGACATCGCCATGGTTGCACGTGCGACGATCGAACTGTTCGGCAACGGCGCCATTGCTAAGAGAAGGGAAAGGCTCTCCGAGGTCAAGGAGGGTGGGAACGTGCAGTCGATAGAGTACTGGCAGTTGCTCCTCGAGGAGGTTGAACGTTTGCACCGCCGCCGCCACAAATACTGACGTGGGACTGCCGACGTGATTGCCAATGTGCGGGGTCGCTGATCTGTCGGTGCATGTAAGGGTATAGCACTCGGCCAGCCTGTGGGACGGCAGCCAAGAGCCTATAACCCGGGACTAGGGGAGGAGTTATGCCGGTAGAGCGGGTCACCGACAGAGCTGCAGTTGAGGCAGCAATGAACGAATTCGACCTCCTGGGTCGGGACACGTTCCTGCATAAGTACGGCTTCAGGAGTGCAAACCGATACTTTGTCAAACGCGGCGACCGCCTCTATGACTCCAAGGCCATCTATGGGGTCGCGCACCAGATGCAGTATCCCGAACTGGGACCCAAGCGGTCAGCAGATTTCTCCGGTGGTGAGCGCCAGGTCCAAGAGCCTTTGGAGGCGCTTGGCTTCGAGTTTGAAGTTGCACCAGCTCCAGTAGGCGAAGTGCAGGATGCCGATGATCAGCCTAGGATCAGTTCGGAAGACGTCCGCTTGATCTCAAGCTCGCGATCCAAAAAATTCTATGCTGACCTCGCAATTGAGGAGCGCGATGCCTATGAGAAGGTCTCGAGCTCGCTCGAGCGGCTCGGGGATTTGCTGAAGTCGAAGTTGGCAAGCCCGAACAAATTCGAAGTACGGACAACGGCTGGCTTCCACGTCAAAAGCGGTGTTCGAAGCTTCATCCCGAAGGATCTTTGGTTCTCTGTGTCGCCGAGGGAAAACTCGAAAGACCTCGCTTCGATACCCCAGATGTTCATGATCGTTTCTGAGAGAGGCATTGAGTATGGGTTTGGTGCTTCCGTTTCTCCGACGGACTTCTCTCAGCAAGCTCCCAAAAGAGCCGTGCGAACCGCAGCTCCCAAGATCTTCGTCAGGCTCCCAGCGCCGGGTTCGGTCGAAGCGACAGGTATCGCTCAAGACATCGACGATGCTCCACCGTGGTTCTTCCGATCGAAGCACCGCCTAGATCCAAAAGAGAAGGAATTTTCTAGCCTTCAGGAGTGGCTTCGTTATCTGCAGTCCGACCGAGGGAAGAAGAACGCCGCAGGAACCATCAGTCGATACCTTCGGGGCGATGAAATCGACCATACCGACCTCAGCGAAGAGGTTGCCACGATGGCTCGCCTCTTTGAGCCACTTCTTGATCGGGAGTGGCACGCAAGACTGAGGGGTGTTGAGGGCGTTGAGGCAAACCAGGAACTGTTGGTGGAAGAGGAAAGCATGGAGCTGGAGGGCAGGACCGAGTTTGCCAGACTCCTTCGAAAGTTCATGGATACTTTTCGCAGGAGGCGTGAAGGGCCGTTCACAACGGAAGGAGAACTCGGCAGCACGATGCGAGATCTCCGCGACTGCTTACAGGACCTTCCATGCGTGTCCGCGCGACCGAATATTAGGGTCAAGGTCAGTGTGGGGCAGGGGAGTTGGACAAAGACTCCCTGGATTGCCCTTCTGGATGCGAGGGAGACAACAAGTACTCAGAGAGGCCGATATATTGTCTTCCTCCTCGCGGAAGACCTGTCGCGAACTTACCTCACGTTGAACCAGGGGATGACAGAGCTTGTGAGCAGGTTGGGCCAGCGTGGGGCAGTCGAGGAGATGCATAGGGTGGCCGAGCAGTCGCGCCCGTTGATCCTCGAACTACTGGATCCGGGATTCACGCTGGATCGTGATATCGATCTAGGCTCCGAGACAGCTGCCGCAAGAAACTACGAGGAGGGTACCATCGCGTACATGGAGCTTCTGTCCGAAAACCTCCCAGACGATCAGACCATCAATACGCATTTGGAATCTGCACTCCTAGCCTACGACCGACTGATCGCGCGTGAACAGAGCGTCATCCAGGAAGATGACGGGCAGCCCACTTGGGAGACTTATTCAATAGATGATGCGCTGGAGGAGCTATTCCTCGAGCGCGAAGATGTCGAGCGCTACCTCGACATTTGGCGCAACAAGAAGAATCTCATCCTTCAAGGTGCTCCGGGCGTCGGGAAATCCTTCATCGCACGACGCCTCGCCTACGCCCTCATAGGCTTCAAGGACGACAGTAAAGTTCAGACGGTCCAGTTCCACCAGTCCTACAGCTATGAGGACTTCGTGCAAGGGTACCGACCTAATGGAAATCTCGGCTTCGAGCGGAAGAACGGTACCTTCTACGAGTTTCGCGATCGGGCAATGCGGGACCCAAGCGGGACCTATGTGTTCATCATCGATGAGATCAACCGAGGGAATCTCTCGAAAATCTTCGGCGAGCTGATGCTCTTGATCGAGCCGGACAAGCGTGGTCCCACCTGGAAAACTCGACTGGCGTACGCCACGGAAGCTGACCTCGACTTCTTCGTTCCGGACAATCTCTTCATTCTCGGGATGATGAACACGGCGGACCGCTCGCTCTCGCTGGTGGATTATGCGCTCCGCCGTCGTTTTGCCTTTGTGGCCATGGAGCCGCTCTTTGGCGCTCCCAAGTTCCGTGCGCACTTGGAGGTACGTGGCGTCCCAGAGGACGTTGTCACCCGCATCGTCAACGCTATGGGCGAACTCAACCAAGCTATTCAGAGTGATCGCACAAACCTTGGTCCGGGGTTTCGGATCGGACATAGCTTCTTCACGCCCACCGCTACGGTGCGTGATCCAGACGGTTGGTATCGCCGCATCGTCGAGACGGAAATCTACCCTCTCCTTGAGGAGTATTGGTTCGACGCGCCGGAGACGGCGGATCAGTGGCGCGACCAGCTGTTGAGATGATCGGGTGACCATTCCCGTCCGCAACATCTATTACCTGCTGCTCTACGCCTGGGGGCACTTCAAGAGTGGTGCGGTGAGGGATGTTGGCGCCGACCAAAGCCCCGACCTCCCAAACCTGCTCGGCAAAGTTCTGAACGACGGAACGCACCGGCTTTTGCGGCGCGGCCTCGACCGCGGTTACGTCGAAGTGACAGAAGAGACCCGCTCTCCGCGCGGAAAGCTCCGACTAGACGTCATGACCAAGCAGCAGACGCTCCTGCGGGGTCTTGCCGTCTGCGACCTCGACGAACTCACTCCAGATGTGCTGCACAATCAGGTGCTAAAGGCCAGCCTGCTTTCATTGGCAAACTGCGGGGATGTAGAGAAAGGTCTGCAACACGCACTCCTGACATCTGCGCGCCGGATGACAGGCGTATCCCCCATCCGGCTTTCCGCCAGTCTCTTTCGCCGCGTGCAGCTTTCGCGAAACACTTCGCAGTATGGCTTCCTGATGCGAGTCTGCGAGCTCGTGTTTCACGCGCTCCTGCCGGACGAGGAGGGCGGCGGCTCGAAGTTCCAGAGCATCCTGGACGACGAGACACGAATGTCGGCGCTCTTCGAGGACTTCTTGCGGAACTTCTATCGTTCAGAGCTGCCCGGATATTCGGCGGCCTCAGAGATCATGCCATGGCTTGCTGAGGCCGAGAATGAAGCCGATCTCGCCTATCTTCCAATCATGAAGACCGACATCACGCTGCGATCCGGCAATCGCACGATTGTAGCCGATGCCAAGTATTACAAGGAAGTTCTGGCTGGCGGTCGCTATGATCCCAAGGTCCGTTCCGCACACCTCTACCAGCTGTCCACCTATCTTGCTCACGTTCGTGAGAATGAGCCCGGGAAGGCTATAGCAGGTCTACTAGTTTACCCATCTGGTGGGCAGTCTCTTCGCCTGCACTACCGGCTGTTGGGAACGCCTTTGACGGTCGCGACGGTGGACCTTAGCGCCGAGTGGCCAGAGATTCATGCGGAGCTCATCGAGCTGATTGAGCCAGCTGCCGGAACAGAATTTTCGGCGACGGAGGACCAGGAGTAGAGATGTCAGCGACGACCTTCAGCAAGCTCTCTGAGTACATCTCGACGAAAATGCGCATGTCGCACATCTACCAGCCCGTGATGATCCGAGAGCTGCTGGTCCGAGGTGGTAGAGCCAGCGTCGAGGAGATCGCCACAGCTCTGCTCGCGCACGATCCCTCTCAGGTCGAATACTATGGGCTCCGAACCAAGAACATGGTGGGTAAGGTCCTGACGAACAACGGCATCACAGAGGTCAAGAAGGCGGGCCGCAATATCACTGGTTATGAGCTTCCAGACGCTGATGACTTGAGCTCGCCAGAGCTAGACGTCTTGATCGAGGCCTGTGACGCCGCAATCGAAGCATTCCTCGAAAGGCGGGGTAACCAAGTCTGGTCACATCGGAGCGCCGCGTCGGGCTACATCTCAGGGACGCTGAGATACGAGGTGCTGAAACGCGCTAAGTTCCACTGCGAGCTTTGTGGAGTTTCTGCAGATGAGAAAGCTCTCGAGGTGGATCACATCCTCCCGCGGAACCATGGCGGGTCAGATGATGAGGCGAACCTTCAGGCGCTCTGCTATTCCTGCAACGCGATGAAGCGCGACCGGGACGATGCAGACTTCCGGGGGGTAAGAGACCTCTACGAACACCGAGAGAATGGTTGCATTTTCTGCGAGTTGCCGACTGATCGGATCATCGCGATGAACGAACTGGCGCTCGTGATCCGGGACAAATTCCCCGTAGCAGAAGGGCACTCCTTGATCATTCCGAAGCGTCATGTGGCTGACTACTTCACGCTATTCCAGCCAGAACTGAACGCGATCCAGTCACTCATGCGCGCAACACGGTCGAAGTTGCTTGTTCAGGACGACGGCATCGATGGGTTCAACATGGGCGTTAACTCAGGAGAGGCTGCAGGACAGACGGTGTTTCATTGCCACGTTCACTTGATCCCGCGGCGGCGAGGTGATGTTGAAAACCCACGAGGCGGAGTACGTGGAGTGGTACCTGGCAAGCAAGCATACTGAAAGCTACTATGGCACGAGGCCACTTTACCTAAAGGGACAGTATGGCATCGAACGACATTATTCCTGAAATACTTTCTCGATTGATTTTGGAGGCCTCCGAACCCGAGGGGGCCCGCTTTCCGCAAACTGAGATCTTCAATGAAGGCTGGATGCTACGACTTGTCCTCGAAGCGTTCAAGCGGCTCAATATCCAGGGTCATCCGTTGAGCTTCGAAAAAGGTGCCGATTGGTTCTCCGAAGTTCGCTTAAGCTCTAGGTTTCGACCACGTAGCCGGGCAGATGGACTCGGTGAAGGCTTCACTCATGCAGACGCTGTTGTTGGCCATTTCCACTTTCGGGCCGACACCACGGCCGGACTGTGGCTTCCGGAAGGATGCAAGCAGTTCGTCGTCGTAGAAGCCAAGATGTTTAGCAATCTGTCCATGGGCGTGAAAAACGCCCTAGGTTTCAATCAAGCGGCACGCAACGTTGCGTGTATGGCAGAGGCCATCGAGCAGGGCGGATCAACACTCAATGAAATCGAAACTGTTGGGTTCTACGTCGTCGCGCCGCAGTACGAGCTACGTGCTGCCCGACGCACCAATCTGGAAGTAGCTACACACCCGAATGCCGTGCGTTCCGCGGTTAGCAAGAGAATAGAAGCCTATGAAAGCGAATCCGGAGCGGACTCCTCTCAACTAGATGCTTGGCGAGAGAGAGCATTTGATCCCCTTGTCACGAGGATGGAAGAGGAGGGGACGTTGAGGGTCCTCACCTGGGACGAGCTGATCGATATAATTCGTGACGTGGATAGAACTTCAGGCGAAGTTCTCTGGCGGTTCTATCAAAGATGCTTGCGCTTGAATCAGCGGCCACCACCTGAGCCTATGCTTTGATCTGTCGAAGGCAGCACATATTGCGCATTATGCGCGCTCGGATCGTCCTGCACCCGTCCGCCGCGCGTTCAATCAGATGAAGGTCGCGACATGATCTGAACCTTGAGGTTACCCGGACGACCCCAGCACCGGATCAGCATCCGGGACCACAAGGGCTGCACCACCCGCCAAGCCCGATTGTGCCGCAAATCCGGCCGGGTTCTTCAACACAATCCGCCCTTCTAAGACCTTGGCGCAACGCCGGCCGCAGCTTGGCGAGCTTTCGGAGGTTCTGTGCTGTAGCGGCGAGGATGAACTCGTCCCTGGCACCGTTCGGACCCCTGAGGCGCAGGCGAGTGAGGTTCAGGATGCGCTTGAGGTGGGCGAAGAGCATCTCGACCTTTCCAGCTTGTCCCGGGAGACCTTGTAGGCCCTCGTCTTCCGGCAGACCCGGGCGAAGTCGCGCGCGTTTTCGTCCGGTGTCCGGGTGACGTATCTCGCGTCGACGTTCGGGCAGCAGAGATCCTTCGACGGGCAGGCCTGGCAAGTGGCCCGGAGAGCGCGGTACTTGCGTATGCCAGCGATGTTCTTCCCGCGGCCCGGGTCCGAGTAGTTGCGTCGGAACTGCCGCAGGGCATGGCCTTCCGGGCAGATATACTGGTCGTTCTCCTCGTCCCATTCGAAGTCCGCCCGCGACCACGTGCCGTCGGTTCTCTCGGTCTTGTCGATCACCGGGATGAAAGGGATGATCCCGCGCTTCTTGACCAGCGAGCCAAGGTTCTCGCTAGACCCGTAGGCGGTGTCGGCGGCGAGCCATTCCGGGCGGATGCCGAAGCGCTGGTCGGTCCTGTCGAGCATGGTTTGCGAGGCGCCGACCTCGGCCTGCCGGATCGCCTCGTGCCCTCCACGTCCATGATGACAGAGCACTTGGTGTCGACCAGGTAGTTTATGGCGTAGGCAAAATAGGGTCGGCTTTCTTCGGCCCGGGTCCACTGGGCCGCAGGCTCTGCGGCAGCGCCGAAGGCCGGGTCATACAAAGTCCCCGATCATTCCACCTTCTCGAGGTATCGGCACGGCAAGTTCCGGGAGAGCGGTCTGCTGCGTCAGCTGTTCGAGGCGACCGTCGAGCGCTGCCTGAAAGAGGATCTCATCTCGGGTCCCAGGCGGCAGAACCACCGGTAGGCCAGGTTCAGATGAACGTCCTGGCACAGACGACGCTCGGACCGGATCCCCATCACGCAGCCGATCACCAGCATCCGGACGATCAGTTCAGGATCGCTCGAGGGCCGCCCCGTGTGGCTGTAGAACGGCCGAAGCCTCTCTCGCATTCAATCCATGTCGAGGAACCGGTCGATCTCCCGAAGAAGGTGGTCGGCGGGCACGTGGCTCTCCAGATTGAATTCCTTGACGAGCTGTGCCTCGGCCTTCTGAACGCCCATCATCGCCCGATCCTCCCGGCCTACCTAAACCGAGTCAATCAAAGCACTTTCCGCACTGCAACAAGGAGCTTTTCAACAGAATCGGGCGGAAACCGGAAGTTCGCTGTAGATGCACGCTAACCATAGAGCCAGGCAAGAGCGGACATCTACGACCAGATTTGAAGCGCCTGCCTGCTAAATAATTGTTCGTAGGGTTGATCCCTACCGCAGGACCCAAAATAACCATCTATATCAATAATATGGCGGAACTCTTGAAACTGGCGATAGCAACTCAACTGAGCAAGTCTCCACCGAGTTGCGACTGTGCAGGTCGAGTTCGACCTTCCCCATCCGCATAGCACACCACTCTTATGAGAGTGAATCACTGCAACAACCTCAGGCCGTTGGAGCCAGCGCGGCTTTCTGCCTTGCTCGGGCCACAAGTACACATCAAACTGTGGCGCAAAGTCGTTTTCGAGGGGCGAAGGTATGCGGATCATAGTTGCGAGCGCGGAGAGCTCACCAGAGGATGCCCCTCCATCCTCCGGAAAACGTCTGTGGGAAACAGATACTGATGACTTACCGGCCGCGGTCATCGCATCTATGACGGATAGGTTTTCTCCGGGGACATGGTACGGCCTCAACGATTTCGAAGATATCGTGACTTCTCTAAATAATGAAACCGGCACAAACGAAGTTTACAGTACTGTTTCTACTGAGCAATCCGGAGTGACTGAGCACTGGACTGCTCAGTTTGAAGTTAGCCAGAACCGAGCAGCACTTATGATCTGCAAGTCGGTAGTTGAGCATGCAAAGCGGTATCCCGCAGGCACTCCCAAGTGGATCAGGATCGACTAATGTCTAATAAGATATCTTTGGATCAGTGCCGTTCCAATGGTCACTTACGATCCCTTCCAAAGGGCGAATATACAGTTGAATATAATGACTCAACACATTGCGAGCAGGATGAATGGGTAGGGCTTGCGAAACTTCAAGTTTCTGCGATCACTCTTAAGCTTGGCGAGGAAGGCACCGAGCAATTCTACACACTAGAAAAGAACATCTCAGGGCTTTCCAAGTACCCCGCCAAGTCCGGAGGGTTGGCCAAATCGATCCGCTTCATAGAAGACTCTCTGTCTTTGGCGCTTGCCAGGGCGGGCCTTTTGACACCCAATATTTCGGATGAGTTATTGGATGATATTCTTCGCCTTGCCTCACAAGATGGCATTGTAATCGTTCCAGATACAAATGCTCTTCACAACGGGTCGGTGCATTGGCTACTAAAAGTCTTGCGGCGCCCTGCAATTTGGCTTTTGCCACTGGCTGCATCATTAACGACCGTCCAAATGCGCGATGCGACAATCAAGGCCTTAGTCAACCAAAAAAAACCAACGAACATAGGGCAGGCTCTCCGATCTCGTGGGCTTGTTAATGGGGCGCTCGGATTACTTCAGAGGAACCGATCGCGTAGCCAAGTCGTTGAACTTGATCCATCATTGCTGCGATACCAAAAGACTGCGTCGTCATCGGGATCGGACCCAGATCAGAGCGATGTACTTGAAGATCGCCTTATCATAGAGGCAATTCAGAGTGTTCTACGCACGATGCGGTCTCGCACACCAAGAAGAGTTGTCACATCTGATGTGAACGTAGCACGCGTCTTGGAAGCGGAAGGAATCGAAACACTTTTCATTCCGACGATCCAGATTGGCGACTCTTCTGTCGAGTGCCTTAGATATGACCCAATAGCACGAATGTTCCTTGGAGCACCGCTTAGCGCCCTGTTGTGGGAGCTGGCGCATGGGTTCGGCAGTATTCGCTTGCGCCGAGCCGGAGACACCGTTGCACATCTAGATTGCTACTGGCCGGGTAAGACGCCATCGCATTGGTCGAAAGAGATCCTGGATTGTAATTTCTCGGAACCGATTGCCGATATCCCAACCAGTATTGAGACACCATCTCCAGCTTCGGAAACAGTCCAACCGGCAGATGTGTCGGAAAAATCGAATGCGTCAGGTGACGCTCCAGCCAATGATGCGCCGAACCAGCACGTAACGCCGTCGAACGAAGACGAAACGCAAAACACTACTACTGTTGTTGACGGAAGTGTCGGGCCGTCGCGTCCACGCTCCAAGCCAAAGACCGGACCAATCCTTCCTAGGGCGTCACTACCTGCGGCGATGAAAATCCTAGGCGTCTTGATGGAGATGGGGCAAGCACAACCGCAAGAAATCGTCGCGGCCATACCGGACGTAAACACCACAGACACAGTAAAACGCGCGCTTGAGCTACTACAAAAAGCTGAGCTTGTGCAACAGAATGAGGAGTTTGCGCCAACGGCCGATGCGAACACTGTCGCTACCGCCCTGGAGAAGGGCGATCTTGATACCGTGAGCCGATTTTTTAATCGATTTGAACCGTACGCGATAGTGCAGCAAGAACTGCAAAGGGAAGGCCGACTCGAGAAGGGCGCAGTTTTGAAATTGCTTACCGATAGATTGGGAAAGGTTGGTAAGGACGAAGCAAACAGGCTTCCAAAATACCACATTTTGCTTGGGCAGGCATGGACTATGGAAAGCTCCATTATGGACGGTTCCAATAGATTGACGGATCGAGACGCGGCAAAAGCTTTTGAGATATCCTTCGCGAACACTCAAAATGAAGGATTGGCTAAAGTTTACGAGCTCTTGATGAATTTCTGTCAAAATAACAGCATCAGCCCGTGGGTGGCGAAGTCACAGATCGAAAGGCTAATAGTAGAAGAGCATCTGTCCGGCTTCAAATTTGAGTCATCCGCAGGGGCTAAACCCGTTACTAGGGACGAAGTTCTTGTCGGAAATTTGACGAACCTAGCTAGCACCCCCATTATAGTGGACCGATTCCACATAGGGGAGCGGCCCGTTCTTACAATAGGAGGACCGGCACAATGAGCTCTTTGCTGAGTGGGCTGCTCAAAGGTACCAACGAACAAATAGGAGATGGCGGGACATACCTCACAAAGTTTGGCTTGCTCCGAAATCCATTTCCTCCAGCTCGGACTATTTATCCGGAGGTTATCTATAATCAGGAGGATGCTTTGCACCGCTTTGCTGACGGCGTGAAAGCCATATGCGGTTCAGACTTAGCGCGTCGGTCACTTGCGGTGTTGGGCGGCACCGGACAAGGAAAGTCACATTTTCTCCGTCATTGTCAGCATGCAGTTAAGCAGGCGGAGCTGCCTGTCATTTCCGTGGAATTCTCTGCGGGCAGCGGCTCTGCGGCAACGCTAGTTCGAGAAATTTTCAGAGCGGCAGATGAACACGTGAAGTCGCGCGGCGAACAGGACCTACTGTCCGCGATATCATCTAGAATCGAAGACAACGATTTTGGCCCGATCCGTCAGACAGACCTGAAGAGCGCACTCAAAGCACTTGTGGCATCGCAGAAGCAAGGCTTCAAACCTGAAGATTCATTTGGAAGGTTCACATCAGACGCCTTGCTCGAAGTCTCCCGCCGATGGGTAGTTGGGGAGACTTTAACGCAGACTGAGCGCCGATATCTTCACGTTTCATCGCGACTAAGCACGGCGTCACTTATGATTAGAGTTCTCACAGAGCTCTTCGCTTTGGCTCGGCAACAGCGTCTTTTCATGGGAGCAATGGTTTGTATTGACGAGGTTGAGGCACTATTTCGCAGCGGCTTGTCCACTTCGAAAGTCCAAGGGTTCTTGCAGGATATTCGCTACCTGTTCGACGAAGCCGTGGGCCAATTCAGTGGCTATTCCCTCCTAATATTGGCTGGATCAACGGGTCAGGGGGCACAAAACCTTCGTGATTACAACTACCCACTGTTTCAAAGGCTTGGCTTTGAAACGGAATCAAGAGTGGAGCTTCATGAAGTCAAAACTTTGGATGAAGCGCGCGCTTTCGCCGACGTCTACATTGACTTCGAATGTAAACGCTTCAACATGGCCAGAGGAGAGAGTTTTCCAATAACTCGTTCGCGGACGCTGATAGACAACGACGACCTGGAGAAAGCGTTCCGTGCAGACTCAAGGAGTACGAAGAACCAAGCCCGACTTCTCGAGGAGCTACATCGCATAGTCGAGGAAAAGCGGTCAGGCGCTTGAGCTGAGACCCGACTCTCCTCCGAATTAACGTAGAGTCCGTGGGTTGATTGCGCTGCTTCCAACCTTGGCCCCCGGAAGCTCGATTGGTCCGCATCGTCGACGCTCAATAATCCTACATTGCCGCAACCATGCGGCAACGCCCACTTTCGGAAACCGCATCACAGAGAGTAGCTGGTGGCGAATGGCCGGTCAGGGCCGGAAGCGGTCAAGCACTGCGCGGTTCTGGACGTCTGCTCCCGGCCATCAGCCGACTGAGACCAGATTAAGCTTCACCGTCCGATAGGCCCGAGCGCGCGCTTGAAGCTTCGAAGGCGCAGAGTATGCCTCTACACGTCCTGATAACTACACTTACAACAACCACAACTTGTTCATTTGTTTGGATGCGGTATCTGCGCTCCGCGCAGTCGCGCGGTCGATATATGGATCATCCCTGACCGCTATTGAATATGGACTCGTCGGCACTTTTTCGGAGCAATCAATCGATGGCAAACTAGGAGTGGTACCTACAAGATTGTTTATCCAGAAAGGCCGGTGGCTGAGATAACGCTCGGTCAAATCCAAGGGCGCCATTAGTCCGAAGATCGCGCAAAACTTACTTGCGCCGCACTAACCGCGCAAATACCGGCGCACTGCTAGACTCAAGATCCCTTTTTCCTGAAAAAACTATTTAACAGCCTATTGGCCTTGCTCATAGCCCTCTGAGCTTGCTCGGCTGCTACAGCCGAACCGCTCTGCGCCACTTCCGCAACTGTGCTAGTATACTGCGACACTGCCCTGGTAACCTGACTGCGCGTAGCGAAGTGAGCGCTGAGTTCACGCTCGATAGTCTCTATGGCCAGTTCTTCGCGCTCGTCGAACTCTCCATCTGCAAAAGCAATCTCTTCAAGAAATCCCCTAATGTCCTTCCTCATAGCGGAGGGATTACAATCTGGGTTGTCCATTTGAAATTCTGCCAGGGATTTGGCCATGTTCTTTAATGTCCGCTGGCGAATTTGGGTTTCAACTAGCGGCAACGCTTTGACGCTGTAGTCCCGCGAAATCCCCCATTCTTCAGTAAAGTACTCGACCACCGCAATTCTTTCTGCTTCGTCGATTTCACCTGCGAAATCAGCAACTTTCAAGGCGAGTCCTGCCATCATATCAAAAATGGTGGCGCCAAGAAGGTCGATCGGAGTGTTGATAAATTTTGGAATGGTGTCGACGCGTGATGAGCTGTACTTAGAGAAAAACTGCATTGCGCCGTAGTATGCGGCCCCAGAACCAACAGCTGCAGCAATAATCCAACCGACTGGTGTGGTAGCTGCGGCGCCAAACCCTAAAACTGATAGAATGCCACCGCCGCCGAAGAACGTCGTCGCTACGGCCGGAGATGCCGCCGCCGCCGCTCCCGCCGCTCCGGCGCCCTTGATATCCCAAAGCGTCTGCAGCGTCTTGGTCAGCTTCAGAGTGCTATACGCGTCTTCGCCGATCCCGAGTTTGATCTTAAATTTATTTGTATCGGCGACAACCAAATCAACCGTGCTAAGGGCATCTACGAGCTGTTGTTCGCTAGGCGCCATTTATATTTCCGCAAGTGCACTGAAGGAATTCACCAGTGACTCAATACGTGCCCCCAACTTATCGCTGGTGAAATCCTTCAAAGCGCCTGTGCTAATACCAAGAACCAGAAGTAGCGAACTAAGTGCAGCGGCAAGGACTCCACCGAATAACGGGATTGCTGCAATCAAACTCGAAATGACAAGAGCTGCGATGATCCCGAGCGTTACCGTTGGAAATGCTTTAATTAAGTCAAAAGCGAAGGCCAAAATCTTCCGGCCAATTGCTACGAGCTTCCCTCCTAATTGCACTGTAATTTTCGCGAGGTCGGCAAGAAGAGCTTTCAAATCTGCGGAAAGGTTTGTTCGCTCGATCAGCCCGATCAACTTTCGCTCTGGTAGCGACGCGTTGATGTCCTTGATGACGGCATCGATTGTAGCGGACATTTTTCTACCTTGCTCATGAGTGCTTCAGAAGAGCGGAGTGATCGTTATGATGTCTGCCCGTGCAGTTTCGTTGGAATTTTGGCGGGTCGCCGCTCTAAACTCAAGATCAAAATTTTAGATGCCGTCATGCTTGGGCAGTCGCTCATCAAGGACGAAGTTCAGCTGCTGCCACCACTTCCCAAGCCTCCGCCGCCAGAGAACACACGGCATAGGACTGCGTCGTTGGCCTGATCCGCCACGCCTCTGTAAAGGCCGTATTAGCCCATCTGAAGGCAAGTCCGCAGTGGTGCCAAAAAGGGCAGGGCCAGAGGTTCGAGGCGTCTCAACCCGATGAGGCGCTCAAAGGATTGGGTCATACAGCATCGCTACCTGCTTACCGACGCCGACCAGACGCTGCACGGCGACGCGAGAATCATGCCCTCGGCAATCGAGGATTCGACATCCCGAGGCTTCTGCGTTCACACCTTCTTTCGGTTGATATCAATCCACACTGGGGCATGGTCGCTGGCGCCGTCCTGGCCACGAACGTAGCGATCAATGCCACCTGACACGAGCCGTTCCCTCATGCTGCCGGACAGCAACACATGATCCAACCTTAGACCTGCGTTCCGTTGCCACCTGTTCCGACGATAATCCCAAAAGGTGTAGAGCGTCTCTTCCGGGTAAAGAGCGCGGAGCGCATCGGTCCATCCGGCGTCTAGCAAGGAGCGATACTGGCGGCGCGGCTCGGCCTGAACCAATGCATTGTCGGCATAGGACCGGGAGGGATAGACGTCGCAGGATTCCGGCACAATGTTGAAGTCACCGGCCAAGACGACAGGGACGCCTGTGGCCTGAAGCTCGGCTGCATGGGCGATCAGGCGCTCGTTCCAGGCAAGCTTGTAATCGAACTTCGGGCCCGGTTGGGGATTGCCGTTGGGGGCGTAGAGGCTGCAGATTACAACGCCGTCAACCGCGGCCTCGATGTAGCGAGCCTGGCGGTCGTTTAGATCGCCGGGAAGACCGTAGCGGACCAGGACCGGCGCACGGTCCCGGGACAAGATCGCAACGCCGTTCCATGTCGACTGTCCAAGCCAGACCGACGAGTAGCCCGCCTTCTCAAGCGCGCTCGACGGGAACTGGCGGTCAGTGGTCTTCAGCTCCTGCAGGCACACGACATCCGGTTCGGCTTCGGCAAGCCAGGCAAGGAGATTTGGCAACCGTTTGCGGATATTGTTAATGTTGAAGGTGGCGATCTTCATCCCCGGGCAGCGAGACCTTGCGCCCATTCAGCGACCCGGTCTGCGACCCGATCGAGGTGTTCCGACTTGGTGTGGCCGGATATCTTCTTGCGCGGCGTTAGATCGTGGTTGCCGTCCTCGAGCCAGAGTATCTCGATACTCTGAGGAAGTGCGTAACCCGGCACCTCCTCGACGGCGCCGAACTCGTCCCGCGTGCCCTGGCAAATGAGGGTGGGCACGGTCAGTGTGAGAAGGTGTTGTGTCCGCAACTGGTGAGGTTTGCTGGGTGGGTGGAACGGATAGCCGAGGCAAAGCAGCCCCGCGATCTTGCCTTCATCATAGAGCGCCTCGGCGACCATGCTGGCGACGCGGCCACCCATCGACTTGCCGCCGATCACGAGCCTGCCCGGCCGCTCCAGCGCATCGATCGCGGCGAAGTATTCCGGTTCTAGGGCCTCTGCCCGCGGCGGGGGTCTGCGCGTGCCCGTGCGGCGCGCTGCCATGTAGCCGAACTCGAACCGGGCAACACGAAGTCCGCGCCCGGCGAACGCCTTGACAGTCGCATCCAACGACGGCGAGTCCATCGGCGCACCGGCGCCGTGGGCGAACAGGACGGTCACAGAGGCGTCCTGCGGACCGTCGACAAGGAAGTCCATCAGCCGGTCTCCGCTTCCGCCTGCATGGCGATCAAGCGCAAGCCGTTCCGCGCGCGTTGCGCCCACTCGCTGTGGCGGTCGAGCTCCAGGTAGCGGCTCCACCAAAGTCGCGCTTCGGACAAATCGCCGGCGTCGAACTCCAATTTGCCCAGGTTGAACGCAGCGTCCGCATAACTTCTATCGAGCGCCAGGGCACGCCTCAGGTGCCGCCGCGCGCTGTCGGGATGACCTTCGTCGAGCATCAGGGCGGCGAGGTTGAACCAGGCCTCGACGAACCCCGGATCGTGCTTGGCTGCGCGCGCGTAGTCCTGTGCCGCCTCCACCGATCGACCAAGCTCGCGCAGGCAGTTGGCGCGGTTGAAGGAGGCGACGCTGTCGGTCGGGTCGACGGCCAGGCATCGACCGTAAAGACCCACGGCCGCTTCCAGGTCGCCGGAGGTTTCTGCCGCCTCGGCGCTTTCGAACAGATCGTCTATGTTAACGCCGTCGTAACCGAGGTCCAGCAGACCCTGACCAGAGAGTTCGCAGGTCCAGCCATCCCGCCGCTCGATGATTTCCCGCGCCTCGACGTCCAGAGTCAGAGCTGCCAGGGCGCCGACCTGCGGCACCTTGTGGACGGCACGGGCAATCGCGTCCCAGTCAGCGCCGGCCTCGCTCAGCCCGCGATACTTGCGGGCGAGGATCAGGTCGCGGAACGTGAACGGCTCCACGTCGCGCTCGAAGGCGTCGAAGAGCGCCAGCAGGTCGAAGGTCTCGGCTGGCAGCCCGGATTTCTCGATCATCACGCTGCGCGGATGCGAGCCCTGGTCCGCGTCGGGTGACAGCCCATTTCGACGCAGGAACCCCGCCTCGCTGATCGGTCGCCGTCGCTCTGCAACAAGCGCACGAAACGAGGTCACGACACCGTCGAGGCTGGCCCGGCGCAGCAGCTTTCGGCCGTAGACGACGGTGGTGATGCCTCGACCCGAACTGCGCCGCAAGCGACCGCCCAGCCGCTCGATCTCGCGTCTGGCGATCCGGTACGGGAAGGCCTCCAGCGCACCGACGATACCGAAGGTCCTGCCAGCGAGCGGTTTCACTTTCCGGCTTTGGAGGCGCGACCGCCAGAAGCGGTCTTCTTCGGGGCGGCCTTCGTCGTCGCCGTCCCTTTGGACGACTTGCTCTGACTCCTGGCCGGAGGTTTCTGCTCCGACAGACTCGCCTTCAGCGCATCCATCAGGTTCACCACGTTGCCGCGTTCCGGAGCCGCTGCGTAGATCGGCTTGTGACCCTTAAGCTTGTTCTTGATCATTTCCATCAGCGCGACCTCGTAGCGGTCTTCGTAGGATGCGGGATCGAACGTGACGGTCTTCTGCTCGATCAGCTTCTCCGCCATCGCCAGCATGTCGGCGTCGGGTTTCCCGGTCGGGATGCCGTCGAAGTAGGCGCTCGTACCCCGGACCTCGTTCGGGTTGCGGAGGGTCTGTAGGAACATCCCCGCATCGAGCGCACCGATGGCAACCACGCGCTCGCGGCTCGACAGGACGAGACGCGCAATTGCTGCCTTGCCCGACGCCCGCAGCGCCTCCCGCAAGACGATGAAGGTCTCCTCGGCCATCGCTCCGTCAGGTGCCAGGTAATACGGCGCGTCGAGATAGATCGGCTCGATCTCGGAGGCGTCCACAAACGCCTCGATGTTCAAGGTGTGGTTTGCCTCGATCTTCACCGCCTCGAGGTCTTCGTCCTCGATGATTATGTATTTCTTGTCCTCGTACTCGTAGCCCTTCACCAGATCGGAGCGTTCAACCAGCCCGAGCTCGGGATCGACCGGCTTCATGTTGATCCGGTTGTGGGTGTCCTTGTGCAGTTGATTGAAACTGATCCGGTCCGCCGTACTGGTGGCCGGGTAAAGCCGGACCGGACAGGTCACGAGGCTCAGTCTCAGATAGCCCTTCCAGCTTGCTCTGGGCGCCATGTCGATAACTCCGCGTTGTCAGCTCGCCTCAACGTTCTCCGGAAGGTCGCGGGCCAAGCTTGCGATGTCGGCCCACGGATCTCCGGAGCCCGCGACAAGCCCCGGTACAGTAGAATAGTTCAGATCCCCTGCCGCGTCGACGGTCTCGAGATCGGACCAGGCGATCGGCGTCGAAACAGGGAGATTGGTGTTCGCGCGCAACGAATATGGGGCGACGGCCGTCTGATGGCGGGCGTTCCTATGGAAATCGATGAAGATCCGACCCCTGCGCTTGTTCTTGGCCATAGTGGTTATGAATACATTCGGGGCGCCGGCGGCGAGGGTTTCAGCAATTGCCCCCGTCGCCTTGTGAACCCTGTCCCAACTCAGCCTGGGCCTGATCGGGACGAGCACATGCAGTCCCTTGCCACCGGTGGTCTTCACAAACGGATGGAGACCGATCCTGCGGAGTTCCTCGCGCACATGGATCGCCGCCTCGACCACTTCGCGCCAGGGCAGGTCCTCGCCCGGATCAAGGTCGAAGGTGACCCGATCAGGCTTTTCGAGGCTCGTGCGGGTTGAACCCCAGGTGTGGAACTCGACGACGCCGAACTGGGCCAGCGCCAGATATCCGGGTACGTCCTCGATGCTGAGATAGGTCTTGTCGTCGCTATCCGACGCGCGGCTCTGGAAGGTGCCGACCGAGGCCGGCATTCCGGTGAACGCGTGGCGCTGGAAGAAGCAGTCCTGGGGCCGGCCAGTCGGGCAGCGCACCAACGAGACGGGTCGGTTCAACAGATGTGGCAGCATGAAGTCGCCTATTCGGGCATAGTAGACCGCGACGTCGAGCTTGGTCGGGCCGTTCCTGCCAAAAAGACGCCGGGTCGGGTTTGTTACCCAGATCGCAGCCAGGTCGGCGTCTGAGATCAGCCGCGTGCGTCTTGACGGCGCATCGGTCCCGAAGCTCACCGTCCGCAGGCCTTTGAAGACGGCATGGCGCAAGGCGTTGGTCGCGGTGCGGGTCGCATAATGCACGTGAGCGGTCAAAACCGGCCGAACGGCCACCACGTCCCGCGGCGCTCCGTCCAGGGAGAGACCTGGATCCCGCAGCAGCTCAAGCCGGGCCAAGAGGTCCTGTGCCGTTGCCCGGTCGAACCCTGTCCCGACCTTGCCGACATACCTGAGACCGTCGCCCTCGACCTCTGCAAGCGCCAGCGCAGCCAGACCTCCTGCCGCCTCCGATACCGAATAGCCCGCGATCGCGAAGTCCCCGATATTGAGCGCCTTGGTCTTGGTCCAGGTGAGGGTGCGGCCCGGCCGGTAGGTCGCGTTCCCTCGCTTTGAGACGATGCCCTCCAGGCCCATCTCGGACACCCGCTCGAAAAACGACACCCCCCCGCCCTCGACGTGGTCGGAATACTGGATTGCGTGATTTTTCGGTTGCTCGGCGAGAAGCCGGACCAGGAGCGCCTTGCGCTTCGAGAGCGTGCACGCGGTCAGGTCCCAGCCGTTGAGGTAAAGCAGATCGAAGGCGTAGAACAAGAGCTGGGTCGAAGGTCCCTCGGACAAGGCTTTCTGGAGCAGAGCGAAGCGGCTGATGCCCTGCGCGTCCGCAACGACGATCTCGCCGTCAATGAGTGCCTCCCGGCATGACAACGTGGCAAAGGCGTCGGCGAGAGCACCGTAGCGCTTTGTCCAGTCGAGCCCGCCTCGAGTGACCAGGCGTACGTCGCCGCCGCTGATCTGCGCCAGAGTGCGGTAGCCGTCATACTTGATCTCGTGCAACCAATCGTCGCTTTCAGGAGGGCGCGCGGCGGGCGACGCGAGTTGCGGCTTCAAGCCGGCGGGAGGCGGCGACTTCACCGCCCCTTTCAACCGATCGGGACGCGGCTTCGCTGTTCGCTTCGGGACGGGCAGTGGCGCAACGAGATCTTCGATGCGACGGCCAGACTTCACGCTCTCGGGGCGATCGACGAGAATGTCTCCTTCAGTCGACGCGCTCTGGTCATGTTCCTTGAACAGGAGCCAGCCTGCCTTGTCCTCGCCGCGCTTCTTCTTGAGCCGGACCAGCATCCAGCCACCCTTGAGCTTCTCGCCCCACAGCCGAAACTTGAACCCGCCTGAGGCGAGGTCCGCGACCGCGTCGCCCATTGGAGCCCAGGTGCCGGTGTCCCACACGATCATTGGGCCGCCGCCGTACTCGCCGGCGGGGATCACGCCCTCGAAATCAAGGTATTCGACAGGATGGTCCTCAGTCTCGACTGCAAAGCGTTTCTGCGACGGGTCGAGCAACGGACCCTTCGGCACGGCCCAGCTTTTCAGAACGCCGTCGAGTTCGAGGCGAAGGTCGTAGTGGTCGGCTGTCGCGTGATGCTTGTGAATGACGAAACGCTGCTGCCCCAGTTCGGTCCGCGTGCCCGCTGGCTCCGGCGTCCGCTTGAAGTTCCGCTTGGCGCGGTAGGGGTCGAGCTCCGGCTTTCGCAACCAGTGATTCCTAACGTAGCGACATCAGATACAACTGGATCCTTATAGAGGATTAAGCACGCAGAGGTCCGGAAAATCCCGCAAAGCCGAGACCGTGTCGACCATTGCAATTACGATCGCGTAGTCCGGGAACAGACGTAGATGTTGGGCAAGCCCGCTGGCTACATCCCAGCCTTTGTCATACCGGAGGGCAGGGGCGGGAGGTGTGCAGAAGCGACATGCGATGCAGGACGGTGCTGCAGGACGTCAGCGCCGCCCGTTCAGGACATATGCTTGACCCCGCACGACCATTGAAATACTCACCGAATAAATCTGCGCGGGCGTGATGTAGTGGTAGCCTGTCAGCCTTCCAAGCTGAACGTGCGGGTTCGATTCCCGCCGCCCGCTCCACAAAATACTTTCCGACATTTTACCTGCAAAGCACTAGCCTAGGTCAGCTTAACTTGCTGATTTAGATTGAATAGTTCGAGTGCTGACGCATGCCTTCCAAGCTGATGACGCGGGTTCGATTCCCGCCGCCCGCTCCAGACCCCCTCCCGAATTCCGCACCGCCCTGTGACGACCTGAACCTTGCGGCCCCGCCGCCCCTTGGGTATCCGGCCCGCACGAGGGAGAGCTCATGGCCGCATCACAAACGGAAGACCGGGCGACGTCCCGCAACGTCGGCGCGCTGAGGGCCCTCTGGCCGTTCGTCTGGCGATATCCCCGGATGCTCCTCGCCGCAGGTGTCGCCCTCGTCGTCACGGCGATGATTTCCCTCATCCTGCCCGTGGCCGTCCGCCGCGTGGTCGACGGGTTCGAAACCTCGGCCTCCGAGCTTCTCGACGGCTATTTCAGCGCCGCACTCGCCATCGTCGTCTTCCTCGCCATCGGGACGGGCGTTCGCTATTACCTCGTCACGCGTCTGGGCGAACGGGTCGTGGCCGACATCCGAACCGCCGTCTTCGACCGCATGATCGGCATGAGCCCCGCCTTCTACGAGCGCATCATGACGGGCGAAGTCCTGAGCCGCATCACCACCGACACGACGCTCATCCTGTCCGTCATCGGGTCGTCGGTCTCGGTGGCGCTGCGGAACGTGCTGATCCTTATCGGCGGCCTGGTCCTTCTCTTCGTCACCTCGCCCAAGCTCGCGGGCCTCGTCCTGCTGATCGTGCCCGTCATCATCGTCCCGATCGTGGTCCTCGGCCGCCGCCTGCGCGTTCTCAGCCGCGAGAACCAGGACTGGATCGCCTCGTCTTCCGGTTCGGCTTCCGAGACGCTGCTCTCGGTGCAGGCGGTGCAGGCCTATACGCACGAAGGCAAGAGCCGCGCGCGCTTCGCCGACGTGACCGAAAAAAGCTTCGTCGCGGCGAGAAAGCGGGTCGGCACGCGGGCGCTGATGACGGTCATCGTCATCACGCTGATCTTCTCGGGCGTCGTCGGCGTTCTCTGGATCGGGGCGCGCGACGTGCGCGCCGACACCATGACCGTGGGCGAGCTGGTGCAGTTCGTCATCTACGCCGTCATGGTCGCGGGCGCGGTTGGCGCGCTGTCCGAGATCTGGGGCGAGCTTCAGCGCGCGGCCGGCGCCACCGAGCGCCTTGTCGAACTTCTGAACGCCAGCGACACCGTGTCCGACCCCGAAGCGCCCGAGGCTCTGACCCCGCCCGTCGCGGGTCGCGTGGCGTTCGAGGGCGTCTCGTTCCGCTATCCGTCCCGGCCCGACGCCGCCGCGCTGGAAGACGTCAGCTTCGACGTATCTCCAGGTGAGACGGTGGCGCTCGTCGGGCCGTCGGGCGCCGGCAAGTCGACCGTGATCCAGCTTCTCCTCCGCTTCTGGGATCCGGCGAAGGGCCGCGTCAGCATCGACGGCCACGACCTGACGACGCTGGCCCGGTCCGACTTCCGCCGCCACGTCGCCCTCGTCCCGCAGGAGCCCGTCGTCTTCGCCGACACCGCGCGCGAGAACATCCGCTTCGGCCGCCCCGACGCCACGGATGCCGAGGTCGAGGACGCCGCCCGCGCCGCCGCCGCCCACGACTTCCTCGCGGCCCTTCCGGATGGCTACGACACCTATGTCGGCGAGCGCGGCGTGATGCTGTCGGGCGGCCAGAAGCAGCGCATCGCCATCGCCCGCGCCATCCTGCGCGACGCGCCGATCCTCCTTCTCGACGAGGCGACAAGCGCGCTTGACGCCGAAAGCGAACGCCTCGTGCAGGACGCCGTCGAGCGGCTGTCCTCGGGCCGCACCACGCTTGTCGTCGCGCACCGCCTTGCGACGGTGAAGAAGGCCGACCGCATCCTCGTCTTCGACCACGGCCGCATCGTCGCCCAGGGTACCCACGACAGCCTCGTGACCGAGGGCGGTCTCTACGCGCGCCTCGCGCGGCTCCAGTTCACCGACGGCGCCGAGCTCTGAGGCATTTCACCCGGGCGCGCGATGCGCTAGCCCTGTCGCGGTCGGCGACGAAAGGACAGAGCATGGCGGACACGGACTTCGACGCGGCCCACACGATCACCGACGAGGCGTCGCTGCGCGCGCTCTACCCGGCCACGCACACGATGGCCGCGCTCAAGTGCCTCGACCACATTGACCGCCACGCCGCCGACTTCATCGCGCGCTCGCCCTTCCTCTGCATCGGCACCCAGACCGCCGAGGGCCGCGCCGACGTCAGCCCGCGTGGCGACCCTGCAGGCTTCGTGCGCCTCCTCGACGCCCGCACCCTCGCCATCCCCGACCGCCCCGGCAACAACCGCCTCGACACGCTGGCCAACATCGCCGCGAACCCCGTCGTGGGCCTCCTCTTCCTCGTCCCCGGCTTCGACGAAACGCTCCGCATCAACGGCCGCGCCCGCCTCGTCACCGATCCCGCTCTCCTCGACAGCCTCGCCGTCGACGGCCGCGCCCCGCGCCTCGCCATCGTCGTGCGCGTCGATGAAGTCTTCCTCCACTGCGCCAAGGCGCTCCGCCGCTCGCGCCTCTGGGACCCGGCGCAGCACCGCGACCGCGCCGAGATGCCCTCGCTCATGGCGATGCTCACCGACCAGACCGCCGGCGCCCCCGCCGACGAGGGCACGCTGAAGAAGCTCGACGCCGATCTCGAGGAAGCCTACCGCCGCTCTCTCTACTGACGCCGCGTCCCTGACGCCCGGTCGCGCTTGCCCGGTTGCCCATTTCCGGTGAGACTTTGCGCAACAGGGGAGGAGCGGATGGAATTTTCTTCGCGCGAGCGCAGGGACGCGATCGAGGCCGAGATGACGTGGCAGGATCGGGACCAGCCCCGCACCATCCACGCCCGCCTCGACGCCACCGCCAAGGTCCACGGCGACCGTCCGGCGGTGTCGTTCCAGCTCCTCTCCGACCCGGCGTCGAAATCCGAGACCGTCGACTGGTCGACCGTCCTCGACAAAAGCTGCCAGGCCGCGAACCTCTTCCGCAGTCTCGGAGTGGGCGAGGGCGACGTCGTCGCCTGCATCCTCCCCAACTCGCTGGAAACGGCCTACGCGCTTCTCGGCGGCATGATCGCGGGCAAGGTCAGCCCGATCAACCCGCTCCTCGAGACCGACCAGATCGCGGCACTCTTGCGCGAGACGGGCGCCAAGCTCGTCGTCACACTGAAGAGCTTCCCCAAGACCGAGGTCGCCCAGAAGGCCGCCGCCGCCATCGAACAGGCGCCGGGCGTGACCACCGTTCTCGAAGTCGACCTCCTGCGCTACCTCAAGGGGATCAAGACGCTGATCGTCCCGCTGATCCGCCCGAAGAACAAGGTGGCCCACAAGGCGCGCGTCCTCGACTTCAACGCCGAACTCGCGAAGCAGCCGAAAACGCTGACCTTCGCGGACGGCGGCCAGGACCGCGTCGCAGCACTCTTCCACACCGGCGGCACGACGGGGATGCCGAAGATCGCCCAGCACCGCTACCAGGGCATGATCTACAACGGCTGGATCGGGGCGAACCTTCTCTTCGACCACGAAAGCGTCATCATGTGCCCGCTGCCGCTGTTCCACGTCTTCGCGGTCGAACCCGTCCTGATGTCGGCCCTGTCCGCCGGCGCGCACGTCGTCTTCCCGACGCCCGCCGGGTATCGCGGCGACGGCGTCATGGACAACTTCTGGAAGCTCGTCGAACGCTGGCGCGCCACCTTCATCATCGGCGTACCCACGGCCTTCGCGGCCCTCATGCAGCGGCCCGTGAACGCGGACCTCTCGTCGGTGAAGATGGCCTTCTCGGGCTCCGCCCCCTTGCCGGTCGAACTCTTCAAGCGGTTCGAGGCCTCCTGCGGCGTCGAGGTGGTCGAGGGCTACGGCCTGACCGAGGCGACCTGCCTCGTCTCCTGCAACCCCATCGGCGGCGTCAAGAAGATCGGCTCAGTCGGCTTTCCGTTCCCCTATACCGACGTGAAGATCCTCACGGAAACCGCCGAGGGTGTCAGGGAATGCGCCGTGGACGAGGTCGGCGAGATATGCGTCTCGAACCCCGGCGTCTGGCCCGGCAACACCTATACGCAGGCCGACAAGAACGCGAAGCTCTACCACCACGACCGCTACCTGCGCACCGGCGATCTGGGCCGGATCGATGACGAGGGGTATCTCTGGATCACCGGCCGGGCCAAGGATCTCATCATTCGCGGCGGCCACAACATCGACCCCGCGCTGATCGAGGAGGCGCTGGCGGGCCACCCGGCCGTCGCCGTCGTCGGCGCCATCGGCCAGCCCGACGCCCACGCGGGCGAGGTGCCCTGCGTCTACGTCGAGCTCGTCGCCGGCGGCACCGCCACCCCCGGGGAGCTGCTCGACTTCCTGAAGGAGCGCGTCTCCGAACGCGCGGCGATCCCCAAGTATGTCGAGATCCTGCCCGAGATCCCCAAGACCGCCGTCGGCAAGGTCTTCAAACCCGACCTCCGCCGCAGCGCCATCTCGCGCATCTACGACGCAACGCTCGAAGCGGCGGGTCTTCCCGCGGGGGTTGCGCATGTCGAGGAGGACAAGAAGCTCGGCCTCGTCGCCTGCCTCTCGGGACGCGAGGGATGCGACGATGCAGCCGTCACCAGAGCGCTGGCGCCCTTCACCCGTCCGTGGAGATGGGCGGACAATCCGCCTAAAAATCGAGGTATTAAATAATGCCTGCCCAAATCTTGCCCACGGTCGAGTCACAGTTTGGTCAGATTTCGATGTGACCTTGTCCCGACAACCCAGGGATGAGGTTTCACATGGTTCATCTGTCGATCAGCATCATCGCGGCGCTCGCGATCGCGATCTCGACCTGGGACGCGACGGGCTCGCTGGCGCTGTCCTTCCTGGCTTACGTGCTGACCGGCAGCCTCGTCCTGACGATGGCGCTTGTGTCCGACTGGCTCGACATCCGGTCCGAAGACCGCGACGACGCGTAAGACCTAATTCAGCACCACGGAATAGCGAACGATCCGGTTGTTGTCCGAGTCGCTGAAGAAGTAGCGGCTGCCATCGACCGCCACACCCTCGGGATCGTCGAATCGGTTCGGTCCCAGACCCGGCGTCCCATCTCCCAACACCCCCACCAGCGCTCCGCCTCCGGGCGCGTCCGGGTCGATCATCAGGATGCGATGCGCGTCCTGGTCGGCCACCACCAGCATCCCGGTCTCTGTCACGTCCAGATAGCGCGGACCGCGAAACCCGAAGGCCGGACCTTCGATCACCTGTAGCCGCTCCAGGTCCGGCGAATACTTGACCAGCCGCCGCGCCGCGTTGTCCGCGACCCAGATCGCGCCATCCGCCGCCTCGGCCACGTCGTGCGCGCCCGGATGCCCTTCGACCGTCGAAACCAGCTTCAGGTCGCGAAACCGCGCGAGGACGCCGATGGCGCTCGCCATCGCGTAGAGGTCGCCGTTCGAATGCAGAAGCGCACCCTCGGTGCCCGGAGCCGTCACGCCGATGTCGGGTTCGTCCCCCAGGACGTCGAGCGATTCGTAGATCGCCACCGCGCCGGCGTTCGTGACCGCGACGGCGATCGATCCGTTGAGCCCGAAGCTGATGTCGTGGACCCCTGGCAGGAAGCCTTCGCCCAGCATCTCGATCAGCTCCAGCGTCTCGGGGTCGAAGACGGCGATCCGCGCGCCGAACTTGTCGGCGACATAGAGCCGGCCGTCAGGCCCCATCGCAAGGTCGTGCGGGTCGTTCAGGACGGGCTCGCTCGCCAGGTCGAAGCTCGCAAACGGGGGCGCCTCCTGGGCGAGGGCAGGGCTGGAGAGGAGTAGGAGAGGGAGGGCAAGGCTGCGCATGACCATGATGCTAGCACGGGCGGGACGCGGCGCCAGACACCTACGCAATACCGACGCGATACCGACGCGATACCGACGTGGCGTTCAGGGCATCCAGCGCAGCCAGTTCGCGATCAGCCGCAGACCCGCCGCCTGGCTCTTTTCGGGGTGAAACTGCGTCCCGACCATGGTGTCCCGTCCGACGATAGCCGTCACCGCCCCGCCATAATCGCAATGCGCGATCAGTTGCGTCGGGTCATTCATCTCCATCTGGTAGGAGTGGACGAAATACGCATGATCCCCGGTACTTAACCCTTCGGTCACCGGATGCGCCCGGTCGATAACCAGGTCGTTCCACCCCATGTGCGGCACCTTCAGCGACGGGTCCGACGGTTCGATCCACCGCACCTCGCCGTCGATCCAGCCAAGCCCCGCGACCGTCTCGTACTCATGCCCCGCCCGCGCCATGAGCTGCATCCCGACGCAGATGCCGAGGAAAGGTTTCGCTTTGATTTCAACGCCTTCCACCAAGGCGTCGAACAGCCCCTCCTGTCCCCGAAGTTCCGCCATGCAGGCCGGAAACGCCCCGTCCCCCGGCAACACCAACCGGTCCGCCTGCGCCACATCCTCAGTCCGGTCCGACACGAGGACGCGGCCCGCCCCCGTCTCGCGCGCCATGCGCTGGAACGCCTTCTCGGCGGAATGAAGGTTCCCCGCGCCGTAGTCGATCAGGACGGTCAGCATGGTACAGCCGTCACAGCGCGCCCTTGGTGGACGGGATCGTATCGCCCTTCCGCGGATCGGTCTCGACCGCTTCGCGCAGCGCCCGTGCCACCGCCTTGAAGGCCGCCTCGGCGATGTGGTGACTGTTGATCCCGTGCAGCGCGTCGACGTGCAGCGTGATCCCGCCATGTGTCGAGAAAGCCTGGAAAAATTCCCGCACAAGCTCGGTGTCGAATGTGCCGATCCTAGGCGTCGGCAGGACAAGATTCCACACCAGGAACGGCCGCCCCGACAGGTCCAGAGCCGCGCGCACCAGCGCGTCGTCCATCGGCAGAAGGCAGGCGCCATAGCGCCGAATCCCGCGTTTGTCGCCAAGCGCCTTCGCCAGCGCCTGACCAAGAGCGATGCCCGTATCCTCGACCGTGTGGTGGTCGTCGATGTGGAGGTCGCCCTTGGCGCGGACCGTCATGTCGATCAGCGAATGCCGCGCCAACTGGTCCAGCATGTGGTCGAAGAACCCCACGCCGGTGTCGTTGTCATAGGTTCCGGTCCCGTCGAGGTCGATCTCGACGGTGATGTCGGTTTCGGCCGTCGTCCGCGTCACGGTCGCGTTGCGCATCGCCTGGATCTCCTTGCAGCGAGGCCGCTTATAGGCGGCGAAGGGAAACCGGGAAAGCCCGGTTTTCTCTCGCGAATCGGGGTGTTGTGCGGCTGCACGATGGCAATGCCGCCCGGCGCGACATATGTTCAGGTCGAAGCGAAGGGGCAGGCAGTGATACTCGGCGACATTGCGGACGGACTGACGCGCGGCGTCGAGGCGACGATGAGCACCGTCAGCGGCGCCTTCTTCGAGCCCGTGGTGCGCCTCGGCGTGACGGGCCTTGCCCGGTCCGGCAAGACGGTCTTCATCACCTCGCTCGTGGCCAACCTCATCTCGCGCGGCCGGATGCCCGCGCTCAGGGCCGCGGCCGAGGGCCGGATCCACACCGCCTGGCTCCAGCCGCAACCCGACGACACGGTCCCGCGCTTCGACTACGAGGCGCATCTCGCCGCGATGACGGGTCCGGACCCCCATTGGCCGGAAAGCACGAACGGGATCAGTGAGTTGCGGCTGTCCTTTCGCGTGCGGCCCTCGGGTCTTCTGTCCGGCTTTCAGGGTCCGCGAACCCTTCATCTCGACATCGTGGACTATCCCGGCGAGTGGCTCCTCGACCTTGGCCTTCTCGACAAGACCTTCGAGGAATGGTCGCGCGACACGCTGGCGCGCAACGATCCACGCCCCGAGGCCGCTGCCTTTAAGGAGGCTCTGGCCGCAGCCAATCCGGACGCCAAGCTGGACGAGGTCGCCGCAAAGTCCCTCGCCGAGGCTTTCGCCGCCTCGCTCCAGGCCCTGCGCGACGCCGGCTACTCGGACTGCACGCCCGGCCGCTTCCTGCTTCCGGGCGATCTCAAGGGCTCGCCCGCCCTGACCTTCGCGCCATTGCCGCCGCAGGACTGGCCGAGGGGCAGCCTCGGGCGCGAGTTCGCGCGCCGCTACGAGGCCTACAAGCGCCAGGTCGTGAAGCCCTTCTTCCGCGACCACTTCGCCCGCATCGACCGGCAGGTGGTGCTGGTCGACGTCCTCGGCGCCATCCATTCGGGGCCGAAGGCGGTCGAAGACATGCGGCTTGCGCTCGCCGACATTCTCGGCGCTTTCCGTCCGGGCCGGAATGCCTTCCTTTCGAAGCTGCTGCTCGGCAAGCGGGTCGAGAAGATCCTCTTCGCCGCGACCAAGGCCGACCACCTGCACCACGCGCAGCACGCGCAACTTACCGCCATCGCCGCCGCTCTTCTGGCCGACGCAAAGACCCGTGCCGACTTCGCGGGCGCCGAGACGCAGGCCATGTCGATCGCCGCTCTCCGCGCCACGACCGAAGACCGGGTGGAGCAGGGCGGGCGCACGCTCGATCTCGTGCGGGGCCGGCTTCTCGACGGTGGCAAGAGCGTCGCGATGTACCCCGGCCGCCTGCCCGAGGATCCAGGCAAGCTTCTGATCCCGTCGCGTCAGGGTGCCGACCGCTGGCTGGAACAGGATTACAGCATAATGACCTTCGCCCCGCAGCCGGTGACCCTCAAGCCCGGCGACGGCCCGCCCCACATCAGGCTCGACCGCGCCGCCGAGTTCCTGATCGGAGATCGCCTGAGATGACCGACACCCGCGACCACGGCCCCGTCCTGATCGACCTCGACCCGCGCTCCGAGATGCAAAGCCCGGCGGACGCGCCCGCCGTGGCCGAACCCGAAGCCGCGCCCACGGGGCAGGCGATGCAGACGGTCGCCACGCTGGCCGGACGTCCGCGTTCGGCGCTGGCGGCATGGTTCTGGCGGCTTCTGGGGGCTGTCGTCACCTTCTTCGCGGGTGTGGCGCTCTGGGACTGGACGGCCTCGCTCATTGCGCGGAACGAGGTGCTGGGGGCCGTTGCGCTGACGCTCCTGGTGCTCTTCGTCCTCGTCTGTCTCGCCATCATCCTGCGCGAGGCGGCGGCACTGGCCCGACTTTCCCGCGTCGAGCGTCTGCACGACGAGGCCGCGCGCGTCATCGCCTCGGGCGGCACCGAAGGCGCCCGTACGCTGGCCCGCCACCTGGCCTCGTTCTACGCGGGGCGCGACGACACCAAGTGGGGCCGTCAGCGGCTGGAGGAAGGGATCGAGCAGAGCTTCGACCCCGATGTCCTCATCACGCTCGCCGAGGATTCGCTTCTCGCCCCCCTGGACGCCATGGCCCTGCGCGAGGTCGAGGCGGCGGCGCGGCAGGTGGCGACGGTGACGGCGCTGGTGCCGCTGGCCTTCGCCGACGTCGCTGCGGCGCTGACCTCGAACCTGCGCATGATCCGCCGCATCGCCGAGGTTTACGGCGGCCGGTCGGGCACGCTCGGCGCCTGGCGGCTGACGCGCGCGGTCCTGACCCACTTGGTTGCCACGGGCGCTGTGGCGGTCGGCGACGACCTCATCGGTTCGGTCGGCGGCGGTCACGTCCTCGCCAAGCTTTCGCGGCGGTTCGGCGAAGGCATGATCAACGGCGCGCTGACCGCACGGGTGGGGATCGCGGCGATGGAGGTCTGCCGCCCGCTGCCCTTCGGGGCAGGTCGCCGCCCGCGTGTCACCGCCGTCATCGGGCGCGCGCTGACGGGCCTCTTCGACCGGACATGAGCGGGGTGGCGGACATGTTCAGGCTCGACGGCAAGCGCATCCTCATCACCGGAGCCTCCAGCGGCATCGGCGCACATTTCGCGCTCGTCGCCGCCGGGGCCGGGGCCGAGGTGGTCGCAGCCGCGCGCCGGGAAGATCGCCTCGCGGAGCTGGCAGAGAGGATCGAAGCCACGGGAGGATGGGTCAGAACCGTGGCGCTCGACGTGACCGACGCCGCCTCCTGCGCCGACGCGCTAAAGAAGGCCGGACCGCTGGACATCCTCGTCAACAACGCCGGCGTGTCCAACCTCGGACCTGCAGCAAAGACCGACGACGACGAATGGCAGCGCGTGATCGACACCAACCTCACGGGTCCGTTCCGTCTCGCCCGCGACGCGATGGCGCTCAACATCGCCGAGGGGCGGCAGGGCGTCGTCGTGAACGTGGCCTCCATCCTCGCCTCGCGCGCGGCCAAATCGGTTGCCGCCTATGCCGCCTCGAAGGCCGGGATCGCCAACCTGACACGGGCACTGGCGCTCGAGTGGGCGACGAAAGGCATACGTGTAAACGCTCTGGCGCCCGGCTATTTCGACACCGAGATCAACGAGGACGCGCTCGCGGGAGAGGTGGGCGACAAGATCCGCCGCCGCATTCCCATGTCGCGGTTCGGAGAACTGGACGACCTGACCGGGCCATTCCTTCTTCTCGCCTCCGACGCCTCGCGCTTCATGACGGGCAGCCTTGTGACGGTGGACGGCGGGCAGTCGGCGGGGGTCTAGAAACGACAGGGACGCGAGGTTTCCCCCGCGTCCCGTCTCGTTCAGGTCGGTCTGCGGCTCAGCCGGCGAACCACCAGCGTTCGGCGACCTTCAGGCCGTCGTTGACCCAGTTCGCGCCGACCGCCTCGTCGTGGGCGACACCGTTGCCGTGTGCGGCGATATAGTTCGCCCACATCGCGACGATCGCGCCGCCGTCGTCCTGAAGCAGGCGCTGCGCCTCCCAGTACTGGTCCTTGCGCTTGGCGTCGTCGGTCTCGGAGCGGGCCGAAACGACCAGGTCGTTGAACTTGTCCGCCGCCTCGGTGCCCTTCCAGGCGGTATCGTTCCACTCGGTGTCCGCGACGTAGGCCGAGGAATACATCCAGTCCTGGGTCGGACGTCCGCCCCAGTAGCAGGCGCACCAGCCCTTCTTGTTCCACACGTTCGACCAGTATCCGTCCGAGGGCTCGCGCACGACCTCGATCTGGATGCCCGCCTGGCCGGCCGAAGCCGCCATGAGCTGTGCCGCATCGACCGCGCCCGCGAAGGCCGCGTCCGAGACGGACAGCTGGATCGGCCCGGAGTGGCCGGACTTCTTGTAGTGCTCGGCCGCCTTCTCGGCGTCGAACTCGTGGACGGGCAGCTCGGTATTGAAGAAGGGCATCGACCCGTTGACTGGCACATCGTTGCCCGCGACCCCGTGGCCGAGCAGGATCTTGTCGACGAGCTCCTGCCGATTGATCGCGTACTTCAGCGCCATCCGCAGGTCGTAGTTGCCGAATGGTTCGACATCGAGACGCATCGGGAAAGTGAAGTGCTGCGTGCCGGTCGTCTCGAGGATCGTGAGCGTCGGCACCCGGCCGAGAAGGGCTACGGTCTTGGGGTCGATCGTGTCGGCATAGTCGACCTCGCCGTTCATGATCGCGTTCTGGCGCGCGGTGGTGTCGAGGATCGACAGCATCTCGACCTCGTCGAAGTGCGCGCGACCTTCCTTCCAGTAATTCGGGTTCCGCGTGAACTGCGCCCGCACACCGGGATCGTAGGCGTTCAGGACATATCCGCCCGTGCCGTTCATGCCGTTCGGATCGACGAGCTCGCCGTTCTCGGAGGGCATGATCATCAGGTGATAGTCCGAGACGATCATCGGGAAGTCGGCGTTGCCGGACTCGAGCTCGACGATGACGCGGTTGTCGCCGTCCTTCTTGATGTCGGTGACGCTGGCGACGAGGCCTTTCGCGGCGGATTTCGTGTTCTCGCCGCGATGGTAATTCAGGCTGGCGATCACGTCGTCCGCAGTCAGCGTCTTGCCGTCGTGGAATTCGACGCCGCTGCGCAGGTTGAAGACCCAGGTCTTGGCACCGTTCGACGGCTCATAGCTTTCGGCCAGTTCGCCGATCAGCTCGCCCGTGTTCGACACTTCGGTCAGCATGTTGCCGCGCGAGTGGATCAGCATCTGGGTGAAGGCGTTCTCGGCCGTCGAGGGGTCGAGGATGTCGGTGGTCGAGCCGTAGCTGGAGGCGAGGCGGAAGAGACCGCCCGCCTTTGGCGTCTGCGCCTGGGCGCGGCTCGCGAGCGACAGCGCGGTCGGCAGCGTCACACCCGTGGCGAGCGCCGACATGATGAAGCGGCGGCGGTTGATCTGGCCGGCCGTCAGCTTGCTGGCCTGGCGCCGGATGTAGCTTTCCTTCGTGGTCATGCGTGTCTCCCTCACTTTTCGCCATTCAATCGGGCCGGCCCCCGGAAGGCAAGCCCGGGCTTTAAGCCCCGCTTAAGCCTTCGGGGCTAGTCCGTAGGACATGACAGGCTTCGAATGGCTCGACGGCGTTGAAGCGCCGGTCTTCGTCCTGATGCCCGCCGACGCGCGGGCCAGGATCGTGTTCTGGAACCGGACGACCGAACGGCTGACCGGGCTTGGCAGGGCCGAAGTCCTCGGTCGCCGCGTGGACGACGTGCTCGGAACGGCGGCGCTTCGCCTTCCGCCTCCGGGCGGATCGGGGGCCGCGCCCGGCACCCTCGGCGCGGTGTCCCTTTGGCCCGTGCCAGGCCGCGACGCCCTTGTCGTGACGCTTCCCCCCGCGGCGCAGGACCAGGAACGGGAGCTTTTTCTCGGCATGGCGGCCCACGATCTCCGCACGCCCCTGCGGAACATCATCCACCTTTGCGAGGACGCTCACGACGACCCCGAAACGGCGGGGCGCATCGTCGGCATCGCAACACGCGCGCAAGAGCTTCTGGCGGACGTGCTGGCAGCGGTGCAGGCATCGACCGTCGCGAACGTGCCGACGACACTCGTGGAGTTGGGCCAACTCTGCCGGGTGATCTTCGCGATGCTCGATCCCGAAGGCCGGCATGATCTCAGCGCGGGCGAGGCGACGCTCGATGTCGAACGGCCGGTGCTTCAGATCGTGCTGCGCAACCTCGTCGACAACGCCATCCGCCATGGCGGAGCGGCACGGCTGTCCCTGCGCATCTGGGCGGAACAGCGTTCAGGAGGTCAGATCGCAATCGGTGTGTCGGACGATGGCCGCGGCTTCGAGGACCCGGCGAAGGCGTTTCTTTCGGGCGGCGAGATGCGGCATGACTCGGGCTTCGGTCTCGTCGGTCTGCGCCGCCTGATCCGTGCGCGGGGCGGGACTCTGCTGGTGGCGCGCCCCGAAAACGGATCGGGCAGCGTGGTCACCGTCACGCTGCCCGGCGCCGTCCTCGCAGGGGAAGGCGCGGTCGCCCGCGCCTCCTGAGCCGTCAGGACGTGATGTCGTAGGCCCGCTCGCCGTGCTGCGCGAGGTCAAGGCCTGTCGTTTCGGTTTCGACATCCACGCGCATCCCCACAAGAGCACGCGCCACGGCGGCGAGGACGAAGGTCATCACCACGGTGAAGACGCCCACGATCAGAAGGCTGCCCAGCTGTGCCGCCCACGACCCGGCGCCCAGGACCGCGATCATCACCGTTCCGAAAATACCGCCGACGCCGTGGACGGCGAAGACGTCGAGCGTGTCGTCGATCTTCAGGCGATTGCGCATCACCACGACCGTCTCCTGGCAGAGGATGCCTGCGATGCCGCCGATGACCAGAGCCGCGACCGGGCCGACGAAGCCCGAGGCCGGCGTGATCGAGGCGAGGCCTGCGATCGTTCCGGTGACGATGCCCACCAGCGACGCCTTGCCGTACTTGATCCGCTCCCACAACGCCCATGTCAGCGACGCCGCCGAGGCCGAGATATGCGTGACCGTCAGCGCCATGGCAGCGCCGCCGTCGGCGGCGAGTTGCGATCCGCCGTTGAAGCCGAACCAGCCGACCCACAGCATCGCCGCGCCGATCATCACGAAGCCGGGGTTGTGCGGCGGTTTCGTCGCGTCGCGCCGTCTCCCCAGCATCAGGGCAAGGACGATGGCGGCGAGGCCCGCGGTCTCGTGAACCACGATGCCGCCCGCGAAGTCGCGAACCCCCGTCTCGCCGAAGATCCCGCCGTCGGCCAGCATGCCGCCGCCCCAGACCCAATGGGCGACGGGCGCATAGCAGAGCAGCATCCACAGGCCCGAGAACAACAGGACGAAGCCGAAGCTGACCCTCTCGACGTAAGCGCCGACGATCAGGGCCGGCGTTATGATCGCGAAGGTCATCTGGAAGGCGAAGAACAGCACCTCGGGCAGGGTGCCCGCCACGGTGTCGGCATCGACGCCGGCCAGGAACGCCTTGCCGAGCCCGCCCCACAGCAAGCCTTCTCCTCCGAAGGCGATGGAATAGCCGCAGGCGAGCCAGAGAATGCTCATCAGGCAAGCGATGGCGTAGCAGTGCATGAAGACGCTCAGCACGTTTCGCGACCGCACAAGACCGCCGTAGAACAGCGCCAGCCCAGGCAGCGTCATGAAAAGAACCAGCGCCGTCGCGACGATGATCCAGGCGGTGTCCGCTCCTACCATGTTCCCCTCCCTATGGTCGTTCGCGGTGAGAAACCGCAGGGTGGGCGCGCGGAAAAGAGGCAGATGCGTCCGAAGATGCCATTTTGGAAGGCACTTTTACGAATGCCTTCAAAACAGGCGAAATGGGCGGGCGTCGCCTGACTTCAGGGCAGTTTGTCGACGGCAGTGGAGAGAAGCGACAAGGCGTGCGCGACGCTGAGGCGCCTCACTTCGGCACGTCCCGGGGCTCCGAAATCGACCGTCTCCGTCCTTGTGCCCCCGGACGAGGCGATCCCGAAGCAGACCCGCCCCTCGGGCTTGTGCTCGCTGCCGCCCGGTCCGGCGATGCCCGTGATCGACACAGCGAGCGTGGCGCCCGACCGCGACAGCGCGCCTTCCGCCATCTCGCGGGCCGTCTCTTCGGACACGGCACCGTGGGCTGCAAGCGTCGCCTCGCGTACACCCAGCATCCGTACCTTGGCGAGGTTGGAGTATGTGACGAAGCCGCATTCGAAGACGTCCGACGATCCGGCGATGTCCGTTATGGCACCCGCGACGAGGCCGCCGGTGCAGCTTTCCGCGGTGGCGATGCGAACGCCCTTTGCCCGGGCGGCGTCGATCAGCCGCGCTGCGGTCACAGCGCCATTACTCCGTGCGACACGCCGGCCAGCAGGATGCCGATGACGGCAGCGAAGACGCCGGCCCAGACGTCGTCCGCCATCAGCCCGAAGGCATCCCCCCGCCCGTCGGCGCGGCCGACATGCCAGGGCTTCCAGACATCGAAGAGCCGGAAGAGAAGGAATGCAGCGACGATGCCCGGCCAAAGCCGCAGCGGATCTAGGCCGACATGCGCCGCACCGATCGCGACGGGAAGGACGGCGATCCACTGGCCCACCACCTCGTCGAGGACGATCCAGGACGGGTCGTGGTCGTCCGAGCCCTCGATCTCGGCGCGCGTCAGGCGATAGCCGATCCAGAACAGGACGATGGCGCAGATAGCAAGAAACAGGGGCCCGCCAAGCGCGTTCAGGATCCAGGCGAAGGGCAGGGCGGCGAGCGACCCCCAGGTGCCGGGGGCCGGACGCAGGAAACCCACGCCGAAGAAGGACAGCACCCTACGGCGATGCGGAGGGGGCAGACCGCCCTCGGCGACCAGCGTCGCGGTCGCCATCGCGGCGATGCCTTCCTCGCGCCCGGTGAAGCCGAGCCTTTCGGAGGTCGTGGCCTTGACGCTGATGCGCGCCGGATCGAGCCCCATGATGCCGGCCAGCGCCTCGCGCATGGCGGGCGCGTGGGGACCGATCTTGGGCCGCTCGCAGATCAGGGTCACGTCCGCCTGGGTGACGCGGAAGCCGCGCTCGGCCGCCAGCGCCACGGCGTGCTGCAGGAAGATGCGGCTGTTGGCGCCTTTCCATTGTGGATCCGACGGCGGAAAGTGCTGGCCGATGTCGCCTGCCGAAAGCGCGCCATAGATCGCGTCCGTCAGCGCATGCATCGATACGTCGGCGTCTGAATGCCCTGCGAGCCGCTTGTCATGGGGCACGGGGACCCCGCAGAGAACGACGTGATCGCCCTCTTCGAAGCGATGGACGTCGAAGCCGTTGCCGACGCGGATATCCATGCCGTCTGGCCCTTTCCTTCGGTGTGGGATCCGGTCTAGGCCGTGTCGCTGTTGCTGACAATGGCGACCGACACCACTTGTTTGGCCTAATTTTTAGGCATATGCCGGTTTCAGGGGCTTTTTGGCCGACGCGACATGGGATCGTCCCGAAAGCCCCCGTATCTGTGACATCGATGCACAAGGTTTAGGCATGGTCCTCCGTATCGCCGACGTTTCCCTCGATCCGCCTGTCCTCCTGGCTCCCATGGCCGGGATTACGGATCTCCCATTTCGTCAACTCGTCGCCTCCTTCGGCGCGGGGCTGGTGGTCAGCGAGATGGTTGCGAGCCAGGAGATGGTGCAGGCCAAACCCGGGGTGCGCGAGAGGGCCGAACTGGGACTGGGAGACGCCACGACCTCGGTCCAACTGGCGGGCCGCGACCCGCACTGGATGGCCGAGGCCGCGCGGATGGTCGAGGCCAACGGCGCGAAGATCATCGACATCAACATGGGCTGCCCCGCCAAGAAGGTGACCGGCGGCCTGTCCGGGTCGGCCCTGATGCGCACGCCCGACCACGCGCTGCGCCTGATCGAAGCGGTCGTCGGCGCCGTCTCGGTGCCGGTGACGCTCAAGATGCGGCTCGGATGGGACGACGATTGCCTGAACGCACCTGACCTCGCCGCTCGCGCCGAGGCGGCTGGCGTGCGGATGGTTACCGTCCACGGCCGCACTCGCTGTCAGTTCTACAAGGGGCGGGCCGACTGGTCCGCGATCCACGCCGTGACGGACGCCGTCTCGATCCCCGTCATCGCGAACGGCGACATCGTCACCGCCGCCGACGCTCGTGAGGCCCTGACGCGCTCCGGTGCCGACGGCGTCATGGTCGGACGCGGCATCCAGGGTGCGCCCTGGCGGCTGGCCGAGATCGCACACGGCCTGGGTATGGGCCCCGCGCCGGTCATCCCGGAGGGCGACGCTCTGGCCGACATGGTGCGGGGTCACTACGACGCCACGCTCGCCTTCTACGGCGAGGACCTCGGCGCGCGCGTGATCCGCAAACACCTCGGATGGTACATGGACCGGGCGGGGACCTCGGCGGATCTCAGGAAACACGTTCTGACCGGCACCCCGCGCGAGGTTCGCGCCTCGCTTCCAGCCGCCCTGTCGGTCGGCTTCCAGAGAGCGCGCGCGGCATGAACGTCTTTCTCCAGAACCTCTGGCTGTCGCTGCCGATCCCGGCGTTCCTGATCGACCCGGGCGACGTCCTTGTCGAGGCGAACCCTGCCGCCGAGAGCTTTCTCAATTCCTCGGCCCGTTCCCTGCGCGGCACTCCGGTCTTCGACACCCTCGCCATCGACGCGCCCCTCGACGACAACATTGGCCGCGTCCGCAGCGAGCAGGCGAGCCTCTTCATGAACAACGTCGATGTCGGCGGCGGCAACCTCGCGCCCGTGAGCTGCAACATCCAGATCGCGCCCATGTCGAACATGCCGGGCTTCGTCCTGATGCTGATGGAGCCCCGCGTGCTGGCCGACCGTCTGGGACGGTCGCTGTCGGTCAAGTCGGCCGCGAAATCCGCCATCGGCATGGCCGAGATGCTGGCGCACGAGATCAAGAACCCGCTCGCCGGCATCACCGGCGCGGCGCAGCTTCTGTCGATGAACCTCGCCCCCGAGGATGCCGAGCTGACCGACCTGATCGTCAGCGAGACGCGCCGCATCCTCGCCCTTCTCGAACAGGTCGAGCAGTTCGGCAACCTGCGCCCGCCCGCGCGGCGCGCGGTCAACATCCACGACCTTCTCGACCGCGCCCGCAAGTCCGCCGCCGTGGGCTTCGCCGCGCACATGACCATCGCCGAGCTCTATGATCCGTCGCTGCCGTCGACCTTCGTGGACAGCGACCAGATGGTGCAGGTCTTTCTGAACCTTCTCAAGAACGCCGCCGAAGCGTCGAAGGGGTCGCCGGGCCAGATCACGATCCGGACTTTCTACGACATGAGCCTGCGTCTGAGGCGCAAGGACAAGACCGCGACGCTGCCGCTCAACGTCGAAATCATCGACGACGGCCCCGGCCTGCCGCCCGAGATCGCCCAGGACGTCTTCGAGCCCTTCGTGTCGGGCCGCGAGAACGGCACCGGCCTTGGCCTTGCGCTGGTCTCGAAGATCATTTCCGACCACGACGGATGGGTGAGCGTCGACAGCATCCCCGGCCGCACGGTCTTCAGGATTTCTCTCCCGGTCGCCCCCAAGCAGGCCGAGGAGCAATAACGGAGGTTTGAGAGCATGGACGGCACGATTCTGGTGGCGGACGACGACAGGACGATCCGCACGGTCCTGACCCAGGCCCTGACGCGGGCGGGCTGCAAGGTCCATGCGACTTCGTCGCTCGTCACGCTGATGCGGTGGGTCGAGGAAGGGAAAGGCGACCTCGTCATCTCGGACGTCATCATGCCGGACGGCAACGGGCTCGACCAGTTGCCGAAGATCAGCGCCCTGCGTCCGGGCCTGCCCGTGATCGTGATTTCTGCCCAGAACACGATAATGACCGCGATCCAGGCGACCGAGGCCGAGGCCTACGACTATCTGCCGAAGCCATTCGACCTGCCGGACCTGATGAAGCGGGCAGGGCGCGCCTTGGACGTCAAGCGCCGCGCGCCGTCGGCCAATGCGCCGAAGTCGCCCGAAAAGACCGCCTCCGACCTGCCGCTCGTCGGTCGGACGCCTGCGATGCAGTCGCTCTACCAGCTCATAGCGCGGGTGATGAACGCCGACCTGCCTGTCCTCATCACGGGCGAAAGCGGCACCGGCAAGTCGCTGATCGCGCGCACCATCCACGACCTGTCGGACAGGCGCACGCTGCCCTTCGTGGTGGCGACGGCCCAGGACCTCGAGACGATGGAGGGACCGGCCACCCTCATCAGCCGCACGCGGAACGGAACGCTTCTGTTCGACGAGGTGGCGGATCTGCCGGAAGAGGCACAGGCGCGGATCGTGCGGATGCTGGACAGCTTCGGCGACAGCGGCCCCCGCGTCATGGCGACAAGCCAGGCCGACCTCGCCGCGCGGCTCGAAAAGGGACAGTTCCGGCAGGACCTGTTCTACCGTCTTTCTGGCGTTGCGCTTAATGTGCCGTCGTTGCGCGAGCGGGTCGAGGACATCCGGCCCCTGACCGATCACTTCGCGGCCAAGGCCGAGCGTGACGGCCTGCCGGTGAGGACGTTCAGTCCCGAGGCGATGGACCTTATCCGAGCCTATTCCTGGCCGGGAAACGTCCGGCAGCTTGAAAATACCATTCGCCGTCTGGCGCTCACCGGCGGAGAAGACACCGTCTCGCGCAGCCAGATCGAGCTCGTTCTGGGCAATCAGCCCGCGATAGAGCCGCTGACGGGAAGCGACGACGACAAGCTCTCGGCCTCGATCGCCAAGCACCTGCGCCGCTATTTCGACCTGCACGGAGGCCAGCTTCCCCCGCCGGGCCTTTACCAGCGCATCCTCCGCGAGGTCGAAACGCCGCTGATCGGCATCGCGCTCGACGCGACAGGGGGCAACCAGGCGAAGTGTGCCGATCTTCTGGGCATCAACCGGAACACGCTGCGCAAGAAGATCACCGACCTTGATATCCGCGTGACACGCCGCCGCAAGTTGATGTAAAACCGCAACATAACAGTGGCCGATGCGTGACTCCGGTCCCACGGTCCAGAACAATATGGGCGGTCGTCGCACTATGCGACAAGGCGAATACAGGAGACCGGCGTGACGTCTCGCGCCAGGGCGCTGACCTGGGAAAAGGTGAGCAACCTCAGACGCTTGCAGCGCTATTCTAATGCTGCGGGTCTGGGGCTGGTCCTGCTTGGTCCGGTTCTCGTCCTGATGACCTTCGCAGTTCTCGGCCCGCTCGACCGCGCGGCGACGGCCTTGCCTCTGCGACTCGTTCTGATGGCGGACCTCGTTTACGCACTTGTCGTCGCCACGCTCGTCGGCATCCGCATCGCCGGCATGATTTCGGCGCGCCGCGCGCGTTCGGCGGGATCTCGCCTCCACCTGCGCCTGACCGGCGTCTTCGCGATGATCGCGCTTATTCCGACGGTGCTGGTCGCCATCTTCGCAGGCATGACCATCAACGTCGGTCTCGAAGGCTGGTTCTCGGACCGCGTGTCGGGCGTGGTGGGAGCGTCGCTCGCCGCTGCCGAGGCGTATGAAGAAGACCAGCGCCGCGACCTGGTCGAGGATGTCGGTGCGCTCGCCGAGGTGCTGGATTCGGCGCGGCGGCGTTCCGCCTTCGTGTCGGACGGCGAGCTTCGGCAGCTTCTGGGACAGGGGCAGGCCCTGATCCAGCGTGGCCTGCGCGAGGCTTTCGTGATCGACGGGACGGGCGAGATCCGGGCCCGGGGCGAACGATCCTATCTCTTCGACTTCGAGATGCCGGACGCCGCGACGCTGGCCACGGCCGCCGCCGGTGAGACGGCGGTGGTCCAGGACCTCGCCACCGACGAATTGCGTGCGCTGGTGCGCCTCGACGCCTTTCCCGACCGCTTCCTCTACGTCTCGCGCGCTGTCGACGGTCGCATCCTCGGCCTTCTCGACGAGGCAGCCGAGACGGCCCAGCTCTATAACCAGCTGGAGCGGGAACGCGGTCGGCTGGTGTTCGAGTTCGGCCTTCTCTACCTCGGCTTCGCGGTCATCCTGATCCTCGCCGCGATCTGGGTCGGGCTGTGGTTCGCCGAAAGGCTCGCCCGACCCGTCGGACGGCTCGCAGGCGCGGCGCAGCGTGTCGGCGGGGGCGACCTGGACGTGCAGGTGCGCGAGGAGCCGGGCGACGACGAGATCGCCATGCTGGGGCGGCTGTTCAACCAGATGACGCGTCAGTTGAAGGGTCAGCGCGACGCGCTGATGAACACCAACCAGCAGATCGAGGCGCGGCGGCGGCTCTTTGACAGCGTGCTATCCAGCGTCACGGCGGGCGTGATCGGTCTCGATCCGCAGGGTCGCATCACCTTCGTCAACCGGTCCGCCGAGCGTCTTCTCGCGATCGGAGAGGAGGTCCAGGCGGCCCATTTGAACGTCGCCGTCCCCGAGTTCGGCGGCCTTCTCGACAGGCTCGTGGTCTCGGGGCGGTCGGTCGAGCAGGAGGAAATCCGCATCTCGCGCGACGGTATCGCCGAGACCCTTCTCGTTCGCATCGCGACGCGAAAGGGTGCCGAGGGCGAGGACGAGGGCCACGTGATCGCCTTCGACGACGTGACCGACCTGGTGGCGGCGCAGCGCCTGGCGGCCTGGGGCGACGTCGCGCGCCGCATTGCGCACGAGATCAAGAACCCCCTGACGCCGATCCAGCTTTCCGCGGGCCGCATCAAGCGCAAGTTCCGCGATGCGCTCAGCGCCGAGCAGTCCGAGTCCTTGGGTCAGTTGACCGATGTCATCGTGCGCCAGACCGAGGATTTGCGGCGGATTGTCGACGAATTTTCCAAGTTCGCCCGCATGCCCGAACCCGAACGGAGCCTTCAGGATCTCGCACAGATCGTACGCGACGCCGTCACACTCCAGGAGGCGGCGGCGGGCGAGGTGCGGATGACCTCCGACGTTCCGACCCATCCCGTCCTTGCCGAGCTGGACGCGACGATGATCGGGCAGGCGCTGACGAACATCATCAAGAACGCAGGTGAAGCCATTGAATCCCTGCATGAAAGCGGAAAGACGCCGGAAGGTCACACGGCCCGCGTCCACGTCTCGCTGACCGCTTCCAAGGGAACAGCGCATATCACCGTCTCGGACAACGGGATCGGGCTGCCCGAGGATCGGTCGAGACTGTTCGAGCCATACGTGACGACGCGGGCCAAGGGCACGGGCCTCGGGCTGCCGATCGTCAAGAAGATCATCGAGGAACACGGCGGCAAGCTGACCCTCACCGATGCAGAGCCGCTCGACGCCACCGGCAAGGTGGGCGCGCGGGCCGAGATAACCTTGCCGCTTGCGGCACAAGACGAGCAGACAGGCGACCTGAAAGTCGCCGAATGATGGAGATGCACTGATGGGCGACATTCTGATCGTAGACGACGAACGCGACATCCGCGAACTGATCTCGGACATCCTCAAGGACGAGGGGTTCACCACTCGTCTGGCCGGGACATCGGACGACGCGATGGCCGAACTGAACAAGGAGCCGCCGGCGCTGATGATCCTCGACATCTGGCTGAAGGACAGCCGGATGGACGGCATCGACATCCTCAAGACGGTGAAGCGCGACAACCCGGATGTGCCGATCATCATCATTTCGGGCCACGGCAACATCGAGATCGCGGTCGCAGCGATCAAGCAGGGCGCCTACGACTTCATCGAGAAGCCCTTCAACATCGACCAGCTCATGGTGGTCATCACCCGCGCGATGGAGACGTCGCGGCTTCGGCGCGAAAACTCCGAACTGCGACGGAAGGACGTGACGACGACGGACATGATCGGCATGTCGCCGGCCTTCCGCACGCTCAAATCGCAGCTCGACAAGGTGACGAAGTCGAACGGCCGCGTGATGCTGACCGGCCCGTCGGGCGCGGGGAAGGAAATTGCCGCGCGCTACATCCACACCCACTCCGAGAGGTCAGACGGCCCCTTCATCACCGTCAACTCGGCGTCGATCGAGCCCGAGCGGATGGAGGAGGTCCTCTTCGGCCGTGAAAGCTCGGGCCGCGGGATCGAGCCGGGTCTGCTGGAGCAGGCGCATGGCGGGGTGATCTACTTCGACGAAGTGGCCGACATGCCGCTTGGAACGCAGTCCAAGATCCTGCGCGTCCTGACCGAACAGCAGTTTCAGCGCGTCGGCGGCGGCGACAAGGTGCGGGTCGACCTGCGCGTGATTTCGTCCACCACGCGCAACCTCGAGGCCGAGGTCGAGAGCGGCACCTTCCGCCAGGAGCTGTTCCATCGACTGAACGTGGTGCCGATCGACGTGCCGGCGCTGGCCGAACGGCGCGAGGACATCCCCGAACTCGCCACGCATTTCATCCACAGCTTCAACAAGGCGCAGGGTCTTCCGCTTCGGAAACTGTCGGAAGAGGCCGTGACGATGCTTCAGACCATGGGCTGGCCCGGCAATGTGAGACAGCTCAAGAACGTCATCGAGCGCGTCCTGATCCTTGGCGGCGACAGGGGCGACATTCAGGCCTCCGAGATCCCGTCCGAGACGCCGCCCGAGTCTTCCGAGGAAGGCCGTGTCGTGCTGTCGGGAAGCCTCGCCACGCTGCCCCTGCGCGAGGCGCGGGAGTTGTTCGAGCGCGAATACCTGCTCACGCAGATCAACCGCTTCGGCGGCAACATCAGCCGCACGGCGGGCTTCGTCGGCATGGAGCGGTCTGCGCTGCACCGCAAGCTCAAGTCGCTGAACGTCGTGACCTCGTCCCGCTCGGGCGCCCGCATCGCAAGCGTGCTGGACGAGGAGGCGGACCTGGAAGAGGACGCTTGAGGGGCGCTCAGCCCCTCAGGTAATCCTCGTCCGAGACATGCTCCTCCCAGGTCACGCGGCTTCCGTCGCGGGCCTCGGCGATGGCGATGTGGGTCATGGCGGTCTGGTCCGTCGCTCCGTGCCAATGACGCGTGTCGGGCGAGAACCAGACGACGTCGCCCGGACGGATCTCCTCGCGCGTGCCGCCCTCGGTGCAGGCCCAGCCCACACCTGCCGTCACGATCAGTGTCTGGCCGTAGGGATGCGTGTGCCACGCCGTCCGCGCGCCGGGCTCGAAGGTGACGGTCAGTCCCGAGACGCGGGCCGGGGCCTCGGTCTCGAACGGTGTGTCGAAGCGGACGGTGCCGGTGAAATACTCGGCCGGGCCGGGACGTGAGGGGTTTGTGCCGTTGCGGGTGATCTTCATGCGGTCCTCCGTTTCCGGGAACCCTAGACGCTGAAGCGGGAAGGCGCGACGGCTTATTCCGTCCCCCGGCGACCCGACGCCTTCGGAGGAACCAAAGACACCGGGCAAAGACGCCGCCAGGGGACGCCCCTGCCAGGGGACAGGGGGCACTCGCACATGCAGGGACGGGTTCGCAGTCCCGACCCCAGAGGAGTCACGGGAGACGGCGCGCCCGGGTTTCATGCGTCGGTCAGATTTCCTCGACGCCTGCCGCCGAGAGGATCTCTCCCGTGGGCTGGCCCGTCGGGGAACCGCCGTCGGGTTCGTCCGAGATTGCGAGCGTCACGCCTTCGAGCGCGCTGCGGACGGCTTCGGGAACCTCGTAGCCGGCTCGGGCGGCGTCGTCGGGCAGAAGGCCTACAGGGACGGGCGCCTCGCCGTCCGCAATCGCCCAAAGCTCCAGGTCGCGGCCCGGTGCGGCAGAGCCGTCCGTGCGCGTGACGCGGATGTGCCCCGTGACGCTGTCGTAGACGGCGAGGACCCGAAGCGCGCCATCCTCCGAGGTGAGCACGGTGGCATAGAGGATCGGCACGCGCACCTGAGTGGCGACTTCGTATCCAAGGACGGCGGCGAGGGCGAGCGAGGCGGCGGCAGTAGCCTGCCAGAACCCGGCGCGGGCCAGCCATCCCTGCTTCTGCTCCTGCCCGAAGACACGGGCGAGGAGTTGGCGGCGTGCGGCGGCAGACGGTTGAACCGGGGCGACGTCGGAGGCCAGATCGGCAAGACGTGCCTGCCAGAAGGTCACCTCCTGGGCGAAGGCCGGTTCGGTCAGCGCGCGTGCCTCGGCGGCGCGGGCCTCGTCCCCGTCGAGCAGGCCGAGCGCCAGTTCCGCCGCGAGGATCGCGTCATCTTCCGGAAGGTCGGAGGGCATCATCGGGACAGGCACTCCCTCAGCGAGATCAGGCTGCGGCGCAGCCATGTTCTCATGGTGTTGAGCGGCACGTCAAAGCGCGACGCCAGGTCGGCATAGCTCTGGCCGTTCAGATAGGCGCCGGTAACCGCCGCGCGGCGGTCCTCGGCCAATTCGTCCATGCAGTCGACGATGCGCTGCGCCTCGGACGCCGCGATGACATCCCCTTCCGGCGAGCGGCGGGGCGAGGGAAGGGTATCGAGCATCGCCTCGGTCGCGGATTCGGGCCGCCGCGCACGCAGCCGGTCGATGGCGGTGTTGCGCGCGATGGTGATGAGCCACGTCATCGGCGAAAGGCCGTTGACCTGGTAACGGTCGGCCTTCTTCCAGATTTTGACGTAGGCGTCCTGCATGGCATCCTCGGCTGCTGCACGGTCGTTTAACACACGCAGGCAAACGCCGAGAAGTTTCCCGCTCGTCGCGTCATAAAGGTCTGAAAATGCCGCTCTTTCTCCCAGTGCCACGCGGGCGATCAGGGCTTCGATCCGATCCTGTGGGGTCATGTTCGGCCCGTTCCTTCGTACCGCCGCGTCTTGCGAGAGGGTGCCTTGGACTTCGGGGGGGCGCAACCGTCATGGCGGCTGCCGGCCCGGAATCTTGCGGGCGGTTCCAGCCGTGCCGGAACCGCCCGCGAAGATGGTTTTCAGTTACTGAGCGGTGATGACCTGCATCACGAGTTGGTCGTCGACGCGGATCGGGCCGTCTTCCGTGGCGCCGAGCGTATATTCAAAGACGCCGGTCGACATGCCGCCCGCTTCCGAGTGGACCATGAGCATAAGCATGTCGCCGGGGGCCACCTCTTCCTGAAGGATGGCGGCGACGTCGGTGTTCTCACCGGCGCGCAGGGGCGCATAGCCCACGACGGGGCCAGGCTTCATCTCGGCGTCGGTGCGGTGAACGACCAGCCATCCGTTCTCGGTCGCGGTGATCATGTCAGCCGAGACGATGCCGTTCGACACGTCCTGATCGGCCGCCATGACGGCGGGGTTCATGGCATGGGCTGCGGCCAGCGCGATGCCGGTCGAGGCGGCGAGGGCAAGTGCGGCGATCGAAAGGGTCTTCATGTACGGTTCCTCCGTTTTCATTCACTGTCCTACCCACGCCCCACGGCGCGCCAGAGTTTCGCGTGCCAGCGCAAATGCCGCGCCCGCTACCGCAACTAACTGAAAAATGGCGGAAATTTTCGAAGCTCGCGAGGCCATCCGGCTTTGTACGCTTGATCGCCGCACCGCCTCATGCGACAGAGGCGCGACGGAAGGCGGCAAGGGGCCCTTCATGAAGGTCATCATCTGCGGCGCGGGCCAGGTCGGCTGGCAGATCGCGCGGCACCTTTCCGGCGAAAGGAACGACGTCACCGTCGTCGACAACAACGCCGAACTGGTGCGCCGCGCGACCGATGCGCTCGACGTCCAGGGGATCGCGGGCCACGCCAGCTATCCCGACGTGCTGGAGCGGGCCGGCGCCCGCGACGCGGACATGATCATCGCCGCGACCTATTCGGATGAGGTGAACATGGTCACCTGCCAGGTCGCCCACTCGATCTTCGAGGTGCCACGCAAGATCGCGCGGCTTCGCGCGCAAAGCTACCTGACGGCGATCTACTCCGACCTCTACCGCCGCGACCACATGCCGATCGACGTGGTGATCTCGCCCGAACGCGAAGTGGCCGAGGCCGCCCTTCGCCGCCTGAACGCGCCCGCGGCTTTCGACACCGAGATGTTCCTCGAGGGCAAGGCGCAGCTTCTGGGCATCCAGCTCGACGAGAACTGCCCGGTGGTGAACACGCCCCTGCGGCAGCTCACCGATCTGTTCTCGACGCTTCGGGCGATCGTGGTCGGCGTACGTCGCAACGGCAAGCTGTTCGCGCCCGAGCCGGGCGATCAGCTCTTTCCCGACGACCAGGTCTACGTGATGGCCCACTTCCAGGACATCAATCGGACCTTCGAGATCTTCGGCAAGACGGTCCACCGTCAGGAGCGCGTCGTGATCCTTGGCGGCGGCAACGTCGGCCTCGCCGTCGCCCGCGCGCTGGAAGGGCGGGCCGAACGGTTGCGCGCCCGCGTGATCGAGAAGAACCGCTTCAACGCCGAACGCGCCGCAGACGCGCTGGAGCGGACCATCGTCCTGCATGGCGACGGCATGAACATGGACCTGCTGAACGAGGCAGGGATCGACCGGGCCGACGCCATCCTCGCCGTGACCGACGACGACAACACCAACCTTCTGGCCAGCGTGCGCGCCAAGCAGCTGGGCTGCCCCATGGCCATTGCGCTCATCAACGATCCGACGCTGATCCCGCTGATGGAGCCTCTGGCCATCGACGCCTACATCAACCCGCGGGCCACCACGGTAAGCTCGATCCTGCGGCACATCCGGCACGGGCGGGTGCGCAGCGTCTATTCCATCGGCGACGCCGAGGCCGAGGTGATCGAGGCGCAGATCCTCTCGCCCTCGCCTTTGGCCGGGCGCCTGATCCGCGACATCGAATTCCCCGAGGGCGTGCTGGTCGGCGCGGTGATGAAGAACGGCGAGGTGGTGAAGCCCACGGGCGATCTGAGGATCGACGAAGGAGACGTCATCGTCGTCTTCGCGCTCGCCGCCGACGTCCCCGAGGTCGAGCGCCTGTTCCAGGTCTCGATCGACTTCTTCTGATGAGCCGCTTTTACGACCTGCCTTTCATCGTCATCCTCATGGGGATCGGCGCCGCCGCGATGATGGTGCCTGCCGTCTATGCCTCGGTCGTCAACGACAACGAGACGGCGCGGGCGTTCTTCTATCCATCGGTGCTTTTCTCGATGCTGTTCGGCATGGTCGCGCTGGCCACGGCCAACATCCGGATCCGCCGACAGGGTCGAAGCCACCTGATCTCGATCGTGGCGTGTTATGCCGTGCTGCCCGTGATGCTGGCGGTGCCCTTCTCGGAGGCGGTCCCAGACACGACATTCCTCAACGCCTATGTCGAGATGGTGTCGAGCCTGACGACGACGGGCGCCACGCTTTTCGCGCCCGAGCGCCTGCCTGACGCGGTCCACTTCTGGCGCGCGATGGTCGGTTGGATGGGCGGCTTCTTCGTCTGGGTCACGGCCATCGCGATCATGGCGCCCCTGAACCTGGGCGGGTTCGAACTGACCTCGGCCGCCGAGATCGGGCAGGGCGCGCGCGAAAGCCGCCGCACCGCCGAGCCGTCCGAGCGCATCCGGCGCGTGGGAGCGCGGCTGTTTCCGGTCTATCTGGGTCTGACGGTCGCCCTCTGGATCGCGCTTGTCGTCTCAGGCGACCGCGCCATCGTGGGCCTGGTACATTCGATGTCGACACTCTCGACTTCGGGCATTTCGGTGCTGGGCGGTCTCGAACCAGCCGGATCGGGCTATGTCGGCGAGTTCATCGTCTTCCTCTTTCTGATCTTCGCCCTGTCGCGCGTGACTTTTGTATCGGAGGAGCGCCCGGACGGCGTTCGAAGCCTCTGGAACGACCCCGAGATCCGACTGGGCCTCGCGATCACCGGGACGCTTGCCGTCCTTCTTTTCCTGCGCCACTGGGTCGTCAGCTTTGAAGACGGGACCGAGCTTCGGGTGCTCGAGGGCCTGCGCAGCGTCTGGGGCGCGCTTTTCACCGTGCTGTCCTTCCTGACGACGACCGGCTTCGTCGCCGCCGACTGGGACACGGCGCAGCTTTGGTCGGGGGTAAGTTCGCCGGGCGTTCTTCTCGTCGGGCTCGCCGTCTTCGGCGGGGGCGTTGCCACCACGGCGGGCGGTGTCAAGCTCCTCCGCGTGTTCTCGCTCTACCAGCACGGCCTCCGCGAGATGGAAAAGCTCGTCCACCCCCGCTCGGTCGGCGGCTCGGGACGGCACGGGCGGCGCTTCCGGCGTCAGGGCGCCTATGCGGCCTGGGTGTTCTTCATGCTCTTCGCCATCTCGATCGCGCTGGTGGTGGGAGCCTTCACCCTCGTCGGTCGCATGGGCTTCGAAGAGGCGATGATCCTGACCATCGCGACGCTCTCGACGACTGGTCCTCTGACCGCAGTGGCGGGTGGAGAGCCGATCGATCTGGCGGCCTACTCCGAAGCGACGAAGGGCATCATGTGCGCCGCCATGATCCTCGGCCGGCTCGAAGCGCTCGCGATTATCGCGCTTCTCAACCCGGAATTCTGGCGTTGATGCCGCAAGACGAGGCAAATCCACCATAAACCGGCCCCCGCGATCTCAATTGGGGGTGGCACATGGCGAATCTGTCCGTAATATCCCATCACCACGAAGGGTCGGTCGATCAACGGCCGCAATAAGAAGGCTATGAAACATGGCTTCGGACAGACAGAATTTGCAGGACGCATTTCTGAACCACGTCAGGAAGACGAAGGTTCCCGTAACGATTTTCCTCATCAACGGCGTCAAACTCCAGGGCGTCATCACCTGGTTCGACAATTTCTGCGTTTTGCTGCGCAGGGACGGTCAGTCGCAGCTTGTCTACAAGCACGCGATTTCCACCATCATGCCGGCACAGCCGATCTCGCTCTATGAAGGTGAAGAATAGGGGTGGAGAACGCGGACGGTCGGTCCATTACTCGGGCGCTCGTCCTTCATCCCGACATCACCGGCAATCCTGACCGGCGCGATGCCGGCTATGCCCTGGACGAGGCCGTGGCGCTTGCCGCTGCCTTGCCTGGGCTTCAGGTCGTGGGTGCGGAGGTCATTCGGCTGAAGAAGCCGCAGCCGGGCAAGCTGTTCGGCACCGGCAAGGTCGAGGAGCTTGCGGCGCGCATCAAGGCGGACGAAGTCGAGCTCGTTCTGGTGGATGGGCCGGTTACCCCCGTGCAGCAGCGCAACCTCGAAAAGGAATGGTCGGTCAAGCTTCTCGACCGGACCGGGCTGATCCTCGAGATCTTCTCGGACCGCGCCGCGACGCGCGAAGGTGTTCTCCAGGTCGAGATGGCCGCGCTCAGCTACCAGCGCACCAGGCTTGTCCGCGCCTGGACCCACCTCGAACGTCAGCGTGGCGGGCTGGGCTTCGTCGGAGGCCCCGGCGAAACCCAGATCGAGGCCGACCGCCGCGCCATCGACGACCAGCTCGTGCGTCTGAAGCGCCAGCTCGAGAAGGTAGTGAAGACCCGCGCGCTGCACCGGGCGGCGCGCGCCAAGGTGCCGTTCCCGATCGTGGCGCTTGTGGGCTATACGAACGCCGGCAAGTCGACGATCTTCAACCGCCTCACTGGAGCCGACGTTCTGGCGAAGGACATGCTGTTCGCCACGCTCGATCCCACGATGCGGTTGGCGAAGTTGCCTTCGGGCCGGCCCGCGATCCTCTCCGACACAGTGGGCTTCATCTCGGACCTGCCGACGCAGCTCGTTGCCGCCTTCCGCGCCACCCTCGAAGAGGTGCTGGCCGCCGACATCATCCTCCACGTCCGCGACATCTCGCATCCCCAGACCGAAGAGCAGCGCGAGGATGTCCTCTCGGTTCTGTCCGACCTGGGGGTCGGTCAGGATCGCCGGATGATCGAGGTATGGAACAAGATCGACCGCCTGCCGCCCGAGGCGCAGGAGCCCCTGCGCACCGCGGCCGAACGGCGCGAGGACACCATCGTCACCTCGGCGCTGACCGACGACGGCCTTTCCACCCTGTTGCCGATTGTCGAGGCCGCCCTCGACGAAGGCCGCCGGCAAGAGCGCCTGGACATCCCGCACGACGATGGCCGCAAGCGGGCCTGGCTCTATGAGCAGGGCGTCGTGACGAACGAGGACGAGACCGAGGACGGATGGCGGCTGGACGTGTCGTGGTCCGCGATCCAGGCGGCCCGCTTCGCACAGCTCTGAGATTGTACTGTCGGAAACCACTTCGGGGTGAGACCCCAAGGGGCCGAGGGGCAGCGCCCCTTACTCTGCAGGTTCGAGCCGCGTTATCCCTTCGGCTCCGGCGCGAGCCAGGTCGGGGTCGAGCGTCATCGGGATGTATTCCCCTCGCCGCCACAACTCGCCCAGATCGTCGTAATGCCGCGACAGCGGGTGGCCCGACTGCCCCGTAGAGATCACGAAGACCGAACTGTCGGGGTCGGCGAAGTCGTAGACGCCCCGGTAGCCCGCGCCGTGGGTGTTCTGGAACGGGTTCGGATCGCGCCCCGACGTCAGCCCGCGCAAGAGTGTGTGGTCGCCCCCGCTCGTCGACTGCCGGATGTTCACCAGCCACGAGAACCAGCCCACGTCACCGAGGACAGGATGGTCGTGTGTGGCCTCGTGCGCGTCGCCCCACCTGAGCGACTCGAGCGACTGACCGTAGGTTTCGTCGATCCAGACGAGCGCGTCGTCGAGCGCCAGCCGCGCTATGTCGGTGCAGGTCTCCTCCGGCGCCGACTGGATCACGTCGCACCAGACCGAGGCCCCGTCGCGGTTGCGGAACACGCGCTCGACGAAGATCGGCTCGAGATGCGGGAAGGCGTCGGCCAGGGTGCCGAGTTCGTCGCGGATCAGCCGGTCCTGAAGCCGCCGCATCCACGCCATGTAGATCAGCGGCTCGGGCAGGTGCTCGTTCATCTCGCCGTTCCAGCCCGCCAGCAGGTCCAGCGCATCCCGGCGCCGGCGTTCGGGTGTGCCCTCGGCGGCCGCTTCTCCGGTGAACCACAGGTTGCGGGCGACAAGCGGCAGAAGCGTGCGCGCCGTGATCGACACGGTATCGAGTTGCGCCTCGATGAAGCTCTCGCGGGTGTGGACCTCGCGCGACTGCATCAGGCGCTCCCACCTCTGGATGCGCTGCGTGTCCCCCCAGTCGAACGACATGTGGAGCGGGAAGGGACGGTCGATGACCTTGTTGTTGGTGTTGCCGAGGATGCCGCCCTCGGGGTCGACGAACTCGGGGTTGGATGCGTCCGACAGCCGCCCCTGCCAGCGGTTCTCGGCCAGCCAGCCGGGAGCGGGCATCCGTCCCTGGGTCTGGTGACGCGCGGCGCGGCGCGGCAGCGCGCCGATCACCTTCATCGCGATCCGCTCGCTGTCGACGACCGTCAGGTTCTGGGGCGGCGCGACGAAGGCCTGTCCGGCCTCCAGCGCCTCGTCGACCGTGCCGGCGCGCATCACGCCGAGAAGCGCCTGCACCGAGGTGTCGGTCGGTCCAAGTGCCGTCCATCCAAGCGACGCCACATGACCTCTCGGCGTCACCGCCGCGAGGTCGTAGTGCGAGCCCGGCAGGACCGGACCGTTGTCGGTCCAGCGCAGCGTGAGGGTGATCGGATCCGCGTCCTTGATCGTGATGAGCGAGGTGCGCTCCGCCATCTTCTTCCAGCCCGAGGGCGTCAGAACCTCCTCGGGGTTGTCGGGGTTCAGCTTCTCGATGAACACGTCCTGATCGTCGGCATAGGACGAGGTCAGGCCCCATCCCAGATTTTCCGAACGGCCCACCAGAACCACGGGAGCGCCGGGAATCGTGCCGCCGATCACCCCGCCCGTGGCCAGTTCCAAGCGGGCCAGATACCAGATCGAGGGCGCCGTAAGTTCGAGGTGGGGATCGTTCGCCAGAAGGGTCCCACCGGCCGCCGAGCGGAAGGGCGCCGCGGCCCAGACGTTGGACGCGCCCGCCATTCCACGGGGTGCGACCGGCGACAGTCGATCCGGCCAGGTCACCTGGGCATAGGTCGGCAGGGGCGCGTCGAAGAGCGAGGCGTATTCGGGCAGGGCGGCCACGCCCGGCCCCGGCGTGTCGGGCAGGATGTCGGCCAGACGCTCGTCGGGCAGCATCTGCGAGACCCGCGCGCGAAGCACCTCGGTCTGGAGATGGCCCGACAGTTGCAGGGCCATGAGCTTGCCGATGACGATGCTGTCGGCCGGCTGCCAGGGGGCGATCGACGGCTCGAACAGCCAGAACTCGGGCGCGCCGCGACCGCGCGCGCCGGTATTGACCTCCTCGAGCCAGGCGTTGACGCCCCGGGCATAGGCGGCAAGCGCGGTCCGGGTATAGTCGTCCTGGGCCTCGAGCGACTTCACCGACAGGGCGTAGAGGTCGAAGCGCCGCAGCAACTCGTCGACCTTCGCGGTCCGCGCGCCGAAGATCTCGGACAGCCGGCCCTGTGCGGTGCGCCGCAGCATGGTCATCTGCCACAGCCGGTCCTGGGCATGAGCAAGTCCGAGCCCGAAGTAGACGTCCTCGTCCGTTGCCCCGAAGATATGGGGGACGTCGGCGTTGTCCCGCACGATCTCGACCGGCGCCGAGATGCCGGCGACGGTCAGCGTTCCCGAATACTCCGGGATCGAGCGCGAGAAGAACCAGTAGAGCACGACGGCCGCGAGCAGGACGAGGGCGAGGATGCCCGTCACGATGCGCAACAGCCAGCGGAAAAGGCGCAGCATCAGGCGACCCTTGACGGGCGAGGGGCGGCGGTCGTCGCCTGTCGGGCAAGACGAATGGTCATGCGCGCCTGTCCGCGTTGGCCCGGCGCTATTGACTGCGCCTGAGGGTTCGATAGGTCGGGGGCAGGATAGGCGTGAAGCCGGGAGGATGCCATGACGAAAATCGCGTTTCTGGGACTTGGGGTCATGGGCTTTCCCATGGCGGGGCACCTAAAGGCGGGAGGCTACGAGGTGACGGTCTACAACCGGACCTTCTCGAAAGCCGAAGACTGGGCGTCGAAGCACGGCGGCACGGCGTCGAGGACGCCCCGCGAGGCGGCACAGGGTGCCGAGTTCGTCATGGCCTGTGTCGGTAACGACGCCGACCTCCGCTCGGTCTGTCTCGGCCCCGACGGCGCTTTCGCGGGTATGAAGTCGGGCGCCATCTTCGTCGACCACACCACGGTCAGCGCCAAGGTAACGAGGGAGCTTTACGCCGAGGCCGACAAGAAGAACCTCTCCTTCGTGGACGCCCCGATCTCGGGCGGACAGGCGGGGGCCGAGAAGGGTCAGCTTTCTATCATGTGCGGCGGCGATCAGGGCGCCTACGACCGCGCCGAACCGGTGATGCAGACCTATGCCAAGATCTGCCGGCGGATCGGGGGATCGGGTGCCGGACAGGTGACGAAGATGTGCAACCAGATCGCCATCGCCGGGCTGGTGCAGGGCCTCTCCGAAGCGCTTCACTTCGCCGAGAAGGCCGACCTCGACGGCCGCGCGGTGGTCGAGGTCATCAGCCAGGGCGCGGCCGGGTCCTGGCAGATGTCGAACCGTTTCGAAACCATGCTCGACGATCATTTCGAGCACGGCTTCGCGGTCGACTGGATGCGGAAGGACCTGGGCATCTGCCTCGACACCGCCGACGAGACGGGTGCGAGCCTTCCGGTCACGGCCCTCGTCGACCAGTTCTACAAGGACGTCCAGAAGATGGGCGGCGGCAGGTGGGACACGTCGAGCCTGCTCAAGCGCCTGCGCAAGCTCGGGTGACGCGGGCGAGGGGCGCTGTCCCTCGCGCTCCCCGGGATATTTCGGGACCGATGAAAGCAACGGCCCGCCCCGGATCGGGGACGGGCCGTTCGGTTTTCACCGGTCGCGGTCATCGGCGTCCCCGCCTGTACCGCCCCTCTCCGATGACACGTCACGGTAAACGAGGCGTTATCATCGGTCCCGCAAATATCCCGGGGGAGACGCGCGAAGCGCGGCGGGGGCAGAGCCCCCTCCGCCGCCCGGATCAGGGGATGATGCGCGAGTACTTGGTGCCCTCGACAGAGGCGCCCGCGATGAGCCCGGCCTGCCCGAAGACGACCGCGATCACGGGAGCGAGGACCGTCGTCGTGTCGGCGGAAAGGTTCCCGCCCCGGTCGTTCATCGCGTATTTCACGTCCGCGCCGGCGGCCCATCCGGAGGAGGCCCGGAACTCGGCCAGCGCTTCCTCGGTCATGAAGTAGAGGACGTGCGCATACTGCTGCGCGCCGATCTGGAAGCCGAAGCTGGCCTGCGCCGCCGAGTAGTAGTCGACCGTGATCCCGTTCACGCGTAGGGCGCCGCGACCATAGGAGCCGCCGAACCCGAGGCTCGCCTCGGTCACCAGCGGCATGACGAGCATGCCGACGGACTTGGCCTGGAGGTCTCGCGTGCCGGGATAGTTGTTCTCGAGATAGCCGAGCGTCGCGTCGACGCGGGCGTCGATGTTGGCGCCGCCCTGGCTGCCGATGCCGTTGCCGCAGGCGGAAAGCGCCAGCGCCGCGGCGGCGCCCATCAGGAGGGCGCGGCGGGAAATGCGTGTCATGGGGTCTGCCCTTTTATTGAACCTCGAACGACGGCCTTATCTGGCCGTTCGCCGCAAAGTATAGGGGAGGGCGCGGACAGAGTCACCCTCCATAGTGGTGCGGCGGACCATCGGTCTCACCTCCTGACCTCGCGGCGCGATACCATGCGACGAGGGCGGCGCGGTCGGCAGGCTCCATCCCCGTGATGTTCGCGGGAGGCATGGCGTGGCTGAGGCCCGCCTGGAGATAGACCTGCCGGGCATGGCGCGCGATGTCGCCCGGCGTCTCGAGCACGACACCCTTGGGCGGCTGCAGGATCCCCTCCCACACCGGCTCGCGGGCATGGCACATCGAGCAGCGGCCCATGACGACGCTTTCGGCCTCCTCCCACTCGGCGACTTGCGTGAAGCGTGCCTCGGACGGCGTCAGGGCGCGCGCCTCGGCCGCCTCGACCGTCTCGCCGTTGCCCGCAGTCGAGAGCCAGGCGATCAGGATGAAGATCACCACTGTAACCGCCCAGGTCCAATGGGGATTTCCTCTCCGGGCATGGCGGGTGTTGAACCAGTGGCGGATGGTGACGCCCATCAGGAACACAAGCGCCGCGATGGCCCAGGAGAAGCGGGTTCCGAAGGCCAGCGGATAGTGAGTGGACAGCATCAGGAAGACGACCGGCAGCGTCAGGTAGTTGTTGTGGGTCGAGCGCAGCTTGGCGATCTTGCCGTACTTCGGATCGGGCGTGCGTCCGGCCTTCAGGTCGGCGACGACGATCCTCTGGTTCGGCATGATGATGAAGAAGACGTTGGCCGTCATGATCGTCGCCGTGAAGGCGCCGAGATGCAGGAGCGCCGCTCGGCCGGTGAAGATCTGGTGATAGCCCCAGCTCATCCCGACAAGCATGGCGAAGAGCAGGAGCATCAGCGTCGTCGGACGCTCGCCGAGAGATGATTTGCACAGGAAATCATAGACAAGCCAGCCGATGCTGAGGCTCGCGGCGGAGATCAGGATGCCTTGCCAGAGTGTCAGATCGGCCTTGGACGGCTCGATCAGGTAAAGTTCGCCGCCGACCCAGTAGACGATCATCAGGAGTGCTGCGCCGGATATCCATGTCCAGTAGCTCTCCCACTTAAACCACGTCAGGTGCTCGGGCATCGCGGCGGGCGCGACCATGTATTTCTGGATATGGTAAAAGCCGCCGCCGTGGACCTGCCATTCCTCGCCGTCCGCCGGGCCGGGCACGTCTCGGTTCAGGCCAAGATCGAGGGCGATGAAGTAGAAGGACGAGCCGATCCAGGCGATGGCCGTCACGACGTGCAGCCAGCGCACGGCGAATTCGAACCAGTCCCAGAGAATGGCGATGTCGGTCATGGGCGGCTCTCCGCTGATGCTCGGGTGTCATGTGACGCATGCGGCATGGGGATGACAAGGGCGGCGTGAGGCCGGCCTCGCTGCAACGCGGCGCTTGACAGGGGCGCAGAGTGACGCCATGTGTCCCTCGAACGCAGACGCCCTGCCGCGTGAGCAGGTGGCCCAAGTCGGCCGATCAGGTGTCGCGTTCGATGCATCCGACATCACGCGTGGAGGCAGCGACGGGTCAATACGGCCCGGGCGCACTCTGACCGCAACACCCGCGGGCCTTTGGCCCGGCGGGCAAGATTTATCGCGGAGGCATGCTGTCTTCGCACCGAAAGGACTACATGGATTTCGATATGTTGGGGCTTCAGCCCCGTCTCGTTAAGGCTCTGATCGATCAGGGCATCACCAACCCCACTCCGATTCAAACGCAGGCGATCCCGCATGCCATGAACGGCCGCGACGTCCTGGGCATCGCCCAGACCGGCACCGGCAAGACAGCCGCCTTCGGGCTTCCGATGATCCACGCGCTGATGACGCGCGGGATCGCCCCCGCGCCCCAGACGGCGGCCGGCCTTGTCCTGGCACCGACGCGCGAACTGGCGAACCAGATCGCCGAGGCGATGCGCACCTTCACCAAGGGCAGCCACCTCAAGGTCGCCGTCGTCGTCGGCGGCGCCTCCATGGGCAAGCAGATCGAGGCGCTGCGCCGTGGCGCGGACCTTCTGATCGCGACGCCGGGCCGCCTGATCGACCTGATCGAGCGCCGTGCCGTGCGGCTGAACGAGACCAACTTCCTCGTTCTCGACGAGGCCGACCAGATGCTCGACATGGGCTTCATCCACGCGCTGCGCCGGATCGCGCCGCTTCTGCCCGCTGACCGCCAGACGATGATGTTCTCGGCTACGATGCCGAAACTGATGGCCGAGTTGGCCGGCAAGTTCCTGACCGACCCCGTCCGGGTCGAGGTCACGCGGCCGGGCATCGCCGCGAACGGCATCGAGCAGTCGGTGCATTTCGTGCCGAAGGCCGGCAAGACCGACCTGCTGATCCAGCTTCTGGGCGCGCACCGGGGCGACCTGTCCCTTGTCTTCGCGCGCACCAAGCACGGTGCCGAGCGTCTGATGAAGACGCTCGTTTCGGCGGGCTTCGACGCCGTGTCGATCCACGGCAACAAGAGCCAGGGCCAGCGCGACCGCGCCATCCGCGACTTCAAGGCGGGCAAGCTGAACATTCTGGTGGCGACCGATGTCGCCGCGCGGGGCATCGACATCCCCGACGTGCGCCATGTCTACAACTACGAACTGCCGAACGTGGCCGAGAACTATGTCCACCGCATCGGCCGCACCGCGCGGGCCGGGGCTTCGGGCCAGGCCATCGCGCTTTGCGCCGAGGACGAATTCGGCGAGTTCCAGGCGATCGAGAAGCTTCTGAAGACGCGTATCGCCGTCGTCGGGGGCCGTCCCTGGGCCGCGGAGCATGCCAAGGATCAGACGCGCGCCAAGACCGCACGTCCCCGCAACCGCAGCCGCAAGCCGCGCGGCGGCGTCAAGTACGCGGCCTGAGGGTTCAGCGTCCGAACAGTCTCCTGATCCGGCGCTTCAGGCGCCGGGCCGGGGGAAGCGGGAGGACATGGTGCGCGCCGGGTGCGACAGCGAGGCTTCGCAGGACATCCTTCCTGAGTGCGCCCGCCACCTTCGCCGCCCGTGTCGCGCAGTCCTTCGCGCTGCTTCGCGCCTCGTCCCCAAGACATCGGTCCAGAGCGTCCGAAAGCCCCTCGGGCGTGGCGTCGTCGATGCCCACGACCTCGGGCCAGCCTATAACTCCTGCCTGTTTGGTCACCTTGTCACCGCCTGCGATGGCATCGAGCGCCAGGACCGGGGTTCCCGCCTTCAGCCCCAGAACCAACCCGTGAAGCCGTGTCGTCAGCAGCACGTCGAGCCGTCCGGCGAGGGCGGTGAACTGGTCCGCCGTCTCGGTCAGGGTGCGGTTTGTTTCGGGCGGCCAGAGCGTGTCCATCTCGACGGCTGACAGTCCGCGTGCGCGGATCAGGTCCCGGAGCAGCGTGCCGGCTTCGTCGTGGCGGCGACGGGCTCCGTATTCCGACTGGCGCGTGGCCAGGCAGAGGCCGACGACAGGCACCTGTGTCACGGGCGTCGTGAAGGACAGGTCGGTTCGCACCAGCCGGTCGCTGTCGCGCTCGAGAAGGACGTCGAAGGGCTGGAACGTCGAGAGCGGCGCCACCATCGTCAGGTTCACCCCGATCCAGGTGCAATGTGCGAAGGCGGCGAAGATGTCGGCCATTCCTTCGTACATCTTCTGCGAGAAAGGGCCGCAGACCACCAGAAGGTGAGAATAGCGCGCAGCGTCGAGGGCGCGCGGATCGACCCAGTCGGGGTTGCCCAGTCGGACCTTTCCCGCATAGGGAGCGATGTCGAAGGGGAGGCCCGCCTCGCTCAGCCATCCCTCGACGACCTTGAGCACCTCGGTGTCGCCGAATGTCGAGAAGTGTCCCATCACAAGCGCGCGCGCCTTTCGGCAGGGTCGGGGCTTTCATCGCGTTTCCAATCTCTTGAGGGCGGCTTCGGCATCCAGCCATTCCCGCGCCCACTGCGGCACGCGCAGGGTTTCGGGTGGCGCGGTCCAGGGTTTGCCGGCCCCGGTGAAGTGCAAAATGCGCGGGTCGCGGCGCGAGGCGGCGAAGCGGTCCACATCCGCGCGCCTCAGGGGCGGTCCGGCGGTCCTGTGGTTGCCCCAGATGGCGTTCCAGGCGGGATCGACCAGGGTGGCTCGGTCCTGAAAGACGACGTTCAGGTGATCCTGGTCGCGCAAGCGATAGCGCCCCGCCGCCTCTGCGTCGTCCATGGCGCCGTCGAGGCCAAGCGCGCGGATACGCGCGCAGTCGAGGACCATCACGCCCGCATTGAAGTAGGTGCCCGGGCGGCGCATGCCCAGGCTCTGGAGGTGCCGCACGAAGCGCATATGCCCGGGACGCCACCAAGGCAGGTTGTGCCACCGGACCGACGCGACGGACCGAACGGCCGCGGGGTCGGGAGCTGCGCCCACGGGCTGGCCTGCGAGGTCGGCGAAGGCGAGGGGCGCCACGTCGGACCGCACCAGCGTATCTCCGTCGAGATAGAGCACGCGCCCTTCGATCACTTCGGGCAGGCGGAGACGCAGAAGCGTCGCCGCCGAGACATGCTTGCGGTCGTCCGTCACAGTGGGTCCGGGATCGAGAAAGACCGCTTCGGTTCCGGGAAAGGCCGCGGCAATTCGCCGGACGCGATCCGGGAAGTCGCCCAGGTCGCCAGCGCAGAGGAACACGGCCCGCACCGGGCAGGACGCCGTCCTCAGAAGGGAAAAGAGCGAAACCAGCGTGCAGCGCGCGAAGCCCGCATCCAGCGCCCAGGTCACCGTCGCCGTGCCCTCGGGGGCGTCGGGAAGCCGGGGCGTCACCTTGGCCTCAACTGCCCCGGTACGTCGAATAGCCGTAGGGCGAGAGGAGGAGCGGGACGTGATAGTGATCCTCCTTCGCCATCCCGAAGCGGACCGGGACCACGTCGAGGAAGCGCGGCGTCGGATGATCGGCCGCGTGAGCGTCGAAATAAGCCCCGGCATGGAACACCAGCTCGTAGGTCCCGGGCCGCCACTCCTCGGCCCCGAGGATCGGCGTGTCGGTCCGGCCATCGCCGTTCGTCCTGCGCGAATGCAGGTAGGTGCGCGCCTCGCCGTCGATCCGGTAAAGCTCGATCGTGATGCCGGCTGCTGGAGCTCCACGCGCCGTATCGAGAACGTGTGTCGTCAGGAATCCCGTCATGGCCAAACCTCGCGCACATGTGTCCAACACCTGTGCAGCGGAAACCGGCCGTCGATGCAACCTGAAAACGCAGGTGCGAAATTCGTTGACGGAGCGGCAGTTCCGCGAGCTTCCTGTCGCCACAAACAAAAAAATCAAGGGACGGGAAAAATGACGGACACTTCCATCGGAACGCCGGCGCAGCTACGCGATCCGGATTACACACCACCTCTCATGAAGGCCGTGCCTCTGGGCATCCAGCACGTCATGGCCATGTTCGTGTCGAACGTGACACCGGCGATCATCGTCGCGGGGGCTGCGGGTTTCGGCTTCGGATCGAACAGCCCGGACTTTCCGGAGCTTCTCTACCTGATCCAGATGTCCATGCTCTTTGCCGGGATCGCCACGCTGTTCCAGACCATCGGCGTGGGCCCCGTGGGCGCGCGCCTTCCGGTCGTCCAGGGCACCAGCTTCGCCTTCATTCCCATCATGATCCCGCTCGTTGCGGGCAAGGGCGTCGATGGTCTCGCAGCTCTCTTCGGCGGCATCGTGATCGGCGGCATCTTCCACACCTGTCTCGGCTTCTTCATCGGTCGCATCCGGTTCGCGCTGCCGCCGCTGGTGACGGGCCTTGTCGTAACGATGATCGGTCTCGCGCTGGTGCGTGTCGGCGTACAGTACGCGGCGGGCGGCGTCCCGGCCATCGGCACGCCGGAATACGGCAGCCTGCTGAACTGGTCGGTCGCGCTGATCGTCATCGTCGTGACCCTTGGCCTCAAGTTCTTCGCGCGCGGGATGCTGTCGATCTCGGCGGTGCTGGTGGGGCTTCTCGTCGGTTACGCCGTCGCGATCCTGACAGGGATGCTGCCGGTGTCGTCCATCGCCGCAAGCTGGTCCAACGCCGCCTCCTTCGCGCTGCCAGACCCGTTCCGCTATGGTTTCGAGTTCTCGTTCGCAGCCGTGATCGGCTTCAGCCTGATGGCCATCGTCTCGGCGGTCGAGACCGTGGGCGACGTCTCGGGCATCGCCAAGGGCGGCGCGGGACGCGAGGCGACCGAGGAGGAGATCACCGGCGCCACCTTCGCCGACGGTCTGGGAACGGCGGTCGCGGGCGTCTTCGGCGGGCTTCCCAACACCTCGTTCAGCCAGAATGTGGGGCTGATCGCCATGACGGGCGTGATGAGCCGGCATGTGGTGACCATCGGCGCGATCTTCCTGATCGTCTGCGGTCTGATCCCGAAGGTCGGCGGCCTGATCCGTACCGTCCCGATCGAGGTTCTGGGCGGCGGCGTCATCGTCATGTTCGGCATGGTCGTCGCGGCAGGCGTATCGATGCTGTCCGAGGTCGACTGGAACCGGCGCAACATGGTGATCTTCGCGATCTCGCTATCGCTCGGCCTTGGGCTTCAGCTTGAACCCGATGCGCTTCAACACCTGCCGGCCACGGCGAAGATCCTGCTTACCAGCGGGCTGCTGCCGGCAGCGGGTCTCGCCATCGTGCTGAACCTCATCCTGCCCGAGACGCTCGAGGACGAGGCGACCGAAGAGATCTCCGGCGGCCTGTCGGGTTCGCGGGCCTGAACGAACCGCCCTTGCCCGCTCTGGCGGGCAGGGGCATCCTCCTGGGGCAGACGTAGCCCCGGACCATTCCATGACCGACGCCCCCCGATATCCTCGTGACATGACCGGCCACGGCGAGACGCCGCCCGATCCGCAATGGCCGAAGGGCGCGCGGATCGCGGTGCAGATCGTGCTCAACTACGAGGAAGGCGGCGAGAACAACATCCTGCACGGAGACGCGGCGTCGGAGGCGTTCCTGTCCGAGATCGTGGGCGCGGCCCCGTGGCCGGGTCAGCGGCACTGGAACATGGAGTCGATCTACGAATACGGCGCTCGTGCGGGGTTCTGGCGGCTGCACCGGATGCTGAAGGACCTGCCCGTGACGGTCTACGGCGTCGCCACCGCCCTGGCCCGCGCGCCCGAGCAGGTCGCGGCGATGAAGTCGGCCGGGTGGGAGATCGCGTCGCACGGTCTGAAGTGGATCGAGTACAAGGACGTCCCGGAGGCGCAGGAGCGCGCCGACCTGATCGAGGCCATCCGCCTGCACGCCGAGGTCACGGGCGAGCGCCCGCACGGCATCTACACCGGCCGGTCGTCGATGAACACGGTCCGGCTGGCGGCGGAGGAGGGCGGTTTCGCCTATGTCGCCGACGCCTACGCCGACGATGTTCCCTACTGGATCAGGGTCGGCGAACGCGACCAACTTGTCGTGCCCTACACGCTCGACGCCAACGACATGCGCTTCGCGGTCGCGGCGGGGTTCGGCGGGCCGCGAGAGTTCGAGGACTACCTGAAGGACAGCTTCGACATGCTCTATGCCGAGGGCGGGCGGATGCTGTCGATCGGCCTTCACTGCCGCCTCATCGGGCGGCCGGGACGGGCACTGGCGCTGAAGCGCGCGCTCGACCACATGGCGGCGCACGACGGCGTCTGGTTCGCCACGCGCCTCGACATCGCCGAGCATTGGGCTCGGCTGCATCCACCCTCCAAGACCCCACGTCCCTCGGAGATGACGCGCGAGGACTTCGTTGCGGCCTTTGGCGGCGTCTACGAGCATTCGCCCTGGATTGCCGAACGGGCCCGGGCGCTGGAGCTGGGTCCGACGCACGACACCGCACGAGGCGTCCACTCCGCGCTGACCCGCGTGTTCCGCTCGGCCTCGGAAGAGGAGCGCCTGGGTGTCCTCAAGGCGCACCCCGACCTCGCCGGTAAGCTGGCTCAGGCGAAGAGACTGACGGCGGAATCGACCTCCGAACAGTCCTCCGCAGGTCTCGACGCGCTGACGGACAAGGAACGCGAGGATTTCGAGCGGCTGAACGCGGCCTATGTCGAGAAATTCGGTTTCCCCTTCATCATCGCCGTAAGAGACCATGACAAGGCCGGCATCCTGCGCGCCTTCGAGACGCGGATCGCGCATGACAGGGCGGAGGAATTCGCCGAGGCCTGCAGGCAGGTCGAGCGGATCGCCGAGCTGCGCCTCATGGACAAGCTCGGGTGAGCCGCGAGATTCGTTGCGAGCCGCTTACGGCGGCATCCTTCGCACCCTTCGGCGACGTTCTGGAGGCGGCGGGCGTGCCCGACCGCATCATCAACCAGGGGCTCTGCGGGCGCTTTCACGACCTCGCCGCTCTCGATTTCTCGGATGGCCGCGCCGGGATCAGCGTGTTTCTCGCCGAGCCGCGGACGCTGCCCCTGACGCTCGAAATGGTCGAACGCCACCCGGAGGGCAGCCAGGCCTTCCTTCCGATGACGCAGCATCCGTTCCTCGTGATCGCGGCGCTGGATGACGGCGGCGTGCCTGGAACACCCCGCGCCTTCCTGACGGAACCGGGGCAGGGCGTGAATGTCCACCGAGGCACCTGGCACGGCGTGCTGACCCCGCTTCACGCGCCGGGCCTCTTCGCCGTCGTCGACCGGATCGGAAATGGGGCGAACCTCGAGGAGCACTGGTTCGAGACGCCTTGGATCGTGTCGGAGCGCTGATCTTCATCTTGCCTGAAACACGCCGGGGGGATCCGGGGGGCAGCGCCCCCCGTCCTCAGAACGGCACGAGCGGCATCTGCCGGTTGACGTCCTTGTAGAGCAAATAGCGGAACCTCTGCGGCCCGCCCTCGTAGCAGGCCTGCGGGCAGAAGGCGCGCAGCCACATGAAGTCGCCCGCCTCGACCTCGAGCCAGTCGTCGTTCAGGCGATAGACCGCCCGGCCCTCGAGCACGTAAAGCCCGTGCTCCATGACGTGGGTCTCGGCGAAGGGGATCACGCCGCCCGACTCGAAGGTGACGATGTTGACGTGCATGTCGTGGCGGAGGTCGGCGGGGTCGACGAAGCGCGTCGTCTTCCAGCGGCCGTCCGACAGCTCCATCGCGACCGGCGCGACAGCGTTCTCATTGGCGATCAGCACGTCGGGGAGAGGCAGGCCCTCGACCCTCTGATACTTCTTCCGGACCCACATGAAACAGGCCGAGATCGCGCCCCGGTTCCACAGGGCCCAGGGCACCCCGGGAGGGATATAGGCATAGCCGCCGGGTGTCAGGCGGTGGAGAATGCCCGCGATGGTCAGTTCGATCTCGCCCTCGGTGACGAAGATCACGCATTCCGCCTCGGGGTCATCCTCGGGGCGGTTGGTGCCGCCCATGGCGAAGACCTCCATCGCGACCTGCGCGAAGGTTTCGGCGAAGCCCGACAGGGGCCGCGCCAGAACCCAGCCGCGCGTCTTTTCCCAGTTCGGGAAGAAGCTTGCCGTGATGTCCTTGGCGCAGCGGCGCGGGATGAAGGCGTAGGCCTCCTTGAAGACGGCGCGGTCGGTGACGAGGGTCGTGGGGTCCGGCTTGCCGCCTTTCAGCGAATAGTAGGTGTTCACCGTCATGCGTTGCCGCCCCTCTCGAACCGGCCGGCTTCCTCGGCGGCCTTCCGCAGCGCCTTCGACTTGTTGACCGTCTCCTGCCATTCGGCCTCGGGGTCGCTGTCCCAGACGACACCGCCGCCCGACTGGATGTAAAGCTGCTGGTCCTTCAGGACGGCAGTCCGGAGCGCGATGCACATGTCCATGTCGCCCCCCGCCGAGAAGTAACCCACGCCGCCGCCATAGACGCCGCGCTTCTCGGGCTCCAACTCGTCGATGATCTCCATCGCGCGGACCTTCGGCGCGCCGGACACCGTTCCCGCAGGCAGGCCCGCCAGAAGCGCCGACAGCGCGTCCTCGTCTTCCCGCAGTTCGCCCACGACGTTCGAGACGATATGCATGACGTGGGAGTAGCGCTCGACGATGAATTCCTCGGTCGGATGCACGGTGCCGATCTTCGCGACGCGGCCGACGTCGTTGCGGCCGAGATCGAGAAGCATCAGGTGTTCGGCCAGTTCCTTCTGGTCGCTCAGGAGGTCGGCTTCGAAGGCGCGGTCTTCCTCGGGCGTGGCGCCCCTCGGCCGGGTTCCGGCGATCGGGCGGATCGTCACTTCGCCGCCGAAGACGCGGACGAGGATCTCGGGGCTTGCGCCGATGACTTGAAACCCGCCGAAATCGAAGTGGAACATGAAGGGCGAGGGGTTCGTCCGCCGCAGCGCCCGGTAAAGCGCGAAGGGCGGCAGGCGGAACTCCTGCTTCCAGCGCTGCGAGGGGACGACCTGGAAGATGTCGCCTGCCGCGATGTATTCGCGCGCCTTCTCGACTGCGGTCTTGTAGGCCTCCTTCGAGAAGTTCGAGACCGGCTCGGCCACGGGCACGTCCTCGCCGAAGTCGCGGTGCGCCTCTGGCACGGGGCGTTCCAGATCGCGGACCGCGTCCATCACCCGTTCGGCCGCCTGCGCATAGGCGGCGCGAGCCGAGAGGCCGGAGGACACCCAGGCCGGCGAGACGACGATGACCTCGCCCTTGACCCCGTCCAGCACTGCGACGACTGAGGGGCGCAGGAGTACCGCGTCGGGCAGGCCAAGCGGGTCGGGGTTCACGTCCGGCAGGTGCTCGACCAGCCGGATCATGTCGTAGCCCAGATAGCCGAAAAGCCCGGCCGAGGCGGCGGGCAGGTCGTCCGGGATGTCGATCCGGCTTTCCTCGATCAGCGCTCGCAGCGAGGCGAGGGGGTCCGACGCCTCGGCCTCGAAACTTTCGCGGTCGTAGCGGGCCTGGCGGTTCATGCGCGCCTGCGTCCCGCGGCATTCCCACACGAGGTCAGGCTTCATGCCGATGATCGAGTACCGCCCCCGCACTTCGCCGCCCGTCACGCTTTCCAGCATGAAGGCGTCGCGGCGGGCGCCGGTCAGCTTCAGCATCAGCGATACCGGCGTGTCGAGGTCGGCGGCCAGGCGCGTGTAGACGAGCTGGTTCCGCCCCGCCTCGAAGCCCGACGCGAAGGCGTCGTATGCCGGCTGAAGCGTCATTCTACTGAAGTTGCGCGTTGACGGCCGAGATCGCCGACTGGTTCACCTCGACCTCGCGGGTATCGAGAAGCGACGACGTATATGCGGTCAGCAGTGCGCCCGAGAAGTCGCGGGCAATCCCTTCCGAGAAGGCCGCCTTGGCACGCGCGGCTTCCTCCGAGGTGCCGTCCGGCACGTTCACGGCGTCGAGCCGGACGACCCAGGCGTCGCCGTCCGCGGCAAGGACCGCGATCTCGTCGGGCTTCAACTGGAACAGCGTCGTGACGAAATCGGGCGGCGTGCCCTCGACGAGAGCGTCGCGTCCCACGCTTCTGTCGGTCTGGAGATCGAGGCCGAGCGCCGCCATCTCGCGGCCGTTGCGGACCTGGTCAGCGATCGTCTCGGCCTGGGCGGCGAGCGTTTCCTGGCGACGCTCGGTCAGAAGGGCCGTGCGGACGTCGTCCTTGACCTCTTCGAGCGGCCGCAGTTCGGGGGCCTTCACCTCGTCCACCTTCAGCGCGACGATGCCGCCGTCCTCGAGTTCAATCACCTCGGGAAAGCTGTCCGGCGTGGCCTGTGAAGCCGCTGCACGGAAGGCGTCATAGGCCGCGATATCGTCGAAGACTTCGTCGTTCCATTCGATCGTGCCCGCCTCCATATCGGTCCGCTCGGCCAGAAGCGCCATGTCCGCGCCGCCTGCCAGCATGTCCTCGATCTGGGGAGCCGACTCCACGATGATGCGCCGCGCGCGGTCGGCGGCGGCTTCTCCGGCCAATTCGTCGCGGACCTCCTCGAAGCTCGTCTCCTGCGCTGCAAGGACGCCGTTCATGCGGTAGAGCGCAGGTCCAAGGCTGGACGGCAGGGGGCCCACGACGCCGGGTTCCTCCAGCGCGAAGATCGCCTCGCCGGCCTCACCCAGATCCTCGAGCGATACGTCGCCCAGGTCGATGTCCGCCAGTTGCAGGCCGCGCTCGGCGACGAGGTCGTCGAAGGTGGCATCGTCCGCATCGAGACGCGCCTTGGCTTCCGCGGCCGCCGCCTCGCTGCCGTAGACCAGCCGTTCGACGAGGCGGCGTTCGGGCTGGATGAACTCCTCCTGGCGCTCGTCGTAGAGGGTCCGAAGCTGCGCATCGTCCACCTCGACATCGCCCACCAGCATGTCGGGCGTGAGCCAGGCGTAAGAGATCACCTTGGTTTCAGGACGGGTGAAAGCGTCGGGGTTGGCCTCGTGATAGGCGGCCAGATCCTCGAGGGACGGCTCGGGCAGCGGCTCCGCCAGGTCTTCCTCGGTCAGCCGGGCCCAGGTGACGTCGCGGGTTTCGCGCGCGAAGGCGAAGAGGGTGTCGGTGAAGAACGGCGGCGTCTCGACACCTGACGCGACGGCCTGCCGCAGAAGGCCCTCGGCGAGGTCCGACCTTACGCGCGTCTCGAAGTCGGAGACCGAGATGTTGCTCTGCTGGAGCGCCATTTCGTAGGTCGTGCGGTCAAACCCGGCGGCGCTTTGGAAGGCGTCGGCCTGGCGGATCTCGCTCACCACGTTCGCGTCGCCGACCGACAGTCCGATGCGCCGGGCCTCGTCCTCGAGCGCGGCTTCGGTCACGACGCGCGACAGGGCCTGACGGTCGAGCCCGATCAGTTGTGCCTGCTGGACCGTCATCGGCTGGCCCGTCGTCTGCTGGAAGCGTCGCACTTCGGCCTCGACCGCGCGGGCGTAGTCGTTGACGCCGATCTCGGCCGATCCGACCGTGGCGACGGTGCGAAGCGAGCCGCCGAAGTTCGTCACGCCGAAGCCGGCAAGCCCCATGACCAGAAGAAGAAGGATCACCACGACGGTGGGGTTGGTTTTCTTCTTGCCGGCCATGCGCGGTCGTCCTCCTCGTGCCCCGAAGCCCTTAGGAAAAAGGGTCGCGTCGATCTAGCGCGACCCGGGATGCAGGGCAAGGGACATCGGGATGGGGGAAAGGCCGCTCAGTCCTTGCCGCGGTAGGGCTCGACGTACTGAAGCGCCATGTCCCAGGGGAAGAAGATCCAGGTATCCTGGCTGACCCCGGTGATGAAGGTGTCGACCATCGGCTCGCCCTTGGGCTTGGCATAGACCGTGGCGAAGTGGGCCTGGGGATAGAGCCTGCGGACAAGCTCCAGGGTCTTGCCGCTGTCGACCAGGTCGTCGACGACGAGGATGCCGGTGCCATCGCCCATCATTTCGGCGTCGGGCGCCTTGAGCACCTGAGCCTCGTTCTGCGACTGGTGGTCGTAGGACTTGACGCTGATCGTGTCGACGGTGCGGATGTCCAGTTCGCGCGCCACGATCATCGCCGGCGCCATCCCGCCGCGGGTGATCGCGACGACGGCCTTCCAGCCGCCGTTGAGCGGGCCACGTCCATCCAGCCGCCAGGCCAGCGCCCGGCTGTCACGGTGGATCTGATCCCAGGAGACGTGGAAGCCCTTCTCGTGCGGCAGGCGGTCGTTCATGGCGTCACTCTTTCTTGTCGTAGGTCATGTCGGGCGCATCGAGCGCTTTCATGCCGACGACGTGGTAGCCCGAGTCGACGTGGTGGACCTCTCCGGTGACGCCTCGGCTGAGATCGGACAGAAGATACATCGCCGCGCCGCCCACGTCCTCGATCGAGACGTTCCGGCGCAGGGGCGAGTTATATTCGTTCCACTTGAGGATATAGCGGAAATCGCCGATCCCCGAGGCGGCCAGCGTCTTGATCGTGCCCGCGCTGATCGCGTTGCAGCGGATGCCGTCACGCCCCAGGTCCTCGGCGATGTAGCGCACGCTGGCCTCGAGCGCGGCCTTGCACAGACCCATGACGTTGTAGTGCGGCATGACCTTTTCGGCGCCGTAATAGGTCAGGGTCAGAAGCGATCCGCCGTCAGGCATCATCGCGGCCGCGCGGCGCGCGACGGCGGTGAAACTGTAGACGGAAATATCCATGGACATCAGGAAGTTGTTACGCGACGTGTCAATGTAACGACCGCGCAGTTCGGCCTTGTCCGAGAACCCGATGGCGTGGACGAGGAAGTCGAGTTTGCCCCATTTTTCCTCGAGTGAGGCGAAGAGCGCGTCGACGCTGTCGGCGTCGCCCACGTCGCAGGGCAGGACGATGTCGGAGCCGAGTTGCGCGGCCAGTGGCTGGACCCGCTTCAGAAGCGCTTCGCCCTGGTAGGAGAAGGCCAGTTCGGCCCCCTGTTCGGCGCAGGCTTTCGCAATGCCCCAGGCGATCGAGCTGTGGTTGGCCAGCCCCATGATGAGGCCGCGTTTCCCGGCCATCAGTCCTGCGGTCATTTTCAGCCCCCGACCCGTTTATCTCGCTCAGGGTCTATGTCATCACGGTGTCTGCATCAAGTATGCGGACCGTATGCGGAGTGTAGGGCAAATGGCGGACCGAGGCGGCATTTTCGAGGGCGACGACCCGATCGCGATCGCGCGCCGCTGGCTGGCCGAGGCCGAGGCGTCTGAGCCCAACGATCCTAACGCCATCGCGCTGGCCACGGTCGACGCCGAGGGTCTGCCGAACGTGCGCATGGTACTGCTGAAGGACATCGAAGACGACGCCTTCGTCTTCTACACCAACTACGACAGCGCCAAGGGTGCCGAGTTAGGGCAGACCCCCAAAGCCGCTTTCGTGATGCATTGGAAGAGCTTGAGGCGGCAGGTTCGTGTGCGGGGAACCGTCACGCGCGAGGTGGGCCCGCAGGCCGACGCCTATTACCGGAGCCGCGCCCTGAAGAGCCGCATCGGCGCCTGGGCGTCGAAGCAGTCGACACCTCTGTCGTCGCGCGAAAAACTGGTCGCCGAGGCGGCGAAGATGACGGTGGTGCACGGTCTCGACCCGAAGCGGCCGCCGTTCTGGGGCGGGTTCCGGATCGACCCGGTCGAGATCGAGTTCTGGGCAGACGGCGAGTTCCGTCTCCATGACCGCTTCCGATGGACCAGGTCGGCGGCGGACCGTGCTTGGAGAGTCACACGTCTGTATCCCTAGGCGGGCGCTCGGCGAAAAAAAGTCGTATCGCCCCGGATTAAAGTTGCATAAACTCAGGTTTACAGCCCACTAGTGCAATAATAATGGGTGGAAGACCCGAGGGATGATGCAACAGATGACCGACGCCGAAAAAGACGGGGCGCGCGTCACCGGTACCGTTAAGTGGTTTGATCCGTCGAAGGGTTTCGGCTTCGTCGTTTCCGATCAGGGCGGACCGGACATTCTCCTGCATGCCAACGTTCTTCGGAACTTCGGCCAGTCTTCGGTGGCGGACGCAGCCGGCATCGAAGTGATCGTGCAGGAGACGGCGCGCGGTATACAAGCCATAGAGGTTCTTCACATAGAGCCTCCGGCATCGATGGACGCCGACGAGCTGGCCTCGTCGGGCGGCGAAATCGCCGAGCCTGTCGACCTGTCGCTTCCCCTCGTGCCGGCCCGCGTGAAGTGGTTCGACAAGGCGAAGGGATTCGGATTTGCCAACGTCTTCGGGCGGGGCGAGGACGTGTTCCTTCACATCGAGGTTCTGCGTCGGTCCGGACTGGCGGACCTTCAGCCGGGCGAAGCGGTGTCGCTTCGTGTGGTCGAGGGAAAGCGCGGCCGCATGGCGACACAGGTGACTTCATGGGAATCTGCCCTTCGTTCGGAGCCGGAAACGGAAGACGGAGCCTAGCACTCGTCCTTCTTGTCCTGCCTGCCGGAGCCTTTGCCGCCGCGTGCGACGAAGGCCGGGTCGAATTGCGCGGCGATGGCGGCCGGGCCGCCTTCTCGGTCGAGGTCGCGGACGACCCGAGCGAGCGTTCCGTCGGGCTGATGAACCGGCCCTCGATGCCGAAAGGCGCGGGCATGCTCTTCGTCTACGAGCGTCCGCAGCGTGCCGTCTTCTGGATGCGCAACACCCTCATCCCCCTGGACATGATCTTCATGGACGAGACGGGAGAGGTGACGCATGTCCATTCCGAAGCGGTGCCCCTGGACGAGACCGGCATCGACGGCGGGGAAGACGTGAAGTTCGTGCTCGAGATCAACGGCGGCCTCGCCGAGCGCCTCGGCATCGCCGAGGGCTACGAGATGCTTCATCCGAGCGTTGGCGACATTGCGGCCTGGCCCTGCGGCGAGTGACCCCTTTGGGCTTTTCACGCCGCCCGGCAGGGTCTAGGTAGACGTCGTCGGGGCGTAGCGCAGCCTGGTAGCGCACCTGTTTTGGGAACAGGGGGTCGTGAGTTCGAATCTCTCCGCCCCGACCACTTCGAAGCCGTCGTTTGCCGGGCAGGGCGTCCGGACCTCAAGCTTCGCTTCACCTTTGCCGTGATACGGAAAACGAGACGGGCGGGGCGCTTGCGCCAAGTGCCGGACATCTGCGCGCCCATTGTTTCAGTCTGAGGGAAGATGTGTCCGGCAACAGGCGTCGTGGGCCATTTGCCGCCGATTGTGGCGGTGCTATGTCGTCTCTGTGTCCGGAGGGCAGGGTGAGTCACGCCATGCCTTGGCGGATAAGTATCAGTGCAGGGATAGTGATGAGAAAACTCACACACCTTTTTACCGCTGCGGCCTTCTATGCCGTGGCGGCGACTGCGGCGTGCGCAGCCACATTCGATCTGACCGATGCCGCTCGCTATTCGATGAACTCGTTCACGATGGCGGGCGACGACGGTCTGACGATGACGGTCAGCGGCGGCGACTATGATGGCGCCGCAAGAAGCGTCAGTGCGCACAAGGACTTCGGCCTGTCAGTGGGCGACGTCTATATCGACACGAATGAATTCGCGCTGTTCGAATTCAGTCGCAAGGTCAACCTCACCAGCTTCATGGCGGGATTCGTCGACAGTACCGACGGCTACCGTGTCTACGCCCTGGTGGGCGGGCTTTACGAGATGATCGCCTCCGGCGACTTCGGCGTGTCGAACCTTCTCGGCAAGAACACGGATCGAGCAACCGTGACTTTGGGCGACACCGTCGCCTCGACGGCCTTCGCCATCGGCGTGGCCAACTGGTGGGACGAGTTCAAGGTTCGCAGCGTCAGCGTCGACCCGGTATCGGAAGTTCCGCTTCCGGCTGGCGGCGTGCTGCTTCTGTCCGCTCTCGGCCTCGTCGCGGTCAAACGCCGCAAGGCCTGACCCGACACTCAACCGGGATCGCGCCCGCCTCGTTGGGCGCGATCCGCCAGCCGCCTCGGGTGGCCCCGGTTTTTCCACATCATGCAGGGTCTGAACCGCACGGCTTAAGCCGCGACGGTCTCACGCTTTTTCGGCCCGGGGTGATTTTCCCGGAACGCCCCTGTCACGAAAATGCCATGCGGATGTCCAAAAGGCCGTTGACGAATCCCGCCCCGATGCTTCAAGTTGTGCAGGCCGGTCGGGATAGCCACAACATATAGTGGGCTCCGGTAGGGGAAGTAGAAGCCTCCTGAAAACGCTCCGTCAAGGGGACGTGCCGTTCGGATCGCAGGATCCGGGGGTCGGGACTTTTCTGTCTCTCGGAGACCCGGCCGGTGCGAAGGGGCAGGTCCGAAAAACGGGCCAAAAGATAGGACCGGGCATGAAGATCGAAAGACGCTTTACCGAGGCAGGCAAGGACGCTTACGCGGCCATCGAGTTCACGACGACCGCGTCGGAGATCCGCAATCCCGACGGAACCATCGTCTTCAGGCTGGACGATGTCGTCGTGCCGTCGCGCTGGACCCAGGTGGCGTCGGACGTCATCGCTCAGAAGTATTTCCGCAAGGCCGGCGTGCCCGCGCGTCTGAAGAAGGTGCGGGAAAAAGACGTGCCGTCCTTCCTGTGGCGGTCCGTGCCCGACGAGAAGGCCCTGGCCGAGCTGCCCGAGGACGAGCGTTTCGGCGGCGAGACGAAGGCCACGGAGGTCTTCGACCGCCTGGCCGGCGCCTGGGCCTATTGGGGCTGGAAGGGCGGCTATTTCACCGACGAAGAGGACGCTCAGGCCTACTTCGACGAGATGCGCTTCATGCTGGCGACGCAGAAGGCCGCGCCGAATTCGCCGCAGTGGTTCAACACCGGGCTGCATTGGGCCTACGGCATCGACGGTCCCAGCCAGGGGCATTATTACGTCGACTACCGCACGGGCGAGCTGACCAAGTCGGCCTCGGCCTATGAGCATCCGCAGCCGCATGCCTGCTTCATCCAGTCCTGCGCCGACGACCTCGTGAACGAGGGCGGGATCATGGACCTGTGGGTCCGCGAGGCGCGGCTCTTCAAGTACGGCTCGGGCACGGGCACCAATTTCTCGCACCTTCGGGGCGAGGGCGAGAAGCTTTCGGGCGGGGGAAAATCCTCGGGCCTGATGGGCTTCTTGAAGATCGGCGATCGCGCGGCCGGCGCGATCAAATCGGGCGGGACAACCCGTCGGGCAGCGAAGATGGTGATCGTGGACGCCGATCACCCCGACATCGAGGCCTTCATCAACTGGAAGGTTCTCGAGGAGCAGAAGGTCGCGTCGATCGTCGCCGGCTCGAAGATGCACGAGCGTGAGCTCAATGGCATCTTCGCGGCGATCCGCGCCTGGGACGGCAGCGTCGAGGACGCCTACGACCCGGCGAAGAACGACGCGCTGAAGGCCGCGGTCAAGTCCGCGAAGAAATGCGCGATCCCCGAAACCTACATCAAGCGGGTCCTGGATTATGCGCGGCAGGGGTATTCCTCGATCGAATTCCCGACCTACGACACGGACTGGGATTCCGAGGCCTACAGCAGCGTCTCTGGCCAGAACTCCAACAACTCGATCCGCGTCACCGACGCCTTCCTGAAGGCGGTCGACGCCGACGAGAAATGGAAGCTGACCAACCGCAAGGACGGCAGCGTGTCCAAGGAAATCGACGCCCGCGACCTGTGGGAGCAGGTGGGCCACGCGGCCTGGGCCTGCGCCGATCCGGGCATCCAGTACCACGATACCGTCAACGCCTGGCACACCTGCCCGGAAGACGGCGCGATCCGGGGCTCGAACCCCTGTTCGGAATACATGTTCCTCGACGACACGGCCTGCAACCTGGCCTCGATGAACCTGCTGACCTTCTGGAAGGACGGCGTGTTCCAGGCCGAGGACTACATGCACGCCACGCGCCTGTGGACGGTCACGCTGGAGATCAGCGTGATGATGGCGCAGTTCCCCTCGAAGGAGATCGCGCAGCTGTCCTACGAGTTCAGGACGCTCGGCCTCGGCTATGCCAACATCGGCGGGCTGCTGATGAACATGGGCCTCGGTTACGACTCGGACGAGGGGCGTGCGATGGCGGGCGCGCTGACCGCGATCATGACCGGCGTGTCCTATGCCACCTCGGCCGAGATGGCGGGCGAGCTTGGCGCCTTCGGCGGCTATGAGCGCAACGCCGAGCACATGCTGCGCGTCATCCGCAACCACCGCCGCGCCGCCTATGGCGAGACGGCGGGCTATGAGGCGATGAACGTCAATCCCGTTCCGCTCGACGACGCGAACTGCCCGGACCAGAAGCTTGTGAAGCTTGCCCGGGCCGCCTGGGACGAAGCGCTGAAACTGGGCAAGAAGCACGGCTATCGCAACGCGCAGGCAACCGTCATCGCGCCGACGGGCACCATCGGTCTCGTGATGGACTGCGACACCACCGGGATCGAGCCCGACTTCGCCCTGGTGAAGTTCAAGAAGCTCGCCGGAGGCGGCTACTTCAAGATCATCAACCGTTCGGTGCCCGCGGCGCTCGAGACGCTCGGCTACGGGTCGGCGCAGATCGAGGAGATCGTGAGCTATGCCGTGGGTCACGGCACGCTCGGCAACGCGCCCGGCATCAACCACACCGCGCTGATCGGCCACGGCTTCGGCCAGAAGGAGATCGAGAAGATCGAGACGGCTCTGCCCTCGGCCTTCGACATCCGCTTCGTCTTCAATCAATGGACGCTTGGCGAGGATTTCTGCACCCGCACGCTCGGCATCCCTGTGGCGAAGCTGAACGATCCGTCCTTCGACCTGCTGCGGCACCTGGGCTTCTCGCGCCGCGACATCGAGGCTGCGAACGACCACGTCTGCGGGACGATGACGCTGGAGGGCGCGCCCTTCCTGAAGCAGGAGCACTACGTCGTGTTCGACTGCGCCAATCCCTGCGGCAAGAAGGGCAAGCGCTTCCTGTCGGTCCAGAGCCACATCACGATGATGGCGGCGGCGCAGAGCTTCATCTCGGGCGCCATCTCGAAGACGATCAACATGGCGAACGACGCCACCATCGAGGACTGCAAGGCGGCCTACGAGCTTTCGCACCGCCTCGGCGTCAAGGCGAACGCGCTGTACCGCGACGGCTCGAAGCTGTCGCAGCCCTTGGCCTCGGCGCTGGTCGAAGGGGACGACGAGGCCGAAGAGGTGCTGGCGTCCGGCAATCCCGCCGAGAAGGCGCAGGTGCTGGCCGAGAAGATCATCGAGAAGGTCATCGTCCAGGAAATCGCCCGCGGCCGCGACAAGCTGCCCGAGCGGCGCCGGGGCTATACCCAGAAGGCCATCGTGGGCGGCCACAAGGTCTATCTCCGGACCGGCGAATACAAGGACGGCACGCTCGGCGAGATCTTCATCGACATGCACAAGGAAGGCGCCGGCTTCCGGGCGATGATGAACAACTTCGCCATCGCGATATCGGTGGGCCTGCAATACGGGGTGCCGCTGGAGGAGTTCGTCGACGCCTTCACCTTCACCCGGTTCGAGCCGGCCGGCATGGTCCAGGGCAACGAGGCGATCAAGAACGCGACCTCGATCCTCGACTACATCTTCCGCGAGCTGGCGGTGTCCTACCTCGACCGGACCGACCTTGCCCACGTCAAGCCCGAGGGCCAGACCTTCGATGAGATGGGCCGGGGCGAGGACGAGGGGAAGCGCAACTTCTCCGAGGTGCCGGGATCGGCCGGGTCGGATGCGGTCGAAGTGCTGAGGAAGGTGGCCTCGGCCGGCTTCACCCGCCGCCGCGTCCCGCAGGAACTGGTGCTGGTCCAGGGCGGCATGGGCGCCACGGCCTTCGCCGGAACCGCAGATCCCTCGGCAGCGCTTCAGGCTCTGGCGCCGGACCTGGCGCCGATGACGTCCTCCGAGACGGCGGTCGGCAGCGGCACGGTCAAGATGGACCTGCGGCAGAAGGCGAGGATGCAGGGTTACGAGGGCGATCCCTGCGGCGACTGCGGCAACTACACGCTGGTGCGCAACGGCACCTGCATGAAGTGCAACACCTGTGGCGGAACGAGCGGGTGTAGCTGAGGAATCGGGTGGGGCGCCTGGCGCCCTGCTCTACGAAAGGTTCGCTTCGCGAACTTTCGGTCACGGGGCGGGTGCGCTCGCCCTTGAACGCGGGTCAGGCCGCAGGCAGAAACCGGGCGGTATAAACACAGAGCCTGACAAGCGAAACTGACAGGGGGCCCTCGTGGCCCCCTTTTTCTGTGCGATTCGGACGTTCCGGAACTCTTTCGGGGCGGACTTCGTTGGCAGGGCGAACTCTGAAGGGGGAACACTATGTCCAGCTACGCCCGTTTCTTCGCCATGATCGGCACGTCGATGGTGGCCATGTACGCGATGACCTATCTCAACGTCTGGTCCCTCGATCACGTCACGTTCAGCGAAAGCCGCATCTACATGGTGGGGTACATGGGCGCCGTGATGGCGGTCGTCATGCTGTCCTTTATGTGGGGCATGTACGAGGGGCAGGGGACGAAGATTGGCATCCTGGCCGCGGCGGCCCTGCTTTTCGCGGTGTCGCTCTGGCTCATGCGCAGTCAGTCGACGGTCGAGGACGTGTCATGGATGAAGGCGATGATCCCGCACCACTCCATCGCCATCCTGACCAGCGAACGCGCCACGATCACCGACCCGAGGGTGCGTGACCTGGCGGACAGCATCATCGAGGCGCAGCGCCGCGAGATCGGCGAGATGAAGGCGCTGATCGCCGACCTGGAGGGCTCGGGCGGTCAGTAGAGTCCCTTGATCCAGCGCGGGGTGAAGGGGCCGAAGGGATTCCAGTCCTCGAAGAACAGCCTCTCCGTCTCCATCAGGCGGTCCCAATGGAACACGCCGCACCTTCGGCGGGCGGCCAGCCCGTCGCGCAGGCGCGGACCCGCGCGTTCGAGGATGGACGGGAGGAGGAGGGCGTGGTGCTGCTCGTTCGAGCGCATCATCGCGGTGTAACCGAAGAAGAGCTGATTGTCGGCGTCGTGGCCGTGGGTGAAGTACGACAGGTACATCGCGGGGCGCACGGTCGTGGTGAGGAACAGGAACGCGGTGCCGACAGTGTTCTGGAAGGCAAGCGACCGTGCGCGGCGCTGCCGCCAGGTGAGGCGCTGGTTCTTGCCTCCGAAGTGGACGGAGTCGATGGCCGTCCTCGCCAGGGCCGATCCGTCGGGCAGGCTGCTGAGGAGGATCAGGCTTGCCGAGACCATGTCGGGGACCGTGAACGTCGGCCGCAGAAGGCGGTAGAACCCGTCCGGCATGACTCCGTGATCGAAGGCGCGCATGCGCGACAGGAAGGCCGGGAAGCCGAGCGCCGGATCGGGGCCGGGGTCGTCTTCCTCCCGCAGCGTTTCGATCGGTTCGAGGAGGATGCGGGCATCGACCCCGAAGTGCTTGCAGATGCGATGCAGGACGTCCGGCCGGGGGTGCGCTTCGCCGGAAAGGTAACGCAGGAATTGCGTTCGGTTCACGCCGATGTCGCGGCAGACCTGCGAGACTGACGTCGTTCCTTCTATCAGAACCCTGAGGTTCTTGCCGAAGCGGTCCCGCAACTGCTGCGGTGTGGGCGCTCTCATGGTCGCACCACCAGCCCCCCACCATTGTCGCTAAATAGCGACAGACAAAGAGAAAATTGCATTCAACCCAGAGTTAGCCCTGGTGGGTCGAAAAGCAAGTGGGGATCGGGGAAGGTGCGGGCGTCAGAGACCCGATTTGCCCCGCGACAGCGCCGCGATTCCCGTGCGCGCCATCTCGTCCAGACCGAGGGGACGCATGAGGTCGGCGAAGGCGTCGATCTTCTCGGAGGTGCCGGTGACCTCGAAGACGAAGCTTTCCAGCGTCGAGTCGACCACGTTGGCGCGGAAGATGTCCGCGAGGCGCAGCGCCTCGACCCGGCGCTCGCCCTTGCCGGAGACCTTGAAGAGCGCCAGCTCGCGCTCGACCGCCGGACCTTCGGTCGTGAGGTCGTGGACCTCGTGGACCGGGACGATGCGGCCAAGCTGGGCCTTGATCTGCTCGATCACCGAGGGCGTGCCGGTGGTGACGACGGTGATGCGCGACCGGTGCCCCTCGTGATCGACCTCGGCTACGGTCAGGCTCTCGATGTTGTACCCCCGGCCGGAGAAGAGGCCGATGACGCGCGCCAGCACGCCCGCCTCGTTCGCCACGATCACCGCGAGGGTGTGACGTTCGACCGTCTGCACATTGGGGTCGCGCAGGTCGTAGGCGGAATGGCTGGAGGAGCCTTTCTTGATCTTCAAGGCGGACATCTGTGCTTCCTAGTCCTGAGTGCCGGCCTGCCAGAGCGGAACGGTCGAGATCGACATCTTGGCCGATCCTTCCGTCAACTCGCGGGCGTGAGCGAGGTAGATGAGGGTCTGGTTCGCCTCGTCGTAGATCCGCTTGATGCGGATCGACTTGAGAACAAGGCTGCGGGACTGGCGGAACACCTCTTCGCCCTCTTTCGAGCGGTCGATGTCGCCGATGGTGATGGGGCCGGTCTGACGGCAGGCGATCGAGGCGTTCGAGGGATCCTCGAACCAGTTCCCCTGCGACAGCCGGTCGATGAGGCTGCGCTCGAAGTACGCGACGTGGCAGGTGACGCCGGGCACCTGCGGATCGTTGATCGCCTCGACGATGATGTCGTTGCCGACCCAGTCGACGCCGACCTTGCCGACCTCTTCTGCCCATGCCGCAAAGGGGGCGACAAGAAGCGTGGCGAGGGCAAGGACGCGACGCAAGGCGTGGGTGCCGAAGGACTTTCGCATCACACCAGCACCGCCCCGCCTTCCTTGATCGCGTTCCTGGTGTCCGCGTTCTCGCCGAGGATCATCTCGTTGTGCGGCTTGCCGGAGGGGATCATGGGGAAGCAGTTCTCGTGCTTCTCGACCAGGCAGTCGACGATCACGGGGCCGTCGTAGGCCAGCATCTCGCGGATGCCCTCGTCGAGGTCGGCGGGGTCGTCGATGCGGATGCCCTTCGCGCCGAAGGCTTCTGCGAGCTTGACGAAATCGGGCAGGGCCTCGGACCACGAGTGGGAATACCGCTCGCCGTGCAGCAGCTCCTGCCACTGGCGGACCATGCCGAGGCGTTCGTTGTTCAGGATGAACTGCTTCACGGGCAGGCGGTACTGGATCGCGGTGCCCATCTCCTGCATGTTCATCAGCCACGATGCCTCGCCCGCGACGTTGATGACGAGCGCGTCGGGATGCGCCATCTGCACGCCGATGGACGCCGGGAAGCCATAGCCCATGGTTCCCAGGCCGCCGCTGGTCATCCAGCGGTTCGGCTCGTCGAAGTCCATGTACTGCGCGGCCCACATCTGGTGCTGTCCGACCTCGGTGCAGATGTAGCGGTCGGGGTGATCCTTCGTCAGCGCCTCGAGGCGCTGCACCGCGTGCTGCGGCTTGATGGTCTTGCCCTCTTGCCGGAACTTCAGGCAGTCGATGGCCTTCCACTCGGCGATCTGCTTCCACCAGTCCTTCAGCGCCTTGCCATTCACGCGCGAGCCGCGCTCCTTCCAGACCGCCAGCACATCCTCGAGGACCGAGGCCACGTCACCGATGATCGGCATCTCGACATGGATGACCTTGTTGATCGAGGACGGGTCGATGTCGATGTGCGCCTTGACCGAGTTGGGGCTGAAATCCTGGATGCGGCCGGTGATGCGGTCGTCGAAGCGGGCGCCGACGTTTATCATCAGGTCGCAGTCGTGCATCGCGAGGTTGGCCTCGTAGAGCCCGTGCATCCCCAGCATCCCGAGCCAGCCCTTGCCGCTGGCGGGATAGGCGCCGAGGCCCATCAGCGTCGAGGTGATCGGGAAGCCCGTCGTGTCGACCAGCTCGCGCAGAAGGCGCGAGGCCTTGGGGCCGGAGTTGATGACGCCGCCGCCGGTATAGAAGACGGGACGCTTCGCGCCCTCGATGGCCTCGACCAGCGCGCGGACCATGTCCGCGTCGCCCTTGGTGCGGGGCGCATAGTGCGAGGTCTTCGTGTCCTTGGGTGAGACATAGGTGCCGGTCGCGAACTGGACGTCCTTAGGAATGTCGACCAGCACCGGACCGGGACGGCCCGACACGGCGACGTGGAACGCCTCGTGCAGCACGGGCGCCAGGCGGTCGGTCTCCTTCACCAGCCAGTTGTGCTTGGTGCAGGGCCGGGTGATGCCGACGGTGTCGGCCTCCTGGAAGCCGTCGGTGCCGATCATGAAGGTCGGAACCTGGCCTGTCAGCACGACGATCGGGATCGAGTCGAGTAGCGCGTCGGTCAGGCCGGTCACGGCATTGGTGGCTCCGGGCCCCGAGGTCACGAGGACGACGCCCGGCTTGCCGGTCGAGCGGGCATAGCCTTCAGCGGCGTGAACCGCGCCCTGTTCGTGCCGCACGAGGACGTGGCGAATCCGGTTCTGCTGGAAAATCTCGTCGTAGATCGGAAGAACCGCGCCGCCGGGATAGCCGAACACCACCTCGACGCCCTGGTCCTTCAGGGCCTCCACGACCATTCTCGCTCCGGTCATCTGCTTCTTGCTCATCGCGCCCAAGTCCTTGTCCTGCGCATAAAAAAGCCCCCGGGAGTGATCCGAGGGCGCATGGGAACCGTTATGGCGTCCGTTACCGGCCCATGCACCACCGTCCTACAAGTACGACTACGATCCGTTCCACGAAGGTCTCCTATCGGTCCCGGGACACTATGCAGGAGGGTGGGGAGCGTCAACCGCCAAATTTCCATTTCTTGCGTGGCGGCGGCACCTCGCGCAACTTTTATCAGAAGGTGCCGGTGCCCTGCAGGACGCCGTGCTCGAGCGCGTAGCGCGTCAGACCGGCTGTGGAACTGATCCCCAGCTTGCGGCGGATGTTCTTCCGATGCGTCTCGACCGTGTGGACGCTGATGTCGAGGCTGTCGGCGACCTCGCGGTTCGAGCGGCCCTGCGCGAGCTGGAGAAGGATCGTCTGCTCGCGCGAGGTCAGCGGTTCGCGCCCGTCCGCGATCTTCTTCGGCGAGAGCTGCGACTTGGCGCCGGTGCAGAGATAGGTCTCGCCCCGCATCACGGCGTCGATAGCGATCTTGATCTCGTCCGTGGGCACGTCCTTCAGGACATAGCCCTTCGCGCCGTGCGCGAGCGCCGTCGAGATGTATTCGGCGCTGTCGTGCATCGACAGGATCAGGATGCGCATGTCGGGACAGCGCTCGAGGATCAGTTCGGTTGCGGCAAGCCCGGTGAGGCCGGGCATGTTGAGGTCCATCAGCACCACGTCGGGTCTCATCCTTTCGGCCGCCTCGACCGCCGCGCGCCCGTCCGGCGCGGTGCCGACGACTTCGAGGTCGTCGTAGGTGTCGAGGATGGCTTCGATCCCCTCGGCCACCATCGGATGGTCGTCGGCGATGAGGACGCGGACAGGTGCGGTCATGCGCTTTCCTTGGTTTCGGTGTCTGGTCTGAGAAGGTGGGTCAGGGGCACCTCGGCCTCGATCACGGTGCCGGTGGACGAGGCGAGGATGCGGAAGGTGCCGCCAAGCTGCTCGACGCGCTCCTGCATGTTGCGCAGGCCGAGACCGCCCGACACCTGGTCTGGACGGAAGCCGTGGCCGTCGTCCTGGATGCGCAGCGTGGCGCCCTTGCGGTGGCCGTAGACGCGGATCTTCACTTCGGAGGCGACTGCGTGCCGCTCGATGTTGGTCAGCGCCTCCTGTGCGACGCGGAAGAGTGCGATCTTGGCGTCGTCATCCAGCCGGTTGCGGAACACCACCGTCTCGAGTTCGGAGGCGATGCCGGTCCGCTCGGTGAACTCGTCGGTCAGGGTCTTGAGGGCCGGCCCCAGGCCCAGGTCGTCGAGCGTGCCTGGACGCAAGTCGCGGCTGATGCGGCGCACCTCCTGGATCGCGGTCGTCAGCCCGTCGAGGCCCTTCCGCAGGCTTTCCGCCGCACGTCCGTCGCCCGAGCGGAACCGCCTCTCGGCCAGATCGAGCGCGTAGCGCACCGACACGAGCATCTGGCTGATCCCGTCATGAAGCTCGCGCGCGACGCGGCCGCGTTCCTCCTCCTGGGTGTCGATGATGCGCTGCGTGAGGCGCTTGAGCGCGGCGTCGGCGAGGGAACGCTCCCGTATGTTGACGAAGAGACCCGAAGCGAAGACCGCGACGAGCGCCCCGGCGGCGATGGCGCCGATCCACAGGAAGTTGCGACGGACCCGCGCCTCGACGCCGGCACGCGCCGAAGCGACCGTCTCGCGGACGTCGTCGATGAAGATGCCGGTGCCAAGCGCCCATCTCCAGTCCTGAAAGCCGACGACATAGGAGATCATCTCGGCCTGCCGGCCGGTCGTGGGCTTGGGCCAGTCGTGGGTCTGGTAGCCGCCGCCCGAGCGGGCGAGTTCGATGAAGCGCTGCACGATCTTCGTGCCGTCCGTGCCCTCGAGATCCAGCCAGTTGCGGTTGATGAGATGCGTCTGGCGGGGTGCGACGAGGTTGGTGCCGTCGTAATCGAAGACGAAGAAGTATCCGTCCTGCCCGTAGATCATCGCCGCCAGCGACTGCATCACCTCGACCTTCGCCTCTTCGTCGAGAGGCGAGGCGTTGCCGTAGACGGCGCCAATGGCGGTTCGGGCGATCGAGATGTAATTTTTCAGCTCCGCCTTCTTGGCCGCGATCAACTCGCGCTCCAGCGCCGCGATCTCGCGTTCGGCGAGCGTGCGCGACTGGAGCGCCACGAACGCGGCCATCGCCGCGACGGCAAGAACGAGGGGAACGGCGGCCAGAAGCAGGAACTTCCGCCGATAGCGCCGCGACAGGCGCTGGTCGAGTGTTTCGATGCCGCGTCTCGTCATTCGTCCCTGCCGGTTTCATTGCAGGTCGCCGCCTGCCGGGCAAGGCTCGCCGCATCCGCATGCGGCGCTAACAGGGCGAAAAACGCCCCGCATTCCCTTGCGTCTACTCAATAACGGGTATTCCCCTGACACATGGCTCCCTCTAGTGTCGCGCCACTTGCAACGATCCGCTTGTGAAAGCGGGCCATGCGTATTTGGGAGGATAACCACATGGATCGTCGTTCATTCCTTAAGAACACCGCCATCGGCGGCTCGGCGGCCGCCGCCACCTCGCTGGCGGCCCCGGCCTATGCCCAGGGCAACCGCACGCTGACGCTCGTCACCACCTGGGGCCGCGGCCTTGCCGGCGTGCACGACAGCGCGCAGCGCGTCGCCGACAACATCACGGCGCTCACGGACGGCCAGGTCACCGTCGACCTCAAGGCCGCGGGCGAACTCGTCGGCGCCTTCGAGGTCTTCGACGCGGTGACCTCCGGCCAGGCCGACATGTACCACGGCGCCGACTACTACTTCGTCGGCCAGCATCCGGGCTATGCCTTCTTCACCGCCGTGCCCATGGGCATGACGGCGCAGGAGCTGGTCAACTGGTACTACATGGACGGCGGCATGGAGCTTCACGACGAGCTCGGCCAGATCTTCGGCCTGAAGTCCTTCCTCGCCGGCAACACCGGCGCGCAGTCGGGCGGCTGGTTCAAGTCCGAGATCAACAGCCCCGAGGATTTCCAGGGCCTCAAGTTCCGGATGCCCGGCCTCGGCGGCCAGGCCCTCGGCAAGCTGGGCGCGAGCGTCCAGAACCTGCCCGGCGCCGAAGTGTACCAGGCGCTTGCCTCGGGCGCCATCGACGGGACCGAGTGGATCGGACCCTGGGCGGACGAGAAGGCCGGTTTCCAGGAAATCACCAAGATCTACTACACCTCGGGCTTCCACGAGCCGGGTGCCGGCCTGTCGCTGGCCACCAACCGCGAGGTCTTTGAAAGCCTGACGCCGACGCAACAGAAGATCATCGAGATCGCCTCGGCCGAGTGCCACCAGTGGAACCTCGCACAGTTCCTGTCCGAGAACGCCGCGGCGCTCCAGCGTCTTCAGTCGGCCGGCGTGACGGTCCGCGAATTCCCGGATGCGGTCTGGGATGCCTTCGGCCGTGCAAGCCAGGAAGTCCACGACGAGAACATGGGCGACGAGCTCTACAAGAAGATCTACGACAGCGCGATGGCCTCGATGCGGTCCTCGTCCGAATGGATCGCCAAGTCGACCGGCGCCTACCTTGCGCAGCGCGACCGCGTCCTGGGCTGAGACTGACCTCAACGACGAAAGGGGCCCAGCCGGGCCCCTTTCCAAGACAGACGGACCATTCGGGAGGGGACAGTGGTCGAAGGTCTTTCGTGGTTCTTCACGAACATCGCCCTGGCGTTCTATAACTTCTTCTACGCCATCACCCATCCGAACCTGTGGCTGGACATGGGCGACCCCGAAGCCGTGAGCCGGGTGATCTATTACGGCGGTTCGGTCGAGTTCTTCTTCATCGTCTTCGTGGCCTTCCTTGTCCTGACGGGGCTGGGGCTGTGGAAGAACGGCATCATGTGGGGCGCTGTCCGCATCCTCGAGGGGTTCGGCAACGCCGTGGGCCGCGTTGCGGCCTGGGCCGGCCTCATCATGGTGATTCAGCAGATCATCATCATCTTCGTCCAGCGGGTCTTCGCCAGCGCCCAGATCACGCTCGGTTTCGGCACGCCGCTGACCAAGGATGTCTCGTGGTGGTCCGAGGAACTGAAGCTCTGGAACGCGCTCGTCGTGTGCCTATGCGTGTCCTACACCTTCATCCAAGGTGGTCACGTCCGGGTCGACCTGATCTATTCCGGCGTCTCGTACCGCACCAAGCGCGTCCTCGACATGCTGGGCTCGCTGTTCTTCATGATCCCGACGGCAGTCCTGACGTGGATGTACGCCTGGTACTTCCTGTGGCGTCACCTCGTCGTCCCCAAGCCCTCGGCCAGCCAGACGCTGGAACAGACGATGATGAAGGCGCGCGCCCTGCGGTGGAACGTCGAGACCATCGGCTTCAGCCCGAACGGCTTCAACGGCTATTTCCTGTTCAAGGTCCTGCTGCTGGCCTTCTGCGCGATGGTGTTCATCCAGGCCATCGCCTTCTTCTACCGCTCGTTCCTCGAGTGGAAGGAAGGGCCGGAGAGCGAAGGCAAGTATCTCGACCGCGATGCCCTTGGCGATCCCAATGCCGAGCTCGTGCACGCCATCGATGAACATCACTGAGGACTGACAGATGCTTCTTGGACTCGACGGCGTAGAGATCGGTCTTCTGATCGTCTTCCTATGTCTCTTCGGCGGCATCCTGTCGGGCTTCCCCGTGGCCTTCGCCATCGGCGGCGCGGCGGTGATCTCGTTCGCGATCATCGCCGGGCTCGACGGCGCGGGTCTGCTGATCCACCAGGCCATCGACACGTCGAGCGCCGACTACTCCGCTCTGGTTCGAGAAGGGATACGACCCGACGCCATATCGGTGTTCTCCTATCCCGACCTGCCGCGCCTGGGCGTGCCCGTCTTCCCGCAGGGCTGGGAATTGGCGATGGACCGCAACGTGTCGTTCATCGTGAACCGGATGAACGAGCGCGTGCTCGCCGGCGCGTCGATCGAGACGCTGCTGGCCGTGCTGATGTTCGTGATGATGGGCATCACGCTCGAACGCTCGAAGATCGCCAACGACCTGCTTCTGACGATGGCGCGGGTCTTCGGACCGCTTCCGGGAGGACTTGCGGTGTCTATCGTCGTGGTGGGCGCGTTCCTCGCCGCCTCGACGGGGATCGTCGGCGCCACCGTCGTGACCATGGGCCTGCTCGCCCTGCCGACGATGCTGCGCAACAACTACTCGCCCGAGCTTGCGACCGGCGTCATCGCCGCCTCCGGCACGCTGGGCCAGATCATTCCGCCCTCCATCGTCATCGTGCTTCTGGGCACCCTCGCCGGCGACCTCTACGCCGCCGCGCAGGAGGAGCGCGCCTCGCTCGTCGGCTGCTCGGATGCGCTGACCTACCTGGGCGAGCCTGCGGTCGTGTCGGTCGGCACGCTGTTCCAGGCAGCGCTGCTGCCGGGGATCCTTCTGGCGGTGCTCTATGGCCTTTACGCCTTCGGCTTCGCTCTTCTGAACCCGTCCAAGGCGCCGGCCGTTCAATTCGGCGAATCGACCTCCGAGATCGTGACCCGGAACGAGGCGCTGACCTGGTATCTCGGTGCGCCCATCCTCCTGATCGGCGGGCTGATCGTCGCGATGTCCTTCGGGGTCGTCGGCAACCAGAGCACGCGTGTCGACAGCTTCTCGGAGGCGGGCCAGACCGCCTCACTGCGCACCAAGGTTTCGCTCCAGTGCCAGGAGGCGATGATCGAGCTTCATGGCCAGGCGGCCTGGGATCGGGCGCTTGAGCAGCAGGCCGAGATCGATGCCGCGGGCGGCGTTGAACAGGCCGTGCAGCTGACCGAGGAAGAGCGCGCACAGCGCACGATGCAGAAGATCCTCGACGCCGCGCCGATCGGCACCGGCGTCGCCGTCGGCTTCCTGATCCTGTCGCTCGTCCTGACGACCGCCCTCGGCGTGTCGCCCAGTTCGGACCCGAGGCCGTTGTGGATCGGCCTGGGCGGGGTGGTGCTGGCGCTTCTGGTCGATGCCTTCCTCATCATGCCGACCACGACGCCGGGGATGACCTTCGTCTATCTCCTGATCCCGCTTGCCATCGTCATCTGGGCCTGCCGCATCGCGGTCGAGCGTCTGGGCCGGAACGAGCTTCTGCGCGTCGTCTTCCCGCCGCTGGTGCTGATCGTGGCTGTCCTGGGATCCATCCTGGGCGGCATCACCAACCCGACCCCTGCGGCGGCCTTGGGTGCCGGCGGCGCGATCTTGCTGGCGGCTTACAGGAAGCGGAAGGACCAGAACCGCAGCGGCCGGGTCATCATCATGTCGAGCTTCGCGCTGGTCATCATGCTGCTGATCGGGTTCAACTTCGACCTCCGCGTCGGGTCGAACACCACGACCGAGAACTGGATCGCCTTCTTCGTTGCCCAGGCGACGTATCTCTTCGCGCTCTTCGGGCTGTTCTACGCCTGCTGGGTCCTGCTCGCGTCGGGTGTCCTGGGGCCTATCGTCCGCGAGACGGCAAAGGTCACGAGCATGGTGTTCACCATCCTCATCGGGTCGCAGCTTCTCAACCTCGTGGTGATCTCCTTCGGCGGCGAACATTACATCCAGGACTTCCTCAAGAGCTTCGACGACGAGTTCACTGTCTTCCTGATCGTGATGCTGGTGCTGTTCTTCCTGGGCTTCGTGCTCGACTTTCTCGAGATCATCTACATCGTCATCCCGATCGTCGGTCCCGTCATCTATGGCGGCACCTTCGACCCGAAGTGGGTGACGATCATGATCGCGGTGAACCTTCAGACGTCGTTCCTTACGCCGCCCTTCGGCTTCGCGCTGTTCTACCTGCGCGGCGTCGCCCCGCCCGAGGTCACGACGCGGCATATCTATCGCGGCATCATTCCCTTCGTGCTGATCCAGATCCTGGGGCTGGCCCTTCTGTGGTTCTTCCCGGAGGTCGTGACGATCGTTCCCGACCTGATGCCAAACAACTGACGCCACGCAGCGTCCCGCCACGGCGGGACGTCTTATTTCGACGGTGGGGATGGGTCAGCGCGTGGGTCGCGTATCGGGCAGGCTGATGCGCGCGACCTGCTCTGCGATGGGATCGGTCGACAGCGGGTGCGTGTCGGCGGAATAGCTGTCGGGGTCGCCGAGGTTCTGCCAGGCGCCGCGAGAATAGACCTCGAGCGCCGAGAAGTTGGCCTTGTAGCCCATCTTCGCCGATCCCGGCACCCAGTAGCCGAGATAGACGTAAGGCAGCCCCGCCTCGCGCGCGATCTCCACGTGATCGAGGATCACATAGGTGCCCAGGCCCCGGTCCGCGACATCGGGATCGTAGAAGCTGTAGACCATCGACAGCCCGTCATCGAGAACGTCGGTGAGACACACGGCGCGCAGGCGTTTCTGGCGGTCGACGCGGTCCGAATATTCGACGACGCGCGAGCGGATCGGGGTCTCTTCGATCATCGCGGCGAACTCGAAGATGTCCATGTCGGCCATGCCGCCGTCGGCGTGGCGGGCGTCGAGGTAGGCGCGGAACAGCGCGTACTGATCCTCGGTCGCCCAGGGAGAGGTCGCGTCGCGGCGCAGACCGTCGTTCCGCTTCTGGTTCCGGCGCTGGCTGCGCGAGGGCTCGAAATCCGCGACCCGGATGCGTGCCGACAGGCAGGCCGAGCATTCCGCGCAGGAGGGACGGTAGAGCACGTTCTGCGAGCGGCGGAATCCCTGCTTCGACAGCGCGTTGTTCAGTTGCTCGGCATAGTCGCCCTGAAGGGCGGTGAACAGCTTCCGCTCCATCCTGCCGTCGAGATACGGGCAGGGCTGGGGCGCCGTGACATAGAATTGCGGCGCGAGTGGAAGGGTGTGGCGCATGGTAACCTAAGGCGGCGGGACTGGCTTTCGGACTCAAAGACTAGCGCCCCGATCCCGAAGCGCCAATCCCCCATTATGGCTGTAGTCAGGCGTGACGGTTGATGGCCGCAGTCCCAAGGACCATGTCCGTCAGCCCCTGCTTGCGCGCGGTCGTCAGGATCAGCACGATCGAGATGAGCTGAAGCGGGAAGGTGATGACCGAAACGGTATAGCCCGCGACATGAAGGAACGCGGTCAGCCCGTCCAGCCGCTCGCCGTCCGCCGCGCGCAGCTCGATCGCCATCAGCCTCATGCCGAGCGTCGCAGAGCCGCCCGAGATGGTCATCCAGCGGTAAAGAAAGCCGACAACCAGGAACAGCGGGAGGAAGAGCGGAGCGAGGAACAGCGTGAAGACCGAGATCGCGGCCGTCACAACGGCGATCAGGCCCACGTCGACGACCCAGGCCATCAGGCGCTTGACGGGAACGTCGTCGTAGAACTCGGGATGTGTGTCTGGATCGGGAAGGCCGGTCCGGATGTCGTGTGTCATGTCCATCGGTGTCTCCTGTCCCCTTTAGATAGGAAGTGTCGGCGGCCCCTTGGAGGGGACGGTTGGCAGGGGCCGCCGCCGAAAGTGCGGAAGCCCCTCCGGTGTCAGGCGTCGAGAGCGTCGCCCTCGACGTCCGTTTTCTGCTTGCGGGCGCGGTCTTCCATGAACTGGTCGAACTCGGCCTTGTCCTTGGAGTCGCGGAGCCTCTGGAGGAAGGCTTCGAAGGCATCCTGCTCGTCCTGGAGGCGCTTCAGCGTATCGGCCTTGTAGGAGTCGAACGCGGTGTTGCCGGAGGACCGGAACGCGGTGTGTCCGAAGCGGCCCTGGCGGGCGGTGGAGCAGTTACCTTTGAACATCTGTTTTCCCCAGATCATGTAGGCGAGAAGAGCGAGCCCGATCGGCCAGAAGACGACAAAGCCGACCACCGTCGCGGCGATCCATGCGGCCTTGCCGCGTGCGTCGAGCCATCCTTCTGCGCGCCTGATGGGGTTGCCCCCGCGGCGGGCAGGCATGGCGTTGAGTGTCGCGGTGGTCATCTTCGGGTCCTTTCTCCGAATGGTGCGGGTCTATGTGAATTGCTTTCACATCCCGAATATCGGAAGGGGGCGACCTGCCTTCAAGAGGGTATGTGAACGATTTTTACATTTTTTGCAGACAAGCGCCGAAACGCGTCTCGCCCCGCCTGCGATCAGGTGAAATCGGCCTCGTGACCGCCCGTGGCGTTCAGCAAAAGCGCCGGAGCGACGGGAAAGATGTGCCGGGGCGTCCCGGCGGCGGCATAGACGACGTCGAAATCCAGAAGCCTCGGGTCGAAGAAGATGCGGCTTGGCGTCAGGTGACCGACCGGGGCGACGCCGCCGATGGCGAAGCCCGTCCGGTCGCGCACGAAGGCCGCGTCGGCACGCCCGAGGGGTTCACCCGCGACCGCACCGGCCTTCCCGGCATCGACCTGGTTTCCGCCCGCCGTGATGAAAAGGACGACGCCGTCGCTGGCCTCGCCGCGGAAGATGATCGACTTGGCGATCTGGTCGACGGCGCAACCCGCCTCGCGCGCGGCGTCCTGCGCCGTGCGGGTTTCGCCCGGCATTTCCATGACATCGGTCTCGATCCCCAGGGCGGCGAGGGCGGAGGTCACGCGGGCGAGGCTTTTGCTCATGGGCGCGACTTTGACCCGCCACCGACGCGTTCTGCAAGCTCTTCCGGGGGGCGGGCCGGGCTGCTAGCGTCCGGCCATGACGACGACCCTTTCGGACCGCATCGCCCGCGCGCCGCGCGCCCACGATCCCGACCGGGGGGACGAGGCTCTGGCCCTCGTGCCGGACCTGCCTGCGCGGGCGGCCGAGCTTGTCCGGGGGGCGGCCGGATCGTCGCCCTATCTCTGCGACCTGATCCGCCGCGACGCCGAATGGCTGTCCCAGGCGCTGGTCGTCCCGCCCGAAGAGACGATGGAGGCGATCCTCGCGACGCCGGTTCTCGAGGACGTGCGGGACGCGGGCGTGACGCTGCGCGGTCTGAAGTCCCGGACAGCGCTTCTCGTGGCCCTCGCTGACCTCGGCGGCGTCTGGACGCTCGAGGAGGTGACGGGGGCGCTGACGCGCTTCGCCGACCGCGCCGTCGCTGCGGCGTTGCGTGCTGCCCTTCTGCGCGAGGTCGGAAAAGGGCGCATTCCCGGCCAGACCGAAGACGACGTCGACACCGGCGCGGGGCTCGCGGTCCTCGCAATGGGCAAGATGGGCGCTTTCGAGCTGAACTATTCGTCCGACATCGACCTGATCTGCCTCTTCGACGAGACCCGCTTCGACCCCGAGGACTATGCCGAGGCGCGCACGGGCTTTGTCCGGGCCGTCCGCACCATGACGCAGATCCTGTCCGAGAGAACCGCCGAGGGATACGTCTTCCGCACCGATTTGCGCCTGAGGCCCGATGCGTCGGTGACGCCGGTCGCGATCTCGATGGGAGCGGCCGAGCGCTATTACGAGAGCTTCGGCCGCACCTGGGAGCGTGCCGCCTACATCAAGGCGCGGCCCTGCGCCGGCGACGTGGCCGCGGGCCAGCGGTTCCTCGACACGCTCACCCCCTTCGTCTGGCGGCGGCACCTCGACTATGCGGCGATCCAGGACGCGCAGGACATGCGGCTTCGCATTCGCGACCACAAGGGTCTGCACGGCGCGCCCTCGCACAAGGGGCACGACCTGAAGCTGGGGCAGGGCGGCATCCGCGAGATCGAATTCTTCACTCAGACCCGCCAGATCATCGCCGGGGGCCGCGACCCCGAGCTTCGGACGCGCGACACCGTCGGCGGCCTGCGCGTCCTCGCCGCGAAAGGCTGGGTCGGCGACGAAGACGCCGAAACGCTGATCGCCGACTACCGGGCGCACCGCGAGGCCGAGCATCGCGTCCAGATGATCGCCGACCAGCAGACGCATTGCCTGCCCGAGACCGCCGAGGATTTCGCCCGCCTCGCCGCCCTCGCAGGTCGCGAGACCGACGACTACGCCCGCGAGATAGAAGAGCGCCTGACCCGCGTGTCGTGCCTGACCGAAGGGTTCTTCGTTCCCGACGCCCGACCGGCCGCGACCTCAGACGTCTCGACCTCGATTCCGTCGAGCGAGACGATGCTCGAACGCTGGAACGGCTTTCCGGCGCTGCGCAGCCCGCGTTCGCGCCAGATCTTCCGCCGTGTCTGGCCGCGCATGGCCGAACGGCTGGACCGGGCGCAGAACCCCGACGAGGCGCTTCTGAACGTCGAGGGCTTCATCGGCGGTCTGCCGGGGGGCGTGCAGCTTTTCTCGCTGTTCGAGGCCAATCCGTCCCTTCTCGACCTCGTGGTCGATATCGTCGACACGGCGCCCGGACTCGGTCGCTATCTTTCGCGCAATTCCGGCGTCTTCGACGCAGTGATCGGCGGCCAGTTCTTCGCCGACTGGCCGGGACGCGCAGCCCTGGCGGGGATGCTGACCCGCAGCCTTGCGGCTGAGGACGACTATGAAAAGCGGCTCGACCTTGCGCGGATCTGGTCGCGGGAATGGCACTTCCGCATCGGCGTCCACCTCCTGCGCGGCCTCGTCGATCCCGACGCCAGCGGGCACCAGTATGCCGACCTTGCCGGCGCCGTGGTGGGGGCGCTCTGGCCCGTGGTTACCGCCGAATTCGCGAAGAAGCATGGCGGGCCGCCCGGGCGCGGCGCGGCGCTCCTCGGGATGGGATCGCTCGGTGCCGAGAGGCTGAACGCGGCCTCGGACCTCGACCTGATCGTCATCTACGACGGCGCGGGGGTCGAGACGTCGGACGGCCGCCGCGCCCTGCCGACGCGCACCTACTACGCACGGCTGACGCAGGCGCTGGTCACGGCGCTTTCCGCTCCGACCGCCGAGGGACGGCTCTACGAGGTCGACATGCGGCTCAGGCCGTCGGGCCGTCAGGGGCCGGTGGCGACATCGCTCGAGTCGTTCCGCACCTATCAGAAGACCGAAGCCTGGACCTGGGAACACCTTGCCCTGACCCGTGCCCGCCCGATGGCGGGGCCGCCCGATCTCATGGACGAGATCGAGGCGATCCGGCGCGACGTGCTGGCCTTGCCCCGCGATGCGGACCAGGTGAAGACCGACGTGGCCGACATGCGCGTCCGTCTTGCCGAGGCAAAGCCCGCGCGCGAGGGTCTGGAAACGCGGCCCGGCCCGGGGCGGCTGCAGGACATCGAGCTTTTCGTCCAGGCAGGCACGCTTCTCGCCGCCTCGCCCGAGCGTCGGATGCACGAACAGCTCGCGGCGGCCGCGGCCTCGTTCAGCCTGACCGAGATCGAGCGGGACAGGCTTGAGGAGGCCGCAGCCCTGTTCTGGCGCGTGCAGGCCGGCCGCCGGCTGGTCCTGGGCGACGCCGACAGCGCAGCAGACTTCGGCGCAAGTGCGACGGCCTTCCTGCTGCGCGGCACCGGAACCGACACGCTGGACGATCTGGCCGTTCGGATCGCGGCCTGGGCCGACGAGATCCGCACCATTGCCGACACGCATCTGAACGACAGGGGCACCCCATGACGGACACCGACCCGGACCCGCGCGGGCTGATCCGCGAAAGCTACAACATCGAGGGCATCACGCCCGAGGAATGCCGGTCGATCTTCCTCGACTGGGCCATCTCGGCGCCCGACGGTGCCGTGGCGCCGACGATCCGCACGCTTCTCGAGCGCCACGGCGGGACCGCGCCGGGCCATCCAATGACGGCCATCCTGACAGACGCCCTCGAGAATCCGCCAAGCGCGCGTCGGAGGGGCGGCCGCAGGGGACGAAGCGAGGCCTAGGACAGAGCCGCCGCTTCCCGCGCCAGCGTCTCGATCCCGGCCCAGTCCGTGGCCGCCACCTTGTCGGCGGGCGCCACCCACGAGCCGCCGACACAGACGGTGTTCGGCAGCGACAGGTAGTCGCGCACGTTCTTCAGGCTGACGCCGCCCGTGGGGCAGAAGACCGCGCGGGGCAGGGGGCCGGCAAAGGCCTTGAGGGCAGGGGCGCCGCCAGAGGCCTCGGCGGGGAAGAACTTCATCGTGGTGTAGCCGCGCTCGAGAAGTCGCATCACCTCGGAGGGCGTGACGGCGCCGGGAAGGAGGGGCAGCCCCGCTTCCTCGGCCGCGTCGAGAAGCCGGTCGGTGGCACCCGGCGACACGCCGAAGCGCGCGCCTGCGTCGACGGCTGCCTGCACGTCCTTTGGCGTCAGAAGCGTGCCTGCCCCCACGACCCCACCCTCGACGCCTGCCATCTCGCGGATGGCCTCGAGCGCTGCGGGCGTCCTCAGCGTGACCTCGAGCGCGGGAAGGCCGCCTGCGACCAGCGCGCGGGCGAGGTCGGCGGCGGTTGCTGCGTCCTCGACCGTCAGGACGGGGATCACGGGCGCGAGGCGGCAGATCTCGAGCGATCGGGCGCTGGCTTCGGTCGGGGTCATTCGTGCGTCTCCTCGGGCAATGTCTGCGGGGTCAGACCACAAGCGCCGCGCCGTCCGAGGCGTGGCCGCAATGGTGGCGGAAGGCGGCGAAAAGCTCTCGTCCGAGACCCGTCTCGTTGGCGGAAAGATCCACCTCGACAGGGGCGCGGTCTTCGAAGTCAGGTTCCAGCACGTCGATGGTGCCGGCTTCGGCATCGACGCGCAGGCGGTCGCCGTCTCGTATCTTCGCGATGGGGCCGCCAGCCGCCGCTTCCGGCGACAGGTGGATCGCGGCGGGAACCTTGCCCGACGCGCCCGACATGCGCCCGTCCGTCACCAGCGCCACCCTGAACCCGCGTCCGATAAGGACCGACAGCGTGGGTGTCAGGCCGTGAAGCTCGGGCATCCCGTTGGCGGTCGGACCCTGGAACCGCACGACGACGATGGTGTCCTCGGTGAACTCGCCCGCCTTGAACGCCGTTTTCACCGCCTCCTGGTCGTGGAACACGCGGGCCCTGGCCTCGATCACGCGATGCTCGGGCGCGACCGCCGAGACCTTCATCATCGACCGTCCGAGGTTGCCCTTCAGCTCGCGCAGCCCGCCCGTGGCCTGGAAGGGATTGCCGACGGGCCGCAGGATCTTGTCGTTGAGCGTTTCTTTCGGACCTTCGTCGCGGACGAGCACGCCGTCCTTCAGCTTCGGCTCGGTCGTATAGAGCGCCAGGCCGTCGCCCGCCACGGTACGGGTGTCGGGGTGCAGGAATCCGCCCTCCAGAAGCTCGCCGATCATGTAGCCGAGGCCTCCCGCGGCGTGGAAATGGTTCACGTCGGCAAGGCCGTTCGGATAGACCTTAGCCATCAGCGGCACGACGGACGAGAGATCGTTGAAATCCTCGATGTCGAGGACGACGCCAGCCGCCCGCGCCATCGCGGGCAGGTGCAGAACAAGGTTCGTCGAGCCGCCCGTCGACATCAGCCCCACCATTCCGTTCACGAAGGCGCGCGCGTCGAGGATGTCGGACACCGGGCGATAGTCGTTGCCCTGCGCCGTGATCTGAACCGCGCGCGTCGTCGCCTCGTCTGTCAGCGCGTCGCGGAGCGGTGTGTTCGGGTTCACGAAGGACGCGCCCGGCATGTGGAGACCCATGAACTCCATCAGCATCTGGTTCGTGTTCGCGGTGCCGTAGAAGGTGCAGGTGCCGGGACCGTGGTAGGAGGCCATCTCGGCCGCCATCAGCGCCTCGCGCCCGACCTCTCCGGTCGCGAACTGCTGGCGGACCTTCGACTTTTCGTCGTTCGGCAGGCCGCTCGGCATCGGGCCGGCGGGGACGAAGATCGACGGCAGGTGCCCGAAGGTCGCCGCGGCGATGACGAGGCCCGGCACGATCTTGTCGCAGATCCCCAAGTGGAGCACCGCGTCGAAGGTGTTGTGCGACAGCGCGACGCCCGCGGCCAGCGCGATGACGTCGCGCGAGAAGAGCGACAGCTCCATCCCGGTCTGGCCCTGGGTGACGCCGTCGCACATGGCGGGCACGCCCCCCGCGACCTGGGCCGTGGCACCCGCGCGCCGGGCTGCCGCCTTGATGCGGTCGGGATAGTCCTTGTAGGGCTGGTGCGCCGAAAGCATGTCGTTGTAGGCCGTCACGATCCCGATGTTCGGCGCCCGCTCCTCGGCCAGCCGGGACTTGTCCTCGCCCATGGCGGCATAGGCATGGGCCTGGTTGCCGCAGGCGAGGTGCGCGCGCGCGACACCCTGGTCCTGGGCCCGCGCGATCTTGTCGAGGTAGCGTCCGCGCAGCGGGGCCGAGCGCTCGACGATGCGGTCTGTGACGCGAGAGACGGTGTCGTTCAGCATGGCCGTGAGTCTCCTCGGGGGATCGGCGCTTTTCTAACAGATTGCGTTACCGCTAACAACTTAGCGGAGGAAGGCGCATCGGATAGGTCAGTCGTCATGTCCCAAGTGCATGGCGGTAATGTCGACATTCGGGGTGCTTCCTGCCGGATCAGCCCCTTAGCTTCAGTGTCAACGCTAACCGAAAGGCATCCGACATGACCAGCACCTCCGACACGCGCATCGACGTCGACCGGATCGAACGCAAGGCCCGCCTGCTGCGGGCGCAGTATCTCTCGGGTCTGTTCCGCCGCAGGCGCTGAGCCCTTCCGGAGCGCCGGCCGACCGGGTAAGGGGGGACATGTCTTCCCGCCCGGTCATCCGCCTCCGCCCCAAAACCGATCCCCGCCGCATCCGGCGCGGATTTCCCTGGGTCTACGACAACGAGCTTGTCGTCGACCGCCGTACCAAGGCGCTCGAGCCCGGCAGCATCGCCACGCTCGAGGATGCCGATCGCCAGCCGCTGGCGACCGTCGCGGTCAATCCGAATTCCAAGATCATGGGACGTGTCCTCGACCTCGACCCCGAGGCGGAAGTCGGCCACGACTGGCTTGCCGGGCGCCTCCGGGCGGCGCTCGACCTGCGCGACATGCTCTATGACGCGCCCTTCTATCGCCTCGTCCATGCCGAGGCCGACGGCTTTCCCGGAACGGTGATCGACCGCTTCGGCGAGGCCTGCGTGATCCAGCCGAACTCGGCCTGGATCGAGGCGCGGTTCGACGATCTGGCGGACGTGCTGTCCGAGGTGTCGGGTGTGACGACCATCTTCAAGAACGCCGGCGGACGGGCGAGGGGGCTCGAAGGTCTCGACGATGCGAGCCTTGTGGCGCGTGGCGCCTTGTCGGGTGCGGTGCGGGTGCCGATGAACGGTGCGACCTACTTGGCCGACCTCGAAGGCGGTCAGAAGACCGGCCTCTTCTACGACCAGCGGCCGAACCATGCCTTCGTGCAGCGCCTGGCGCGCGGGACCGAGGTGCTGGACGTGTTTTCCCACGTCGGAGGCTTTGCGCTCGCTGCCCTCGTCGGCGGTGCCACGCGCGCGCTGGCCGTCGATGGATCGGCGCCTGCGCTTGCGCTGGCCGCGCAGGGGGCCGAGGCCACCGGCGTCGCCGACCGCTTCGAGACGCGGCAGGCCGATGCCTTCGACGCGCTGACCGCCCTGGCGGAGGAGGGCCGTACCTTCGGCACCGTCGTCTGCGATCCGCCGGCTTTCGCTCCGTCGAAGAACGCCCTCGACGCAGGCCTGCGCGCCTATGAGAGGGTGGCACGCCTCGCCGCGCCGCTGGTGGCTCCGGGGGGCACGGTAACGCTCTGCTCCTGCTCTCACGCCGTCGATCTTGACGCGTTCCGCACGGCCTGCCTCCGGGGCATCGGCCGGGCGGGTCGCAAGGTGCAGATCCTGCGGACCGGGTTCGCCGGACCAGACCACCCCTTGCATCCCTCTCTCACGGAAAGCGGCTACCTCAAGGCGATGACGTTCCGGCTTCTTCCTTGAAGGTCCTGATCGACGCCTGCGTCCTCTTTCCGACCGTCCTGCGCGAGATCGTCCTCGGGACCGCCGCGACCGGCGCCTTCACGCCGCTCTGGTCCGAGCGCATCCTCGAGGAATGGCGGCGGGCGGCGGCAAGGCTCGGACCCGCGGACGGCGCGGTGGCCGACGCCGAGATCGCCGCGGCGCGGGCGGCCTTTCCGTCCGCCGTCGTAACGGTGTCCCCCGACACGCTGTCGCGTGTGACCCTGAAGGACCGCGATGACGAGCACGTCCTCGCCGCCGCAATCGACGGAGGCGCGGACGAACTACTGACGCTGAACGTGAAGGACTTTCCGACGAACCATCTGGCGGGAGAGGGCATCCTGAGACGCCACCCCGACGAGTTCCTGCTGGAGGCCTTTCACGCGGACCCGGACGGGCTGCGCGCTATCGTCGAAGACGTCCTGACCCGCGCCGCCGCGCATGGCATCGACACCTCGAACCAGAGGGCGATCCTCAAGCGGGCACGTCTGCCGAGGCTCGCCAAGGCGCTCGATCAGGACTGAGGCACCTTCCAGCGCGCCTCGTTCTTCTCGATCGCCGCGATCCGCTCCTCGACCTTCGGGTGGCTCATCAGCCAGACCGGCATTCCCGACCCCTTCATGCCCGTCAGGTCCTGCAATTTCCGGAACAGCGACTTCTGCGGATCCGTGCCTATGCCCGCCTTGACCAGCAAGGCCGAGGCATAGGCGTCCGCCTCGTACTCGTCCCCCCGCGACAGCCGCGCGGCGAGAACCGATGTCAGGAGGTTCGCGACATAGATGCCGAGCCCCGGCAGGATGCGGCCGAGCACCATCATCAGGGCCACGCGGATCGCGTTCTGGCCCGAGAAGTCGATCATCCGCCGCCGCGCGTGGCCCAATGCGACGTGACCCAACTCGTGCGCGATGACAGACCCGATTTCTTCGGCCGACACCTTGCCATCGACGTATTTCTGGTAAAATCCGCGGGTCAGGAAGATCCTGCCATCCGGAGAGGCAAGCCCATTCACCGGCTCGACCTCGTAGAGAAAAACCCGGATTCGCGGGAGATCCAGCGCTTCGGCCATCCGTTTCGTCACACGTGAAAGGCCCGCATCGGCCAATTCGGACGAGCGCTGGTCGAGGTCGCGCTTGCTGTTCCAGACCGAGAACCGGTACATGACCAGCCCCCAGACGACGGCAAGAAGAAGGGGAAGGAACTTCAACATGGTGGAAATATGGGACTTGAGTGCAACAGCGCCAAGATTGTCACGCGGAAATCATCTCCCGTTAATATTAAAAGTGGAACCGTGCTGTACCGCGCGGCATTCTTCCAGCATGAGGTACGCAGAACCACCCACTGACAGGCAGATCATGGAGCGCACGCTACAGCGTGTCTTCAAGGTGCCGTCGGAACTGCCCGAGCGGTTCGCCGAGATGCTTCGCCATCTCGACGAGAAGTCGTCGGCGCGCGCTGTGGTACGCGACGACTAACCCAGAAGTTTCATTCCCCGCGTCAGCCCATCCAGTGTCAGCGGCACCATCCGTTCGGCCCCGATGATGTGGCGGATCATCGCTGTCGACTGGGTGTACTCCCAATATTTTTCCGCCATCGGATTGATCCAAAGCAGGTCCGGCCACTGGGCCAGTGCCCGCCGCAGCCAGACCTTGCCCGCCTCGTCGTTCCAGTGTTCGTTGGCGCCTCCCGGCACCGCGACCTCGTAGGGCGACATCGACGCGTCGCCCACGAAGATGCACTTCCATCCGGGCCCATAACGGTTCAGCACGTCCCAAGTCGGCGTGCGCGCATTCCAACGGCGCGCGTTCTCGCGCCAGAGAAACTCGTAGAGGCAGTTGTGGAAATAGAAGTGTTCGAGGTGCTTGAACTCGGTCCGTGCGGCTGAAAACAACTCCTCGACCATGCTCACATGCGCGTCCATCGAGCCGCCCACGTCCAGAAGCAGCAGGACCCGCACGGCGTTCCGGCGTTCGGGCCGCGTCTTCACGTCCAGAAACCCCTGCCGCGCCGTGGACCGGATCGTACCGTCCAGGTCCAGCTCTTCGGCCGCGCCCTCACGCGCCCACTGCCGCAGGCGCTTCAGCGCGACCTTCATCGTGCGCGTCCCGATCTCGCGCGTGTCGTCGAGGTCGCGGAACTCGCGCTTGTCCCAGACTTTGACCGCGCGCTGGTGGCGTGAGGCGTCCTGTCCGACACGCACGCCCTCGGGGTTATAGCCATAGGCGCCGAAGGGAGAGGTGCCGGCGGTGCCGATCCACTTCGATCCGCCCTGGTGCCGTCCGGCCTGCTCCTTCAATCGCTGGCGAAGCGTCTCCATGAGCTTGTCGAAACCGCCGAGCGATGCGATCTCGGCCTTCTCCTCGTCCGTGAGGTGCTTCTCGGCCATCCGGCGCAGCCAGTCCTCGGGCAGGTTCAGGGCGTCGAGAACGGCCTCGGCCGGGATCGCTTCGACCCCCGCGAAGGACGCGGCGAACGCCTGGTCGAAGCGGTCGATGTGCGCCTCGTTCTTCACCAGAGAGGCGCGGGCGAGGTAATAGAAGCCGTCGACGTCATAAGTGACGAGCCCCGCATCGAGGGCGCCGAGGAAGGTCAGGAACTCCCGCGGCGAGGCGGGGACGCCATGCCGTCGAAGCTCTTCGAAGAACGGAAGGAACATCAGCTCGCGAGGCGCTCGATGAGGACGGTCGCGAACAGGCCGAGAAGAGTGAAGGCGATGCCGAAGACAGCGCCATACTGAAGCTGGTCCAGCCGCCCCCCCTCGTGCCGCCGGGCGGTCGAGACGCCCACGAAGATGCCGAGAAGCGCCATCACGACGACGATCATGCCGGCCGGCCTTCCCGGCGCGAACGGGGCGAAATGGCCAGGATCTCGCCCATCCTGTCACTGATCTCGGCCTCGGAGCCGAAGCCGTAGCGCGCCCAGGCAAGCGCCTCGGTCCGGACGGCCCCCGCTTCGTTGGCCTTTCCGATGACTTCCATCGCCTCGGCCTTCACCATCAGCATCAGCGACAGAAGGGCCGCGTGCTGGCTGTCGCGGATCGGGCCTGCGTTCGCGTCGACAAGCCGGATCGCCTCTTCGGCCTCGCCCGCCGAAAGCTGGAAGGCCGCCATTTGAAGCGCCACATGCGCCGCCTGAATGCGCGTGTCGGGTCGCGACCCATAGATGCGCCCCGCAGCCTCGAAGGCCCGGAAGGCGACGTTAGGGTCGTTGGCGAGCGCGAGGCGTCCGAGAAGGTAATAGGAAAAAGCCAGCTCGGTATCCGTTCCGCCGTCGCGCCGGGCGATCGTGACCGCTTCCTCGGCATAGGCGGTGCGCCGTCCGCGCGCCGTGCCCGTCGCGGTCGCCTTGATCACCGCCTGCGACCAGGCCCCCGACGACGGCAGCGGATCCGCGATGCCCTGGAAGCCGCCCCTCGGGTTCAGCCGCGCCAGGATCGACGGCAGCCGCGAGGCGACCTCGTAGCGCGTCATGCCGCTTTCCAGGGCCGGATCGTGGTAGGCCTTCAGGATCAGCATGTCATAGCCGGTCAGGACGGTGTGGAAGTTGTCGTCGTTGAAGATCGAATCCGTCAGCCGGTAGAGATCGTTGACCGGGCCGAGCGCCTGGGCGATCTCTTCGTGGAGGCAGTCGCGCACCTCCTGAGGGCTCACGTCCGCGGGCACGAAGACGGCCATGCGCGTGCGCGTCGTCAACCGGTTCCAGAAGGTCGCGGGGTCGCTGCGGCGGGCGCGGTACTCGTCCCAGCTCGACACGTTCGGCCGCACGAAGCAGGCCGCCGAGGGCGCGAAGCGCTGGATGCTCGCGCGCGGGATGGCCTCGACCGTGATCGACGCGGGCCCGCCGTCCGCGGCACGGCGGATGTCGATGCCCGCCTCGCGTCGCAGCCGGCCGATAAGCCGCTCGAGGTCGCCCTCGAGCGTCGCGGGAGCGGCCCCCCTGACGCCGACCGTCACTGGCCCCTCGAAGCGGCTGAAGACGGGAACCTCGTCGCCGTTCTCGAGCCGGAACACGAGGTCCAGGAAGTCGCGCGCGATGACCGCGTTCGGCACGCGGGGCAGGGTGGGCGTCGACTGCGCGAAGGTGTTCATCGGTGGCAGCGCAAGGTCGGGCGCAGCGCGTCGGGTCGTTTCCGCCACCGGGGAGCAGGCGACCAGAAGCATCAAAAACGCCGCGGGTAGAACTCTCATGCAGGCCTCGCGTACTTGATGAAGGGCGTCACGGTGCCGATCCGGTCATAGAGCCGTCGGGCCGTCATGTTGAAATCCTGCGTCAGCCAGTAGACGGCGGGCGCGCCCGCGTCGTCGGCTTCGGCGTAGACCGCCTCGATCAGCGCGCGTCCGACACCCTGTCCGCGCACCTCGGGGTCGGCGTAGAGATCCTGAAGATAGCAGACGTTCTCGACCTTCCATCCGTGACGGTGGAACAGGTAATGCGCCAGCCCCGCCAGACGTCCGTCGACCTCGGCCAGGAGGCCCGAGAAATCCTGCGGATCGTCGCCCAGAAGCCGCGCGAAGGTCGTCCGGTAAACCTCTTCCGGCACGCGCGTTTCATAGAAGTCGAGATAGGCCGTCCACAGGCGGCGCCATTCGGCCTCGTCCTCGGGTTTCAGGTGTCGCACGACGCAGGTCATCGGGACCTGTCTAGCCGCCATGCCGGACGGACGCCAGCCTCACGCGAGCCACGCAAGAGAGGCGAGCGACAGCACGCTCGTCCAGACGATCACCGGGGCGATGTTGCGCGTGGGCACGCCGTGGAGAAGCGCAAGCGAGAAGGCCATGGCCCCCGACGGTCCTGCAGCGTTCAGCACGAAGAGATCCGTCCAGGGGTTCGCGGGCGACAGGAGGGCGAACGCGATCCACACGAGCGCTGGGAATGCGACAAGCTTCATCGCCGCAATTCCCGTCGCGGCCGGTCCCGGCGTCACCGGCTGCGACGACAGCACGACGCCGAGCGCGAAAAGCGTCATGGGCGCCGCCGCCTTGCCCGCGAACTCCGCCGCCGTCAGCAGCGGTTCGGGAATGGGCACATGGGCGATATTGAGCGCCAGCGACAGGACGATGGTGAGAAGGACGGGGTTGCGGATGAGCCGTGGCAGTGCCGCACGGGCAGGGCGGCCTGTCACGAACTCGACCGAGACGATGAAGAAGGCGAAGGTCACTGACGCGTCGAGCGCCACGATGGCCGTGATCGGCAGCGTCTCGGCCTCGCCATAGATCAGGACCGTGACCGGCCAGATGTAGAGCAGCGAATTGACGAAGACGACCGCCATTCCCAGAAGCCACGCCTCGGCAAGCGGCACGCCGAACACCCGTCGTGCAAGAAGGAAGGACGCGGCGAAGGCGACCGCCTCGCAGAGGGCATAGAGGCCAATGGCATCGAACCGCACCGACGGAAGGTCGATCCCTGTCAGCAGAAGAAACAGCAGCGGCGGTTGCAGCGTCAGGAAGGCGATGCGGTTGATCGCCCGCGCCTCGTCGACACTGGCCGTCTTCGCTTTCCCCATGACGAACCCGAGCGCCAGCATGGCGAAGACCGGGAGGATGTCGTGGGTCAGGACGGTGAGCATCGGCGGGACAGTATCTGCCGCTCGGTGCGGCGCAATCCGCGATTGACGGACGTTCGATATATCGCTAGTTAGATATATAACTCATTGGATATGTAATGGCACAGGATCTCGACCTCGCCTTTTCGGCCCTTGCGGATCCCACGCGCCGCTCGATCCTTGCGGCCCTGTCGGGAGGAGAGCGGACTGTCGGCGATCTCGTGTCGCTTCATCCGCTGTCGCAGCCGGCGATCACCAAGCACCTGAACGTCCTCGAGCGGGCACGCCTCATCCAGAGGGGCCGCGTCGGGCAGACGCGTCCCTGCAGCCTCGACCCCGAGGGCCTGAAAGTGGTCGCGGACTGGGTCGCCCGGTACCGGGCCCACTGGGATCAGGCTTTCGATCGGATGGAAGACTACCTGAACACGCTGTCCTTTTCGGAGACACCCGATGACTGAACCAGCCGACCATCCCGACAACGTCCTTCGCATTGAACGGCGTTTCTCCGCGCCGCCCGAAATGGTCTTCGCCATGTTCACGCGGCCCGAACTGGTGCGCGTCTGGAACGCCGCGTCGCACGGTTTCCGTGCGCAGGACGTGCAGATCGACGCCCGGCCCGGCGGTGTGCTGAGCCTGCGGAACGTGAAGCCCGGCGTGGAAGAGCGCGAGGAGGGGGTCTTCCACGAGGTGCGGCCTCACAGCCGGCTTGTGTGGAGCTACCGCTATCTCGGGACGGACTTCTTCTCGACCGTCTCGGTCGACCTGACACCCAATGACGGCAGCACTCGGATGGCATTTCGCCAGACTGGCTTTCCGGATTCCGGCTCCCGAGACGAACATGCCTACGGATGGAATGCCGTTCTCGCGATGATGGAGACGGCCCTTCTGGCCGGGAGCGGTGCGACGAGGTTCGCCGCCGACCGCGACGGCATGGACGGATTTGCCGCCGACCTGGAAGCCGCCCGCAAGCGGTTCGAGGCCGAGCAGACCACCGGCGATACGGAACGCGCGTGATGGCGGCTGATGCACTTCCAGCCGATGCCCCGGGGCAGGTCCTGCGGATCGACCGGACCATGCCTGCGCCGCGTCCCTTCGTGTTCGCCCTCTGGCAGAAGCCCGCGCTTCTGTCGCCTTGGTGGGGGCCCGAGGGCCATCGCCTGAAGACCTGCGAGATCGACTTCCGCCCCGGCGGCGCCTGGCGCTTCAACATGGTGAAGGGCGACGACAGCCACTGGACCCAAGGCGTCTACCACGAGATCCGCGCGCCCGAGCGGCTGGTCTTCAGCTACCGTTTCGACGCCTTCGACATCAGGTCGACCGTGTCCATCGGCTTCACCGACAAAGGAGAGCGAACCGGCCTGCACTTCGTCCAGACCGGCTTCCCGAACGCCGAGCACTTCGAGGGCCACGGCTGGGGCTCGACCTTCCGCCTGCTCGAGGACGCGCTTCTCAAGCTCCACGGCGTCGGATCGGTCTGGCCCCAGCTTCCGCCCGACAAGGAGAGCGGAGTGGCGCGGGATCTCGAGGCGGCAAGGCAGCGCTTCGAGAGGGAACGCGAGAGCGCCTAACCCCGCCCTCGCGACATGAACGCCAGCCGTTCGAACAGCGACACGTCCTGCTCGTTCTTCAGGAGCGCACCATGCAGCTTCGGCAGGCTGTCCTTCGCGTCCCTCTGAAGGTCCTCCGGCGACAGGTCTTCGGACAGGATCAGCTTCAGCCAATCCAGCACCTCCGAGGTCGACGGCTTCTTCTTCAGGCCCGGCGTCTCCCTGATCTCGAAAAACCGGGTCAGCGCAACGGACAACAGGCGATCCCTGATGTCGGGGAAATGGACGCGGACGATCTCGGTCAGGGTCTCGGTGTCGGGAAAGCGGATGTAGTGGAAGAAGCAGCGGCGCAGGAAGGCGTCGGGCAGCTCCTTCTCGTTGTTGGAGGTGATGATGACGACCGGCCTCTGCCGCGCGGTCACTGTCTCGCCTGTCTCGTAGACGTGGAACTCCATGCGGTCGAGCTCTTGCAGCAGGTCGTTCGGGAACTCGATGTCGGCCTTGTCGATCTCGTCGATCAGGAGGACGACGCGCCCCTCTGCCGTGAAGGCGTCCCACAGCTTGCCGGGGCGGATGTAGGCGGCGACGTCATGGACGCGGCCCTCGCCAAGCTGGCTGTCGCGCAGCCGCGAGACAGCATCGTATTCGTAAAGTCCCTGCGCCGCGCGCGTCGTGGACTTGACGTGCCATTCGATGATCGGAAGGCCCAGGGCGCCGGCCACCTGACGCGCCAGCTCGGTCTTTCCCGTACCCGGTTCGCCCTTGACCAGAAGCGGGCGTTCCAGCGTGATGGCGGCGTTGACCGCGATCCTCAGATCGTCCGACGCGATATAGCTGTCGGTGCCCTCAAATCTCATGCCTGCCTCGCTTTTTTCCGTTGCGCCGGGCAAGCCTAGCCTGCTCACGAAGGCCCCACAAGCGAAGGGAATCGTGTAGTGACAAGGTCCGGACGATAGGGTATGTGCCCGCCATGATGAGGAGCCGGACCAGTGTGAGCGTAGCAGTCGCAAGCCCGTCCGGAATGGTTCGAGAATGAACAAAAAAGGGAAGACCATGAAGGCTGAGGTGTTTCTTCCGGACGATTACCAGCCCGCCGAGGACGAGCCGTTCATGAACGACCGCCAGCTCGAGTACTTCCGTCGGAAGCTGCTGATGTGGAAGTCCGAGCTGATGGACGACTCCAAGTCGACCATCGAAGGTCTTCAGCACTCCACCCGCAACATCCCCGACATCGCCGACCGCGCCAGCGAAGAGACCGACCGCGCTCTGGAGCTTCGGACCCGCGACCGGCAACGCAAGCTCGTGGCCAAGATCGACTCGGCGCTCCGCCGGATCGACGAAGGCGAATACGGCTATTGCGAGGAAACGGGCGAACCGATCTCGCTGAAGCGGCTCGACGCACGTCCGATCGCGACGCTCTCGCTCGAGGCGCAGGAGCGGCACGAGCGGGCCGAGCGCGTCCACCGCGACGACTGATCCGCGCTGCACGGCCGCGAAAGATCGCGGCCTGCCAGAGATTTGGACGCCCGTCTTGACATGACTCAAGGCGGGCGTCTTTCGTTAAGGGCAGAAGGACGACATGGACAGCCTTCGCATCACCATCGCCGGCGCAGGCATCGGGGGGCTGGCCGCGGCGACGGCGCTGGCCCGCGACGGCCACCGCGTGCGCGTGGCCGAGAAGGCACCCCGGATCGAGGAAGTGGGCGCCGGCATCCAGATCAGCCCGAACGGTGCGGCCGTGATGCGCGCCCTGGGTTTGGGCGATGCGCTGGCCGAGGCGTCGATCCGCGCCGAAGCGGTACGTCTGGTCGACGGGCTCACGGGAAAGCCCGTGGTGACGATGAACCTCAAGCGGGATGCGCCCGACCTGGCCTGGCACTTCATCCATCGCGCACCCCTCATCGAAATCCTGAAGGTCGGCGCGCAAGACGCTGGCGCCGTTGTGGAAACCGGAGACGAGATCCTGCCGCCCCCGGCCGGCAAGCCGCTAGAGGGCGACGACCTGCTGGTGGGGGCGGACGGGCTGCACTCGAAGGTGCGGGCGCGGGTAGACGACGCGTCGAAGCCCTTCTTCACACGGCAGGTCGCCTGGCGTGCGGTCCTGCCCGAGACCGACGTGCCGCCCGTGGTCGAGGTTCACATGGGACCGCATCGCCACCTGGTAACCTATCCCCTGCCCGGAGGGCGGCGGAACATCGTCGCCGTGGAGGAGCGGGAGGGCTGGGCGGCAGAGGGCTGGAGCCACAAGGACGACGCGCTGAAGCTCCGCGCCGCCTTCGCGCGGTTCGCAGACCCGGTGCCGTCCTGGCTCGAGAAGGTGGGGACTGTCCATCTCTGGGGTCTCTTCCGCCATTCCGTGGCCGACCGCTGGTGGCACGGGCGGCAGGTCATCCTGGGAGACGCCGCCCATCCGACGCTGCCCTTCCTGGCGCAAGGGGCGAACCTCGCGCTCGAGGATGCCTGGGTGCTGGCGCGATCTCTGCGCGGCCAAGCCGTCGAGACCGCTCTCGCGGCCTACCAGAACGAACGGCGGCCGCGCGCGGCGCAGGTCGTGCAGGCGGCCTCGTCCAATGCGCGCAACTATCACCATGCCTTCCCGCCCGCGCGGTTCATCGGCTTCAACGCACTTCGGCTTCTGGATCGCCTTGCCCCCGCGCGGCTTCTCGGCCGCTACGACTGGCTTTACCGCCACGACGTCACCGACTGACCCCTTGTCCTTCCGGGACAATTCGGGTTTCTCCGGCGTCATGGGCATCGTCACCGAGGCTTACCAACAGCGCATCGCGGCGGGCGGGCTGGAGCCCGATCCGGCGCAGCTTGCCATCCTCCCCGAGTTCGACCGCATCGCCGAGGGTCTCGCCGCGACGGGCGAGAGGCGCGGCCTGTCGTCCCTGTTCCACCGCAAGCCCGAGCCTGTGCCCGGGCTCTACCTCTGGGGCGGCGTAGGGCGCGGCAAGTCGATGCTGATGGACCTGTTCCACGAAGTCGCGGGCGGGCCGCACAGCCGGCGCGTCCACTTCCACGCCTTCATGCAGGAGGTCCAGGCGGGTCTGCACGAGGCGCGGAAGACCCATGTCGATGACGCCATCCTGCCCGTCGCAAAGGGCATCGCGGACAGCCTGCGTCTGCTCTGCCTCGACGAGATGCAGATCTCGGACATCGCCGACGCAATGATCGTGGGGCGCTTGTTCCAGAACCTGCTCGACGCAGGCGTGACGGTCGTCACGACATCGAACCGGCACCCCGACGACCTCTACAAGGACGGGCTCAACCGCGCCCTCTTCCTGCCCTTCATCGAGTTGATGAAAGAGCGTCTGTCCGTCCGCGAACTCGCCTCGCCCCGCGATTACCGGCAGAACCGTCTGGCCGGAGAGGAGGTCTATTTCACTCCCGCCGATGCCACCGCGCGAGCCGCGGTCGACGCGATCTGGACCGACCTCACGCATGGCGAAACCCACGCACTTGTGCTCCACGTCAAAGGACGGCGTGTCGAGATCTCGGCCTTCGCGCACGGCATGGCGCGGGCGACCTTCTTCGACCTCTGCGGACGTCCTCTCGGCCCTGCCGATTATCTGGCGCTGGCGCAGGCTGTCCGCCTTCTGATCCTCGAGGAAATCCCGCGCCTGTCCTCCGACAACTACAACCAGGCGCGCCGCTTCGTGACGCTGGTCGACGCGCTCTACGAGGCGAAGGTGCGGCTGATCGCGACGGCGGCGGACGTGCCCGAGAAGCTCTACATGGAGGGCGAGGGCGTTTTCGAGTTCGAACGCACCGCCAGCCGCCTGCGCGAGATGCAGTCCGCCGACTGGGGCGCGTCCTAGGCCGGTTCGCCGTCCTTCAGGAGAAACGTGAGGACAAGGGCGAGGCCGACGAGTCCGAGGACCCCAAGCGTCAGTGGCCGGATCGTGCCGTCGAAGGCTTGCCCTATGGGCGAGGCGAGGATCGCCGCTCCGATGGTCGCAAGTGCGGTGATGATCGATGCGGCCAGGCCCGCCAGGTGGCCCATTGGCTCCATCGCGATGGCGTTCATGTTCCCGATACCGAAGCCCGCGAGGTAGAAGATCGAGGTGTACCACAGGAAGGCGACCGGGAAGAACGCGGCGCCGAGCACGCCGGTCACCTGTCCCAGCAGGAACAGGACCGTGAATCCGCCCTGGATCATCAGCGCGCGCCTCACGACCGGCAGCATCCCGAGCCGCATGACGATGGAGGCGTTGACGAGGTTCGATCCCGCCGCCAGCACGGCCATGCCGCCGAACCACAAGGGAAAGGTCTCGCCCTTGCCGAAGACGCGGTCGAAGACCTGCTGGCTCGACATCAGCGCCGCGAAGAGGGCCGCGAAGATCAGGGTCTGGACGGCGATCGCCAGCATCACCTGACGGTTGGAGAAGACCTCGCGCGCGCCTTCGACGAGTTTCCCCAACCGGAAGGGACGCCGCTTTGCGGGGTCGAGCGTCTCGGGCTGGCGGATCACGAGCCAGGTCATAGAGATGACGGCGAAGACGGCGAAGGACAGGAAGATCGACCGCCAACCGAAGGCCTCCGCCAGAACCCAGCCGAGCGAGGGCGCGAAGACCGGGGCTAGCGTGAAGACGAAAATCACAAAGCTCATGATCTGCGCCATCTGCCGGCCCGAAAAGAGGTCGCGCACGATGGCCATGCCGGCGACGCGCGGTCCCGCAGCCCCCAGTCCCTGAAGAACGCGGGCGGCCACCAGCATCTCCATCGAGGGGGCGACGGCAGAGGCCAGCGCGCCGATGGTATAAATCACCGCGCCGATCACGGCGATGCGCTTGCGCCCATAGGCGTCGGACAGGGGGCCCGCCACGAAGGTGCCGAGCCCGAGCCCGCCCACGAAGGCCGCGATGACAAGCTGCGCGCGGTTCGGCGCGTCCGGGCTCAGGGCCTCGCCGATCTCGGGGATCGCGGGAAGCATCGCGTCGATGGAAAAGGCCACGGTGGCCGTGAGCATGGCGAGAAGCGCCACCAGTTCGGTGCGCGAGAGGGGGGAGCGGGTTTCGGTCACTCGTCGGCGCCGTCGCCGGACATCTGCTGCACCAGCTCGTCGATGACGTTCAGCCAGAGGTCCGTCGGCTGCGCGCCGCTGACGACATGCTGGTTGCCAATGACGAAGGTCGGCACGCCCGAGACGCCGCGCTGCCGGGTGTGCGCATCGCGGGCGCTGGTCTCTTCGGCGTCGGCCTCGCTTTCAAGCAGGCGCTCGGTCATCGCGCGGTCCATGCCCACGCCTTCCGCGATGTCCAGAAGTACGGCGCGGTCACCGATGTCGCGGCCGTCCTCGAAATACGCCTTGAAGAGACGCGACACGACGGCGGTCTGCCGGCCCTCGAGCCCCGCCCAGTGGATCAGCCGGTGCGCGTCGAGCGTGTTCGGTGTGATCGCCATGCTTTCGAAGTCGATGGCGAGGCCCGCGCGCTCGGCCGCCTGCATGACCGGCGTGTAAGCGCGGATCGCACCCTCCTTGCCGCCGAACTTCGCCTCGAGGTAGGCGCGCCGGTCCATGCCGCCTTCGGGCATGTCGGGGTTGAGTTGGAAGGGGTGCCACTCGATGACGAAGGGATGGTTCGGCCGTGCCTCGAGCGCACGGTCGAGGTTCGTCTTGCCGATGTAGCACCAGGGGCAGATCGGGTCGGAAAGGATGTCGAGCTTGATCATGGCGCGGTCTCGTTCGCAGGGGGAAGGCTTCGGCGCAAGAGCTTTCCGTTTGCGTTCCTGGGCAGGGATTGTGCGTGAACGAACAGGCGAGGCTGCTTGTATCGCGCAAGATGTGCTTCTGCATGTGCCGTCAGATCGGCCTCGGGCAGTGCAGCAGGCCCGGTGTAGTGGACCGCGATCACCGTTGTCTCTGGCGTGACATGGCAGTCGACGGCGGCGGCCTCCTCGATGCCCGGATGACGCTGCATCGCTGCCTCGACCTCGATCGGCGAGACGCGGAAGCCGCCGGCGGTCAGGATGTCGTCGGTGCGGCCGTGGTACTCGATGGCGCCGTCCTCGCGCATCAGGCCCCGGTCGCCGGTGGTGAACCACTCGCCCGTCAGGCGCTCGGCCAGCGGCCCGTCGAGCGTGCCGAGCATCAGGCCCGGGTCGCTGCCGTGGATGGCGATGGCGCCGTCCTCGCCCCGTTCGGCGGGTGTCCCGTCCTCCGACAGGATCGCGACGCAGCGCCCGCCTTGGGTATAGCCAAGCGTGCCCTCGGGGGCGGGGCGCGCGGGCGAACCGGAGATGAAGGTCGAGATCTCGGACTGCCCGAAGGCCTCGTGCAACTCGGTGCCGGTAGCGTCGCGCCAGGCGGTGCGCACCGTCTCGGGCAGCTTCTCGCCCGCGACGAGGCCGTGGCGCAGACGAGGCAGAGCGGGCATCCCGGACTTGAGCAAGCGGCGAAAGACGCCGGGCGCACCCGCGATCATCGTGGCCTCGTGCCGCTGCGCCAGAAGCGGGATCATCTCCGGCCCCGTGCCGGGGGCGAGGACCAGCGCCGTCGCACCCGCCGCCCAGGGGTCCATCAGCCCGGTGCCGAGCGTGAAGGTCCAGCTGAAGGCGCCCGCGTGCAGCACGCGGTCGGACGGCGTCAGCCCGTACCAGCCGTCCGTCATCAGCCCGCGCGCAAGGATCGCCCGGTGCGCGTGGACGACGCCCGAGGGCGTGCCGGAGGTGCCAGACGTGAAGACGATGTAGGCGGGATCGTTCGCGCCCGTCTCGGCAGGCCGCTCCAGGGGCTCGGCCCTTGAGAAAGCGGCAGGCGACAGGACGGGGGCGTCGTGATCCGGCATGGGCACGGTCCCGTCCGACACGATGGCGTCGGGAGACAGGACGCGCGCGACCTTCGTGATCTCTTCGGCCCCAAGCGCTGCCGCGGTCGGCACGGCGACGAGGCCCGCAGCGATGGCGCCCAGGTAGGTCACGGGAAAGTCGGGCGTGTTCCCGATCCGCATGAGGACCCGCGCGCCCGGCGCCAGACCAGCGGCCAGAAGCCCGCCCGCCGTCCGCATCACCGCCTCGCGCAGACGTCCATAGCTCCACCGTTCCGCACCCGTGGCGCGCAAGAGCACGAGCGCCACCTTGTCATCGGGCGCGCCTGCCGCCCAAAGGACATGGCTCGCCAGGTTCAGCCGGTCGGGGATCGAGGGCGAGGGGCGTTTGTCGTCGACGGCGCGCATGGGGGACGAGTTACACCCCGCGCGCCCGGTTGCAAGATGCCTGGGCGCGGGACGGCGCAGGCCTGTCCGGAACGCCCGCGAGATGGGCGAGACAACATGGCTCCCCTGGTCAGGCGGCCTCGCGGTGCGAGGTGTCCGCCACGTGCAGCCAGTCCAGCATCTCGCCCGCCTCCGCCAGGGTCAGGTCGTGCGTTCGTGCGAGATAGCGTGCCAGAAGGTCGGGGTCTGCCACGGCGGCAGCCACATCGTCGACGGTCGCGAAGGGAAAGCGGGCGCAGATGGCGTCGATGCCGAGGGCGGCAAGGTCGTGGCGGAAGCGGTTCATCGTCTGACTCCGGTCGGTTGCGTCGCGACCAAGCCTGACAGCCGAACTCTAAGCGATCCTTAACGCCCGGAAACGCAGGTCGTCAGATCGCCCGGTCGATCGCGCGCGCGCCCGACGAGATGTCCTCGCCGACGCCTTCAAGCGTGTTGCAGCCAGCCAGCGCCAGGGCGACGGCGGCGAAAAGAACGATCTTCCTCATGTGTCCCTACTCCTCGTACCACCATACATCCGGCTGGAATCCGATGAAATCGCCGTACATCGGCAGGGTTTCGGGATACTTCAGCTCAGCCGCGTGGGCAATCTTTGCGTCGGGGCTGAACCAGATCGGCACGACATAGCGGCCTGCCATCAACACCCGGTCCAACGCCTTGACCGCCGCCCGGAAGTCTTCCTGGTCCTCCGAGGTCAGCATGGCATCGATCATCGCGTCGATGGCGGGGTCCTTCGCGCCCATCAGATTGCGGCTGCCCTCGACGTCGGCCGCCTCGGCGCCCCAGTAGAGGTACTGTTCGTTGCCGGGCGACAGCGACAGGCCGCGCTCGAACCAGGTCATGTCGAAGTCGAACTTGTCCGACCGGGCCTTGTATTCCGCCGAGTCGACCGAGGTGATCGTGACCGCGACGCCCAGGCGCTCAAGCGCGCGGGCATAGATGTCGGCGATCTGGCCGTATTCGGTTGACCCTGCCGACAGCAGGATGTCGAAACCGAAGGTCTCGCCAGCCGCGTTCTTCAGCGCGCCGTCCTCCAGCGTCCAGCCGGCCTCCTCCATCAGCGCCAGCGCCTTGCGGGTCGAGGTGCGGTTCCGCTCGGTCCCGTCGCCCTCGGGCAGGGTGTAGCCCTCGACGGCGCCGGGCGGGAGCTTGTCGGCGAAGGGCTCGAGAAGCTCCAGCTCGCGTCCCTGGGCCGGGCCCGGGTCCATGGCCAGGACCGAGTTGGCGTAATAGGACGAAGCACGGGGCAGGGGCTCGCCGTTGATGGTCTCGTTGATGAATTCGAACGGGAAGGCGGTGATCAGCGCCTCGCGCACCCGCCAGTCCTGAAATTCGGGCCGCCGCGTGTTCATCACGAAGCCCCACATGCCCGACGGGCGCTCGTGGGGGATGATCGACTTCACGATCTTGCCCGTGGTCACGGCGGGGAAGTCGTACTGCGTCTCCCACTTCTGCGCGTTGGTCTCGCGCATGGTGTTCAGGATACCCGCCTTGAAGGCCTCGAACATGGCGGTTGCGTCGGTGAAGAACTCCATCCGGATCTCGTCGAGGTTCGCCTGACCTGTCATGAATGGCACCACGCCATCGCCCCAATAGTCCGGGTTGCGCTTCAGCGTGACGGACCGGCCCGTCTCGAATGTGTCGATGATGTAGGGCGCCGAGGTGATGGGCACGATTTCGGTTCCCGACTCGGCGAAGTCGACGCCCTCCCACTGGGCCTTCTTCAGGATGGGGCGCAGGCCCATGAGCAGCGGAAGCTCGTCGTCGCGCTCAGTGAAGGTGAAGCGGACGGTGCGCTCGCCCGTCGCCTCGGCCGCCGCGACCTTCTGCCAGGCGCCGAGATAGCGGGGATGGCCGACGGTGCCGAGCGTCTCGTACGACCAGAGCACGTCCTCGACCGTGACGGGACTTCCGTCCGAGAATTCGGCTTCGGGACGCAGCGTGAATTCGACCCAGGACCGGTCGTCGGCGACCTCGACCGATTCGGCCAGAAGACCGTACAGAGTGAAGGGCTCGTCATAGCTTCGCCCCATCAGGCTCTCGACCGTCAGATAGCGCAACTGCCAGGGCACCCGGCCCTTAACGATGAAGGAATTGAGCGAATCGAAATTGCCGACTTCGCCCTGCACGATCGAGCCTCCCTTGGGCGCGTCCGGGTTGGCGTAAGGCAGGGACACAAAATCGGGTGGGAGGGCAGGCTCGCCATACATAGCTATGCCATGTTTGGGCTCGGCGAGAGAGGGAGCGGCAAGGAAAAACGCGCTGGCGGCAAGCGCGGCGAGCCGGGCAAGGTGCATGATGTGGACAATCCCTTTTTTCGCTGAGCTTTGGCGAAGCCTAGGCACCGTTGCCAGAGTTATCAAACTTTTAGCTTGGACAGCGGCGATTTCGTGCGTATAACTGCCCTACTGCTCGATAGGTTTCTTGCCTGTATGAAACCTGCCTCAATAACTCAACGCCCGCTTCGTGCGGGCGTTTTTTTTGGCCGTTTCGTCTCAAGGTGCCGAAGCCGTCAGGCGCGCGACTCGCGCCCCTGGAACGCCAGCCAGATCAGCGCCGCGCCGGCCAGGGTCAGGAACGGCGCCATCGCCAGGTTGACCGCCGTCCAGCCCTCCTGCGGCGTGCCACCCGAGCAGTTCATCAGCCCGCCCGACGACAGCGAGGCCAGCGTCACGCAGCCGAAGACGATCATGTCGTTCAGACCCTGCACGCGGCCCCTCTCTCCCGGCGTGTGTTGCGCGGCCAGCATCGTCGTCGCGCCAATGAAGCCGAAGTTCCAGCCGATGCCGAGAAGGACGAGCGCGCCGAAGAAATTCTCGAGCTCCGTGCCCGACAGCGCGACGGCACCCGCCCCGGCGAGGATAGCAAGGCCGGTTGCGACGATGGTCCGCGCCCCGAAGCGCGCGATCAGATGGCCGGTGAAGAAGGACGGCACGAACATCGCGAGGACATGCGCCGAAACCACGTCGGCGGCGTTGCCCTTGTCGAAGCCACAGCCCACGACGGCCAGCGGCGTCGAGGTCATCACCAGGTTCATCAGCGCGTAGGACACCATCGCGCAGATGATGGCGACGAGGATGCCCGGCGTCTTCAGAAGCTCGATCCGCGACCGCCCCCGGTCGATGTCCGCGATGGCGGCGGGGCGGGGAATGTTCAGGAACACGAACAGGAGCGAGCCGAAAAGGTTGATCGCGATGACCGTGAGGTAAGTCCCGAGGAACGGCGTCACCATCGCGTCCGCCGTCGCCTTGACAAGTTGCGGCCCGAGGATCGCGCTGACGAGGCCAGCCGCCATGACGTAGGAGATCGCCTTCGGCCGGAACGCCTCGGACGCCGTGTCGGTCGCGGCGAAGCGATAGAAGCCCTGCGCGGACATGTAGACGCCGGTGAAAAGCGATCCGAGAAGGAACAGCCCGAAGCTCTGCGTCGACAGACCCCAGGCGCCCAGCATCGCACCGACGGCGCCCCCGCCCGCACCGACCGCGAATCCCACCCTGCGGCCAAAGCGCTGCATCAGGGCCGAAAGCGGCGTCGCCGACAGCATCGAGCCCAGCACGATCAGCGAGATCGGCAGCGTCGCGAAGCACGGGTTCGGCGCCAGCGACTGGCCCGCCAGCCCGCCGATGGTGAAGATCATCGGCATCTGCGAGCCGAGGAACCCCTGCGCCGCGACGAGAATCGCGAGGTTGCGCTTTTCAGAGGGGACGGATGCGGTCATGTCCGCCGGTTAGTCCTTCGGACCGGCAGCGGCAAGCGGCGAAGAGACGGTTTGACACCGGGGAACGGGCGTATAGCTTTCCCCGACCCTGGGAGAGTGCCGAATGACCGTCGGACGCATCATCGAGACGCCCGATTGCGTAGCCGAGGGCGCGGCCTTCCTTGCCGCCGCCGAGCCTCGTTTCGCGCACGCATTGACCCTGACCGGACCTCTGCCGCTCCGCCGCCGCAAGGACGGCTTTCCGGCCCTTCTCGACGCCATCGTCAGCCAGCAGGTCTCGGTCGCCGCCGCCGACGCGATCTGGGGCCGGCTGCAGGCAGCGCGCCTCACGGGGCCGCGCAAGGTCATGTGGGCGTCCGATGAGGAGCTTCGGGCCTGCGGCCTCTCACGGCAGAAGGCGCGTTATGCCCGTGCGCTCGCCGCGTCGGGCATCCGTTTCGCCGACCTCCGCGAGATGCCCACGGACGACGTCATCCGGACGCTGGTCGAGGTGCCGGGCATCGGCCGCTGGACGGCCGAGATCTATGCCATGTTCTCGCTTGGTCGCGCCGACGTCTTCGCGCCCGGCGACCTGGCCCTGCAGGAGGCGGCGCGGATCCTCTTCGAGATGCCCGAACGGCCGAGCGAACGCGCGCTGCGGCTCCACTCCGAGACCTGGGCGCCCTGGCGCGGCGTGGCCGCGCGGCTGCTCTGGGCCTACTACCGCGTCGCGCGCGAAAGGGAAGGAATCCGATGAGCGAACTGAATTTCCGGCGGCGGGCCTCGGCCTCGGGCGAGGACACGTCGGCGGTCCTGTTCCTGCACGGCTACGGCGCGGACGGCGCCGACCTTCTGGGGCTGGCCGAACCGCTGGCGGCGCATATGCCCGACACGGTCTTCCTTGCCTGCGATGCGCCCGAGCGGTCGATGGCGAACCCCATGGGCTTCCAGTGGTTTCCGATCCCCTGGATCGACGGCTCGACCGAGGCCGCCGCCGCCGAGGGCCTGCGCCGGTCCGCCAAGACCCTTGATGCCTTCATCGACAAGGTGCTGGCGGACGAGGGACTGGCGCCGGACCGCCTGATGCTCGTGGGCTTCAGTCAGGGGTCGATGATGAGCCTCCACGTCGCCCCCCGACGCGCCGAACCCCTTGCCGGCATCGTCGCCTTCTCGGGCCGGCTTCTGGCGCCCGAGCTTCTCGCGGCCGAAGCGCGGTCCCGTCTGCCGGTCCTCCTGATCCACGGCGACGTCGACGATGTCGTCCCTTTCGCCGAGATGAAGGCGGCGGGCGCGGCGCTTCAGGCGGCGGGCTTCGAGGTCTTCGGCCACGTCATGCAAGGGACCGGGCACGGCATCGCCCCAGACGGCCTCTCCGTGGCCCTGTCCTTCCTGCGCGAGAGGCTGTCGATCGACGATCCCCTTTGAGGCCGTCACACGATCGTTGCAGGCTGCCGGTAAGGCCGATCATGGGGGTTGCAGGTATCGAGCCTCCATATATAGTTTCCTCAATGTATCGAGGCGGGGCGTCTCGTCTTGGCGCCATGAGGCAGGCAGGGCGGAGCCGGAGTCGCGGATGAGCTTGGATTTCAGAACGAGTTTCGTGCGTGAGCCGAACAGTCTGCGGAATCACCCCGCGCTGGTCCTGAACGCCGATTACCGCCCGCTCAGCTATTATCCCCTGTCGCTCTGGCCCTGGCAGGAAGCGGTCAAGGCCGCCTGGCTCGACCGCGTGCAGATCATCGCCGAATACGACGAGGTCGTGCGCAGTCCCTCGACCGAAATTCGCATCCCGTCGGTCGTCGTTCTGAAAGACTACGTGAAGCCCCAGAAGCGCGTGGCCTTCACCCGGTTCAACCTCTTCCTGCGCGACGAATTCCGCTGTCAGTACTGTGGCGCCAAGGGCGATCTGACCTTCGATCATGTCGTGCCCCGTGCGCGCGGCGGCGTGACCAGTTGGGAAAACGTCGTCGCCGCCTGCTCGTCCTGCAACCTGCGCAAGGGCGCGAAGTCGCTGTCGCGCTCCGGCATGAGCCTGCTTCGCGCCCCAAGCCGGCCCGCCGCCGAGGAGTTGCGCAATCAGGGTCGGAAGTTTCCGCCGAACCACCTGCACGAGACCTGGCTCGACTTCCTCTACTGGGATGCGGAGCTGGAGGCCTGAGGCCGACGCCGGCGATCGGAGCGCGGTTGCCGCGGCTTCGCGCGTGACAAGGACGAGCGACCGGCAGCGGGGAAGGTCCGGCGCAGAGCCATCGATGTCGGCGGAGGATGGGGGCGCCGCCTGGGGTGGGTCTTATCCCGTCCATGTCGCGCGCCGAAACTGCAGCCGCTGAGCGGTCGCGCGGATGCGAAGACCAGCATAGGCTTGAATCGGCTTCTGTTTGCGCACCCGGCGTATGGCGGATCATCAGCGCGCGCAGGCGACGGTAGGACGGGACCGAAGCGCCTAACAGATTGCCGAAGGTGTCGCAGCGGAGACCGGCAGATGCAGGCCCCTCATTAGGTAGATGTCCTTCGGACCGCGGAAATCGTCCGCCAGACACCGTGACCACACAAGGTTTCGCTCGCTTGCGTCCGGCCCCGGCGTGGTCCACGTCGTCACCGGGCCCACACCCTCCGCTCACCCCGCAACACTGTATTCCGGGACACCACCTCAGCCGCTGATGTCCGCGTGAAACGCCAGCGAACCCGAGCCGCGCCTGTCCCCGCGTGACCGTCCGTCTGAGGAACTCGCCTTTCTGTGCCGCGACGAACGCGTTTCACATCGCCCGACTTCTCCTCCCTCAGAACAACGAAAGCTCCCCCGCCTCGACGCTTTCGGCCTCGGTCCGTTGCCCCAGCAGAAGGTTCTGAAGGCTGTGAAGCGTCAGCGCCCCCGCGAGCTTTCGATGATGCACCGGATGGCCGACCAGGCAGTCGGCGAGCTGCGGCAGGAACCGGGCAAGTTCGCTGTGCGTCTGCGTGACAAGGTCGATGTGCTGGATGTGCCGCAGGCTCTCGGGGATCGGCGCGGCGAGGTCGGTCAGGTCCGAGATCGCATCCTGCAACGCGAGATCGCGCTTGTGCATCTGGTCCATGAGTTGCGCCATCGCGCTGAGGATGCGCGCCACGTCCTCGGGTCTGACCGACAGCGTATGGAGGTCGTCCTGGATCACCTAGAGCCGGCCCACAATCGCTTCGATGGCCGACTTGAGATCTGCCGGCTGGAACGGCTTCGGCAGGAAGTTGTTCATGCCCAGTTGCTTGCCCTTGTTGATGATGGCGGGGTCGGCGCGGCCCGTGATGAGCAGAAATCCGGTCTTCTGCGTCTGCGGCGTGTTCCGCAGGTAGTGAAGAAGGTGCAACCCGTCCATCTCGGGCATGTTGTAGTCCGAGATCACCAGATGGACCGGCGACTTGGCAAGCGAGGCCAGGGCGGATTTCCCGTCCGACGCGGTCGCCACGTTGCGGATGCCGATGGCGTCGAGTGCCTGTGTGATCAGGCCCCGGCTCGTCGACATGTCGTCGACTACCATGACGCGAAGCTGGTCTCTCAGTGACATTGATTTCCTGCGCCTCTCGTTTTTGTTTTACGTTTTCTGATAGATCGTGACGCCGGCGGTCCTGAACCCCGTATCGTCGAGGGGGTGGATGCGTTCGGAATGTCCCAGGAAGAGGCAGCCTCCTGGTTCCAGCTTTTCGCGAAACCGTGGCCAGAGACGGCGCTGTACCTCGTCGTCGAAATAGATCACCACGTTTCGGCAGAATATCGCGTCGAAGGTGCCCTTCATGGGCCAGGTTGCGTGCAGGTTCAGTTCGCGGAACCGCACCAGTGCGCGGACGCGGTCCGCCACGCGCATATGGCCGTCGCCCGCCGCCTGGAAGAAGGCGCGGCGGTCGGCGGGTTCGACGGGCTCGAGGTCTGCATGAGTGTAAACGCCGTCGACTGCCCGGCGTAGGATCTTGGGATCGATGTCCGAGCCGAGAACCAGGATGTCGCCGTAGCTTGCCTCGGGCATCGCCTTCAGAAGCTCGAGGGCGATGGTATAGGGTTCCTGCCCGCTGGAGCATCCGGCCGACCAGATCCGCACGCGCCCGCCACGCCGAAGCTTCTCCGCGAGGTGCGGCACGACCTTGGCGAGCAGATACTCGAAATGGTGGCGTTCGCGATAGAAGTTCGAGACATTGGTGGTCAGGACCGAGATGAGCTCCCGCGTCTCGGAGGCGTCGGAATCGAGCCGCGCGAGGTAGGCGCCGCAGTCCCGGAGGCCAAGCTCGCGCATCCGCCGCGCGATGCGCGACTGCACCAGCGACTTCTTCGACGAGGGGATCGACAGGCCGGCTTCCTTCGCGGCGATCGCGGCGAGCCGCGCGAACTCGGCGTCGGAAAGCTGCGCCCCCTGGGATGCGGCCTGAAGCGTCGTCATGCCGCGATCTCTTCGGTCGACGGCAGGACGGCCTCGAGGTCGAGGAGGCGCACCATCCGGTCGTCGAGAACGGTCAGTGCGCGCACGAAGCGTGACTTCTGGGTCATCTCGGGCGGCGGCTGAAGCTGGTCGCGCGAAAAGGACAGGATGTCCGACACGGCGTCGACCCTGAGACCCATCACCCGCGATCCCACGTCGACGACGATGATCACGTTGCGGTCCTCGGGGTCGGAGGCGGGCAGTCCCAGTCTCAGCGCGAGGTCGATCACCGGCAGGACCGTGCCGCGCAGGTTGATGACGCCGCGCACGAAATTGGGCGCGTGCGGCAGCGAGGTGGTGCGCGTCCAGCCGCGGATTTCGCGGACGGACATGATCTCGACCGAGTATTCGCTCTCGCCGATCCGGAACGACAGGTATTCCGTCCTGCTGGAGGCGGCGGGATCGGCGGACGAACCGTCCCTTTCGACATGTGCGGTCATCTCAGGAAGCCCTTTTCTGCATGACGAAGCGGTCCTCGCCCGAGACGTTCTGGACGAGGTCGTTGGGGTCGAGGATCAGGGCGATCTGGCCGTCGCCGAGGATGGTGGCGGCCGCCACGCCGGGGACGCGGCCATAGCTTTCCTGCAACCCCTTGATGACGACCTGGCGCTGGTCCTCGATCGTGTCGACGAGGAGGGCGACGAGAACGCCTTCCTCGGGCGAGATGAGAAGCGCGATGGTGCCTTCGCGGACCTGGGATCCGACGCGGTAGCCGAGCTCGACGCCGAGATCGAGCACCGGGACGAACTGCTCACGCACGCAGAGCACCTGCTGGCCCGGCCCGACGAGGCGCAAGTCCGAGGGCGAAAGCGACAGGGTCTCGACGATGGCGTTGAGCGGGATCACCAGCGTCTCGCCCGCCACGGTCACGACCATGCCGTCGAGAACGGCGAGCGTGAGCGGCAGCGAAATCGCGAAGGTGGTGCCCACGCCCGCAACCGAATCGATGGTGACGCGGCCGCCGAGCGAGGTGATCTGCGTCTTCACGACGTCCATGCCAACGCCGCGCCCCGAAAGTGCCGACACCTCGGTCGCCGTCGAGAATCCCGGCAGGAAAAGAAGCTGGTCGATCTCGGAATCGCTCAGCGTCGCGCCCTCGGGGATCAGGCCCTTGGCGGCTGCGATGGACTGAACCTTCTCGCGGTTGATACCGCCGCCGTCGTCCGACACCTCGATGATGACGCGGCCCGACCGGTGCGCGGCGCTGAGGCGGATCTCGCCCGTCTTCGGCTTGCCTGTGGCCAAGCGCCTTTCGGTCGATTCGAGCCCGTGGTCGACGGCGTTCCGGATCATGTGGGTCAGCGGATCGGCGAGGCGTTCGATGGCGGTCTTGTCGATCTCGGTCCCGTCGCCTTCGGTGGTCAGGCGCACCGTCTTGTTCACGGCAGCCGAGGCCTCGCGCACGATCCGCGACATCCGCTGGAACAGCGACTTCACGGGCTGCGCGCGGATCATCATCACGCTTTCCTAGATGTTCCGCGTGAGTTGCATGAACTCGTCGAGGCCCGCGCTGACGGGCGAATTGGGTGCAATGTTCTGTTCCGCGATGGATTGCGACAGCATCGCCTGGTTGATGACGAGTTCGCCCACGAGATTCACGAGACGCTCGATGCGGTCGAGATCGACGCGGACCGTGGGCGAGGTCTTGGGCTGGGGGGCCGCTGCCCTGGGCTCGGATCGCGCTTCACGGGCGGCGGGGATCTGTGCGAGGGGCGGAGGCGCGGCGAGTGCTTCATCGTCGTCATCTTCCATGTCGTCGAGAGTCCTCTCGAGGACCGGCAGGGCGGGACCGCCGGAGGACATGACCTTCAGATGGCAGAGGCCCTCGGCGAACTCGAAGACCTCCTGCACCGCGGCGGGCGTTGCGTCGCCGCCGATGCGGATCGTCCAGGTCAAGCGGCCGCCGGGGCGGTCCAGATCCTGGATGGTCTCGGGTGGAGCGAAGGCGCAATCGATCTCGCAGGGGCCGAGATCCGCGAGGGTCTTGAGAAGAAACAGGGGCTCGTTGCCGCTTTCGTAAAGCTCGCCCTCGGGGCGGAATTCGACCGTGACGCCGACCGCCGCCGGATCGGGCTCGATCGCGTCGAGCAATGGCAGGTCGGGCAGGACGTCGAGACCGCCGCCCAGATCGAGAAGGTCCAGCGTCATGGGCTGGAAGTCGATGACAGGCGCGGGCTCGTCATGGCCGGGCCCGCCGGCGTAGCCCGACAGTTCGGCGATCAACGCGGCCGACGTGCCGCTGTCGATCTCCTCGCCATCGCGCGAGCAGCGGATCAGGTCCGACAGCATGTCGGCGCAGCGCAGGAACAGCGCGTGAAGCGCGTCGTCGGGCACAAGCGCGCCGGAGCGGCAGGCGTCCATGACCGTTTCGAACTGGTGCGCGAATTCGACGAGCTCGTTGAGCCCGAAGGCGCCCGCGCCACCCTTGATGGAATGCACCGCGCGGAACGCGACGTTGATCGTCTCGACGTCGGATTCGCCGTCGGCCATGGTCTGGAGGGCATCGACCAGCGCCTCGTGCAACTCCTCGCACTCGACGAAGAACGACGCCATGATTTCCTGCATCGGGTCGGACACGGTACTCGCTCCTATCCTGTGACCATGCGAAGCGCGCGGACCAGCTTGTCCTGCGCGAAGGGTTTGACGATCCAGCCGGTGGCGCCGGCATTCCGGGCGCGCGTCTTGAGGTCGGTCGAGCTTTCCGTCGTCAACACGAGGATGGGGATCGTGCGCGCGTCGTCGCGCGCGCGGACCGCATCGATGAAGCCGAAGCCGTCGAGGCGCGGCATGTTGATGTCGGTGATGATAACGTCGGGCTCGATGTCGTCGAGCACCTCGAGCCCGTGCTGCCCGTCTTCGGCGAGGTGGACTTCGAACCCTTCCGACACGAGCGCGAGGGTGATCATGTCGCGCATGGTGCGGCTGTCGTCGACGGCGAGGACCGAGATGCTCATGCCGGGTCTCCCGCGAGCGCTGCGGGTGTCAGGCCATAGCGCGTCAGATCGTCGATCATGGCCGCCGAGGGCGCATCGACGGCGAACGCCCTGGCGCGCGCCGACCACAGCGACCGGGCCGACAGAAGGAGCTCCAGGCAGAGCCCGCCCAGCATCTCGACCGCCGTGCCGTCCAGCGTCAGATCGCTGTCCGCGGACTCCTTCAACTGCGCGCGCAACCTGTCGGCCGCCGCAGAATCCAGCCGAGCGTCAAGCTTCACCCGCTTCGCCATCCAAACACCTCGATTCCAGACCTGAGACCGTCGGATCATCGTCCTTCGGCCCGTGCTGATTAGACCGGGGCGTCTTAAGATGCGGTTACTCTGGAAGGGGCGAGTGGCCTTATGTCCTGCTGTCGGCGAGGTGCGCGGCAAGGCCGCTCAGCGCCGCGAAATCGTCCTCGACCACCGAAACCGGAAACTGGCCCAGGAAGTCCGAGAAGCGGCCCTTGTCGCAGAAGCTCTCGGCGAAACCGAAGCGGTCGAAATAGGGCGTCATCGCACGGCTCATCCCGCCGATCAGGAACAGGCCGCCGAAGGGCAGGTAGATCAGGGCCAGGTCGCCCGCGACCGCCCCCATCAGGCGCACGAACCACTCGACCGACCGGGTCGCGTCAGGGTCGTCGTCCACGGCGGAAAGGATCTCGGCCGTCGACCGGCTTCGCCCGGCTTTCCAGGCGTAGATGTTTTCGAGGCCGCGTCCCGACAGCACGTCCTCGACCGAGGCGAAGCCGTGACGGTCGTCGACGAACTCGGCGAGGCCCAGGGCCTCGGCCGTGCGGACGGGCATGGTGACATGGCCGCATTCGGCGGGGGGCACAATCCGTCCCCCCGGCGTTTCAAGCGCGACGGCGGCGTTGAAGCCGGTGCCGACGCCGACCACGAGGCGCGTCGACCCGGACTGTCCTTCGCGCGCGGGGATGACCGTGCGCAGCTTGTCGGGCGCGATGTGGCCAAGGGCATGGGCCTGGGCCTGCAGGTCGTTCAGGACGGCGAGCCGTTCGGCGCGCGTCACGCGGGCGAGCATGGCCGTGTCGATCGACCAGTCGAGGTTGGTCAGCTGTCCCTCGCCGTCGCGAACGGGGCCTGCAACCGCGACGGCGGCGGCAGCGCAGTCGACGGATTCGTCTGCGACGTAGACCGACAGCACGTCTTCGAGACTGGGATGATCCGCGTTGCGGAACCGCCGGAGGCTGTCCGTCAGAAGACGCGAGCCCTCGGCGAGCGCCACGCGGGTGTTCGTGCCGCCGACGTCGGCGACCAGCGAAAGCCTGTCGGAGTCATGTGTCATGCGCGTGCGAATGCCTCTTTCAGGGCAAGGTAGGATGCCTTGGGCGTTCTCTCCAGCGTGTCGAAGTCGACGTGGACGAGGCCGAAGCGCTTTTCGTATCCGAGCGACCACTCGAAGTTGTCCATGAGCGACCAGACGTAATAGCCCGCGACCGGCACGCCCTCGGCGATCAGGTCGCGGACCCGCGTCATGTGGCGCTCGATGTAATCGATGCGGTGCGGATCCGGCACGCTGCCGTCGGCTGCCAGGGTGTCGCTTGCCGACATGCCGTTCTCGGTCACGAAGATGGGCAGGCCCTTGGTGTATTCCTCGTGGGTGCGCTTCAGAATGTTGTAGAGACCTTCGGGATAGACCTCCCACCCCATTGTGGTCTTGGGAAGCTCGCCGGCGTGCTCGGCATAGGACGGCCAGGGACCGTCCGTCGGCGCAAGAAGCTTGCGGGTGTAGTAATTGACCCCGAACCAGTCGACGGGCTCGCGGATCGTCGGAAAGTCGTCCTGCCAGCCTTGCGGCAGGTGCGGCTCCAGCCCTTCCAGCGCCTCGGCGGGATACTCGCCCTTGAAGAGCCCGCCGCAGAAGAAACGGTTGTAGATCGCGTCATAGCGCGCGGCAGCCTTGGCAGCCGCCTCGGTCCGGTCGATCGGCTCGGCCCATTCGAAGTTGCAGACCGCGCCCAGATTCGACATGCCGAGCGACCGCATCGCCTGGATCGAGCGGCCGTGCGCGAGAAGGACGTGGTGCATGGCGCGCGCGGTGGCGCGGATGTCGCGGACGCCCGGCGCGTGCAGCCCCATGAAGTGCGACAGCCAGCCCACGCACCAGGGCTCGTTGATGGGAGCGGCGGACCACACGCGGTCGCCGATGCGGCCCATGATGACCTGCGTATAGTCGGCGAACCAGTCAGCCATATCGCCGTTCCGCCAGCCGCCGCGGTCGAGAAGAGCCACCGGCAACTCCCAGTGATAGAGCGTCGCGGCGGGCTTCAGACCGCGTTCCAGAAGTCCGTCCACAAGCCGGTCGTAGAAATCCAGGCCCTCGGCGTTCGGCGTGCCCGTGCCCTCGGGCAAAACGCGCGCCCAGCTTGTCGAGAAGCGGTACACGTCGGCGTTCAGGTCGCGGATCAGGTCGAGGTCGGCGTCTATCCGGTGATAGTGGTCGCAGGCCGTCGCCCCGTTCTCGCCGCGCATCACGTTGCCGGGCGTCAGGGCGAAGTCGTCCCACTGCGTCCGGCCCGCGCCGCCGAAGGCGTGCCCCTCGATCTGGTAGCTCGAGGTGGCGACCCCGAAGCGGAAATCCTCGGGGAAGTCGGAACGGGAGACCTTCATGTCAGCGGGACTTTCTCTGGCGGAACAGGCGAGGAGCCGGGCCTGACGATTGCCCCAGGGAAAGCTCGGCTTCAAGAAGGATATGATCCGGAGCGCGGTTCGGTTCGGCTATGCTTTGCAGAAGAAGGTCGGCGCAGAGCCGTCCCGCCTTGCGGACCGACGACCGCACGGCGGTGTAGACGGGCGGCGTCCCCTCGTTGCGGAAATAGGACAGCGCGTCGTCGTGGATCACCACCGACACCTCGTCCCCGATGCGAAGGCCCATGTCGTGGATCGCGCGCCGCGCACCGAGTGCAGGGATGATCGAGGCGACGAGGAACGCGGTCGGCGGATCGTGAGCCTCGAGCATTCCGCGCACCGTCTCATAGCCGTATGTCTCGGTCATCTCGCCATGCGCGGTCCAGCGGTCCTCCACCGGAAGGCTGCGTTCGGCGAGCGCATCGGAGAAACCGAAGAGGCGACGCAGGGCGAAGTCCATGTCGGCCAACCCGTTGATCAGCGCGATCCGGCGGTGCCCGAGGTCGAGAAGATGCCGCGCCGCCCGCGCGAAGGCGCGCCGGTTGTCGACGTCGACCCAGTTGTAGTCGCCCTCGGCGTCCGTCGACCGGCCATGGACCACGAAGGGCAACCCCAACTCGCGCAGCAGCGGGATGCGCGGGTCGTCCAGCTTCGGCCCGTGCAGCACCACGCCGTCCACCGTGCCGCGCCGGGCGAGGTCGCGGTAGGCCTCCGCCTCGTCCTCGTCCCGCACCACCGCGAGCGACAGGTCGTACCCCGCTCCGGCATAGACCTCGCCCGCGCCGGCCAGGAAGTCGGCGAAGATCGGGTTGACCATCTCGTGCTCCTTCGAGACAGGCAGGATGTGCCCGATGGTCATGGCCCGGCCGGTCGCCAGCCTCTTCGCGCGCGTGTCGGGGTGGTAGTTCTGCCGCTTGGCCTCCGCCAGCACGCGCCTCCGCGTGGCCTCGCTGACCTCGGGATAGCCGTTCAGCGCCCGGCTGACCGTCGTCGGCGAGAGGCCGAGGATGGCGGAGAGTTCCTTGAGGTTCATGGCGGCGGTCGCGTTTTAGGACGCGCACACAATAGGATGTGGTCGGCTCTTGTCAAAGCGCGGGTCCCGCGTCCCCGGATTGACAGCACATGGGATTCGGTGAAAGCCTCACGTCATTCAAAGCGCTTTGGACGCAACGAAGCGCGAAGGAAGTATGAAGACGCGGGCGTCTGCCCGTATTTGGGAGGATATCATGAAGACGAAACTCACCCTTGGCGTGGCCCTTGCCGCGCTGAGCGCGGGCGCCGCGAGCGCGGAACAGATCACGGTCTTCGGACCCTGGCTCGGACCAGACCAGGAAAACGCCGAGGCCGTTCTTGCGGATTTCGCCGAGAAGTCTGGCCATGACGTGCGCTACGTCGGATCGGACAGCTTCGAGCAGCAGATCATGGTCGACGCCGAGGCGGGCTCCGCCCCGAACGTCGCCGTGTTCCCGCAGCCCGGTCTGGCCGCCGACATGGCCCGGCGCGGCTTCCTGACGCCTCTCCGCGACGGAACAGCCGAATGGATCAATGAAAATTACGCCGCCGGCCAGTCCTGGGTCGATCTCGGCACCTATGCCGGACCGGACGGCGAAGAAGACCTCTACGGCTTCTTCTACAAGGTCGATGTGAAATCGCTGGTCTGGTACGTCCCCGAGAACTTCGAGGACGCCGGCTATGAAGTCCCCGAAACGATGGAAGAGCTGAAGGCCCTGACCGACCAGATCGTCGCCGACGGCGAGACGCCCTGGTGCATCGGTCTGGGATCGGGCGGAGCCACGGGCTGGCCGGCGACCGACTGGGTCGAGGATATGATGCTGCGCACCCAGCCGCCCGAGGTCTATGACCAGTGGGTGACGAATGAGATCCCCTTCGACGATCCGGCCGTCGTCGGCGCGATCGAGGAATTTGGCTATTTCGCCCGCAATGACGACTATGTCGCCGGCGGATCCGGCGCGGTCGCCTCGACCGATTTCCGCGACGCGCCGAAGGGCCTCTTCGACAGCCCGCCACAGTGCTACCTGCACCGCCAGGCGTCGTTCATCCCGGCCTTCTTCCCCGAAGGCACCGTGGTGGGCGAGGATGCCGACTTCTTCTACCTGCCGGCCTACGCCGACAAGGATCTCGGAACACCCGTCCTCGGCGCGGGAACGGTCTGGGCCATCACCAACGAGAACGAGGCGGCGCACGAGTTGATCGCCTATCTCCAGACCCCCGAGGCGCATGAGATCTGGATGGCGCGCAAGGGCTTCCTGACTCCGCACAAGGGCGTCAACCTCGAGACCTTCGGCGATCCGACGCTGCGGAAGATGAACGACATCCTTCTGGGCGCGACGACCTTCCGCTTCGACGGGTCTGACCTGATGCCGGGCGGTGTGGGTGCGGGTTCGTTCTGGACCGGCATGGTCGACTATGCCGGCGGCAAGGACGCGGCCGAGGTGGCCGGGGCGATCCAGGATAGCTGGGACTCGCTGAAATAATCGAAGACCTTCGGAGCCGCGCTTATCCGGCGCGGCTCCGCACCGCCCAGTGCCCTTAACGATTTCTGAATCAAGCGCGCCAGCTAATTAACTGGTTTCGCATGCGAAACTTCGCAAGGACGGACAGGGAGGGACGCCGATGGACGCCGCACTTCTGGGGCTTGTGACCGTCGTGGTCGGTGTGGGCGGATGCCTCGCCTACTTCTATTTCTCGAACCTTTTCCTCGACAAGGTGCTGTTCCCCGCGAGCGGACCGAACGCCGGGCGCAACATCAACCGAGCCAACCAGATCCGGCCCTGGCTCTTCCTCTTCCCTGCGATCTTCGCCCTGGGTCTCTATTTGGGCTACCCGGTCGTCGAGACGCTGCGCCTGTCGCTCACCGACCGTGACGCCGGCGGCGCCTTCATCGGGCTTGCCAACTACCAGCAGATGTTCGGCGAGCCGAAGTTCTGGGAAGCCATGCGCAACAACATGCTGTGGCTCATCGTGGTGCCCGCCGCGTCGACCGCCTTCGGACTTCTCTCGGCGCAGCTCACCGACCGGATCGGCTGGGGCAGCATCGCGAAGTCCCTGATCTTCATGCCGATGGCGATCTCCTTCGTCGGCGCGGCCGTCATCTTCAAGCTGATCTACGACACCCGCGCGGAGGGGCAGGAGCAGATCGGCATCCTGAATGCGGTCTGGCTTCAGTTCGAGGGTGGCGTGGGCTCGTTCCTCGCGCTCAAGCTTCTGCCGGCGCTGGCGCTTCTCGCCTTCGCAGCACTCGCAGGCTGGCTCGCATGGCTGATGCTTCGCCCGTTGCGGCGACCCACGGTGCCGATGTGGATCCTTCGCGGGATCGGCGCGGCCTTCGCGGCCTGGCTCGTCATCCTGTCGCTCGGCGCCATCGTGAACATCATCGGGGCGGACCTGCCTTACGGACAACCGCAGACCTGGCTGACGATCCCCTTCTACAACAACTTCTTCCTGATGGTCGTCCTCGTGTGGATCCAGACCGGCTTTGCCATGGTCATCCTCTCGGCGGCGCTTCGCGGCATCCCCGAGGAGACGGTCGAGGCCGCCATCGTCGACGGCGCGAGCCCCTTGCAGGTCTTCTTCAAGATCAAGGTGCCGCAGATCATGCCGACCATCGTCGTCGTCTGGACCACCATCACGCTCGTCGTGCTGAAGGTCTTCGACATCGTCTACGCCATGACGAACGGCCAGTGGGAGACGCAGGTGCTGGCGAACTACATGTTCGACAAGCTTTTCCGCGCCAACGACTGGGGTGTGGGGTCGGCGTCGGCCATCATCATCATGCTGCTCGTCTCGCCGATCCTGGTCTGGAACGTGTGGAACGCGCGCAAGGAAATGCGCTGAGGGAGAGGGCAGGGACATGGATAACGTCGTCGGCAGGAAATCGGGCCTGACCTGGGCCGTCCACATCTCGGTGGCGCTACTCGTCATGCTGTGGCTCTTCCCAACCGTGGGGCTTCTGGTGTCGTCCTTCCGGACGGCCGACCAGATATCGGCGTCGGGCTGGTGGGCCTCGCTCTTCCCCGCCGAGCAGACCGTGCAGGTCCGAACCGGCGGCGCCGACGTGGCGCGGCAGGAGGGCGGCGTCTGGATCGTCGAGGGCAACCTCTTCGTCGACGATCCCGCGGCACCCAAGGGTGACGTCAGCGTGGAAAGTTTCGGCGTCTCTTCCCGCGACGTCTCGGCCTTCGGTCCGGGCGAGACTGCCGAGTTCGGGGAAGAGACCCTGACGGTGAACGAGGACGGCAGCTATCGCTATACCTCGGTCGAGGAACCCGGAGGCCGCGGCCAGCGCGTCTTCGTCACCGCCGAGGTGCCGCCGGACTTCACGCTCGCCAACTACCGGCAGGTGCTCTTCTCGGGCAACTCGACCGACTCGATGGCGAAGGCCTTCTTCAACACGCTGACGGTCACGGTTCCGGCGACCATCATCCCGATCGTCATCGCCGCCTTCGCCGCCTATGCGCTGGCCTGGATGGATTTCCCCGGACGCGCAGTTCTGATCGCCTGCGTCGTGGGCCTGCTGGTGGTGCCACTGCAACTGGCGCTGATCCCGCTTCTGAAGCTGCACCTCGGCATCGGGATCGGGAAGGGCTACCTAGGCGTCTGGCTGGCGCACACGGGCTTCGGCCTGCCGCTCGCGATCTATCTGTTGCGAAACTACATGGTCGGCCTGCCGCGAGACATCATCGAGAATGCCAAGGTCGACGGCGCCACGGACTTCCAGATCTTCACCCGGATCATCCTGCCGCTGTCGTTTCCTGCGCTAGCCTCCTTCGCCATCTTCCAGTTCCTCTGGACCTGGAACGACCTGCTCGTCGCCAAGGTCTTCCTGATCGACGCCACCGGCGAGACGACCGTGATGACGAACCAGATCGTCGAGCTTCTGGGCACCCGGGGCGGCAACTGGGAGATCCTCGCCACCGCCGCCTTCGTGTCGATCGCCGTTCCGCTGGTCGTCTTCTTCGCGATGCAACGCTACCTCGTCCGCGGCCTTCTGGCCGGGTCCGTAAAGTGAGCCACGTCTGAATGAGTTTCCTGGATCCTACCGTCGCCTCGGACTCCGCCATCATCTCCGACCCCGACTGGTGGCGTGGCGCGGTGATCTATCAGATCTATCCGCGGTCCTTCCAGGATTCGAACGCCGACGGCATCGGCGATCTGTCGGGCATCATCCACCGCCTGCCGCACGTCGCATCGCTTGGCGTCGATGCCATCTGGCTGTCGCCGTTCTATACCTCGCCCATGCTCGACTTCGGCTACGACGTGTCGAACTACCGCGACGTCGACCCGATGTTCGGCTCGATCGGAGACTTCGACGCGCTGGTCGAAAGGGCGCATGACCTGGGCATCCGGGTGATCGTCGATCTCGTCATCAGCCACTCGTCCGACCAGCACCCCTGGTTCAAGGAAAGCCGCTCGTCGCGCGACAACCCTCGGGCTGGGTGGTACGTGTGGGCCGACGCCAAGCCCGACGGATCGCCGCCGAACAACTGGCTGTCGATCTTCGGCGGCCCGGCGTGGGAGTGGGACGGGCAGCGGATGCAGTACTACCTGCACAACTTCCTGTCCCAGCAGCCCGACCTCAACTTCCACAACCCGGACGTCAGGAAGGCCCTTCTCGACGTGACGCGCTTCTGGCTCGACAAGGGTGTCGACGGCTTCCGCATGGACACGGTCAATTTCTACTTCTGCGACGCCGAGTTGCGGGACAACCCGCCGCTGCCGGATGCGTCACGGTCGGACAAGATCGCCCCGTCGGTGAACCCCTACAATTTCCAGGACCACCACTACGACAAGAACCGCCCCGAAAACCTTGAATTCCTAAAGGAATTTCGCCTGCTTTTGAACGAGTACGACGCGGTGACCTCGGTGGGAGAGGTTGGCGACGCGCAGCGTGGCGGCGAGATCCAGGCGGCCTATACCTCGGGCGGCGACAAGCTGCACATGGCCTATGACTTCGACCTGCTGTCGAACGAGTTTCCCACGGGCGAGCGGGTGCAGGCGGCGATCGCCAAGTCGGTCGGTCTTGGCCCCGACTCATGGCCCTGCTGGGCCTATTCGAACCACGACGTCGTGCGCCACGCCTCGCGATGGAACCTGTCGGACCCCGCGCAGCGCGTCTACATGGCGCTTCTCCTGTCTTTGCGCGGCACGGTCTGCCTTTACCAGGGCGAGGAACTGGGCCTGACCGAGGCCTACATCGCCTTCGAGGACCTGCAGGACCCCTACGGCAAGCGGTTCTGGCCCAGGTTCAAGGGCCGCGACGGCTGCCGCACACCGATGCCCTGGAACTCGGACCTGTCGAACGGCGGCTTCTCGGACGGCAAGCCCTGGCTGCCGGTCGCGATGGAGCACATCCATTCGGCGGTCGAGACGCAGGATGCCGACGCAAAGTCGATCCTGGTCTTCTATCGCCGGATGATCGAATTCCGCCGGGCGCATCGCGCGCTTCTGAAAGGCAGGCAACTGCCGGTCGAGGCGGACCAGAGTTATATCTCGTTCATTCGGGAGCACGACAACGCCCGCGTCTTCTGCGCCTTCAATCTGTCGGACGAGGATCGCGGCGTGACCATGCCCGACGGCGCCTGGCGGATCGACCGCGCGGCGCCGTTCCGTGCGGAGGAAGATGGAGACGCCGTGACCCTGCCGCCTTGGCAGGCTCTTTTCGCGGTGGTGGGAGACTGAGGCGCCGCAAGGCGCAAAGGGATACGAGGGAGGACAACATGGCTGGACTGGTTCTGAAGGACGTGGCCAAGGCCTATGGCGACGTGCAGGTGCTGCGGGACATCGACCTCGATATCCAGCAGGGCGAGTTGATCGTCTTCGTCGGCCCCTCGGGCTGCGGAAAGTCGACGCTTCTGCGGATGATCGCGGGCCTCGAGCGGATCACCGGGGGCACGCTGACCATCGACGGGCAGGTCGTCAACGACGTGCCGCCCTCCGAGCGCGGCATCGCGATGGTGTTCCAGTCCTACGCGCTTTACCCGCACATGACGGTGCGCGAGAACATGAGCTTCGCGCTGCGGATCGCCAAGAAGACCCAGGCCGAGATCGACGAGCGCGTCGAGAAGGCGGCGAAGACGCTTCAGCTTCACAACCTCCTCGACCGTCTACCAAAAGAGTTGTCGGGCGGCCAGCGCCAGAGGGTCGCCATCGGCCGGTCCATCGTGCGGGACCCCAAGGTCTATCTCTTCGACGAGCCGCTCTCGAACCTCGACGCCGCCCTTCGCGTCGCGACCCGGATCGAGATCGCGCAACTGAAGGAGGCAATGCCCGAGCGGACGATGGTCTACGTCACCCACGACCAGGTCGAGGCGATGACGTTGGCCACCCGCATCGTCGTCCTTGCCGGCGGCGGCATTGCGCAGGTCGGCACGCCTCTCGAGCTATACGAGCGGCCCGAGAACGAGTTCGTGGCCCAGTTCATCGGCTCGCCGTCGATGAACCTGCTCCCGGGCGAGATCACCGGGACGGGCGAGCGCACCACGGTGCGGCTCGCCGGCGGAGGCATGGCCGTGTCCGCCATCCCGACGCGCGCCGACGACATGGGCAAGCAGGTGAACATCGGCGTCAGGCCCGAGGATTTCTCGGAAACCACGGGCGAGGCGGTGTTCGAGGGGAAAGTCTCGATCATCGAGGCGCTTGGCGAGGTGACGCTCCTCTACTTCGAGCCGGTCGAAGGCGCGGACCCCGTGATCGCGAAGCTGGGCGGCATCCACAAGGATCTGCGTGGCCGCACCGTGCGCCTGACGGCCGATCCCTCGAAGGTTCACATCTTTCACGACTCGCAGTCGCTTCTCTATCGCGATGCGCCGGTCAAGCGGATCGCGACCAAGGCGCACTGACCTGCGCCGTCCTGCCGCCTGTCGGAGGGTCCGGGGGCGTGGCATGAGAAGTGGCAGGAGGATCGTCCCGTGCCTCATTTTCCGCCGCCGCCACAACTGTCGCCCCGCGTGGGACCGCTGCGCCGCGTTCCGCCTGCGATCTTCTCGGCCCTTTTGGGCGCCCTCGGGCTGGGTCTTGCCTGGCGGACCGGGGCAGGGGGCCTGGGAGCGCCCGCCGGTTTGATCGAATCCTATATGGGGGCCGTCAGCCTTCTCTTCGCCTTTGCGCTCGCAGCCTATGCCGGGAAGGTCGCGCTGCGGCCGGGTGTGGCCGCCGAGGATGCCTCGACCTTGCCGGGACGCGCGGGCCTTGCCGCGCTCGCCATGTGCCTGATGGCCGAAGGCGCCGTGCTGGCGCCCTATGCGCCGTCGCTAGGGATCGTGTCGCTCGGGGTTGGGACTGCGGGTCTCCTGGTCCTTGCCCTTGCGGTGCTTCCGAAGAGGCTTCGAGGCACCGACACGGCCGGACCGATTACCCCCGCCATGCACCTCGTCTTCGTGGGCTTCATCCTCGTCCCGGCGGCTGCGGTCCGGCTGGGGATCTGGGAGACGATCCTCGTTCCCCTGATCTGGTACTGCATCCTGGCGTTCCTCGTGATCTTCGCAGCGACGATCCGGCCGCTTCTCTCGGGCGAGGCGCCGGCGGCGCTGCGCCCCCTGCACGCTATCCAATTGGCACCGCCCTCGCTCGCCGCCAGCGCGGCTGTGCTGACCGGCCAACTCGTGCTGGCCGTGGTTGCGCTGGCGCTCGCGTCGGTCATTGCCGCGGTCCTCGTTCTTCGCGCGCGCTGGCTGACCGAGGCCGGGTTCAGCGGCTTCTGGAGCGCCTTCACCTTCCCCTCGGCCAGCTTCGCGGGCGCCACGATCCTGATCGGCGGCGCCTACGGCAGCCCGGGCGTCAGGCTTGCAGGCGGGGTGCTGCTGATCGCGGCGACGGTCATCGTCCTGCCGGTGGTCTACAGGGTGATGAAGCTTTGGGCCTCGGGGGCCCTCGCCGCGAAGACGAACGCGGCCATCGCCTGAGGCTTTGTCGGCAGCGGCGCGCCAATCTCAGCCGATGTTCGTCATCGTCGGTGAGATTGCGGCGCGTCAACGCGAAATCAACCAGATCCGGACGTCGATTCGCCCAGCTTTCCCGCCACGTTGTCCTTGTTGCCGAGTGACCTGTTCCGAGACGCCCCTGTTCCGCCCGCGCCCGTTGCGCGCGCCGCCCGCGTCCGACGCCTTCGATCTCGCCACCAGCGCCATGCTCTCCGATCTCTCGCGCCCCACGGGGTTGCGATCGAGACGGGGAAGCTGACGGTCGTTGTGCGTCCTGCGACGCAAGCGGCCGCGGGGGAAGAACGGGCGGCCCCATGCGGGTCGCCCGTTCTCGTTTCAAACCACAAGATTTTGCGGATTCGGTGACAGGACCCGCGATTTGGGGGTTTCTGTCGCGGTCGGCCCGTGAAATAGGGAAGCGTCAAACGAACCCTCCCAAGGAGAGACCCGATGGAGATTCGCGAGGCGCTTACCTTTGATGATGTCCTGCTTGTTCCGGCCGCGTCGCGCGTCCTGCCGTCGACGGCCGATACCCGCACCCGCGTGACCCGCGACATTGCGATGAACATCCCGCTCTTGTCCTCGGCGATGGACACGGTGACGGAATCGCACATGGCCATCACGATGGCGCAGGCCGGCGGCCTGGGGGTCATCCACCGCAACCTCGACATCGACGAGCAGGCGCGCGAAGTGCGGCGCGTGAAGCGGTTCGTCTCGGGCATCGTGTACAACCCGATCACGCTGACCCCCGACCAGACGCTGACAGACGCCAAGGCGCTTCAGGAGCGTTACAACGTCACCGGCTTTCCCGTCGTCGACGAAATGGGGCGGGTGCTGGGGATCGTGACGAACCGCGACATGCGGTTCGCGACGTCGAACGACACGCCCGTGAGGGTGATGATGACGTCCGACAACCTCGCCATGCTGGCCGAACCCGCCGATCTCGACGAGGCGCGAAGCCTGATGAAGGCGCGGCGGATCGAGAAGCTGCTGGTTCACGACGGCAAGGGCAAGCTCACGGGCCTTCTGACGCTGAAGGACAGCGAGCAGGCCGTGCTGAACCCAATTGCCTGCAAGGACCGTCTTGGCCGCCTGCGGGTCGCCGCCGCGACCACGGTGGGCGATGCGGGCTTCGAGCGCAGCCAGGCGCTGGTCGACGCGGGCGTCGACATCATCGTGATCGACACCGCGCACGGCCATTCCGAGGGCGTCGCGCGCGCCGTCGAGCGCGCCAAGACCCTGTCGAACGAGGTCCAGATCATCGCCGGCAACGTCGCAACCGCCGCGGCGACCCGCGCGCTGATCGACGCGGGCGCGGATGCGGTCAAGGTCGGCATCGGACCCGGCTCGATCTGCACGACGCGGATGGTCGCGGGCGTGGGCGTTCCCCAGTTGACTGCCATCCTCGACTGCGCGGGCGAGGCAGGCGACGTGCCCGTCATCGCCGACGGGGGCATCAAGTTCTCGGGCGACTTCGCCAAGGCCATCGCGGCGGGTGCATCCTGCGCGATGGTGGGCTCGATGATGGCGGGCACCGACGAAAGCCCGGGCGAGGTCATCCTCTACCAGGGCCGGACGTTCAAGTCGTACCGGGGCATGGGATCGCTCGGCGCCATGGCGCGGGGATCGGCGGACCGGTATTTCCAGAAGGACGCGGCGTCGGACAAGCTCGTGCCAGAGGGAATCGAGGGTCAGGTGCCTTACAAGGGCCCTGCTGCGGCAGTTATACATCAGTTGGTCGGCGGACTTCGCGCGGCGATGGGATACACCGGTTGCGCGACGGTCGAAGACATGCGACAAAATTGTCAATTCGTGAAGATCACCGGGGCGGGGCTCAAGGAAAGTCACGTCCACGACGTACAGATCACACGCGAAAGCCCAAACTACAGAATGGGCGGTTGAGAACGCGGGCAGGCTGGTTTCGGCTCCCTTCTGGGGAGCAGCAGCTATTTGCGAGTGGAAATTATGGCCGACCGCGCCTACAGGTCTAACGAGAAACCGGACGACGCCGTCGTAGATCTCGACGCCGACGAGCGTTGGGCTGCGCGCCTTGCCGAGGCCCGCGCCCGCCGCGAAGTCGCGCTGCGCGAGAAGGCCGCCGGCAAGACCCTTCCCAAACGCCGCCCCATGCCGTGGGAGGAAGACGTCGAGGACGACGAGGCCTTCCGGCCTCAGCCGCTGATCGTCGTTCAGGAAAAGACCGACGACCACTTCGACTTCGCCGACCGTGTCGATGCCCTGCGCGAGGCGCGCGAGGCCGAAAAGGCCGCGTCGGAAGAGCCGTCGCTTATCACGCCTGCCATGGTGGATCGTCTTTACGCAGACGACGCGACCGGGCTCTATCCGACCCCGCCCCTGGTCCAGCCGTCGCGCCGCGATGACGGGCTGGTTCCTGACGGTGCGCCGAACGTCCATGACATCGCCGCACGCCAGGTCGCGGCTCAAGCCGCCGCCGCAGCCGTCGTGGCCGAGACCGATCCGCAGCCCGAGAGCGGCGCCGTTGCAGGAACGGCCGACCCGGCGCGCGTCTATGTGCGCAACCGGCCGCGCGGCATGGCGCTTTTCCTGATCGCGCTCGCCGCCTTGCCCTTCACCACCGTCGCCCCTCCGCTTGAAAAGGGTCCGGCCGCCGCGCCTCCGCCGCGGTTCGGGCTGGTGCCGGCGCTTGGGCTGACGACGTCGATGCTCTGGCGTCCCGGCGAGACGGTCTCGGGGGAATGGCGTGCGCCGTCCCTTGTGCCGCCGGGCAAGCCGCTTGCCGCGACGATCGCGACGCCTGCCGCCATTGCCCGCGACATTGCCGGCCTCGAGGCCTATGTGCCGCCGTCCGAGACGGCGATCGTCGTGCCAGTGTCTGCGCAGGCGCCGGGCTTCTCGACGGGTGGTCCGGGACAGCTCTTCGAGCCGGACGCCGACGTCGCACTGCCGCCGAAAGCGCCGATCATCTATTCGCCCGTCCCCCGCTCGCGTCCCGCGCCCCCGGCCGAGACCGGAACCTCCGACGGCGAAGGAGCCGCCGGAACGCCGCAGCTCTTCTCCGAGGACGTGCCGGCCGTGCGTCCGCCCGATCTGGGCGAGGCGGTCGTTCCCGACCCGACGCCGGCCGGGATGGAGGCGCCGCCGGCGCTCGAGGTGATTCCGGCCGAGGCCGCTCCCGAGGAGACGGCGCCGCAAGACGTAACGCCCGCAGTCACCTCGGATGGTTCTCTGGATGTGACGATCCTGGTGCCGCAGACGACGGACGCGAAGATCGCGCAGGCGCTGTCGCAGGACCTTCAGGAGCGCGGCCACTCCGTTACGCAGGTGAAGGAAGTCGACTTGTCGATCGCCTCGCGCAACCTGCGCTACTTCCACGACACCGACCGGAATTCGGCGGCTAGGCTCGCCGAGGCCTATGACGCCGAACTGAAGGACTTCACCTGGTTCGAGCCCAAGCCCGCCTCGGGCGTGGCCGAGATCTGGCTGTCGGGTGACGGCGCGCCGCAGGTGGTGGCTCAGCCGCAGAAGCCGCGCGCGGTGGTCCAGCCGAAGGTCGTCCAGACGCTTCCGCCGCAGCCGCAGGTCATCATCGTCCGCAAGAAGCCGCAGGGTCTTTTCAGCCGCATCTTCTCGGGCAATGGCCGCACCACGGGGTCGCGGAACGACGGTCCCGATCCTGTGTACGCCGCGCCCGCCACGCCATCGGTCGGCGTGCCGACGGCTCCCTCCACCGGAGGCAGCACGGGCGGAAGCACCGGAGGCGATCCGGTCGATAGCGGCGGTGGCATCGACGTCGATATCGGCGGAGGCGGCATCGACGTGGACGTCGGCGGCGGCGGAACCGATGTCGATTCGGGCGGTGGCGAGGATACCGGCGGGCCGGGCAACAGCGACACCAGCAACGGAAATGGCGGCGGCAGCGACGGCGGAACCTCCGACGGCGACACCGGCACCACGGACTGAGACCGCACCGGCCCGATGACCCCCGAAGCGCGGGTGGCCGCGGCCATCGACATTCTTGACGCCGTGCTCGACGGGGCCGTGGCCGAGCAGACCCTGACCAATTGGGGCCGTGCTCACCGTTTCGCGGGGTCGGGAGACCGCGCCGCGATCCGCGATCACGTATTCGATGCCCTCCGCAGGCTGCGTTCCTCCGAATGGTCGGGGCAGGGCCGGACTGGCCGCCGCGTGATGCTCGGGCTTCTGCGGAGCAGGGGAGAGGACCCGGACGGCCTTTTCACCGGCATCGGTCATGCTCCGGCTCCCCTTACCGACGAGGAACGCGCCCTGCCGCCCCCTCTGGGCGATGCGCCCGAGCCGGTGCGGCTCGACGTGCAGGACTGGGTCCTGCCGCGCCTCCAGGCGAGCCTCGGCGACGCGACTGCGCCCGTGCTGGACGCCCTGCGCGACCGCGCCCCCGTGTTCCTGCGGGTCAACGCGGCACGGACGAGCCGGGAAGCGGCGCAATCCGATCTGGCGCGCGAGGGGATCGAGAGCCGGCCGCATCCTCTGTGCGGCACGGCGCTCGAGGTCACGGGACATGCGCGCCGCGTGCAGGCGTCGGCTGCCTATCGCGACGGCCTCGTCGAGCTTCAGGACGCTGCTTCGCAGGCGGCCGTCGCGGCCCTGCTGCCCTACGTCACGGGCGCAACCGTCCTCGACTATTGCGCGGGCGGCGGCGGCAAGGCGCTGGCATTGGCGGCAGGAGGTGCGGGGCGCGTCCTTGCGCACGACGTCAATTCGGGGCGCATGTCCGACCTTCCCGCGCGCGCCGAACGGGCGGGGTGCCGCATCGACGTGGTCGCGCGGCCGAAGGGTGGCATGGACGCGGTTCTCTGCGATGCGCCCTGTTCTGGCAGCGGGGCATGGCGGCGGCAGCCCGAGGCGAAATGGCGGCTGACCCCGCATGCGCTGGAGGATCTGACGCGCATACAGGACACCATCCTGGACGAGGCCTCGCCTCTGGTACGACCGGGAGGCTATCTCGCCTACGCGACATGCTCGCTTCTCGACGAGGAGAATGGCGCTCGGATCCAGGCGTTCCTGACGAGGACGACAGGCTGGACCGAGGTCGCGCGCCAAGTATGGACGCCGCTCGACGGCGGCGACGGCTTCTTCATCGCCGTACTTCGCCGCGCGGAGTGAGGCCCGCCCCTTGGCTTTAAGGAGTCGTTAACCTTTCCGTCCCAGACATCGGGGGTGAACCTCGGGCGCGGAGATCGTGACGCACCTTCAGCCGGCTGCCGCATTTCTTCATCTCGCCACGCCCGAAACGGGGCGGCGGGTCTTCCTTTGCCTGATCCTGTCCGGTCTCGCGGTCCTCGGCGCGGCGCTTGCCCCTCACCCGGTGGTGCGACCGCTTCTGATGGGTGCGGGCGCAGGGTTTCTGTCCGTGTCGCTGATGAAGGGCGCGCAGGCTGCGGCGGTTCGGCTGCGGAGGCTTGTCCGGCGGCCCGCCGTGGTCAAGCGGCTGAGGGAAGATCCGCACCCGGCGTTCCTGACCGACCGCTGGCTGGCCTATATCGATCGGAACCCTGCCGCCGAGGGCTTTGCCCACCTGATCCCCGGCGCCCCGCTTGCCGGTGTCTTCGTCGGCCACTTCGCGGCACCCGAGGATGTCCTGCGCGCCCTCGCGGCAGGTGCGCTGGCGTCGGGATCGGCCACGCGCCGCGTGGGGGAAGACGAACTGACCGTGACCTTGGCCGAGGGCGGCAGCCTTCTGTGGTCGCTGGCCCCCCGCCAGGCCCCGCAGGCGCTGCCCGCGACAGCGCCGGAGCCCGCGATCCTGACCGTCTCTGCCGAGGGGCGCATCCTCGACATGAATGCCGGCGCCTCGGCCCTGATCGGCGACCGCCCCGAGCGGCTGTCCGACCTCGTCGCCGATCTTCCGCTGCGCGCGGACGGCCGCCACAGGCTGCGCCTCGCGGAGGGAGAGGCTGCCGTGACGCTGTTCGAGGTGCCGGGCGACAAGGAGACGCGACGCATCGTCGTCGTTCCCGACGCGCGCGTTGCCGCCGCCGACCGTCCCGCGGCGCTCGGCTCGCCCGGTCTTGTCGATCTGTTGCCGGTGCCGATGCTGAAGATCGCCGTCGACGGAACTCTTTTGGAAGCGAACACGCAGGCGCGCGCGCTCTTCGAGCTCGATCCCGGTCCGCTGCCGCCGCTCTTCGAACTGGTCGAGGGGATGGGACGCCCGATCGCCGACTGGCTTGCCGCCGCGGCCGAGGGCAGGGGGCTTCTCAAGCCCGAGATCGTGCGCGCCGTCGTGCCGGGGAAAGAGCTTTTCTTACAGATAGCACTTGGCCGAGCGGTCGAGGACGGGGAGGTCACGCTTGTCGGTCTTCTGAACGACGCGACCGAATTGAAGACGCTCGAGGCGCAGTTCGTCCAAAGCCAGAAGATGCAGGCCATCGGACAGCTTGCGGGCGGGGTGGCGCATGACTTCAACAACCTGCTCACGGCCATCGGGGGCCACTGCGACCTGCTTCTCCTGCGCCACGATCCGGGCGATCCGGACTATGCCGACCTGATCCAGATCAGCCAGAACGCCAACCGGGCCGCGGCGCTGGTCGGACAGCTTCTCGCCTTTTCGCGCAAGCAGAACCTCAAGCCACAGGCGCTCGACCTGCGGGACACGATGTCGGACCTGGGGCATCTGCTGAACCGCCTGATCGGCGAGCGGATCCGGCTCGACGTCAAGCACGGGCCGGGGCCGCAGGACATAAGGGCCGACCGCCGTCAGCTCGAGCAGGTGCTCGTCAACCTCGTCGTAAATGCGCGCGACGCCATGCCTGACGGGGGCACGGTGACCATCGAGACCCATAGCGAGGTCCTGACGGACGACGTGACCCGCGACCGCGCCCGCGTCCCCGCCGGAAATTACGTGGTGATCGAGGTGCGCGACACCGGCATCGGCATCGCGCCGGACGGTCTGTCGAAGATCTTCGAGCCCTTCTACACCACCAAGAAGACGGGAGAGGGAACGGGTCTTGGCCTGTCGACGGCCTATGGCATCGTCAAGCAGACGGGCGGATACATCTTCGTCGACAGCGAGACCGGGCGGGGCACGGTCTTCAGCCTGTATTTCCCCGCCAATTCGGTGCCGGCGGACCCTGTGGCGCCCGTCGTGTCGCTGCCCGCGCGCGCGCCTTCCGGGCGGGGCGACGGGGTCATCCTTCTTGTCGAGGACGAGGCTCCGGTCCGCGCCTTCGCCTCGCGGGCGCTGAGGATGCGGGGCTATACGGTGGTCGAGGCCGAGAACGCCGAGGTGGCGCTGAAGATCCTCGACGACGACGGCTTCCGCGTCGATGTCTTCGTCACCGACGTCATCATGCCCGGCATGGACGGCCCGACCTGGGTGCGGCAGGCCCTGAAGAAGCGTCCCGACACTCGCGTCGTCTTCATGTCGGGCTATGCCGAGGAGGGCCGGGCGGAAAAGCAGTCGCGCATCCCGAACTCGGTGTTCCTGCCGAAGCCGTTCTCGCTGCAGCAACTGACCGCCCTGGTGCAGGAACAGGTGTCCTGAGGCGCGAGGCGTAACGCTTCCTTAACCGCAACGGCACATAGAATTCGAGACAAACCGGTTGCAATGTTCTCTTTTTGATCTCATAACGGTCACAAGAACAAGAGGCGAACACGAGCAAGCGTTGCCGCTCTGCGGCGGACGTGAAATAAGGAACAGGATCCCATGGCCACGGCTGAACTCCTAAGCATGACTCCCAAGAAAGACAGCGAAAAGCAGAAGGCGCTCGACTCGGCGCTGGCCCAGATCGAACGGCAGTTCGGCAAGGGGTCGATCATGAAGCTGGGCGGCGACAACCCGATCCCGGAGATCGAGTCGACCTCGACCGGTTCGCTCGGGCTCGACATCGCCCTTGGCATCGGCGGCCTGCCCAAGGGCCGCATCGTCGAGATCTACGGGCCCGAGTCTTCGGGCAAGACCACGCTGACGCTGCATTGCGTGGCCGAAGAGCAGAAGAAGGGCGGCGTCTGCGCCTTCGTCGACGCCGAGCACGCGCTCGATCCGCTGTACGCCAGGAAGCTGGGCGTGAACCTGGACGAGCTTCTGATCTCGCAGCCCGACACGGGCGAGCAGGGGCTCGAGATCGTCGACACGCTGGTGCGTTCGGGTGCGGTCAGCATGGTCGTCATCGACTCGGTGGCAGCACTTACGCCGAAGTCCGAGCTTGAAGGCGACATGGGCGACTCCTCCGTCGGCGTCCACGCCCGCCTGATGAGCCAGGCGATGCGCAAGCTGACCTCGTCCATTGCGCGGTCGAAATGCACCGTGGTCTTCATCAACCAGATCCGCATGAAGATCGGCGTCATGTTCGGCTCGCCCGAGACGACGACGGGCGGCAACGCGCTGAAGTTCTACTCCTCGGTCCGCCTCGACATCCGCCGGATCGGTTCGATCAAGGACCGGGACGAGGTCGTGGGCAACACCACCCGCGTCAAGGTCGTGAAGAACAAGGTGGCGCCGCCGTTCAAGCAGGTCGAGTTCGACATCATGTATGGCGAGGGCATCTCGAAGACGGGCGAGCTGATCGACCTCGGCGTCAAGGCCGGCGTGGTCGAGAAGTCGGGCTCGTGGTTCTCCTACGGTGACGAGCGCATCGGGCAGGGCCGCGAGAACGCGAAGACCTTCCTCAAGGAAAATCCCGACGTCGCCTGGTCGATCGAGGACAAGATCCGCGCGTCGCACGGGCTGGATTTCGGCGGCTCGGACGACGAAGCGGCGAGCGTCGACGACGACGGCGTGGTCGAAGCCTAGGCGAGAGTGATCGCCGGCGCCCTCGCGGTGCCGTGACGGAGGGGGGCTGCGGCCCCCCTTTTTGCCTTCGGCAAATTCACCCCCCCGGAGTATTTCCGCCAAGAAGAAAGGCGTCCCGCCCGGTCGCGCCGCCCATGACGCTTTACCGTCTGATGGGAACGGGTTATCCCGAGCCCTGCCCCGAAAGACGCGTGACCCATGACCAGCCTCAACGACATCCGCTCGACCTTCCTGTCCTACTTCGAACGCAACGGCCACAGGGTCGTCCCGTCCTCTCCGCTCGTGCCGCGCAACGATCCCACGCTGATGTTCACGAACTCGGGCATGGTCCAGTTCAAGAACCTCTTCACGGGGCTGGAGCGCCGGGACTACACGCGGGCGACGACGGCGCAGAAGTGCGTGCGGGCGGGCGGCAAGCACAACGATCTGGACAATGTGGGCTATACCGCGCGGCACCACACCTTTTTCGAGATGCTGGGGAATTTCTCGTTCGGCGACTATTTCAAGGAAGAGGCGATCCCCTTCGCCTGGAACCTGCTGACGCAGGATTTCGGGATCGACAAGTCGCGGCTTCTGACGACGGTCTATCACACCGACGACGAGGCAGCGGCGATCTGGAAGAAGGTCGGCGTGCCCGAGGACCGGATCATCCGGATCGCGACATCCGACAACTTCTGGCAGATGGGGCCCACAGGGCCCTGCGGTCCCTGCACCGAGATCTTCTACGACCACGGCGACCACATCTGGGGCGGGCCTCCGGGCAGCCCGGACGAGGACGGCGACCGCTTCATCGAGATCTGGAACGTCGTCTTCATGCAGAACGAGCAGTTCGAGGACGGCTCGATGCGCGCGCTCGACATGCAGTCGATCGACACAGGCATGGGACTGGAGCGGATCGGCGCGCTTCTGCAGGGCAAGCACGACAACTACGACACCGACACCATGCGCGCGCTGATCGAGGCGTCGGCTCACGCGACGTCCTCGGACCCGGACGGGCCGGACAACGTCCACCACCGCGTGGTGGCCGACCACTTGCGCTCGACGTCCTTCCTGATCGCGGACGGGGTGATGCCGTCGAACGAGGGGCGCGGCTATGTCCTGCGCCGGATCATGCGGCGCGCGATGCGCCATGCCCACATGGCCGGGGCCAAGGACCCGGTGATGCACAGGCTGGTGCCGACGCTGGTGGCCGAGATGGGGCGCGCCTATCCCGAGTTGAGACGCGCGCAGCCGATGATCGAGGAGACGATGAAGCTGGAGGAATCGCGGTTCCTCCAGACGCTCGACCGGGGGCTGCGACTGCTGGACGAGGAATTGACGCGCATACCCGAGGGCTCGGACCTTCCGGGCGAGGCGGCGTTTCGGCTCTATGACACCTTCGGCTTCCCGCTCGACCTGACGCAGGACGCGATGCGCGAGAAGAAACGCGGGGTCGACGTGGCGGGCTTCGACGCGGCGATGTCCGAGCAGAAGGCCAAGGCACGCGCGGCCTGGGCCGGGACCGGCGAGGCCAAGGACGCGACCGTCTGGTTTGACCTGGCCGAGATGCACGGCGCGACCGAGTTTCTGGGCTACGACACCGAGACGGCGGAAGGGCAGATCCTCGCCATCCTGCGCGAGGGCGTGACCGTCAACGCGCTGGAAGAGGGCGAGACGGGCTGGGTCGTGACGAACCAGACGCCCTTCTACGGAGAGGCGGGCGGCCAGGTCGGCGACACCGGCACCCTGCGCGGCGTGGGCGAGGCCGACGACATGGCCGAGGTCGCCGACACGCGGCGCTTCGCGGGCGGGCGGGTCTGGGGGCACCAGGCGACGGTCACGGCGGGAAGGCTGATCGTCGGCGCTCCGGTCGCGCTCAAGGTCGACCACACCCGCCGCTCGGCGATCCGGGCGAACCACTCGGCGACGCACCTGCTGCACGAGGCCCTGCGCGGCGCGCTTGGACCCCACGTCGCGCAGCGCGGCTCGCTGAACGCGCCGGACCGGCTGCGCTTCGACTTCAGCCACCAGAAGGCGCTGACGGCCGAGGAACTGGCGCGCGTCGAGGAAGAGGTGAACGACTTCATCCGCCAGAACGCACCCGTCGAGACGCGCATCATGACGCCCGACGACGCCCGCGCCATCGGGGCTCAGGCGCTTTTCGGCGAGAAGTACGGCGATGAGGTTCGCGTGGTCAGCATGGGCCGAGCGGTCACCGGCAAGGGGGCTGACGGCCAGACCTGGTCGATCGAGCTTTGCGGCGGCACGCATGTCCGCCGCACGGGCGACATCGGGCTTTGCGTCGTCCTCGGCGAAAGCGCGTCCTCGGCGGGCGTGCGGCGGATCGAGGCGCTGACGGGGCAGGAGGCGATGCGCCACCTTGCCGAGCAGTCGCGGCGTATGGCCGAGGTTGCGGGGACGTTGAAGACGGCGCCGGGCGAGGTGGTCGAGCGCGTGAAGGCGCTTCAGGCCGAGCGGCGGCAGTTGCAGGACGAGGTCGCGGATTTGCGCCGCAAGCTCGCCATGGGAGGCGGAGCCGCGGGCGCGTCGGAAGCCGAGGAGGTGGGCGGCGTCAAGCTTCTCGCTCAGGTGGTTTCGGGCGTCAACGGCAAGGATCTTCCTCCGCTTATCGACGAGCACAAGGCGCGGCTGGGTTCGGGCGCGGTCCTGTTGATCGCCGACGCCGGTGGCAAGGCGGTGGTCGCGGCAGGCGTCACGGACGACCTGACGGGGCGACTGTCCGCCGTCGACATGGTGCGCGTGGCGGTGGCCGAATTGGGCGGCAAGGGCGGCGGCGGCCGTCCCGACATGGCCCAGGGCGGCGGTCCGTCGACCGAGAATGCCGAGGCGGCCATATTCGCCGTGAAGAAGTTGATGGAGACCTGACATGCCCGCACTCTGGATCGCCCACGTCACCGTGACCGACGCCGACGCCTATGGCCGCTATGCCAAGCTGGCCGGTCCCGCCATCGAGAAGCACGGCGGGCACTTCATCGCGCGGGCCGGCCGCTTCGTGCAACTCGAGGGCAAGGAACGGCCGCGCAACGTCGTGGCGAAGTTCCCGTCGGTCGAGGCGGCCGAGGAATGCTACAACTCGCCCGAGTACCAGGAAGCACTGAGCCACGCGCGCGGCGCGGCCGAGCGCGAGCTTCTGATCGTCGAAACCACCGAGTGACGTGAGGGCGGACACTCCGCTTGGCCAGATGATGGCGCGGCACGCCCGCGACGGCCGGATCGAGGCGATTCTCGCGCGGCCGGAGCGGCGGGCGGACATGGTGACTGTCGATGCCGCCGATCTGACCGAAGCGGGGCTGGAAGAGGACCACGCCCGACCCGGAAAGCGGGCGCTGACGCTGATCCTGGCCGAGCATCTGCCCGTCATCGCGGCTCTCGTGGGGCGGCAGGAGATCGACGCCACCCTCTTGCGCCGGAACCTCGTCGTCTCGGGTCTGAACCTGTCGGCTCTCAAAGAGCGCACCCTTCTCATCGGCACGGCAGAGGTGAGGGTGACCGGCCCCTGCGCGCCCTGTTCCCGGATGGAAGAGGCGCTTGGTCCAGGCGGCTATTCCGCGATGCGCGGACATGGCGGTATGACGGCCGAGGTCGTCTCGCCCGGCCGCATCCGTGTCGGCGATGCGGTTCTTCCGCTCTAGCTCAACAGGGCGTCGACCTCGCTTCCGGACATGCCGTTCGTCAAAGCGGTGAAGTCGCCCGCTCCGAACATGGCCTTTCCCGCGTCGCGGATCACTCGGTGCGTGACGCGCGCGAGCGCCGAGCCGAGGGACAGGCGCGCCGCGCCCATGGCGGCGAACTCGGCGCGGGACATCCGGGCATAGGGACCGGCCACCAGCACGTTGACGGGCTTCCCGGTCGCGGCGATCACGCGCTTCAGGTCGTCGACCGTCTTCGGCAGAGGCACATAGAGGCAATCCGCGCCAGCGGCGTCGAAGGCCCGGATGCGGGCCAGCGCCTCGTCGATGTCGTAGTGCCCGTTCAACACCCCGTCCGCGCGGGCGACGAGGACGAAGTCGCGGGGCAGGGCGCGGGCGGCGGAGGCGGCGGCGCGTATGCGCTCGACGGCCTCGTCGCGAGGATAGGCCCGGTCGTCGGGAAGGGCGGCATCCTCGATCGAGATGCCGGCGAGCCCGACCTCGGCGGCGAGGCGCACCGTCTCGGCCACATCGTCGGGTGCGTGGCCGAAGCCGTTCTCGAAGTCGCCCGACACAGGGACGGAGACGGCGGCGACCAGCGCCTCGGCATGGGAAAGCGCTTCGTCCCGCGACACCGTCCCGCCGTCGGGCCGGCCGAGCGTGAAGGCGTGGGCAGCCGACGAGGTTGCGATGGCGGGGGCGCCGAGCGCCGCGAGCATCCGGGCCGAGCCCGCGTCCCAGGCGTTTGCCAAGATGAAGGGGTCGCCTTTGCGGTGAAGGTCTCGGAACGTCATGCGGCCTGCCTTTTCAATGTATTGTGGAAATTCGCCAATGTCGTCAGCGCTGCATCGAGACGGTCGTCCGCCACCGTCAGCGCGATCCGGAGATGTCCCGCCGCTGCACGGCCAAAGCTTTCGCCCGGCATGACGGCGATGGCATGGGTGTCGAGCAGGCGGTCGGCGAACGCCTCGCCCGACAGGCCCGTGGGCCGGATGTCCGCCATGACGTACATGCTGGCCGTCGAAGGCACCACACGCACCCCAGCGGACGAAAGGACACGCATGGCCAGGGCGTGACGCCGCCGGAAGGGTGCGGCGATTGCGGTTTCAAGCGCCTCGCCCCGTGCCAGAGCGAAAAGGCCCGCGTCCTGGACGAAGCCGGGGACGCCGTAGGTCGTATGTGTCGTCAGGTTGATCGCGTGCGCGATGGCCTCCTCCGGGCCCGCCAGCCAGCCGAGGCGGCTTCCGGTCATCGCGTGGCTCTTCGACAGCGAGCCCACCACAAGGGTGCGCTCCGCGAGGCCCGGCAGGGCGCGGGGCGACAGGTGCGCGCCACTCCAGACCTGTGTGTCGTAGACCTCGTCCGACACGATCCAGAGGTCATGCGCGCGCGCTACCTCGCCGATGCCGTCAAGCGTGGCGCGGTCGTAAACCACTCCGGTCGGGTTGTTGGGCGAGTTGACGAGGATGGACCGCGCCGGAAGTGCCGCCTCGATCGCCGCCGGGTCGGGCCGGAAGTCGCGCTCGGCCTCTGCGGCGACCGTCACGGCTATTGCGCCTGCGGCCCGGATCGTGCCGGGGTACGTCGCGTAGTAGGGGTCGATGAAGAGGGCCCGGTCGCCCGGATCGCAGGCGACGACATGCGCGGCGAAAAGGGCCGCCTGACCGCCCGGCGTGATGACGACATTGCGCCGCGAGGTTGGAACGCCCGTCCGCGCCTCGATCCGCGCGGCGACCGCAGTGCGCAAGGCATCCGTGCCGGGCAGGGCGGCGTAGCCCGTGTGACCGCCCGCCGCCGAGGCGCGCATGGCTTCGAGGATCGAGGGATCGGTGCGGACGTCGTGCTCGCCGATGGTCAATTCGGTCACGGAGACGCCCTCCGCGATCATGCGGCGCGCCTTGCGATAGAGGTCCCAGCCGTCGGGGCCGCCGCCCGTCAGACCGGCGATGCGGTCGGAGACTTTCATGGCCCGAGTGGGACAAAAGCCCGCACTCGAGTCAAATCAAGGTTCGAGCCTGCACCCATCACCGTCCGGCATGGGTCGCAGCCGGAGGCGCGTCAGCCCGCCCGAGCCGCGCGTTTCCGTTCGTGGGGATCGAGGAAGCGCTTGCGCAGCCGGATCGCATTCGGCGTGACCTCGACCAGTTCGTCGTCGTCGATATAGGCGATGGCCTGTTCCAGCGACATGGTGATGGGCGTCGTCAGCCGCACCGCCTCGTCCGTGCCCGAGGCGCGAACGTTGGTCAGCTTCTTGCCCTTCAGCGGGTTCACGTCGAGATCGTTGTCCCGGCTGTGCTCGCCGATGACCATGCCCTCGTAGACCTGCTCCTGCGCACCGATGAAGAGGCGACCGCGCTCTTCGAGCCCCCAGAGTGCGTAGGCGACCGAGACGCCGTCCTCCATCGAGATCAGCACGCCCTGCCTGCGACCCTGGATCGGGCCCTTGTACGGCTGCCAGGAGTGGAAGACGCGGTTCAGGACGCCCGTGCCGCGCGTGTCGGTCAGGAACTCGCCGTGATAGCCGATAAGCCCGCGCGACGGGATCAGCGCCACGATCCGGGTCTTGCCCGTGCCCGCGGGCTTCATCTCGGTCATGTCGCCCTTGCGGGGGCCAGTCAGCTTTTCGATCACGGCGCCGGTATAGTCGTCGTCGACGTCGATGGTCACTTCCTCGACCGGCTCGTGACGTTCGCCATCGATCTCGCGGAAGATCACCTGTGGGCGCGATATGGACAGCTCGAACCCCTCGCGGCGCATGTTCTCGATCAGGACGCCCATCTGAAGCTCGCCTCGTCCCGAAACCTCGAAGGCCTCGCCGCCGGGGGTGTCCTTGACGCGGATGGCGACGTTGGTCTCGGCCTCCTTCATCAGGCGCTCGCGGATGACGCGGCTCTGCACCTTCTTGCCGTCGCGGCCGGCAAGCGGGCTGTCGTTGATGCCGAAGGTGACGCTGATCGTCGGCGGGTCGATGGGTTGCGCGGGAATCGCGTCCTCGACCGCCAGGGCGCAGATCGTGTCGGCCACGGTCGCCTTGGTCATGCCGGCAATCGAAACGATGTCGCCGGCAAGCACCTCGTCGACCGATTGCTGAGCCAGGCCGCGGTAGGCGAGAATCTTCGTCACGCGGAACTGCTCGACCTTCTGGCCGACGCGAGACAACGCCTGGACCGTCGCGCCGACCTTGAGGCGGCCCGACTCGACACGTCCCGTCAGGATCCGCCCGAGATAGGGGTCGGCCCCGAGGGTCGTCGCCAGCATCCGGAAATCCTCGCCGTCGCGCTTCTGTTGCCGGGGGCGGGGAACGTGGTGGACGATGAGGTCGAAGAGCGCCGAGAGACCCTTTCTCGGCCCGTCAAGCTCGGCGTCGGCCCAGCCGGAGCGGCCCGAGGCGTAGAGGTGCGGGAAGTCGAGTTGGTCCTCGTCGGCGTCGAGCGCCGCGAAGAGGTCGAAGACCTCGTTCAGGGCGCGGTCGGGCTCGGCGTCGGGCTTGTCGACCTTGTTCAGCACCACGATCGGGCGCAGGCCGAGGGCGAGCGCCTTTGAGGTGACGAACTTCGTCTGGGGCATCGGGCCTTCGGCCGCGTCGACCAGGAGGACCACGCCGTCGACCATCGACAGGATGCGCTCGACCTCGCCGCCGAAGTCGGCGTGGCCTGGCGTGTCCACGATGTTGATGCGCGTGCCGCGCCAGAGAACCGAGGTGCACTTGGCGAGGATTGTGATGCCCCGCTCGCGTTCGAGATCGTTCGAATCCATCGCGCGCTCGGCCACCGCCTCTCCGACGCGGAAGGCGCCGGACTGCTTGAGCAGCTCGTCGACAAGGGTCGTCTTGCCGTGGTCGACGTGCGCGATGATGGCGATATTGCGGAGTTCCATGTCGGACCTTTTTCGGGTGTCGGGCGGGGGCCTAGCCCGGCCACAAGGGATATGCCAGCGGAAAACCCCGCCGCGACGGTGCGTCCCCAAGCGACCGTGGCAAAGAGCCACCGGCGGATTTCTCTTCCCACATGTGCATCGATCGGGTAGGGACAAGGCCCATGACCCGAGCGATCTGCATCATTCGCTGCATTATCATCCGCTGACAACAGTCGCGCGGGCCGGTCCTTTCCACTCTCCATCGACCTTGGTAAAGCCCGCGCGGGACGCCCTCCCGAGGATCGAGCATGACCGAGATCAGACTGACCAACACCGCGACCCGCCGGAAGGACCCGCTGGAGCCTCTCGTCGTTGAGGGCAAGCCGTCGATGTATGTCTGCGGACCCACGGTCTATGACCGCGCGCATATCGGGAACGCGCGGCCCGTCATCGTCTTCGACGTGCTGTTCCGGCTTCTGCGCCACGTCTACGGCGCGGAGAACGTGACCTACGTCCGCAACGTCACCGACGTGGACGACAAGATCAACGCGCGCGCCACTGAGAGCGGCCGGACCATCCGCGAGATCACGGACGAGACCGCGGCCTGGTATCTGGAGGACATGGCGGCTGTGGGCGCGCTGGAGCCCACGGCGATGCCGCGGGCGACCGAGTGGATCGCCCAGATGGTCGCGATGATCGAGGGGCTGATCGCGAGCGGCCACGCCTACGAGGCCGAGGGGCATGTCCTGTTTCGCGTTCGGTCCTACGACGACTACGGCAAGCTGTCCGGCCGATCCGTCGACGACATGATCGCGGGCGCCCGCGTCGAGGTGGCGCCTTACAAGGAAGACCCGATGGACTTCGTCCTCTGGAAGCCTTCGACCGACGACCTTCCGGGCTGGGAGAGCCCCTGGGGCCGGGGGCGGCCCGGCTGGCACATCGAGTGCTCGGCGATGGCGCAGGGACTTCTGGGCGAGAGCTTCGATATCCACGGCGGCGGAAACGACCTGATCTTCCCGCACCACGAAAACGAGATCGCGCAGTCGAAATGCAGCGGTCACGCCTTCGCGCGGATCTGGCTGCACAACGAGATGCTTCAGGTCGAGGGCAAGAAGATGTCGAAGTCGCTCGGCAACTTCTTCACGGTGCGCGACCTGCTGGACCAGGGTATCCCGGGCGAGGTGATCCGCTTCGTGTTCCTGTCGACGCACTACCGCAAGCCGATGGACTGGACCGAAAAGAAGCGGGTGGAGGCGACGAACCGTCTGGCGGCGTGGTTCCGCAAGACGGATGGCGTCGAGCCGGCGAAGGTCGTGCCGACAAGCGTCGTGACGGCGCTGGCGGACGACCTGAACACGCACCTCGCGATGGTCGAGATGAATTCCTTCTCGGCCCCCTACCTCAAGGCCGCGATGCAACTCCTTGGATTTCCTGAAGCCGAGGACGTCGACTGGTTCCGCGCTCTCGAGCCCGAATTCGTCAGCACGGCGACGGGCGAAGGGCCTCATGCCGATCTGCTGGTGCCGCTCCTCCGCCGCTGGCAGGCGCTGCGCGAGGCGCGGGATTTCGCGGCGGCGGATGCGTTGAAGGCTCAGTTGGAGGGCGCCGGGCTGAAGCTGTCGGCGAAGGACGGCGAAGCCAGTGCCGAGATCCTGCCGGAGTTCGACGCGGGCCGGCTGGAGGGCGTGGAATGACGCCAGAGCGCCTCTCCCTCTTCGACACCACGCTCCGGGACGGGCAGCAGACGCAGGGCGTCCAGTTCTCGGCCAACGAGAAGACCCAGATCGCGCAGGCGCTGGACGCGCTCGGTGTCGACTACATCGAGGGCGGCTGGCCGGGGGCGAACCCGACCGACAGCGCCTTCTTCGACCAGAGGCCGCAGACGCGCGCAACCTTTACGGCCTTCGGCATGACCAAGCGTGCGGGCCGGTCGGCGGCGAACGACGACGTCCTCGCCGCCGTCCTGAACGCCAACACCCCCGCCGTGTGCCTCGTCGGCAAGACCTACGATTTCCACGTCGACACCGCGCTGGGGATCACGCTGGAGGAGAATCTCGCGAATATCCGCGAGAGCATCGCCCATCTCGTCGCCCAAGGGAGAGAGGCGCTGTTCGACGCCGAGCATTTCTTCGACGGATGGTCGGCCAACCGCGCCTATGCGCTCGACTGCCTGATCGCGGCACGGGACGCGGGCGCGCGGTGGATCGTCCTGTGCGACACCAACGGCGGCACACTGCCCGCCGACGTAGGACGCATCACGGCCGAGGTGATCGCGGCGGACATCCCCGGCGAGCGCCTGGGCATCCACACCCACGACGACACCGGCAACGCCGTGGCGGCGAGCCTCGCCGCCGTCGACGCCGGCGCGCGGCAGATCCAGGGCACGCTGAACGGCCTGGGCGAGCGCTGCGGCAACGCGAACCTCACCACGCTGATCCCAACGCTTCTGCTGAAGGAGCCCTACGCCAGCCGGTTCGAGACCGGGGTGACGCCCGACGCGCTGGCGCGCCTGACACGGACGAGCCGGATGCTCGACGACATCCTGAACCGCATTCCGCTGCGCAGCGCGCCTTACGTCGGCGCTTCGGCCTTCGCTCACAAGGCCGGGCTTCACGCGAGCGCCATCGTCAAGGACCCGACGACCTACGAGCATGTGGCGCCGGAAATCGTGGGCAATGCGCGCATCGTGCCGATGTCGAACCAGGCCGGGCAGTCGAACCTCTTGCGGCGCCTGTCCGAAATGGGGATCGAGGCCGAGAAGGGCGACCCTGCCCTGGGCCGCATCCTCGACACGGTGAAGGAGCGCGAGGCGCAGGGCTTCGCCTACGACAGCGCGCAGGCCAGCTTCGAATTGTTGGCGCGAAAGGGGCTCGGCCTCGCGCAGGACTTCTTCGACGTCGAGCGCTATCGCGTCATCTCGGAGCGCCGGCGCAACGCCAAGGGCGAGATCGTGGTCGAATCCGAGGCGGTCGTGACTATCTCGACCCGCGACGGTCCGGTCACGAGCTACTTCAAGAACGAGCATCCGCAGGAGATGCAGGACGACGGCCCGGTGAACGCGCTGTGGCAGGCGCTGAAGTCGGACCTGGGACCCTGGCAGGCGCGGATCGACGACATGCGGCTGACCGACTTCAAGGTGCGGATCACGCAAGGCGGCACCGAGGCCGTGACGCAGGTGGTCATCGACTTCGCCGACGACGAGGGCCGGGCCTGGGCCACGGTCGGCGTGTCGGCCAACATCGTCGACGCCTCGTTCCAGGCGCTGGTGGACGCGATCGAGTGGAAGCTCGTGCGGGACACGGCGGTGTCCAAGGCGGCGGAGTGAGACCGGGAGCGGGCTGGGGGCTCTGCCCCCGACGGCCTTCGGCCGTCTCCCCCGGGATATTTGGGGACCGATGATGGAGTTGCAGGCCTGCGCCGATCTCGTCGCGAAGGGCGATCCCGATCGTTTCGCCGCCGCGATGGCCGCGCCCGTCGAGGCACGGAAGGTGCTCTTTCCGCTCTATGCCTTCAATCTCGAAGTCGCGCGTGCGCCTTGGGTGGCCTCCGAGCCGATGATCGGCGAGATGCGTCTGCAATGGTGGCGCGACGCCCTGGCCGAGATCGCCTCAGGCGTGCCGGTGCGGCGGCACGAGGTCGCGACGCCTCTGGCCGAGGTCCTGACGCCCGAACTGGCGGAAGGGCTGGACGCGCTGATCGAGGTGCGGAGGTGGGATCTTTATGCCGAGCCCTTCGCGGACGAGGCGGCGTTGCTGGCCTATCTCGACGTCACCGGCGCGACGCTGATGTGGACCGCCGCCGCCGCTTTGGGCGCAGGGGAGGCGACCGAGGATACCGTCAGGCGTTTCGGAAGGGCTGCGGCTCTGGCCCGTTACCTCACGGCAGTGCCTGACCTCGAGGCGCGGGGACGCATCCCTCTGGTGGACGGACGGTCGGAGGCGGTGGCGCGGCTGGCCCGCGAGACGAGGAACGCGATGCCGTCCCGCGCCGCCCTGCGGCGAGCCCTGCCGGGTCTGGCGCGCGCGGCGCTGATCGAGGGCTGGCAGGCGGGCGGCATCCTGTCGCGCGCCACCGCCGATCCCTTGCGCGTCGCCGAGGGCCGGCTGGAGCCAAGCGAGTTTCGCCGCCGCCTGGGCCTTCTGTTCGCCAGCCGTTAGGGCGTCAGCGATCCCAGGGAGAACGTGCGCGGTCCTTGTCGCGCCGCACCTTCGGGACCATCGTGCGCCCCTCGCGATATATCGCGTCGGGATGCGGCGGGTGGCCGTGGGTGCGCCTCCAGAAGGCGGCGCCGCCGCGCTTCTGCCAGAGCGGAAAGGTCAGGACGACCCCGGCCGCGAAGCCGCCCGCGTGCGCCCAGTAGGCGACGCCGCCCTGCTCCGTCGGCGTCATCGACCCTTGCACGAACTGGACGAGGAACCAGAAGCCGAGGACGGTCCAGGCGGGCAGCGGAAAGACCTTGAAGATGATGACGAGGATCACGACCACGTCGACGCGCGCCTTGGGGAACATCAGAAGGTATCCGCCCATCACGCCTGCTATCGCGCCGGACGCGCCGACCATCGGGATGAAGGACCCGGGGTCCGCCATGACCTGAGCCGCCGCCGCAGCGAGGCCTCCTGCGAGGTAGAACAGGAGGAAGCCCAGGTGCCCCATCTGGTCCTCCATGTTGTCGCCGAAGACCCACAGGAACAGCATGTTGCCGGCAAGGTGCAGGATGCCGCCGTGAAGGAACATCGAGGTCAGGAAGGTCTCGGGCGCGGACCACGCCGGCACGAGGCCCCAGGTCATGAAGAAGTCCTGCGTCGCCCGGTCATTGGACAAGAGGCTCCAGTAGGACAGGAAGACCGCGACGTTGATCGCGATGAGCACCCAGGTGACATAAGGCGTGCGCTCGGAGGGGTTGTGGTCGCGGATCGGGAACATGGGTCTCACCCGACAGGGAGGCGCGTCGAAGGTCAAGCATCCTCGGCCCGCGTGACGGCGATGTGACTTGACGGAAGGACGGGGCGGGCTTCAAAATCCGGACGCATGAGACACGCGCTTTTCGCCCTGATCCTGGCCCCGCTCCCCGCCTTTGCGGACTGTCCGCCTGCGCCCGATGTGTCCGAGGCGCAGACCGCGATCCTCGACCAGGTGCGGGCCGCGACGACCGAGATGGAGGCGCGCGCCCTTTTCAACGGGGTGTGGGAGCTTTGGACGCAGGCGCCCGACGAACCCGCGCAGGAGCTTCTGGACCGGGGGATGGAGGCGCGGAATTCCTATGATTTCATCGCGGCTCTCGACGCCCTCGACCGGCTGACGGAGTACTGCCCGGAGTATGCCGAGGGCTTCAACCAGCGCGCCTTCGTCAACTTCCTGCGCGAGGATTTCGAGGCGGCGCTTCCCGATCTGGAAGCGGCGCTCGCCTTGCGGCCCGACCATGTGGCGGCGCTCTCGGGCAAGGCGCTGACGCTGATCGGCCTCGGGCGCGAGGACGAGGCGCAGATCGTGCTGCGGCAGGCCCTGAAGCTGAACCCCTGGCTGCCCGAGCGGCACCTTCTGAAAGAGGCGGGGGGGAAGGACCTCTAGCCCTTGCCCGGCGGTCCCTCGCGGTCTAGGCACGTCGAGGCCGCGCGGGCGTGGCGGAATGGTAGACGCATGAGACTTAAAATCTCTGGGGCGAAAGCCCGTGCCGGTTCGAGTCCGGCCGCCCGTACCAGCCTCAGTAGAAGCGCAGACGCGCCCGTTCAGCCCTGAGCCGCAGAACGCGGAGCTGGAGCGTGCCGATCTCGGCCTGGATCGAGGCGCGGCGCGGATCGTCCGCGGGCAGGGAGGCGAGAGCACTGCGCAGGTCCGACACATCGCTTTCGGCCCGGTCGATGTCCTGTTCGACGTCGTAGAGGTCGAGCCCCCGCGCATTGGCGCGCCTCAGTTCCGGCTCGATCTCGGCCGGGCATACGGGCGACAGGCGGTGGCCGTCGGCGCCTTCCTCCCACGCGCGGCGCGGCGTGCAGTAGGTCTTGAGACCGACCTGGCGACCCTTTTCCCACTCCGACCTGACAGGGGCTATGCCGTACTCGTTGCAGGCGCGCGCATGGATGCGGAGGTAGTCGGGCGTCCGCCCTTCGGCGCCGTCTCGCAGGCCGACCGTCTCCCAGTCGCCGGCGCGGCACTGGTCCTCGGAGAGGGAGGCACAGGCCGACAGGAGCGGCAGAAGCAGTACAGCGGGGAGAAGGAATCGGAGCGGTCTCATGTCGGCGATCCTGCGACGAATGCGCATGTTATGCCATGACAGCGCCGTCAGCCTCGGACGAGTTCCACGAAGTGCCTGATGTTCTCTGCGGGACAGGACCAGTCGCAGACGAGGCGGGCGGGCAGAATCGCGTCGTCGTCGCCGTCGAGCGTGCCCTCCCAGAGGTAGTATTTCGCCCCGGCCTCGTGCAGGCGGCGGTGCGCAGCGCGGGAAAAGCGCGGGAAGAGCATGTTGGCCTGCGGTTCGTGCAGGAAGGATACGCCGGGCGTCTGCTTCAGCGCGCGGGCCAGCCGCTGGCCGACATCGTTCGCGGCACGCGCGGTCGTCAGCCACAGGTCGTCGGTCAGGTAGGCGTCCATCTGCGCGGCAAGGAAGCGGTTCTTCGAGAAGAGGTGTCCGCCCCGCTTGCGCCTGAGCTCGAACTCCCGTGCCTTCGCGGTGTCGAAGATCACGCAGGCCTCGACGCCCATGAGCCCGTTCTTGGTGCCGCCGAAGCTGACGGCGTCGACGCCGGCCTTCCAGGTCATCTCGGCCGGTGTGCAGCCGAGGGCGGCGCAGGCATTGGCGAAGCGCGCGCCGTCGAGGTGGAGGGGCAGGCCATGCGTGCGGGCGACCTGCGCGATGGCCCGGATGCGCTCGAGCGGATAGACCGTGCCGCGCTCGCTGACGCTGGTGATCGAGACGCTGCCCGGCTGGGGCGAATGGACGCCGCCAGACTTCAGCACCTCGATGTCGCGGGCCAGCGCGTCGGGCTCCATCATCGCGTCGCGGCTCTCGACGAGGGTCAGCTTCGCGCCGCCGGTGAAGAACTCGGGCGCGCTGCACTCGTCCTGGTGGATATGCGCCTCGGGCGTGCAGAATACCGTCTCGTAGGGTCGCGTCAGGGTGGCGAGGAGCAGCGCGTTGGCGCCGGTCCCCGTGGCGACGAAGAGGACGGCGGCCTCCGGGGCTTCGAAGACGTCGCGCACGCGGTCGGCGGCGCGGCGGGTCAGGTCGTCGTTGCCGTAGGGCAGGGCCCAGCCTTCGTTGGCGATGGCCAGCGCCTCCATCACCTTGGGGTGGACAGGACCGGAGTTGTCGGACGCAAAACGCATGTCAGAGATCCTCGACGATGTGGTCTTCCCACTCTTCTTCCGGCACCTCGAACTCGGGCACCGTCCAGCCCCGCACCGACTGCCCCTCGGCGTGGACCGTCTCGGAATCGCCCGAGATGAGCGGGTGCCAGTCGTAGAGGCGCTTGCCCTCGTGGAGGAGCCGGTAGGCGCAGGTGGTCGGCAGCCAGTAGGCGACCTTGGGCAGGGTGGAGGGGGTCAGCACGACGCAGTCGGGGACAAACTGCCTGCGGATCGGGTACTGCGCGCAGCGGCAGCTCTCGCCGTCGAGGAGGCGGCAGGCGACGCGGGTGAAGGCGACCTCGCCCGTGTCGGCATCCTCGAGCTTGTTGAGACAGCACTTGCCGCAGCCGTCGCAAAGCGCCTCCCACTCGCGCGCAGTGAGGTTGCGCAGCGGCACGCGCTCCCAGTAGCGGTCTCGGAGACCTTCGCGGTTGATGGGGTCGCTGCCCGGTCGCGGTTCTGGCCCAGAGCGTGTCATGCGTATTTGGCGCAAGATGAAGGAGTCATGGGGAAAGTATCTCCCTCGCCTGCGCGCTGTCGGCGTCCATCTGCGCCACCAGCGCGTCGAGGCTGTCGAAGCGCTCCTCGGGGCGGAGGTAGGTAACGAGGGCGACCGAGAGGTGGGTGCCGTAGAGGTCGCCGCGGAAGTCGAAGAGGTGGGCTTCGCAGTTCGGGCGGTTCTCGCCGAACATGGGCCGCACGCCGATCGAGGCGACGCCGTCGTATTCGCCGGCGTGGTCTCCCGAGAGCACGCGGACGCGGACCGCGTAGACGCCGAATTTCGGCGGATGAAGGCCCTCGATGGACAGGTTCGCGGTCGGGTAGCCCAGCTCGCGGCCGCGCTGGTCGCCGCGTAGGACTGCGCCCTCGATGCGGTGAAGGTGGCCGAGCATCCGCGCGGCCTCCTCGGGCCGGCCCTCGGTCAGCGCCTCGCGGATGCGGGTCGAGGACACGGCCGAGCCGTCGCCGACGAGAGGCGTGACGGTGACGCCGAAGCCGAAGCCGCGGCCGAAATCCGTCAGCATGTCGGTCGTGCCCTGGCGGCCCTTGCCGAAGCAGAAGTCGGCGCCGACGGTCACATGGGCGAGGCCCAGTTGCCCGGCGAGGACATCCCGGGCGAATTCCTCGGCGGTCAGGCCGGCGAGGCGCGCGGTGAAGGGCAACTCATAGAGATGCGCCACGCCAAGCGCTTCCAGCCGGTGGACGCGGGCTTCGGCATTCATCAGGCGGAAGGGGGGCGCGTCGGGGGCGAAGTACTCGCGCGGATGCGGCTCGAAGGTGACGACGCCCAAGGGCGCGGCGGCGGCCTCCTGCGCGATCCTCAGCACCGCCTGGTGGCCCAGGTGAACGCCATCGAAGTTGCCGATCGCCACCGTCGCGCCCTTGTCGGCGTCGGTCAGGTAGATGGGGTCGCGGTGGATGCGCATGGGGCGGGGGTAACGTGGGCCAGAGGGGCGGACAAGGGGGATATGGACGGCCGGAACGCGCTGCGAGCCGCTTTCAACATGACATTGGACAGAATGCTTGCCGAGGCAGATAGTCTCGCCACACTCGGGGGGGTGAAACATGACACTTCAGGTGATCGGATCGGGATTCGGACGGACGGGAACGAAATCGCTGAAGGCGGCGCTGGAACGGCTGGGGTATGGCCCTTGTCATCACATGCACGAGATCGTCGAGAATCCGGAGCAGGTGGCGCATTGGCAGAAGCTGGCAGCGGGAGGGGACGTCGACTGGCACGAGGTCTTCGCCGGATACAACTCGCAGGTGGACTGGCCGGGGGCACATGTCTGGCGCGAACTGGCCGAGGCCTTTCCGGACGCCAAGGTGGTGCACACGGTGCGGCCCGAGGAAAAGTGGTGGGCCAGTTTCCAGAAGACCATCGGCAAGCTGATGGCGCGCTATCGCGATATTCCCTTGCCGCCGCACATCCACGACATCCTTGAAGCGTGGAATGATCTGGCGGGGAAAGGGACGTTCGGCGGCAAACTTGACGACAAGGAAGTCGGGCTGGCCGCCTTCAGGAAGAGGACCGACGACGTTCGCGCGGCGCTGCCTGCCGACCGTCTGCTGATCTTCGATCCGGCCGAGGGGTGGGCGCCGCTCTGCGCCTTCCTCGGGAAGGACGTGCCGGACGAGCCGTTTCCGCATCACAACCTGAGGGCCGATTTCTGGGAGGTGCTGGGCGGCGAGCCCGCGTGACGGGGCGCCGGGGGGGTCAGTCGAACTTCGCGGACGGCGCGAGCACCGTCGCCTCGCCGACGAGGACCTTCTTGCCGTTGACGAGGCAGCGCGTGTCGAGCTTCACGCGGCGCTTGGCGTAGTCGATCTCCAGCACCTCGACCTCGGCCAGGACCATGTCGCCCGGGCGGACGGGGGCGAGGAAGCGGAGCGTCTGGCCGAGGTAGACCGTCCCGTGGCCGGGAAGCTGCTCGCCGATCACGGCCGAGACGAGGCCCGCCGTCAGCATCCCGTGGGCGATCCGGCCCTCAAATATGGTGTCCTGCGCGTAGGCGTCGTCGAGGTGGACCGGGTTTCGATCGGTCGAGACGCGGGCGAAGAGCTCGATGTCTTCATCCGTGATCTCCTTCCTCAGCGAGCGCACCATGCCCACCTCGAGATCCTCGATCACGATGGTGCCGCGCGGCTGGTTGTCGAGCATCACGATTCTCTCCGCAACAAACGAACCCAAATGGCTTCTGCTGTGAAACTTAATTACTTCGCAGGTGCAGAAAATCAACCCCTCTTATGGTCGGAGGCGGGGTCTGAACGGAATGTTTCGCGAAAAACCGGTGGAATGCGGCAGCCGCGTCGATACTGTCGGTCGGACATGTTCAAGCTGGGGGGCTGAGTTCATGCCGAAACGCCTGCGCGATTTGCTGCTCGGGGCACCCGAGGCGGTGCCCGGAGACTATATCCTCGCCCTTACCGCGGTGGTGGGGCTGATGGCGGCGGTCTTCGTGCGGATGATCTGAGGCGCGCGCCTCCGCGGGTCAGCCTAACGAGTACATCCCGTCGTAGATCGGCTCGAGCGTCTCCTGGTCGAAGAGGCTCGAGACCGACGTCCCGTGCCAGATATTCATGATCGCCTGTGCCAGCATCGGCGCCGTCGGCACGATGCGGATGTTCGTCGCGGCCTTCGTGGCCTCGGACGGCTCGATGGTGTCGGAGACGACGAGGCTTTTCATGGCCGAGGCCGTGACGCGCTCGATGGCGGGACCGGACAGCACGCCGTGCGAGATATAGGCGTGGACCTCCTTCGCGCCGGCCTCCATCAGCGTCTCGGCGCCCTTGCAGAGGGTGCCGGCGGTGTCGACGATATCGTCGACGATGATGCAGACGCGGTCCTTCACGTCGCCGATCACGGTCATCTCGGCGATCTCGCCCGGCTTCTCACGGCGCTTGTCGACGATGGAGAGGGGCGCATTGATGCGCTGCGCCAGTTCGCGGGCACGCGCCACGCCGCCGACGTCGGGGGACACCACGGTGACCTCGTCCATCGTCTTGCGGAAAGCGTGCTTGATATCGAGCGCGAAGATGGGTGCGGCGTAGAGGTTGTCGACCGGAATGTCGAAGAACCCCTGGATCTGGGCGGCGTGGAGATCCATCGTCAGGATACGCTCGATGCCGGCCGAGACCATCATGTTGGCGACAAGCTTCGCGGTGATGGGCGTGCGCGCCTTGGTGCGGCGATCCTGACGAGCGTAGCCGAAATAGGGGATCACGGCGGTGATCCGCGCAGCCGACGACCGGCGCAGCGCATCGGCCATGATGAGGAGCTCCATCAGGTTGTCGTTCGCCGGGTTCGACGTCGACTGCAGGATGAACATGTCCTCGCCGCGGACGTTCTCGAAGACCTCGACGAAGATCTCGCCGTCGTTGAAGCGCTCGACCCGGGCGTCGACGAGGCCGACGTTCATGCCCCTGTGCATCGACATCCGGCGCGCGACGGCCTTCGCCAGCCCCTTGTTGGCGTTGCCGGCGATGATCTTCGGTTCTTCGAGCTGGGGCATTGACGCGCGGACCTCCCTGGACCGCGGAGCGCGGCGGATTCGCAATGTTGACACCGCTTAGCATGTGCCTAGGGTCACGCAAACAATCGAAACCGGGAGGCGGGGCCACATGCCTCACATCGACTATTATCTCACTGTTGTCTCTCCATTCTGCTACCTCGCCGGCACACGTCCTGCCGAGGTCGCGGCGAAGCATGGGGCCACGATCACTTACAAGCCGGTGGATGCCGTCGCCCTCTTCGGACGTACAGGCGGTGTTCCGCTTGCACAGCGCCATCCGTCGCGCCAGGCCTACCGGCTCGCCGAAATTCCCCGCCAGGCGAAGATGCTGGGCATGCCGATCACCGTGAAGCCGGCGCACTTCCCGACCAATCCGGCCCCGGCGGGCTATGCCATCATCGCCGCGCAGAATGCCGGCGGCGGTGACCTAGCAGCGCTCGTCGCGGGCCTGTCGCGCGCCTGCTGGGCCGAAGAAAAGGACGTCGCCGAAGACAGCGTCATCAAGGGCTGCCTCGAGGCGGCGGGCTTCGATCCGGCGCTCGCCGACCGCGGGCTTCTCGCAGGGGCCGAGACCTATGGGACGAACCTCGAGGAGGCGGTGAACCGCGGCGTCTTCGGACTGCCGTTCTTCATCACCGACGACGGCGCGCCGTTCTGGGGCCAGGACCGGATCGACCATCTCGACGCGCATCTCGGAGGGCGGCTCTGACCATGGCGGCGAAGAAACCGCTTGCCCTCATTCACTGCATGCTCGGCCGCGCCTCGAACTGGCGGCCGTTTCTGAACGCGCTCGGCGGAAGCCCGTCGCCGCTTCTGATCGAGCTTCCGGGCCACGGGCTGGCCGCCAAATGGGACGAAAGCCGGGACTATTCGGACCAGGCGATCGAGATGGCGCTGGACGAGTTGCCGTCCGACCCCGTGCCGCTGGTCGGCCACTCCTATGGTGCGGTGCTGGCCCTGCGCATCGCGGTCGAGAGACCCTACCGCGTCAGCTCGCTCGTCCTCGTCGAGCCGGTGTTCTTCGCCGCCGCGAAGGACAGGTGGGCCCATGACAAGGCGATGCGCGACCTCGCGCCCTTCGACAAGAACGTCAAGGCCGCGTCCTATGCGACGGCGGTGAAGGAGTTCCACGCGCTCTGGGGCGACGGGACGGCCTGGAAGGATTTGCCCGCCGAGGCGCGCGCCTACATGATGGAGCGGATCGCGCTCGTGCCTCAGGGCAACAGCCTTCTGCGCGACGACCGGCGCGACATCCTGGGCGAGGGGCGGCTCGAAGAGCTCGAGATACCGGTGACCTTCGTCGATGGCAGCGCAAGCCATCCCGTGATGGCCGAAATCATCCAGTCGCTCGGCGACCGCATCAAGGACGCCGACTGGGCGACTATCGAGGGCGCCGGGCACATGCTTCCGATGACGCATCCGAAGCAACTGGTCGAGGCCGTGAAGGGCCGTCTGTTCGTCTGAGATCAGGCGGCGCCGAGCGCGTCCACGATCCCCCCGAAATCCGCCGCCTTCAGGGACGCGCCACCAACAAGGGCGCCGTCGACATTCGGCACGGCGAAGATCTCGGCGGCGTTCGACGCCTTCACCGATCCTCCGTAGATGATGCGCATTCCTTCGCCGTCGGCACCGAAGCGCGCGGTGAGGCGTGCGCGGATGTCGGCGTGGACGAGGGCGATCTCGTCGGTCGTGGGAACCTTGCCGGTGCCGATGGCCCAGACGGGTTCGTAGGCGATGACGGTATCCTCGGCCGTCGCGTCGTCGGGGAGCGACCCGGCGACCTGACCGCCGACGACCTCGAGGGTGCGGCCCGCCTCGCGTTGCTCGAGCGTCTCGCCGACGCAGACGATGGCGATGAGACCGGCGTCATGCGCGGCCTCGGCCTTGGCGCGGACGAGCGCGTCGTCCTCGCCGTGGTCGGCCCGGCGTTCGGAGTGTCCCACGATCACAAAGGCCCCGCCCGCGTCCCGGACCATCGCCGCCGAGATGTCGCCGGTATGTGCGCCCGAGTCCTTCGGGTGACAATCCTGGGCGCCGGTCTGGACGGACGTGCCGAGCGCCGCGTCCGAGACGCGCGAAAGAAGCGTGGCGGGCGGACAGATCAGGATGTCGCAGCCGGGCGTCGGGTGAGCCGTCGCCAGCGCCTCGATCTCGGCGAGGCTGGCGGCGAGGCCGTTCATCTTCCAGTTTCCGGCGGCAAGCTTCTGCATGGGGCGTCCTCCTCACGGGCTGCGGGCGCGACAATGCGCGGCCAGACGCGAAGGTCAAGCCGCGCGGCTTCTTCTGTCCTGAAATACTCCGGGGGTGCGAGCGCCAGCGAGCGGGGGCGGAGCCCCCGTCGTCTCAGCCCGACGTCGCCTCGCGTTCGGCCGCCAGCGTATCGACGTCCTTGAACTTGATCGACTCGCCGCATCCGCAGGCGTCGGTCACGTTCGGGTTGCGGAACCGGAACGCCGATTCGAGGAGCGAGGTCTCGTAATCGATCTCGGTCCCGAAAAGGAACATCTGCGCCATGGGCGCGATCATCACCCGCGCGCCGTCCTGTTCGACCACCTCGTCCGTGGGATCGACGGTGTCGGCGAACTGCATGGTGTATTCCATCCCGGCGCATCCGCCCTTCTTCAGGCCGATGCGCAGTCCCGAGCGGCCGTCCTTCTCCATCAGCCGCGCGATCTGGCGGACCGCGGCCGGGGTCAGTGTGACCGCCTGCTTTCCGGGAATGGCGAACATGGGGCGTCTCCTTGGGCTTCTTTCGAATCTAGTCGGTCCGGGCGGTCGTCTCAAGGGGTTGGCGGAAGAAGCGCCTCGATCAGGGTCATCGTGCCATAGCCCACGACCATGGCCCAGCCGAACGAGGCCAGCGTGCCGATGATGACGTATTCACCCGCGCGCGTATCCTTCGACGTGGTCTCGAAGCGGAGGACCGACTTGGCCGCGATGAGAAAGCCGATGCCCGCCGGCTGCTCGACGAGGATCAGAAGGAAGATGATCCCGCGCTCGAGAAGCCCGATCAGCCGTCCCCCGTTCGGCAGGCCTTCCGGCAGGACGCTGCGGTCCCAGGGGCTGACGAGGAGGGCGACGACGTGTCCGCCGGCGGCGGTGGCGAAGACCAGGCCGGCGGCGGCGGCCATGAGGCCGGGAAGCCAGGGGATTGCGGCCCAGGCGCCACCCGCGAAAAGACCGGGCGACAGAAGGGCGACGGCAGCGAGGGTCAGAAGATGCGCGCCCTGGTCGGCGAGGAACGAGGCGAGGCGGTTCGGCAGGGTATAGGCCTTGACGATGTCGATCGCGATGTGGACGGCGGCGAGCGCCAGAGGCTCCCAAGCATCGACGCGGCCGAGGGCGGCCTGCGCGGTGACGAGGACGATGGCGAAGTGAAGGAAAAGCGTCCGGGCGCTGCGCTTGGTGGCGACCATGCCCGAGGTCTGGAGCAGGAAATCGGCGACGGCATGAGCGAGGAGGAGCGCGGCGAAGGTCTCGATCATCTCGGCGCAGCCTCTGTGAAGTCATGCGTGGCGAAGGCGTGAAGCGCCTCGTCCAGTGAGGCGACGCCCGAGGCCGCGAGGCGAAGCTGGACCGCTTGCCGCGTGATGCCGAGGTGGCTTGCGATCTCTTCCTGCGTCGTCTCGCCGAGAAGGCTCAGCGCGGCTGCCTCGGCCTGGGCGGGGGACCATCGGCGCATGACCTGTTCGGCGAGCCTGAGCACGGCGTTCTGCCAGACCCCGATGCCATCGCCCGCGATCAGCATGAGCCGCTTGCCCGCCTGGTCGAGATGGTCGCCGGACACGAAGAAGGCGCGTCCCGTCGCATCCGCAAGGTCGGTGCTTCCGAGGCTTTCGACGCTGCCGATCCCGGCCGAGATGCGCGTATCGAGGCCCAGTCCGGCGGCGATGAGGCGAGCGCGAAGGAAGAGCATTGCGTGGAGGACGCGGTGGGGGTCCGACACCACGACCTGCCAGCCGTCGCCGCGATGACGGGTGAAGCGCAGGTCCTCTGACCAGGTCGAACCGAAATCCTTCGCCGCGCGGCGGAGCACGTCCATCGCGGCCTCGACGCTGTCGGACGAGGCGGAGCGAGAAGCGACGATATCACCTGTGAGAACCGCGAAGGCTTCCATGAGCAAGCTTTAAAGCTTGCAATCCGAAAATGCAAGTCAATTTGCTTGCTAATCGAGAATGCAAGCCAAAGGGCTTGCCTACATGAAGCCGAGTTCCAGCCGCGCCTCGTCGGACATCATCTCCATGCCCCAGGGCGGATCCCAGGTCAGGTCGACGTCGACCTGCTTGACGCCTGGCAGGGGCTCGATGGCCTCGGCCACCCATCCGGGCATCTCGCCGGCCACGGGACACCCCGGTGCGGTCAGCGTCATAAGGACGTTGACGGCCCCGTCCTGCGCGATCTCGATCGTGTACACGAGACCCAGATCGTAGATGTTCACGGGGATCTCGGGGTCGTAGACCGTACGGCAGGCGTCGACCACCTGGTCGTACAGCGGGTGATCGGTCGTGGACGGCTTGATCAGCGGCGTCCCTTCCAGCCTGTCGGTCAGTTCGGCGGTCATGTCGGGTCCCGATATTTGTTGACCGAATATATAGGATTTACCAAAGCCCGGGTAAAGGCCGACGCGGGATCTCAGAGAATCTCGGTCAGACCGTCGCACAACGCCTGTGGCGACAGGCTGGACAGCCGCCCGTCGAGGGCGTCGTGCGTTTCGCGCCAGACCGGCGTCGCGGCCGCCAGGACTTCCTTGCCGGCTAGGGTCAGCACAAGCCGGCGCGCGCGGCGGTCGGACTCGTCCGCCGCGACGTCGACAAGGCCCTTGCGCTCCAGCGGCTTCAACGCCGCCGTCAGCGTGGTGCGGTCCATGCCGAGCAGGGGAACGAGGTCCGTGAGGCGCGGCGGCTTGGGACGGTTCAGCCCCATCAGCAGCGAGAACTGGCCATTCGTCAGGCCGAACGGGCGCAGCGCCTCGTCGAAATGGCGCGCAATGACGCGCGCCGCCCGCTGGAGATGCAGGCAGAGGCAACGGTCGCGCACCTCCATCGTGGTCGCGTAAGGCAGGATTTCGCTCTCCATGATTAATAAGTTGATACCAACATAAACGCCTGTCAAGGTGACGGCCGAATCTGAGCGAAAGGATAGGGCGATGCCGTATTACCAGGGCTTTCTTGCCGCAGTACCCGAAGCCAACAAGGAGCGCTACCGCGAGGAAGCGACGAAAGCCTGGGAGTTGTTCAAGGGATTGGGCGCCGTCCAGATGGTCGAGACCTGGGGCGTCGACGTCCCCGACGGAAAGGTCACGTCCTTCCCGATGGCGACGAAGAAGACGGACGACGAGACGGTGATCTTCTCGTGGATCGTCTGGCCTGACCGCGCCACCTGCGACGCCGCGACCCGGAAGATGATGGAAGACCACAGTGCGGCGGCCGAGATGGAGATGCCCTTCGAAGGAATGCGGATGATGTGGGGCGGGTTCGAGGAACTCGTGAACGTACGTGCCTGACTTCGATTTCCACGTTTCGGCCTTCGCCTGGGTCCCCGAGACCTCGCGCGGGTGGGTCAAGTGCCTCCGGCCCAGGTGGGCCTTCGAGGAGGCGGGCTTCGCCTACCGCACGACACGTCTCGGACCGGGTGAGGGCGGTTCGGACGGCTACCGCGCCTGGCAGCCGTTCGGGATGGTGCCCGCCTACGATGACGGTCGGGTGCGCCTGTTCGAATCGGGCGCGATCCTCTTGCGCATCGGCGCCCTGTCCGACCGCCTGCGGGGATGGGACGACGCCGAAGAGGCGACCATAGCTTCCTGGGTCTTCGCCGCGCTGAACACCTTCGAGACGCACACCTCGCGGCTGACCGACGGCCTTCCGGGCGCGGTCGAGGCGGTGTCGCGGCGGCTCGAGGCGCTGGAGGCGGCGCTGGGCGACAGGGAGTGGCTGGTGGAGCGCTTCAGCGTCGCCGACATCGCCATGGCGACCGTCTTGCGCGAGATCGGCGAGACGGCGGTCCTGCGGCGTCACGCGGGTGTCTCGGCCTATCTGGCGCGCTGCCTCGCGCGTCCGGCGTTCGACCGCGCCCTTCAGGCGCAGTTCGCCGATTTCGACGACAGCCGCGTCGCCTGAGCCTCTGGCCTTTCGGGCGCGTCGGGCTTAGTCGAAAGGACGATGACTGAGCGTTTCTCCTTCTCCCTCGCTGCAACAGACGGCAAGGCCCGCACGGGTACGATCCGCACGCCGCGAGGCGAGATCCGCACGCCCGCCTTCATGCCCGTGGGGACGGCGGCGACGGTCAAGGCGATGCTGCCCGAAAGCGTGGCGGCGACAGGGGCGGACATCCTCCTCGGCAACACATACCACCTGATGCTGCGGCCGGGCGCCGAGCGGGTCGCGCGGCTGGGGGGGCTGCATCGCTTCATGAACTGGGACCGGCCAATCCTGACCGACTCGGGCGGCTTCCAGGTGATGAGCCTTGCGGGCCTCCGGAAGCTGACCGAAGAAGGCGTGACCTTCACCAGCCACATCGACGGCTCGAAGCACGAGCTGACGCCCGAGCGGTCGATGGAGATCCAGCGGCTTCTGGGGTCGGATATCGTGATGTGCTTCGACGAATGCCCGGCCCTGCCGGCGGACGCCGCCGCCGTCGAGGCCTCGATGCAGTTGTCGATGAGATGGGCCGAGCGCTCGAAGATCGCCTTCGGGGACCGGCCGGGCCACGCGCTCTTAGGGATCCAGCAGGGCGGCGTCACGCGCGAGTTGCGCGCGGAAAGCGCCGAGGCGCTGAAGGCCATCGGCTTCGACGGCTACGCGGTCGGCGGCCTTGCCGTGGGCGAGGGACAGGAGGCGATGTTCGGCGTCCTCGACTATGCGCCCGACATGCTGCCCGAGGACCGTCCGCGCTATCTGATGGGCGTGGGGAAGCCGGACGACATCGTGGGCGCGGTCAAGCGCGGCATCGACATGATGGACTGCGTGCTGCCGTCGCGCTCGGGCCGCACGGGACAGGCCTTCACGCGTCGCGGGGTGGTCAACATCAAGAACGCGCGCCACGCCGACGATCCCCGGCCGCTCGACGAGGCCTGCGGCTGCCCCGCCTGCCAGGGCTATTCGCGGGCCTACCTGCACCACGTTTTCCGGGCGGGCGAGATGATCTCGGGGATGCTGCTGACCTGGCACAACCTGCGCTACTATCAGGATCTGATGGCGGCGATGCGTGCGGCCATTGCGGCCGGGACCTTTGCGGAGTTCGAGACGACGTTCCACGCCGACAGGGCCGAGGGCGACATACCGCCCCTGTGAAACCGGCTCAGACGACGCGCGGGCGTCCGTCGTCGACCCAGCTGACCCACCGCGTCTGGAGCGGCGTCGCCGCGACCCGCACGGGGACGCGGGCGACACGCGGCAGGACGAAGCCGCGCCAGCCCGACCGATCCCGCAGGATGCGGCCGTGCATCAGGCGGCTGACGAACACGGCGCCGGTGACAACGACTAGAGCCGTCATCATCGGGTTGGCGAGGATGGGATAGCCCAGGTCGGGCACCGCCAGCACGAAGACGGCGAGCGAGAGCCGCGAGACCGCCGCGGCTTCGACCATGAAGCGCATCGACGGCATCACCAGGCAAACGGCGAGCGCCGCGGTTCCGATCACGATTGCGTAGACGGCGCCGATGATGAGCGAGACGTGGATGCCGTGGATGTAGATGTTGGCACGGGCGTAGAACAGGAAGCCTGCGAGGAACGCCAGAGCCACGACGAAGGCGAGACGCCGTCTTTCGCTATGGACGCGGTGCAGCAGGCGTCGTGTCATGCGTCTCTCCGCAAGGCGGGTTTCCAACCGGGGTTCACTGCTAGAGGCGAAACCTGACCAAATTGGGGCGTATTCGTTAATTTTTCCTTCACCTGAACAAAACGGGCCGCAGACGGCATTCGTTCCCGTAGAGCGACAAACCGTCCGCTCTGTGGACGCTCAGGGGAGAGCGCGCTTGCTCCTCGGGCCTGCGGGGGGCATTCTGCGGGCCAATGAGCAGGTGGTTGAAGGCGGGGAAGCCGTCACCACATATAGAGGCCGAAAGCAGGAGAGGGCGGAGGTCGCCGAACTTGGGACCGGACCCTCTTGCAAAGCAAGGAAATCGTATGAACGAACCTTTCACATCGTCGTTCCCCGTCCTTCCCCTGAGGGACATCGTCGTCTTCCCGCACATGATCGTGCCGCTCTTCGTGGGGCGCGAGAAATCGGTGCGCGCGTTGGAAGAGGTGATGAAGGACGACAAGCAGATTCTGTTGTCGAGCCAGAAGGACCCGTCCGTCGACGAGCCGAGCGCCGACGGCATCTATTCGGTGGGTGTCCTCGCCAACGTGCTGCAGCTTCTCAAGCTGCCCGACGGCACCGTGAAGGTGCTGGTCGAGGGCCGCGGCCGCGTGCGGATCACCGACTTCGTCGAGAACGAGTCCTTTTTCGAGGCGAATGCCGAGCCCCTGACCGAGGAAACCGGCGACGAATCCACCGTCGAGGCGCTTCTGCGCTCGGTGGTCGAGGAGTTCGAGCGTTATGCCAAGGTCAAGAAGAACGTCCCCGAAGAAGCGCTGACCCAGGTTTCGGAAACCCACGAAGCGTCCAAGCTGGCCGACCTGGTGTCGGGCCACCTCGGCATCGACGTGGACAAGAAGCAGGGCCTTCTCGAGACGCTCTCGGTCGCCGAGCGGCTCGAGGCCGTCTATGGCATGATGCAGGGCGAGATGTCGGTCCTACAGGTCGAGAAGAAGATCAAGACCCGCGTGAAGTCCCAGATGGAGCGGACGCAGCGCGAGTACTACCTCAACGAACAGATGAAGGCGATCCAGAAGGAGCTGGGTGACGGCGAGGACGGCTCGAACGAGATCGCCGAGCTGGAAGAGCGGATCGAGAAGACGAAGTTCTCGAAGGAAGCGCGCGAGAAGGCCGACGCCGAGCTGAAGAAGCTCAAGACCATGTCGCCGATGTCCGCCGAGGCCACGGTCGTTCGCAACTACCTCGACTGGCTCCTGGCGTTGCCGTGGGGCACGAAGAGCCGCGTCAAGAAGGACCTGACCCGCGCCCAGAAGGTGCTGGACGATGACCATTACGGTCTCGAGAAGGTCAAGGAACGGATCGTCGAATACCTCGCGGTCCAGCAACGCTCGAAGAAGCTGAAGGGGCCGATCCTTTGCCTCGTCGGACCTCCGGGCGTCGGCAAGACCTCCCTTGGGAAGTCGGTCGCCAAGGCCACGGGACGCGAGTTCATCCGCATCTCGCTCGGCGGCGTGCGCGACGAATCCGAGATCCGGGGTCACCGGCGGACCTACATCGGCTCGATGCCCGGCAAGATCATCCAGGCGTTGAAGAAGGCCAAGACGACGAACCCGCTCATCCTGCTCGACGAGATCGACAAGATGGGCCAGGACTTCCGGGGCGACCCGGCGTCGGCGATGCTCGAGGTTCTCGACCCCGAGCAGAACGCGACCTTCATCGACCACTATCTCGAGGTCGAATATGACCTTTCGGACGTCATGTTCCTGACGACGGCGAACTCCTACAACATGCCGTCGCCGCTTCTGGACCGGATGGAGATCATCCCGCTTGCCGGCTACACCGAGGACGAGAAGCGCGAGATCGCGAAGCAGCACCTTCTGGCCAAGCAGCGCAAGAACCACGGCCTGCGCGAGAAGGAATTCGAGCTGACGGACGAGGCGCTGGCCGAGATGATCCGGACCTATACCCGCGAGGCGGGTGTGCGGAACCTGGAACGCGAGATCGCCAAGATCGCGCGGAAGGCGGTGACGCAGATCGTCCGGAAGGAAGTCGACAAGGTCACGGTCACGCCCGACAGGCTCGAGGAATTCCTCGGCGTGAAGAAGTACCGCTACGGTCTGGCCGAGAAAGAGGACCAGATCGGCGTCGTGACGGGCCTTGCCTGGACCAGCGTCGGCGGCGACCTTCTCCAGATTGAAGCGCTGCGTCTTCCCGGCAAGGGCCGGATGAAGACGACCGGCAAGCTTGGCGACGTGATGAAGGAGTCGATCGACGCGGCCGCGTCCTATGTCCGGTCGATCGCGCCCAAGATCGGGGTCAAGCCGCCCAGGTTCGACACGATGGATATCCACGTCCACGTGCCCGACGGGGCGACGCCGAAGGACGGGCCCTCGGCCGGTCTGGCGATGGTGACGTCCATCGTCTCGGTGCTGACGCAGATCCCGGTCCGCAAGGACATCGCCATGACGGGCGAGGTCTCGCTGCGCGGCAACGCCATGCCGATTGGTGGTCTGAAGGAGAAACTTCTCGCGGCCCTGAGGGGCGGCATCAAGACGGTGCTGATCCCCGAGGAGAACGAGAAGGACCTGGCCGAAATCCCGGACAACGTGAAGCAGGGGCTCAAGATCATCCCCGTCACGCACGTCTCGGAAGTGCTGAAGCTTGCCCTCGTGCGCCAGCCCGAACCCATCGAGTGGGACGAGGCGGCGGAAGAGGCGGCAGCGGCGGCCCGGCTGGCCTCGCAAGCCAGCCAGAGTCCTGGCGCCACGGCGCACTGACCGGCACAAGCGACAAGGAAAAGGCGCCCCTCGGGCGCCTTTTTTCGTGTCTCGCTCAGACCGTCAGAGAAGGCTCAAAAAGTCTGGCAGGTGATCGGCTGCCTCGTCCTGCATGTCCTCGGGAAGACGGCCGGCGAAGCCCTCGGCCGGAACGGTCGGGATGCCGTCCGGAACGCCGGGAAACTCGGGCGGTGCCGCCTTGCCGATATGCTGGGCGGCGTGTTCGTCCGCGCGCGGAAGCGCGGCGTCGGGCGGTGTCGTGTCGAAGCGTCCATGATGGCTCTTTCTCCTCTGCTCGGGCCATTTGACTGGTGCGCACAGATTCCCATGTCTGAGAGGCGCAAGGAAAGTGTGCATTCGTGCAGAACACGCGCGGGCTCGTCCCCAGTTGCGTTCCGGACTCAGCCTTCCGCGCGGCGGAGAAGACGCCCCGGCTTGCTCACCCGGCCGCCTCCCACAGGGGCCGCCACGCCCGTCGTGCCGGCGCAGGAGGTCGGCAGCCCGCGCTTCACCCGCACGGCGAGGAAGGCGAAGGCCTGCGCCTCGAGCATGTCGCCGTCGAAGCCGTGGGCCTCGACCGGGACCACCGTGCAGGCGGCGAGGCCGCGGATCAGTTCCATCAGGCCCGGATTGCGGCGACCTCCGCCCGTGACGAGCAGACGCTCGGGCGGTTCGGGGCAATGCTGGAGCGCCAAGGCCACCGCGCCCGCCGTTCCGGCAGCGAGCGTGGCCACGGCGTCGGCGTCCGACAGGCCGGACACAGCCGTGTCCCAACCCTTGAAGTCGTTTCGGTCCAGCGACTTGGGCGGCATTCTTGAGAAGAATGCCTCGCCCGAAAGCAGTTCGGCCAGCACATCCTCGTCGACCTGTCCTGCCCGCGTCAGCACACCGTCCGCATCCATCGGTCGGCCAAGCCGTGTCATGCACAGGTCGTCGATCAGCGCGTTGCCCGGCCCCGTATCGAAGGCGAGAAGCGCGCCGTCCGCCTCGGGCCGGTCGCGGCGCGGATCGACCCAGGTGATGTTGGCCACACCGCCGATGTTGAGGAAGGCGACAGGACGCCGGAAACCAGCCCGCTTCGCCAGCGCGAAGTGGTAGAACGGCGCGAGCGGCGCGCCCTGGCCGCCCAGATGCACGTCGGCGCTGCGGAAGTCCCAGACGACGGGCCGCTCCAGCGTCTCGGCCAGAAGCGCGCCGTTGCCGATCTGGACCGTCAGCGCCCGATCGGGCTGGTGCAGGGTGGTCTGGCCGTGGAAGCCGATAAGCTCGGCCTGCGGAAAACCTGTCAAAAGCTCGGCATGGGCCAGTTCGACCACTTCCGCCGCCGCCTCGACGTCGGGGCCGTCAGCCTGCCCGAGCGCCCGGCGCAGCACGGCACGCTCGGCCTCGGTATAGGGCCGATAGCCGCTCTCGCCGAACTCCGCGACCTTGTGCCCGTCGGTTCGAACCAGCGCACAGTCGACCCCATCGAGCGAGGTCCCCGACATGGCGCCCAATGCCCAGATCGGGCCGTCCCCGCACATGGCTTTCCCTTCCACCGAAGCGCCAGTATAGATGGCGCGCCCCCGTGGCCGAATATAGACGGAACGACATGACCTATCACCCCAAATCCGACTTCCTGGCGACGATCGTCGAGCGCGGCTTCCTGGCCGATTGCTCGGACATCCAGTCGCTCGACGAGGCTCTGATCGCGGGGGTCGTGCCGGCCTATATCGGCTATGATGCGACGGCGAAGTCGCTGCACGTCGGCCACCTGCTGAACATCATGCTTCTGCGGTGGTTCCAGAAGGCCGGGCACAAGCCGATCACGCTCATGGGCGGCGGCACGACCAAGGTGGGCGATCCGTCCTTCCGGTCCGAGGAGCGTCCGCTTCTGACCCCGCAAGCCATCGACGAGAACATCGCGGCGATGCAGACCGTCTTCGCGCGCTACCTTGACTATGGCGAGGCGGCGAACGGCGCGCTGATGCTGAACAACGCCGAGTGGCTCGACGGGCTCAACTACCTCGATTTCCTGCGCGACATCGGGCGGCACTTCAGCGTGAACCGGATGCTGTCGTTCGAAAGCGTGAAGTCCCGGCTCGACCGCGAGCAGTCGCTGTCGTTCCTCGAATTCAACTACATGATCCTCCAGGCCTACGACTTCCTGGAGCTGAACCGCCGCTACGGCTGCCTTCTGCAGATGGGCGGGTCGGACCAGTGGGGCAACATCCTGAACGGCGTCGACCTGACGCGCCGGGTGCTCGACCACGAGATCTTCGGGCTTACGACCCCGCTTCTGACGACCTCGGACGGCCGCAAGATGGGCAAGAGCCAGGGCGGCGCGGTGTGGCTGTCGGCGGAGATGCTCAGCCCCTACGAGTTCTGGCAGTTCTGGCGCAACACGACCGACGCCGATGTGGGGCGGTTCCTGAAGCTCTACACCGAGCTTCCGGTCGAGGAATGCGACCGTCTGGGTGCGCTCGAAGGCTCCGAGATCAACGAGGCGAAGATCCGGCTCGCCAACGAGGTGACGGCGCTCCTGCACGGGTCCGAGGCCGCCGCCGCCGCCGAGGCGACCGCGCGCGAGGTCTTCGAGCGGGGCGGCGTCGGTGACGACCTGCCGACGCTGGAGTTGACCGCCGCCGAGATCGGCGAGGGCATCTCGGCCGCGCAGCTCATCGTGCGCTCGGGGCTCGCGGCCTCCGGCAAGGAAGCGAAGCGCCTGATCGCCGAGAACGGCGCGCGCGTGGACGACGAGCCGCTGACCGACGCGGGGCGGATGTTCGACGCTGCCGCGCTGTCATCTCCGGTCAAGCTTTCGGCCGGCAAGAAGCGGCACGCTCTGGTCAAGATCGCGGGCTAAGGCTTCTTCTGTCCTGAAAATACTCCGGGGGTCGCCTTTGGAGCGCCATTGGTCCGAGCGACAATGGCGACGGCGGCGCCCCGGCTCGCCGCCTCACGCCTCGCGCCAGCCCCAGGCATCGGCGCGGGCCAGGCAGGCCTCGGCTTCCTCGACCGCCGAATAGGTCCCGAGCCCCGTCAGGCTCGTGGCCGCCGCCGCGTGTCCGAGACGGAGGCAGTCGGCATGGGGCGCGTCGCGGTGGAGGCCCAGGAAGACTCCCGCGGCGAAGGCGTCGCCCGCCCCGTTGGCCCCCCGGATCGCGTCCTCCGGCACCTGCACCGATGGCACGAAGAGCGCCCGGTCGACGTTCCGCTGCACCAGCACCGCCCCGCGTGTGAAGTGGACGACGACGAGGTCCATCGCGCCCATGCCGCAGGCGACGTGCGCCGCCTTTTCGCAGGCTGCGCGGTCGGTCTCGCCGTCGCGCAGGGTGTCGATCCCGGTGATCGCCCCGATCTCGAAGTCGTTCACAACGAGCGTCGAGAGATGCGGCAGGCAGGGGATGACGATCTCGCGCAGCCGCTCGGGGGCGACGGTGACGAGTTCCATGTTCGTCTCCATCCCGACTGCGCGGGCGCGCTTCAGGGTGGCGACCCAGCCGTTCGGCTCATCCTGCCAGGGCGCGTCCATCACGGGATGGATGCCGGGCAGCCCCAGGTGGAAGAACCGTGCCGGGCAGTCCTCGACCGCGATGTGGTCGGGCGAGAGGTGCGAGGCGGCTCCCGGGATCAGGATGTGGGTGCGCTGGCCCGAGGCCTGGGACTGGTAGGCGTCCGTCACCTGGGTCTGAATGCCTGGCAGGGTGACGAGGCCGTCGCCGATCCCATGCTCCGCCGCGACCTGACGCAGGTAGTCGCCCTCGCGGTCGTCGCCGACCACGCCGCGCGTCCAGACCGGGACGGAAGGATCGAGCCGCCGCAGGTCGCAGGCGAAGTTGCAGCCATTGCCGCCGCCCGAGAGTTCGAGGCCCGTGACAGTCGCCACCGAATCCTCGCGCGGCCAGCGGTCGACGGTCAGGTTCCGGTCGAGGCACCACGTTCCCGCGGTCAGGACACCCCGTCGCCGCATGGTCCCGGCCTCGCCTACATGTTGTCCTTGAGAAGCGTCTCGGTGACCTCGAGGTCGTCCTTCAGGTCGCGCTTGGGCGTGATCCCGGCCTTCGCGAGATCGTCGTGATAGGCCTTCGTGCCTTCCTCGGAGGACAGCCGCTCTTCCAGCGTCCGGCGCATGGCCTGGACCATCAGGACGGAATCGTCAGCGTAATAGATCTTGCGCCCGAAGAGCGCGACGCGCGCGCCATAGGTCTCGGCCTGCCGGATCAGTTCGAGGCAGTCGCGGGTTGTGCCTGCGCCGCCGCCGAGGATGCCAAAGATCAGGTTCTCGGGGTCGTAGGAGGCGATCTCCTCGGTCGCACGCGGACCGTTGTAGGCGGCCTTGAGGAAGATCGGCCGATCCTGGTGCGACATGCCGGCCAGCGCGCGCGCGATGGCGTCGTTGTTGAAGGCCCAGAAGTCCTTCGTCTTCACGTCCGTCTGCGGGTTGAAGACCTCGAGGAAGTGGCGGACGCCCGCGCCCTCGGCTTCGATCACGAAGCGGTTGTAGGCTTCGAGCGTCGCCGCGTCGCGGGCGAGGTCGTTGTAGAAGGTGATGGCGTAAAGGCCGAGGTCGGCCACCGGGCGCACCCGGCTGAGACGCGCGGTCGAGAAGGGCAGCGCGGGCTCGGCCTGGTAGCGGCCGCCGCGCGCGGACCAGATGTCGCTCGCATCGTTCAGGCGCACCGCGGGCGTCACCTGGCTGCGGGCGAAGACGCCGTCGTTGGTCAGCGCCTCGGCGCTCGACAGCGACATCAGCATGATGTCGACGAGATCCGAGCGAGTGACCTTGACCATGTCCTCGCGATAGGCCGAAAGCGGCTTCCAGCGCCCGTCGTCCGCCTTGCCGGGGGTCTGCATCCCGAAAGCCATGTCGCCGTCCTTGGCGTCGGCAATGATGAAGTCGGCGGGGGTGTAGTCGCCGGCGCGGATCGCGGCGAGCTTGCGGTCGAGACGCTTCTGGCTCAACTGTCGGACCTTTCGGGTTGGGGAGCGGCTGCGGGCGGCTCGTAGTCCGCCGGATCGAAGCTCACGAAGAAACGGTAGCCCAGGTAGATCGCGCAGGCCGCGAAGAGGACGGCCCACGTGGCGTTGCCGCCCTGGTATTCGACCCCGGCCCAGACAGCGCACAGGACCGTCACGACGATCCTCCGCCAGAGCGGGCGGAAGAAGGGATGGCGGACCTCGAAAGCGTTGCGCAAATCCATCGGCGGGCGGTCCTTTCGCGGACGGTCGAAGGTTCGGCGGGCATGCTATCGAAGGCCATGTCCGCCGTCACCCCGTCGTCGCGGGTCAGGCGATTTCAGACACCTTGACCGCGCGGCCTTCGGCGACCGAGATGTTCGCGGCCTCGGCCAGGACAAGGGCCATCAGCCCGTCGTGGCCCGTCGTCGGCGGCGTCGTCTTGTCGTTGACGGCCGTCACGAAGGCCGCGATCTCGGCCTTGTAGGCGGGCATATAGCGCTCGAGGAAGAAGTTCACGAGAGGGCGGCGGGCGAAGCCCTTGCCGTTCGCGACCTGGACGCGGTTCTCGTGGATGTTCTCGGCCGAGGCCATGCCCTTGGAGCCCAGCACCTCGATCCGCTGGTCATAGCCGTAGGTCGCGCGGCGCGAGTTCGTGATGACGCACTGGCGGCCCTTCTTCGTCTTCAGGACCACGTTGACGCTGTCGTAGTCTCCGGCCTTGCCGATCTCCTTGTCGACGAGGACACTGGCCTGCGCGATGACGCTCTCGACCTCGTCGCCCAGCATCCAGCGGGCGATGTCGAAATCGTGGATCGTCATGTCGCGGAAGATGCCGCCCGACCGCTTGATGTAGTCGATCGGCGGGGCGCCGGGATCGCGCGAGACGACGGTGACCATCTCGACCTTGCCGATCTCGCCCGCCTCGATGGTGTCGTGAAGCGCGCGGAAGTCGGGGTCGAAGCGGCGGTTGAAGCCGATCATCAGGGTGGCGCCCGTCTCCTCGACGACCTTGAGGCAGGAGCGCACGCGCTCGACCGAGAGGTCGATCGGCTTTTCGCAGAACACGGCCTTGCCGGCGCGGGCGAACATCTCGATCTGGTCGGCGTGGAGGTCGGTCGGCGTACAGATCGCCACGGCGTCGATGTCCTTCGCCTGGACGCAGTCCTCGACCGAGCGGATTTCGCAGCCGTAGGTGTCGCGCACCGACTTTGCCGCCTTCTTGACGGGGTCGTAGATGGCGACGAGCTCGGCGCCGGGCGTCTCGGAGATGGCGCGGGCGTGGACCTGTCCGATCCTGCCGGCACCGAGAATGGCGAAACGAACGCTCATGAAATCCTCCCTGAAAAGCGGCATCCCGGTCGGGATGGTCGCGCCCTTCTGTCCGCGCCGCCGCGCGTCCGTCAAGGCGGCTTGCACGGGTGGTTTCATTTCATGTCATTTCCGCTCAGCCGCCCGTCGCACGGCGTGTCTTCCTCCCGCCGCCGATCCGGTCTACCCCAAGGGTCATGTTCGATCTCACCCGCCTGTCCGACCTCGCCTCGGCACCCTTCGACACGATCATCGACGTGCGCTCGCCGTCCGAGTTCGCCGAGGATCACCTGCCCGGCGCGATCAGCCTGCCGGTCCTGTCGGACGAAGAGCGCGCGCGGGTCGGGACAATCTACGTGCAGGACAGTCCCTTCAAGGCGCGCAAGATCGGCGCGGCGCTGGTGGCTCGAAACGCGGCTGCGCATATCGAAGGGCCACTTTCGGGGTTCGACGGCGGCTGGCAGCCCTTGGTCTACTGCTGGCGCGGCGGGCAGAGGTCGGGTTCCTTCGCGTCGATCCTCGCGCAGATCGGCTGGCGGTCGGACGTCGTCAAGGGCGGCTACCAGACCTACCGACGCCTTGTCGCGCGGCGGCTCTACGACGATCCGCTGCCGTCGCCCGTGATCCTTCTCGACGGCAACACGGGCACGGCGAAGACAGAAGTGCTGACCCGCCTCGCCTCGCGCGGCGTCCAGTCCATCGACCTCGAGGGGCTTGCGAACCATCGGGGCTCTGCCCTTGGCGAGCGGGGCGGGCAGCCGGGGCAGAAGATGTTCGAAAGCCGCCTGGCCTCCGCAATCGAGGCGCTGGACCCCGCGCGTCCGGTGGTGATCGAGGCCGAGAGCAGCAAGGTCGGTCGCCTGAACATGCCGCCGCGCCTCTTCGCGGCGATGAAGGCGGCGCCGCGGATCGAGATCTCGGCGCCCGTCACCGCGCGCGCCGAATACCTGACGCGCGCCTATGGCGATCTCGTCGCGGACGGAGGTGCGCTGGACGACAGGCTGGACCTTCTCGTCAGGCTCCAGGGTCGCGAGCGGGTGGAAGGCTGGAAGACCCTGGCCCGCGAGGGAGGGCACGAGGCGCTGGCGGCCGAGTTGATCGACCTGCACTACGACCCGCGCTACCGCAAGGTGCGCGAGCGGATCGAAGGGGAAGTCCTCGAAGTCATCAGGGCCGAGACGCTCGACGAGGCAGGCATCGACGCCATCGCCGACGAGGTGGCAAGGATCGCGAAGGCCTAGCGCCCGGCGAGGGTGACGTGGCCCTTCGCGGTCATGCGCCCGATCCGTGCCGCGTCGTGGCCCATGGCGCGCAGGTCTGCGACAGCGCTTTCCGCCGCCGCCTCCGGGACGGCGGCGAGGAAGCCGCCCGCCGTCTGCGGATCGAAGAGAAGCGCGCCGCGCGCCGTTGACGGGACCGTCGCCTCGACCGCCGCACGGTTCGCGGCCCAGATCGACGACCGGACGCCCGCCTCGGCCAGCGCCGTCGCGCCGGGAAGGAAAGGGACAGCGGCAAGGTCGATCTCGGCCGAAAGCCCGGAGGCCCGCGCCATCCGGGAAAGATGTCCAGCCAGCCCGAAGCCGGTCACGTCCGTCATCGCATGCGCGACCGTCGCGAGCCGCGAAGCCGCGTCGCCCTGCGTCCGGCAGAGGATGTCGAGTGCCGCCTTCACGTCTCGGCCGTGGGCCTTCAGTTCCATCTCGGCAGCGAGGATCGTCCCCGAGCCTATGGGCCGGGACAGGATCAGCGCGTCGCCCTCGCGCGCGCCGGAAATGGTCAGGGCCGAGCGGTCGAGCAGGCCCGTCACCGTAAACCCGATGGACAGTTCGGGTCCGAGCGTCGTGTGCCCGCCCGCGATGGCCGCGCCTGCCTGTGCGAAGACCTCGCCCGCGGCGGACATGATCTCGGCCAGCCAGCCTTCCTGCATCCTCTCGGCCATCCGGGGCAGGGTGATCTGCGCCAGCGCCGCCTGCGGGGACGCGCCCATGGCCCAGACATCGCCGAGCGCATGAAGTGCTACGATGCGCGCCATGACGTAAGGATCCTCCCAGACCGCGCGCAGGTGATCCGTCGTCAGCACCTGGCGTACACCGCCGATCCGAAGGACTGCAGCGTCGTCGCCAGCGCCGGTCTCGATGTCGTCGCGCGCGAGGTCGGGAAGGGCGGCCAGCGCCCGGTCGAGCGCGCCGGGCCCGACCTTCGCGCCGCAGCCGCCACAGAGCGGCTTCGGGCCAAGCGCCTCGGCCACGCCGTTGGCAACTTCCTCCGGCAGGGGAGGCGGAGCCATCGGCGTCAGGTCACCGAGCTTTTCCATGAAGGCGCGGTCGATGCGGTCTTTCAATGTCCAAGCCCAGTCGCCCGAGATCGCCCGGTTCCACTTGTCGGCGACCGCTGCCTTCCGTCCGAGAGAGACGAGCTTCAGATAGTGCTTCTGCGGCCGGAAGGGCTCCAGCGCCTCGCCGGTCAGCGCCGCGCGGATGTTTCGCGTCAGGACGGGCGCGGCACGCACGGCATAGACGCCGGCCTTTGGGCGGGGGCTTTGCGAGAGGTGGGCGCAATCGCCCACGGCAAAGACGGCGGGATCGGTGACCGACCGCAGGGTCGCGTCGACAGTGACGTATCCCTTCGTCAGGTCGAGACCAGTCGTCGACAGCCAGTCATGCGGCCTCGCCCCCGCCGCGCCGACGGTCAGCGCCGCCGCCACGGTTCGGCCATCCGAGAGGGTGACGCTCTCCGCCTCGATGCGCTCCACGCGGACGTTCTCGATCAGGTCGATGCGCGCTGCCGCCAGTTCGGACAGGAGCCGCTCCCGCGCAGGGTCGGAGACATCTCTCAAGGCCCTGTCCGCCTCGATCACCGTCACCGCACCGCGTCCCGAAAGCGCATGATGCATGGCGAGCGCAAGTTCGACGCCCGCGACGCCGCCGCCGATGACCGCCACCGGGCCGCCTTCGTCCAGGTGGCGTGTCCAGCGGTCGGCGTAGGGGCCGAGGGGCTTCGCCGCGATGGCGTGGTCGCCGAAGCCCGGAAGGTCGGGCATATCGGAGGTGATGCCGATGTCGAGCGACAGAAGGTCGTAGCGCACGGGCGGGCGGCCGACGACGTCCACTGTCTTCGCGGAGAGGTCGAGACCCGAGGCGAGACCGAAGATCAGCCGGGCGCCGGCGAAGCGCGCCAGGCGGACGATGTCGATCTCGAGGTCGTCGCGGGCGTAGTGGCCGGCGATGAAGCCGGGGAGCATTCCCGTATAGGGCGCGGTCGGCTCCGGCGTGATGACGGTGAGACGCGCTCCGGGCAGGGGGTCCATGCCCCACCGCTTGAGCAGCAGCGCATGCGCGTGACCGCCGCCGACGAGGACGACCTCTTGCGCGAGGGGAAGCGGGTGCGGGTGCATCTGGCCTGCCTAGCCGCTCTCAGTCGTCTTGGCGAGGCGGCGCATAGCCGCTCATCTCGAGATAGCCCCGCCCCTCGTGCGTGCCGGTCACGGCGACCGGACCTTCCCAGTAGGGAATGCGCGTCCGCATCCAGCTGTCGTCGCGCAGCGCCTCGACGCGGATGTCGAGATCGCGCTCGGGCAGGGTGATCTGCCAGTCGACGGGAACCTCGCGGCCCTCGACCTCGGCGATGCGCAGGGGCGTCATCGTCAGCTCGCCGGGCTCCAGCGGGTCCGGCGTGCCGTCGGGCGCGATCCAGGTGCCGACGGTATAGGCGCCGCCGTCCGCCTCGCGCAGGCGATACCCCATGAGGCGATGGCCGTCGTCGAGGTGCAGTGAAATCCAGTCCCACCCGGTCTGCGATCCCGTCAGCGGCTGCGACGACCATTCGCGGTCGAGCCAGGCCTCTCCGCTGACCTCGACCGGGCCAGAGGGCAGCGTGATGGTGCCCGTCACGTCGTAGAACGGCTGCAAATAATAGTGGCTGGCCTGTCCCGCCTCGGACTTCACGCTGAAGCCCTCGACACCCTGCGGCACGAAGGGACCATCCGCGTCCAGCCCCAGGTCGTAGGCCCAGTCCGCGCCCTGCGCCGTCAGGGTGACCTCGGACAGCGTGGGGCCGGCCATCCGCCATTCGTCGATCCAGGCCTCGAAGGGCTCGGCCTCGACGCCCGCCTGTCCGATGCCGCCTCGGGCCAGGCGCTCGGCCGAGACGTGCCCGTCCGGCGTCGAAAGGGCGGCATGACCCATCCAGACCTGCCTGTCGGGGTCGCCTCCGGGCGCCAGGGCATTGCGGAAGAGCGTCCATTGGACGCCATAGGTCTCGCCGTCCGCGCCATCAAGGGTGGCGGTGACGTACCACCATTCGATGCGGAAATCGGGGTGGGGTCCGTGATCCTCGGGGAAGACGAAGCGCGTCGCGGGGTCGGGCAGGGCATAGCCGTCCGCGTCGGAGCCCAGCCCCGCGAACCCCTGCGCGAACCCCGCCAGGGGCAGAAGCGACAGGACAAAGGCGAAGGCTCTAGCGTTCATGCGTGAAGACCCGGATCAGGTCGGCGGGCGGACGGCGGGCCAGTTGCACTGCTGGCCACAGACCGGCAAGTGCGGCCGCCGCGAGCGAAAGAAGCCCAAGCCACAGCCATTGGAGGGGATAGACGAACATGGGCAGGCGCCAGCCGAAGGCCTCGACGTTGATGACAGCGAGCAGGATCCAGGCCAGACCGAGGCCCACGGGCACCGACAGCACGAAGGTCAGCGCCGCGAGGACGAGCGCGCGCAGGAACTCTATCCGGGCGAGGCGACCGCGCGTGAGACCAAGCGCCCAGAGAGGCGCAAGCTGGGGCAGGCGCATCGACGCCAGCGTGAGGAGGCTCGTGAGGATCGCGACGCCCGCCACGCCGAGCGTCAGCACGTTGAGCGCGCCCGTGACCGCGAAGGTCCGCTCGAAGATCGACAGGCTGAACGCCTTCAGCGCGGCCTGGTCGGTCATCGCATCGGCGGGGAGACCGAATTCGCCTTCGAGCGCACGGCGCAGGTCGTCGGTTCCGCCGTCGCCGACGAGGACGCCGAAGTCGGTGCGTTCTGCCTCGGGATAGCGGTCGGTCAGCACCTGGAGCGGGATCACCACCTGCCCGAGCGGATTGCCGTAGTCGCTGTAGACGCCGAGGATTTCGTCGCGAAAGCCGCCGGGCAGGTCCAGCAGGTCGCCGGGCGACAGGTCTTCGCGCCGCGCGAGCTGCTCGTTCACGAGGACGCCTCCGCCCCGGCCCATCCGCGCCCATGTCTCGGGGAGGGAGGCGAGAAGCGGCCATGTCCGGGCATAGATCGGGTGATCGGCCATGCCGTAGATCTCGGTCGGAGCGCCCAGGATGTCGCCCTCGGTGTTCCAGATCGGCAGCACGCCTTCGGCGCGGGCCTCGAGGAACGTGCGCAGCCGACCCCCTTCGGCGTCGTCGCGGGCGCTGACGTAGAGGTCGCTCACGAGCCTCTGGTCGAGCCAGCCGGTGAAGGTCTGCCGGAAGCTCGACACCATCGTGCCGACGCCGATGTTGGCGGAGAGCGCCAGCATCAGCGCCATCAGCGCCAGCGACAGGCCGGGAAGCTGCTGGCGGGTATCGGCCCAGAACCACTCCGACAGGGCCGTCCGCGCGCTGCGCCCCGCCAGCGCCACGAGGCCGGACAGCACCGCTGGGAGCGCAAGCGCCGCGGCGAGGAGGACGCCGCCGAGCAGGACGAAGCCGCCGGCGAGGCCGCCCCCCGCGACGAGCGCGAGGCAGGCGAGCGCCAGGCAGAGCCCGGCCAGAAGAAGCTGGGACCGGATCGCCCGGCCCGACACCATCGCCCAGGCGCGGGGTCGCGCGGGGGCGAGGGGCGGCATGCGCGCGACCCGCAACAGGCCGCCCGCCGCAGCCAGCGCCGTGCCGAGGCAGGCGATGACGAGACCGGAGAGCCACCAGGCGGGCGAAAGCGTCAGCGTGCCTTCGACGCTGGCGTCGTATAGGCCGCGCAGTGTCGCGGCGACGTCTGGCAGAAGGCTTGCGGCGATAATGTAGCCGAGAAGGATGCCGATGGCGCCCGCGATCACCGCGAAGATCAGAAGCTCGATGGTGAGTAGGCCGACGAGCGTGCCGGCCGGGACGCCGAGCGCGCGCAGGGTGCGGAAAACCGAGCGGCGCTGTTCGAAGGCGAGGCCGACCGCGCCGTTGACGATGAAGAGACCGACCGCGAAGGACAGAAGTCCGAAGGCGGTCAGGTTGAGATGGAAGCTGTCGGTGAGGCGCCCTAGGTCGTCGGCGGTCTGCGGCTCGCTGAGGGCGAGGTCCGGCGCCGCCTCGTCGAGCGGGGCCTGACGCAACGGTTGAACGGGGTCTATCAGCAGACGCGAGTATCCTTGCTGCCCGGTCAGTTCCGCGGCAACGGTGAGGTCTGTCAGGACGAGGCCCGACGCCAGCCCCTCGCGCGGGACGACACGGTCGCCGAAGGCCGACAGCCGCCCCGCCGTGACAGGATCGGCCAGCATGTCGCCGCCCGCCGCGACGAGGCCAGCGAGGTCGTCCGTGTCGAGCGACCCGGCGGCGGGCGACGCCTCGGGCAGGGTAAAGGGGTCGACGCCCAGAAGCCGCACGCGGCCCCGGTCGCCCTCGATCCAGCCGTCGATGACGGGGCTGACCAGCCAGCCAGCGCGGCGGAGGGCCACGTAAGTCTCGACCGGGATTGGTGCCGCGGCGGGGGCGGTCAGGGCCGAGACGCCTCCGCCGCCGAGGACGTCGGCTGCCGCGGCATAGCTTTTCCGCGCTTCGGCGTTGATCGCCTGCACGCCCGACCAGAGCGCGGTGGCGAGGGCCAGGCCCAGGATCAGGGTCACGAGCTGGAACGGCCGCCGACGCCAGTGCGACAGGAGGGCCGAGAGGACGGTGCGGATCATCGGGCGGGCGAGGGGGCTCTGCCCCCGCCTCCCTGCGGGCGGCCCCCCGACGTATTTGACGGCCGATGGAAGCGTCCCGTCATGCCAGGCGACCCCGGCTGAGGTGCAGGCGGCGGTCGGCGCGGGCCGCGAGCCTCTGGGAATGCGTGGCGACGAGAAGGGCGGTGCCCTCGGTGCGGGCGAGCGAGACGAGAAGGTCCATCACCGTGTCGCCCGTCGCCTCGTCGAGGTTGCCTGTCGGCTCGTCGGCCATGAGAAGGCGCGGACCGCCCGCGACCGCGCGGCCGATGGCCACGCGCTGCTGCTGCCCGCCGGAAAGCTCCTCGGGGTATTTCGCCAGGTGATCGGTCAGGCCCAGCCGAAGGGCGAGAGCGTCAAGCTGCGCCTCCTCGGCCCGCCCGGCGAGGCGCGCCTGGAAGGCCAGGTTGCGAGCCACGGACAGCGAGGGGATCAGGTTGAACTGCTGGAAAACGATGCCGATGTCGCTGCGTCTCAGGGCGGCGCGACCCCTGTCGTCCATTTCGGTCAGGTCCTGGCCGTCGATCAGCACATGGCCGATGTCGGCGGGCTCGAGCCCGGCCACGACATGAAGAAGGGTCGACTTGCCCGAGCCGCTTTCACCCGTGAGCGCCACGATCTCGCCCCCCTCGACGTCGAGAGAGATCCCGTCGAGCACGGGGCGCTCGGCCCCTGGGAAGCGTTTGACGAGATCGCGAACGGCAAGAAGCATGTGGCGGAGGTTAGCCTGCATTCGCGCGAAGGACAGGGGAAGGACGGCAGGTGAGACGCTGTGGCGCGGACGCCCTTGCGTCAGACCGCTTCGAGCATCCTCCAGAGCCCGATTCCGAAGGCCAGGCAGCCGACCGCGAGGCTCATCGGCCGGCGCGGGATGCGCGAGGCCATGTAGCCGCCCACGGCCGCGGCGGGCAGGCCTCCGGCGATCAGGCCGACGACCGGGCCCAGCACCGTATGAAGACCGCCGTCATCGCCCCAGTGGCCGCGGCTGAACGTGATCATGAGCGTCGCGAAGACCGCCGCCGATACGGCAAGCTCGGCGGCGCAGGACGAGCCCACGGCCTTGCGCGGTGGGTAGCCCGCGCCGAGAAGGCCCGTGGTCACGATCGGGCCCCAGCTTCCGCCGATGCCCTCGATCAGACCGCCCGCCCCGCCGATGGCCCAGGCGGGCGCGAAGGCGACGACCGAGGGCGTCCGCCCGAGGATGCCCCGGACGAAGATCAGGATGCCCATCATCATCAGGAAGACCGAGACGAGGATCACGACCGCCGGGCTCTTGAGGTGCGACAGGAGGAGGGCGCCGAGGACGCCGGTCGCCACGCCAGACACCGTCAGCCGCGTTAGAACGTGGCGGTCGATGTTGCCGAAGCGCATGTGCGAGAGCGCCGACACGAGGCCTGTCGGCAGCTTGGCCGCGTTCACGGCGGCCGAGATCAGCGGCGGCGACACGCCGCCCGCAAGGAGGATGGAGGAGGAGATGAGGCCGAAGCCCATGCCGAGGGAGGCGTCGATGAGTTGGGCGCAGAAGCCCACGACGGCAAACAGCAGAACGGTGTCCAAGATGCGACTCGCGCGGGGGATACGACCGGTGACGCTACGCTTGCGCTCGATCCCCCACAACGGGCATCGGTGCCTTCCGCCCCCTGCGTCCCGGCGCTAGTCTGCCGCCCATGACGAACGCCCCCCGATTCATTCACCTGCGCGTCCACACCGAGTATTCTCTGCTGGAAGGGGCCGTGCGGCTGAAGAAGCTGCCGGGTCTCTGCCAGAAGGCCGGGATGCCCGCCGTCGCGGTCACGGACACGAACAACATGTTCGCGGCGCTCGAGTTTTCCGTCTCGGCGATGGGGCAGGGCATCCAGCCGATCGTGGGCTGCCAGATCTCGGTCGCCTACGAGCGGCCTGCGCCGGGCGACAAGCCGGTGCCGCCCGCGCCGATGGTCCTGCTGGCGCAGAACAAGGCGGGCTACCAGAGCCTGATGACGCTGAATTCCTGCCTCTATCTGCGCGATGCCGACGCACCGCATGTCACCCTCGAGGACCTCGCCGCGAATGCCGAGGGGCTCATCTGCCTGTCGGGCGGTGCGGACGGGCCGGTCGGACGGCTTCTGCAGGCGGGACACGCGGCCCGTGCCGAGGCATTGGCGCGGCGCCTGTCGGAAATCTACCCGACGCGGTTCTATATCGAGCTGCAGCGCCACCCCGGCGAAGGCGGGCAGTTGCCCGAGGCCGAGCGCCTGACGGAACGCCCTGCCATCGAGATGGCATACGCGATGGAGCTGCCGCTCGTCGCCACGAACGACGTCTTTTTCCCCGATGCGAAGATGTACGAGGCGCATGACGCGTTGATCTGCATCGCCGAAGGCGCCTACGTCGATCAGCAGGCGCCACGCCGCAGGCTGACCCAGCAGCACTACTTCAAGTCCGCGCACGAGATGGCGGCCCTCTTCGCCGACCTGCCCGAGGCGCTGGAGAATACCGTCGAGATCGCGCGCCGCTGCGCCTTCGCCGTCGAGACCCACGAGCCGATCCTGCCGCGCTTCGCCGACGACGAGGTCGAGGAGTTGCGGCGTCAGGCGAAGCAGGGGCTCGAGGCGCGTCTTGCGGTGATCGAGCCCGCCGCCCCGCGCGCGGACTACGACGCGCGGCTCGAGTTCGAGCTGGGCATCATCGAGGGCATGGGGTTCCCCGGTTACTTCCTGATCGTGGCGGACTTCATCAAGTGGGCGAAGGATCACTCGATCCCCGTCGGGCCGGGCCGCGGCTCGGGCGCGGGCTCGCTGGTGGCCTATGCACTGACCATCACCGACCTCGATCCCCTGCGCTATTCGCTTCTTTTCGAGCGGTTCCTGAACCCCGAGCGCGTGTCGATGCCGGACTTCGACATCGACTTCTGCATGGACCGGCGCGAGGAGGTGATCCGCTACGTCCAGGGCAAGTACGGCGCCGACCGGGTCGGCCAGATCATCACCTTCGGAGCACTTCTGTCGAAGGCGGCGGTGCGGGACATCGGGCGCGTGCTCCAGATGCCCTACGGCCAGGTCGACCGGCTGTCCAAGCTGATCCCGGTCGAGGGCGTGAAGCCCATGTCGATCGAGCGCGCTCTGGCCGAGGAGCCGCGCCTGCGTGAAGAGGCGCGGTCGGAAGAGGTCGTCGACCGGCTTCTCACCTACGGCCAGCAGGTCGAGGGTCTGTTGCGGAACGCTTCGACCCACGCCGCCGGTGTGGTGATCGGCGACCGGCCGCTGGACCAACTCGTGCCGCTTTACCGCGATCCGCGGTCCGATATGCCGGCCACGCAGTTCAACATGAAGTGGGTCGAACAGGCGGGACTGGTGAAGTTCGACTTCCTCGGCCTCAAGACCCTGACCGTGATCCAGAACGCCATCGAGCTGATCCTTGCCTCGGGGCGCAGGCTGCACGAGGCGGCGGACGGCACCCGGCTTTACGAGCCGGAGGCGGGCACCGAGAACGACATCGGGCTTATCCCTCTCGAGGACGAGAAGACCTACGAGCTTTACGCCAAGGCCCGCACGGTCGCGGTGTTCCAGGTCGAAAGCTCGGGCATGATGGATGCGCTCCGGCGCATGAAGCCCACCTGCATCGAGGACATCGTGGCGCTTGTGGCGCTCTACCGGCCCGGTCCGATGGAGAACATCCCGCAATACTGCGACGTGAAGAACGGCCGCGCCGAGCGCGAGCGTCTGCACCCCTCCATCGACCATATCCTGGACGAGACGCAGGGCATCATCGTCTATCAGGAACAGGTGATGCAGATCGCGCAGGAGATGGCGGGTTATTCGCTCGGCGGCGCCGACCTTCTGCGCCGCGCCATGGGCAAGAAGCTTCAGTCCGAGATGGACAAGGAGCGGCCGAAGTTCATCGCGGGCGCCAAGACCCACGGGGTCGACGACCGCAAGGCGCTGGAGGTCTGGAACCTTCTCGACAAGTTCGCCAACTACGGCTTCAACAAGTCGCACGCCGCCGCCTATGCCGTCGTCAGCTACCAGACGGCCTGGCTGAAGGCGAACCACCCGGTCGAGTTCATGGCAGGCGTGATGAACTGCGATCTCCACCAGACCGAAAAACTGTCCGTCTATGCCGAGGAGGTTCGCCGGGGCCTCGACATCGCCATCGTGCCCCCTTGCGTGAACCGGTCGGAAGCCTCCTTCTCGGTCCGCGACGGCAAGCTGGTCTATGCCCTTGGCGCGCTGAAGAACGTGGGGCTCGACGCGATGCGGCTGATCGTCGAGGGGCGGGGCGGGCGACCCTTCTCGACGCTTTATGACCTTGCCCGACGCGTCGACCTGAAGCGAATCGGCAAGCGGCCGCTCGAAATGCTGGCCCGCGCTGGGGCCTTCGACGAGCTCGATCCGAACCGGCGGCGCATCTTCTCGTCGCTCGACGCGCTGACCGCCTATTCAGCGGCGATCCACGAACAGAAGGGCAGCGCGCAGGTCTCGCTTTTCGGCGAGGCGGGCGACGACCTGCCCGAGCCGCGTCTGTCGCCCATAGACGACTGGCTGCCGAACGAGAGGCTGGCGCAGGAACAGGCGGCGATCGGCTTCTACCTGTCCGGCCACCCCCTCGACGACTATGCGGTCGCGCTGAAGCGGAAGGGGATGTTGACGCTGGCCGAGCTTCAGGCGAAGGCCGAGCGCGACGGCGCGGCGGTCGCCCGCGTGGGTGTCATCGTCTCGGGGCTTCAGGAGCGGAAATCGGGGCGCGGCACGCGCTTCTTCCGCATGAACATCTCGGACCCCACTGGGCAGGTGTCCGGCATGGCGCTTTTCCCGGACGACTTCGACACCATCCGCCGCGTGTTCGAGCAGACCCACCAGGTCGTGATGACGCTTGAGGCCCGCTTCAACGAAGGTCAGTTCGACCCCATTGCGCGTGGCGTGACCCCGATCGAGGGACTGGTCGCCGATGGCATGGCCGCGGGACTCAACGTGATGATCGACACGCCTGACGCCGCCGTGCTGATCCAGTCGGTCCTCGGGCGCTTCCGCGAGGATGGCTCGATCCGGGCGCGGGGGCCGGTGCGGATCACGGCGCTTGCGGTTCCGCTTGGCGGGGCGCCGCAGGACGTGCCGGTGGACATCGGCGACGGCTGGCCCGTGTCGCCTCAGATCAAGGGGGCGCTGAAATCCCTGCCGGGCGTCGTGGCGGTCGAGGAACTGGCCTGACGCCTCAGTCGAGGTCGACGCCGCCGTAGCGTCCGCCTGCGAAGATCAGGGGTTCGCCCCGCTGTCGCGTCACGGCGAGCACGAGCCCGACGACGATGGCGTGGTCGCCCGCGTCGTGAACCGCCTCGGACGCGCATTCGAAGCGGGCGAGGCAGCCGTCAAGCTCTGGCACGCCCGCCGCATCCTCGCGCCAGTCGAGACCTTCGAAGGCCAGCCCTTCGGAGGCGAAGCGGCGGCAGAGGGGCTGCTGGTCGCGGCGCAGGACGTGGATCGCGAAGCGCTTGGCCCGAACGAAGGCGTCGAAGCGGGACGAGGATTTCGCCGGGCACCAGAGGACGAGCGGCGGATCGAGCGACACCGAGGAGAAGCTGTTCGCCGTGATCCCGAGCGGGCCGTGCGACGACCGGCATGTGACGACGGTCACCCCGGTCGCGAAGGCGCCAAGCGCCTCACGGAAGTCGGTCTGCGAGTCGGGGCCGGGAACGAAACGGATCATGTAGCGGACATTGGGGCTCGGTTCCCAAGAGTAAAGTCGGAAGGCGCGGGAAGTAGCGGATTGACTGCGGCCGCGTCCGCGAAGGCACGAAAAGCGGCGATTGTCGCATCCGGACAACCCGTTCCGGCAATGTTTCGGAAGCCAACCCGCGTTCGGTCGTATTTGATCAAGGTCTGTCCAGCGACGGTCATCGCATCGGCGCGTCTCCGATGCCGCGGAGCGCCCTCGCCGTGTCGCGAAATGACGTGACGCACCCTGCGCCGCCTTGCAGGCTGACCCCAAAACGCCGGCCCATGCGCCGGACCTGGACGGGGGACGGCATGAGGACGAATGTGCGCGTGGCGGTGATCGGCGGCGGCGTCGTCGGCTGTTCGGTGCTCTATCACCTGACCAAGCTCGGCTGGTCCGACGTCATGCTGATCGAGCGCTCGGAGCTGACCAGCGGGTCGACCTGGCACGCCGCGGGCGGCTTTCACACCCTGAACGGCGACACCAACATGGCGGCGCTCCAGGGCTACACGATCAACCTCTACCGCGAACTCGAAGCCATCACCGGCATGTCCTGCGGGCTGCACCATTCCGGCGGCATGACGCTGGCCGACACGCCCGAGCGCTTCGACATGCTGAAGGCCGAACGCGCCAAGCACCGCTACATGGGTCTCGACACCCGGATCATCGGGCCGGACGAGATCCGCGAGATGGCGGATTTCGTGAACACCGACGGCATCCTGGGCGCGCTCTACGATCCGCTCGACGGTCACCTCGACCCTTCGGGGACGACGCACGCCTATGCCCGCGCGGCGCGGATGGGCGGGGCCGAGATCGTGACCCACAACCGGGTCCTCGAGACGAACCCTCGCGCGGACGGCACCTGGGACGTCATCACCGAGAAGGGCACGATCCACGCCGAGCACGTCGTGAACGCCGGCGGCCTCTGGGCCCGCGAGGTGGGGGCGCTCGCGGGCGTCTATCTTCCGCTTTTGCCGATGGCGCACCAGTACCTTGTCACCGGCGACGTCCCCGAGATCGCGGCCCGCGCCGACGAGATCCCGCATGTCATCGATCCCGGCGGCGAAAGCTATCTGCGCCAGGAGGGAAAGGGCTTTGTCATCGGCTTCTACGAGCAGCGCTGCGAGCCCTGGGCGGTCGACGGCACACCCTGGGACTTCGGACACGAGCTTCTGAACGACGACCTCGACAAGATCGAAGACAGCGTCGCCTTCGCCTGGCGGCGCTTCCCGATCCTGGAACGCGCGGGGATCAAGCGCGTGATCCACGGGCCATTCTCCTTCGCGCCCGACGGCAATCCCCTGGTTGGACCGGTGCCGGGCCTGCGCAACTATTGGGCGGCCTGCGCGGTCATGGCGGGCTTCAGCCAGGGCGGGGGCGTGGGCCTGGCGCTGGCGCAGTGGATGATAGAAGGCGAGACCGAGCGCGACCCGCGCGCGATGGATGTGGCGCGCTTCGGGCGTTGGACGACGCCGGGATACACTGTGCCGAAGGTGATCGAGAACTATCGCCGTCGCTTTTCTGTCAGCTATCCTAACGAGGAACTCACCGCCGCGCGCCCCTTCCGCACGTCGCCCATGTACGACGTCTGGGACGCCAAGGGCGCGGTCTTCGGCGCGAGCTACGGCATGGAAGTGGTGAACTGGTTCGCGCGCCCCGGCGAGGCGCGCCGGGAAGAGCCGACCTTCCGGCGCTCTAACGCCTGGGACGCGGTGCGGGACGAAGTGCGCGCGGTCCGCACAGGCGTGGGCATCGGCGATATCCAGGCTTTCGCAAAATTCCGCGTCACCGGTTCGGGCGCGCGGGATTGGCTCGACCGCGGCATGGCGGGGGCATTCCGGTTCCGGGGCGCATGGCGCTGACGCCGATGCTGGCGCCCTCGGGGCGACTCGTGGGCGACATGAGCGTGGCCTGTTACGGCGCTGACGACTTCCTCCTGGTGTCGAGCTACGCCGCGCAGGACATGCATCTGCGCTGGTTCGCGGCCTCTCTACGGCCGGACGAGGACGTGACGATCGAGAACCTCTCGGATCGGCTGACCGGATTTCAGCTTGCCGGTCCGTCGGCGCGCGAGCTTCTGACGCGCGTGACGGCCGCCGAGGTGTCTCAGGCGGCGCTGCCGTTTCTGGCCGTTACGCGCGCGACCGTGGGGCCGGCTGCGGCGCGGATCCAGCGCGTCAGCTATACCGGCGACCTCGGGTTCGAAATATATTGCGAGGCGACGATGCAACGCGCGCTGTGGCAGGCGCTCGATGCGGCCGGGTCCGACCTGGGACTGAGGCCCTTCGGGTTGCGGGCGCTCATGTCGCTTCGGCTCGAGAAGGCTTTCGGCGCCTGGGGGCGGGATTATACCGCCGACCTGACGCCGGGCGAGACGGGTCTCGACCGCTTCATCGACTTCGGCAAGACGGCGGACTTCATCGGACGGGCCGCGGCCGAGGCGGAAAGGTCGGCGGGCGCCGGCCGCCGCCTCGTCGCCTTCGAGGTGGACGCGGATGAGGCTGACGCCGTGGGGTGGGAACCGGTGTGGATCGATGGCGCCGTTGCCGGCTATTGCACATCGGGCGGCTATGCGCACTGGACCGACCGGTCGATGGCGCTGGCGCTGATCCCTGCGGAACAGGTCCGCGACGGGCTGGAGGCCGAGATCGAGATACTCGGCCACAAGCGCCGGGCCCGCCTGGTCACGCGTCCGGCCTTCGATCCGGAGGGCGCAAGGATGCGGGGCTAGGGCAGGGGCCGGGCGGCGCATCGCGACGATGCGTGCGCCTGAAGTCAGGGATCAGAACTCCTCCCAGTCGTCATCGGCCACGTCCTCCGGCGCCAAGGCCAGATTGCCGGCGGACCTCGTAGGTCGACCGGCATCCGTCCTGACGTCCTGCCCCGCGCTTCGGCCGAGAGGTGCGAGCTTGGCGACACTTCGCTCTACGGGCGCAGGCGCGTCAGCCGCGCCGTTCTTCGCCTGAACCGCGGCCGGGGCGGTGCTCGAGGCGGACGCACGCGGTCCGCTGCATTGGAAGCGGTTGGTGATCGACACGAGCGAGGTCGCCTCGGTCGTCATCAGCTTCGACGAGGCCATCGTTTCCTCGAACATGGCGACGTTCTTCTGGGTGACCTGGTCGAGCTGGTTCATCGCCGTGTTGATCTCGTCGAGGCCGGTCGACTGCTCGCGCGCCGAGGCGGCGATGCCCGAGACGTGTTCGGCGATGCCGCCGACCGACGCCACGATCTCGGTTAGCGCGTGACCGGCCTTTCCGACCAGCGAGACGCCTTTCTTGACATGCTCGGACGAGGTCGAGATGAGGTCGGTGATCTCGCGCGCGGCTTCCGAGGAGCGCTGCGCGAGCGCGCGGACCTCCGACGCCACAACGGCGAAGCCGCGTCCCGCATCGCCTGCGCGCGCGGCCTCGACGCCTGCGTTGAGGGCAAGAAGGTTGGTCTGGAAGGCGATCTCGTCGATCACGCCGATGATGCGTGAGATCTGTTCCGAGGAGTTGGCGATCTCGCCCATGGCGTCGACGGCCTGCCGGACCACGTCGCCCGAGGTCGCGGCGTTGTCGCGGGCCTCGTCGACGACGTCGTTGGCCTGCTTGGCTCCCGACGCGGCCGAGGCGACCGAGGCGGTCAGCTCCGAGATCGCGGCGGCCGTTTCTTCCAGCGTAGCGGCCTGGCGCTCGGTCCGACGCGACAGGTCGTCGGCCGCGCCGGATACATTGTCGGCCTCCCCGAGGATGGCGTCCGCGCTGGCGAGGATACGGGCGATCGCACCGTCGAGTTCCCCCACCGCGCGATTGAAGTCGCTGCGAAGCGCCTCGTAGTCGCCGGGGAACGCGGCCTCGATGCGGACGCGCAGATTGCCGTCCGACAGCTGGGTCAGCGCACCCTTCAGTTCGGTCATGACGCGCGATTGCTCGGCCACCATGCGCTCGTTCTGTTCGGTCGCCGCGCGAAGCCGCGCCTCGCTCGCGGTGATGTCCTGACCGAGGAGAACGAAACCCGTGAGGCGGCCCGCGGAATCGGTGGTGGGGCTGAGGCTGCCGTCGAGCAGCAGATCGACGGCCCCCATCGTCGTGAGAAACTTCCCGAATATGGCCTTGCCGGACTTGAGCGAGGGCTCGACAGGGCTTCCGTCGGCATTTCGGACGAATTGAGCCAGACGCACGTCCGAAGGCGTCCGTCCGCCGGTCTTCAGCGCGTTTGCCATGCGGTCGCTCATCGCCGAGAGCAGTCCGTCGGCGCCGAAGTCCGCGCGCAACTGCGCCTGTTCCAGCGAGGCGAGGACCGCCGCCGTCTTGCGCTGCTCGGTGACGTCGAGCCATTCGAGCACATAGCCCATCGTGGCGCCGTTCTCGCCCTCGATCCGGTTCAGCACGAGGTTCATCAGAACGCTGCCGATGGTGATGTCGATGTCGATCGGGAAGGACGCTTCGGCCATACGCCTGCGCGGGCCCTCGGGCCTGCGGTGGAACAGATCGGCGTTCATGCCGACGAGGCCGTCGGGATCGAAAGAGGGCACGACCACCCGGAAATCGTCGAGGTTGTTGCGCACCAGGTCGATCATCGCCGTGTTGCAGTGAGTGACGGTCATGTCGGTGTCACAGAGCATCATCGCAGCGGTCGATCCCTGGAAGCCCGCGCCGCGGAACATGGCGTCGACCTTGGCGATCTCGGCCGCGTCCAGCCTCATCCTCAGGGTTTCGAGAGCCGTGGCCGTGTTGCCGATCTCGTCGCCCCGGTCGAGATAGGGCACAGGCGTGGCGAAATCGCCTCGCGCCATGTCGGAGGTCCGCAGGATGATGCGATTCAGCGGGCTGGTCACGATGCGCCGAACGGCCCATGTCCCGAGGGCGGACATGACGAGGGCAATCGCGGCACTGACCGCAATGGCGATCTTGAGGTCGTCCGCAACGGTCGATTCGAGCGCCGCCGGGCTCCACACCACACCGAGGCCGCCGAGAACGGTACGTTCCTTGCCGCCGAAGATGGGGACCGCGACGAGGAGCCCGTCGGGCGAAACGATTTCCTCTCCCGCGTCGGCTGCCTGTCTCGCCAGCGCTTCGATCGCTTCGAGGGCGCTGTCCTTCCCCTGCTGCGCGACGACGGCGCCTTGCGCGACGACGATGGAAAGGGTCGCGAGCGCCGTGCTGTCGATGACGGCTTCCAGTTTTTCCTCGACCTGAGCCAAGTCGCCGAACTTGAGCGGTGCAGCGATCTGCTGCGCCGTGGACTCGGTGACGCTCGCGCCCAGGGACCGCGCCGCCTCCAGGGCGATCTGGCCGCTGGTGCGAAGCGACATGACCGTCAGCGCGGCCGACAGGACCGCGCAGATGCCGACGATGAGGATGAGGCACTTGAGAAAGATCGGCAGCGACGTGCGACGGGCCTGCGGCTTCGACATGGGGACGCGGTCTCCTAGAGGCGGGACGAGAGAGGGGTCAGGCACGGGTCAAAGGAGCGATTCCGCGTCGACGCCGACGGTCATCGCGCCAATCGGGGCCCCGGTGTCCGGATCGACGATCGTGATCGAGATCTGGCCCTGGTAGGTCTGGCTCGACTCGTCGAACTCGACGTCGCCGAAATGCACGGCGTCCGGACCAACGTCATGGGTCTTCTGGAACTTGTCCTCGTCACCCTGCCAATAGTCCGACGTCACCGCCGAGGACGCGACGTTCAGGCCGTGCGCGTCCATGATGAACGCCTCGGTGATGCGCCCGTTCGACTTCGACACCTGTTCGCGCAGGAAGTCGGCGGCGGAGTTGCCGAGGACCGGATCGATGGTCGGCGTCGCGCCGGTACCCACCTCGGCCCGCCAGGTCTGATCCAGCGCGTCGATCCGGGTCTGGTCATAGCCGCCGGTCGCGGCGTTCTGGTTGCGGATCGCGTCGATCAGGACCTGGTTCGACGCCCAGCTCTGGATGCCGTCTTCGAGAAATCCGCGCATCGCGGGTTCGAAATCGTTGGCAAGGGCGGGAATGGCCGTAAGCGCGAGAATCGCGCCGCTGAGTGCAAGTCTGTTCATGGTTGGCTACCCTGGTTGGACAATCACAGGGTTGCGTACTAACGATCCCGCCTTGCGAAACGCTTAACCGCCGAAGGTCATCGTCTCTTCCAGGGGATCGGGCCGGATCACTTTCTGAAGCGCGGGAAGGTCCGGCCGGTCGATGCGTTGCATCAGCGCGCGCGCCAGAAAGCTGCCCGTGCCGGCCACGTCCTCGTGAAAGACGAGGATTTCCTGGCGGAACACCTTCAGGAACGAGATCGCCTCCTTGGACGCGAGATCGATGTCCCGCCCGATGGTGCGGCCCGCGGCCTCGATCGACTGCGTGGCGGCGACGGCCGAGGGCGCCGACGCGGTCATCACGCAGTCCGTGTCGGGATGGAGCGCAAGGTCGGCGGCGACGGCCGCGGCGACGCGGTCCGTCGGGCTGTCGCTTGTGGCGCCCTCCAGAACGCGGGCGGTCATTCCGGCCGACGTCGCCGCTTCGGAGGCGCCTCGCGTCATGTGCTGGGAATAGCTTTGGTCGCCGGGCGGGGCGACGATCAGCATCCGTTTTCGGCCGCGGGCGGCAAAGGTTTCGGCGCAGAGGCGGCCGTAGGTCTCGTTGTCGAAATCGAAGTAGGGATCCTCGCCGCAATCCGCCGTGCGGCCATGCATGACGAAAGGAAACCGCCGTTCGCGGAGGAACTCGATCCGGGTGTCGCGGGGCTGGATGCGGTTCAGGATGACGCCGTCCGCCGAGCCGGTGCGGACGATGTATTCGACGGGCGTGAGAGGCGATTCGTCGGGGAAATAGGGCATCACCACGAGGTGGTAGGGGGTGCCGCGACACTCGCTGGCGACGGCGGTGATGAGCTTCGCGGTGTGGTTCATCACGTCGTGATCGGTCGACAGGACAAGCGCCAGCACGTTGGTCTTTCCGGTGCGCAGTCTGAGGCCGGCCCGGTTCGGGCGATACCCCAGCTCGAGGGCCAGCGCGCGTACACGCTCCTTGGTGCTCTGGCCGATGTCGGGTGCGTTGGAGAGAGCGCGTGACACCGTGGGCACCGCAACACCGGCAAGACGCGCGATGGTCTTGAGCGTCGGCCGCTCGCGCTCGCCCGGCATGAGAAGCGCCTTCTTGTCCGAATCCGTCATCGTCGCCTTCCTGCGCATCCCAGCTTGAAACGCCAGTTTTTTCCGCGCTTGATTTACCATTCTAAAACGATTTAACGTGACCGCAAACGATTTAGGAACAGGGAGGAAAATCCATGAAATCGTTGCGTACCCTTCTGTGTTGCACCGCACTCGTGGCGGGCGGCTCGGCCAATGCGACAGATCTCGAGGTCACCCACTGGTGGACGTCGGGCGGCGAAGCGGCTGCCGTGAGCGAGTTCGCCAAGGCCTTCGACGCCTCCGGCGACAAGTGGATCGACGGCGCCATCGCGGGCGGCGGCGGCACCGCGCGTCCGGTGATGGTCAGCCGAATCATCGGCGGCGACCCCATGGGCGCCTTCCAGTTCAACCACGGCCGCCAGGCCGAGGAACTGATCGAGGCGGGTCTTCTCAAGGACATGACCGCGGTGGCGGAAGCGGAGGGCTGGAAGGACATCGTCAATCCGCCGTCGCTTCTGGATGCCTGCACGCTCGACGGCAAGATCTATTGCGCCCCCGTCAACATCCACTCGTGGCAGTGGCTCTGGTTGTCAAACGCGGCCTTCGAGAAGGCCGGTGTCGCGGTTCCGACCAATTGGGACGAGTTCGTGGCCGCCGGTCCGGCGCTGCGCGAGGCGGGCATCCAGCCGCTGGCGCTCGGTGGGCAGCCCTGGCAGTCCTCGGGCATGTTCAACGTCCTTATGGCGACAGTCGCCGGTCCCGAAGTCCTTCAGACGATCTATGGCGAGGCGGATGCCGAGCTTGCTGCAGGCGACGAGATGAAGGCGGTCTTCTCCGCCGCGGCCGACGCGCGCGAGCTGGCCAAGGGCTCGAACGTCCAGGACTGGAACCAGGCCACCAACCTCGTCATCACCGATCAGGCCGGCGGCCAGATCATGGGTGACTGGGCGCAGGGCGAGTTCGCTGTCGCAGGCGAGGTCGCGGGAGAAGACTATACCTGCCTTCCGGGTCTCGGCGTGCGCGAGATCATCTCGACCGGCGGCGATGCCTTTTACTTCCCGGTCAACGACGACCCGGAAATCAGCGCGGCGCAGGACCGTCTGGCGGCGACGCTGCTGTCCCGCGAGACCCAGGTGAACTTCAACCTGAAGAAGGGCTCGCTTCCGATCCGCGGCGACATCGATCTCGCTGCGGCGAACGACTGCATGAAGAAGGGTCTCGAGATCCTGGCTGCGGGCAACACCATGCCCGACGTGAACCTCCTGAACACCGAGGACACGAACAACCAGCTCAACGACCTCTTCGTGCAGTTCTTCCAGGACGAGTCGATCACGCCCGAGGCCGCTCAGGAGCGCTTCGTCGAGATCGTGCGCAACAAGGACTGATCCGTCAGGGATAGTCCGACGGCGGGGCCGCAGACATGCGGTCCCGCCCAATCAAAAGAAGACGACCGAAGGGGAGGGGACCGCGTGGCATCGGAAGCCAAGAGGCCGATCGGCCTGTTCCGTAACCTGGCGGCCAAGATCGCCGCCATTCCGATGATCCTGACGGCGCTGGTGGTGTTCCTCGGCGGCACGCTCTGGACCGTCACCTATTCGTTCACCAACTCGAAGCTACTGCCGAGGGCCGATTTCGTCGGCTTCGACCAGTACGAGCGCCTCTGGGCGACGGAACGCTGGCAGGTGTCGATCGAGAACCTGATGATCTACGGGCTCTGCAGCCTGGTCTTCAGCTTCATCATCGGCTTCGTCCTCGCCGCACTCATGGACCAGAAGATCCGGTTCGAGAACACCTTCCGGACGATCATCCTCTATCCTTTCGCGCTGTCCTTCATCGTCACCGGCCTCGTCTGGCAGTGGCTTCTGAACCCCGACCTTGGCATCCAGAATGTGATCCGCAGCCTCGGGTTCACCAACTTCGACTTCAACCCGCTGTATAATCCCGACATCGTCATCTACGGCGTCCTGATCGCCGGGCTCTGGCAGGGAACTGGCCTGGTGATGGTCCTGATGCTTGCCGGGTTGAGGGGCATTGATGGGGACATCTGGAAGGCCGCTCGGGTCGACGGCATCCCGATGTGGAAGACCTATCTGTTCATCGTCATCCCGATGATGCGGCCCGTCTTCATCACCACGCTCGTCATCATCGCCAGCGGCATCGTCCGCCTCTACGACCTGATCGTGGCACAGACCTCCGGGGGTCCCGGCATCTCGTCCGAGGTCCCTGCGAAATACGTCTACGATTACATGTTCCAGGGACAGAACCTGGGGCAGGGCTTCGCGGCATCGACCATGATGCTTCTCGCCGTCGCCATCGTCATCATCCCGTGGGCGATGCTCGAATTCGGAGGGAAGAAGCGTGTCTGATCCCGGCATCCTCGCTGTCACGAAGGCCGGCACCGACCCGGTCCGCGCGCAACTCGACGGCCCGTCGGGCACGCGTCCGCGACGGCTGATCTCGCGTCGTAACATATTCCTCTACGGCACGCTCATCCTCGTGTCGCTCTACTACCTCCTGCCGCTCTACGTGATGATCGTGACCTCGCTGAAGGGTATGCCCGAGATCCGCATGGGCAACATCTTCGCGCCGCCCGTCGAGATCACCTTCGAGCCCTGGGTCAAGGCCTGGTCCGAGGCCTGTACCGGCCTCAACTGCGACGGCCTCAGCCGCGGTTTCTGGAATTCGGTGCGGATCACCGTGCCCTCGGTCATCCTGTCCATCGCCATCGCCTCGGTGAACGGTTACGCGCTGGCCAACTGGCGCTTCAAGGGGGCCGACATCTTCTTCACTATCCTGATCTTCGGGGCCTTCATCCCCTATCAGGTGATGCTCTACCCCATCGTGATCCTGCTGCGCGAGATGGGCCTCTACGGAACTCTCTGGGGCCTCGTGCTCGTCCACTCGGTCTTCGGAATGCCGATCCTGACGCTTCTCTTCCGCAACTACTTCACCTCGTTGCCCGAGGAGCTGTTCAAGGCGGCGCGCGTCGACGGGGCGGGATTCTGGGGCATCTACTTCCAGATCATGCTGCCGATGTCGCTGCCGATCTTCGTGGTGGCGATGATCCTGCAGGTCACCGGCATCTGGAACGACTTCCTGTTCGGCGTCGTCTACACCAAGCCCGAGTATTATCCGATGACGGTTCAGCTGAACAACATCGTCAACTCGGTGCAGGGCGTGAAGGAATACAACGTCAACATGGCCGCGACGATCCTGACCGGCCTTGTCCCACTCGTCATCTATTTCGTATCTGGCCGCCTCTTCGTCCGAGGCATCGCGGCCGGCGCCGTGAAAGGGTAGCAACCATGACCGACGCCAACCGGAAGTCCGTCGAGATCAAGAATCTGGACCTCAACTTCGGCGCCGTGAAGGTGCTGCGGAACCTGAACCTCGACGTCTACGAGGGCGAATTCCTCGTGCTGCTCGGCTCCTCCGGCTGCGGCAAGTCCACGCTTCTGAACTGCATCGCCGGGCTCCTCGAGATCACGGAAGGCCAGATATGGATCAAGGGCACGAACGTGACCTGGGCCGAGCCCTCTGCTCGCGGGATCGGCATGGTGTTCCAGTCCTACGCGCTTTACCCGCAGATGACGGTCGAGGGGAACATGAGCTTCGGCCTGAAGAACGCGCGGGTGCCGAAGCCGCAGATCAAGGAACGCGTGGCCCGCGCGGCGGAAGTCCTTCAGATCGAACCCCTCCTGAAGCGCAAGCCCTCGGCCTTGTCGGGCGGCCAACGCCAGCGGGTCGCCATCGGGCGGGCGCTGGTGCGCGACGTCGACGTCTTCCTTTTCGACGAGCCGTTGTCGAACCTCGACGCGAAACTTCGCGCGGACCTCAGGGTGGAGCTGAAGCAGCTTCACCACCGGCTGAAGAACACGATGATCTACGTCACGCACGATCAGGTCGAGGCGATGACGCTCGCCAGCCGCATCGCGATCATGAAGGACGGCATGATCCAGCAGCTGGCCTCGCCCGAGGAGATCTATTCCCGGCCCGCGAACCTCTATGTCGCCGACTTCATCGGCTCTCCGGCAATGAACCTCGTCAAGGGCACCGTTTCGGGCAACCGCTTCACCTCGGGCGCGCTTTCAATCCCGCTCGACGGCTACGACTTCACTCGCCCCGCAAAGGGCGAGGCATGGTTCGGCATCCGGCCCGAGCATATTCTCGTCGGCGATGACGCAAGGACCGGCGACGCCGTTCTCGACCTCGAGGCCGAGGTGGTCGAACCGCTTGGTTCGGACACTCTGATCCTCACCTCCCTCAACGGGGGGCGCTTCTGGCTGCGCACCGACGGGCAGACGCGGATTCGCAGTGGCGACCACATCACCGTCGGGCTACGCACGGCCGACGCCTCGCTCTTCGATACGGGCGATGAAGCCCGGCTTTGACACACCCACCCAAGGACTCCGATCCCGTGACCCAGTATTCCTACCAGCTCTACTCGTCCCGCAATTTCGGACCCATGTCCGATACCCTCGCGATGATCGCGAACCTCGGATATGCGCGCGTCGAGGGCTACGGCGCGCTCTATGCGAACCTCAAGAACCTCGACGGCCTGAAAGCGGACCTCGAGAAGAACAACCTGCACATGAAGAGCGGGCACTTCAGCCTCGACATGGTCGCAACCGACCCGAAGACGGTCCTGGACATCGCGCGCACGCTGAAGATCACCGACATTTATGTCCCGCACCTGGCCGAGCCCGACCGTCCGACCAACGCCGACGGCTGGCGCGCCTTCGGGCGTCGGCTGGCCGACGCCGGCAAGCCGATCGTGGATGCCGGCCACTGCTTCGGCTGGCACAACCACGCTTTCGAATTCACCGCCCTCGACGACGGCAGCTTTCCGATCGAAGCGATCCTCGACGGCGGGCCGGACCTGTCGTTCGAATTCGACGTGGCCTGGGCCGTGCGCGGCGACCAGGACCCGCTTCCCTGGATCCAGCGCTATGCCGACCGGATCTCCGCCGCCCACGTCAAGGACATCGCACCCAAGGGCGAGAATGCCGACGAGGATGGCTGGGCCGATGTCGGCACGGGGACGATGGACTGGCGGGGGATCATGCTGGCCCTTCAGAACATCGGCGTCGACCTCTTCGTTGCCGAGCACGACAACCCCTCGGACGACGCCCGCTTCGCGCGGCGCTCGCTCGACTTCCTGAAATCCCTCTGAGGAGAACAGACCCATGACCCTGGGCGTCGGCATCATCGGATGCGGCAACATCTCGGCGGCCTACCTGCGCCTCGCCCCCCTGTTCCGGGGGATCGAGGTGCGCGCGGTGGCCGATCTCAGCGCGGCGGCGGCAGAGGCACGCGCGACGGAATTCGGCGTCAGGGCCGAGACCGTCGAGGGCCTCCTGGCGGCGAAGGACATCGACATCGTCGTCAACCTGACCATTCCGGCGGCGCACTTCGCCGTCTCGAAGGCGATCCTCGAGGCGGGCAAGCACGTCTATTCCGAAAAGCCCTTCGTCCTGTCGCTGGAAGAAGGCGCGGACCTGAAGCACATCGCGGACACCAACGGTCTGCGCATCGGCTCGGCGCCCGATACCTTCCTTGGCGGCGCGCACCAGCAGGCCCGCGCCCTGATCGACGACGGCACCGTGGGGCAGGTCACAAGCGGCACGGCCTTCGTCATGTCGCACGGGATGGAGCACTGGCATCCCAACCCCGACTTCTTCTTCCTGCCGGGCGCCGGTCCGGTTCTCGACATCGGGCCCTACTACGTCACGAACCTGATCCAGCTTCTGGGGCCCGTGAAACGTGTCGTGGCGCTGACCTCGACGCCGTCGAAGACCCGCACGATCTCCTCCGATCCGAGGAAGGGCGAGACGATCCCGGTCGAGACGCCGACCACGATCCACGCGCTTCTCGACTTCGCCAGCGGCGCGGTCATCACGATGGCGACGAGCTGGGACGTCTGGGGACATGGGCACAAGCCGATGGAGCTTTACGGCACGGAGGCCTCGCTCGACGTCCCCGATCCGAACTTCTTCGGCGGTGACCTGATCCTGACCGAGGGCCGCGCGCCCGCGCGCAAGGTCGAGCCTTGGGATCACCCTTTCGGGAAGGCGAACCAGGACGTCCGCGCCAACTATCGCACCGCGGGACTCGCCGACATGGCCATCGCCATCGCCGAGCATCGGCCGCACCGCTGCTCGATGGAGCTTGCGCTGCACGCGGTCGAAGTCATGACGGGCATCCTCAAATCGGGCGAGACTGGCAGCTTCGTCAAGATGACGACGACCTGTTCGCGTCCGGCCGCGCTGGACCCGGCCGCCGCGCGCGACCTGCTTGCGTGACGGCAAGGCGGGCGGCGCAAGCCGCCCGCGCCACGGAGGCCCAGCCATGATCCGCAACCCGATCCTCCCCGGCTTCCACGCGGATCCTTCGATCTGCCGCGTCGGCGATACCTTCTACATCGCCACCTCGACCTTCGAGTGGTATCCCGGCGTCCGCATCCACCGCTCGACCGACCTGGCCAACTGGGAGTTTGCGGCCGCCCCACTGGACCGTGCGGCGCTTCTCGACATGCGCGGCAATCCGGACTCGGGGGGCATCTGGGCGCCTTGCCTGTCCCATGCCGACGGGCTGTTCTGGCTGGTCTACACCGACGTCAAGCGGCTTGATGGGGCGTTCAAGGACGCGCACAACTATATCACCTGCGCCGAACGGATCGAAGGACCGTGGCGCGACCCGTGGTATGTCAATTCCTCGGGCTTCGACCCGTCGCTGTTCCATGACGAGGACGGGCGCAAGTGGTTCGTCAACATGCGCTGGAACCACCGCGGCAAGGGCACGGGCGGGAACCCGAAGCACGCCAGCTTCGACGGCATCCTCCTGCAGGAATGGTCGCCGAGCCAGGGGCTTACGGGCGAATGTTCTAGTATATATGACGGCACCGACCGCGGTTTGACCGAAGCGCCACACCTGTTCAGGCGAAACGGATGGTACTATTTGACGACGGCCGAGGGCGGTACGGGCTATGGCCACGCGGTGACGATGGCACGCTCGCGCGACATCCGCGGACCCTACGAGACGCATCCGGACAAGTTCCTCCTCTCAGCCGCCGACGCTCCGGACCACCCGATCCAGCGGACCGGACACGGGCAGTACGTCGAGGGTCCGGACGGTACGCTCTGGCACACCTTCCTGATGGGGCGTCCGATCGCGGGACCGGACGGGCAGGGGCGGTTCTGCCCCCTCGGCCGCGAGACGGGCATCGAGAAGGTGGTCTGGGGCGACGACGACTGGCTTTATCTCGAAGGCGGCGGCCTCCTTGTCCGCGAGGAGGTGCCACATGACGCCGACAGCCCGCTGCCGCAGCCATCGGCCTATGACTTCGCCGAGGGTCTCCATCACGACTTCCAGTGGCTGCGCCATCCGCATCCCGACAGGCTGTTCCGGACGGGGCTGGACGGCCTGACCCTGATCGGGCGCGAGAGCATCGGAAGCTGGTTCGAACAATCCCTCGTCGCCCGCCGGCAGCAGCACCTGGCCTATCGGGCCGAGACGACGCTCGACGTGATGCCCGGCGACTACCAACACGCCGCCGGGCTGACGACATATTACAACCGGCACAAGTTCCACGCTCTTCTCGTCACCCACGAGCCGGGGATGGGCCGCGTCCTGACGATTCAGAGCTGCCCCGGCAACTGGCCCGACTGCGCGCTCGAGCATCCGCTCGACGCTCCCGTCCCCCTGGCCGAGGGCCCGGTGGACCTGGCCGTCGAGGTCGATCACGCGACCCAGCAGTTCTACTGGCGGCAAGGCGGCGACTGGCAGGCCATAGGCCCCGTCCTGAACGCCGCCGTCATCTCGGACGAGGGCGGACGGGGCGAGCACGCGTCCTTCACTGGGGCCTTCGTTGGCCTTGTCGCCTACGACACCTCGGGTCAGGCGCGCGAGGCGAGGTTCGACCGATTCTCGTATGTGCCCGCATGACCTCGTTGGTTCGCATCTACGACCTGGCGACGGACGCGACGGAGACCGTCTTCGAGACCGACCGTTTGATCGAGGCGCCAAACTGGACGCCGGACGGGACGGCGCTGATCGTCAACGGTGACGGCCTCCTGTTTCGACTCCCGCTCGACGCGCCCCGGCTCGACCGGATCGATACGGGAGACCTGAGCCAGCTCAACAACGACCACGGGCTGTCGCCGGACGGCACGCGCCTCGCCATCAGCGACAAGACGCGGAACGGCATGAGCGAGATCTACACGCTTTCCGTCTCGGGCGGATCGCCCGAAGCGCTCGGCGCGCCACTGCCGGCCTATTGGCACGGATGGTCGCCCGACGGTGCAGCGCTGGCCTATGCCGGTCGGCGGGACGGCATCTTTCAGATCTGCACCATGCCTGCGTCGGGTGGTGACGAGACAATTGTCACCGGCGGCTTCGACCATTGCGACGGCCCGGACTACACGCCGGACGGCCGCTGGATCTGGTTCAACGGCGAGAAAGACGGCTCGGTCGACCTCTGGCGCATCCCGGTCTCGGGCGGCGCGCCCGAAAGAATGACCGACGACGAGCGCGTGAACTGGTTCCCGCATCCCTCGCCCGACGGCGCGCATGTGCTTTACGTCGCCTTCGAAGCGGGGACCGAAGGTCATCCGCGGGACCGCGACGTGGAGCTTCGCCTGATACCGGCGGAGGGCGGCGCGCCCCGGACACTTCTGTCGCTCTTCGGCGGGCAAGGGACGATCAACGTGCCCTGCTGGTCGCCGGACGCCCGCCGCTTCGCCTTCGTGAGCTATGCAAGGCCGTGACGACGCGCTAGCGTTCGGGCCATGAGCGACCCCTTCTTCCAGCCCGTATCGGGCTTCGTGCTGCCGCGCTATGCGGGCGTGCCGACCTTCATGCGGCTTCCGCTGGTGACGCCCGACCACCCAAGATTTTCGGAGGTCGAGATCGGGCTGGTCGGCGCGCCCTGGGACGCAGGCACCACGAACCGTCCGGGTCCTCGCCACGGGCCGCGCCAGATGCGCGACGCCTCGACGATGATCCGGGCCGAGCATCCCGTGTCGGGCACCCGGCCCTTCGAACGCGCGAATTGCGCCGACGTCGGCGACATCGGCCCGAACCCTGCCAGCATGCCGGACACGTTGGAGCGGTTCACGTCCTTCTACAAGACATTGAAATCGCAAGGGATACGCCCGCTGACCATCGGCGGAGATCACCTCTGCTCGCTGCCTATCCTGCGCGGGATCGCGGCGGACGAGCCTCTGGGCATGATCCACTTCGACAGCCACACCGACCTCTACCACAGCTACTTCGGCGGCGAGATGTACACCCACGGCACGCCCTTCCGCCGGGCGGTCGAGGAGGGGCTTCTGGACCCGAAGCGCGTCATCCAGATCGGCATTCGCGGATCCATGTATGGCCGGGAGGATCTGGATTTCGCCAAAAGCGTCGGCATTCGCATCGTCCGGATCGAGGAATTCTTCGCCCGCGGTGTGGCTGACGTCATGGCCGAAGCTGTCGAGGTCGTGGGCGACCGTCCCTGCTATGTCAGCTACGACATCGACTTCGTCGACCCCGCCTTCGCGCCGGGGACGGGAACGCCGGAAGTCGGCGGACCGACGAGTTTTCAGGCGCTGGAGGTGTGCCGCCATCTGGCCGGCCTCGACATTCGGGGCGCCGACCTCGTCGAGGTGTCGCCGCCTTTCGATCCTTCTGGCGCCACGGCCTATCTGGGCGCGAACATCCTCTTCGAACTCCTCTGCGCCATGGTGTGACGGCGAGGGGCGCTGCCCCTCGCGCTCCCCGAAGTATTTGAAGGTCGATGGAGGATCAGGCCGAGCAGCTTGCCCCGCCGAGGACGCAGAACTTGGCACAGTGCGGATGGTTGAGCCGCACCGGACGCTCGGCCTCGGCCAGCGTCCGTCCCAACTCGAAATCGCGTTCGTACGGCAGGAGAGTGCAGGATACGACGGTCGGCGTCGCGGCTCCCTTGCGCTTGACCACCATCCGAGACGAGGCGCACATGACGCTGTCGGGCGACTTGTGAAGGATGCCCCAGCACGCTGTGGTGATCTCGGGGACGTCGACGGTTTCGTCCATCTCGGGGAAGAGAACCGTCCGGCCCGGGTTCAGGGCGTCGATGGCGAACCCTTCGGCGCGATAGAGCGCGTCATAGCCCGCGCGCGCCTCGGCCTCGCTTTCGCCCCAGACGGTGCGGCCCGCGACGGTCATGGCGATGCCTTCGTCCCGCAGCCAGCGCATCCCTTCGAGCGATCGCTCGAAGCTGCCCGTGCCCCGTTCCGCGTCGTGATGCCGCGCCGACCAGTGGTCGAGCGACACCCTCAGCGTCAGGCGGCCGGGGAAGCGGGTATGCAGATCCACAAGCCCGTCGCGCAAGCGCCGCCGCATCATGGGCTGCATGGCGTTCGTCAGGATCAGGACCTCGTAGCCCGCAAGAAGGGATGCCTCGGTCATCCCGATGATCTCGGGGTTCATGAAGGGCTCGCCGCCGGTGAAGCCGATCTCCCTCAGCGACCAGCCACGCGACCGGGCCTGGGCGAGATAGTCCTCGACCTCGGCACGGGTCATGTACACCAGCGCGTCGTTCGTGGGAGAGCTTTCGATGTAGCAGGACAGGCACTCGATGTTGCAGAGGGTGCCGGTGTTGAACCAGAGCGTGTCCGGATTGGTCAGGGCTACCTCGGCGCGCGTTTCGCCCCTGGCTGTCCGAAGGGGATCGGAAAACTTCTGCAGTCCCTCGGGGCCGTTGACGTCCTTCATTCGGTTCAGTCCTCCTTCACTTGCAATTGCCTAGAATGCCGCGACTTTGTCCGAAAGAAAAAGAGTGCGGACGCCACGAAGATGTGATGACCATGGGCCCGGCTGGACTTCGGGACCGCGACGCGCTATCCGCGCGGGCAAATGGCTTGTTAGCGGTAACACCATGAGCGGAGAGGAATAGGCGATGGTCTCGCGCGTCATCCCCGTCGAGGATTTCGACCTCGTCATCTTCGGCGGCACCGGCGATCTTGCCCGCCGCAAGATTCTGCCCGCCCTGTTCCGGCGTTTCCAGGCCGGCCAGATGACGCCCGAGAGCCGCATCGTCGGCGCGGCGCGGTCCGAGATGGACAGCGCGGGCTATCGCAAGGACGTGCGCGCGGCGCTGGAGGAGTTTCTCGACAAGGACCGCCCAAAAGCCGAGATCGACGATTTCCTCGAGCGCATCGACTATGTCGCGGTCGACGCGACAGGCGACGGCGGATGGGACGAGCTGTCGAAGCTCTTGCGCAAGGGCGTCACGCGCGCCTTCTATTTCTCGGTCGCGCCCTCGCTGTTCGGCGCCCTGGCCGAGCGTCTGCACCAGCACGGCTGCGCGGGTCCGAAATGCCGGATCGTGGTCGAGAAGCCCTTCGGCCGCGACCTTCACAGCGCGCGGGAACTGAACAAGACGCTGAGAGATCATTTCTCGGAGAACCAGATTTATCGCATCGATCACTACCTGGGCAAGGAAACGGTCCAGAACCTGATGGCCGTGCGCTTCGGCAACGTGCTGTTCGAGCCGCTGTGGAATGCCCATTACGTCGATCACGTTCAGATCACCGTGGCCGAAAGCGTGGGCGTCGACGGGCGCGGAGCCTATTACGACAAGTCGGGCGCCATGCGGGACATGGTGCAGAACCACCTGATGCAACTTCTGTGCCTGACCGCAATGGAGCCGCCGGCGCGGTTCAGCCCGGATGCCGTGCGCGACGAGAAGCTCAAGGTGATCCGCGCGCTCGAGGCCGTGCCGCCCGCCGACATCGTGCGGGGTCAGTACGTTTCGAAGTCGAAGGGCGAAAGCTACCTCGACCAGGTCGAGGATCCGGGCAGCCGCACGGAAAGTTTCGTCGCGATGAAGCTCCAGGTCTCGAACTGGAGGTGGGCGGGCACGCCCTTCTACCTGCGCACCGGCAAGCGCCTGAAGGCGCGGCACACCGAGATCGCGGTCATCTTCAAGGACGCGCCGCATTCGATCTTCGGCCAGTCGCTCGGCCGTCACCGGAACGTGCTGGCGATCCGGCTGCAGCCGAACGAGGGCATGGACCTGTTCGTCACGATCAAGGAACCGGGACCGGGCGGCATGCGTCTGGTCGACGTGCCGCTCGACATGACCTTCGCCGATGCGCTCGGCCCCGATGCGGCGGACGTGCCCGATGCCTATGAGCGGCTTATCATGGACGTGATCCGGGGCGACCAGACGCTGTTCATGCGCGGCGACGAGGTCGAGGCGGCCTGGGCATGGACAGATCCGATCATCGAGGGGTGGGAAGACACGGGCGACCGTCCCAAGACCTACGAGGTCGACTCGACCGGTCCCGAAGAAGCCGCAATGCTGTTGCACCGCGAAGGCCGCCGCTGGCGCGAAATCGCGAACTGAGGAGACGGGCATGGACTGGACACGCCTGACGAAAGCCGCAGAAGAGGCCGCGCGGACGCCGATCCTCGACCGCTTCGACCGGCCCGACCGCGCTCGCACCTTCTCGGTTACCGCTGGCGATCTGCTGTTCGACTATTCGAAGACCGCCATGGACGACGCCGGCCGCGCGATTCTCGTCAAGATGTACGACGAGGCCGGCGTGGCGGCGCGGCGCGAGGCGATGTTCACGGGAGCGAAGATCAACGAGACCGAGGGCAGGGCGGTCCTGCACACAGCTCTTCGCGCGCAGCACGGCGCCGAGGTCATGGTCGACGGACAGGACGTCACCAAGGGCGTGCGAGACACGCTCGGCCGGATGGACGTCTTCGCCGAGGAGGTGCGCTCGGGCGCCCTGACCGCACCGGGCGGCGCGCGCTTCACCGACGTGGTCAACATCGGCATCGGCGGATCGGACCTGGGGCCCGCGATGGCGACGCTGGCGCTGGCGCCCTATCACGACGGACCCCGCATCCACTACGTCTCGAACGTGGACGGCGCGCACATCAACGACACGCTTGTGGCGCTCGACCCCGCCTCGACGCTTGTGATCGTCGCTTCGAAGACCTTCACCACCATCGAGACGATGACCAACGCCGAAACCGCGCGCCGCTGGATCGCGAACGGCGTGGGCGACGCGGATGTTGGCGGCCACTTCGCGGCGCTGTCGTCGGCGCTGGAGAAGACGGCGGCCTTCGGGATCGACGCCGAGCGTGTCTTCGGCTTCGAAGACTGGGTCGGCGGGCGCTATTCGATATGGGGTCCGATCGGGCTCGCCCTCGAGATCGCCGTGGGACGCGACGCTTTCCACGCCTTCCTGTCGGGAGGCGAGGCGATGGACCGGCACTTCCGCGCGGCTTCCCCGCTCGAGAACATGCCGGTCATGCTCGCGCTGACGGGTCTCTGGCACAACCAGGGCCTGGGATATGCCACGCGGGCTGTCCTGCCATATGAGCAGCGGCTGGTGCGGCTTCCGGCCTATCTCCAGCAGCTCGAGATGGAATCGAACGGCAAGGGCGTCTCGATGGATGGCGAAAGCCTGACCGTCGCGTCGGGGCCGGTCGTCTGGGGCGAGCCCGGCACCAACGGGCAGCATGCGTTCTATCAGCTCATCCACCAGGGCACGCGGGTGGTCCCCTGCGAGTTCATGGTCGGGGCCGAGGGTCACGAGCCCGAGCTTGCCCACCAGCATGTGCTTCTGATCGCCAATTGCCTCGCGCAGTCCGAGGCGCTGATGCGCGGGCGAACGCTGGACGAGGCGAGGGCGATGTTGGAGGGGAAGTTCGAGGACGACGAGCTGGAGCGGCAGGCCCGCCACCGCGTCTTTCCCGGCAACCGGCCATCCACGACGCTTGTCTATCCCAAGCTGACGCCCTTCGTGCTGGGCCAGTTGATCGCGCTATACGAGCATCGGGTGTTCGTCGAGGGCGCGATGCTGGGGATCAATTCGTTCGATCAGTGGGGCGTCGAGTTGGGCAAGGAACTGGCGAAGGCGCTGGAGCCCGTCGTGTCGGGCAAGGAGGGCGCCGAAGGCAAGGACGGCTCGACCGCTCAACTTGTGGGGTACGTTCGCCGTTACGCGGGATGATTTATCGCCAGGCGGCGATACAGCAGGCCGCAGCCAACATTCCGATCTGTCCGCCGCCGGCATAGCCCAGGAACGTCATGGTGGCAGAAGCGCCCGCGATGGCCAAATAGAGCGCGGAACCCGTCGCGAAAAGAAACCCGCTTCCGAGAATGAATGTGACTGGGCGACCGTTGCTCATTTCGACACCATTTCCAGTTAGGTCGTGAGGGCCTCTCGGCCGAAGCTGTTGTGTCCCGCCCGACGCGGTGTGAGGGCGCGTCGGGCGGGATGGTTCGGCCCAGGGGTAAAGGACCGAACCGGGGGGCACCTCTCAGGCCTGCCGGGCCAGGGAGGTCAGTAGGTCGCGCGGTTGATGAAGGTCGAACTCTTCATGCCGAGGCGGATGGCGCCATCGCCGCCGCCGCACCGCGAGGTCTTCAGCCAGACCTGCGAGTAGTCGAGGTCGAGACCAGGGTTGGTCTTGACGCCCAGCATCGGGCAGGCCTTGCCGCTTGGCTTGATGTCGTTCACGCGGCCAAGCAGAATGCCGTCCGAGGACACCACGGGCCTTCCCAGGAAGGCTTTCACCATGACCAGCGGCAGGCCGTTGCCAAGCCCGTCGGGGTTGCCGTTCGGCTGGCTTCCGGGGGTGTTGGAGGGCCCGTTGGTGCCGGTCCCGGGGTTGGTTCCGGGGTTCGTCCCACCGCCCGAGCCGCCGCCGTAGCTGCCGCCCCCAAGCCCGACAGAGGCATCGACGCCCAGTCCCGAGGTCGAACCGCCGCTGCCGACGCTGGCGTCGACGTCGGCGAGGCTGCCGTGTCCGACCGAGGCCGAGACGTTGGCGTCGATGCCGCCGACGCTGGCTCCCACGCTCACGTCAAGCGCGTGAAGCGGCATCGTCAGGCAGAGTGCGGCGATACAGGCCGTTGAGAAAATCCTTTTCATGCGAGTCACCTTTCCAGAGTGCATAAGTGGGGTTGCGGTCCCGTTCGTCTTTTCTCCCGGCATCGGCGTGGAAATTATCCAACCGCTGCCTTCCAATCACAATGGACCGGAATTGCGGTCAAAAGCGGTCCGTAACATTTGAAAGATGATTGGCAATTGCAATTGGTTCGAGGCTTTGACCAATTTCCGCTTGTTGGCGCAGTCAATCACATTGTCTGGAAATCGAAGGAAAAAGCGGCCCCTGTCTCGTAACAGCGACGGCGGACTCGCATTACCTGAGGTAGCGGCGGCGGCAGCCGATACTCACATTCGAGCAGTAGAATTCACAAGTGGGTGAACACAAAAAACGTCGGGCGAAGCCACTGTTTCCGAACCGTAATTGTGTTCACGGGACTGTGTCTGGAATGGGGCGCCAGCAACCGAATGAAACCTGAAGTTGATTCGTGAGGCTGGAGCGGGTGAAGGGAATCGAACCCTCGTCTTAAGCTTGGGAAGCTCCTGCTCTACCATTGAGCTACACCCGCGACGGACCTGACCTAAGCCAAGCTCAGAAGCCGGTCAAGTCTCAGCCGCGCCGCCTGCGCCTGCGGCCGCCCTCTCCGTCACCGCCGGTATTGAAGGACACGTCCGGGAGGGTGACGATGGCCTCGAGGTTCGGGAATGCGTCGACCGCGTTCGGGATCGCCGAGGCATTGACGAAATGCTCCTGGAAGCGCGGTTCGATGGCCGTCTCGATCTTGCGGATATCGCGCACCGTCGCTTCGATCTCGGCCCGCGCCTCGCGGTTCAGAAGCGCGATCCGCGCCCCGGTCCCGGCCGCGTTTCCGGCCGACGACACCTTGTCGAGCGGGCAATCCGGGATCATTCCGAGGATCATCGCGTGCTTGGGCGATATGTGGGCGCCGAAGGCACCGGCCAGGACGATGCGATCCACGGTATCGACACCGCGCTTGTCCATCAGCAGACGCGCGCCGGAATAGAGCGCGGCCTTCGCCATCTGGATCTCGCGGATGTCCTTGTTGGTCACCACGATCTCGCGCCCGAGATCGTCGGCGTCGCGCACGCGGTAGCTGTGGGTGCGCCCGTCCGGGAAGCAGCGGTCCGTCCCCGTCTGCTCGGCCGATCCGATCAGGCCCGACGCGTCTAGAATGCCCGCCATGCGCATCTCGGCCACCATCTCGATGATGCCCGAGCCGCAGATGCCGGTGACGCCCGTCGTGGCGATGGCCAGGTCGAAACCATCCTCGTTCGACCAGAGGTCCGAGCCGATCACCTTGTAGCGCGGCTCTTTCGTGGCGGGGTCGATCTCGACGCGTTCGATCGCTCCCGGCGCGGCGCGCTGGCCCGACGAGATCTGCGCGCCCTCGAAGGCGGGTCCCGTGGGCGACGAACAGGCCATCACGCCGCCCGCCGCGTCGCCGAGCTGGATCTCGGCGTTCGTGCCGACGTCGACGACAAGGACGAGGTCGCGGGACTTCTCCGGCGCCTCGGACAGCGTGACGGCGGCGGCGTCCGCGCCCACATGGCCCGCGATGCAAGGCAGAAGATAGACCGACGCCTCGGGGTGAAGGTCGAGCGACACCTCGGGCGCGCGCAGCGTCATCGCCGCCGAGGTGGCAAGCGCGAAGGGGGCCTGACCCAGCTCGTAGGGGTCGATGCCCAGAAAGAGGTGGTGCATGACCGGGTTGCAGACGAGGACCGCGTCGAGGATGTCGCGCGGCACGGCTCCGACCTCTGCGGTGAGTTCGGCAATCAGGCGATTCATGCCCTCGCGCACCGCGCGCGTCATCTCGTCCGCGCCGCCTGCGTTCATCATCGAATAGCTGACCCGGCTCATCAGGTCCTCGCCGAAGCGGATCTGCGGGTTCATGATGCCGGAGGAGGCGACGACCGCCCCGCTCGCGAGGTCGCAGAGGTGACCCGCGATGGTGGTCGAGCCAAGGTCGACGGCCAGTCCCAGAAGCGGGCCGTCATGGAAGCCCGGCCAGACCTTCAGGATGCGGGGTGCCGCACCTTCGGACGACTGGAAGACCGCGCAGGTCACTTTCCACTCGCCTTTGCGCAGGATCGGCTGGAGACCGTGCATGACCGTCAGTCCCGCCGTAGCGCCCGGCAGCGACCACTGCTCGGCCAGCGCCGCCGCCAGCCGCTCGAGGTCGCCCGAGGGCTCGTGCATGTCGGGTTCCTCGACCTCGACGTAGTACAGCCGGACCGCCGGGCTCATGACGATCTCGCGGGCTTCGGCGCGCTTGCGGACAACCTGCTTGTGGACCTGGCTTTCGGGCGGCACGTCCAGCACGACATCGGACTGCACCCGCGCCTGGCAGCCAAGCCGGCGCCCTTCGGGCAGCCCGCGCTTTTCGTCATAGCGCGCCTCGACGGCGTTCCAGGGCGACAGCGCGTCTTCGGCCACGGTGACGTTGTGCTTGGGAAAGCTGCCCGTGCCCGGACTCACCTGGCACTTGGAGCAGATGCCGCGCCCGCCGCAGACAGAATCGAGATCGACGCCCAGCTTGCGCGCGGCCTCGAGCACGGTCGTGCCGACCGGGACGCGCCCGCGCTTGCCCGAGGGCGTGAAGATGACCAGTGCCGTCTCGTCCATGAATGCCCGCTCCTTCGGGGCGTCACCCTAGCGCCGGGCGCGGCGGGGAAAACCCCCGCCCGAACCCTTTCGCATCAGGCACGGCGGCGCCGTCCGCTGCGTCCGCCGATCTGCGAGGTCTGCTGCGCTAGGCTCGCCGCGGGAAACTCCATGCCCTCGGCGACGGCGTCGAGCACGCGACCGAAGCGGATCCACTCCGCGCCATGAGGATCGTGGTTCATCAGCAGGTTCGCGGCCCGGATGGCCTCCATCTCGACGGGGCGGATCGGGTTCATGATGGCGCTCGTCATGCCGGCGCCGATGGCCATCGTCAGGAAGGCTGCGTTGATCCCGTGGCGGTGCGGCATTGCGAACGAGATGTTCGACGCGCCGCAGGTCGTGTTGACGCCCAGTTCCTCGCGCAGACGCTTGATGAGCGCGAAGACGGATGTTCCCGCGATGTTCTTGGCGCCGATCGGCATGACGAGGGGATCGACGATGATGTCATGCGCAGGGATGCCGTAGTCGGCGGCGTGCTGGACGATCTTCTTCGCCACCGCGAAACGCACGTCGGGATCGTCCGAGATGCCGGTCTCGTCGTTCGAGATCGCCACGACCGGCACGTTGTACTTCTTGACGAGCGGCAGCACGGCTTCAAGACGCTCCTCCTCGCCGGTGACCGAGTTCACGAGCGGACGACCTTTCGCCGTCTCGAGCCCCGCCTTCAGTGCGCCCGGAACCGAGCTGTCGATGCAGAGCGGGCAGTCGGTGACGCCCTGTACCGTCTCGATTAGCTTCCGCATCAGGTCGGGCTCGACGAAGTTATTGTCGGCATAGCGCGGATCCTCGGCCATCTTGTTCGAGAACACTGCGCCCGAGTTGATATCCAGGACCATCGCGCCACAGGCGACCTGGTCGATGGCGTCCCGCTCGACCGTCGAGAAGTCGCCGGCTTCCAGTTCGAGGTTCAGCTTCTTGCGGCCCGTGGGGTTGATGCGTTCGCCGATCACGCAGAAGGGCGCGTCGAAGCCGATCACGGTGGATTTGGTCTGGGATTCTAGAACCGTGCGGGTCATAGGGTCGCTCCTTCGGGGATGGCGATGTGATCGGAAAGGGTCGGGTCGGTGAAGTCCCGTATGGCATGGATCGCGCCGAGGTCGAGAAGCGCCTCGGGCGTAAGGCTGGTGGCGACGCCGATGACGCGCAGGTCTGCGGCACGGGCCGAGGCGACGCCCGAGGCGCTGTCCTCGAACGCCACCGCCTCGTCGGCGCGAACGCCGAGAAGGTCGAGCGCGCGCAGATAGAGATCGGGCGCGGGCTTGCCGTGGACAACTTCGTCGGACGACACGCGGTGCCGGAAGTGTCCGCCAAGCGAAAGCCGCTCCAGCACCGTGTCGAGGTTCGCGCGGCAGGCGTTCGTCACGACGGCCAGCGGCAGGGCGGATAGCGTTTCCAGATAGGCCCGAGCGCCCTTGACCATCGGAAACTCCGCCGTGACACGCTCGCGGAAAGCGGCTTCCTTGCCGGCATCCATCTCGTCCGCGTCGTGGTTCGGCAGAAGCTCGGCGAAGATCTCGCGGTTCAGGCGACCGTGAATACGGCGCGTGTAGTCGGCCTCGGTGATGTCGAGGCCCCGCGCGCCGAGAAATTCGATGAAGACGGCCGCATGCACGGGATCGCTGTCGATCAGCGTCCCGTCCATGTCGAAGAGGATCGCGCGTGGCGTCACGCCGTGGCCCGCGCGGCGGGCACGGCGCCCTTCGAGGCCGTCCACTCGGCCGCGGCCTTGATCCCGCCGAGCGGGAAGATGTGGACGTTGGTGATTGCGAAGTCGGGGTGCGACGCCTTGTGGTGCGCCAGCTCCGTCACGATCTCGTCGGGTTCGTAGGGGAGGAGCAGCTTCGTGACGTCCATCGCGCGCTTCTGCAGAACGCGCAGCGACGGCCCCACGCCGCAGGCGACGGCGAACTTGATGAGCGTCTGAAGCTTCGCCGGACCGGCGATCCCGATATGGATCGGCAGGCCGATGCCCGCGTCGCGGACCGCGTCGGCCCAGGCGATGACCGGGTCGGCCTCGAAGGCGAACTGGGTGACGATGGCCATCTCGGCGTCGGTGCGCGCAGCGAAGTCGTTCTTCCACTTCATCGCCGTCTCGACGTTCAGGGTGGTGCCGTCGGGGTCGATGTCCTTGTTGCCCTCGGGGTGGCCTGCGACGTGAAGCCGCGTGAAGCCCGCCTTGTCGAAAAGCCCGGTCTCGAGAAGGTGGATCGAGCTTTCGAAGACGCCGCGCGGTTCGGCCACGCCGCCGGCAAGGATCAGGCCCTGCGTGACGCCCGCCTCGCCCTGGTAGCGCGCGATCCAGTCGCCCAGCATCTGCGCATTGTCGATGATCCGCGCCGGGAAGTGCGGCATCACCTGGAAGCCGTCGGCGGCGAGACGCTTCGCCGTCGCCACCATGTCCTCGATCGGGGTGCCGTCGATATGGGCGATGTAGACGCGGGTGCTTTCGGGCAGGAGGGCGCGGAAATCCTCGACCTTCTCGGCGGTGCGCGGCATCACCTCGATCGAGAAGTCCCGCAGGAACGTCTCGACACGCCGGTCGCCGGTGCGGGGGGCCTCGGTCTTTTTGCGGAAGTTCAGCAGTGACATCAACGATTTCCCTATGTCGCGGGGCGTCAGGCCCATCCGTCGTTCTCGATCAGCGCCCTGAGGCGGTCGTCCGTATAGTCGCGGTCCAATCTCTCGGCGGTCGCGCGCGCGACTTCATCGTCGGCGCCGTCCGCCTCGCCCGAGGCAACCTTGCGCCACTCCGATAGATAGGCGTCCGTGTCCCTCGCGCCCACCTTCATCGCCGCCCGGTCGATCGCCTGCTCGAAGCGCTCGGGCAGGGGCGCCTTGGCGCCCCGCCGGCCCTTGCCGACGATGACCTGCGCGGGAATGTCCCGCCAGTAGACGATGGTGACCTCGGCCATCCGGCACTCCTCTCGGTGGCGACAGCTCTATCCGGCTTCCCCCGCGTTCCGATGCAATAATTCGACCTGTCGCGCAACCTTAGCGACGTCGCATCCGACGCGGCGCAGGGGCCGCCGCGACATGCCGGGCCATTGCTTGTCATTCGGCGGGCTCTTAAGTAGGGTCCGCCAACTTCGGGGGCAGGGCGCTGGCCGCCCGCGTCGCCCACAAACGAACAACGACAAGGATCCAGCTCTCCATGTTCGTCACCCCTGCCTATGCCCAGGCGGCCGGAGGAGCGGGACCGTCGCTTCTCGCGCAGCTCCCCTTCTTCGTCGCCATCTTCGCGATCTTCTACTTCCTTCTGATCCGTCCGCAGCAGAAGAAGCTGAAGGAGCACAACGCGATGGTCGAGGCCCTGCGCCGTGGCGACCAGGTCGTTACCCAGGGCGGCCTTGTCGGCAAGGTCACCAAGGTCCGCGAGGACGGCGAAGTCGAGATCGAGATCGCTCCCGGCGTCAACGTCCGCGTCATCAAGCACACGATCCAGACAGTCCGTTCCAGGACCGAGCCGGCGAAATAGGGGCTCCATGCTTCAGATCCCCCTCTGGAAGCGGGTCGTCATCCTGGGCCTGTGCCTGCTCGGGATCCTGCTGGCCTTGCCGAACGCCTTCTATACCCGTGTCGAGACGCATAACGATGCCGTCTCCGCGATAGAGACGCTCGGCTCGACACCCGAGCGCGAGGCCGACGCCGGCCTCTGGCCGTCCTTCCTGCCGGCGACGCTGGTGAACCTCGGTCTCGATCTGCGGGGCGGCGCGCACCTTCTGGCGGAAGTCCATGTCGAGGACGTCTACGTCGACCGCATGGACACCACATGGCCCGATGTCCGCGACGCCCTCGTCGCAATCCGCGACCAGGTCGGATTCGTCGAACGGCTTGAGGCCGCCGCCCCCGGCACGCTGTCACTACGCATCCAGAACGCCGACGCCATGCCCGCAGCCCTGGAAGCGGTCCGCGCGCTAGCGCAGCCCGTCGTCAGCCTGTCGGGCATCGGCGCGCAGGATCTGGTGGTGACAGGGCAGGGCTCGACCCTGACGGTTGAACTTTCGCCCGAGGAAAAGCTCGCCACCGACGACCGCACCGTGCGCCAGGCGCTGGAAATCATCCGCCGCCGCATCGACGAGGTCGGCACACGCGAACCGACGATCCAGCGACAGGGCGAGGACCGGATCCTCATCCAGGTCCCCGGCGTCGGTTCGGCCGAAGAACTGAAGGGCATCATCGGCACCACCGCGCGTCTGACCTTCCATCCGGTCGTCTCCGCCTCCGCCACAGCCGATACGCGCACCTCCGCGGGGCAACTGCTGGTTCAGGACATCGACGAAGAGGCCGTTTGGTACGTCCTCGAAAGTGCCGCGATCCTGTCAGGCGAGGACCTGAAGACCGCGCAGCCGGGATTCGACCAGAACGGCCAGCCCTCGGTCACGCTCAGCTTCAACGGCCACGGTGCGCAGGTCTTCGGACGCTTCACGTCGGAAAACGTGGGCGCGCTCTTCGCCACCGTCCTGGACGACAAGGTCATCACCGCGCCCCAGATCCGCGAACCGATCACCGGCGGGCAGGCTCAGATCACCGGCAACTTCACCGTCGAAAGCTCCACCGACCTGGCGGTCCTCCTCCGCGCGGGCGCGCTGCCGGCCGAACTGACGTTTCTCGAAGAACGCACGATCTCTCCCGGCCTCGGTCAGGACTCGATCGAGGCGGGGCGCATCGCCGCCGTCGTGGGCTTTGTCGCCGTCATCGTCTTCATGGCGCTCTCCTACGGTCTCTTCGGCATCTTCGCCAATATCGCGCTCATCGTGAACCTCTCCATGCTCCTCGGCGTCCTGTCTGCCTTCGGCGCCACGCTGACACTTCCCGGCATCGCCGGCATCGTCCTGACCATGGGGATGGCGGTGGACGCAAACGTGCTGGTGTTCGAGCGTATCCGCGAGGAGCTGAAGACCGCCAAGGGCCCGAGCCGCGCCATCGAGCTTGGCTACCAGCGCGCCCTGTCCGCCATCATCGACGCCAACATCACGACCTTCATCACCTCGCTGATCCTTTTCCTTCTGGGCTCGGGTCCGGTGAAGGGATTTGCCGTGACCCTGATGGTCGGCATCGTCACCTCGGTCTTCACGGCGATCTGGCTGACGCGGCTTCTGGTGGTGATCTGGTTCGAGCGGCGCCGTCCCCGGACCATCGAGGTATGACATGCGCCTGAGATTCTTCGCCGACGAGACCAACTACGACTTCTTCAGGTGGCGCACCGCGACCTTCGGCGTCTCGGTCTTCGCCGTCATCGCCTCGATCCTGCTCTGGGTCTTCGTGGGCCTGAACTTCGGCATCGACTTCCGCGGCGGCACCACGATCCGCACCGAGGCTGCCGAGCCCGTAGATGTCGGCGCCTACAGACAGGCGGTCGAGACGCTGAACCTGGGCGAGGTTTCGGTGATCGAGGTCTTCGACCCGAACTTCCGCGACGACCAGAACGTGACCATGATCCGCATCCAGGCCCAGGACGGGCAGGAAAGCGTGACCGGCGACACCATTGCCCAGGTCCAGGCCGCGCTGCAACAGATCGCGCCGTCGATCGAGTTCGCGTCGGTCGAATCGGTCGGTCCAAAGGTGTCGGGCGAGCTGATCATGACCGCGATCATCGCGGTCGCCGCAGCGCTCGTCGCGATCCTGATCTACATCTGGCTGCGATTCGAATGGCAGTTCTCGGTCGGTGCGGTGGCCGCACTGTTCCACGATACCATCGTGACGATCGGCATCTTCAGCCTGCTGCAGATCCGCTTCGATCTCTCGACCATCGCGGCCCTTCTGACCATCGTGGGCTATTCGATCAACGATACCGTCGTGATCTTCGACCGGCTACGCGAGAACCTCAGGAAGTACAAGACGACGCCGCTGCAGGACGTGATGAACAAGTCGGTGAACGAGACGCTGAGCCGCACGGTGATGACGTCGGGCACGACGCTCGTGGCGCTGATCGCGCTTCTCGTCTTCGGCGGCGACGTGATCCGCGGCTTCGTCTTCGCCATCACCTGGGGCGTGGTCGTCGGCACCTATTCGTCGGTCTATGTCGCCAAGAACATCGTCCTGATGCTGGGCGTGACGCGCGACTGGTCCAAGCCGTCGGACGGCGGCGGCGGGGCGGGAACGCAGTTCGCCAACGTCGACGCCTGAGCGGGCAGGGGCTAGGCTCGCCACACGACGACCGGGAAGGAGGCTGAATGCGCCTGAACGAAGTGACGTACAACGGAGCCCTTCCGGTCGATGGCTACGGTCCGGGCTTCTTTCGCATTGGCGGGGTGAAGCGCGACGGCGCACACTCCATCCTGCCCTCCGGCGTCTCGGCGTGGGAGCCCTGGGACCAGGCGCCGTTCCTCGCCGATGGAGCCATCGACGTCCTGCTCGTCGGCACGGGCGCCGAGACGGCGCATCTGCCGCCCGAGTTCCGCACAAAGATCGAGGCTGCGGGCATCGGTGTCGAAGCCATGGCCAGCCCGCAGGCCTGCCGCACCTACAACGTCCTTCTCGGCGAAGGCCGCCGCGTCGGTCTCGCGGTTCTGCCCGTCTAGGACGATGACACGCCTCGCGCTCACCGATCTGGCCTGTGCGCGCGGCGGCCTGATCGTGATCGAGGGGCTGTCCCTGTCGCTCGGCGCGGGCGACGCGCTGATCCTTCGCGGCCCGAACGGGTCCGGCAAGACCACGCTCCTGCGCACCGTCGCCGGCCTCCAGCCGCCCGCCGCAGGACGCATCGAGGCGGATCCCGAGGCAATCGCCTATGCCGCACACGCCGACGGTCTGAAGGGCACGCTGAGCGTGGGAGAGAACCTCGAATTCTGGGCCGGTCTGTTCGGCACCCGCGGCATCGACGCAGCCCTCGCAGCCTTCGACCTCAGGGACATGCGCGAGCGCCGCGCGCAGGCGCTCTCGGCCGGGCAGAAACGCCGCCTCGGGCTGGCGCGCCTCCTCGTCACCGGCCGCCCGGTCTGGGCGCTGGACGAGCCCACGGTGTCTCTCGACGCCCGCGCGGTGGCGATGTTCGCCGAGGCCGTACGTGGCCACTTGGCAGAAGGTGGTGCCGCGCTGATCGCCACGCACATCGAGCTTGGTCTCGATGTCCCGGTCCTGGATGTCGCGCAGTTCAAACCCGGCGAGGCCCGCACGGATGCCTTCGACGAGGCATTCCTGTGATCCGCCTTCTCGTTCGTGACCTCAAGCTCGCCGTCCGGGCGGGCGGGGGCTTCGGTCTTGCACTTGCCTTCTTCCTGATCGTGACGGTCCTCGTCCCCTTCGGCGTCGGCCCGGCGTCCGAGCTTCTGGGAACCATCGCCCCCGGCATCCTCTGGATCGGCGCGCTCCTCGCCTGCCTCCTGTCGCTCGACCGCATCTTCGCCACCGACCACGAGGACGGTTCGCTCGAACTCCTCGCCACCGCTCCCCTGCCGCTCGAGGCGCTCGTCGCGGTCAAGGCGGCGGCGCACTGGCTGACGACGGGCTTGCCGCTTACGCTGGCCGCGCCCGCGCTCGGCGTCCTCCTCGATTTCCCTGCTCCGGCCTACGGCACGCTCTTCCTCGGGCTTCTCCTTGGCACCCCCGCGCTGTCGATGATCGGCGCCTTCGGCGCGGCGCTGACGGTTGGCCTGAAGCGCGGTGGGCTGCTCTTGTCGCTTCTCGTCCTGCCGCTCTACATGCCGACGCTGATCTTCGGCGCCGAGGCGGCGGGCCGCGCGGCCGACGGGCAGGGCGCCTCGACACCGCTTCTTCTCGTGACCCTCATCACCCTCGGCAGCCTCGCACTTCTGCCCTTCGCCGGTGCGGCCGCGCTTCGGATCAACCTGCGCTGATCCCGCTTCTTCTGTCCCTAAACGCTCGGCGAGGGGCAGGCCCCTTCCAAAGAAGAACGCGGCCCAGAAGGACCGCGTTCAGCTGGTCATCGGTGAGGGTTTCAGACGCGGGCGTCGCCCACGAGCTTCCAAATCGCCGGCAGGAGAAGCGCCGCGAGAGCGAGCTTCATTGCGTCGCCGATCAAGAATGGCGTGATGCCCCAGGTCAGGGTTTGCTCCCAGAGCGAGCCATAGGTCGCGACATCGAGCTTGCCGGCGGTCTCGATCCAGATCGAGAGCCAGGCAAGGCCCGGCACGTAGAGGAGCATGTTCCCGATCAGCATCGCAACGGCCATCAGGAGGACCGAGCGGTCCCAGCCGCGCCGGGCCAGGACGCCCATCGCTGCGATGGCTAGCACGTAGCCCGCAAGGTAGCCGCCGGTCGACCCCATCATGTAGGAAAGGCCGTTCAGTTCTGCGGTCGACGACTGGAACACGTCAAAGCCGAGGGCGCCGATCACCATGTAGGCAAGGATGGTCGCGAGGCCGAGACGTGGCCCGTAGGCAACGCCGATCGTCAGGACGGCGAAGGTGCCGAGGTTGACCGCAACGGGCGACGGGGGCACCGCGACCCTGACGTGGGCGGCGAGCGTCAAGACGGCAATGCCCACAACCAGGAGCACGGCACGCTTGATCCAGAGTTGCGTGGACTCGTCGGTGGTCCAGAAGGTCTCGGTCAGGACCGGACGGACGGCGGTTGTGGTCATGGGAGGGTCCCTCTTCCTCTGATGTTCCCTCGGGTTATGCACCCGCGATGCTGCGGGCGCAAGATTGGCGGAGCCGGGGCAGGGGCGCTGCCCCTCGCCGACTGCGGCGTCTCACCCCGGAGTGTTTCGGGACGGAAAAAGCTTTATCGGCGCGTAGTCCGACGTCATTATGTAGTCCTTCTGCGGTCCCAGGACACGCCAGACCGAGCGCCATCGCGGCCATTGGGTGAAATCATAGGCGACATCGTATCGGTCGGGACCGCAGAGGTGCGTGGCCTCGTGCCGTTCGGCTCCGGCAGAAATGCAGTGAAACGGTCTCAGGTCGTCGAAGAGCACCTCGAGGACGTCGCCAGCCTCCCGCCAGACATAGCGCCGCGACGCCGCGAAGCTCTGCCCGCCCAGGGCAAGCCGTCCCGTCTCGTCCTGGATCAGCTGCTGGCCCGACGGAGTGAACGTCGCCTCGCCTTCGAAGCTGGCACGGGTCCCATCCGCATGGAGAATGTCCCGCGTGATCCGCCAGCTCCCCGCGAGCGCGTGAAGGGACGTCAGACGCCCGATGCCGGTCTCGCGAACGATGGCCGCGTCCCTTCTTCTTGTCCCCCGGCCTGCGCCGGTCTAAACGCTGGCCGTCACCAAAGAGGCCGCAACATGATCCCGAGATACGCCCGCCCCGAGATGGTGTCCATCTGGTCGCCCGAGACGAAGTTCCGCATCTGGTACGAGATCGAGGCCCACGCCTGCGACGCCATGGCCGACCTGGGCGTCATCCCGCGCGAGAACGCCGAAGCCGTCTGGAAGGCGAAGGACACCGAGTTCGACGTCGCGCGCATCGACGAGATCGAGGCGGTGACGAAGCACGACGTGATCGCCTTCCTCACCCATCTGGCCGAGATCATCGGCAACGACGAAGCGCGCTTCGTCCACCAGGGCATGACGTCCTCGGACGTACTCGACACCACCTTCAACGTGCAACTCGTCCGCGCCGCCGACATCCTGATTGCGGACATGGAGGGATTGCTCGCCGCGCTCAAGAAGCGTGCCTACGAGCACAAGATGGACGTCCGCATCGGCCGCAGCCACGGCATCCACGCCGAACCCGTGACCATGGGTCTGACCTTCGCGCGCTTCTACGCCGAGATGGACAGGGGACTCGCTCGCCTGAAGAACGCCCGGCAAGAGGTTGCAACAGGAGCGATTTCCGGCGCTGTCGGTACGTTCGCCAACATCGACCCGGCGGTCGAGGCGCATGTCTGTGCGAAGCTGGGTCTGCGGCCCGAGCCGATCAGCACCCAGGTCATTCCGCGCGACCGGCACGCGATGTTCTTCGCCACGCTCGGCGTGATCGCGTCGTCGATCGAGAACATCGCCATCGAGATCCGCCACATGCAGCGGACCGAAGTGCTGGAGGCCGAGGAGTTCTTCTCGAAGGGTCAGAAGGGTTCGTCCGCGATGCCCCACAAACGCAACCCGGTCCTGTCGGAGAATCTGACGGGTCTTGCCCGTCTCGTCCGCATGGCCGTGGTGCCCGCGATGGAGAACGTGGCCCTCTGGCACGAGCGCGACATCTCGCACAGCTCCGTCGAGCGCGGCATCGGCCCGGACACGACGATCCACCTCGACTTCGCTCTCTCGCGGTTGACAGGCGTGATCGAGAAGCTGGTCGTCTATCCGAAGAACATGATGCGGAACCTCGAGACGTTCCGCGGTCTCGTCCACTCGCAGCGCGTCATGCTGGCGTTGACGCAAAAGGGCGTCAGCCGCGAGGACTCCTATCGCCTGGTGCAGCGCAATGCGATGAAGGTCTGGGAAGAGGGGGCGGACTTCATGGAAGAGCTGAAGGCCGATCCCGAGGTCACGTCGGCGATGAGCGAGGCCGAGATCGAGGACAAGTTCGACTTGGGCTATCACACCAAGCACGTCGACACGATCTTCGCCCGCGTCTTCGACGCCTGAGCCTCACGAAAGCGTGAGGAGCCTCGTGGGGGACGCGTGCTAGCTTTCCCTTACGTTAGCGACGAAAAGGAGATGCCCCCAATGAAGACGGCAGCCCTGCTGGCCGCACTCGTGATGACCCTGGCGCCCAGTGCCGTTCTGGCGATGTGCGAAGGTCACGACCAGGTCACCATGTCATGTCCCGAAGGCCAGACCTTCGATTCCGAAAGCCGGAGCTGCATCACCCCTACGGGCTGACGCCGTTCCGCGAGAGCTTCCTGAGGGCGGTCCGCGAGGCCGCCCTTTTTCTTTGGTAGCCGGGGGATGCGTAGCCAAGCGTTAACCCGCAGGCCGATAGAACATAACACGAACTCAGACCCCTCACCCCAGGGCGGCGCCGCGAAAGAATGATGCTCGATTCCCTGCCTTCCCTCGACGGTCCGACCGCCAGCCTCAGCCGTAGGGAAAAGGCGGCGATCGTCGTGCGCCTGCTTCTGACGAAGGGATCCGTGCCTTTCCTCGCTTCGCTGCCCGAGCACAAGCAGACCGAGCTTGCGGTGCAGCTTGCCCGCATGGCGCCGGTCGACCAGGACACGGTCGCCGCCGTGGCCGCGGAATTCGCCGACGCCATCGAACGGATCGGCCTGTCGTTCCCTGCTGGTCTCGAAAACGCCATCGGCCTTCTCGACGGCGTCCTGAGCGAGGGCGCGACCTCTCGCCTGCGGCAGATGGCGCCGTCGTCGGGCTATCGCGGCAATCCCTGGGACGACATCGACAAGGCCGAAGCGGACCGCCTGGTGCCGTTCCTGGAAAGCGAGGCGGTCGAGGTCGCGGCAGTGGTGCTGTCTAAGCTCAAGGTCGGCAAGGCGGCCGAGGTCTGGGCAAGCTGCCGGGCGAACGCGCGCGGCGCATCGCCTATGCGATCAGCCAGACCGGCGGCGTCTCTCCCGCGCTGGTCCACCGCATCGGCTGTGCTCTGGCCGACCAGTTGAGCGCGCGACCCGTCACCGCCTTTACCGACGGCCCCGTGACGCGCGTCGGCGCGATCCTCAACTATGCCCAGTCCCGCGTCCGCGACGACGTGCTGACGGGGCTTGAGGGCGAGGACAAGGATTTCGCCGACAGCGTCCGCGCCGCCATCTTCACCTTCGCCAACATCCCCGAGCGGATCTCGGCGCGGGACGTGCCGCGCATCCAGCGCGACATAGCACCGGACGACCTGACCCTGATCGTCGCGGGCGCCGGCGAGGGCGACCGCAAGGCCATCGATTTCCTCCTCGACAACATCTCGAAGCGCATGGCCGAGAACATCCGCGAAGAAGCGAAGGAGAAGAAGGGCGTCACCCCCGAGGATGTCGAGGCGGCGATGATCCGCGCGGTCGGCGTCATCCGCGACCTCGAGGCTGCCGGCGAGATCTTCTTCGTTGCAAACGACGCTTGAGCGGGCCATGTAACCCGCGGTTTTCCCGGCGGGTGACGGATGGCGGAGGGCAGGAGCGGTTTCAGGGACTGGATGCAGAACGCCGTCGCGCGCGCCGTCCTCGGTCTTGCGCTGGCGCTGCCCTACGAGACCCGCGTGCGCTTCACCGGCCGCGCCGTCAGCGCCCTGATTGCCCCCGTTGCGGGATGGCGACGGCGGATCCGCCGCAACCTCGCGCTTGCCGAACCCGGGCTGGACGCCGCCGCCCGGGAACGGATCGTGCGCGCGGTTCCAGACAATGTCGGTCGGACGCTGATCGAAATCTACTCGGGCGAGGAATTCGTCACCCGCGCCCGCGACTCTCAGATCGGTGGTCCGGGCTTGCCCGCCCTGGAGGCTGCGCGCGCCGAAGGCCGGGCGGTCGTCCTCGTCACAGCGCACCTGGGAAACTACGACGCCGTCCGCGGCAAGCTCAGCCGCGAGGGCTATCCGATGGCCGCGCTCTATCGCCCGATGGAGAACCCGGCCTTCCACGAACATTACCTCGAGGCGATATCGACCATCGCCGAGCCGGTCTTTCCGACGGACGCAAAGGGAATCTCGGCCCTGGTCCGGCATCTGAAGGGGGGCGGCATCATCGGCATCGTTGCCGACGTGGCCTCGCGCAAGGCGCCGCTCCTGTCATTCTACGGCCAGCCGGCTCACACGCCTCTGTCAGCGGCGGAATGGGCGATCAGGTATGACGCCGCCCTGATCCCTATCTTCGGCATCCGCCAGCCTGACGGCTTCACCTTCCGGATCCACGTCGCCGCCGAAATTCCGAAGGGCGATCCCGGGGCGATGATGCAAGCCTATAACGACGAGGTGGAGCGGATCGTGCGCGCGCATCCCGACCAGTGGTTCTGGATCCACAATCGCTGGAAGACGTACGTTCCGCGAAAGACCTAGCGCAGACGGGCCGCGCCAAGGATCGGGCCGGTCTCGCGAAGCTGCACGATGACGACGCAGGGCACATCGGCGGGAACCTCGGCCGAGCCGCTGAATTCGCCGGCGCCCGTCCAAGTCCCCAGATCGCGCCACCCCGTAACGATGTTCACGTAGGTGATCGTGCGGCCGGCGTTCTCGCCCCGGCGTATGTCGGTGGTGGCCTCGGGGACGTATGTGACGACGCGCACGACGGCGGGTGCATCGAACACCGAGGTCGACTGCGCGACCACATGGACGCGGCCGCCCTTGCGCCGCGCCGAGACCGTCACGGGGTCGGGACTGTCGGAATGGCGCTGGATCGCGTTGGCGATCTTCATCGACTTCGACCCGACGACATGGTCGGTTCCGCCGATGATCGCCTGCGGTGTATAGATCGACCGCTCTCCCTTCGAGCGGGCATAGGCCTTCTGCCGGGCGGTGAAGGCCGCGCTGCCGAACTCGTCGGCCCAGCCGAGGTAGTCCCAGTAGTCGACGTGGTAGGCCAGCGCAAAGACGTCGTTGCGCGTCGCAAGCTCGGCCAGGATCTCGTCGGCGGGCGGACAGGAGGAGCACCCCTGCGAGGTGAACAGCTCCACCACCACCGCGTCGCGGGCCTGAACGGCCGTGGCGCCGAGCAGGGACAGAAGAACGAGGAAGGCGGGAAGGATACGCGACATGCAGGGGGTCCGGTTGGTCTGGCCGGTTCTGGGTATCCGAGGAACCGGGCCCGAGCCAATCAAGGTTTTGAGAGATGGCGTTACAGTCGTCGAGGTGCGACGTCGCGGTCACGCGCAGACGAAAGGCCTGGCCACTCCACCAAGGCGCATAAATTGTGCACAATGGTATACAAAATTGGGCCCAGACCCCTTGCGCGGTGGGGGCGTGGAGGAGTATGCCACGGCCAACTCACCCGCCAGACCCTACGGAGGCCCCTATGCCCATTGTTGTCGGCCACGACTCCACCAAAACCCGCAAGACCCTGACCGTCGGCGGACAAAGCGTCGACTATTACTCGATTCCCGCAGCTGAGGCCGCAGGTCTCGGCGATTTCTCGAAACTGCCGGCCTCGCTCAAGGTCGTGCTTGAGAACATGCTCAGGTTCGAGGACGGGAAGACCGTCAGCGTCGACGACATCCGGGCCTTCGCCGAATGGGCCAGCATGGGCGGCAAGAACCCGCGCGAGATTGCCTATCGTCCCGCACGCGTGCTGCTCCAGGATTTCACCGGCGTCCCGGCCGTCGTCGATCTGGCCGCGATGCGCGACGCCATCATCTCGCTCGGCGGCGACGCCGAGAAGATCAACCCGCTCAATCCCGTCGACCTCGTCATCGACCACTCGGTGATGATCGACGAGTTCGGCAACCCGCGCGCCTTCCAGATGAACGTCGACCGCGAGTACGAGCGGAACATGGAGCGCTACACCTTCCTCAAGTGGGGCCAGTCGGCCTTCGACAATTTCCGCGTCGTCCCGCCGGGCACCGGAATCTGCCACCAGGTGAACCTCGAATATCTCAGCCAGACCGTCTGGACCGACACCGATCAGGACGGAAAGACCGTCGCCTATCCCGACACCCTCGTCGGCACCGACAGCCACACCACGATGGTCAACGGACTGTCCGTCCTCGGCTGGGGCGTGGGCGGGATCGAGGCCGAGGCCGCGATGCTGGGCCAGCCGATCTCGATGCTGATCCCCGAGGTCGTGGGCTTCGAGCTTACCGGCCAGACGGTCGAGGGCACCACAGGTACCGACCTCGTGCTGAAGGTCGTCGAAATGCTGCGCAAGAAGGGCGTGGTCAACAAGTTCGTCGAGTTTTACGGCGCGGGCCTCGATCACCTGCCGCTGGCCGACCGCGCGACGATCGCCAACATGGCGCCCGAATACGGCGCCACCTGCGGCTTCTTCCCCATCGATAACGAGACGCTTCGCTACCTTCGCCAGACCGGCCGGTCCGAGGATCGCGTCGCGCTGGTCGAAGCCTATGCCAGGGAGAACGGCCTCTGGCGCGGTGCGGACTATGCGCCGGTCTATACCGACACGCTCTCGCTCGACATGGGCACAATCGTTCCGGCCATTTCGGGTCCGAAGCGCCCGCAGGACTATATCGCGCTCGACCGCGCCGCGACGTCCTTCCACAAGTACGTCGAGGGACAGCGGGCAGCCAAGGACGCCACCGTCAAGGAAGAGGTCCGCTGGGAAGGCGAGGGCGGCCAGATGGAGCCCGTTGCCATCCCGGGTGATGAGGGGCACCACCGCCGCGGCCGTGTCGCCTCGGGCGACGCAGGCTACCAGCTTCACGACGGCTCGATCGTGATCGCCTCGATCACCTCCTGCACCAATACTTCGAACCCCTACGTGATGATCGGCGCGGGGCTCGTGGCGCGGAAGGCGCATGAAAAGGGCCTGACCCGCAAGCCCTGGGTCAAGACCTCGCTCGCCCCCGGCAGCCAGGTGGTGTCGCATTATCTCGAGGCGGCGGATCTGCAGAAGGACCTCGACGCCATCGGCTTCAACCTCGTCGGCTATGGCTGCACGACCTGCATCGGCAACTCTGGCCCTCTCGAGCCCGAGATCTCGGCGTGCATCAACGACAACGACCTGATCGGCGTCGCCGTGCTGTCGGGCAACCGCAACTTCGAAGGACGGATCAGCCCGGACGTGCGCGCGAACTACCTCGCCTCGCCGCCGCTGGTCGTCGCCTATTCGCTGGTCGGCGACATGAACGTCGACATCACGACCGACCCGCTTGGCGTCGGCAAGGACGGCCAGCCGGTCTACCTCAAGGACATCTGGCCCACGCAGAAAGAGGTCGCGGACCTCGTGGCCGAGACGGTCACGCGGCAGGCGTTCCTGTCCAAGTACGCCGACGTCTTCAAGGGCGACGAGAAGTGGCGCGGCGTCCAGACCACGGACAGCCTGACCTACGACTGGCCCTCGACCTCGACCTATGTCCAGAACCCACCCTACTTCCAGGACATGGGGCCGAACCCCGGCACCATCTCGAACGTCGAGGGCGCGCGCATCCTGGCGATGCTGGGCGACATGATCACCACCGACCACATCAGCCCTGCCGGGTCGTTCCGCGAGTCCTCGCCCGCCGGCGAATACCTCGTCGACCGCCAGGTGCCGGTGCGCGAGTTCAACTCCTACGGCTCGCGCCGCGGCAACCACCAGGTGATGATGCGCGGCACCTTCGCCAACATCCGCATCAAGAACGAGGTGCTGGACGGCGTCGAAGGCGGCTACACCAAGGGGCCGGACGGGCAGCAGACCTCGATCTACGACGCCGCGATGGCCTACATGGACCAGGGCACGCCCCTTGTCATCATCGCGGGCGAACAATACGGCGCGGGATCCTCGCGCGACTGGGCCGCGAAGGGTACGGCGCTTCTTGGCGTCAAGGCCGTCATTGCCGAGAATTTCGAGCGTATCCACCGCTCGAACCTCGTCGGCATGGGCGTCATTCCGTTCGAGTTCAGCGCGGGCGACACCCGCAAGTCGCTTGGCCTGAAAGGCGACGAGGTCATCACAATCACCGGCCTCGACGGCGACCTGAAGCCGCTTTCCGAGGTGCCCTGCCGGATCGACTATGCCGACGGCTCGTCGAAAGAGATCACGCTGCGCTGCCGGATCGATACGGCCATCGAGAAGGAATACATCGAGCACGGCGGCGTCCTGCACTACGTGCTGCGGAACCTCGCCAAGGCAGCCTGACGCCAGTCTGACGGAACATCGAGGGCCCGGGCGGCAGCGTCCGGGCCTTTCGATTCGACGGAAAGGCCCGAAATGCCGACAATTCGGGCAGGTCCGCCGGTCTGTTTCACGAAACGCCGGATTGACGTCTGCATCCCATCGCAATTCTTCCAATTCGGGCGAGATTGTGACAACCTTCGACCTGTAACAAGTTCCCGGGGATGTTCATGGACCGTACGAGTGATACGCTTCGCGTCGTTGCGCGGGCGATGCCGTTTTCCCTGCCGCCACTCGAGGGTTGCGCGCTTATCGTCCTGATGATCGTCTGGCTGGTCGGCTGACCTAGTCGGCCAGGGCCGCCTCGATCGCCGGGCGAATCCGGTTCGCCAGGATGCTGTTCGTGATCGGACCCGCGAACCTCAGTACCACCGTCCCGTCGCCATCGACCACAAAGGTTTCCGGCACGCCGTAGACGCCCCAGTCGATCGCCGTTCTGCCATCCGCGTCCGCGCCGATGGCGCTGTACGGGTCGCCGAGTTCTTCGAGAAACCCCAGAGCCTTCTCCGGGTCGTCCTTGTAGTTGACGCCGATGATCGTCAGCCCCTCGTCCTTCAGCGCCATGATCTGCGGGTGCTCGACGCGGCAGGGCGCGCACCAGCTCGCCCAGAAGTTCACCAGCGTCACCTCGCCCGACCTGAGCGAGGCATCCGTGGGTGGCGCGCTTTCGCCCAGGGGCGCGAGGGCCAGGGCCGGCGCGGAGCTGCCGATCAGCGTAGACGGCAGGGCATCGGGATCATCCCGGAACATGCCGCCCAGGAAAAGCCCCGCCATGGCGGCGAAGATCAGGGGCGGCGCGAGGACGAGGGGCGAGATTCTAGCCAACGGCGCGGCGTCCCTCGGTCTCGGCCAGCCGCCGGCGCGACCGGCGCGACTGCACCCAGGTCAGCACAAGGAGCGCGGCAAGAAGGCCAAGCGAGCCGGCGTAGGCCAGCGCGACCTCGGCGGCATAGGTGGGCGTTCCCTCCATCAGGCCATCCGCTCCTTCAGTTCCAGCGCCGAGACGCGGCGAAGCCGGATCTCGGTCCGGGTGCGGATCAGCACGAGCGCCACGAAGAGCAGCACGAACCCCACGATGCATACCATAAGCGGCACCCAGTAGACGTCCGCCACGTTCTCGTCACGGTCGAGCGACAGGGAAGCCCCTTGGTGCAGCCCCTGGTTCCAGAAGTTGACCGCATAGCGCGATAGAAGCGCGAAGACCGAGCCCACGAGGCACAGGACCGACGTCAGGTCGGCGGCGGTATCCGGGTTCTCGACCGACGACCACAGCGCCATGTAGCCGAGGTAGAACAGGAACAGGATCAGGAAGGACGTCAGCCGCGGATCCCACTCCCACCAGGTGCCCCACATCGGTTGGCCCCAGATCGCCCCGGTCCAGAGCGCGATGAGCGTCATCACCGCCCCCACGGGCGCCGCCGCCTTCGCGGCCAGCGCCGAGACGTGATGCCGCCGGACCAGCCAGATCAGCGAGGCCACCAGCATCATCGCCCAGGCATTGATCGCCATCATCGCCGAGGGGACGTGCAGGTAGATGATCTTCACCGAGTCGCGGAAATTCTCGGCCTCGGGCACGAAAGCCACGCCCCAGACCAGCCCGACCGCAAGACACAGCGCCGCCACCCCCGCCAGAGGCGCCACGATCCGGTCGGTCGTGGCCATGAACTTGCGTGGGTTGGCGTATTCCCAAAGCGACATGGCCTCTTCCTATCCGGGCCCCGCGCCCCTCTCAAGTCACGGATGCGTGGCGCTATTGACGCAGGGGCCAATGTGGCGGGGGTTGCCTTGGCCGCGCGAGGGGTGAAATCTGGCAAGCGAACCCGAAGGAGTCTGCCATGCCCGTCCGCAACCGATTTGCCGAGCTTCACGAGGAGATCACCGCGTGGCGCCGCGACATCCACCAGCACCCCGAGATCCTCTTCGAGGTTCACCGCACCGCCGCCCTCGTCGCCGACAAGCTCCGCGAGTTCGGATGCGACGAGGTCGTGACCGGCATCGGGCGCACGGGCGTCGTCGGCATCATCAAGGGCCGCACCGGCAGATCGGGACGCACGGTTGGTCTGCGCGCCGACATGGACGCGCTGCCGATCGAGGAGGCGACGGGTCTCGACTATGCGTCGAAGACTCAAGGCGCCATGCACGCCTGCGGCCACGACGGGCACACGGCCATGTTGCTGGGGGCGGCCAAGTATCTTGCCGAGACGCGCAACTTCGACGGTTCGGTCGCGGTCATCTTCCAGCCCGCCGAGGAAGGCGGCGGCGGCGGGCGCGAGATGGTGGACGACGGCATGATGGACCGCTTCGGAATCGACGAGGTCTATGGAATGCACAACTGGCCGGGCAAACCCGTGGGCAGCTTCGCGATCCGCGCGGGCGCCTTCTTTGCAGCCACCGACGTCTTCGAGATCGTGGTGGAGGGGAAGGGCGGCCACGCCGCCAAGCCGCAGGAGGTGATCGACCCCACCGTGACGGCATCGCAGATCGTCATGTCCCTTCAGACCATCGCCAGCCGCAACGCGGACCCGGTCAAGCAGGTCGTCGTTTCGGTCACGTCCTTCGTCACATCGTCGACCGCCTTCAACGTCATCCCGCAGCGCGTGACGCTGAAAGGCACGGTGCGGACCCTCGACGCCGACACCCATGACCTGGCCGAGACGCGGCTGAACGACATCGTGACCCACATCGCTGCCGCCTTCGGCTGCACGGCGCGCGTCGACTACACGCGCAACTACCCGGTGATGGCGAACTCGGAAACCGAGACGGGATATGCCATCGACGCCGCGAAGAAGGTGTCGGGCGACTGCGAGGAGGCTCCGCTCGTCATGGGCGGCGAGGACTTCGCCTTCATGCTGAACGCGCGCCCCGGCGCCTATATCCTCGTCGGCAACGGCGACACGGCGATGGTCCACCACCCCGAGTACAACTTCAACGACGAGGCGATCCCGGCGGGCTGCTCGTGGTACGTCGAGATGGCGGAAAGCCGGCTGCCCGCGGCCTAGTTCCACCGCGCCGAACCGGTAATGGACGCTGCGGAAACGACCGTGTAACCTCGCCCGAAAACGGGGGCCGGGCAGCATGGACCAACCGATCGCGATGCTCTGGATGCGGGGAAGCCTCAGCTTCGTCGAGCAGCTTTGCGTGCGGTCCTTCCTCGACGCGGGGCACCACGTCATCCTCTACGGCTACGAGGAAATCGGACGCGTGCCGGACGGCGTGGAGCGGCGCGACGCGGCCCTGATCCTGCCCGAGACCGGGTTTCTCGTTCACGAACGCACCGGCTCGCCCGCGCTTCATTCCGATCTCTTTCGCTATCGCCTTCTTGCGCGGGGAACCGGCGAGATCTGGGCCGACACCGACGCCTATTGCCTGCGGCCCTTCCGTGCGCACGACGGCCATCTATACGGCTGGGAGAGCGAGCACCACGTCAACGGCGGTGTCCTCGGCCTGCCGCCCGACAGCGCGACGCTGGCGGCCCTTCTCGACTTCACCAGCGACGAATTCGCCATTCCGCCCTGGGAGAAGCCCTGGCGGCGCCGCGAATTGGAGGCGGCGAAGGCAAGCGGCCAGCCCGTCCACGCCGGCGAACAGACATGGGGGGTCTGGGGCCCGCACGCCATCACGCACTTCCTGAAGGAGACGGGCGAGATCGCCCACGCCTTGCCGCAGGCGGCGCTCTATCCCTATACCTTCGCCGAACGGCGGAAACTGCTGACGGCCGGCGTCGACCACGCCCGCAAGATCACCGACGAGACGCAGTCGATCCACCTCTACGGCCGGCGCATCCGCAAGCGGATCGCGGAACGCGACCTGGGACTGCCCGACCCTGACAGTCTTCTCGGTGGTCTCCTCATCAAACACCGCATCGACCCCTGCGACGCGCCATTGCGCGACTGCCCCGACCCGGACCGCGACCACGCCTTCGCGCGCCGCTATCGCGAGGCGGTCGAAGGCAAGCAGTACCAGGCGGCTGCCATGACCGGCGAGATCCGGCCTCTGGACGAGGTCGTGGCGGTGACGACCATGCGCAACGAGGGCGCCTTCATCCTCGACTGGGTGGCCTATCACCTGGGCGTCGGCGTCACGCATTTCCTCGTCTACACCAACGACTGCGACGACCAGACCGTGGCCATCCTCGACGCGCTCGCCGCCCGCGGCCTTGTTACCCGCGTGGACAACCCGGTGTCGGACGGCCAGAAGCCGCAGCGCCAGGCGTTGACCGCCGCGTGGAGTCAACCGCGCGTGACCGCCGCCGACGCGGTGGTGGTCATGGACGTGGACGAATACATCAACGTCCACGAGGGCGACGGGACCCTGACCGACCTCTTCCGCGCGGCGGGCGACCCCGACATGATCTCGATGACCTGGCGGCTCTTCGGCACCTCGGGTCACATCGCCTATGAGGACGCGCCCGCGCCCGAACGCTTCACCCGCTGCGCGCCGGCCCTGACGCGCAAGCCGCATCAGGCCTGGGGCTTCAAGACCATCCTGAGGCGCGGCGCCCCCTTCGCGGGCTTCGGCGTCCACCGTCCGCACGATCCGACGGGTCCGATGCCGCGCTGGACCAACGGATCGGGCGCGCAGCTACCGGACCGCTACCTCGACGGAGGCTGGCGGAGCGGGATCGATTGCTGGGGATACGACCTCGTCACGCTGAACCACTACGCGGTCCGATCCTGCGAGAGCTTCCTCGTCAAGCGGGACAGGGGCCGGTCGAACCACGTCGCGCGACCGCAGGACGTGGCCTATTGGAACACCTACAACCGCAACGACGAAGTCGACGCCTCGATCCTGCCCCGCCTCGAACGCGCGCGGGCGCTGCGCGAGGTCTTCGCTCGGGACCCCGGCCTCGGACCGCTGCACGAGGCCGCCGTCCACTGGCACCGCGCGCGGATCGACGCGCTGAAGGCGTCTCCGCGCGAGGCTGCTTTCCTGGCGCATGTCTCGGCCGATCCGAATTCGCACCGGCTGGACGAGATCGCGCTTCCCGAGGCCCCACCCGTGCCCCGCACGGTGGCGGCTGCGCCCGTGTCGTCGCTGATCGAGTTGCGCGACGTGGCGCCACCCACAGGTGACGAGGCCGCGCGGCAGTTCGACGGGCTGATGGAGCGCCTGAAGTCCCGCCAGCCGCTTTTGCCGCCCCTCGACGCGCCGCCCCGGTCCGAGAGGATCGTTGTCGTCACCTCGATGAAGAACGAGGGCTGCTTCGTCCTCGAGTGGATCGCCTACCACCTGTCGATCGGGGTGACGCATTTTCTTGTCTACACCAACGATTGCGACGATCCGACGGATGCGGTTCTGGACCGCCTCCAGGCGCTTGGACATGTCACGCGCGTCGACAACCCCTTCAACCGCGAGTCCGGCCAGAAGCCGCAGAGGGGCGCGCTGAACGATGCCGCCGAACGCGCGGTGGTGCGGGACGCCGACTGGGTCGGCATCATCGACGTGGACGAGTTCGTCAACATCCACGTCGGCGACGGCACCTTCGCGGCGCTTCTTGAGGCGGCGAACCATCCCAACGTCATCTCGATGACCTGGCGCTTCTTCGGCAACAGGGGCGTCCACGCCTATGAGGACCGCTGGCAGACCGAGATCCTGACGGCCTGCGCGCCGCTCTACATCCCGAAGCCGCGCCTTGGGTGGGGCTTCAAGAGCTTCTACCGTCCCGACGGCCCCTTCACGAAGGTCGGCGTCCATCGCCCGCTTGGCCTCGACCCCGAACGCGCGGACGAGGTGCGTTGGATCAACGGGGCAGGCCGCGCCATGCCCGAGAGGGTGGCGCTGAAAAGCGAGTGGTTCAGCCGCAAGGACACCATCGGCTACGACATGGTGACGCTGAACCACTACGTTCTGCGCTCGGCCGAGAGCTTCCTCGTCAAGCGCCAGCGAGGGCGGATCAACCACGTCGATCAGGACCAGGGCGTGAACTACTGGGTCACACGGAACTACGCGACCGAGACCGACACCTCGATCCACGCCCGTCTGCCGCGCGCACGCGACGTGCTGGTGGGCCTTCTGGCGGACGAGGATTTGTTCCGGCTGCACCGCGCCTCAGTGGCCTGGCACCGCGAGAGGATCGATGAGCTGATGCGCGAGACGGAGTACCGCGCGCTTTACGACGCGATCACCGATCCCTCGCTGCCCGACGCGATCATGCGAGCGCCGAAGGAGAAGGGCGACCAGCAGACGCTCGAGGCGGCGGAATAATTACGTCGCAGTGACTTGCAGGGCGACGTTCAATCGTCGTCGTCACTCTCGTCATCGTCGAGCGCTGCGGCCAACTGGAAGCCGATGCGCCGGGGCGCTTCGGTCTTTTCCTGCTTCGGCATGGCGCGGAGAAGGACGTTGAGCTGTGTGACGTGCTGCACCAGCTGGACGCGCGCGCCCGATCCGTCGGTGCCGTAAAAGGTCACGATATCGGGGTCGAAGTACCCCAGCCCCTCGATCCTCAGGAAGCCCCCGCCGGTATCGGTGAAGCTCATCGCCACCTCGTGTTCGGCGTCGAGCACCTTCTCGAAGTTCTGGATATAGAGGATCAGGCGCTGATAGGCCCATTCCGCCGGGCTTTTCCGCTCGACGGGCCGCCGGGTCACGGCCTCGGGCAGCGGCTCCTTCTCGAAGCAGACCGCGTCGGGGTCGGCGTGGACCGCAGATGCGTGCCTGCGATCCGAGGGATAGGGCGGCGGGCTGTCGTTCGATGTCATCGCTGATCTCCCGCACGATACACCCAAGCCCCATCCTCGCGGCGGTCCCGGCTGGCACGGCCCTGGTGCCAGAGATGCAGGCAATGCGCCACCGCTTCCCCGAGCGCCAGTCCGAACTGGCCACCGGTGATCTCCCGCTTGAAGACCGGAACGAAGCTTTCCACCGCCGTTGCAGGCCGTGACGACAGGGCGGTTTCGAGACGGTGAAGCGCCGAGACGTGGTTCTCGATCATCTGGTCGAGGCGGGTCGGAAGGCCGGTGAAAGGCAGCTTGTGGCCCGGCAGGATCAAATGAGGTTCGGAGGTCAGGGTCTTGAAACTATTGCACGATGCGATCCAGTCCCCCACGGGATCGCCCTCGGGTTCGGTCGGGTAGACGCTGAGGTTGGGAGAGATCGAGGGCAGAAGCTGATCGCCGCCCAGGACAAGGTCGTCGTCCTCGGACCAGAGCGTCGCGTGTTCGGGGGCGTGACCGTGGCCGATGCGGACGCGCCAGCGACGACCGGCTGCGGTCAGGACGTCACCTTCCGAAATCCGGGTATAGCCGACCGGCAGCGGCGCCACGACATCGGCGAAGTTGAACGGCCGCTCGGCCTTCCGCGCCTCGAGCATCGCCGCCGGCATTCCCGCGGCGCGCCAGAACTCCAGCGCGGCCTCGCTCGGCCGTTCCTGCACGTCGAGCGTGAGCATCCTCGCGAAAAGCCAGGCCGTCCGCGTCGTGACGAGCGTCGCCCCTGTACGCGCCATCAGCCATCCGGCAAGGCCGACATGGTCCGGGTGGTGATGCGTCACGACGATGCGCGCAACGGGCTTGCCCGCCAGCGGACCGGAAAGCAGCGCTTCCCAGCCCGAGCGGCAGGCCGAGCTGTTCAACCCGGTATCGACCAGCGTCCAGGCGTCGCCGTCGTCCAGCGCGTAGACGTTGACGTGGTCGAGCGCCATCGGCAGGGGCATCCGCGCCCAGAGGACGCCCTCCGCGACCTCGATGACCTCACCGAGGCCGGGAGGCTCGGCATGGGGATAGCGGATGCGGCGGCCGCCATCGTCCATCAGGCGAAGGCCAGGTCTTCGGGCGACATGTCGTAGAGACCGTCGGCCCCGACCGAGACCTGCGCGAGAAGCGCCGCGTGTTCGGGCAAGAGCCGGGTGATGTAGAACCGCGCGAGCGCCCGGCGGGGACCGTTCTCGACCAGCGCCGCCTTGAGATGGAAGTGGCCGCCCAGGACCCGCGCGGCGGCGCGCAGGTAGGGCACCGCGCCCGCGAAGCGATCGTCGAGAGGCTGCGCCACGAGCCATTCGGTCGACTCTCGCAGCGTCTCGGCCGCGCTCCAGACGACGTGGGCCAGGTCCGGAAGTTCGGACCGGGCCGCCTCGGCCGCGGTCTCGACCTCGTCCAGAAGCCGGAACATCGCCTCGCCCCCGTCCGACATCTTGCGCGCGACGAGGTCCATCGCCTGGATGCCGTTGGTGCCCTCGTAGATCGACGTCACGCGCACGTCGCGAAGGTATTGCGCGACGCCCGTCTCCTCGATGAAGCCCATGCCGCCGTGGACCTGGATCGCGTCCTCGGCCACGGCGATGCCGGTGTCGGTGCCGAAGGCCTTGGCAATCGGTGTCAGAAGGGCGGCGCGCGCGGTCCAGTCGGCCTCGCCTGTGGCGCGCCCCATGTCGATGGCGACGGCGCAGGCCAAGGCTATGGCGCGGGCCGCGAAGACGTCGGCCTTCATCGCGGTCAGCATGCGGCGAACGTCGGCGTGCTCGACGATGGCGCCCGAGCCGCCGGCCTTGCCCTGCCTGCGGTCCGACGCGTATTCGAGCGCCTTCTGGAACGCCGCTTCCGCCACGCCGATGCCCTGTGCGCCGACGCCGAGGCGGGCGTTGTTCATCATCGTGAACATGGCCGCCATGCCGCCGTTCTCGGACCCCACCATCCAGCCCGTCGCGCCGTCGTACTCCATGACCGCCGTGGGCGATCCGTGGAGACCTAGCTTGTGTTCGAGGCTGACGACGCGGAGATCGTTGCGTCGGCCCGGATTGCCGGCCTCGTCAGGCAGGAACTTCGGGACGAGGAACAGGCTGATGCCGCGCGTGCCGGGCGCCGCATCGGGCAGGCGGGCGAGGACGAGGTGGCAGATGTTCTCGATGAAATCCGCGTCGCCCCAGGTGATGTAGATCTTCTGGCCCGAGATCGCGTAGGTGCCGTCGCCCGTCGGCTCGGCCTTGGTGCGAAGCGCGCCCACGTCGCTGCCGGCCTGGGGTTCGGTCAGGTTCATGGTGCCCGACCAGGTGCCGCTGGTGAGCTTCGGCAGGTAGAGCGCCTTGATCTCGGGGCTGGCGTGCGCTTCGAGCGCCTCGATCTGGCCCTGGGTCAGGAGCGGGTTCAGTTGCAGCGCCAGGCAGGCGCCCGACATCATGTCGTTGAGCGCGGTGCCAAGCGCCACGGGGAGGCCCATGCCGCCGTGGTCGGGCGCGGCGGTCAGCCCGATCCACCCGCCCTCGGCAATGGCGCGGAAACCCTCTTCGAAGCCGGGAGAGGTCCGCACGACGCCGTTCTCGAGACGGGCCGGCGAGGTGTCGCCCGCGCGGTTCAGGGGCGCGAGAACCTGGTCGCAGAGCTTAGCCGCTTCCGTCAGGATCGCCTCGACGGTGTCGGGCGTGGCCTCGGCGAAACGCTCGGTCGCCGCCACGTCTTCGAAGCCGACCACGCGGTCCAGGATGAAGCGGATGTCCGTCGTGGGCGAGGTGTAGGGCATCGCGGCCTCCCTGAAAGGCGGTTGGCAAGGGTCTGCGTCCTCGCTAACGGATGTGGCCGAGGATGCAAGCGGGCGACTGGCCCCGCAACACGGACGCAGCGTCACGCATGGACGGCACGACAGAGAGACTGGACCCGGATGCGGCTGGCGTCGCGCGCGCGGCCGACTTGCTGCGGGCGGGGCGTCTGGTGGCGTTTCCGACCGAGACGGTCTACGGCCTCGGCGCCGATGCGCGGCAGGGCGAGGCGGTGGCGGCCATCTTCGAGGCGAAGGGACGTCCGAGGTTCAATCCGCTGATCGTGCATGTCCCGGATGTTCGCGAGGCCGAACGCTATGGCGTCTTCCCGGCGGCGGCGCGGTCGCTGGTGGCCGGCGGATGGCCCGCCGGGCTGACGCTGGTCGTGCCCTTGCGCGAGGGGACGGGGCTGTCGCCCCTCGTCAGCGCGGGCAATCCGACCGTGGCGCTGAGGCTGCCGAAGGCGGATCTGGCGCAGCGGCTGTTGCGGAACTTCGGCGGCCCTCTGGCGGGACCCTCGGCCAACCCCTCGGGCAGGGTCAGCCCGACGACGGCGGATCACGTCCTGTCGGGCCTCTCGGGCCGCATCGCGGCGGTGCTCGACGGCGGACCGACTGAGGCGGGGCTCGAATCCACCATCCTCGGCTTTCCGGATGGCGTCCCGACCGTTTACCGCGAGGGAGTATGGCAGGCGCCGGCCTCCATGCCGCGCCTGACGAAAGCAGGCGAGGGACGGGCAGACGCGCCAGGCCAATTTTCGTCGCACTATGCCCCCAAGGGTTCGGTGCGGCTTGACGCCGTCACCGCCCGACCCGGCGAATGGCACATCGGCTTCGGTCCCGTTCGGGGTGATGTCTCGCTCTCCCCGGCAGGCGATTTGCGCGAGGCGGCGGCGGCGCTGTTCTCGCTCCTGCACGAGGCGGACGCAGCCGGGCGCGACCGGATCGCCGTGGCGCCCATACCGGACAGGGGCCTCGGCCGCGCCATCAACGACCGTCTGCGCCGGGCTGCTGCGCCCCGTCAGGCCTTCCGCTTGTAGACGCCCTCGGGCAGGTTCAGCGCGGCCGTCAGGTCGGCCAACTGCGACAGCGACAGGGTGATCTTGCACAGCCGCCCGGACTGCGCATCTTCCTGCTCGATGGTGACGCAATCCTCGAAGGCGTTTATCGTGACGTCCTCCTGCCGGTGGCTGGCGGGATCGTCGATGAGGGTGACGACGGTGGCGTCGAAGTCGTGCTCGATGGTGAACATGGGCCCCAGACTGCGCGCCACATCCGGCCGGTTCAAGCGGTTTCCTGACTGTCTGCCATCGAACCGATTGCGGCCTGCCGCGTTACGCAGCAGAATTGACAAAACAGAGCAGACACCGAGGCATCCATGCTGAAGCAAACCATTTTCGCCGCTGCCGCCCTGAGCGCGCTCTCGGGCTGCGACATCGAACCCGTGCCGGTCTCGCGGCCCGCACCCGGCGCCGAACCCGTGGCCGTCGTCTCGCGCACCGGCTCCGCCCAGTCGCTTGGCGACTTCCGCGCGGTGGTGGCGCGGGTCGAGCCGGTGGCCGAAGGCGTGTGCCGTCAGATGCGGCCCCGCGACAACTGCGATTTCAACATCGTCATCGATTCCCGTCCCGGCCTGCCGCCGAACGCTTACCAGACCTACGACGACGCGGGCCGGCCGGTGATCGCCTTCACGCCCGCGCTCATCGCCGAGATGAGGAACCGCGACGAGCTGTCCTTCGCGCTGAGCCACGAGGCCGCGCACCACATCGAGGGTCACATAAGCCAGACCCAGAGCAGCGCGCAGACGGGCGCGGTTCTGGGAGCGGTTCTGGGCCAGCTTGCGGGACTCGACGCGCAAGGCGTGGACGTGGTGACGAACATCGGCGGCACCGTTGGCGCGCGGCGCTACTCCAAGGGGTTCGAGCTTGAGGCGGACTCGCTTGGCGCCCGCATCGCGGCCCGCGCGGGATACGATCCCGTCCGTGGTGTGCTCTACTTCCAGGACGCGGCCGATCCGGGCGACAGGTTCCTCGGGACGCACCCGCCCAACGCCGACCGCATCCGGACCGTGCAGCAGGCCGTCGGCCGCTGACGCCCGCGTAAAACGGAAAGGGCCCGGCATGGCCGGGCCCGTCATCCTTGTATGCTCGATGGTCGTTCCGCCGTCTGAAGGCCGGAGTGAGGCCTGAGCCGCCTGTTGCGCCGATCAGGCGCGCAGGGTGAGGCGGCGCCAAGACCGATGTGAGGCGAAATTCGGGCGCCCGACCGGAAAGCCCTAGCGCGAGGTCTCGCCCAGACGCCGGGTGACATAGTCGGTCACCGTGCCGATCATCTTCTCCATGTGCGGATCCTCGAAAAAGTGTCCTGCGCCATCGACTTCGGAATGGGTCACGGTGATGCCCTTCTGCTCCTGCAGCTTCTCGACGAGGACATGCGTGTCCCGCGGAGGTGCGACGCGGTCGGACGTGCCGTTGATGACGAGACCGGAGGCCGGGCAGGGGGCGAGGAAAGAAAAGTCGTACATGTTGGCCGGAGGCGATACGCTGATGAAGCCGGTGATCTCGGGCCGCCGCATCAGAAGCTGCATGCCGATCCAGGCGCCGAACGAAAAGCCCGCGACCCAGCAATGCTTGGCGTTCTGGTTCATCGACTGGAGGTAGTCGAGCGCGGAGGCGGCGTCGGACAACTCGCCGATCCCCTGATCGTACTCGCCCTGGCTGCGGCCGACGCCGCGGAAATTGAAGCGCAGAACGTTGAAACCCATGTTGTGGAAGGCGTAGTGCAGATTGTAGACGACGAGGTTGTTCATCGTCCCGCCGAACTGCGGGTGAGGGTGCAACACGATGGCGATCGGAGCATCCTTGCTCTTCTGCGCATGGTAGCGCCCCTCGAGACGGCCTTCGGGGCCGGGAAAGATCACCTCGGGCATATCGTCGTCTTCACCTTCGTTCGGGGGCGTCGGGCCGGCCCATAGTTGACGGAAAAGGTCGGGGACCTTAGAAGCGTTCTAATTCGGGTCTGCCCTCCGAAAGGACAAGGGCTGAGGTAAGGCCCGGGCGCGAAAAGGTCAATGACGCAGGCGGTTCCATGAAACTGAGCACGAAAGGCAGGTATGCGATGGTGGCGCTCGCCGATCTCGCACTTGCCAAGGACGATTTGCACCTCTCGCTGGCCGAGATCTCGCGCCGGCAGGATATCTCGCTGCCCTACCTCGAACAGCTCTTCGTCAAGCTGCGACGCGCGGGGCTGGTGGACTCCGTGCGCGGTCCCGGCGGCGGCTACCGTCTGGCGCGCCCTGCGTCCGACATCCGCGTGAGCGAAATCCTCGGCGCCGTGGACGAGACGGTCAGCGCCATGCATACCGGCGCGGGCGCGTCCGGCGGCGTGTCGGGGTCGAAGGCTCAAAGCCTGACCAACCGGCTTTGGGAGGGATTGTCGGCGCATGTCTACGTCTTCCTCCACCAGGTCCGGCTGTCCGACGTGGTGACGAACGAGCTGGTGCCCTGTCCTGCCGTCCCCGCTCTCTTCGAGGTGGTGGACGAGGCATGACGGGCGGGGCGGGGCGTGTCTATCTCGACTGGAACGCGACCGCCCCCCTGAGGCCGGAGGCGCGCGAGGCGATGCTCTCCGCGATGGAGGTGGCGGGCAACCCTTCGTCCGTCCACGCCGAGGGGCGGGCAGCGCGGGCGCTGGTCGAAAACGCCCGCGCCGACGTGGCCGCACTGGTCGGCTGCAAGCCGGGCGAGGTGGTGTTCACCTCGGGCGCGACCGAGGCCGCCCGCGTGCTGTCGACGGTGCCCGCGCAGTACGACGTCCTGGTCGATCCGACCGCGCACGACGCGGTCTGGGCGCATGTCCGCATGTCGAACTGGTCCGAGAGGCCCGATGGACCGGGACACACGCTGGCGATGGGGCTCGCCAATTCAGAGACGGGCGTCATCACCGACCCGCCGGACAAGTTGGACGGCACGTACCCCTTCGGCGCCGCGCGGGCGGACAGCCTGTTCCTCGACGTGACGCAGGCCGTGGGCCGCATCCCCTGGTCCTTCGCCTGGTCGGGCGCAGCGCTTGCCTGCCTGTCGGCGCACAAGCTGGGCGGCCCCAAGGGCGTGGGCGCTCTGATCGTGCGGGACGGCATGGACATCACCGCGATCCAGTCGGGCGGCGGGCAGGAACTTGGGCGAAGATCCGGCACCGAGAACGTCACCGGCATCGCAGGGTTCGGCGCAGCAGCGCGCGCCGCGCTGCGCGATCTCGATGCGGGCGTCTGGACCGGGGTGGAGAAACTTAGAAATATTCTAGAATCCGCTCTGGTGTCCGGCGCGAAAGAGACTATTTTTGTCGGGAAAGAGTCGCGACGCCTGCCGAACACGTCCTGCTTCGTCACGCCCGGTTGGAAGGGCGAGACGCAGGTGATGCAGATGGATCTGGCGGGGTTCGCGGTGTCGTCGGGGTCGGCCTGCTCGTCTGGCAAGGTCAAGACGCCGAGGGTGCTTCAGGCCATGGGTCTCGACGCCCGGGCCGCGGAAGGCGCGCTGCGCGTGTCACTGGGTCCCACGACGACGGAAGACGATATCATGCGCTTCGCCGATGCCTGGCTGAAGCAAGAAAGGAAATACCGCCAACGGGCGGCATGAGGAAGGACACCGGTATGGCCGCACTGGACAACGAGGTGAAGGAAGGCGTCGACCAGGACACCGTGGATGCGGTCCGGTCGCTGTCGGGCAAGTACAAGTACGGCTGGAACACCGACATCGAGATGGACTACGCCCCCAAGGGTCTGTCCGAGGACATCGTGCGCCTGATCTCGGACAAGAACGGCGAGCCGGAGTGGATGACCGAATGGCGTCTGACGGCTTATCGCCGGTGGGTGTCGATGGACGAGCCCGAATGGGCGATGGTCCACTATCCCAAGATCGACTTCCAGGACCAGTACTACTACGCCAAGCCCAAGAGCATGGCTGTGAAGCCGAAGTCGCTCGATGAGGTCGACCCGAAGCTTCTGGAAACCTACGCCAAGCTCGGCATCCCGCTGAAGGAACAGATGATCCTCGCGGGCGTCGAGGGGGCCGAGGACGCGCCCGCCGAGGGCCGCAAGGTCGCCGTCGATGCCGTTTTCGACAGCGTCTCGGTCGGCACCACCTTCCAGAAGGAGCTCGCCAAGGCGGGCGTCATCTTCTGCTCGATCTCCGAGGCGATCCGCAATCACCCCGACCTGGTGAAGAAGTACCTGGGTTCGGTCGTGCCGCAGTCGGACAACTTCTACGCCACGCTCAACGCGGCGGTCTTTTCCGACGGCTCCTTCGTCTACGTGCCGCCAGGCGTGCGCTGCCCGATGGAGCTGTCGACCTATTTCCGCATCAACGCCGAGAACACGGGCCAGTTCGAGCGGACGCTCATCATCGCCGACAAGGGTTCTTACGTCTCCTACCTCGAGGGCTGCACCGCGCCGCAGCGCGACACGACGCAGCTTCACGCCGCCGTGGTCGAGCTGGTGGCGCTCGAGGACGCCGAGATCAAGTATTCCACTGTCCAGAACTGGTATCCGGGCGACGAGAACGGCAAGGGCGGGATCTTCAACTTCGTCACCAAGCGCGCCGATTGCCGCGGCGACCGCTCGAAGGTGATGTGGACGCAGGTCGAGACCGGCTCGGCCGTGACGTGGAAGTATCCGTCCTGCATCCTGCGCGGCGACGAGAGCCAGGGCGAGTTCTATTCCATCGCCATCACCAACAACTACCAGCAGGCCGACACCGGCACGAAGATGATCCACCTGGGCAAGGACACCCGGTCGCGGATCGTGTCCAAGGGGATCAGCGCGGGCAAGGCGCAGAACACCTATCGCGGCCTCGTGTCGATGCACCCGAAAGCCAAGAACTCGCGCAACTATACTCAGTGCGACAGCCTTCTGATCGGCTCCGAATGCGGGGCGCACACGGTCCCCTACATCGAGGTCAAGAACAATTCCTCCCGCGTCGAGCACGAGGCGACGACGTCAAAGGTCGACGACGAGCAGATGTTCTACTGCCGGAGCCGGGGCCTTGACGAGGAGGAGGCGGTGGCGGTGATCGTGAACGGCTTCTGCAAGGAGGTGCTCCAGGCCCTGCCGATGGAGTTCGCGATGGAGGCGCAGCAGCTGGTGGCGATCTCGCTCGAAGGCTCGGTGGGATAGGCGATGACGACGGGCGGCAGCACCGACGACGGGCTGATGCTCCAGGTCCGCAATCCCAGGCTGGATGCCTGGCCATTTGCCGTGCTAGCGGGCCTCATCGGGACCGTGACGACGCTGTATCAGCTCCCGGATCAGATGACGCTCTGGGGAAGTGCCATTGCCGCCGCGTTCGTGGGCGTGCTTCTGACGGTGCTTGTCGGATGGCCGCTGGCGGCCGCCCGTGGACGGCGCGCGGAACGTCTGAGGCAGAACCATCGAGACACGCGCGACGCGGACAAGTTCAAGGCCATAGCCGACCTGAAGGCCCGCGACGTAGCGCGCGCCCCGGAGTTGCCGTGATTGACAGCCGTCATACCCCCCACGGTCCTGCCGATCGTCCTGCTGGCCCTGTCGAACGTCTTCATGACCTTCGCGTGGTACGGGCACCTGAAGTTCAAGGCGACGCCTCTGATCGTCGTGATCCTCGTGTCCTGGGGCATCGCGTTCTTCGAGTACTGCCTCGCGGTGCCGGCCAACCGGATCGGGCACTCGGTCTATTCGGCGGCGCAGCTCAAGACGATCCAGGAGATTGTGACGCTGACCGTTTTCGTGGGCTTCTCGGCGCTCTATCTCAAGGAGGCCGTGACGCTGAACACGGTCATCGGCTTCGCCTTCATCGCCGTTGGCGCGGCCTTTGTCTTCAGGGGATAGCAGCATGATCGTCACCACCACGCCCTCGATCGAGGGCCGCCGCATCACCGCCTATCACGGCGTCGTCGTGGGCGAGGCCATCATCGGCGCCAACATCTTCCGCGACATGTTCGCCCGCGTGACGGACATCGTCGGCGGCCGGTCGGGCGCCTACGAGAAGTCGCTGCAGGAAGCGCGCGAGATCGCGCTCCGCGAGCTTGAGCAGCGCGCCGCGAAAGCCGGCGGAAACGCCGTCGTCGGTGTCGACCTCGACTACGAGGTGATCGGCGAGGGCAACGGCATGCTGATGGTCTCGGCCTCGGGCACCGCCGTCACGGTCGAATGATCCTGTCCCCTCTCCATAAACTCGCCCGAAACGGCGACAGTATCGCGGGATTTTCCGCGATTGCGCCATCTTCTGGCCACGATCCGTTGCGAGTGTCGCCGCGGCACGAGCAGAAGGGCGAGAGGCATGGCGACCTCGAAGATTCAGCGCACCGGGTTCGAGGACAGGCTGTCCCGGATCAAGAAGGGCGGCGACAACACCATGGGCGAGGTCCACATCGGGCCTCGGGACGAGGTGCGCGCCGGTCAGAAGCGCAAGCCCGGCACTACCGTGCGGTTGAAGAAGAAGAAACAGTCAAAGAAGGAAATCGGCCGCGCCTCCGGCGTGTCGCTTCTGATCCTTGCGTTTCTCTTCGGCGCGCTGTCGATGTTCGTGGGCCAAGCCGCATCCTATCACCTCTTCGCCGAAACCGGACTGATCCAGCTCGACCTGTCGGCCACGCCGGCGGCGCCCTACGTGCCGGTTGCGCATATCGTGATCGGCGGGTTCTTCGCGGTGCTCTTCGCCTGGACCTTTCAGCTCATGGGCGTGGTCCGGCTTGCCGCGATCGCGGCCGGGCTTTTCGTGATGGTCCAGTACCAGCCCGTGCTCATCAAATCGGTGCCCGGCGTCTATGCCGCGTTCTTCTCGGACGAATTCGTCGAGAGCCAGCTCGGCAAGGCCTGAGTCTCCGCAACCCACACTCTTTGAATTTGGAAGGGCGCCGCCATCCGGGCGGTGCCCTTTCTGTCGTCATGCGAGGAAGAAAGACATGCTGAAGATCGAAAACCTCGAGGTGAAGCTCGAGGAAGAGGACAAGGAGATCCTGAAAGGGGTCGACCTCGAGGTGCCCGCAGGCGCCGTCCACGCCATCATGGGACCGAACGGGTCGGGCAAGTCGACGCTGTCCTACGTCCTGTCGGGACGCGACGGCTATGAGGTGACCGGCGGGACCGCCACGCTGGAAGGCAAGGACCTTCTGGGCATGGAGCCCGAGGAGCGCGCGGCGGCGGGTCTCTTCCTGGCGTTCCAGTACCCGGTCGAGATCCCGGGCGTCGGCAACATGACCTTCCTGCGCACCGCGCTCAACGCTCAGAAGAAGGCCCGTGGCGAACCCGAGGTCAGTGCGGGCGACTTCCTCAAGCTCGTCCGCGAAAAGTCGAAGGCTCTCGAGATCGAGCCCGACATGCTGAAGCGGCCCGTCAACGTGGGCTTCTCGGGCGGCGAGAAGAAGCGGAACGAGATCCTCCAGATGGCGATCCTAGAGCCCCGGATGTGCATCCTCGACGAGACCGACTCGGGCCTCGACGTCGACGCCATGCGCCTTGTGGCCGAGGGCGTGAACGCGCTTCGCGACGCGGGCCGGGCCTTCCTCGTCATCACGCACTACCAGCGCCTTCTCGACCATATCCGCCCCGACGTCGTCCACATCATGGCGAATGGGCGCATCGTGAAGTCCGGCGGTCCCGAGCTTGCGCTCGAGGTCGAGCAGAACGGCTATGCCGACATCCTGGCGGAGGTGGCCTGATGGCATTGCCGCAAAAGAGGCAGGACGCCACCGAGGCGCGGATCGCCGCCCTCGACACGCCCGGAGGCGGGGGCTGGATCCGCAAGGCCCGGGACGAGGCGCTGGCGCGGTTCCGCTCCATGGGTCTGCCGGAGCGTCGCGACGAGTACTGGCGTTTCACCCGGCCTGACGAGCTGAATGCCGCCGCGGCCCCCGAGGCCGCCATTCTGGAGGCGAAGGAAACCCAGGTCTTTGGCGCCCTCGACCGTCTGTGCATCGTCTTTCGCGACGGCGTTTTCGACGAGGCCGCCTCGGACAAGCTCGAAGGCGAGGGGCTGGAGATCGAGCGGCTGGCCGACGCCGCCCGCGCCGACATCCACTGGGCCAAGGACCTCTACGGCGTACTGGAAGCCCGCGCGCAGGTGCCCGTCGTCCGTCCCTTCGCCGCCTTGAATACCGCTTTCGCGGCCGACGGTGTCGTCATCCGCGTCACGGGACGCGTCACGAAGCCTGTCCACCTGCGATACCTGCACGAGAAGACGGACAGCGACGCCATGCTGCACGTGGTCGTGCGGCTGGAGGAGGGGGCCGAGCTGACCCTTCTGGAGAACGGGCCCGCCGCCGCGCGCTTCAACAAGTGCATGGAGGTCGACGTCGCCGACCGCGCCGCCTTCCACCACGTCCGCGCGCAGGGTCGCGACCACGAACGCCGCGCCGTCACGCATCTCTTCGGCCGTCTCGGCAAGGAGAGCGTTTTCAAGTCCTTCACCCTGACCTCGAACGGGCGCCTGACGCGGAACGAGGTCTTTCTGGAGCTGACCGGCGACGACGCCGTGGCGCATGTCGCTGGCGCCGCCGTCGGCGACGGCGACTTCCACCATGACGACACGGTATTCATTGTCCATGACGCGCTGAACTGCGAAAGCCGCCAGGTCTTCAAGAAGGTCCTGCGCAACGGGGCGGTCGGCGTCTTTCAGGGCAAGATCCTGGTGAAGCGCGGCGCGCAGAAGACCGACGGCTATCAGATCAGCCAGGCGCTTCTGCTCGACGAGGATGCGCAGTTCCTCGCGAAGCCCGAGCTTGAGATCTATGCCGACGATGTCGCCTGTTCGCATGGCTCGACCTCGGGCGCGATCGACGAGGATGCGATGTTCTACCTGCGCTCGCGCGGTGTGCCGGAATCGCAGGCGACCGACCTTCTGGTCCTCGCCTTCCTCGCCGAAGCCATCGACGAGGTCGAGGACGCCACCATCTCCGAGGACATCCGGTCTCGGCTGGAAGGCTGGCTGTCGCGGCGAAGACGGTGAGCATCGTGCTGGACATACTGGGCACCTGGCGCGCCCCGAGACAGGTGCAGGCCCGCCGGATGGCGGGTCCGCCGCGTGAGGACAGGGCACTTGCCATCCTTCTTGCCGCATGCGGGCTGATCTACGTCGCCCAATGGCCGAGGCTGGCGCGCGAGGCGCACCTCGATCCGTCCATCGCGCTCGACGCGCGCATGGCGGGTGCGCTTTTCGCCTGGCTCATGGTGATGCCCCTGGCGTTCTATGCGCTGTCGCTTGTCCTGCACCTGGTGCTGCGCGCGGCGGGTGTCGCCACGACTGCCTTCCGAGTGAGGCAGGCGGTGTTCTGGGCGCTTCTTGCGTCGGTGCCGGCCTGGCTTCTGTCGGGACTGATCGCGGGCTTCGACGGGGACGGTGCGGCGCTGACCGTGGTCAGCACAGTGGCTGTCGCCGCGGTGGGGCTTTTTACGGCCGCAGGCCTGTCGGTCGCGGGCGCCCGGGCGGAGACCGTCTGATGTTTTCGGAACTCATGCGCGAGACTTTCCGCAATCCGCGGGGCGCCGCAGCGATGCTGGCGGGCCTGAACCTTCCCGGCCGCACGGCATGGATGGCTCTTGCCGCATCGCTGGCGATCTCTGTCCTCGTGACCGAGCCGATGTTCCAGCTCGCGCCGCCCGACACGTTTGGCGAGCCGATCGCGCCCCTGATGCGGTTCCTCGTGACGATCCCCTTCACGGGCGCTCTCGTCTGGGCCATCTGGAAGATCGCCTCGATCATGGGGGGCACGGCCGACCTCGCTCAGGTGATCGTGGTGTTCTCCTGGCTCGAGCTTCTCCTTTCGCTCGGCCTTCTTGCGATGCTCGTCCTGCTCTTCGTCCTGCCGCCGCTTGCGGGTCTGCTGGGGCTTGGCGCGATCATGGCCTGGATCTGGCTTCAGAGCGTGTTCTTCGCCCAGATCTTCGGCTTCGCCACGCCGGCCAAGGCATTTGCCGTGGTCGTCATGGCCTGGGTCGCGGTCTACGTCTTCGGCATCCTGATCCTGTCCATCGTCGCCGGAGGAGGGCAGGGCTGATGTACGACGTCATTGAGGTCCGCAAGGACTTTCCCATCCTGTCGCGCGAGGTGAACGGCAAGCCGCTGGTCTACCTGGACAACGGCGCGTCGGCGCAGAAGCCGCAGGTCGTGATCGCCGCCGTGACGCAGGCCTATTCGATGGAATACGCCAACGTCCACCGCGGGCTGCACTTCCTGTCGAACCTCGCGACCGAGAAATACGAGGCCGTGCGCGGCACCGTCGCGCGCTTCCTCCATGCCCGCCACGAAGACGAGATCGTGATGACCTCGGGCACGACCGAAGGCATCAACCTCGTGGCCTACGGCTGGGCCATGCCGCGCTTCGAGGCGGGCGACGAGATCGTCCTGTCGGTCATGGAGCATCACGCCAACATCGTGCCCTGGCACTTTCTGCGCGAGCGTCAGGGCGTGGTGCTGAAGTGGGTCGACGTCGACGAGACGGGGGCGCTGCCGCCCGAGAAGATCATCGACGCCATCGGCCCGCGCACGAAACTTGTGGCGGTGACGCAACTGTCGAACGTTCTCGGCACCCGCGTCGACGTGAAGGCGATCTGTGCCGGCGCGCGCGATAGGGGCGTGCCGGTCCTTGTCGACGGATCGCAAGGCGCGGTCCACATGCCGGTCGACGTCGAGGATATCGGCTGCGACTTCTATGCCATCACGGGACACAAGCTTTACGGCCCGTCGGGGTCCGGCGCGATCTGGATCCGCCGCGAGAGGCTGGCCGAGATGCGGCCCTTCCTTGGCGGTGGCGACATGATCCGCGAGGTCCACAAGGACGTGATAACCTATGCCGATCCGCCCATGAAGTTCGAGGCCGGCACCCCCGGCATCGTCCAGCAGATCGGCCTCGGCGTGGCGCTCGAGTATCTCATGGACCTGGGGATGGAGAACGTCGCCGCCCACGAGGAGCGTCTGCGCGACTATGCCCGGTCACGGCTCGACGGTCTGAACTGGCTGCAGGTGCAGGGCACGACGCCCGACAAGGCCGCGATCTTTTCCTTCACTCTCGACGGTGCGGCGCATGCCCACGACATCTCGACCGTCCTCGACAAGAAGGGTGTCGCGGTGCGGGCGGGGCACCACTGCGCCGGTCCGCTGATGGATCACCTGGGGCTCACCGCGACCTGCCGGGCGTCCTTCGGGCTCTACAATACCGAGACCGAGGTCGATACGCTGGTCGAGGCGCTGGAGCTTTGCCACGACCTGTTCGGCTAGCGCGTCCGGTCGAGGATTGCCGTCACCCTGTCGGTCGTCGTCAGGAATTCGTCGTTGTGCCTGAAGTGCCGCAGCGCGAAGAGGATGCGTGCCCAGTCGTCTTCGTCGAGATGCTCCATCCTTCATGTCCCCTCGGCCCCCGCCGGGCAGACTGACAGGAATTAGAAAACAATCTGTTAGGTCGTGGCCTGGGTCAGGCGATCCACGTCGGCCAGGAGACGGCCGCCAAGAACCTCGGCCGCCCGCGCGGCGATGCCCTTCACGAGATGGCGCACGCGCGGCAGTCGCAGGACTTCATCGCTGGCGTAAAGGTGGAGAACCCGGTCGATCCTTGCGTCGGGCACCTCCGCCGCCACGAGGCGCGGGTCCGCATCGCCGAGGCAGACGGGCAGGGTGCCCTGGCCCACGCCCGCCGCGACTGCCGAAAGAAGCGTGCCCGCATCCGTGGCCGTCAGCCTCACCCGCGCGCCCTTCGGCATCCGCCGCGTGACCTGCCGCCGGAAGGATGGCCCGGTCGCCAGGTCGTCCCGAAACTGCACCCAGGCGCCCTCTGTCGTCGGGCCATTTGCCGCGCGATAGACGGCGTAGGGTACGGTGCAGAAGGGATGCGCGCGTTCCGGCGCATGGGCCTCGGCGTCGAACCAGAGAGCGATGCCCGGATCGGGAAAGAGCGGCACGGGCGGCAGGCGGCCGTTCATCCGGATCTCCATCCCCTCGTTCTCGGCGAGGACGTCGCCCAGCACCGTCCCGGCAAGGCGGTCCAGCATCCAGTCGTTTCCCGACAGACGCACGACGCCGGACACGCAGTGGCGTGCCTCGGCCAGCGCGTCCGACATCCGCGCGATCTCGGCCTCGACGCGCAGGGCATGGTCGATGGCGGCCAACCCGTCGTCGGTCGGCAGGAAGCCCGTCTTCGCCCGCAGGAAGAGCCGTGTCTCGAGCTGCTCCTCCAGCGCCGACAGACGGCGTCCCGCCGTCGTCTGGTCCATCTCGAGGAGAAGCGCTGCGCCGGTCAGTGACCCGGCGCGCGATACCGCGAGCACGACCTTGAGGTGATCCCAGTCGATCATACCCTGTCCTGCGTTCCTGCATGAGCATCATGCGAAAGTTTTGCTTGAGCGCGCAACAAGAAGTCCGAAGGTATGCGCAACCTGGGGATGGGACCAACTCGATCAGGAAGAGACATGATGAGCCTCACGAAATTCATGGCCACGCTCGGAACGGCCGCGATCCTCACCGCCTGCGCGCAGACGGAAACGACGATGGTCCGCCCCGAGCCGGTGTTCGACAAGTACGGAAACGGCAGTTGCCAGGAGGGCTGGATCTACACGCCCGGCGCGGCTCCGCAGCAGCTTTGCGTCCCCGAGGACGAGTGTCTTCAGCCTGTCCAAACGGCCTCGGGCATCTACTGCCCGCCGGTCTACCGCCAGCCGCAGGATGACGGCCGCGATGACAACGACCGTGGTCGCCAGCCCGTCGGTACAGCACCGCAGAACTGATGCTTCCCGGCGCCGCCGACCCCGGTCAGGCGGCGCCGAATACCCGATTGCCTCCCCCGTCCTCTGACGCTATGACGGCCACAGGCACCCGTAGCTCAGCTGGATAGAGTGCTGCCCTCCGAAGGCAGAGGTCACAGGTTCGAATCCTGTCGGGTGCGCCAACACCGCAAACTCCATCGCCGTCACGTCGACAGGAACGCCAGCCAGACCAGCGCGAACGCGAGCGCCAGGCCGGGTCCGAAGGCGATGTCGCGGCGCTTGGAGCGGGACAGGAGCACGACCGCGAGCGTGCCCGCCGACGCGATCAGGACGACGAAGGGCAGGGGTTGCCATCCAAGCCATGCTCCGGCGGCGGCGAGGAGTTTCGCGTCTCCGCCTCCCAGACCTTCCACGCCGAACCTGCGATGGTAGGCGGCCCCGAGGATCGCGAAGAGGGCAAAGCCCGTCGCCGCACCGAGCGAGGCGTCGAGTTCGGCGGCGCCAATGTCCAGGTCGCCCGCCTGTCGGCTCCGTGCGAATGACAGGGTTGAACGCAGGCGACGTCGTGGCCCGCGTCATCGGGCAACCCGTCGGAAACGTCGAAACCGACCGCACGAGATATGAAGAAGTCGCGACCTCAGGCGTTGCGCGGCTCGAGATCAGCAGAGACGGAAAGACGATCGCATTGAGCTTCCCTCTGAGATGACGAGCCGCATGAGCCGGGTCCTCGCCGTTCTCGTCCTATGCTGTCTGGCTTCGGACGCGCCGCCCTCGACGTCGAGGCTCTCTGGCGGGGCGAACCGGCGGCGGACGTTCAGGTGTCGGTCTTCTTCCTGCCGCGCGACAGTGTGCCGCCCGCCGGCACCGAGCGCACCCTGTTCCGCACCGATGCTGCCGGACGGGCCACCATCCGCATGGCGAAGCCCGGAAAGTACCTGTTGAACGCCGTGCATCTGGAGCCTGTCGAGGCCTCCGCCGAGGCCATGTGGAATAGCTGCTGGGCGTCGCTGACCTTCGAGACCTCCGCCGTCCGGCCGTAGGTCGGCTCTGGTGCAGCTCTTCACAATCAAGGCTTTGATCTTGCGCATGGGACATTGCGGCGGGGCATGTTAGCAGACCGAGACCCGGTCCGAGGCAAGGCACGATGCAAGACGCGCTCCCGACCCGCGGCGGTGGTCTCGACACGGAAGCGGTCGCCGCCCTGCGTGAGCAATATGGCTGGAACGAGATTCCCCGCCAGAAGGCGCTGTCGCCCTTCGTCGTGCTGGCACGGCAGTTCCGCGGGTTCCTCATCCTCATACTGGGCCTCGCCGCCGCGATCGCCTTTCTTCTCGACGAACGGATCGACGCACTGGCCATCCTCGTCGTCCTCGTCCTGAACGCCGTTCTCGGCTTCGTCCAGGAGTGGCGTGCCGAGACCGCCCTCGAGGCCCTGCGGGCCATGCTGACGCCGGTCGCCGTCGTCGTCCGGGATGGCGTCGAACGGAAGATCGCAGCGCGCGAGATCGTGCCGGGTGATCTTGTGATCGTGAGCGCGGGTGAGGCGATCCCTGCGGACATGAGACTGCAGGCCGGCACGGAGCTTCGGACGGATGAAAGCGCCCTGACGGGAGAATCCCTCCCCGTCCCAAAGACGGTCGGGGGCGAGGGCGCGGCCAGCCGACTCTTCGCCGGAACGACCCTTGTCGCCGGCCGCGCGACAGGCATCGTCACCGAAACGGGGCTCCAAACGGACTTCGGCAAGGTCGCGGCGCTGACGGGAGCCGTCGGCGAAAAGCAGACCGAACTCCAGAAGCGTCTCGGCCAACTGGCAAAGGAGATCGGTCTCGCCTCACTCGTCGTGGCGGCCCTCGTCGTCGCCGTCGGCTGGTATGGCGGCCGGCCGATCTTCGAGATGGTGATGACGGGCCTTTCGCTGACCGTCGCCATGGTGCCCGAGGGCCTGCCGGCGGTCGTGACCATCACCCTGGCGCTCGGGGCGTCAGCGATGGCGCGGCGGCAGGCGCTGACCAGAAGGCTCCAGGCGGTCGAGACACTCGGCGCGGCTTCGGTCATCTGCACCGACAAGACCGGCACGCTGACCGAGAACGCCATGCGTGTCACGCGGCTGTGGACCCCCGACAGCGCCTACGACGTCACTGGCGAGGGCTACTCCACGGACGGCTTCATCGAGAGGGACGGAATTCGCGTCGACGCCGAAAGCGACCCGATCCTGGGCGCCCTGCTGCGGACCGCCCTGACCTGTACGAACGCATCGCTGAGGCGGGACGGCGAAACATGGGCGATGATCGGCGATCCGACCGAGGGCGCGCTGGTGGCGGTAGCCCGCAAGGGTCGGGCCTGCGAGGTCGCGCCTGCCGACCGCATCGCCGAGGTTGCCTTTTCGAGCGAACGCAAGAGGATGAGCGTCTTGGCGCGGGAGGGGGACGGCTATCGCCTGCATGTGAAGGGCGCGCCGGAGGTCGTTCTCGACCGGTCGACGGCGTATCTCGGTCAGGACGGCATCGAATCCCTGGACCCGTCCGCGCGTCAGAGGATCGCGGACGCCTACGCCCGGATGGCGGCGCAGGGGCTGCGCGTCCTGGCTCTCGCCGCGCGCCCCGCGGACGAGGGCGACGTGAGGGAGCATGACCTCGTCTTCCTCGGCCTTGCCGGCATGATCGATCCGCCCCGGCCCGAGGTGAAGTCCGCCATCGCCCTCGCAAGGAGCGCGGGCATTCGCGTGATGATGATCACCGGAGACGGCCGCCTCACCGCCGCGGCCATCGCCGAGCAGGTCGGACTGGGCAGGCCGGAGGTCGTCGAGGGTGGGGACCTCGATGCGCTGTCGGACGAGCAGCTTTCGGACCTCCTCCGAAACGACGTCCTCTTCGCCAGGACCAGACCCGAGCACAAGCTGAGGATCGTCGAGACGCTTCAGGCGCAGGGGCTGATCGTCGCCATGACCGGCGATGGCGTCAACGACGCGCCTGCGCTCAAGACGGCGGACATCGGCATCGCCATGGGCGTGCGCGGGACCGAGGTGTCGCGAAGCGCCGCCGACCTCATCCTTCTCGACGACAACTTCTCCACCATCGTGAACGCCATCGCCGAAGGCCGCCGGCAATTCGACAACGTGCGCAAGTTCGTGCGCTACCTCCTGTGTTCGAACGCGGGCGAGGTCATGGCGATCCTCGCCAACCTCTTCCTCGGCGGGCCGGTGATCTTTCTCGCCACGCAGATCCTGTGGATGAACCTCATCACCGACGGTGCGACGGCCGTGGCGCTCGGACTGGAAAAGGCCGAGCCCGAACAGATGCGCAGCCCGCCCCGCCGCCGGGGCGAGCCTATCCTGGGTCGCACGGGAATGGCGCTCGTCCTCTGCTTCGGGGTCTACACCAGTGCCGCAAGCCTCTGGATCTTCTACTCCCTCCTGCCCCTGGGCACCGACCTCGCCCGGACGGCCGCCTTCACCGGGATGCTGGTCTTCGAGAAGGTCAGCGTGTTCGCGTTCCGCTCTCTGCAGAAGCCCGTCACTTCCATCGGATGGCTGTCCAACCCTGTCCTGATCGCCGCCTTCACGGCCAGCCTGCTGCTTCAGGTCGCGGCGGTCTACTGGCCGCCCCTGCAGACGCTTCTGAAGACCGTGCCCCTGTCGATTGACGAGTGGCTGACGATCGGTGCCTTCGCCCTTCCGCTCGTCGTCGTGCCGGAGGTCGTGAAGGGGTTCACGGCGAGACGGTTGGACGGCGCGCCCGCGTGACGTCCCGCGCTCACGCGCCGCCGATCACACCCATCCGGGGGGCTCACGCTGGCCGCCGGGAGGTCGCACCCCATTGTCAACGTGGGCGAAGCCGTGGTTTCCCTTCTGCAAACAAGGCGGGGGCGATAGATGGCGATCGAGACGGCGGGAAGCCTGGGGCCGGTGGCGGCGGTGGCCCTCGTGGGCGCACTCGGCGTCGGCTCGCAATGGCTGGCGTGGCGGCTGCATCTTCCGGCCATCGTGCTGATGCTGGCGGCGGGCGTACTGATCGGCCCTGTCGCGGGTGTCCTCGATCCCGGACTGGAGTTCGGCGCTCTCGTCCAACCTCTCGTGGCGCTCGCCGTGGCGGTGATCCTCTTCGAGGGCGGTCTGACGCTCGACCTCCGCAAGCTTGGCGATGCGCGGGCGGGCGTGTTCCGCCTTGTCGTCATCGGCGCACCGCTTGGCTGGCTTCTGTCGACGCTGGCGCTGCGCTACGGCGCGGGGCTCAGCTGGGAAGCCTCGACCGTCTTCGGCGGCATCATGATCGTCACCGGCCCCACCGTCATCGCGCCCCTTCTGCGGCAGGCGCGCCTGCAACGGCGTCCCGCGGCGCTTCTGCAATGGGAGGCCATCGTCAACGACCCCATCGGCGCCATCGCCGCCGTCATCGCCTTCCAGACGGTCCTCGTCCTCAACGGCTCGTCCGAGGTCAGTTTCGCCGCCACGGCCTTCGGCATCGTCTTCGCGGCGGTCGCGGGCTTCGCCGTCGGTGCGGGGATCGTGGTCCTGTTCCGCAAGGCGCTTGTGCCCGAATACATGAAGGTCCCGGTCCTTTTCAGCGGCGTGATCGCCGCCTTCGCGCTGACCGATGGCGTGCTTCACGAAAGCGGCCTTCTCGCCGTGACGGTCATGGGCCTCGTCATCGCCAACGCGGACCTTCCGTCCTACGAGGAACTCAGGCGCTTCAAGGAGCAGGCGACGGTCCTCATGGTCTCGGGCGTCTTCATCCTTCTGGCCGCATCGCTCGACTTCGCGGTTCTGGGCCAGCTTACCTGGCGCGCGGCTCTTTTCGTGGCGCTCGTCGTCGTCGTGGTGCGGCCGCTGACCGTCCTCGTCTCGCTTCTCGGCACCAACCTGCCCTGGCGCGAACGTGCGCTCATCGCCTTCACAGGCCCCCGCGGCGTTGTCCTCGTCGCCGTCGCAGGGCTGTTCGGAGAGCGGCTGGCCGAAGCCGGGGTCCCGGACGGCGCCATCGTCGGACCGCTGGCCTTCGCGCTTGTCGCCGCCACCGTCGTGCTGCACGGCTTCACGCTCGCCCCTATGGCGCGCTGGCTGGGGTTGTCGGGCGGCGAGGCGCCGGGCGTTCTTCTCATCGGCGGGTCGCGCTTCACCACCGCCTTCGCCGAAGCGCTGAAGAAGGCCGAGCTTCCGGTCCTTCTCACCGATCCGAACCACGCCCACCTCGTGGCCGCGCGCACCGCCGGGATCCCCACCTTCTATGGCGACATCCTGGGCGAGGCTGCCGAGCATTCGATCGAGCTTCTGGCCTATACGACCGTCGTCGCGGCGACCGACAACGACGCCTACAACACCCTCGTCACCACCGACCTCGCCCCCGAGTTCGGACGCGACAAGGTCTGGCGCATCGCCCGCACGCGCGAAAACGAGGCACGCCACGCGCTTCCCTCGCAGCTTGGCGGCATGTCCATCGGAGAGGGCCGCAGCTACGATGCGCTCCAGACGCTGATGCGTGACGGCTGGCGCTTCGGACTGACCCGCATCACCGAAGAGTTCACGCTCGACGACTGGCGGGCGACCCGGCCGGGGGCGATGATCCTCGCCACGTTGAACGGGCGGCGCGACTTGTCCTTCGTCGACGACACGGCGGACCTGCAGGTGGGCGAGGGCGCGCGGATCGTCTCGCTCCAGCCGCCCGACCCGGTTCAGCCGGCGGCGGCATAGCCCCCGATCCGCTGCGACAGGGCCGCGACGCGGTCGGCCAGAAGTCCCGGATCGCGCCGCGTCTCGACTGTAAGGCCCAGACCGGCCGCGCCGCGCCGCCAGAGATGAAACCGCCACGCCTCGAAGGTCATCGTCAGCGCCGCGTCCCGATGGATGCGGATCGCCGCGGGACGGAACATCGCGTGAAGGTCGTCCATCGCGCGCCCTGGCTCGGGGATGTCGAAGCCAAGTACGTCCGACGCCGGAAACCGCGCCTCCTGTTCCTCGCAGAGTTGGCTGAGGTCGGCACGCTCGCGTCCCCTGACTTCAAGCAGTCGAAGAAGCGAGATCATTCCGCTGTCGCGGAACATGAAGTCGCGAAAGACGTGTCGGCCATCGCGGTGCGTGCCATAGACCGCACCCGCGTCGCGCATCGCTTGCGCCAGCGTCGCGGCCCCGCCGGAGTGGTTGCGGCTTTCCCCGCCCGCGCGCGCCACTCGGTCGCCGAGAGTCCAGGCATAAGCCGGATCGTGCAGAACCGCCCCGCCCGGCGCGCGCCGGATGGCGGCGTCGGCAAGGATCGCGGCCAGCGCAGGGGGTCGGATGACCCGTCCGCCGTCATCGAGGAAGCGCGCGCCGAGACAGCCGTCGTCGAGGTTCAGGCCCATGTGGCAGCCGTGTCGCCGGATGGCACCTGGCAGGCGGTCGGCGGGAATCGCGCGGTCTCCGATCACGTCGAGGTCCGCTCCGCGCGCCCTAAGAGCTTCGGCAACCGCCGCGAGGGTGCCTGCCGTCGAGCGCGATCCTGCTCCCACGCACAGACGCACCGAGCCGATGGCGCCGGGATCGACAAGGCCGGTGACGTACCAGGCGAAGGCTTCCCGCAGGTCCATCCGTCGCACCGATCCGCGCGTCGCGTCGGAGCTGAGCGGGGCGTCGATGTTCTGCGCGCGCGCAAGGACGCCGACACGGCGGAACGCGTCGACCGAAAGCGGCCGGCATCCGGGCCCCGCGAACTCCAGGATGACCTCGTCCGCGCCACGCATCCTCAAGGCAAGACCACCCGCCGCGCCGAGATAGCTGATGGCGAAGTCGACCTCCTCTCGTCCGCAATCGCCCAGGTCGATCGCGTCTGCGCCCCGCGCCGCGAGACCTCGCGCAAGGGCGTCGGACAGCGCGCCGCCCCGGTCCGCATCCCCGTCGTCCTCTCCGGCATCGCCGTCGCGTCCCACGACGACCGGACCTCCGGAAAGAACCGACGCCGCCGCGATGCCTATGCGAAAGGCCTCCGCCTCGCCGAACGCGTGCCTTGCCGCCTCGATCCGCCCCGCAACGAAGCCTAGGGGAAGCGCCACCTCGCCCGACAGGGTCATGCCGAAGGATTTCACGGCGTCCCGCCTGCGGGACGCCACCGCCCTACCAGAAGATCCCCGGACGACATCGCCCTGCGCGTCAGACCAGGCTCAGGTCGCGCGCGATCATCGCGGCCTGCGTCCGGTTGCGCGCATCCAGCTTGCGGCAGAGCGTCTTGACGTGAAGCTTGATCGTGACCTCCTGCAACATGAGATCCCGCGCGATTTCCTTGTTCGACTTGCCCTCGCAGAGGCCGCGAAGAACTTCGGTCTCGCGCTCGGTCAGGTTGCCCACCGTCCGCGCCGCGTCACGCTCGAGAAAGTCGAAAGGGACATAGGTCTTGCCGGCGACCATCTGCCGGATCGCCGAGATCATCGAGCGCGCGTCGAGCGTCTTCGGCAGAAAACCCGCGGCGCCGGCCGAGATCGCATCGCGTGCAATCGTGGGCGTCGCCGTGCCGGAGAGGATGGCGACGGGCCGCCCGTCGTTCGCGGCACGCATCCGTTCCAGGCCGGACAGGCCCAGCATCCCGGGCATGTTGTAGTCGAGAAGGACGAGGTCGAAGCTTCCCGTGCCGCGCACCGCCGCGAGGGCCGCGTCGAGGCTTTCGGCGCGCACGATCTGTTCCACGCCCTCGGTTTCGAGAAAGAGCGCAATGGTGTCCCGCACCATCCCGTGATCGTCGGCGATCAGTATCCGCATTCCGTGCCCGTCCTGCTGTGGCGGCACCGAGGTATCCTGCGCAAACCCTTAAGAAGCGCTTGCTCCAACCCTTATCGCGACGCTACTTCGCCTACAATTCGAGAAGCAATGTGTCGAAATGGCAAGGCGAACGTGGAGGTGCCGACCTGCGTGCCCAGCCTGGCCGCCAGACTAGCAGAAGATCGATCCGAGTCGGGTTACGATTTCGTAACGCCGCACAGGTTATTTCCCCGCTCGACCGATGTCCTTATCATGGAGCCCGTGATGACCCGTTTTTGCCGCGCCCTGATCGCCGCCGTCCTGATCCCCTGGCCCGCGCTCGCCGCGGCGGGCGAGGCGATCCTCACCTTTCGCGTCGGCGAGGACGTCCACGAATATGACCGCGAAGCGCTGGCGGCGATGCCCGCCGTGACATTCCGCACGACGACGATCTGGACCGAGGGCGACCAGACCTTCACCGGGGTGCCGCTAGCGCATTTCCTGGCGGTGGTCGATGTCGCAGAGGGCATGATCGAAGCGCGTGCGATCAACGACTATGCGGTGCAGATCCCCGTCTCGGACGCGGTCGAGGACGGCCCCATCATCGCCTACCGCCGCAACGGCGAAGACATGAGCGTGCGCGACAAGGGTCCCTTGTGGATCGTCTATCCATTCGATTCTAAACAGGAATATCAGTCCGAGGTGATCTATTCCCGCAGCATCTGGCAACTCGACCGCCTCTCTGTCCTTCCCTGACGGCGCGGCGCCAGCGGTGACGGCGGCTGACCTGCCGACGCCCCGACGGACGCACGTCTGGGTCTGGGGCCTGCTCTTCGCTCTGACCGTCCTGGCCTCGGCCATGATGATCTGGATCCTTTCGGCCGACGCCCGGCACGAGATCGACCGGCTCGCGACAGCCAACAGCGACAGCTCGCAATGGTCCATCGCCCAGATCGAGGTGGAGTTCCTGGCGTTCGAGTCCACCGTCATCAAGTCGATCGTCGGCCCCGAACCCGACCTCGCCGCCGTGCGTCGCCGGTTCGACGTGTTCTACTCGCGATTTCAGACCTTCCAGGAAGCCGGTTCGCTCGCCTCTGTCCGCGGCCTGCCCGAGCTTCAGGACACGCGCCGCACGATCGAGACCTTCATCGACCGCACGGTCCCGCTGATCGACGGCCCTCCCGAGGCTCTGCTTGACGCCCTTCCGGACATCGCCGAACAGCTTGACGCCATGCACTACGACATGCGGCTGATCGCCCTCCAGGCCGTGGGTGTCTTCGCCACCACCGCCGAAATGCAGCGCAACCGGGTCGCTGGCGCGCTTTTCGACCTTGGCGTCATCATGTTCCTGCTCCTCGCCACGCTCATGGCTTCGGTCGGCGCACTGTTCATCCTGATCCAGTCCTCGAAGCGGCAGACGGAAGAGATCGCGACGGGCCGAAGCCGGCTTCAGGCGATGATCTCGTCGTCGATCGACGCCATCCTCGTCATCACGCCGCAGGGCCGGATCGTCGACTACAACGGCGCGGCCGAGCGCATCTTCGGCTACACCCGCGACGAGGCCGTCGGCGCCAACGTCGCCGAGCTGATGATCCCCGGCCATCTTCGCGCCACCGTGACGAAGGACATGCAGCGCTTCCTGCGCACCGTCAGCGACCCCGTGGCGCACCGCGGCGCCGACCAGTACGAGGTGATGAACAAGGCCGGCGAGGTCCTCCCGGTCGAGTTCTCGATTTCCTCTGCCGACAGCGCCGAGGGCGAGCTGATCGTGGCCTATATCCGCGACATCTCGGACCGCGTCCGGGCCGAGCGCGAGCTTGTCACCGCCCGCGACCTGGCCGTGGCGGGCGAGAAGGCCAAGGCCGAGCTTCTCGCGGTGATGAGCCACGAGATGCGCACGCCCCTGAACGGCGTCCTCGGCACCCTCGATCTCTTGTCCGAAAGCGGTCTCGACGACCGCCAGATGCGCTATGTCCGCGTGATGGAAGCGTCGGGGCGGCACCTGCTGGAGCATGTCAACAACGTCCTCGACATCTCGCGCGTCGACGCCGGCATGGCCGAGGTCGCGGCCGAACCCTTCGACGTGGTCGACCTGGTGCGCTCCGTCGCCGACGGGATGCGCGCGCAGGCCGAACGCCGCGGCAACGCCATCGCGGTCAACGTCTGCCGCGAGCCGCGCGGACGCGTGGTGGGCGACCCGTCCCGCCTGCGCCAGATCCTCTTCAACCTCGTCGGTAACGCCAACAAGTTCACCGACAACGGCCGCATCACCATCGAGGTCGAACACGCGCCCGACGAGGGCACCGTGGACTTCCGCGTCATCGACACGGGCCATGGCATCGCGGCCGAGGATATCCCCCGCATCTTCCAGGACTTCGTCACGCTCGACGCCTCCTACCAGCGCGAGGTCGAAGGCACGGGACTTGGCCTCGGCATCGTCCGCCGTCTCGTCGAGCTCATGGGCGGCGAACTCGGTGTCGAAAGCGAGCGCGGGGAAGGATCGGTGTTCTGGTTCAGGCTGCCCCTCTGCGACGCGGCAGCGGTCTTGGCGAGCCGTCCGCGCAGCACCCGGGTGCAGGCGGCGACCGGCACGGCCGTCTCGTCCGCGCATGTCCTCGTCATCGAGGACAACGAGATCAACCGAATGGTCGTGGGCGAGATGCTGGAGCAGGCCGGCTGCTCGGTCACCAAGGCCGAGGATGGGCTTGAAGGCGTCGAACGCGCGGCGCTCGAGCCGTTCGACATGATCCTGATGGACATCAGCATGCCGCGCATGGACGGCATCGCCGCGACGCGCCGGATCCGGGGCGGGCAGGGGCCGAACGCGCAAACCCCCATCATCGCGCTGACGGCGCATGCCATGCAGGACGACGTCGACCGCTTCCTGAGTGCCGGCATGAACGACGTGCTGACCAAGCCCCTGTCACGCGACCGGCTCTACGCGGTTCTGAGGGGGCCGGACCGTCGGGTCCTGTCCAGGATCTCGCCGGCGATGACCGAACTGATCGAGACGCTTGGCCGCGACAAGGCGATGACGGTCCTAGAGGACGCCCGCGCCATGCTGACCGAGGGCGTCGGCGGCCTCGACCTGCTCGCGCGGGACGAGCCCGGCCGCTCGGCCATGGCTGCCGCGGCGCACAAGCTGGCCGGTTCGGCGGGGCTGGTCGGTTACGACGACTTGCGCGGCATCCTCGTCGAGATCGAACGGCGCGGGCCCACCAGCAGCGAGGCCGACCTCACCCGCATGATCGCCCGCGCGCGGGAGGCCGTCGCATCGCTTCCGGCGCCCTGAAACAGGCCGGCGCGGTCAGCTACGCGGCGCGGCCTCTTCGACCGGCCCGCCGGCTTCGACCCAGCCCTTGAACCCGCCGTCCAAGTGGGCGGCCTCGAACCCCATGTCGGTCAGCGTGGCCGCCGCCAGCGCCGACCGCCATCCGGCGGCGCAATGCAGGACATATGTCTTGTCCTGCCCGAAAACCTCGCGGTAATAGGGGCTTTCAGGGTCGACCCAGAACTCGAGCATCCCGCGCGGCGCGTGAATGCTGCCCGGAATGAAGCCCAGCTTCTGGCGTTCGCGGACGTCCCGGATATCCACGATCACGAGGTCCGCATCGCCGTGCCGCGCCAGCAGGTCGGCGGGTGCGATCTCCTCGATCTTCGCCCTCGCTTCGGCCACGAGGTCCGCCGAGGTTCTCTTCAGTTTCCGCATGTCCGACCTCGCCTCTGGCAGGTCCGGGGGAAGAGTGAAACACTCGCCCCCGCAACCGCTGTCGAGTCGACCGTAATGAACCCAGACCGCCCCGGCAACGCCGCGATTTCCCTCTGGGACGCGACGTCGGCCGAACCGCTGACAGACCGCGACCCGCTCGCGCCTGGCGACGTCGATCTTGCGATCGTGGGGGGCGGGTTCACCGGCCTCTCGACCGCGCTCCACGCCGCCGAACGCGGGCTGTCCGTGCAACTTTGCGAGGCCGAGACCTTCGGCTACGGCGGATCGGGGCGCAACGTGGGGCTCGTGAACGCGGGCGTCTGGCTGCCTCCGTCGCAAGTGACGGCGACGCTTGGCGACAAGACGGCGGGGCACTTCCTGCGCATCTTCGGCGACGGGCCCCGGCGCGTCTTCGACCTGATCGAGCGACACCAGATCCGCTGCGAGGCGACGCGCGAAGGCACGATCCACGCGGCGCACAATGCAAAGGGTTTTGCCGAGCTTCAGTTGCGCCACCGCGACTGGTCGGCCCTCGGCGCGCCGGTCGAGCTTTTTTCGGCCTCCGAGATCGCCGCCCGCACGGGCAGCCCCGCTTTCGCGGGCGGGCTTCTCGACCACCGGGCGGGGACGATCAACCCCATGGGCTATACCCGAGGCCTGGCGCGCGCCGCCCGTGCTGCGGGCGCGCGGCTCGCGACGGGCTGCCGGGTGACGAAGCTGACGCGGGAGGGCGGGCGCTGGCATCTCGAGACCACGAAGGGAGCCGTGACGGCCAAGTCGCTGGTCCTCGGGACAAATGCTTATACAGACACGCTCTGGCCCGGTCTGTCGCGGCTCTATCATCGTATCCGTTACTTCAATGTCGCTTCGGAACCACTTGAGAACAGGCTAACAAATATCCTTCCAGGTCGTCAGGGTCTGTGGACGACGGCCCCCATTATGACCTCGATCCGGCGTGACGCGCAGGACCGCCTGATCGTCGGCAGCATGGGGCGCGATCTGGGAGGCGTCACCCGGAAATGGGCGACGCGCGAGTTGCGCCGCCTTTTCTCCGATCTCGGGCCCGTCGCCTTCGAGACAAGCTGGCACGGAGACATCGCCATGACCCCTGACCACCTGCCGCGTGTCGTCCACCTGGGCGAGAACGCCTATACGCCGATCGGCTACAACGGGCGCGGCATCATCACGGGGACCATCTTCGGCGCCGCGATGGCCGACCTGTTGAGCGGCGGCGACCCGGCCGACATGCCGTTGCCACTGACGGAACTGGGCGCACCGGAGCGCTTCTCGGGCGTCAGGGAGTTGGCCTACGACACCGCCTTCGCGGCGCACCAGTTTGCGCGGGGTCTCCTGTGATCCGCTGCGGCGTCGATATCGGCGGCACGTTCACGGACGTGGTCCTCGATCATCCGGGCGGGCGCGCGACGACGAAGGTCCTGACCGACTATGCCCGGCCCGAGGATGCGATCCTGGAAGGCATCCGCCTCACGGCCGATGCGGCGGGAGTGGCGCTGTCCGACCTGGGGCAGGTGATCCACGGCACCACCCTCGTCACGAATGCGCTGATCCAGCGCTCCGGTCCGCGCATGGCCTTCGTCACGACCGAGGGCTTTCGTGACGTGATCGAGATGCGGTCCGAGAACCGCTTCGAGCAGTACGACCTGAACCTGCGCCTGCCCGAGCCTCTGGTGCCGCGCAAGGACCGCTTCACCCTGTCCGAACGCATGTCGCCTCAAGGCGACGTCCTGCGTCCGCTCGATCCGGATGCGGTCGAGGCTCTGGTTCGGGACATAGCTGCCAAGGACTACGCCACGGTCGCCGTCGGCTTCCTTCATTCCTACGCGAATGATGCCCACGAACGCGTTGTTTACGAATTCTTTTCTCGCATCGCGCCGGATCTTCCCGTGTCGATCTCGTCGCGCGTCTCGCCCCAGATGCGCGAACTGCCGCGCTTCAACACCGTTATCGCCAACGCCTATGTCCGGCCCCAGGTCGCAGCCTACCTCGACCGGCTCGTCACGCGTCTGCGCGAGGCGGGAACCGACGCGCCCGTCTACATGATGCATTCGGGCGGCGGGCTGATCTCGGTCGAGACGGCAGCCGAAGAACCGGTGCGCCTTCTGGAGAGCGGCCCGGCGGGCGGCGCGATCTTCGCCGCAGGTTATGCCCGCGCGCATGGCATCGGCCGCGCCCTCAGCTTCGACATGGGCGGCACGACGGCCAAGATCTGCCTGATCGAAGACGGCGCGCCCAAGACCGCCTCGTCCTTCGAGATCGCGCGGACATGGCGCTTCAAGAAAGGCTCGGGGATGACGGTCTCGACCCCAGTGGTCGAGATGGTCGAGATCGGCGCGGGCGGCGGCTCCATCGCCTCGATCGACGCCCTGGGGCGCATCCAGGTCGGCCCGCGCTCGGCGGGCTCCGAACCGGGACCGGCTTGCTATCAGCGGGGCGGGCAGCACCCCACGGTGACGGACGCCAACCTGACGCTCGGTCGGCTTGACCCCGAAGCCTTTGCGGGCGGCAAGATCCCCTTGTCCACCGAGGCCGCCGAACGCGCGCTTGCCGCTCATGTGGGGCAGGCGCAGGGCCTCGGCCCCGCCGACGCGGCCTTCGGCGTGACCGAGATGGTGGACGAGCAGATGGCCAACGCCGCGCGCGTCCACGCCGTCGAGAACGGTCGCGAGATCGAGGACTTCACCATGATCGCCTTCGGCGGCGGCGCGCCCCTTCACGCCGCGCGGCTGGCCGAGAAGCTGGGCATCGCCGCGGTCCTCGTGCCGCCCGGCGCGGGCGTCGGATCGGCCATCGGATTTCTCGAGGCGCCCGTCAGCTATGAGACCGCGCGGGGTCTCTTTCAGAGGCTCGACACCTTCGACGCGGGCACGGTCAATGCGGCGCTCGAGACGATGGAGGCCGAAGCGCGCCGCTTCGTCGAGGCGGGGGCGCAGGGGCAGGCGACCGAGACGCGCCTCGTCGCCCACATGCGATATTCGGGGCAGGGGTGGGAGATCCCCGTGCTGCTCGACAGTCGTGTCTTCGGGGAGGATGCGCCTGCAAAGCTGCGCGCGGCCTTCGAGGAGGCCTACCGTACGCTCTTCGGCCGCATCATCGAGGGTCTGGCCGTCGAGGTGGCGAACTGGACCCTGTCCGTCGCGACGCCAAAACCGCCGCGCGCGGCCGTGACCCGGCGCGAGACCGGGAGAAAAGCGGAGGGCAAGGCGCGCCGGTTCCTCGATGCCGCCCTTCGCGCCCATGTCGACGCCGCCGAAGTGGCGCGCGCCGACCTCTCGCCCGGCGACCGCGTCGATGGTCCGGCCATCGTGACCGAGGACGAGACCTCGACCATCGTCACCAGCGCCTTCACCTGCATCGCGCAGGACGACGGCAGCCTTCTTCTGATCCGGAAGGACCGCACATGAGCATCGACGCCCAGATCATGTGGAACCGCCTGATCGCCGTGGTCGAAGAGCAGGCGACGACGCTGGTGCGTACTGCCTTCTCGACCTCGGTGCGCGAGGCGGGCGACCTGTCGGCGGGCCTTTTCGACGCGCGGGGCCGGATGATGGCGCAGGCGGTGACCGGCACCCCCGGCCACGTCAACGCGATGGCTGAAAGCGTGGGGCATTTCGTCGACGCCATCGGGCGGCAGACGATGAAGAAGGGCGACGTTTACATCACCAACGATCCCTGGCTCGGGACGGGGCATCTGCACGACATCACCGTGGTCACGCCGGTGTTCCGCGAAGCTCGTCTGATCGGCTTCTTCGCCTGCACCGCGCATATTGTCGACATCGGGGGCAGGGGCTTTGGTCCGGATGCGAACGAGGTCTACGAGGAGGGTCTCCTGATCCCCATTTCGCGCTTCGCCGACGCAGGCGAGGTCAACGCCTTCCTCGTCGACATCGTGCGCGCCAACGTGCGCGAGCCGGTTCAGGTCGTGGGCGACATCTATTCGCTCGCCGCCTGCAACGAGGCGGGCGAGAAGCGCCTTCAGGCGATGCTGGACGAGTTCCGGACCGACGACCTCGAGGATCTGTCCGACTTCATCGCGAAGGCCAGCCACCAGGCGACACGCGCCGCCATCGCGAAGGTGCCGGACGGCACCTACACCCACGAGATGACCGTCGACGGCTTCGAGGCCCCGGTCGAGATGCATGTGACCCTGACCGTCGCAGGCGACCGCATCACCTGCGATTTCGCGGGCACGAGTGGGATGAGCCGCTTCGGCGTCAACTGCCCCGAAGTCTATACCCGCGCCTATGCCTGCTATGCGCTCAAGTGCGCCATAGCACCCGAGGTGCCGAACAACGCAGCCGCCCTGGAGCCGTTCGAGATCACCGCGCCCGAAGGCTCGATCCTCGCCGCAAGGCGACCGGCGCCGGTCTCGGTGCGCCACGTCATGGGGCACCTCGTCCCCGACGTTGTGCTCGGCGCGCTGCACAAGGCGCTGCCGGCGACGGTCCCCGCCGAGGGGGCATCGGCCCTGTGGAACATCCAGATCTCCTGTCGGCCGGTCGACGACGCCTCGAACCTGCCGCGGCGCGAGGTGCTGATGTTCAACTCGGGCGGAACGGGCGCGCGGCCCGCGCTCGACGGGCTGTCGGCGACGGCCTTCCCCTCCGGCGTCTCGACCATGAGCGTCGAAGCGACCGAGCAGGTCGGGCCGATCACCGTCTGGCGTAAGGAACTACGGCCCGATTCCGGCGGCGCCGGGCAGCAGAGGGGCGGGCTGGGGCAGGTCATCGAGATATCGCCGCGCGAGGGCTATGCGCTGATGTTCAACGCCATGTTCGACCGCTGCGCCTATCCCGCGCGCGGCCGCGACGGCGGCGGGCAGGGCGCACCCGGCCGTGTCGAATTGACAGACGGCACGACCCTGCGCGCCAAGGGTCGTCAGTCGGTGCCCGAAGGCGCCACGCTGAGGCTTTCGCTTCCGGGCGGCGGCGGATACGGAGATCCCGGCGCGCGCGACCGCGACGCGGTGCGCGCGGACGTGGCGGCGGGATACGTCTCGGCCGAGAACGCGCGGAAGACCTACGGACTGGAGGACGACACATGACACGCAAGGCTCTCATCACCGGCGGGGCGCGAGGCATCGGCTATGCCTGCGCCGAGGCGCTGAAGGAGGACGGCTGCGAGGTCATCCTCGCCGACCTGCGGGGCGACGCGGCGATGGAGGCGGCGGACCGACTTGGCGGAGCGGGCTACGCCTGCGACATGGCCGACGCAGAGGCGGTGGACGAGCTCTTCGCGCGGATCGCGGCCGATCACGGTCCGCTGTCGGTTCTCGTCAACAACGCAGGCATCGCCCTCGCAGGCGACGTGCTGACGCTCTCGCTCGAAGACTGGCGGCGCGTGATCGACGTGAACCTGACGGGCAGCTTCCTGGCACTCCAGCACGCCGCGCGCGGGATGGTCGAGGCGGGGATCAAGGGTGCCGTCGTCAACATGAGCTCGATCAACGCGCAGGTCGCGATCCCGACGATCCCGGCCTATTGCGCCTCGAAGGGTGGCGTCATGCAGTTGACGAAGTCGGTGGCGCTGGCACTTGCGCCGCATGGCATCCGGGTGAACGCGGTCGGTCCCGGCTCGATCGACACCGACATGCTGGCGAGCGTCAACGCTGACCCCGCCGCGATGGAGCGGGTGCTGTCGCGCACGCCGTTGAAGCGCATCGGCACTCCGCACGAGATCGGCGACGTGGTGGCCTTCCTGGCGTCGGAAAAGGCAAGCTACATCACCGGCGAGACGATCTATGTCGACGCGGGACGGCTGGCGTTGAACTACACCTGCTAAGCCACTCTTTTCGGGGCTGAAACGACAAACGCGCCCGGAGGGACACGGGCGCGTTTCTGGCATCACTCCATCGGCGCGCGGGACACGCACTGACCGGAGATATCCGTCTGCGAGAGTGCAGGGGCCTAGCGGCCCCAGACGCGGACCGGGCCGCAGTCCATGTGGACGAAGTTTGAGCCCGAGTACTTGCCGACGCCGCCGGCCGAGCACGAGACCGCTGCCTTCGAGATCTGGCTGACCGAACGCCCTTCGACCCGGATGTCCGCGGCCTGGCCCTTCATGTGGAGCGAGTTCCGCGCAACGGCCTTCGACTTCGAGCGAAGCATCGAATTCGTCTCGGGCGAGCGGTATCCGGAGAGGAGAAGATAAGGCGTGTCGGCATCCAGCAGGCGGTGCGAGGCCGCAAGGATGTCGACGGTGCGGTTGTCAAACTTGATGACCGCGTTCGTGCGCCAGTCGCGCATGAAGGAATTGATTTCCGCGAAGGCCTCGGGGATGTACTCGCCCTCGATCCAGTAGATCGTATCGAGTTTCTCGCCCGTTCGGCCCGAGTGCATCCGGAGGCGGCGTATGTCGCCTGCGCCCCTGAGAAGTCCGAATGCATTGGAGTAGGTGGGTGCTGCCACAAGAGTGGTTGCTGCGAACGCTTTGAGCAAACCTCTACGCGTCACGCCCTTCAAGGAAGAAGTCGTCATGCTGCACATGTCCCGTTTTCTGCCCCTCGCCGGTTGGAACCGACGTTGGAGTCACCTCTGTCCCCCAGGTGCACGAGTTTTATGGCAGCAATGGTTAAGCGAAGAAACCGCGTAAGACGAAAATTAAGAACTGGGGCACGATATCGGCAGAATTCTGCCAACGCGGCCTTGTGGGGCGGTCTGCGGCAATTTTGTGATAGCCGCGTGTCTTCCGGGAGACAGGGCCCAGATCTTGCGGGATTGTGAATGGACACCCTCGAAGAACAGCAGGCATCAAAGACCTGTAACAGTGACCCAAACCCAGGACGCTCGATGACCGCAGCCCTTGCCGTCAGGACCTTCAGCCTGACATGCCTCCTCGCCCTTTCCCTGTCCGTTGCCGGCTGGATCCGTCCAGCCGACGCGCAGGTGACGGCCTTCGTGCAGGCGGTGGCCGAAGGTGCGGCGGCAGACCGCGACATCGCGGAGTTCTACCGCTCGACCGGGTACGCAGCCCTTTGGACCGGCACCGACAGGACGTCGGCCAAGCGGCGCGAGGCCCTTCTCCGGGCCATCGAGGAGGCGCCGGCACACGGGCTGCCCGCCGCCGCCTACGATACCGCGGCATTGAAGGTCGGCCTGAGATCGGTCCGGTCGGAACGCGACCTCGGCCGCCTCGAGGTCGCGATGTCGAAGCTCTTTCTCACCTATGCGCGCGACGTGCAGACCGGAGTGCTGACGCCCGCGAAGGTGGATGCGGGCATCGTCCGGGAGGTGCCCTATCGCGACCGCAAGGGTTTGCTGTCGGCCTTCTCGAAATCCTCGCCCACGGGGTTTTTGCGTGCCCTGCCGCCGCAGAACCCGGAATACGTCCGCCTGATGAAGGCCAAGGTGGAATTCGAGCGGCTCGTCGCCCGCGGCGGCTGGGGGCCCGAGGTTGCCGCCTCGAAGCTGGAGCCGGGCCAGTCCGGACAGGCGGTCGTCGCCCTGCGGAACCGCCTGATCGCCATGGGCTACCTCAAGCGTACCGCAACGACGACCTACGACGAGCGGATGCGCCAGGCTGTGGGTGCCTTCCAGGCCGAACACGGGCTCGACGTCGACGGCGTTGTCGGACCCGGCACTCTGGCCGAGATCAACACGGGCGCGACGACGCGGCTGCACCAGATCATCGTCGCGATGGAGCGGGAGCGCTGGACCAACATGCCGCGCGGCAAGCGCCATATCCTGGTCAACATCCCCGATTTCCATGCGCAGGTGATCGACGACGGCAAGGTGACCTTCAAGACCCGCGCCGTGGTGGGGTCCGACGTGGCCGACCAGCGCACGCCCGAGTTTTCGGACATGATGGAGCACATGGTCATCAACCCGACCTGGAACGTGCCGCGCTCGATCGCGATCAAGGAATACCTGCCGCTTCTGCAGCGGAACCCCTACGCCGCCGGACACCTGCGGATCATCGACCGCCGGGGCCGGACGGTGCCGCGCGACGTGGTCGACTTCCGCCAGTTCAACGAGCGGACCTTTCCGTTCGACCTCAAGCAGCCGCCGTCGGACGGCAATGCGCTTGGCCTCGTCAAGTTCATGTTCCCGAACCGCTACAACATCTACCTGCACGACACGCCGACGAAGAACCTCTTCGGCCGCGAGGCGCGCGCCTTCAGCCACGGCTGCATCCGGCTGGGGGACCCGTTCGACTTCGCCTACACGCTGCTGATGCCGCAGACGTCGGACCCCGTAGGCCTCTTCCAGTCGCAGCTCGCCACCGGACGCGAGACCATCGTGGAGCTCGAGGAGTATATCCCGGTCCACCTCATCTATCGTACAGCCATCGCGCCCGCGAAGGGCCGCATCCAGTTCCGCCGCGACATCTATGGCAGGGACGCGCGGATCTGGCAGGCGCTTCAGTCGGCCGGGGTTTCGTCCGGCGGGGTTCAGGGCTAAGTCTGAGCCCTGAAAGGGGCCAAGGATGCGCTTTACCATCGGGGACATCGCGGCTGCACTCGGCGCCACCGCCTTCGGAGACGCCGAGCTTTCCGTGGCCGGCGCGGCGGAGCCGGCCTCTGCCGGACCGGACGATCTTGCCCTGGCGATGGACCCGAAATACGCCGAGGGCCTGTCGCAGGGCCGCGCGCGCGCCGCCATCGTCTGGGACGGCGCCGACTGGCAGGCGCTCGGGCTCGAGGCCGCCATCGTCGTGCCACGCCCGCGTTACGCCATGTCGGGCCTGACCCGTCTGATGGATCCGGGCCCCGAGATCGCGCCCGGCATCCACGCCAGCGCCGTCGTCGATCCAACGGCCGAGGTGGGCGAGGGCGCCGCCATCGGACCCTTCGTGGTCATCGGACCCCGGGCGCGGATAGGGGCAGGGGCGCGCATCGCCTCCCACGCCTCCATCGCCGAAGACGCCGTCATCGGCGATCACGCGCTGATCCATTCGGGCGTGCGCATCGGCGCGCGCGTCCGCATCGGGGCGCGTTTCATCGCGCAGCCTGGCGCGGTCGTGGGAGCCGACGGCTTCAGCTTCGTTACCCCCGAGAAGAGCCGCGTCGAGGAGGCGCGCCATGCCCGGGGCCAGGAGGTCGGCGCCAGGAACGCGGCCTGGACGCGCATCCATTCGCTCGGCACCGTCGAGATCGGCGACGACGTCGAGGTCGGCGCGAATTCGACCATCGACCGGGGTACGATCCGCGCCACGCGCGTCGGCGACCGCAGCAAGCTCGACAACCTCGTCCACCTTGGCCACAACGTCGTCGTGGGCGAGGACTGCCTGCTCTGCGGCCAGACCGGGATCGCCGGGTCGACGGTGATCGGCAACCGCGTCGTCCTCGGCGGACAGGTCGGCGTGACGGACAACATCTTCATCGGTGACGACGTGGTCGCGGGCGGTGGCACCAAGATCCTGTCGAAGACGCCGGCGGGCCGCGTCATCCTCGGCTATCCCGCGATGAAGATGGAGCAATACCTTGAGGCGAGCCGGAACTGGCGCCGTCTTCCACGGCTCTTCGAGGACGTGCGTGCGCTGAAGAATCCGGTTTCCTTGAGGGACGAGGACGACTAAACAGCGGCCTAACAGCCGCAAAGGGCACCGGGATGAGCGAGCACGTCAGGCAAAAGGTTGTCGGGATCGTCGCCGAGCAGGCGGTGCTGCAGCCGTCGGACATCAGGATGGACCAATCCCTCGAGGACCTTGGTATCGACAGCATGGCGCTCGTCGAGGCGATCTTCTCGATCGAGGAGGCTTTCGACATCCAGGTTCCCTTCAACGCGAACGAGCCCGACAAGTCCGAATTCGACATCTCGTCGGTCGGGGCCATCGTGGCCGCGGTCGAGCGTCTCGTGGCCGAGCAGTCGGGCTGAATGCGGCGCGTCGTCATCACCGGCGCGGGCACCATCAATCCGCTCGGCCATTCTGTCTCCGAAACCTTCGAGGCGTTCCGCGAGGGTCGCTGCGGGATCGGCGAGCTGGACATACGCGACGTCGACCGCCTGTCCATCCGTATCGGCGGCCAGGTCAAGGGGTATGACCCCGAGACGCGGTTCAACCGTCAGCAGCTTGCCCTCTACGACCGCTTCACCCAGTTCACGCTGATTGCCGGCGAAGAGGCGATCCGCCAGTCGGGGCTCGAGTTCTCCGGCCATCTCGCCGCCGAGGCGGGCGTCGTGCTCGGTACGTCGGGCGGGGGTCTCAACACTCAGGACGAGAACTACCGCGTCGTCTACGAGGAAGGGAAGAACCGCGTTCACCCCTTCGTCGTGCCGAAGCTGATGAACAACGCCGCTGCAAGCCATCTTTCGATGACCTTCAACCTGAAGGGCCCGTCCTTTACGGTCGCCACCGCCTGCGCGTCGTCGAACCATGCCATGGGTCAGGCCTTCTGGCTGATCCGGGGCGGGGCCGCGACGGTGATGATCACCGGCGGGTCGGAGTCCATGCTGTGCTTCGGCGGCGTGAAGGCCTGGGAGGGCCTGCGCGTCATGTCCAAGGACGCCTGCCGCCCGTTCAGCGCGAACCGCAACGGCATGGTCCAGGGCGAGGGCGCAGGTGTCTTCGTGTTCGAGGAATACGAGCACGCCAAGGCGAGGGGCGCCACGATCCTGGCTGAAGTCGTCGGCTTCTCGATGACCTCCGACGCCGAGGACATAGTGATGCCGTCCACACAGGGTGCGGCGCGCGCCATCCAGGGCGCGCTGAAGGATGCGGGCATCCCGGCAGAGAAGGTCGGCTACATCAACGCTCACGGCACCGGGACCGCAGCCAACGACAAGACCGAATGCGCCGCCGTGGCGCGGGTCTTCGGCCACCATGCAGACCGGGTGATGATCTCGTCCACGAAGTCGATGCACGGCCACCTGATCGGCGGCACCGGTGCGGTCGAGCTTCTGGCCTGCATCATGGCGCTGAAGGACGGGGTCATCGCGCCCACCATCGGCTATGAGGAGCCGGATCCGGAATGCGCGCTGGATGTGGTGCCGAACGTCGCGCGCGACGCGAAGGTCGACTATGTCCTGTCGAACGCCTTCGCCTTCGGCGGTTCGAACGCCGTGATCGCGCTGAAGCGCGCCTGACGGCTCAGCGACCGAACCCGGTCCGCCGGATCCACAGGTAGAGACCGCCCGCCAGCACCAGCATTCCCCCGCTCAACGCCCAGAAGGCCCAGGAACGATCGGCGAAGGGGATGCCCGCGACGTTCACGCCCAGAAGGCCCGTCACGAGTGTCAGCGGCAGGAAGATCACCGAGATCACGGCCAGAAGCAGCATCCGCCGGTTCAGATCCTCGGACCGGCGGTCGAGGATCTGCTCGTGGACGACCTGCGCCCGGTCGCGGATCGCGTCGAGGTCCTCGCCCAGTCGCACCACACGCTCGGTGGCCTCGCGCAGGCGGATGCGGTCGCGCTGCGTCAGCCAGGCCACGTCCTCGATCTGCATGGTCGAGAGCGCGTCCTTCTGGGGCACCATGAAGCGGCGCAGCAGGATGGCGGCGCGCCGGATGCGCGACAGCTCGGGTCTCAGGTTGTCGGTCTGGGGCTCGTCGACGGCCTCCTCCAGCGCGTCGATGTCCTCGTTCAGCGACGCCACCGACGGCTCGGCCCTGTCGGCGAGCCTCAGCGCCAGCTTGGAGGCGAAATCGCCGGGCGAGACCGGCCCCTGGCCCCGCTCGATGGCGTCGAGCACGTCCTGCATCGCCAGAAGCGGTCTGAGCCACACTCCGACGACGCGGGCCGCCGTCAGCCACAGGCGGACCGAGACCATGTCCTCGGGTTCTTCGGAGGGGTCGAGGTTCACGCCGCGCAGGTTGAGAAGGATGCCCTCGCCGTGGACCGTGCAGCGGGGCCGCGTCTCTTCGGCCGTCAGCGCCGCTAGCACCTCGGGGTCGAGCCCGAGACCGGAGAGGATCGCAGGCGTCGCCTCGGCGTCGCGGCGCAGGTGGACCCAGTGAAAGCCCGCGCCTTCGGTCGCCGACAGCGGAGGTTCGGCATGGCCGCTTCCCCTTCCGTCGAGGTGGAGCGAGATCAGGTCGGGCAGGGTGGGCTTCAACGGATCGGGCATGACGTCAGACAGCAATCCGCCCCTCCATGACGCGCACCGCGCGGCCCGAGACGGCGACTTCGACTGGCGCGCCGCCTTCGACCGTCACCTCGGTCAGGATCAGGCTCGGGCGCCCCATCTCGACACCCTGGACGATCTCGAAGTGCTGCGAGCGGCCGTCGAGCCTGCCGAGATAGGCCGTCAGCGCGGCGGCGGCGCTTCCGGTCGCCGGGTCCTCCATGACGCCGCCGAGGGGAGCGAACATCCGGGCGCGGATCGACGGGCCGTCGCGAAGGTAGACGAGCAGACCAAGCCGCTCCGCCTCCTCGCCCGCCGCGCGCCGGAACGCGTCGAGGTCCGGATAGGCGGCGACCAGATCGGCGTCCCCGCCCAACTCGGCGAGAAGAAACGGCAGCCCCACGCCCGCCACCTCGGGCGGGTGGCGGTCGATGCGCACGGACGTCTGCGCCAGACCCACCATACCCGCGACTGCCGCGGCGTTGGGTCCGGGCGAGGTCGACAGCGGCACGCGCGTCGTGAAGCGCGCCACGCCGTCGCGGACGGTCACCGGGATCGGACCCACGCCAAGCTCGAGCACCATGTCGTCGCCCGCCCGTCCGGCCTCGTGCAGCGCAAGGGCCGTGCCGACGGTCGGGTGGCCGGCGAAGGGCAGCTCCATCGTCGGCGTGAAGATGCGGACCTTCGCGTCGCGCGCCGGATCCTCGGGCGGCAGGACGAACGTCGTCTCGGAATAGCCGAACTCGCGCGCGACGGTCTGGAACATCGCCTCGGGCACCTTTGTAGCGTCGATGACGACGGCCAGGGGATTGCCGCCGAAGCGGCGGTCGGTGAAGACGTCGTAGGTGACGAAGGGCGCTTCGGTCATGGGCTCACACGAGGTCCGGTTCGCGCCCGACCCGGTTCGCGACGCTCGTGACGGTCAGGCCCTGGATGATGATCGAGAAGACGACGACCATGTAGGTCGAGGTGAGGATGAGGGGTTTCCACTCGCTGTCCGGCAGCGACAGGGCCAACGCCACCGAGATCCCGCCCTTGAGCCCGCCCCAGGTCATGATGCGGACGGTTCCGGTCGAGAAGCCCCGGAAGGGCTTGAGAAGGAAGACCGGGACGGCCACAGCCGCCAGCCGCGCGCCAAGGGCGAGGATGATCGCGGCGAGGCCGGTCTGGAACGCGGGCCAGTCGAAGGTGACGGCGAAGACCTCGACGCCGATCAGCATGAAAAGAACCGCGTTCAGGATCTCGTCGATCAGTTTCCAGAAGGCGTCGACGTACTTTCGCGTCTCCTCGCTCATGCCTTTCGACGAACCGACGTCGCCGATGAGAAGTCCAGCGCAGACCGCCATGATCGGCGCCGAGACATGCAGGAAGACGGCCAGCTGGTAGCCGCCGAAGGCAAGCGCCAGCGTCAGCAGCACCTCGAGCGAATAGTCGTCGATCCGCCGCATGAGCCGGAACGTCAGGTAGCCGAGTACGAGACCGAGCGCCGCTCCGCCCGCCGCTTCCTGGAAGAACAGTTCGGCCGCCCCCCGGATGACCGAGCCTTCGGGTCCGTGCGCCTCGCTGCCGTGCGAGCCTGCGACCGGAAAGGCGATGCCGACGAGGACAAGAAAGACGACGTAGCCCACGCCATCGTTGAAAAGGCTCTCGCCCGCGATCTTGGTCTCGAGCGTCTTCGGCAGCGACGCCTCCCGCAGGACGCCGAGGACGGCAACCGGGTCGGTCGGCGAGATGAGAGCGCCGAAGACCAGCGCCACGAGGAAGGGCATGCCCGTCAGCCAGGAAAACCCCGCGCCGACGATCAGCGTCGAAATCCCGACGCCCATGGTCGCCATCAGCGCGACCACCTTCCACTCGGCCCGCAGGTCGCTCAGCTTGACGTGAAGCGCGCCGGCGAACAGCAGAAGCCCCAGCATTCCCTCGAGCAGCGCGTCCGAAAAGTCGATCCCGCCGACGAGACGACGGACCTCGTCGTCCACCGTGAATCCCTGCACCAGGACGTCGAGCAGAAGGATGACAAGAGACGCCGCAAGCGAGACGACGAGGATGCCGATGGATGAGGGAAGACGCAGGAACAGATAGTTCACCGCGCCGAAAAGGGCCGCGAGGACGATGAGAAGGGACGTGAGCTGCAACAGGTCCATGCCCCCCCAATAGCACAGGGGAGAGGACCTGCCAGCGAAACGATCAGGTGCCGCAGAAGGTGCGGGGCACGACTTCCTCTTCCGTCGGGGCGCGCGCGAGGTCGGCGTCGTCCGGATCGGGATCGAAGGGACGGGCGAGCGCGCGATTGAGCCGCTCGAAGGGGCCGATGTCTCCGGCGACGCCGGCGCGGATGGCCTCCTCGATCCGGTGCGTGCGCGGGATCAGCGCCGGATTCGCCTGCCGCATCGCAGGGGCACGATCCTCCGGCGTGGTTCCCTCGCGCGCAAGCCGGGTGCGCCAGTCGCGCTCCCAGACGTCGAACGCGGCGGGGTCGAGAACTTCATCCCGGGCCAGAGGCGTGCCGAGCGCGCGGAAGGCATTGGTGAAATCCGCGCGTCCCGTGGCCATCAGGTCGAGAAGACCGTGGATCAGCGCGCCGTCTTCCTCGTCGTCTCCATCGCCCAACCCGATCTTGGCCCGGAACAGCCGCAGCCATTCGGCCTGGAACACCGGCGCGAAGCCGTCGAGCGCCCCTTGCGCCGCGCCCACGTCGTCGATGAGCGGCATCAGCGCCTGACCCAGTTGCGCGAGGTTCCACAGCGCCATCTCGGGCTGGCGGGCATAGGCATAGCGGCCCTGGCTGTCGATGGACGAGAAGACCCGCAACGGGTGATAGGTGTCGACGAAGGCGCAGGGGCCATAGTCGATGGTCTCGCCCGAGAGGGTCATGTTGTCGGTGTTCATCACGCCGTGGATGAAGCCGAGCGACAGCCAGCACGCGATCAGCCGGGCCTGACGCTCGACGACGCCCTGAAAGAGATCGAGCGCGCCGTCCGCTCCGGGATAATGCCGCGCGATGGCATGCGCGACGAGCGCCTCGAGACCCTCGCGGTCGTCCTTCGCGGCGAAGTACTGGACGGTGCCGACCCGCAGGTGGCTCGACGCCACGCGGGTCAGGACCGCGCCCGGAAGCGGCGCTTCGCGCATGACCGCCTCGCCGGTCAGCACGGCCGCCAGCGCGCGTGTCGTCGGCACGCCGAGCGCGGCCATCGCTTCGGACACGACGTATTCGCGCATCACCGGCCCGAGCCACGCCCGTCCGTCGCCCCGCCGGCTGAAGCGCGTCGGGCCGGATCCCTTCAGCTGGATGTCGAAGCGTGCGCCATCGGGCGCCACCACCTCGCCCAGAAGGATCGCGCGCCCGTCGCCCAGTTGCGGCACGAAGCCGCCGAACTGGTGCCCCGCATAGGCCTGCGCGATCGGCTCGGCGCCGTCGGGAACCGAATTGCCCGCCAGCGCCTGAAGACCCTCGATCGAGGCCAGCGCATCGGCGTCGAGGCCGAGTCGCGCGGCCAGCGGACGGTTCAGGGCAACAAGGACCGGGGCGGCGACAGGCGTCGGCGCGAGGCGTTCGTAGAACCGCTCGGGCAGCCGCGCATAGGAGTTGTCAAAGGGCAGATCGAGGCTCATGCCCCCTATCTAGGGAGCCTCGGTCGAGATTCCCACGCCCTTCATCTTGCGCGAAGTACGCCGGGGGTGAACTGGCCGCAGGCCAGGAGGGGGCAGCGCCCCCTTACGCCACCCAGGTCATCAGCGCGAAGGGACGGCGGCGAAAGCCCGCGCGCCGGTAAAGCCGCTCGGCCCGGTTGCCTTCGGCCATCTCGAGGTGCAGGGCCTTCACGCCCGCGTCGGCAAGCGCTCTCTGGAGTGCCGTCAGCGCCTCGGCCCCCATGCCTCGCCCACGCACCTTCTCGCGAATCCAGAGCTCGTCGACGAAGCCGTCCATGCCGCCCAGCTCGATCGACCACCCGAAGGACGCCGCAACATAGCCCACCGGCGACATGCGCGGTCCGATCAGCCAGACCGCCCCGTGCGGCGAGCCTTCGAGAAGGGGCAGGAGTGCGGCCGTGCGGTGCGCCGCATCGACGTCTATGCCCTCCTCGGCGTGATAGGCCTCGACCATGACGAGCAGGCGCTCCAGGTCGTCCGGTCCGGCAAGATGCAGGATCTGGCTCATGCGTAGCGTCCCAGGCGATCGACGATCAGCTCGTAGAAGCCGTCGCGGTCGATCGTTCCCATGAACATGGCGTTGGCGGGCCGGTTGGTGACGCCCCACCAGTCGGCGACGGTCATGCCCCGCGTCAGCGGGGAGGCGACTTCGATCTCGACGTTGATGTGGCGGCCCTCGAACAGGTCCGGGCGGATGAGGTAGGCGACGGTGCAGGGGTCGTGCAGCGGCGCGCCCTCCGAGCCGTATTTCTTCATGTCGAACCGCTCGAAGAAGTCGGTCCAGGCGGCGACCATGCGCCCGACCTCGGTGCCCATGTCGCGGAAGCGCTGGACGATGGCCTCGCTGGTCAGCGCCTTGTGCGTCACGTCGAGCGGCATGACCGTCAAGGGAACGCCGGAATTGAACACGATCTCGGCCGCTTCCGGATCGACGTAGATGTTGAACTCGGCCGCAGGCGTGATGTTGCCGACCTCGAAGTAGGCGCCGCCCATCAGCACGATCTCCTGCACGCGCTCGACGATGTCGGGCGCGGCGACGAAGGCGGCGGCGATGTTGGTGAGCGGCCCGATCGGCACCAGCGTCACGGTTCCTTCGGGTTCGGCCCGCAGCGTCTCGACGATGAAGTCCACACCGTCCTTGTCCTGAAGCGGCATCGTCGGTTCGGGCAGGGGCGGACCGTCGAGACCCGTCTTGCCGTGGACATGCTCGGCGGTGACGAGGATGCGATCGAGCGGCGCGTCGCGGCCCGCGAAGACAGGGACGTCGGGCCGGCCCGCCAGTTCGCAGACGATCCGCGCGTTCTTCTGCGTCAGCGCCAGGGGCACGTTGCCCGCAACGGCGACGACGCCGAGAACCTCGATTTCCTCGGGCGAGGCAAGGGCCAGCAGAATCGCCACGGCGTCGTCCTGGCCGGGGTCGGTATCGATGATGATCTTGCGCGGAGCCATGGGGTCGTCCTCTTTCGGCGGGGACATTGGCCCGCGCAAAACCGGAAGACAAGACGGGCGGCCCCGATGGACCGCCCGTCCGCCTGCTGCTCGAAGAGTGTCAGTTGCCCGCGTCGAAATCCACGCGTTCGACCAGTTGCAAGGCCTCGGCGCGGTGCGCCGCGATCTCGGTCAGCTCAAGGTCGTCGGGCGTGAATTCGCCCCAGGACGCCACGCGTTCGCTCGTCATCGCATCGGGGCGGGCGGGATATTCGTCGACCTCGGCGGCATAGATCGCCTGCGCCTCGGGAGAGACGAGGAATTCCATGAACTTCAGCGCCGCATCGCGGTTCGGGGCCGAAGCGGTCATCGCCACGCCCGAGAGGTTGACGTGCGTGCCGCCGCCGTTCTCGAAGGTGGGGAAGTCGATCCGGACCGAGTTGGCCCATTCGACCTGCTCAGGGTCATCGAGCATTGCTCCCATGTAGTAGGTGTTGCCGAGAGAGATGTCGCACTGGCCGGCCCAGATCGCCTTGACCTGCGCGCGGTCGTTGCCTTCCGGCTTCTGCGCGAGGTTGGCCTTCACGCCCTGAAGCCATTCCTCGGTCGCCTCGACGCCGTTGTGGGCGATCATCGCGCCGATGAGGCCGAGGTTATAGTCGTGGGTGCCGGGGCGGGTGCAGATGCGGCCCTTCCACTTGGGGTCGGCGAGATCCTCGTAGGTCGTCACCTCGCCCTCGGCCACGCGCTCTTTCGAGGCATAGACGATGCGGGCGCGGGTGGTGAGGCCGTACCAATGCCCCTCGTCGTCGCGAAGGTTGGCGGGGACGGCGGCCTTGAGCGCCTCGTCATCCACGGCCTGAGTGACGCCAGCGTCCTTGGCGGCGGCGAGACGCGAGATGTCCACGGTCATGATGATGTCGGCCGGCGAACGAGCGCCCTCGGCCTGAAGCCGCTCGACGAGACCCTTGTCGATATAGGCGACGTTCGTGGTGATGCCTGTCTCTTCGGTGAAGGCATCGAGGATCGGCTGGATCAGCTCGGGCTGGCGGTAGGAGTAGATATTGACCTCTTCCGCGATGGCGGTGGTGGCCAGAAGACTGCCGGCGAGGGCAAGGGTGACGGTGCGAATCATGACGCGGACCTTTTTCGTTTTCGATGGTCCGCTTTAATCCGACTATTTTTGTCAGGTCAATGGTCCGGGGCACCGGGAAGAGGGTAGGTCGCAAGCGCATCGTACTCCGCGCCGTGCTTTTTCAGCGTCGTGCGGAACAGCGAAAAGCTGAGAGCCGATGCCTCCGGGACGGCGGTCCACGGCGGCAACGTCGGGTCGATACAGTCGCGGACCACGGTGACGTGGGGGCGAAACCGCCGGCGTTCCAGCGCGATATCGACTCGGCGCGCGGCACGTTCGACGGCTTCTTGGAGCTGAAGCAGCCCCTTCTCCGGCTCGACCGTCGCCACGAGGTGCCGCGACAACTTGAAGCCCGCGAGGACATCGAGGCCTGTCAGGTGAACTGTGACGGGGGGCGGGCGCAGGACTTCCAGCGCTTCGGCCAGATCCTCCAGCCTTCGCGTTTCCTGCGTCCCGAGGAAGACGAGCGTCAGATGCAGGTTCTCCTCCGGCACCTTCCGCCCCGAGATCGCGACCCGCGCCGCCGCCCGGCAGGCGGGCAGCAGGGAGTCGGGCAGCGGGATCGCCACGAAGGCGCGGATCACGTCGATTTCTCCTCGCGCTTCACCTCCGTCCAAAGCGCGTCCATCTCGTCGAGCGTTGCCTGCGCCGGTGAGGAACCCTGCGCCGCCAGACGATCCTCGACGCGCGCGAAGCGGCGCTCGACCTTGGCATTCGTCCGCCGAAGTGCGGCTTCCGGGTCGATGTCCCAGTGCCGGGCGAGGTTCACGAGGACGAAGAGGATGTCGCCGAACTCGTCCTCGACCGCGTCGCGCGACAGTGACCTTGCCTCGTCGAGCTCGCGCAGCTCCTCGGCCAGCTTCTCCAGCACCGGCCCGGTGTCGCCCCAGTCGAACCCGACGCGCGCCAGCCGCTTCTGAAGCTTCAGCGCCCTCAGAAGGGCCGGCAGACCTTTCGCCACCCCGTCGAGCGTCCGTTTCTCGCCCGAGCCTTCACGTTCGCGCGCCTTCTGCGCCTCCCAGTCCCGGGTCTGCTGCTCGGCCGACTTGTCGCGGCTTTCGGACCCGAAGACATGCGGGTGGCGGTCGATCATCTTTGCCGTCACGCGCCGCGCGATGGTCTCCACGTCGAAGTGACCCGCCTCGGCGCCCATCTGGCCGTGGTAGACGACCTGCAACAGAAGGTCGCCCAGTTCTCCCTCGAGCTCGTCCCAGGCTTCGCGTTCGATGGCGTCGGCGACCTCGTGGGCCTCCTCGATGGTGTAGGGGGCGATGCTGAGGAAGTCCTGCTCGATGTCCCAGGGACAGCCGGCGTCGGGATCGCGCAGGCGGCGCATCACCTCGATCAGGCGCGGCAAGCCGTCGGGCACCCCGAAGATCGGATCGCTTTCGCTCATCTTGCCCCCTTTGCCTCTGCCGTTCGGGCGACTAGGTTCCACGCCGAACCGCGGAAGTCTACCGGAGGGAACGGGATGGCACTGGAAGACGCAAGCCGCGAGGCGGACCGGGCGCTCTCGGGCAAGGCCACGGGCCTGGCCTACGAGAATCCCTTCGCGGGCGCGGTGTCGTTCCTGCGGCGCTCCTTCACGAAGGATGCGACGGGCGCTGACCTTGCCGTGTCGGGCATCCCCTTCGACCAGGCGGTGACGCACCGTCCCGGCGCGCGCTTCGGCCCCCGCGCGATCCGCGAGGCTTCGACCATGATGGCGGGCGATCCGCCCTATGGCTGGGGATATTCTCCCCTCGACGAGGTTCATGTCGTCGACGCGGGCGACATGCCCTTCGACTACGCCCGCGCCTCCGAGGTGCCGAGCCGGATAGAGGCGCATGTCGCGGCGCTGATCAAACAGGCAAAGGGCGCCATCCTTCTGGGCGGCGACCACTCGACGACCTTGCCGTCCCTGCGCGCGCACGCGGCGAAGCACGGACCCGTGGCGCTGGTGCAGGTCGACGCTCACCCAGACACCTGGACCGACGACGCGCCCGAGCGGGTGGATCACGGCACCATCGTCTACAAGGCGATCCGGGAAGGGCTGATCGACCCTGCACGCTCGGCGCAGATCGGCACGCGGGTCGAGGTCGAGGACGAGGCGGCCCTCGGCCTCCACCGGATCGACGCCCGCGCGGTTCATGCGCGCGGGGCCGAGGAGGTGGCCAATGAGGTGCGCAAGATCGTGGGCAAGGGGCCGGTCTACCTCTCCTTCGACATCGACGGCCTTGACCCCGCCTTTGCACCCGGCACCGGCACGCCGGTCTGGGGCGGTCTGACCACGGCGCAGGCGGGCCTGTTCCTGCGGCACCTCGCGGGTATCGACCTGATCGGCGGCGACGTGGTCGAGGTTTCTCCGCCCTACGACCACGCGAACATCACCGCGATGGCGGGGGCGCACATCGCCTACGACCTGATCGCGCTCTGGGGCTGGACACGGAGGACGGTCGCCACAGGTTGACGGTCTGGAAACGGCCTGCCGCCAGGGCAGGACGATTTCCTTGACGCTGTCAGGCGGACAAAGCGAGGCGGATGCCGATGAAGACCATTCTCCTGTTGCTCCTGATCCTGTTCGCCCTGGCGCTTCTGTGGGTCCGCCTGGCCCCGATCAACGGAGACGAGTGGCACCTCGACCCCGCCGACGCGGACCCGCCCCGCGGCGCGGGCGTCAGGCTGATCGGCCCCGAGGCGCCGCGCTTCCCCGGCATGCCGGACGGGGTTCTGGGCGCGTTTGCGGACATCGCCTTGTCCGATCCCCGCACCCGTCTGCTCGACGGCAGCCTGGACGAGGGCATGATGACCTTCGTCGCCCGTTCGCGCGTCTTCGGTTTTCCCGACCTCGTCACGGTCAAGGCGACCGCCGAGGGCGACAGGACGAAGCTGTCGATCATCTCGCGCGCGAAGTACGGGCGTTCAGATACCGGTGTGAATGCGGCCCGTGTCGACCGCTGGCTCCACGAGATGCGGCTTCGACTGGGGGAGGGATGAGCTGAGGCAGCCTTCGCTGACCTCGCGCCACATCGGCACGTTCAGAGACATCTGGCATTGCGCCATGAACGCGCGCCCGTTCACGAAGAGGCAGATCGTCTCGCCCAGCTCGACGCGGCTGCCCTGGGTGTCGGTGCAGTAGCAGTCGATCTTCTTGCCGCCGGGTCCGATGACGTCGGCGTGCGAAGGCAGGGCCAGGACGGCCAGGAGTAGGGCGGCCGGTCTCATGGCCATGATCCTATCACGCGCGTGGCGATTCCCGAAAGGCCCGCGACTTGACGCCGCCCGGCATTCGGAGGACAGGAAGCCGCATGGTTCCTCTCGATACCCTCGACCAGATCCGGCAACGGTTCCAGTACCTGGAGGCGAAGATGTCGGGCGGCGCGGCCCCTGACCAGATCGCGACGCTGGCCAAGGAATACTCCGACCTCAAGCCGGTGGTGGCCGAGATCGAAGGCTACCGCGCAATGCTGACCCACCGCGACGAGGCCGAGGCGATGCTGTCGGATCCCGAGCTCAGGGGGCTGGCCGAGGACGAATTGCAGTCGCTGAAGGAGGCGATCGTCAAGGCCGAAAGCAAGCTGCGGCTTGCCCTGCTTCCGAAGGACGCCGCCGACGCCCGTCCCGCCATCGTCGAGATCCGCCCCGGTACGGGCGGTGACGAGGCGGCGCTTTTCGCCGGCGACCTTCTGCGCATGTACCAGCGCTATGCCGAGGCGCGGGGCTGGAAATTCAGCGTGATCGAATTGTCCGAGACCGAGCTTGGCGGCGTGAAGGAGGCGGTCGTCAACATCGCGGGCGATAACGTCTTCGCGCGGCTCAAGTTCGAAAGCGGCGTCCACCGCGTGCAGCGCGTGCCCGAGACGGAATCGGGCGGGCGCATCCACACCTCGGCCGCGACGGTCGCGGTTCTGCCCGAGGCCGAGGAGGTCGACATCGACATCCCCGCAACCGACATCCGCATCGACACCATGCGCGCGTCGGGGGCCGGGGGTCAGCACGTCAACACGACGGATTCTGCGGTCCGCATCACGCACCTGCCCACGGGCATCATGGTGACCTCTTCCGAGAAATCGCAGCACCAGAACCGCGCCATCGCGATGGCCCACCTTCGCGCCAAGCTCTTCGACATGAAGCGCCAGGCGGCCGACGACGAACGCGCCGCCGCCCGCAAGAGCCAGGTCGGATCGGGCGATCGGTCCGAGCGGATCCGCACCTACAACTTTCCGCAGGGGCGCATGACCGACCACCGGATCGGGCTGACGCTCTATCGGCTGAACGAGATCCTGGGCGGCGATCTCGACGAGGTGATCGACTCCCTGACCGAGGCCGACCAGGCCGAGCGACTGGCGGAAGCGGGGCTGTGAGCGACGACGGCACGGTGGCGGAGGCGCTGGCGAAGGCCACGCGCAGCCTCAAGGCGTCCGGCATCCCCGATCCAGCCCGCGACGCGCGCTGGCTCATGGCAGATGCGCTTGGCGTCGAGACATCTGGCGTCGCGGTCAGGCTTCGCGATCCGCTGCCGCCCGACGCGGGCGAGACGTTCTCGTCGCATGTCGCTGCCCGCATGGCGCGCGAGCCTGTATCGCGGATCGTCGGCGGTCGGCTGTTCTACGGCCGCTGGATCGCGAACTCGCCCTTCGTCCTCGACCCCCGGCCCGAGACCGAGCTTCTGATCGACCTCGCCCTGTCCGAACCGTTTGCCAAGATCCTGGACCTCGGAACAGGTTCTGGATGCATCGCCCTGACGCTTCTCGCCGAGCGTCCCGGCGCCGTCGCCGTCGCCACTGACATCTCTCCCGACGCGCTCGAGACCGCCGCGATCAATGCGGTCTCCTGGACCGTGGCCGACCGGGTGCAGTTCGAGGTCTCGGACTGGTTCGAGGCTGTGGAGGGCACCTTCGACCTCATCGTCTCGAACCCGCCCTATATTCATCCCGACGAACTGCCCGCCCTAGCGCCCGAAGTCTCGCGCTTCGACCCCGAGATCGCGCTGACGGACAACCTCGACGGGCTGTCCGCCTATCGCCGGATCGCGGCCCGGGCGCCCGGGCATCTGAAGCCCGACGGGCGGCTCATGGTCGAGATCGGACCGACGCAGGGTGAGGCGGTCGCGCAAATGTTCCGGAATGCGGGTCTTGAAAACATCAGCATCACACCCGACCTCGATGGCAGGGATCGGGTCGTGTCCGCCCGCAAGAGCGATGCGCCGGACCCGTGACACTTGTGCGAAATGCCGCCGCAAAGCCGGCAGAATGCCGCAAAAACCTCTTGCCCTGAGGCGATCCTGTGTCTAGACCCATTGCGTGCGGGCGGCGGAGCACAGGCTGGCTCCCCCGAACATCTGCCAAATCATTTCACGGACCAGAGCTCCGATGCGGGGCAAATTTCGGACAGGTCCGTAGCAACCAGACCAGAGGCTGGACCACACCTTATGAGATCTTCCAAGTCACGATCGCGGTCGAAGTCGAACCGTAACAACCGTTCCGTCGGCAACGTCGTCAACCGGGTCTTCGACAGCTCCGGGCCCGAGGGCAAGGTGCGCGGCACGCCGCAGCAGATCATCGACAAGTACAATCAGCTCGCCCGCGACGCGCAGCTCGGAAACGACCGTGTCGCGACCGAGAACTTCCAGCAGCACGCCGAGCACTACACCCGGATGCTGGCCGAGGCGCTGCAAGAGCAGAACGAACGTCAGGGTCACAACCAGCAGGGCGGCCAGAACCAGCAGGGGCAGGGCGGCCAGAACCGGAACGACGACCGCAGGGATGACAGCTTCGACGGCCAGCAGGACGGCGGCAACGACAACCGTGGCGAGCGCAACGACAACCGAGGCGACCGCAACGACAACCGTGGCGACCGCAACGACAACCGCGGCGACCGCAATCAGGACCGGGGCGACCGGCAGGAGCGTCAGGACCGCCCTGAACGTCAGCCCGAGCGTGCCGAGCAGAAGCAGGAACGCCAGGAGCGCCAGCCCGAGCGTGCCGAGCAGAAACCCGAGCGCGAGCCGGAGCGTCAGCCCGACGTGATCGACCTGTCGTCCGAGGGCGATGACACGAACCTGGTCGAGACGCCGGAAAGCCGTCCCCGGCCCCGCCGCACCCGTCGCAAAGCCGCGACCGAAAATCAGGACGCCGGCACCGACACGCCTCAGCCCGACGCGGCCGAATAGAGTCTAGCCTAGACTGCGCGCCAGGGCGCAGAACCGCTCCAGATCCACCGTCTCGGCCCGGTCCGTGGGGTCGATTCCCGCGGCTCTCAGACGATCCTCGATGTCGGGCGCAAGGCTCTTGAGGCTTGCCCGCAGCATCTTGCGGCGCTGGTTGAAGCCCGCCGCCACGACACGTTCCAGCACCTTGGGATCGGCCTCGAACCGGGGCGTGGCCCGCGCCACCAGGTTCACGACCGCCGAGCGCACCTTGGGCGGCGGCGTGAAGGCTTCGGGCGGCAGCTCCATCACGATTTTCGCGTCGCACCGCCACTGCGCCAGCAGGGCCAGCCGGCCATAGGCCTTGGAGCCCGGCACCGCCACGATCCGTTCGGCCACCTCGCGTTGAAACATCAGCGTCAGGCTCTGCCAGACGGGAGGCCAGACGGAGGGCGTCAGCCAGCGCACCAGAAGCTCGGTGCCCACGTTGTAGGGCAGGTTCGCCACGATCTTGATGGGCGGCGTCAGATGCGCCGAGACGTCCAGTCCAAGCGCGTCGGCGTTCACGACCGAAAGTCTGCCCGGATAGGCCTCGGCGATCTCGGCCAGCGCGGGAAGGCAGCGCGGATCCTTCTCGACCGCCAGCACATGGCGCGCGCCTTCGGCCAGAAGCCCGCGCGTCAGCCCGCCCGGCCCGGGCCCGACCTCCAGCACGTCGCATTGCGTCAGGTCGCCCGCGGCGCGCGCGATCTTGGCGGTCAGGTTCAGGTCGAGAAGGAAGTTCTGGCCAAGCGCCTTCTTCGCCGAAAGACCGTGCCGGGCGATGACCTCGCGCAGCGGCGGCAACCCGTCGATGGCGCTCACGCCCCGCCGCCCGAGGCGCGCGTCGCCGCGATGCGGGCAGCCAGTCGGATCGCCGCGATCATCGAAGCCGGGTTGGCGATGCCTTGCCCCGCGATGTCGAACGCCGTGCCGTGGTCGGGCGAGGTCCGTACGAAGGGCAGGCCGAGCGTCACGTTGACGCCCCGGTCGAAGGCCAGCGTCTTGATCGGGATCAGCGCCTGGTCGTGGTACATGCAGACCGCCGCGTCATAGCGCGCCCGCGCCTCGGCATGGAACATCGTGTCGGCGGGCAGGGGGCCTGCGACCGCCATCCCCTCCGCCCGAAGATCCTCGCACAGGGGACCGATCCAGCGCATCTCCTCCGCTCCCAAGAGGCCACCTTCCCCGGCGTGCGGGTTCAGCCCGGCTACGGCGATGCGCGGCGCGGCGAGGCCGAAATCGCGGACAAGGCCCTTCGCCGTGATCCGGATGACGCTTTCCAGAAGCTCGGGCGTAAGCGCGCCCGGCACCGCGGAGAGCGGAATGTGGATCGTGGCGGGCACGACGCGCAGTTCGTCGGATGCCAGCATCATCACCGCCTGTGCGCCCCCCGCGAGATCGGCGAGAAACTCGGTATGTCCGGGAAAGCCGAAGCCCGCGTGATCGGCCAGAACCTTTTTCGAGATCGGCGCAGTGCAGACCGCCGACGCCTCGCCGGACCGGGTCAGATCGACCGCGCGCCGGATCACCTCGACGACGCCCGGGGCGTTGGCGGGTGTCGGCCGTCCGGGCCGGGCCGGGTCGGGGAAGGCATGGGGCAGGACCGGCAGTCCGGTCGCGGCGGCGGCGGGTGCCTGAGACGGGTCGTCGATCACCGCAAGGGGCGTGCCGGATGGGAAATGCGCGGGATCGCCGATCACGAAGAAAGGCACGTCGGCGCCAAGCGCCCGCCACGCGCCGAGCGAGATTTCCGGCCCGATGCCCGAAGGATCGCCGCAGGTGACGGCGACGGGGGGAAGCCCTGTCACGGGTCGCCCGCGCCTATTGGAGGGTCGTGATGACGCTGCGCGCGCGCAGGTCGGCGAGGTAGTCCACGGCCTGAGCGGTCATCCGTGCATTCAGCAACTGCGTCCCGATGATCTCGAAGTCGACCGTGCTCTCCTGCCCCGACTTCCGCTCGCACAGCATCAGGACCGTCGCGTTGGCGCCCCGCACGACCGAGGTCGTCGCCTCGTTGACGTCGAGCGACGCGATGGCGCCGCGCACATCGGGGGGCAGCGCGCCCTGCGGCACCGTTTCGCGGATCAGCCGTTCAGGCGGAAGGCCCTCCGCCACGCCGTAGAGATCGTCGCAGGTGTCGACGCTGGCCTTGACCGCCTCGGCCGCCGCCCGGTCGGGTCCGGCGATGTAGAGCGCGTAGTCGACCGCAAGGTCGGACGGCGCGCCGGCCTGCACCCGTTCCAGGTCGCGCAGGCGGTAGAGCGCCACCGCATTCTCGATTTCGACCGGGCGGCTGGTCTGGCCGGGCGTCAGTCCCGCCACGATGCCGCGCACATCGTCGGGCAGGCTTTCGAGTGCGACCCAGGCCTGTTCGCCTCCGCGCGAGGCCGAGGGCGCGACCGAGAAGCGGCGCGCGGCGGCCGCGAAGTCGGCGTCGTCGTCGATCTGCGCCAACTCGGCGGCGCGCGTCCGCGAGGCGAAGGCCGTCTCGGGCGTGGTCGTGGGCAACAGAATCTCGGACAGCAGGACCCGCACACCGCCCTCGGTGCCGGTTCGGGCAAGGGTCTGGCTGATCTGATCGCGCGAGATCGAGTTTCGGGCCGCGCTGGCGAACCGGCCGCGGACATGGTCACGCCAGGCGATTCCCGCGGTCACGAAATCGCGGAACGTCTCTTCGCCGACGCCGTTCTGGCCGAGGGCTGTCACGAACTCCTCGGTCGTCAGGTTGGCGCGTCCCGCGAATTCGGCCAACGCCGCGTCGACAGCTTCGGGCGAGGTTTCTTCACCCGCCGCCCGCACCGCGTTCATCTGGACCGCCTCGTTGATGAGCTGTTCGCGCGCCAGCTCGTTCGGATCGCCAGGAGCGCGGAGGAGCGACAGGAAGCGCGCCCGCTGGTCAAGCTGCCAGCGCGTCACGACGGTGTCGTCGACCTGCACCACGGGAGAGAAGCGGCCCTGCGCCGCAGCCGGGGCGAAGGGCAGGACAAGGGCCAGCATCGCCAGAAGAACCAGACGTGGAAACAAGGGGCTATCCTCCGCAACTCTGCCGCGCCACACGCTCGGCGTCCGAGCCGCCGACACCCAGAAGCGAGACCCTGAACCCGAACTCGGTCGTCGGATCGACACTAGTCGAGCTGGCGTAGCGACGCGAGATGGAAAGCGCGAGGCGCGCGCATTCGTTGGTGTATTCGATGCCGAGACCCGCCCGGGCCGTTCGGTCGCCGGTGAAATCGTAGCGCCAGTCGGCGCTGGCGGTCCAGCGGTCGGTCAGGTCGTAGGCGCCCTCGAAGGTCCATTCCGACAGTCGGGCGTCGCGGCCCTCGGCCGGTTCGGGCGGGGCGAAGACATAGCTCGAGCCAAGCATGAAACGGTCGGTGTCCCAGTCGATGCGGCTTTCGGTCAGCGTCACCTCCGAGGTGTCGCTCAGAAGCGCACGCGACGCCAGCGTCAGCTCGTCGCCCACACCCAGATGCCCGGCGACCAGCCATTCCGAGCGGTCTCCCGACAGGCCGAGCGCGTTGCCATAGCCGAGGTCGCCGTCGAGGCTCGCCACGCGCCCGATGGCGAGGTCGACGCGCCAGCCGTTCGCGTCCCGCCGCCGCCATGTGGCGCCCGCCGCGACCCTCACGCCATCCTCGACGCCGTCGACGCCCGGATAGCGCGAGAACGAAAAGAGGTTGCCCTCGTCGAATTCGATGACGCGGCTGTCCTCGAGCGGGACCGAGGTTCCTCCGGTCTCCGAGACGTCGATGCGCACTATTGGCTCCAGCACTTCGGTCACGCCGCCGGCCATGCCGCGCGAGAGGGGCCAGCGCAATTCGGCCGCGGCGCGCGGCACGACCCGGGTCGCGGTCGTGGGATAGGTGCTGTCCTGCCCGATGGTGTAGGCGTCCGCGCGCAGGCCAAGCTCGGCGCGCGTGACGAGGCCGGGTCCGACGATCCAGTCCTTCGACCAGTCGATGCCCGCGCCGACACGCCCTACGTCGCGTCCGTCTCCATCGACCGATGACGGCCGGCGAAGGGATGCGCTGTTGACGTTGATGACGGTGCGGCCGCCGAACGACAGCGCCGGCACCTCGCGGCTGTAGGCCAGTTCGAGATACTGGTCCGGCAGCGTGTCGCGGATCGCGATCTCGCTGTCGCGCAGGGTGCGGTATTCGGTGAGAGAGGCGCCGAAGATGTCCTTCTCGCGCACGCGCGACAGCCGGATTTCGTTCGTCAGCCGGTCCTGGTCGGAATAGTCGTAGGTGAAGAGATAGCCGGGATCCGAGACGAATTCGACCTGCGCCTCCAGAAGAAAGCCCTTGGGCAGCCGGTGGCGCACATCGGCAAAGAGATAGCTGCGTGTCCCGTCGATATCGTCGTCCGTGAACGCGCCCAATGCCCTTATGTCGCCGCGCGAGGTCTCTTGCCGGTAACCGAACTCGAGAGTGGTGGTCGCCGACGACAGATAAGGCGTCACCGTCACGTCCGCATGCGGTCCGAGGACGACGAAGTAAGGCACCTTGATGCCGGCCGCTAGCTCGGACGAGGTCTTGAACTCGGGGATCAGCACCCCAGTCGCGCGGTCGAGCGAGGGATCGGGCAGACGCAGGCGCGGCAGATAGATGATCGGCACCCCCGCCACGCGGAATTGCGCGTTCTCGAAGTAGAGTTGCCGCTCGATCTGGTCGTGCGTCACACGCGCGGCGCGGATCTCCCACAGCGGCACCGGACGGTTGAAGCAGACCTCGCAGGACGAGGCCACGACGCGGTCGAGCCGGGTATAGCGATCGCCGACCCGCGCGATCTCGTTCGCCGCGATCTGAAGCTGCTGGTCCAGCACCATGCGCGCCGAGATCAGCACGCCGTTCCGTAGGTCGCGGTCGAGCTGGGCCTCGGACGCAAGGAATATCGTGCCACCGGGGTCGGTGACCCGGATCGGACCCGAAATGGTCAGCGTGTCGCCCGTGCGGTCATAGCTGACCTCACCGGCCGACAGGCGCACGCCCTCGAAGAAGACCTGCACGTTTCCGCTTGCGGTGACGCGGCCCGCCGGATCGACGTCGATCCGGTCGGCGACGAGGGACGCGAGGTCCTGCGCCGCCGCGCCGAACGGCAGCAACAGGAGACCGAGCAGGAAGGCGAAGCGGATCATCCGTCCTCCAGGTGCAGAAGAAGCCCGAGCGGCAGAAGAAGGGCGGCCACAGGCGGACCCCAGGCGGCGAGGATGACGGGGATCTGCCCGTTTTCGCCAAGGATCGCCGCGAAGTTGCGGATGAAATAGAGGCCGAACCCAAGCGCCAGTGCCATCAGAACCATCATCCCGGTCCGCCCCATGCGCGTGTGCCGCATCGTGAACCCCGCACCGACCAGGACCATCGCGGCGAGAAGGATCGGCAGGGCAAGCTCCATGTGGAAGAAGGTGCGGTGGACGCGGGCCGAGAAGCCAGCCGCTTCGAGCCTCCGGATAAAGCCCGGAAGCTCCCAGATCGGGACCGCGGACGGCGTGCCGAAGCTGTCCAGGATCTGGTTCCGGGTCAGGTTCGACGCCAGCGACATCCGCTCGCTCTCGAAGCTGTCGACCTCGGGTATGGCGGCCTCGGTGTCGAAGCGCCATTCCTTCGCGCCGGTGATCTGCCAGGCGCCGGGCTGAAGCTCGGCGCTTTCGGCCTCGATCCGGTAGGTCGGGCTGCCCTCGCGGTCGTAGCCGAGGAAGGTGACGCCGAACAGCTCGGTGCCGTCGAGGTTGGCGCGGTCGGCCCGGATCACCGTCTGGCCATCGCGCGATCCCTGCCGCAGCCACAGTCCCTTGTCGCTGACCGACAGCGTCGCGGCCTCGCCGGAGAGGCGCTGCGACAGGGTCTCGTACTGCTGCTGCGTGGCGGCGACGATCGGGTTGAAGACCGCGACGGCGAAGATGCCGATGAGGACGGACAGAAGAAGCGGCGCCATCAGGCTGACCAGCGCCGACCGCCCGGACGCGCGGGTGACGACCAGTTCGGACGACCTCGCGAGGCCGAGAAACAGCGCCAGAGTGGCGAGGATCATAAGCAGGGGCAGGATCCGATAGATCGAATCCGGCACGCTGAGAACCGACAGCACCAGAAGCGTGCCGAACCCCGCCTCGGACCCGCCGAAGCGTCGGACCTGCTCGATCAGCGCGATCAGAAGGAGGACGGCGAAGAAGATCGCGAGGACGCTCAGGAACGTCTTGAGGAAACGGCGGGCGAAATAGAAGTGCAGCGTCATGCCCGCACCCGCCTTAGCCGCAGTAGCGTCGGTCGCGCGGCCAGAAGGAGAAGGCCCCAGGCCATGAACAAGCCCAGCAAGGGCCCCGCATAGGCAAACGGCCACATCCTTTCGTCGCCCTGGACCGCGCCCTGACCGGCCTGCGTGACCATCTGCACGATGATCAGCGCGAAGATCGCGCCGAGGATCTGCCGCCGGACCCCAAAGCGCGAGAAGCCCCCGACAAGGAGGGCGGAGAACCCGATCAGGGGGGCCACGAGCCCGTTCAGTGCATTCGAGAACCGCTCGTGCGCCTCGGCGATCAGGGTCGCGCGGGACGAGCGCGTCAGCTCCTGCGTCTCGGGCGTGGCGGCGAGAAGTGCGAGCGTCGACAACTCGGCCGGCCGGCGCCGGTCGCCGCTGATCCCTTCGACGAGGCCCTCCAGGTCGAAGGCGAAGTCGTCGAAGCGCGTCACCGACAGCCGCCGCGACGCCTCGTCATAGACCTGCGCCATGCCGTCGATCATCACGAGGCTCGGCGCATCCTCGCCCCGGATCAGAAGCGCCTCGCGCGCCGTATAGGTCACGGTCCTCCCTTCGGTCCGCGAGTCCGACAGGAAGATGTTCGACAGCGACCCGAGGGGCGTGATCTCGCGGATATAGAAGGTCACGCCGTCCGCCGGGTGAAGGAAACGCCCTTCGGACAGAAGCCGGGCGGTCATATTCTCGGATATTTCGGCGGTCCGCTCGGTCAGCCGCGCCGTCGAGATAGGAACGAGAAGATGCGCCAGGATCGACGAAAGCACGAAGATGATGACGCCGAAGACGATCACCGGGCGCACCAGCCTCCAGGGCGAGAAGCCTGTGGCCTGCACGACGACAAGCTCGCTTTCGGTGATGAGCCGGTTGATGGCATAGACCGTGCCCGCGAAGGCCGCGATCGGCAGGACCACCCGGATCACGTTCGGCAGGGTCAGCGCGCTGAATTCGAGGAAGACCGCCGCCGACTGTCCATTCGCAATGAGCTGGTCGAACAGCACGACGGCGCGATTGACCCAGTACACCAGCACAAGGACAAGAGCGAAGAACCCGAACAGCATCAGGAGCTGCGCCAGGATGTATCTGTCGAATCGTCCGCCCATGCCGCCCGTTTGGTCTTCTTTGTTCGCGACCCTAGACGATCGCGGGGCCCTGGTAAAACCGCTAGACGCGGCATCGGCGCTGGTCAGCCCGGAAAAGGGCGTCTAGCAATGGGGCTCCACCCCAGTCCGAGGATTCCATGACCGACCTGCCGCAGCTCGATTTCACCGACGCCGACCTCGACCGCATCGCGGACACCGAAGGGCGCATCGTCGTTTTCGTCCCCGAGGACGGGACGCTCGACAAGTTCGGGCGGCGGATCGACAAGCTGACGCGCGGCGCTCTGAAGCGCTTCGCCGAGAGCGAGGCTTTCGGCAAGATGAAGGACGGCAGCGCGCATCTCATGTCCTGGCCTTCCGGCCTCGCTGCCGAAGCGGTGCAGGTGATCCGGCTCGACCGCAAGACAAAGGGCGAGGCCGCGCGGAAGGCAGGCGCCGCCATTGGCGCGGCTCTCGGTCCCAAGGGCGCGCTCGTCCTTGGCGGCGGGCTTCGTGGTCTGGACGACGTCGTCCTCGCGGCGCTTTTGCGGTGCTACGCCTTCGACGCCTACCTGTCGAAGAAGGCTGACGCGCACGGAACTCTGACGGTCATGGGCGCTTCCGAGGCTGCACAGGACAGCGCGCGCGCTCAGGCCGCGCTGGCCGAGGGCGTCTATTTCACACGGGATCTCGTCAACGAACCCTCGAACATCCTGACCACCACAGAATTCGCCGAGAGGCTGAAGGGCCTGGCGAAGCTCGGCGTGAAGGTCGAAGTGCTGGAGGAGGCGGATCTCGACAAGCTCGGGATGCGGACGCTTTTGGCCGTGGGGCAGGGGTCCGAAAGTCCTTCGAAGGTCGTCGTGATGACGTGGAGCGGCGGCGGCGACGAAAAGCCCCTCGCCCTTGTCGGCAAGGGCGTCGTCTTCGACTCGGGCGGCATCTCGATCAAGCCCGCTGTCGGCATGGAGGACATGACGATGGACATGGGCGGCGCAGGCACCGTCGCCGGCGTCATGCGGGCGCTGGCGCTGCGCAAGGCCCGCGCTAACGTGGTGGCCATCGTGGGCCTCGTCGAGAACATGCCCGACGGCAAGGCACAGCGGCCGGGCGACGTGGTCGTCTCGATGAAGGGCGACACGGTCGAGGTCGTGAACACCGACGCCGAGGGCCGCCTCGTTCTCTGCGACATCATGTGGTACGTGCAGGACCGTTTCGAACCCACCGCGATGATCGACCTCGCCACGCTGACGGGTGCTGTCATCATCGCGCTCGGGCACGAGATGGCGGGCGTCTATTCCAACGACGACGCGCTGGCGAAAGCCTTCCTCAACGCAGCCGAAGCCGAGGGCGAGGGCGCCTGGCGGATGCCTTTGGGCAAAGGCTACGACGAGCAGATCAAGAGCCGCGTGGCCGACATGAAAAACACCGGCGGCCGGCCGGCGGGTTCGATCACGGCCGCGCAGTTCCTCGCCCGCTTCGTCAAGGACGGCACTCCCTGGATCCACCTCGATATCGCGGGTGTGGCGAGCCTCAAGACATCGACGACGCTCGCGCCCAAGGGCGCCACCGGCTGGGGCGTCCTGGCGCTCGACCGGCTCGTCCGCGACCGCTACGAGCCGAAGCCGGAACCGCAGCCCGAGCCCGCCCCCGAGGAGACCGACGGCGCGGAGGAGTGATGGGGCAGGCTTATTTCTATCACCTGACCGAGCGCCCGCTGGAATCGACCCTCCCGGTCCTGCTGGCGAAGGCGCTCGAGCAGGGCTGGCGGGTCGAGGTCCGGGGCCGCGAGCGCGAGGCGATGGATAGGCTCGACCGACAGCTTTGGGCGGTCGAGGGCTTTCTGCCCCACGGGCTCGATGGCGGGCCGCATGACGCCGACCAGCCCGTTCTCCTGACGGTGGCGCCAGCGTCCGACCGTCGATCCTGCGTGATGAGCGTCGGCGGCGCGGACGTCGCGCCGGACGAGGTGAAGGGGGCCGAGAGGGTCTGCATCCTCTTTGAAGGTGCCGACGCCGCCGCCGTCCAGACGGCACGCGCCCAGTGGCGCACCCTGACCGAGGCGGGCGTTGCGGCATACTATTGGGCCGAGGACAGCGGACGCTGGATCAAGAAGGCCGAAAGCGGCACCTAGGGTTCGAGGATCAACGCGCCGTTAGCGATCTCGATGCGCCCGAAGCGGCGCAGAAAGCTCATCCCCATCAGGCTGTCCGACATCTCGCCGCCGTTGACCGAGACGCGCACCCGGTCGAAGGACAAGGGTCCGATGGCGATCTCATCGAGCACGGCAGAGGCGGTGCTGACCACCCCGTTCGCGGTGCGCGCCGAGCCCACGAAGGCAAGATTCTCGACTGCCAGGCCCGCGCGTCGCGCGTCTTCCAGCGTCAGGACCATGTCCGACGCGCCGGTATCGACGAGAAAGCGGATCGGCGTTCCGTTCACCTCCGCCGTCAGGTGGTAATGGCCGGAGGGCCCCTGCGGCACCGCGATCCGCGCGCCGTCCTCGAGGACCGCCTGCCGCGGCGCGATCTCCTGCCGGACATCCTGCCACAAGCCGTAACCCGCGATGGCGCCCACGAAGATCAGCACCCAGGCCAGCGCCATCCGCAGCGTGCTGCCCAGGTTCTGGCGGTTCTCGGCCAGAAGCCAGCCGATCACGGCCGCGCCGAGAATGACGAGGTAGAGAAGCCTTGGAAAATCGAAGTCGTCCATACGGCTCAGATATGCACGCCCGTCGCGCCCCGAAAGGGTCAGCGACGCGGCGTTTCCGACCGCACGGGGACGTGCACCCGCTTCGGCCGGGCCTTGGCCGCAAGCGCGAGGCCAAGAGCCAGAAGGCCGCCGAGGAGGCCGAGGGGGAGGAAACTGTCAGTCATCTGATCGTCCTTTCCGTCATCGGTGAAGCTGTCGCGAGAACCGGGCCGAATTGCGGCGAAGTCCCGCAGCGCTTTTGCATGGCGTCACGTATCCTTCTCGATCAACCCGAGACCTCTCAGATAGATACCGATCCCGGTTTCGAGAAGATCCTCGGGCGGAAACGGCGACCTTGTCCCGGGCGAACCGCGCGCGAACAGTTCGACCACCCCGTGGGACATAGCCCAGATATGCGCCGAGAACATCTGCGGCGGCGGTCTTCTTTCAACAGGGATCTGTTCGGCCAGTGTCCGGGCGGCGCGCTCGAGCACGCCATGCGCGCGGGCCGCGACCTCGGCGAGCTCGGGCGTCCGGTTCACGGGAATGCCCGACTCGAACATCGCGACGTAGTGCCCCGGATACCGCCGCGCGAAGGCCAGATAGGCGCGCCCCGTCGCCTCGAACGCGGCCAGCGAGGACGGCTGGCCCGTCTCGTAGGCATAGTCCATCAGGTCGGCGAAGATCTCGAACCCCTGTCGCGCGGCCTCGGCGATCAGGTCCTCGCGGCCCTCGAAGTGGCGGTAGACGGCCGCAGGCGTGACACCCGCCTGCTTCGCCGCCTCGGACAGAGTGAAGCCCGTCGGGCCCTTCTCCTCGATCAGTTCGAGCGCGGCATCGACCAGCGCCTGCCGGAGGTTGCCGTGGTGGTAGCCCTGCTTAGGCATTCCAGATGTCCGGCCCACCCGCAATCTTCGGGTCGGGCACCTCGATCCGGCCCTTCCCGGCATAGTCGATGTCGCGCAGCACGGTTCGGATCGCGGCGAGGCGTGCGCGTTCCTTGTCGTCGGACCGCACCACGGTCCAGGGGGCATAATCGCTGTGCGTCCGCTCCAGCGTTTCGCGGATCGCATCGGAATAGGCGTCCCACTTCTTCAATCCCTCGACGTCGATCCAGGACACCTTCCACTGCTTCAGGGGATCGGCCTCGCGTTGCAGGAACCGCTTGAGCTGCTCGGCCCGTCCGACATTCAGCCAGAGCTTGACGAGGTGAATGCCCTCGTCGACCAGCATCCGTTCGAAATCAGGGACTTGCGCGAAGAACTTCTCGCGCTCTTTTGGCGTGCAGAAACCGAAGACATGCTCGACGACGCCGCGGTTGTACCACGAGCGGTCGAAGATCACGATCTCGCCCGCCGTCGGCATCTCCTCGATGTAACGCTGGAAGTACCATTGGCCGGCTTCCGTCTCGGTCGGCTTCGACAGGGCCACGATGCGCACGACGCGTGGGTTCATGTTCTCCCGGAACCGCTTGATCGTGCCGCCTTTTCCGGCAGCGTCCCGGCCCTCGAAGACGACGACCATGCGCTTGCCCGTCTCCTTCACATCGGCCTGGAGCCGGACGAGTTCGAGCTGGAGCGCCTCCATCTCCCTGTCGTAGTCTTTGCTCTTGATCTCTTCGTCGTAGGGATAGTCGTCCGAGAGGATGTCGTCCTTGTCCGCGGTCTCGATCGCCTCGCGGACCTCGGCGGGCGCCTCCTCGCGGAAATAGCGGGAGATCTCGCCGTCGAAAGGGAGGGTGGTCATGTGATGCGCTTTCACTTTTCGCCACCTTAGCAGGCGGTCGGGTCAGCGCAATCCGACGCGGGCGGCCACCCGGTCGATGGCTTGCACCACGGCGTCGGGGTCCGTGTGATGCGGCGCGTGCCCCTCGCCGTCGAGGAGGGTGAGGCTGACATCCGGCAGGATCCGCGACAGCGGGATCGCATGGACATCGGCGGGGACGGTGTCGTCTTCTACCCCGTGGACCAGCTCGACCGGCACCTCGATGCGGCCGTAATCGGCGCTTTGCTCGACGATCTGGGGCCTCAACTCCCGCACCTGCCGCGCGCTGGCGCTGAAGTGCCCGGTGCGCGTCGCCAGCGACACGCCCGCGCCCTGGACATAGCCGGAGGGTGTCGGACGGGGCGCGAAGATGCCCGCGACCGAGGCGTCCAGACGGTCCGGACCCCACAAGGCCGAGACGAGAGGCGCACCAAGCGCGCCACCCAGGGGCGACCCGAAAAAGCGGTAATAGAGCCTGAGCGGTCCCGGCCACGGCATGGCCACGCCGGAGACGATGACAAGTCCCGAGACGTCACGCTCGAGAGCCCAGGCCATCGCGACCGCTCCGCCGTAGGAATGGCCGAGGACGATCGGCCGGTCGGCGCCAAGCTGCGCGACCGCGTCGGCAAGCTGCCGCGCCTGCTCGCGGGGCGTGGCGGCGCGACCGCCGAAGGCGCTGATTGGGAGGAGGGGTTCGCTGTAGCCCAGTCCCGGGCGGTCGACGGCGAATACGCGGTAGCGGTCGGTCAGCCGGTCCATGAAACGGAAGGTGAAATCGCGCGAATTCCCGCCCGCGCCGTGGATCAGGACAAGGTCCGGCCCCTTGCCCTTGACGACGACATGCACGTCGCGCCCGTTCACCGTCACGAAGCTCCCCTGCGGGGGGAACCGCGCCTCGCTCCGTGCCTCGTTCAGGTCGGCCTTCCGGTCGATCCACAGCCCGAAGCCGATGAGGACGGCGAGGGCGACAAGGCCGGTCGTCAGCACCCTCCCGACCCTCCGCCCGCTCAGCGCCGCAGGTCTGTCGAGGAGCGCCCGATGAGCCGCGTGTCGAAGGGCGTCGTCAGGTAGATCTCGTTGATCCAGTTGCCGTAGAGCAGATGCGCATGGCTGCGCCAGCGGTTCAGCGGCGGCTGCGAGGGGTCGTCGCCGGGATAGTAGTTGTCGGGCACGTTGATCGGCGTGCCGTTCGCCACGTCGCGGTCGTACTCCTCCTTCAGCGTGCCGGAGTCGTATTCGAGGTGGTTGATGATGTAGGTCGCCCGGTGCGCCGGATCGTCGACGAGGCAGGGGCCCGTGACCTCGGAGGTCAGAAGCGTCGTCAGCCCGGGAGCCGCGTCGATGTCCTCCTGCCGCATCTCGGTCCAGCGGGACACGGGCATCACGAAATCGTCCGAGAAGCCGCGCAGAAGCGGATGCGTCGCCGCCAGGTTGCGGTGCCGGAAGCAGCCGAAGGCCTTGTGCGGCAGCATGTGCTTCTCGACCCCGTGGAAATGCCAGGCCATCGCCATGCCGCCCCAGCAGACGCCGAAGGTCGAATGCACGTTGGTCTGGGTCCAGTCCATCACCTCGGTCAGCTCGTCCCAGTAGGTGACCTGCTCGAAGGGCAGGTGTTCGATCGGCGCGCCCGTGATGACGAGGCCGTCGAAGGTCTCGTGCTTCACCTCCTGGAACGGGCGATAGAAGGCCTCCATGTGCTCGGCCGCCGTGTTCTTTGTCTCGTGCTCGGACATGCGGATGAGGCGGAAATCGATCTGCAGAGGCGTCGCGCCGATCAGCCGGGCGAACTGGTTCTCGGTCTGGATCTTCTTCGGCATCAGGTTCAGAAGACCGATCTTCAGCGGCCGGATGTCCTGATGCTGCGCCAGCTCCTCGTCCATCACCATGACGCCTTCGCGCGAAAGCACGTCGTAGGCGGGCAGGGTCGAGGGCAGCTTGATAGGCATCTGGGGTCTCCGGTCCGGAGGATAGCGATACCCGGAAGGGGCAGAGGCCTCAAGCCTCTGGCCGATCCGCGCCCGTCGGGCGTGGTTTGCGTATTTCCGGCAAGATGAAGCGTCAGGCCGGAAAGGCGCGGGCGACGAGGTCGACGAAGTCGGCTTCGGTCTCGATCCGCGCCACATCGTCGGCCTTGAGTGTCAGGCCCCAATTGTCTGCGATGGCGCGATAGCGTGGCTGGCGGTGCGCCAGCGCGCGGGCGTAGGTCCAGCGCACGAAGGCGTCGGGGTCGACGGCCTCGAGCGCGAGGCCGGTCTCGGCGAGATAGGCCGCCCAGGCCGCGTCGAGGAACTCGCGCTGGTAGCACATCGGCTTCGGCGCCCGGTCGAAACGGCGGACAAGCTCCTGCGTGTGGGCGTCCGAGCCTTCGATCCAGATCATCAGGAGCGTGTCAGACAGCGCGGACAGGACCGGGTCGGCGGGATCGGAGGGATCGACGATCTCGCAGACAGAGCCGGACGTGTCGCAGACGAAATGGTCGTAGCCGTAAAGCTCGCCCGCCCTGCGGATGAAATGCGCGGTGTCGAGCATCGCCGCCGTCTCGGCCGCGCGGTGCTGGTCCTGACGGCGGAGGTATTCCTCCCACGGCAGACCGCCCTTCGCGGGATCGCCGGGCTTGCCGAGGTAGGTCGAAAGGGGGGCGAGGTTGTCGAAGGTGATGTTCGAGCCGATGTGGACCGAGTCCGTCATCAGAAGCTCGCGTAGAAGCGGGACCTTCATCGCCTCTCGCTTGAAGTTGTCGGCGATGTGCTCGCCCATGTAGCGGGTGCCGATGCGGTAATCGACCGAGTAGTGGAACCAGTTGCCCGCGTCGCGCAGCATCGACGAGACATGCGTCTTGCCCAGGCCCGACATGCCGAAGAGCATGACGCGCTTTTCGCGCGTCGTCCGCCAGGCCTCGCCGCTGTCGTAGATCATTCCCGCCGACCTGTGTGAACGTCCCGTGTGACCGGCCCGAGGGTTACGGCGCGGGCCGGGGCCGGTCAATCAGGCGCGGCGGGATTTTGTCAGGGCGTGGCCGGCCCGCCCGTCGAGGACGGCGAGACCGAGGGCGATCAGCGCGAAGCCCGCGAAGGCGCGCGGCTCCAGCGCCTCGTCCCTGACCGCCGCGCCGAGGAGGATCGCCACGGGCGGGATCATCAGGGTGACGAGCATCAGCGTGCCCGCGCCGGCTGCGGCAAGGATACGGTAGTAGAGGAGATAGGCCAGTGCCGTCGCGGCAAGGGAAACATAGGCGACGGCGATCCAGGTCTCGGGGCGCAAGTCGAGGGGCAGGGGACCATCGACCATCCAGGCGAGCGGCAGAAGGATCAGCGCCCCGCCCGTCAGCATCCCTGCCGCGCTGAAGAGGGGCGACAATCCCGAGAGTTGGGCCCGTGCCCAGCTTCCGGCGAGGGCATAGCTTACCGTCGCACCGATCACCGCGAGTTGCGCCAGTGACCGCGGGTCGAAGGCGGAAAGTGCTGCGGGACCAATGGCCGTCACCACGCCCCCGAAACCGATAAGGACGCCCGCAAGCCGCGCCGGTGTCAGCCGTTCGTCCGCAAACACCGCCGCCGCGACGAGGACGCCCCAAAGCGCCGTTGCGGCATTCAGGATCGCGGTCAGGCCGGTCTCGATATAGAGCTGGCCCCAGGCGAGAAGGGTGAAGGGAATGGCGTTGTTGAGGCAGCCCATGACCAGAAGCGCGCCCCAGACGCGCGCGTCGCGCGGCAGGGGCAGGCGGCGCGCCAGCACCACCGCCCAAAGCGCAAGGGCGCCCCACAGCACCCGGTGCGCCACGACGGAAGGTACCCCGATTTCGTCGAGCGCCACGCGCACCGAAAGGAACGAGCCGCCCCAGATCAGGGCGAGGAGGGAGAGCCTGCCCCAGGTCGCGGCGGTGATGTCGGTCTGTGCCATGCGCCGCGATCTATCGCGCGGCAGACAAGCAGGCGACCCGGAACCTGCGAAATGAAGACGGCCCCCGCGAGGAGGGCCGTCCGATGATCGCGCCGCGACCCGATCAGAAGGTGTAGCCGACCTTCAGGCCCGCGCCCCAGGCAGTGTTGTCGTCGAAGATGCCGCCGACCGCACCGCCCACGTTGGTGCGCGCGTCACCGACGTCGACGTAGCTGACGCCGCCAGTTAGCTTCATGTTGCCGCGCGTGTAGGTGGCGCCGAGCGTCGCGCCGAGCTGGCCGTCCGTTGGCCCGAGGTTGCCCGTCAGGCTGCCTGTGTGGTCCTCGTAGCTGACCGAGGCCGCGACCGACCAGACGTCGCTGAGGCGGCGTCCGACACCAAGCGTGAATGTCGTCCGGTCGTCGGCATAGCTGACCAGCGGCGCACCGACGAGAGCGCCGGTATAGATCGCGGGCGCGATGGCGAATTCGGTCCAGTCGACCCACTTGACCGAGCCGAAGACCAGCGTGTCCTCGGCAACGCCCGACTGGAACTCGAGGTGCAGCGACTGCGGCGCCGTGATCTCGGTCGTCGACGGACCGGAGCCGGCCAGCGAGGTCTCCTCGGTGTCGAGCGAATGCTCGATCTCGGAGTTGTAGGTCAGCGAGACGCGCAGGGCCAACTCGGGCTTTTCATAGGCGACGCCGGCGAGCCAACCGAAGGCCAGGTCGCGGTCGCCCACCACGGAGTAGTCGGCAACGAAGGGTACGGTCGCCTCGGCCGACAGGGTCTGGCCGCGCACGCCCGCATAGAGGCTGACGTTCGACGGCATGTTGTACTGGATGATCCCGGTCAGCGCGTTGGTGTCGAGCGTCGCCGTGGAGCCTTGCGCGAAATAGCCGGTTCCGGTCGGGTAGGCCACGTCGGCGCCGTAGGGCTGGTTGAAGATCACCGCATAGGACCATGTGTCGTTCAGGTCCGCCTTGTAGGCCGCGCCGAACGAGAAGTAGCTCTCGGTCATGTCGCCCGAGGACGCGCCCGGCGTGGGCGAGGTGGGGCTTCCGACACCCGAGACGTCAGGGCTTCCGAAGGTGCCCCCGAACTCCAGATAGCGCCCCTGCTCGAACAGCACGGCGACGGATTGGTTGTTGCGCTCGACGCCGGCCGCAAAGGCCGGGACGGCGGTGACGACGATCAGGGCCGTCGTGCTCGCAAGGTGTTTCATGATCCTCCTCCCGGTCTTCATTGAAACCTCGGGTTGATATTCGGAAGGATAGTAGGCCGCGGTCAATTCTTGACGATGCGTCAGCCTAAGGGCGTAACGCAGCGTCACGAATTCCCTACCGCCGTGTCTGCGCAAACAGGTTGAACCAGTTGCCCGTGAAGATCATCAGCGCGCCGAGAAGGACCCAGAGGTCCAGCGCCTCGCCGTAGAAGAGGGCGCCCACGATGGCGATGGCGGGCAGGCGCACGAAGTCCATCGGCGTCACCACGATGGCGGGCGCCACGGCAAGCGCGTTCGTCACGCAGGTATGCGCCAGAAGGCCGGCGCAGCCGATCAGGATGACGAGAGGCCAGGACGACGCCCGCGGCCAAGCCACGTCGCCGTCCCATCCGACCGCGACGATGCCCATGACCGCCTGCATGACGGTCAGCCAGAAGAGGACGCCGAGGATCGTCTCGCTCCGCGTCAGCATCCGCGTCGTCACGATGGACCCGGCAAAACAGATCGCCGAAGCCGCGGCGAAGGCGAGGCCAAGCGCATCTCCTCCGACGCCCGGTCGCGCGACCAGAAGCGCTCCCGCAAAGCCCAGAAGCACGGCGAGGCCGCGCGACCGCGTCAGGCTTTCGCCCGCGAAGAGGACGGCGAAGACCACGACCCAGATGGGCGAGGTGAACTCGAGCGCGAAGACCTGCGCCAGCGTGATGAGCGGCAGGGCCGAAAACCACAGGTTCTGGCCGGTGAAGTGGGCGAGGTTGCGCAGGAGGTGAAGCCGCAGGCGGTCGAAGCGCACCTCGCGCAGCTTGCCCGTCGCGGTCCCCACGGCAAGCACGATGAAGAGCCCGATGAACGACCGGTACATCATCATCTCGAAGCTGTCCAACTCGCCCGAGAGTTGCCGCCCGGCGACGGCCATCGACGAGAACGACACGACCGCGCCGCTCATCCAGGCCGCTGCCACCAGCGGCCGTGAGGAGTCGGTCATTCGAGGTACTTGATGTAGCTTTCGCGCGGCACGTTCGCCGCTTCGGACGCGCTCGCCGCCGCGGCGCGAAGGGCGTTCCAGGGCCATTTCACCGCTTCCCACAGAAGACCCTCGGTGATGGCGAAGCCGCCCTCGGGGTCTGCGGCGACGTTGCGCACGTCCTCGAAGCCCGCCCAGCGGAACGAGGCGTTCGCGCGCGGCAGGTGATAGCGGTTCGTGACGAGAAGGATGGGCCGGTCATGCGCCAGCCGTTCGATGTCTGCGGTGAAAAGCGCGTTCTGCAACGTCGAGAGCGAGGCGTCCTCGACGACCATGGCGTCCTGCGGGACACCGGCTGCCAAGGCCACCGTCTCCATCGCGCGCGCCACGGGCGGTGTGCCGCCCCCCGTCAGGACCAGAAGCGGCGCCTTGCCGGCCCCGTAGAGCTCGATGCCCTTGGCGAGCCGTGCCTCGCTTTCGGGCGAGAGGGCGGTGCCGGCCTCATCCATGCCATGACCGAGGACGACGATGGCCTGCCCCTCGGGCGTCTCGGGCGCATGGTACATCGCCACGTAGAGCCCCGTCCCGATAAGCGCCAGCCACATCGCCAGCACCGCGATCGAGAAAATCCATCGAATCAAGCCCATGTCGTCATCCCGCACTGCCCCTGACGCCATTCTGGCCGATAATGGCCGTTCGGCCCACAGGATTCCTCCGACGTCAGTCCTCGCGGATCGAGAAGTCCCGTTGAATCCCTGTCGTCGCCGTGCCCCAGACACTTCCCCGCGTGCGCGCCTGATGCGCCTCGAAGGCGGTCCGGTCGGCGAAAGCCTCCGTCACGGTCCAGACAAGAGGATCGTCGTCCTGAGCGACCTCGAACGATATACACCCCGGCTCGTCCCGCGTCAGCCGCACATGCTCGGCCAGGTGAGCCCGCACGATCCCGGCTTCGGCCTCGTCGCGGCAGATCAGCCGTCCGGTCAGGTGGAGCGTCATGGCGTCGTCCTCATTCCCACTCGATGGTCCCGGGGGGCTTCGAGGTGATGTCGTAGGTCACGCGGTTGATGCCGCCGACCTCGTTGATGATGCGCGTCGCCGTCTCGCCCAGGAAGTCGTGGCTGAAGGGATAGTAGTCCGCCGTCATGCCGTCGACGCTGGTGACCGCCCGCAGCGCGCAGGCGAAGTCATAGGTCCGGCCGTCGCCCATCACGCCCACGGTGCGGACGGGCAGGATCGCCACGAAGGCCTGCCAGATGTCGTCGTAAAGGTTGTGTCGCCGGATCTGGTCGATGAAGACGGCGTCGGCCTTCCGCAGGATGTCCAGCTTCTCCCGCGTGATCTCGCCCGGACAGCGGATCGCGAGGCCCGGGCCGGGGAAGGGGTGCCGGCCGATGAAGGACGGCGGCAGGCCCAACTCGCGCCCCAGAGCGCGGACCTCGTCCTTGAAGAGCTCGCGCAAGGGTTCGACAAGCTTCAGGCCCATCTTCTCGGGCAGGCCGCCCACGTTATGGTGCGACTTGATCGTGACCGAGGGGCCGCCCGAGAAGCTGACACTTTCGATCACGTCGGGATAGAGAGTGCCCTGGGCCAGGAATTCGGCGCCGTCGATCTCGTTCGCGTGCTTCTGGAAAACGTCGATGAAGAGCCGGCCGATGGTCTTCCGCTTCAGCTCGGGGTCGGACACGCCCTCGAGCGCGCTGAGGAACAGCTCGCTCTCGTCGGCGTGGATCAGCGGGATGTTGTAGTTGTCGCGGAACATGGTCACGACTTCGTCGGCTTCGTTCAGCCGCAGAAGCCCGTGGTCGACGAAGACGCAGGTCAATTGGTCGCCGATCGCCTCGTGGATCAGCACCGCCGCGACCGAGGAATCGACGCCGCCCGACAGCCCGCAGATCACGCGCCGGTCGCCGACCTGCTCGCGGATGATGCGGATCGCCTCGTCGCGGTAGCTGGCCATCGTCCAGTCGCCGGTGAAGCCCGCGAGGCGCACGAAATTCTCGTACAGTCGCGCGCCGCGAGGGGTGTGATGCACCTCAGGATGAAACTGCACCGCGTAGAAGTGCCGCTCCGTGTCGGCGGTCACGGCGAAGGGCGCATTGGGCGAGGTGCCATAGACCTCGAAGCCGGGCGCCAGTTGCGAGACGTGGTCACCGTGGCTCATCCAGACCTGCTCGCGGCCGGTATGGAACCAGCCCTCGAGAAGCGGCAGCGATCCTTTCGGCTCGACCCAGGCGCGGCCGAACTCAGCAGTCCCTCCGCCGCCCGAGATCTTGCCGCCTTCGACCCGACCTCCCAGGTCCTGCATCATCGCCTGCTGGCCGTAGCAGATGCCCAGGATCGGAACGCCCAGCTCGTAAACCGAGGCGGGGGGACGCGGCGAGCCCTCGCGCACCACGGAATCGGGTCCGCCCGAGAAGATGACGGCCTTCGGCGCGAAATCCGCGAGGAAGGCGTCGGTCACGTTCTGATAGGGATGGATCTCGCAATAGACGTTCAGCTCGCGCAGCCGCCGCGCGATGAGCTGCGTCACCTGGCTGCCGAAGTCGACGATGAGAAGGCGCTGATGTTCGGTCGCGTGCTGGGTCATGGGGCTGGCTTACGGCGCGTCCGCGCGCCGTGCAAGGGCAGGGTCCCCGGCAGGACGCCGCCGGGCGATGTGAGAGTGTCCGACGCCTGTGGAAAAGGCGGAACCGCCCGGCGGTCGTCGCGTTCCGACTTCATACGCACACGGCACACTCAAACACGACCGGAGGACACGACATGAAGGACCTTGACGGGCTGTTCAAGCACTTCCTGAAGGACATCTACTACGCCGAGAAGCAGGTGAAGAAGACCCTGCCCAAGATGGCGCGCAAGGCCGACAGCGCCGAGTTGAAGGAGGCCTTCGAAAGCCATCTCGAAGAGACCAACACCCAGATCGAGAACCTCGAGAAGATCTTCGAGCACCTTGGCATGAAGGCCCGCGGCGTCACCTGCGCCGCAATCGAGGGCATCCTCGAGGAAGGCAAGGAGATCATGGACGAGGCCGAAGACGGCGATACCCGTGACGCCGGCATGATCGCCGCCGCTCAGGCCGTCGAGCACTACGAGATCACGCGCTACGGCACGATGGTGTCGTGGTGCAAGACGCTCGGCCTTCCCAAGGAGGTCGGACAGCTTCTCCAGGCCAATCTCGACCAGGAATACGCCGCGGACGAGAAGCTGACCAAGCTCGCCGAAGGCACCTTGAACCGTCAGGCCGCCTGACCTGACCCACCCTTCGTCCGGAGCCGCTCCCTCCGGACGAAGCGGCCCGTCGCACAGGATGTCGTTTTCAGTCGCAGAGCGGCGGAAACATCGTCCGCGGCGGGCCGTCTCGGGCCTATGACTGGAACAGACGTCGAGATCCGGAGCCGACCCATGGACGACAACAGCCAGAAACGCCGCCGCGGTACGGGCGGGGGAGCGGCGCGCCGCGCCGAACGCACCCAGATCCGGCACGAGGCCGCGCGCTTCATCGAGCGCCGCATCCCCAACCTCGACATCCTTCACCCTGAGGCGATCGAGATCATCGAGGCCAACGCCGAAACGGTGCTGGAAGAGATCGGCGTCGTCTTCTCGGACAACCCGGAGGCGCTCGCGCGCTGGCGCGACGCCGGCGCTGACGTCCAGGACGACCGTGTGCGCCTTCCCAAGGGCCTTGCGCGGGAACTGTGCAAGACCGCACCCGCCCGCTTCACGCAGCACGCCAGAAACCCCGAACGCAACGTCGAGGTCGGCGGCCCGAACCTCGTCCTCGCCCCGGTCTACGGCCCGCCCTTCGTCCGCGATGCCGCGGGCGGACGTCGCTATGCGACCATCGCCGACTTCCGCAACTTTGTCCGCCTCGCCTACATGTCGAAATGGCTGCACCATTCGGGCGGCACGGTCTGCGAGCCGACCGACGTGCCCGTCCACGTCCGTCACCTCGACATGCTCCACGCCCACATGACGCTGTCGGACAAGCCTTTCATGGGCTCGGTCACCGAGCCGTCGCGGGCGAAGGATTCGGTCGAGATGGCCGGTGTCCTCTTCGGCGAGGATTTCGTGGCGCAGAACACGGTGATGACGTCGCTCGTCAACATCAACTCGCCGCTGACCTTCGACGGCACGATGATGGGCGCGCTCGAAACCTATGCCGCGGCGAATCAGGCCGCCATCGTGTCGCCCTTCATCGTGGGCGGCGCCATGTCGCCGGTGTCCGTCGCAGGCACGCTGACGCAGGTGCTGGCCGAGGTCATGGTCGGCGTCGGTTATTCCCAGCTTGTCCGCAAGGGCGCACCCGTAATCGCGGGCGCCTTCGTGACCTCGATCGACATGAACTCGGGCGCCCCCACCTTCGGCACGCCCGAAGCCGCGCAGATCACCTTCGGCATGGGCCAGCTTGCCCGTCGCCTGGGGCTGCCCTACCGCTCGGCGGGCGCCTTCTGCGGCTCCAAGTTGCCCGACGCGCAGGCCGCTTACGAATCCGCCAACTCGCTGAACGTCGGTCTTCTTTCAGGCGTCAACTTCATGCTTCACGCGGCCGGATGGCTGGAGGGCGGACTGGTTTCCAGCTACGAGAAATTCGTGATGGACGCCGATCAGCTCGGCATCCTCCACGGGCTCGCAGGCGGCGTCGACGTGTCCGAGAACGCTCAGGCTATGGACGCCATCCGCGAGGTCGGACCGGGCGGTCACTACCTTGGCTGCGCCCATACCCAGGCCAATTTCCAGACTGCCTTCTGGCGGACCGGCGTCTTCGACTACAAGCCGTTCGAGACCTGGGCCGAGGAAGGTGCGCGGGACACCGAGGCCCTGGCCACGGCCAAGGTCGCGCGGATGCTGTCCGAATATCAGGCACCCGCGCTGGACCAGGGCGTCGCCGAAGCGCTCGACGCCTATGTCGCGCGACGGAAGTCCGAGATCCCCGAGAGCTTCGACTAGGGTCTCAGTTCGCGGCCGGCTGGCGAAGAAGCGCCAGCCGAGCCTCCTCGATCAGCGCCACCAGCGCCTCGACATGGCGCGCGACCGAATAGGCCGCGCCGCCCTCGCGCCGCGCCAGGTCGATTTCGGCCTCGCGCTCGGCCAGCCTTTCGAACGCCAATCCCGGACCCGGAGGCATCTCTCCCGGCAACACGCGCCGCAACAGGCGGTCGCGGTTGTAATCGGCCGCGCCGTGACGGGCGGCGCGCACCAGAAGGCTGGGACGGCGGAGCGAGGAAAGCAGGCTCTGGGGATCGGTCACGGGCGGTACTCCTGTTAAGCATTCCCGACAGCTAACGCAACCCAAGCGTGTGTTGCTTAATGCCACGCATCAGCGCCCGATCATATTTTCCTTTGTTTACAAACTTGGGGAACGATCATCCTTAACCCGGCGGCCGTTAATGAAGCGGCAATCATTACTATCACAGGTTGTTACGGCGTATCAGCGCCGGGGATGAAAGGGGGAGACGGATGTCGCTTGCGGTGCAAGGACTTTGCTGCGTCGATCAAGGGCCGGACTGGGTTCCCGCCCAGGTCAGAACCTACCTCGCGCATGTGACCCATGGCAGATCCATACGGTCGCTCGCGCGAGAGGCGGGCTGCCACGCCTCGACCGTCCTGCGGCAGGTGCGGCGCTTCGAGACGCGCCGCGACGATCTTCTCGTCGATCTGGCACTTCGCCGGCTTGAAGGGGTCGCTGCCCGACCCGACCGGCGTGCTGTAACTCCAGGGGGTACCCAAGTCGTGATGCTGAACAGAAAACCCGAAGACTTCGCCGTGCCGGACGACGACCAGTTGAAGGAGGCCGCGCCGCGTATCCTGCGCCGTCTCAATGAGCCCGGCGCCTGCCTCGCCATCGCGGCCGACATGGAAAAGGCCGTCATCGTGCGCGAGGAGAAGGACGGCCAGACGCTGCGCACCGCTGTCGTCGACCGCGCGCTGGCCGAGGCGATGGTCCTGAAGGACTGGATCGCCCCGCAGGGCGAAGGGCGCATCCAGCGCTACCGCATCACCCAGGCCGGCCGCATGGCGCTGAAACGTCTTCTGGCCGAGGAGGAAGCGCTCCGCGCCAACATGGGCGAGGGGATGGACCCCTATTCCGAGCAGCACCGCGACTGGGCGCGGCGCAACGCGGACGACCGGCCGAACAAGAAGCGCGGCATCCGCTACAACGCCGCCGAAAGTCCGATGACCGCGCTCGCCCGCCGCAAGGACCGGGGCGGCGCGCCTTTCCTGACCGCCGATCTCGTCGCTGCGGGCGAAAGACTGCGCGAGGACTTCGAACTGGCGCAGATGGGCCCCCGCATCACCCAGAACTGGGAGCGTTTCCTCGAAGGCGGCGCGCGCGGAAGCTTCAATCCGGGCGGCGCGGGCGGCGGTTCGAGCCGCGCGCGCGAACGGGTGACGGCGGCGCTGTCGGACCTGGGGCCGGGCCTGGGCGACGTCGTCCTGCGCTGCTGCTGCTTCCTCGAAGGCATGGAGGCGGTCGAGCAGCGCATGGGCTGGTCGGCACGCTCGGGCAAGATCGTGCTCCGGATCGCGCTCCACCGTCTCAAGGGCCACTACGACGAGACGTCGGGCAACTGGTCGCCGATGATCGGGTGACCGGACAAGAAAGGGGCGCCCGCGACGGACGCCCCGATCAAGTTTCCTGCGGTGAACCGCCCTATTCGGCGGCGGTCGGCGTCTCTTCCGTCACCGAGATCGCGACCTCGTCCTTCGGGTGGCGCAAGGCCGCCCGGACGCCGGCTTCATAGTCAGGGTGAACCTTCTTCAGCACCGCCAGCCAACGCTCCTTCACGCTTTCCGAGCAGGGCGCCATGGCGGCGGCCATGTTCGAATGCAGCCGGTTGCGCTCATCCTGCTCCATCACCTCGGCATAGAGCTTGCGCGGCTGGACGTAGTCCTCGTCCTCTTCGTTCTGGCGATAGCGGTCTGCGTCCGCCTCGATGCGCAGTGGCGGCTCCTTGACCGAGGCGTCGGGCTTGGCCGACTCGCCGTACTGGTTCGGCTCGTAATAGGCATCGGGATGACCCGTCACCTGCGGGAAGAACCGCATCGTGCCATCCTTGTGATAGTGATGGACGGGGACCTGCGGCGCGTTCGCCGGAAGCGCTTCGTAGTGCGTGCCGAGGCGATAGCGGTGCGCGTCGGCATAGGCGAAGACCCGGCCCTGGAGCATCTTGTCGGGGCTGTAGCCGATGCCCGGCACCTTGTTCGACGGCGAGTAGGCGGCGTTTTCGACGAAGATCCAGTAGTTGTCCGGGTTCTTGTTGAACTCGAGCATTCCGACCGGGATCAGTGGATAGTCGCCGTGCGGCCAGACCTTCGTCAGGTCGAACGGGTTGAAGCCGCAGGTCCGCGCCTCTTCCTCGGCCATGACCTGGATGTTCAGCTCCCACTTCGGGAAGTTGCCTTCGTCGATCGCGTTGTAGAGGTCTTCCTGATAGCTCTCGCGCGTCTGCCCGATCAGCTTCTCGGCCTGGGCGTTGGTGTAGTTCCGGATCGGCTGCTGGCAGCGGAAATGGAACTTGACCCAGTGGCGCTCGCCCGCGTCGTTCCAGAACGAATAGGTGTGGCTGCCGTAGCCGTGCATGTGCATCGGATTCATCGGGATGCCGCGATCCGACATCAGGATGGTGACCTGGTGAACCGACTCGGGCTGCGCCGCCCAGAAGTCGAACATCGCCTCGGGCGACCGCAAGTTGGTCTTCGGGTGCCGCTTCTGGGTGCGGATGAAGTCGGGGAACTTGTAGGGGTCGCGGACGAAGAAGATGGGAGTGTTGTTGCCCACCACGTCCCAGTTGCCTTCGTCGGTGTAGAACTTGACCGAGAAGCCGCGCACGTCGCGCTCGGCGTCCGCGGCGCCCTGTTCGCCGGCGACGGTCGACCAGCGCGAGAGGATGTCGCAGCTATTGCCGACCTTCGAGAAGATGCTGGCGCGGGTGTACTTCGAGATGTCGTGCGTCACCGTGAAGGTGCCCTGCGCGCCCCAGCCCTTGGCGTGGACGACGCGCTCGGGGATGCGCTCGCGGTTCTGGTGGGCCAGCTTCTCGATTAGCTGATAGTCCTCCAGCAGAACCGGGCCGCGAGGGCCGGCGGTCTGGGACGTTTCATTCGTGGGTACCGGCGCGCCGGCGGTGGTCGTCTGGCGGGGGGCCATGCCATCCTCCTCAAGGTGTCTGTGGGTGCAACCTGCCGACCTTCTCGCCGATTCCTGGAATAATTAAAAATTGCATTTCCTGTCCTCTGCGATAACTAAAACCTATGAGCGTCACCCTCCGGCAGTTGCAATACTTCGTGGCCCTCGCCGAAACGCTCCAGTTCGGCGCGGCGGCCGAGAAGGTCCACGTCTCGCAGCCTGCACTGTCGCTCCAGATCAAGGCGATGGAGGAGGCGCTCGGCGCGCGTCTCGTCGACCGGCTCCCGCGTGAGGTGCGTCTGACACGCGTGGGGCAGGAGGTTCTGGACCGCGCCCGCCGCGTTCTGACCGAGGTCGGCGACCTCGAGCAATCGGTGCGCTGGCGCGACGGGCTCGCCGGACGCCTGAGGCTCGGCGTCATCCCGACGGTGGCGCCCTATCTTTTGCCGATGGCGCTGACGCGGCTGCGGGCCCGCGACATCACGCTCGACATCCGCATTCGCGAGGCGCAGACGACGACGCTGGTGACGGGCCTTCGCGACGGCAGGCTCGACGCGGCGATCATGGCGCTGCCGCTCCAGGATCCCGGTCTGACGGCGCGGCCCCTCTTTCGCGACCGGTTCCTGCTCTGCGGGTCTCCGGCCCGGCTCGACAGCCTGGGGCAGGGGGCCGAGGGCCTGCGCCCGCAGGCCATCGCCCAGGACCAGCTCCTTCTTCTCGACGAGGGTCACTGCCTCGCCGATCAGGCGCTCGAGGTCTGCGGCCTTCGCTCGCGCCCGAACGTCGATCTTGGGGCGTCCTCGCTGGCCACCCTCGCAGGCCTCGTCGCCCAGGGCTTCGGCCTGACCTTCCTGCCGGAACTCGCCGTCGCGACCGAACTGCGTGCCCAGCCTGATCTGGCGCTCCGCCGCTTCGATGCGCCAGAGCCGGGCCGCGATCTCGCCCTCGTCACGCGCAGCGCGGCCGAGGGGGCGGGCTGGGTGGACACGCTGGCCGGGATCCTCATCGATGCCGGCGGCGCGGCGCTCGCCCTGGCGCGGGACGCCACGCTGCGCAAACCTTGACGTGCGTCAATGCAACCAGCCCCGGCGATACCTATATGAAGGGCATCAACCTTGAGAAGGGGTGTCCCATGACCGAAGAAACCAACACCGAAGACGGCCGCAAGCGTACCTGGATCGACGAGATCGAGGTCAAGAGCGAGGAGCTCGTGAACCGCGTCAAGGCGCTCGCCGCCGACAACAAGGTCAAGCGCATCCGCATCGTCGAACCCGACGGCGACATCGCGCTGGAAGTGCCGCTGACCTACGGCGCACTCGCGGGCGGGGCGGTCGTTCTCGCAGCTCCCCTGCTTGCCGTCCTTGGCGCGATCGGCGCTTTTGCCGCCCGCCTCAAGATCGAGGTGGTGAAGGAAGAGACCGTGAAGGAAGACGCGCCCGTCTGACATAAGCCGTCTGACGCAACGTGTCGCGTTGCCGCGACCTCGCTTCGGCATAGGTAGTCGCCCATGCCGGAGCGCCAGTTCCACGACCATGACCACAGAGCGGCTCACGCTCACGGCCACGCCAACGAACGCGCCGTCGGCATCGCCGCCCTTCTGACCGGCGGCTTCATGCTGGCCGAGGTCGCGGGCGGCCTTCTGACGGGCTCGCTGGCGCTTCTGGCCGATGCGGGCCACATGCTGACCGACTTCGCCGCGCTGGCGCTGTCGTGGTTCGCCTTCCGCCTCGCGCGCCGTCCCGCCGACTGGCAGCGCACCTACGGCTTCGACCGCTTTTCGATCCTCGCGGCCTTCGTCAACGGCGTGGCACTCTTCGTCATCGCCGCCTGGATCGCGGTCGAGGCTATCCTCCGCCTCCGTGATCCGGTCGAGGTGCTGGGCGGGCCCATGCTGGCCGTCGCGATCCTGGGTCTTGTCGTCAACATCGCCTCCTTCTGGGTGCTGCATCGCGCGGGCGACGAAAACCTCAACGTCCGCGCTGCGACCCTTCACGTCCTCGGCGACCTTCTCGGCACGGTCGGCGCCATCGTCGCCTCGCTGGTGATCCTCCAGACAGGCTGGACCCCGATCGACCCGATCCTGTCGATCCTCGTGTCGATCCTCATCCTCCGCGCGGCCTGGCGCGTGGTGAGCGAGTCCGCCCGCGTCCTTCTCGAGGCAGCGCCGCCCGACTTCGACACGCAGGTGGCGCTCGCCCGCCTCAACGCTGTCCCTGGTGTCGCGCGCGTCCACCACCTCCACGCCTGGTCGATCACCGAGGAACGCCCCATGGCCACCCTCGAGGCCGACCTCTTGCCCGGCGCGGATGGCGAGACCGCGCGGCGCGCCCTGAAGGAGGTTCTGGCCCGCGATTTCGGCATCGAACATGCCACCGTCGAAATCTGCCGCTCGCCTCAGGACGCATAGCCGACATGCGCCCGTCTCCATTGGACTTTTCGCCACGCGGCCGCTAGAAGATCGCCCAAGCGGAGGACACGCCCCCATGACGTCCCGAGACCTCAAGATCCCCGGCCAGCGCCACCCCGAAAAGGCGCACCGGCCCGACAATGCCCAGCCGAAGAAGCCGGACTGGATCCGCGTGAAGGCCCCGACCGGCGCTGGCTACAAGGCCACGCGCGACATCATGCGCGAGCATCGCCTCGTGACGGTCTGCGAAGAGGCGGGCTGCCCGAACGTCGGCGAATGCTGGAGCCAGGGCCACGCTACCATGATGATCATGGGCGACGTCTGCACACGGGCCTGCTCGTTCTGCAACATCGCCACCGGCAAGCCCCCTGAGTCGCTCGACGTGTTCGAGCCCGGCCGCGTCGCCGATGCCGTGAAGAAACTCGGTCTGAACCACGTCGTCATCACCAGCGTCGACCGCGACGACGTGGACGACGGCGGGGCCGAACATTTTGCCATGACGATCCGCGCCATCCGCAAGCAGTCGCCCGCCACCACCATCGAGATCCTGACGCCCGACTTCCTGCGCTGCGATCCTTCGGTTCTCGAGACGGTCGTCGAGGCGAAACCGGACGTCTTCAACCACAACCTCGAGACGGTCCCCGGCCTCTACCCCGAGGTGCGCCCCGGCGCGCGCTACTTCCATTCGCTCCGCCTGCTCCAGCGGGTCAAGGAACTCGACCCCGCCATGTTCACCAAGTCCGGCATCATGGTGGGACTGGGCGAGGACCGGCAGGGGGTGCTTCAGGTCATGGACGACATGCGCGCCGCCGACATCGACTTCCTGACCATCGGCCAGTACCTGCAACCGACGCCCAAGCACCACCGCGTCGACCGCTTCGTGACCCCCGAGGAATTCGCGGGCTACGAAAAGGCGGCCTACGGCAAGGGCTTCCTGATGGTCTCGGCCACGCCGCTGACGCGCTCGTCCTATCACGCGGGCGACGACTTCGCCCGCCTGCGCGACGCGCGTCTGAGGAAGCTGGGCCAGGCCGTCTGATCAGCCGCTGACCAGTTGCCGCGCGACGGCCCGGCGCAGGGCAGGGACCGCGTTCACCGTCCGCATCGCCGCCAACACGCCCGCGCGCGCGACCGGCCCCTTGGCCTGGATGAACCGCCGCCCGCGCTCGCTCAACGCGATCACATGCGCCCCGGCGGCATGGCGGGCCTCCGTGTAGCCCTCCGTCGTGCCAAGGGCGATCCGTTCCGCCAACTCTGCCGCGTCCGAGATCCCGAGGTTCATGCCTCGTCCACCCACCGGCGAATGGCAATGCGCCGCGTCGCCGGCGAGGAAGACGCGCGCGGACTGATAGCGCGCCACCTGCCGCACCGAGATGATGAAGGCTCCGGAGCGCCGGACGGTCGTGACGGGCATCGGCACGGGAAGCGCGGCGAGCGCGTCGGGTTCGCTCGCGATGACCCGGAAGCGCGCCGTCTCCAACGGCACGACGACGGCGACGTTCCCGCCGTCCAGCCGATAGCCCATGAATCGGCCGCGTCCGTGCCAGTCCGGGGCGTCCACATCGGCGATCGACCACTGCTCGGGCAGGTCGTGGCCGGGGAAGTCGAATCCGAGCGCCGCGCGCACCGCGCTGTGGACGCCGTCCGCGCCGATCACGAGGTCATGGCGCGCCTCGACCCCTCCGACGCGGACCTCGACGGCGTCCTCCGTTTCCCGAAGATGGTCTAACGTCGCCCCGTAACGCACCGATCCGCCTAGCCTTTCCAGCGTCTCGACAAGGTGACGCTCGGTCCGGTCCTGCGCCAGCCCCCAGATCCGCATGCGCGCGTCGAAGTTCAGCGTCAGGTGAAGGACAGGCTTCGTTCCGTCGTGGAAGACGCCGCCCTCGAAGCGGACCGCCTCGTCCAGCACGGGCGTATCCGTGCCCGAGCGGCGGAAGATCTCGATGCTCGACGGCAGGATGCCCACGGCGCGCGACAGCCTGGACGGTCCCGGTCGCTTTTCGATGATCTCGGGGAGGATGCCGCGCCGCGCCAGTTCCACGGCAGCGGTCAGGCCGGTCGGACCCGCGCCCACGATCAACACTCTAGGCGACATGCGCGCTTCCTCCGCGCGCGATTCTAGCCCTTGCCCCGTTGCCGGGAAAGGGCCTGGCATCACTGCACCGGAGGCAGCGCCTTGACGTAGGCCGCAATGGCCGCCCGATCCTCGGGGGCAAGCTTCGACATGTTCTCGACCACTTCCGCCATCTGCCCGCCCGCGCTGTCGAAGTCGGGGGTGAAACCGGACTCGAGGTAATAGGCGATGTCCTCGGCGCTCCAGTCCAGCTGGCCCTGCCGCAAACCGGGGATCTTGCCCTCGCCCGCAGGGTTGGGCGCGCCCGCCATCCACAGCGTCTTGTCCGGCCCGCCAAGAGCATTGCGCGGCGTGTGGCATTCGGCGCAATGGCCCAGAGCCTCGACCAGATAACGTCCCCGCTCCAGCTCCGGCGTGTCCGCCGGCATCACCCAGTCGTCGTCCGCGAAGAGAAGTTTCCAGCCGCCGAGCGAGGCGCGGATGTTGAAGGGAAATCCGACCTCGTGAGGGACATCCGCCCGGTCCTGCGGCGGCAGCGTCGCCATGAAGGTCCAGAGATCCGCCACGTCCGCATCCCTCATCCGGGCGTAGGTCGTCCAGGGGAACGCGGGATAATAATGCGCGCCTTCGGGCGAGGTGCCCTCCAGCAACGCCGAGGCGAATTGCGGCAGGCTCCAGCCGCCGATGCCGTGCGTCGCGTCGGGCGAAATGTTGGGGGCGATGAAGGTGCCGAAAGGGGTCGCGAACCGCTTGCCACCCGGCAGCGCCAGGGGGTCGTCCGACTCCGCCGCCGTGTGGCAGGACGCGCAGCCCCCGGCCCAGAAGACCGCCTCTCCCCGCGCGGCGTCGCCCTCGAGCGCTGCGAAGCGCTCAGGCTCGACCGCGCGCGCGCGTCAGCCACAGCCCTGCGCCTGCGACGACGAGGGCGAGACCGACGAGCCAAAGAAGAAGCCGCTTCATCCGCGCATCAAGCGGCCGGGGCAGGGTGGCCCCGGCCGGACCGGATCAATTTTCGGCCTGGCGGTGCGCCTTGTGGCAGGCCCCGCAGGCCTGGCCCACAGTACCCATGCCAGCGGCCAGTGCTTCCTGCCCGTCGCCTGCAACGGATGCCAATGCGGCGGTCGCCTCGCGAAGCTGGCCCGAGATCTCGCCGGCTGTCGGGGCCGCTCGGCCGGTCCATGGCGGGCGACTGGATGCGCGCCCGGGGCGGCGGCGCGCACCTTGCCTCCGACAGCTTCCTGATGCTGGCCTCCCTCGTGGCGCTTGGCCGGGGCAGGGCGCTTCTGCCGGTGTTCTTCGGGGACATCTGGCCCGGCATCGAGCGGATCGACATGCCCCACAACCTCGCCCCCGTGCCGGTCTGGGTCGCCAGCCACCGCGACTATGCCCGCTCGGGCCGCCTGCGCCGGGTGCGCAAGGTGCTGCTTGAGGGGCTGACCGCCCTCGGTCCCCGGATGATGGGAGAAGCGGACACCACGCCGTCCGCGCGGCGCAGCGCCTAGAACCGAAGGCCCACGGCCAGCCCGAAGATCGGCTCGGCCTGCCCTGCGTCGGAGACCCCGCCCTGAACGAAGCCGCCGTTGCGTCCCGTCAGCTCGGCGTTGATCCCCACCATGGGGACAGGGCTCTCGTTCACCGTGATCTCGTTCGTCAGCATGCCCGACACGCCCACGCTCATCCGCTCGGTCACGGCATAGTCGAGGTAGAGCTTGCCCGCCGTCACGTCGCCGTCCGTTCCCTCGTAGGTCACCGATACCCCCGCCGTCGTGGCGCCGCGCGTCAGGGACGTGCCAAGGTGGAAGACGTCGCGCCCGTTCCAGCTTTCGCCGAAGGTCAGGGCCAGGCCACCGAAGGGCGTCTTGCGTTCGCTCACGCCGGTCTCGTGGATGATGGAGGGGATTGCGAGCCGCAGCGTGGGCGTGTCTGGCGGCGGCAGCGCCTTCAGAGGCTCCGACCTCATAACCGCGCCGCCGAGGCGAAACGCACCTGTGCCTGTCTCCTCCCGTGCCTCGATGCGGCTGTCCAGTCGCAGGCCTTCATTCAGGCCTACTCCGGAAAACTGGGTCTCGGCGGCCGCCGGAGCCGCGCAGAGGACGGAAAGGAGCAAGAATCCGGGTGGGCGCACCAAAGTTCCTTTCGACGCCACCACCCGAAAGGACCATAGGTCGGAGGCTGCGAGATTCGCACCTTCGGTTTCCGCGAAATGCGCGGTCTTGTGGCCTTCAGGTCTCAGTTGCGTCGATGAAGCGAACGCAGCCGATGTAGGGAAGGTTCCGGTTCCTCTGCGCGAAATCAATGCCGTAGCCGACGACGAACTCGTCCGGAATTTCGAACCCCGTCCAGGTCGCCTTCACGTCGGTTTCGCGCCGCGACGGTTTGTCGAGAAGGGCGATGGTCTCCAGCCGCCGCGGATGCCGCGATTCGAGAAGGTGCAGGACGTGGCTCAGCGTGTGTCCGGTATCGACGATGTCCTCGACCACCAGGACGTCGCGCCCCTCGATCTCGCCGCGCAGATCCTTGAGGATCCGAACCTCGCGGCTCGACACCATGCTGTCGCCATAAGACGAGGTTTCCAGGAAATCGACCTCCACCGGCAGGTCCAACTCGCGCACGAGGTCTGCGATGAAGACGAAGGACCCGCGCAGAAGACCCACCACCACAAGCTTGTCGGTGTCCCGGAACGCGCGCTGGATCTCGCGGCTCAACGTCTCGATCCGGGCCGCGATGGACTTGGCCGAAATCAGTTGCTCGATCTCGTAAGGCTGGCTCACGGCCCGCTTCCCTCTTGACGCTCCGCGCCCGTCTCTACACTCAGGACCACGGACAAGACCAGACGGAAGCGATGCCGATCCACTCCGAAACCCGCCGCCTGCCTTACAGCGCCCAGCAGATGTACGATCTGGTGGCCGACGTCGAGGACTACCCCGAGTTCCTTCCGTGGACCGCCGCCGCGCGCATCCGCGAGACGCGGGAGGAGGACGACCGGACGGTGATGCTCGCGGACCTCGTCATCTCGTTCAAGGTCTTTCGCGAGCGGTTCGGCAGCCGCGTCACGCTCTGGCCGGACGAGAAGCGCATCGACACCGAATACCTCGACGGCCCGTTCAAGAAGATGATCTCGAACTGGCGGTTCGAGGATGCGGAGGACGGCGGGTGCGACGTTCACTTCCACGTCGATTTCGAATTCCGCAACCGGATCCTCCAGGCCACGGCGACCGTGTTCTTCAACGAGGCGATGTCGCGCGTCGTCCGTGCCTTCGAGGGCCGGGCGAAGACGCTCTATGGCGCCGCGCCCTAGGCTGACCGCGCCACCGCTGTCGGAAGCGCCTCGAACGACAGCGTCAGGACGGTGCCGTCGCTGTCCGACGAGATCTCGATCCGGCCCTGAAGCTCTTCCGAGATCACATCGTTGATCTGCATCCCCAGACCCGACGTCGCGTTTGCGGCGCTGGTCGGAAACCCCACTCCGTCGTCCGAACACCGGATACGGACCGTGTCGTCGTCGCCCCGATCGATCGAGATCCGCACATGCCCGGCGCGGCTTCCCGGAAACGCGTGCTTCAGCGAATTGGCCACGAACTCGTTCAGAAGCGTGCCCACGGCTACGGCCTGTCCCGACGTGACGAGGATCGGCTCGGATATCACATCCAGGTTCAGGTGCGCGGGCGCCAGGGCGCGGAAGTGACGCCCCAGGTTCTCGACGTAATGCGCCAGGTCGATGACCGGACCCGCGTCGGTCCGGTACAGTTCCTCGTGCAGTTTCGCCACGGCATCGACCCGGGATCCCAGGGTCGACAGCGTGCGGCGCGTTTCGTCGGCCACCGCACCCCGGTTGGCGATCCTGATCAGCGAGGCGAGCGACTGAAGCGAGTTCTTTACCCGGTGATCGACCTCCTGCCGGAGGAGCGCCGCAGTCGCCAGGGAGCGGCGCATCTCGAGCCGCGCCATGATCTGGTCCGCGAGAACCCGCAGCGTGTCGCGCTGAAGCGGCGTCAGACTGCGCGGCGTGCGGTCGAGAACGCAGAGCGTCCCGAGCGGCAGGCCGTCGCTCGTCTTGAGAAGCGCGCCGGCATAGAACCGAAGGCCCTCGTCGCCGAGGCACAGCGGGTTGTCGCACATCCGCGCGTCGTCACGGGTATCCGGCACCTCGAGAAACTCCTCCTCGAGGATGGCGTGCGAACAGAGCGACGTCTCCAGCGGGGTCTGGCGTACGCCCAGTCCGGTCTCCGCCTTGAACCACTGCCGATCCTCGTCGATGAAGTTGATGACCGAGATCGGTGTCCCGCATAGCGCCGCCGCGAGCGCAACGATCTCGTCGAAATCGCGTTCGGGATCGGTGTCGAGGATCTCGTACGACCGCAGGGTGTGCAGGCGCTCGGATTGACGGGGGTGGGACTCAGCCTTTGCCATGTCTTGCGTCCCTCCTTCTTCCGAACCGTCCCTTGATCGCGTGGCGGGAGTGTCGCCGGACATATATGCCATGATCATGACGGTCGCCAGCAGAAGAAATACGGCCGGCGCCTCACGGTGCGCCGGCCCCTCCTGCTCAAAAGTCCTAGGTCATAGAATTCTCAACTCGTCGGCGGCGCGGATCCGGGGCGGATTGCGTCCCCGAACCCGCGCCGCCTTTTGGGTGGGCGCGTCACCCCTCGCACAACCATGTCACCGTTCCATGCGCCCGGAGGCCGGAGCGGCCAGCCGTCCGAACCCCGCTTTCTCGGGCACCGTCTGCCCCGGCCAGGCGGCCGTGGCCTCGTCGGCCAGCGCGGCCGTCTCGAACCAGGCCTCGCTGCCCGGCGCCTCGCCCACGCGGCCGTCGTCCAGCCAGTCGAGCATGGCCAGCGCCACCCGCCGCGTCGCCAGCGCCGTCGAGAAACTCGTCCCCTGCATCGCCACGGCCGACCCGCTCTTGGAGCCCGCCGAAAGCACACCCCACCGTGCCGCGCCGTCCTCACCCGGGAGGAGGGCGGTCGGCGCGGCACGGCCGTCGCCCAAGGGATCAAGCGACGCGGCACTCGAAAAGCCCGACGGTCGGCCATCCGTCGCGCGGTAGCTGCCGATCACCCGCGCCTCGCAAAGCGATGCGATGGTGTTCAGCGTGTCCCGCCGCCGCATGGGCGGGGCCGTGTCGGTGTCTCGCGGCGCCGATCCGTCGAGCGGATAGTCCGCGACGTCGATGGCCCGGCCCGCTTCGTCCACGGGCGCGAAGGCCGGATGCGCGAAGATGGGGACGAGCCCCGTATCGCTGCCGAAGGTCAGGCTCTGATCCGACTGCACATAGGCGAAGGCGCGCGTCGCGTCCCCGTCCGACCTGAGCCCGATCCGCCAGTCGCCCGAGGGCGCTCCGTACAGGCGGTCCTCTTCGAGCGTGGGCCCGGTACAGAGGATGTAGCCTACCCTGTGCCAGGTCGCCGTCCCGCAGTCCGCCGCATCGTCGTGCCTGCGGCAATAGATGCGCGCGACGGGCACGTCCGGGCGTTCACTGTCGACAAGCGTCGCGCACTGTCCGTGCCGCCCGCGCGAGGCCGGTCCGTCCGGCCCGAAGGGGGGCGACAAGCTCACCGCGACCGGATGCGCGGGAGACGCGCCGCCATCGCCGGGCAGCTCGTCCGACCAGACCTCGGCATAGTTCGGCGTATGATCCTCGGGCCTGATCCGCCAGTCGAGACGCCCCGGCCGTCCCCGTCCGAGATCGAAGACCGCCGCGCCTTCAGAGCGCAGGTCGTTGCCCGCGGGCAGCATGATCCGCACCGGGCGGCCCATCTCCTCGGCGGCGCGGTCGACGGCGCGGATCAGCGTCTCGACGGCCAGGTGACCGTCCTTGGGTCCCGCCTGCAGTCCATAGGACAGGTTGATGACGATCGGAAATCCGCCCTCTCCGCCATGCCCGCAGGCGCGCCAGATTCGGTCGGCCCGGTCGATGACGTACTCGACCGCGTGCATGGCGAAGAACTCGAGGAAATTTCCCGACGACCCCATACTCGTGCGCGGGGGCAGCCCAACGGCGATCAGGGGCAGGCGGCGGCGCTTCTCATCTTCGGACGACAGCCGTAGGTCGAAGCCCGCCGCGAGATCCGCGACAGACGTGCCGTGGGTCGCGTGCGTGTCGAGCCGGCGGTCCCCGCGCGGATGCGGGTACTGCGAGGCCTCGGCCGCACGGTCGAACCGTCCTTCGTCGATCCCGCCCGCTGCCAGCGCGCTGAACATCAGCCGGTCAAGCTCGGTCCGGAACAGTTCGCGCCCGAATGGCACTGCCGCACCCCGTCTCCAGGTGCCGTTCATCAGCCAGGCCGACAAAAAGCGCGTGCCGCCGTCGATCCGCCGGAAGCGGGCGTGAGAGAGGGCAATGGCGCTGTCGATGACGCCCACGACCGCGCAATCCTGGTCCGGCATCCACGACAACTCGATCAGCGGATCGTCCGACACGGAATCGTCCGGACCGGGACGGGCGAACCCGGGAAGCGGCGCGCGCCGGTGCGTCTGCCCGCAGATCCGCGCCGCCATCGGAGACAGGGGCAGGGGCGCCAGCGACAGCCCGTCGCGCGTGTCGGCACCGCCGAATGTAACGGTCCGCAGCCAGTCGATGTACGGGGGTGTGCCGTCCGAGGCGGACGGGTCGTCCTCCCAGTCGGTCCAGGTCAGCGTCATTCGGTCAGCTCCCGCCATTCCAGCGCCGCCTCGGCCCAGAGCGTGCCGAGGATCGTCTCGGGATCGCCCGCGCCCGCGTCGGCATCGTCGGGAAGCCGGTTCCTGAGCCAGTTCAGCGTCAGGTCATAGGGCGGCTCGCCGTCGCCCTGCGTCTCGAAGCCGATGGACACTTCGTCCGGCCAGTCGTCGAGCCCCGTCGCCACTCGGTAGACCGCCTCACCCAGAAGGCATCCCGCGACCGCGCCCGCGCCCGAATCGACCGGGAAATGCACCCCCGCGATCGAGCGGTTCGTCGCGATCCGGTGCGCCAGTCTGAAGGCCATGCCTGCCCGGCGGCCCCGTGCGGTCGTCTCCGTCATCGCCGCCTTCGGCCCCAGACCCGTGGTCAGGCGCGCCAGGACCGTGGCGGCCGCAAAGACCTCGATGGCGTGACCCGAGGGATAGCTCGAATGGTCCGGCGTCTGGATCATCGGCTGGATGTGCGTCGCATAGTCCACCGGGCGCGGCGCGCGGCAGAAATGCTTCAACGGCATCTCGAGCGTCACCATCAGCCGCTGGCAGGTATAGAGCATCGCCAGCGTCTTCGCGTTCCGCTCGGCGCTCAGATAGCACTGGGCGCCGAAGAACGAGAACAGGTCGCCCGTCTGCATCAGGATCTCGTTCACCCGGTCGGCCCTCAGATCCGCATAGGCGCGCACCATCTTGAGCTGCTGCCGGAACACCGCGCGCGAGGGCCGCTCGATCGTGAAGAGCGGCCGGCCCTCGACCGAGGCCGTGGCCTGCCCGTCCGAACCCGTCACGCGGAACGCGGGATGCAGCATCGCGTCGATCAGGAGCGAGCGGACAGGCTTCGAGAGATAGCTCAGATCCTCGTCCGACGTGCCCATGCGCGGCGGCACCCTCAGAGGCTCACCGTCCCAATAGCCGACGATGCCGTCATGCGTTGTGACAAGCGACCACGACAACATGCCCGAACCCGGACCGCCCGCATGGTCGATGCCCTGACCCTGGCCTTGCCCCTGACCCTGCCCTTGGCCTTGGCCCTGGCCCTGACCTTGGCCTTGCCCCTGACCTTGTCCCTGTCCTTGACCCACGTCGCTCTCCCCGCAGCGCGAACCGCGCTTCCGTGCGGTCGATGAGGAGCAAGAGGCGGCGTCAAATCAAGCAGGCCGTCCGCCCGCAGGTCGATTTTCACGTTTCATTCACGATTTGCGCGTGAGCCGCACGAAATGGCCAGTTTTCTTGAAAATGTCATCGGCGCGTGGTCCAATGTGACGTGGGGGCAACCGGCCGCAGCCGGGAGAGCAACAGGGGTCAGACGTGGAACAACGGGTCAAGGCACGCCTTCAACTCTATGGAAGGTTCCGTCTCGAGGCGCCGGACGGCACGGACATTTCTCCGAAAAGCGCCAAGAGTCAGGCGCTCATCGCGCTCCTCGCCACCAACGAGACCGGCAGCCGGGGACGGCTGTGGCTTCAGAAGCGGCTCTGGCCCAACTCCGGCGCGGACCGGGCCGCGACCAGCCTGAGGCAGGCGCTGTCCGAGATCCGGCGCTCGCTTGGCGACCACCGCGACCTTCTCAAGACCGACCGCCGTGCCGCCTGCCTTTCGCTCGACACGCTCGACATCGCCGAAGCCGACGAGGGCGCCGAATTCATGGAGGGCCTCGGCCTTCCCGCGAACGACCACGCTCTCGAGGACTGGCTCGCCCATCACCGGGGCGAGCGCGAAGCTGCGCCCTCCGGCGCACCGGCCACCCGTGCGCCGGCCCCCGCGGATGCCTCGCAACGCCAGATCTACGTCGCGGCCGAGCTTCGGATGCCCGTCGTCGTCTTCCGCACGCTCAACGGATCTTCTCCCGGCGGGTCGGGCGATCTGGGTCTGATCGAGGACATCTTCGTCGACAGCGTGGCGCGGTCGATGCGGGAAACCCTGTCCGCCGACGTCCGCGTGGGCGGCGAGGCGCCGTCCTCCGCCTTCCGTGCCGAGGTGCAGGCCTTCCGAGGCGACGGCGCCGCCGTCGGCATCCGCGCCCGCGTCCATCACGGTTCGCCCGACCGCCTCGTGTGGTCCGGCATGACCTCGACCCAGCTTCACGGGGCGCCGCCGGTCGAAGACCTTCAATTCGTCTCGCTCGGCAACCAGCTCATCGACGCTCTGGCCGAGGCGATGACCCAGTCGATCACCGACAGCCGCGACATCCGCGACGCCAACCTTCTGACCCGCCTCGCGATCCGCCGCATCTTCTGCCTGCGCCCCGAAGCGCTGGTCGAGGCCGACGAGATGCTTCTTCGCGCCCGCGAGCTTGGGGCAGGGGCGCTGTCGACCGCCTGGCGCGCCCAGCTTCGCGTCATCCAGCACGTCGAGCGGCACGAGACCGCCTCGCCCGACCTGCCCGAAGAGGCGCGGCGCCTCTGCATCGACGCGATGGAGCGCGAGCCGATGAACTCGATGGTGCTGGCCGCCGTCGCCAACACCCGCCTCGTCCTCGACAAGGACGTGAGCGTCTGCCTCGAACTGGCGCGGCGCTCGGTCAGCCTCAACCCCGCGAATCCGCTCGCCTGGAACAGCCTCGCCACCGCCAAGCTTTACGCGGGCGAGATCGCCGAGGCCCACGCGCTGGCCGTTCGCGCACAGAAGATGTCGTCGGGCTCGCCCTTCGGCCATTGGTGGGATTTCGGACGCTGCCTGACCGCCGCCCTGACCGGTCGCCGCGACGAGGCGCTTCGCCTCGCCGAGGCTGCCCACGCGCTGTCTCCCGAATTCCGCCCGCCGCTGCGCTACCTCACCGCGCTCTACGCCGCCGCCGACCGTCCCGACGACGCGATACGCGTCGGCGAACGCCTGCGCCGGCTCGAGCCCGACTTCAGCTTCGAGCGTCTGGCGATGGACGACAGCTATCCCGTGTCGCCCCTGCGCTGGAGCGGGCTTCTCGACAGCGGCAAGGTCATGGAACTCTCGGGCTAGGCTCCTCGTCGAGGTCCCAGATCAGCCGCGGGTCCAGCGCCCGCGCCGCCAGCATCGTGCACAGGACCGACACCGCGAAGGCCAGCACCGCCGGTCCGGGCCGCACCGTGGCGATCCACGAGAATCGCACCGTCGAGGCGAGAAGCGCCACCACGAACACGTCGACCATCGACCAGCGCCCGATGAACTCGACCGCCGCGTGCAGCCTGTGCCGCGCCTCCGCCCGACCCCTCGACCGCGACCCCACCGCCAGCGCCAGAAGGGCCACCGCCCCGAACTTGGCGACCGGGATCGCGACCGAGGCCAGGAGGATCACCAGGGCCACCAGCCATTCCCCGTACCGCGCCAGCGCCACCGCTCCACCGACGGCGGTCTCTGCGCTCGACGACAGAAGGACCCGCGTCTCGAGCATCGGCCAGGTCATCGCCGGGACATAGGCCGCGACACCCAGCGCCCACCAGCCCCAGACCCTGCGGAGCGGCCGCGCCGGACGGCTCTCCAGCCGTGCGCCGCACCGTCCGCAGACTGGCGTGGTCCCCGGCCAGACGCGGGCGCAGCGCGTGCATCCGACCAGCCCTTCCGCCCGCGCCGTCGTCATCGCTCGAGCGCCTCCCAGATGCCGGCCCGGCACAGGATCGACTCCTGCGCCCAGACCAGCACGACGAGGCCCGTCAGCATCCAGAACGCGGGTCCGATATCGACCCGCGCCAGATCCGACGCCTTCAGAAGCGTGACGCCCGCCCCGACGGCAAAGATCTCCGCCATCGCCCAGGGCCGCAGCGCTTCGGCCAGCCGGAACGCCCTTGCCGCTCCGGGCCAGGGCTTGAAGCCGATGACAAGCGGCAGCAGCACCCAGACCGTCAGAAGCAACCGCGCGACGGGCAGCAGGATCGCCAGCGCCAGAACGGTCGCCGACAGGACGAGAAGGGCGCCCTCGAACCGCAGCACCGCGCCCAGAAGCGTCGTCTCGCGCGTCAGACCGAAGCGATGGAACGTCAGAAAGGGCAGGGCGGCTGCGCCGACTGCAAGACCGACCGAAGCGGCTGCGAGGATCAGGACGACCGCGACGGCGTGACGCCGTGGAGAGACGAGTACGCGGTGGCACCGCGCGCACGTCAGCCGCATTCCCTCTGCCACACCGTCCGAAACGGTCAGCGTATCGCAGGTCGGACAGGCGATCAGCCTCGACAGGTCGTGTTCGGCCCACATCTCCCAAGCCTATTCGCTGGTTTTGACGCCGCAAGCTGCCGGGATTATCCGCGGAAACGGAAACACAGCGTTCGGAAACCTGGGTAACGGGGAAGTGACCGTGTGGAATGAGGCATAAACGCCTCAATGATTTAAGCCTGTCGTTTCCGTCAGGGAAACCAGCCAAAAAACAGTCCATATTTTCAAGGGTTCGCCAGACCGCCGCCCCATCACTGTCGCCATCCGCGCAACCCGTTAACGTATCGTAACCGCCCGTGGCGCAATGCTTCCCTCATTGTGGCTCACTTGCTAAACTTAGCGTCAAATTCCCGCCTCACCGGCGTGAGACACCAAGGCTGTGAACGGTCGGGACGGTGCGACGTCCTGGTTGTGTGCCGAGTGTGCCGGTGCTGTGCCGGGTTTTGTTACGGGACGTGCCACCTCATTGTTCGGGTGGCGCGTCCCGGTCAAAGTGACCGCCAGTGGCGGATGTGCGTGTGTGTGTACGAGTAGAGGTCGTAATGAGTAAGAATATCGCTCCGGACACCGGAGAAAGATCCCGTCTTTCGCGTGTCGTCAGCAGGATGACAACGGGACGGACGACCCGGCGCCAGCCCGTTGACGCCGAAGGCCACCCCCTCAGCCCCGCCGACAGCGAAAGGCACCCCCGCGAGCGCGCCGCTCCGGCCGCCGTCCGCGAAGAGGGTCTCGACACCTGGCCGCTTCCCGGTCTCGCGCCGATGACGCGTGTGCGGACCTCCTTCGGCGATGTCCACGCCGTCGCGCTGCGCAAGGGCGATCCGGTCCTGACGAACACCGGCGACTATCGCCCGATCGTCTGGCTGAACCGGATCATGCTCGACGAGCACATCCTCCGGCTCAAGCCCGACTGCAACCCGATCGTCATCGGCGCCAACGCCCTTGGACCCTCGGCGCCCGCCTGCGAGATCCAGGTGTCGCCGCGCCAGGTCATCGCCGGCGATCACCGCTCGGGCCTATCGGGCTCTCGCGAGGCCTCGATGCTCTTGGCCCGGCCCGGCGTCCGCCGCCTTCAGGAATCCGGCCTCAGCTACACCATGTTCCATGTCGGCGAAGCCGCCGAGATCTATGTCGAGGGTCTCTACCTGCGCTTCCCGATCGAGACCTGACGACACGAAAAAGGACGCTACGGGGAGGTGGGCGGCTTCGGCCGCCCCTTCCTTTTCGGGGTAACCGAATCTTAGACCGCCCCGTGCCACAAACCGCCCCAGCGTCGAGGCAGGGGACGGCAGATGAGTTTGGTCGGGACCACGACCGGCAGGAAGGTCAGGGTCGTCATCGTCGACGACACCCGCTCGATCCGCGCCATGATCCGCGCCCTTCTCCAGCGTTCGCCCAGGATCGACGTCGTGGGAGAGGCGGGAGACCCCTATGAGGCGCGCGAACTGATCCGCGCGCTCGACCCCGACGTCATCACGCTCGATGTGGTGATGCCGCGCATGGACGGGCTGTCGTTCCTCGAACGCCTCATGCGGCTTCGGCCAATGCCCGTCGTCATGGTCTCGACCCGAACCACGGAAAAAAGCGCCGAGGCGGTGAAGGCCCTGTCGCTCGGCGCCGTCGATTGCGTCGACCTAGCGACCCTCGGCGCAGACGGCAACGTCGACCTGGCCGGAACGGTGCTGATGGCGGCGGAAAGCCGGTCCACCGGCCCCTCGCTGCGCGAGCGGGTGAAGGACGGCGGCCGACTCGACTGGAACGGTCGCATCGTCGTCATCGGAAGCTCGACGGGCGGTGTGGACGCGCTGATGAACGTGCTCTCGCACTATCCCGCCGACGGCCCGCCCACGGTCATCGCGCAGCACATGCCGGCTGCCTTCCTCGAAAGCTTCGCGCAGCGCCTCGACCGCCACTCTGCCCCTCGGGTTCGCCTGGCCACCGACGACGCGATGCTCGCACCCGGCGAAATCTTCCTCGCTCCGGGCGGCACCTTCCACGCCGCCCTCGATCGCCGCGACGCCTTGCGTCTGCGCCTTGTCCCCCACGACGGGACCGAGGCTTACGTTCCGTCCGTCAACGTCCTCTTCTCCTCGGCTGTCCCGCACGCGCCGCGCATCCTCGCCGTCATGCTGACCGGCATGGGCCGCGACGGGGCCGAGGCGATGAAGGCGCTTCACGACGCGGGCGCCCGCACCATCGTCCAGGACGGCGAGACGGCGGTGGTCGACGGGATGCCGCGCGCCGCGCGCGAACTGGGCGCGGCCTCCGAAGTCGCGCGGCTCGGCCAGATCGGCCCCCGCATCCTCGCGCAGGTCGGCGCGGACGGACGGGGGATCGAGCCATGACCAACCTCTACATCGCGCAGGGCGAGGACGCCGTCGGCCGGAGCGAGGATATGGTCATCACCACCATCCTCGGCTCGTGCATATCGATCTGCCTCTGGGATCCGGTGGCGGGCGTCGGCGGCATGAACCACCTCCTCTTGCCCGAGATGCATCAGGCGGGCAGCCTTTCGACCTCGGGCGCGGTGGCGATGGACCGGCTCATCAACCGCATGATGCCTTTGGGCGCAGTGCGGCCGCGACTGCGCGGCAAGCTTTTCGGCGGCAGTTCGATGCTTCAGGGCCGTACCGACATCGGCGCCCGCAACGCGGCCTTCGGGCAAGCCTACCTCAAGACCGAAGGCATCCCCTGCGACGCCGAGAACGTGGGCGGGACGCGGGCCCGCAAGCTGCGCTTCTTTCCGGCGACGGGTGTCGCGCAACTGAAGTTCGTCGAGGAAGCGCCGCGTCTCAAGACGCCGAAGGTAATGCCGTCGAACGACGTCGAGCTGTTCTAGTCGGCGCGAGAGGCTTTCTCGGCAAGGCCCGAGGTACCTTCGCGGCGTTCGAGCTCGGCCAGAACCTGCGCCAGCGACACGTCACGCGCCGCGAGCATGACCAGGAGATGGTAAAGCACATCCGCCGCCTCGGCCGTCAGCCGGTCCCGGTCGCCGCGCACGGCTTCGATCACCGCCTCTACTGCCTCTTCACCGAACTTCGCGGCCGCAGCCTCGGGACCCGCCGCCAGAAGCTTGGCGGTCCAGGACGTCGCGGGGTCGGCGCCCCTGCGAGCGTCGATGGTGGCGGCAAGGCGGGACAGGGCGTCGCGGTCTGACATGACCCTTCCCGTCGCGCGGGTGAGATGCCTTGTCAAGGCGCTTGGCGCACCGTCTTTGGCTTGCTGACCCCGCTAGGACAGCCGGACCGGAATGCCGGCCGCCGCCATGTGCGCCTTGGCTTCCCCGATGGTGAAGGTGCCGAAGTGGAAGATCGACGCGGCGAGGACGGCGCTCGCGTGGCCCTCCGTCACGCCTTCGACGAGGTGGTCGAGCGTCCCCACGCCTCCGCTCGCGATCACCGGCACCGAGACGGCGTCCGCCACCGCGCGCGTCAGCGGCAGATTGAACCCGGCCTTGGTGCCGTCGCGATCCATCGAGGTCAGAAGGATCTCGCCCGCACCCTTCGCCACGACCGTCCGGGCGAAGTCGACCGCGTCGATGCCCGTTCCGCGCCGCCCGCCATGGGTGAAGATCTCCCACTTGCCGGGGCTGACGGTCTTGGCGTCGATGGCAACGACGATGCACTGGCTGCCGAACCTGTCGGCCGCCCGCGCCACCACGTCGGGATCCGCGACGGCGGCGGAGTTGAAGGACACCTTGTCCGCCCCCGCCAGCAGGAGATTGCGCACGTCGTCCACCGACCGCACACCGCCGCCCACGGTCAGGGGCATGAAGCAGTGCTCGGCCGTCCGGCGTGCGAGGTCGTACATCGTGCCGCGGTTCTCGTGCGTGGCGTGGATGTCGAGGAAGCAGAGCTCGTCCGCACCGGCGGCGTCATAGGCGATGGCGGCTTCGACCGGATCGCCCGCGTCGATCAGGTCGATGAAGTTGACGCCCTTCACCACGCGGCCGTCGGCCACGTCGAGGCAGGGAATGATGCGGGTCTTCAGCATGGGATGCGGTCTAGCTCCGCGAGAAGCGATATGTCGAGAGCTGGCGGTAGGTCTCGCCCCGTTGCAGCAGGATCGACGGGAAAGCCTCGTGATGCGGCGCGTCGGGCCAGTGCTGCGGCTCGATGGCGAGGCCGACCGGGCTTCCGGCATAGAGCTGAAGTCCCGGCGCATCCGTCTCGATCTCGAGGACGAGGCCGCTGTCGGCGACAAGCCGGACGGCGGGGGCATCGGAAAGGCAGAAGTTGTGGTCGATCTCGTGCGACGGCTCTTTTGCCTTGCGCAAGTCGAAGATCGTGCCGTCGACGGAGGCGATATCTCCGGTCGGAATTTTGTCCGCGTCTATCGGGAGATAGCGGTCGGCGCTCACCTCAATCCGCTGTCCCTCGCGGCCCGTCCGGTTCAGCGACCAGTAGGGATGAAGGGCGAGGTTAACCAGCGTCGGCGCGTCGGTCACCGCCTCGAAGGCCACCGAGAAGCCCTGCGGCACCAGCCCATAGCGCACCGAGAGGCGGCGGTTGCCAGGGAAGTCGTCGGCGCCGTCGGCGATGGAAAGCGACAGCTCCAGCGTGTCCTCCGTCTCGCGCGTCACCTCCCAGGTCTTGGTGTTCACGCCCTTGGCGCCGGAGTGGCAGATCGTGCGCCCGTTCTCGTTCGGGACAAGCTTGTGAACCGTGCCGCCGACCGGGGCCTCCGCGCGGGCGAGGCGGTTCGCGACAGGGCCCACGACCGCGCCGTAGTTCTTCTTGGCGCCGAGCGCGTCTTCGACGGTCTCGCAGCGCGCGAGATGCCCGCCTTCGCCGCCGATCCGTACGTCGTTCAGACGCGCGCCGATGGTCCAGATCTCGAGGCCGACGTCGTCTTCGCCGAGGGTGAGAATGCGGTTCTGGGTCATGCGGCTTGCTCCGGGAAGAGGGTGGCGAGGGCGTGGGGGGCCACGACGCCTCGCTCGGTGATGAGAGAGGTAACGAGGCGGGCGGGAGTGACATCGAAGGCCGGGTTGCCGACCGGGGCCTCGGTGACGCGCAGGCGCGAGAGAGCGCCGTCGGCGTCGGTGCCCTGGATCTGGGAGACTTCCGATCCGGCGCGTTCCTCGATCGGGATGGATGACCCGTCCGTCATCGTCCAGTCGATGGTGGGCGAGGGCAGGGCGACGTAGAACGGCACGCCGTTGTCCTGGGCGGCGAGCGCCTTGAGGTAGGTGCCGATCTTGTTGCAGACGTCGCCGCCCGCCGTGGTCCGGTCGGTGCCGACGACGACCATGTCGACGAGGCCGTGCTGCATCAGGTGGCCGCCCGCGTTGTCGGTGACATAGGTGTGGGGGATGCCGTGAGCGCCAAGTTCCCAGGCGGTCAGCGCGCCCTGGTTGCGGGGGCGCGTCTCGTCGACCCAGACGTGAAGGGGGATGCCTGCGTCATGCGCCTGGTAGAGCGGCGAAGTCGCGGTGCCCCAGTCGACGGTGGCGAGCCAGCCGGCGTTGCAGTGGGTCAGGACGTGCATCTGCGCGGCGATGCCGAAGGCCGCCGTCGCACCGATCAGGGGCGCGCCCCGGACCCACATGTCGCGGATCGCGGTCTCGAAGTCCTGGAGCGTGTCGAGAGGCACGACGCGAAACTGGTGCGGCAGGCAGCGCTGGTCGATGATCCTGACCTCGCCGGCCTCGATCCAGATCGAGCGGTAGTGCCTTTCTCCGACCTTCACGCGCCTCTCCCGCTGGCGGTTTCGCACGCGAAACCAATGAATTCTTCGTTAATCCTTAACCAATCATCACGCCATCGCGCGGGCCGCGTCGACCGCGAAATAGGTCAGGATCCCGTCGCAGCCGGCGCGCTTGAAGGCCATCAGGCTTTCCATCATGGCACGGTCGCCGTCGATCCAGCCGTTCAGGGACGCGCCCTTGATCATCGCGTATTCGCCCGAGACCTGGTAGGCGAAGAGCGGCGCCTGGAAGGTCTGCGCGACCCTGCGACAGATGTCGAGATAGGGCATGCCGGGCTTGACCATGACCAAGTCGGCGCCTTCCTTCAGGTCGCGCTCGATCAGGCGCATCGCCTCGTCGGTGTTGCCGGGATCCATCTGGTAGGTCTTCTTGTCGCCCTTCAGCAGACCCGACGCGCCGACCGCATCGCGGAAGGGGCCGTAGAAGGCCGAGGCGTACTTGGCGGCGTAGGACAGGATGCAGGTGTCCTGATGTCCCGCCGCCTCCAGCGCCGTCCGCATGGCGCCGATGCGCCCGTCCATCATGTCGGAGGGCCCGAGGATGTCGGCTCCGGCCTCTGCCTGTGCCACAGCCATCTTCACCAGCGCCTCGACCGACTCGTCGTTCACGATGACGCCGTTCCGCACGATGCCGTCGTGGCCGTTGATGTTGTAGGGATCAAGGGCCACGTCGGTCATCACCGCCATGCCCGGCACCGCGTCCTTGATGGCGCGGGTGGCGCGGTTCGACAGGTTGTCGGGGTTCCAGGCCTCTTCGCAGAGGTCGGTCTTGAGCGACGTGTCGATGTAGGGAAAGAGGCAGATCGCCGGGACGCCGAGATCGTACGCTTCGCGCGCGGCCTCCACGACGCGGTCTATCGTCAGGCGCGCCACGCCGGGCATCGAGGGGATCGGCGTCTCGTCGTCGTCGCCCTCGCGCAGGAAGACGGGCCAGATCAGGTCGTCGACCGAGAGCGTCGTCTCGCGCACGAGCCGTCTCAGCGCGTCGGTGCGCTTGGTGCGGCGGAACCGCGTTGCGGGGTAGGAGCCTGTGACCATGCGCTGCCGCCTTTGTGCCGTAGGGATGGACAATTGCGGTAGCCCTGGTGCCGAGGGTGGTCAAGCCCGGTGGCTTTGCCTAGTGTCCGGCTCGAAGTCAGTGTCGGGGCGCTCTGGACGTGAATCTCTACGATACCGTGTTCGAAGTCATCGATATGCGGTCCTTCTCGAACCTGTGGTACTGGATCGGTCTGGCCGTGCTGTGGTCGTCGGTCAGCCATTGGGTCATCGGGGTTCCCTATGACACCGTGATCCGCGCCCGGCGCGGCAAGACGCAGGACGCGATGCGCGACCTCCACGACCTCGTGCGGGTGAACGTCAACCGCATCCTCTACATCGCCGAGGTGTCGGGAACGCTGATCGCCCTGATCTGGTCGGCGCTTCTGACCATGCTGGGCCTTGCGGCCTTCGTCTATCAGGTGGAGTTTGCGACGGCGGTGTTCCTTCTGGTGGCGCCGATGTCGATCCTGACGCTGATGACGGTCCGCACCGCGCATCTGATCCGCGAGAACGAAGACAGGGGCGAGGCGCTGATACGACGCCTGCTGCGGCACCGGATCGCCACACAGGCGCTCGGCTTCCTGTCGATCTTCGTCACCGCGATGTACGGCATGTACACGAACCTCTACGTGGCGCCCTACAGCGGCTTCTGAGCGGACGCCGTTCCGCCAGTTGACACGGCCCCTGAAGCCGTTACCTCCGCACAACCATGTCCGACCCCCGCCACATCACCGTCAGCGGCGCGCCCGAAGGCTTCGACGCCCGCCTGATCCTCGCCGAGCTGGACGCTCGGGGCGGGGCGGTCGTGCATGTCGCGCGCGACGACAAGCGGATGGCGGCGATGGCCGAGGCGCTGGCCTTCTTCGGGCCGCATATCCCGGTCGTGCGCTTTCCCGGCTGGGACTGCCTGCCTTATGACCGGGTGTCGCCCAATGCCGACATCTCGGCCACGCGGATGGCGACGCTGGCGGGGCTGGTCCACGGGATGCCGTCGCGGTTCGTGCTGCTGACGACGATCAACGCTGCGACACAGAAGATCCCGGCGCGCGAGGTCTTGCGCGAGGCGGCCTTCACGGCGCGCGTCGGCGACCGGGTGAACGAGGCGGCGCTGCGGCAGTTCCTGGTGCGGATGGGCTTCGTTCAGGCGCCGACGGTGACCGAGCCGGGCGACTATGCGATCCGGGGAGGGATCATCGACATCTATCCGCCGGGAGAGGCGGGGCCGGTGCGGCTCGATTTCTTCGGCGACGTGCTGGACGGGGCGCGGCGGTTCGACCCCGAGACGCAGCGCACGACCGACACGCTGAAGCTGGTCGAGCTGGCGCCGGTGTCCGAGATCATCCTCGACGAGCCGTCGATCACGCGCTTCCGGCAGAACTATCGCCTGGAATTCGGCGCGGCGGGCACCGACGACCCGCTCTACGAGGCGGTCAGCGCCGGGCGCAAGCACGCGGGCGTCGAGCACTGGCTGCCGTTCTTCCACGAGCGGCTCGAGACGCTGTTCGACTATCTGCCGGGCGCCACGGTCACGATGGACGACCAGACCGACGCCTTCCGGCTGTCCCGGTGGGAGGGCATCGCCGACCAGTACGACGCGCGGCGCGAGGCGATGACGGCGAAGGGCCGGGTCGACACCGTCTACAAGCCCGCGCCTCCAGGCTCGCTCTACCTCGACGACGCGGGATTCTCGAAGGCTGTGGAGGGTCATCGCGTCCTGCGCTTCAGCGTCCTGCCGCAACCTGTGGGGTTGAACGTCACCGATGCCGGCGGTCGGGTGGGGCGCGATTTCGCGCCGGAACGGCAGCAGGAAAGCATCAGCCTCTTCGGCGCGCTGGCCGCCCATATCGGCGCGAGGCGCAAGCTGGGGCAGGTGATCGTCGCGGGCTATTCGGCAGGCGCGCGCGAACGGCTTCAGCACCTGATGGAGGACGAGGGCGTCGAGGGCGTCCGCCTCATCGAGGATTTCCGCGACGTCCCGGACGGCAGGGGCGGGATCTTTCTCGCGGTCTGGGCGCTGGAGCATGGGTTCGAGGCTCCGGCCTCAAGCAGCGGAGCGGTAGGCCAGAAGGCCGATGGACTCACGGTCATTGCCGAACAGGACATCCTCGGTGACCGTCTGATCCGCGGCGCGAAGAAGAAAAAGCGGTCCGAGAACTTCCTGACCGAGCACCAGAGCCTGACGCCCGGCGACCTCGTCGTCCACGTCGACCACGGCGTCGGCCGCTACATGGGGCTGGAGGTGGTCGAGGCGCTTGGTGCGCCGCACGAGTGCATTCACCTCGAATATGCGGGCGGCGACCGGCTGTTCCTGCCGGTCGAGAACATCGAGCTTCTGTCGCGCTTCGGGCACGAGGAAGGGCTTCTCGACAAACTGGGCGGCGGCGCCTGGCAGGCGAAGAAGGCCCGGATGAAGGAACGGATCCGGCAGATCGCCGACCGTCTGATCCGCATTGCGGCCGAGCGTTACCTGCGCAAGGCGCCCGTCCTGACGCCGCCCGACGGCATGTGGGACGCCTTCTCGGCGCGCTTCCCCTACCAGGAGACGGACGACCAGCTTCGCGCCATCGACGACACGCTGTCCGACCTGGAAGGCGGCATCCCGATGGACCGGCTGATCTGCGGCGACGTCGGCTTCGGCAAGACCGAGGTCGCCATGCGCGCGGCCTTCGTCGCGGCGATGTCGGGCGTGCAGGTCGCGGTGATCGCGCCAACGACGCTTCTGGCCCGCCAGCACGCGGCGAGCTTCCGCGAGCGCTTCCGTGGCTTTCCGGTCGAGGTGCGTCAACTGTCGCGCTTCGTCAGCGCCAAGGACGCCGAGAAAACGCGCGAGGGGCTGGCGCGGGGCACGGTCGACATCGTCGTCGGCACCCACGCGATCCTGGCGAAGTCGGTGCGGTTCGCCAACCTGGGCCTGTTGATCGTCGACGAGGAGCAGCACTTCGGGGTCAGCCACAAGGAGCGGCTGAAGGCGCTGCGTTCGGACGTCCACGTCCTGACGCTGACCGCGACGCCCATTCCGCGCACGCTTCAGATGTCGCTGACGGGGGTGCGGGATCTCTCGGTCATCGGCACGCCGCCGGTCGACCGGCTGGCGATCCGCACCTATGTCAGCGAGTTCGATACCGTCACCCTGCGCGAGGCGCTTCTGCGCGAGCATTATCGCGGCGGGCAGTCGTTCTTCGTCGTCCCCCGCATCGCCGATCTGCCCGAGATCGAGGCCTGGCTGCGGGACAACGTGCCCGAGGTCACCGTCGTCGTGGCGCACGGCCAGATGGCGGCGGGCGAGCTAGACGACCGGATGAACGCCTTCTACGACGGCAAGTACGACGTGCTTCTGGCCACGACCATCGTGGAATCTGGCCTCGACATCCCGACGGCCAACACGATGATCATCCACCGCGCCGACATGTTCGGTCTGTCGCAGCTCTACCAGATCCGGGGACGCGTGGGCCGGGCCAAGACGCGGGCCTATGCCTATCTCACGACGAAGCCGCGCCAGAAGCTGACGCTTCAGGCCGAGAAGCGGCTGAGGGTGCTGGGCTCGCTCGATTCGCTCGGAGCGGGCTTCGCGCTGGCCTCGCAGGACCTCGACATCCGGGGAGCCGGCAACCTGCTGGGCGAAGAGCAGTCGGGCCACATCAACGAGGTGGGCTATGAACTGTACCAGTCGATGCTGGAAGAGGCGATTTCCAAGATCAAGTCGGGCGAGATCGAGGGGCTGTCCGAGTCGGACGAGCAGTGGGCACCGCAGATCAGCCTGGGCGTGCCGGTTCTGATCCCCGAGGAGTATGTGCCGGACCTCGACGTGCGTCTGGGGCTCTATCGCCGCCTGTCCGGGCTGACGACCAAGGTCGAGCTGGAAGGGTTCGCCGCGGAGTTGATCGACCGTTTCGGTGCGCTGCCGAAGGAGGTCAACACGCTGCTTCTGGTCGTGAGGATCAAGGCCGAGTGCAAGAAGGCCCATATCGCACGCTTCGATACCGGGCCGAAGGGGGCCACGATCCAGTTCCACAACGACAAGTTCCCGAACCCTGCGGGCCTCGTCGCCTTCATCCAGGACCAGAAGGGTCTGGCGAAGGTCAAAGACAACAAGATCATCGTCCGCCGCGACTGGTCGACGACGAAAGAGCGCGTGCAGGGCGCCTTTGCGGTCGTTCGCGACCTGGCGCAACAGGCGCAAGGCTAGGGGCGGAAGACCCTTTTCAAGAGGACCGCCCGCCGGTATTCAGGCCCCGGTGCGCCCGAGTGGCGGAATGGTAGACGCAGCGGACTCAAAATCCGCCGATGGCAACATCATGTCGGTTCGAGTCCGACCTCGGGCACCAGTTTTTCAAGATGTATATATTTTTTATGCACTTGAAGCATTCTGGAGTGTTAGTTCCACCTCTTGGTCGAAGGCGTCCTTGCCGGCCGAGGACCGTTCGTTCGAATCCCCTGCGCTCCGCCACTTGCCCTCGCGAAAGCGTTCTCCCGATCCGGCTGCGGCCGGATTTTTCCGTTGTTTTCGAGGGTTATGCGGGATGGGCTGAGCACCGAGCCCGCCGCTAGGACGCCCGTAAGCGATCTCTCAGGGCCGATATTCTCTGGACCTCATGACTGCGCCAATTTAGTCCAGAGCTCGTAACTGACTGAATATTTGGCATTTTGCATAGAGGAAACCTGAACACTTCGACGCCGGTGGCAGTCAGTGGGTTGGGCCTGAAATCGAACCTTTGCCCGCAGCCTTGTCCCCTCTCGGCAGTTGACATGAGCGTGGTAGGTCACATCCCGATGTGGGATGAGCCTCAAGCGTCGGCTCAACTCCTTTGCGAACGCCCGTCGACAAGAACCTGTTCGAATATTTGCATTGCGGCGCCCTCCACGCAGGATACCGTCAGCCCGAGGCAATCGATGGATAACCAGCCCCGACCGCAACGATGTTTCCTGATCAAGTTGTGAGCAAACGCAATGATGCAGCACGTCTCCAATACGCCGTTGCCGGTCGCCTATCTCGCAGCGCCTGACGCCCTGGAGGACGGACTGCGTCTTGGTGGTGCCGGCGTCTGGCGTTGGAAGATCGACAGCGAGCGGCTGGAATGGACGCGGAACCTCGAAAGTGTTCATGATCTTCCACCGGGCTCTTTTGATGGGACGCTGGCGAGCTTCCAGCGCGACCTGCATCCCGACGATGCCCCCCAAGTCTGGCATGAAATTAAGGCGAGCATCAAAACCGGGGATCCGTATCGTGCAGTTTACCGCACTGCTCCACGCCCGAACGCACCCGAGATCTGGATTGAGACCTGTGGTGGTGTCACCACAGCCACCGATGGTTCCCGGTACTTGACTGGAATCTGCATGGATGTGTCCGAACGTGTTCGAGACGAGCGCCAACTGGAGCGGCGTCTCGCCCAGCAACATGCGGTCGCCAGCTTTGGCTCGTTTGCGCTCAACGAAGAAGACTTTCAGAAAGTGCTGGATGAAGCAGTTCGGGTTGCCGCGGACGTGCTCCAGGCTCCGCTGACGAAGGTGCTCGAGTTCGCCGAGACAGCGGAACATCTTATTCTTCGTGCTGGCATCGGATGGGCAGAAGGCCTCGTGGGGCAGGGGGAGGTTGGGATCGATCTCGAGTCACAGGCGGGCTACACGTTAATGGCAAAAAGCCCGGTGATTGTGAGAGACCTGCAGTCAGAAACACGCTTCAGCGGGCCTCAGCTTCTGCACGACCACGGCGTCCGAAGCGGTGTGTCGGTGGTCATTCCCGGCTCGAACACGCGTCCATTCGGTGTCTTCGGTATCCATGCACGAGTGCTTCGAGACTTTGACCAGACAGACGCAGAGTTCCTCCAGTCTCTGGCCAACATCCTTGCGGGGGCGGCACGGCAGGTGGCGGCTGCGGAGCATCGTATGTTGCTGGTACGCGAAATGGCCCATCGCGCAGGCAACCTCATGCAGCTGGTCAGCAGCATCGCGGGCCAAACCTTTAGCGGGAATCCGGACATAAAAGTTGCCAGGGACTCCTTCAGCGCGCGGTTGAGTGCGCTTGCACGCTCGAACTACGTGGTCTCACAAGGCGGTTGGACATCGACGCGTTTCCTGGAATTGCTTGAAGAAACCCTGAGACCGTTCGAACAGCGCATTGAAATGAAGGGGCGCGACGTTTTGTTGCCGCCTGAGCTTTGTTTCGACCTCGGACTTGTCCTGCACGAACTGGCCACGAACTCGGTGAAGTACGGCACGCTTGGAAAAGATCAGGGCACGGTGAGCGTCTTTTGGTCCTATGCCCGACGTTCGGACGGCACGCGTCTGTTCCAGTTTACCTGGGATGATCCTCATTCGGATTCCGAAGCGCCACCCCAGGGTACAGGGTTCGGCTCGAAGCTCATGAACGCGCTTGTCGAAGGAAAGTGGCGCGGTGCGCTGTCCATAGATCAGGCTCCGAATTTCAGGGTCAAGATGGAGATCCCCGTCCCCCACTGATCAGGCATTCGGAGTCACGGACGCGAGACACAAAAGCCCCATAATGCCACGAACCCAGGCGACGATCGATCTCGGTAAAACTCCCCGAACCGCGCCGTCCCGAAGCGATCTCCCGATCCGGCTGCGGCCGGATTTTCCCCTTGTTTTCGGGGGTTATGCGGGGGGGGGGGGGGGGGGGGTCGAGCACCGGCTCCGGCGCTGGGAGGCCCGAAGGCAGTCTTTCAGGGCCAAAATTCTTCGGACCTGATGGCCGCGTCAGTTTGGTAAATAGATAGCTAAGGCATTGCAATACTTCGGTTTCCTGTCCGGCCTAGATGTGACGTTCGATTTTTAGGGGCGCCCTTTGGTTCAAGACCAGGCTCCAACAGAACTTTGGGTCATATGGTAGAATGCACGAATATGGGTTGCGGCGAAAAGCGGTCATTCTCTGTGGATGGCTCGAAGGTAGATATGGGCGGGAAGCGGTCGTTCGCTGCAGAAGCTAAGGAAACTAGCGCCACGGCCCGAAGTCGACGTTCGCGCCCGTGTTGTCAGCTTCTGCCAAACTCACGGTAAGCGTGAACGGCCGCTATGCGGACTAAGCAGACCTTGAGACGAAGGACCGACAAAAAACTTATCCGGGCTTGTAGCAAAGGATCTGAACCGGGTGGGTTCTTCGCTCTTCAATATTGCGCGCAGCGTTCCGGACGATTTGGGGGGCTTGCTTCCCCAATAGTATGTGCGTGCCGAAAACAGGGGCTTCGCCCTTTTCCGCAAGCTCAATGACTGCGTGATAACCCTTGAGATGCTTTTCACCGATATCCGCGGCCGCGATTTCCGAGAAACCTGCATCTTCCAATGCTGCAATGGTATCGGCGGGGCGCATTAGGTAAGCCCCACTTCCGTCTTCCGACCAGGGAACCGGGTGGTGCGGATCACCGACTTCGCCGAGCCCGTGTTCAGTCAAGGCGAAGAACGCCCCCGGCTTCAGGACCCGGAACGCCTCGCTGAAGAAGGCACTTCGATCCGGGACATTCATCGTGACGTGCTGGGTGTAGCCGCCATCGAACGAGTTGTCGCCATAGGGGAGTTTCTGTCCGTCACCGTGCCGACACGCAACCACATCTTCCATTCCGACAAGCGCGCTCAGCCGGTTGGCCGCATCGACGAACGGGGCCGTGATGTCGATGCCGTCGACGTGGCAATCGAAACGCTTCGCGAAATACCTGGCGGGACCGCCAAGCCCGCAGCCGATGTCCACTAGCTGATCCCCCCTTCGGATCGGCAATACATCCGCCAGCTCCACAGTGGCCGGGAACCCCCTGGCATGGAAATGGTCCACAGGAGCGAGTTGTTCAATGGTAACGGAGCTGGGATCAATACCGGCCACCTCCATCGTTTCCAGGATCAGGGAATAGACGTCTCCCTTGCCCCAGTGATCCGCAATGGCTTGCGCGTCGGTCATCTCCGCCCCCATTTTTTTGTCGGGCATTGATAGCACACTTCCTGCTGTTGCCCGAGGTGGTTTTCTTTCGTCCGCTTGGGGCTCAAAGCAGACGTTCGCCGCACCGCAGAGTGGCTGGCAAGGCCGCTGGGCGACCGGGATCGAGTCGGGCCGCCAGAGGATGGCGGCCCATTTCCTTATAGTTCCACGCCTTCGGAGATCGCCAGTGCGTCTTCGAGCTCCACCCCGAGATAGCGGACAGTGCTGTCCATCTTGGTGTGACCGAGCAGGAGCTGAACAGCCCTGAGGTTGCCAGTCTTCTTGTCGATGTGTGCAACCTTCTTGCGACGCATGGAATGCGTGCCGTAGGACGTGGGGTCCAAGCCTATGGAACTCACCCAGTCCCGCACAAGGCGAGCGTATTGCCGCGTCGAAATGTGGAGACGCTCGTTAAGGCGGCCGGGCCAAAGGTATTCCGAGCCGACCATCAGTGGCTCGTCCATCCATCGCGAGAGCGACTTGCCCGTGCCCTCCGTGATCTCGAAACGAACGGGCCGCTGCGTCTTGCTCTGGATGATTGAGGCCCGCTCTTTGACGCGACTGGAGGCGTAGACGTCCGCCACCTTGAGCTTCACGAGGTCACAACCTCGAAGCTTGCTGTCAAATGCGAGGTTGAAGAGTGCCAGGTCTCTGTGATTGCTGGCGATCTCAAGACGAACACGAATGGCCCAAACGTGCTTGGGCACCAAGGGTCGCTTCTGGCCGACGACGCGGCCCTTTTTCCAGGCGGGTCGGCAGGCTCGAATGACTGGCAGATTTGCAACTGTCATGGCAGTACTCCGATCCGCTACGCCCTGCCGCAACGCCAACCCGACGTTGGCACACAAGATCATACACCGAATGGTACGTTCGCTGCGAAGGTCCGCTTTGAGCCCAAAGCGGTCGTCTTACACTTGCCGATGTTTTAGGATTTCTTCAACTACCTTCCGTTGGCCGTCTCTTATTCTGAGCCTATCTAAGTCTGGAAATGCGCAGTGGTAACTCGCATTCGTTTGTGCCAGCGCGAAAAAAGAAGACACGATCAATTACCTCAGGAAGTAGAGTGAAAGCCACGTAGATTGCATGTTCTCCGTCTTCCTCTGCTGTAAACGTATGAGCCTCGTGATTTGCAATCTCATAGGCCTCTCGCGGCGCGCTCTTCGCGAATTGGTCCATTACGAGTAGATCACCCCCGTTTAGAATAAGCGCACGCACTCTCTCTGGCACCTCCTGTCCCCAGAAAAACCAGAGCAAGCCACAGCCTACCTTCAACACCAAACGGTGTATCAATCCCGCCTTGGTTCCGGGGAAATTGTGGCTTACTTTGACTATGTTGGGGTCGCTGGCTTTGACCTCCGCTTGTTCTTTATTTATATGGTCGAAGCTGACCGGACTACCGGAGTGGATGTTCAACTTGGACCCGCTAGGAGTTTTCCGGTCATCCAGACCAAGAAAACTGGGCGACTGCAGCTGCAGCGCCATTATTGGCGTCACAATACCTTTCGACTGAGAAGGTCTTATCTCCTTGAAGGGCGGAACCTTCCGAGTGATTGTGATGGTCATACCCGGAACGGCACGGGCTATTTTTGACCCGCGACCGCGCTTTTTGTTGCGATACCCACGAGCGTTTCTAGCCTCCTTCCAAAAGTAGCCAAGCAATGGACCCTCAAACTCCGAGTTTATGATCTTCTTACACTCGATGCAGGTAGCATTTCGAAGTTTGATCCGGCCGTTTAATGCTTCTGGGAGCACATGCTCGACACTGCCGTCCGGGTTCTCGCGGCAATACAAGCACACGCCAACTTCGTGGAAGGTGTCATCGAAGTCACCCGGCAAGTTGTACAAATTTGCAGGCACGTAACACTCTTCTCATTTTGAGGTTTTCACATTGAAGTACTACATGCGGTTGCGATTGCAGGCCATAGAAAGCTATCTCCGCTTTCGAGGGGCTATCTGGCGAAACATATCGTGACAGCCGCAACGCGGATGCATGAGTCCGCTTTGTCCGCATAGCCGACCTTCAAGCCCGGCTCGTAGCTGCATCCTGACGCTAACGGCAGCTTCTGGGAAGCCGCGATGCGGCATTCTGCCGTCGACGAACGTCCGGTATGAGCCGGAAGCGGCCCCGGTTGCCTCGGAGGATGGACGGCAGCTCACGGCCGGAATCCGCTCGATAACAGCGCGGCATGAAGCCTGGGGGCTAACCACGCCGCGAACGTCAACTGCGAGCCCGATTTGAAATCGTGCGAGTCTGATGGTCTGCACTTCAGTGCGGTTGACGCGAGGTCCCTTCCAATTGCCAACTGCCAAAAGACGACAACAGAGGCCTGCCAATGCGGGAGTCTCAAGAGCCTGACACCTTCGCCGCACTCGAAAGACGTGAGTGGGCGGATGCGGAAGTGGCGCAATCCTACGCTCGGGTCTTTGCGAAAGCAGCTGACATGGTGGCACCGCATCTTGTCAAAGCGGTCAGGGCCGGACCCGGCGTAAAGGCTCTCGATCTGTGTTGCGGGCACGGCAACGTGACCTCCGGCCTTGTCCAAGCAGGGGCGCTGACGACAGGACTTGATTTCTCGCCTGCCATGCTGTGCTTGGCGCGGGCCGCAGCACCGCAGGCCCGGATTGTCGAAGGCGACGCGATGGCCCTGGACTTCGATGACGCGTCTTTCGATGCGGTGACGATCGGTTTCGGGATGCCGCACGTGCCCGACCCTCCAAGAGTTGTGGCAGAGGCGCGCCGAGTACTGAGGCCAGGTGGCCGACTGGCGTTCTCGGTCTGGTGCGGACCTGACGTTGATACTGCCCTTGGCTACGTTTTTGGTGCCATCGGTCAACACGGCGCCCCGTACATTTCGCTGCCGCCGGGTCCTGGTGCGAATGACTATGCCGATCCAGCGATTGCCTTTCCGGTGCTGGAGGCGGCCGGCTTTACGGACTGCCTCCAATCCACAGTCGCGTCGAAGTGGGAAGTCGACGACCCTGGCGCGCCTTACGACTTCTTCCTGAACGGTACGGCGAGGGGTGGAGCCCTGTTACGCCCGCAACCGCCGGAGAATGCTGCGGCCATACGGGCGGCGGTGGTCGCCAAGGTGTTGGAGAAGCACGGGCGTGGGCCTCAATGGGACGTGCCTATTCCGGCGGTGGTCACTGTCGCCGTCGCGGTTTGACCGCCTGCGCTGGCGAGTTTCCCTCAGCGATTGAAAAGTCACCGGTAGTTCCTTGGATGCAAGGTGTCATGGACTCCTGCGCACAAGCTGAGTCCGACGCGAATGCAGCGATCGTCACTTCGGCCGACCGATCGCACGTTCATGTGGGCGATCAAGCTGCGGCGGGGAAAGGTCGGTTTGTGGAAGTCGCACCGCGTCGACAAGTCGATGCTTCAAAGTCCGCTAAGGGCCGTGAGCAACGCGATCCCGGCTTGGTTGCGAAACACAACGAGTGCAATGCGGCAGACCCTACGAGCTCTGCGTCAGGTTGGCGTCTTCCCGAAGGACTTCTGGAACTGGTCGCGCATGTGCGCCACGCCCGACGTCGTCATGCCGCCATCGGCAACGACCTCGCTTCCTGTCATGTATGATGATTGTGGCGAGGCAAGAAAGGCAACGATGTTTGCAATCTCCTCGGGCTGGGCTTCGCGGCCCATGGGTATCGCATGCCGGTTTGCCTCCACATGGCCAGCAGGGGCCGCGGCGGTGAGCGGGGTCGCAATGATCGAGGGATGAATGGAGTTGACGCGGATACCTTCGTGGACCAACTCAAGGGAGGTTGATTTCGTCAAGCCGCGCACGGCCCATTTGGTGGCCGTGTAGGAGGGATCAAGGTGCGCGACCATACCTGCGGTCGAAGAGACGTTCACGATTGAAGCGAAACGGGATTCCCTGAGCAGCGAACGGCAGTACTTGGTGCCCAGGAACACGCCCATGACGTTGACATCAAACGCTCTTTTCCACTCTTCGACGGACTGGTCTGAGAGGCGCTTCCTAATGATGATGCCGGCGTTGTTGACAAGAATATCGAGACGTCCGAACTCGGCTCCGATGTTTTCAGTCAAGGCAATCCAATCTTCGACTGACGCCACATCGAGTGGATGGAAAGTTGCATGCTTTCCTGATCCTGTAAGTTCGTGCGCGAGGGCCGTTCCCTCTTCTGCGAGGACGTCTGCAACGAGGACGTTGGCGCCCTCGTTCGCGAGACGCCGCACGATGGCCGCTCCTAGTCCACGGCTGCCACCGGTCACGCAGGCCACCAGTCCAGCAAGTTCAATTCCCATGACCAATCCTTTCGTGGCGTCTCCAATTCGCACCGACTTATTGTAGAATCGCGATGCTGGAGTTCATAGGCCTCGGCGTCGGCGGGTGCTCGGGCAAGATGGGTCAGTGCACAGGTCGCTGCCTAGGTTTGCAGCATGGTCGAACTTTGCGTAGTTCTCGTCGATCAGCGAGAACCATGAACTACACAGCCCCTCGGTCCAGCTTAGGTGCTACATGGGGGTCTGGACGCTGAGGAGCGTTCGGATCAGGCCGGACTGGCTGCGCGCACCAGTCTTGTCGAAGATGCGTTGAAGCTGGGTCCGGACGGTGTTGATGCTGACCTCAAGTCGTTCCGAAGTGCTGGCGAGGTCGCACCCGTCGATAATCCGCATCTGGGCCACGAAGATGCAGCACGACGCACGATTGACCGGTCTGACAGGCCGCGCCGCAGCATCGAAGTAAGGTGGCCAAAGGCAGGTATGGGCCGGAAGCGCGCGTCGGCGGTCAGAGTCTCAAACGGCCGCTGTGGGCCGTAAGCCAATTCCTTCCGGAGGTAGGCTCAACAACTCAGCAGGTTCGTTAGCCAAAATGACAAGTTTGTTCTTCCCAGGCCGCCGGAACAGGCTCCAACACCCACGCCAGCGTGACCTCCGGTCCCTGGGTGCCGTCCAGGATCGCCTCGACAATTTTGGGCGAGAGCAGCGTCAGTCGCATAATACGGGTCATGTACGAAGGCGCGATCCCCTCGCGCTCGGCCAGTTCGGCTATCGTTGCGAACTCGCCCGACTCCAGCATGCGCTTCCAGCGGAACGCGCGCGCGAGCGCCTTGACGAGCGTGCTGTCCTTGCGACGCGGCTGAGTCGCGCCCTCGGGTAACTGCATCTCCTTCCGACCACCGTGCTTCACCACGCGGAACGGCACGTGGAGCGTGACGGTACCGGTGATCGGCGACCCGCGTGTCATGCTGCTTCTCCAATACCGCCGACCTGCATCTCTCGCGCGAGCCCGGCGAGGCCGTCCACCCGCAGCCGGACGTTCAGCCCGTCCGTGCCGATATCCACGCGCTCGACCAGCAGCGCCACGAGGCGGGCTTGCTCGGCCGGGAACAGTTCGTCCCAAAGAGGGTCGAGTTGCTGGAGGGATGCGCAGGCGTCAGCCTCGGTGATCTCCTCATCCTGCGAGCGCGCGGCCTTCCACGTCCCCGCCACGATCTCGGGTTGCCGGAACACGGCGCGAAGCTGGTCAATGACCGCGGCCTCGATCTCTCCGGCTGGCACGCGCCCCACAGGGCATGTGCCAGCCCCATACTTCAGTACCGTCTGGCTGACGTAGTAGCGGTAGAGCCTGCCGCCCTTGCGGGTGTGGGTCGGCGAGAAGGCCGCACCGTCTGGCCCGTAGAGCAACCCCTTCAGCAGCGCAGGCGTGTCCGACCAGGTGTTCGCAGCTCGTTTGCGCGGGCTCTCCTTCAGGATGGCGTG
>NZ_QGGV01000003.1:0-92056 GCF_003148765.1 Silicimonas algicola
GCGGCTCGATCGCCGCCTTCATGTCGTACAACGAGGCGCGGCGGTGGTCGAAGGAACCCGAGAAATTCGGCAAGGGGTCCGAGGAGGGGATCGCGGCACCCGAGGCAGCGAACAACGCCGTCGCCTGCACCGCGCTCGTTCCCGTCCTGAGCTTCGGCATTCCCGGATCGAACTCCGCCGCGATCCTGATGGGCGGGATGCTCATACACGGCCTGACACCAGGACCGATGCTGTTCCAGAAAGAACCGGAATTCGTATACGGACTATTCGGAGGCCTCGTGGTCGCCAACATCGCACAGCTTCTGCTCGGCATCGTCATGATGACGCCTGCGCTATGGCTCGTGAACCGGCCCAAGCCCTACCTGATGGCCGCGATCTTTGCGTTGGTCTTCTCGGGGATCTACTCGATCCATGACAACACCTACGACCTCTACCTGGTGCTTCTCTTCGGTGTCGTGGGCTACCTTCTGAGGGTCTTCGGCTTTCCGTTCCTGCCGCTCGTGCTGGGACTGGTGCTTGGCTACCTCGTGGAATCCAACTATCGGCGCTCGCTCGAACTGACGGCAGGAGACCACCGGATCTTCTGGGAAACGCCGATCTCGTTCTGGTTGCTGGCGACCGCCGGGGTCTTCGTCGCGGGCTCGGCAATCCGGGACGTGATGGTGGGACGCAAGGCAACCCGCCAGGTCGTGGAGGACCCGGCGGCATGAGCACGGTCTTTTCCGTCCGGCCGTGCCGCCCCGAAGCGCGGCCCGCGCCTGAAGAGCAGTTGTCCTGGGCACTGGCCGACCTCGCCGCGTGCGACCGTCCGCTCGACACTGACGCCGCAGCCCTCGTCGGGTGCCGGCTGATCGACAACATGGCGATCGCCGTCGCCTCTCTCGATCGCTCGCCCGTTGCCGCGGCCCGGGCCCAGGCGCTCTGTTTCCGTCGCGAAGGCGGGGCGCGGATTGTCGGCCTTCCGGTCGATCTGCGCGCCGACTGCACCTGGGCTGCCTTCGCCAACGCCACGGCCGTTCGCGAACTCGACTTCCACGACAGCTACTTCGCGCTCGACTCGAGCCATCCCGCCGACTGCATCATGACCCTTCTCGCCGTCGCGCAGCAGTGCGGCTGCACGGGCGACGACCTCGTCAGGGGTATCCTCGTGTCCTACGAGGTCCAGACCGCGCTGGTCCGGGGCCTGCCGCTTCAGCACCACCGGATCGATCACGTGGCACACCTCGGTCCCGCAGTGGCGGCAGGGCTTGGGGCCATGCTGCGTCAGCCGGCCAGCGTGATCTACGAGGCCGTGAACCTCGCCGCGCATCTCTCGCTGTCCACCCGGCAGATCAGGAAGGGGCGCATATCGACCTGGAAGGCTTCGGCGCCCGGGCATATCGGCAAGTGCGCCATCGAGGCACTGGACCGCGCGATGCGCGGCGAGACGGCGCCCTCGCCGATCTACGAGGGCGACTACGGCATCCTCGCCGTCCTGCTCGGCGGGCAGGACGCGGAAGTGACCTTGCCGGGGCAGGGCGAGCCTTGCCACGCCATCCTCGATACCCTGCCCAAAACACATTCCGCCGGATACCACGGTCAGGCGATCATCGACCTGGCACTCAGGCTGCACGGGCGGCTAGGAGACCTCGACCAGGTGGAAGCGATCACGATCCACACCAAGCGCATGACGCATGTGGTCATGGGCTCGGGCTCCGGCGACCCCGACAAGTGGGACCCGCGCGCATCGAGGGAGACGCTCGACCATTCCGCGCCCTTCCAGTTCGCCCGCGCGCTGGTCGACGGGGACTGGCACCACGACCGAAGCTACGATCCTGCACTCATCTCGGACCCCGCCTTCGTGCGCCTTTGGGGCAAGGTGCGGACCGTGGAGGACGAGGAATGGAACCGCAGGTTCGCCGCCGCCCGCCCCATCGACAAGGATCACGGCGGCAGAGCAGTCATCCGTTTTGCGGATGGCCGCGAACTGACCGAGGAACTGGCCGTTGCGGACTCCCATCCGCGTGGCGCCTTTCCTTGGGGGTTCGAGGACTACCGTCGCAAATTCGAGACCCTGACCGAGCCTTTCTTGTCCCGAGACGAGGGCGAGCGGTTCGTCGTCGCGGCCCGCGATCTGGCGAAGCTCTCCACGGAGGAGGTGCGACTCCTCGGCGTCGAGGCGGACCTGCGTCCCCCGACAGAGGGAGCGAAAGGACTTCTGGACCGGTCGCCCGCATGATCCCCATCAGCCCGCACGAGGTCATGGCCCGGCTCCGCACGCCCACTGTCGACGAGTGGGCGTTCCTCGACCTTCGCGAGAGAGCAGAGGCGGCGAGCGGGCACCCCTTCGGCTCCACCAATGTCCCTTCCAGCCGACTACACCTTGAGATCGGCCGCCTCGTCCCCCGGCCAGCGACCCCGCTCGTCCTCCTCGACGGTGGCGACGGTGCAGCCCGGCGCACGGCCGCGCGTCTCGAAGCCGTCGGACGGCGGCACATCTCCATCGTCGCGGGCGGCATCCCGGGCTGGCGTTCCGCGGGCTTACCGCTGTTCGAGGGCGAGCATACGTTTTCCAAGGCCTTTGGTGAGTGGGTGCAGCACCGCTTCGGCGTTCCGGACATTGGACCCGACGATCTGGCGGCCCTGATCGACGGGGACCAGCCGCCCCTTCTCATCGACGGGAGACCCCTTGAGGAGCATCGGAAGTTCACCCTTCCCGGTGCCATCAGCTGCCCGAATGCGGAACTCGGACTGAGGCTTCCGTCCTTCGTCAAGCCGGGCAGGACCATCGTGGTACATTGCGCCGGGCGCACACGGTCGATCATCGGCGCTCAGACGCTGCGCGACTTCGGTCTTCCGAATCCCGTCGTTGCTCTGCAAGACGGCACACAGGGCTGGGAGTTGTCCGGCAGACACCGGGAGTTCGGAGCAGACCGCCCCATTCCTCCGCCCTCGACGGAGGCACAGGACGCTGCCACGGAGATGGCGAGAAGGGTGCTGCTGTCAGAACGCGTCCCGGAGGTGGATGCGTCAGAACTTGGCCGGTGGACGGAAGATGAGAAGCGCACGACCTACCTTTTCGATCCCCGTGAGGAGGCTGAAGGCCATACCACCCCCGGCTTCCGCAGCGCGCCGGGAACCACGCTCCTCCAGCAAATCGATCGTTACATTGCGGTCAGGGGAGCTCGTGTAGTCCTCTGGGATCCCAAGCTCGTTCGCGCCACGTTCGGCGTGCTGTGGCTTCGCCGCATGGGACTCGACGCCTATGTGCTGACCGAGCCGCCGACCCTGCCGTCCGCGCGAGCCGACAGCGAAACTGTGATGCCGGCCGACGATCCCATCCACGACGTGGTGCCCGAAGCGAAACTGCCCTTCGCCGACCGCCACAATGGCAACCTCGACGACGCACGCGCCTATCTTGCTTGGGAGACTGGCCTCTTGGGACGGCTCGAGGCCGCCGGGATGGTGCTGTGGGAACCGAGACAATCGGGAACGCACTGCACGGCTTGAAGGTCTTGTAGCCTCGATCGTCCTGTCGAACCCTGGGTCGCCGTGCCACGGCGTTCGCCGCGGGCATGCGCCACGGAACCTGCGCCCAACTACGCACTCAGCGAGGCCAGGATCGTGGCGACGAGGCCCTCGGCCCTGAAGTCGATGCCGACCGAGTGAGGTGGCGGCAACGCCCCGCCCGAAAGCAGCTTCAGGCCGAAACCGTCCGTCCGGGGAGCATCGACCCGAGGTCCGCCCGTTTCGCGCCACTCCATGCGCAGGAGGTCGTCCTCCACGGTCCACGTCAGGGTGACGCGTCCCGTCTCCGTCGAGAGAGCGCCGTGCTTCAGGGCATTCGTGGCAAGCTCGTGCAAGACAAGAGCAATTCCGGTGAACACGGACTCCGGAAGGTCGAGATCGGGGCCCTGAATGTCGAAGGGATCCTGATCTTCGGGTCTGAACGGCAAGAGCGACCGCTCCACGAGGGCGCCCAGCCGGAGGGTCTTCTCGCGTTCGCCGAACATGAGTTCGGTGGACAAGGTAAGCGCCCGAATGCGACCGAGGTAAGTGTCGAGCTTCGCATCCCCGGACCAGGTCTGCCGAGCGAAAGCCCCAGCAAGCTGCACCATGTTCTTCAGCCGGTGGCGCAACTCCTGGTTCATGGTGGTGAGCAGCTGTTCGGCTCGGGCCTGATCCGTGGCATCGAACAGAATACCGATCACACGTTGCGCGCTGGCGTTCAGCCTGGGCGTCTGATCGAGCGCCGCGCGCAGGACATAGGTGACCTCGCCCTTGCCCGGCACAAGATAGCGCACCCTTGCCTGCAGGCTCGTTTCGCCCCGCGCCCGCGCCGCGGCGCCCTCGTCCTCGATGCGTTCGCGTTCGCCGGGCGCATACCTCGAACGCAGCTCCTCGACCGTCGGATGGGCTGATTCCGGGAACCCGAGCATGCGGTTCAGCTCGGGCGAGTGCGCTACCGTATTGGTCTCGAGATCCAGATCCCAGACGGCCATTTCGGCGGCGTCTATCGCAAGCCGCAGCCTCTCCTCGCTTGCCGCGAGGGCCTGCCGGGTCAATTCCCTGTCGGTTACGTCCTGAACGGAACCAGCATAGAGCACCGCGTTTGCGTCCGGGCTCTCGTCGTCGAACTCGGCGATTCCATGCGCACGAATCCATCGCGGTTCACCCGTGTCGAAGCGCCTGATCCGATACATGTAATGTTCGTCGGATCGGACGCTCGGGTCCATCGCGCGACCTGCCGCGGCGAGCACCGCCTCGAGATCGTCCGGGTGTATCGCGCCATGGACGATTTCACGCGTAATGGCTCCTTCCGGAGGAAAGCCGAAGATCGACCTCGCTACGTCCGAGTAGGCCAGCCGGCCTTCGCGGACATGCAATTCCCAAACGCCGATTCCCGCCGCCCGGCAGGCAAGCTCGTATCGGTCGGCGGGTTCATGAAGCTCCATGCGATTGGCGGTCTGTTCCATCGGTCCCGAAAGGTTGAAGATTCACGGCAGACGGAAAGAATTGCTTTTCAACCTAACAGCGAAGCCCTGTCGCGCAATATGGAAAAGAATGGCCGAAATAGGAGGCCGCTTGTGGACGGACACCACGGTCATTCGATCGGAAACAACCGCTCGAGCACACGTTCCACGTCCGCCTGGCAATATGGCTTGGCGAGGAGGGGCGCGTCGGCCCAGGCGGCGACGACTTCCTTGCCATAGCCCGTGGCCAGGGCGAAGCCGATGCGCCTCTCCGTCAGCGACGCCGCCACCGGGTCGATCCGGATACCCCGGACGTTGACGTCGAGGATCGCCGCATCGAAGGTCGCGTCCCTCGCCAGCGTGAGCGCGTCGTCGATGTTGTAGGCAGGTCCGATGACGGTCACGCCGTGATCTTCCAGGAAATGCTGAAGCATCGCGGCGACGAGGAACTCGTCTTCGACCACGAGAATGCGCCGCCCCCGGGCGGGTGATGCGCTCACTGTGGCCCCCGTTGCAGGGGCGCGCGCACCGTGCAGCGCAGACCTTGCTTCTGGAAGTCGAGGATGACCTCGCCGTCGAGGTCGTTGGCGAGAACCCTTTCGATCATGAAGGTGCCGAACCCCCGACCGGATGGCGTCTCCACGGGTGGTCCGCCGCGCTCCGCCCAGGTCAGTTCGAGGTCGGATCCCCGCAGAAGTTGCCAGTCGACCAGCACGCTCCCGCTGTCGCAGGACAGGGCCCCATACTTCATCGCGTTCGTGTTCAACTCGTGTATCGCCATCGCCACGGCCAGCGACTGCTTCGGGCTCAGCCTGACGTGGGGCCCATTCAACTCGATCCGCGCCCCGTCGGCGTCGGAGACGGCGAGGGCGTCCGTCAGCAGTTCCCTGAGCGGCGCGCTTTCCCAGTTCGCCTTGGTCAGAAGGCTATGGGCTGCGGCGAGGCTTGCGAGGCGGTCATGGAAGTCGTCGGCCAGGCGGCTTCCCTCGGCTCCCTTCAGGGTCTGGTGCGCGATGGCCTGCACCAGGGCGAGGGTGTTCTTCACCCGATGATTGAGTTCGTTGAAGATCATCTCCCGCTGCGCGGCCGCCTCTTCCTGCTCGGTGATGTCCACGTTGACGCCGATCATCCCGAGAAACTCGCCCGTGGCCGAAGAATAGGGACGAGCGGTGGTGGTCAGGGTCCGATAGTCGCCGTCCACGTTGCGATACCGGCCGGTGACCGAGAAGGGCTGCTGCCGGACTGTCGCGGCCACAACCTCGGCGGTGATGTGCTCGGCGTCGTCCGGGTGCATCGTCGAATGCCAGTCGAAGGTCGCCACCTCGTCTTCGCTGATACCCCAGGCATTCCTCAGCATCCGGTTGAGGTGGAGGCACGACCCGTCGCGGTCGCTCATCCAGATCATCACCGGCGCGTCTTCCGACATCAGACGGAAGCGGATCGCGGAGTCCCGAAGCGCCGCCTCGGCCGCCTGCCGCTGCTCCTCGGCCCTCAGCCTCTCGACGCTGAACCCGACCTGGCGCGCGATCGTGACGGCAAGGTCCATCTCGTGTCCGGACAGGACACGACGGTTGGCGTAGTAGGTCATGAACTTGCCTACGACCCGCCCCCTCACCGTAAGGGGAAAGAAGCCGAGACTGCGGATGTCCTCGCGCCGGATGATCTTCTTGATCCAGTCCGGTTCGTCGGTCTCGTCGATATCGGTGACGAAGATGGGGGTCGGGAAAAGCTCGCCGCACGACCACGGCGTGTGCCCTTCGAGTTGACGCCGATAGTCCGCAGACAGTCCGCGGGTGGCCTTGAAGCGCATGACCTCGTCGTCATCGAACAGCAGGATCGAGGCGCGAGAACATCCAAGCGTCGAGGTGATGGCGTCGAGCCCGGCCTCGAACACCTCGTCGATCGACGTCGTGCGGTAAAGTCTGTCGGTCAGTATATAAAGGGATTGAAGCTCATCGACGTTAGATTTTTCCGTCACCTGGCTCCCGACCATGCGACACACCCCCCGTTTTTCGTGCCGCTTGAGCGACCGGAACTCTCTTGACGAGGCGGTGCCCCAGGTTCCTCACGACCGTCCAAACGCACAGGCGCAGGAAAGGTTCCCCCCTGTGGCAGAGATTTTTTGCGTCGCTATTCCGGCGTGAGGAAGACCGTCCCCAGAGGCGGCAGGGTCACCGTGGCGGAGACCGGCTGGCCGTGCGTTCCCTCCCCCATGGCGCGAATGGTGCCGCCATTGCCCACCCCGGAGCCGCCATACTCGCTGGCGTCCGAATTCAGGACTTCCTTCCAGGTGCCTTCGATGGGCAGACCGACGCGGTAACCCTCCCGCACGACAGGGGCCATGTTGCAGATCACCGCAACCGGACGGCCGTCATCGGCCCACCGCAGGAAAGAGAAGGTGTTGTTGTCGGCGTCCCCGCCTTCGATCCACTGGAAGCCGTCGGGGCTGCAATCGCGCCGGTGCAGGGCCGGTGTCGCCTTGTAAAGCGCGTTCAGGTCACGCACGAGCTTTCGCACGCCGTCGTGCAACGGGTCGTCCAGCAGGTGCCAATCCAGCGACTGGTCGTGGTTCCACTCCTTCTCCTGGCCGAACTCGCAGCCCATGAAGAGCAGCTTCTTGCCCGGATGACCCCACATGAAGCCATAGTAGGCGCGCAGGTTCGCGAACTTCTGCCAGCGGTCGCCCGGCATCTTGCCCAGCATCGACCCCTTGCCGTGGACAACCTCGTCATGGCTGAGCGGCAGCACGAAATTCTCGGAAAAGGCATAGACCAGCCCGAAGGTCATCTGGTGGTGGTGATACTTCCGGTGGATCGGGTCGAGCGACATGTATTCCAGCGTGTCGTGCATCCAGCCCATGTTCCACTTGAAGTCGAAGCCGAGCCCGTCCTCGCTGACGGGGCGGCTCACGCCCGGGAATGCCGTGCTCTCCTCGGCAATGGTCAGGCTGCCCGGCGCATAATCGCGCGCGGTCTCGTTGACACCCTTTAGGAAGTCGATGGCGTCCAGGTTCTCGCGCCCGCCATAGCGGTTCGGGATCCATTCGCCCTCGTTCCTTGAATAGTCGAGGTACAGCATCGAGGCGACGGCATCCACGCGCAGCGCGTCGACGTGAAGCTCCTTCAGCCAATAGGTCGCCGAGGCGCGCAGGAAGTTCGCCACCTCGCGGCGACCATAGTTGTAGATCAGCGTGTTCCAGTCCTTGTGGAAACCCAGCCGCGGATCCTCGTGCTCGTAAAGCGCGGTTCCGTCGAAGCGGGCGAGGCCGTGGGCGTCGGACGGAAAGTGCGCGGGCACCCAGTCGACAATCACGCCGATACCCGCGCCATGCAGCCGGTCGATCATCGCGGCGAAGTCCTCGGGGCTGCCGAAACGCGAGGTCGGGGCGTACATCCCGACCGGCTGATAGCCCCAGGAGCCGGAGAAGGGGTACTCGGTGACCGGCAGGAACTCGACATGGGTGAAGCCCATCTCGGTGACGTAGTCGATAAGCTGGTCGGCGAGCGTGGCGTAATTCAGCACCTCGCCGTTGCCGCCACGCCGCCAGCTCTCGAGATGGACCTCGTAAATCGAGATCGGATCGGCGCGCTGGTCGGGTCGGCGGGCCTCGATCCAGCCGGAGTCGGACCATTCGTGGCGCACCAAGCCGTGTACGACCGAGGCCGTCTCGGGCGGCACCTGGGCAGCAAATCCCAGCGGATCGGCCTTGAGAGGCTGCAGATGCCCGTAGGCGCCCAGGATCTCGTACTTGTAGATCTCGCCCTTGCCGATGCCGGGCACGAAGATTTCCCACACCCCCGTCGCCCCGCGCCGGCGCATTGAGTGCCGTCGGCCGTCCCAGGCGTTGAAGTGGCCCACGACAGACACCCGCCTCGCGTTCGGAGCCCAGACGGCGAAGGACGTGCCCTCGACGCCCTCGTGGGTCATCGGGTGTGCGCCCAGGCGGCGATAAATCTCCTCGTGCCGCCCCTCGCCAAGCAGATACTCGTCCATCTCGCCAAGCACCGGCCCGAAGGCATAGGGATCATGCATCTCCCAGACGTGCCCCTGCGGATTGCGCAGGCGAAGCCGATAGGGAAAGGCTTTCATCTTCGTGCCGAGAACGCCGTGGAAGAAGCCCTCGTTGTTGATCAGGTCAAGCTCGCAGACGCTCTTGCCATCGAGGTCGAGGACCTCGACGTCCGACGCATCCGGGGCGAAGACGTTCACCACGAGCGTGTCCGTCTCGGTCGCACGGCTCATCCCCAGATAGCGGAAGGGGTCGCCATGATGACCTCTCAGAATGGCTTCTATGTCAGCTGCTGGAGGGGCGGAATCCCACATCAAGAGTCATCTCCGTTTTCGTCGAGAAGCGACAGTAGGCCGCGTAGGGGAATGTCGATCCAGTCCGGCCGCATGGACATCTCGTAGGCCACTTCGTACGCCGCTTTCTGTATCAGGAAGAGGTCGAGCAGCGCGGTCTCGAAGTCGCGGTCAGATGGGTGCAGCGATGCGCTGCCGAGTGTGTCTCGGTATGCTTCCAGGAAGGCGCCCTGCGTCGCGTCGCGCCAACCCGCAACACCCGCAAGGGTGCGCTCGGCGTCGGCGCCGATCTCGATCCGGCGGCGCACCGTGGACCAGAGCGCATAGTCGAAGCTGCGAAGCATCCCTGCCACGTCTCGCAAGGGTGACGACTTTGCCTGCCGCTCTCCCAGGCTTCGGGTGGGCTCGCCCTCGAAGTCGATGATCATCACGTCGGTCTCGACCACGAGGACCTGTCCGAGATGATAATCCCCGTGAATCCTGCACTTTCCACCCGAAGGACTGCTTCCGCGCAAGGACGTCAGGCGCGCCTCGAAATCGCCGCGCGCGGCCAGCACCTTGTCGGCCAGCTCTTGCCCGCTGTCGCGAAGCGCGTTCCGCTGTGCCGCGAGCCGGTCGAAGACCTCACTCACCTCTCGCGTCACATCGTCGACGAGCAGGGCGAGGTCGCCCTCCGTCAGCGGCTCTTCCGAGAACGCCGTGCCCGGCTTTCCGCTGGCCAGTGCGAGGTGCAGTTCACCCGTGCGCCGGCCAAGGACGGCGCCGAGATCGAGGGGACCGCCCATGACGTGATCGTCCTCGCCACCGGAGATCTTCTCGGTCATCTCCTCGCGCTCCATGTCGCGCTCGAGCGCTTCGGTCACATAGCGCCAGGCGTCGCCCTGGTTCCGCACGAACTCCGACGCGGCGGCGAGCGTCGTCGGCGTGCCGTCAGGGGCAACCCAGTCGATCGTGCCCAGCAGGGCGGGGCTCGCCTCGAACTCCGTCTCCTCGGTCAGGAAGCGGGCAACCTCAATGTCGGGCTGCACCCCCTGCCGCAGGCGGCGGTAGAGCTTGAGGATCACCTTGTCCGAGAACGCGATGGAGGCGTTGGATTGCTCGGCCGACAGAAGTCGCGGCTCGCCCGGGTCGGCGGCATGCTCGGCCAGCGCATCGCTGCCCCGGAACGCGACGCTGCCTTCACCGGCGGGCAAATCCACGCCCTCGACCATCGCGGACAGCAGCGCCCGAGCCATCTCCTCGTCGACTGCGCCGTCCAGCAACGCGCCCACGCGGTTCGCGCGGCGCAGCTTTGCGAGGGTCGCAGGCAACCTTGGTCCGATCGTCAGCGCATCCTCGCCCCAGACGGCCGAGAGCGGCAGGAAATACTGCGCCTCACCGCTGGCGGACGTGACGTCGACGACCGAGAGCAGGTGGCTCCCATTCCCCATCTCGGCAAGCTGGCGCATCTTCACGCCGTCGATCCGCTCTTCCTTCGCGGCGAACCAGCGCTGCAGCGGCAGGTAGTCGCGCAACGTCTGCCGTTCGAACTGCGGGGCAGACGCATCGGCCAGGGCCGACGAGATCGTTCCGTTTCGCGTCGTCAGGGTCAGGAAGTCTGGCAGCGTCTGGGTATAGGGCGTGTGCCACTCCGGCGCGGCTTCCTCTTCGGCGAGGAGGAACCAGTAGAAGCCATAGGCAGGCAGCGTCAGCAGATAAGGCAACTCGCCCACGGGCGGGAACGGCGACTGACCCGTGAGCTCGACGGGCACGCGACCGTTGAACTGGGACAGGTCGATCTCGGCGGCCTGGGCCTGGCGCGAGAGGTTCGCCACGCACAACACCACCTCGTCTTCGAAGCGGCGGAGGTAAGCGAGCACCTTGCGATTGCGGGGGTACAGCAGCTCGATCTCGCCGCGTCCGAAGACCGGGTGGCGCTGGCGCACCGCGATCATGCGCTTCACCCAGTTCAAGAGCGACGTGGGCGAGCTGTGCTGCGCCTCGACGTTGATCGCCTCGTAGCCGTGGACCGGGTCCTGGATGATCGGCAGGTAAAGTTGCTGCGGATTGGCGCGCGAGAACCCGGCATTGCGGTCGGCCGACCATTGCATCGGCGTGCGCACCCCGTCGCGGTCGCCGAGATAATAGTTGTCGCCCATCCCGATCTCGTCGCCGTAGTACACGATCGGCGTTCCGGGCATGGAATAGAGCAGCGAATTCAGCAGCTCGATCTTGCGCCGGTCGTTCTGCAACAGCGGAGCGAGGCGGCGGCGAATGCCCATGTTGATCCGCGCCCGCCGGTCCTCGGCATAGAAATTCCACAGGTAATCCCGCTCGCGGTCCGTCACCATTTCCAGCGTCAGCTCGTCATGGTTGCGCAGGAAGATCGCCCACTGGCAATCCTCGGGGATCGCGGGCGTCTGCCGGATGATGTCGGTGATCGGGTAGCGGTCCTCCTGGGCCACGGCCATGTACATCCGCGGCATCAGCGGGAAATGAAACCCCATGTGGCACTCGTCGCCCTCGCCGAAATAGGGGCGGGTGTCCTCGGGCCACTGGTTCGCTTCGGCCAGAAGCATCCGCCCGCTGTAGTGCTTGTCGAGGTCGGCGCGGATCGCCTTCAGCACGTCGTGGGTCTCGGGCAGGTTCTCGTTGTTGGTTCCGTCGCGCTCCACCAGGTAGGGGATCGCGTCGAGCCGCAGCCCGTCGACGCCCTTGTCGAGCCAGAAGTGCATCACGTCGAGCACCTCCTCCAGCACCTGCGGATTGTCGAAGTTCAGGTCGGGCTGATGGTCGAAGAAGCGATGCCAGTAGAACTGCTCGGCGATCGGGTCCCACGACCAGTTCGAGTCGTGAGTGTCGTTGAAGATCACCCGTGTCTCGTCCATCCACTTCGACGGATCGTCGGACCACACGTAGAAATCGCGCTCGGGCGACCCCTTGGGCGCGCGCCGCGCCCGCTGGAACCAGGCGTGCTGGTCCGAAGTGTGGTTGATGACAAGCTCGGTGATGACCTTCAGCCCGCGCCGGTGCGCCTCGTCGACGAAGCCCTGGAAGTCCTCCATCGAGCCATACTGCGGATTGACCGATTTGAACTCGGCGATGTCGTAGCCATCGTCGCGCAGGGGCGAGGGGTAGAAGGGCAAGAGCCAGATCGCCGTCGCACCCAACTCCTGCACATGGTCGAGCCGGCGCATCAGGCCGGCGAAATCGCCGATCCCATCGTTGTCGCTGTCCTGGTAGGCCTTGACGTGAACCTGATAGATCACGGCGTCCTTGTACCAGTCGGGTGCGGTGGTTTCCGGGTCGACTGCTAGCGACTGTCTGTCGGCGATGTTCATGCGACCCCTCCCGGCGGGAACAGCTTCCATATGGCATAGGGCCGGTTCACGGGATCGAGGGCAAGCCAATGGTCCTTTCCGTGCCACATGAACTGGTTCCCGTGGATGGCGTCCTCGACCCTGATCGAGGCGGCATCGGGCAGGTCGAACTCCCAGAGCGGCACCTCGAAGTCGAACTCGGTGCCGGTGTGGGGGTCGATCAGAACGTGGAACAGAAGGTAGTTGCGGGTCGCCTCATCGAAGCGGCCGTAATAGAGGACACGCTCGTCGCCCGCGTCGAAGAACTTCAGGTTCAGAAAGTCCTTCATCGCGGGGTTCTCGCGCCGGATCCGGTTGATGAGGCGGATGTCGTCCTTGATGTTGCCCTCGGCGTCCCAGTCGCGGTGCCGCAACTGGTACTTCTCGGAGTCGAGGTACTCCTCCTTGCCCGGCAGCGGTGCGCTTTCACAGAGCTCGAAGCCGGAGTACATGCCGTAATTCCCCGCCAGCGATGCCGCCATCAGAAGCCGGGTGCGGAAGCCCGCGCGGCCTGAGTACTGCAAGGCGACCGGGTTGATGTCGGGGGTGTTGGTGAAGAAATTCGGCCGCATGTAGTGGCGGCAGTCCTTGGTGGTCAACTCGGTCAGGTACTCCGTCAGCTCCTGCGCCGTGTCGCGCCAGGTGTAATAGGTATAGCTCTGGTTGAAACCGAGCTTCGCCAGACGCTTCATCACCTTGGGCCGCGTAAAGGCTTCGGAGAGGAAGATCGCCTCGGGATATTTCACGCGCACCTCGGCGATGATCCACTCCCAGAACGGGAACGGCTTCGTGTGCGGATTGTCGACGCGGAAGCAAAGCACGCCATGCCCCGCCCAGAACAGGAACAGGTCGCGGATCGCCTCCCAGAACGGCGCATTGGGGCGGCCGTCGTCGAGGTAGTAGCGGAAGTTGACGATGTCCTCGTACTTCTTCGGCGGGTTCTCGGCGTATTTGATCGTCCCGTCCGGACGGCGCTCGAACCAGTCGGGATGCTCTCCGATCCAGGGATGGTCGGGCGAGGCGTTCAGCGCGATGTCGAGCGCGATCTCCAGCCCCTTGTCGGCGGCCGCGGCGACGAGCGCGTCGAAATCCTCAAGCGTGCCGAGGTCGGGGTGGACGGCGTCCATGCCGCCCTCGGGCGAACCGATGGCATAGGGCGAGCCCACGTCGTCGGGTTCGGACTTGAGGGAGTTGTTCTTGCCCTTGCGGTTCGTGGTCCCGATGGGGTGGATCGGCGGGAAGTACAGCACGTCGAAGCCCAGGTCGCGCACATAGTCGAGCCGGTCGATCACGTCGCGGAAGGTGCCGTGCTGCCCCTCAGGCCCGGTGGAGCGGGGGAAGAGTTCGTACCATGCCGAAAAGGCCGCCCGCTCGCGGTCGATCCAGAACGGCAGATCCTCGTAGCGGGTGACGTTGGCGCGCGGGCCATGACGCGCCATCGTCGCGAGGGTCTCGGCCGACAGAAGCGTATCCGCGTCGCCGGCCTTGGCGGCGGCATTGAGGGCATTCAAGTCCGAGGCTTCTCCACGACGAGGCTTCAGGTCTGCCAGGATCAGGCGCGCTTCTTCCATCTCGACGGACACGTCCTGACCGGCCTCGAGCTTCTTGCGCGTGTCGCGCGCCCAGGTGCCCCAGAGGTCGCGCCAGGCGACGATGGTCACTTGCGCCGGTCCGACCTCGTCGAAGGTGACCTCGGCGCTCCAGCGGTCGTTCACGCCCTTGAGCATGGGGATCTCGCTGCCATCGTCCTTGACGATCGCGGCGGCGATGACCTCGTGGCCGTCGCCGAAAATATCGGCGCTGATCGTCTCCGGCCAGCCTGCCACCGCCTTTGCGGGGAAGCGGCCGCCATCGATCTCGGGGCTGACCGCTTCGATCACCAGCCGATTTTGTGCCAGAGCTTCAAGTATCGCTAAGCTGCCATCTTTTCTTGTCTTTCCGACTGCCACCTAAACCTTTTCCCCTTAAATCTCGCTGTCCCTGACCAATCTCGTGATGGGCTAACGACCCAGACCCGACCTTGTTCCGGCCCGTGGACAGGTCAGTCGGGATCGGGTCGCTCACGCTGGCCGAAACGGCGGCGCACCCGGCGCGCCCGGTCGGACACTCGAGCCATGCCATCATTCTTCAGGATATGGGCACGAAGACAAGGCCGCAACGAAAGAGGCGCAGTCGCCCGTGTGGCGCGCTCTTTGGTCCTTGTGGTGGCGTGTGGGGCGCCTGGCTATCCCGCCCCCCTCGCATGGCGCAACTGACCGGACCGGACGGTCTACCGAAGCCTGGCGTGACCCTTGTCCAAGCTACAAGGCTCGAGGCTCAACGGTACGATTTGCTGAGCGCTCTGCTGCGGCTCTTGGGGCGCTGCGCGTCCGGCCTCCAGTCGATGTGCTGCGAGATCTTCTGCCGGCTTTTCTTCTCCCGCTTCTCGGAGGCGGAGCTTAGCAACTTCGAAAGGAGACGGCGCATCGGGAGACCTCGCAAGGGGAACAAGTTTTGAAACAGCGCCGGAATCGTGGCAATTCCGTGGCGCATTTCCGCACCTGTCGCTCACTCCGGCATGGTCAAGAGGCGGTCATTCGCGGCGCGATCCAGCAGGTCGAAAGCGACCGGACGATCAGCATCTCAAGCCCCGTGGAGGATGCGACGGAAGCTCTTCGGTCGCCTCGTACCAGGCGCGAAGGGCAGAATAGCTCCCGTCGAAGACGCGACGCTTCAGGGTCTCGTAGATCTCCGAACATTCGGCGATCCCGGACCCGCTCAATGCGCCATCCTGAGCCAATGCCTCGCACCGAAGATAGGAGGTCTTGAGCGTCTCCGCCTGATTGCAGGCGTCTCGCCCGACAGAGGACGGAAAGGCGGCAGCCGGTTCGGAAGCTGCAAATGCCATTCCCACAACAAGCGGCGCGAGAACGCGGCAGCACATCGACATGTTCATCGTGAAGGTCCTCGGAATTGCTGCGGGTCCAGTTCTCGAAAAGCCTAGGTCCGCACGGGATCCGTCGCATGGGGCGAGCGTCCCGAATGTCCGGATTCTTTCAGCTCTCGTCAGCCATGACCGGGTCTCCGGTCCCGGTTCACGCTGTCGCCGCGCCCGAAGCCTGCGTCGCGCGCCATCACGATCGCTTCCGCCCTGGACTTGACCCCAAGGGCCGCGATCAGGCCCGAAACATGGTTGCGGACCGTCTTCGGGCTGATCCCGAGGCGTCCGGCGATGGCCCGGTTGTCGAGGCCAGCGGCGACAAGGTCCAGCACCTCGCGCTCACGCGCGGTCAGATCCCCGAACCGGGCGTCGTCTAGGGCCGGTGCCGGAAGAAAGTCATGCAGGACCTCGACGAAAGACCTCCAGGCCGGCTCGTCGTCACGCGGGAAATGATTGGGCGTGTCGAGTTCGAGAAACTGCGCCCCGTGAATCGATTGCGCCAGAAGGCGTCCCTCCGCGAGGGGCACGACAGCGTCGCCCGTCGCATGGGCCACCAGCGTGGGGCAGCCGATGACAGTCAGCGCCGTGCGAATGTCGATCCGGAACATGTACTCCGTCAGCCGGGCGGCGACCTCGGGCGAGGCCGCGCGGCGCTGCAACTCGCACCACGTCGCCAGATGGCCCGGCGCGCCGTCCGGCTGGAACTGCTGGGCGAAGGCCGTCGCGAACGCGTGGTCCTCGCTGCCCCAGCCAAGCCGGACCATATCCAGCATGACCCGCGCCTTTTCCGGCTCGAGAGGAATATCGTCGCGCTTGTTGCGTCCGCGCGCATAGGTCCCGAACAGCACCAGGTGGCTGACCCGCCCCGGATGACGCGCGGCGTATTCCAGCGCCACCGCGCCGCCCTGACACACGCCGATCAGGGAGAAGCTGTCGAGCTTGAGATGACCGACGAGCGCGTCGAGGTCCCGGACCCAGGCTACAAAGGTCAGGTCGTCGACCCGGCGGTCGGACATGCCGCAGCCGCGCGGATCATAGCGCACGAGCGAGTACCGGCTCGACAGCGCCTCGAGCCAGGGCTTCCAGGCGACGCTGCGCCGCTGAAATTCAAGATGCGTCAGCCAGCTCGGCAGAAGAATGACCGGAGGGCCTTCGCCAGAGACGCAATACGCGATCTTCGCGCCGTCGAAGCTCTCGAAGAACCTGATCTGACCATCCCGCATGGCGCCACTCCCAGGGCCGCTGTGCCGCCGACGGTACCCGTGAAGACCTCGGACGGCAAAGGCGCATGCCATGAAGTTGTGGAGATTGATAACCGATCCCCGACCGACCGTCGTCCGTCCGCCTCAGAACCCCGCTTCGTACTCTGCCTTGCGTCGCTGGTCTTCGGCGACCGCGGCGTAGACCTCTGCGGGATCGACATGCCTCGGCGCCATCTCCTGGCCCCGGTTCGCCATGTCGTAGCCTTCGATCGCGACCGACTCCTCATAGGTCCGCACCACGACCGTCGATCCGACGGACACGCGATTGTAGAGGTCGATGGCGTCCTGGTTGAACAGCCGGATGCAGCCCGCGCTGCCCGAGTTGCCGATCGTCGCGGGGTCGTTCGTCCCGTGGATGCGGTAGTAGGTGTCGCGGTTGCCCCGATAGAGGTAGATGGCTCGCGCTCCCAGCGGATTGGCCCTGCCGCCCGGAATGCCCTTCGAGAAGGGACCATAGACGTCGGGCTCGCTGCGGATCATGTTCGCGGTCGGCGTCCATCCGGGCCACTCCGCCATGCGTCCGACCGTAGCTTCGCCCTGAAAACCGCGCCCCTCGCGGCCCGCCGCGATGGGATATCGGATCGCGGCTCCGGGCGCCTCGACGTAATAGAGAAACTTGGCGTAGGGATCGACGACGATGGTTCCGGGCGTCTCGTACCCGTTGTAGGCCACCGAGGTTCGGCGATTGGGTTCCTGAAGGTACTGCGGGTCGACGCGCGGGATGACGATATGTCCCTCCTGCACCTCGCCATAGTCGCCGACGTCTTCCAGATCCTGGAAGTTGCCCACGTCTTCCGACGGCATGGTGCCCGAGCATGCGGCAAGCGCCAAACCGGCCGCCATCGCGACGACAAAGCGTATTGCTGTAAGTTTACTCATAAGTTCCATCGGATCGTTGGATTTGCGCGCAACTTAAGGCGCTGCGATCTGGGAGCAATCGCCAATTGCCCGGACGGCGAAGGCAAGCGGATAGTGGCGCGGAAAAGCCCGGGCAACGGGTGTGACCGACCTTCAGAACATCCCGTTTTCATTTTCGCCGTCGTCGGGGATGACCTGAAGCGACATGTGCAGTCCGACCTGCACCGGCACGGGCAGCATCCGCGTCGAGAGCCGCGCGTAGAGATAACCGAGCAGCAGAACGCTCTGGAAGAACAGCATCGCCGTCGTCCAGACCGCGGGCGAGCTCTGCGGAAAGGAATGCCATGTCTGTCCCGTTGCCTGTCCGATCCCGGGAAAAGCATCGAAATATGGTGCCAGTATGGCGACAGACGCGGCCCCTGCGTCACATTGGTGCCGGGGTCGCGCCTTGGCCCTTCCGTCCGCAAAGCGCGCCGTCTATCCCTTTCGCCATGATCGACGTACGCCCCGCCACCCCCGACGATTTGCCCGAGATCCTCGCCGTCCAGCTCGAAAGCTGGCGCCGCACCTATCCCGGTCTCTTGCCCGACGCCTATCTGGGCGAACCCGTGGCGAGCGACCTGAGCCGCACCTGGACGCCGGACCGGCTGAGCCGCGCGCTCGTCCTCGTGGCGCTGCGCGAGGGCCGCGTGGCGGGCTTCGTGGCGACGCTGCCCGACGACCCGGACGGGCCCTACGTCGACAACCTCCACGTCCGTCTCGCGGACGAAGGGCAGGGGGTCGGCCGCGCCCTTCTGGCCGAGACCGCGCGCCGCCTGATGGCGCTCGGCCATGACTGCCTGCACCTGACCGTGGCCGAAGGCAACGCGCGCGCCACGGCCTTCTACGCCCGCAGCGGCGGCCACCTCTCGGACCCCGTTCCGGACGACGTCTACGGTCAGCCGCTGATGGCGCTTCCGGTGCGCTGGACCGACCTTTCCGCCCTCGCTGCATTGGCCTGAGAGGCGGTCCGCAAAAATCCGACGGTGCCGCGAAACGCGCGGCCAATTCCGCTTGACGCCCTTCGCACCCTTCCTTATGTCACCCCCTGTCGCGCGGTTGTAGCTCAGTTGGTTAGAGTACCGGCCTGTCACGCCGGGGGTCGCGGGTTCGAGCCCCGTCAACCGCGCCACTTCCTCCCTTGCATGTCGCTTGTACCGGGGCTCTCCTGAGCCTCCGGAGGATATGCGCATGGCGGACTTCACCCAGGACGGTATCACCGTCGCCTACGATGTGGCGGGCGAGGGGCCTGCCGTCCTTCTGCTCCACGGCTTCCCCCAGACCCGTGCCCTCTGGACCGATGTCGCCTCTCGCCTCGCAGCGCGCTTCACGGTGGTGACCGCGGACCTGCGCGGCTACGGCGCCTCGTCGAAGCCCGGGGCGTCGCCGGACCTTGCCGAGTATTCCTTCCGCGCGATGGCCGCCGATCAACTTGCCCTCATGCGTCACCTTGGCCACGACCGCTTCCACCTCGTCGGCCACGACCGCGGCGCGCGGACCGCTTACCGGCTCGCGCTCGACGCACCCGAGGCCGTGGCGAGCCTCACGCTCATGGACATCCTGCCCACGGACGCGCTTCTCGCCGCCTGGACCTACCCGGTCTCGAAGGCCTACTTCCACTGGAGCTTCCTCGCTCAGCCAGCGCCCTTCCCCGAGCGCATGATCGAGGCCGACCCCGATCACTTTTACGAGGCCTGCCTCCTCGGCTGGGGCGGCGCGTCGCTCACCGACTTCCCCGCCCTCGACACCTACCGCGCGGCCTGGCGCGACCCCTCGACCATCGCGGGCATGACGAACGACTACCGCGCCGCCGTCACCATCGACCAGACGCACGACGCCGAGGACGCGGGCCGCACCCTCGACATGCCGTCGCTCGTGCTCTGGGGCGCGCAAGGCGCGATGGCGAAAAACTTCGACGTGGCAGAGGTCTGGCGCCCAAGGCTCAGCCGCATGACCGCCCGCGCGATTCCCGGCGGGCACTTCTTCATCGACCAGCACCCGGACGCAACGGCCGACGCGCTCGAACCCTTCCTCGGCTCCATCGACCTCTAGGTACGTCGGGAGGGTCCGGGAGGGCAGCGCGCCTCCATCCCGTCCGCGGCTTCAAGATTGACCGCCGCCATCTTGGTCCCGTCGGCTAACTTCGCGATGTCGGCACAGACGCGATACCGACACAATACCGACGTGATACCGACGCGGGGTTGGCGATCACCGCGTCACCGCGTCCAGCACCCGCGCCCAGCTCCGGATGCCCTTGTGGAACGACCGGACGTCGTACTTCTCGTTCGGGCTGTGGATCAGGTCGTCGTCCAGACCAAAGCCGATCAGCATCGAATCAAGTCCGAGGATCTGCTTGAAATAGCCCGCGATCGGGATCGATCCGCCCGACCCGATGAAGGCCGCATCCTTCTCCCATTCGTCCGAAAGCGCCTGCCGCGCCTTCTCGAAGGCGGGGTCGTCCGTCGCCATGACCGAAGCCGGTCCGGCGCCGTGGTCCTTGAACTCCACCGAGCAGTCCGGGGGCAGGGCATCCTGCACCATCCGCCTGAAATTGTTGCGGATTTCCAGTGGGTCCTGCGTGCCCACCAAGCGGAAGCTGATCTTGGCCGAAGCCTTCGACGGCAGCACCGTCTTGAACCCGTCGCCGGTGTAACCGCCGGTGATCCCGTTCACCTCGCAGGTCGGCCGCGACCAGATCATCTCCAGCACGCTGCGGCCGGTCTCTCCAGCAGGAACCGACAGATCGACCCCGCCCAGGAACCCTTCGGCATCGAAGCCAAGCCCTTCCCACTGCGCCCTCATTTCGTCGGTGATCTCCGGCACGCCATCATAGAACCCCGGCACCGTGATCCGACCCGTCTCGTCATGCAGCGAGGCGATGATCCGCGCCAGTACCCGGACGGGGTTCATCGCCGCACCGCCATACATCCCCGAGTGCAGGTCCTTGTCGGCGCCAGTGACGGTCAGTTCCTCGCCTAGAAGTCCCCGCAGCATGGTCGTGATGGCCGGCGTGTCGCGGTCGAAAAGCCCCGTGTCGCAGATCAGCGCCAAGTCCGGTTTCGACAGCTCATCCTTGAATTCCTTGAGGAAAGGCACGAGCGACGGCGACCCCGACTCCTCCTCGCCTTCGAAGAGGAAAGTGACCCGGCACGGCCACGATCCGTTCACTGCCTTCCACGTCCGGCAGGCCTCGACGAAGGTCATCAGCTGCCCCTTGTCGTCCGACGATCCGCGTCCGCGCAGGACTTTGCCCTGCGGCGTGTCCTGCACCTCGGGGTCGAAGGGATCGCGGTGCCAGAGAGACAGGGGATCGACCGGCTGCACGTCGTAGTGCCCGTAGAACAAGAGGTGCGGCGATCCTTCGCCGACATGCCCCACGACCATGGGATGCCCCGGTGTCGCCCGCGCTTCGGCGTCGACGCCAAGCGAGGCGAGATCGGCCACCAGCCAGTCCGCCGCCGTGGCGCAGGCTTCCTTGTAGGCCGGGTCCGTCGAGATCGAAGGAATGCGCAGAAGCGCCTTCAATCGTTCGAGAGCGGGGTCGAGATCGTCGTCGATGCGGGAGAGCACGGCGTTCAGGGTCATGGGGCCTCCGGTTGCTGTGAACCGGACGTTATCAGGCTGTGAAACGGCGTCCAGAGCGCTGGCCTTCTAGGCCCTCCGGGCGTATGTGAAACCAAACGGCAAAGGAGTTCCCCAATGGTCAGGACGCTGACCCTTGTCCTCGTCTTCCTCGCGATGGCGATGCCCGCCGCAGCGCAAGTCTTCGACACCGCCTCGGCGCGGCAGATGCTTTACCCGACGCGCGGACACACGATCCAGACCGCCAAGGAACTCTCGCCCCAGAACCGCCGCATCGTGACCGGCATCGTGCCGCTGATGGCCAAGGAAATGCGTCAGCCCGTCCGCTACTACACCGCCATCGCCTGGTCGCCCAAGGACGGGATGGTCCACGAGTCGCTCCAGGCGGCGATGAATCACCATTCGGTCGAGGCGGCCGGCGCCGCCGCCGTCGCGGCCTGCAACGTGAAGAAGTCGAATGGAGCGCCAAACTGCGTCGTCGCGGCGCGGGTCGTGCCGAAGAACTGGCAGCCGAGGCCGCTCATGCTGTCGATCGATGCGACGGCCGCTTTCGACAAGAAATACAGAAGGATGCGCGGATCCAAGGCCTTCTCCGTCTCATCCGCCACGGGGGCCTTCGGCTATGGGGCCTCGGACGCCGCGGCCCTGGCCCGCTGCGGGTCGACTGGGGCGCAAGACTGCAAGGTGGTCATCAGGAACTGATTGATCCGCGTCAATTTGTTCGGTCGTCGAGGTTGTTAGGGTAACATATTCCGTTTTATGAACGAGAGACGACTCGGAGGGGAAGACACAGTGGACTACACCGCCAAGCTCGACGCCGCGCTGCAACGGCTCCACGACGAAGGCCGCTATCGGACCTTCATCGACATCGTGCGCGCGAAAGGCCAGTTTCCCCACGCCACCTGGCGTCGGAAGGACGGCAGCGAGCGTCCGGTGACGGTCTGGTGCGGCAACGACTACCTCGGCATGGGCCAGCACCCCGAGGTGCTTGCCGCCATGCACGAAGCGCTCGAGACGACGGGCGCGGGATCGGGCGGGACCCGCAACATCTCGGGCACGACGCTGTATCACAAGGCGCTTGAGGCCGAGCTTGCCGACCTTCACGGCAAGGAAGCGGCCCTTCTCTTCACCTCGGCCTACATCGCGAACGACGCCACGCTGTCGACGCTGCCGAAGCTGTTTCCCGGCCTCATCGTCTATTCCGACGAGCTGAACCACGCCTCGATGATCGAAGGCATTCGCCGCAACGGCGGGGCGAAGCGCGTCTTCCGTCACAACGACCTCGACCACCTGCGTGAGCTTCTGGCGGCCGACGATCCGGCCGCGCCGAAGCTGATCGCCTTCGAATCGGTCTATTCGATGGACGGCGACTTCAGCCCGATCGAAGCGATCTGCGATCTGGCCGACGAATTCGACGCGCTGACCTACATCGACGAGGTCCACGCGGTCGGTATGTACGGCCCTCGCGGCGGCGGCGTGGCCGAGCGCGACCGGCTGATGCACCGCATCGACATCATCAACGGAACGCTGGCCAAGGCCTATGGCGTGATGGGCGGCTACATCGCTTCCAGCGCGAAAATGTGCGATGCCATAAGGTCTTACGCGCCGGGCTTCATCTTCACGACCTCGCTTCCGCCCGCTGTCGCGGCGGGCGCTGCGACATCGGTCCGCATCCTCAAGACCGACCGCGCGCGGCGCGAGCTGCACCAGACGCAGGCCTCGATCCTTAAGACGCGGTTCAAGGCGCTGGGCCTGCCGCTGATCGACCACGGCAGCCACATCGTTCCGGTGATCGTGGGCGATCCGGTCCATACCAAGGTCATTTCGGACATGCTGCTGGAACAGCACGGCATTTACGTCCAGCCGATCAACTTCCCGACCGTGCCTCGCGGCACCGAAAGGCTGCGTTTCACGCCCTCTCCGGTGCATGGTCCGAAGGAAATCGACGCACTCGTGCGCGCGATGGATGCACTCTGGTCGCACTGCGCCCTGAATCGGGCCGAACTCTCCGCCTGAACAGAACTCTGCCGTGACCCTTTGGTAGGTCCGTGTTAACAATGGCCTACTACGCTCGGAGCCGATTCTGACGGCCCTGAACCTGGGACAGAGATGACTGAAATGGGGCAGGACTCGTGACCGGTCGTCGCGGGACGACTGATCAGACGAAAAAGCCGTCGCGCCAGAAGGGGTTCGACGACTTCGAACTGCGCCTTGGTGACATCATGCGCGGGGAGCGCGCCACCCTGGGCAAGTCGCTTCTGGACGTGCAGCGCGAGCTGAAGATCAAGGCGACCTACATCTCGGCCATCGAGAATACCGATCCCTCGGCCTTCGACACGCCGGGCTTCGTCGCGGGTTACGTCCGCTCCTACGCGCGCTACCTCGGTCTCGACCCGGAATGGGCGTTCAAGACCTTCTGCGAAGAGGGCGGCTTCACGGTGGCGCACGGCATGTCACCCGAAGCCAGCGTCAAGGTCGACAAGACTCCCGGCGTCAAGAAGCCCAAGGCCATGGGCAAGCCCGCGCATCTTCGCGACCCCTTTACCGAGCCCTCCGTCAGCTATCTCCCCAAGGGGGAGGCGGTGTTCGCGGGCATCCAGCCGCGGGCAGTGGGGTCCATCGCCGTCCTCCTCGTGCTGCTAGGCGGGATAGGCTACGGCGGGTGGGCCGTCCTTCAGGAAGTGCAGAAGGTACGTCTGACGCCCGTGGACCAGACGCCCGAAGTGCTGGCCGAACTCGATCCCCTGTCGTCTGCAACGCTTGCGCCCGACGAAAGCGAAGGGCCTCAGATCGCCGCGGCCAACCCGGATGGCACCGACCGTCTCTACAGGCCCGAAGCGCTGGACGTTCCCGTCCTGACCGCCCGCGACGGACCGATCGCCTCCATCGACCCCGACACGGTCGGGGCGCTCGCGCCAAGCCGGGACGAACGCTTCCTCGCCAATCGCCAGCCCACGCCCGACAATGCTCCCTTCGCGATCCCCGGCGGCCCGCGCACGCCGACCGAAGCGGTGGCGATGGCCGACCTCGACGGATCCGAACTCCTGCCGCCCGTCCAGGTGGTCGAAGCGACGGCGCCATCCGTCTCGCTTCTCGCGGTGCGCCCGTCCTGGGTGCGCGTGCGCGCCTCGGACGGCACCGTGATCTTCGAGAAGATCCTCGACGCGGGTGAGGAATTCAACGTCCCCCTGACCGAGGAACCGGCGACACTGCGGGCCGGAAACGCAGGATCGCTCTACTTCGCCGTCAATGGCCAGACCTATGGTCCGGCGGGCGACGGACCCATTGTGGTGAAGGACGTCAAGCTGGGCGTCGACGCGCTGATGCAGAAGTACAAGGTCGCCGACGCCGCCCGCGACACCGACCTCGCGCGCTTCATCGCCGTCGCGGAAGCGCAGACCGACGCCCAGAGCCAGTAATTGCGATCCGGACGCGCGGGCCTTACATAGGCCGCGACCCGTATCCGCGAAGGACACGCCGAATGTCGCACAATCCGATCCGTCCCTGGCGCAACATAGAGCGCCGGAAATCGCGCATGATCCACGTGGGCTCCGTGCCCGTGGGCGGCGACGCGCCGGTCAGCGTGCAGACCATGACGAACACGCTGACGACCGACGTGGCGGGGACGGTGGCGCAGGTGCAGGCGGCCGCGGACGCCGGCGCCGACATCGTGCGCGTCTCGGCCCCCGACGAGGCGTCGACGCGGGCCTTGAAGGAGATCGTCGCCGAAAGCCCGGTCCCGATCGTCGCCGACATCCACTTCCACTACAAGCGCGCCATCGAGGCGGCCGAGGCCGGTGCCGCCTGCTTGCGGATCAACCCCGGCAACATCGGTTCGCCCGACCGCGTGCGCGAAGTGATCCGCGCGGCCCGCGACCACGGCTGTTCCATTCGCATCGGCGTGAACGCGGGGAGCCTCGAGAGGCACCTTCTCGAGAAGTACGGCGAGCCTTGTCCCGATGCGATGATCGAAAGCGGGCTCGATCACATCCGCATCCTTCAGGACAACGACTTCCACGAGTTCAAGATCAGCGTGAAGGCCTCGGACGTCTTCCTCGCCGCCGCCGCCTACCAGGGGCTGGCCGAGGCGACGGACGCGCCGATCCACCTCGGCATCACCGAGGCGGGCGGCCTGATGACCGGCACGATCAAAAGCGCGGTCGGCCTCGGCACCCTTCTGTGGATGGGCATCGGCGACACGATCCGTGTCTCGCTTTCGGCCGATCCGGTGGAAGAGGTGAAGGTGGGCTTCGAAATCCTCAAGTCGCTAGGCCTGCGCCACCGGGGCGTCAACATCATCAGTTGCCCTTCCTGCGCGCGCCAGGGGTTCGACGTGATCCGCACGGTCGAGGCGCTGGAGAAGCGCCTCGAGCACATCAAGACGCCGATGAGCCTCTCGATCATCGGCTGCGTGGTGAACGGTCCCGGCGAGGCGCTGATGACCGATGTGGGCTTCACCGGCGGTGGGGCGGGGTCCGGGATGGTCTATCTGGCGGGTAGCCAGAGCCACAAGATGTCGAACGACCGTATGATCGACCACATCGTCGAGGAGGTCGAGAAAAAGGCCGCCCAGATCGAGGCGGCCTCGGCGCAGCAGGCGGCGGAATAGGGCGTCAGCCCTTTTCGGCCCGGATGCTGTCGATGATGGCCATCATCTGGTCCAGCTCGACGTATCCCCGCACGAAGGTCTCGCCCATGATGAAGGTGGGCGTCCCCTGGATCTGGAGCGCCTGGCCGAGAGCGCGGTTGGTGTCGATGACGCGCGTGACCTCGTCGCTGTCCATCTCGGCGACGATGGCGTCGTGGTCCAACTCCAGCGTCTTCGAAAGCCGCGCGAGGAAGGGTTCACTGACGTTGCCCGAATGGGTCATCAGGCTGTCGTGCGCCTTCTTGTAGGCGTCGTCGCCCTGGGTGATCTTGGTTGCGATGGCATAGCGCGCCGCCAGCGTCGACTGGTCGCCCAGGATCGGGAACTCCTTCACCACGAAGCGGATGTTGCCGTCTGTGTTCACAAGGTCCTCGACGGCAGGAAATGCGCGCTTGCAGTAGCCGCACTTGTAGTCGAGGAACTCGACCACCGTCACGTCGCCGTCGGGATTGCCGCCGACGAAGCTGAAGCCGTCCTCGAAGATCGCCTGCCGGTTCTGCTCGAGCATGGCCTTCTCGGCCACGGCACCCTGCGCTACGCGCTGCTGCTCGAGCACCGCGATGGCCTCCATCAGGACGTCGGGGTTCTCAAGCAGGTAGTCGCGGATCTCGGAGCGGAAGATGGTGCGTTCGTCGGGCGTCATCGCCTCGATCTCGAACGCCTGCAGCGGGGCGGCGAGAGCGCCGAGGGCCAGCATGCCGGTCGTCAGGGCTGCAGTCAGGCGAAGCATGGGTCGTCTCCGTTTCAAAGTCGCCGGAGGATGGCAGGTTGCACGGCAAACGCAACGGCTTCACCAAATTTTGACCGGAGGGCGTGCGATTGACGGCGGGGCCTGCGATTGGCAGGAACGCCCCAACCCCAGGAGGAACGTCATGCGCCTGTCCCGCCGGTCCGAGGTCGATCCCTTCATCGTCATGGACGTGATGGAAGCCGCCACACGCGCCGAGGCGGAAGGGCGACACATCATCCACATGGAGGTAGGTCAGCCCGGCACGCCCGCACCTAAAGGTGCGCGCCGTGCGCTGGCGCAGGCGATGGAGGCGGGGTCGCTCGGCTACACCGTGGCTCTAGGCCTGCCCGAGTTGCGGACGCGCATCGCGGCTCTCTACGGCACGCGTTACGGCGTCGATCTCGACCCCGCCCGCGTCATCGTCACGGCTGGGTCCTCGGGCGCCTTCCTTCTCGCCTTCACCGCGCTCTTCGACGCGGGCGACCGCGTCGCTCTGGGTGCGCCGGGATATCCGTCCTATCGCCAGATCCTGTCGGCCCTGAGTCTCACGCCGGTCGATATCCGGACGCGGGCCGAGGATCGCTTCCAGCCGACGCCCGACCTTTTGCCGGATGACGTTCAGGGTCTCATCGTCGCCTCACCGGCGAACCCCTCGGGAACCATGCTCGACCGTCCCGCGCTTGCCGCCCTGATCGACGCGGCCGCCGCGCGAGGGGCCGCCTTCGTGTCGGACGAGATCTATCACGGCCTCGAATACGACCGTCCGGCGGTTTCGGCGCTTCAGATCACCGATGACGCCTATGTCATCAACTCGTTCTCGAAGTACTTCTCGATGACCGGCTGGCGGGTCGGTTGGATGGTGGTGCCCGAGGCGCATGTCCGCACCGTCGAACGCCTGGCTCAGAACATGTTCATCTGCCCGCCCCATGCAAGCCAGGTGGCGGCGCTGGCGGCGATGGATTGCGAGGACGAACTCGAGGCCAACGTGGCCGTTTACCGTCGCAACCGCGCGCTGATGCTCGAAGGTCTGTCCGAGGCGGGCTTTACCGATCTCGCGCCGCCTGACGGAGCTTTCTACATCTACGCCGACGTCTCCGGCCTGACGCAGGACAGCAGAGCCTTGGCCGCCGAGATCCTCGACAGCGCCGGAGTCGCCGTGACGCCGGGCCTCGATTTCGACAAGGGCAGGGGTCACGCGACCCTTCGATTCTCCTACGCACGCTCGACCGAAGACATCGAGGAGGGTCTCCGCCGCCTTCACGACTTCATGACAAGACGTCGGGTCGGCGGTTAGCCGCTTTCGCCGGAGGCGCTTTTGCGCTATCCAGAGCCGAAACGACAAGACCGGGGCCATGGGTAGCTTTGTAAGAATTATCGTCGCCATGGCGGCCATTTTTGGCGCGTGCCTGAGTTCAGGCTCTGCTGCTGTGGCCGATGGCGTCGTGGCTGAGGTCTTGGCCCCCGGCGTCACCATCGCGGACGAGGCGGGCAAGGTCGCGATCACCATTCCCCTTTCGATATCAGTGCCCTGGAGGGTGACGTTGGCGGATGGACCGCCGCGCGTGATCGTCGAGTTCGGCGACGTGGATTTGACCGAAGTGCCCGCAGCAGCCTCTGTCGCCATCGGCGAAATTACGACGGAACATCACGCGCCGGGATGGTCCCGGATGGTGGCTGTCCTCCGCGAACCCCTGGACGTCGACACGGCCGAGATGACGACCGCGGACGACGGATCGGCTATCCTCTCCGTCATGCTGATCCCGGCGACGGCCGAGACCTTCCGTACCCAGGCCGACCCCGCCAACGTCCCCGGTCCCCTCGTCACCAACCCCGAGGCCCGTCCGATGATCGCCATCGACCCGGGTCACGGCGGCTTCGATCCCGGTGCCGAGATCGAGGTCTTTCGCGAGGCCGACCTGACGCTTCAGTTCGCGCGGAAGCTGCGCGAGCAACTCATGTCCACCGACCGCTTCGACGTGGTCCTGACGCGGGAGGACGATGTCTTCGTCTCGCTCGACGACCGTCTGGATATCGCGCGCGAGGCGGGGGCCGACGTGTTCCTGTCGTTTCACGCCGACGCGCTCGATGACGCCTCGGGCGAGGCGTCGGGCGTCACGGTTTACCGGCTTTCGCCCGAAGCCGCCGGCAACGCGGACGAGGAACAGGCCGAGCGGCACGGCGCCGCGAACATGCTGGGCGGCGTCGATCTGAACGGCGCGGGCGACGACGTGTCCGTGGCGCTTCTGGAACTCGCGCGGCAGGACACGACGCCCAGGACCGACGCCCTGTCGGCAGCCCTTGTGTCGGCGTTCCGGTCGGCGGAACTGGCGGTCAATTCGCACCCCGAGCGAACCGGCGACCTGGCCGTCCTGAAGGCATCAGAGATTCCGTCGATCCTGATCGAATTGGGTTTTCTGTCCTCGAAGGCCGACCGGGCGCGGCTTGCCTCCGAGAAATGGCAGCACGAGGCGGCGGTGGCGGTCAGGAACGCCCTTCTCCTGTGGGAGGATGAAGACCGCCTGCGCCGCGACGCCCTGCGCCGTTAGAAGCCTTCTTGTGGGCCGAAACCCGCGCGGAGCCCTTTTGACCCGGACCACTCCGCGCCATATACAGGATCGACAGGCAAAGGTGCGGCGACGGTGACCCGGTTCTTCTTCTCTTTTCTAGGCGCGATATTCTCGCTCGTGACGCTCGGCCTTCTGATGGTCGCGCTGGTCGGCGGGGCCGTGTTCTATGTCTACGGCCGCGATCTGCCGGACGTGGCGCCCCTGGCGAACTACCAGCCGCCTACGCTGACACGCATCTATTCGCCCGAGGGGCGGATCATCGACGAATACGCAGCGCAGCGCCGGATCTACATTCCCTACGACGAGATCCCGGACACGGTGAAGAACGCCTTCATCTCGGCCGAGGACAAGCGGTTCTGGACCCACGGCGGTTTCGATATCCAGGGGATTGCGGCGGCCCTCTACGAGGCCGCGCAGACCCGCGGCGAGTCCGTCCGCGGCGCCTCGACCATCCCGCAGCAGGTGGCGAAGATCATCTACTTCGGCAGCGAGCGGGCCATCGAGCGCAAGATCAAGGAGGCGATCCAGGCGTCGCGCATGGTCAAGGAGATCGGGCGCGAGAAGATCCTCGAGATCTATCTCAACGAAATCTTCCTCGGCCAGAACGCCTACGGTGTCGCGGCCGCCGCTCAAACCTACTTCAACAAGTCCCTGACCCAGCTCAACGCGCAAGAGGCGGCATACCTCGCGGCGTTGCCGAAGGCGCCCTCGACCTATCACCCGGTCACCGCCGAAGAGCGCGCCGTCGCGCGCCGGAATTTCGTGCTGACCGAGATGTACGAGAACGGCTACATCGACGAGCCGACCTACGAGGAAGCCCGCGTGGCGCCGCTTCTGACCGTGCAGGCCGGAGACCGCGAGGCTTTCGCGGCGAAGCTGCCGGCGCGGGACTATTTCACCGAGGAGATCAGCCGCCAGCTCACGCGCGATTTCGGACAGGAAGGCTTCAAGGCCGCCGGCCTGACGATCCGGGCGACGATCGACCCCGAGATGCAGAAGATCGCTGCCGCAGCGCTGCAGGAGGCGCTCGAGGAATACGACCGCGCGCAGGGCGAATGGCACGGCACCGTGGCGACGCTGGAGCCCGAGCAGCTGACCGACGCCAAGACCTGGCGTGCGGCGCTGGAAGAGATCCCGAAGCTCGCCCGCGACGTCGAAAGCTGGTTTCCCGCCGTGGTGCTTGAGGTCGGCGAAAGCGCGGCCCGGATCGGGGTCGAGGCTTGGGCCGACGGCGCCGACGGCCACTGGATCACGCCGGACGACGTGAAGTGGATCCGCAAGGCCCGCGTGGCAGGCGATGTTCTGAACGTCGGCGACGTGATCCACGTCCGCCACGATGGCGGCAGCCCCGACGACCCGGTCTTCTCGCTGCGGCAGGTGCCGGGCGTGCAGGGCGGCTTCATGGCGATGGACGTCAACACCGGCCGCGTCATCGCGATGCAGGGCGGCTTTTCCTACCAGGTGTCGAACTTCAACCGTGCGACGCAGGCGCTGCGCCAACCGGGCTCGTCGTTCAAGCCCTTCGTCTATGCGGCGGCCCTGGATTCGGGCTTCACGCCCGCGACGATCATCGTCGACGCGCCGATCGAGGTCGACGTGGGCGGCGGGCGGGTGTGGCGTCCGAGGAACGCCTCGAACCGCTTCTACGGGCCGACGCCCCTGCGCACCGGGATCGAGCGGTCGCGGAACCTGATGACGGTCCGTCTGGCCGAAGAGGTGGGAATGCCGACCGTCGCGGGCTATGCCGAACGCTTCGGCGTGTACGACCGGATGGACCCGTTCCTCGCCAACTCTCTGGGAAGCCAGGAGACGACGCTGTTCCGCATGGTCTCGGCCTACGCCATGTTCGCCAACGGCGGCGAGCGGGTCGAGCCCACGCTCGTCGACCGGGTGCAGGACAGGTGGGGCACCACGATCTATCGCCACGATCAGCGTACCTGCGAGGAATGCGGAGTCGAGGATCTGGCGGCCGGAAAAACCCCGCGCATCATCACCAACGGCAAGCGCGTGATGAACCCGATCACGGCCTACCAGCTCACCTCGATGATGCGGGGCGTCGTCGAGCGTGGAACGGCGGCGGGGCAGGTCAACCTGGGTGTTCCCACGGCCGGCAAGACCGGCACCACCAACGACGCCCGCGACGTCTGGTTCGTCGGCTTCACCTCGACCATCGCGGCGGGGTGCTATATCGGTTACGACCAGCCCCGGGCTCTTGGACGCGGCGCGTCGGGAGGCGAGTTCTGTGCGCCGGTCTTCCAGAACTTCATGAAGAAGGCCGTCGAGAAGTACGGCGGCGGCCGCTTCGAGATTCCGCCCGGCGGGCACTTCATCAACATCGACCGCTACAACGGTGCGCGGCTTCCCGACAATGCGAGCGGCGAGAACGTGGTGGCGGAGTACTTCCGCGAGGGCGAGGAGCCGGTCTTCGGCATCGCCTTCGACGGCGGTTTCGCCATGGGGGCAAACCTGCCGCTCTACACCGAGGAAGTCTCGCGCGCGACGCGCCAGGTCGAGACCTCGGACGGCGACGTGGTCAACATCCCCAGCCAAGCGACTGCCGGCGAGATTTCGTCGGGCGGGCTGTACTAGGACAGCGCCGCCACGCCGATGAAACGGTCAGGAGGTCTCAGTCGTCCGACTGGGCCTCGCCTCGTTTCATCCCCGAAACACCGAGCGCGAGTGTGGCAGCCATGAAGCCGTCCAGATCGCCGTCCAGCACCCCTTGCGTGTCCGAGGTCTCGTGCCCGGTCCGCAGGTCCTTCACCATCTGGTAGGGCTGGAGGACATAGGACCGGATCTGGTTGCCCCAGCCCGCGTCGCCCTTGTTCTCGTGCGCCTCGGTGATGGCCGCGTTCCGGCGGTCCAGTTCCATCTGGTAGAGCCTCGACTTCAGCGCCTTCATCGCGATGTCGCGGTTCTGGTGCTGCGACTTCTCGGACGAGGTCACCACGATCCCCGTCGGCAGGTGCGTGATCCGCACCGCCGAGTCGGTCGTGTTGACGTGCTGTCCACCGGCGCCAGACGAGCGGTAGGTGTCGATGCGGATGTCGTTGGCGGCGATGTCGATCTCGATGTTGTCGTCGACGACGGGATAGACCCAGACACTGGCGAAGGAGGTTTCGCGCGTGCCCTTGCCGAAGGGCGAGATGCGGACGAGTCGATGCACGCCCGCCTCGGTCTTCAGCCAGCCATAGGCGTTCGGGCCCTTGATCTGGTAGGCGCAGGACTTGATGCCCGCCTCCGATCCGCCGATCTCGTCCTGAAGCTCGACCTTGAAGCCGCGCTTCTCGGCCCACCTGATGTACATCCGCTGAAGCATCTGCGCCCAGTCGCAGGCCTCGGTGCCACCTGCGCCCGCGTTGATCTCGAGGAAGGTGTCGTTTCCGTCCGCCTCGCCGTCAAGCAGCGCCTCGAGTTCGGCTTGGGCCGCGCGGTCGCGAAGCGCCTTCAGCGCTGCCTCGGCCTCGCTCACCACCTCGGCGTCGTCTTCCATCTCGCCCAGTTCGATCAGCTCGACGTTGTCGGACAGCTCTTGCGACATGGCCTTGTAGCGCGTCACGGCGTCGACCAGCATCTGCCGGTCCCGCATCAGGGTCTGCGCGCGCGCCGGGTCGTCCCATAGCTTGGGATCCTCGGTCATCGCGTTGAATTCTTCCAGACGATGCTCTGCCGTGTCCCAGTCCATCCGCTGCGCCAGCAGATGAAGCGACTTCTGGATGGCGGCGACCGTGTTCTCGGCCTCGGCGCGCATGGGACCTCCGGGGGGTGAATGCCTGTCGGCGGGTGATACCAACGCGCGGGTGTGGCTTCAAGCACGAGGGGACGGGCGGGTGATCTGGATCAAGGCGCGGTCGCTCCGCGCCGGACAGGACTGAGCGCATGGAGGATACATCGCATCCGTTGGCGCTTCCGGCTTCGCCGATCCCCCAGATCGCGCGGGTGACCGTGCCGGAACTGGTTTCGGCACTGAAGGCCGGGATCTGGGACTTTCGCACCGCACCCCTTTTCGGGATTGCTTTCAGCACCTTCTATGTGGCCGCGGGACTGGCGCTCTGGTGGCTCGGGGCGGGGACCTTTCTCTGGACGCTCGCCTTCGCACTCGGTTTCCCGCTGGTCGCGCCCTTCGCCGCGGTCGGGCTCTACGAGGTCAGCCGCCGGATCGAGGCCGGAGAGCCGCTCGTCTGGGGCCCCGTGCTGTCGGTCGTCTGGCACGAAAGGACGCGGCAGCTTCCATGGGTCGGTGCGATCCTCGCCTTCACCTTCCTGTTCTGGAGCTTCTTCGCCCACATGACCTTCGCGCTCTTCATGGGCCTCGGCGCCATGCATCACGGCCCCCTGACGTTGGAGGCGTTCATGACGCCCGAGGGCCTGACCATGCTGGCGGTGCAGGGCCTCGTGGGCGCAGGCGTGGCCTTCCTGACCTTCGGCATGACCGCGGTGTCGCTGCCGCTTCTGGTCGACCGCGAGATCGACTTCGTGACGGCCATGATCGTCAGCCTGAACACCGTTCGGCACAACCGCGTTGTCATGGGGCTTTGGGCGCTGACGATCGCGGCAGGGCTGCTCGTGGCGATGCTGCCGGCGTTCCTCGGGCTCTTCGTGGCGCTACCCGTCTTCGGTCATGCGACGTGGCATCTCTATCGTCGCGCGCTTTACACGCCCGCGCCCTGAGACACGAAAAAGGCGCCGCGGGTGGCGGCGCCTTCGAACATCCCCAGGGGACGAAGCTTACTTCACGCCGCCTGCCGGGGCGCTCGTGCCCACGCCCATGCCGGGCTTCGGCGCGATGCCGCCCTTCGAGTTCAGCGGGTCTTCCTGTCGCTGGACCGAACCCTCGAAATGGGCGCCGGATTCGATGGCGATGGTCTTGTGGATGATGTCACCCTCGACGCGGGCGGTCGAGGTGAGGCGAACCTTGAGGCCGCGCACCTTGCCGACCACGCGGCCGTTCACGACGACGTCGTCGGCGATGCACTCGCCCTTCACCGTGGCGCCTTCGCCGACGGTCAGAAGATGCGCGCGGATGTCACCCTCGACGTTGCCCTCGATCTGGATGTCGCCGGTCGTCTTGATGTTGCCGGTGATCTGAAGGTCGGCCGAGAGGACCGATGCCGGCGGCTTGGCCTTCGGCGCGGAAGAGGACGAGGAGGGGCTGAAGTCCGAGCTGCTGTTCGACTGGTTCATGACGGGCGCCTTTTCTTCCTTTGCTGCCTCAGTTCCCTGCTTGGGGCCGGGTTCGTTGATTTTGCTCTTAGAAAACATCTCTAGCTGCCTTGATGAATTTCATCGGGTTGAGGGCGTCACCGCCGATCCGGATCTCGTAGTGGAGATGGGTTCCGGTCGACCGTCCGGTGTTCCCCATATCACCGATCAGGTCCCCGCGCGAGACTCTTTGCCCAACCTCGACCCGGATTTTGGAGAGGTGTCCATATCGTGTCTCGTATCCGAAATCATGCCGTATCTTGATGAGGTGGCCATATCCTGACGCCGTTCCGGCGTGCGTCACCACCCCATCGGCGGTGGCAAGGATCGGCGTCCCGGTGCCGCCGGCGAAATCATGCCCCTCGTGCATCCGGCCCCATCGCTTGCCGAAGCCGGATGTCGAGCGGTAGCTGCCCTTGATCGGGAACGAGAACGGCAGCTTCTCGGCGGCGATGCGATAGAGGTTCGCCTCGTCGAGACGTCCCAGCACCTCGTTGGCGCGGTCGGTCAGGGGGTCGGGCTCGGCGTCGCCGCTGGTCGAGAAGACGATCGGGGTCAGAGGGCCGCCCTGGCCCGAATAGCTGCGGCGGACCTGCTCTAGGATCGAATCGGTCGGAAGTCCCACGGCCGAGAACATCTCCTCGATCGGCGACAGCGACGTCGTCACCGCCTCCTCGATCTGGCTGAAGATGCGCTCGTTGCGCTCGGCCTCGAGTTTCTGGTCGAAGGCGACTTCCTGGAGCATCGTCTCGGCCTCGACGACCTTGTCGTTCATCTGGTCGCGCTCTCCCGCCAGATCGCCCAGGGCCGCCGTCATCACGTCCAGCGTCGTCTCGAGATCGCTCATCCGGGTGATGTCGGGTCTCTCGGCCGCGCTCTCGGCGATCTCGGCCAGAAGAAGTTCGGACTGTTTGCGGGCCTCGTCGCGTTCCTTCATCGTCTCGCGCAGCGTGCCGGCGATGACGTCGACGCCGGTTTCCAGTTCACGCCGGCGGTCTTCGGAGGCGAGGAGACGGGACTGCATCGCCGAGACCTCGGCCAGCGCCACCGCGAAGCGCCCCTGCGCGTCGGAAGCCTCGCGCGCTCTCGCGTCGCGTTCGTGGGAAAGCTCGTTCAGGCGCGCCTCGTACACGGCCTGGTCCCGCAGCGCCTGTTCGCGCAGGTCGCCCGCGCCGAGGCTGTGCATGATGAGGATGGCGGACGAGACGATCGTCCAGCCAAGGAGCAGGGCGCTTCCGGCGATGCCGACGAACTGCGTCGCGGGCGAGAGGCGGACGAACCGGGTTTCGGTGTCCGACCTCAGGAAAAGCCTCTGCTCAGGAAATGTGCGCTCCAGCGCACCGCTCAGTCTGGATATCATTGGCAGCGTCACAAGGTCCTGTCCCGTAACCTCGAATGAGGAGCCGGGCCCTGTCCGGCCCTTCACCCCGCGAAAGTCTTAAAGGCTGGGGGGGAGTCAGGCAACCGTGCCTTGCTCCCGCCGCGGAAATGCCGCGATTCAAGCGGAAAGCCGCCGAAAGATCAGTTATTTCCGGCAAGTGGCCAGTAGAAGTCAGGCGGTATTCCGGCCTCGGCGCGCTTTTCCTCGTTGAAGGGCGGCTTCAGCGCTCCGTGGAAATAACGGCGGACAAGATCGTGGAACACGGGCTTCGGATCGAGGTCGCCGCGCCCGCAGAGAAAGTTGAACCACTTCGAGCCGTAGGCGACGTGGCCGACCTCTTCGGCATAGATCGTCTCGAGCGCGGCCACTGCACCGGCATCGCCGGACTTGCGGAAGATGCCGATCATCTGGGGCGTCACGTCCAGACCGCGCGCCTCCAGCACCATCGGGACGACAGCGAGGCGTCCGATCAGATCGTCCGCCGTATCCTCGGCCGCCCGCCACATGCCGGCGTGGGCGGGCAGGGCGCCGTAGTGGCTGCCCTGCGCTTCGAGGCAATCGGCGACGAGTCCGAAGTGCTTTGATTCCTCGTCGGCCGCTCGGACCCAGTCGTCGTGAAAGCCGGCCGGCATGGGAACATGCCCGAACCGCGCGACGAGGTCCCAGTGCAGATCGACAGCGTTCAACTCGATGTGGGCGACCGCGTGCAAGAGCGCCGCGCGGCCCTCGGGGCTGCCCGGCTTGCGCTTCGGCACGTCGCGCGGGTCGAGAAGCTCGGGCCTGTCAGGTCTCGCGGGGCGGTCGGGCGGCGAGGCGGTGCCGACGGGGAGGGTCTCGCCTGCCTCACGCGCCGCGAACCAGCGGGCGGCCTGCGCCCGCGACAGGCGGCACTTCTCGCGCGCGTCCGCCGTCGTCAGGACCTCGACCGCCATCTCCGTCAGCGTCTGTGTCATGGCCGTCCTGTCCGGACCGAGCGGCTCACAGCGCCTTCACGGCGTTCAGAACCTCGTCCGCGTGGCCGTCCACTTTCACCTTGCGCCATTCGCGCGCGACCGTTCCGTCGCCCGTGACGAGAAACGTGGCGCGCTCGATACCCATGTAGCTCTTGCCGTACATCTGCTTCTCGCCCCAGACGCCGTACCGCTCGCAGACGTCGCTCTCGGCATCCGACGCCAGGATCACGCCCAGATCGTACTTGTCGCGGAACTTGTCGTGCTTCTGCACCGTGTCCTTGGAAATGCCGACGACAACGGCGCCGGCGGCCTCGAAATCCGCCGCGCGGGCGGTGAAGGCCTGCGCTTCCAAGGTGCAGCCGCGCGTGTCGTCCTTGGGGTAGAAATACAGCACGACCGCCTTCGGGCGCAGGTCGGAAAGGGTGATCTCGCCGCCTCCGTCGCGGGGGAGCGTGAAGTCGGGCGCGGTCTGTCCGTCGAGGCTCATGGGATGTCCCTGTGTCTTCTGCGATTACAGTTTGGTGTTTTAGTCCGCTTCGGCCCAGAATACACCCCGGACGCAAATGCCGATGGCAGAGAACGACGAGCAGACAGAAGGGACGCAAGACGTCCCGCCGCCGGTCCGCCGGCCGCGCCGCCCGCGTCACGGGCGCGTTGGCCTTGGCATGGTCCTGACCCTGTCTCTGGCCGGGGTCATCTTCACCATCCTCGTCCTGTCCCTGTCAGGCCGGACGATCGCCGTTCCCGACACGATCCGTGCGGGCGTCGAGCGCCGGATCAACGCCCGGCTCGAGGGCACGCCGATTTCGCTGGGCGGGATCGAGGTGGGGGTGGGCCGGGACGGTATCCCGCACCTCTTGATGAACGACATCCGTTTCGTCGACCTTCAGGGCGGGGCCGTGGCGCAGTTGAACCGCATCGGAGCGGAACTGTCGCCCGGCCGTCTTCTGCGCGGAGAAGTCGCGGCATCGAGCCTGTTTCTTTCGGGCGCGCAGATCACCATCCGCCGGACCGCCGACGGCAGCTTCGCCTTTCGGTCCGACCAGGTGGCGGCGGACGAGGCCGAGACGCTTCCCGAACTTCTCGAACGCATCGACCGCATCATGGCCTCCGGCGCGCTGGCCTCGCTTCAGGAGGTGCAGGCGGGCGGTATCGTGCTGACGCTCGAGGATGCGCGATCGGGGCGCATCTGGCAGGCCACGAACGCCACGGCCATCGTGCGGAAAGGCGGTGAGGGGCTGAACCTCTCGGTGGCTTCGGACGTCTTCAACGGCACCGACGACCTCGCCGGAATACAGTTCTCGGTCTCGCGCAACCGGGGCACGGGCCGGGTGTCGCTCGGCTTCACCGTGACGGGCATGCCCGCAGGCGACATCGCGCTTCAGTCGCCCGTGCTGTCGTGGCTCTCGGTTCTCGATGCGCCCATCTCGGGCTCGGTTCGGACCGAGATCGACGAAACCGGGCAACTTCTGTCCTTCGCCGGAACGCTCGACATTGCCTCGGGTGCGCTTCAGCCGACCGAGGAGGTGACGCCCGTCGCCTTCGAAGCGGCGAGGGCCTATTTCACCTTCAACCCCTCGCGGCAGAGGATCGACTTCTCGGAGATCAGCATCGTGGGACCCGAGGGCCGTCTCCTCGCCTCGGGTCACACCTATCTCGACGAGCTTGACGGGCCTTGGCCGCGTGCGTTTCTCGGCCAGTTCCGCGTCGAGGCGCTGGACTACGAGGGCGGCGGCATCTTCGAAGCGCCGGTGACATTGACGGACGTCCGCGCCGACCTGCGCCTGCGGCTCGATCCGTTCACCGCCGACCTCGCGCAGGTTGTCATCGACAACGAGGGCACACCGATCCGTGCGACGGGTCGCGTCGAGGCCCGCGAGGACGGCTGGCACGCGTCGGTCGACGCGACGACCGAGCGCATCGGGTCCGACCGCGTTCTGGCGTTCTGGCCCGTCGAGGTCTCGCCCATCACCCGGAAGTGGCTGTCGCGGAACCTCGAACACGGAACGATGGTCGAGCCTTCGGTGGCGCTGCGCGCCCATACGGCACGGAAACCCGAGATCGAACTCAGTTTCCTGTTCGAAGATGGCAATGCCCGCTTCCTGCCCGCGATGCCGCACCTGACCGAAGCGACGGGGCGAGCCACCCTGCACGACCGCCGCTTCACGCTGGCGGTGGACGCGGGCGGCATGGAGGCCGAGACGGGCGATCGGATCGATCTCGGCGGCTCGGTCTTCCTCGTCCCCGACGTTCGGCCGAAGCCGGTGCAGGGCGAGATCACGGTGGTGGCGAAGGGGCCGATGCAGGGCATGCTGTCCATTCTCGACAACCCGCCGCTTCGGATCATGGAACGCGCCAAGCGCCCGGTCGATATCGCCGAGGCCGAGGCCGATGTGCTGGCCCGGATCACGCTGCCGCTCGTCGACGGCATCAAGGCCGAGGACGTGTCCTACGAGGTCGCGGCGACATTGAGCGACGTGCGGTCCGACAGCCTCGTGCCGGGCCGCGTGCTCGAGGCCGAGACGCTGGAGTTCTTCGCCGACCCCAGGCGTCTCGGTCTGGAAGGCGCGGCAACGCTCGACGGCGTGGCGCTGACCGCGCGCTGGCTTCAGCCGCTCGGCGAGGCGGCGGACGAGGGAGGGACCATCGCGGGCCGGCTCGCGCTCTCGCCCGACACCGTGGAGACCTTCGGCCTGCCGCTGCCCGACGGGTTCCTGCGCGGCGAAAGCGAGGGCGACTATCGCCTGACGCTGGCGCCGGGCGCGCCGCCCGACTTGCTTTTGACCTCGCAGATGTCGGGTCTGACGCTGTCCTTGCCCGCTGTCGGCTGGACCAAGCCCGCGGGCGAAACGGGCACGCTGACCGTCGCCGCCACGCTCGGTGACGTGCCCCGGGTCGACCGGCTGGAACTGGACACCGCCGGGCTGTCGCTGCGGGGCGGTCTGGACTTTGGGACCGAGGGGTTCACGGGCGCGACCTTCACGCCGCTTCGGGTGGGCGACTGGCTGGACGCGACGGTGAGCCTGACGCCCCGAGGCGCAGGGCAATCGCCCGCGGTGGCGCTTCAGGGCGGGACGCTGGACCTGCGCCGCCTTGATCTCGGCGGCACGGGGGGCGGGCGCGGCGGCGGCCCCATCGACCTGGCGCTCGACCGGCTGGTGGTGTCCGACAGTATTTCCCTGACGGGCGTGCGAGGCCGGATCGACCAGACCGCCATCGGACTTTCGGGCGAATTTCGCGGGCAGATCAACGGCGGGGCACAGGTGAGAGGTACGCTGGCCCCCGCCAACGCAGGGACCGCCATCCGCATTCAGAGCGAGGACGCGGCGGGCGTGCTGGCCAGCATCGGACTGACGCCAAACGCGCGCGAGGGGACGCTCGACATCGTCCTGACGCCGGTTGTGGGGGCGCCGTCGGGCACCTACTCAGGCCAGTTCCTGATCGAGCGCATCCGCATCCGCAAGGCGCCGGTGATGGCCGATCTCCTTGACGCGATCTCGATCGTGGGCCTCATCGACCAGCTCGACGGGCCCGGCATCCGGTTCGAGAGCATCGACGGCAGCTTCCGCCTCACACGCGACCGCCTGACGCTCCAGCAGGCGGCGGCGGTCGGGGGGTCCATCGGAATTTCGGCCGACGGGATCTATGACATGGCGTCGAAGCAGCTCGACATGCGCGGGGTGATCTCGCCGGTCTATTTCCTGAACGGGATCGGCTCGCTTTTCACGCGGCGGGGCGAGGGGTTGTTCGGCTTCAACTACCGCATGGCAGGCCCGACGTCGGACCCGTCGGTCAGCGTCAACCCGCTGTCGATCCTGACGCCAGGCGCCTTCCGCCAGATCTTCCGCCGCGCGCCGCCGGGGGGCTGAAGGGTGCGGCTGTCCGACTTCGATTTCGACCTTCCCGAGCGTCTGATCGCGACCCGTCCCGCGCGGCCCCGGTCGTCGTCGCGCCTGCTCGTGGCGACGCCGTCGACGATGACCGACGCGCACTCCATCGACCTTCCCGCGTTCCTGCGACCGGGCGACCGGCTGGTCCTGAACGACACGCGCGTGATCCCCGCCCGCCTGTCGGGAGTGCGGCGCCGGTCGGGCGAGGGTGGGGACACCTCCGCCCGCATCGAGGCGACGCTTCTCGAGCCGCGCGCGGACGGGACGTGGTCGGCGCTTCTGAAGCCCCTGAAGAAAGTCCGCGACGGCGAGGCGCTGGCGTTCTCGCCCGATCTGTCGGCCACGGTCGAGGGCCGCGACGAGGGCACCGCGCGCCTGCGCTTCAACCTGTCGGGCGACGACTTCGACGCGGCGCTGGCCGAGGCCGGCGCGATGCCCCTGCCGCCCTACATCGAAGGGCGCAGGCCGTCCGACGCTCAGGACCGCGAAGACTACCAGACGGTCTGGGCGCGAGAAACGGGAGCCGTCGCCGCGCCGACCGCGTCGCTTCACTTCGACGACGCTTTACTGGCCGCGCTCGCTGCGCGGGGGATCGACCGCAGCTTCGTGACGCTTCACGTCGGCGCGGGCACCTTCCTGCCGGTCAAGGTGGATGACGTGCGCGACCACAAGATGCATGCCGAGCGGGGAGAGATCACCCTGGAGGCCGCCCGAGAGATCAACGCTACGCGCAGCGCAGGAGGACGGATCGTTCCCGTCGGGACCACGGCGCTACGTCTGATCGAGACGGCGGCGGAGGACGACGGCACGCTCGCGGCGTGGCGAGGTGCGACCGACATCTTCATCACGCCCGGCTACCGCTTCAAGGCCGCCGACGCGCTTATGACGAACTTCCACCTGCCGAAGTCGACGCTGATGATGCTGGTTTCTGCCTTCATGGGGGTGGACCGCGTGCGCGAAATCTACGATCACGCCATGCGGAACGACTACCGCTTCTTCTCCTACGGAGATGCCTCGCTGCTCCTGCCGGCGGGCTGAAAACCGACAGAGGTCGTCGCATTCGGGCAAGTCGCGCCCAGTCAGCGCGCGTTAGGGCAGGCAAGACAGAGGGAGGCAGCACGATGCTGCAAGTGATCCGCAGCGCATGGCCGCTGCTCCTCGGCATTATCCTGCTGATGGTCGGCAACGGCCTTCAGGGCTCGCTCATGGGCATTCGCGGCGGGATCGAGCAGTTCTCGACCATCGAGCTGTCGGTCATCACCTCGGCTTATTTCGTGGGCTTCCTGTTCGGCTCGCGCACGGCGCCGGGCCTGATCCGGCGCGTCGGCCATGTCCGCGTCTTCGCCGCGCTCGGGTCTTTCATCTCGGCGGTGCTGATCCTCTATCCGACGATCACCGAGCCCTGGGCCTGGGTCCTGTTGCGCGTCCTTTTCGGCTTCTCCTTCTCGGGCGTCTACGTCACGGCCGAAAGCTGGCTGAACAACTCCTCGACGAACGAAAACCGCGGCAAGGCGCTTTCGCTCTACATGATCGTGCAGATGGTCGGGATCATGGTGTCTCAGGCGCTTCTGAACGTCGCCGATCCGGCGGGCTATGTTCTTTTCGTCATCCCGTCCGTACTCGTGTCGCTCTCCTTCGCGCCGATCCTCTTGTCGGTCACGCCGACGCCAGAGTTCGACACGACGAAGGCGATGAACCTTCGCGCGCTCTACAACACGTCGCCCACGGGCATCGTGGGGATGTTCCTGATGGGCTTCGCCTTCTCGGCGCTCTTCGGGATGGCCTCGGTCTATGGCACGGCGGCGGGCATGTCCGTGGCCGAGATCTCGATCTTCGTCACCGCGATCTTCTTCGGCGGCCTCGTGCTGCAGTTTCCCATCGGCTGGATGTCGGACCGGATGGACCGCCGCAAGCTGATCCTCTTCGCGGGGGTGGGCGGCGCGCTCGGCTCGCTTCTGGGCCTGGCGTTCGGAGGGAGCTTCGAAATGATCCTCGTCGCGGGTTTCATCCTCGGCGGCGTGTCGAACCCGCTCTATGCGCTCATTATCGCCTACACCAACGACTATCTTCCGAGAGACGACATGGCGGCGGCTTCGGGTGCGCTGATCTTCGTCAACGGTCTCGGCGCCATCGCAGGCCCCATCCTGACCGGATGGCTGATGGGCAACCTCGGACCCCCGGGGTTCTGGGTCTTCCTCGCCGCCAACTTCACGCTTTTCGTGGCATACGTCGCCTACCGGATGACGCAGCGCGTCTCGCTCTACGAGGGCGAGGGCGACTATGACGCTGTGACTTATGCGCCGCTGACCCCCTCGGCGACTCCGATCGCGGTCGAGGCCGCACAGGAATTCTATGCCGACAACGCCCCCCCCGAGCAGGACATTGCTGCCTCGCAGGAGGAAAGGGTTGATCGCCAGTGAGGACGTGGTAACGCTCGAAGGCGCCTGGGGAAGAGGCAAGGGTAGGTGACACGCATGGCGAGTCCTGAAGACATTCTGGCCTTCTGGCTGGACGAGACAGGCCCGGAAGGCTGGTACAAGGGCGGCGAGAAGCTCGACGAGACGATCCGCGAGAGGTTCGAGGCCGACTGGAACCAAGCAATGCAGGGCGCACTGTCGCTGTGGCTGACCTATGCTTCGGGAACGCTGGCCTACATCATCCTGACCGACCAGTTCTCGCGCAACATGTACCGGGGCACGGTCAAGGCCTTCTCGTCCGACCGGCTGGCGAAGTCCGCCAGCAAGGTGGCGATCTCGAAGGGCTGGGATCTCAAGATCGACGAACCCGCGCGTCAGTTTTTCTACCTGCCGCTCGAACACTCCGAGAACCAGGAAGACCAGGACCGCGCCGTCCGTCTGTTCTCGACGCGGATGCCCGAATCCGCCGAAAGCCTGCTTCACGCCAAGGCGCACCGCGAGATCATCCGCCAGTTCGGCCGCTTCCCGTTCCGCAACGAGGCGCTGGGCCGCGAGTCGACCGAGGCCGAGCGCGAGTTCCTCGAAAGCGGGGGCTACGGGCGCATGGTCGAGAAGCTGCGGGCGAAGAGCGCCGCCTGACGTCTTCGGTATGGCGGGTATTCCGACATGGCAATGTCGGACCGGGTGACTTCGCCTTTCGTCCGTGGCACATGGAGGACAGACTGTTGATCTCGCCTCGGGAGGAAAACCAATGGCAGCCAGGACCTTCGACGTCGTCGTGATCGGAGCGGGACCGGGCGGGTATGTCGCCGCCATTCGCGCCGCGCAGCTTGGCCTGAAGGCCTGCATCGTCGAGCGCGAGCACATGGGCGGCATCTGCCTCAACTGGGGCTGCATCCCGACGAAGGCGATGCTGCGGTCCTCCGAGGTCTTCCACCTGATGCACCGCGCCAAGGAATTCGGGCTGAAGGCCGAGGGCGTCGGCTATGACCTCGACGCGGTGGTGAAGCGGTCGCGCGGGGTGGCCAAGCAGCTTGCCTCGGGCGTGGGGCACCTGATGAAGAAGAACAAGGTCGAGGTCGTCATGGGCGAGGCGACCCTGACCGCGAAGGGCAAGGTCAGCGTCAAGACCGACAAGGGCACCGAGGAGCTTCAGGCGAAGAACATCATCGTCGCCACCGGCGCCCGGGCGCGCGAATTGCCGGGGCTCGAGGCTGACGGCAAGCGGGTCTGGACCTACAAGCACGCGCTTCAGCCGCCGCATATGCCGAAGAAGCTCCTGGTCATCGGCTCGGGCGCCATCGGCATCGAATTCGCAAGCTTCTACAACACGCTCGGCGCCGAGACGACGGTGGTCGAGGTGATGGACCGAATCCTTCCGATCGAGGACGCCGAGGTTTCTGCCTTCGCGAAGAAGGCCTTCGAGAAGCAGGGCATGAAGATCCTCCAGAAGGCGACGGTCAAGAAGCTCGACCGCTCCGACGACAAGGTGACGGCGCATATCGAGATGGACGGCAAGACCGAGACGATCGAGGTCGACACGGTGATTTCCGCCGTAGGCATCGTCGGCAACGTCGAGGGCCTGGGACTTGAGGAGTTAGGCGTGAAGGTCGAGAGAACCCACGTCGTGACGGACGCCTACTGCCGCACCGGGGTCGACGGTCTCTACGCCATCGGCGACATCGCAGGCGCGCCCTGGCTTGCGCACAAGGCGTCGCACGAGGGCGTCATGGTCGTGGAACTGATCGCGGGCAAGAACAAGGTCCACCCGGTCAAGCCGCAGGAAATCGCCGGCTGCACCTACTGCCAGCCGCAGGTGGCGAGCGTCGGCTACACCGAGGCCAAGGCCAAGGAACTGGGCTTCCAGGTGAAGGTCGGAAAATTCCCCTTCATCGGCAACGGCAAGGCCATCGCACTTGGGGAAGCCGAAGGTTTCATCAAGACCGTCTTCGACGAGAAGACCGGCGAGCTTCTGGGCGCACACATGGTCGGCGCGGAAGTGACCGAACTGATCCAGGGCTATATCGTCGCCCGCAAACTCGAGACGACCGAGGAGGACCTGATCGAGACGGTCTTCCCGCACCCGACGCTGTCCGAGATGATGCATGAAAGCGTTCTCGACGCCTATGGGCGCGCGGTCCACTTCTAGCCGCTGTAGCCGATCATCCGTCCCAGGACGAGGATCGCGGGCCAGAGGATCAGCGAGGGCAGGGCGGCGCGCTGCAGCGCCGAGCCTGTCGCGTTGAGGTGCCAGAGCGCGTTGGCGACGGCGAGCGCAAGAAGAGCCATTTTCGCCCGGAACCAGCCGTTCACGACGTAGTCGCCCGCCTGCGTGATGAACAGCAGCAGGCCGCAGGCCGCCGCCAGAAGAAGTCCGGCTATGGCCCAGGGATGCAGGCCGGCGGTCATGTCGCGGCCGCGAAGGGCGGCGACGTCCATCGGGATGACCGCTCCGACGAGGAGCGCTATGCCCAGGATGTGGCCCGCGTTGATGAGCGGATAGAGCCACCGAGACGCCTTGAGCGCCTGCGCCAGCGATGTCGCTTCCAGAAGGGCTGCAAGCTCGGTCAAACGCGGTCCGGGTAGAGGACGTACTCGGTGCCGCCGATGACCACGACCTCGGCCTTCATCAGAAGTTGCTCGGGATCGGCGTGGCGTTCGCCGAGAAGTGTGACTTCGGCCCCAGGCGCCAGCATCTCGTCAGTGAGACCGGCGTTCTGGTTGCGCCAGGGCTGGCCGACTTCGGCGGTCCATGACTCGCCGTCGGCGTCGACGGTCAGGACGCCGTGAGGGTTGCCGAGGTTCGCCTCGGTGACGATGCCGGTCAACTCGAACTGCCCGCCGTCGGTCCAGCGCCATCCGTGGTGCGCGGCGGCAGGCAGGGCGAGGGCAGCGGCTAGAGCGGTGATAATGAGGCGGCGGGTCAGCATGGCAGGGCTCCTTGGTGGCGTGGGGGCTTGTCGGAAAATCCTAGAGCCTCAGAGGCGTCCGTCGCCTGACAATCCCGTGTGCCCGCTCGCTACTGCGCGGGCCTCTGCCGTTATTCACAGGAAGTTCACGGAAAATCGGTGACGCGGCATGGATGTTCCGGTAATGTTCCGTTTACGCCATTGAGTCTCGCGGCCCCGTCGCTATCTCTGTGGCTTGCGCTTTGAGAGGTGGCTTGATGGCCGAGCAGAAGAACATCGAGGTGCGCGGCGCGCGCGAGCACAACCTCAAGAACATAAACGTCGACATTCCCCGGAACGAATTGGTGGTCATCACTGGCCTCTCCGGCTCGGGCAAGTCGTCGCTGGCCTTCGACACCATCTACGCCGAGGGGCAGCGTCGCTATGTCGAGTCGCTCTCGGCCTACGCGCGGCAGTTCCTCGACATGATGCATAAGCCGGACGTAGACCACATCTCTGGTCTGTCTCCGGCGATCTCCATCGAGCAGAAGACCACCTCGAAGAATCCGCGTTCGACCGTCGGCACCGTTACCGAGATCTATGACTATCTTCGCCTGCTCTTCGCCCGCGCCGGCACGCCCTATTCCCCCGCAACAGGCCTGCCGATCGAGGCGCAGCAAGTGCAGGACATGGTCGACCGCGTGATGACGATGGAGGAGGGGACGCGCGCCTATCTTCTCGCCCCGATCGTGCGTGACCGGAAGGGCGAGTACCGCAAGGAATTCCTGGAGCTGCGCAAGCAGGGCTTCCAGCGCGTGAAGGTCAACGGCGAGTTCTACGAGCTCGACAGCCCGCCCACGCTCGACAAGAAGTTCCGCCACGACATCGACGTGGTGGTGGACCGCATCGTGGTGAAGGAAGGCATTGAAACCCGGCTGGCGGACTCGTTCCGCACCGCGCTCGACCTCGCCGACGGCATCGCCATCCTCGAGACCGCACCCGCCGACGCCGAGCCCGAGCGGATCACATTCTCCGAAAAGTTCGCCTGCCCGGTATCGGGCTTCACGATCTCGGAAATCGAGCCGCGCCTCTTCTCGTTCAACGCGCCCTTCGGGGCCTGTCCGTCCTGCGATGGTCTGGGCGTCGAGCTGTTCTTCGACGAACGCCTCGTGGTGCCCGATTTGTCGCGGCCTCTCGTGCCGCTCGACAACGGCGCGCTTGCGAACTGGCGGAAGGGCAAGTCGCCCTATTACATGCAGACCATCGACGCCTTGGCGAAGCACTATGGGTTCGACAAGCGCACACCGTGGAAAGAGCTGCCCGAGACCGCGCAGCGGGGTATCCTGTTCGGCTCCGGCGAGGACGAGATCGCCTTCCGCTACGACGAGAACGGCCGCGTCTACACCGTCGAGCGCGCCTTCGAGGGAATCATCCCGAACCTCGAGCGGCGCTACCGCGAGACCGACAGCGCCTGGATTCGTGAGGACCTGGAGCGGTTCCAGAACAACCGCCCCTGCGGCACCTGCGGCGGATTCCGCCTGCGGCCCGAGGCTCTGGCGGTGAAGATTGGCGGCCTTCACGTCGGGGAAGTGGTGCAGAAGTCGATCCGCGAGGCGCTGGACTGGACGCTCGACGCGCCGAACCACCTGTCCAAACAGAAGAACGAGATCGCTTCAGCCATCCTGAAGGAGATCCGCGAGCGTCTCGGCTTCCTGAACAACGTGGGTCTCGAATACCTGACCCTGTCGCGGAACGCGGGCACCCTGTCCGGTGGCGAAAGCCAGCGCATACGCCTCGCGTCTCAGATCGGCTCGGGCCTCACCGGGGTTCTCTACGTTCTCGACGAGCCGTCCATCGGCCTGCACCAGCGCGATAACGGGCGCCTGCTGGAGACGCTGAAGAACCTGCGCGACGCAGGCAACACCGTCATCGTCGTCGAGCACGACGAAGAGGCGATCCGCGAGGCCGACTACGTCTTCGACATCGGACCCGGCGCCGGCATTCACGGCGGCGAGGTCGTGGCCCACGGCACCCCGGCCGAGATCATCGCGAACCCCGCCAGCGTTACGGGAGACTATCTTGCCGGGCGACGGGCGATCCCTGTGCCGCACGAGCGCCGGAAGCCGAAGAAGGGCAAGTCGGTCACGGTGGTGAACGCCTCGGGCAACAACCTCCAGGATGTGACGGCGAGCTTTCCCCTAGGCCAGTTCGTCTGCGTCACGGGCGTGTCCGGCGGCGGAAAATCGACGCTGACCATCGAGACGTTGTTCAAGACGGCTTCCATGCGGCTGAACGGTGCGCGTCAAACGCCAGCGCCCTGCGAGACGATCAAGGGGCTCGAACACCTCGACAAGGTCATCGACATCGACCAGCGCCCCATCGGGCGTACTCCGCGTTCGAATCCAGCGACTTACACGGGGGCCTTCACGCCGATCCGAGACTGGTTCGCGGGACTGCCCGAGGCGAAGGCGCGGGGCTACAAACCCGGACGCTTCAGCTTTAACGTCAGGGGCGGGCGCTGCGAGGCCTGCCAGGGCGATGGCGTCATCAAGATCGAGATGCACTTCCTGCCCGACGTCTACGTCACCTGCGAGACCTGCCACGGCCAGCGGTATAACCGTGAGACGCTGGAAATCCGATTCAAGGGCAAGTCCATCGCGGATGTCCTTGATATGACGGTGGAAGACGCGCAGGAGTTCTTCAAGGCAGTGCCGTCCATCCGCGAGAAGATGGATGCTCTGGTGCGCGTGGGTCTTGGCTACATCAAGGTCGGCCAGCAGGCGACGACGCTGTCGGGGGGCGAGGCACAGCGGGTGAAGCTGTCGAAGGAACTGTCGAAGCGCGCGACGGGGCGGACGCTTTACATTCTAGACGAGCCGACGACGGGCCTTCACTTCGAGGACGTACGCAAGCTGCTGGAAGTGCTGCACGAGCTGGTGGAGCAGGGCAATTCCGTCATCGTGATCGAGCACAACCTCGACGTCATCAAGACCGCCGACCACATCATCGACATCGGTCCCGAAGGCGGCGACGGGGGCGGGCGGATCGTGGCCGTGGGCACGCCCGAGGACGTGGCGAAAGTGCCCGAGAGCCATACGGGGCGCTACCTCGCCGGAATCCTTGGCGCGGCGCGTGTGGCGGCGGAGTAGGCTCCGCCGCGCCTTTGGGTCAGCTCAGGATGAGGTCGGTCAGCTCGATCAGGTCGAGCACGGCGCGTGTGCGGCGGTCGACCCGGATGATCGCGTCGCCGACGCGGACATAGTCCGAACCGTCGTCGAGCCGCGGCAGACGCCACGTCCGGTCGTCACGGCGGATCAGCGTGCCGTCGCGCGTGTCGACGACGATATATTCCCGTCCATCCAGCACGATGCGGTCGCCGACGCGCAGGACGCGATAGTCGTCCTCGTCGTAACGATCCCAATCGTCGCGGTCCCGGTCGTCCCGGTCCGCACGATCCTCATAGCGGTCATGGTCGCGGTCGTCGCGCGTCACGCCCTTCCGCGCAAGGCCTGGCGGCACGCAGGCGGGCGACTTCTTTGCCAGACCCGGCGGGCAACCCTTGGGGTCCTTGGCGAGAGCGGCATCGGGCAGGGCGCCGAGCGCCAGCGTGAGGGAAAGGGCAGTCAGAAGGATTTTCACGGGGTCTCTCCTTTGCTTCTCAAGCTAGGGCTGCTTTGAGGCAGAAGTAGGACAAGGCCCTTTGCGTTGGCAATTCGCCGCCGGTCAGAAGGCCCGGTTCATTTGCGCAGTGACGTCCTCGAGCACTTCGAGCGTGTCCGGGTTTACGCGGAAAACCTGATCCCCCACACGGAAATACCAGAAGTCTCCGCCTGTCGGCGGAAGCCCGTAATACTCGGCGTTGAGGAGGATTTGCCCCTGACCCCGGGGTACGACTTCGCCCGCGGCCACTTCGACAGAGCCAGAATTCTCGGGCGGCGTGAGGCACTTGCCACCCACGGTGCAACCATGCGCGCCCGAGATCTGGATAAAGGCGGCCAAACCGGCCAATACGAGGTAACGAACCATGGGACAACACCCCTCACTCACACCTGTCATACGAGGGGATGACGCGGAATAAGCGGAAAGGTTCCGTAAAATTCAGGCGTCGATGTCGATCCAGACAGGAACGTGGTCGGAAGGCTTCTCTCGCCCCCGCACGGCCGCCTCGATCCAGCAGTCGTTCAGCAGGTCGGCAGCTTGAGGCGACAGCAGGTGGTGGTCGATGCGAATGCCGTCGTTCCGGTCGAAGGCGTTGCGCTGATAATCCCAGAAGCTGTAGTGCCCGCCGCCCGCGTGGCGGACCCGGAAGGCGTCGGTGTAGCCGAGGTTCAGGATCTCGCGGAAGGCGGCGCGGCTGGCGGGCAGGGCGAGCGCATCCTCGCGCCACGCTGCGGGTCTTGCGGCGTCCTCGTCCTGGGGAATGACATTGTAGTCGCCGCAGATCACCACAGGCTCCTCAGTCTCGAGCAGCGCCTCGGCGCGGGACTTCAGCCGCGCCATCCAGGCGAGCTTGTAGTCGTACTTCGGACCCGGTGCGGGATTGCCGTTCGGCAGGTAGAGGCCGCAGACGCGCACCGCGCGTATCCCGATCACGGTCGCCTCGATCCAGCGCGCCTGCTCGTCGGTCTCGTCGCCGGGCAACCCTCGCGTCACGTCCTCGAGAGGTAGCTTCGACAGGATCGCGACGCCGTTGAAGCCCTTCTGCCCGTGGGTGTGGACGGTGTAGCCCAGGTCCTCGAAATGCTCGCGCGGGAAACCCTCGTCCTGCGACTTGATCTCCTGGAGGAGCGCCACGTCGGGCGCGCTTTCGGTCAGCCAGGCGGTGACGGCTTCGATCCGGGCCCGGACGCCGTTGATGTTGAAGGTGGCGATGCGCATGAGGGGAGATGACGGGTTTTGCCGGATGTTGTCAAAGCGGATCCGGCGCACGCACCGCGAAAGCGCACGGTCCGAGCCGGCCCTTTGCCTTTTATGGCGCAGCCTGATGACGGCTACGCCGAACTCCCAAAGGCTGCTTTGAGACCATTGGGTACGCCCCAGAAATCAATTGTCTTCGGTGTGTCGAGCGGGTCCGAATGGACCGACTTGGGCCAAGATTGTTTTGACGTCTGATTTTTCGTCCGGAATGCTTGCCTGGAACATCAAAGGGTCGGGCCATGGGAAGAGACGAATTCTTTGGAACCGACGATCAACGCGCGGTGCTGCGTCGGGGCCGTGGGATGGCTTCTTTACTGGGTCAGGACCGGCGCTACACTTATTACGGTCGCACGGTTGGCTTGGCCGGACCAGAGGACGGCGGCATTGAGCAACTTGCAGCCCTGGCCACGGTCCAGGGCAACGCGGCCTACGGTACCGTGCGGTTGAACGAGGCCGAAGCCATCAAGATGTCGCTGTCGGCGCGCGGGTTCGTCCCCGTGCACTATGACAAGTGGGAGGGCAATCGCTCTGCCATCGCGGCGGCGCGACGGGTTGTCGAGACGGTTTCCCTGCCCGAGGATCTTACGATGCTGCGTCTTGATGCGTCGACATCGGACGGGCACCTGACCTCTCTGGCCGACATGGCCTTGGGCTGCGGTGTCCTGCCGCTCTGCGGAGAAGTCTTGCGCGGCCTCTTGCGTCCCGCGCTCTGTTTGGTGGCCATTGACCGCACGTCGAAGGTGGTTTCGTGCGCAGCGTCATCGGCATACGCCCACGAAGATCATCCCAAACATGGCAGGCAGGCATGGTGGGGAATGCTTGCCACCGACCCTGCGCGGCGTGGTCAGCGGTTGTCTCTTGTTCTTGGGGCACATGCCTTGCTTGAGATGGAAGCACGGTTCCAATTCGGCAACTTCATGACTGGCGTTGAGCCTGGAAACGCGCCGTCGGAATCCATCTGCGCCCGAATGGGACTTTCGCGGGGAGACTTTGCGATCGTCGGATGCACCGATCCGCGCGCCTTGGCCGCTGGACGTATGACGAGGTAGAGCCTCAATGCCCCCGTATATGGAAGGCGGCTCTCCGCACAGGGGTTAGGTGAAGCGTACGTTTGTCGAGTCGATGGCGTGCCTGCCCCAATTTGCACGAGAAATGCAGAAGGCCGGGGTCCGAGCCATCCCTTCGATTGCATCCCCCGGTCTGTCAGGCGGGGATCGGCTCTCCCGTCCGCCGCTCTATCGCGATAAAGCGCCGGGCGCGCGTATCGGCGTCGGTGTGCAGAGGACGCCGTTGAAGCGCGATCGAATGCGGATGAGGCCGCGCTTCGGAGTCGAGCTTAGTGTAGCGTCGCGCCTTCGCCGGTCCTCCGGGGATACGCTTGCCGTCGATGATATGCTTGGTCATCAGAGCCTCCCTTGTCTGGGACAGCCACCCTAACAGATTCGCGCTATGTTTGCAGGCCCCACCGAAAAGCGAGCAGGCATAAGCTCTTACATCGAAAACGACGTCCCGCAGCCGCAGCTCGACGTCGCGTTCGGGTTCTCGATCACGAAGCGAGCGCCGATCAGCTCGTCTGCGAAGTCGATGACGGCATTCGACAGGAAGGGCAGGGATACCTCGTCCACCACGACCTTCTGTCCCTCGCCTTCCAGCACGAGGTCACCGTCCGACGGCTCGCCCATGTCGATGGAGTACTGGAAGCCCGAGCATCCGCCGCCCTCGACGGCGACGCGAAGCGCCCTGGGCGCGTCCGCGCCTTCGTTGATCTCGGCCAGCCGCGCAAAGGCGCGGGGCGTGACACGGGGAGGAAGGGCAAGGTCCATCTCGGACTCCGGCGTTTCTTTTGCTGCTTCAACGGAATATATGGGCGACGGGACAGGCGAACAAGACAGGGGACGCAATGCAGGCGCCCTATGCGTCGGACCCGGCGACAAGCCGGGGCCGGCTGCACGACGAGGACGAGTCCACCTTCCGGTCCGCCTTCCAGCGCGACCGGGACCGGATCATCCATGCCAGCGCCTTCCGGCGGCTGAAGCACAAGACGCAGGTCTTCATCGAACACGAGGGCGACTACTTCCGCACGCGCCTCACGCATTCCATCGAGGTGGCACAGGTGGCGCGGACGATTGCGGGCGCGCTTGGCCTCAACGCCGAACTGACCGAGGCGGTGGCGCTGGCGCACGACTTGGGCCATACGCCCTTCGGTCACACGGGCGAAGAGGCACTGTCGGCGCTCATGGCACCCTACGGCGGCTTCGATCACAACGCGCAAGCGCTGCGGATCGTGACTGCGCTGGAACGGCATTATGCGCGGTTCGACGGGTTGAACCTGACCTGGGAAACCCTTGAAGGCATTGCGAAACACAATGGTCCGGTGACGGGCGTGCTGCCTTGGGCGCTGGCCGAGTACCAGACCAAGCACGACCTCGAACTTCACACCTACGCCAGCGCCGAGGCGCAGGTGGCGGCGATCTCGGACGACGTGGCCTACAACCACCACGACCTGCACGATGGGCTGCGGGCGGAATTGTTCTCGACCGACGAACTTGGAAAGCTCCCCATCCTCGACCGCTGCTTCGCCCGCGTCGACGAGATCTATCCCGGCCTCAACTACTATCGCCGAAGGCACGAGGCGCTGCGGCGCTTTTTCGGGCTTCTGGTCGAGGACGTCATCGCGGTGGCGCAGAGATCCCTGGCCGAGATCCAGCCGGCCAGCGCGCAGGACATCCGCGAGGCGGGGTTCCAGATGATCCGTTTTTCCGAGCCGCTGTTCCAGGATCTGAAGGTGATCCGCCAATTCCTCTTCACCCGCATGTATCGCGCACCGACGGTCGTGAAGATGCGCGCCGAGGTGACCCGCGTGATCGACGAGCTTTTCCCGTTCTTCATGGCGCACCCCGACAACTTGCCGAAGCAGTGGCGGAAGGACGTCGAGGACGCCGAGGACGAAACCGCGCTCGCCCGCATCGTGTCCGACTACATCGCGGGCATGACCGACCGTTTCGCGCTTCAATGCCACGAGAGGTTCATCGGGGGCGGCGAGGCGGCGGCGATGCGTAGCGTGCCGGTGGGGTGACGTCTCAGGCTTTGCCCGTCGGGGTGATCTTCCGCCGCAGTCTGTCGAGCCGGTTCGTCAAAACGGTCCGGAGGGCAGCATCGTCGAGCGTCGGCTCGAGGTCCTTGAGAAAGACCATGTGCCGCCTGAGGCCCGCGGGGTAGTTCGGCAGGGTCATCGCCGCAAAATGCTCGGCCAGGTCCGGATTGGCTTCGAAATACGGGGCGGGATCGACGCCCGCCGCGACGAGGTTCAGCTTCGTCCGGACGCATTTCTCGCAGGTGCCGCAATTGCCGCCGATTTCCTTGTTCTGGCAGACCGACACGGCTCTCATCAGGTCGGGATCGGCGTCGACGATAGCCCGGACCTTGGCGGTCCGCCCGGCCTCGCCGCCGGCGTGATGGATCGGGAACCATGTGGACCCAAGCGCTTCGACGATAGGGCGCGAGTTGCCCCAGGGCGTATAGCCGTACTCTTGCGCCAGCGTGAAGTCTGCGGCGATGGACCCGTCTCGGAAACATTGGGCGTGGAAGGCCAGCATCATCGCCAGGACGCAGGTGTGCGTGGCATTGAAATAGAGCTTGTGGTCGCGGACCGTCGTTTCGGCCGTCACCAGCTCCAGCCCGAGGACCTCCGCGAGACGCGCCACCCGGCCGCGCCTCTCGACGAAGCCGGGCGAGGTGGCGCGCGGGTAGTCTGCGCCCGCGACGAGAAGGCCATGACCAGCCCGGCCTTCGGCGACGTCCTTCATGGCAGCGTAAGTTGAATCTATACCGCCCGAGAGGCAGATCAGGCCGCCGTGGCGCGGGGCATGGACTGGGGCCGGGACGAGATTGGTCGCTTCGATGGTGACGGGATAGCAGCGGCGAACGCGCCACAGATCGAAAATGTCGACCACGCGGCGCGCGGCGGCAAGGCCGTCCTCCGTAATCGGAAGATCGGTCCTAACATTCCAGTTGTTCCGCACCGCCACGGCGAGGGTGCCGAAAAGCGCGAAGTCGAAGACGTCGTGCGTCCCGATGTCGTTGAGGTCGGAGGTCACGTCGAACGCCGCGTCGCCAAAGTGCACTCGGCTGGTCGAGCCCTGTTGCACGACCGTCAGGTCCAACGTCCGTGCTTTCGGAACACGGATCAATCTTTCGGTTAGCACAGTCAGCAAAGCTGCAACCTCGAGAAGTGGCCCCCTTGGTTGTTCACACGGTGCGGCTCAAAGAACAACCCTGACGCCAAGGCATCGGCGGGGATAGGGTCGCTTGTATCGCGGTGGCCGCAGCACCAGCCGGAAGCACCGGCCCGCTTTCGTTGACGCCGGGCGCCGGAGTGTTAAACCCCGCCAAGAGCCAAGGACCGGACCCATGAACATCTTCGCCGACATCCGCACCTCCGTGATCGAGACGCTCGACGCCCTTGTGGCCGAGGGGCGGCTGCCCTCGGGCCTGTCCTGGGGCGCGGTGGCGGTGGAGCCACCGCGCGATCCGGCGCATGGCGACATGGCGACGAACGCGGCGATGGTCCTGGCAAAGCCCGCCGACAAGGCTCCCCGCGACATCGCGGTCGAACTGGCCGAGCGGCTGACGTCCGATCCGCGGATCGCGACAGCCGAGGTCGCGGGTCCAGGGTTCATAAACATCCGTCTCGTCCCCGAGGTCTGGCATGATGTCGTGGCCGAGGCCATCGACGCCGGGAGGTCCTTCGGCCATTCGGGCCTCGGCGCGGGCGTGAAGGTGAACATCGAGTATGTCTCGGCGAACCCGACGGGACCCCTCCACGTCGGACACACGCGGGGCGCGGTTTTCGGGGACGCGCTTGCGGCGCTGCTCGAATTCGCGGGCTACGACGTCACGCGCGAATACTACATCAACGACGGCGGCGCGCAGGTCGACGTCCTCGCCCGCTCGGCCTACGAGCGGTACCGCGAGGCGAACGGCCTTTCTCCCGAGATCGCCGAGGGTCTCTACCCCGGCGACTATCTCGTTCCTGTGGGCGAAGCGCTGAAGGTGAAGTACGGCGACCGGCTTCTGAACCTGCCCGAGGGCGAATGGCTGACCGAGGTCCGCGACTTCGCCACCGACGCCATGATGGAGCTGATCCGCGAGGATCTGGCGACGCTCGGCGTGAAGATGGACCACTTCTTCTCCGAGAAGTCGCTTTACGGCACGGGTCGGATCGAGGCGGCGATCGCGGAGCTGAAGAAGCGGGGCCTGATCTACAAGGGCACGCTCGAGCCGCCGAAGGGCAAGGTGCCCGAGGACTGGGAGCCGCGCGAGCAGACGCTCTTCAAGTCGACCGAGCATGGCGACGACGTCGACCGGCCGATCATGAAGTCGGACGGCGCCTGGACCTATTTCGCACCCGACATCGCCTATCACTGGGACAAGATCGCGCGCGGCTTCGACGAGTTGATCGACGTCTTCGGCGCGGACCACGGCGGCTACGTCAAGCGGATGAACGCCGCCGTCTCGGCCCTGTCGGACGGGCGCGTGCCGGTCGACATCAAGCTGACGCAGCTCGTGAAGCTCTACAAGAATGGCGAGCCCTTCAAGATGTCGAAGCGGGCGGGGACCTTCATTACCCTCCGCGACGTGGTCGAGGAGGTCGGAGCGGACGTGACGCGCTTCGTGATGCTCACGCGCAAGAATGACGCGCCGCTCGACTTCGACTTCGCCAAGGTGACGGAGCAATCGAAGGACAACCCGGTCTTCTACGTCCAGTACGCCCACGCCCGCGTCAGGTCCGTCATGCGCCGGGCCGAGACGATGCACCTCGACTGGTCGGACAATGCCCGGCTCGAGGACGAGGCGGAGTTTACCGTGGCGAAGAAGATCGCAGAATGGCCGCGCCTGATCGAGATCGCCGCCCGCAATCACGAGCCGCACCGGGTCGCCTTCTACCTCTACGAGCTGGCGTCGGATTTCCACGCGCTGTGGAACAAGGGCAACGACAATTCTGCCTTGCGTTTCGTGCAGGAGGGCAATCCCCAGGCCACGGCGGCGAAAATCGCGCTGCCCCGTGCGGTGGCAGTGGTGATCGCCAACGGGTTGAGGATCCTTGGGGTCACGCCGGTCGAGGAGATGCGGTAGGGAGCGGCGGGAGGGCGGTTGGCAGGAGTGCGAACAACCTGCGATTCATTGTCTCGCATAATGCCTCCTCATAAAGTTCTCCATGACAGCGACCTCAGAGTGCCGATGACCTCCAGGTTCCTCATCACGTTCGCAAAAAAGATCCTAGTGTTCGGCTCTGTGATGACCGGAGCGGCATACTCTATGGCGCACGCTGACGTTCGCGCGACGGCCGTAGCTTATGGCTGCGTCTCACTTGAAACAGAGTTCGAAGACGGAACACGATCAGACGAAACATATCGATTGCACCTCATTCAAATTGAGCGGCTAGGCGCAGAAGCAGACGAAAGTTCATTGGCTCTCTATTCATTGGGCCCGCTGATGAGAGCTGCGGGAGGTGGACTTTTTGTGAGTACGTCGCAGGTGATTTCGTCTTCGGCAAACACGCGCCGCGACGTCCTTGCCGAGGCGACTGTGGACGGAACTGAGTATGGCTGGTTTTCTATTGGCTCAACGCGCGTTCCAACCGGGAGGGAAAATCCTCTCTACCATGTGCGTCCCGCGTCTGAAGTGGAGGGTCTGCGTTCCGGTTCAGCTATTACCGAGTTTGAGTGTTCGCAGGTTCTTTTCGAGTAGCGAACACACCTAGGGCTCCTCGCTTCTCGTCTTCCAAGCGGAACACCAAGGCTGCCACACTCTAATATCCGACAAGAGACATTCCCCGCCCGCGGACCGCACCTCCCGCCACCAGCGAAAATCGCCCCACATCGCCCCGTAACCGTTGTTATTTCTGGCGGATGGCGTATCCTTGCTGTGACGCCGGTCTAGGAAACGCGCTGACTGCCGGGAAACCGGCCTCAACGACAGCGCCCAGGCCTCGCGTCATCGAGCAGTGGAGACTGCCGGAACAACCGGCGGCGGGCAGTTGAGGCATGAAACATGGCGGCACTCAATTACGATGACTATGGCGACGGATCCTATGGGAGCACCTTCGCCGCAGCGATGAACTGGGCCGGGGCGGGGCTGTCGGTCCTGCTGATCGCCGGTCTGGCGACCTGGGGATGGCAGCTTTGGGTGCGCGACGTGACCGGGGTTCCGGTCGTTCGCGCCCTGGAAGGTCCGATGCGGATCGCACCCGAGGATCCGGGCGGGCTGGCCAGCGACTACCAGGGGCTGACGGTCAACCGCATCGCGGAAGAGCGCGTCGATGTGGCGCCTTCGGACCGCGTTGTGCTGGCCCCTCAGCCCGCGACGCTCGACGAGGAGGAGGATCTGGCGATGGCCGAGCTTCCGCCGGTTGTGGCCCCTGCGCCGACGCCTGACGCGACGCCGGCGGTCATGTCGCTTGAGGACGACGCCTTTGCGACCATGCCTCCGGTCGTCGAAGTGGCGGACGAGGACGTCGCCGCCTTCACCTCCGATGCCGTGAGCGAGGACTTCGGCGCAGCTTTCGACGAGGAGGGCGTGGAGGACGGCTTCGGCACGGTCACCAATGCCGACGGCACCGCGGCCCTGACCGAGGAGCCCGCGCCGTCGGCCACGGATCTCGCGGTTGCTGCGGCCCTGGCGGACATCGGTCTCGCCCCGGAACCGCTCGTGGCCGAGCCCGCCGTCCTGCGCGTCGCGGCCCCCGCCCATGTTCCGGCGCGCACGCCGCGCCCGGTCGAGCGGCCCGCCCGCCTTCAGCGCGTATCCTTGGCGTCCGCCAGCGCCGCCGACGGCAGCGTCGATCCGGTTCGCATCCCGCCCGGCACGCGCCTCGTGCAACTCGGCGCCTTCGGCAGCGCCCAGGTGGCGGAGGCCGAATGGCTGGCCGCCGAGGAGCGCTTCGGCGAATACATGGGTGGCAAGGGCCGGGTGATCCAGGAAGCGCAGAGCGGTGGGCGGACCTTCTTCCGTCTTCGCGCGGTCGGCTTCGACGATCTTGGCGACGCACGGCGCTTCTGCGCGGTGCTGGTTGCCGAGGGCGCCAACTGCATCCCGGTCGTGCAGGAATAAGTTGGGGCAGGGCGCGTACATCGTCGCGCCCGCCGGCCCCGTCCTGACCGAGGACGAGGTCGCCTTCTTCCGCGACGCCGACCCGTTCGGGTTCATCCTTTTCGCGCGGAACGCCGAGACGCCCGAGCAGCTTCGCCGCCTCTGCACCTCGCTGCGCGAGGCCGTGGGGCGCGAGGCGCCGATCCTGATCGACCAGGAGGGCGGCCGGGTCCAGCGCCTCCGCGCACCGCACTGGCGCGAGTGGATGCCGCCGCTCGATCAGGTTGCCGCCCTCACGCCGCATGAGAGTGCGGCCTTCCGGGCGATGCACCTGCGGGGCCTGATGATCGGGGCCGAACTGCGCGCACAGGGCATCGACGCCAACTGCGCGCCCTCCGCAGACATCGCCTGGCCCGAGACGCATCCCTTCCTTCGCAACCGCTGCTATGGCACCGACGCCGCGACCGTCACCGCCATGGCGCGTGCCTGTGCGACGGGACTTCTCGAGGCGGGAGTGTTGCCGGTGCTTAAGCATGCCCCGGGACACGGGCGCGCGACGCTGGACAGCCACCTCGCATTGCCGCGGATCGACGTGCCGCTCGCCGAATTGCGGGACACGGATTTTGCCCCGTTCCGCGCTCTGGCCGACCTGCCCATGGCCATGACAGCGCACATCGTCCTGCCGGAAATCGACGCCGAGACGCCCGTGACGCTGTCGCCCGCAGGCGTCCGCTTCCTGCGCGAGGACCTGGGGTTGCAGAACTTCCTGATGACCGACGACATCTCGATGCAGGCTCTTTCGGGCGACATCGCCGAGCGTGCCGCCCGCGCCATCGCGGCGGGATGCGACGCCGTCCTGCATTGCAACGGCGATCTGTCCGAAATGCGGGTGATCGCCGAAACAGTGGGTGCGATGGACGGGGCTTCCCAACATCGCGCAGATATAGCGCTTACTTGCCGGGCAGGCCTACCAGATATTGACATTTCGGCTCTCGAAGCCGAGTTTGGCGCCCTGATGCAGGGACGTGCCCATGCCTGATGGCGACATGGATTTCTCGGATGTTGGGGACCGGCTTGCCGCCGAGGCCCTGATCGTCGACGTGGATGGGTTCGAGGGGCCTCTCGACCTTCTCCTGATGCTGTCGCGCACGCAGAAGGTCGATCTCCGCAAGATCAGCGTCCTTGCCCTGGCCGAGCAGTACCTGTCCTTCGTCCAGCGCGCCAAGACGTTGCGGATCGAACTGGCGGCCGATTATCTCGTGATGGCGGCCTGGCTCGCGTTTCTCAAGTCGCGGCTGCTGCTGCCTCCCGACCCGTCGGACGAGGGACCCTCGGGCGAAGAGCTGGCAGCGCACCTGGCCTTCCAGCTTGAACGCCTCGCCGCCATGCGCGACCGCGCCGCGCAGCTCATGGCGCGCGACCAGAAGGGCCGCGACTTCTTCGTGCGCGGCCTGCCCGAGGACGTGACACGCGTGCGCCGCGTCCGCTATACCGCGACGCTTCTCGACCTGATGCAGGGCTATGCCCGGATCCGCACCAAGGACGAGTTCCGGCCCTACGTCATGGACCGCGACAATGTCTTCACGCTGGAGCAGGCGCTGGAGCGGATGCGCGGCCTGATCGGCTATGCGGGCGAATGGACCGACCTTCTGTCCTACCTTCCCGAGGGTTGGGAGAGCGATCCGCAGCGGCGGCGCTCGGCCACGGCGTCGCACTTTGCGGCCTCGCTCGAACTGGTCAAGACCGGTGCGATCCGCATCCGTCAGTCCGACACCTTCGCGCCGATCCAGATCCGGGCGGTCGCCCGTGCCTGAGACCGGCCCCGAGGCCGCCGACGACCGGCCCCCGCGCGAGAGCCTTTTCGAGGCGCCGCCCGAGGCCGAGCAGGAGCGGATGGTCGAGGCGATCCTCTTTGCGACGGTCGAACCGATCGGGGTCGCCGACCTGAACACGCGCCTGCCGCACGGTTGCGACGCCGCGGCGACGGTTGAACGGTTGCGGAAGCGCTATGAGGGGCGGGGCGTTTCAGTGGTCAAGGTGGGCGACGCCTGGGCCATGCGCACCGCGCCGGACCTGGGCTTCCTGATGCAGAAGGAGACGGTCGAGACGCGCAAGCTTTCGCGCGCGGCCGTCGAGACGCTGGCGATCATCGCCTATCACCAGCCGGTGACGCGGGCCGAGATCGAGGAGATCCGGGGCGTCAGCGTCAGCCGGGGCACGGTCGACCAGTTGCTGGAGCTCGAGTGGATCCGTTTCGGGCGGCGCAAGATGACACCCGGACGCCCGGTGACCTATGTCGTAACGCAGGAATTCCTGGACCACTTCGGGCTTGAAAGCGCGCGCGACCTGCCCGGGCTGAAGGAATTGCGTGCCGCAGGCCTCCTGGAGAACCGTCCGCCGCCCGGTGACGCGCTGCAGGGCGACGACGGCGAGGACGACCAGGACCAGACCGACATGTTCGAGGACGAGGCATGAGCAGATGAACGCGAACAGGCTGATCAACATGGCGATCAACATGGTCTTCCGTCACGGGATGCGCTGGCTGAACAAGGGCCAGAAGGTCGATCCGCGCGTGAAGAAGACGCAGCAGACCATGAAGGCGATGCGGAAGATCAACCGGCTGATGAAGTGAGCCTGCGCATCCGGCGTCTCGTGTCGGTGGACGAAGTGCACGGGCTGACGCCGCACCTGGCGGACTACGTCCGCTTCGTTTGCGACGACCTCGTTCGCGCCGGCGCGCCGCGATTCCAGCCAGACGGCCTTCTGTCGAAGACCCTCGCTCACCTGCAAGACGTGGTGCCGCCGCGTGGCTATGCTTTCGTGGCCGAGGATGACGGGGATGCTGTCCTCGGCATGGTCTTCCTGCGTCCGTCAGGGGCAGGCGCAATGGAGATCAAGCGCCTCTACGTTCCGCCCGCGGGTCGCGGCATGGGCGTCGGTCGGGCTCTGGTGATGGCGGCCGTGGCAGCCGCGCAGGAGGCGGGAGCAGCGGTCGTCCGGCTCGATTCAACGCGCAACCTGACGCCCGCTCTCGACCTCTACCGCAAGCTCGGCTTCGTCGAGAGGGACGCCTTTCCCGAAAGCGACCTTGCAGGCGATCCCGTCCTGGGCCCCTGGGCGATCTACATGGAGTTGCCCCTCAGCCCTCAGGGCCAGAGCATCCAGAGATAGACGACGTAGAGCGCGAGGAAGGCCAGGCCCTCGGTTCGCGTGACGCGAAGACCCGTTCGGCAGACGACCAGAAGAGCCACCGTCGCCGCAAGAAGGATGCCGCCGTCGCGGACCGACATGTCGGCCGGCACGGTGATCGGCGTAATCAGCGCGGTCAAACCGAGGATACCGAGGATGTTGAAGATGTTCGAGCCGATGACGTTGCCGAGTGCAATGTCGCCCTCGCCCTTGCGTGCCGCGATCACCGAGGTGACGAGTTCGGGCAAGGAGGTGCCGACCGCGACGATGGTCAGCCCGATCACCGCCTCGGACACACCCGCCGCTTCGGCCAGCGCCACCGCGCCCTGCACGAGAAGCATGGCCCCCCCGATCATGCCGACGAGGCCTCCGGCGAGGTAGGCCGCCGAACGCCCCGCGCCGACCATCGCCGTCTCCTCTTCTGCCTCGGGCCGGGGCGAGGTGCGGATGACATAGGTGAGGTAGGCGATCAGGCCAGCGAAGAGGACGAACCCGGCAAGCCGACTCGCCTCGCCCAGAAAGAGGATGGCGACAGCGGCGAGGGTGGCCGCGATCAGCACCACGGAATCGCGCTTGAGCGCCGACCGGTCGACAATGATCGGCATCATCACCGCAGCGAGGCCGAGGATCAGGAGGATGTTGGCGATGTTCGACCCGACGACGTTTCCGACAGCGATGCCGGGAGCATCCTCGAGGGCTGCGACGAGGCTCGTCGCCAGTTCCGGCGCCGAGGTGCCGAAGCCAACCACGGTCACGCCGATCACGAGGGGAGAGAGACGCAGGCGGCGCGCCAGTGCCACGGCGCCCCGGACCAGAAGCTCGCCGCCGACGACGAGGACAACAAAACCGACAAGGATGAGGACAATGTTCAAGAGGCACCTGTGCACGAGCGGCACGGGCGCCGCGTGAGAGACATTGTGGCGGAGACGCTTGGCGTCAAGGTCGGTCGTGGGTTCGGGAAAAATGAAACTGGGCGCTCAGTTCCTAAGCGCGCGGAAATGCTTCGACAGCTTCAGCCCCTGGCCCTGGTAGTTGGACGCGATCTCGCGGCCGTAGAGCGTCTCGGGCATGGCGGCCATTGACTCGTAGACCAGCCGTCCCACGATCTGGCCGTGTTCCAGGACGAAGGGCGCTTCGTGGCACCGGACTTCCAGCACCCCGCGCGAGCCCGAACCGCCCGCCTCGGCCCATCCGAAGCCCGGATCGAAGAACCCGGCGTAGTGGACACGGAACTCGCCCACCATCGCGACATAGGGCGCCATCTCGGCGGCGTGGGTGGGCGGGATCGTCACCGCCTCGCGGCTGACGAGGATGTAGAAAGCGCCGGGGTCGAGGATGATACGGCCGTCGCGGGTATGAACCTCTTCCCAGAAATCCGAGGGTTCGTAGTGGCCGATACGGTCAAGGTCGATCAGCCCTGTGTGCGGCTTGGCGCGATAGCCGACGAGGCTGCCCTTTGCGGGCCGCAGGTCGACCGAAAAACCGAGCCCGTCGTCGATCACTGCCTCGCCGTCGACAAGACCGACCCTGCCGTGAAGGGCCGCCAGCGACACGTCGTCCAACTCGGCATGACCCTCGCGGAACCGGATCTGGTTCAGGCGCATTCCGGGCCGAACGAGAACCGAGAACGAGCGGGGACAGATCTCGGCGTAGAGCGGACCCTCGTAACCCAAGGGGATGCGGTCGAACTCGGTGCCGCCATCGGTGATGCAGCGGGTAAGGAGGTCGAGACGCCCTGTGGAACTCTTGGCGTTCGCCACGGCGCTGACCTGCGGCGGCAGCTTCAGCCGCTCCATCAGCGGGACGACGTAGACGCAGCCTTTCTCGAGCACCGCGCCGTGTGTCAGGTCGATCCGGTGCATCTCGAAGTCGGACAGGCGGTCGGCGACGGTCGCATCTCCCGTCAGGAACGAGGCGCGGACGCGGAAGGCCACGCGCCCAAGGCGAAGGTCGAGAGAGGCGGGCTGGACCTGCGCTTCGTCGACATCGCGTTCCGCCGCGACGGCGCCCTCGGCGACAAGCCGACGGAGACGGGTGTCGGGAAGAACGCCGGTCATGCCGCGCAGGCCACCCGTATGACGGGCCGCGGCGGTTGGTTCCGGTGTCGATTGGTCGGGCTAGCAGGATTCGAACCTGCGACCTTCCGTCCCCCAGACGGACGCGCTAACCAGGCTGCGCCATAGCCCGACAGGGCGCCTTCTGGCCGAAAATCGAACCGGGGGCAAGACCCAAGTCGGGCGCCGGACACGGTTCAGGACGCCCGGTCGAGAATGGCCCGAAGGCGTCCGGCGGCGGCGGCGAGATCGTCGCGGTAACGGGCAAGAACGGCGGGGTCCGCAAGCCGCAGGCGCAGTGCGGCCGAAGGGGCGGCGGCGAAGCTTTGGTCGTCGTCCTCGGGGTCCGCGTCCGGCACGTCGGGCGTAGGCGGTATGGACCCACGCGGGGGGGCGGAAGCTTCGGGGGACGCGGCTTCGGCGGGCGTCTCGTCGGTGTCCGTATGCCCGTCGTCGGACGAGACGCTGGCATGAACCTCGGGTTCGGACGTGGGAGCGCTTCGGTGCGAGAAGAGCGGGGCCGGTGCCGCGATCTCGTCGTCGAGGACCGGGTCCGGCGCGGCGCCGTGCGTCGAGCGGGCAGGTGCCGCGGGGGTCGCCGGGGAAGCGGGCGCGGGCCGCGCCTCGACCGAGATCACCTCGTCGTCCGCGTCGTCGACCATCCCGAAAAGCGGCGGCGAAAAGCCCGAGACGTGCTTGATCCCCTGTTCGCGGAACATCTTCTGCACGCCCCGGATCGTCATGCCCTGGTCGTGCAGCAGCGTCTTGACGCCGCCGATCACGCGCATGTCGGCGGGGCGGTAGTAGCGCCGCCCGCCCGCGCGTTTGACCGGTTTGATCTGGCTGAACCGCGACTCCCAGAACCGCAGGACGTGCGTGGGCACGTCGAGCCAGTCGGCGACCTCGGAGATCGTGCGGAAGGCGTCGCGGGACTTCTCCACCAGGATCAGCCCTTATTGCCGGCGGCCACGCGCTCTTTCATCAGATGGGACGGACGGAAGGTCAGCACGCGACGCGGCAGGATCGGGACCTCCTCGCCGGTCTTGGGATTCCGTCCGACGCGGGCCGCCTTGTCACGGATCGAGAAGGTGCCGAAGGACGAAATCTTGACCTGTTCGCTTTTCACGAGGGCGTCCGACATGTGCTGAAGGACGCTTTCGACAAGCTGCGCGGATTCGTTGCGGGAGAGCCCGACTTCGCGGAACACCGCGTCGCTCAGGTCCATCCGCGTCAAGGTCTTCTCGCTCATTCGGTCCCCCCGGTGTTTGCAGGGCAGAATGAGCGCGAAGAAATTCCGAGTCAATAACAAGCGCTTGGAATGAGGCGCTCAATCGGGGCCTTAGCTTGGCGGGGGCGGGGTTCCGCGCAGGCCTGCCTGCTGCCCCTGTTGGTGACCCGCGTGGGCTTCCCGGAAGGTCCGCTCTACGCGTCCAACGTGCCGTCCAAGGTCACCACCGCAGCACCACCGACCCCCAGGCCAGTCCGCCCCCGATCGCTTCGGTGACGACGAGGTCGCCCCGCTTGATCTGGCCGCGCTCGACGCCGACCGACAGCGCCAGCGGGATGGACGCGGCCGAGGTATTGCCGTGGTCCTGCACGGTAACGACGACGCGGTCCATGCCGACGCCCATCTTATGCGCCGTCGACTTGATGATCCGCAGGTTTGCCTGGTGCGGCACAATCCAGTCGACGTCATCGCCGGTCAGCCCCAGTTTGCCGAGCGAGGTGTGGGCGGTCTGGGCCAGCTTCTCGACCGCGTGGCGGAAAACCTCCTTGCCCTGCATGCGGAGGAGGCCTGTCGTCTGGGTCGAGACGCCGCCGTCGACGTAGAGGATGTCGCGGTGGCGTCCGTCGGAATGGAGGTCGGTGGCGAGGATGCCGCGGTCGTCGTTCGTCCCCTGTCCGTCTTCGGCCTCGAGAACGACGGCACCGGCGCCGTCGCCGAAGAGGACACAGGTGCCGCGATCCTCCCAGTCGAGAATGCGCGAGAAGGTCTCCGCGCCGATGACGACGACGCGCGTCGCTTGGCCGGACACGATCAGCGCGTTGGCCTGCGCCAGCGCGAAGACGAAGCCCGCGCAGACGGCCTGGATGTCGAAGGCAAAGCCGCCGGTCATGCCCAGACGGTCCTGCACCATCGTTGCGGCCGAGGGGAAGGTGAGGTCGGCGGTCGAGGTGGCGACGATCAGCGCGTCGACGTCGGTGGCGGCGATGCCTGCCATCTTCAGCGCCTTCTCGGCGGCCGAGGCGGCCATGCCCGAGGTGGTCTCGCCCTCGGCGGCGAAGTGGCGGCGTTCGATGCCGGTTCGCGAGACGATCCACTCATCGGTGGTGTCGATCTTGTCCTCGAACCAGGAATTCGGAACGACGCGGGCGGGCAGATGGTGCCCGACGCCTCGCACAACGGCGCGTAGTGTCATCTTGCCTGCTCGTCTGCGGCCGCTCGTGCGGTCTCGGTCGCGGCATCCTGCCCGTCGGTGTCGCCGGATGCAACCCGCGCCGCGAGACGTTCGGTGAAGCGTGACTCGGCAAGTTGGAAGGCAAGCTTGATCGCGGCCGACACGCCTGTGGCGTCGGCCGAGCCATGGCTTTTCACGACGGTGCCGTTGAGGCCGAGAAAGACACCGCCGTTGACGCGGCGGGGATCGATGCGCTTCGACAGGCGGCCGAGCGACGTTACGGCGAGGAGGGCCGCGATGCGGCTGAGCGGCGTGGCCCGGAAAGCGTCGCGCAAAAGGTCGCGGATCAGACGCGCCGTGCCCTCGCCGGTCTTCAGCGCCACGTTGCCGGTGAAGCCGTCGGTCACGATCACGTCGACGCGGTTCGAGGGGATGTCGCCGCCTTCGACGAAGCCCACGAAGTCGATCTTGGCCTCGTCGGCGGCCGCCGTGATCAGGTCGTGCGCTTCCTTCATCTCGGGCCGGCCCTTGTTTTCCTCCGTCCCCACATTCAGGAGCCCGACCCGTGGGCGCGAAACGCCGAGACCATTCCGGGCATAGCTGCCGCCCATCCGCGCATACTGGAGAAGGTCCTTGGCGTCGGCGCGCACGTCCGCACCCACGTCGAGCATGACGTTGAAGCCGCCCGGATTGCGCGAGGGCCAGAGGCACGCGATGGCGGGGCGGTCAATGCCGGGCAGTTTCCTCAGCCGCAGCATGGACACCGCCATCAGCGCGCCGGTGTTTCCGCAGGACACCACGGCCTGCGCCTCTCCCGACTTCACCGCGTCGACGGCAGCCCACATCGAGGTGGACTTGCCGTTGCGCATGACATGGGAGGGCTTGTCGTCCATGCGGACGACATCGGGGGCATCGCGCACCTCGACCCGAGCGCCGAGCCGGCGCTTGTCGATCAGCGGCCTGATTTCCGATTCACGCCCGAAGACGAGAAAACGCACGGAGGGGTTTTTCTGGACGCTCTTGGCGATCCCGGCGACGATCGCCGTCGGGCCCAGGTCGCTGCCCATTGCGTCCACGGAAATGGTTATGGGCGTCGCGGCGCCGGAGGGTCGATCGGTCTGGTCCGTCATCGCCACGGCGTCACGAGGACGCTCAGGCCGCGTCGTCGTCCAGGTCGATCTCGTCGGCCTGCGCGATCACTTCGCGGTCATCATAATGGCCGCAGGCGCCGCAGACGTGGTGCGGACGCTTGAGTTCGCCGCAATTCGGGCACTCTCCGGGATTGCCCGCAGTCAGCGAGTCATGCGCGCGGCGCATGTTCCGGCGGGACGGGGTGACTTTGTTCTGCGGGACAGCCATGTCCAATTCCTCGGTCTAGACGGAGGGGCCGTGCCCCGGTTTCTGAGGTCGAACCGGTCTTACGCCCCGGGGCGCACCATGTCCAACCCATTGTACGAATGAGGGCCGGAACATACTGCGATTCCTCAGGATGGCAAGCGGGTTTTCAGGCGTCCTTGTCTTCGTTTCCGGAGAGTCCGTCGCGCAGCGCCCTGAGTCCGGCGAAGGGCTTTGCATCCTCGTCCGTCATGGGGGCGCGACCGGGTTCGGTGACCGAGACCTCGACAGGCTCGACACCTTCCGCGCGGGGAAACAGGGGCAGGGCGAGCGCGAGGGCCTCGACCATCACCGCCTCGACATCGACGATCGAGGGCAGGGCCTCGGCGTTGTCGTCCTCGGGCATCTCGACCTCGTCGCCTTCCGGCTCGATCCAGTCCGAGAGGTAGCGGCGCGTCACCTCCTCGTCGATGCGGGTCGTGACGGGGGCGCCTGTCACCACGCAGGACTGAACGACCGTCGCGCCCAGGTCGGCCTCGAGCGTCACGTCGCGACCGCCTGAGGGCGCGAGGGTGCCGATGAAGCGCAGCTTCTTCAGACCCACGATCCCCAGTTCGGTGGCAAGGGCGTCACGCGCCGCGGCGTCGGGCTCGACGGCGAACGAGACGATGTCGCGGATCTTCGCGACCGGGAAGCGGCTTTCAGGCATGAGCCTCTCCTTGATCAGCAGGCGCAGTCTGGATATGCCGACTAGGCGGCAGCGGGCCGCGTGGCAAGGGGCGAGCGACATGACGGCAGCGCGGACGGCGATGGTGATCCTGGCCCTGGCAGCCGTGCCGGGCTGCGCGCGCATCGACTCGAGCCACGGCTATATCCCTGACGAATCGACGCTGCGCGATATCCGGGTTGGCCGCGACACCAAGGAAACCGTCGCGCGCATCGCCGGACAGCCGGGAACCGAGGGCGTCATCGACGACCGGGGATGGTACTACGTCAAGTCGGACTACGAGAGGTTCCTCTGGCGTGCGCCGGTCGAAACCGACCGCGAGGTCGTCGCGGTCAGCTTCACCGAAACGGGCGTCGTTGAGAATATCGAGCGTTTCGGCCTCGAGAACGGCCGGGTCGTGGCGCTGAACCGCCGCGTCACCACGTCGAACACGCGCGGAGTCGGTTTCCTGCGCCAGCTCTTCTCCAACCTCGGCAACATCGACGCGGGCCAGTTCCTTGGCGGCGGCAGCCGGGACTCCAACTAGGATGCGCGGCCGGAGGGTCATTCCTCCGGCTCGAACTCCAGCGACACGCCGTTGATGCAATAGCGCAGGCCCGTGGGTTTCGGGCCGTCGGGGAAGACGTGCCCCAGATGTCCCTCGCAGCGGGAGCAATGAACCTCGGTCCGGCGCATGAAGAAGCTCCGGTCTTCCTTCTCCTCGACCATCTCGGGATCGGCCGGCTGGTAGAACGACGGCCAGCCTGTGCCCGACTCGAACTTGTGCGCCTGGTCGAACAGGGGCGCGCCGCAGCCCTTGCACAGGAAGGTGCCTGGCGTCTTGGGAAAGTCGTCGTGCGTGAAGGCGCGCTCGGTCCCGTGCTTGCGCAGCACCTTGTATTCCAGGTCGTCGAGCTCGGCCCGCCATTCCGCGTCCGTCTTGGTCACCTTCTCGGCCATGTCGTCCTCCTGTCATGTCTCCGTCGCAGCTTGCGCGGCATCCTCGGGCCGTCAATATCTAGGAGCGCGGCGCCAAGCCGCCAGTGCCGGAGGCCCGCGAATGCGGTCACGAGAGCGATTTAGGGCGCGTTTGGCGACGACGGACGACGACCTGCGGCGCGCGCAGGCGCTGCGCCATCTCGCCTTCGTCACGGCGCGGAGCCTGCCAGCAAGGCCCGGCGGCCTTGAGACGGACGCATTCGACGCCATCTGCCGGCATGTCCTCGTCGAGGACGCGTCCGCCGACCTCGCCGCGACCTTCCGGTTCCTGCCGCTGACCTCGGGGGCCGAGATAGGGCGCAGCTACTCGGCAAGTTACTACGACCTGGCGGCTCTGGCGTCCTATGACCGGCCGATGGTCGAGATGGGGCGGTTCTGCATTCGCCCCGGCCTGCACGCCCCGGACGTGTTGCGTTGCGCCTGGGGCGCGATGACGGACTTCGTCGACCGCGAGGGCGTCGGAATGCTGTTCGGCTGCTCGTCGTTCGAGGGCACCGACTGGGCCGATTACGCCGACGCCTTCGCGATGCTGCGCGAGCGGCACCTCGCGCCCAAGAGGTGGCTTCCGCGCATCAAGGCGCCCGATGTCTTTCGCTTCGCCGCCCGGCTGAGGCGCTCGCCGGACCGGGTTCGGGCGCTGAAGACGATGCCGCCGCTTCTGCGGTCCTATCTCGGGATGGGCGGATGGGTGTCGGATCATGCCGTTGTCGACCGCGACCTTGGCACGCTGCACGTCTTCACCGGGCTCGAGATCGGGCGGATCCCGGCTGCGCGGGCGCGGCTGTTGCGGGCCTCGGTCGCCTGAGGGCGGTGTTGACGTTGCGCTGCGGCGGCTCTACGCCCCGCCATCATGGCCCGTCCCCCTCTCCTGCAACTCACCGACATCTCGCTGACCTTCGGCGGCGATCCCGTTTTCCAGGGCCTGTCCCTGACCGTCCAGCCCGGCGACCGGCTGGCGCTGGTCGGGCGCAACGGGTCGGGAAAGTCGACCCTTCTCAAGGTCATGGCGGGTCTCGTCGAACCTGACGAGGGCGCCCGCGTCCTCTCGCCCGGCGATGGCGTCGGCTACATGGAGCAAGAGCCGGCGATGACCGGTTGCGAAACGCTGATGGACTTCGCCCTGCGCGACCTGGGCGAGGCCGATGCCTGGCGGGTCGAAGCGGCGGCCGAGGGTCTGAAGCTGAACCTCTCGCAGCGGGTCGAGACCGCTTCCGGCGGCGAGCGGCGGCGGGCGGCGCTGGCGAAGCTTCTGGCGGAAGCGCCGGACCTGATGCTTCTCGACGAACCGACGAACCACCTCGACATCGAGGCCATCGGCTGGCTGGAGGATCGGCTGTCCGAGATGCGCCAGGCCTTCGTCCTCATCAGCCACGACCGCGCCTTCCTGCGCGCCCTGACCCGCGCGACGCTCTGGATCGACCGGGGCGAGGTGCGGCGTCGCGAGGGTGCTTTCGAAGGATTCGAGGACTGGCGCGACACCGTCTGGTTCGAAGAGGACCAGGCGCGCCACAAGCTCGACCGCAAGATCAAGGCCGAGGCGAAGTGGGCAGTCGAAGGGATCAGCGCGCGGCGCAAGCGCAACCAGGGCCGGGTACGGGCGCTTCAGTCGCTTCGGGAGGAACGATCCTCGCAGATCCGGCGCGAAGGCACGGCGGCGATGGCGCTTGACTCGGGTCCGAAGTCGGGTCGTCGAGTGATGGAGGCGAAAGGCATTTCAAAGACCTACGGCGACAAGTTGATCTGCCGCGACTTCTCGCTGCGCGTTTTGCGGGGCGACAGGGTTGCCTTCGTCGGGCCGAACGGCGTGGGCAAGACCACGATGATCGAGATGCTGACCGGGAAGATTGCGCCCGACGAGGGCACGATCACGCTTGGCACAGGTTTGGAGATCGCCGTGTTCGACCAGCGCCGCGCCGCGCTCGACCCCGAGATGACGCTTTGGGAAAGCATGACGGGCGACACCGACATGCGTGTGTCGGGACGCGCCGACCAGGTCATGGTGCGGGGCACGCCCCGGCATGTCGTCGGCTATCTCAAGGACTTCCTCTTCGACGAGGTGCAGGCCCGCGCGCCGGTGGGATCGCTCTCGGGCGGCGAAAAGGCCCGGCTTCTGCTTGCCAAGCTGATGGCCAAGCCGTCGAACGTGATGGTGCTGGACGAGCCGACCAACGATCTGGACATCGAGACTCTGGATTTGCTTCAGGAGATCCTCGACGACTACGACGGCACGGTTCTACTGGTCAGCCACGACCGCGACTTTCTGGACCGGGTGGCGACCACGACGGTCGCGTTCGAAGGGCAGGGACGTATCGTCGTCCATGCCGGCGGCTGGTCGGACTATGCGCCGAAGCGGAAGCTGGTCGAGGCCTCCGTCTCCTCCACAAGGGCCGACAAGCGTCGGCAAGAGCAAGAAAAAACCGCATCGAAGGATGGCGGCCTGACGTTTACGGAGCGCCACCGGCTTGACGCGCTGCCGAAGGAAATCGCGCGGCTCGAGGCGGAAATCGCGAAGCTGTCGCTTCTGATGTCTGACGCCGAATTGTTCAGCCGCGAGCCTGTCAAATTCCGCAAGGCGACCGACGCCCTCGCGGAGCGGCAGTCGAAGCTGGCCGCGGCCGAGGAGGAGTGGCTGGCGCTGGAAGAAAAGGCGTCAGGCTGACGGGTGAAGGACGGGACTGAAGCCACCCTTGAGGGCAGCGACGCTTGTCGGGGGCGTCAGGACGGTGACGATACCCGTCATGCGGGGGCGGGGGTCGCCATAGCCTGAGGGCGACACCGGACGCAGGCGGTCGCCCTGGACGAGCAGCGGGATGGTGTCGAGGATGATCGCCCCGTCGGGCAGGGTCGCCGCATCGGTCTGGTAGCGGCGCTGGCCGAAGGTGCGGGGAATGGCGCGTTCGGTATGGAGGCGGTCATCCATGTCACTTGCTCTGGACGTGAGACCCGCTGCCCGTCGGTAGGCATCGAAGGCGCTCCGACGGCAGAGCGCGCAGGGGCGATGGCCGGCGGCGAGGGCCACGGCGTCGTCGAGGAAGAACAGTTCGGTATAGGCGCCCGGCGTCATGACCGTCCGGTGCCAGCCCTTGTGCTCGAGAACGCAGATGATCCAGGACTTGTGTTTCCAGAGAGCGCGGCCGATGTGGCCCCGCTCGTCGTGGAGGATGCCGCGATTCCCCATGAAGAGACCTCGAGCGGGGTCCGCCACGAGATCTCCGGTGGCCAGCATACGGTTGCGATGCGTCATGCCCCGAGTCTAGGGCGCGGCGCATCGCTTCGGAAAGGGAAAGATCAGCCCTCGGAGCGGCGGCTGACGCTGAGGAACACGATGGTCGCCGCGGCGATGGCCACAACGACGGGGACCGGGTTGCCGAGGCCGATGGCGACGGTGGCGAGCGCGAAACCCGCGGCGAGGAAGAGGAGGAAGAAGTTGGCGATCATGCGATGTCCATCCCGAACTCGAAAATACTCTCACTGGACAACATACTGGACGCGAATTGGGTCCATCCGATTGCCAAGGGACGGATTTTTCGAGGTTCTTTCAGGCGTTTCGGAGGCGCGCCAAACCCGGACAATTTTGGGGTATTCCAATACCATAATAACAAGCTGCTGAAATTTAATGACTTATTGGGCCAGATTGACGTTGACGGCGCCGCCGATTCCTTTAGAAGCCGCACATCAAACGCAATCCCATCCAGGGCAGAGACAATGAAGACGTTCACCGCAACACCGGCGGACATCGATAAGCAGTGGATCATCATCGATGCCGAAGGCGTCGTGCTGGGCCGCCTTGCCTCGATCGTCGCCATGCGCCTGCGCGGCAAGCACAAGCCGTCGTTCACCCCACACATGGACATGGGTGACAATGTCATCGTCATCAACGCCGAGAAGGTCCAGGTGACCGGCAACAAGCGCGAAAAGCCGAACTACTGGCATACGGGCTTTCCGGGCGGCATCAAGTCGCGCACCACGGGTCAGATCCTCGAGGGCGCTCATCCCGAGCGCGTCGTGATGCAGGCCGTGAAGCGCATGCTTCCCGGCGGCCCGCTGTCGCGAAAGCAGATGACCAACCTTCGCGTCTACGCCGGGACCGAGCACCCGCACGAAGCGCAGAAGCCCACCGTTCTGGACGTCGCGTCCATGAACAAGAAGAACACCCGGAGCTGAAGATGGCCGAAGACATCAAAACGCTGGACGATCTCAAGGACGTCGTTTCGCAGGACATCGGCGGCGTCACCGGCGCCCCTGCCGAAGAACGTGCGCCGCGGGAGCAAGTCCGTGACTCGCTCGGCCGCTCCTATGCGACCGGCAAGCGCAAGGACGCGGTTGCCCGCGTCTGGATCAAGCCGGGCTCCGGCAAGGTCGTCGTGAACGGCAAGGAAATCGCGGTCTACTTCGCGCGCCCCGTGCTTCAGATGATCCTTCGCCAACCCTTCCAGGTGGCTGGCGTCGACGGCCAGTTCGATGTGGTCGCCACCGTCAAGGGCGGCGGTCTTTCAGGCCAGGCCGGCGCAGTAAAGCACGGCATCTCGAAAGCGCTTCAGCTCTATGATCCCAGCATGCGCGGCGCTCTCAAGGCCGCCGGCTTCCTGACCCGCGACAGCCGCGTGGTCGAGCGGAAGAAGTACGGCCGCGCCAAGGCCCGGAAGAGCTTCCAGTTCTCGAAGCGCTGAGTTTCGGGACACACGATCAGCATCGGGCGCGGCTTCGGTCGCGCCCTTTGCTATTGGACCGAAAGAAAAAAGCGCGCCCTGCAAGGCGCGCTTTTCTTCACCTTCCGGTCTGTCGGTTCAGCGCGACTTGCGCACCAGTCGCGCCAGAAGGACAACGGCGATACCGGCCGACAGAAGAGAGGAAATACCGAGCAACTCGTAAACGGCCATGACAGGTGACTCCTTGAACACTCTTAAACAAGGCAGAAACTAGCACCGATCATGGCGTGATTGTGGCGAAATCTGGCCGATCTCACGGAAACAATCCGTTGCCGCCTGCGCAGCCCGGTCAGCCGCCGGATTGCTCGAGGCGTTCCAGAGCCTTCAGCCACAGAGCCTCGGCACGCTCAAGACCGTGCTCCACCTCAGCGAACTTCCTCTGCCAGCCTTCGGCTTCCTTAAGGCGCGTCTCTTCGTAGATGGCCGGATCGGCGAGCTTGACCGAAAGCTTCTCGCGCATCTCCGACAGCTTGCCGACGCGCGACTCGGCGTCCGACACCGCCTGACGAAGCTGCGCGATGTCGTGGCGGCTGGCGGACGGCGCCCGTTCCTTCTTGCCGGACTTGGGCGCAGGCATGTCGAGAAGCATCCGCCGGTAATCCTCGAGATCGCCGTCCCAGGGGGCCACGCGCCCGTCCTTCACCAGCCACAGGGCATCAGCGACGTGGGACAGAAGGTGCATGTCGTGGCTGACGAGGATGACTGCCCCGGAATAGGCGGTCAGCGCCTCGATCAGCGCCTCCCGGCTTTCCATGTCGAGGTGGTTGGTCGGTTCGTCGAGGATCAGCATGTGCGGCGCGTCGAGCGTGGCGAGAAGAAGCGAAAGACGCGCCTTCTGACCACCCGACAGCCGTCCCGCAACGGTGTCGGCCTGCTCGGCGCCGATGCCGAAGCCGGCGAGACGCGCGCGGAGCTTGGCGGGGGTCTCGCCGGGCCGCAGACGGCGGATGTGGTCGAGGGGCGTCTCGTCGATGTGCAACTCGTCGAGCTGATGCTGCGCGAAATAGCCGATGCGAAGCTTGCGGGCCCGCGTGATGCGTCCGCCCAAGGGGTCGAGCTTGCCCGCCAGCAGTTTCGACAGCGTCGACTTGCCTTCGCCGTTGCGACCCAGAAGCGCGATCCGATCGTCCTGGTCGATCCGGAGGTTGAGCTTCGACAGTACGGCGCGCCCGTCGTAGCCGACGCTGGTGCTTTCCATGTTGATGATGGGGGGCGACAGCTCCTCGGGCTCGGGAAAGGTGAAGCGGCGCAGCGCCGCTTCCTGCGGGCTCGAGATCGGTTTCATCCGCGCGATCATCTTCAGCCGCGACTGGGCCTGCACCGCCTTCGACGCCTTGGCGCGGAAGCGGTCCACGAAGCTTTGCAGGTGAGCGCGCCGCGCCTCCTGCTTGCGGTTCTCGGCCTCGGCCACGGCGAGGCGGGCGGCGCGTGTCTCGGCGAAGGTGTCGTAGCTGCCCTGGTAGAGGGTCAGCTTTCGGTCCTCGAGATGGAGGATGGACGTCACGGCGCGGTTCAGAAGGCCGCGGTCGTGGCTGATGACGATGACGGTGTGCGGGTAGGAGGCGAGATAGCTTTCCAGCCAGAGCGCGCCTTCGAGGTCGAGATAGTTTGTGGGCTCGTCGAGCAGGAGAAGATCGGGCGCGCTGAACAGAACCCCCGCCAGCGCCACGCGCATCCGCCAGCCGCCCGAGAAGGCCGAGCAGGGCATTCCCTGTTCTTCGGTCGTGAAGCCGAGGCCCTTGAGGATGGCCGACGCCCGACCCTCGGCCGACCAGGCGTCGATGTCGGCGAGGCGCGTCTGGATCTCGGCGATGCGCGTGGGATCGGTTGCGGTCTCGGCCTCGGCCATCAGGCTCGCGCGTTCGGTGTCGGCCTCGAGCACGGTGTCGAGCAGCGAGGTCTCGGAGCCCGGCACCTCTTGCGCCACGCCGCCGATGCGGGCGCCCTTCGGCACGCGGATGTCGCCGCCCTCCAGCACCAGCTCCCCCCGGATCAGGCGGAAGAGCGTGGTCTTGCCGGTGCCGTTGCGTCCGACGAAGCCGACCTTGTGGCCGTCGGGAATGGTTGCCGAGGCGCCCTCGAACAAAGGGCGGCCTTCGACCGAGTAGCGGATGTCGTCGACTCTGAGCATGGGGCGGCATTAGCAGCCTTGCCGGAGGTCCGCCAGACGGGGTTTCCCTCACGCGACCGCCATGCTAGGCGGGCGGCCAAATCCGGGGTGGGACGCATGGGGCGCCCCGCCGGGACGTCCTGAGAGGCACATGACCATGGCGACCGAACGCACCCTTTCCATCATCAAGCCCGATGCGACCAAGCGCAATCTGACCGGCAAGATCAACGCCAAGTTCGAAGATGCGGGCCTTCGCATCGTCGCGCAGAAGCGCATCCACCTGACGAAGGCGCAGGCAGGCAAGTTCTACGAGGTCCACGCCTCGCGGCCGTTCTACGACGAGCTGTGCGAGTTCATGGCCTCGGGACCGGTGGTCGTGCAGGTGCTGGAAGGCGAAGGCGCCATCGCGAAGAACCGCGAAGTCATGGGCGCGACCAATCCCAAGGACTCTGCCGCCGGGACGATCCGCGCGGAATTCGCGGAATCGGTCGGCGAGAACTCGGTCCACGGCTCGGATGCGCCCGAGACGGCGAAGGACGAGATCTCCTACTTCTTCGCGGGAATGGAACTCGTCGGCTGAACGGCTGACGCGTCGACAGTCAGGGGCCGTCCATCGGGGCGGCCCTTTGTCTTTTCGACATGCTCCCTCAGCAGGGCCACGTTCCGGAGGTTGGCCTTGAAGCCGACGTCGAACAGGTCGCCGAGAAGGGGGATAGTGCCGATGACCCAGTCGATGCCGGAGTTGACCGCCATCCGGCCAAGGACGTGGTTGGGCGCGCCCATGTTCCAGGCGCTGCCGATGATCCAGGCGGACGGGGCGAGGGCGAGGGTGTCGCCGATGCCGGGGACGAGACCCACGATACTGTCGAGGCCGACGCGTATCCGCGTGCCCGGAATGCGAAGGGCGCTGTCCATGAGACTGGCCATGCGCTCGAGCTTGGCGAGGCGGGCGAGGTCGTCCACGCCGTCGTACCTGCGGGTATAGGTGGTGTCGGTCATATCGAGGCCCAATCCTTGAACGAGCGGCGGTAGTTCAATGGCGCCTTGCGGGGCGAGGGAGTCTTCGGCCTTTGCAGCGGCTCGCCCGTGGCGCGTTCCACCAGGGGGGCGATGCGGGCGAGGCGAGAGCGAAGGACATCTTTGCTTTCGCGCGGGCGGGGGGGATCGGACGCCTGTGTCATGGCAGGGAAACCTCCGGAAACGCGGGCGGTTCCGAAAAAGTGCCGCTCAGGAATCGAGCCGGACGCCCAGCCCGTCCAACTCGCGGCGCAGCGAGAGGCTGGGCCCGTCGTTCTGCGGCCTGGGGCGTGCCCCCGCGCGGAGTGCATCGAAGCGAACGCGCAGGGCATCCTTCTCAGGCCCCTTGCAGTCGTGCCAGGGGCGGCCCTGAAGGCCCATGACGAGGGCGTAGTAGCCGATGAAGTGCGGGCGGGTGCCGGTCTCGAGAAGGCGGAGGTAGGCGGTGTCGGCGCCGATGGCGCGGATCGCGTCGGCCGTGGGCAGGCCGGCGCGGACGAATTCTTTCTCGGATGCCGGGCCGAGATTGCGGATGGCGGTGACGGGCTCGCTCATGGGGCCGAGGTTAGCGCCCCGCGCGTGCCGGCGGAAGGATCAGATCGAGGCCCAGTCGCGGATGGGGCGCGGCAGGGGCGCGTCCTTCGGTCCGCGCGCGGGGGGCGTCTGCGCCTCGGGGTCGCGGCGGGGCGTCCAGCCCTGCGGGTCGGGGGTCTTGTCGTCGCTCATGCGCAGCTCCAGTCCCGGATCGCCCCTGTCTTACGCTGTCCTTGGCAAGGGGCGAAAAGATGGCCCGTGTCGGACGACGAGGGGGTCATTTCGTGGGCGGGGGCGACGGGTGACCGGATTGTGGCGAGAATGTGGCGGCTCGATTTGCCGCAGGAAAGTTGTTCAGAAGATTATCCACAGGCTGCCGGGCCGGTGCTGGAGGCGACAAACCGCGCAGCGGGATTGGGGCCGTTGCCGAGGAATCCTGAGAAATCAGGGGTATTTGTGGGCGTTTCTGCATCAATCACCTCTCATTCGGCGTGTTGTTGCCGGGCGTCGCGCCGAAGGTCATCCACAGCCCTGATTCGCGGATTTCCGCCGAGGGAATCGCCCTTCAGGCGGCCAGTCTCCGCCGCAATCCGTCCGAATCCAGCCACATTTGTCCAAGAAAACAACCTAAGAGCGAAATTCTCATCTGAATCGACGATGTGGGAGGGGAAGGCGGTCGGTATCTTAAGAAATGAGCCGGGGGGGACAGTGATGTCGCCGGTTCGGGTGGGGACGCGTGATGCGTTCATCTCCAAGTCATGCGTAATAGGAGTACTGAAATGCGCAATCTTTTCCTGAAATTCCGTAAATCCGAAGACGGTGCGACCCTGGTCGAATACGGCGTCGCGCTGATCCTGGCGATCGTCGTTGGTGGAACGGCGCTGCTTGCTCTCGGTGGCGATGTTTCCGAGGTCATGGGCAACGCCTGCACGAGCGCCCTCGCCGACGGCGGCGCCGATTGCGCCGCGCCTGTGGTGCCTGCGCCTACCGTTCCGTGAGATGATGTGCCGGCATTGCCTCAAGCAATGCCGGCCTCTCCTTGCTTGCAAGTAGACACTTCTGAGATTCAAAACATGACCGCGATCCGTAAATTCATTGTCGTCGCCGCCGGAGCAACTCTTGTAGAGTACGCCGTGGCTCTTTTGGTGGTTATTATCGTCGGTAGTGCAACGATATCCGCCCTCGCCAACGCAGTCGGCACGGAGATCCGGGAAACCACCAGCGCCTTCTGACGCCACTTAAGGAGTGATTTCATGCGTATGCGTTCGCTACTGACCCTCGTGATCGGAATCGGCGTCGCCGGCTTTTCGGTCTATGCCTCTCGCGAGCTTCTCCAGGTCCAGACGGCGACCGCCTCCATCGACGCGAACGAGCCGAAACTCGTCAGCGTGGTCGTGGCCGCTCAGGACATCCCTTTCGGTAAGACGATCGAGGCGCACAAGCTGACCACGATCCAGTGGCCGACCGACGCGGTGCCGCCGGGCACCTACAGCGATTTTTCGACGCTAGTTCCTGAAGCCGGACAAGAGCCACGCCGCGCCAAACGGGCGATCGCCCAAGGCGAGCTCGTCCTTGCGAACAAGCTCTCCGAGTTCGGTGAGAAGGTGACGATCACCCAGACGCTCGGCAAGAACTCGCGAGCCATGGCGATCCGCGTCAACGCATCAACCGCAGTCGGTGGTTTCGTCACGCCGGGCGACACCGTTGACATCGTGCTTACCCAAGGCGGCGGCGAGAGCCTTCGGGCGGTCACCATCCTTCAGAACATCCGCATCATCGGCGTCGACCAGCAGGCCGACGAGAACAACGAGACGGCGAACGTCGCCAAGACTGTGACGGTCGAGGTGACGCCCGAGCAGGGCCAGAAGCTGGCGCTGGCCGAGAAGGCCGGGCAGCTTTCGCTCTCGCTTCGCACGCTCGACTCGGTTGTGGACGAGCCGATGGAGTCGATCAGGCTGTCGGACATCATCCGCGAGAAATCTCCGACCGAGGAAGGCCCGAAGATGACCATCAAGGTGCGTCGCGCGGGCGTCAACATCGAGAACGTGGAAGTCGAAGAACGCACCAACTGACCCTGCGGCGGCGGCCCGGATCTGCTCTCTGGGCCCCGCACCGCAGTTTCGCCTGGGGGACATTGGAATGGGACGGCATGTGATGGTACCGAGTGCAAAGCGCTTCGCCAAAGACGAGACCGGCGCCCTTCTGGTGTTCTTCGCCATCTGCTGCGCCGCCATTTTTCTCCTCGCGGCGCTCTCCTTCGATATCGGTCGGCGCGCCTCGACCCAGTCGGAACTTCAGTCCTTCGTCGATAACGTGGCACTGGCCGCAGCAGGCGAGTTGAATGGCTTTCCGGGCGCCCTGCAGCGCTCTCAAAATGCGGCGAACGACCTGATCCGGGACAGGTTTGCCATCGGCGGGAACGGAGATACGGACCTCGACGGGGAATCCTTCCACCTCGATTTCTATTCAACGCTTCCCGCAGCCGATTTCACGCCGATGACACGACTGCCGGCCGATGGTTGGCTCGATCCGGGCGAGGCTTCCAACGATCTCGTGGCACGCTTCGTCCGTATCTCGATGATCAACGACGAGCGCGGCGACAAGCGCGTCCAGGTGCCTTGGGCCTTTGCGCGACTCCTGTCGATCTTCTCGACCGACGACCTGCCGACCGAGATGGTCGGCGCCGAGGCGGTCGCGGGATTTACAAGCCTCGCCTGCGATGTCAGTCCGATCTTCTTTTGCATGCCGCCAACGCCGGCTAGCGGGGAACCATGGGATCCTTCCGCCAACATCGGCCAGACAATCCGGCTCGTTGCCGAAGGGGGCAACGGCAACGGCGGGGATTGGCATCCTGGCAACTTTGCCTGGCTCGACGTCTTCGATCAGGTGCCTGCGGAGGATCTGACCGACCCAGGTGGTCCCTGCTATGGCTTGAGAAACAACGATCTCTATGCGTGCCTCGTCGCAGGCCAAGGGGCGCTTTCACTCTGTTTCGAGAACGGCTACCTCAGCACCATGACGGGGAGGGCCGAGGGCTGGAGGCCTACGACGCTCAATTCTTTCTTCGACATGTACGATTCGGCGCAGATGGACATGGAAGACGATCCCAGGTATCCACCTGCGCCCGTGGTGACTAAGAGTTACGTCGATGGCTCGACCTGCGGCAACAACTCATCGCCAGATACGACAAGCACGACGATGGATCTGCCGCCCGACGATTGCTTCCGAGACGTCGGCGTGAGCGAATGTACCGCGTACTCCGGCGCGGGTGACCGCTATGGCGACTCTGATTGGACGCAAGGCCGGATTGACTATGTCGAGGCGAATTATTCGGTGGACCCTGATTCCCTTGGTAGGGTCGAGGACCACGAGGAATGGATTGATGATGATGGTACGATGTATCACGTCGACGACCCGTTCCGACCTGGAGCAACGAACATCCTTGCTCCCGTTCCGCCTCTTGAGACACAGCCTGTGGTGCGCGCTGGCCCCGACACTACCCGTTGGCAGTATTACAATGCAGAGGTCGCGACGTCGCTCTACTCAAATTCTGGTGCCTACTCTGCGGGTCCGGACGTAGTACCAAACCCCCGGCCTGGCGGGCCGCTTGACCTGATAAAAGACATCTACATCAACCCCGGTGATGCAAATCCTGCTTACGTTCGCGAGGGAAGTTCTTTGCCTTCCTGCAGCACCGACAACGCCGGCAACTCACTTGCTTCGGATGACCCGCGCCGCCGCGTCATTACTGCCGCTGCCGTCGACTGCGAATACTGGAGCAGTAATGCCAACCCGTTTGGCCGCGACCAGTTGAATGGTAGGTCGGGACAGTTCCTGGCGCAGTACTTCGTGGAACTGTTCCTGCTGAACCCGGCACGTCCGAGCGGGACAACCCGTGAGCTCTACGCCGAGGTCATCAGCGGTGCGCTTAACGGAGGCACCGACAACGTCGCGGAAGGCACCTTCCGCAACCTCGTGCAGCTTTACCGGTAGGGCGTAGACATGAAAATCAGAACTGCCCTTATCAAGTTCCGGAGGTCCGAGGACGGTGTGGCGCTCGTAGAATTTGCTTTGCTTCTTCCGGTCTTTCTACTTGCCTTCTTCGTGATCGTCGAATTCACGCGTTTGTTTTTTTCCTATCAGGGCGCCATCGTCGGTGTTCGTGATGCGGCGCGTTATATGGCTCGAACGACGAACGGCGATATCTGCGCCGATGCCGGCAGCGTCGGCGTTCCAGAAGTTATAACTTACAACGACGGCGACAGGTATTACGCCATTGTCCAGCGGAGCATGGATACTGAAATTGATGGCTTTCTTCCCGAACTCGTCGTGCTTGACTGGGTTTCTCGAAGTGTCACCTGCGTTAGCCACGCTGACGCTGACCGTTATCGGCAAGCCCGCGTGCCGATGGCAGAGGTTACGGCGCGCTTCACGATAACCTTCCCGTTGGTAGGCATCCTCGAGCTGAACGGACAAAGGGTACTCGAACCCTTGTGGCGCGATATAACAGATCTTTCTCGGGTTTATGGGGTGTGACCGTGACTATTCACTTGAAATCCCTGCCCGGTCGGTTCCGCAAAGACGAAACCGGAACCACCATGGTCGAGTTCGCGGTCGTCATCGCGCTGTTCCTCCTGATCCTATTTGCCATCCTCGATTTTGGCCGACTTGGTTACAATTGGGTATCGACCGAGAAAGCAATGCAGCGTGCCACCCGTATCGCCTCGGTCCGGCCGCCTATTTGCGCCAACATTCCATTGCATCATCGTCGAGAAGAAGGCACCAGCGCAGAATATCCCGCCGGCACCCTTTGTAGCGCAAATAATGGCATCTGCCAGCAGGTTAACCGTAGTTGTAGGCTGTCCGAGCCAAATGCTGCGAGCCTCGAGGCGCAGGCAGCCGCTGTCGAAATCTTTGATCTGATCGAGCCGCTATTGCCACAGGGCGCTACTAGCGCCAATGTAGTTCTGCGCTACAACTACGACCGCAATCTAGGTTTTGTGGGTGGACCGTACGTTCCCAACATCACAGCGGAGTTGGTGGGCGCCCAGAATGTGTGCGGCACCCAAGACCCCGTGGAAGGCGACGAAGACGCCCCAAGATATCCGCTGTTCTGCTTCGAATTCATGACACCGCTCAGCGCACTCGCTTCTACAGCGGGTGCCGCCAACGCCGATGGCATCCCGACAGGCGACGGCACCAACGCGGCTCGTATCCCTTTCCCGGATATCTCCGTCACTCTGCCTGCCGAGGATATGAATCTCGGAACCCGCGGCTGAACCACATCAAGGACCAACCGATGCACAATTCCATCCTCCTCATCTCCTCCGACGGCGCGATATCGGACCGGGTCGGAGAAGCCCTGTCCAAGATCGAAGGCGCCAGGGTGGCGACCGAGGCGGCGTCGGTCTCGCAGCTGAACGGGGCCGCAGTGAAGATGGCGGCCGATCATGACGTGGTCATCTTTGCGACCGATCCGTCAAACGCGGCCGACCTGACGGCGATCGAGCATCTGACCGAGCAGCGGAAGCCGGGCACGGTCTACCTCGCGCTTACCGACGGCGACCTGCCCCTGTCGAAGGCGCGCGCGCTGACGCGGGCCGGGGTGGACGACGTGTTACCCTATCCATCGTCGACGGGCGAACTGGTCGAGGTGGTAGGCTCGTGGATCGCGCGTCGCCGGGCCGAGACCGAAGAGCGGTACTCAGGCCCCTCTGCGGCGACCGGCAAGCTGATCGCGGTCTCTCAGGCGCGGGGCGGCATCGGGTCGACGACGGTCGCAGTGAACCTCGCCGACCAGCTTCTGCAGCGGAAGGGCACGTTCAAGAAAGAGGCGGGCAACCGCGTCTGCATCGTGGATCTCGACCTTCAGTTCGGAACCGTGGGCGACTTCCTCGACATGGACGAGCAGGAGGGACTTCTGCAACTCGCCTCCGAGCATTTCCTGCCCGACGCGCACTGGATCGAGCAGACGATCGTGCGCCTGCCGTCGGGGCTGAGCGTCCTCGCCGCTCCGCGCAAGTTCGCGCCGCTCGACTCGCTCCAGCCGGAGCAGATCGACGCGCTGATGAAGACGCTCAAGCTGATGTTCGACTATGTCGTCGTCGATCTGCCCCGTGCCCTTGTCAGCTGGGTCGAGCCGGTTCTGGCCGAGACGGACCGGATGTACATCGTCATGGACATGACGGTGCCCGCCGTCCGCGCCGCGCGCCGGCTGATGGATTTCGTCCTTGCCGACAACGCGCAGCTTCCGATCGAGTTGATCGTCAACCACGAGAAGAAGCCGATGATGCTGCGGGAGCATCACCGCGAGGCGCAGAAGGCGCTCGACACGTCGTTCACTCATTGGATCGCGCACGATCCAAAGGCGGCCCGCGAGGCCGTCGACTATGGCAAGCCGGTGTCCGAGGTGGCGGGCCGGTCCGATCTCTACAAGGGGATCGCCGCGCTCGCGAAGTCCACGATCGCCGAATTGCCGAAGTCCAAGGCTTCGGTACGAGTTTAAGGAGACACGGTCATGTTCAAGTCCTTCGGAAAGTCCGACGTGAAAACCCCGGCCGCGGTGGCGGTCAATGGCACAAGCCAGAAGGGGATGGACGCCGCGAACCGCGTCACCTCGTCGGCGTTGCGCTCGCTTGCCGGCAACGACAAGGAGTTGACCGACCGGCTGTTGCTGAAGAGCCGGCTGCACGAGGCGCTGCTCGAGCGGCTGAACCTCAGCGTGATCGACAAGGTGCAGACGGACGAGCTGCGCCGTGAAGTCGCGAACCTGGCGCAGGCGGTCCTGGCCGAGGAAAAGCGGCCGATGCGGACCGAGGACTTCAAGCTCATCGTCGACGAGCTGATGCACGAGGTGCTGGGCTACGGTCCGCTCGAGCCGCTCCTGGCCGATCCGACGGTGAACGACATCCTGGTGAACGGTCATGACAGCGTCTACGTCGAGCGCTTCGGCGTGCTGGAGGCGACCAAGGTCCGCTTCCGAGACGAACGGCACCTCTTGCGGATCATCGACAAGATCGTGTCGTCCATCGGACGCCGCGTCGATGAAAGCCAGCCCTGGGTCGATGCCCGACTGCCCGACGGCAGTCGTGTGAACGCGATCATCCGCCCCTGCGCCATCGACGGGCCGTCGCTGTCGATCCGCAAATTCTCGAAGAAGCCGATCCTTCTCGACAAGATGATCGAGCTCGGGTCGCTCAGCCAGGAGGCGGCGGGTCTGCTGCAGGCGCTGGTCGAGGCGCGGATGAACATCCTGATCTCGGGCGGTACCGGCTCGGGCAAGACGACGCTTCTGAACGCCATGTCGCGGTCGATCAGCGAACACGAACGCATCGTGACGATCGAGGACGCGGCCGAGCTTCAGCTTCAGCAGGCGCACGTCGTCCGGCTCGAGACCCGTCCGCCCAGCCCGAACGGCACCGGCGCGATCAGCCAGCGCGATCTTGTCCGGAACGCGCTTCGCATGCGCCCCGACCGGATCATCGTGGGCGAGGTGCGCGGCTCCGAGACCTTCGACATGCTCCAGGCGATGAACACGGGCCACGACGGTTCGATGACGACCGTCCACGCCAACACCGCGCGCGACGCTCTCAGCCGGATCGAGCAGATGGTGTCGATGATGGGGCTCGACCTGCCACTCTCGGCCATCCGGTCGCAGATCGCGTCCGGCATCAACTTCATCGTCCAGCTCAACCGACTGTCGGACGGCAACCGCAAGGTGATGAGCGTGTCCGAGATCACGGGCATGGAAGGCGAGACGATCACCATGCAGGACATCTTCGTCTTCAAGAAGACCGGCAAGGGCGAGAACGGCGAGGTTCAGGGGCAGTTCATGGCGACGGGGATGCGGCCCAAGTGCGCCGAGGCGCTGCTCGCGTCCGGCGTCGACCTCAGCCAGACCTCGTTCCTGGCACGGGGGAAGTAAGTCATGGACATGAAGACCATCACCGATCTTCTGGCCCAGGTCGACCTGCGCTTCGTCACCTATGTCGGTGCCGTCCTCGGGCTGCTCCTGGTGTTCGAGGGCCTGCGGCAGATGCTGTCGCGGACGGCCAACGTCGAGCAGGCCAAGAGCCGCCGGATGCGCCTGATCCAGAAGGGCGCCACGACCGAGGAAATCCTCAAGATCCTCAAGCCGACCGAAAAGCGCAGCTTCGTCGAGAGACTTCCCTTCGTCGGCGACCTGCCGGTGGTTCTCAGACAGGGCGGGATCACGATGGCGCCGGGCGCCTTCCTCGTGACCTGCTTCGCCGCCGCGGTGGCGATCTTCGTCGTGGGCATGCAGTTCATGGGCTGGCTCAACGCGCTGGCGCTTGGCTTCGTCGTCGGCCTGTTCCTTCCCATCCTCCAGGTGCGGATGAAGCGGAACGAGCGGATGAACCTTCTCGTCAAGCAATTGCCCGATGGTCTCGACCTCATGGCGCGCGGCCTGAAGGTGGGACACCCGCTGAACACGACGCTGGCGGCCGTGGCGAACGACATGCCCGACCCGATCGGCTCGGAGTTCGGCATCGTGGTCGACCAGGTCAGCTTCGGCGACGACCTGACTGAGGCCTTCCGCGACCTTTCGTCCCGCATCGACCAGGAGGACGTCCACTACCTCGCCACCGCCATCGCGATCCAGCACGGCACCGGCGGCGACCTGGCGCGGGTTCTCAACGTCCTGTCGCGGACGATCCGCGACCGTCTCAACATGCGCAAGAAGGTCAAGGCACTGACCGCGGAAGGCCGGCTGACAGCCGCGTTCCTGTCGTTCATCCCGGTGCTGATCTTCGTGGCGATGCAGATTCTGACGCCCAGCTACTATGGCTCGATCGCGAACGAACCCGAGGCGGTTCCCCTTGGCATCGCCATCGTCACGCTTTCGGTCCTGAATGCGCTGATCCTGCGCAAGCTCGTCAACTTCCGGTTCTGAGGAGGGCACAGAGATGCTTGAACAGATCACAGCCTTCTTCGGGAACGTCGGGTCAGCCGGCGGCCTCGTCATCATGGGGATCTTCATCGGGACCCTGTTGATCGTCTATGGCTTCTTCGGCGGCCTCGTCGCCTCGAACCCGGTCGGTCGGCGCTACAACGCCGGCAAGGCCGTGACACGGCGGACGGCTTTCGAGGCCGGTCTTCTGAACAACGCCGACGTCGACCCCAAGGGCCTGATGAAGGCGCTCATGCCGCACTCGCGCGAGAAGCGCACCAAGGTCCGGCGCCAGCTGATGAACGCGGGCATGGTCGGGCGCGACGCGATCTTCAAGTTCTACACGATCCGCATCCTTCTCGCCGCAGGTCTGCCGGCGCTCTACCTCGCCGTCCTGGCACTTCGGAAGGCGACGCTTCTTCCGCTGCCCGATGGTGTCGCCGCCCTGATCGACGGTCAGAGCACGATGCTGACCTACTACGTCCTCACTTCGCTTCTGGTGATCGGCTACTTCTTCCCGGCGCTCTGGCTTCGCGCCAAGTCGGACGAACGCCAACTCCAGATCGCCGAGACCTTTCCGAACGCGCTCGACCTCATGGTCGTTGCCGTCGAGGCGGGCCTCGGCTTCGACGCCGCCATGACGCGGGTCTCGAACGAGATGGAGGCGTCGGCCCCGGCCATCGCGCAGGAATTCCGGCTTGTGCAGCTCGAGGTATCGGCCGGTGGCGACCGCGAAAAGGCGCTGATGGACATGGCGCAGCGGACTGGCGTGGACGAGGTGATGTCCTTCGCCAGCGTCATACTTCAGTCGATCCAGTTCGGTACAAGCGTGTCCGGGGCGCTGACGACCTATGCCTCCGAGATGCGCATCACGCGCGAATTGAAGGCGCAGGAGATGGCCAACAAGTTGCCGGTGAAGATGTCGGGCGTCATGGCGTCCCTCATGCTTCCGGCACTTTTCCTTCTCATCCTGGGTCCGATCGCGATTCGGTGGGTCAACACCTTCGGCGGCTGACGCGACGTGCAGCACGGGCGGGCGCCCTGACTCGGGCGTCATTCGTCTCGCGCCAACAGTAGCGGTCCTCGTGCAACGACTGTTGCCGATTTGTCGAGAACCATTCCTTCGGCTTAACCCTGAAGAGCGTCAGACGTGTCGCGTCCTTGACGCACCGTCGCCCTTGCGGTCTGATTGCCGGGAGGGGAAATCGACCACCCATTGAGATCGGTTTTTTTATTGAGCAGTCCACGGGGAAACTCCCGGCTTGTGCGTGTTTTGGTTTAGAGGACAGAGACGTGGACACTAGGGATGGGTCCGCACCTATTTCCAGCCGGTTAGGGCCGACGCTGAAGGTGCTGGATGGGATCGCCGGCTGGTGCGGTGGATTGCACGGGTCGATGCCGCTCAAGGACGCTCTTGCGACGCTGGCGTCGGGCTTGGGAGCAGACGCCGCAGCGATCACGCGACATAACACGAACGAGGATCGGCCGCGTACCGTGGCTGTCTACGACGCACGCGAGGGCGATCCCGACGTGCCGCTTCTCCGGCGTGGTCTGTGCCGGGATGCCATGGGGTATCTTTACCCCAAGGTCCGCGCCTCCACGGCGTGGTTCCTGACGGACCTTCTGACCGACCGAGCCTGGGCGGGTACCGACCTTCTGGAGAACTGGCGCATATCGCGCGACGTCGCCGAGATCGTCAGCCTGCCCCTGGCCATCGATGCCCGTCGCCGGGATTTCATCGAGCTTCATTTCTCCCGTGGCTTCACACATTTCGAACGCCTTGAATTCGAGGCGTTGGTGCCGACGCTCGTTCGGTCCTGGGCAGGCCGGAAACCGGGTCTCGTCACCGGGGCCAGCATGGACGACCGCATGATTGCCGCGCGACGCATAGCTGCGCAGGTGGGGCAAATCCGCCGGACGATTCCGGTTCTCGACGCATCTAATCCCGCCAACCTGAGCCGCGCCGAGTTTCGTGTCTGCCTTCTGCTGTCGCGGGGTCTGTCGGTGAAGGCCGTGACGGATGAGCTTGGTCTCAGCGAGGCCACGGTGCGAACGCATCTGCGGTCGATCTATTCCAAGACTGAAACCACGGGGATGCCCGAGCTTCTATTTAGGATCCTATCGCCGGCGACCGAAACCGCCCAGGAGAAGAGGCGCGCCATCGCCGGCTGAGGCGCGACGGTCGAGGCCGACGACTCAGGGGCTCTGTTGCACAAAGCGCCTGATGTTAGAGGTTCCCCTTTTCCCGGCCGAATGTACCCCCCGGTTTCTGTGACAGGGACGCCAAGCGCTGTGTAGCGGTTCATGAGGGCGATGCGGATTTGAACCACCGCGACCTGTCGTTCAAGTCCCACGCCATGAGGCGCTGCCCAAGCAGTTTCATATAGTGCATCTTCGTTTCGGCACGGTTTCCTCGGTGGTATCCGCTCCAGTTTCGCCAGATCGCGCGGCCGAGCTGTTTCGCCGCCCGCAGGGCCTCGTACCGCGCCAGCGGTGACGGTCTTCCACGGCTTCGCGTTCTTTCAGTGTGGGATGACGGCGTGGGCGCCGCGGTCAGCAATCGCATTATTGCATTTGCGCGTAACACGGGCGCCATTAGCCCTGACGCTGACGATTTCCTCGCCAGTTGAAGTCTGGCTGAGCAGGCCGGGCAGGACCCGGTGCATCGCCGATGTGGCTCCCGGTGATCTCAACCGCTCGAACATCCAGTGTGTGCTCGGATCCAACGGGCTCACCGCACAGGCCGGGCGGATCGACACCTGCCAATCTGCCCGCATCTCGTCGTTCAGCGTCCTCTTCCGGGCAGGCCTCAGAGATTTCGCTTCATGACGTCCTGAAGCATCTCTTTGTCGAGCGACAAGTCCGCAACGATCTTCTTCAGCCGCGCGTTCTCCTGCTCGAGTTCCCGAAGGCGCTTCATCTCGGACGGCATCAGGCCCGCATTCTTCTTCCAATTGAAGAACGTCGCCGAGCTGATCCCGGGCTTGCGACAGACTTCCGCGCCAGGCGTCCCGTCTTCAGCCTGCTTAATGATGAACGGCTGTCTCGCGCGTCCGTGAACTTGCTCGCCTTCATGGGCACTCCGCTCCTCTCCCAGCCAGGGATTCGGTGCTCAAGACTTTAACCAGGAGCGGGGCGGTTCCGGGGGTCATATCATCCGTCATCCCGCAGACCACGTTCTAGCGGTGGATTTAACGGTAGTCGCCTTCGGTGCAGCGGATTTCGAGGATCAGCATTTGCGCCTTGGTCGCACCTCGAACCGCATCAGCGCCGATATTCGGTGGTATCACCATTGAGGACACTTGCGGCAGCGTCATCCGATACGCGTAGGCGCTCCGTAAGAGAAGCGGATCGGACTTCGTCACCAAGCTCCGATGCAACCGTTATCGCTAGCTTTAGAAGTTCGACGTTTTCGGGATGACGGTCCAGCGCTGTTTCAAGTAGCAAGTCGGCGCTTCCATAATTCAATTCCGAAATGAGGTGGTTGGCAAGGCGCTTCGCCTCCGGTGCGGCCCCTCTCGAATATTCATAGGCCAAGGCAAATTGCTGGCCGGCCAGAGTGCGAAGGCCTTGGAGAAGATAGACCTCTCCGAGAAGCGTCGCGTATTCTGCATCCCGGGAAAGCTGGAGATTCGCCCCAAGGAGGTCTCGGAGCGCATCATCTGCGAGGCCATCTTCAAGGTTCCAACGAGCCCGGATCTTCAGCGCTGCTGAATTTTCGCTGTCCCAGCCGAGGAGCCTGTCTATTTCTGAGCGGGCTCTTTGCCTATCGCCCGAAGCGTCGAGGAGTCGCGCGAGCCTGACAATTGCGTCGGACCTTTTACCGGTACCATCTCCACCTTCAACAACCGCCTCTAGTGTTCGGACCGCAAACGGGACATTTCCCACTTTTTCCCAGAGGTCAGCCAGAGCTAATCGAAAGTCGGGTTCGCCAACGGTAAGTTCGCCCGCATCGAGGAGTTCTTGGAGTCTCTTGGCCGCGCCGCCGTCGCCTCCGTGTCGTTGCAGAAACTCGACATACTTCGGTATCGATGTTTCCGTTCGGCTTTCCTTCTGGGTCTCGGCGAACAAGATGTCCGACGCCGCGCGAATATCGGAATTCGCTTCGAGCCAGGCTACATACCATCCCGAGAGCTCCCTTCTTTCCGGGTACTTAGCGTGCATCGAGGCAAGCTGTGCGCCTATCCTAGGATTGTCTCCAACATCTTGGAGCGCGGCAAGCTTGAGTTCGTCGTACTGGTAGAGGTGCGGCTGCCGCTGAATCAGGGCCTCGATGATTGGCAGGGCTTGGGTGCCATTGTCGGAACGGAGCAACCAGTGAACAACTACGTAGGCAGCGACACCGTCCTCGGGATCCTTGTCTAGATGGCTGCGCTCGCGAGAATAGGCTTCGTGTGCGCTGTCCTCGTCGTTGTCGGTGATCGCCGCGATGTAATCGCGCGCGGCGCGTGCCGATCCTGCGTGTTCGAAGTCGGAGTCACTCTGGATTGCGGCCGACAGCTGGGTGATGGCCTCTGACCACCGTCCAAGAAAGAGGGAGAGTTCCGCGAGACGAAAGTGGTCGCCAGCGTCCACCGCTGACTGGTTGACTTGCGTAAGCATCACGGCATATCGCTCCTCGAGCGTCCAAGAGTGCTGCGCTGCTTCAGGCGGTCGTTCCATGGAGGACTGGGAACCAATCGACCCCAGCCGTCCGGTCCAGACCGCCCCATAGCCGACGCACAGAAGTATTAGTGCCGCAAGGATTGCCAGTATGCGCATATTGACTAGATTACGCGAGCTGCGAGTGAAACCAGACGTCAGAACCCTACACCATCGTTCGGCCAAGTCAAAAGCGAGGCATTTGCGTCGGCTGAGGGATGCTGTTGCAGAAACCGTTCGCTGGCCGAGGTTCCGTTGTCCGCGGACGAACCTACCCTACGGCTTCTGTGACGGGTATGCCGAGCGCCCGTGTAGCCGTTGAGGACGGCGAAGCGGACTGAAGCTCGGCGTGCTGGCGGTAGAAACCCCTCGCCATTCGCCGCTGCCAGCAGTTTCATGCCGTGCATTCACTGACCCGCAAGGGTTATCCGCAGCATGATTCCGCGAGGTTTCGTCTCAACGCGGCTCCGGCGGTGGTATCCGCTCCATCGTTGCTAGAGCGCGCGGCCCACGTA
>NZ_QGGV01000003.1:92155-244071 GCF_003148765.1 Silicimonas algicola
AAGGGTTATCCGCAGCATGATTCCGCGAGGTTTCGTCTCAACGCGGCTCCGGCGGTGGTATCCGCTCCATCGTTGCTAGAGCGCGCGGCCCACGTATCTGTCCGCTGACCGGCAGGGCATCACGAAGTGATGTCCCGAGGAGGTATCAATAGATGCAACGACCCGCTGGAGCCGTGGTAGGGGATGATGACGGCCAGGGTCTTCTGGCAGCGGCTCTGCGTGCTGAAGTCGGGCGCGATCCAGTCCAGGCCGACTAGGCGCAGCAGGCTCTCGACGAAACCGGTCGTCTGCCCCAGCGCCATGCCAAACAGCCCGGGGGCTTCGCCCGTCAGTGCTGAAAACGGTCCGCGAATCGTTTTCCGCGCGCCCTTCACCTTCATCGTCAGGCAGGTCTCCATCGCGGCATCGCTGTAGATCTGCTGCCGACCGCGCCTACCTGTAGTTTAGGCGTCCCGGTTCATCTCGGGATCGATCCCAGACCGTCAGCGACCCCCGGCGCCTGAGCGCTTCGCTATAGGCCCGCCAGTTCCCGGTCTTGTAGGTGGGGAAGGACGGGCTGCTCATTCCCGCTATCACGCTGGATACACAACATGAATCCCTCACGGGATTTCTGCAACAGAGCCCCGTAAATGGCTAAGCGACACCCCTAGCGCTCTCTTCGATCGGAGTCTTGCGCCTTGAACGGGTGATCTGGCCAGAAAGCAGAAATGCCCTAGCTACCCGAACAGAACTTCGTGACCGGAGTTATACCGCATTGACCATGGGTAAGACTAACGTACTAAAGATCAGCTTAGGATGTGAGGGGTAGACGTCTGGTGAGTAGGGCTGTAGTTACCGGGGGAGCTGGCTTCCTAGGCAGCGCCTTGTGCGACGCGCTCATTGTGCGCGACATGCATGTAACGTGCATAGATAACCTGTCGAGCGGTCGCATGAGCAACGTGGCTCATTTGCTTAATCGGCAGAATTTCACCTTCGTGAAGCACGATGTCGTAGAACCCTTTCCGGAGATCGAGGCCGATCTCGTCTTCAACCTGGCGTGCCCTGCCTCGCCCGTCTTTTATCAATCCGATCCGATCAAGACGGCCAAGACGGCGGCGTTCGGTACGTTGAACGGACTTGAATTCGCTAAGCGTAGTGCTGCCCAGTTTTTTCAGGCCTCCACCTCGGAAATTTACGGCGACCCCGAGGTACACCCGCAGCCCGAAACCTATCAAGGCAATGTGTCCACGACGGGTCCCCGTGCCTGCTACGACGAAGGCAAGCGGTTCGGCGAGAGCCTGTGCTTCGACTTCCACAGGATGAGTGGGCTCGAGATCAAGGTAGTTCGCATCTTCAACACCTACGGACCTCGGATGCAGGTTGCTGACGGGCGTGTTGTGTCGAACTTCATCGTTCAGGCGCTCCGCGGCGATCCGATTACGATCTACGGTGATGGGTCGCAAACGCGCTCGTTCTGCTACGTCTCGGACCTGATCGACGCGTTCCTGGCGGTGAGCGAAACCCCTAAAGGCGAAACTGGACCCTTTAACATTGGGAACCCGGAGGAAATTACCGTTCTCGAACTGGCGACGCACATTCTCGACACCATCGGAGAGCCCGAGAAACTGGTGTTCGTGGATGCGGCCAAGGACGACCCGCAGCGCCGAAAGCCCGACATCTCGAAGGTCACGGCGACCACCGGATGGCAGCCCCAAGTTGGACTTCGCGCCGGATTGGACGCCACGATCGAGTATTTCCGCACCGCGATCATGCTTTCGGAAAGGCCCACTCCTATAGCGAGGCCGAGTTGGACAGTCGCATGACACACGGCGTAAGCGAGGACATCGGCCACACGGTCGTCATTGGCGGCGGTCCAGCGGGTCTTTCGTCAGCCTATGAACTGAAGCGTCTGGCACCGAACGCCCGCGTCACCGTTTTCGAGGCGAGCAATCACCTCGGTGGTATCGCACGCACGGAAAGATATAAGGGGTTTCGTTTCGACATCGGCGGCCATCGGTTCTTCACCAAGGTTCCGGAAGTCGAAGAGATGTGGCATGGCGTCCTTGGGAAGCATTTTCTTAGGCGGCCCCGTAGGTCGCGCATCTTCTACAGAAACAAGTACTTCGACTATCCGCTGAAGCCATTCAACGCACTGTCAAAGATCGGCATCTACGAGACTGCCCGCATCCTCTTGAGTTACATCAAGTGGCAGGTCCGCCCAAAACGCCATGAAGACACCTTCGAGGAATGGGTCATCAACCGTTTCGGCGGCCGGCTCTACATGCATTTCTTCGACAGCTACACCGAGAAGGTTTGGGGAATCTCGCCTAAGCTTATCCAGGCCGACTGGGCCGCACAGCGTATCAAGTCGCTGTCGCTTTCGAAGGCAGTCATCAACGCGTTTTCGGGCCGGAGCGACACCACCTCATTGATCGAGGAATTCCATTACCCGTCGAAGGGTCCCGGCATGATGTGGGAGATGACCGCCGAACTCATCGAAAGGAAGGGCGCGGAAGTTCGCATGAACGCTCCGGTAATCGGGATCGAGCGGAACGACAATCGTATCGAAGCCGTGATAGTCAATACGCCCGGCGGGCCAATTCGCGTGGCTGGCGACCATTTCATCAATTCGATGGACCTTCGGACGCTGATCGGCTGCATCTCTCCGCCGCCGCCGCAAGAGGTCCTCGATGCCGCCAGTGTACTCCGCTTCCGCGACTTCATTCTTGTTGCCCTCATCCTAGACAAACCCGACCCCTTCCCAGACAACTGGATATACATTCATTCACCAGATGTCAGGGTCGGGCGGATCCAGAATTTCCGCGCTTGGTCGCCGGAGATGATTCCGAACGACCAGCAGACCTCGATCGGAATGGAGTACTTCTGCTGGACCGATGACGATCTTTGGAGTTCGGCGGATAGCGAGCTTGTCGCCCTTGCCGCCCGCGAGCTGGAGCAACTCGGGCTGGCCCGGCGCGAGGATGTGGTTGACGGCACCGTAGTGCGGCAGCCTAAGGCGTATCCCGTATACGACACCGAGTACCGGGCCGCGGTCGATACCATCTTCGCGTGGCTCAAGAAGTTGGAGAATTTTCAGAGCATCGGGCGAAACGGCCAGCACCGCTATAACAATCAGGATCATTCGATGCTCACCGGCATGCTGGCGGCACGCAATATCCTTGGCGAGCGGCATGACGTCTGGAATGTCAATGTCGACCGTGCATATCACGAGCAATTTGAAAGGCCGCGAGACGACCGTCCGAAGAACAGCATGGAGCGAACGGAGCTTCGAAAGGAGCCCGCCTGATGGCGGACGTTTTCAATTCCGCTGGGGAAAGTGGCCGCGCTGCTCCGCTCTTCTCTCTCCGCGGTCTTCCCGTAGCGCTTCTGATGTCGCTCGTGATGTGCTGGCCCTTAGCTGCAACCGGCCATTTCATCGCCTTCCCGGACACAAACGCCTACATCGCCGGCGGCGATGCTATCTGGAACATCGTAGGCGATATGCTTTCCAGCAGCGATGGAGGCGACGCCGGGGCAGCTGGGCGCGGTGGCGTTGGCTCGCCCACAAGCCAACTCGGCGACACCTCCGCAGTTTACGGCCGCTCCATCACCTATGCAGCCCTTTTCGCCGCCGTGGTCCGCACCGCGGGACCCTACGCAATGACGTATCTCCAGGCGTTTCTGATCGTACTTTCGATCTTCGCGTGCATCGACCGCGTGGCGATGCAGCGCCCGGTCGTTCTGACAGCCGGGTTCGCCGCGCTCCTCGCCGTCAGCCAGGTCGCATGGATGACCACTTACCTGATGCCGGACATCTTCGGTGCGGTCGTCCTAGTTTTCGCGGCGTTGCTGGTCCGGCGCTTCGACGAATTCAGCGTCGGTCAGAGACTGGCGTTGACAGTGCTGGCCGCTTTTGCAGTTTCGACGCATTACGGAAACATGCCGTTGGCCTTTGCAGTGGTTGCGGCCGCACTTCTGCTCCGTCTGATACGGAGAGCGCCGCCGACGATCCCAACCAGACACGGCCTTGCTCCCCTCGTTGCCGGTCTGATCGTAGTCGCCGTCGCGCCGACCCTGAATCTTGGCGCCAGCATGGCGATTCTCGGCGAAGTAAGCTTCGCGCCGCTCCGTCCCCCCGTCACGCTGGCCCGCTCGCTCGAAGATGGGCCGGCGCGTTGGTATATCGAGAAACAGTGCGCTGAGGGCGGCGAGTTGTGCGACGTCTTCGACGGGCGTGTGCCGGACTCGCATTACGCATTTCTTTGGGGCGAGAACGGTCTCGAAACACGGGACAAGGCTGCGCGGGAGCAGATCCGGGACCGTGAATGGGAGATCGTGGCGGCGGCCGCCATGGAGTATCCGCTCCAACAGTCCATCGCGGCCGCCCGCAACGCCGCCTATCAGTTCATTCGGGTCGCGGAGGCTGGTAAGGCTTTCGTCTGGACCGGTCAAGAGTTCGAGCGCGGCACGCCTTCCCTCATCATGGGTCTTTCGGAGCTCGCGATGTATGCCGCCACCTTCCTTTCAGCGCTTGTGCTGGGAGCTCTTCTGATTGCCGGACGCCTGACCCGGTCGCAGATCGAGATCCTTGCCGTCATCGTCTTCGGCCTTGTTGTCAACGCGTGCGTCTTTGGCGTGCTTTCTGCCCCGGCACCACGCTATCAGGCTCGCGTGGAATGGCTCCTGCCACTCTTATCGTTGCTTTTCGTGGCCGAGGGCGCACTGCGCCGCCGGGCCGCATAGTGACTAGGGTGTCGGTCGTCATCCCGGCGCTCAATGCTGCGAGTACGCTCGACCGCACGCTTGACTCCGTGCGGGCGCAGACGCATCCCGACATCGAAATCATCCTTGTCGATGACGGCTCCACCGACGACACCTTTGGTCACGCAGAGACCCACGCCAAGGCGGACCCGCGCGTCCGGATCATCCGTCAGGCGAACGCGGGTGTCGCGGCCGCGCGAAACCGGGGCATAGCCGAGGCAAGTAGCGATTGGTTCGCCGCGCTCGACGCGGACGATCTCTGGCACCCGGAGACGGTGACGCGCTTTCTCGCCGCCGCCGATGCCGCGCTGCGCCAGCCGGTCATGGTCTACACCTGGTCGCGCCGGATCGACGCCGACGACCGGCTCCTGGCCGATCTCGGTAGGCCGGACTATGCGGGCGATGTCCTGACACGACTTTTGACCGTCAACTTTATTCGGAACGCCAGCGCCACCATGATGGACCGGGCAACGGTGCAGAGGATCGGCGGCTACGACGAGGGCTTCCAGAAGGCGGGAGCGCAGGGAGCTGAGGATATTGACCTCTATCTCCGGCTGGCCAGGATCGGGCCGGTCGTTGTAGCGCCCGGCTATCATGTCGGTTACCGCGAGACCCGGGGTACGATGTCGCGCGACGCGGACCGGATGCGCAATTCGGTCGACATGGCGCTGGAGAAACTGGAACGCGAGGACCCTTCTCTGCCGCCAAAGCTGCTCCAACTTGCGCGCGCAAACTACGACCTCTACGCCGCTGGTCTGTCTCTTTCGGCCGGCTTTCCGGGCGGCTTTGCACGATATACAGGTCGCGCATTACGAAAAGCACTGCTTTCGTCGACAGCGCATCTTGCGGCCTTCGGCCTCTACACGCTATTCGCTCGGCTGAAGTCGAGTCCGGGACCTGTCTTTGAAACGCTGGACCCCATGGCGCGAGGTGCGTTCCCGGTTTTTGAGCGTTACATGCCGGTTCAGGAATGGTTCATGCGGCTGGCGGCCCGGCCGCCAGAACTGGACAAGACATGACTGCGGTGGCGCGTCAGACTGGCGCCTGTACGGCCGAGCGAAGGGAGCCACTCATGCGGGGAACTGTCCTCGTCACCGGAGGCGCCGGCTACATCGGAAGCCACACTTGTAAGGCGCTAGCGCATTCCGGCTTCACCCCTGTCACCTTCGACAACCTCTCCATCGGCAACCGCTGGGCCGTCCGCTGGGGCCCCATAGAGATCGGCGACATTTCGGATATCGCGCGGTTGGGGGAGGTCATGCGACGCCATAACCCGGTGGGCATCGTACACTTCGCAGCGCTTGCACTCGTAGGCGAATCGATGACCGAACCCGCGCTCTACTACCGCCAGAACGTCGCAGGGACCCTTGCCGTACTGGAAGCCGCGCGCGCCGCCGGGTTACCGCCCTTCGTCTTTTCCTCGACCTGCGCAGTCTACGGAACGTCCTCCGAAGGCTGCATCGACGAGAGCCTGCCCACGGCGCCAATCAATCCTTACGGCGCGTCGAAACTCATGGTCGAGCGCGTCCTCGAGGATTATGGCAGGGCGTACGGCCTCCGCTCCGCTACACTCCGCTACTTCAATGCAGCAGGTGCCGATCCCGATGGTGAGATTGGCGAGTTCCGAGCCAATGAGACCCACCTCATTCCCAATGCGGTTGAAGCGCTCTTGGGCCGGAAGCAGGCGTTGCAGGTCTTCGGGCGCGACTATCCGACCGAGGACGGCACCGCCATTCGGGATTACATTCATGTCTCCGACCTCGCGCTTGCCCATGTTCGCGCGCTCGAACGGCTGATCGGAGGGGGCGATCGGTTCGTCTGCAACCTCGGCACCGGCTCAGGGGCCTCGGTCGCCCATATTGTTGCCATGCTGGAGCGCCTTGCGAACCGAAAGCTCCCGCTCGAGGACGCCCCCCGACGTCCGGGCGATCCGCCAGAGCTTGTCGCCAATCCTTCGCTGTCGAAAAAGCTTCTTGGGCCCGACCTCACGACGCGTTCTGATATCGAGACGATCCTCAGAACTGCACTCGTCTGGCATCAGGGCGAGCGCTTGGCCGCTCTTGCACCATCGCTGCAGGCGTGAATGGCGCCAGTGTTGGATCGCGAAGCCCGGCCTCGGGCAGGAGCCGCGACCTAACGCTGGACGTGGTGGTTCCGGCACACGAGGCCGAGACCACCATCGGCGCGTGTCTTGACGCGCTCGTGGCGGCTGGATTTCCTCCTGAGCGTATCGTGGTTGTCGATGACGGATCGGCGGATCGAACCGGCGACATCGCCAAGTCTCGCGGCACGCAGGTCCTGAGAAACGACACGCCGGCACGTCCAGCGAACGCCCGCAATCAAGGTGCAGCGGCCGCGTCCGGAGATGGCATCCTGTTCGTCGATGCCGACGTCTTAGTGCATTGCGACGTGCGGGCGCGCATCCTGCATTGTCTCGGTGATCCTTCCATCGATGGCGTCATCGGAGCCTATGACGATGCGCCAGGCTCGGAAACTGTCGTCGGGCGTTATCGCAACCTACTGCATTGTCATACGCACCGGCAGGCTGCTGGGCAGGTGCCGACGTTCTGGACCGGCCTGGGCGCAATTCGCAAAGCGGCCTTCGACCACGCAGGAGGATTTCTCAAGGAGTGGGAAAATATCGAGGATGTTGAGTTCGGGCTGAAGGTCACGGCGGAGGGCGGGACGATCGTTCTCGATCCGGGGATCATGGGCAAACATCTGAAGGACTGGACGCTGTTCACGATGTTCCGGACAGACATGAACGGGCGTGCGGTGCCGTGGACAAAGCTTCTGATCTCCGGCCGGATGCCCCGGGGGGTCTTGTCGACGACGTGGGACAAACGTGTTTCGGCCGCAGCCGTTGCGCTGGCCGTTCTGTCCCTGCCGCTGGCTCTTGTCTGGCCAGCCGCATTGCTGCTCACCGCAATCTGTGGCGCGGTCTTCACAGCCGCCAATGCCGACCTGATCCGCTTTCTGGCTACTCAAGGCGGTCGCAGCTTCGCCGTACAGGCAGTGATTCTGCACGCTCTCCATCACCTCGCGGCCGTGTTGGGATACCTTAAGGCGCGGCTGCGCATTGGGTGAAGACACGTCTGCATAAATGGACTTGGTCCGAAGTGTTCCGCCTTGGTGTGGCCGTATATCCTCTCACGCGGCGTCAGATTGTTGTTGCCGTCTTAAAGACAGACAGTCTCAACACTCTCGGCAAGCGCGTAACCCGACAATTCACCGACCGCGTCGACCTCGTCCTGCGCGCCCTGGTAAAATTAGAGCCGTTACGCTCAGGTTCAGAAGGTGTTGGGACGATTTTTTTGGATAAATCTCGCTGGCCGAGGTTCCGTTGTCCGCGGACAAACCTACCCCACGGCTTCTGTGACGGGTATGCCGAGCGCCCGTGTAGCCGTTGAGGACGGCGAAGCGGACTGAAGCTCGGCGAGCTGGCGGTAGAAACCCCTCGCCATTCGCCGCTGCCAGCAGTTTCATGCCGTGCATTCACTGACCCGCAGGGTTATCCGCAGCATGATTCCGCGAGGTTTCGTCTCAACGCGGCTCCGGCGGTGGTATCCGCTCCATCGTTGCTAGAGCGCGCGGCCCACGTATCTGTCCGCTGACCGGCAGGGCATCACGAAGTGATGTCCCGAGGAGGTATCAATAGATGCAACGACCCGCTGGAGCCGTGGTAGGGGATGTTGACGGCCATGGTCTTCTGGCAGCGGCTCAGCGTGCTGACGTCGGGCGCGATCCAGTCTAGGCCGACCAGGCGCAGCAGGCTCTCGACGAAGCCAGTCGTCTGCCCCAGCGCCATGCCAAACAGCCCGGGGGCTTCGCCTGTCAGTGCTGAAAACGGTCCGCGAACCGTGTTCCGGGCGCCCTTCACCCTTCATCGTCAGGCAGGTCTCGATCGCGGCTTCGCTGTAGGTCAGCTGCCGACCGCGCCTGCCTGTAGTGTGGGCGTCCCAGTCCATCTGGGGAACGTCCAGACCGTCAGCGACCCCCGGCGCTTGAGCGCCTCGTTATAGCCGCACCAGTTCCTGGTCTTGTAGGTGGGGAAGGATGGGCTGTTCATTCCAGCTATCACGCTGGATACACAACATGAATCCGTCACGGGATTTCTGCATCAGAGCTCGCTTCCGCGACGATTCATCGCTGCGCAACCGTCGGATGGACGATATGGTGATGCCAACATCAGCATACTCAATCGCAGTGCGATCGGCCGCTGGGGTTTAGTAGAACGAGCAAACTTATCGAGCCCTTCGGAACGCCCCGAATTTTGGACGAGACATAACGGTAAGACATGGCGACCAAAATCTTTGATGTTAGCCTTGGTGACGCCGGGCAAGATCGTAGCGGAATTGAAGGCTATGACCGCGCCCTGTTACTCTTGCGCGAAGGGCGACGACCGGTTGGCCAGGTCACCGTTCCAATTCGCAATGGCACGGTGTCGGGGGCTGAGGTCACCCGCGCAATTCCCGCCTTTACATTGGAGCTTGCGGCGGCTTGTTCCGCCGAGGCAAAACTGTGTAGCCCCGTTGCTGCGCCTGAGTTACTGGCGACGGTTGCGATCTGTACTCGCGAGAGGCCGGACGATCTGCGTCGCGCCCTTGCAGCTCTTATGCGGCTTGAGACGCCCGCGTCGATCCTCGTCATCGACAATTGCAGCACTGAGACGTTGACGCGCCAAGTGGTCGAAAGCTTTCCGGGCGTTAAGTACGTGATGGAGCCGAACAAGGGTCTCGACAATGCGCGCAACCGTGCGCTGCGTGAGTCGGAAACCGACATCGTGGCCTTCATCGACGACGATGCGGTGGCGGACCGCTACTGGCTCGATGCCATCCTGACCGCCTTCGCTGACCCCGAAGTTGGCTGCGTTGCTGGCCTGACGATGCCTTACGAGTTGGAAAATGATGCGCAAGAGCAGTTCGAGCGGCTGGCGGGTTTTTCCAAGCGCGGATTCGTCCGGCGCATCTTCCGGATGCCGGGCACCCATCCTCTGGCCACTGGCCAGATAGGTGCCGGTGCAAACATGGGGATCCGTCGCTCGGTTGTCGAAAAGATCGGCTACTTCGATCCTGCTCTCGACGCCGGGACGGCTACACAATCGGGCGGTGATCACGAGTACTTTACCCGCCTTCTGCGTGGCGGCTACACCATCGTCTATGAGCCGGCCGCATTAAACTGGCATCGCCATCGGCGGACTCCGGACGAGATATTGAAAGCCGTTCACGGCTATGGCGTCGGCGTTTACGCCTCATGGACGCGGTCGCTGCTCGTTGACCGAGAGTTCGGCGTGCTGCGGCGTGCTGTCGAGTGGTTTCTGTACGAACAACTTCCCTCGCTCATACGCAGTTTCATCCGCCCGGCGTCGGTTGCACCCCGCGCTGTCATCATGGCTGAACTGCGGGGCTGCATGAAGGGTCCCTTTGCCTACCTGAAAGCGCGTCGGATCGCGCGCGAGTCCGGACATGTCTGACGGCTCCCCCTATCAGCTTTCGGTCGTGATCCCGACACACAACCGGTGCGCGGCTCTGCTACGCACGTTGGACGCACTCTGCGTGCAAACCACTGGCCCCGATGCGTTTGAGGTCATTGTTGTGATCGATGCTGGCACCGACGACACTCTGGCGGCGCTCGATGGACGGCGTTGGCCTTTCAGACTGGTTCACCGTCCAGCGGTCGGCCGCGGGGCGGCGTCAGCGCGCAACACCGGCGCAGCGATTGCCCAATGCGACAGGATCGTGTTCCTCGACGATGATATTGTCGCAGATCCCGGCTTTCTAGCGGCGCATCTCGCTGCTGGCGAGCGTCATGTAGGCTCAGTCGTCGTCGGCCAGTCGGCGCCCTTTCTAGCCGCGGGCGGCTGGTTCGGCGCAACCGTCACCGAGTGGTGGATCGGCCGTTTTCGCGAAATGGCCAAACCCGGCTATCGCTTCGGCTTCACCGATGTGATGAGCGGCAACATGTCGCTCCCGCAGGCGGACTTCATCTCAATTGGAGGATTCGATGCGTCGCTGAAGTGCCGCGAGGATTACGAATTGGGCTTTCGTCTGATTTCCTCCGGCGTGCGGGTGATCTATGCGCCGAACGCCCGCGGTCTGCACCATGATGCCAGCACGCCCAAGCGCAACCTTGTGCGGGCGCAAAACGAAGGGGCGGCCGACTATCAGATCGCCGAGAAGCACCCCGCTCTGTTTCCGTGGCTGCGGTGTGCAAACATGACTGCTAACACCCACGGAGCCAAACTCTTGGGTCTGGTTTGCTTCCGGGTGCCTTCAGTCGCCCATATTCTGCTGTCCCTCGCCGCGGCACTTCTTTCCATTTTTGAAGGTTCGCGCCTTTTCGCTCCGTGGCAAAGGTTGAACATCCTGTCGCGTGCGCTTGCCTATCAGTTGGGCGTCGCCTCGGCAGCTAAGAACTTCGCTGCGCTAGAAGCGTTGCGGAACGCCGCGCCTGCCGTCAAGGTGCTCAGTGAGGCCGAGATAGACCTGCTCGACGGCATGTCCCGCGCCCGCGAAAGACTGGCAATAGGTTCCGTCGCCGGGTTGAACATTCGGATCGGCCCTGAATTGATAGCGCGAATGCACGCAGCACCTGGGCTCGAACCAATTAACACGCGGCATCTCGACGCGCTGCTTTGCGCCAAGGTCTCGCAGTGGGCACTCACCGACGAAGCAGCGGTGCTGCTGTCGCCCGTTCCCGCGGAGGAGCCAGATTGGCTGTCGGAACCGGGCACAACCCTACCGATGCGAGGAAAAGGTGTGGCGGAGCTTGATCTGGCGGACTGGTCGGTCGTCGCGCGGTCCGACGTGATCGGTTTTCCGCTTCGTGTGCTCGTTCGGTTTGCGCAACAACCGCTCGGCTGGGTCAGATTTGACGGCAAGCCCGCGGCGGGCATGTTCTGGTCCGCGCTGCGCCTCGCCGTCCTGACTGACCACGACATATGCGGGAGGCTGGTCCGCATACATCGAATCGCGCGGCCACACAGGCCGGAGCGGCCGCCGATCTCGGTGGTCGTCTGCACTCGCGACCGGACCGAAACCCTCCGCCGCTGCCTCGCTGCGCTGCTTGAGATCGATTATCCGGACTACGAGATACTAATCGTCGACAATGCGCCCAGCTCTCCGGCGACTGAGCGGCTGTTAACCGAGAGCACCGGCCTTCGCTACGTGAGGGAGGATCGCCCTGGTCTCAATTGGGCTCGAAACCGCGGCATCGCAGCCGCGCGGCACGACATCATTGCATTCACCGACGATGACACTCAGGTAGATCGGCATTGGCTGAGCGGCATTGCTTCGGCCTTTGCAGACCGCGAAGTGGATTTCATCACCGGCCTCGTGGTGCCAATGAAACTTGACACCGCCGCGCGACTTTATTTCGAGGATGTCTATGGTGGCATGGGCAAGGGGTTTGACGCCGTGACCCACGATCCGATCGGGATGTGGCCGCATGACCTTCTCTGGGCCAGCGCCCTTGGCGTCGGCGCCAACATGGCGTTCCGTCGTCGGACGTTCGAGACCGCCGGGCACTTCGATCCGGCGCTTGACGTGGGCACCGCGACACGTGGCGGAGGCGACATCGAGATGTTTCACCGGGCACTGTCGAGGGGAAGTCTACATGTCTACGAACCTGGCGCTTTCGTCTGGCACGAGCACCGCGCCGAATTCGATGGCCTCCGTCAACAATTAACCGACAACGGATCGGGCTTTGCATCCTATTTGCTGGCCTGCCTGCGCAACCGAACGGTCTCGTCATCGGCCGTCTTCCGGTTCGCGATCCGAGCTTGGCTGTGGGACCAGCAGATCAAGCGCCTGATCCGCCCCCGACGACACCGCCGCGATTTTGTCTGGGCGGAAATTGTTGGCCTGATCCGCGCGCCGCGCCGTTGGCGCGACGCGCAGGCTAAGGCGCGCGCACTCGAACCGCTAGAGGCCACCGCCGTTTCGGCTGAGGGAATATGAGGAGGTTTTCGGGCCGGTCGCTCCGGCACATGCGCGACACTATTTCGGTGCTTGTGATGCGCGATCAGAAATCGCGCTTCAAGAGCACCGTGATGGGGGTCTTCTGGGCCGTGGCGAGCCCGATGCTATTTCTTCTGACCTTCTACCTTCTATTCAAAGTGATCCTACCGCTCCAGATTCCTAATTATGCCGCGCATCTCTTCATCGGCATCGTGGTCTGGTCTTGGTTTCAGGGCGCCACGTCTGAAAGCGTGACAAGCATCGTGGCGAATTCCGCCTTGATTGCACAGCCCGGCTTCCCGGCCGTCGCCCTGCCGCTTTCCGTCACCACCTCTCATCTGTTGACACTCATACTGACGCTGCCGGTGCTGGTCGTCATTCTGCTTTTCAGCGGCACGAGCATCGGCCTGTCGCTGATAGCGCTGCCGGTGGTGATGGCCGCGATGTTCATTTTCGTGCTTGCCGTGTCGTACCTCGTCGCCGGCCTGAACGTCTCATTCCGCGACATGCAGTATATCGTACCGATCGTCCTGCAACTCGGCTACTTCACGACTCCGATCTTTTACGACGCAACTAATCTCCCCGACCGCACGCGCGCCGTCCTGGGGCTGAACCCCATGCTTCACATCATCGAGGCGTTTCGCGCCATCTTGATGCGCGATAGCTGGCCGGATTGGGGCCCGCTTTCCTTGGTTCTAGGAGGTTCGCTCTGTTTTCTCTGGCTTTCACAGATGTTCTTCCGCCGTGCCAGCCTGCGATTTCTGGAGGAATTGTAGTGCGGCACGCGTTGATTGCTGAAACCATCGGAAAGAGCTTCCGTCACCGCAACTCGGATATTGCCCCGACCTTTCGCGCATGGCTGGAATCCGGCTTGTTCCGAAATCGGTCGGAGAAGCGGTTCTGGGCCCTGCGCGATGTCAGCCTCAGAGTCGCGCCGGGTGAAATGGTCGGCGTCATCGGACGCAACGGATCTGGCAAATCCACGTTGTTGCGCCTCCTTGGCGGTGTCATGCAGCCTGATCGCGGCAGCGTTGCCGCCAGCGATCCAGTGCGCGGGCTGCTTCAGTTGAACACTGGGATGCATCCCGATCTGTCGGGGCGCGAGAATGTCTTGATCAACGGGGTGCTTTGCGGCCTTCTGAAATCAGAAGTGCAGGAGCGGATGAGCGATATCATCGCTTTTGCCGATCTGCACGACCACATCGAGCAACCGGTGCGGACTTACAGCAGCGGAATGAGACTGCGCCTTGGCTTTGCTATCGCCGTTCATGTCGATCCGAAGATCCTGCTCATCGATGAAGTTCTGGCGGTCGGCGACCTAGCCTTTCAAGGAAAATGCCTTGCCCGTATTTCGGCGTTCAAGAAAGCCGGCTGCGCGATCGTCCTCATCAGCCACGACATGCACCAGATCCGTGAGTTCTGTGATCGCGCGATCTGGTTAGACGCAGGACATGTTTGCGCCGAGGGTTTGCCTGACGCGGTTGTCGAGGCGTATGAGACCGCCGCCCACAGCGCGGCGGCGAACGAGGCGGCGAAGGCGGAGCCGCTCGAAGGACCGAACCGCTTCGGTACGAAGGAAGTCGTCATCGGCGACGTCAGGCTGATGGACGCGTCCGGAGCTGCGATCGGTACCATTGCTCAAGGAGATGCAATGACCGTTCGGTTCCGACTGACTCCTGCCGAGCCGACGCAAGTGCAGATCAGCGTCAGTATCGCCGATGCATCCCGGCGCCTCTGCTTTGACGCCAATTCCGAGACTGATCAAATAGAGATCCCTGAAGTTGCGAGCGGCTTGTCGCTTTCGATCAGCTTTGCGCGGCTCGATCTTTCCCCCGGCACCTACTTCGTTTCGGTCGGCGTATGGCACAGAGACTGGTCGAAAGCCTATGACATGCATATGGATGCCTACTCCTTCGAAATCACGGGAGGTCCCAAGCTCCTGGGCGTCCTAGCCCCGCCGAGACGCTGGCGGGCCACCCCGGACTGACACGTCAGTCGACCACACACTCAAGGGATGTTCGGTCAGTCTGCAAGACGCAAGTGGTTTGCGATTCTGCATGAAGCTCAGCAGCTTCTGCACATGAATGGCTCTGTTACATAAATCGGTCGATGACCGAGGTTCCCTTTCCTCGGACGGACTTACTCCAGAGCTTCTGTGACGGGTATTCCGAGCGCAGTGTAGCCGTTGAGGACGGCGATGCGGCCCTGAAGCTCGGCGAGCTGGCGGTCGAAGTCCATCGCCATGAACTGCTGACCCGGCAGTTTCACGCAATTGACCTGAGGCCTGACTTCCTCCAGACACTGCACCCAACCTGTATGCCCTTATTCAGCCCGAGCTGCGCCGGCAGTATCGCTCATGGATGGCGCCGGCTGGACCGATGCGACGCGAGTTCTCTACCCGGAGGACACGCTGTACCCCTTTTGGGATTACTGTCGAAGCAGATGGGAACGGAACGCAGACGTGCGGTTGGATCATGTGTTGCTGTCCGACAGAATGAGGACCCAGCTTTTATCCGGTGGCGTAGATCGGGACATTCGGAGTCAAGTCGGCGCCATTGACCATCGTCTCCGTCCGCGGTTGTCTACTCTAGCATTTCTCCCCGCCGAACCTTTATTCAGACCGGGGCCGTCATGCACTAATGCGTCATTCATTCAGAATCACAAAGATCATATCATACTGCTCTTCAGACTTTGACCGCATAGTGCGAGTTTGCTCAGTTGCTGACGACCTTGTCTCCAGGTTTTGAAATGACGACACTCCATGGACCACTTCGCAAAGCATGCCCGCGCGTAGGTCTCGGGGCGATCAGATTTCTTCTATGATCTCTCGCGTGCGCTGAACAAACGCGCGTATTAGGAGACGCGTCTCCTTGGAGTGCGCAGTATGACGCCCATGCTTCAACGCGTTCTGATTGCCCTTGGGCGCTCCCGAACCCTTGGCTCCGCCATGCATGCGGCAGCGTCGCTTGCCCGCCACCGCCGGCGCCTGACACGGCGTGCCCCGCCGTGTTTTGGCGCCGCAGCGGGGGCTATCTCGCATCGGCTTGGTGTTGCGCGGATGATATGACGTCATGTCCGCCGCAGCTTGGAAGGCTCAAATTCCGGCATCGGCACTGATTTCTGTTCCTCCAGCACAGCGGGAGAGGCCTTGTTGTGCTTTCCGGCTCCAGAATCCACATTGCCAACTATGGCTTGCGCACCGGCTTCGATGTGGACGTGTTCGACGGTGACCTTCTGTTGACCCTTGCCGCGGTGCTTGTTCAAGGCCGCGACCTGCTGGGTATAGAGGGCCATGAGCTTCTGCGCATGCTTCAAGTTCTGCTCACGATCGGCAAATCGCTCTCGCGAATGAGCGGCCCGTCTCAAGCACTCGAGGGCGGCGGCATGCGTTCCTATCATCTGCGCGGCCAACATCCCCTCGATCCCATCCCTCGGCGCGAGGCTTTCATATTGTTCCAGAGCCCGGCGGAACCAGGCCTGCTGCTCGTCGTGACCGACGTTCAGTGGGATAAAAAGAAGGTCCACAATCTCGTGGAGCTTCCGCATTTCCACGTCCGCGATGTTAGCCACCACTTCCTTCGAGGGCATGATTGAATGCGACGCAAATCGTTCGTCCTCAACCGCGTCTGGTGATTTCTTCTTGGTCATGGCCCGCAAGTGGGCATAGCCGATCGATTTTGCAAGCCGACGTTACTGTGCATGGGGTTGAATTCGACTTTCTTGCTGCAGACCCCCTCCCCCTACTAAGCCACATTCATTCGGCCGGGCTCTACGCTCAGAGCAAATGATTGGGGCGCCTAACATCGAGACAGGTTCGGACGCACCAACAGGATGCTCGAGCTTCTGTACATGCTCCTGTCGCCCGTCACCGAGACGGCCGCCGAACAGCGCCGCGCCTTCGCGGGCTGACGCTCAAAGATCGATGTCCACGATCCCGTCCGGCTTCGCTGCGCGCGAGCGGCAGAGGATCATCGACACTTTGCGGTCGGCAGCGGACAGCACGAAATCGCGATGCTCGACCTCGCCCGCGACGACGCCGCAGCGGCAGACGCCGCACAGACCGTCGGAACACTTCAGATCGACCCGCACCCCTGCTTCAAGCAGGGCGTCAGCTGCCGAGCGGTCCGCCGGAACCTCGACCTCACGCTGCGACCGGGCGAGGCGGAGGGTGAACGGATGGTTCTCATACTCCGGTTCCTCGGGAAGGGCGAAGTACTCGACATGCAGCGCCTCCTCCGGCCAGCCCGAAGTGCGGGCCGCCGCCGTGACGGCGGTGATATAGCGGTCTGGGCCGCAGACATAGGCGTGGGCGCCCTCCGCCGGCCCCGAGAAAAGCGCCTCCATATCGGCGCGCGTGCCCTCGTCGCTGACATGGAGCGTCACGTTGTCGGCCCAGGGCATCCCGGCGAGGTCGGGCAGAAAGGCGGCGGCGCCCCGGGACGGCACCGAATAGTGCAGCCGGAAGTCGCGCCCGAGCGCGTGTAGCCGGTGCGCCATTGAGATCATGGGGGTCACGCCGATCCCGCCGCCGAAGAGAAGCGTCACGGGCGCATCCTCCACCAGCGGGAAGTGGTTCACGGGCTTCGACAGGAACACCCGCCGCCCCTCGCCGAAGATGCGGTGCATCAGGCTGGACCCGCCGCGCCCGGCATCCTCGCGCAGGACCGCCACCTGATAGACCGAGCGGTCGGCGGGATCGCCCGACAGCGAGTATTGCCGCAGGAACTCGGGCGCCACGACGACGTCGAGATGGGCGCCGGCGGTCCAGGCGGGCAGGTCGCTGCCGTCGGCGGCGCGCAGCTCGTACTTCGCGATGGCAGGCGTCATCCGCTCGACCTTCGAGACGACCGCCTCGACCACGGGGCTGTCGGCGAAATCGGGCACCCGGTGCGCCACGTCCTCGCCGCGTGCGACGGCGGCGCGATGGTCGTCGGGTGATAGGAGGTCGCCGTAGGCGAGGATGCCCGCCTCGCGATCCATCGGATAGGGATAGGGCCAGGGCGGCGGCGTCAGCGGGGCAGGATAGACGGCAAGCGTCTGGTCCTCGGGCCGGATCTTCAGATCGGGCTGAAGGTCGCGCGCGTTCCCCGGGTGGCGCGTCGGGCGATAGCCGCCGTCCTCTTCCAGTTCCAGATCCCACCACCACTTCTTGACCGGGTTCAGCCCGCCGCGCCCCAGGCGGTCGTCGAGCGCGGCCAGCGCGGGGGCAAGCGACGGCACGTTCGAGGCCATCCAGCGGAAAGGGCGTTCGGCAAACAGGCCCTCCAGGTTCCACGGGCAGGTCTTCATGCAGCGCCCGCACATGGCGCCGCCCTTCGTCGTGATGCGGTAAGTGGCGCACTTCTGGCTGTCGGACTTCCAGATCTCGTAGCCGTTGAACATCTTCTTCGGTCCGGCGGTGATGGCACCCGAGGGGCATTCGCGGGCGCACTTGTTGCAGGCCTCGCAAAAGGACTGGAGGCCGAAGTCTATGGGCCTGTCGAAAGCGAGCGGCATGTCGGTCGTCACCACGCCCGATTTCAGGCGGGGGCCGAGGAAGGGGTTCAGGATGACCTCGCCGATGCGCGAGACCTCTCCCAGCCCGGACAGAAGGAGCAGCGGCGGCTGCACGACCTCGCCGTCGAGCACGGTGTGCGCCTTGGCCGAATATCCCAACTGCCGGATGTGCGCCGCGATCACGCCTCCCAGAAGGGAGAACCGCAGGTAGGCGCGCATCGACTGGGCAACGCTGATCCAGTCGTCTCCGCTGGCGCCTTCCATCGTCTCGAAGCCCTGATCGACGATCATGCTGATGGCGGTCGGGTGGGGTGGGTCGATGGGATGGCCCGCCGCGTCGTGGCTGTACCACGCCCAGTCCGGGCAACGGCTGATGCCGACCGCGTCGATCCCAAGGAAATAGGCGGCGGCCTTGATGGCGTCGGCGTTCTCCTGCGGATCAGCAGGGTGTAGACCCTCGCTTGGCGGGCCGTCCTGCAACAGCACGAAAGCCCCCAGCATGCGACGCTCGGCCGCCGCTGTCGGGGCCTTCTTCGCGTAGTGCCCGCCCTTTGCGCCATCCTGCACGGCCTTGCCCAGATCGCCGAACTGGGCGCGGGCGAACATGTCCGTTCGCTTGGGGACGCGCGGGACACGCGGCTCGTCGATATAGGTCGTGGGTGCGTCGACGCGTTTCAGCGTCTCGAAAGGGTGCGGGCCATCGGCGAAGCGGCGTCGCGCGAAGGGATCGCGGTTCAAGGCACTATTCGCCGTCCCCCAGCCGAGCCACCAGCGCGGTCCAAGCGAGGGCTGGTAACGGGCGAGGGGGCGGTCAGGCGTCATGGCGAAGGTGGTGGTGAGTGCGGCGACACCGAAATGCAGGCCAAGGAAGGGGGCCGACACCTCGCCGTGTTCGGCGACCGCGAGCCCCGCTTCGACCGCAAGGCGGTTCAGGTCGACATCGGACGAGGTCTCCGTGTGCGCCTTTGCGTCGAAGCCCAGAAGCCTGAGGTAGTTCGCCAGCACGACCGCGGTTTCCGACGCGCGCAACGCGGCGGCGGCGGGGCCAGCGCCCTCAAGCCACTCGGTGCTCGCTTCGTCCGGCCAGGGGTCGCGGGGGCGGGCCGAGAGGAAGATGACCGCGTGGGTGTGTCCGTCGATTGTCGATGGCGGAGCTTCCATCGAGTCCTTGAGGTCGGCCATGATCATGTCGATGCCCGACGCGAGCGTCTTCGTCTGCTTCGTCTTCAGGTCGTTGGCGAGACGGTCGATGCCCGGGTTGCGCCACGGCTGCGGCAGGTGCGCAGCGGGCGGCAGGCGGCAGATGCCGACCATGTGGGTGTCGTTGAAATAGCCGAATGCCTTCAGGTGGCGCGCACGTTCGCCTTCGTCGTCCGGACAGGCGGCGCGGGCGCGGTTCACGAGGCCGTCTCGGATCGCGTCCATCATCGCCTGGTGGTCTGCCATCGCAGCGGCCAAACCCTGCGTCGGCACCGCGAGCGGCCGCGCGTCCGGCAGGCCCCGCAGGTCGGGCGTGTCCTGCCGCCGGAGACGCTCCAGCGGGTAGGGACCCAGGTGGACGGGCCGGTTGCGGTCGGAGAAGAAGCGAAGCGCCATCGTCGGCGAAGCTATGTCCGCGCGCGGTCGGCGGCAAGGGACGGCGCCACGCGCATGGCGCGAACTTCGCCTCTGAAAACGCGTCGTTTTCGCGTCATGCGCGTGCTACGCTCCCTCGACAGACCGGAGGTCCCGATGCGTTCGACCCTATTCGCCTTTCTCGCCCTTCTTGCCCTGGCCCTTCCTGCCGCGGCGCAGGACACGACGGTCAGCCACGGAATATCCGCGTTCGGCGAGCTGAAGTATCCGCCCGACTTCGCGCATTTCGACTACGTCAACCCGAGCGCGCCGCGCGGCGGGACGATGAGCTTTCGCGGAACGCTCGCCAGCCAGACCTTCGACAGCCTGAACAAGTTCATCCTCGCTGGCGAGGCGGCGCAGGGGCTGGAGCTGATCTACGACCAGCTCATGGTGCGGGCCTGGGACGAACCCGACGCGCTTTACGGTCTTCTGGCCGAGACGATCGAATATCCGGCAGACAGGTCCTGGGTGATCTTCAAGCTCCGGGCCGACGCGCGCTTCTCGGACGGGATGCCCGTCACGGCGGACGACGTGGCTTGGACCATCGAGACGCTCAAGACGAAGGCCAATCCGCTTTACCGCCTCGCCATCGAGGACGTCGAGGGCGCCGAGGTGCTGTCCCCCCGTGAGGTGAAGGTGACGTTCCGCGCGGGCGCGCAGACCCGTGACCTGATCTCGACCGTGGCCGAGCTCGAGGTCCTGCCGAAGCACTACTATCAGGCGAACGATTTCGAGCGCTCGACGATGGTCCCGCCCGTGGGGTCCGGACCCTATGTGGTGTCGAGCGCCGACCCGGGGCGCCGCATCACCTATTGCCGCAATCCTCAGTATTGGGGGGCGAGCCTTCCGGTGAACCGGGGCACCAACAACTTCGATTGCTACCGCTATGAATATTTTTCGGATTCCACCGCTGCCTTCGAAGCGTTGAAGGCGGGGGTCTATCTCTTCCACGAAGAGAACTTCTCGGCTCTCTGGGCGACCGGCTATGACTTCCCCTCGCTGACGCGGGGCTGGGTCAAGCGCGAGACGCTTCCGGACGGTCGGTCCTCGGGCGCGCAGGGGTTCTGGTTCAACCTGCGCAATCCCAAGTTCCAGGATCGCCGGGTCCGAGAGGCGTTGGGGATGATGTTCAACTTCGAATGGTCGAACGAAACGTTGTTCTACGGACTCTATGAGCGCACCGACAGCTTCTGGGAGAACTCGCACCTCCAGGCCGCAGGCGCGCTGGAGGGCGAAGAGCTTGCCTTCCTCGAGGCGTGGCGCGACAGGCTGCCCGAGACGGTCTTCAGCGAACCCGCCTTCGTGCCGCCCGTGTCGCAGCCGAACAAGACCGACCGCGCGATGGTCCGGCGGGCGAACGCGCTTCTCGAGGAGGCGGGCTGGGTCGTGGGCTCGGACGGTGTCCGGCGGAACGAAGCGGGGGAGGTTCTGAGCGTCGAATTTCTCAACGATAGCCCGGCCTTCGAGCGCATCATCCTGCCCTTCATCGAGAACCTGAAGGCCGTTGGCATCGACGCCACGCTGAACATGGTCGACCCGGCCGAATACGAGGAGCGGCAGGAGCGTTTCGACTATGACATCGTGTCGGGCCGCTATGTGCTGCCGGTGTCGCCTTCGGTCGAATTGAACGTGCTTTTCGGGAGCAACAGTGCGAACGATCCGGGTTCGGCGAACCTGTCGGGCATCGCCGATCCGGTGATCGACGAGATCATCCAGCAGGTGCTGGCCGCAGAGGACCGCGAGACGCTCGATGTGCGCGTCAGGGCGCTGGACCGCGTGCTGCGCGACCGGATGATCTGGATCCCGAACTGGTTCAAGGGCGAACACTGGGTCGCCTATTGGGACGTCTTCGATCATCCGGCGACGAAGCCGCCCTATACCCGTGGCGTTGATTTCTGGTGGTGGAACGAGGAGAAGTTCCGCGCCCTGAAATCGGCCGGCGCGCTGCGTTAGCTTCGGGCGAGGAGGGCGTCGATCTCGGCGCGCGCCGGCATCGAGGCGGCGGCACCCGCGCGCGTGACAGACAGGCCCGCGACGGCGCATCCGAAGCGCACGGCATCCTCACCCGACATGCCTTCCGAGAGCGCCACGGCGAAGCCGCCGTTGAAGGCGTCGCCTGCGCCCGTCGTCTCGACCACGCGCTCGGCCAGGAAGGCGGGGACATGGATCTCGCCGTCTCTCGTCACCAGAAGCGCGCCGTTGCCGCCGAGTGTCAGAAGTGCGGCGCCCACGCCCTTTTCCAGAAGCGCCTCGGCGGCGCGGCGGGCCGAAGGCAGGTCGCTGACGGGAACCCCGGTCAGAAGCTCGGCCTCGCTCTCGTTCGGAGTGACGAAGTCGCAGAGCGGGAAGATCGCGTCGGGGAGGGTGGCGGCGGGGGCCGGGTTCAGGATCGTCACCGCGCCGCCGTCGCGGGCGATTTCGAGCCCGCGCATCGCTGCGTCGACGGGCTGTTCCAGTTGCGTGACGAAAACGCCGGCGCGTCGGATCAGGTCGGTCTTCGTATCGATATCGGAAGGCGTGATGCCGCCCGCAGCACCCGGGCAGACGATGATCGCGTTGTCGCCCGTCTCCTCCTCGACGAAAATACAGGCCGCACCCGTGGCCTCGCGCTCGACCTGGATCACCGCCGGATGGACGCCGGCGTCGGCCCATGTCGCGAAGGCGAGGTCGGCGAAGGTGTCGCGTCCCAGCCGGGCGATGAAGTGGACGTCGCCGCCTGCGCGCGCCGCTGCGACGGACTGGTTCGACCCCTTGCCGCCGGGCCCGAGGGTGAAGCGGTGGCCGAGGATCGTCTCGCCGATCTTCGGCAGCCGGTCGGCACGGTAGGTGGTATCGGCGACGAAGATGCCGAGGATGACGATGGGGCCGGTCACGGCGTCATTCTTCCGGAGTGATGACGCCGAGGCGGAAGATGACGTTGCCGTAGAACCGCCGCTCGCCGGTCTGGATGATCGCGAAGGCCTCCCGGGCGAGGTCATAGAAGGCGAAGCGCTCGACCGAGACCATCGGGCGCGGGCGGCCCTCGGCGGCGTCGATGGCCTTCTGCGTCTCGGCGATGACCGGGGCGATCTTCGCCGGGTCGCCGTCGATCTCCATCCGCATCGCGAAGTCGTCGACGAAGGTGTCCAGCGGCAGGACCGACAGGACCGCCTCGGTCGCCTCGGCCAGCGTCAGGTTCTCGAGCCTGAGAAGCTCACCCAGGACCGTGTCGCGGGCGCAGGCCTCGGACGGGAAATTGGTGTCGGTCAGCACCACCGTGTCGCCATGCCCCATCGAGCGGAGCGCGTAGAGCACGTCAGCGTTCAGTCTGGGGTCGATGCCCTTCAGCATTCCCTGCCTCCCTGTTTCGGCCCGACCTGAGCACGATCGGGAAGGAAAGGGCAAGTCTCAGGCGGTGCCGTCGGTGCGATCGTTCATCACGCGGGCGAAGTCCTCGAAGAACTTCGCCGACAGCTTCTTGGCCGTCGCGACGATCAGGCGGCTGCCGAGCTGTGCGATCTTGCCGCCGATGTCCGCCTTCGCGGTATAGGACAGCACCGTCTCGTTGCCGTCCTCGGTCAGGGTCACGTCGGCGCCGCCTTTGGCGAAGCCCGCCGCGCCGCCCTTGCCTTCGCCTGTGAGGCTGAAGGCGTCGGGGGCGCCGCTCTGGTCGAGGTGGACGAACCCCGCGAAGGTGGCCTTCACCGGTCCGATCTTCAGGACGACCTTCGCCTCGAGGTCATCCGGCGACGTGCGGGTCAGCTCCTCGCAGCCGGGGATGCACAGCTTCAACACTTCGGGGTCGTTGAGCGCGGTATAGACCTCGGCCTTAGGCGCCCTGATGCGGACCTCGTCGTTCAGTTCCATGCGTCGTGCTCCTTGCGGCCTCGTGACTGCTGTGGCGGCGGGCGGCGTCCGGGTCAAGCCTGTCTTGCGTCAGGGAGGGGGCAGGCCCACCATCGCGTGAACTTCTGCCGCCCGAACGCCGCCTGGCCCCGAGCCCTTGCGCACCAGCCGCGCGGCGAGGCGGCACATGGCTTCGTTGGCAGGGGCGGGGACGCCGTGGAGGCGGGCGAGAAGGACGATCTCGCCGTTCAGGTAGTCCGTCTCGATCGAGCCAGCCCCGCGGGCGAGGCTTTGGGTCGAGGACGTGCCGCTTCGGGTGACGCCCTCGACTTCAGCTGGACGCATGAGGTCGCGGCGGGGATCGTCCTGACCCACATCCCGCCAGGCGATGCCTGCGGCCGCGAGGACCTGTTTGGCCTCCTCGCGCAGGATCTCGGCCACAGGCCCCGTCTTGGCGCCCCGGCCCACGGCAGCCTCGACCACGTTGCCGAGGTTCAGGATCAGCTTGCCGTACTTGCTTACCATCACCGCGGGATCGACATAGCCGCGGATTCCGCCCGGTGTCAGCGCCTCGGCGAGCGCCCGGTCGTCGTCGTCCGCCCCGGACGGCGCGCGGCCGATGTCGAAGACGCCGAACTCGGGCGCGCAGCAGGCCACCGCCTCGTCCAGCGCGTCGAACTGCGCGGGCAGCATGACCGTCACGCCGTGGACGTTCGGGAAGAGCCGCAGCGCGGTCCGTTCGTTGGCGATGCCGTTCTGGCAGCAATAGATCGGCTGTTCGTCGACGCCCGCATCGCGGAGCGCGGCGAGGGCGTCAGCGGTGTGCTGGCTCTTGACCAGGAGGAGGATCGCGTCGTCGGGTCGGAACTCGATCTCGGACGGCGCTTCGCGCAGGTCGAGCCGATAGCGCCGGCTGCCGTTCGCCGAGCGGAAGGCGAGACCATTTGCCTGAAGCGCCTCGAGCCGGGCCCCGCGCGCAATGCCCAGCACCTCGTGCCCGGCCTCGGTGAGCGCCGCCGCCACCACGCCGCCGACCGCGCCCACGCCGTAAAGGATGTATCGCATCGCTCGTCCCCCGTTCGCCGCTCCCTTGTCCGACGAGGGCGGCGCCCTTGTCAAACCGGCCTTGCCGGCTGGCGGCGGGACAGTCGTGACGCCAGATTAGCGCAAGCTAGTCCGGAAGAACCGCCGCGTTTCGTGCGACGCCGTTGCGCTCGAGAATGTCTGCGATGGCGCGGCTGCGTGCGAGGTTGGCCAGCATGTCGGTCAGGTGGCGCGCGGCCCGGGGCCGGCCCTTGACGATGGCCATGGCCTGCCGGATTTCCATGAAAGGGGGGGACAGGACGCGTGATCCGGGCCGCAGTGCCGCCTCCGCCGCCATGACGTCGCCGATGCCCGCCCCGGCGGCGACCGTGCCCACGTCGAGTGCGGCGAGCATGGCGCGGATGTCGGGGAAGCGGACCAGGTGGTCCGCCCCCGCCTGACGTTCGAGCGTCAGCGTGTAGGCCGACCCCTCGACGGTGCCGACCGGCGCGCCCGAGGCGACCAGCGCTGCCGCATCCGCCGCATCGCATCCCGGCCCGGCGAGGTAGCGTCCCTCGATCGCGACGTAGGGCAGGGTGAAGTCGAGGGTCTCGGCCCGCTTCGGGTCGACGGCGAGAAAGCACAGGTCCCAGACTCCCTCCGTCGCCGAGCCCGAGACATCGGCGGCGCGCTCGTACTCCACGAATTGCAACGGAAGGTTGAGCGTGCCGGCAACAAGCCTCGCGAGATCGACCGAGATGCCGCAAGGAGCTCCCGTCTCGTCCCGCCCGACCAGGATACGGTTCCCGTGGTTCAGCGCCACACGCAAAACGCCCTCCGGCGCGTACTCCGACAGGAGTTGTCGAGAGGGTGGAAGCGCCATGAGTCTTCTCGCAGCAGGGGTCGCAGGCGATAAGAACAGGGATCGTCCTGAAGGTCACGGTCTGAACGACGGGCGCGTGGGATCGGATCAATGAGGAAGATTGGCTCCGACGGTAGAGATCCAACGTACGACCAATTGACAAACGCCCATCTACCTAGAGCTTTTCCGTCGCTTCAGCTCACTTTATCGGATGGCGGCGCGGTCCTTTTCTTGTTGACGATACTAAAAAATGAACGTCACTGAAAGGTTCAAGGGATGGCAGCGCCTGTCAGCCGTTTTTGTTACCCCAGGCGTTACCCGATCGTCGTGGGTCGGTCGGGACCATCCACTTAAGTGGTCGAGTCGCGTGGAATCGAGACCCGACTGGGGTCACAGGGGGTAGCCAGCATTTGGTAAAAGCCTTCACTTCGAAGACGATTGGCGCTCTTAGATCGGATCCCGACAAGCGGCTCGAGATCCCCGACCCTGCTCTCTCCGGGCTCTACTTGGTGGTACAGCCTAGCGGGGCAAAATCCTGGGCGTTTCGCTATCGCCACGACGGGCGACCTTGCAAGTTGACTCTTGGCAGGTGGCCGGCCCTGGGCCTTGCCGCGGCAAGGGCGGCCGCGACGATGGCCGTCGACGCGACCCAACACGGGCGGGATCCGTGCGCCGAGAAGCGCGAGGCAAGGGCGGAAGCAGCGGAGCGCGCCGATCGCGATCTCTTCGACACTCTCCTCTCCGACTTTAAGCGGCGCCACGTCGCCAAGCTGAAGTCCGCGCGGACCGTCTCGAGAGAGCTCGACCGTTTTGCCCTCAAGGCCTGGCACGGTCGGAACATCCACGCAATCACACGTCGCGATGTGGTCGACTTGTTGGACGAAATCGCAGAGAGCGGGCGCGGCGTCACAGCAAACCGGATCCGGCAGTACCTTGCTCGGTTTTTTTCCTGGCTTCTCGAGCGCGAGGTCATCGCGTCGAGCACCATGACCGGCGTCAGGCCGCCGGCGCCGGAGGTTAGCCGGGATCGGGTGCTTACTGACGAGGAGATAAGGTGGCTCTGGCGCGCCTGCGAAGAAGTGGCGCACCCTTGGGGGCACCCCTGACAGAAGCGCGTGATGCAGCCTCCGGAGACGGGCGCCGGGATCGGTGGTCATCTCTCTCGCGGGTCACACTGCGAAGCCCTAGAATTTCTCGGAACATCAACGAAAGACCGACAATGCTGTCAGAGACCGGTGCGGGTGGTGGAGACTTTCAGCAGCGCGACCATTTAGTATGTCCCTCGCCACGTACCTGCTTGACGACGAAGAAGAACCGATCGCGCCAACGCTTCGTTGTGTTCGGCTGAGTTCTCTGCGGAAGTCACGGCGGGCGTTACCCCATACGTTACCCGGCCGCTCACTCGCAAGCCGATAGATCTAATCGGCTCTCTCAAATCACCGATATTGCGGGGTTTTTGGCTCCGGCGGTAGGGATCGAACCTACGACCAATTGATTAACAGTCAACTGCTCTACCGCTGAGCTACGCCGGAACACAGGGCGGGGATATAGCAACGGTCCGGGGAAGCGTCCAGAGGCTTCGGGCAGAAATATGGGCCGGGCGTCAGCGTCGGAGAAAGCGGGCTACGGGTGAAATGTCGGGTTCGGCTGTGGCGAGATTTCTATGAACCAGATCAATGAGGTGGGCGAAGACGTTGCGGGCGGCCGCCGGCAGCATTGCGACGGGGATGTCGGTGTAGACCGACGCCGTCAGCTCCTCGAGGGACACGGGGCTCGGCCCAAGTGCTGCGAGGATCTGGGCCTCGCGCGTCCGGCGGTGAGAGATGAGCCAGTCGAGGCGGTCGGCGGGATCGCGGATGACGCCGCCGTGGGCGGGCAGAAGTTCGACCGCGCCCAGGTCGCGCAAACGGGCGGAGGTCGCCATGAAGTCGGCGATGTCGCCGTCCGGGGGCGAGACCAGAGACGACGACCAGTCCATGACGTGATCGCCCGAGATCACGCGGTCGCCCCAGGCGAAGGCCAGGTGACCCGCGAAGTGGCCGGGGGTGTGAAGCACGTCGAGCGCCCAGCCTTCGCCCTCGATCCTGTCGCCCTCGGTCAGGGTCTCGTCGGGACGAAAGGCGTGATCGATGCCCTCGCCACCGCCGGTCATCCCTTCGGCGACGAGGCGGGTCATCAGCGGGCTGCGTCCCGCTTCGGGTGGTCCAAAGGCCAGGACGGGCGCGCCGGTCAGTTCCGCCAGCCGACGGGACAGGGGGCTGTGATCGCGATGCGCGTGAGTGACGAGGATGTGCGTCACCGTCTCGCCCGCGGTCGCTTTGAGGAGTGCGGCAAGGTGATCCGCGTCCTCCGGACCAGGATCGATCACGGCAACGCGGCCCTCGCCCAGGATGAAGCTGTTCGTGCCCCAGTGCGTCATCGGCGAAGGATTGGGCGCCAGCACCCGCCGCAGGCCGTCGGCGAGGGTCACTGATACGCCCGGCTCGGGTCTCGTCATTGGGGCCTTCCTCTTGCCGGTCGCCGCTTCTAGGCTCATCGCATGATCGGGCGGGTTCTCAAAGGCTGGATGCCAAGGTCGCTCTACGGGCGCTCGACCCTGATCCTCCTGGTGCCCGTAACAGCCATCCTTCTCGTGGTCACGATCGCCTCGATCCAGCGGATCTACGACGGCGTGTCACGGCAGATGTCGGAAGCTGTGGCGAACGAGGTCCGGCTGATCCTCGGCCAGGTCGAGGCGGCGCCGGACGCAGGCCGCGCGATGGAGGCGGCGCTCGAGGTCGCGACGCCGCTCGGCATCGAGATCAACACGGTCGATGAGCCCGTCGTGACGCAGCACGAATGGATCGACCTCTCGGGACGTACGGTGATCGAAACGCTGACGGCCGAGGTGCCCGGAGTGTCGGCTGTGGATCTTTTGACGCGCGACGCCTTTGCGCGCCTCGCCGTCGACACGCGTTTCGGTCCCGTCGCGCTCGACGTGCCGAGGCGGCGGCTCACCATCCGCAATCCGCACCAGTTTCCGGTCCTGATCGGGGTGACGGCCATCTTGATGTCGGTGATCGCGCTGATCTACCTCCGCAATCAGATGCGGCCGATCCGCAGGCTGGCCTGGGCGGCCGAAGCCTTCGGAAAGGGACGATCCGTGCCCTACCGGCCCGCGGGTGCCACCGAAGTGCGCTCGGCGGGCGCGGCCTTCCTCGACATGCGCGACCGGATCGAGAGGCAGATCGAGCAGCGGACCATGATGCTGTCGGGCGTGAGCCACGACCTGAGGACACCGCTGACGCGGATGAAGCTGGGGCTGTCGCTGATCGAGGACGACGAAGAGGCGCGCGCCATGAGCCGCGACGTCGAGGACATGGAACGGATGCTCGAGGCCTTCCTGTCCTTCGCGCGCGGAGATGCGCTGGAGGATCCGGTGCGCACCGATCCGCGCGAGATGGTGCGAGATCTGGTGGCACGGGCCGCCCGGGCGGATCCGGTTCACCTGGGGCCGATGATCGGCGAGGGAACCGCCATGCTTCGTCCCGACGCGCTGCGCCGCGCCGTCGGCAACCTGATCGGGAATGCGGTTCGATACGGGCACGAGGCAAGGGTGGGCGTCGAGATTTCAGACCGCGACATCCGTTTCATCGTCGAGGACAGCGGTCCGGGTATTCCCGTCGAGCAGCGGGATTTCGTCCGCAAGGCGTTCACGCGCATGGACGCGGCGCGGAACCAGAACCGCGGATCGGGTGTGGGGCTGGGGCTTGCCATCGCCTCGGACGTCGCGCGTCAGCACGGCGGGCGACTGGTCCTCGAAAAAAGCGCCGACCTGGGCGGCCTGCGTGCGGAACTTCATATCCCGCGCTAGGCGCGCGGCCACCTGAGGGGCCGCGCGCAAAGACCGTCAGACCTCTAGGCTTTCGGGTTTCGTGCCAGAGGCGAGAGCGTTCTTGAACCAGGCCGGCTGACGACCCCGGCCGGACCACGTATCACCGGGCTTTTCCGGATTGCGGTATTTCGCGGGCGCTTTCGGCTTGCGTGCTTTCTTGCCGACAAGCTCCTCCACGGACATCCCGTGTTCGCGCGCGATTGCTTCGACCTTTTTCAGCGCCTCTGCGCGCTGGCGGTCCTGGTAGCCTGAAATTGCCTTGTCCACGTCCTTCTTGAGGGAACGCAATTCCTCCAGGGACATCGCGCCCAAATCCATCTTGGTTGCCATTCGGCACTCCTGTGAGTTGTGCGGCGGAACCGACCGCAATTACCGTGAGATTTCCGATGCGTTTAATATAGAGGCAATTAATCTGTGACAATTATTTTTTTATGTGTCGCTGTCACCCTTGCGTGTTTTGGGGCACCGACCGGCTTTCGGCGACGCCTCAATTTGCAGCAGGGGGCGCTTCGGTGCGGGCAGTTTGGGGAGGAGCACGAGAAAGGGTTTGGCGTTTCGCGGCGTGGCGCGAGATTGTGCAGAAGCCGTGCAGATCTCGAACGCGGGTCCTGACACGCTAATCCATCGCGCGCCCCGGCAAAACGATTGACGTTAACAAACGTTAATGATGGTAGGCCCGGAGGGACTCGAACCCCCAACCAAAGCGTTATGAGCGCTCTGCTCTAACCAATTGAGCTACAGGCCCGACCTGCGCGGCGTTCTAGCAGGTTCGCATTTCGGGTCAAGCGCGGCATCAGTTCCAGCGGGGGGCGCGCCATCCGGCGGCGACGGCCTCGGCTTCGGAGCAGAACCATCTTTCGCCTTCCGACAGGTTGATGCGCGTCTTCGCATACCAGGGCGACCACGGCGGGTGATAGATGTGGCCGTTCTTCGAGATGTTGCCCTTGATCGGACATCCTTCAGGGGCGTCGTCCTCATCCGCCAGCGCTGCGGTCCAGCGCAGGGAGCGGTAGTCCCAGGGTGCGGTGTAGTCGCCCGAGAAGACGCCGCGACGGCGTTCCCGCGCGGCGGTCTCGACGTCGACGTAGGCATCAGAATAGCGCACGAAGGCCCAGGCCATGCCCTTGTCGATCATCGACGCCCCGATGTCCGTTCCGTCGGCGTAACATGTCGCTATGGTCCGGTCGAAACCGTCCTGACCAAGCGCGTCGCAAGTGATGTCGTGCTCCTTCACGATCTCGACCAACTCGGCGGTAGCATCGCTTCCGCAAGCCCAGGAGCCGTAGAGCTGACCATGCTCGGGCGCGTCGATGCCGTTCAGGCGATAGATGGTGCCGTCGATTTCCAGCGTGTCACCGTCGACGACGCGGGGTTCCGACAAGGCTGGTCCGCACAACGCGATGAAGACCACAACTGAAACTGCCTTCACGTCTGTCTCCCTCGTCCGCTCTTAACGAAGGTTAACACGTCACCTCGGCCCGGAGCAAAGCCATGCCGTGCCTCGTGGACTTCGGTTCGCGCTTCCGCTAGGTCCGCGGGCGCGACACGGAGGGTGCCCATGACGAACGATGCCGCCAAGACCGGCCTGACCTATTCCGAAGCGGGCGTCGACATCGACGCGGGCAACGCCCTTGTCGAGCGGATCAAGCCCGCGGCGAAACGGACCGCCCGCCCCGGCACCATGTCGGGGCTCGGAGGGTTCGGCGCGCTCTTCGACTTGAAGGCGGCCGGCTACAGCGACCCCGTCCTCGTCGCCGCGACGGACGGCGTGGGCACCAAGCTCAAGATCGCGATCGAGACGGGCGAGGTCTCGGGCGTTGGCATCGACCTCGTCGCCATGTGCGTGAACGACCTCGTGTGCCAGGGGGCCGAGCCGCTTTTCTTCCTCGACTATTTCGCAACCGGAAAGCTGGTCGTCGACCACGCCGCTGCGGTCATCGAAGGGATCGCCACCGGCTGCGAGCGCGCGGGCTGTGCGCTGATCGGGGGCGAAACGGCCGAGATGCCGGGGATGTATTCGGGCGAGGATTTCGACCTCGCGGGCTTCGCCGTCGGCGCGATGGAGCGCGGGCAGAGTTTGCCTGAAGGTGTCGAGGAGGGTGATTTCCTTCTCGGGCTCGCGTCGAACGGCGTCCATTCCAACGGATACTCGCTGGTCCGGAAGATCGTCGAAGTCTCCGGCCTATCCTGGGACGCAGACTGCCCCTGGGGCGAGGGCACGCTCGGGCAGGCGCTTCTCGCGCCGACGCGGCTCTATGTCCGGCCCGCGCTCGAAGCGATCCGTCTGGGCGGCGTCCACGCGCTGGCACATATCACCGGCGGCGGTCTGACCGAGAACCTGCCGCGCGTCCTGCCCGAAGGTCTCGGCGCCTCCATCGACCTTGGAGCTTGGAGCCTGCCGCCCGTGTTCCGCTGGCTGGCCGAGACCGGCGGCATCTCGACGCCGGAGCTTCTCAAGACCTTCAACTGCGGCATCGGCATGGTCGTCGTGGTGGACAAGGACCGCGCGCCCGACCTGATCGCGCTGTTCCAGAAAGCGGGCGAGCGGGTCGAGGTTCTGGGCCAGGTCGTGGCGGGCAGGGGCGTCGACTACACCGGCAGCCTCGGGTGAAGCGCGTCGCCATCCTGATTTCGGGCGGCGGCTCGAACATGGTGGCGCTCGCCGACAGCATGACGGGCGACCATCCGGCCCGTCCCGTCCTCGTCCTGTCGAACGTGGCGGAGGCAGGCGGCATCGCCAAGGCCGAGGCGCGGGGGATCGACGCCGACGTCGTAGACCATCGGCCCTTCGGCCGTGACCGCGCGGCCTTCGAAGCCGCTCTGAACGATCGGCTGGCCGAGGCGCTGCCCGACATCCTCTGCCTTGCCGGGTTCATGCGCATCCTGACGCCGGCCTTTACCGAGGCCTGGGCGGGCAGGATGCTGAACATCCATCCCTCGCTTCTTCCGAAGTATCCCGGGCTCCACACCCATGACCGTGCGCTGGCGGCGGGCGACGCCGAGGCGGGCTGCACCGTCCACGAGGTGACGTCCGATCTGGACCAGGGACCGATCCTGGGGCAGGCGCGCGTGCCCGTCCTGCCGGGCGACGATGCGGACCAGCTTGCCGCCCGCGTGTTGACGGCAGAGCACCAACTCTACCCCCGCGTCCTGAGGCGTTTCGCGGAGGGCAACCGGTCGCCGCTTTACTTGCTCGAGGGGGGAGAAGCGCCTAATACATCCGGACGTTGCGATTGAAAGGCGCTGTATGATCAAGATCACGTCGACCGAGGGCCTGGCCGCCTTCTGCGCCCGGGCCGCCGACGCGCCTTATGTGACCGTCGATACCGAATTTCTCAGGGAACGGACCTACTACTCCAAGCTGTGCCTTTTGCAACTCGCCATCCCGGGCGAGGCCGAGGAGGACGCGGTGCTGGTCGATCCGCTGGCCAAGGGCCTGTCTCTCGATCCGCTCTACGACCTCTTCCGGAACGAGGCGGTGGTGAAGGTGTTTCACGCCGCAAGGCAGGACGTCGAGATCTTCTATGTCGAAGGCGGCGTGATCCCGAAGCCTCTCTTCGACACGCAGGTCGCGGCGATGGTCGCCGGTTTCGGTGAGCAGGTCGGCTACGAGACGCTGGTGCGCAAGATCGCCAAGGCGAACCTCGACAAGTCGTCGCGCTTCACCGACTGGTCCCGTCGCCCGCTGACCGAGGCTCAGGAGAAATACGCCCTCGCCGACGTGACGCACCTGCGCGTGATCTATGAATTCCTGGAAGCCGAGCTGGAGAAGTCGGGCCGCCTTCCCTGGGTGGAGGAGGAGCTTGCGACGCTCACCGAGCCCTCGACCTATGTCATTCATCCCGACGAGGCCTGGCTGCGGATCAAGACGCGGACCAATTCGGGCAAGTTCCTTGCCGTCGTGCGCGAGCTTGCGCGCTTTCGCGAGACCTATGCCCAGTCGCGCAACGTGCCGCGCAGCCGGGTGATGAAGGACGACGCCCTGCTCGAGATCGCTTCCACGAAGCCCAAGACGCACAACGACCTCAGCCGCTCGCGCCTTCTCCTGCGCGATGCCCGGAAAGGGGAAATCGCGGACGGCATTCTCGCCGCTGTCGAGACCGGGCTGAACGTGCCCCCCGAGGATCAGCCGAAGCCCGACCGGTCGCGCGACGCGCTTCAGGTGAATCCGGCTCTCGCCGATCTTCTGCGGGTGCTTCTGAAAGCCAAGTCCGAGGAACTGGGCGTGGCGCAGAAGCTGATCGCCACGTCGTCGGACCTCGACGAGATCGCGGCAGGCCTGCGCGATGCGGCCGCCCTCAAGGGGTGGCGGCGCGAGGCTTTCGGCGAGGATGCGCTGCGGCTCTGCGACGGCAAGCTTGCGCTTCGCGCGCAGGGTCAGTCGGTCGTCGTTTTCGAGGTCTGATCAGCGCTTGCCGAACAGTCGGAAGACGATCGGCGCCATTGCGATCACGATGGTGATGCGAATGATGTGCATGGTCGCGACATAGGCCACGTCGGCATCGAGCGAGAGAGCTAGCAGGCTCATCTCGGGCAGACCGCCGGGCGAGAAGGCGAGGAAGGCGGCGTCGGCCTCGGTGTTCGTCAAAGCCTGGATCGCGAAGGCCGACACCAGCGCCACCGACAGCATCGCCGTCGACGCGCCAAGTGCGAGGGCCAGGTCGTGGACCACCTCGCGCAGGGCGGCGCCGGCGAACCGGCAGCCCACCACCGTTCCGATGACGAGTTGCGCGGCGTTGACGGCTGGCGTCGGCGGCGGCGTCTGGGAGAAGCCCGTGAGGTGGACGAGTGCCGAAAGGATCATGGGGCCGAGGATCTGCGGGGCGGGCAGCCGCAGTCTGGGCGCAAGCGTCGCGCCCACGACGGCGCAGGCGAGGAGGATCCCGAGGTCCCTGAGGCTGACCGCCGAGAATCCGAGGTAAGGCCGAGACGATCCCGTCGTGCGGACGTCGAGCACGAAGGCGTAGAAGAACACGACGCCCGTCACCACGATGAAGATGCGGCTGGCGTGGGCAAGGGCGATGCGGCGCTCGTCGCCCCCGGCTTCGCCCCCTAGGATCATCATGTCGTTCAGCCCGCCAGGCGCCGAGGCGAAATAGGCCGTCACCATGTCGTACTTGCCGACGAAGCGGTAGAACGCGAAAGCCCCTGCAAAGGCGGTGCCGACGAAGAACGGCAGCACGGCGAAGGTCAGGAGCCAGTCGTTCACATGATCGAAGAGGCCGGGATGAAAACCCGACCCCAGCATGACGCCCAGGATCGGGACCATGATCTTGCGCAGGGTGGCCGGCGCCTCGACCGGCACGCGGATCATCGCGGCGATAGTGACGAAGACCATCGCTCCCAGCATGAAGGGCAGGGGCATCCCGATGCGATAGGCGGCGAGGCCTCCGACCAGACCGATCGCAAGTGCGACGAGCTGGCCCCTCAGGGTGACGAGGCGAGGCGTCAGGGCCGGATGGTCCGGACGTTCCGGGCCCCCGCCACGCGAACGGCCGACAGACCGGCAAGCGCGCTGTCGGTCAGGTAGAGCGCCACGGTCACCTCGCGCGACCAGCGCGTCGAGGCGCGGGTGGGTGCGGGCGGCGGCGAGGCGCGCAGGACGAAGTCGAGCGTGCCATCGAATGCCGTTTCCCTCGTGGCTGGGACGAGGGCGGCGTCGTACCAGCCCTGCTCGGTCGTGAGGCCCGTGACGCGCAGGATCGCTCCGCCGGTCGCGCGTTCGAGCGATATGTCGGTGATCTCGGCGACCGGAGGACGGGGATCCTCCCGCCGGGCCGGGACCGACATCGCGGTGCCGCCGTCGCTAGCGCCTCCGCCTCCGCCCCCGAACCAGTTGAACGGGTTCAGCCGGCTTTCGCCAAGGCCGCAGCCCGAAAGCGTCAGGGCGGCAGCGGTGGTCAGGATCAATGTGCGTGGCGTCATCTCGGCCCCCCTTCGCTTGCGACTCCTGTTAGCTTCTTCGGAGGGGCAAGGAAAGCGTCTGGACCTTCGTTCCTGCCGGGCCTATCCGGGTCGTATGGCACAGGACGCTTTCGAAGAGATCGCCGAAACCTTTGAGTTCCTCGACGACTGGGAGGATCGCTATCGCCACGTCATCGACATGGGCAAGGCGATGGCACCGCTCGAGGACGCGCTGAAGGTGCCCGCAACCAAGGTCGACGGCTGCGCCAGCCAGGTCTGGCTCGTGCCGCGGATCGAGGGCGAAGGGCCCGGCGCGGTCTTCACCTTCCGGGGCGAAAGCGATGCGATGATCGTGCGCGGGCTGATAGCCATTCTGGTCGCGCTTTACGACGGGCTGACGGTGGCGGAAGTGCTCGACGTAGATGCCGGAGCGGAATTCAAGCGCCTCGGTCTCGACGCCCATCTCTCGGCGCAGCGGTCGAACGGCTTGCGCGCGATGATCCAGAGGATCCGCCAGACGGCGGCGACGGCACGCGGGGCGTAAGGCGTCCGGCGGCGGGGCAGGACCAGGGCGACGCCGAGCGAAAGCGCCGCAAGAGCCGACAGCTTGACCGCGACGCGCGGCATGTCGAGCGGGGCGTCTCCGGGCGGGGCATGGTAACTCAGGACCCATCCCATCACCAGCTCCGGAAATATCTCGAGCGGCGGCTCCGACCCGATTTCGATCCGATCGCCCGACGCCGGATGAAGCGTGGCCGCGCCAAGAGGTGCAGCGGTGGCCAGGGTGAGGAGAAGGGCGAGAACGAGGGACACTGGGCAAGGGACCGGATCAGGCGCGGCACGTCCTCATGCGCCTGACATGGTTTACGCACGGTTAACCCCAGGCTTGCGGCGCGGTCGTCACTGCCGGTCCAAGGTCTCCAGCGCCGTCGCCAGCTCACCGTAGCCGGTGAACCGGCGCTCGAACGCCAGACCCAGTCGGCGGGCGCAGTCGCGGGCGCGTTCGGTCAGGGCGGGATCGTCCGTCTGCGCTTCGTAGACCAGCGTCCTGTAATTCCCAAAATAGGCCTCGCGCAGTTCGGGATGACGGTCGAGTCCGAGGGGCTTCCACACGAAGGCGTCGAATTGCCGGGCGAGGAAGTCGGTCAGGTAGAAGGCGTCGATCTCGTCTCGGGCAAGGAAGTCCGGCGTGCCCTCATAGAAGGCATAGCAGTGTGGTCCGGCCAGCATCTCGACGCCCAGCTCGGCCGCCGCAGCCTCCAGAAGTCCTCCCGTCCCGCAGTCGGCGTAGGCGAGGAAGATGCGGTCGTACCCATCCGCCTCGGCCACTGCGGTCCGGACGGCGGGCACGATGCGGTCCGGGTGATTGTGCAGGATCGCCGGCAGGCACCTGAGGTCGACATGCGACAGCCCGTTCCGGTCGAGGATCGCGAGGATCTCGCGCGCCAGCGCCCCGCAGCCGATGACGAGGATACGGCCTGCGCCCTTCGGAGCGAGACCCTTTTCCGTCAGCCGGTCGTCATCGAGGTGCGGGGGCGTCGTCATCGGGGAAACATGCGTGCCGGGCCGCGAAACCGCAAGGGGTCAGGACCGCGCCGCCAGAACGGCCTCGCCCCGCCGCGAAAGACGGTAGCCGACCCTCAGGCTTTCGGTCAGGCCCATTTCCTTGAGCTGACGGACCTGCCGCTTGAACACCTTCGTCTCGAGTCCGAGACCGGCGGCGAGATCGGGTGCACGGGTCGCCGGGTGGTCGCCGATTAGCCGGAGATAGGCGAAGGGGTCGAAATCGGCGCGGGACGCCTTGGCGTCGAGCGCGGCGAGGATATCGTCCATCTCGGTTTGCGACGGCACACTATTGCGAAGCTTGACGCGAGGATCCTCGTGCAGCGTGAAAGCGATGCGCCAGAGCGGGTCGTCCCCGTCGAAAACAGGCTCGGCGAACATCGCGTCGGTCGAGGCGTATCCGGCCTTCCGCGCCTCGGCATCGGTCACATCGGAGGGCGACACCTCGCGCACGTCGTCGATGTGCAACTCGCCCACGCCGGTCCTCTGCCGACCGCCGGGTTTCGCGCGCGAAACCGGCCAGCGCCGGAAGGCCAGCGTGACCTCTCCTGCCGCAATCCGCTTCAGCGTCTCGACGCGGAAGCGCATCGCCTCAGGCGGACATCTGGTTGTGCTTGCGCGCCATGAACGTCTTCGCCGTCTCGACCGCCACGGCCGCGTCGCGGCAATAGGCGTCGGCGCCGATGGCCTTGCCGAATTCCTCGTTCAGAGGGGCGCCTCCCACGAGGACGATGTAGTCGTCGCGGATGCCCATCTGAACCATCGTGTCGATGACGACCTTCATGTAGGGCATCGTCGTGGTCAGAAGTGCCGACATGCCGAGGATGTCGGCGTCGAATTCCTTCATCGCGTCCAGGTATTTGTCGACCGGGTTGTTGATGCCGATGTTCAGCACCTCGAAGCCGGCACCTTCCATCATCATGGTGACGAGGTTCTGGCCGATGTCGTGGATGTCGCCCTTGACCGTTCCGATGACCATCTTGCCGATGGTCGGCGCGCCGGTCTCGGCCAGAAGGGGCTTCAGGATCGCCATGCCGGCCTTCATCGAGTTCGCGGCGAGAAGCACCTCGGGCACGAAGAGGATGCCGTCCCGGAAGTCCTCGCCCACGATCTTCATGCCGCCGACGAGCGCCTCGGTCAGGACGCGGTAGGGCGCCCAACCCCGGTCGAGGAGGATGTGAGTCGCTTCCTCGATCTCGGGCCTCATGCCGTCGTAGAGGTCGTCGTGCATCTGCTGGACGAGTTCTTCGTCGTCGAGCTCGCTGAGAACGATATCGTCTTCGTCGGACATGGGTCGGCTCCACAGGGTGACGATCCCGGTTTACGGTTAAACGCCTTGGAATGAAACGCCGGATTGCGACGGAACACGTCGCGGCGGCGACGTGGAAGCGGTTTCGCGACAGCCGTTGCACTTGCGCATGTTCTTTGTTTGTTCCATTCTCGTGGCATGGCCCGCTCGTCCCATAACGCAGACCCTGCCGCCCGTGGTCGCGCGGCGCGCTCGAACCGTCCGGGCCGGTTCGAGTCCGAGGATCGCAACGTCTTCCATGACGGCTGGGACCTGGAGGAGGAGCTGCCGCCGCTCCGGACCGAGGTCAGCGTCGAGAGGCCGCGAAAGGTCATCACGCGCAACACCTCGCCCGATATCGGGTTCGACCGCTCGATCAACCCCTATCGCGGCTGCGAGCATGGCTGCATCTATTGCTTCGCGCGGCCCTCGCACGCCTACCTCGGCCTGTCGCCCGGTCTCGATTTCGAGACGCGGCTCGTCGCGCGGCCCGGCGCGGCCGAGGTGCTGGATAGAGAGCTGAGAGCTAAAACCTATCGTCCCGCCGTGATCGCCATCGGCACGAACACGGACCCCTACCAGCCGATCGAGCGCGAGTATCGCGCCATGCGGCAGATTCTCGAGGTGCTTCACGCCTTCCGTCACCCTGTCGCAGTCGTGACGAAGGGCACGCTGATCGAGCGCGACGCGGACATTCTGGGCGAGATGGGACGCATGGGCCTTGCGCGGGTCGGCATCAGCGTGACGACGCTCGACCCCGTCGTCTCCCGAGCGATGGAGCCGCGTGTGCCCGCGCCGGAGCGGCGGTTGCGCACCATCGAGCGGCTGACGGCAGCCGGCTGCCCGGTGCGGATCATGGTCTCGCCGGTCGTGCCGGCGCTGACCGATCACGAGGCGGAAGCGATCCTCGCGCGGGGCGCCGAGGCCGGCGCGGTCGCTGCGAGCTGGATCATGCTCCGGCTGCCGCGCGAGGTGTCGCCGCTGTTCCGCGAGTGGGTCGAGGCAGAGTTTCCCGATCGAGCGAAACGGATCATGGGGCGGGTGCGTGAGTTGCATGGCGGCCAGGACTATGACCCCGAGTGGGGCAAGCGGATGACGGGGGAGGGGCCCTTCGCCGAGCTTTTCGCGCATCGCTTCGCCATCGCGACCAAACGTCTGGGGCTGGCGCGAGATCTGCCGCCCCTGCGCACCGATCTGTTCCGCCCGCCTCCTCGCGCCGGGGATCAACTCTCGCTGTTCTGAGGTTCTGGCGCGGACGTGCGACACCGGACGCGTATTTGAAGCAAGATGAAACGCCTGCCGCATTGCTGCCGAATTCCCCGACTACGGCGGGAGGCATGAGCCATCCGATGATCCTGGCACTTCTTTGGCTGGTGGTGACCAACCTGACCGGCATGGTGCCGTCGAAGCACCGTCACTGGCCGCAGGCCTATGCGCTGATCGCGGTCGGATTGCCCGTCCTCGTAGCGGTCTTCGTCGTGGACGGGGTCTTCGCGGGTCTGATTGTGCTGCTCATGGCGGCCTCTGTCCTGCGCTGGCCCCTCAGGTTCTTCCTGCGCTGGCTCGCGGCGCTGTTCCGGCGCGGCGAAGGCGAGCCGTCGTGACGGCGACGACGGTGACCCTCGTCGTCATGGGGGCCTGGGCGCTGATGCTGTTCGTGCCGTCGATGTTTCCCGCCCTTCTGATGTCGGCCGGCTTCGGCGTGGGCATCGCCTACATGATGTTCCTCCGGCAAGGGGGCGAGGGCGATCTTGCGGCGGCGCTTATCGCAGTCGCTCCGATTGCGGCGGGGGCTGTCTTCGTGGCCTGGCCCGTCGGCGCGATCTTCCGGTGGGTCCTCCGGTCCAAGCGGCTGCGCTGAGGCGATCCGGGCTGGCGCGGGCCCCTTCGGGACGCTAGACCGGCCGGAATGGGTGAAATAGGCGATATCGCGACACGAGGACGGCTGACGCCGGACTATGACCTTTCGGGCCTGACCTGGCTTCGGGTCGGCGGTCCGGCCGACTGGCTTTACCTGCCGCGCGACGTCGAGGATTTGTCCGACTTCCTTGGCGCGCTGCCACCTGACGTCGCGGTCTTTCCCATGGGCGTCGGCTCGAACCTGATCGTGCGCGACGGCGGTTTGCGGGCGGTGGTGATCCGCCTGTCCCGCGCCTTCGCCGAGGTCGAGGTCGAGGACGACCTCGTCATCGCCGGGGCGGCGGCACTGGATTCGCAGGTCGCGCGGGTTGCGGCGGAGGCGGGGCGCGACCTGACTTTCCTGCGCACCATCCCCGGCTCGATCGGTGGCGCGGTGCGGATGAACGCCGGATGCTACGGCTCCTATGTGGCGGACCAACTCGTCTCGGCGAAGGCCGTGCTGCGAGACGGCGCCCGCGTGACGCTGACGCCCTCGGACCTCGACTTCCGCTACCGGCAGGCGACGGTGCCAGAGGGCGCGATGATCGTCTCGGCGACTTTCCGCGCAAATCCGGGCGATCCGGCCGAGCTTGCGGCGAAGATGGAGGCGCAGATGGCGCGGCGCGACGAGACGCAGCCGACGAAGGACCTCTCCGCCGGCTCGACCTTCCGCAATCCGGCGGGCTTCAGCTCGACGGGTCAGGCGGGCGACAGCCATGAACTGAAGGCCTGGAAGGTCATCGACGACGCGGGATTGCGCGGGGCGACCCGCGGTGGGGCGCAGATGTCCGAGATGCATCCGAATTTCCTCATCAATACCGGGACGGCGACGGCGGCCGATCTCGAGGGGCTGGGCGAGGAGGTGCGCGAGAAGGTTTTCCAACACTCCGGAATCAGGCTAGAGTGGGAAATCATGAGGGTCGGCGAACCGGCTCCCGAGGCAGAGACAGAATAACCGGGGCGCGAAGACGCCCCATATATGGGCAGTGGCGGGTATGTCGAGCAGGACGACCCCCAAGGTGACGGTACTGATGGGCGGACCCTCGGCCGAGCGCGAGGTGTCCCTGTCATCGGGGCGCGAATGCGCCGCCGCGCTGAGGGAAGCGGGATACGAGGTAAGCGAACTGGATGCGGGCGCCGATGTCGCCGAGCGCCTGTCCGCGTCGCGTCCCGATGTGGTCTTCAACGCGCTGCACGGGCGATGGGGCGAGGACGGCTGCGTCCAGGGCATCCTGGAATGGCTCCGCATCCCCTACACTCATTCGGGCGTCCTGGCCTCGGCGCTGGCGATGGACAAGACGCGGACCAAGGCGGTCTTTGCCGAGGCGGGCATTCCGGTCGTCGAGAGCCTGATCCGCTGCAAGGCCGAGATCATGGCGCATCACGTCATGGCGCCGCCCTACGTGGTCAAGCCGAACAACGAAGGCTCGTCCGTCGGCGTCTACATCGTCCAGGAAAGCGCGAACGGCCCGCCGCTTATCGCCGACGAGATGCCCGAGCACCTGATGGTCGAGGCCTATGTCGCAGGTCGCGAGCTGACCGTTTCGGTGAGGGAGGACCGCGCGTTCTGCGTGACGGAAATCCTCTCGGATGGCTGGTACGACTATCATGCCAAGTACTCCCCCGGCGGGTCGCGGCATGAACTGCCCGCCAACATCCCGGCCGAAGTGACCGAGGCCTGCCTTGCGCATGCCGTGACGGCGCATCGGGTGCTGGGTTGCCGGGGCGTCAGCCGCACCGACTTCAGGTGGGACGACGCCAAGGGGCTCGCAGGCCTCGTGGCGCTTGAGACCAATACGCAGCCCGGTATGACCCCCACGTCGCTCGTTCCCGAGCAGGCGGCCCATGTCGGCATTTCGTTCCCGGACTTGTGCGACTGGCTGGTCAGGGACGCCTCATGCGGCCGGTGAAGGGCGACATGCGCCTGGCGGCGGCGGAAGCGCGCGAGACCCGCCGCGACCCGGCGCCGTCGCGCCTCGCCTACCGGATGAATCGCCTGATGCTGCGGCCGGGGTTCCGGCGCTTTCTGCGCTACGGGCTGCCGATCCTTTGCGTGGCGACGGTGGCGCTGATCTGGGCCTCCGACGCGGCGCGCGTCGACGCCGCCTTCGACCGCGTCGGAGAGTTGCGGCGCCAGTTGGAGGAGCGGCCCGAGTTCATGGTTCACATGATGGCCGTGGAGCACGCGTCCGATGAGACCGCGGCGCAGGTGCGCTCGGTGCTCTCCATGGACTTCCCGATGTCGTCTTTCGACATGGAGCTGTCCGAGTTGCGCCGGCGCGTCAGGACGCTCGACGCCGTGGCCGAGGCCTCGGTCCGCATCCGCACCGGGGGTGTGCTCGAGATCGACGTGACCGAGCGGCAGCCCGCCGCGATCTGGCGCACCGCCGAGGGGCTGACCCTTATCGACGAGACCGGGCACAGGGTCACGACGCTCGATGCGCGCGCGGACCGGCCTGATCTGCCGTTGCTGGCGGGCCCGGCCGCGGACAAGGGCGTGGCGGAGGCGCTGGAACTGATCGCGGCGATGGAGCCGCTCGAGGGCCGGTTGCGGGGCCTTCTGCGGGTCGGCGCGCGACGGTGGGACGTCATCCTCGACCGCGATCAGCGCATCCTTCTGCCGGAAGTCGACCCGCTGACCGCGCTTCAGAAGGCCATCGCTCTCGACGCGGCGCAGGACCTGTTCGCGCGCGACATCGCGGCCGTCGATTTCCGCAACCCGCGCCGACCCGCGATACGGCTGGGGCAGGGCGCGGCCGAGGATTTGTACGACACCGATTTCACCCCCGACGGAGAGCAGTCGAGATGAGCGACCTGTACCAGAGCCAGCGTTCCATGCGCGCGATGCGGCGCGCCGCGATCCAGCGGGGTGTGATCGCGATCCTGGACGTCGGTACATCCAAGATCGCCTGCCTCGTGCTTCGCTTCGATGGTCGTGACCGGGTGCCCGAGGGAGAAGGCATCGGCCACATGGCGGGGCAGACGCAGTTTCGCGTGATCGGCGCCGCCACCACGCGGTCGCGCGGGATCGAACTGGGCGAGACCTGCGCCGTGCAGGAGACCGAACGCGCGATCCGCACCGCGGTGCAGGCGGCGCAGAAGATGGCCAACACGCGGGTCGACCATGTCATCGCCTGCCTGTCGGGCGGGCAACCCCGGTCCTATGGCCTCGCCGGGATCGTGCGCGTCGAAGGCAACGTCGTGGGCGAACATGACGTGGCGCGCGTGCTTCAGGCCTGCGATGTGCCGGACTATGGCCCCGACCGCGAGATCCTCCATGCGCAGCCGGTGAACTTTGCCCTCGACCACCGCACGGGGCTGATCGATCCGCGGGACCAGATCGGGCAGCGGCTGTCCTGCGACATGCACATGCTGACCGTCGACCGCGCGGTGATCGAGAACCTGATCTACTGCCTCAAGCGCTGCGACCTCGAACTCGCCGGCGTGGCGTCCTCCGCGTATGTCTCGGGCATCGCGGCTCTGGTCGAGGACGAGCAGGAACTGGGTGCCGCCTGCATTGACATGGGCGGCGGGACGACCGGCATCTCGATCTTCATCAAGAAGCACATGATCTATGCCGACACCGTGCGTCTGGGCGGCGCGCATGTGACGAGCGACATCTCGAAGGGTCTCCAGGTCTCGCTTGCCGTCGCCGAGCGGATCAAGACCTTCCACGGCGGCGTCCTCGCCACCGGCATGGACGACCGCGAAATGATCGAGATCGGCGGCGAGACCGGCGACTGGGAGCACGACCGCCGCACCGTCAGCCGGGCCGAGCTGATCGGCATCATGCGTCCCCGTGTCGAGGAAATCCTCGAGGAGGTGCGCGGACGCCTCGATGCCGCGGGCTTCGAGCATCTTCCCTCACAGCAGATCGTGCTGACGGGCGGCGCTTCGCAGATCCCGGGGCTGGATACGCTGGCGCCCAAGATCCTCGGCCAGCAGGTCAGGGTAGGCCGTCCCCTGCGCGTTCACGGCCTGCCTCAGGCAGCGACCGGCGCGGCCTTCGCGTCGTCGGTCGGATTATCCCTGTTTGCGGCGCACCCGCAGGACGAGTGGTGGGATTTCGAGATGCCCTCCGATCGGGGCGCGCCCCGGTCGCTGAAACGCGCGGTGAAGTGGTTCAAGGAAAACTGGTAGGATGCGGAGCCTCGCGGTTGCCCTCTGTCTGTCCACGACGCCCTCCGTCGCGCAGGACTACCTGAGCCCGGACGCTTTCCTCGATTTCGCTGAGGGCAAGACGCTGACGTTCCGCAACTACGAATTCGGCGTCGACGTGGGCGTCGAGGAGTATCTCAGCCGCGAGCTGTCGGTCTGGCGCGACGAGAGCGGGCGCTGTGTCTATGGACGCATCACCACGACGAACGGTCAGCTTTGCTTCTATTACGATGGCGACACGGACGGACCGGCGTGCTGGTGGCCGTTCCGGAAGGGGGAAAGGCTGTTCGTCCGCCTGGCGCGCTTCGGCGCGGGCGAGATCCAGGAGGTCGTCGCGGTCACGGAGGAGACCTTGTCCTGCCCGACGGCTCCGGCCGTCTGAGAGGAGAGAGTGGAAATCCGCCGCAAGGGGCCGTATCGGCCCGAATTGACGGGACGGACCATTTCGAATCTGCTAAACTTATCCACAACTCCGGCATGAGACCGGCGGGCGGCACGAGCAGTGTCCTCCGACTAGATGAAACAACCACCGGATGTGCATTTTGCATGTCTCCCAGAGCCTCTTTCGTGAAGAGACGGGCGTAAGTCCGTGACTGACCACAGGATATTGAGGTTACCCCCAGATGCTGAGGGCAGGAGACAAAAAAATGCCATATTTCGTGGTTTTCGGCTCGAATCGGGGTGACCGCTTACCTGACTTTCGGTAAGGTCCATCCACCCAGCAGGCGGTCGATTGATGACCGTGAAAAAACGGCGGCGCCTCGGCCCGGTGGCGCGACAAGAATAGACAGGCGGAAGCATCATGACGTTGAATTTGACGATCCCCACCCACGAAGAGCTTAAGCCGCGCATTACCGTGTTCGGAGTGGGCGGTGCTGGCGGCAACGCCGTGAACAACATGATCGAAAAGCGCCTAGAAGGCGTCGAGTTCGTCGTGGCGAACACCGATGCGCAGGCGCTTCAGCAATCGAACGCCGCCACCAAGATCCAGATGGGCGTCAAGGTGACCGAAGGGCTAGGCGCAGGCGCCAGGCCCTCAGTCGGCGCCGCCGCCGCCGAGGAGACGATCGAGGAGATCGTCGACCACCTGGCCGGCGCGCACATGTGCTTCATCACCGCTGGCATGGGCGGCGGGACCGGGACGGGGGCCGCGCCCATCATCGCGCAGGCCGCGCGCGAGCTGGGTGTGCTGACCGTCGGCGTCGTGACGAAGCCCTTCCAGTTCGAGGGCGCCAAGCGGATGAAGCAGGCCGAGGAGGGTGTCGAAGCCCTCCAGAAGATGGTCGACACGCTGATCATCATCCCGAACCAGAACCTGTTCCGGCTGGCAAACGAGAAGACGACCTTTACCGAGGCCTTCTCGATGGCCGACGACGTGCTCTACCAGGGCGTCAAGGGCGTGACCGACCTGATGGTCCGTCCGGGTCTCATCAACCTCGACTTCGCCGACGTCCGCGCGGTGATGGACGAGATGGGCAAGGCGATGATGGGCACGGGAGAGGCCGAGGGCGAGGACCGCGCGGTCCAGGCCGCCGAGAAGGCGATCGCGAACCCGCTGCTGGACGAGATCAGCCTCAAGGGCGCGAAGGGCGTTCTCATCAACATCACCGGCGCGCATGATCTTACGCTGTTCGAGCTGGACGAAGCGGCGAACCGCATCCGCGAGGAAGTGGACGCCGATGCCAACATCATCGTGGGCTCGACCCTCGACGAGAGCATGGAAGGCCGGATGCGCGTCAGCGTCGTGGCCACGGGCATCGACGCCGACATTTCGGCCCGCGTGCCCGAGCATCGGACCGAGCGCCGGACCGAGGAGCGTGCGCCCCAGCGTGCCACCGCCGCGCCGGCACCTGCCGAACCTGCTGTGGCCGAAGAGGTCTATGCCCGCGCGCCGTCGCGCCGCGAGCCCGAGCCGAGCCTGTTCGAGGAGATGGAACAGCGCGGCCAGCATGTTGCGCAGAGCGACGACGGTCTGCCTCCCCCGGCCTATCGCCACGAGGCCGAGGAATACCACGCCGAGCCCGCGCCCCAGCCTCAGCCGCAGGCCCGCACGCCGGGCACGCCATCCCCCGAGGCGCTGGCGCGTCTCGAGCGGGTCACGGGGCGCGCGCCGGGGTCGCTTCAGAACCGGGTCCCCGGCGGAGCGCGCTATACCGCGCCGTCGTCACCCGCACCGCGCGAGCGCACCATCGAGGCCGAGCGTCCGCGCTTCGGCATCAACACCCTCATCAACCGCATGTCGGGCGGTGCCGCGCCGGGCCATGCCCCCGCCGAGCAGCCCGTGCGTCATCAGCCTCCGGTCAGCCGCGCGGTCGACGAGCAGCCCTACGATCCCGACCAGGAGCGGATCGAGATTCCGGCCTTCCTGCGGCGCCAGGCCAACTGACGCGCTTCCGGGCGTACCGGCCCGGACCAGTTCACTCCCTCAGGGTCGACGAAAGTCGGCCCTTTTCTTTGCGCCAGAAGCTAGTCGCGCAGGTTCCGTGCAGGGACGGCGGCGTCAATGAGCCGTGGAACACAGTGTTTCCGTAAACAAAACCCTCAGCCATATCAATGGTTTAGATAGCGTATACTGACGTCTCTTCACATTTTGGGCGTCAGTCTCGCCGCATTTTCGCCAATGTTCTCACGGATGTTCCGCCAAATACCTGCATTTCGTCACACCAGTTAATTATTGCCTGAGGGGAAAAGACATGCTGCCGACGACACCTCGCAGCGCCTTTCGCGAAACACTCGATCTTGCCCGGACCTTTCGGCGTGACGAGGATGGCTCGCTGATCGCTTTCTCGCTGTTCATCTTCTTCTGCATGATCCTGTTCGGCGGCATCGCCGTGGATCTGATGATCTACGAGAACGAGCGCACGCACGTTCAGAACTCGACGGACCGCGCCGTTCTGGCCGCGGCCAACCTGAACCAGACGGTCGATCCAAAGGAGGTCGTGAAGGACTACCTTGCCAAGGTGAACATCACCGTCACTGACGACGACATCGACGTCTTCGAGGTCGGTGCGGCGCCCGTCATCACCGGACGCCAGGTGTCCGTGGACGTAAGCGGCGGATACCAGACGCTTTTGATGAGGCTCGTCGGGGTCGAGACGCTCCCCTTCGCGACCACGTCGCAGGCCGAGGAATCGGTGTCGGATGTCGAAGTTTCCCTCGTGCTCGACGTGTCGGGCTCCATGGGCGACAACAACAAGCTCGAGAACATGCAGGACGCCGCGACGGACTTCGTCGACAACATCCTCGCAGGCGCCGAGGACGACCGAGTTTCCCTGTCGCTCGTTCCGTATTCGACGCAGGTGAACGCCGGGCCGCTGCTGTTCTCGTCGCTGACGACGCACCACAACCACAACTATTCGCACTGCGTGAACTTCGCGCAGGAAGACTTCGCCCAGAACTCGCTCCAGCGCTCTCGCCAGGCGAGGGACCAATACGGCAACCTGCGGTACACCAACGCGGGCGAACCGATCATGGAACCGATCTCGCTGTCGCAGACGGCCCACTTCGATCCCTGGAGAAGCTATCAGAGCGGCATGAGCGTCTCGATGCCCGTGTGCCGCACCGAGAGTTTTTCCCAGATCACGCCGTGGTCCAACGACGCCGCTGCCCTGCGGACCCAGATCGAGTCCTTCACGGCCGAGGGCAACACCTCGATCGACGTAGCGGTCAAGTGGGGCGTCGCTCTCCTCGATCCCTCGACCAATGGAGCCCTGAACGACTTCACGGCTGCTGGTCGCGTCGACAACGCCTTCTCTGTGCGCCCGCATCCTTACGGACGGCAGGACTCGCTGAAGTTCATCGTCGTGATGACGGACGGCATCAACACCGACCAGTTCTACCTGCGTGACAGCTTCAAGGAGGGCAACAGCCCTTACTACAAGAACAACAGCAGCAATGATATCTACTGGGAGCGCGAAGAGCCGAGCGACCGCGACCGCGACAGCCGCTACCGCGAAGACTGGTACAACATCACCGACAAGAACTGGACCAACAGCCCCGGCACCCTGACGCGCCTGTCCTGGCTCGATGCCTGGGCGAACATGACGCTCCAGCGCCGCGCCTATGCCTATTACCACTTCACAGGCAACAACAGCGACTTCTACGACAACTACTACGACCCCTATCGCACGGTGCCGGCGCGCAGCAACAATGCGTCCACCGACACCAAGGACCGTCGTCTGTCGCAGATCTGCTCGGCCGCCAAGGCGCAGAACATCGTGATCTTCACGATCGGCTTCGAAGTCACCGACGAGTCCGCCGAAATCATGCGCGACTGCGCCTCGACGCCGCAGCACTTCTACCGCGTGGAAGGGCTCGACATCGAATACGCCTTCTCGTCGATCGCCAACCAGATCAACCAGTTGAAGCTGACACAATGAGACAGCTAGCCCTCAAATTCCGCCGCGCGCTGAGGCATCTCGGCCTCAGCGAGGACGGCGTCGCATCGGTTGAACTGGTCATCGTCTTCCCGTTCTTCGTGGGCGTGTTCCTCTCTGGCTACGAAGTGGCCATCATGAACACGCGGGCGGTGATGCTGGAACGCGCGACCGACATGGTCGTCCGCAACATCCGCCTTAGCTCGGGCGCCAACCTCAATTACGACGTCGTACTGAACGACATCTGCCGGCTTGCCGGCCTGATCCCGAACTGCCGGAATGTCACCAAGATCGAGCTTCAGCCGGTCGACATGACAACCTGGACCGGGATGACAAGCGCCATCGACTGCATCAAGCGCGATCAGGTCATTCAGCCCGTCGTGCGCTTCCGGAACGGGCTTCAGAACGAGCTGATGCTCATCCGTGTCTGCGCGATCGTGGATCCGGTCTTCCCGAGCATCGGTGTCGGCCGCAGCATGCCGCGCGACAGCTCGGGCGGCTATCAGATCATCGCGTCGTCGGCCTTCGTCAACGAACCCACCTGAGGTCAGCATCATGACACCGTTTCACAAGTTCACGCGCCGGGCCATTCGAGACGAGAAGGGAAGCTTCTCGGTCGAAGCGATCCTGATGTTCCCGATGCTCGTCTGGGCCTTCATGGCGCTCTACGTCTTCTTCGAGGGCCTTCGCGAAAGCAACATCAACCTCAAGGCCACCTACACGATCAGCGACCTTCTCTCCCGTGAGACGGACCTGATCGACCAGAACTACCTCGACGGTCTGAACGACGTTTACGCCTGGCTCTCGCGGTCCTCGCACCCGGTGTCGATGCGCGTCACGGTCGTCCGCTACGACCAGGCTGCCGACAGGCACTTTCTGGTCTGGTCGCGTGGTGTGGCGGGCGAGCCGAACATGACGCAGGGCGACGTGGACGCGAAGCTTTCGCCCCATATCCCGATCATGGCGGATGCGGCCTCGGCCTTTATTGTCGAGACGTTCACGACCTACGACCCCATCATGGACATCGGCATGACAGACACCGACATCTCGAACCTCGTCGTCAACATGCCGCGCTTTACCGAGCAGCTGAACTTCGTGGGCCTGGGCGACGGAACCGGAACCGTGCATGATGACGGGACGGGCGACGGTGGCAGCGGACCCGGAGACACCACGTACGAAGACGGTGAAGGCAGCACCTGACGTCACGTTTCGAATCACGTTAAAGGCCGGGGTCAAGCCCGGTCTTTTTCGTTTGTAATCAGATATATATACGAGATTGACTGAAAATACGGCGGCAAATCGCCGATTTGTAACAGCCATGTTTCATGCTGTTGCAATGATTGTGTTGAGTGACAAGAGCGCGCCGCCTAGCTGTATGCCGAAGCCGGAGGGCAGGTCCGGCGCCAGCATATCGGGGTCAACCCTTGCAGACGACATTGAAATCAGCGGTGCAATTCACCGGAACCGGGCTCCATACGGGCCGGGTGACACGCGTCACCGTGCGCCCCGCTTCGGCCGAATACGGGATCTGGTTTCACCGCACGGACGTCGACGGCAAGGATCCGATGATCCCGGCCCGCTGGTACGCCGTGACGAACACCGATCTCAACACGCGGATCTCGAACGACGACGACGTCAGCGTCTCGACGATTGAACACCTGATGGCGGCCCTCGCCGGTTGCGGCGTTCACAACGCCCTTGTCGAGATCGACGGCCCCGAGGTCCCGCTTCTCGATGGTTCGGCCGCGCCCTTCGTCGCCGGCATCCTGTCGCGCGGCATCCGCAAGCTTGACGCGCCGGTCCGCGCGATCCGCGTCCTGAAGCCGGTCACGGTGCGCCACGGCGATGCCGAGGCGACTCTTCTTCCATCCGACGGGATGAGCATCGACTTCCGCATCGACTTTGCCGATGCGGCCATCGGCCAGCAGCACAAGAGCCTGAACATGGCCAACGGCGCCTTCGTGCGCGAGCTTTCCGACAGCCGGACGTTCTGCCGGAAGTCCGACATCGACGCGATGCGCGATCGCGGCCTGATCGTTGGCGGATCTGTCACCTCGGCCGTCGTGGTCGACGGCGACGCCATCGTGACGCCAGGCGGAATGCGGCACCGCGACGAACCCGTGCGCCACAAGATGCTCGACGCCCTGGGCGACCTGGCGCTTGCGGGGGCGCCGATCCTCGGTCGCTATATCGGCCAGCGTGCGGGCCACGGCGTCACCAACCGGCTGTTGAGGGCGCTTTTCGCGGACCCGACGGCCTTTCAGCTTGTCGAGTGCGATGCGTCGATGGCCTCCCGCCTGCCGGGCGCCGGGGTGAGCCGCGTCGACAGCGTTCGCGTGGCCGCCTGAGCTTCACCGTCCAAAAGCCGTTTTGCCCCGCTATCTTCTGTGTTACCAACCGGTTCGCAGAGGTGAGGGTTTCATGGCGATGACAGCGGGCGGAGCGGCATTGGCGCGGGCGACGGCAATCGTCGCGACCCTCGTTCTTCTGTCAGGATGCGGTGGTCTTTTCGGAGGCGGCGGGCCGGAGGATGTGCCTCTCGACAGCTTCTCGGCCGAGCAGCTTTACAACCGCGCCGAGTTCCTGCTGGACGAGGACGCGCCCGACGAGGCCGCGACAATGTTCGGTGAGGTCGAGCGCCTTTATCCCTATTCGGAATGGGCCAAGCGCGCTCTGGTGATGCAGGCCTATTCCTATCACCTCGACCGCGATTTCGAATCCGCGCGCGGCGCGGCGCAGCGGTACCTCGTGACCTATCCGGCGGACGAGGATGCGGCATGGGCGCAATACCTGCTGGCCCTGTCCTATTACGACCAGATCGACGACGTGGGCCGCGACCAGGGGCTGACGTTCCTTGCCCTGCAGGAACTGCGGACGGTCATCGAGACCTATCCGGACAGCGAATACGCCCAGTCCGCGATCCTGAAGTTCGACCTGGCCTTCGACCATCTCGCCGCGAAGGAGATGGAGGTCGGGCGCTATTACCTGAAGCGCGGCAACTACATCGCCGCGATCAACCGCTTCCGCGTGGTGGTTGAGAACTTCCAGACCACCAGCCAGACGCCCGAGGCGCTGCACCGCCTCGTCGAAGCCTACCTGTCGCTCGGCCTTCCTGCCGAGGCACAGACGGCGGGTGCGATATTGGGCCACAACTTCCAGTCCACCGATTGGTATCAGGACAGCTATGCTCTTCTCACCGGCCGAGGTCTGCGACCCGATGCGACGGGCGACGGCTGGCTGGCCGCAGTCTGGCGCCAGACCATTCGCGGCGAGTGGCTCTGACGCGCGCGTCATGCTGAGAAGTCTCGACATCCGGGACATGCTGATCATCGACCGGCTGGAACTGACGTTGTCGCCGGGCCTCAACGTGCTGACCGGAGAGACCGGCGCAGGAAAGTCGATCCTTCTCGACGCGCTCGGCTTCGTTCTCGGCTGGCGCGGGCGGGCCGAGCTGGTCCGAGAAGGCGCCGAGCAGGGCGAGGTGGTGGCGGAGTTCGACCTCGCGCCCGGACATCCGGCGTTCGCGGTTCTGGCCGAAGCCGGGCTTCCGCAGGACGACGTTCTGATCCTGCGCCGCGTCAATGCCCAGGACGGCAGGAAGACGGCCTGGGCCAACGACCGCCGCGTTTCCGGCGAAGTTCTTCGCCAGCTTTCGGACACGCTTGTCGAATTGCACGGTCAGCATGATGACCGCGGCCTTTTGAACCCGCGCGGGCACAGGCAGATGCTGGACGCTTTCGGCGGGCTCGAAGACCTGGTCGCACGGACCCGTGTTGCCTGGCGCGATCTTCAGGGCGCGCGGGCGGCCCTGGAAGAAGCCGAGGCAAGGCTGGCGGCGGTGCGCGAGGAAGAGGATTTCCTGCGCCATGCCGTCGCCGAGATGGACAAGGTCGCCCCCGAACCCGGTGAGGAAGAGACGCTCGACGCGTCGCGTCGGCTGATGCAGGCCGCCGGCCGGATCCGCGAGGACGTGGCGCGCGCACATGAAGCACTTGGGTCGTCGGGCGCCGAAGGGCTGCTGCGCGACGCCGCACGGTGGCTCGAGGACGCGGCCGGTCAGGCGGAAGGAACGCTCGATGTGGCGCTCGCCGCTCTGGATCGGGCGCTGGTCGAATTGGGCGATGCGGAGGACGGTGTCGCCCGGGCGCTCGACCGTCTGGACGTCGACCCGGGGGAGTTGGAGCGCGTGGAGGAGCGGCTGTTCGCAATCCGCGCTCTGTCGCGCAAACATGGGGTTCAGCCCGACGATCTTCCCGGCCTCGCCGATGATTTTCGCACAAAGCTGGCCGAGCTCGATGCGGGTGCGGGGGACCTGAAGTCCCTGCGCCGCGGGGTAGGCGAGGCCGAGGCGGCCTATGAGGATGCGGCGGACGCCCTGGGTCAGGCGCGCGCCGAGGCGGCTGGTGAACTCGACACGGCGATGGCGGCAGAGCTTGCGCCCTTGAAGATGGAGCGTGCGACCTTCGCCACCGAGATCTCGGAAGGCGACGCGGGGCCAGAGGGCCGCGATCACGTCGCGTTCACCGTTGCCACCAATCCGGGTGCGCCGGCCGGGCCGCTGAACCGGATCGCATCCGGGGGCGAGATGTCTCGCTTCCTTCTTGCGCTGAAGGTCTGTCTGACGTCGGATGCGGAGGGGCTGACCATGATCTTCGACGAGATCGACCGGGGCGTAGGCGGGGCAACCGCCGACGCCGTCGGCCGCAGGCTGGAGGCGCTGGCCGAGGACTCTCAGGTGCTTGTGGTGACGCACAGCCCGCAGGTCGCGGCGCGCGCAGGCCACCACTGGCGGGTCGAGAAGTCGGTCGAGGGCGGCATGACGCTGTCCCGCGTGACCTCTCTCTCTGAAGGGGAGCGCGTGGACGAGATCGCGCGGATGCTTGCGGGCGACACGGTGACGGACGAGGCCCGCGCGGCGGCGCGGGCGCTTCTGTCGGCCTGAAGCCTAGCCCCGCCGGCGTCGATTGCGGCGGACCGGACCTTCCGTGTCGTCGGTGCCGTCGCTGGCGGACGACAGTGGGCCGAGCTTCGCCACGATCACGTCAAGTGTCGGGCTTGCCCCCTTGGGCGCCGTCTCGAGCGCCTCGCGCATCCGCGCCAGATGCTCCGGCGTCGTGCCGCAGCACCCGCCGATGATCCGCGCGCCCAGATCGCGGGCGAGGACAGCGTAGTCGGCCATCAGCTCTGGCGTGCCGTCATAGTGGATGTGACCGTCGACGTACTTCGGGATGCCGGCGTTGCCCTTTGCGACGATCGGCGTTTCGGAGCCCTGCGCACAGAAGCCGAGCACGGTGCGCAGAAGGTCCGACGCGCCGACGCCGCAGTTGGCGCCGAAGGCGAGGGGCGGATGCGGCAGGGCGGCGACCATGTCGGCCATGCCTGCGCTCGTCAGGCCCATCATCGTCCGGCCGGCGGTGTCGAAGCTCATCGTCCCGACCCAGGGCATTCCTGCCAGTTCCGCGGCGCGGCCGGCGGCCTTGTATTCCTCGGGTGCGCTGATGGTCTCGACCCAGAGGACGTCGACGCCGCCTTCCTTCAGCCCTTCAGCCTGCTCGTGGAACATCTCGACGGCGCTCTCGTAGGACAGCGTGCCGAGCGGTTGCATGATCTCGCCCGTCGGCCCCATCGAGCCTGCGACGATGACGGGGCGATCCTGCCTGTCGGCCAGCTCGCGGCCGATCTCGGCGCCCGCGCGGTTCAACTCGCGCACGCGGTCCTGCGCATTGTGCAGCTTCATCCGCGCGGCGGTCCCGCCGAAGGTGTTGGTCAGGAAGAGGTCGCTGCCCGCATCGACTGCGCCCTTGTATAGCAAGCGGATATCCTCGGGACGCTCGACGTTCCACAACTCGGGCGCATCGCCTGCCGACAGGCCCATGTTGAACAGCGTGGTCCCCGTGGCGCCGTCGGCCAGGATCCAGTCGCGCGCCGCGAGGAGGTCGCTCAATCGGTCGGTCATGGAGATCGCCTCTGCCTTCTGGTCGCGCGCCACATGCCACGCCGGCCAGCCGGACGCAATTCGATTGTCCGATACCCCGTCGCGGTCGGAGCGGCACAAAAAAAGGCCGGGCACGAGGCCCGGCCAGTCCAACAGGGAGGTGAAGCGACGACAGGTCGTCGCGTTCGATGAGGGATTTATTGGCGTGTCGAACAAGATTCAAGCGCGGCCGGAAGCTGCGGCCGCAAAGCGGCTATGCACCTTGCGCAAAGCTCAGGTCTGCATCCGCTTGCGGTGCGCGATGATCTCTTCGGTGACGAAGTCCCGGAAGGCCGCGATGCGCCGCGACTGCCGCAATTCCTCGGGGTAGGCCAGGAAGACGGGGACGTCGTTCGACTCCACGTCCGGCAGGACGCGGCGGATGTTCGGGAAATCCTGGATGACGTAGTCGGGCAGCACTCCGATGCCGAGATCCGACCGCACGGCCTGAAGGACGCCGAAGTAGTTGTTGACCGTCAGGGTCGAAGGAATGTCGTAGGTCAGAAGCTCCTGCACCAGCTTCGCGCCCGCGCTGACCTGGGTGGTGGTCACGTTCTGGCAGATCAGCCGGTGCTTGGAGAGATCCTCGAGCGTCTCGGGGGTGCCGCGTGCCTCGAGGTAGGCGGGCGTCGCGTAGAGGCGCATGTTCACCGACATGAGCTTGCGCCGGATCAGGTCGGCCTGGCTTGGCTCCTTCATGCGGATCGCCACGTCGGCTTCGCGCATCGGCAGGTCGAGCACGCGCTCTTCCAGCATCAGGTCGATCTTCAACTCGGGGAACTTCTCGTAGAGCGCGGGCAGGCGAGGCGCGAGCCAGAGCGATCCGAACGCGGTCGTCGTGGTCACGCGCAACTCGCCGAAGACCTCTTCCTCGCTGTCGCGAATGCGCGCCTCGGCGGTATCGAGGCGGCGGGACATGGCCGACGTCGCATCGAACAGTAGCTCGCCCTGTTCGGTCAGGATCAGGCCGCGGGCGTGGCGGTGGAAGAGGGTCGTATTGAGGCTTTCCTCGAGCGCGCGAATCTGGCGGGATACGGCGGACTGGCTGAGGTGAAGCGACTCACCGGCGTGCGTGAGACTTCCCGCGTCCGCGACCGCGTGAAAGATCCTGAGTTTGTCCCAATCCATCCGTACCCGATCTCCATTTGCCCCGGCGGGTCTTGTTTTGCAGGAGCCTTACAGGCTTGACCCCCGCCCACGCAATCGCGGGTGTGAACAAGTTTGATTTTGTAGGTCAGCAAATTTGACCTATACTCAGTCATGGGGAGGCTATCATGAACACACGTACTGTCACCCTTCATGACAAGTTCGACCTGGAGCAGGGCACCGTCCTTCTGAACGGAACGCAGGCGCTTGTGCGCCTGATGCTCATGCAGAAGGCCCGCGACGCACAGGCAGGGTTGAACACCGCCGGATACGTCACCGGCTACAGGGGCTCGCCTCTTGGCGCGGTCGACCAGCAGATGGCGGCGGCCCGCAAGGACCTCGAGGCGTCGGACATCCGGTTTCTGCCCGGTCTCAACGAGGATCTGGCCGCGACCGCCGTGTGGGGGACGCAGCAGGCCGAACTGCGCGGCGAGGGACGCTTCGACGGTGTCTTCGCGCTCTGGTACGGCAAGGGCCCCGGCGTCGACCGCTCGGGCGACGTCATGCGGCACGCGAACATGGCGGGCACTTCGGCACGGGGCGGCGTCCTGATGGCCATGGGCGACGACCACACAGGCGAGAGCTCGACCACCTGCCACCAGTCGGACTGGGCCATGGTCGACACTTATATGCCGGTGCTGTCGCCTGCAGGCGTGCAGGAGATCCTGGACTTCGGGCTCTACGGCTATGCCCTGTCACGGTTCTCGGGCCTCTGGTGCGGGCTCAAGCTGATGAAGGACACGGTCGAGGTCACGAGCGTCGTGGACGGGCGGCCGGACCGCATGTCCTTCGTGACGCCCGACTTCCCGATGCCCGAGGGCGGGCTGAACATCCGGCTCGGCGATCACTGGATCCCGCAGGAATCCCGGATCATCGACCACAAGCGCTTCGCGGCCGAGGCGTTCAGCCATGCGAACCGGATGGACAAGCGCATCTGGGGCAAGCGTGGTGCAAGGATCGGCGTCGTGGCGGCGGGCAAGAACTGGCTCGACCTGACGCACGCGCTTGGCCTTCTCGGCATCGATGCGGAGGAAGCGGAACGGCTGGGGATCACGACCTACAAGGTGGGACAGACCTTCCCGCTGGACATGAAGGGGTTCCACGACTGGGCCGAGGGTCTGGAACTGATCGTCGTCGTCGAAGAGAAGCGCAAGCTGATCGAGGTGCAGATCAAGGAGGCCATCTTCGACGACCGGCAGGGCCGGCGCGTCTGGGGCTGGCGCAAGGGGGCGCCCGACGCCGAGGAGTTGTTCCCGGTGCGTTATGCGCTCGACCCCGCGCTGATCGCCGAAAAGATCGGCGGCATCCTGATCGACGAGGGGCGCGGCACCGACCGCATGCGCGCGGGCCTCGAGGCCGTGCGTTCGGCGAGGGTCGCGGACAACGCCCCCGACATCGCCGCGCGGATTCCCTATTTCTGTTCGGGGTGCCCGCACAACACCTCGACCAAGCTGCCGGAGGGCGCGCGCGCCTATGCCGGGATCGGCTGTCACTTCATGGTGCAGTGGATGGACCGCGAGACGTCCGGCTTCACCCACATGGGCGGCGAGGGGGCGAACTGGATCGGCGAGGCACCGTTCTCGACGCGGGGGCACGTCTTCCAGAACCTTGGCGACGGGACCTACAATCACTCGGGGCTGATGGCCGTCCGGGCCGCCATCGCGGCGGGTGTGAACATCACCTACAAGGTGCTCTACAACGACGCCGTCGCCATGACGGGCGGCCAGAAGAACGACGGCGACCTGCCGCCGGAGCGCGTCGCGCGCGAGCTTCTGGCGGCGGGGGTCAAGGACCTGGCCGTCGTCTACGACGCGAAGGAAGAGCCCGAGCGGAGCCTGTTCCCGAAAGAAGCGAGTTGGGACGAGCGCGCCGACCTTCTGACCGTCGAAAAGCGCATGGCCGAGACCGAGGGCGTCACGGCGATCCTCTATATTCAGACCTGCGCGGCCGAGAAGCGGCGGCGGCGCAAGCGCGGCACATTCCCCGAGATCGGAACGCGGGTCTTCATCGACACCGACGTCTGCGAGGGTTGCGGTGATTGCGGAGTGCAGTCGAATTGCGTCAGCCTCGTGCCGGTCGAGACCGAACTCGGCCGGAAGCGCGCCATCGACCAGTCGTCCTGCAATAAGGACTTCTCGTGCCTGAACGGCTTCTGCCCGTCCTTCGTCACCATCGAGGGAGGCGTACCTCGCAGGGCCGAGACCGTCGACATCGACACCGGACATCTTCCCGAACCCGCGCTCCCCGGGATTGCGCTGACCCACAACATCGTCATCACCGGCGTGGGCGGCACGGGCGTCGTGACCATCGGCGCGGTGCTGGCGATGGCCGCGCACCTCGACGGCAAGGGCGTCGGCATGATGGAGATGGCGGGCCTCGCGCAGAAGGGCGGCGCGGTCCACATCCACTGCCGGATCGGCAAGTCGCCAGCCGACATCAGCGCCATTCGCGTGGCCGTCGGCGAGGCGGATACGCTGATCGGCGGCGATCTGGTGGTGTCGGCGGGGTCGAAGACGCTTCAGCTTCTGACGCCGGGCCGGACGCAGGGTGTCGTGAACACGCACGAGGTCGTAACCGGCGACTTCACCCGCAAGCCCGACCTGACGATCCCCGTCGACCGGCTGGTCCTGTCGCTGGAGCGCAAGCTGGGCGGGGGGATGGCGCGGTTCGATGCCTCGGACCTCGCGGTCAAGGTCCTTGGCGATGCCATATATTCCAACATGATCGTCCTTGGCGCGGCCTGGCAGTTTGGCCAGGTGCCGGTCTCGGGTGAGGCGCTGCGCCGCGCGATCGAGTTGAATGGCGCGAAGGTGGCCGAAAACACGCGCGCCTTCGAGATCGGCAGGTGGGCCGCGCTGAACGCCGACGAGGTCTCGCGGATCCTCGCCGCCGAAGTCATCGGGTTGCCGAAGTCGCTGGACGAGAAGATCGCCTTCCGCGAGCGGCATCTCGAAGCCTATCAGAACGCACGTCTGGCGCGTCGGTATCGTGCGATGGTCGACAGTTTCGAGGACCCGGCGATGAAGGAGGCAGTGGCAACATCCTATCACAAGCTGTTGGCCTACAAGGACGAATACGAAGTCGCGCGGCTCCTGAAGGACACGCGCGACAAGGCGTCGGCGGTCTTCGAGGGTGACTTGAAGATGACCTATCACCTGTCGCCTCCCATTCTTGCACGCGAAGGGGCGGACGGCCGCCCGAAGAAGCGGGCGTTCGGCCAGTGGATGGAGCGTCTGTGGCCGGTTCTCGCGCGGATGAAGGTGCTGCGCGGCACGCCTTTCGATCCCTTCGGATACACCGCCGAGCGCAGGATGGAGCGGCGGCTGATCCGCGACTACGAGGCCGACATGAAACGCCTGGCGACGGCCGGCGACCGCGATGCGGCGCTCGACCTCGCGAAGCTGCCCCTGTCCATCCGAGGCTTCGGTCCCGTGAAGGAAAAGGCGGCGCGTGCGGCAGCCGAACGGCGCGCGGCGCTTCTCTCGGCGCTCGACCGCCCGCCAGCTCGACACGCGGCGGAGTGACGGGCGCGCCACGGCGCGGAGGGCTTCGTCACCTGACCGTCACGAAAGCTCGTGAAACTCGGGCGCAGCCGGTAGGCAGGCGCCAGGGACAGGGAAGCGCGCATGGAGAGACAGGTCGCCCGCGACATTAGCTATGCCTTTTCGGCGCGAAGCCGGGGAGGTCGCGCGCTGATCCGGACGGTCGAGAACGCCACGGGACGCCTGCGCCTGATCCGACGCGCGGACGGGTATCACCAGGCAGTCGCCGGGGGACGCGACTTCTGGGAGGAGATGGTCAGCCGCTATGGCCTCTCGCTCGAGATCGCCGGAGGATCGCTCGACCTCATCCCGCAGGACGGCCCGCTCGTCATGGTGGCGAACCATCCCTACGGCATCCTCGACGGACTGATGATGGGCTACATCCTGAGCCGCCTGAGGTCCGGCGACTTTCGCATCCTTGCAAACAGCGTCTTTCGCAATTCGCCCGAACTCGACCGTGTGGTGCTGCCGATCGACTTCGGCGAAAGCCGCGCCGCGGTCGAGACGAACCTCGCCACGCGGGCCGAGGCGCTGCGCTATCTGGGGCAGGGCGGCGCCATCGGCGTCTTTCCGGGCGGCACGGTCTCGACCTCGGCCAAGCCTTTTTCGCGGCCGCTCGATCCGGTCTGGCGCGCCTTCACGGCAAAGATGATCCAGAAAAGCGGGGCGACGGTGATTCCGATCTTCTTCGAGGGCGCCAATTCGCGGCTGTTCCAGATCGCGAGCCATCTTCATACGACCCTGCGCCTGGCGCTTCTGATACAGGAGTTCCGACGTCGCGTGGACGAACCGGTCCGCGTGGTGATCGGCGCGCCGATCTCGCGCACCGATATGTCGCCCTACGGCGGCGACCAGAAAGCCCTGATGGACTTTCTCAGGGCCCGGACCTATGCCCTGTCGCCGGGAATGCTCGATTCACGCGCCTACGGGTTCGAGTTCGAAGCGAAGCACAAGGCCAACAACAGGCGGGCAGAGGGCGATGTCGGTCGGGATTTTCGATAGCGGACTGGGCGGGCTCACGGTCTATCGGGCCGTTGCGGCGCGGCTGCCCGATCTGCCGGTGGTCTACTACGGCGACAACGCCCATACCCCTTACGGCACGCGCGACGCGGACGACATCTATGATCTGACGACGAAGGGTGTGCAGCGCCTGTTCGAGGCCGGTTGCACCCTTGTCATCCTCGCCTGCAACACCGCGAGTGCGGCGGCCCTGCGGCGGATGCAAGAGTCCTGGGTGCCGCGCGACAAGAGGGTCCTGGGGGTCTTCGTGCCGCTGATCGAGGCTTTGACCGAGCGTCACTGGGGCGACAACTCTCCTCCCCGCGAGGTGGGCGTGAAGCATGTGGCCCTCTTCGCCACGCCCGCCACAGTCGCCAGCCGCGCGTTTCAGCGCGAGCTTGCCTTCCGCGCCATCGGCGTCGATGTCGAGGCGCAGGCCTGCGCGGGGGTCGTCGACGCCATCGAGGATGGCGACATGATTCTCGCCGAAGCGCTGGTGCGGAGCCACGTCGACGCGCTGAAGCGCAAGATGCCGAGACCGGACGCGGCGGTGCTGGGCTGTACGCATTATCCCATCGTCGAGGACGACTTCCGCAAGGCGCTCGGGCCCGGCGTGACGGTGTTCAGCCAGCCCGAACTGGTGGCGGCGAGCCTCGCCGATTATCTCGAGCGGCATCCCGCGATGAAGGGGTCGGGGCAGGTGACGATGTTCCTCACCACCGGCGACCCGGGGCGGGTCAGCGACCAGGCGACTCGATTCCTTCGGCGGCGGATCGACTTCCACAAGGCATGACGGCGACCCGACGTCTCTGAAGGTCGATGGAGAGGGCGGTTTGCCGCGTTGCATTCGCTCGCGCGGATCGCCAAATCTGTCGGGAAGGGAGAGACGTCGATGAAGAGCCTGAAGAAACAGCGGCGCATCCAGGTTCTGGCCTTGGCTGGGCTTTGCCTTCTGGGCGTGCTTGCGGTGCTCTGGTTCCTCCCGAAGGACGCCTTCCAGTTCTTCCGTTCACCGACCGAGGTGATCGCGGCCCCGCCCTCCGACGACGAGTATTTCCAGATCGGCGGCCTGGTGAAGGACGGCTCGATCACGCCCGTCGAGGGCGTGCGGTTCCGCTTCGTCGTGACGGACGGGGCGACCGAAGTGCCGGTGGCCTATGTCGGCGACGATCCTGCGCCCGACCTCTTCAAGGAGGGGCAGGGCACCATCGCCAAGGGCTATTACCGCGCCGGCGTCTTCGAGGCCTCGGAGCTTCTGGCGAAGCACGACGAGAGCTACATGCCCAGGGAAGTGATCGACGCGCTCAAGGAGCAGGGCGTGTACCAGGACCCGAACGGCTAGTTTCTCGAACGTTAACCGCCCCCGCGCACCTTCCCGCCCGCAACGATCGGGCGAGGGACCATGCGGCGCGTCGAACAGATCGCAGACGAGATCATCGCCCGCGAGGGCGGCTATGTGAACGACCCGGACGATCCGGGCGGGGCCACCAAGCACGGCGTGACAATCGGTACGCTTCAGCGGCTTGGCCTTGATCTGACGGGGGACGGGCGGGTCGACGTCAACGATGTGCGACGCGTCACCCCGGCTGAGGCGCGGCGCATCTTCGTCGAGGACTACTTCCGCAAACCGCGGCTCGACCGTCTTCCCGAGGCGCTTCAGGCGCAGATGTTCGACATGCAGGTGAACGCGGGGGCCGAAGCCGTGCGCATCCTCCGGCGGCTTCTCGCCCGGATGGGCTACCCCTGCGCGGTGGACGGGATCGTCGGTCCCGAGACCGAGCGCGCCGCACGGGCCGCCGCCGCCGCCGCGCCGGACCACTTTGCCGATGCCTACGGGATCGCCCGGCGCAACTGGTACTACGACCTTGCCGACCGTCGTCCGTCCAGCCGCAAGTACGCGCGCCGCCGCGATGGCGGCAAGGGCGGCTGGATCCTGCGGGCGGAAAGCTTCATCTCGCCGCGCTTCCATCTCACCGAAGCCCAGCACCGCGAGAGGACGTCGGCATGGGCCTGATCGGGGACCTGTTCGGCGTCGTCCTTGGCGGCGGGCGCAACGCGGTGCGCGAGACGGTCGAGGTCTTCCGGCCCAATGCCGAGGCTCAGGCCGTGCGCGACGCGGCGCAGGAGACGGCCGCGTTGGCGCAGTTCGCCTCGGAGTTCGCTTTGCCTCGACAGGGGTGGTTCGACCGTCTGATGGACGGTCTGAACCGCCTGCCGCGCCCGATGATGGCGCTCGGCACGCTGGCGCTGTTGGTCTCGGCCATGTTCGACCCGATGTGGTTCGCCGCTCGGATGCAGGGCATCGCGCTGGTGCCCGAGCCGCTCTGGTGGCTGATGGGGGCCATCGTGTCGTACTACTTCGGCGCACGCCACCAGTCGAAGTCGCAGGACTTCCAGCGCGGCCTCGCCCTGACACTGGCCGCGGCGCCGCAGGTGGTTCGGAACGTGCGCGCGCTCGAGGCGCTGGCGGCAGGTTATGGCGGACGCGACGAGGCTGAGGATACGCCGAACGCGGCCCTCGACGAGTGGAGGGCCGGAGGTGAGCGGTGACCTTCTCCTTCAACTCGTCGCCGAACACGGTCCCTGGGCGGTGATGGTGTTCTTCCTGCTGTGGCGGGATTCCGAGAAGGACAAGGCGACGCGCGTCATCCTCGACCGCAATGCGCTGATCCTGACCGAGATCTCGACCGTCATCCGCGAACGCCTGCCGAGGAGCTGACGATGAGCCTTTTCCTCGCGGCGCTCCGCCGCCGTCTCGCCGGCCGCCGCTTCACCCGCGCCGTCGAGCGCCACGCCCGAGCGGCCGACGATCTCGACCGCGCTCTCCGAGAGGTGCTGTCCCGATGACCAGACCGCTGATTCTGCTGGCACTGGCGAGCCTCGTCTTCCTCGCATCGAACGAAGCCTTCGGCTATGGGGCGGCCTACCGGATCGCCTATGGCGCCTTTACGCTGATGGCGGCGATGATCTCGCTGACCTTCCTGTGGCTTTGGGCGCGTCGCGCGACGCCGCTTGCCATCGGCATGTCGTTCGGATGGGCGGGCGCCGCGTCCGTCATGGGCTGGTGGTGGACCTTCAACGTCCTGCACGGGCCCAAGTGGATGGTCGACAACCCCCTTCTGCTGGTCTTTCTCTCGATCTACTTCGTCGGCGCGACCCTTCATTTCCAGGTGATCTCGCGGTCCTTCGGTTCTGACGGACGCGGCTGGATCTGGCCCGTCGCGGCCAGTCTCGCCGTGTCGCTGGCCGTCCACTTCCTGGCCTGAGGCTCACGGGCCCGCGACCTGTCGTCTCGCGCCCTTGGCGCGGACGAGCGGGCGGCATAGTGTCGGCGGCATGATCGTCGAGCTTGGCCATTTCACACTACTCCTCGCACTGGCCGTGGCGCTGGTGCAGACCGTCCTGCCGCTGGTCGGCGCGCAGATGCGCTGGACATCGTGGATGACGGTGGCCGGACCTGCGGCCATCGCGCAGGCCCTGCTTCTGGCGTTTTCGTTCTCGACGCTGGTCTGGGCCTTCGTGACCTCGGACTTCTCGGTCCGCCTCGTGGTCGAGAACTCTCATACGCTGAAGCCGATGCTCTACAAGGTCACCGGCGTCTGGGGAAACCACGAGGGCTCGATGCTGCTGTGGTGTTTCATCGTGGCGGTCTTCGGAGGCCTTGTCGCCTTGTTCGGCGGCAACCTGCCCGACAGGCTCAAGGCGCGTGTCCTGGGCGTCCAGGGATCGATCGGCGTCGCGTTCCTCAGCTTCCTGATCTTCACGTCTAACCCCTTCGTCCGACTGGCCTTTCCGCCGATGAACGGACAGGATCTGAACCCGCTGTTGCAGGATCCCGGCCTCGCCTTCCATCCGCCCTTCCTCTACCTCGGCTACGTCGGTCTCTCGACGTCCTTCTCCTTCGCCGTCGCCGCCCTGATCGAGGGGCGCGTCGACGCCGCCTGGGGCCGGTGGGTCAGGCCCTGGACGCTTCTCGCCTGGATCATGTTGACCATCGGCATCGCGCTCGGCTCGTGGTGGGCCTACTACGAGCTTGGCTGGGGCGGCTTCTGGTTCTGGGATCCGGTCGAGAACGCCTCGTTCATGCCCTGGCTCATCTCGGCCGCGCTCCTGCATTCGGCCATCGTGGTCGAGAAGCGCGAGGCTCTGAAAAGCTGGACCATCCTGCTGGCCATCCTCGCCTTCGGCTTCTCGCTGATCGGCGCCTTCATCGTGCGGTCGGGCGTCCTGACCTCGGTCCACGCCTTCGCGACGGATCCCGAGAGGGGCGTCTACCTTCTCGCCATCACGGCGTTTTTCATGGGCGGGGCGCTGACGCTCTATGCCGCGCGGGCGGGCGAGATGCAGGCCAAGGGCGTCTTCGGCGTCGTCAGCCGGGAAAGTGCGCTCGTCCTCAACAACGTGTTGCTTGCCGTCGCGGCCTTCGTCGTGTTCCTGGGCACGGTCTGGCCGCTCATCGCCGAGATGGCGTTCGGCCGAAAGCTGTCCGTCGGCGCGCCGTTCTTCGACGCGGCCTTCACGCCCTTCATGGTCATTCTCGCCGCCGTGTTGCCGATAGGCTCTCTCCTGGCGTGGAAGCGCGCCACGTTCGGTCGGGTGCTGCGGTCGCTCTGGCTGGCCTTCGCGGGCGTCGCGGTCCTGTCAGCCCTGGCCTGGGGGTTCGGCAGCGGCCGCGGGCTTCTGGCGCCGATTGGCGTGGCGCTTGGAAGCTGGCTGATCTTCGGCGCGGCGACCGACCTCTGGGGCCGGACAGGGCGCGAGGGGCTTGCGGTCAGGGCGCGCCGGGCGCTTCGGCTGCCGCGCGCGGACTGGGGCCGGGTCACGGCCCACTCGGGCCTAGGCGTCACCATCATCGGCATCGCGCTGATGACGGCATGGCAAGTCGAGGACATCCGGGTGGCGAACGAGGGCGACACCTTCGCCGTCGGCGGCTACGACATCACGCTTGCGTCGGTCGAGGATATCCGCGGACCGAACTATCTCTCGACCATGGCCGAGATGCGGGTGGCGAGGAACGGACGCGAGGTCGCCGTCCTTCATCCCGAAAAGCGCGTCTATCCCGTCGCCGCCATGCCCACGACCGAGGCGGCCATCGACAACGGGGTCTTCCGCGACATCTACCTCGTTATCGGCGACGCGCAGGCGGGCGGAGGCTGGGCCGTGCGGGCCTACGTAAAGCCCTTCGCCAACTGGATCTGGGCGGGCGCGATCATCATGGCGCTCGGCGGCGGTCTGTCGCTGTCGGACCGCCGCTTCCGGGTGGCCGCCGGCGCCCGGAAGGCGCCGAGCGGGGTGCCGGCGGAATGATCCGCGTCGCTGTTCTTCTGTGGCTGGCATTCGCAGGCGCGGCGGCGGCGGTCCAGCCGGGCGAGATGCTGACGGACCCGGCGCTTGAGGAGCGGGCGCGCGAGCTTTCGCGGGGGCTGCGCTGCCTCGTCTGCCGCAACGAATCCATCGACGAATCGAACGCCGACCTGGCCCGCGATCTGCGCGTCCTCGTGCGCGAACGCATCGCGGCAGGCGACAGCGATGCCGAAGTCATCGACTTCGTCGTGGCGCGCTACGGCGAATATGTCCTTCTCAACCCCACGACCTCGGGCGCGAACATCGTTCTGTGGATCGCAGGCCCCGTCCTCCTGCTCTCCGGTCTCGGGATCGCCGCGCTTTACCTGCGCCGACGCAGGTCGGACGCCCCGGCCGAAAGCCTGAGCAGCGACGAGGAAGCGCGTCTGAAGGCGCTTCTGGGCGACTGATACGCTGCGTCCGCCTTTCCTGAACCGATCCGTTCAGTTATGCCGGGCGGAAAGCAGGGAAGGACGCGCCTCATGGACTACCAGACCATCCGCCTGACGTATCGCGACGGCTATGCCGAGATCACGCTGAATCGGCCCGAGGTGAAGAACGCCTTGAACCGGCAGATGCGGGCCGAGCTTCTGCACGCCGTGCAGGCTGCCGGCAAGGAAGCGCGGGCGGTCGTGCTGACGGGGGCGGGCGGCGCCTTCTGCTCGGGGCAGGACCTGTCGGACCGCAACCAGTCGCTGGCCTCGGCCAACCTCGAGCGCACGCTGAGGGACGAATACGAGCCTCTCCTGCGCGCGATCTACGACTGTCCGGTGCCGACGATCTCGGCCGTGGGCGGGGCGGCGGCGGGGGCAGGGGCCAACATCGCGCTGGCGGCAGATGTTGTCATCGCCACCGAAAGCGCGGTCTTCCTCCAGGCCTTCACGCGCATCGGCCTGATTCCCGATGCGGGCGGCACCTACTGGCTGCCGCGCCAGGTGGGCTTTGCCCGCGCCATGGGGGCTGCCCTTTTCGCCGAACCCGTGCCCGCCCGGCAGGCGGCGGAGTGGGGCATGATCTGGGAGGCGGTGCCAGATGCCGACTTCGAGGCGCACTGGCGTGGCCGGACCGCGAAGCTCGCCAAGGGCCCGACCGTCGCCTATGCCGCCGCGAAGGAGGCGATCCGGGGCACCTACGGCAACACACTCGACGAGCAGCTTCTCCTCGAGGCGAAGCTTCAGGGCCGCTGCGGCCAGTCCCGAGACTTCCAAGAAGGCGTGATGGCCTTCCTCGAGAAAAGGCCGGCCGACTACGAGGGCCGCTGACGCCCTAGAGCCAGCGGCGCGTCCGGTCGCACAAGGCCGTGTAATCGGACCCGAACTTCGCGGACAGGTAGGCTTCCTCGCGCCGCACGACGAAGACGTCGAGGAGAATGCCGAGACCAACCGCCACGATCGGTCCCCATAGGGTGACAAGCGTCAGACCGAAGCCCGCCGTGAAGACGATCATGCCGAGGTACATGGGGTTGCGCGTGAACCTGTAGGGTCCCGTCGCGACGATCCCGAGCGCTGGCTTGTAGGGGTTCACGTTGGTTCCCCTCCGCCGGAAGGTCAGGGCGCCCGTCGCCGCGAGGGCTAGGCCCGCCGCCATCACCACCCAGCCTATGCCCGATACGTCCCGTCCAAGGACGCCGAGGGGCAGGTAGCGCGACAGGAGCCAGGTTGCTGCCAGCGCGGCAGCGAAGGCCAGGGGCGGCGGGAAGGCGATGAGGGGGTGATCGTCTGTCATGGGCCTCATCCTAACGCAAACCGGCGGCGCCGTAACGCCGCCGGTTGGTTTCGTCCGCTGACCGTCAGATCAGGTTGAAGAAGTCGCCGCCCTCGGCGTCGATCGGCGGAAGATCGATCCCGCCGCCACCGTCCCCGGCGTTCGGGGTGACGAGAATGGTGATCGTGGCGGTGTCGCCGCCCTCGATGGTGTATTCGAACGTCGTTTCCTTCTCCTCGTCGCCGAACTCTCCGTTTGCGCTGAAGTCGACGGAGCCGTTCTCGTAGACCCTCAGCAGACCTCCGGCCGAACCCGGCACCTCGACGAAATCGAGCTCGTCGGTCTGATCTAGGGTCTCGTCGTTCACGGCGAGGACGTCGCCCTCGTACATTCCGCCCGTATCGGTCATGTCGTTGTCGAGCAGGCTGAACGGGCCGGAGCCGAGTTCGAAGAATTCGTCCACGACGCCGAAGATCGCATCCGGCGAGGCGGTCAGGAAGTCGTCGATCGCGTCGTTGCCGGATTGCTCTTCACCGTCGCCGCCGTCGCCGCCGTCAGAACCGTCGCCGCCGTCGCCGCCGTCAGAACCGTCGCCGCCGTCGCCGCCGTCAGAACCGTCGCCGCCGTCGCCGCCGTCAGAACCATCTCCGCCGTCGCCACCATCCGTTCCGTCGCCACCGTCGCCGCCGTCCGAACCATCTCCGCCGTCGCCGCCGTCCGATCCGTCCCCACCGTCGCCGCCGTCCGAACCATCTCCGCCGTCGCCGCCGTCCGGTCCGTCGCCACCGTCGGACCCGTCGCCACCGTTTCCGCCATCCGAACCGTCGCCGCCGCCTTCGCCGCCGTCGGTCGGATCCTCGATCTCGTCGTCGGGCTCTTCAGGTGCCGTCGTGCCCAGCTTCAGCGAGCCGCTGCGCGACCCGTCGGGGTCGCCGACGGAAGTCAGGCGCACCGCGAAGTCCTGCAGCGCCACGTCGGCCAGCGTCAGAGGATCGTCCGCGTCGAGTGTGAAGGTGATGTCCTGAAGGTCGCCGTTGCCGAGGCCGGTCGGGTCGAGGAGGACCCCCACGTCGAAGGCGCCGAATTCCTTCAGGACCTCTCCGTTGATGTTGATGCCGCCGCCCAGGTTCGACACCGAGCCCTCGTCGACGACCGTGAACAGGCTGCCGCCGTCCTCATCAGTCGAGGACATCCCGACAAAGCCCGAGACGTCTGCGCTGAGGTCGAAGAAGAGACCGTTGATCTCTCCGATCTGGCCCGTATAGCCCTCTTCGCCGGGCTGGAGGACGTGGACGTTGAACTCGAGATTGCCGTCGATCTCGGTCACCGTCACGCGTACGTTGACGCCGCCCTCGATCAGAAATTCCATGCTTGTCATGCTGTCCCTCCGCGTGAGTCAAAGCCCCGTTCCGCGGTCAGCATTTCCTCCCGGTTCCGTCACATTCGTGACGACCGGGAGGCAAAAACATGGCGAATGTCCAGAAACCCCAACAATTGAAGGGGCTTAGAAACTATCTGTCCTCGACGTCGACATAATCTCGCCGTGTGGCGCCCACGTAAAGCTGACGCGGGCGGCCGATCTTCATCGCCGGGTCGGCGATCATCTCTTTCCACTGGCTGATCCAGCCGACGGTGCGCGCGACAGCGAAGATGGGCGTGAACATCGAAGTCGGGAAGCCGATCGCGTCGAGGATGATGCCGGAATAGAAATCGACGTTCGGATAGAGCTTCTTCTCGATGAAGTAGTCGTCCTTGACGGCGATCTCTTCCAGTTGCTTGGCGACCTGGAGCGTCGGGTTGTTCTCGATCCCCAGCAGATCGAGCACCTCGTCCGCCGACTGCTTCATCACCTTCGCGCGCGGGTCGAAGTTCTTGTAGACGCGGTGTCCGAAGCCCATCAGGCGGAAGGGGTCGTTCTTGTCCTTCGCGCGCTCGATGAATTCGGGGATGCGGTTCGGCGAGCCGATCTCGCGCAGCATCTCCAGCGCGGCCTGGTTCGCGCCGCCATGCGCCGGGCCCCAGAGGCAGGCGATGCCGGCGGCGATGCAGGCGAAGGGGTTGGCGCCCGAGGACGACGCCAGCCGCACCGTCGAGGTCGAGGCGTTCTGCTCGTGGTCGGCGTGGAGCGTGAAGATGCGGTCCATCGCGCGGGCGACGATCGGGTTGACCTCATAGGTCTCGGCCGGGACGGCGAAGCACATGTGCAGGAAGTTCGCCGCGTAGTCGAGGTCGTTCCTCGGATACACGAAGGGCTGGCCGATGGAGTACTTGTAGGCCCAGGCCGCAATCGTCGGCATCTTGGCGATCAGGCGGATCGAGGCGACCTCGCGCTGCCAGGGGTCCGCGATGTCGGTCGAGTCGTGATAGAAGGCCGACATGGCGCCGACGACGCCGACCATGGTCGCCATCGGGTGCGCGTCGCGCCGGAAGCCGCGGAAGAAGTACTGCATCTGCTCGTGCAGCATGGTGTGCTTGGTGACGCGGCCCTCGAAATCCTCAAGCTGCTCGGCGCTCGGCAATTCGCCGTAGAGCAGGAGGTAGCAGACCTCGAGGAAGTGCGACTTCTCGGCAAGCTGGTCGATGGGATAGCCGCGGTGCAGAAGCTCGCCCTTGTCGCCGTCGATGAAGGTGATCGTCGACTCGCAGGAAGCGGTCGAGGTGAAGCCGGGGTCATAGGTGAAAATATCGGCCTGGCCGTAGAGCTTGCGGATGTCCACGACGTCCGGTCCGGCGGTCGGCGACATCATGGGAAGATCGTAATCCTTGCCATCGAAGGAGAGTTTGGCGGTCTTTGTCGTCTCAGCCATGTCGTTCCCTGTCCTTGGTGTCCCGCGGAATGGCGGGCGCGTGTTCGTCGTCGCGGACCGGCTCAGGCCGCCGGAGGTCGGGCGGCGTCTTCAAGCCGGGCGACCGTTTCCTCGCGCCCGAGGACCAGCATCATGTCGAAGACACTGGGAGAGACGGAGCGTCCGGATAGAGCGGCCCGAAGCGGGCCCGCAAGCTTGCCGAGCTTGGTCTGGTGCGCCGTGGCGACGCCCCCCACCACAGCTTCGAGCGTGTCGCGGTTCCAGCTAGCATTTCGCAGGTGCGGCGTCAATTCAAGCAGTATACTACGGGATACCGCGTCGAGCGCCGCCGCCGATTTCTCGTCCGGCTCGACGGGTCTGCCGGTGAGCACAAAGAACGCCTTTTCAAGGAGTTCCGGATAGGTCTTTGCGCGGTCCTTCAGACAGTACATGGCGCGGTTCAAGTCCGATTGCTGGGTCGGCGTCAGCGCCTTTTGACCGGAAAGGCTCAAATATTCCTGAATCTGCGCTACGAGTGCAGCATCGTCGGTCGCCGCGATGTGCTGACCCGAGAGATTGGCCAGCTTCTTGGTATCAAACCGGGCGGGCGCCTGACGAATGCCGTCGAGGTCGAACCATTGGATCGCCTGCGCATCGGTGAAGAACTCGTCGTCCCCATGGGACCACCCGAGCCGCGCCAGATAGTTGCGCATCGCGGACGCGGGCCAGCCCTCGGCCGCCCACTCCTCGACCCCAAGCGCGCCGTGACGCTTCGACAGCTTCTTGCCGTCCTCACCGTGGATCAGCGGGATATGCGCCCAGACCGGCACCTCCCATCCCATGGCGTCGTAGACCAGCATCTGGCGGGCGGCGTTGTTGAGGTGGTCGTCGCCCCGGATGACGTGGGTCACCCCCATGTCGTGATCGTCAACCACGACGGCCAGCATGTAGACGGGTGTGCCGTCCGACCGCAGGACGATCATGTCGTCGAGCTGGTCGTTTCGGATGGTCACGTCGCCCTGCACGCGGTCGCGGATCACCGTCTGTCCCTCGCGCGGCGCCTTCACGCGGATGGCGAAAGGCGCGTCCGGATGATCGGCCTCGGGCACGTCGCGCCAGGGCGAGCGGAAGAGGGTGCTTTCGTTCTTCGCGCGCGCCGCCTCGCGGAAGGCCTCGATCTCGTCCTGCGTCGAGAAGCACTTGTAGGCCGCACCCCGCGCCAGCATCTCGCGTGCGACCTCGGCGTGGCGGTCCGCACGCTCGAATTGGCTGACGGCCTCGCCGTCCCAGTCGAGCCCGAGCCATGTGAGGCCCTTCAGGATCGCCTCGGTCGCCTCGGGCGTGGAGCGTGCGCGGTCGGTGTCCTCGATCCGCAGCAGGAATTTGCCCCCGCAATGCCGGGCATAGAGCCAGTTGAACAGCGCCGTCCGCGCGCCCCCGATGTGCAGATAGCCTGTGGGCGAGGGCGCGAAGCGGGTGACGACGGGACGCTCGGACATGCGGGCCTTAACCTTCTGGAAACCATGAAAGCCCTAAGGCTCGCCGTGGTGTAGCCAAGCCGCCGGGATGTCTCAAGGGTGCCGCCGAATTCGATCCTGACCGCTCTCGACCGCCAAAGGGGGCACCTTTTCCCGTGGATCGCGGTTCTCTATGCGACCGGGATCGCGATCTACTTCGGTCTGAGGGTCGAGCCAAATGCGCAGCACTGGTGGGGAATCCTCGCGTTGGCAGTATGTTGCGCGGCGATATTCAGGTTTGGGGCCGAGACGCTTCGCCTTCTGCTCATGGCCATTCTCGTCACCCTGGCCGGTTTCTCCACGGCTGGCCTGCGCGCGCACCAGGTAGCGGACGTCACGCTCGGCTGGCGCTATTACGGTTCGGTCGAGGGCAGGATCGTCGAGATCGACCGCTCGGCGTCGGACGCGGTCCGCGTGACGCTCGACCGCGTGCGGCTGTCGAGCGTGCCGCCTGCCCGGACACCCGGCAGGGTGCGTATCGCCCTCCACGGTGAACGGGTATTCGTCACGCCGGAACCCGGGCAGACCGTGATCCTGACCGCCAACCTCTCGCCGCCCGGCGGCGCGGTCGAGCCAGGCGGCTATGATTTCCGACGCCAGGCATGGTTCGACGGGCTGGGGGCGGTCGGATATACCCGGACGCCGCTTCTCCTGCTGGCCGAACCCGAGCGGGATGGCCTGACCCTTGCCCTCTACCGTCTGCGCATGAGGATCAGCGCGGCGGTCCAGGCAGCGCTGCCGGGTCGGGCCGGCGCCTTCGCCTCGGCGATCACGACAGGAGACCGGGCCGGGCTCGACCGGCCGACGCTCGACGCGCTCCGCGCCTCGAACCTTGCGCATCTGCTCGCCATTTCGGGTCTGCACATGGGCCTTCTCACAGGCTTCGTCTTCGGCGCGCTGCGTCTGACGCTCGCGGCCATTCCGGGGGCGGCGCTGCGCCTGCCGTCGAAGAAGATCGCCGCCGTGGGTGCGCTCGTGGCGGGCGTCGTCTATCTGGCGCTCTCGGGCGGGAATGTCGCGACCGAGCGCGCCTTCGTCATGGTCGCGATGATGTTCGCCGCCGTCCTGATCGACCGCCGCGCGATCACGTTGCGGGCCGTCGCGATGGCCGCCCTCGTGGTGCTTGCGTTGCGCCCCGAGGCGCTGACCGGGCCCGGCTTCCAAATGTCCTTCGCGGCCACCATTGCGTTGGTTGCGGTCTATGGCGCGCTCCGCGATCGGGCCTGGCGCGGTCCGAAATGGGCGTATTGGGCCGGGGGCGTCGTCCTGTCGTCCTTCGTCGCCGGGCTTGCGACGGCCCCCGTCGCCGCGGCGCATTTCAACCAGGTGCCGCACTACGGTCTTCTGGCGAACGTCGTGTCGGTGCCGTTGATGGGCCTCGTCGTGATGCCGGCTGCGGTGCTGGCAGCCCTTCTCTGGCCCTTCGGGCTGTCCGGGCTCGGCCTTGGCCTGATGAAGCCCGCGATCCTGTGGATCCTCGGCGTGGCCGAGACGGTCGCCGGCTGGCCGGGGGCGTTGAGCTTCGTCATCTCGCCGCCGGGCACGGTCCTTCCGCTTCTGACGGTCGGAGGTCTCTGGATCGTGCTCTGGCAAGGGCGCTGGCGGGTTTTGGGGGGGCCAGTCGTCGTCGCGGCGATGATGCTCTGGGCTGCGGCGGTCCGGCCAGAGGCGCTCGTGTCCGAGACGGGCGGGCTCGTAGGCGTGATGACGGATCAGGGCAGGGCGCTCTCGAAGGGAAAAGGCGACGGCTTCGCTGCCAAAAGCTGGCTCGAGAACGACGGTGACGGCGCGACGCAGGCGCAAGCGGCCGAGAGGCTTGCGTTCCGCACCGAAGGTCGTCTGCGCCGCTTCGAGGTGGGAGGGGGCACGATCCTCCACGCCACCGGAAAGGTCGCAGCGGCCGAGGCGCTGGCTGCCTGCGGTGAGGCGGCGCTGGTGGTTGTGAACATCCGCGCCGAGACGCCACCCGGATGCGATGTCTACGACGCCCGGCGTCTGGCACTGATCGGTGCGCTAGCCATTGAGGCGGGAGAGGACGGGCCGAAGGTCGTTTCGGCCCGGGACCGGACGGGAGACAGGCTGTGGTCGCGTCAGCCTCAGTAGGTACGGATAAGCCCGACGAGACGGCCCTGAACCTTGACCTGGTCATCGCGGTAAAGCCGCGTCTCGTAGGCGGGGTTGGCGGCCTCGAGAGCGATCGAGCTTCCGGAACGGCGGAACCGCTTGAGGGTCGCCTCCTGATCCTCGACCAGCGCCACGACGATGTCGCCTGTCTCGGCGGTCGATGTCTCGCGGATCACCACGATGTCGCCGTCGTTGATACCTGCCTCGATCATCGAGTCGCCCTTCACCTCGAGCGCGTAATGGTGCCCCTTGCCGACCATCTGGTTTGGGACAGAGACGGTGTGGCTGACCTCGCTGATCGCCTCGATCGGAACGCCGGCGGCGATGCGGCCCATGACGGGCAGGTCCATCGCCCCGGAGTCGACCGACATGGCGGATGCGGGCCGCGAGGTGGGACGGTCGCCTTCGATCACGCGAGGGCGGAACCCGCCCGGCGACCCGACCGACGACAGCGCGGCGCTCTTCCTCTCGAGCGCCTCTGGCAGCTTGACGATTTCGATGGCGCGCGCGCGGTGTGCGAGGCGGCGGATGAAGCCGCGTTCCTCGAGCGCCGTGATGAGCCGGTGGATGCCGGACTTCGAGCGGAGGTCCAGCGCCTCCTTCATTTCGTCGAACGAGGGCGGAACGCCGTCACGCTGTAAACGCTTGTTGATGAAATCCAACAAATCCAGTTGCTTGCGGGTCAGCATCGACGTGAACCTCCTCTGATCGATCCACCGGCTGTGGCCATGTGTTCAGGCGATGTTCTAGTCGCGTTCCCGTTTTGTGTCAAACTCTTTAAAGGTTTATGTACCTAACCTGCTCCCCGACGTGGCGTGCGGGATCGTGCGGCGGACGCACGATCAGCACGTTCGCACCCGCGAGGACGGTGAGAAGCGAACTGTCCTGCCGCTCGGCCGCCCGGATGCCGTCGTCGTCGCGGCAAGCGCGCATGTAATGCTGACGCGGACCGTTCGGCCCAAGCGGAGCGGACAGGATGGCCTCGCCTTCGCGCAGTCTCTCGGCGGGCAGGCCCTGCATCGCGCGCAGCATCGGCCGAAGGAAAAGATGCCCGCAGACCATGGCTGAAACCGGGTTCCCTGGCAGCCCGACCATCGCCGCCTGTCCCATACGCCCAGCCATCAGCGGCTTTCCGGGCCGCATCGCGATCTTGTAGAAGGCACGTTCCATCCCGAGGTCGGCGGCGACCTCGCCGACAAGGTCGTGGTCGCCCACGGACGCCCCACCGATGGTCACGACAAGGTCGGCGTCGCGTGCAAGGCCGAAGACCGTCGTGAGCGAGGCGCGGGTGTCGCGCGCGACCGGAAGTAGCCTGACTTCGGCGCCCTCCGCCTCGGCCATCGCGGCGAGGCCGAAGCTGTTCGACGCGATGATCTGGTCGGGACGAGGGTCTTCGCCCGGCATCACCAGTTCGTCGCCGGTGGCGATGATCGCGAGGCGGGGACGCCGCGCGACCGTCACACGGGGCACGTTCATCGACGCGGCAAGCGCCACGTCGGCGGGCGTCAGGCGGCGCGGCGCGGCCAGGCGGTCGCCCACCTTGAAGTCCGCCCCTATCTCCCTGATGTAGCGTTCTGAATCCGGACCTGCACCAAGCGAAATCCGTTCGCCGGTGACGACGACATCCTCCTGGATCACGACCCTGTCGGCACCTTCGGGCACGACGCCGCCCGTGAAGATCCGCACCGCATCGCCGTCAGCGACCGAGCCCGCAAAGGCGTGACCCGCCGCCGCCTGGCCCACGACGCGCCAGGGCCCGTCGCCCGCGACGGCATAGCCGTCCATGACCGAGGCGCGGAACGGCGGCTGGTTCCGGAGCGCCACCACATCTGCCGCCAGAACGCGGCCCGCGGCGTTCCGCAGGGGCACCTCTTCGGAGTCCACTCGCGTGACCAGCGCGAAGACATGGGCCAGCGCCTCGTCGACCGAAATCACCCGGCCGCCTCGTAGCGGCCCGATTTGCCGCCGTCCTTGAGCAGAAGGCGCACGTCCTCGATCACCATGCCCTTCTCGACCGCCTTCACCATGTCGTAGACGGTGAGGCAGGCCACGGCGACGGCGGTCAGCGCCTCCATCTCGACGCCGGTCTGGCCCGAGGTCTTGACGCTTGCCTCGACGCGGATGCCGGGCCGCGAGGGGTCGGCGGTCAGGTCCAGTGCGACCTTGGTGATCGGTAGGGGATGGCAGAGCGGGATCAGCTCGGCCGTCTTCTTCGCGCCCATGATGCCCGCCAGCCGCGAGACGGACAGGACGTCGCCCTTCTTCGCACGACCTTCGGTAATGAGATCAAGAGTTTCGGCACGCATCCTCACCCAGCCCTCTGCGACCGCAAGGCGGTCTGTGACGGCCTTGCCGGACACGTCGACCATATGCGCGTGGCCCTGTCCGTCGAAGTGGGTCAGCCCGCTCATGCTGGTACGGGGTCGGCAAGGATCGCGCGGGTGGCGGCCGTCACATCGGCCTGCCGCATCAGGCTTTCGCCGATCAGGAACGTCCGCGCCCCGACGCGGGCGAGACGTGCCAGGTCGTCCGGCGTGACAAGCCCGCTTTCTGCCACCAGCATCTTGCCCCCGGGCACGCGGGCAGCCAGCCTCTCGGTCGTGCCGAGGTCGGTCTCGAAGGTGCGGAGGTTGCGGTTGTTCACGCCGAGAAGCGGCGACTTCAGCGCAAGCGCGCGGTCGAGATCGGCCTCGTCGTGGACCTCGACGAGGACGTCCATGCCCCAGTCGGTCGCTGCGGCCTCCAGCTCGGCGGCCTGCGCGTCGGACACGCTCGCCATGATGATGAGGATGCAATCCGCGCCCCAGGCCCGCGCCTCGGCGACCTGGTAGGTGTCGTAGAGGAAGTCCTTCCTGAGGCAGGGCAACGCCACAGCGTCTCGCGCCGCCGTCAGAAAGCCAGGTGCGCCCTGGAACGACGGCGCATCGGTCAGGACGGACAGGCAGGTAGCCCCTCCGGCCTCATAGGCGCGGGCCAGCGCGGGCGGATCGAAGTCGGGCCGGATCAGGCCCTTCGACGGGCTCGCCTTCTTGATCTCGGCGATGAGGCCATAGCCGGTCCGGGAGGCCTGCACGAGCGCATGCGCGAACCCCCTCGGCGCGGAGGCGGCCCGCGCGGCGTCCTCGACGCCGGACAGCGGCCGCGCGACCTTGGCGGCGGCGATCTCGTCCAGCTTGTAGGCCTTGATGTGGTCCAGAACGTCGGTCATGGCCCGTGGATAACCTGTTCGCCGGCCCGAGGAAAGCGCCGGCGGCGCGGGACTTGTCCGCGTATTTTCGGCAAGATGAAGGGCAGGGCGCGCCTTCCGCTTCATCTTGCCCCAAATACGCATCAGTCCGATGCGTCAGGCCCAGTCGACCGGCGTCTCACCCCGCCCGTCGAGCCAGGTGTTGACCCGGCTGAACGGGCGCGAGCCGAAGAACCCGCGATAGGCCGACAGGGGCGAGGGGTGCGGACTTTCCAGGAAGAGATGGCCGTCTCCGGTCACGAACCGCCGGAAGGACTGCGCCGGCGCGCCCCAGAGGACGAAGGCGCGAGGGCGGTCCGACAGGCGCGCCATCACCTCCTCGGTCAGTCGACGCCAGCCGAGGGAGGCGTGGCCGTTCTTGACGCCTGCCGGGACCGAAAGCGCGGTGTTGAGGAGGAGAACGCCCTGGTCGGCCCAGGGCGACAGGTCTCCGCTCGCCGGTGCGCGGCCCAGATCGTCCTTCATCTCGCGGAAGATGTTCTTCAGCGACGGGGGCAGCTTCACACCCTCGGCGACCGAGAAGGCGAGGCCGTTGGCGTGGCCCGGGGTCGGGTAGGGGTCCTGCCCCAGGATCACGACGCGGGTGGCGTCGGGCTGGCAGCGGGAGAGGGCGGCGAAGCGTTGATCTTCTGGCGGCAGGATCAGTCGCGTCTCGACGGCGATCGCCGCCTGGAGCCGCGGCCAGTCGCGGTCGAAGAAGGGCAGGTCGGCCCAGTCGCCAAGGTCCGGCGAAATCACGCGCCGGAGGTGACGCGCGCCAGCCCCTCGAGCTTGCCGCGCGCCGCGCCCGAGTCGATGCTTTCGGCGGCGATCGCCGCGCCCTCGTGCAGGTCGGCCGCCTTTTCGGCGATCACGAGGGCAGCGGCGGCGTTCAGAATGACCGCGTCGCGGTAGGCGCCGGGCTGACCGTCGAGCAGCGCGCGGAAGGCGGTCGCGTTCTCCTCGGGCGTGCCGCCCAGGATGTCGCGGAAGGGGTGAACGGGCAGGCCTGCATCCTCGGGGTGGATCTCGGCCGAAGTGATCTCGCCGTCCTTCAGGATCGCGGCAGAGGTGGTGCCGGAGATCGAGATCTCGTCGGTGCCGTCCGCGCCGTGGACCAGCCAGGCGGCCTCGGACCCCAGAAGCTGCAGCGTCTCGGCCATCGGATGGATCAGGTCGATGGCGAAGGCGCCGGTAAGCTGGCGCTTGACGCCTGCCGGATTCGTCAGGGGTCCCAGGATGTTGAAGATCGTCTTGCATCCGAGTTCCTGGCGGACGGGCATGACGTGCTTCATCGCCGGGTGGTGCATGGGCGCCATCATGAAGCCGATGCCGACCTCCTGCAGCGCGCGCTCGACGACCTCGGGGCCGACCATGACGTCGATGCCCATCTGGCCCTGAACGTCGGCCGCTCCCGACTTCGACGACAGGTTGCGGTTGCCGTGCTTCGCCACCGGCACGCCCGCGCCCGCGACGACGAAGGCGGTCGCGGTCGAGATGTTGAGCGTGCCCTTGCCGTCGCCGCCGGTGCCGACGATGTCCATTGCACCTTCGGGCGCGCGGACCGCCGAGCATTTCGAGCGCATGACGGCGGCGGCGGCGGCGTATTCCGACACGGCCTCGCCCCGGGCGCGCATCGCCATCAGAAGGCCCGCCATCTGCGCGGGCGTCGCGGCGCCCTCGAAGATGATGCGGAAGGCCTCGGTCGCCTGCGAGCGGGACAGCGGCCCTTCGGAGGCGGCGTAGATCAGGGGTTTCATCGCGTCGCTCATGCGGGCTCCGGCACGCGGGAGAGGAAATTCTTCAGAAGGGTGTGACCATGCTCGGAGCGGATCGACTCGGGGTGGAACTGAACGCCTTCGATCGGCTTCTCGCGGTGACGCAGGCCCATGATCGTGCCGTCCTCCAACCAGGCGGTGACCTCGAGGCTGTCCGGCAGGCTCGCGCGCTCGACGACGAGCGAATGGTAGCGCGTGCCTTTCAGGGGGGACGGAAGCCCGGCGAAGACGCCGCGACCTTCGTGCAGGATGTGGCCCATCTTGCCGTGAACGATCTCGCCCGCGCGCACGACCTTGCCGCCGAAGGCCTGGCCAATGGCCTGGTGCCCGAGGCAGACGCCGAAGAGCGGGGTGTTCGTCTCGGCCGCGGCCTCGATCAGGGCAAGGCAGATGCCGGCGCGGTCGGGGTCGCAGGGACCGGGGGACAGGATGATGCCGGAGGGGTTCAGCGCCATCGCCTCCTGCACGTTCAGCGCGTCGTTGCGTTTCACGACGCAGTCCGCCCCCAACTCGCCCAGGTAGTGGACGAGGTTGAAGGTAAAGCTGTCGTAGTTGTCGATCAGCAGCAGCATTTCGTCACGCCTTGCGGCCCTATGCAGATATGGGGTGTCAGCGCCCGAAAGCGCGGGTATACTTCGACCAGAGGCGCCACCTTACGTCAAGGCGCCCGCGGGCATTAGAGCAGATCGGAGGAAAGACCGGTGGGACGCGGCTTTCTTGCAGGGATTTTCTGGGGCGGAATCGTCGGGCTTGGCCTGCTTCTGGTGTCGAGCCAGACGATGGAGCGACAGCAGTTGTCTTTCCCCCGGCCCGAGGCGGCCGAGGTTCAGGTGCCGGGCGGCAGCGAATTCGACCAGGCGCGGCCCGAGACCGATCCGGTCGTGCCCGCGCCCGAGACGCGGCCCGCCGCCGAGATCACGGGCAGCGTGACCGTCCCCGAGACGCCGTCCGAGACCGCGCCCTCGCTCGATACCGCGTCTCTCGACGTGCCCACACCCGCGATCGACGCGCCCGAGGCTCTGGGCGACGCGCCCGAGGCATCGGAGGCCACGGCTGAAACACCGTCGACCGACGTCGCGCCCGACAGCGGAAACCCGTCGTTGACGGTCCCCGAGACGCCGGTCGATGCGCCCGATACGCAGACCGCCGCGCCCGTCGAAGCCGATGCGCCAGGCGAGAGCGCCGACTCCGACGCGGTCGAGGCGGCTTCGTCGACGCCTCCCGTCGTCGAGACCGAGATAGCGGCCTTGCCGACTGCGCAGGCCGAAACACCGACGAGCCCGGCCGCCGATCCCGCGCCGCAGGTCTCGACAGCAGGAACCGAGCCGGCGGAGCAGGCAGCGCCCGAAGTGGGCGGCGAGCCGTCGCTTCCCGGCATGGCGGAGGTCGAGGACGGCCCCAGCCTGCCGTCGCCCGCGGTCGAGGCGGTCGAGCAGCCGGAGGCAGATATCGTCGCGGCGGCCCCAGAGCCCGCCCCGGAACCTGAACCGGAACCCGAGCCTCAACCGGAGCAGGAGCCCGCGGCGGAGCCTGTGCCCGCGCCTGCGGCGGAGCCTGCGCCCGAACCCCAGCCTGCACCTCAGCCCGTGATCGTCGAGACGGCGCCCGGCAGCGGCAACGGCGCCGCCACCGTCACCGTCGACGGAAGCGACTCCTCGTTCTTCTCGCCGGTGGATACGCTCACCGACACGGACCAGGGCGCCTCCACCAGCCGGTTGCCGCAGATCGGCGGCACGGTCGTCGCTCCGACCCCCGGCGCCGAAGTTGCCGCCGAGGTGACCGAAGACGCTGAGATGGCCGAGAGCGATGCGCCCCAGGGACCGGCTCTGGAAGCCTTCGCCGTGCCGTTCGAGAACCCCGAGAACGCCGCGCTCGTCTCGGTCGTTCTCGTGCAGGACGGGCCGATCCTGACCGAGGCGCAACTGGCCCAGCTTCCGCCGTTCGTGTCCTTCGCCATCGACGCCGCCACGCCCGACGCCGCCGAGGCCGCGCGCCGCTATCGTGCGGCGGGCCGCGAAGTCGTGCTGATCCCGTCGCTGCCCGAGAACGCGCAGCCCCAGGACGTCGAGCAGGCCTTGCGCGCGAACCTCGACCTTGTCCCCGAGGCGGTCGCGCTGATGGACGTTTCAGGCGCGAGCTTCCAATCCGACCGCGCCGCCGTGCAACAGATCGTCGATGCGATCTCGGACACCGGCCACGGCCTCGTCACCTTTCCGCGCGGGCTGAACGCCGCCCACCAGATCGCGGGACGGGCCGGGATAAAGACCGGGCTCGTGTTCCGCAACATCGACGGCGACGGCGAAACGGGCGAGCAGATCCGCCGCACCCTTGACCGGGCCGCCTTCCGGGCGCGCCAGGACGACGCGGTGATCCTCGTCGGCACGACGCGGCCCGACACGCTGGTCGCGGTGGTGGAATGGGCCATCGGCAACCGGAACGTCACGCTTGCCCCGATCTCGGCAGCGCTGGCCTCGCAGTAGTACCGGACGTCAGTGCGCGGGGGCGTCGGCGGCGTCGACGAGGGTGCGTCCGCCGTCCACGGTCAGGACGCGGCCGGTCATGAAGCCCGAGGCCTCGGAGGCGAGGAAATGCGCGACCTCGGCCACTTCCGAGGCGCTGGCGATCCGGTTCAGCGGCGTCGCCGCGAGGATCCGGCCCCTGAGGTCGTCCTGAGACTTGAGCGAAGACTGAAGCCCCGTGGTCATCACTGAGCCGAGGGCGATGCCATTGACCCGGATGCGGTGCGGGGCAAGCGACACGGCCATCGACCGGGTGAGTTGGTCGATCGCCGCCGAGGTCACCGAAAAGGCCATCAGCCCGGGCTGGGTCCGGCGCGCGGCGATGGACGACAGGTTGATGATCGAGCCCGCGGGCGCGTCGTCGTCGTCCTCCTCGGCCTGGCGGATCATCCGGCGCGCGAAGGTCTGCGTGACGCGAAGCGTGGGCAGGAGGTTCTGCTGGAGCGTCGCCTCGAAGCCGTCTTCGTCGGAATCCAGCGGATCGCCGACCAGAAGCTTGCGCGAGCCGTTCACCAGGATGTCGACACGGTCGAAGCGGTCGAGCGTCGCCGACAGAAGATTGGCCAGCGTCAGTTTCTGGCGCAGGTCGCCGGCAAACCAGGCGACGCTGTCCTCTTCGTCGGTGCCGGAGCCGAGTTCGGCCTGAAGCCTCTCCTCGTCCATGTCCGCAAACATGACGCGCGCGCCCTTCTCGACGAAGTGGCGCGCGATGGCGAGGCCGACCCCGTTGGCCGCGCCGGTGACGACGGCGGTCTTGCCCGCGATGGAGAACGACATGGAGGCTATCCTTTCCGGGGGGCGCGCGGCCGGCTTGCGGCATAAAGCTTGAACGGACCGGAGGGGTCCAGGGCACGGACCTCGCGGAAGGCCTCGTCCAGCGTCTTTTCGTAGGGCAGATGGCGGTTCGCCACAAGCCAGAGCGTGCCGTGAGGTTTCAGCATCTGGGCGGCAGCGCGGATGAAGTCACGGCCCAGTTCGGGATCGGCCCGGCGCGAGGCATGAAAGGGCGGATTGGTGACGACGTGATCGGCCGGGGTCTCGGGCCGCCAGTCGCGCGCATCGGCCCAGTGGAAGTGGGCGCGGGGATCGGTCACGTTCTCGCGCGCCGCGTCGAGGGCGGCGTGGTCCGCCTCGACGAGGTCGAGCCGGGTGACGCCCTTGCGGGTCAGGATCGCCCGCGACAGGAAGCCCCATCCCGCGCCGAGGTCGACGACCGCGCCCTTGAGGTCGGGCAGGGCGGCAGCCAGCGCTTCGGACGCAGGGTCCGGTCCGTCGGCCGAGAAGACGCCGGGCCGGGTGGCGAAGCCGCCCGCGACCCGGGCGGGGGTCTCGAGCCAATCGTCGAAGGTGCCGCCCGAGAGCGCGAAGATCTTGCCGTGCGCCTTCGAGATCGCCTCGCTCACCTCGGCCCGCGCCCGCAGGTCCTTCAGCATCGAATCGATCCCGTCGGTCTTCTGGCCGTCGACCAGCACCGGGCCATCCGTCGCCGCCGCCGTTCGCGCGATGAGATCGCGCGCCGCGTCCTTCGCGCGGGGAAGGGAGAGGAAGGCGAGGGCATAGGGCCCGCCCGGCGTCTCGCGCATCGCGAATCCCTCCGCCGCGAAGCGCCGGTGTGCGGGAAACTGGCGGGCGATCACCTCGACACGGTCGCGGGGCAGGGCCGACAGGTCGGCGTCAGCAGGCGGCTCGACGACCGCGATGGTGCCGCTCGCGGGCAGGGCGGCGAGGCCCCTTTCGAGCGCGAGTGTCAGGCGGTCGGACAGCATGGACGAGAGCGAGGCAAGGGCCTCACTCCTTCTCCATCGTGCATTGCAGCGGGTGCTGATGGCGGCGCGCGAAGTCCATCACCTGCGCCACCTTGGTCTCGGCCACCTCGAACGAGAACACGCCCACGACGGCCAGCCCCTTCTTGTGGACCGTCAGCATCAGGTCGAGGGCCTGCGCGTGGTTCATCCCGAAAAACCGCTCGAGGACATGCACGACGAACTCCATCGGCGTGTAGTCGTCATTCAGCAGCATCACCTTGTAGAGCGGCGGCCGCTGAGTCGTCGGCTTGGTCTCGGTCAGGACGCCGGAATCGTTTCCGGGCGTCGTGTCGTCGCCTTTGGCCAGTCTATGAAGCAAACGGGGGCTCACGGGCACCTTCGATCGTTGCGGGGACAGGCGCCACAATATAAGCGTTCGGGCCCAAGTGAAAAGAGGGAGGCGGGCCTCGATCTTGCCCCGGCCCCCGATCGGGGGCATCACGCGGGCCATGCTGACCGCCATCTGCTTCGATGCCGACGACACGCTCTGGCACAACGAGCGCTTCTTTCGCCTGACGCAGGAGCGCTTTCACGACCTCCTGAAGTCACACGCCGACCGCGACCATCTCGAGGCGCGTCTTCTGGACGCCGAGCGGCGCAACATCGGGCGGTACGGATTCGGCATCAAGGGATTCGTCCTGTCGATGATCGAAACGGCGCTCGAGGTGACGCAGAACCGCGTCTCGGGCGAGGTGATAGCCGAGATCCTGCGCGCGGGGCACGAGATGCTGGCGCATCCCATCGAACTTTTGCCCGGCGTCGAGGAAACGGTGCACAGGCTTGCCGAGGGCCGAACCCTGCTTCTTGTCACCAAGGGCGATCTCCTGGACCAGGAGCGCAAGCTTGCGCAATCGGGCCTGGGCGACGTTTTCGACGGGGTCGAGATCGTCTCGGACAAGTCGCCCCGCGTTTATGCAGGCATATTCACGGGACGCGGAATTGCGTCGGATCAGGCGCTGATGGTCGGCAATTCGCTGAAAAGCGACGTCAATCCGGTGATCGAGGTCGGCGGCTGGGGCGTCTGGGTTCCGCACGGCGAGACCTGGGCCCTGGAGGCCGCCCGTGAGCCTGTCGAGTCGCCGCGTTACCGCCGGATCGAAGGCCTGGGAGAATTGCCTGATTTGGTGGCGGATATCGAGCGCAACATATAGCGCTCTATTCGTCCCGCCACACGCCATCTGGTAGCATCCCGCCAACGACGTCAATTTACGGGAAATTCGTTATTTTCTGTTGATTTGACACGTGTTAGGCTTGGAAAAACGAGCATTGTTCCGGCGCCAAACGATCGGAACGCTAATATTGAGGCAAAAGGGGCAGTATGGTGTCGGGCATCCGCATCGTCTTCCAGGCGTGTATCCTCTCTTTCTTCCTTTCGGTCGGTGTGGTGCAGGGCGCACCCTACGCGGCGATGGTGATCGACGCGCGATCGGGGGAAATCATCCATTCCCGCAACGCCGACACCCGGCTTCATCCCGCATCGCTGACCAAGATGATGACGCTTTACGTCGTCTTCGACGCGATCGAGCGCGGTGAACTCAGTCTCGACACGCAGGTCACGATCTCGAACAAGGCGGCGGGCGAACCGCCGTCGCGCCTGGGTCTGAAGGCGGGCCAGAAGATTCGCATCCGCGACCTGATCCGGGCCGCCGCCGTCAAATCTGCGAACGACGCCGCGACCGCCCTGGGCGAGGCCGTGTCCGGCAGCGAAGCCGCCTTCGCGCGGCGCATGACCCGCTCGGCACAGGCGCTTGGCATGACCTCGTCGACCTTCCGCAACGCGCATGGGCTGACCGAAAGCGGGCACCTGTCGACCGCGCGGGACATGACGACGCTCGGGCGGCACCTGTTCTACGACTTCCCCGAATACTACAACCTGTTCTCGCGCCGCTCGACCAACGCGGGCTCGAAGACGGTGTCGAACACCAACCGCCGCCTTCTCGACGCCTATCGCGGCGCGGACGGCATCAAGACCGGCTACACCCGCGCGGCGGGCTACAACCTCGTCGCCTCGGCCGAGCGTGGGCAGGAGCGGATCATCGCGACGGTCTTCGGCGGAAGGTCGACGCCATGGCGCACCGCCAAGATCGCGGAGCTTCTGGATCTGGGCTTCGAACGCGCGCCGAGCCAGGTCGCCGTCGTCAAGCCGCGCAGGCCGGACCTTTCGGGTGCGGGCCGGGGCGAGGCCGCCTCGGAGCCCGCCCTTGTCGCGTCGGGCCTCATCGCACGCTCGCCACGTCCGGCGGGACGGCCCGGCGACGACGTGAGCGGCGAGACCCTGGTCGCCCTGGCGGCGGGCATATCCGACGTCCTGGCCGAGGTGGCGGTGGCGGAAGCCGCGATCCCGGTTCCGCAGCCCGCGCCTGTCGCAGTTCAGGCCGCAAGCCTCGCCGGCGCCTTCCTGCGCCCCGCGCCGCGCCCCGGCCTGGCCGAGGGATCGGAGGAGGAGCCCTCGCGCGCCATCGCAAGCCTTGCCGACGGTCCCGTCGTCGTCACCCGCGTCTCGACCTCGGGCGGGCAGCACTGGGCGATCAACGTCGGCCGCTTCAACACCCGCAACGAGGCCGAGCGCGTGCTGCTTCAGACCGCCCTCGTCGAGATGTCGACGCTCGACTCGGCGCTCCGCAAGGTCGTCCGCAGCCCGAAGGGATGGGAGGCGAACTTCGTCGGCCTGTCGGAAGCGAAGGCCGAGATGGCCTGCAAGCGGCTGACGGCGCAGAACGTCAACTGCACACCGGTCGGTCCGGGCTGAGACAGTGCGCAGGTGGGTGCTCTGCCCCGTCGCCATCGTCGCTCGGACCGATGGCGCTCCGATGGCGACCCCCGGGATATTTGCCGACCGATGAAGCCCTAAAGCTCGGCGAGCCGTGACAGCGCGGTGTCGAGGCGGTTCAGCTCCTCGCCCTTCTCCGACGCGAGAGCCTCGGTTTCCTCGATGACCTCGGGTGCGGCGTTCTCGCGAAACTTCGGGTTCTTCAGACGCCCTTCGAGACCGCCAAGCTCCTTCCGCAGCTTCTCGACCGTCTTGCCAAGACGCGCGCGCTCGGCACCGACGTCGATCAGCCCTTCGAGAGGCAGCGCGAAGGTGCCGCCGCCGACGGCGATGGTGGCGGCGCCCTTCGGAGCGGCCTCTGCCGCCGTCAGACTGTCGATCCCGGCTTCGCGGTCGCGCAGGATCAGCGCCTCGTTCCGCGCCCAGGCCGCTTCGCCCGCCTCGTCGAGCGACAGCTTCAGGAGCGGGGCCTTGACCGACTTCGGCACGTTCATCTCGCCGCGCACCGAGCGGACCTTCTCGATCACGTCGCGCACCCACCGCATCTCGGACAGCGCGTCGGCGTCGATCAGTTCCTCGCCGTAGGTCGGCCAGTCGCCGTGGACGAGCATCTTGTCGCGGGTCGCCGACAGCTCCCACAGCTCTTCGGTGATGAAGGGCATGATGGGGTGCAGCATCAGGAGAAGCTGGTCGAGCGCCCAGCCATAGACCGCGCGGGTCTCGTCCGCCGCCTCGCCGTCGAGGAGAGGCTTGGCGAATTCGACGTACCAGTCGAAGAAGGTGTAGGCGAAGGCGTAAAGCCCGTTCGCCGCGTCGTTGAACCGGAAGGCGTCGAGGGCGGCGTCGAGGTCGATGCGCGCGCGGGCGACCTCGCCCACGATCCACTTGTTCGCGGTGGCGGTGAGCGGCGTGCCCGGTTGCCAGCGGGCATGGCCGAAGACGCCGTTCATCTCGGCGAAGCGCGCGGCGTTCCAGAGCTTCGTGCTGAAGTTGCGATAGCCCGCGATGCGCTGCGGCGAAAGCTTCAGGTCGCGGCCCATCGCGGCCATCGAGGTCACCGTGAAGCGCACCGCGTCGGCGCCGTATTCGTCGATCAGCTCCAAGGGGTCGAGGACGTTGCCGAGCGACTTCGACATCTTCTTGCCCTTCTCGTCGCGGACGAGCGCGTGGACGTAGACGGTGTCGAAGGGGCGTTCGCCCACGACGGCGTATTGCATCATCATCATCCGCGCGACCCAGAAGAAGATGATGTCGAAGCCGGTGATGAGGACGGAAGTGGGGAAGTATTTCTTCAGTTCGGGCGTGTCCTCGGGCCAGCCGAGGGTGCCGATGGGCCAGAGACCGGAAGAGAACCAGGTGTCGAGGACGTCGGGGTCGCGGTAGGCGACCATAGTGTTGGCCTGAATATCGCGGAGTAGTGCCTCTGAAACTCGTCGGCCGGCTTCCTCTTCGTCCTTCCGTAGGCTTTCGACCGTCTCTTCCATCAGCGCATTGGTCAAATACGCGTCGATTGGATTGTTGTCGGCGAGTGTGAAGTCAGAAGGGATCTCGACTACGCGATCTGCTCCGAAGCGCTCCTTAGCAATGCGCTGAACTTCATCGAAGTTCGCGGCGCAAATGGTCAGCTTATCGGTTGAGGAGCCGTCTGGATTGCCTGCGGAACCGTCTGAATTCCGGCCCGGGAAATACCAAACCGGGATCTGATGCCCCCACCAGAGCTGGCGCGAGATGCACCAGGGCTCGATGCTCTCGAGCCAGTTGAAGTAGACCCGTCTGTGTTGCTCGGGCAGGATCTCGACCGTGCCGTCGCGGACGGCCTCCAGCGCGGGGCCGACAATCTTGGCGGTGTCGACGAACCACTGGTCCGTCAGCATCGGCTCGATGACGACCTTCGAGCGGTCGCCGTAGGGGGCCATGATCTTCTTGGCCTCGACGAGCGGCACCATGTCCCGGGCCTGATCCGGGACCTCGCGGGGCCCCGGCTCTCCGGCCGGGGCAGGCTCTCCGGCCGGGACAGACTTCCGCGCCCCGAGCCGCGGGTCGTCCGCGGAGGTCATCACCGCCAGACCCTCGGAGGTGATCTGCTCGACGACTCGCTTCCGTGCCTCGAAGCGGTCCAACCCGCGCAGGTCGTCCGGCACCAGGTTGATCGCGTCGGCCTCGGCTTCGGAGAGCGTGCGCTCGCCCTTGGCGACCGACAGCGCCAGCGCCGCTGCCTCGGCATAGGGAGCGCCGTCCTCGCGCATGGCCCCCTTCGTGTCCATCAGGCGGTACATCGGGATGCCGCCGCGCTTGGCCACCTGGTAGTCGTTGAAGTCGTGCGCCCCGGTGATCTTCACCGCGCCCGAGCCGAAGGTGGGGTCGGGGTATTCGTCGGTGATGATGGGGATCAGGCGGCGGTGTTCCTTCGGGCCGACCGGGATCTCGCAGAGCTGGCCCACGATGGGGGCATAGCGCGCGTCGGAGGGATGGACCGCGACCGCGCCGTCGCCCAGCATGGTCTCGGGGCGCGTGGTGGCGATGGAGATGTAATCGCGCGTCTCGGTGAAGAGGACGTTCCCGTCCTCGTCCTTCTCGACGTATTCATAGGTGGCACCGCCCGCGAGCGGGTACTTGAAGTGCCACATGTGGCCGTCGACCTCGGTGTTCTCGACCTCGAGGTCGGAGATCGCCGTCTCGAAATGCGGGTCCCAGTTCACCAGCCGCTTGCCGCGATAGATCAGGCCCTTGTCGTACATGTCGACGAAGACCTTGATGACGGCGTCGTGGAAGTTGCCCTCCTCGCCCTCTGGCGCATTCGGGGCGCCCGACATGGTGAAGGCGTTGCGCGACCAGTCGCAGGAGGCGCCGAGGCGCTTCAACTGCTCGATGATCGTGCCGCCGGACTGCTTCTTCCACTCCCAGACCTTCGCGGTGAAGGCCTCGCGCCCCATCTCGCGCCGGCCGACGTTCCCGGCTTTCGCCAATTCGCGCTCGACGACCATCTGGGTCGCGATGCCGGCGTGGTCCTGCCCGGGCTGCCAGAGCGTGTCGTGGCCGCGCATCCGGTGCCAGCGCGTCAGGATGTCCTGCAGCGTGTTGTTGAAGGCGTGGCCCATGTGGAGGACGCCGGTGACGTTCGGCGGCGGGATCATGATCGAGAAGGTCTCGTCCGACGAGGCGTTGGCCCCGGCCTTGAAGGCCTGCGCCTTTTCCCAGGCGGCATAGATCCGCGGCTCGGCCTCGCTGGCGTCGAAAGTCTTTTCCATGTCCCGTCTCGTCCTTCGCGTTCCGCGCCCCATTTAGCGGCCCGCGCGGGCAAGGGAAACCCTGCAGCGGCCTCTGGACACCGGGGGCAGGGCGGCTAGGGTTCGCACCGACACATCCCGGGAGAGACCAGATGGACAAGTTCGGCAAATCGCAGCCCGTGCGCCGCCTCGAGGACCGCCGCTTCATCACCGGGCAGGGCCGCTACATCGACGACGTGGCGCCGAAGGACGCCTGGCACGCGGTCTTCGTGAGAAGCCAGGTCGCGCATGGCAAACTGTCGCCCGTCGATCTCTCCGAGGTGCGCGACATGCCGGGCGTGAAAGCCGCCTATGCCGCCGCCGATCTCACCGAGATGGGGATCGACTACACCATGCCGACCGAGCCCGTGCGCAACCTCGACGGTTCGAAGGGGGCGCTGCCTCCCCGGCCGATCCTGGCCCGCGACAAGGTCCTGTTCGTCGGTGACGCCATCGCAGTGATCGTGGCCGAGACGAAGCGCGAGGCGCAGGACGCCGCCGAAGCGGTCATGGCCGACATCGACGAGTTGCCCGCCAAGGTCGACATGGCCGAGGGCGGCGAGACGCTGCATCCGGAAGCGCCGTCGAACCTCGCCTTCGACTGGGGCAAGGGCGACATGGAGCGCGTCGAGGGCATCATCGCCAAGGCTCCGAAGGTCGTGAAAACGCGGATCTTCGACAACCGGATCATCGTCAACTCGATGGAGCCGCGCGGCGTCTATGCCGAGTGGGACGGCACCAAGCTGCACGTCGGCTACAGCGGGCAGGGCGTCTGGGGGCTGAAGGCCGAGCTTGCGGGTTGCTTCGGGCTCGACGCCGAGAACGTCCGCGTGACCACGCCCGACGTGGGCGGCGGCTTCGGCATGAAGGGCATGGATTATCCCGAGTACTTCGTGATCGCCGCCGCCGCCAAGGCGCTGAACCATCCCGTGCGCTGGATCGCCGAGCGGACGGAGTCGATGCTGACCGACAACGGCGGACGTGACCTGTTGTCGGACACGACGCTCGCCTTCGACGACGACAACCGCATCCTCGCCTACAAGGTCGAGACGCTCTGCAACCTCGGTGCCCACAACTCGGGCTACGCCCAGCAGATCCAGACCGAGCTTTTCGCCAAGGTCGCCATGGGCACCTATGACGTGCGCGACATCGCGCTGCACTCGAAAGGGTTCTTCACCAACACCACGCAGATCGACGCCTATCGCGGCGCGGGGCGGCCCGAGGCGATCTTCGCGCTGGAACGGTCGATGGACAACGCCGCGCGCGAGCTGGGCGTCGATCCCTGGGAGTTGCGGCGGATCAACTTCATCCCGCCCTCCAAGTTTCCCTACAAGACCGCCATCGCCGACACCTACGACGTGGGCGATTTCGCCCGGGTGATGGACCGCGCGAAGATCGAGTGCGACGCCGACGGTTTTCCGGCCCGGCGCAAGGAAAGCGAGGCGAAGGGCAAGCTGCGGGGCTTCGGCCTCTGCTACTACATCGAATCGATTCTCGGCGATCCGTCCGAACACGCCCGCGTCGTCTTCGAGGAAGACGGCACCGTCAGCCTCTTCGTCGGCACGCAGTCGAACGGTCAGGGGCACGAGACAGTCTACGCCGCCTTCCTGTCCGACCAGACCGGCATCCCGGTCGAGAAGATCAGGGTCGTGCAGGGCGACACCGACCTCATTCCGTCGGGCGGCGGCACGGGCGGGTCGCGCTCGGTCACGACGCAGTCGGCGGCGACGCTGAAGACGGTCGATACCGTGACGAAGCAGTTCGCCGAGTACCTGGCGGGCAAGAACGACGGCGCCGAGGTCACCTTCGACGACGAGCGATTCCGCATCGCCGGCTCGAACGCCACGCCCTCGATGATCGAGGTCGCGGCGATGGCGCGCGAGGACGGCCGGACCGACATCCTCGACGTGCGCGAAAAGAACACGCTGCCGCAGATGTCCTTCCCGAACGGGGCGCATATCGCCGAGGTCGAGATCGACCCCGATACGGGCCTCGTGAAACTGGTGAAGTACTCCGTCACCGACGATTTCGGCAATCTCATCAACCCCATGCTGGCCGAAGGTCAGGTGCACGGCGGGGTCGCCCAGGGCGTGGGGCAGGCCTTGACCGAGCATGTCGTCTATGACGAAACCGGCCAGCTTCTGACCGCGACCTTCATGGACTACGGGATGCCGCGCGCCGACGACATGCCGATGATCCACTTCGTGACCGAGGCCGTGCCTTCGACCGCGAACCCCATGGGCATGAAGGGCTGCGGCGAGGCGGGGACGGTCGCGGCACTGGCCGCCGTCTCGAACGCCGTGGCGGACGCGCTGGCCACGCGCGGCGTCCCTCACATCGACATGCCCTTCACCGCAGCGAAGGTCTGGCACGCGCTGAACGGCTCGTCGATGGCGGCGGAGTAACGACACGAAAAGTTTCTTTTCCGCGACGCAGGCAGTCGTGGAAAAATTTAGACTGCCGTCCTATCTTCAGGACATGGCCCGGTATTGTGTGAGTGGCGTCTGATGGGGTGGGGCGAGCGTCTTAGCGGTCTTCTCGGCTTTTTCCGCCGCACCGAACGATCGGTCCAGCCGCACACCCGCGACCCCGTCGACCATGTCGTTCTTCTCGACGGCACCATGTCCACGCTGGACGAGGGCGCCGAGACGAACGTGGGCCTCATCTACAAGCTGCTTGAAGAAGCCTCGCGCACGCGTCGCCTCGGCCTTCTCTACGAGGCCGGGACGCAGTGGGAGGACTGGTCGAAGACGCTCGACATCATCGAGGGGCGCGGCATCAACCGCCAGATCCGGCGGGTCTATGGCTGGCTTGCCTCGCGCTATCGGCCGGGCGACCGGATCTTCCTCATCGGCTACTCGCGCGGCGCCTATGCGGCGCGGTCGCTGGCGGGCGTCATCGGGCAGGTGGGCCTTCTGCGCCCCGAGCAGGCAACCGAGCGGATGGTGAACGAGGCCTGGAAGCACTATCAGGCGGACACCGTGTCGGAGGTCTGCGCCGAGTTCACGCGCGAATACTGCCACGACGATACCCCGATCGAGGTTCTGGGCCTTTTCGACACCGTGAAGTCTCTCGGCTTCCGTGCGCCCTTCGTCTGGAAGTGGGCCGAGGTCAAGCACTCGTTCCATCACCACCACCTGGGCCGCCATGTCCGGCGCGGCTATCACGCCCTCGCGCTCGACGAGACGCGCGAGGCGTTCGCCCCTGTCCTCTGGGACACACCTAATGAGTTCGATGGCGAGGTCGAGCAGGTCTGGTTCCGGGGTAGCCACGGCGACGTCGGCGGCCAGCTTGCCGGCTTCGATCCGGCGCGGCCGCTGTCGAACATCCCGCTTCTGTGGATGCTTGAGCGTCTGGAACGGTGCGACCTGCCTCTGCCGTCCGAATGGCGTTCGCGCATTCAGATCGATCCGGACGCGCCGTCCGTCGGCACCTGGCGCGGTTGGGGCAAGTTCTTTCTGGCGCGGAAGCGGCGTGTCGTGGGCGCGGACGGATCCGAGTCCATTCACCCTTCCGCGCTTGGCCGGTCGCGCCGCGCCCGCGCGGTGGCGGCTGACCTCAACCCTGCTCGGGAAGCGACATGACAAGGCAGGTGGTCGACGCGGTCGCATAGAGCCGACCGTCCTCGACACCGTAGAGCTCGGCCGTGGCCACACCCGTCGACCGTCCGACGTGACCAGCCGTGGCACTGGCGCGCATGGCCTGACCCGGCCGGATCGCGCGGATCAGGTTCACCTTGTATTCCAGCGTCGTGTAGATCGTGCCCTTCGGCAGCTTCGACATCACCGCGCAACCCAGTGCGGAATCGAGTATCGCGCCATACCACCCGCCGTGGATGCTCTGCATCGGGTTCAGGTGATGCGCCTCCGGCGTGCCCTCGAAGCTGACGCGGCCCTCCTCGGCCTCGGTCACGCGAAAGCCGAAGTGCTCGAGAATGGGGGCGTGTGGCAGAGAGCCGTTCAGGACGCCCCGCATGTAATCCAGCCCCGACATCGAGGTGATGACGTCCATGCTCATGGACACGAGCCTAGACGGGCCCGCGACGTGCGCAAGGGCTCAGGCCACCTTCTCGAGCGCGGTCTCGGGCGCCAGGCCAAGGGCGTGAACCACGTCGCGCGTCATGTGAGGGTCGTTGAGCGTGTAGAAGTGCAGGTGCGATGCGCCGCCTTGCAGCAGGTGATCGCAAAGCTGGGTGCAGACGGCGGTCGCGTATAGCTCGGTCCGCCCGTCGCGTTCGGCGGTCTCGAAGCCGTGGACGAGCTTTTCGGGAATATGCGCGCCGCAGCGGGAGGCGAAGGCGTGCGCGCCCTTCCACGACTGGATCGGCAGGATGCCCGGCAGGATCTCGGCCTCGATCCCCGCCTTCACGCAGCGGTCGCGGAAGCGGAAGAAGGTGTCGGCCTCGAAGAAGAACTGGGTGATCGCGCGGGTGGCGCCCGCATCCACCTTGCGCTTCAGCCACTCGACGTCGGCATCGCCCGAGCCCGCCTCGGGGTGCGGGTCCGGGTAGGCGCCCACGGTGATCTCGAAACGCCCGGTGTCGGCCAGCGCGCGGACGAGGTCGACCGAGCTGTCGAAGCCCTGCGGATGGGGGAGGAAGCCTTGCGAGCCTTTCGGCGGATCGCCGCGAAGCGCCACGATGTGGGACACGCCCGCGTCGGCATAACGATGCGCGATCTCCAGCGATTCCTCTCGCGTAGCGTCCACACAGGTCAGGTGCGCGGCGACCTTCAGGCCGGTGTGCGCCGTGATCGCCTCGACCGCTTCGTGCGTCAGTTGCCGCGTCGTGCCGCCCGCGCCGTACGTGACGGACACGAAGGCCGGATCGGTGTGCTTCAGCGCGGTGACGGCGTTCCAGAGGCGGAACGACGCGTCCACCGAGCGTGGCGGGAAGAACTCGTAGGAGACAGTGGCGGTCATGTCGGACTCCAATGCGTTGAAGATGTTGTGTCACGCGAGGCCATGTGAGACAAATTCATAATTCTCATCACCTTCATGAGTCCGGCCGCATAATGCACATTGAGTTCCGCCACCTCCGCACCATCCGGGCGATCCACGAGGCCGGAGGTCTGACGCAGGCCGCCGAGCTTCTGAACATCACGCAATCCGCCCTGTCGCATCAGGTAAAGGGCATCGAGGATCAGGCGGGGGTAGAGCTGTTCGTGCGCCGCTCGAAGCCGCTGAAGCTATCCTCGGCCGGTCAGCGGCTCCTGAAGCTTGCCGAGAAGATCCTGCCCGAGCTCGAGGCGATGGAGGCCGAGTTCGAGGGGCTAAGGTCGGGCAAGTCGGGCCGGATGCACATCGCCATCGAATGCCACGCCTGCTTCGAGTGGCTGTTCCCGGTGCTCGAGGAGTTCCGCAAGGCCTGGCCCGACGTCGATGTCGACATCCGCCCCGGTCTCGCCTTCGACGCGCTGCCCGCGCTCCAGCGCGAGGAGGTCGACCTCGTCGTGTCCTCGGACCCCGAGACGCTTGACGGCATCACCTTCTCGGGCCTCTTCGACTACGAGCCCGTCTTCGTCGCCTCGTCCCAGCATCCGCTGGCCGCGAAGCCCTTCGTCGAGGCCGAGGATTTCCGGGGCGAGCTTCTGATCACCTATCCGGTGGAGCGGTCACGGCTGGACGTCTTCAGCCAGCTTCTGACGCCCGCAAAGGTCGAGCCCCGCGCGGTGCGGCAGGTCGAGCTGACGGCGGTGATCCTGCTGCTGGTGGCGTCGAACCGGGGCGTCGCCGTCCTGCCCGACTGGGTCGTGCGCGAGGTGCGCTACCATTCCGACTACGTGACGCGGCCGATCACGGACCGGGGCCTGACCCGCCGTCTTTATGCCGCGACACGGACCGACGACGCGACGCGCCCCTTCGTGGCGCATCTTCTTCGGCTTGCGCGCAGCATTCCCGTCAAGATGCAGCGGGGCGACCTTTAGGGCGCGCCCCGCCTTCGGTGTCTCAAGCGCCGCGCATCCTCTTGACGATCATGCCGACGATCAGCTGCACGACGAGGCCCGCGATGCCGCCGCCGACGAGGTTGCCGGCCATCGCGGCAAGGTCCACGCCGCCTGCCGCCTCGGCGCCCGCGCCAAGCAGGTTGCCGAGCAGAAGCTGGCCTCCCGCCACGCCGCCGACCGCGCCCGCCAGCATGTTGCCGACGCTGCCCATGTCGGCGCTCTTGACGGCCTTGCCGCCACCCGCGCCACCAAGCGCACCACCCACGAGTTGAGCAATGATCTGTTCCATTCCGTCCCTCCTGATACGGTCGACATCGTTCCGGTTCGACCGGTTCTTTTCATGCGACCCGCGCGGATCCTCCGCGATCTTCCCGATTTTGGCAAAGATTTGTTGACGATTGCGGCATAATCGGGGCGGGCTGTGGCCGTCCCGCTTTTCCGGTTGAAGCGCGCACGGCTTGTCAATAAACGGCGCCCATGCAGGGAAGCGCCAATCTCAACGTCATGATCAAGGCCGCACGTCTTGCGGGCCGAAGCCTCGCCAAGGACTTCCGCGAGGTCGAGAACCTCCAGGTGTCGTCCAAGGGGGCGGGCGATTTCGTCAGCCGCGCCGACATCGCGGCCGAAAAGATCGTGCGCGACGAGCTGACGGCGGCGCGGCCGAACTACGGCTGGCTGGGCGAGGAATCGGGCGGCGAGGACGGCAAGGATCCGACGCGCCGCTGGATCGTCGATCCACTCGACGGTACCACGAACTTCCTTCACGGCCTGCCGCACTGGGCGGTGTCGATCGGGCTCGAGCACAAGGGCGAGATCGTCGCCGGCGTGATCTTCGACCCCTCGAAAGACGAGATGTTCGTGGCCGAAAAGGGTGGCGGAGCCTGGTTGAACGAGGCGCGGCTGCGCGTCAGCGACCGCCGCAAGATGGGCGAGGCTGTCTTCGCGACGGGCATCCCCTTCTCGGGTCGGGGTGAACTTCCCGCGACGCTGCAGGACCTTGCGCGCCTGATGCCCGCCGTCGCGGGCGTTCGCCGGTTCGGCGCGGCCGCCCTCGACCTCGCCTACGTCGCGGCGGGCCGCTACGAGGGCTTTTGGGAGCGCGGGCTGCACGCCTGGGACATCGCGGCGGGGCTTCTGATCGCGCGCGAGGCCGGTGCCCTTGTCGAAGGAATGCGCCGGGGCGAGGACCCGCTCGAAACGGGAGAGCTGATCTGCGCCAACGGGGTCATCTTCGACACCTTCGCGAAGGTCATCCGCAACGACTGACGGCCACGGAATCGCCGCATTCGCGTGGCAGGAAGATGGCATGTCGGGACACACGATCTTTCTCTATCTCTTCGCGGGGTTCGTCGGCCTCGCCGGGGCGATGATGCTGGTCATTCCCGACCGGCCCGCGCAGTCGCTGGAACAGGGCCTCGGGCCCGAGGTCATGACCGAACCGCTCTAGCGTTCGTCGCGGAAGCGTCCCAGCAATCGACCGATCACGAAGCTTGTCCGGGGGGCATAGACATAGCGCGTCCTGCGCTCGGCGTCCCTGACGCGCATCCGCAGAAGGCCGAAGCCGATCAGGATGATGTGCGCGGCGCCTACGAAGATGAACATCGCGGCGGGCCCATAAGCCTCGATCAGCGTCGAGACGAGCCAGGGCGAGGCGATGGCACCGACGGCATAAAGAAACATCAGCGACGCCGACAGGTCGACCCGTTCGTCCTGCGTAGCGAAGTCGTGGGCGTGTGCGGCGGCGACCGAATAGATCGGGAAGGTCGAGAAGCCGAAGAAGGCGGCCGTCACGAAGGCCGCGCCGGGAAGGAAGATCATTCCCGCCGAGGCGACGATGGTCAGGATCGAGAGGAAGACGAGAACCCACCTGCGGTCATAGCGGTCGGCAAACCAGCCCGCCGGATACTGTGCCACCGCGCCGCCGAGGACATAGGCCGCGAGGAAGAGAGCGATGGTGTCGACGGACAGTCCGACCTCGATCCCGTAGACGGGTCCGACCATGCGGAAGGCCGCGCCGGTCACGCCGGACGAGATGACGCCGGCCGCCGCCAGGGGGGAATGCCGGAAGGCGAGGCCCGGCCGCAGGCGGGGCGGAACCGGGATCGCGGGCTGCTCGACCCGCGTGAGGACGAGAGGGACGAGCGCGGCGCAGCAGACGATCGCGAGGATGTTGTAAGAGACGTAGCTCGCCGGATCGAGAACCGAGATCATCAGCTGCGCCGCCAGTGAGCCAACGATGTCGACGACGCGATAGATGCCCATCGCGCGGCCGCGCGTCTCGTTCGTGACCTTGGCCTGAAGCCAGCTTTCGACGATGGTATAGCAGCCGGCGACGCAGAGGCCGGACAGGCCGCGCATCACCATCCAGGCATAGGCGTCGACGACCAGCATGTGGCTGAGGATGCCGATGGTGCCGACGGCAGTGAAAGCCGCGAAGGCGCGCGAATGGCCGACCGATCCCATCAGGCGCGGCGCCCACCAGCAGCCGACGAAGAAGCCCAGGAAATGCGCCGATCCCAGAAGGCCGACCTGCGCTGTGGTGAAGCCCAGGTCGATGCCTGAAATGGCGTCGAGCGGCGCGACCCCGCCCGCGCCGAGCTGCAACAGCACGACGGAGGTGAAGAGGGCCGCGAATGAAATCAGGAGGCGCATGTGACCCGTCCGGGATGCCTAACGCCTTGACCCATTACAAGGGGCGACAGCCGTCCGAAAGCGACATGGCGCCGCCGTTTTCGCGGGACCGCGTCTGCGGCGTCTTTCAGGTCGGCGGCGCGAGGTGGAGGACGGAGGCGGACTGCATGGTCGTCACCCGCCGCGCCTCGGCCCGGAAGTCGGGCAGGGCGCCCCACAGGCGGTCGATGTCGCGCTCGATCCCGCCGAGCCCGGTCGTCAGCGCCTCGGTCCCCTGGGCCACATGCGACCTCAGGCCCCGAACCCGCCGCAGCGTGGCGGACAGGATCGACCGCATCTCGGCGGTACAGGTGCTGGCGTATTCCTGGATGGCGCGTTCCAAGGCGGCGCGGGTCGCGCGTTCTTCGTCGATGGCGGCCACGATCATGCAGCGTTCCAAGGCCGTCGCGATGGATTTCTGCAGCGTCTCGACGGTCATCATCGCCTTCGTCAGGTAGTCCGAGCAGCCGCGCCGCATCGCTTCGACCGCGACGGCGATCTGACCATCGCCCGCCAGCATCGCGGCCGCCGCCGCGCGCTGGTTGGGATGCGAGGCGACAAGGTCGATGGCGTCGAGCCCCGTTTCGCCGCCGAGATGGTAGTCGACGAAGATCAGGTCGAAGGCGGTTTCGGCAAGGGCGCGCCGCACTTCGTCCAGCGTCGATGCCTCCCTGCTTTCGAACCTGAGGCCCGCGCGCTGGCAAAGCCGCAGCACGCGCTGGCGATCGAATTCGTTGTCGTCGATGACGAGTATCCGCATTTCGCGGGTCTCTGTCGCCCCTGGGGCGATCTTCAGCGCCTGGTCCGCCATGCTGGTCCTGTCCCTGTGCTGCAACTGTGGTTCGCTGAACCTAACCCGACAGACTTAGGCGAGGGTTAATGGCAAAACCCTGTATGCCCGACCTCGCGTCCCCCCTCCCGCGGGTTCACCTGTGCTTAACGCGCTCCGGCCTAGGCAAGACGGCGGGGCGCAGAGACGAGGGACACCGATGAACGCGAACCTTTCCTTCGACCCGACAATTCCCGTCGTCCAGTCCGACAGCGAGACCGATGAACTGGTCTATCGCCTGTCCCACGACCTGCGCGCCTCGGTGCGGGCGCTTCAGGAACTGCCCGGCTGGATCGCCGAAGATCTGGACAAGGCCGCGCTGCGCGTGCCGGCCGCCACGGAACGGCACCTGAAACTGATCTCGTCGCACGCCTGTCGGCTCGACCTCATGCTGACGGGCCTTCTGGAGCATTCGCGCGTGGGACGGATGCAGCCCATCGCGGCCGTCCAGCCAGCGCGTGTGCTGGCCGAGGTCATCGACGATCTCGGTCTCGACGATGACGTGTCGGTCGCCGTGGGCATGGATCGCGGCAACATCCAGATGGGCCTCACCGACCTTCAGCGCATGTTCTCGATCCTGATCCTGAACGCCGTCCGTCACCACCCGACGCACGCGCCTCGGATCGGCATCACCGGCGGCCCGCAGTCGAGTCGCGTCTGGGTGCTGGAGGTCGCAGACAACGGGCCCGGCATCCCCGAGGCGAAGCGCGAACACGTGATGCGCCCGATGACGAAGCTCGTCTCGCGCGACATCGACCCCGGCGCGGGCATGGGCCTCGCAATCCTGCGCAAGATCGCCTTCACCTACGGCGGCGGCGTCGAGATCGAGACGCCGAAGTCGGGCGCGGGCACGCTGGTGCGCGTAACGCTGGCCGTCAACTGAGGGTCAGGCGATCCACTCGCTGACCGGGGCGTGCGCGTCCTGAAGCGGTTGGCTGATGATGTCGACGAGGCTTGGCCCCGGATGCGCCAGCGCGTCGCGCAAGGCGTGCTCCAGCTTGTCGGGATCCTCGACGGTAAACCCCTTCACGCCAAAGGCCTCGGCCACGCGGGCATGGTCGGTGCGGCCGAAATCGACCGAGTAGTAGCGCTCCTCGAACTTGGTCTTCTGACCGGCCTTGATCCAGCCGTAGACCGCGTTCGAAAAGACGATGTAGGTGATCGGCAGGTTCAGCCGCACCACGGTTTCCAGCTCGCCGCAGGTGAAGCCGAAACTTCCATCTCCCATCAGCCCCACGACCTTCTTGCCCGGCGCGCCGACAGCGGCGCCGACCGACGCCGACAGGGCATAGCCGAGCGCGCCGTGCGCCCGGTTCGAGAACAGCCGCCGCCCCGTCGCGTTCAGCTCGTAATAGGCCGAGATATAGGGGCAGGGCGTTCCGGGGTCGCCCACGACGATGGCGTCGTCGTCGAGGAGCCTTCGCAGGGTCGCGATGGTGCGCTCGGGCAGGATCGGGGCGGCGTCGCTCTCGGCCAGCTTGCGGAACGCGGCCCATTTCTTCGCCTTGGGCTTCTCGATGGCCTTCGCCCCGCCGAAGCTGGGCAGCCGGTCCCGGCAGGACAGGGCGTCGTTCATCGCCGCGAGAGCCAGGCGCGCGTCGGACACCACGCCCACCTCGGTGCGGTAGGAGGCTCCGATCACCTCGGGGTCGCTGTCGACGTGGACGATGCGCGTGCCCTTCTTCGGGTGCCGCCACAATTCGGTCGTCACCGACCCCGCGCGGCATCCGATGAAGGCGACGAGGTCCGCCTTGTCGACGACGCTCCGCGTCTCGGCCACGCCGCCGTTCGAGCCGACGACGCCCAGGCAATTCGGATGCGTCTCGGCGATGGAGCCCTGGCCCGAGATCGTCGTCGCCACCGCGATGTCGAGCGTTTCGACGAAGGTGCGGAACTCCTCCTCGGCGCGGGACAAGACGATGCCGCCGCCGCAGATCACCAGCGGGAACTGGGCCGAGAGGATCGCGTCGAGCGCGGCCTCGACCGCTGTCGGATCGGGTGCGGAGGGATAGGCGGGGAAGGCCGCGTGCGCGGGATCGGCCCAGATCTCGTCGGGGTTCGCCTCGCCCCTTTGGACGTCGATCGGGAGACCCAGGTGCGCCGAACCCGGCCGACCCGTCATCATCGCGCGGAAGGCCGTTCGCACAGCGTCCGGCACCTGGTCGGCGTGCTGGATAGTGCGCGCGTGCTTCGTCAGGGGCCGCATCAGCCCCTCCTGGTCGAGCTCGGTCAGGGGATAGTGCCCGCGCGAACGGGTGCCGACGTCCGAGGTGATGGCGAGGATCGGGATCGAGCTTTCGTTCGCCTCGACGAGCCCCGGAAGGATATAGGTCGCACCGCCGCCCGACGGCCCCTCGCAGACGCCCGGACGCCCTGTCACGCGGGCATATCCGTCGGCCATGTAGGCGGCCGAGCGTTCGTCGCGCGTCAAGATGTGCGTCATCCCGTGGTCGAGGCGGTAGAGCGCGTCGTAGAACGGCAGGGTGGTGTCGCCGCAAAGACCGAAAATGTGCTTCACGCCATGCGCCTGAAGCATCCGCACCATCGCCTCGGCGCCCGTCATCCTGTTCGTCCGGTCCATGCGTCTCCCCGTCTGCCCGCGCGATTCCCTTCTGTCCATGCAAGGCCCGATCCCCGGCAATGGCAAGCCGCCGCCCTTTCCTTCGCAGCACGGCGGCGCATATCCTCCGGGGCGAGTCGCGGCGGGCAACGCCGCACCGAACCGGGAGGACCCATATGACCATTCGCCTTGGCCTCATGGCCGCCGCCGTCGCGCTGACAACGCTTCCCGCCGTGGCGCAGGAGCTGAAGTTCGCCAACTTCACGCCGCCGTTCCACACCATCAACGCAAGCGTCATGGAGAAGCTGAACGCCGATCTCTCCGCCGCCACGAACGGGGCGGTGACGGTCAAGGGCTATCACGGCGGAGAGTTGGGCGCAGGCCCGGCCGAGCAGTACGTCCGCGCCGTGCAGGGCGTGGCCGATATGGTTTGGGGTCTGCCGGGGTATACCTCGTCGCAGTTCGGCAAGACCATGATCGCCGAGCTTCCGGGCGTGATCCCCGAGGGCAAGACCGGCTATGACGCGCTGTATGACGCGTTCGACACCTTCCAGGACGAGTTTCCGGGCACCGTGCCGCTGGCGCTCTGGACGTCCGAACCCAACATCATGATCATGAAGGACAAGGAGATCCGCACGCCCGCCGATCTTCAGGGCCTGAAGATCCGCGTCGCCGGCGTCACCGCCGCCGAAGTCGCCGAGGCGCTTGGCGCGACCCCCGTGCAGATGCCCATCAACCAGGTCTACAACGCGCTTCAGACCGGATTGATCGACGGCGTCTTCACCGGCGCCTCGACGCTGTCGGACTTCAAGCTCGACGAGGTCGCGTCCAGCTACACGCTCGGCGCGCCGCTCGGCCAGATCGTGTTCTACGCGGTGATGGGGCAGGGCACCTATGACGCGCTGTCCGACGAGGCGAAGACCGCGCTCGACGGCGTCATCGGCCGCAGCCTGTCCGAAAGCGCCGAGACCGCCTGGAACGCCACTGCGGATGCGGCGCTTCAGGCCGCGCGCGACTCGGGCGACAACACCGTGATCGAGCTGACGGAGGAAGAGGCGCAGCCCTTCGCCGACGCTGTCGCGGACGTGACGCAGGCCTATGTCGACAGCGTGGGCGGTGCGGACGCACTCGCCGCGATGCAGAAGTGACCCTGACGGGACGGCGGACCCCGCCGTCCCTCCGACTTGAAGGACGAAGCCAAATGCCCGACACGCACCGGATCGAAGACGCCCTGAAGACCGACCTCTGGATCGGGGGCAAATGGCGCGACGGCGCGGACGGCGACCGCTTCGACGTCCTCAATCCCTTCGACGAGAGCGTGATCGCGAGCGTGGCTTCGGCCGGGGTGGCGGATGCGAAGGCGGCCCTGGACGCCGCCGAAGCGGCCTTTCCCGACTGGGCCGCTCGCCCGCCGCGTGAGAGGGGTGAGGTGTTGCGCAAGGCCTGGGAGCTGATGACCGCGCGGCTCGACGATTTCGCGCGGCTCATCACGCTGGAGAACGGAAAGGCCAAGGCCGACGCCAAGGGCGAGGCGACCTATGCCGCCGAGTTCTTCCGCTGGTTCTCCGAGGAAGCCGTGCGGAACGAGGGCATGATAACGCGCGGGCCTTCGTCCAACGCGCGCATCGTCGTCCACCACAAGCCCGCGGGCATCGCCGTCCTCGTGACGCCCTGGAACTTCCCCGCCGCCATGGGCACGCGCAAGATCGGGCCCGCGCTCGCCGCTGGCTGTCCGGTCATCGTCAAGCCCGCCTCCGCGACACCTCTGACCATGCTGGCCCTTGCCGACCTCCTGGAGGAAGCGGGCGTCCCCCCCGGCATCGTCAACGTCCTGCCTTCGAAGAAGACGGGCGAGATCGTCGAGGCGCTGCTTCAGGACCGCCGCGTGCGCGTCATCTCCTTCACCGGCTCGACCGAGACGGGGGTGAAGCTGCTCAAGACCGCCGCGCCGAACGTGCTGAAGCCCGCGATGGAGCTTGGCGGCAACGCGCCCTTCATCGTCTTCGACGACGCCGACGTGGATGCAGCCGTGGCTGGCTGCATGATCGCCAAGATGCGCAACGGGGGCGAGGCCTGCACGGCGGCGAACCGCATCTTCGTCCACGAGGCGGTCGAGGCCGAGTTCATCGAGAAGTTCACCGCGAAGATGCGCGCGCTCAAGGTCGGCAACGGTCTCGAGGACGGCGTCGACCTCGGCCCCCTCGTCGACCGAGACACGCAGGAAAAGGTCGCCTGCTTCGTCGAGGACGCCTTGGAAAAGGGCGCGAAACTCCACCTCGGCGGCGAGCGGAGTGAGGGGAAGGGCTTCTTCTATCCCGCCACCGTCCTGTCGAACATCCCGCCGAACGCCGACTGCGTGACGGACGAAATCTTCGGCCCCGTCGCCGCGATCCAGAGCTTCACCGACACCGACGACGTGGTGAGGCGTGCGAACGACACCGAATACGGCCTCGTGGCCTACGTCTTTACCAGGGACCTCAAGAAGGGGATGCAGGTCTCCGAGAGGCTGGAGTACGGGATGGTGGGCCTCAACCGCGGCCTCGTCAGCGACCCGGCTGCCCCCTTTGGCGGCACCAAGCATTCGGGCCTTGGCCGCGAGGGTGGGCACGAGGGGATGCTGGAGTACATGGAGACGCAGTTCATCTCGACGGACTGGTAAGGGCTCAGGTCAGCGCCGCCGCCGCCAGCCAGCCTGCGGCCTCGCCCGCCTTCTGCGCCGCCCCCATGACGTCGCCGGTCTGCCCGCCGATCTGACGGAGGGCGACGACTCCGACGATGGCCGCCGCCGCCCAGGCCGCGAGGAGCGGCAGGAGTGCTCCGGCAAGAAGAGCCACGACCAGCGCGATGCCGAGCGACGCCCAAAGACGCCATCCCCCTGACAGCGCCGCGCTGTGGCCGAGGCCATCGTGGCGCGCTGGCGGCAGCCAGACGAGAAGCGCCGGCAATGCCGCCCGCGTCCCCGCGCCAAGCGCCAGGAAAAGGCCAATCCGTCCGGCCTCGGCAATGCCGCTGGCGATCAGGCCGAGGCAGAGGACCAGTGCCACCGCTCCATAGCTCCCGATCCGGCTGTCGCGCATGATGTCGAGCTTCCGCGCCCGGTCGCGTCCGCCGCCAAAGCCGTCGGCGACGTCGGCGAGACCGTCTTCGTGCAGCGCGCCGGTCAGCAGGGTTGCGGTCGCGAGCGCCAGAAGGGCCGAGGCGAGGGGCGGCAGGGCGGAGGTGGCGAGGAAGACGGCGCCCGATATGCCTCCGACCAGAAGCCCGGCAACCGGAAAGGCCCAGCTCGCTTCCGCCAGCGTCGGCACCTGTCGTGGCAGGCCTCCTGCGGGCAGGCGGGTCAGGAACATGACCGCCGCCTGCACTTCGGCGAGCCTTTGGCGCGCGTCGCTCACCCGCCCGACACTCCGGCATCGGCGAAGGTCGCCATCCCGTCGTGACAGGCCAGAGCCGCGCGCAGGACGCCGAGGGCCAGCGCGGCCCCTGTGCCTTCGCCAAGCCGCATGGCGAAATCGAGCACGGGCTCCTTGCCGAGCGCCTCGAGAAGCCGGCGGTGCCCCGCCTCGGCGCTTCGATGACCGACGAGGCAATGCGAAAGGAACGCGGGGTCGGCGGCGTGGAGAGGCGCTGCCGAGGCCGTGCAGATGAAGCCGTCCAGGATCACCGGCACCCGCGCGATCCGCGCCGCCAGCACCGCGCCCGCGATGGCCGCCTGCTCGCGCCCGCCGAGGGCCGCGAGAATACCGAGCGGTGGCAGGTGGCCGTGCAGCGCAAGGCCCTCCGCCACGACGCGCGCCTTCAAGGCGCGGCCTTCCGCGTCCGACCCGGTGCCCGCGCCGACCCAGTCCGAGGCCTCCCCGCCGAAGAGCGCCGCGCAGAGGGCGGCCGCGACGGTCGAATTCCCGATCCCCATCTCGCCCAGGATCAGCACGTCCGCCCCGAGGTCCACCGCCTCCCAACCCGCGCGCATCGCCTGAAGGCACTCGGCCTCATCCATCGCCGGACCCGCCGTGAAATCCCGCGTCGGCCGATCGAGGTCGAGCGCCACGACCGACAACTCTGCCCCCGCCACGCGGCAAAGCTGGTTGATCGCCGCACCGCCCGCGTTGAAGTTCGCGACCATCTGCGCCGTCACTTCCTGCGGAAAGGGGTTCACGCCGCGCGCGCACACGCCGTGGTTGCCCGCGAAGACCAGCGCCTGCGCCTGTTCGATCCGCGGACGCTCCACGCCCTGCCAGCCCGCCATGAAGACCGCCAGATCCTCGAGCGTCCCAAGCGATCCCGGCGGCTTCGTCAGGCTGTCCTGCCGCGCGCGCGCCGCACGGGCCGCGTGCTCGTCGGGGCCGGGCAGGGCGGAGGCGAGGGCGGCGACGTCGTTGAGTGACGTGAAATCAAAGTCTTGCATGGGTTTACTTCACCTTCAGGGGGCAGCCGGACACGGCCAGATACACGTCGTCCGACGCCCGGGCAATCATCTGGTTCAGCTCGCCCGCCGCATCCCGGAACGCCCGGCCGAGGGCGTTGTCCGGCACGATCCCCGAGCCGACCTCGTTCGTCACGAGGATCACCGGCGCCCTCTGCGCGGCCAGCGCGCGAGCCAGCGCCTCGCCCTCCGCCACGGGATCCTGGCCCGCCTCCATCAGGTTTGACAGCCACAGCGTCAGGCAGTCGACCAGGCGCGCCCCGTCGCCGTCCGTGGCCTGCAAGACGCCCACGAGATCGAGCGGTTCCTCCACGGTCCGCCACTCGTCCCCCCGCCGCGCGCGGTGCCGCAGGATGCGCTCCGACATCTCGCCGTCGCGCGCTTCGGCCGTGGCGATATAGACCGGACGTCCTGGCAGCTTGAGCGCCAGACCCTCGGCGATGGCGCTTTTTCCCGACCGCGCGCCGCCGGTGACGAGTATCGACTTTCCCATGCCGCCATGACATTGCAGATTGCTCGGACGATGGAAAGGCGGGGGGTGCTGCGCATGTTTTCGGCCGGAGATCTCATCCTGATCCGGCACGCCGAGGCCGGGACCGGGGACCGTCTCGCCGGGCGGAGTGAGACCGATCTGACCGAGGCCGCGCGCGCCAGCCTGGCGGCGCTTTCGGGCCGGGTGCCCGAGGTCGCCGCCCTGCGCATCAGTCCCGCCCGCCGCTGCCGCGACACGGCGGAACTTCTCTGGCCCGGACGCGTGGTCCAGGCCGACGAGCGGCTGCGCGAACAGGACTTCGGCGACTGGGACGGCCGTTCCTGGGCCGACATCCCCGATCTCGGTCCCCTCGACCGCGACGCGCTCGCCGACCACGCGCCGCCCTCGGGCGAAAGCTTCCGCGCGATGTCGGACCGCGCCGCCCCCGCTCTCCGCGACGCCGCCCGCGAGGCTGCGAACGCCCCCGTCGCGGTCGTCGCCCACGCGGGAACGGTGCGTGCGGCCCTCGGGATCGCGCTCGGCGACGCGGCGCAGGGTCTCGCCTTCGAGGTTGATCCCCTGTCCGTCACGCGGTTCCGCGCGCTGGCCGACGGCGGTCTCGCGATCCGCTCCGTCAACGGGAGGTTCGCATGACCCGCATCACCGGCCACTTCGGCGAATGGCTGCAGGGCCGTCTGGGGCCGGACGGTCCCGTGGCGCTCGTCACGCTCGCCTGCGATGTGCTTGGCGTGACGGCGGAGGCCGCAACGTCCGACCGCTTCTCGATCGACGACGGCGGACTTCTGGGCGAGTCGCGGGCGCGCGCCTTCCTGCACGAACTGGGCGGGCTGCCGCTGTTGCGGGTGACGCTCACCGCCGACATGCCCGCGGGCGGAGGGGCCGGGGCCTCGACCGCCGGCCTCCTTGCACTCGCCGCTGTTGCGGGACGCACACCGGGGGAAGAGGCGCTGGCCACCGCCTGCCGGCGGGCGGAAGGCGCGGTGGACCCGCTGATGATCGATGCGCCCGACACCTTCCTTTGGGCCTCGCGCGAGGCGCGCGCGCTGCGCCGGTTCGAGCCGCTGCCGGCCTTCGACGTGATCGGAGGCTTCTGGGGCGCGCCGATTCGCACCGATGCGGACGACACGCTTTTCCCCGACATCGCCGACCTCGTACCGATGTGGGAGCGCGCCGCCCGCGATGCCGACCGTGGCGCACTGGCCGGGATCGCCTCCGAAGCCGCCCGCCACACGACGGCGCTGAGGGGACCGGAGGGCGACCCGACCGAGGAGCTTGCGCGCGAGATCGGCGCGCTCGGCTTCGTGCGCGCGCATACCGGCTCGGCGAGAGGCCTCGTCTTCGCGCCGGGGCGGGCGGATGCCTCGGCGGCCGACCGTCTGTCCGAGGCCGGCTACGAGGGCATTGTCGGATTTCGCACCGGCGGTCGTCCGTGACAGCGGCCGGGGCGATGCTGGTGGCGCTTGCGATCGACGCGGGCGTCGGCTGGCCGGATCGCCTCTACCGCGCCATCGGCCACCCGGTCGGCTGGTTCGGACGGCTGGTGTCCCTGGCCGAGGCAGCCCTCAACCGTTCGCATCACACGCCATCTTTCCGACGCGCGGCCGGGGCCGCCTCCGCGATCGCGCTAATTCTTCTCGCGGCGCTTCTCGCCTGGCTCGTTCAGTCCCTCCTCCCGAATGGCGCGGCGGGCGTCCTCCTCGCCGGTCTCCTCGCATGGCCCCTTGTCGCGGCACGGTCGCTTCACGACCACGTCGAGCGCGTGGCGACGCCTCTCGTCACCGGCGACACCGCCGCCGCCCGCGCCGCCGTCGCCATGATCGTGGGCCGCAACCCCGAAGCGCTGGACGAAGCGGGCGTCGCGCGCGCGGCGCTCGAGAGCCTTGCCGAGAATGCCTCGGATGGTGTCGTAGCACCGCTGTTCTGGGGCGCTCTTCTGGGACTGCCGGGCATCGCCGCCTACAAGGCCGCCAACACCCTCGATTCGATGATCGGGCACCGGAACGAGCGCTACCGTGACTTCGGCTGGGGTGCGGCGCGGATCGACGACGTCCTGAACCTGATCCCGGCGCGGCTGACGGGGGCGCTGATCGCGGTCGCCTCCCGCGCGCGCGGCCCCGCCTTCCGCACCATGCGCCGCGACGCGGGCCTCCACCGCTCGCCGAACGCGGGCTGGCCCGAGGCGTCGATGGCGGGCGCGCTCGGCGTGCGGCTGTCGGGCCCGCGCATGTATGACGGTGTCCCTTCGAACGACCCCTGGCTCAACCCCGTCGCAGGCGATCCCCGGCCCGAGGACCTGTTCCTCGGCCTGCGCATCTTCCGGCGGACGGTGCTCTTTACGGCTGCGCTTCTCCTTCTCGCGGCGCTTTTCTGATGCGCGATCACGGCGGCAACCTCGATGCGGCAATGGCGAGGTGGGGCGGCGGGCCGGACGACTGGGTCGACCTGTCGACCGGCATCAACCCGACGCCGTACCCTCTGCCCGACATCCCTGCGCGCGCCTGGGGCGCCTTGCCGACGCGGGCCGACTTCGACGCCCTTTCGGACGCGGCGCAGGCGGCCTATGGCGCGGCGGGAGCGGTCCTGCCGGTCGCGGGGGCACAGGCGGCGATCCAGCTTCTGCCCCGCGTCCTGCCACGGGGCCGGGCGAGGGTGCTGGGGCCGACCTACAACGAGCACGCGGCCAGCTTTGCGGGCGCAGGGTGGGAGACGGAGACCGTCGCGTCGGTCGAGGCGCTGGAAGGTGCCGACGTCGCCGTCGTCGTGAACCCGAACAACCCCGACGGACGAAGGTTGTCTCGTGAGGCTCTGTCGGCGCTCGCAAGCAAGGTCGGTCTCCTCGTCGTCGACGAGAGCTTCGCCGATCCTGAACCGGAGCTTTCGATGGCGGACGAGGGAACGCCCAACATCCTGATCCTGCGCTCCTTCGGCAAGTTTTACGGCCTCGCGGGTCTGAGGCTGGGCTTCGTCCTTGGCTCCCCGGACCGCATCGCCGCTCTGGCCGAAGCGTCTGGCCCCTGGCCGGTCTCCGGTCCCGCCATCGCCATCGGTCAGGCGGCGCTCGCGGATTCAACTTGGCGGGACGAGACGGTCGTCAGGCTGGCGCGGGACGCCGACCGTCTCGACAGCCTCGCGACCGGCATGGGCTGGACGGTCGAAGGCGGTACCACGCTTTTCCGCCTCTACCGCACGACCGACGCCCGCGCGGCGCAGGAGCGTCTGGCACAGGCGCGCGTCTGGAGCCGCATCTTCCCCTATTCCACGAGCTGGATCCGTCTCGGCCTGCCGGATGGCGCGGATTGGACGCAGATCGAGGCGGCCTTACGCGCCTGACCTACTCCGCCGCCGCGAAAAGCGCATCGAGGTCGAGGTGCGCCTCCATGTGCGCCGCGAGCGCATCGAGCGTCCGCTCCACCGTCTCGCCATAGGCGAAGTCCGACGACCGTGCCCCCTCGGCCGCCAGCCACGCCTGCCGGAAGGCATCGTCGCGGAACATGCCGTGCAGGTAGCTTCCCGCGATCCGCCCGTCCGCCGAGACGGCGCCCTCGGGCCGCCCGTCCACATGCGCGAAGGGCCGCGCCCGGTCCGGACCCTCGGTCGCACCGATGTGGATCTCGTAGCCCCGGAACGCCACGCCTGTCCCTGCATGAACGGCGTCCGTCTCGGTCAGCCGCTTGTCGGGCGTCATCACCGTCTCGACGTCGAGAAGCCCGAGGCCCTCCGTCTCGCCCGCCGGTCCCTCGATGCCCTGCGGGTCGCGCACCACGCGGCCCATCATCTGGAAGCCGCCGCAAATGCCAAGGATACGCCCGCCGCGCCGGACATGCGCCGCAAGGTCCACGTCCCAGCCCTGCGCCCGCAGATAGGCCAGATCGCCCCGCGTCGACTTCGAGCCCGGCAGGATCACGAGATCCGCGTCTCCCGGGAGAGCCGCGCCCGCGCGAAGCATCGTCAGGCGCACGCCGGGCTCGGCCGCGAGAGGGTCGAGGTCATCGAAGTTGGCGATCCGGCTGAAAGCTAGGCAGACGATGTGGAACTTGCCCGACCCTCCGGACCGCAGATCCAGCGCATCCTCCGCCGGCAAGCGCGCCGCCTCCGCAAACCACGGCAGCACGCCGAACCCGCGCCAGCCGGTGTGTGCCTCGATCAGCCGGTAGCCGTCGTCGAAAAGCGACGGATCGCCGCGAAACTTGTTGATGAGAAAGCCTCTCACCCGCGCGGCGTCCTCGGCGTCCAGCACGGCCTGCGTGCCGACGATCTGCGCGATGACGCCGCCCCGGTCGATGTCGCCTGCCAGCACCACCGGCACCCCCGCCGCGACGGCGAAGCCCATGTTGGCGATGTCGCCCGCACGCAGGTTCACCTCCGCCGGAGAGCCGGCACCTTCGACCAGCACCAGACCATGCGCCGACCGAAGCCGCCCGAAGCTCTCCAGCACGGGCGCCATCAGCGCGGGCTTCATCCCGGCATAGTCCCGCGCCTTCACCGTCGCCACGCGGCGTCCCTGCACGACGACCTGCGCGCCCACCTCGGTCTCGGGCTTCAACAGCACCGGGTTCATGTCGGTGTGGGGCGCGAGGCCACAAGCCAGCGCCTGAAGCGCCTGCGCCCGCCCGATCTCGCCCCCGTCCGAGGTGACGGCGGCGTTGTTCGACATGTTCTGCGGCTTGAAGGGCGCCACCGACAGTCCGCGAAGCCGCGCGGCCCGGCACAGTCCCGCCACCAGCACCGACTTGCCCACGTTCGAGCCGGTACCCTGGATCATCAGCGCCCGGCTCATCCCCGGCGAAGGACCGAGGGGCGCGTCGCCCCCTCGGGCTCCCCCGAGAGTATTTCGGCCAAGAAGAAGGATCGTGGCATCAGAACTCGATCCCCGCCTGCGCCTTGATCCCGTCCCGGAACGGGTGCTTCACCTGCTCCATCTCGGTCACGAGGTCGGCGGCCTCGATCAACTCGGGCCTGGCGTTCCGCCCGGTCAGCACGACATGGGTCATCGGCGGCTTCTCGGTCAGCAGGAAATCCACCACCTCGTCGATCTCCAGGTAATCGTAGCGCAGCGCGATGTTGATCTCGTCGAGAAGGACGAAGCGCATGGCGGGGTCGCGGATCATCTCCTTCGCGCGCTCCCAGCCGGCCGTCGCCGCCGCGATGTCGCGGTCGCGGTCCTGCGTCTCCCAGGTGAAGCCCTCGCCGGAGGTCACCCAGGTGACGCCGCTCATGCCCTCGAAGAAGTCGCGCTCGCCCGTGCCCCAGGCGCCCTTGATGAACTGCACGACGCCCGCCGGCATCTTGTGCGCCACGGCGCGCGTCAGCATCCCGAAGGCCGAGGACGACTTGCCCTTGCCCTTGCCGGTCAGCACGACGATCAGGCCCTTTTCGCCGGTCTTGCTCTCCATCATCCGGTCGCGGGCGGCCTTGATCTTCTTCATCTTCTCGGCGTGGCGGGCGGCGTCGTCGGTCATCGGATCTGGCCTTCGGCTTCTTGACAAGGGACACGTTCCGGCAGAGGGTCGCCGCCGTGCTGGTGCCTGTCTAGTGCAGGTGAAAAGGGAATGCGACAGGGGGCGACGTCCCCTCAAGCGCAGCCGCCCCCGCGACCGTGACCGGAGAGGCGATCCGATTGGCCACTGGACCAGATGTCCGGGAAGGCCGGATCGCCGCGAGGAAGACCTCACATCCGCAAGCCGGGAGACCTGCCAGCGCGAGAAACGTAACCGGACGGGGGGTTCCGGTGGCGGGTCCGGCATGCTTGCCCGCTCGTTGTCTTCCCTCCGGCCAGACCGAACGGGACGACCGCGTGACCGACCTTCCAACCGTCGAGCTTCTGGTCTGCACGACCTGCCGCAACGGCGTCCTCCCCGACCCCGAGGCGCCGCGCCCCGGCGCGCTCCTCCACGCCGCTCTCGACGAAGCCGACCTGCCGGAGGGCGTGACGCTTCGCGCCGTCGAATGCCTGTCGAACTGCGACCAGGGCTGCTCGGTCGTGCTGAGGGGCGGCCCCCGCCGCTGGACCTATGTCTACGGACGCCTCGACCCCGAGAAGGTCGCAATCGTCCTCGAAGGCGTCGCGCGCTACCGCGCCACCCCCGACGGCCTCGTGCCATGGCGCGAGAGGCCGGAACACTTCCGCAAGAACTGCATCGCCCGCATCCCGCCCCTGGAGGCTTCCGAATGACCGACCTCGCCAAGATCCCCGTCACTGTCGTCACCGGCTTTCTCGGCGCAGGGAAAACCACGCTGATCCGCCATCTGATCGCCACCACGCAGGGCCGCCGGCTGGCGGTCATCGTCAACGAGTTCGGCGACGTGGGCGTCGACGGCGAGATCCTGAAGTCCTGCGCCATCCCCGACTGCCCCGCCGAGAACATCATCGAACTTGCGAACGGTTGCATCTGCTGCACGGTGGCCGACGACTTCATCCCGACGATCGAGGCGCTCCTCGCCCTCGATCCGCGCCCCGATCACATCCTGATCGAAACCTCGGGTCTCGCCTTGCCGAAACCCTTGCTGCGCGCCTTCGACTGGCCCGCGATCCGCAGCCGCGTCACGGTGGACGGCGTCATCGCGCTGGCCGATGCCGAGGCCGTCGCGGCGGGCCGCTTTGCGCCCGACGTGGCGCGGGTGGACGCACAGCGCGCAGCGGACGAGAGCATCGACCACGAAACGCCCCTTTCGGAGGTCTTCGAGGATCAGATCGCCTGCGCCGACGTGGTGCTGCTGACGAAACCCGACCTCGCCGGTCCCGAGGGCGTCGCGCGGGCGAAGGAGATCATCGCCGCAGAGGCGCCGCGCCCGCTGCCGGTGATCGAGGTCGCCGAGGGCGCCATCGACGCCCGGGTGATCCTGGGCCTTGGCGCGGCCGTCGAGGACGACCTCGACGCGCGCCCCTCGCACCATGATGGTGCCGACGACCACGACCACGACGACTTCGACACCGTCGTCATCGAGATCCCCGAGGCCGAAAGCGCCGAGGCTCTGGCCGACCGCGTCCGCCGCCTCGCCGAACGGCAGAACATCCTGCGCGTCAAGGGCTATGCCGCCGTGAAGGGCAAGCCCATGCGCCTGCTCCTGCAGGGCGTCGGCACCCGCATCCGCCATCAGTTCGACAGGCCCTGGGCTCCCGGCGAGGCGCGAGTGGGCCGTCTCGTCGTCATCGCCGAACACGACGACATCGACGCGCAAGCCATCCGCTCGGCACTCCTGCCCGAGGCCGTGACGACGTGAAACCCCGCTTCATCTTGCTCCAAATACGCACTCCGGTGCCCCCGCGCTGCGCGACGCAGGGCTGACGCAGATGCACGTCGTCTTCCGGGAAAGCCACGGCCTCGAGGAAAGCGACACGCCGAGGGACCTCGGCCAGAGCCCGGGCGACCTCGTGGTCCTGTCCTTCTCGGACAGCGACCTCTCGGCCTTCCGCGCGGGCTGGCACCGGGCGCGCGACGCGGGACGGCCGCTGCCGTCGCTGCGTCTGGCGAACCTCTCTGCTCTGACGCACCCGGTTTCGGTCGACACCTATGCAGACGCCACGCTCGCAGGCGCGAAGGCGGTCCTCGTGCGGCTGATCGGCGGGCAAAGCTACTGGTCCTACGGCCTCGCCCGCCTGCGCGAGATGGCGGACCGGCAGGGCCTCGTCCTCGCCGTCCTGCCGGGCGACGGACGGCCCGATCCGGCGCTCGAGGCGCTCTCCACAGTACCCCGCGCCACGCTGGCGCGGCTGAATGCGCTGGCAGGCGAGGGCGGCGCCATCGCGGCCGAGGCGGCGCTGGCGCAACTGGCGCTGGCGGCGGGGTTCTATGCCGGTCCGGTTGTGGGCGAGAAGCGCCTGCCGCCCTTCGGCTGCTGGACGGCAGGCCGAGGCGCGCAGGGTGGCACAGCCTGCAACACCTGCGCGGCGGGTTGCCCCGGTCAGCCCGACACGCGCCCGCTGGCGCTTGTTGTCTTCTACCGCGCCTACCTCGCCGCCGCCGACACCGCTCCCGTCGAGGCGCTTATGGCGGCGCTCGAGGCGCGGGATTTCCGGGCCCTCGGCCTCTTCGCTCCGTCCCTGAAGGAGCCCGACGCGGCGCGCTGGCTCGCCGCCCGCATCGCCACGCTGAAACCCTCGGCCATCGTGAACGCAACCGCCTTCTCGGGCAAAGGGGTCGAGGGTGCCTCGCCCCTCGACGCCGGGGGCGTCCCGGTGTTCCAGGTCGCGCTCTCGACCGCGACGCGGCAAGCCTGGGAGGAGGCAGCCAGAGGCCTCTCGCCCGCCGATCTCGCGATGCATGTCGTCCTGCCCGAGGTCGACGGTCGCCTCTTCGCGGGCGTGGCCTCGTTCAAGGCACCGGGAGATTGGGACGCCGACTGCCAGATCGCCGTCGCCGGCCATGCCGCGCACGCGGGCAGGGTGGAGGCCGCAGCCGACCGCGTCGCAGCCTGGGTGAGGCTCTCCGCGACGCCCTGCGCTGAGCGGCGCGTGGCCTTGGTCCTGTCGACCTACCCCGGCAAGGACTGGCAGATGGCGCACGCCGTGGGCCTCGACGCGCTGGCCTCGGCGGGGGCGATCCTGCGTGACCTCTCCGGCGCGGGTTATGGCGTGACGGTCCGGGACACGGCCTTCGCCGCCACTCTGACAGGCGACGCACACGCGGCGCCCGAGAGCATCCGCTGGCCGCTCGAGGTCTATCGCGCGGCCCTGGAGACGCTGCCCGAGGTCCTGCGCGCCGACCTTCACGCAGCCTGGGGCGACCCCGAGGACGACCCCGACGCGACGGACGGCGCCTTCACCTTTGCCGCCGAACGGCACGGCAACGCGCTCATCGCCCTCCAGCCCGAACGCGGCACACCCGGGACCCGCGCCGACGACTACCACGACCTTTCGCGCACCCCGCGCCATGCCTACGTCGCCTTCTATCTCTGGCTTCGGACGCAGGCCGACGCCCTTCTTCACATCGGCGCGCACGGCACGCTCGAATGGCTGCCGGGCAAGGCCGTGGCGCTGTCCGAGACCTGCTGGCCCGAGGCGCTGACCGGGGCGATGCCCGTGATCTATCCCTTCATCGTCAACGACCCCGGCGAGGCGGCGCAGGCCAAGCGGCGGATCGGGGCGGTGACGCTCGGCCACGTCCCGCCGCCGCTCGCCGTCTCGAAAACACCGGACCGGCTCGCAACGCTCGAGGCGCTGCTCGACGAGTTCTCCAACGCCGACGGCCTCGACCCCCGCCGCCGCGATCGGCTGCAATCCGACATCCGGGCCGAGGCACGCGCGCTTGGTGTCGAGGACGACCTCGGGCTCGACCGCGCCGCGTCCGCCGCCGAGGCGATCACTCGCATCGACCGTTTCGTCTGCGACGTGAAGGAAAGCCAGTTCGGCGATGGCTTGCACATCTGGGGCGACGACGTCGCCGGGGCCGAACGCCCCGCACTTCTGGCCGCGCTCGACGGCCGTCGCATCGAGGCCGGCCCCTCCGGTTCACCCTATCGCGGTCGCACCGACGTGCTGCCCACGGGCCGCAACCTCTACACCACCGACCCCCGCGCCGTCCCGACGCGAGCCGCCCAGGCTCAAGGCGTCAGGCTGGCCGAGGAACTGGTCCGCCGCCACCTCCAGGACCAGGGCGACTGGCCGCGCGCGCTGGTCGTCGATCTCTGGGGGTCGGCCACCATGCGCACGGCGGGCGAGGAATTCGCCATGGCGCTGCACCTCATCGGCGTGAAGCCGGTGTGGGACAAGGGCTCCGAAAGAGTCTCGGGCATCGAGATCCTGCCGCTTGCCGAACTCGACCGGCCGCGCCTTGACGTGACGCTGCGGGTGTCCGGTCTCTTCAGGGACGTCTTCCCCTCGCTCACGGCGCTCTTCGCCCAGGCCGTCCGCGCCCTGTCGGCGCGTGACGAGGCCGAGGACTTCAACCCCTACGTCGGGCAGGGCGAGGCACGCGTCTATGGCCCGCGCCCCGGTCACTACGGCCTCGGCATGGATCACGCCGAACTCGACCTGACGCACGGGGGCCGTGCGCGCGCAGGCGACGCCTGGCTTGACCACAGCGCCTTCGCGCTCGACGGCCCGGACACGGCGCGCGACCGGGACGGCATCGCGGCGCGCGTCGCCGCCGCCGATGCCTTCGTTCACCTTCAGGATCTGCCCGAGACCGACATCCTTCTCGCCGCCGACTATGCCGCTCACGAGGCGGGCTTCGCCGCCGCCAGGGCGCGGGCTGGTGGGGGGAGAGTGGCGCTCTATCATGTCGACAACACCGACCCCGCGCGCCCCCGCGCCCGCACGCTGCCCGAGGAGGTGGCGCGCGTCGTTCATGCCCGCGCGGCGAACCCCGACTGGATCGCCGGAATGCGCCGCCACGGCTTCCGGGGCGCGGCCGAGATCGCGGCGACGCTCGACCACATGGCCGCTTTCGCGAACCTCGCCGACGCTGTCGGCCCGCATCTTTTCGACAGCTTCTGGGATGCGACGCTTGGGGACGACGCCGTGACGGCCTTTCTCGAGCAGGCGAACCCCGCCGCCCTCGCCGCCATGCGCGACCGCTTCGCCGCCCTTGCCGCGGCTGGGCTCTGGGTCACGCGGCGCAACTCGATCCGGGCGGAGATGGTGCCGTGAGCGCGCCCCTCGTCCGAGGCTGGTGCCCCGGCGCGCACCGTCCCATGATGTCTGGCGACGGGCTGGTGGTCCGCGTGAAGCCGCGCCTGGGGCAGCTGACGGCGGATCAGGCTCTTACGCTCGCACAGCTTTCAAAGTCGCACGGCAACGGCATGATCGACGTGACGAGCCGCGCCAATCTTCAGGTCCGGGGTGTGAGCGAGGCCTCGCACCCTCGGCTTCTCGCTGCGCTCATCGACGCCGGTCTGGTCGACGCCGATCCCGAGATGGACGCCCGCCGCGCCATCGTCGCCGCGCCCGGATGGTCCGGGGGCGACCAGACCGACCGTCTTGGCACGGCCCTTGAAGCGCGGCTTGGCGACCTGCCCGCGATGCCCGCCAAGATCGGCCATGTCATCGACACCGGACCGGCGCGCATCCTCGACGGCGTATCGGGGGATTTCAGGCTCGAAAGCGGGGAAAGCGGGCTGATCCTGCGCGCCGATGGCGCCTTGCGCGGGCGTCCCGTGACCGAGGACGAGGCGGTCGACGCCCTGATTGAGATGGCATGGTGGTTTGTGGAAACGGGCGGACGGGAAAGCGGGCGTATGAAGCGGCATATCGCATCGGTCGAACTTCCCTCGGGTTGGACTTGCGCCGACCCGGGCCCCGTTGCGCCGCGCCTGGACGTCGGCCCGCATGGTGGATCGCTGTCCGTCGGCGTGGCCTTCGGCCAACTGAGGGCGGACGATCTTTCGGCGCTGTGCGCCTCGGGCTGTAGCACGCTCGACGTGACGCCGTGGCGGATGATCGTGTTGAATGACGCCACGCAGGCATATGATAAACTTATAGAAAGTCATTCTCACGTCCTCATAACCACACCCGGCAACCCCGTCCTTGCGAGCCACGCCTGTCCCGGCGCCCCTCTCTGTCCGCAGGGCACGGTCGAGACCCGCGACATGGCCCGCCGACTTGCGTTTCAGGTGCCCCCCGGCCTCCACGTCTCGGGCTGCGCGAAGGGATGCGCACATCCCGATCCGGCGCCGTTGACCGTTGTCGGTTGCGACGGGCTCTACGATGTGGTCAGGGACGGGCGCGCGTCCGATGTGCCGGAAGCGCGGGGGCTGACGCGGGCCCAGGTTCTGGAGCGGTTCGGGGCATGACATACACCTACGAAATGGACGGCGCCGCGATCTATGCGGAGTCGTTCCGCACGATCCGCGCCGAGGCCGACCTGGCACGGTTCACTGCGGACGAGGAGCCTCTGGCGGTCCGCATGATCCATGCCGCGGGCATGGTTGGTCTTGCGGAATTCATACGGTTCTCCAAGGGTTTCGCAACCGAAGCTCGCTCGTCCTTGAACGCGGGCGCGCCGATCCTCTGCGATGCGCGGATGGTCAGCGAGGGCGTCACGCGCCATCGCCTGCCAGCGCAGAACGAGGTCATTTGTACCCTGCACGACCCGCGTGTGCCGGAGATGGCGCGGGAGATGGGGAACACGCGATCCGCCGCCGCGCTTGAACTCTGGCGTCCGCATCTGGAGGGCGCACTCGTCGCAATCGGCAACGCCCCGACCGCTCTCTTTCATCTCCTCAACATGCTCCAGGACCCCGACTGCCCCCGGCCCGCCGCGATCATCGGCTGCCCGGTCGGCTTCGTCGGTGCGGCGGAGTCGAAGGCTGCGCTCTGGGCCGACCAACCCGTGCCGTGCTGCATCGTCGAGGGCCGTCTGGGAGGAAGCGCCATCACCGTCGCGGCCATCAACGCCATCGCGAGCCGCGCCGAATGACCGGCACGGTTTACGGCGTCGGTCTCGGCCCGGGCGATCCGGAGCTGATGAGCGTCCGCGCGTATCGGCTTCTGACCAACGCCCGTCACGTCGCCTACTTCCGCAAGGCCGGTCGTGCAGGACAGGCGCGGACACTTGCGGGCGACCTCGTGCCGGGCGGTGCGGTCGAGTTCGCGATGGAATACCCGGTCACGACCGAAATCCCGCTTTCCGACCCCGCCTACAACGAGACGCTCTCGCTTTTCTACGCCCAGGTGACGGACCACCTCGCGGCCCTTGCCCTGGCGGGCGAGGATATCGTGGTGCTGTGCGAGGGCGATCCTTTCTTCTACGGCTCCTTCATGCACCTCCACGCGCGTCTCCGCGACCGCGTCCCGGTCGAGGTGGTGCCCGCGATCACCGGCATGTCCGCCGCATGGACGGCGACCGGTCAGCCCATCACCTGGGGAGACGACGTTCTGACGGTTGTCATGGGGACCCTGGCCGAGGCGGACCTCGCGCGCCATATGGAGGCTGCGGACGCCTTGGTCGTGATGAAGATCGGGCGAAATTTCCCAAAGATCGTCAGGGCGTTGCAGGCCGCAGCTAAGGCCGACAGGGCCTGGCTCATCGAATATGCCGCGATGCCCGGTCAGACCGTGCGGCGCCTGTCTGACGTACCCGCCGACCACGTCGCGCCCTATTTCTCGATCGTCGTCGTCCACGGACAAGGACGGCGTCCGTGACCGGCTGGCTCGTCATCGCCGGGCTGGGACCAGGCGGCGAGGGCCTCGTGACGCCCGAGGTCTCGGGCGCTCTTGCGCAGGCGACCGACGTCGTCGGTTACGTCCCCTACGTCGCGCGCGTCCCGGACCGCGGCGGACTGACGAAGCACGCCAGCGACAACCGCGTCGAGATCGACCGCTCGCGCCACGCTCTCGACCTGGCCGCCTCTGGTCGCAGAGTCGTGGTTGTGTCCTCGGGCGATCCGGGCGTGTTCGCCATGGCCTCGGCCGTATTCGAGGCGTTGGAGGAAGGGCCAGATGCCTGGAAACACATCGACATCAGGGTGTTGCCCGGCGTTTCTGCCATGTTCGCGGCTGCCGCGCGAGCCGGTGCGCCGCTTGGTCACGACTTCTGTGCGATCAACCTGTCGGACAACCTCAAGCCCTGGGCGCTGATCGAAAAGCGCCTGCGTCTCGCCGTCGAGGCCGACTTTGCCTGCGCCTTCTACAACCCGCGCTCCAACTCCCGTCCCGAGGGTTTTGCCCGCGTTCTGGAGCTTCTGCGCGATGTCTGCGAGCCCGAGCGCCTGATGATCTTCGCCCGCGCCGTCTCGACGCTGGACGAGGACCTGCGAACGGTCACGCTCGCCGAGGCGCGACCCGAGATGGCAGACATGCGCACGCTGGTCATCCTCGGCTCGTCCCTGACCCGGCGCATCGCGCGTCCAAACCGGACCGAGATCGTCTACACCCCGCGTTCGGTGCCGGAATGAGCGAGCCAGTCGATCACATCGTCCACCGTCGCGACCTCGTGCCGGGGCGGCATGGGTGGCCGGTCGATCATCACGACCGGCAGCCCAAGCGCGCGCGCCGCGTCGAGCTTCGCGCGTGCGCCGTCGCCCCCCGCATTCTTCGAGACGACGACCTCGACGCCGTGCTCCTCGAGCAGCCGACGGTCGCTGTCGACGTCGAACGGACCGCGCGCGACGACGGCGGTGTAGTCGTCCAGCGGGAAGCGTTCCATGGGCGGTTCGACGACGCGGAGGAGATAGCGATGTGGGCTCCCGGCGAAGGCGGCGAGATCTTGGCGTCCGATGGCAAGAAAGACGGTTTTCCGATCTGTTCCAAGATATTCGCGTGCGGCGTTCATGTCGACGGCGTGCCGCCAGTCATCCCCGTCCACCGGCGTCCAGGGCGGACGGACCAGCGCGACCAAGGGAACGCCAGCGATCCGCGCCGCTTCGACGGCATTGGCGCTAATTCGGGCTGCGAAGGGATGGGTGGCGTCGACCAGATGGGTCACGGCCCTCTCGCGCAGGTAGGCCGCCAGCCCCTCCACCCCGCCGAAGCCGCCCGAGCGGGTCGGGATCGGCTGTTCCATCGGGCGCGCGACGCGTCCGGCATAGGACAGGGTGGCGTCGACCTCCATGCGCGCGACGCGCAGGGCGAGGCTGCTCGCCTCGGTCGTGCCTCCCAGGATCAACAGGTTCGGGCGCATGGCTGACCCCTGGCTCACCATCGTCGGTCTGGGCGAGGATGGCCCGGATGGCCTCTCAGCCGCAAGCCTGCGGGCGATCGAAGAGGCTGAGGCGATCGTGGGAGCCCCTCGTCACCTGTCCCTTCTCCCGGCGTCACGGGCCGAGCGCATCGAATGGCCGGTGCCTTTCGCAGACGGCTTGCCGGTCCTGCTGCGGCTACGCGGACGCCGCGTGGTCGCATTGGCGTCGGGCGATCCCTTCTGGCACGGCGCGGGGTCCGTGATCGCGCGCGCGCTGTCACCGGCCGAGTGGACCGCATTGCCGGCGCCGTCGTGCTTTTCGCTGGCCGCGTCGCGGCTGGGATGGGCGCTGGACGAAACGACCTGCCTTGCGCTGCATGCTTCGCCATTCGCGCGCCTGGTTCCGCATTTGCACGAGGGCGCACGCCTTCTCGTCACCCTGCGCGACGGCGCTGCGGTCGACGGACTGGCGAGGTGGCTGGCGGAAGCTGGGGTCGGCGAAAGCCGTGTCCATGTCCTCGAGGCTCTTGGCGGCCCGAGGGAGAGGGTGCGGAGGTTCATCGCGTCCAGCGGGGCGCCGGCGGATGTCGTCCACCCGGTCCTCGTGGCGGTCGAGGTCTCGGGCGCAGCCGGCCTGGCCCTCGCTCCCGGCCGCCCTGACACGACTTTCGCGAACGACGGCCAGATCACCAAAGCCCCGGTCCGCGCCCTGACGCTCGCTGCCCTGGCGCCGAGGCCGGGCGAAACTCTGTGGGACATCGGTGCGGGGTCGGGGTCCGTGGCGCTGGAATGGCTGCTGTGCCATCCGTCTATGACGGCGGCAGCGGTCGAAGCGCGCCCCGACCGTGCCGCGCGCATCGAGGAGAACGCCCGCGCCCTCGGCCAGGACCGTCTGCACGTCGCCCTGGGCCGGGCGCCCGAAGCGCTGGAGGGTCTTCCCGAGCCGCAGGCCGTCTTCGTGGGCGGGGGGCTCGACGAAAGGCTCCTCGACCATCTCGAGGCGCGGTTGTCACCCGGCACCCGCCTCGTCGCCAACGCCGTGACGCTCGAGACCGAGGCGCTGGTGACACAGGCGCAGGCGAGGCTCGGCGGGCAACTTCTGAGGATCGACCTGTCCGAACCGCAGCCGCTCGGCCGCTTCCGGGGCTGGAAGGCCGCCTATCCCGTCGTCCAGTGGAGCGTGACGCTGTGAGCCTCTTCTGTCCCCAAATACTCCGGGGGGGGGCCGAGCGCGAGCGAGGCGGGGGCAGCGCCGCTTCGGACGCCATCAGGGTCGCGGGCTTCGGGTTCCGGTCGCAGGCCACGGTCGAAAGTCTTCTCGCCGCGCTCGACGCGGCAGGCGGGGCGGGGGGCGTCGTCCGTCTCGCCACCGCCTCGCGGAAGGCGAGCGAAAGCGCCTTTACCGGCCTCGCCTCGCGTCTCGGCCTTCCGGCCGAAGCGGTGTCGCCGGAGCGTCTGACCTCCACCGCGACCGCGACCGAGGGCCGAAGCCGCGAGACCGACGACACGGGCAGCCTCGCCGAAGCGGCAGCACTTGCCTCTGCGGGGCCGGGGGCGAGGCTCGTCGCCCCTCGCGCGGTGTCGCCCGACCGTCTTGCCACCTGCGCCATCGCCATCACGGGAGAGACCCCATGACCGTTCATTTCATCGGTGCCGGCCCCGGAGCGCCCGACCTCCTGACGCTCAGGGCGCGCGACCTGATCGCGGCGTCGCCGGTCTGCCTCTACGCCGGGTCGCTGGTGCCGCGGGCGATACTCGCGCATTGTCCGGAGGGCGCGCGGATCGTGAACACGGCGCCCCTCGACCTCGACGCCATCATCGCGGAGTGCGAGGCGGCCCATGCCGAAGGGCTGGACGTCGCACGGCTCCATTCGGGCGACCTGTCGGTCTGGTCGGCCATGGGCGAGCAGGTGGCGCGGCTGAAGGCGCTGAACATCCCCGTCAGCGTGACACCGGGCGTTCCGGCCTTCGCGGCGGCGGCGGCGGCACTTGGGGCCGAGCTGACGCTTCCCGGCGTCGCGCAGTCGGTGGTGCTGACGCGGACGTCGGGGCGGGCCTCGGCGATGCCCGAGGGCGAGACGCTGGAGGCCTTCGGCGCGACTGGGGCCACGCTGGCCATTCACCTCTCGATCCACCGGCTCGACGGCGTCGTGGCACGGCTTGCGCCGCACTACGGCGCGGACTGCCCGGTCGCGGTCGTCTTCCGCGCAAGCTGGCCCGACGAGCGGATCATCCGGGGGCGCCTGTCGGACATCGCCGGCCTCGTGCCCGAGGAGGTGACGCGCACCGCGCTCATTCTCGTGGGCCCCGCGCTCGGCGGCGAGACGGAGGTGCGCTCGGCGCTCTATTCCGCCGACTATGACCGGCGCTACCGGCCGCAGAGTGCCGACAGCCCCTTCACCTCGGTCGGGGACGAATGACGCGCGGCCTTCTCATCTCGGCGCCCTCCTCGGGCACCGGCAAGACCACGGTGGCGCTCGGCCTTCTGCGGGCCTTTCGCGACGAAGGGCTGACGGTGCAGCCCTTCAAGTCGGGCCCGGACTACATCGACCCCGCCTTCCACGAGGCGGCGGCGGGGCGGCGGTCGTTCAACCTCGACACCTGGGCGATGGCGCCGGAACTGCTGGGGGCGGTTGCGGCGGAAGCGGAGGGCGCGGATCTGGTGATCGCGGAAGGCTCCATGGGCCTTTACGACGGCGTCGCGGGGAAGGGCGCGACGGGCTTCGGCTCCTCGGCCGAGACGGCGCGGCTGATGGGCTGGCCGGTGGTCCTTGTCCTTGACGTGGGCGGGCAGGCGCAGTCGGCGGCGGCGACGGCCATGGGATTTCGCGCCTACGACCCCGAGTTGCCCTTCGCGGGCGTGATCCTGAACCGGGTCGCCAGCCCCCGGCACGAACGGCTGGCGCGGCTGGGGATGGACCGTGCGGGCGTCGAGGTTCTCGGCGTCCTGCCGAGGCGCGGCGACCTCGCGCTGCCCGAGCGACACCTGGGCCTGATCCAGGCGGTCGAGCATCCCGACCTCGATGCCGCCATCGCCTCCTATGCCGTCTTCCTGCGCGATCACGTCGACATGGCGCGACTGCACGCCGCCGCCGCAGGCGGGCCGCCGCCTGCACCGGGTCACCTGCCCAAGCCGCCCGCGCAACGGATTGCCCTGGCGCGGGACGCGGCCTTCTCGTTCGCCTACCCGCATGTCCTCGAAGGCTGGCGGCGGGCGGGAGCCGAGATCCTGCCGTTCTCGCCGCTGGCAGATGAGCCGCCCGCGCCGGACGCCGACCTCGTATGGCTGCCGGGGGGATACCCGGAGCTGCACGCGGGGCGCATCGCTTCGGCGCAGCGCTTTCTTGCGGGCCTGCGGACGCATGCCGCGACGAAGGCGGTCCACGGCGAGTGCGGCGGCTACATGGCCTTGGGCGCGGGGCTGATCGACAAGGAGGGCGCGCGTCACGAGATGGCGGGGCTTCTGGGCCTCGTGACCAGCTACGAGACGCGGAAGTTCCACCTGGGCTACCGCCGCGCGGTGCTTGGCTCGGCCATGCCCGGCTTTGCGCCCGGCGCGGCGCTGAGGGGGCACGAGTTTCACTATTCGACCATCCTCGATCAGCCCGACGCGCCGCTCGCTACCGTCACCGACGCCGACGGCACTCCCGTTCCCGAGACCGGATCGCGCCGGGGCAACGTCACCGGCACCTTCTTCCACCTGATCGCGGAGGATGCGGCATGACGGGATTCGTCAGCTTCGTGGGCTCGGGTCCCGGTGATCCCGAACTTCTGACGCTGAAGGCTGTGGACCGGCTGTCGCGCGCGGACGCGGTCCTTTACGACGACCTGTCCGCTGGCGACATCCTCGGCCACGCCAATCCCTCGGCCGACCTCGTGAGCGTCGGCAAACGCGCTGGCCGCGCCTCTCCCAGGCAGGACCACGTCAGTCGGCTTCTCGTCGACTATGCGCAGGCGGGCGGGCGTGTCGTGCGGCTCAAGTCGGGGGACGGCGGCGTCTTCGGGCGGCTCGAGGAAGAGATCGAGGCGCTGCGTGCGGCAGGCATCCCCTTCGAGATCGTCCCCGGCGTGCCCTCGGCCTGTGCGGCGGCGGCGGCGGCTGGCATCCCGCTCACGCGCCGCCTGACCGCCCGGCGGCTTCAGTTCGTCACCGGGCACGACCTGACGGGACGTCTGCCCGAAGCGCTGAACCTCGCCGCGCTCGCGGATGCGGAAGCGACGACTGTGGTCTACATGGGGCGGCGCACCTTCGCGGACCTCGCCGACCTTCTGATCGCCAGCGGCCTGCCGGGAGAGACGCCCGCGCTGATGGCGGTTGGCGTGTCGACGCCGGAGGAGAGCCTGACGCGCACGACGGTCGCTGGCCTGGCTGCACGGCTGCGCAACGAGGATCCGGACAGGGCGCCGACGCTGATCCTCTACGGCGCGCTGACGGGCACGCCCGATGCGTGAGTTGGTCCTCGTCGGCATCGGCACGGGCAACCCCGACCACCTGACCCGCGCGGGGGAGGCGGCAATCCGGGCGGCGGAGGTCATCCTCGTGCCGCGGAAAGAGGGAAAGGGCGACCTCGCGGATCTGAGGCTGGCGATCTGCCGGGACCTCGGCGTCGAGGCGAAGGTGCGTCTCTTCGACCTGCCGGTGCGCGATGCCTCGGGCGACTACCGCGCGGGCGTCGACGCCTGGCACGACGCCATCGCCGCGGCCTGGGTCGCGGCCTTGCCGCCCGAGGCGGGGACGGTCGCTCTGCTGGTGTGGGGCGACCCGTCGCTCTACGATTCCACACTGAGGATCGCCGACCGGCTTTCCCCCGCGCCGAGGATCCGCGTCATCCCCGGCATCACGGCGCTTCAGGCGCTGACGGCGGCGCACGCCATTCCGCTCAACCGCATCAACGCGACCGTGCTCATCACCACGGGCCGGCAAGTCCGCGACCACGGATGGCCTGAAGGCGCCGATCGTGTCGCGGTCCTCCTCGACGGCGAGACGAGTTTCCTGTCGCTCGATCCGGACGGCCTCACCATCTGGTGGGGCGCCTTCCTCGGGATGGAGAACGAGATCCTGGTCCACGGGCCGTTGTCCCAAGTCGCCGAGACTATCGTCCGCGTCCGCGCCGAGGCGCGCGCCGCGCACGGCTGGATCATGGACACCTACCTTCTCGAACGCGGCTGACCTTCATCTTGCCTGAAATACGCAAGCCCTCCCATCCGTCCCACGCAAGGTCGCGGACGAGGCGCGAAGCGTCGCCGAAGGCGATGGACAAGGCGGACGGCGGCGCGTTACATGACCCCATGTCCGGTTCCGGCGGAACACCCGTCTGGACTGGAGGGAATGCGGTGCGGGGAGAGCCCCAAGTCCGCAGCCGCCCCCGCGACTGTAAGCGGTGAGCGCCTGCCCGTCGAACCACTCCCGCGACTTCGGGGGGAAGGAGGGCAACGCGCCACGACCCGCAAGCCAGGAGACCTGCCGGGCATGAAACGCAACCCGCCGTCGGGAAGGGCGGCAAGGAGGGACATATGACCACTCACGCGATTTCCGCCGCAAGGCCGGCAACGGCCCTCACGCTTGCCTTCACGGCGATGCTGGGTGTCGGCATCCTCTGGATGGCCGGGCACGCGCAAGCGGCGGCGCTGCACGATGCGGCGCACGACGTCCGTCACGCGACCGGCTTCCCCTGCCACTGAGGCGATGTTTCCAAGACTTCTGACCAGCGCGCTGATCGCTGGTGCCGGGGCAGGCCTTCTGGCCGCGCTTCTTCAACTCATCTTCGTGCAGCCCCTGCTTCTCCAGGCCGAGCTGTACGAGACGGGACAGTTGACGCATTTCGGCGCGGACGGGTCTCCCGCAGGGTCGCTTCGGTTCGCCGGCATCGACCCGCTGCGGGACGGCCTGACGGTCGTGTTCTCGATGCTGGTCTATTGCGGATACGCGCTGATCCTCGTCGCGCTGATGGCGCTGGCCGAGATGCGGGGCGCAGGCGTCGACGCGCGGCGCGGGATTCTGTGGGGCGTCGCGGGCTTCGTGGTGGCGCAGATGGCGCCGGCCGTGTCTCTGGCGCCCGAACTGCCCGGATCGCTCGCGGGCGAGGTCGAGGCGCGGCAGGTCTGGTGGTTCGCCTGCGTGATCTCCGCCGCAGTGGCGCTGTGGCTGATCGCCTTCGGCAGATCCTGGCCTGCATGGGCTGCGGCGGTAGTCCTTCTGCTGGCGCCGCACCTCTGGGGCGCGCCGATGCCGGAGGCCTTCGGCGGGCCGGTGCCGCCGGAACTGGCGGCGCTTTTTGCGGCGAGGGTTCTTGGCGTGGGCCTTGCGGTCTGGGCCGTCCTGGGCGTCCTCGCGGGCGCTTTATGGAACGGAGAAAGAGACGGATGAACCGCGCCATAGCCATGCTTCTGATCGGGCTCGCTCTCGGCTTCGGGATCGGCTTCGTCGTGGCGGCGTCGAATGGCGTCACGCTGGACGGGCACGACCACGCCCTCGATCACTAGCCCTCAGGCCGGCACCCGCGTGACGAGGCGGTGGCGCAGTCGGCCGCAGGGGCGCGCATCCTCGATCCAGCCCGCGTCGGCCTCGAGCACGGCCTTGCAGGTCGCGGCGATGTCGGCGGCGTCTGTCTCGACGTCGATGCCGTCGAAGAGATAGGCGGCAAGGCTCCGACCCTCGAGAGCCAGCGCCTGGGGCGCGTCGCAGCGGCCGAGGCAATCGGCGAGGCGCATGCGCACGGGCAGGTCGCGAAGGGCCTCCGTCAGCGTCTCGGGCACCGAGCCCAGGCAATCGCGGCAGAAGGACAGGATGAGACGGGCCATGCCAAAGCTCTCCGCGATTTCCGCGTGGAAGGGAACCGGGTTTCGCCCTAGCTTCCGGCCATGCCCTCGCTGTTTCGCAAGTTCTCCGCCGCCGTCTTCCTGATCCTCTCGGCCTGCGGGCTGACCCGCTGTGCGCCCGAGCCGATCGACTCCGCCCAAGTCGAAGCGCTGTATTCCGCGCCACTGCCGCCGCCGGAGGGGCCGCTGTCGGTCTACTTCATCGGCCATTCGCTGGTCGGGCGGACGATGCCCGCGATGCTGGCGCAGCTCGCGGGCGAGGGGCACCGCTATGACAGCCAGCTTGGCTGGGGCGCAGAGTTGCAGGCGCACTGGGAGCCGGATGTCCCGCTCGAGGGTGGCGAGACCGAAAACGCCCATCCCCGCTTCCGCGAGGCGCATGAGGCCGCCGACAGCGGCGACTATGATGCGGTGGTGCTGACCGAGAAGATCGGGCTCGAGTCCTCGATCAAGTATCACGACAGCTGGCGGTATCTGGCCCTCTGGACCAAGGCCGCGCGGGAGGCGAACCCGGGGGTGCGGGTCTATCTCTACGAGACCTGGCACGACCGCGACCGGGACGACTGGCTGGCGCGGCTCGATGGCGATCTGGCGCGCCTGTGGGAGCGCGAGATCATCGACCGGGCGCTGGCGGACGAGGAGATCGGCGGGCCGATCCACGTCATCCCCGGGGGTCAGGTCATGGCGGCGATGGCGCGGGCGCTGGAGGCGGAGGGCGGTGTCGAGCGGTTGGCGGACGTCTCGGAGCTTTTCAAGGATGCCATCCATTTCAATGACCTGGGCGCTTACTTGATGGCGTTGACACATTATGCGGTGCTGTACGGCCGGTCTCCCGAGGGTCTGCCGTTCAGGCTGATGCGCGAGGATGGCACACCCGCCGACGCGCCCTCCGAGGAGGCCGCGCGGCTGATGCAGCGGGTCGTCTGGGAGGTGGTGAGGGGGTATGCGCGGACTGGGGTGGCTAGCGGCTAGACGTGCCCTGAACCTGATCCGGGGCCTCGCCAAGCTTGGTAGTCCGCCTGTGGTTCGAGGCCCCGGATCAAGTCCGGGGCTTTCAGCTTCCCCGGCGTTGCCTGAGAGCGCGGCGGGCGTCGGCCATGCTGGCGCTCGCGGCTTCGGACAGGGGGGAGGGCTGGTCGGGCTTCGGGCCGTCGCCGCCGCCCGAGAGCGTCTCGATCCGCTGGACGAGACCCGAGAGCGTGGGCGCGCGGAAGATGTCGGCGATGGACAGGGCCTTCAGCCCGAGTTTCGCGCGGAGCGCGCGGTGCGCCTCGACCGCCAAAAGGGAGTGGCCCCCGAGGTCGAAGAAGTTGTCGCTGGGCTGGATGGGGCCGACGCCCAGGATCTCCGACCAGACGCCGCCCACGGTTTCCAGCAAGGCGCGACGGTCGAAGGGGATGGCTTCGACGGGTGCTGTCGGTGCATTCGCGGCGGCGGGCTGCACCACTTTCGGTGCGGGCTTCGCCTCGGCCCTGGCTTTCACGGCGGCAGGCAGGGCCTTGCGGTCGACCTTGCGGTTCGGCGTCAGCGGGAAGGCGTCGAGCGTGAACATCCGCGCGGGCACCATGTGGGCCGGAAGCTCGGCGGTGAGGCGGCTGCGAAGGGCAGCAGTGTCGGCCTCGCCCATGATGTAGGCGGTGAGTTGCGGCACGCCGCTGGCGTCCGGCTCGGCGGTGACGACGGCCTGCCGGACCGAGGCGTCGGCCTCGAGCGCGGCCTCGATCTCGCCCAGTTCGATGCGGAAGCCGCGCACCTTCACCTGCGCGTCGTTGCGGCCGAGGAAGTCGAGCTTGCCCTGAGCTGTCCATCGCGCGAGGTCGCCGGTGCCGAACATGCGCTCGCCCGCTACGAAGGGATCGGCGCGGAATTTCTCGGCGGTCAGGGCGTCGCGCTTCCAGTAGCCGCGCGTGACGCCCGCGCCCGCGATCCAGAGCTGGCCTGTGACGCCGACGGGGCAGGGCCGCATGGCGTCGTCGAGGACGTAGCAGCGGGTGTTGGCAATGGGCGTGCCGATGCCGACGGTGGTTTCCTCCGCCGTGGCGGGCGCGGTCGTGGACCAGATCGTGGTTTCGGTCGGGCCGTACATGTTGGTGATCGTCGCGCCCGTGACCCGGTTCAGCTCGGCCACCAGCGTCCCTGCCAGCGCCTCGCCCCCGATCATCAGGTGCTTGACGCGCGAGAGCGCCGCGCGGGCATCGTCGTTCGAGACCAGCATCCGCGCCATGTAGGGCGTGCACTGGAAGTGGGTGACGCCGTGCCGTTCGATCTGCGCGGCGATGGACCAGTCCTGCGCATGACCTTCATTTGCGCGGCGCACGACCTCGGCCAGGGTGCGCAGGCCGTCGAGGACGGTCTGGCGCTCGATGCCGTAGTCGATGAGGCAGGCGACCTCGGTTACGCCGAGCGCCTTGACCTCGGCCACGCGGGCCATGGCGTCGTCGATGGTGCCGAAGAGGCCCGACCGCTCGAAATAGCGCTCGAAGGCGAAGTCGAGGATCGCGTCCATCTCCTCGGCGTCGAGACCGGACAGGTCGATCTGGTGCGCGCTTTCGGTGCCGGCGGGACGCTTGAAGGCGGGGAAGGCCCAGGCGTACTGCTTGATGAGGTCGGCGGCCGACCGGAGGTAGTTCTTCATCGGCTCGCGCGCGATCTCGCGCGCCGTCTCGCGGTCGGCGGCAAGGTAGGTGTGCAGCATCAGCGTGACTGCGAAGTCCTTCGGGTCATGCCCGGCCTCGCGGAGTGCTTCATGGTAGATGGCGATCTTCTGGCCGACCTCGTCGACCGTCTGGCCGAGGAGGTGGGTCAGGACGTTGGCGCCGATCTGGCCGGCCTGCTTCCAGGTCTCGGGGTTGCCGGCGGTGGTAACCCAGACGGGCAATTTCGACGAAACCGGACGGGGCTGCGTCACACGCGACACGGTGGTGCCGTCGGCCTTGGTCATCTCGATGGCTTCGCCCGCCCAGAGCTTCCGAAGGTCCTCGATGGCGCGGAACATGGCGGGCTTGTTTGCGGGCGGCGTGTTGGCGGGGTTGAGGACGAAATCGTCCGGCTGCCAGCCTGAGGCGATGGCGAGGCCGGCGCGGCCTCCGGTCAGGTTGTCTATGACGGCCCATTCCTCGGCGATGCGGGCGACGTGGTGGAGGGGGGCGACGCAGGACCCGGCGCGGACGCCGATGTTCTTCGTGACCGCCGCCACGGCGGCGCCGGTGACCGACGGGTTCGGGTAAAGACCGCCGAAGGCGTGGAAGTGCCGCTCGGGCGTCCAGACGGCGGTGAAGCCGTGGTCGTCGGCGAATTTGGCCCCTTCGAGCAACATGGCGTACTTGTCGCGGCCGACGCCGTCGTCGTTGCCCCAGTAGAACAGGCTGAAGTCCATGCCACCCGCGACGGGTTTCGGGTCCGAAACCGCGCCCGCGACCAGCTTTTCCTCGCCCGAGAGCACGACCTTGAAGCCGCGCGCGAGGGTCCAGAACAGTTCGAGGACCGAGATGTCGAAGGAGAGCGAGGTGACGGCCATCAGGACGCTGCCCGGCTCGTGCGGGAGGCGCGCGTCCATGCCCGTGAAGAAGTTCGAGACGTTCCGATGCTCGACCATGACGCCCTTGGGGCGGCCGGTGGAGCCCGAGGTGTAGATCATGTAGGCGAGGCTATCGGGCGCGACAGTGACGCCGGGATCGGTGTCGGGCGCGGTGGAGAGGCGCGGGTCGGCGTCGATGGTCAGCATCTCGGCCGAGGTTTGGAGCGGCAGGGCGGTCTCGCCCACGATGACGCGGGTCTCGCTGTCCTCGATGTAGAGCGCGATGCGGTCGGCGGGATAGGCCGGGTCGAGCGGCAGGTAGGCGCCGCCCGCCTTGAGGATGCCGAGCGCGCCGACGACGAGGTCGAGCGAGCGCCGGACGTGGAGGCCGACGGGCTGGCCCTCGGTCACGCCTATGCCGCGCAGGGTGTGAGCGACGCGGTTCGCGCGGGCGTTCAGGTCAGCGTAGGTCAGGCTTTCGCCTTCGAAGACCAGCGCGGTGACGTCGGGCCGGGCGCGCACCTGGGCTTCGAAAAAGCCGTGGACGGGCGTCGCGGGGGCATAGTCGGTCGCCGTGACGTTCCAGTCCTCGATGACGAGTTTGCGCTCGACCTCGGGCAGGATCGGCAGGGCGGCAATCGGCGTCGCGTCGTCCGCCGTGGCAAGAGCCTCGGCGAGGTGACGGACGCGCGCGGCGAAGAGCCCGGCCTCGGACTCGGTGATCCGGGCGAGGTCGGCGTGAAGCGTGGGCGTGCCGTCGAGAGTGAGCGTCAGGGCAGGGCCGGGTATCGCTCCGACGTCCGAGATCGCGGCGTCGGGCAGGCGGCGCTCGGACAGATCCGGGCAGCGCGCGGGCAGGTCCGTGGCGAAGCCGGGCGCGGTGCGTGCGGCCTCGAGGGCGGCGCGGAAGGCTGTGGCGGCGGTGCCGAGTTTGCCCGCGGGGTCGGCGCGGAACGGGCGCCAGGGCGACAGGCCGGGTGCTGTTGGGCCGACGTAAGCGAGGTCGACCGCGGTGCCGTCGGCGCGCGCCGCGACGATCAGCGCGAAGGCCAGCGCGGCGCTGTCGGTGTCGAGGCCGTCGAGCGTCTCGGACCACTGACCGGAGGCGCCGGTGTCCGCGCACCAGAGTGCCGGGCGATAGTCGGCGAGGCGGCGCATCCAGCGGCCTTCGGCGCGCACGACCCCGGCGATGGCGGCATCGATGTCGGTGGCCGAGACGGTCGTGCCGGGGGCGACGGGCAGGACGAGGGGAGCGCCGAGCGGATCGGTGAGGCCGGAGAGGCGCAGGCGACCCGCGCCGGTCGCCAGCGTCAGCCAGCCTTCGCCTGAATCGACGACCTGGCCGGGGGTACCGGAGCCCTCGGTCACCTCGGCCTCGCGTACGAGGATCATGCGGCTGCCGATCATCAGCTTCGCCGTGGCGACGGGGTTGCGATAGTCACCGTGGTTCAGCGCGCGGACGATGCGGGCGAGATCGACGGCCGGTTGCGACGGATCGAGGACGCCGCTGCCTGCCGGGCGGTCATGGCGGCCGAAGTAGGTGCGTTGTGACAGGTCCTGTGCACGGGCCTGCGGCGCGCCAGAGGACAGCGCGTCCAGCACCTCGTCGAAACTTTCGATGGCGGCGGCGAAGCAGCGGGCGTTCAGCGTGAGCGCCGTGTCGCTGTCGGTGACGTTGACCTGCCGCTGAACGAGGATGCGGCCCTCGTCGACGGCGCCCTCGATCAGGTGCCAGGTGATCCCGTGGGACGTCTCGCCGTTCAGGATCGCCCAGACCGGCGCATTGAGGCCGGCGTAGCGCGGCAGCGGGCCGTCGTGGAAGTTGACCGCGCCCTTCGTGGCGGCGGCCAGGACGGAGTCGGACAACATGTCGGTGTTGGCGACCGAGAGGAACCAGTCGACGCGATCACCGGCCAGGAGTGCCACCATCGCCTCGTCAGTCACGGCGACCGGAAGACCGGCCTTTTCGGCCCAGGCGGAGACGCGGGAATCATGGGTGAGGACGGCGCGGATCCGGTTGCCGGCGTCGAGACACATCGCGCCACACTGAATCGTCAGATTGTCGTTGCCAGCCAGCAGGCAGTCGAACGCCATCACCTTTTACCCCCTCCGGTCAAAAAAACCCCACCCGGAACGGCGCGACCCTATGGTCCGCGCCCGATCCGGGAAAGCCCCTGCAGGTCAGAAATCCGCGACGTTGCCGAATCGTCGCGTCGCGTCGCGAAGCAAGGATCACTCCGCGGCGCGCAGATGCCGTCCGACGAAGGTACGCTTCTTCGGTTCGGACGCTTCGAGCACGGCGCGCATCCGTGCGGCCAGAACCCGAACGTTCGGCTCGAGCACCATCGAATCGTGGTCGCCCGGCACCTCGAAGACCTCGATCTTCGGCGCGTGCGGCCGCCAGTCATTGGCCTCGTCGATCAGGGTGCGGTCGGACTTGACCCAGCGGCCCGGTGCAACCTCCCACCGCTTGTCGAGCGGCGGGCGGAAGAGCGTCATCGCCCCGGCCCAGTCGCTGACCTGGTAGGTCGAGATCGCCTTGCGGAAGGCGGCTTCGATCTCGGCGTTGTGGAATTCGGTCGACGAGGTCTCGAAGTCCTTTGCCCGGCGCTTCTCGATTTCCCAGGCGACGCGGCGCGCGGCCCAGTTCCAGAGATACCGCGGACCTTCCTCGCGCAGCCTGATGCGCTGAAGTGCCATCCGGTCGCGCCGCGTCATCTGCCGCTCCTGCGGCAAGGGCGTGTCGAGCAGGATCAGCGAGGCGATCTCTTCGCCGTCGCGGGTCAGTTGCTGAGCCATCTCGAAGGCCGTCAGACCACCGCCCGAGAACCCGCTCAGCATGTAGGGGCCCGAGGGCTGGATCTGGCGGATCTCGGCGATGCAGTCGGTCGCCGCCTCGACAAGGTTGTCATGGGGCGCGTCGCCGCCCAGGAGGCCACGGGCCTGGAGGCCGTAGACCGGGCGGTCGGGCGACACGAGGTGCGCGAGGTGCCGCAGGTTCAGGACGTTGCCGAACATGCCCGCCACGATGAAGAGCGGGGTCTTCTCGCCGCCCTGACCGTGGTGCATCGGCACGAGGTGGGTGAACCGGCGCGCGGGGGTTGCCGTCGAGCCCGGGGGCGCTTCCGCCCCGTCCTCGCCTTCGGCGCCGCCGCCGTGCTGAACGATCAGGACCGCGCATTTGCGGATCGTCGGCGCCTCGAAGAGGACCGAAATCGGGAAGTCGACGTGGAAGGCCGACTTGACCATCGCGAAGAGACGCACCGCGATCAGGCTGTGGCCGCCGAGGTCGAAGAAATTGTCCTCGGCGCCGACGCGGTCGATGCCCAGAAGGTCGGTCCAGAACTTCGCCAGCCGCCGTTCGATGGCGCCTTCCGGCTCGACGTAGTCGCTGTCGAGGTCGGGCCTCTCGAAGGTCTGGCCTTCGGCCTGGCGTGGGCGGGCGTCATGCTCGACCTGGGCGATGAGACCCTTGAGGTCGAGCGAGGAGACCAGAACCTGGGCCTGGGGCGAGGCGAGGGCGCGGAGAAAGAACTGAGCGCCGTCAGCGGGTTGGATGCCCTGGCTCACGTTGTGGCGCAGCCGCTCCTCGGCAGGCGACAGGGTGCGGGCCGCGGCGCGGGCCGGTTGCGCCTTGCGCGCGGCGGCGAACTTGATGCCGCCGGCAAGACGGCGGATCGTGAAGCCGCGGATCTCGGCGCAGACGACACCGTCCGGGGCGCAGAGGGTGATGTCGAAGGTCGCGGTGCCGGAGCCGGCGTGATCCTCGGGCAGGCGTGCCCAGCTTACCACCTGCGAGGGCAGCGCGCCGAAGACGCGGACCGAGCCATAGGAGACGGGCACCCAGAACTGGTCGGGGGCATAGCCTTCGATCAGTTCGACGGCCCAGCCGGTGGCGATGTCCATGAGACCGGGGTGCAGGTGATAGGCGGTGTCGCCCTGGGGCAGGACGAGATGTGCGACACCCTCATGCTCGCCAAAGTGCATCGAGCGCAGGACCTGCCAGCGCGGTCCGAACCTGAGGTGATGTGCCTGCGGCGCGTCCAGAGTGCCGGCGCCGTCCGGGAAGACGCTGCGCGGGCAGCGCGCGCCGATCTCGTCGAGATCGAGTGAGGCGGGCGGGATCATCGGCAGGAGACGAAGCTGCGCCTCGGCGTTCAGCTCGAAGGTCTTGCCGTCGAGTGCCGAGCGGATCTGCATCCCGTACCCGCCGTCCTGCCGGGGCAGGGTGACGCGGACCGAAGTCTCGCCCTCGTCCTCGACGCGAAGCGGCGTCAGGAAGGTCAGGTCGCGGATTTCGAAGGCCGCGTCGCGTCCGTCGGCGGCCAGCGCCTGCGCTGCGAGTTCGAGGTAGCCCGTGCCCGGCAGGAGGGAATCGCCCGCCTTGGTGCGGTGCTCGTCCAGCACCCACTGGTCGCGGGTGCGCCAGCGCGAGACGAAGGTGCGGTCGCCGTTTTCGTCGCGGGTCGCGCCGTCGAGGAGCGGCTGCCGGACGGGTTCGGGCGTCTTCTCGACATGGGTGTCGCGCGCCTCGATGGCTTCTGCCGCCATGCCGACCTCGGCCCAGACGCCCCAGTCGATGGCGAGCACGCGTGTGCTTCCGCCCTGGCGAGCGTTGGCGAGGGTGTTGAGGTACTCGTTCGCGGCGACGTAGTCGACCTGACCCGCCGGCGCGGTGGCGGTCGAGGACGACGAGAACAGCACCATCCAGTCGAGCGAGCCGTCGGGGAACAGATCCTCGAGGACCTGGGTGCCATAGACCTTGGGCGTGAAGACCTCGGAGATGCTCGCGGTCGTCTTCGACAGGATCGGCGCGTCGGCGATGGCGCCGGCGGCGTGGATCAGGCCCGATGGCTTGCCCCAGGTCTCGGTCACCGTGGCGACGGCGCGGGCCATCTCCTCGGGGTTCGAGACGTCGGCGGCTAGGCCGAGGAACTGGCCGCCTTCCTTCTCGAGCCGGATCAGGGTCGACAGGCGGCGGGCAAGGGTGTTGCCCTCGGGCGAGCGGCGGATGATGCCCTCCCAGTCCGCGCGCGGCGGCAGGGCGGTGCGGGCCACGTAGGCGATGCGGGCACGGGAGCGGCGCACCAGCGCTTCGGCCAGGGTCAGGCCAATGCCGCCCAGGCCGCCGGTGATCATCACGACCGACCCTTCGGCGATGCTCATCTCCTCGGTGGCGGGCAGGGCGGTATGCGCCCAGTCCTGCACGAAGCGCTTCGAACCCCGGACGGCGGCGACGGTGTTGGCGGGCGTCGAGAGAAGCTCTTCCAGGACCGGCACGATCAGCGCGCGGGCGCGGTCGCGACCCGAGTTGCGCAGGTCGAGAAGGCTGCACGTCAGACCCGGAAACTCGCGCGGGATGACGCGGAGGGGGCCGAGCACAGTAGCTTTCGCGGGATAGCGGATATCCTCGTCGCGGGTGCGGAAGGTGTCGGATGTGAAGACCGAGAGGTGCAGCTTGCCGCCGTCGACCGAGGCCCAGGCGCGGGAGAAGTGGAAAAGCGACCAGAAACCCTCTTCCTGGAGCCGGTGGAAGAACGACGAGCCGGGGCGGTACTTCTCTTTCCCCGTCACCATCCAGAAATGCGCGAGACGGGTCGGCATCCGCTCGCGGGAGGCGAGGTCCCGCACCAGGCTTTCATAGGTCGTTTCGCCCAATTCGGGCGCGACGACATAGGATTCGGGGCCAGTTCGGGCGAAGGTGTCGCCCGAGCGGACGTCGATCACGCGGTGGCCGGCCTGGCGCAGACGCTCGACCACGGTCGAGCCGAGCCCGGTGTCGTCGACGAACACCAGCCAGTCCTCGGCCGGGGCCTCGTCGAGGCCGGTCGAGACGTCGATGGCGCAGTCGGCGTAGGTCGGTTTCCAGACCGGCTTCCATCCCCACTGTTCGCGGTCCTCGATCCGCATCAGCCAGTCGCGCGCGGCCGTGGCCTCGACGCGGTTGCCGGGCTCGATGAAGTAGCGCTTGCGCTGGAACGGGTAGGACGGCAGGCGCACGCGGCGGCGCGCGGCACCGGCCCAGATCTGCGACCAGTCGAAGCGACCGCCGGCGGCCCAGACGCGGCCCAGCATGGTCACGAAGAAGGTGTCGTCGGTGACGGCGTCCTTCGGATCGCGCAGGGTGCCGATGACCTGGTTGCGCGAGACGTCGGGATTCTGGGCGGCGAGCGAGATCATCGCGCGACCAGGTCCGACTTCGAGGTAGAGGCGGTTCTTCTGCTCGGCCAGCGTCGAGATGCCGTCGGCGAAGCGGACGGTTCCCCGAAGGTGTCCGACCCAGTAGTCGGGATCGGTCGCCTCGGCCTCGGTGATCCACGTGCCGCTGCGGTTCGACACGAAGGGGATGGCGGGCGCCTTCAGAGTGATCGAGCGCAGGTAGGCACCAAAGTCGGCCAGGATCGGTTCAAGCATCCGGCTGTGGGCTGCGATGTTGATGGCGATGCGCTGGCAGTCGATGCCGTCGAGCTTCAGCGCCTGCTCCAGCCGGTCGAGCGCGGCCATGGGGCCGGTGGCGACCGTCAGCGAGGGCGCATTGATCGACGCGATGTCGAGGTCGGGCGACAGCCGCTTGCGCAGATCCGCCTCGGGCAGAGCCACCGACAGCATCCCGCCGTCGGGCACGGTGTCGAAGAGGCTTCCACGCAGGTGGACGAGGCCGATGCAGTCCTCGAAGCTCATCACGCCGGCGAGGCAGGCGGCGGTATTCTCGCCCATGCTGTGGCCGATGAGGGCCGAGGGCTTCACGCCCCAGCTCATCCAGAGCTGCGCCAGCGCGTATTCCACGATCATGATGAGTGGGAGCTGGACCGAAGGCGTCTTGAGGCGTTCGTCGGCCGCGCGGAGCGCGTCCGCTTCCGGCAGCCAGAGCGCACGGACGTCGTAGTCGAGCTTCGGCTCGAGGACGGCAAGGCCCTTGTCCATCCATTCACGGAACACGGGTTCGGTGTCGTAAAGGTCGCGGGCCATGCCGGCGTATTGCGCGCCACCGCCGGGGAACATGAAGACCACCTCGGGATCCTCGCCCACGACCGACTGCGTGAAGACGCGGCGGGGATCGTTTTCGCGCAGGAGCGTGGCGGCTTCCTCGGCGCTTTCGGCGACGACGACGCGGCGCTTGTCGAAGGCGTGGCGGCCTTCCTTCAGCGTCCAGGCGATGTCGGCGAGGTCGTCGTCGGTCGCACGCAGGTGGTCCGACAGCCGCCCGGACGCGGCGTCGAGCGCGGTTTCGGAGCGGGCGGACAGGGTCAGAAGTTGGAACGGCCAGGCGCTTTCCTCGGAGGCCGGCGCCTGGGGCGCTTCCTCGATCACGGCGTGGGCGTTGGTGCCGCCGACGCCGAGAGAGTTGACGCCCGCGCGGCGCGGCGTGGCGCCCTTGGGCCAGGGCGTCAGCCTGTCGTTCACGCGGAACGGCGAGGTGTCGAAGTCGATGGCGGGGTTCGGCGCCTCGTACCCGAGCGTGGGCGGCATCGCCTCGTGGTGCAGAGCGAGCGTTGCCTTGATGAGCGAGGCGACGCCCGCCGCCGTGTCGAGGTGTCCGATGTTGGTCTTGACCGAACCGATGCGGCAATAGCCGGTGGCATCGGTCGAGCGGCGGAAGGCCTCGGTCATCGCAGCGACTTCGATCGGGTCGCCGAGGTAGGTGCCGGTGCCGTGGCATTCGACATAGCCGATCTGGTCGGCGGTGACGCCTGCGGCCTCTTGCGCCATCGAGATGGCGTCGGCCTGTCCGGACACGGAGGGCGCAAGATAGCCCGCCTTGTCGGCGCCGTCGTTGTTGATCGCGGTGCCGCGGATCACGGCCCAGATCGGGTCGCCGTCGCGGATCGCGTCCTCGAGCCGGCGGAGCGTCACGACGCCCGCGCCCGATCCGAAGACGGTTCCCTGTGCGCGGTGATCGAAGGCGCGGCAGTGCCCGTCGGGCGAAAGGACCTCGTTTTCCTTGTAGAGATAGCCCTGGCCCTGGGGCAGCTCGATGGTCACGCCGCCGGCCAGCGCCATGTCGCACTCGCCGTTCAGAAGCGCCTGCGCCGCATAGTGGACCGCGACGAGCGAGGTCGAGCAGGCGGTCTGCAAGTTCACCGACGGACCCTTCAGGTCCATGAAGTGGCTCACGCGTGTCGACAGGAAGTCCTTGTCGTTGCCCGTGTGCCGAAGCAGGAACATGCCCGTGCCGTCGACGAGGTCGGGGTTCGAGCAGACGTTGAAATAGAAGTACGACCCCATCCCGCAGCCGGCGAAGACGCCGATCTTGCCGCCGAAGGTATCGGGGGCGTGGCCCGCGTTCTCGAGCGCCTCCCAGGCGGTCTCGAGGAACTGGCGATGCTGGGGATCCATGATCGCGGCTTCCTTGGGCGAAAGCCCGAAGAAGTCGGCGTCGAAGTGGTCGAACTCGTCCAGCGGCGCGGCGTAGGGGACATAGTCCGGTCGCGCGGCCAAGTGCGCAGGCACGCCGGCCGCCTCGAGATCTTCCCTGTCCAGCTTCCGGATGGCGCAGGTGCCATCCCGAAGGGTTCGCCAATAGCTTTCCGCCCCCACGATTCCTCCCGGAAGCCGCATGGCCATGCCGGTGATCGCGATGCCCGTTCCAATGTACCCGCTCACGCTTTCCACACTCAATAAATCAACCGAGAATCATCCTACCAAACATTGAAACCAAAGTCGGGCGGAAATGGAACAAACACCGTCCACAAAAGGGAAAAGTCGTCGCAGAGACACAGGTCCCTCAAAAGCGGCATCTAATCAGGGGATTAGGAAACCGGGCGCCGGTCCACCTCGTGAAAAGGCCGTGATCCGGGCGGCCTTGCAGTTCCCGGCGGCGGGGACCATGCATGGCGCCACGACCGCAGAGGACGACGCGCCCGCATGATCGAAATGCTTCTGGACTCTGGGAAGATCGTCGTCGCCGACCTGATCCTGTCGGGAGACAACGCGCTCATCATCGGCATGGCAGCGGCAAGCCTGAGTCCGGACCTGAGGAAGAAAGCCATCCTCTATGGCATGGTCATGGCGGCGGGGCTGAGGATCCTCTTTGCGGTGGTGGCGACCAGCCTTCTGGACGTGAAGGGTCTGCTGTTCATCGGGTCGCTTCTGCTTCTCTGGGTGTGCTGGCGGCTTTTTGTCGAGATCCGCGCAGGTACGGAAGACGCGGCGGCCGACAGCATGGGCGCGGCGGACGATCCGCAGTCAGGCTATACCGGCGCGCCGCGCCGCAGTCTGCGCCAGGCGCTCTTGTCGATCGCGGTGGCCGACGTGTCGATGTCGCTCGACAACGTGCTGGCGGTCGCGGCGATCGCGGACGGCGACGAGATCATGCTGATCCTGGGTCTTGGCCTCGCCATCCTTTTGATGGCCTTCGCGGCGACGCTGATCATGAAGCTTCTCACGCGGTTTCCCTGGATCTCGTGGCTGGGACTCGCCGTGCTGCTCTACGTCGCCTTCGAGATGCTCTATCGCGGTACGGTCGACCAGACGCTTGGCGTCGGGCCGATGCTGGGTCTGATGGAGGGCTGGCCCACGGGCAAGCACTGAGGCCCGAAGCCGCCCCGGTCACACGCTGTCGAGATAGAGATCCGTCTGTTCGGCCTCTGTCATCCCGTCGAGTTCGGCCACCTCCTGCCGCTTGGTCATCACATAGTTCCGGATCAACTCGGGCGGCAGGATGCGCTTCATCATCGGGCTTTCCTCGAACTGCTTGATCGCGTCTTCCCATGTCGTGGGGATTTGCTCGAGGTCGCGTTCGTAGGCGTTGCCGGTGATCGGCTCGGGCGGCTCCATCTCGTCTTCGATGCCGATGAGGGCCGCGCCGAGGATGGCGGCGAGGATCAGGTAGGGGTTGGTGTCGCCGCCCGCGACGCGGTGCTCGATCCGCCGGGCCGAGTGAGGGCCGGAGGGAATGCGGATCGCGGCGGTCCGGTTTTCGTAGGCCCAGGCGACGCCCGTGGGGGCGTGGGCCTCGGGGACGAGGCGCTCGTAGCTGTTGGCGTGGGGCGCGAAGACCAGCGTCGAGGGCGGCATCGCCGCAAGGCATCCCGCGACGGCGTGGCGCAGCATGTCGGTCCCGCGCTTGGTGCCGTCGTCGAAGACGTTCCGGCCATCCTCGAGAAGCGAGAAATGGACGTGCATCCCGTTGCCCGAGGTGTCGCGATAGGGCTTGGCCATGAAGCTGGCCGCGAAGTCGTGCTTGCGCGCCAGACCCTTGATGAGAAGCTTGAACAGCCAGGCGTCGTCGGCGGCGCGAAGAGCGGGGCCGTGGATCAGGTTGATCTCGTATTGTCCGAGCCCGGCCTCGGAGATGGCCGTCTCGGCGGGAATGTCCATCTCCTCGCAGGCGTCGTAGAGCTCGGAGAAGAAGGTGTCGAAGCTGTCGAGGGCGCGCAGCGACAGGATCTCGCCGCCAAGCCGGCGCTTTCCCGATCGCGGCGACCGGGGCGGGCGCAGGACCTCTTCGCTGTCGTCGATCAGGAAGAACTCGAGTTCGGTCGCGCAGACGACCTCGAGGCCGCGCTCGCGGTAGCGGGAGAGAACCGCGTCGAGCGCGTGGCGCGGGTCGCCCCGGAAGGGTCCGCCCTCGTCGGTGAACATCCACATCGGAAGCATGGCCGAGGGCGCATCGAGCCAGGGCGTGGTGACGAACCCCCGGTCGGTCGGACGCAGCACGCCGTCGCGGTCGCCGGATTCGAACACCAGCGGGCTGTTCTCGATGTCGTCGCCCCAGATGTCGACGTTGAGCGCGGACAAGGGCATCCGCACCCCGTCATCCAGCGCTTTCGCGCCAAAGCCCGAGGGCATCCGCTTGCCGCGCGCCTGCCCGTTCAGGTCGGCCACGGCGGTCGAGATCATGCGGATGTCGGGTCGGGATCTAAGCCAGTCCTTCATAAGTCACCGGATCACTTTCGGTCTGTAGCGGATGCGTCCCGCCCGGTCCGGCATGTGCCGGTTCAGCCGCGCGTTGGCCATCGAGAAGACCTGGATCACGCAGAGCGTCAGCAGGATGAAGAATGCCGCCACGATCGGGTAGGGGACGAAGGGGTTGAACGTCTTGTCTGCGAAATACTTCGCATAGTAAAGCGCGTCGCCTTGCTGCTGCCACGCCGGAAAGCCCGAGAAGAAGACGAGCGTGGTCGCGTGGAAGAGAAAGATCGCCTCGTTGGTGTAGGCGGGCCAGGCAAGCCGCAGCATGGTGGGGAAGGTGATGCGGCGGAAGCGCGCGAAGCCCGAGAGGCCATAGGCGTCGGCCGCCTCGACATCGCCTTTCGGGACGGCGCGCAGTGCGCCGTAGAAGATCTCGGCCGAATAGGCCGAGGTGTTGAGGAACAGAACCACCAGCGCGCCCGCCCAGGCCCGCGTCAGCCATCGCGTCTCGGCGGTGATGCCGAAGATCTCGATGCCCTCCTTGGGCAGAAGGACGAAGGCCTCGTAGGCGAGGAAGAACTGGATGAAAAGCGGCGAGCCCCGGAAGACGAACACGAACCACTCGCAGGGCTTTCGGATGAAGGCGTTGCGCGAGAGCTTTCCCACGGCGATGGCGGTGGCGAGGAAGAAGCCGAGCATCAGCGCCAGCACACCGAAGTAGATGTTCCACAGCATCCCCGAGCCGATGAGCACGACCTGGTCGCAGAGGGTGAAGTCTGACCTGGGCAGCAGCCTCTCGCCGAAGCCCAGCGAGCGAAGCCCGTAGCTTCCGAGGGTGTCGAGGCAGCTCATGCGCCGCGCCTTCTCGCGGCGCTTGCGTCCTGGCGCGGCGCGGCTAATCTCGCGCCGACGGGGAGATTCCGCCGATGCTTGTCGTTCTGAAGGTCGTCCACCTTTACGCGCTGATCCTTGGGTCGCTTGGCGGCATGGGGACGGGCATCCTGATGTCGCGCGCCGAGGGACCGCCGACGGTGCAGATCACATCCGTCCTGAAGCTGTTCAAGACTTTCGGCATGGTGTCCATCGCGCTTCTCTGGCTGACCGGTCTTCTGCTCGTCTGGATCGAATTCGGCACGCTGACGCTCGGGCCGGCGTTCTACGTCAAGCTCGTCGCGGCGACGGTGCTGACGGCGCTGATCTTCGGCTCTGCGTCCATTGCCGCCAGGGCGCGGGGTGCCGGTACGCCGCCGGACCGCGCACTCATGGAGAAGCTCGGCAAGGCCTCGGCGCTGATGTCCCTCGTCGCCATCGTCTGTGCGGTGATCGTCTTCAACTGACGTCATGCCGCGTGTCCCAGGGACTGGCCGTGCGACAAGCGGCGGTTCAGGCGGCGGAAGGCGATCTCGGAGATCTGGGTCAGCCCGAGGTAGAACACCAGGAGCGCCAGGAAGTACCAGAGGCGCCAGTCGGGGTGCGGATACTCGAACATCCCGCCCTTGGTGCCGCCAAGTTCGCGCGCCCAGTAGACGATGTCCTCGACGCCCAGCAGGAACAGAAGCGGCGTCGCCTTGACGAGGATCTGCCAGAGGTTCGACAGGCCCGGCAGGGCATAGACCCACATCTGCGGCACGAGGATGCGCCAGAAGGTCTGCCGCTCGGACAGGCCATAGGCCTCCGCGGTCTCGAGCTGCGTACGGGGAACGGCGCGCATCGCGCCATAGAGGACGTTGGCCGCGAAGGCGCCGAAGACGATGGCGAAGGTCAGGACGGCGATGAAGAAGTTGTAGGTCTCGTGGACCCACTGCGGCGAGGTCGAGAGCGGCAGCTTCGCCGCCGGGCAGACGATGAAATCGCTGCCGCGCCGGATCGGCTCGGTCCAGTCGGGACAGAAGGCCTGGTGGCGCAACCATTCCAGCCCTTGGTCGAGGGCGAAGACGAAGAACAGGAAGAAGACGATGTCGGGCACGCCCCGCACGATGGCGGTGTAGCCCTGACCGAGCCAGCGCAGGGGCGCGATCCGGCTGCGGGCCGCGACCGCGCCCGCAAAGCCGAAGGCCAGCGAGGCGGGGGCCGTGATGGCCAGAAGGACAAGCACCGTCAGGATCGACAGATAGGCGGCCAGGTGCTTTCCGGTCGTCAGATAGCAGGCCAGCCAGGCCAGGCCGTCGATCGCGGAAGGGTCGGTGCAGAAAGAGAAAATTTCGCCTGTCTCCGGGCCGTGACGCTCGTCGGCAGAGTTTAGCCGATCGGGACAAGGATACTAGGGCCGAGATGCCGGGTGCCCGAGGCAGGTCGTCCGGGGCGGCGCCGGAAGGGCCGCCCCAAGCGTTCCGCCTACCAGGCGGAGCTGACTTCCCATTTGGCGATGAGCTCGTTCAGCGAACCATCGTCCTTCATGGACTGGATCGCGGCGTCGAACTTTTCCTTCAGCTCGGTGTCGGACTCGCGCAGGCCCATGCCGACACCACCGCCGAGAGCCACGGGGTCGCCCACGGCCATCAGGTCGGGGTTCGCCTGGATCGAGGTCTGGATGAAGCTGTCGTCCGCAAGGACCGCATCGGCCTCGCCGTTCATGACGGCCGCGATGGCTTCGTCCGGCGAGGCGAACTCGACCAGGGTAGCTCCGCTTTCGGCGATGTAGCCGGCCTGGATCGTCCCGGTCTGGGCCGCGATGATGCCGCCGGCGAAGTCGATATCCTCGGACAGCGCGGCATAGGTCGACGGGTCAGGCGGCGTGTAGGGCTGGGTGAAATCGATGACCTCGTCCCGTTCCTCGGTGATCGACATGCCGGCGATGATGGCGTCGTAGTTGCCCGAGACGAGGTTCGGGATGATCGAATCCCAATCGTTCGTCACCCATTCGCAGGTCAGCTCGGCGCGCGTGCAAAGCTCGTCCCCGAGCGCGCGCTCGAAGCCGTCGACCTCGCCCGCGTCATTGATGAAGTTCCACGGAGGGTAGGCACCTTCGGTACCCATTCTTATGACGTCCTGCGCCAGCGCGGGTCCGGCCAGCGCAAGAAGCGTGGCCGTCACGATCGCGGTCTTCATTGGTTCTCTCCCATTCGTTCAGCGATACGATAGGGTTAGTCGATCCGCGAAGATTGACAAGACTGCCGCTACGGAAACGCGCTCAGGCCGAGACGTGAGACAGGAACTGCCGAAGCCGTTCGCTTTCCGGCTGGCTGAAGAGGCGATCGGGGGCGCCTTCTTCCTCGACGAGCCCTTGATGGAGGAAGACGACATGGTCCGACGTGTCGCGGGCGAGGCTCATGTCGTGGGTCACGATCACCATGGTCCGGCCTTCCTCGGCCAGCGCCTTGATGACGCGGATCACCTCCTGCTCGAGCTCGGGATCAAGGGCGCTGGTGGGTTCGTCGAAGAGAAGTGCGCGCGGCTCCATGCAGAGTGCGCGGGCGATGGCGGCGCGCTGTTGCTGGCCGCCTGACAGCTGGGCCGGCCAGGCCTCGCACTTGTCGCCGATGCCGACCTTGGCGAGGTAGCCGCGCGCGGCCTCCTCGACCTCGGCCCGGTCGCGTTTCAGCACAGTGACGGGCGCTTCCATCACGTTCTGGAGCACGGTCAGGTGGGACCAGAGGTTGAACTGCTGGAACACCATCGAGAGGTTCGTGCGGATGCGCAGCACCTGGGCGCGGTCGGCCGGATGCCGGGCGGCGCCCCGGCCCTTCCAGCGCACCGCCTCGCCTTCGAAGAGGATGTCGCCCTCCTGGCTGTTCTCGAGGAGGTTGGCGCAACGAAGGAGCGTCGACTTGCCGGACCCTGACGAGCCGATGAGCGAGATCACCTGGCCCCGGTTCGCCCTCAGGTCGACGCCCTTGAGAACCTCGAGCGCGCCGAAGCTCTTGTGGAGGTTCCTGATCTCGATGACGGCATTGGTGTCGGTCAAGGGCGGGCCTTCGGTCCTGTGTCGCCCGCGAGTTAGACGTGATCTGCGGGCAAGCGCAACGGCTTAGGCGGCGGGCACATCCTGCGAGGGCGGGGCCGGGATCGGCACGGCGAGGTAGTCCGCCGCGGGAATGCGGACGAATCCGCGGATGTGAAGCGCGTCGAGCGTCGAGGGTTCCGCGGCCGCGAGGGCGCTTTCGACGGCCTCGGCGAGACGGTCGGGATCGTGGCTGCGGGCCGCGATCAGGGGCAGGCCGGGTGTCGGGCGTGTGGTGCCGATGACGCGGAGGCGTCCCGTGGTGCCGGGCAGCGAGCGGCAGGCGAGGCGCCAGGTCTCGGCGTCGATGGCGGCGATATCGGCGCGGCGCTCGGCCACGGCGCGGAGGCTGGCGCGATGCGCGCCGGTGTGGAGCGAGCGGGTGAAGCGGAAGCCCGCGTCTGCGGCGGCGGCCTGAGGGGCGGCCCAGCCCGACTCGCTGTCCTGCCCGTTGTAGGCCAGCGTGCGGTCCGAGAAGTCGGCGAGGTGTCCTGCGGCGTCGCGGTGGACGACGAGGACGGAGTTGTACCAGCCGGGCGGCGCGTCGGGCAGGCCGTGGTCGAGGGCGCCGACGAGGGCGACCTTGCCGTGAAGCCGGGTGCGGTAGGGCATGCCGCAGCTTTGGCCGAGGACGAGGTCGGAGCTTTGCCAGTGATCCCAGAGACTTCCGTGGCGGGTCAGGGCGTCGGGCGCGTCGATGCCGCGGGCGCGGATGGCGTCGCGGAGGTGATCCCAGAGCCTGTCCCAGTGATGCTGCTGGTGGGGCCAGTCGTACATCGCGAGGGAGGCGATCATCCCCTGTTTTCAACGCGTTGGCGGGCAAGCGCGCTGTCGCGGTCGTTGATCCCCAGCATCGGCGCCACGAGGCGCATCAGGGCGTCCTCCTCGTGGTCTCGTTCGCCGTCGGCCAGGACGATTTCCCACAGCGCCTCGACCACTCCGGCGCGGTCGTCGTGGGGCACGGCCTCCTTGATGGCGCGGGTGAAGCGGACTGTGTCGGGCGCTTCTTCCTCGAGGATTTCCGCGTCTTGTCTGAGGTTTACGACCTCGAACGGCCCGAGCCCGAAGCGGCTGGCGAGGATGCGGTCGATGCGCGAGACCTCGTGGGGCGAATAGGTGCCGTCGGTTCGCGCGATGCGAACGAGGAGCGCCGCGAGGGCGATACGCGCGTCGGGCACGGCGAGTGGGGCGGGGTCTGGCGCCGTCAGGCGGCGGAGGAGGTCACCGAACATGCGGCTCATATAGCGCGGCCCGGCGCGGGTTTCGAGGGCATCGGCATCACGTCGGTATCACGTCGGTATCGCGTCGGTGCGACGCACCCCTGATCGAGGGAACGTCACTGGACCGGCGGACCGCGCCACACCATCTATGAAGCGACAACGCCGGGCGGTCCGGCGGCAAGGGGAGACGGCAGGATGAAGCGGACGATATTCCTGGGCACGGGTGCCCTGGCGGTGGCGGGCGGTCTGGCGATGGCGCAGACCGGGCACGAGGGCCACACGATGGCGGGCGATGAGACGCCGGCGACCATCGCCTACATGGAAGCCAACGCGCGGATGCACGAGGGCATGGCGATCGAGTTTTCGGACAACGCCGACGCGGACTTCGTGCGCGGCATGATCGCGCATCACCAGGGCGCGGTCGACATGGCGCGGATCGTGCTGGAGCACGGGAAGGACGCGGAGGTGCGGACTTTCGCGCAAGGCGTCATCGACGCGCAGGAGGCCGAGATCGTCTGGATGGAGGACTGGCTGGCGCGGAACGGCGGGTAGCGTTGGGGGAGGGGCGCGCAACGGGCGCGCCCCCTTTTGGTTCGGATCAGTCGCGGACGCCGGCGGCTTCGGTGTCGAACGTTTCCGCTCCGGCCGTCGAGGTGCCATCCATGTAGAAGGCTGTCCCGTCGTCGCCGTAGAGGAATCCGTCAATGTCGACTGTATAGGCGGCAGAGGCAGTTCCATTGGTGAGGGTCCCGTCGCCGCTGACAGCGACGCCCGCGCTCGTGAGAACATCGCTGACCTCGCCGTCGAGCCCGATCACGCCATTCCAGCCGCGAGCATCCGTCCAGTAGAAGTTTGCGATCTGACCATCCACGTCACCCGTCTCGAGGTCGGCGCGCATCCCGAGGTCGGCGTAGTAGTCGGCGTCGAGACCGACTCCCTCGATGGTGCCGACGTAGGATACACGGCCGGAGCTCGGCAGCTCTCCGAGGACAGTGGTGCCTTCAACTGCTTCAACGGTCAGAGCATCAGCGACCGCGTCATCATGCGCGATGCCAGCCGCCGTGACGTCCGCGCCGGAGCCGATGTAGAGCGACTCATTGCCGGGCAGGCCGTAGTCGTCGTTGCTGCCGCAGGCCGCGATGAGGGGCAGGATCGCGAGGGGTGCAAGTGCTGTGAGTTTCATGGGTTTCCTCCAGTTGGGTGGGGCCGGGAACGACCCTTAAGAGGGAGGATGTAGGGCGGCCCGGAGGGCGGTCATTCAACTGAGACATAGGAGCGACGAGGTCGGCGGAGGGTTGCCGAGGGGGGGTGGGGCGGGGTTCAGCCCACCGTGGCGTGGAGGGTTGGAGGGAGATTTGGTGGGGTGGAACCCCACCCTACGGGTGCTTGTTACACTGGACGAAATCGCTCGTAGGCTTCAGTTGTAACCCTCAATCCAACAAAATCATGAGGTTCGATGGTATGAGGGAGCGGAAAGTCGCGTGGCGGCATGCCAGAGAAATAATCCGCGAACGAGTCGCTAAGCCTCGGATAATGACGCTTAGATATTCTATTATTGACGAATACTAGTTGCTTGTCATCGGTCGCGAATACATATTTAACGGCGTTTTCCGTCACAAACATATTTACGAACCTCACCAATCCTTCCCCATCAATATGAATATCCTGATTGATCTGTTTTCTCTTACGGTGTGGTGTGAGAAACGCGTGAGGGCTTATGTTGCCTCGATATCCTAGCAGACACGTGCGAGGGCCGAGCGGCAGCAAAAAGGTTGAGAAATGGTGTCGTGTAGAGTAGGTTCTCAACAAGGGTCTGTCTGACGTCAGCAAAGTCAATCGCGTTTCTGGTAAGCTAATCACCCGCCAATTGAATTCCTCGTAGGATTTGGCGTGTGCTTCCATGACCTCTTTCAGGCTGGAGTACATGCTATGTTCAACGCCGGCTTGTGCCACTTTATCTGTGGCGGGGGTGAACGGGAAACTCTTTTCGAGAACGAAGGGTTCCGCGCGATTTGCGACATAGACCGCTTCAGTCCAATCTTTCCGAAGTCTCGCGATATCTTCGGGGCATCTGATTTCTAGAGATATGATAAACCTTGAAAAGTCTTTTATACACTCTCTGCTTAGCACACCCTTGTTATTCTCCAGCTCGAAAAGCGAGGATGCCCCTTTGTCATCAATATCCTTGAAAAATCTCTCCTCGACCGTCTGCTTATTAGGCTCAGAGGAGTACAGAAAGCTATAGAGGCCAAGCTGATAACCGGTAGCATTGGGATGAACTCTTCTGGGCCGAACTTGTGTCTTCCAAGGCCTACTGAACTCGCAAATCCTATCGTCGACCCCTGCCCACCTCTTTAGATAGAAGCTAGGAATGTAGTGATGTTTCTTTGGCTGTGGCACTCAAACCAACCTACTCACCTCAACCGCCGCCCTGACGAAATCCGCGAACAACGGATGCGGCGCAAACGGCTTGCTCTTCAGCTCCGGGTGGAACTGGACGCCGATGAACCAGGGGTGGTCCTTCCACTCCACGATCTCGGGCAGCCGGCCGTCGGGCGACATGCCGGTGAAGCAGAGGCCCGCGGCCTCGAGCTTGTCGCGGTATTTCACGTCGACCTCGTAGCGGTGGCGGTGGCGCTCTTCGATGACCGTCTCGCCATAGACCTGCGCGACCTTCGAGCCGGGCTTGAGGTTGGCGGTATAGGCGCCCAATCGCATCGTCCCGCCCTTGTCGTCGCCGACCTTGCGGCGGGCGACGTGGTTGCCCTGGACCCATTCCTTGAGGTGATAGACGACCGGCTCGAAGCGCTTCTTGCCGGCCTCGTGGTCGAATTCCTCGGACCCCGCAGTCTGGACGCCGGCCACGTTGCGGGCGGCCTCGATGACGGCCATCTGCATCCCGAGACAGATGCCGAGGTAGGGGATCTTCTTCTCGCGCGCGAATTGGGCGGCCTTGATCTTGCCCTCGGTCCCGCGCTCGCCGAAGCCGCCGGGGACGAGGATGGCGTGGAAGTTCTCGAGATAGGGGGCGGGATCCTCGCGCTCGAAGATCTCGGCGTCGATCCACTGCGCCTTGACGCGGGTGCGGTTCGCCATGCCGCCGTGGGTCAGGGCCTCGGCGATGGACTTGTAGGCGTCCTCGAGCTGCGTGTACTTGCCGACGATGGCGACGCGGACCTCGCCCTCGGCGTTGTCGAGCCGGTCCATCACGTCCTCCCACCGCGCGAGGTTGGGCTTCGGCGCGGGCGAGATGGCGAAGGCGTCGAGGACGGCCTGGTCGAGCCCGGCCTTGTGATAGGCCATCGGCGCCTCGTAGATCGACTTGAGGTCGTAGGCGGGGATGACGGCGTCGGGGCGGACGTTGCAGAAGAGCGCGATCTTGGCACGCTCCTTCTCGGGGATCGGCTGTTCGGAGCGGCAGACGAGGACGTCGGGCTGGAGGCCGATCGAGCGGAGCTCCTTGACGCTGTGCTGGGTGGGCTTGGTCTTCAGTTCACCGCTGGCGGCGAGGTAGGGCAGGAGGGTCAGGTGCATGAACACGCACTGGCCGCGCGGCTTGTCCTGGGAGAACTGGCGGATCGCCTCGAAGAAGGGCAGGCCCTCGATGTCGCCGACGGTGCCGCCGATCTCGCAGAGCATGAAATCGACCTCGTCGTCGCCGATGTGGAGGAAGTCCTTGATCTCGTTGGTGACGTGGGGAATGACCTGGATCGTCTTGCCGAGGTAGTCGCCGCGGCGCTCCTTCTCGAGAACGTTCGAATAGATGCGGCCGGACGAGATGCTGTCGGTGGCGCGGGCGTGGACGCCGGTGAAGCGCTCGTAGTGGCCGAGGTCGAGGTCGGTTTCGGCGCCGTCGTCGGTGACGAAGACCTCGCCGTGTTCGAAGGGGCTCATCGTGCCGGGGTCGACGTTCAGGTAGGGATCGAGCTTCCTCAGCCGGACGGAATAGCCGCGCGCCTGGAGCAGCGCTCCGAGCGCCGCCGAGGCCAGGCCCTTGCCGAGCGAGGAGACCACACCGCCGGTGATGAAGACGTACCTTGCCATGTGCGGACTGCTCCCGTGATGTGTGCTCGGTCGTGCCGCGTCCGGGGTCCGGATTTCGCAGCATCACGGGGCTCTACCCGTAGAGGATTCGCCCGGAAGCCGCAAGGGTTCGCCCGCAACATCTTGCGGGCATCCGCGTGGCGTTTCTAGTTCTTGTGGCGTCAGTCGGCCGGCGGCAGGGCCGCGCCGCCCGAGGTGCCGGGAGTGGCGTCGCCCGCGCCGGGGACCGGCGGCAGGAGCGAGCCGCCCGCAGGCAGGTCCGGCGTGCCCGAGGTCGACGGCGTGTCGACGCCGAAGCGATCGAGGACCGATCCCGAGGCGGACTTCTGCGCCGCGACGATGGTGAGCGCGATCGAGGTCGCGATGAAGGCGATGGCGAGGGCCCAGGTGACCTTGCCGAGCGCCGTCGCCGCGCCGCGCGCCGAGACGAGCCCGCCTCCTCCGCCGCCGCCGAGGCCCAGCCCGCCGCCTTCGGAGCGCTGCAGGAGGACGACGCCGATCAGGCCGAGCGCCAGGATCATGTGGACGATGAGGAGGACGTTTTCCATGTCTGGGCCGGGTCTCGTGTCAGGGTCGGGCGGTATCTATGCGAGGGGCCGGGGCATGGCAACCCCGGACGGGGAGGGAAGGGGGACGGGATGTGGGGACACGGCCCCGACGGTCCCGAAGCGCCGGCGAAGGTTCGAGACCATACTTCGTTGACTTTGTCCGTTGAGTGCCGAACGGTCTGACGCGTGAAATTTCCCGATGATGATAAACCGAGACGCCGGCTCGACCTGCGACTGCTCGTGATCGTCTCGATGATCCCGGTCTCGACCGGGGCGTCCGCCGAAACGGTCACACATCGGTACGAAAAGGCGAGCAAAGCCATATGCCTGTCGCATGAGGCCGGCGATGTCGACTTCTACCTCAAAGGTCGAGCGAGCCCATTTGGCAACGCACCCCGTTTTTTGGTTCCGGCGCCT
>NZ_QGGV01000003.1:244170-509967 GCF_003148765.1 Silicimonas algicola
ATATGCCTGTCGCATGAGGCCGGCGATGTCGACTTCTACCTCAAAGGTCGAGCGAGCCCATTTGGCAACGCACCCCGTTTTTTGGTTCCGGCGCCTTATCTGACACCAGACATAATGGACGATCCGGTGAGGACTGGTATCGGCGCAGCATATTTTCCGTTGGATGATCTCACGTATGCGGGCCGGATCAGGGAACGGACAAATCCCCCGCCGGGCGCCTGCCTAGAGGAGCCGTTCGATCACGGGCTGATCTCTCTGAAGACCAATGAAGACTACAATCCGCAGGAGCAGGTCCCAGCCCGCTGCCGCGTGCTGCCTCTTGATCTGCAGCTCGTGCCGGAAGACAAATCCATACCGCTGGCAATGCGGTGCCCGCTGTCGCCCCGCACGGGTGCCTGCGAAGCGAGTTACCACATGGGAAACGGGTGGGAAGCGCAGTTCCTGGTTTCCGTCGGGGACATTCCCGAGTGGGAAGACCACGTCCAGCGCGTGACGGATTTCTTCGAGAACAGTTTAGAGGAATGTGAGCCGGAATGACCTGCGTCACCCTCGCCTGCCTTGCCCGCGGAGACGTCTCTGGGCATTCCCTGCTCTACACGAGACTGCTCGTGATCGTCTCGATGATCGCCGTCTCGTCCGGAGCGTTCGCCGAAACGATCAAACATCGGTACGAGAAGGCAAACAAACCTATATGCCTGTCGCATGAGGCCGGCGATGTCGACTTCTACCTCAAAGGTCGAGCGAGCCCATTTGGCAACGCACCCCGTTTTTTGGTTCCGGCGCCTTATCTGACACCAGACATAATGGACGATCCGGTGAGGACTGGTATCGGCGCAGCATATTTTCCGTTGGATGATCTCACGTATGCGGGCCGGATCAGGGAACGGACAAATCCCCCGCCGGGCGCCTGCCTAGAGGAGCCGTTCGATCACGGGCTGATCTCTCTGAAGACCAATGAAGACTACAATCCGCAGGAGCAGGTCCCAGCCCGCTGCCGCGTGCTGCCTCTTGATCTGCAGCTCGTGCCGGAAGACAAATCCATACCGCTGGCAATGCGGTGCCCGCTGTCGCCCCGCACGGGTGCCTGCGAAGCGAGTTACTACATGGGAAACGGGTGGGAAGCGCAGTTCCTGGTTTCCGTCGGAGACATTTCCGAGTGGGAAGACCACGTCCGGCGGGTGACGGATTTCTTCGAGAACAGTTTTGAGGAATGCGAGCCGGAATGAGCCGGACCACCCTCCGCCTTGCCAGCGGAGATGTCTCCCGGCTTTACCGCGTTTTCATCGACCGCAGACTGCCTCAGGGCAGCGCGCGCCAGCCGATGTCGCGGCGGCAGAAGCCGCCGGGCCAGTCGATGCCGTCGATCATCGCGTAGGCGGCGTCGCGCGCCTCGGCCAAGGACGCGGCGCGCGCGGTGACGTTCAGGACCCGGCCTCCGGTGGCGACGATGGCGCCGTCGCGCGCCTCGGTGCCGGCGTGGAAGACCATGCGGAAAGAGTCCTCGGGCATCGCATCCAGCCCCCGGATTTCGCTGCCCTTGTCGTAGGCACCGGGATAGCCTGTGGCGGCCATGACGACCGTGATCGCGTGGTCGTCGGCCCAGTTCACGCGCGTCTCGGCAAGCCGCCCCTCGGCTGCGGCCTGCATCAGGTCGAGCGCCTGCGCGCCGAGGCGCATCATCAGCACCTGGCATTCGGGGTCGCCGAAGCGGGCGTTGTATTCGACGAGGCGGGGGGTGCCGTTCTCGATCATCAGCCCGGCGTAGAGGACGCCCTGATAGGGGGTGCCGCGCTTCGACATCTCGGCCAGCGTGGGTTTCACGATCTCGTCCATGGCGCGCCGCGCGATCTCGTCGGTCAGGACGGGGGCGGGGGAATAGGCGCCCATGCCGCCGGTGTTGGGGCCGGTATCGCCGTCGCCCACGCGCTTGTGGTCCTGCGCTGTGCCTATGGCGAGGGCGTCCGTGCCGTCGCAGAGGACGAAGAACGAGGCTTCCTCGCCCGACATGAACTCCTCGATCACGATGTCCGCGCCGGCCTCGCCGAACTGGCCGCCGAGCATCTCGTCGATGGCGGTCTCGGCCTCCTCCTCGGTCATCGCGACGACGACGCCCTTGCCGGCGGCGAGGCCGTCGGCCTTCACGACGATGGGGGCGCCCTGCTCGCGGATGTAGGCCTTCGCGGGGTCGGTCTCGGTGAAGCGGGCCCAGGCGGCGGTGGGAGCGCCAGCGGCGTCGCAGATCTCCTTGGTGAAGCTCTTCGAGGCTTCGAGGCGGGCGGCCTCGTTCGAGGGACCGAAGACGAGGAAGCCCGCGCCGCGCAGGTCGTCGGCCACGCCCGCAGCGAGGGGAGCCTCCGGGCCGACGATGACGAAGTCGATGGCGTTCTCTTCGGCGAAGGTCGCCACCGCGCCGCCGTCGAGGATGTCGAGTTGGGCGCAGTCGGCGATGGCGGCGATCCCGGCGTTGCCCGGCGCCACGATCAGCTTGTCGCACTTCGGGTTCTGGAGCACCGCCCAGGCCAGCGCGTGCTCGCGTCCGCCGCCGCCGAGGATCAGGATATTCACTGTGCGCGCCCCCTTCGCTATGGTCGGCGCCGATAGACACGAAACGCGCCTGCTAGACAAGCGCGAGGGGAGCCGATGGACCTGTTCGAGCATGTGGGCGACGGCGGCGGCGCAGGCGACAACACGCCCGAGTTCACCGTGTCGGAGATCGCGGGCACCGTGCGCCGCATCCTCGAGGGCGAGATGGCCCATGTGCGGGTGCGGGGCGAGGTGGGCCGCGTCGTCCATGCGCGGTCCGGGCATCTGTACTTCGATCTGAAGGACGACAAGTCGGTCCTGTCCTGCATGACCTGGAAGGGGCAGATGGCGGGTCTCGACCTGATGCCCGAGGAGGGGATGGAGGTCATCGCCGAGGGCAAGATGACGGCCTCGGGGTTTTCGTCGAAGTACGGGCTGAACGTCACGCGGATCGCCGTCGCGGGCGAGGGCGCGCTGATGGCGATGCTCGAGCGGCGGAAGAAGGCGCTGGCCGCCGAGGGGCTGTTCGCGGCCGAGCGGAAGAAGCCGCTGCCGTTCCTGCCCGAGATCATCGGGGTGGTGACGTCGCCTCAGGGTGCGGTGATCCGGGACATCCTGCACCGGCTGAGGGACCGCTTCCCGCGCAAGGTGATGATCTGGCCGGTGGCCGTGCAGGGCAAGGAGTGCGCGCCGCAGGTCGCCGCCGCGATCCGGGGCTTCAATGCGCTGACGCCGGGGGGTGCCTTGCCGCGCCCGGATCTCATCATCGTGGCGCGGGGCGGCGGGTCGATCGAGGACCTATGGGGGTTCAACGAGGAGATCGTGGCGCGGGCGGCGGCGGAGTCGGCCATCCCGCTGATCTCGGCGGTGGGGCACGAGACGGACACGACGCTGATCGACTATGTGGCCGACCGCCGCGCGCCCACGCCGACGGCTGCGGCCGAGATGGCGGTGCCGGTGCGGGCCGAACTGATCGCCTGGACGCGCGAGCAGGAGGCGCGGCTCTTGCGCGGTGTGCGGCAGGGGGTCGAGCGGCGGCGTCAGCGGCTGTCGGATCTCTCACGCATCCTGCCCCGGCCCGAGACGCTGCTGTCGGACCCGCGCCAGAGGCTCGACCGGGCCGAGGCACGGCTGGGTGCGGCGCTGGAGCGGTCGGCGGCGCGGAAGCGGAAGACCTTCGAGGCGGTGGCGGGGGCGTTGCGGCCTGCGGCGCTGAGGGCGCGGTTGAGGGAGGCGCAGCGGCGGCTGGACACCTGCGGCGGGCGGCTGGCGCCGGCGCTGACGCGCGATGTGGCGCTGCACCGCGACCGGCTGGGAAAGGTGCGGCTGCGGGCCGAGCCGCTTGTGCTGCGGCTGGGACGCGGGCGCGACGCGCTGGCGCGGGCGGCTGCCGCGCTGGACCGCTGCGAGGCGCAGGGGCGCCTTCGGCGGCGGGACCGGCTGGACGCGCTCGGGCGGATGCTGGGGACGCTCAGCTATCAGGGGACGCTGGCGCGGGGCTATGCGGTGGTGCGCGACGGGGCCGGGGCCGTGGTGACGGAGGCAGGTGAGGCGCGGAAGAACGAGGCGCTGGAGATCGAGTTCCGCGACGGTCGGGTGCCGGTGCGGCGGGGCTGACCCCTGGCCGCCGCGAAGGCGCGGAGGGTTGGGATGCGTATTTCTGGCAAGATGAAGCGGGAGGGGTGGTCTAGACGCCCACCTCGGGACCGAGGCAGATGAGCGGGCCGTCGCGGCGGCTGGTCTCGTAAAGTTCGGTGACGCCGGGGTCGTTCTCGAACTTCGCCAAAAGGCGGCCGTCGCGCTGGTAGAAGGTCCAGCACTGGACCTCGGGGATGGTGTCATAGACGAAGCAGATCTGCTCGCCCGCCTCGTACCAGCGACCCTCGGCGCAGTCGCCGTCGAGGTAGGACCAGCGTACGCGGCGGCCTTCGAAATATTCCTCGGCACCGTATTCTCCGCCCGACGAAGCGTAGGAGAGGGTGCGCCCGGTGACGATACGCTCGAACTCGGCGGCGGAGAGCGGGGTTTCGGCCAGGGCCGGCGTTGCGGCGAGGAGGGCTGTGAGGACGAGGGCGCGCATGGGCCGAGAGTGACATGGTGCGCGGGCGCAGGGAAGGGGTGGCACGCGGCGGCGGCGCCCTCCCGCCGGGCTTCCATCTTCCGCACACGCGGATTAGGTGGAAGTCATGGCATTCTTCTCGAAGCTCAAGGACCGGCTCTTCAAGTCCTCGTCGAAGATCGACGAGGGGCTCGAGGCCATCGTCGAGGACGGCGGCACGGAGGAGGCGGCGGCGACGCCGGAACCCGCTCCCGACGTTCCGCCCGCACCTCCGCCCTCGCCTACGCCCGCCGCGCATCCGGCGCCACCGCCCGTCGAGGCGATGACGCCCGCGCCCACGCCCGCGCCGCCGCGCGACAGGGGCGGGTTGCTGGGGCGGCTTACGGGCCGCGCTGCGCCCGAGACGGTGGTGCGCCGGACGCTCGACGACGACATGCTGGAGCGGATCGAGGAGCTTCTCATCACCTCGGACATGGGCGTCGAGACGGCCGCAAGGGTGGCCGCGAACATGGCCGAGGGGCGCTTCGGGCGGAAGTTCTCGACCGAGGAACTGAAGGCCGTGATGGCGGGCGAGATCGCGCGCATCATGGAGCCGGTGGCGAAGCCGATGCCGCTTTACGCCAAGCGGCCGCAGGTGGTGCTGGTCGTGGGCGTCAACGGCTCGGGCAAGACGACGACGATCGGGAAGCTCGCCAGCCAGTTCCGCGCGGCGGGCAAGTCGGTGGTGATCGCGGCGGGCGACACCTTTCGCGCTGCCGCCGTCGAGCAGCTTCAGATCTGGGGCGACCGCGCGGGCGTGCCGGTGATGACGGCGCCCGAGGGGTCGGACCCGGCGAGCCTTGCCTTCGACGCGATGGCGCGGGCCGAGGCCGAGGGCGCGGACCTTCTGATGATCGACACCGCAGGGCGGCTGCAGAACCGGCAGGACCTGATGGAGGAGCTTGCCAAGATCGTCCGCGTGATCCGCAAGAAGGATCCCGAGGCGCCGCACAACACGATCCTCGTCCTCGACGCGACGACGGGCCAGAACGCGCTGAGCCAGGTCGAGATCTTCCGCAAGATCGCCGACGTCACAGGCCTCGTGATGACCAAGCTCGACGGCACGGCGAAGGGCGGTGTGCTGGTGGCTCTCGCCGACCGCTTCGGGCTGCCGATCCACGCCATCGGTGTGGGCGAGCAGATCGACGACCTGTCGCCTTTCGATCCCGAGGACTTCGCCAAGGCCCTGACCGGGGCTGGCGCGTGAGGCTCGACTTCTGTGGCGCCTCAGGCGTAGGGGTCCTCGTGAGTGCCCATCAGACGCTCCAACTGGCGGATGACGGTCAGAATTACGATGACGATGACCGTCGCCATCGCGGCGAGCGGGATCTGTCCCGCACCGCAGGCGAGACCGACCGCACCGGCGAGCCAGAGCGTGGCGCCGGTGGTGATGTTACGGACCTTTCCGCCCGAGGTGAAGATGAGGCCCGCAGCGAGGAAGGCCACGCCCGCCGTCACCGCCTCGATCAGGCGGAGCGGGTCCTGGCGCTGCGAGCCCTCGTCGCCGAAGGAGATGGACGACAGCTCGATGCCCACGACGACGAAAAGGCAGGCGGCGATCGAGACGAGCATGTTGGTCCGAAGGCCCGCCGGCTTTTCGCGCCGCTCGCGCTCGAAGCCGATGACCGCCCCGAGGAGGACGGCGGCGAGAAGGCGCGTCGCCGCGATCTCGAAAGGCACCCTGCTGAAGGTGCCGGTGAATTCGTCGACGATGGTCTCGATCATGTCTGTCCCGTCCGTTTCGCGCGACACAACGCACGATACCCCGTTCCGGTTTCGGCGACAGGGGGGTGAGCGAATGGCTGGTCTCTCTCGAGGGCACCGAAGCCGGACGGCACCTGGCGCTGGCGCTCGCCTTGCAGGCGGCGTTCCTGCACGCGCTTTTCGGTGCGTTGCAGAAGGGAAAGACGGACCCCTGGACGGCGCGCGCCGCGATCGACGCCTGCTATGTCGTGATGGCGCTTCCCATGGCCCTGTTCCTGGTGCCCGCGCCGGAGCCGGAGGTCTGGCCCTTGTTCGCCGGCGCCTGGGCGATTCATGTCGGCTACAAGCTCGCGCAGGGCGCGGCCTATTCGGCGGGCGCCTATACCGTCGTCTATCCGGTGGTGCGGGGGTCGTCGCCGGCCTTCACGCTGGTGGGCGCGATGCTGGTCTTCGGCGAGACCTTCGCGCCTCTGCAATGGCTGGGCGTCGCCGTGCTTATGGGCGGGATCCTTGGGCTTGCGCTTTACAACCTGCGCCACATCGTGGTGGACCGGGCGAAGCTGCCCCTGGCGCTTGGACTGGCGGTGATCACGGGCGGGTTCGTGGCGCTTTATACGACGTGGGACGCCTATGCGATCCGCGCGACGCCCGATCCCTTCACCTTCATCGCCTGGTTCTTCCTCATCGACGGGATCACCATTCCGGTGGGCTATATGGTGTTGCGGCGGGGGCGGCTGCCCCGGCCTCTCGGCCCGGTTCTGCGGCTGGGCGTCCTTGGCGCGGTGGTGGCGTTCCTGTCCTTCGGGGGGATCATGCTGGCCACGCGGCTCGACAAGGTGGGCGAGGCTGCGGTGCTGCGCGAGACGAGCGTCGTGTTCGCGGCGTTCCTCGGGTGGATCATGCTGGGCGAGGGCGTGGGACCGAGGCGGCTTCTGCTGATCGTGCTGATCGCGGCGGGGGCGGTACTGGTGGAAATGGGCGGATGACGTCGATGACAGGAAAAGGTGTGCGATGAGCGGTAAGGAAATCAGCCCGGTGGTGAAGCAGGTCCTGGAACTGGGGCCGCCGCTTCTGTTCTTCGTCGCCTACCTCTACATGAGGGACGAGACCTATCTCATTGGCGGGCGAGAGTATTCCGGCTTCATTGTCGCTGCCGCGGCCTTCGTGCCCATCCTTCTGCTGTCGCTTGCGATCCTGTGGCGGCTGACGGGAAAGCTGAGCCGGATGCAGGTCTTCACCGTCGTGATGGTGGTCGTCTTCGGCGGGCTGACGGTGTGGTTCAACGACGAGAGGTTCTTCAAGATGAAGACCACGCTGGTCTACGGGCTGTTCGCGCTGATCCTGGGTGTGGGGCTTCTGCAGGGGCGGTCGTACCTCGCCTGGGTCATGTCGGAGTTCCTGCCGATGACGCACGAGGGCTGGATGAAGCTGACCTGGCGTCTGACGCTGTTCTTTGCGGCGCTGGCCATCGGCAACGAGATCGTCTGGCGCACGATGTCGACGGACGCCTGGGTCAAGATCGAGACCTTCGGTTTTCCGCTTCTGATGTTCCTGTTCCTGTGGATCCAGATCCTCGCCCTGCAGCGTCACATGATCGAGGACGAAGGCGGGGACGCCTAGCGGTACTCGGCCAGGTCGTCGTCGGCGGCTTCGAGGGCCACGAGAAGGTCGCGGTCGAGCCGTTCGGCCAGGTGGACCCCGGCCTGACCGTTCTTCCACCAGTGGACGATGGCGGGGATGCGGGTTCCCAGAACCTCGACTGCGCCGGCGGTGCCGGGGGCGAGCGCCTCTTCGACCTCGAGCCGCATCCCGTCGTAGCTGACGTCGCGGATCGTGATGCGGAGGCGGCTGCCCCCATCGCGGGTTTCGGCGTCCCGGTGAAACCAGGCCTCGACACAGGTGCGGCGGCGGTTCGGGCTGAACCGCCTGTTGAATGTCTCTCTCATCATCATGTGGCGCGCTCCCGGCCGGTCGGGCGCAGGGTAGGGCGGCGAAGGTTAAGGATTGGCTGATCCCCCAAGTCTCTTGACGAGACCAGCGCGGAGGTCTAGCAGGCCCGCACCGTGGCGATTTGTTCACCGGATTGCGGGCCACGTTAAACATTCCGCTAAAGAGGTCTGGGACGGACTTCCGCCCCCGGCGCTCGTGCGGTGGGGGCTTTTTGTTGTGGAAAGGAGGCGTCCCCATGTCGAAGAAGGATTGGAAGCGCAGGACGACGCTGGTTCACGGCGGCATCCGCCGGAGCCAGTACAACGAGGTGTCGGAAGCCATCTTCCTGACGCAGGGCTTTGTCTACGAAAGCGCCGAGCAGGCGGCGGCGCGGTTCGAGAAGGCGGGCGAGGACGAGTTCATCTATGCCCGCTACGGCAACCCGACCGTGCGGATGTTCGAGGAGCGGATTGCGGCGCTGGAGGGGGCCGAGGACGCCTTCGCGACGGCCTCCGGCATGGCGGCGGTGAATGCCGCGCTGACCTCGATGCTGCGGGCGGGAGACCATGTCGTCTCGGCCCGCGCGCTGTTCGGGTCGTGCCTCTACATCCTCGAGGAGGTGCTGACGCGCTATGGCGTCGAGGTGACCTTCGTCGACGGTACCGACCTCGACCAGTGGCGGGCGGCGGTCAGGCCGGGGACGAAGGCGGTGTTTCTCGAATCGATGTCGAACCCGACGCTGGAGGTCATCGACCTGGAAGCGGTGGCGCGCATCGCGCATGACGCGGGCGCGCTGGTGATCGTGGACAACGTCTTTTCGACGCCGGTCTTTTCCCGCGCCATCGCGCTGGGCGCGGACGTGGTGGTCTATTCCGCGACAAAGCACATCGACGGGCAGGGGCGCGTCCTTGGCGGCGTGGTCCTCGGGACGAAGGATTACATCCGCAAGACGCTGGAGCCGTATCTCAAGCACACCGGCGCCGCGATGAGCCCGTTCACCGCCTGGCTGCTGCTGAAGGGGCTGGAGACGATGGACCTGCGCGTCCATGCTCAGGCGGATGCGGCGTTGAAGGTGGCGCAGGCGCTGGAGGGCGATGCGCGGCTGGCGCGGGTGATCTATCCGGGGCTGGAAAGCCATCCGCAGCACGCCCTTGCCATGCGGCAGCTCGAAAAGGCGGGGACGGTGATTTCCCTCGACCTGAAGGGCGGGCAGGAAGCGGCGTTCCGGTTCCTCAACGCGCTCGAGATCGTCGTGATTTCGAACAACCTGGGCGACGCGAAGTCGATCGTGACGCATCCCGCAACCACGACGCACCAGCGCCTGAGCGACGACCAGCGCGACGCGCTTGGCATCACGCGGGGGCTCGTGCGGCTGTCGGTCGGGCTCGAGGATGCCGACGACCTGATCGACGACCTGAAAGCCGCGCTGGACGCGGTCTGATGGACGTCGTGGTGAGGTCCGGCCGCGCGGAGGATGTCCCCGCGCTGCCCGAGGTGTTCCATGCCGCCGTGCAGGCGGCGGAGGCCTACAGCGAGGCGGAGCGCGCAGCATGGTCGCCCGCCGTGCCGACGGTCGAGGCGTGGACCAGACGGCTCGACGGCCTGGACGTTGTCGTGGCCGAGGTCGGGGGCGAAGTCGCCGGGTTCATGTGCCTGAAGGATGACTTGCTGGACCTCGCCTATGTCCATCCCACCTTCGCGCGGCAAGGCGTGGGCCATGCGCTTTACGCCGTGGTCGAAGGCCGCGCGCGGTCGGTCGGGGTGACGCGCCTGAGGACCGAGGCGAGCCTGGTGGCCGAGCCGTTCTTCCTCCGTCACGGCTGGCGCGTCGTGCGGCGGCAGGAAGTGGTGCGCAACGGGGTCGCGTTGCGCAATGCGGTGATGGAGAAGGTGCTCCCGGTCCCGGACTGGCAGGAGGCGGCAGCCGCCCCCATATCCGAAGCCTCGAACGCTCGAGCGGAAACCTGATGACGCGCGTCCTTATCCTTCAACTCCGCCCCGAGGACGAGGCGTCGGACGGCGAGTTTCGCGCCTTCCTCGACAAGGGCGGGCTGGACGAGAGCCAGGTGAGGCGCATCCGCATGGAGCAGGGACCGCTGCCCCGCGACGTCTCCCTGGACGATTTCGGGGCGGTGATCGTGGGCGGCGGGCCGGGTTGCGTCTCGGACGACCCGGCGACACGCGATCCGGTCGAGGCGCGCGCCGAGGCCGAGCTTCTGGCGCTGATGCCCAAGATCGTCGGGCGTGACTTGCCCTTCCTCGGCTGCTGCTACGGCATCGGGCTTCTGGCGCATCACCTGGGCGGCGAGGTCTCGAAGGCGCAGTACGGCGAGCCTGTGTCGGCCGTGACCTGCGAGGTGACGGAGGAGGGACGCTCCGATCCGCTGTTGCGGGGTCTGCCGGATCGGTTCGCGGCGCTCGTCGGCCACAAGGAGGCCGTGCAGGCGCTGCCGCCGGGAGCGGTTCACCTTGCGGGGTCGGAAGGTTGCCCGTTCCAGATGATCCGCGCGGGGCGGAACGTCTATGCGACGCAGTTCCATCCCGAGGCGGACGGGCAGGTCTTCGCGGACCGAATCCGCATCTATCGCAACCGGGGATACTTCGACCCCGAGGCGGCAGAAGATCTGACCCGTGCCTGCCTCTCGGCCGAGGTCACGGTGCCGGAGCGCATCCTGCGGCGTTTCGTCGAGACATACGTAAGATCCGGCGTACCTTCCCCTTCGTAAAGAAACGGCAAGGACGACGGGATATCCTCGCGGGACACGAAGGGGAAAGACGGATGACCATTCACTCGAAGCCACTGGGACGGGACCTGACGCCGGACGACGCCGCCGAGGCGCTGTCGGTCCTGCGCGACTGGGCAGGACAGGCGACGGCGGACGAGGTCGAGCGGCTTGATCCCGCCCTGCGCGCGCTGCTGGTCGGACGGTCGAACGGCTATCCCGACTTCTCGCGCGCCTATCCGGTCGACTTCCTGTCGGACGAGGCCTATCGCGCCACGCTGCCCGACCTGCAGAACGGTCCCGAATCCCTGATCCGGGGCGCGAGGTCCAAGATCCAGCACGTCGGCATCTCGAACTTCCGGCTGCCGGTGCGATTCAAGGTTAAGAGCGGTGGCGAGCGGCTTGTCGACGTCTCGGTGACGGGCACGGTCAGCCTCGACGCGGGCCGCAAGGGCATCAACATGAGCCGCATCATGCGCAGCTTCTATGCGCATGTCGAGCGCGCCTTCAGTTTCGAGGTGATCGAGTCGGCGCTCGACGACTATTGCGCGCACCTCGATGCCGAGGATGCGCGGATCCAGATGCGGCTGTCCTATCCGATGGAGGTGGCGAGCCTGCGCTCGGGCCTGAAGGGTTGGCAGTATTATGACCTGGCGCTGGAAGTGGCGCAGCAGGACGACGAGCGGCTGCGGGTGTTGCACCTCGATTACGTCTATTCCTCGACCTGCCCCTGCTCGCTGGAACTCTCCGAACACGCGCGTCGGACGCGCGGGCAACTGGCGACGCCGCATTCGCAGCGGTCGGTCGCGCGGCTGTCGCTGGCTCTGGAACCCGACGCCGGCACGCTTTGGTTCGAGGATGCGGTGGCGCTGTGCCGCCGCGCGGTGCCGACCGAGACGCAGGTGATGGTCAAGCGCGAGGACGAGCAGGCCTTCGCTGAACTGAACGCGGCCAACCCGATCTTCGTCGAGGATGCGGCGCGGCTTTTCGCCGAAGCCATCGAGGCCGATCCGCGCATCGGCGATTACCGCGTGGTGGCGAGCCATCAGGAAAGCCTGCACAGCCATGACGCCGTGTCGGTGCTGACCGGCGGCCCTACCTTCGCCCAGGCGAGCCTCGATCCCCGCCTCTTCGGGACGCTCGTGCATCCGGGCTGAGGGCGCTTGCCCGGTCGCGGGTCGCTGCTAGAGTGGCGGCCCGCGTGGAGAGGCTTCGGATGACGGATCGGACGTGTGACTGGCGGTGCGACTGCGGCAAGATGCACGCCCGCATCGGCCTGTCTAAGGGAACGCGCATCGTGTGCGCCTGCAAGGACTGCCAGGCCCACGCGCGGCACCTGGGGCGCGGCGACAGGATGGACGCGCGGGGCGGGACCGACCTACTTCTGACGACGGTGGACCGGGTCGAGATGCTGGAGGGGCAGGAACACCTCCAGTCCCTGCGGCTGACGAAGAAGGGTCCGATCCGCTGGTACGCCGGATGCTGCGGGACGCCTTTCGTCAATTCCGCCGGAACGCCCGGCGTGCCGCACGCGGGCGTCATCGCCTGGAACCTTACCCCTCGGGATGCCTTGCCGCCGCTCGCCGCGCGCATGATGGACAAGGGCTCGCCGAAGAGCGGCGCACTGGCCGTCGTCGGCGCCATCGTGCGACACCTGTCGCATGTCGCGGGCGCACGGCTGTCCGGGCGTTACAAGGCGACGCCCTTCTTCGATGCCAAGGGCGCGCCGGTGTCCGCGCCGAAGGTTCTCGACGAGGCGGAACGGCGTGCGGCCTACCTTGGCTGACCTTGCCGAACGGCAGGGACAGGGGTCCCGCATGATCGACTTCCGGCCCGTCGGATACATCATCGGCCTCGTCGTCGCCGCCATCGGCGCGTCGATGGTCCTGCCGATGATGGCAGACCTCGCCGCCGGGAACGACGAGGCGGGCGTCTTTCTCGAAGCCGCCGTCGTCACCATCCTTACCGGCGGGCTGATCGCGCTGGCCTCGGCCAACTCGGTCTCGGGCCGGATGGAGAACCGCCAGCTTTTCCTTCTGACGACGATGGTCTGGGTGGTGCTGCCGCTTTTCGGGGCGATCCCCTTCATGCGGGGCGCCACCGACGCCAGTTTCACGGACGCCTATTTCGAGGCGATGAGCGGCGTGACCACGACCGGCGCCACGGTCTTCGTGGGGCTCGACGACCTCCCGGCGGGGATCCTGTTATGGCGGTCGATGCTGCAATGGTTCGGCGGCGTCGGCATCATCGTCGTCGCGATGGCCTTCCTGCCGGAGCTTCGGGTGGGCGGGATGCAGATCTTCCGCTCGGAAGCCTTCGAAACCGACGGCAAGGTGCTGCCCCGCGCGGCCGAGATCGCCTCGCGCATCTCGATCGTCTACGTGGGGCTGACGATCGCCTGCGTGCTGTCCTACCTCGCCAGCGGCTTCACCTGGTTCCACGCGGTCAACCATGCGCTGACGACGGTGTCGACCGGCGGGTTCTCGACACACGATGCGTCCTTCGGCAACTACCAGGGGGCGCCCGAGTACGTCGCCTCGGTCTTCATGGTGCTGGCAAGCCTGCCCTTCGTCCGCTACGTCCAGATCCTCGCGGGGTCGGCGCTGCCGTTCTACCGCGATGTCCAGATCAGGGCCTATTTCTGGCTGATCGCCCTCCTGATTGCGGTCATGACAGCCTATCGACTTCTTGCGAATGGCGATCACTTCACACACGCTCTCAGGGAAGCGACGTTCAACATCACCTCGATCATCACCGGAACCGGCTACGCCAGCGTCGACTACCAGCTCTGGGGACCGTTTCCGGTCGTGCTGTTCTTCTTCATCGGGCTGATCGGGGGATGCGCGGGGTCGACCTGCTGTTCCGTCAAGATCTTCCGCTACCAGATCCTGATCGCGGCCATCGCGACGCAGATCCGGCGCATCCACAGCCCGAACGGGGTGTTCCAGATCCGCTACGGCGGGCAGACGCTGACCGAAGACGTGCTGTCGTCGGTGACGGCGTTCCTGACGCTGTTCTTCGTGTCGCTCGGGGTGTTCTCGGTGCTTCTGTCGGCGACGGGGCTCGATTTCGTGACGTCGGTGTCCGGGGCCGCGACGGCCATCGCGAACGTGGGACCGGGCCTTGGTCCCATCATCGGACCCGCCGGCAACTTCAGCACGCTGAACGACATGGCGAAATGGATCCTGACCTTCGCCATGCTCTGCGGCCGGCTTGAGTTGATGGTCGTCTTCGTCCTCTTCACCTCGCGGTTCTGGCGCGGCTGAGGCTCAGTTCCAGCAGGACACCAGCACGGTCAGGTCGGTGGCGAGAAGCGCCAGGTCCTCGGGCGCCATCAGGTCTCCCATCGCGGTCTCGTCGGGAGCGATGCCGTTCGCCGCAAGGAAGTCGGACAGGGCAGGAGCGTCGGCGGCGAAGGCCACGTCGCCTGGAAGCTGGCGGTCGCCCGCGCGCGGGGCGAGGAGCATCCCCACCACGGCGCCCGAGCCGTCGAAGACGGGGCCGCCCGCATCGCCGGGCTCGTTCGAGACGTCGAGACGCTGCACACGGTCGTCGCCGTCGAGGCCCTTCACGTCGGCGAGCGTGCCGAAGGACAGGACCGGCGCCGACAGAAGCCCGCCGTAGCTGTAGCCCGCCACGGCGATGTCGGACGCAAGCCGGGGCTCGTTCGTCGAGAGGCGCGCGACCGACAGGGGGGCGAGCGACTCGCGGGGTGTCAAAAGGGCGAGGCCGAGCGCGTCGTCACGCGCCGTCACCTGCGCCTCGACCTCGCCGTCGAGCGTCACGCGGGCGCATTGCGCGACGGCGCCCGAGGTGGTCAGGACAGTGCCCGAGCCGTCGATGTAGAAGCCCGAGGCGGTGGTGCCGGGGCGGCGGATCTCGAGGCCCGAGAGAAGGTCGATGTTCTGGATCGCCGTGCCTTCGGTGTCGGGCAGGACGCCTTCGAGAGGCGTGAAGCTGTCGCGCATCCGGGACAGGGCCAGGCGGAAGCGCTTTTCGTCGCCGGCGGGCCAGGCCAGGGTGAAGCCCTTGACCGCGCCGCCGGTGAGGCGCGCGTAGGTATAGGACTGGGTCGTCGCGTTCGTGCCCTCGATGGTGAACTCGGATTGGGTAAGCTCACGCTCTCCCTCGATCGGCACGATCTCGAGCGTCTGGAGGATGTCGTAGAGCGCGCCGAGCGTGTTCGCGTCGCCCGCCTGGCTGATGAGGACGACCCGCACGCCGTCGTCGGTTGCGGGCGCATAGTGCGCGAAGGGCGACTCGTAGCGGTCGAAGCGGACGAGGCCCGCAGGCATGTCGACCTGGATGCCCGCCCGTTCGTCGATCACGGGGGTAAGGCCAAGCGCGTCGAGGACGCCGAGATAGCCGTCGACGAGTTCGCGCCGCTGGAGCGTCGTGAGGATGCCGGTCGGCTCGTAGCCGTTGAGCTGCTGCCAGTCGGCCATCGCCCGGCGGGTGCCGGGACCAAAGGAGGCGTCGATCACCGAGGAGTAGACGCCTTCCCACTGCATCGCGGTCTGGATCAGGGCGCGGTCCTCGCGGGTGAGCTCTGCCTCGCTGCGGCGGGCCTCGGCAGGGGTCTCCTCGCCGGCTTCGAGGACGGGCGGCGGGGTAAGGGGCGCGGCGGGCGCGGTTGCGGCGACGCCGGTGCCGAAGATGCGGTCGCGGAACGAGCGCCCGTCTGACACGAAGGCGTCGGACGGCACGGCGCGGGAGGCCCGCAGTTCAAGAAGGCGCTGGCGCGCTTCGGCTTCGGAATAGGGGCCGAGGGCGATGGCGTGCCAGTTCGAGCGAAGCCGGAAGGCGTTCACGTCGGGAAGCTGGGCGGCATAGGCGTTGGCGCGCGAAAGGGCTTCGCGTTCCGTAGGTTGCGCCTCGATCTGCACCCAGGATTGCTGCGCCGAGGCGGTCCCGGCCAGGAAGATGCTCAGGCAAATGGCTGCGATGACCCGCCAAACGTTCATACCGATCCCGATCCTTGGAGGCCCCCCGGGGCGCCGATTGCGGCTGTTCTAGAGAAAGGCTGGACCGAGTGCGAGGGGTTTCAAGGGGGTCAGATTGACCCCGTCGGGCCTGTTGCCTATTGAGAACGCGAGTTGCGAGAGGTTCCGCCCATGTCCGCCCACAGCCCGTCCGACACGGTGCGCCCGAAGAGCTTCCAGGAGATCATTCTCAGGCTTCAGAGCTATTGGGCGTCGAAGGGCTGCGCGATCCTGCAGCCCTACGACATGGAGGTGGGCGCGGGCACCTTCCACCCCGCGACGACACTGCGGGCACTTGGCAGAAAGGCCTGGGCCGCGGCCTATGTCCAGCCGTCCCGGCGGCCGACCGACGGGCGTTATGGCGAGAACCCGAACCGGCTTCAGCACTATTATCAGTACCAGGTGCTGATAAAGCCGTCGCCGCCGGATCTTCAGGCGCTCTATCTCGGCTCGCTCGAGGCCATCGGCATCGACGCCGCGCTTCACGACATCCGCTTCGTCGAGGACGACTGGGAAAGCCCGACGCTCGGCGCCTGGGGGCTTGGCTGGGAGGTTTGGTGCGACGGGATGGAAGTGTCGCAGTTCACCTATTTCCAGCAGGTCGGCGGGCACGATTGCAAGCCGGTTTCGGGCGAGCTGACCTATGGGCTGGAACGACTTGCGATGTACGTCCTCGGCATCGATCACGTCATGGAGATGCCGTTCAACGACCCTCAGTCGCCGATCCCGCTGAGCTATGGCGACATCTTCCGGCAGACCGAGCAGGAGTATTCTCGGTGGAACTTCGACGTGGCGGACACGGACATGCTCCTGAAGCACTTCGAGGACGCCGAGGCCGAGTGCCGTCGCATCCTCGAGGCGGACGACGTCGATCCCAAGACCGGCAAGCGCATCGTCATGGCGCATCCGGCCTATGACCAGTGCATCAAGGCGAGCCATCTCTTCAACCTGCTCGATGCGCGCGGCGTCATCAGCGTGACCGAGCGCCAGGCCTATATCGGGCGGGTGCGGGCTTTGGCGAAGGCCTGCGCAGATGCCTTCGTCACGACCGACGCGGCCGGGGCGGCGGCGTGAGGGCATGAGCGGGAAAATCGTCGCCATGATCCTCGTGGTCTCGGGCCTGATCGCCGGCGCGGCGATGTACTATTTCCAGGTCTACGCCTTCTACGACACCGTCTCGGCGGAGGACTCCGAGGTGTTTCTTACGTCGGTGGCGACGGGAGCGCCCGAGGCGATCGGGGCCGAGTCCGTGCGCGCCATCGACGCCGACAGCTCCCCCCTGCGCTACCGGGCCTGTTTCGAGACCGGGCTGAGCCAGGCGATGCTGACCGAAAGCTATGTCGTCTATGAGGGTGCGGTGCCGAACGTGGCACCGGGCTGGTTCGACTGCTTCGACGCCGCTGCCATCGGTGCAGCACTGGAGGAGGGGACGGCGACGGCCTTCCTGGGCGAGGGCAACATCCATTACGGCTTCGACCGCGTGGTTGCCATCGGCGAGGACGGACGCGGCTTCGTCTGGCACCAGATCAACGCCTGCGGCCAGGCCTTCTTCGATGGAGATCCCTTGCCGCAGGGCTGTCCGGCTCCTCCCGAGCAGTAGCCTCGGCGGAACCGAATGCGTTGGCAGGCGCTTTGTCCGGCAGGAGGACGCGCCGATGTCAGACACTGCACCGAACTGGGTCGTACCGATGATGCGGGTGGGATACAGCGCCCGCGCCGCGGTCTATGCTGTGCTTGGCGGGCTGACGCTGGCCGCGGCCTGGGCCGGCGGTCAGACCGAGGACACCCAGGGGGCGCTGGCGAGGCTCAGGGACGAACCTTTCGGCAACGCGCTCCTCTGGCTCATCGGGCTTGGGCTTATCTGCTTCGCCGCCTGGCGGCTGGTCGCGGCGTGGTACGATCTCGAGAGGCGTGGCGACGACGAGAAGGGGGTCTTCGCGCGCGTCGCCCTCGTTGTGTCGGGCATCTGGTACGGCGCGCTTGGCGTGTCGGTCATCGCACTCGCGCGGGGGAACTCCTCGGGCGGGGGCGACTGGACCACGAAGATGATGGGGATGCCCTTCGGCAAGTGGATCGCGGCCGCGGTGGGCGTGGCCCTCCTCGGCGTGGGTGCCTTCCACCTCTACAAGGGCTGGGCGCGCACCTATGAGCGCAACATCCGCGTGACACCCACGACGCGGCGCCTTGACCCCGCGATGCGCGCCGGGTTCGTGGCCCATGCCATCGTCGTGGGGATCGTGGGCGCGTTCCTGGTTGTCGCCGCCCTGCAGTCGGACCCGAGCGAGGCCAAGGGCGTCGGCGACGCGCTGTCCTATGTGCGCGGCATGGCGTTCGGGCGGGTGCTTCTGGGGCTCCTCGGACTCGGGCTGCTGGGCTATGCGCTCGAGAACGCCATCGAGGCGATCTACCGCATCGTGCCGCGTTGCGCGGGACCGGATGTGCAGACGATCAGCGACTGGGCCGAGGAAAAGGCCCGCCAGGCCGGGGCCTGACGCACCGGGTCCGGGACTGGACGGGGGCGGGAGGGACGGCTATCCACCGCCCCTGAACCCTGAGCTGAACCGGACCCATCCCCCATGCCCGATCTTCTGATCGAACTCTTCTCCGAGGAAATCCCCGCGCGGATGCAGCGGCAGGCGGCGGAGGATCTGCGCAGGCTGATGACGGACGGTCTGGTCGAGGCGGGGCTGACCTATGCCCATGCCGCCGCCTTCGCCACGCCGCGCCGTCTTGCGCTGGCGGTCGAGGGGCTACTGGACCGTTCGCCCGCATTGCGGGAGGAGCGCAAAGGTCCGCGCACCGACGCACCGGATCAGGCGCTGGAGGGGTTCCTGCGTTCGACGGGTCTGACGAAGGACCAGCTTCAGGCGCGGGACGACAAGAAGGGCCAGGTCTGGTTCGCGGTGGTCGAGAAGCCCGGGCGTCCTGCGGCCGAGATCGTGGCCGAGGTGCTGGAGCGCACGGTGCGCGATTTCCCCTGGCCGAAGTCGATGCGCTGGGGCGCGGGCACCCTGAGGTGGGTGCGTCCGCTGCACTCGATCCTCTGCCTTGTGACCGATGAGGCGGGCGAGGCGACGGTGGTGCCGGTCGAGATCGACGGCATCCGGGCCGGCGATACCACGCGCGGGCACAGGTTCATGGCTCCGGGTGCGTTCCGCGTGTCGTCCTTCGACGACTACGTGGCGAAGCTGAAGCGGGCGCATGTGATCCTCTCGGCCGAGGAGCGCGCCGAGCATATCTGGCACGACGCGACGCAGGCGGCCTTCGCGCAGGGGCTGGAGCTGGTCGAGGACAAGGGCCTTCTGGCCGAGGTCGCGGGCCTCGTCGAATGGCCGGTGGTGCTGATGGGCGAGATCGGGGCGGAGTTCCTGGACCTGCCGCCCGAGGTGCTGCGGACATCGATGAAGGAACACCAGAAGTTCTTCAGCGTCACGGACAAGGCGGGCCGCATCGTGCGCTTCGTCACCGTGGCCAACCGCGAGACGGCGGACGATGGCGCGACGATCCTGAAGGGCAACCGCAAGGTGCTGTCGGCGCGGCTGTCGGATGCCAAGTTCTTCTGGGAGAACGACCTGCGCGTGGCGAAGGCAGGGATGGGCGAGTGGCTGGAGGCGCTGAAGGCGGTGACCTTCCACAACAAGTTAGGATCTCAGGCCGAGCGCATCGAGCGCATCGCGGCTCTGGCGCGGGAGTTAGCACCCCTGGTGGGTGCGGACCCGGAGAAGGCCGAGACGGCGGCGCGGATGGCCAAGGCCGACCTGTCGTCCGAGATGGTCTACGAGTTCCCCGAGTTACAGGGGGTGATGGGGGCCTATTACGCCAAGGCCGCCGGGCAGGGCGAGGATGTGGCGGCGGTGGCGCGCGAGCATTACCAGCCGCTCGGTCCGTCCGACGACGTGCCTTCGGCGCCCTTGTCGGTGGCCGTTGCGTTGGCCGACAAGATCGACACGCTGACGGGCTTCTGGGCGATTGACGAGAAGCCGACGGGGTCGAAGGATCCGTTTGCGCTGAGGCGGGCGGCGCTGGGGGTGATCCGGTTGATTGCAGCTAACGAATTTCGAATTGCCCTGAACGATATGTTTCAGCGAGCTAACGAGATTGCTGGCCCACGAAGTAACGCTTTCGCGGACATCAATGAAATGAGGAGCTTCCTCCATGACCGCCTCAAGGTCTACCTCCGCGACCGGGGCATCCGGCATGACGTCATCGACGCCTGCCTCGCCATGCCGAACGCGGACGACCTGACCCTTCTCGTCCGTCGCGCCGAGGCGTTGCAGGCCTTCCTCGACACCGAAGACGGGGGCAACCTTCTCCAGGGCTTCCGGCGCGCGCACAACATCCTGACGCAGGCGCAGGAGAAGGACGGGGTCGAATACTCCTACGGCCCCGATCCCAAATTGGCCGAGACGGACGAGGAACGCGCGCTTTTCGCCGCGCTCGACGACGCGCAGGCGAAGATCGCGCCCGCCATGCAGTCCGAGGATTTCGGCGCGGCGATGGCTGCTCTCGCCGACCTCCGCGCGCCGATCGACGCCTTCTTCGAGGCGGTGCAGGTGAACGCCGAGAGCCAGATCCTGCGGCGGAACCGGCTGAACCTCCTGCACCGCATCAGCGCGCTCTGCCTCGGCGTCGCGGACCTGACGCGGCTCGAGGGCTGACGCGAGGTTCCGGCAACGGACGGGCGCCGATAACGATTTAGACGCACGGCTTCCTTGATCGCGGACGATTAGCTTCTATCCTGCGCAGCGAAGGAATCGCCGCAGTGCAGAAACCATTCGAGATCGAAGACTTCGTCGTCATCGACGAAACGGCGCCCGTCGCGAACGATACGCACGGCGGACGCGCGAAGTGCCTGCAGCGGCTGATCCGGCTCGACCTTCCCGTTCCGCTGACCGTGGCGCTGTCCTTCGCGACGGTGCGACGGCTCGCGAGCGGAGGGCAGGTCGACACCGCCGCCATCCTGCGGAACTTCGGGGCCGCGCCCCTGGTTTCGGTCAGGCCGTCGTCCGAGGATCCCGACTGGGGCGGGCCGGGGGCGATCCTGAACATCGGCATGAACGATGCCCGGCACGCGGAACTGGCGAACCTCCTGGGCCACGCCGCCGCCGATAGGCTCTATGTCCGTTTCGTGCAGACCTATTCGGTGCAGGTCGCGCGTCTTGACCCCGACAGCTTCGAGGCGCCGGACGATCCCGACGGGTCGACCCTGACCGCCATGCTCGACGCCTACGAGGCCGAGATGGACGAACCTTTCCCGCAGGACCCGGCGCGACAGCTTTCGGATGTGCTGAAGTCGATGGCGCGCGCGTGGGAAGGCACCTCGGCCCGGCTTCTGAGGCAGGCGCGCGGCGCGCCGGCGGAGGCTGGTCTCGGCCTCGTCGTGCAGCGCATGGCGCCCGGCATGGGCCCGCCCGAAAGCGGCTCGGGCGTGATCCAGTTCGTCTCGTCCGACACGGGCCTGCCGCAGATCACGGGGCGCTACCTCGGCCAGAGCCAGGGGCGCGACGCGCTGTTCGACGAAAGCGCCGTGTACCTGACCCGCGACCCGCGCGGCCCGTCTCTGGAAGAAATGTACCCCGAGGGCTTCGACCGCCTGATGCAGTACGGCGCGACCTGCCGTCAGCGCCTGAAGGAAGAGATGCAGATCGAATTCGCCCTGGATGCCGGGCGGCTGTCGGTCCTTGACGCCGTGCGCGTGCAGCGCACCGCGCGGGCCGCTGTGCGGATCGCCGTGGCGATGGCCGAGGATGGGGCCATAGAGCGCGAGGAGGCAGTCCTGCGGATCGAGCCCGGGTTCCTCGCACACCTCATGCACCGTCAGGTCGACCAGAAAGCGGCGCGCGACGTGATCGCGACAGGCGTCGCCGCCAGCCCCGGCGCCGCCACCGGGCGCATCGTCTTCACCTCGGCCGCGGCACAGGCCGCCGCCGCGCGCGGCGAAGCCACGATCCTCGTCCGCCGCGAAACCTCGCCCGAGGACATCCGGGGGATGCACGCGGCCCACGCGGTCCTGACCGAACGCGGCGGCATGACCAGCCACGCCGCGATGGTGGCGCGCGGTCTGGGCCTGCCGGGTGTCGTCGGCGCGCACGGGATCGCCCTGAACCGGCGCGCGCGGACGCTCACCACGCCGGATGGCCGGGTCCTGAACGAGGGCGACCTCGTCACGGTCGATGGCACGACGGGAACGGTCCTTGCCGGCGCGGTGCCGCTCCTGGAGCCGAACCTCGACGACAGCTTCCGCACGCTCCTCCATTGGGCCGACGAGGTGCGCGACATCGGCGTGCGCGCCAACGCCGACACCTATGCCGAGGCGAAGATGGCGCTGACCTTCGAGGCCGAGGGCATCGGGCTCTGCCGGACGGAACACATGTTCTTCGAGGAAGACCGTTTGACGCTGATGCGCGAGATGATCTTCGCCGAGACGGCCGAAGGCCGCGCGGCTTCGCTGGAGCGCCTTGTGCCCATGCAGGTGGCGGACTTCTGCAAGCTCTTCGAGGTGATGGCGGGGCGCCCGGTCTGCATCCGGCTGTTCGATCCTCCGCTGCACGAGTTCCTGCCGCAGTCGCGCGACGGGCTGCGGGATCTGGCCGACGCCATGGGCCTGCCCCTGTCGCGCGTGACGCGGCGGGTCGAGGCCCTGTCCGAGTTCAACCCCATGCTGGGCCTGCGCGGGGTCCGCCTGGGCATCACGATGCCCGAGATCTATGAGGCGCAGGCGCGCGCGATCTTCACCGCGACGATCGAAAGTTCGACGCCCGAGATGCCCGTCGTGCCCGAGATCATGATCCCGCTCGTTTCGGCCAAGCGCGAGGTCGAGCTTGTCCGGGGCCGGATCGAGGGCATCGCGGCCGCCGTGCGCTCCGAAACGGGGGCCTCGTTCGACTATCGTCTGGGCGTCATGGTCGAGACGCCCCGCGCGGCGCTTCGCGCGGGCGAGATCGCGCCCCATGTCTCGTTCCTGTCCTTCGGCACGAACGACCTGACCCAGATGACCTATGGATTGTCGCGCGACGACGCGGGGCGGTTCATGTCGGTCTATGTCCAGCAGGGCATCTTCACGGAAGATCCGTTCCACCGCCTCGACGTCGAGGGCGTGGGAGAGCTTCTGCAACTGGGCGCCTCGCGGGGACGTGCGGTCCGGCCCGACATGAAGCTGTCGATCTGCGGCGAACACGGCGGCGACCCCGAATCCATCGCCTTCTGCCGTGCCGCGGGCTTCGACTACGTCAGTTGCTCGCCCTTCCGCGTCCCCGGCGCTCGACTGGCCGCCGCGCAGCTTGCGCTCCGCGACAAAGAGATATTTTCCCGACCATTGATCGATTAATGGAATTTTAAGCGGATTCTTGCCGAATCTGTCCCCGTTCCACGGTCCGTTTTTCCGATCCCGGGGTGGACGTTCCCCCGGCCATTGGCTAGGCCCGCCTTGAGGTACGAGGGCGTGTGCTGCCCTCAAGGTGATGTGTTGCTGCGAAAAGGGGGCAACCATGTATGGAAACGCCGTTCGGGCGCTGATCGTATCGGCGTCTCTGGTCCTGTGTTGCGGGGCGGCTTTGGCCGATGTGACGCTGGGATCTTCGAACAATTCGCAGGCCGGGATTGACGACCGCCTGTCTTCGCTTCTCGACGCCGAGAACCGGACCGTCAGCGATGTGCAACGCCGCGGGCTCGGCCGTCTGATCCAGTCGCCCGCGGCGACGCCAGGCGACACGGGATATTATTCTCGTGCCCGGCTCGATGCGATGCCGGCCGTTTCGGGCGGACCGGAATGGCGGTGCCTGTCCGAGGCTCTCTACTTCGAGGCACGGGGCGAAACCGTTCGCGGCATCTTCGGCGTGGCCGAGGTCATCCTGAACCGGGTCGACGATCCGCGCTATCCCAACAGCGTCTGCGGTGTCGTGAACCAGGGGACCGGCGAGAAATTCCGCTGCCAGTTCACCTATACCTGCGACGGGCGTCCCGAGGTCATCCGCGAGAAGAAGGCCTTCGCGCTGGTGGGCAAGGTGGCCAAGATCATGCTGGGCGAGTCCGAGCGTCCCCTGACCGACGGCGCCACGCATTACCACACGAAGTCCGTTCGTCCGAAGTGGGCCCGCGCCTTCCCGATGACGGCCGCCATCGGCTTTCACAAGTTCTATCGCCAGTCCGACGCCTTCGCCTCGCGCTGACGCGCGGAAGCCTCGGTCGGTCACGCGGTTTCACGCCGTTTTCGCTGGACGCTCGCCTGACTGCGGGAGCCATGCTAGACACGCCTCAGGATCAGGTCGCTGGGGTGTGTGAGACAATGGTACGCAAGCTTTTCGGAACCGACGGCGTGCGCGGGCGCGCCAATTCCTTCCCGATGACCGCCGACACGGCGCTGCGCCTCGGCGCGGCGGCTGGACGCTATTTCCGGCGCGACGGCTCGGCCGCGCACCGGGTTGTCATCGGCAAGGACACCCGTCTGTCGGGCTACATGTTCGAGAACGCGATTACCGCGGGGTTCACCTCGACGGGCATGAACGTGCTTCTGCTCGGCCCCGTGCCGACGCCCGCCGTTGGGCTTCTGACGCGGTCGATGCGCGCCGATGTGGGCGTGATGATCTCGGCCAGCCACAACCCGCACGAGGACAACGGCATCAAGTTCTTCGGGCCGGACGGCTTCAAGCTGTCCGACGAGGCGGAGTCCGAGATCGAGGCGATCATGGCGGGCGAGATCCAACCTGCCGATGCCGGCAACATCGGCCGGGCCAAGCGGATCGACGACGGTCTGCACCGCTATGTCGAGCGGGTGAAGTCGACCTTTCCGCAGGATCTGACGCTGGACGGGCTGAAGGTGGTGGTCGATTGCGCGAACGGCGCGGCCTATCGCGCGGCGCCACAGGTGCTGTGGGAACTGGGCGCCGAGGTCATTCCTGTCGGCGTCACGCCGGATGGCACCAACATCAACGCGGGCTGCGGCTCGACCGACACGCGCCTGGCCGCCGAGACGGTCGTGACGCACGGCGCGGACGTGGGGCTCTGTCTCGACGGCGATGCGGACCGCATCATGATCCTCGACGAGAACGGCCGCGTGGCCGATGGCGACCAGGTCATGGGCCTTTTCGCGGCCAGATGGGCCAGCGAGCAGCGTCTGAAGGGCGGCGCCTTGGTGGCGACGGTCATGTCGAACCTGGGGCTCGAACGCTATCTGCAGGGCAAGGGGCTCGAGTTGCGCCGGACTGCCGTGGGCGACCGCTATGTCGTCGAGGCGATGCGGTCGGGCGGCTTCAACCTGGGCGGCGAGCAGTCGGGCCATATCGTGATGACCGATTACGCGACGACGGGCGACGGGCTTCTCGCCGGGCTTCAGTTCCTGGCCGAGATGCAGCGCACGGGCCAGCCCGCGAGCGCGCTGCGCCAGGTCTTCGAGCCGGTGCCGCAGAGGCTGAAGAACGTGCGTTACGCCGAGGGGGCCGCGCCGCTGGACACGGTGTCGGTCAAGACGGCAATCGCCGAGGCGGAGGCGCGTCTGGAAGGTCACGGGCGGCTTCTGATCCGGAAGTCGGGCACCGAGCCCCTGATCCGCGTCATGGCCGAGTGCGAGGACGATGGCCTCCTGACGCAGGTGATCGACGACGTCGTGCGCGCAGTCGAGGCGGCCTGACCGGCTCAGCCCCGGCCGAACATCCGCTTGAGCGCGCCCCACTGCGACAGCAGGACCCCGGCGAGGATCAGCGCCATGGCGCGAAACAGCGTCGGCTCCGCCTCTTCGTTCAGGATCAGGACGCCCAGGATGACCGACCAGAGAGGCACCATGTAGTTGGTCAGCGACATGAACGTCGGCCCGGCCGAGCGGATCACCACGATCCTGAGCAGGTTCGCCGCTGCCGTCTGGACGAGGCCGAGGGTCACAAGCACCGCGATGACCTTGCCGCCGGGGACACCGGGCAGGCCCTCAATCCAGAGCGCGGCGATCGTGACGAGAGCGCCGCCGATCCAGAGCGTGACGGCGGATAGGCCGACCGGGTCGACGGGCGGGATGCGGCGCATCAGGACCGACGAGACGGCATAGCAGGCGGCAGCCCCGAGGCAGGCAAGCTGGCCCCAGATTTCACCCTGGCGACCGGTCGAGGCCATGGCTTCGGGTCCGATCAGCACGACGACGCCAGCGAAGCCGACGAGGAAGCCTGTCGTGCGTCGCAGCGTCATGCGTTCGCCCGGCACGAAGACGTGGGCGAGAGGCAGAACCATGAGCGCGACGGCGGCCATCGAGACGCCCGCGAAGCCCGACGTCACCACCTGCTGGCCCCAGCTTATCGCCATGAAGGGGAGGGCCGAGCTCATCGCGCCGACCGCGAGGAGAAGGGGCAGCGGCGCGCGGGCGGGCGAGGTGTAGAATGTGCCTCCCCGCGCGCGCCAGACCGCCGTGGTGACGGCACCGGCGAGAAGGATGCGCGAGGAGGCGAGCCAGAACGGGCCGATGCCCGCCAGCGCCAGCTCGATGAACAGGAACGACGCGCCCCAGACGAGGCCAAGTGCGAGGACCGAGATCCAGCTCGATCTTGTGATCGTGGGTGTGTCGGTCATCCGTTCAGCGCGCGGCTGTCCTGGGGCGCCTCGTCGCGCTCGGTCATGCCGTAGTCGCGGATCACGCCGGCGATGCGCAGCCGATAGTCGGCGAAATGTTCGTGGCGTCCGGCGCTTTGCGCCGCCCGGTGGCGCGGCCTCTGCCGCCAGGCGTCCAGCGCGGCCTCGTCCTCGAAGAACGACAGCGACAGCAGTTTCTCAGGATCGGTGATGCTGCGGAAGCGTTCGACCGAGATAAACCCCGGATGGCCCGTCAGCTCCTCGCGAAGGCTGGCAGCGATGTCGAGATAGGTGTCGACGTGGCCGTCCTTCGGCCAGACTTCGAAGATGACGGCGATCATGCGGGGTCTCCGTGCGGGGCGGACGCGAGCGTCAGGAAGGTGCGGTCCTCGCGCAGGATGAAGCGTTCGGACCGGGCGAAGTCGTAGTTCTGCCGCCCGAGCGGGTCCTCCGCAAGCCTCTTGCGGTAGGCCTCGTAGGCGGCGAGAGAGTCGACGTTGTAGATGCCGTAGGCGAGCGTGGCAGAGCCTTCGTGCGGGGCGTAGTAGCCGACGAGGTCGGCGCCGCAGCGCGGGATGCACTGGCCCCACGTCCGGGCGTACTGCGCGAAGGCCTCGCGGCGGTTCGGGTCGATGTGATAGCGGATGACGCAGGTGAGCATGGGGTGTCCTTCCATTGTTCGCCCTGCCTATCCCGTTGTGCGGCGCGGATGCTTTGGCTAGGACCGAAGCATGAGAGAAGGCCCCGACATATCGCGCCTCGCCGCACTCATCGGCGATCCGGGTCGCGCGGCGATGCTGGTCGCACTCATGGGCGGCCAGGCGCTGACGGCGGCCGAGCTTGCCGCCGAGGCGGGGGTGACGGCGCCAACGGCCAGCGGGCATCTGGCGCGCCTGTCCGATGCAGGACTGCTGACGGTCCGCAAGCAGGGACGGCACAAGTATTTCGCGCTCGCCTCGGCCGAGGTCGCAGCGGTGGTCGAGGGGCTGATGGGCCTCGCCGACAGCCACGGGCTGACGCGGACACGGCCGGGCCCCCGCGACGAGGGGATGCGCGAGGCGCGGGTCTGCTACAACCATCTCGCCGGGCGGAGAGGGGTGCAGATGTACGACAGCCTCGCCGCGCGCGGGTTGCTCGAGGTCGGTGCGGAGGGGCTGGTCCTGTCGCAGGCGGGACGGGTTTTCGCCGGCGGTCTCGGGGTCGATGTAGGGGCGCTCGAGACGGCGCGGACGCCGGTCTGCCGCGAGTGCCTCGACTGGTCCGAGAGACGCAGCCACCTCGCAGGGTCGCTCGGGCGGGCGATCTTCGCCCGGATGGAGCGGGGCGGGTGGATCAGGCGCGACGGGGAGAGCCGGGCGGTGGTGTTTTCGCGGTCGGGCCTCGGGGAGTTCGAGGCGGCGTTTCCGGTGTGACGACGTAGAACAAGGGGCTGAGGCCCAGACCTGCAGCCGCGGATTCACGACCGAATCCCCGATTCAAGAGCGTTCTATGGACTTGAAACCGCAACTCGCCCAATATGATCACTTGGCGAGACAATTTCGCTCAACCCGAACAATCTTGCGAGGGGGCTCACATGTCGGCGGACAAGACAGTCGCGGAGTCATGTCACGAGCTTGCATCCGCGTGGCAGGCTGGAACGTACGAATGGTGGCCATCTGCCGACCGCTTGAGCTGGTCGCCCGAGTTGATCCGCCTCTACGGCCTGAAGCAGGCCCCCACAGCGGAGGATGGGTTCTCGGCGCTCGTTCATCCAGAGGACCGGGTCCGGGTCGAGGGGGAAACCTCCACCTACCTCGGATCAGACCTCACGACGTACAGCCATAGTTTCCGGATCGTGAGGCCAGACGGCGCCGTACGCGTCATGCTGGATCGAGGCGTCATCGACAGGGACGCTGCCGGGAACGTCCGGGTCATTCGCGGACTCAACATCGACGTCACCGATCAAGCCCGCGCCGGCTTTTCGATGCAGCACGGCGCTGCGGCAGGCGTTGGCGGGCAGCCGGAGCAGGCCCACCTCGCGCCTCACGCCGTGCCGACGGGCGTCTTCGAATGGGACATCCGCGCGGACAAGGTCCAGCGCATCGCGAGCGATTATCCGGGGATGCCGAAAACCGAAGGAGCGCCCGAGACGTTCGAACATGTGGCCAAGGCCGTTCATCCCGCCGACCGCGAGGCATTTCGGGCCGCCGTCACGGCCGCGCTGACGTCCCCCGACGGCAAATACTGGTCGAGACATCGCTACGCCGGTCCCAAAGGAGCAGAGTGCTGGTTCGTCGAGAACGGGCGTGTCGAATTCGATACCGATCGTACGCCCATTCGCATGATCGGCTTTGCCCACGCCATTCCCGAGCAAGAGCACCCGGGACAGGAGCCGACCGACGCCGACGCCGTCCTGGCGGCGCTGTTCGGCGGCGCACCCGTCGGCCTCGGGGTCTGGGACAGCGAGTTCAGGTTCCAGTACGTGAATCCCATGCTCGCAAGCATCAACGGCCTGCCTTCCGACGTTCACATCGGGCGTCGGCCGGACGAGCTCCTGCCGGATCTCGTGGATTTCGAGAGGCTCTACCGCCGATGGGGCGAAATCCTCGAGACAGGATAGCCTTGGCACGGGGTCGAGATCAGCGGAGAGACGCCAGCGGAACCGGGACGCCTGCGCCATTGGGAAGAGCACTTCTTCCCGGTGCGCGTCGACGGCCGGAATGTTGGCGTAGCGGCTGTCGTGCAGGAGACGACGCAGCGCAAGGAGGCGGAGGAGAAACGCCGCGCGAGCGAAGCGCGCTATCGCACCCTGTTCGACGCCATCGACCAGGGCTTCTGCGTTCTCGAGCTTCGCCTCGACGCGCCGGACGGACGCATCGATTACCGGGTCGTGGAGGCGAACCCCGCCTTCTACGACCGGACCGGGTTCCCCGAGGCCATTCTCGGCCAGTGGCTGCGCGAGGCGGCGCCGGACCTTGAGGACCATTGGTATGAAACCTACGGGCGCGTTGCGAGGACGGGCGAGCCGGTGCGCTTCGAGCAACGCTCGCAGATGCTGGGGCGGTGGTTCAACGTCTACGCCTTTCGGATCGACTCGCCGGAGGACCATCGCGTCGCCGTGCTGTTCAACGACATTTCCGACCGCAAGGATCAGGAAGAACTGAACCAACTGTTGATGCGCGAGGTCGATCACCGCTCCAAGAACATGCTGAGCCTCGTCCTGGCAATGGCACGGCACACGGCCTCGTCTGGCGCGGACGATTTCATGGAGCGGTTCAGAACACGCGTGCAGGCGCTGGCGGCCGCGCAGGACCTGCTGTTCCGGAACTCGCGGAAGACGGTGCAGCTCGCCGATCTCGCCCGGTCCCAGCTTGCGCATCTCGGCGATCTGATCGGCGAGCGTATCGAGGTCGACGGGCCGCCCCTCGCGCTCACGCCCGATGCCACCCAGGCGCTGGGAATGGCGCTCCACGAACTCGCCACCAACGCAGCGAAGTACGGGGCGCTCTCGAACGAGACCGGGCGCATCTCGATCCGCTGGACGTTGGAGGGGGATTCATCGACCGGCCGCAAGTTCACGCTGTCCTGGCTGGAGAGCGGCGGGCCGCCCGTCGCAAAGCCGGGACGGTCCGGTTTCGGTTCCACGGTGACAACCGGCATGGTTGAGAGAACCACAGGGGGGAAGGTGTCCGTCGATTTTGCGCCTGCCGGGCTTGCCTGGCGTCTTTCCTGCCGGGACGCGAAGGGTGTTGTCGGCTGATCGGCACGGGGCTCGGCGTCGACGCTGGTACGAGCAAGGGTCGCCTTTCCGTGGTCGTCGACGGTGCTCGCGTAAGGGAAGCAGGGCGCTGTCGGGCGGTCCCTGGCGCGAACCATCACAGCAAACGCAAAAGGCCGGGCGCTTGGCCCGGCCTTTCAAAATCCATGAAACCCGATCAGTTCCGCGCGCGGTCGACCATCTTGCCCTTCGAGATCCAGGGCATCATGCCGCGCAGCTTCTCGCCGACTTCCTCGATCTGGTGGGCGTCGTTGATGCGGCGCGTCGACTTGAACATCGGCTGGCCGACGGCGTTCTCTGTCATGAAGTCGCGGACGAATTTGCCGGTCTGAATGTCCGTCAGGATCTCCTTCATCCGCTTCTTCGTCTCGTCATAGGGAAGGACGCGCGGACCCGAGACGTATTCGCCGTATTCGGCGGTGTTCGAGATCGAGTAGTTCATGTTCGCGATGCCGCCCTCGTAGATCAGGTCGACGATCAGCTTTACCTCGTGGAGGCATTCGAAATAGGCCATCTCGGGGGCGTAGCCCGCCTCGACCAGCGTCTCGAAACCCATGCGGATCAGCTCGACGAGACCGCCGCAGAGAACGGCCTGCTCGCCGAAGAGATCGGTCTCGCACTCTTCCTTGAAGTTGGTCTCGATGATGCCCGAGCGGCCGCCGCCGATGGCGGAGCAATAGGAGAGGCCGATTTCCAGCGCCTTGCCGGAGGCGTCGTTGTCGACAGCGACGAGGCAGGGCACGCCGCCGCCCTTGACGTATTCGCCGCGCACCGTGTGACCGGGGCCCTTGGGCGCCATCATGATGACGTCGACGCCGGGCTTGGGCTCGATCAGGCCGAAGTGGACGTTGAGACCGTGCGCGAAGGCGATGGCGGCGCCGTCCTTGAGATTGTCGTGGACGTGGTCGCGATAGGTCTTGGCCTGAAGCTCGTCCGGCATGGTGAACATCATCAGGTCGCACCAGGCGGCGGCTTCCTCAATGCCCATGACTTTCAGCCCTTCGGCCTCGGCCTTCTTCGCCGAGGGCGAGCCGGGACGAAGCGCCACGGCGAGGTTCTTCGCGCCGGAGTCGCGGAGGTTCAGCGCATGCGCGTGGCCCTGGCTGCCGTAGCCGAGGATGGCCACCTTCTTGTCCTTGATCAGGTTGATGTCGCAATCGCGGTCATAGTAAACGCGCATGGGTTCTGTCCCCTCCGGTCGGTCTGGTCCCTGGTTCACGCGCGCTTCTAGCGAAATGACGCGCGGATGCAATGCGGGAATGGGCGGTCTTGTCTGCCCGCGCCGTTGCATCCGTCCCGGCCCGGCGCTAGGTCCGGCACAAGGTCAATGGAGGACACCATGACAGCGCTGAGACAGGACATCGACCCGGACGGGCTTCTGGAATATTCGGTCGTCTTCACCGACCGCTCGCTCAACCACATGAGCGCGGCCTTCCAGGGCGTGATGCGCGACATCTCGTCGATGCTGCGCGAGGTCTACAACGCCGACGCGGTGGCGCTGGTCCCCGGCGGCGGCACCTACGCGATGGAGGCGGTCGCGCGGCAGTTGGCCGGCGGCGAGCGGGTCATGGTGATCCGGAACGGCTGGTTCTCGTACCGCTGGACGCAGATCTTCGAGGCGGGCGGCCTGCCGTCGGACGAAACCGTGATGATGGCGCGGCGCACGGGCAACGATCCGCGCTCGGCCTTTGCGCCCGCGCCCGTGGACGAGGTCGTGGCGCGGATCGCGGCCGAGAAGCCGGCGGTGGTCTTCGCGCCCCATGTCGAGACGGCTGCGGGGATGATCCTGCCCGACGACTATATCCGCAAGGTGTCGGACGCGGTCCATGCCGAGGGCGGGCTCTTCGTCCTCGACTGCATCGCCAGCGGCACGGTCTGGGTCGACATGAAGGCCTGCGGCGTCGACGTGCTGATCTCGGCGCCCCAGAAGGGCTGGTCGGCCTCGCCGTCCGCAGGTCTGGTCATGCTGTCCGAGGCGGCGGTCGCGCGGGTCAAGGAGCGGACCTCGTCGTCCTTCGCCATCGACCTCAAGAAGTGGTTGTCGATCATGGAGGCCTACGAGGCGGGCGGCCACGCCTATCACGCGACGATGCCCACGGACGCGCTCAAGGGCTTCCGCGACACGATGGTCGAGACGAAGGCGATCGGGTTCGAAAAGCTCGCCCAAGCGCAGTGGGAGCAGGGCCGCAAGGTGCGCGCGATGCTCGAGGCGCGGGGCTTCCAGTCGGTGGCGGCCGAGGGCTTCCAGGCGCCGGGCGTCGTGGTGTCCTATACCGACGATCCGGCGATCCAGACCGGGAAGGTCTTCGCCGCCGAGGGCGCTCAGATCGCGGCCGGCGTGCCGCTGATGGTGGGCGAGGGCGAGGACTACCGCAGTTTCCGCATCGGGCTCTTCGGGCTCGACAAGCTTCTGGACGTGGACGCAAGCGTTGCGCGGCTGGAAGGTGTCCTGGACCGCGCCCTAGGGTGAACGCCGACCCGGCGTGGGCCGGGTCATTTGCGTATTTGAGGCAAGATGAAGGACGTCAGCCACCCATGCCCGCCCGCATCACGGCGTGGCGGAGGGGAGCGGCGTCGTGGATGAGGGCGAGGCCCAGGGACCGCAGCGTCTGAAGCGGCGGGGCGTCGGAGCGGCAAAGGCGGTTGTAGAGGTCGATGATGCGGGCGCGGGCCGCGATGTCGCGGGCGCGTGTCCGGGCGTAGGCGTCGAGCATCGCGTCGGAACCGAGGTCGGAGGGGTCCGCGCGGGTCAGGTCGAGGAGCGTGCGCACGTCCTGGAGCGAGGTGTTGAGGCCCTGCGCGCCTATGGGCGGCAGGACGTGCGCGGCCTCGGCGATGACGGCGACGCGGCGGGCGGTGAGCGCGGTGGCGCGTTGCGTGACCACGGGCCAGAGGGCGCGGGCGGTGACGGGCGTGAGCGGGCCGAGGACGCCGCAGGAGCGCACGGTGGCGGCCGCCCCGAAGGCGTCGTCGTCCAGCGCATGCAGCCGCAGCGCCTCGGCGCCGTCGTTCATCCAGACCACGGCCGAGGCGGGCCTTCCCTCATGGTCCGGCAGCGGCACGAGAACGAAGGCGCCGCCCGACAGGTAGAGTTCGGTCGAGACGTTTTCATGCGGCTTTTCGTGCGTGACGGCGAAGGCGAGCGCCTTCTGGCCGTAGCGCGTCGTCTCGACACCGATGCCCGCCGCCTCGCGCAACGGTGAGGCGCGTCCGTCCGCGGCGATGGCGAGGCGGGCCTTGAGGCGCGCGCCGTCACTCAACGTGACGAGCGCCTCGCGGTCGCGGGTGAGGATGGAGGCGAAGCCGGCGCCGAGACGGAGGTCGATGGCGGGGTGGCACGCCGCACGCTCGGTCAGGACGCGGCGCGTGAGCCAGTTGGGCAGGTTCCACCCGAAGGCGGGCTGGCCCAGGTCGGCCGAGGTGAAGGCGCGCTCGGTGCGGATGGCAGGCGGGTCGCCCGCGCAGTCCGCGACGCGCAGCGTCGCGAGTGGTATCGCGTCGGCGTCGAGCGGTCCCCAGGCTCCGATCTCGTCGAGAAGGGCGCGGGCCGGGGCGAGGAATGCGGTCGAGCGAAGGTCAGCCGTCGGATCGGCGGTGCCGGACGGCGGGGGCGTGGGATCGGCGAGCACGACCGAAAACCCGGCGTACGCGAAGCCCAGGGCAGCGGCTAGGCCGGCAAGGCCCGCGCCGGAGATGAAGATGTCCGTCTGCTGTGCCGCGGTCATGGCGTGGAGGTTAGCGCGCGTGGAAGGCCCGGAAAGGCGGCGCGGTGTCTCATGCGAGGGCCGCGAGGAAAGCCGCCAGATCGGCGGTGTGGTGGTGGATATGCGAGGCGGGCGCGGGCAGGGGGGCGACGTGGACGGTCATCATGCCGAGCCCGTGCGGCTCGGCCAGGTTGCGCGGATCGTCCTCGAACATCGCCGCGCGGGACGGCACGAAACCGTCGAGCGCGATGATGGCGTCGAAGGCCGCGCGTTCGGGCTTCGGAAGGAAGCCCGCGTGCTCGACCCCGTAGACGGCGTCGAAGAGAGGCGCGAGGCCTCGGGCAGCGAGGACGCGGCGGGCATAGGGTTCGGAGCCGTTCGTGTAGACGATCTTGCGCCCCGGCAGCCGCGAGATGGCCTCGACGAGGGCTGCGTCCGACACGAGGTGGTCGAGCGTGATGTCGTGGACATCCTCGAGGTAGGGCGCTGGATCGACGCCGTGTTCGCGCATCAGGCCGGCCAGCGTCGTGCCGTAGCGCGCCCAGTAGTCGGTGCGCACGCGGTTGGCCTCCGCCTCGTCGACGCCCAGGACGCGCGCGACCCAGGCGGTCATGCGGACCTCGATCTGGTCGAAGAGCCGCGCCTCGGGCGGGTAGAGGGTGTTGTCGAGGTCGAAGACCCAGGTCTCGACATGGGAAAAGGCGTCGCGGGACATGGGCCGGGTGTAGCGCGGGCGCGTGGGCGAGGGAACCTGCGGTTTTCGTCGCGCGCAGGCCGCCCCGAGGTTGCCACGGGCCGCGCCTGTCCCGTAACGTCCGCCCGTCGGAGGAGACGGCATGACATCAGATACCCGCGCGGGCCAGACTGACGCCTACCAGATGATCCTGAACGCGATCGACGGGGGCACCTATCGTCCCGGCGACCGTCTGGTGGAAAGCGAACTCGCGGACCGCTTCGGCGTGTCGCGGACGCCCATTCGCGAGGCGTTGCAGCGGCTCGAGACGCAATCGCTTTTGGCACGGGACGGGCGGTCGCTGGTGGTGGCCTCGCTCGACCACAACCAGATGGCCGAACTCTATGTCGTGCGCTCCGAGCTCGAGGCGCTGTCGGCGCGACTGGCGGCGCGGCACGCGACGGCCGAGGAGGTGAACCTTCTGCGCGAGATGGTGGCCGAGGACCGCGAGAGGGTCAGCGATCCGGCGGCGTTGGCGCGAACCAACCGGCGCTTTCACCGGCAGGTGCATCTGGCCAGCCACAACCGTTATCTCGTCCAGCAGCTCGACCTCGTCTATCGGTCGATGGCGCTGATGGCGACGACGTCGCTTTCGGCGAAGGGGCGCAGCCAGGTCGCGATGGACGAACACGCGGCCATCGTCGACGCCATCGCGCGGGGTGACGGCGACGCGGCCTACGAGGTGTTGAAGGGCCACATCAGCCGGGCCTTCGAGGCGCGGCTGCGGCAGGACGCCGACGAGGCGGCGAAGCGGGACGACCCGATGCATGAGTAGGGTGTGGCTGGCCTTCGCTACAGGTGAGCCTGAGACGCAGGCCGGCTGCGGTTAACGGTCAGCCCGTGCTGCGTCTTGTCCCAGTAGAACGGCCGCGTGACCAGCTCGGCCATGCCCTTCCACGAGGCCAGCGCGGCCAGCGGGAAATAGAGGTGCATGAGCGGCACCCACTTTATCAGCCATGACCCGCGCGGTGTCGCCACAGAGGCTGCGAGGATCGCCATGGTCGCGACCTCGCAGAAGAAGAACAGCGCGGCGAGGGCGGGCACGACGCCCGGCGGTGCGACGTGCGTCAGCGGGTGCGGCAGCCCGAAGACGATCAGCCAGAACGACCACAGCACGGGCGCCAGCACGAATTGGCTGAGCGTGCCGAGAAACAGGATCTGCACGCCGATGAAACGGAGCGGTCCGAGATCGCCGAGAAGCCGCAGGGGGTCGCGCATGTGGACGGCCCAGGTGACCCAATAGCCCTTGATCCACCGCGACCTCTGCCTGATCCAGGCCGGGACCGAGGCGGTCGCCTCCTCCTCGGTCACCGTGGGCACGAAGGCGCAGCGGAAGCCGTGGCGGGCGAGGCGGAGGCCCAGGTCGGCATCTTCGGTCACGTTCTGCGCGTCCCACCTGCCCAAGGACTCGAGCGCCGCGCGGCGGAAGAAGACGGTCGTGCCGCCCAGGGGAATGACGAACCCTAGGCGGACGAGGCCGGGCAGCACGAGGCGGAACCAGGCGGCATAGTCGATGGTGAAGCAGCGCGTCAGCCAGCTTTGTCTGGGGTTGTAGAAGTCGAGCACGCCCTGGAGACAGGCCACCTCGGGTCCGGCGCGCGAAAAGGCCTGGGCGATCTTCAGAAGCTGGTCGCGGGCAGGCCGATCCTCGGCGTCGTAGATGCCCACGATGTCGCCTTGAGTGAAGTCGAAGGCATAGTTCATCGCGCGGGGCTTGGTGCGGCAGGCGCCGTCAGGGACGCGGACGACCCGCATGAAGGGCGGCAGGCTCGCTGCGTCGAGAGCGTCTGCGGTCGCGGTATCGGACGCCTCGAGGATCAGGCAAACCTCCATCCGGTGGCGGGGATAGGCGAGCCGCCCGAGACGTTCGACGAGGCGCGAAGCGATCTCGGTCTCGCGGTAGAGCGGCACGAGAAGCGAGATGCGCGGCAGCGGGCCAAGCGGGGGATCAGGGCGCCGGCTGGTCCAGGTCCGCGCCATGCGGCGTGCGTGCCGGAACTCGACAAGTGCGCCAAGGCTGCGGAGAAGCGTGACCGAGACGAGGGTCAGCGCCGTCCAGGCCGCCAGCGCCAGGACGGCGGCGCGCGGCCAGGCGAGGGTCACGGCAAGGCCGAGGGACGCGACGAGAACGGCGATGGCGCCGGTGCGGGCGCCCGACCAGCCGCGGCAGCTTTCCCGGGCGGGCGTGCGCGTCTCGGCGCGGCGGGCGAGGTAGGGCGCGCGCAACCGCTCGATCTCGGCCAGGATGTCGCGTTCGGCTTTCCGCCGGAACACGACGGGGCCGAGGCGCGCGGTCAGCCCCGGCTCGAGCCGCGTGAAGACGTCGATGTCGGTGCAGGCGACGGGCGTGACCCAGCCGGCGCGCTCCATCGGCAGAACGCGCTGCGACAGGGCGGTCTCGAGCCCGATCCGGTCGAGCGCGCGGGCGTCGGCGCGACCGGCGGACGACGGGCCTGGCGCGCGGTCGAAGTCAGCGCGCGACGAGGGCGGCAGGCGAAGCGGGGTCTTGGGGCGCAGGGACGACAAGGGGGCACGGCACCGAAGGCGGAGATCTGTTGCCGCCTCCATCGCACCTCGTGGTTAAGCCGGACTTAAGACGCGCGCGCCGCCGCCGTGTCGTCCATCGCGCGGGCGAAACGTTCGAACAGGTACTGCGAGTCGGCGGGGCCGGGGCTGGCCTCGGGGTGGTACTGGACCGAGAAGACGGGCCGGTCGGTCATGCGTATGCCGCAGTTCGAGCCGTCGAAGAGCGAGACATGCGTTTCCTTCACGCCCGTGGGAAGGGTCTGGCTGTCGACGGTGAAACCGTGGTTCATCGAGGTGATCTCGACCTTGCCGGTCTCGAGGTCCTTCACCGGATGGTTCGCGCCGTGGTGGCCGTGGTTCATCTTGATCGTCTTCGCGCCAAGTGCGAGCGCCAGCATCTGGTGGCCGAGGCAGATGCCGAAGACGGGGATGCGGCTGTCGTCGAGCACGCCCTTGATCATCGGCACGGCATAGGCGCCCGTCGCCGCCGGGTCACCCGGACCGTTCGACAGGAACAGGCCGTCGGGGTTCTGCGCGAGCACATCCTCGGCGGTGGCGGTCGCTGGCAGCACGGTGACGTCGCAGCCGACGCTGGCGAGGCTGCGCAGGATGTTGCGCTTGGCGCCATAGTCTATGGCCACGACCTTGAACCTGGGATCGGTCAGGCGGCCGAAGCCCTCGGGCCAGGCCCACCGCGTCTCGTCCCACCGATACGACTGCGCGCAGGTCACGTCGCGGGCGAGGTCGAGGCCCACGAGACCGGGGAAGGCGCGGGCCTGGGCGACCAGCGCCTCGATGTCGAAGTTGCCGTCCGGGTCGTGCGACAGGGCGACGTGCGGCGCGCCCTGGTGGCGGATCGCGCGGGTCAGGCGGCGGGTGTCGATGCCCCCCATGCCGATCCGGCCCCTGCGGGACAGCCATGAAGACAGCGTCTCGGTCGCACGCCAGTTCGAAGGTTCGGTCGGGTCCCATTTGACGATCAGGCCTTCGGCGACCGGATCGGCGGTCTCGTCGTCTTCGGGGTTCACGCCCACGTTGCCGATGTGGGGAAAGGTGAAGGTCACGATCTGGCCCGCGTAGGAGGGGTCCGTCATGATCTCCTGATAGCCGGTCATCGAGGTGTTGAAGCAAAGCTCGGCGACCCTGGTGCCCGTCGCGCCGAAGCCCTGGCCGAAAAAGATCGTCCCGTCCGCCAGAGCCAGGCACGCGGTCGGTTTCGTCGTGGCGTCTGTCATGGCTCGGGCCCCCAAGGCGATGTATCGGTAAACGGCCCGGACCTATGGCGGGACGGTCGCGAGGTCAAGGGCGGGGCGTGGATCGCCATCCCGATCCCCGCCGCGTTCCGGCCATCCCGAAGCCTCTTTTCATTGTCATTCTTGCCCGTCATGTGGCGCCCGTTCCTTCGCCTGAGGCTTTTCGCGCTTCTTTTCGAGACGGCGGGGCCTCCTCCGCTGCACCGCCTGGTGCAGTCCGGCGCGGCCTTGGCGGTCTGGACCGGGCTGTCGCGCATTCCGGGCATGGCAGAGACGACGGTCTTCGTCGCGACCGTACTGACAGCCCTCGCCATCGGTCACGCCGCGAATGCGCGCACTCTTCCCGAGAAGGTGGGGCACGAGGCGACGGCGCTGTCTCTGATCGTGTTTTTCTGTTTGATCGCAGTTATTTATGGGATCATCCTCTTGTCGCCTGATCCCGTCTGGGTGCAACACCTTTTCACGATCGTTCCGGCGCTCTTCGCACTCGGCTGTTTCCTCGACATCGTTTCCCGGACCGAGGGTTTCGGCCGCGACTGGTGGCCTGACGACGCCATGAACAAGGCCCGCCCGATGCTGACGCGCGCCTTTCTCCTGAAGCATTTGTCGATGGCGGTCCTGAACGCGACGCTGGTCGCTTCGGTCTCGCTCGACGCGTGGGTCATGTGGTTCGCGGTCTTGCCGCTGGTGAACCACTACCTGACCGCAGGGTTGACGACGACCGTCCTTCTTGACGCCGGGGAATAGCGGCAAAGCCTGATTTTTCAGCTGGTTAGGCGTTTCAGTCGCAGTTGCGGCGGGTCTGGTTAAGAGATAAGGTCCCGAGTCTCGGCAAGCCATGAGGGACAGATGGGGCTCAGGGACCAGATCGGAGAGGCACTGAAGCAGGCCATGCGGGACAAGGACGCGTCGCGTCTGTCCACGCTGCGTCTCATCATGGCCGCGATCAAGGACCGCGACATCGCGCGGCGCGCCGAAGGCGGCGACGGCGGCGACGCGGGCGTGGGCGAGGAGGACATCCTCCAGATCCTCGGCAAGATGGTGAAGCAGCGCCAGGAGTCGGCGCGCGCTTACGAGGAAGGCGGTCGCCTGGAACTGGCCGAGGCGGAACTGTCCGAGATCAAGGTGATCGAGGAGTACCTGCCGCGCCAGCTCGACCAGGCCGAAACGGCGGCCGCGGTGGATGCCGCCATCGCCGACACCGGGGCTGCATCGATCCGCGACATGGGCAAGGTGATGGGCGCTCTCAAGGCGCGCTACACCGGCCAGATGGATTTCGGCAGGGTGGGCCCGATGGTGAAGGCGCGGCTGGGTTAGGTTTCGCCGCAGAGTCCGACCTGCCCGGAACATGTAGCAGGGGGTGCCGGTTTCTCTTTTCTCAGGAAGGGAGACCCATCATGCCAGCCACATCCAAAGCCCAGCAGAAAGCCGCCGGAGCCGCCCTCTCGGCCAAGCGCGGCGACACCAAGGTCGGAGACCTCAAGGGCGCGTCCAAGGACATGTACGACTCGATGAGCGAATCCGAGCTCGACGAGATGGCATCGACCGACCGCGAGGATCTGCCCGAGAAGAAGTCGAAGGACTGAGCCGTCACTCTGCGCGGATCAGGCGATTCAGCTCGTCGTAAAGCGCCAGCCGCTCGTCCGGCGTGAGGAAGGCGCCCAATTCGACCTCGCGCCCGGAACCGGACAGGGTCAGGTAATTCTCGACCGGCCCGTCGCGCCTCAGTTTCACGGTCACCCAGTAGGGATTCGCCTGCCAGTCGAGGTGCGGCCCGTCGTGCGGGACATGACTGAGGTGTAGGGACTCGCGGCCGAACGTCAGCACCTCGTGCAGGCTGCGATGGCGTCGGTTGACCATGATCGCGCGCCACACGCCCCAGATCGCCGCGAGGAAGAACGCCAGCAGCACCCAGGTCACCGCCGAGCCCAGGACGGCAAGCAGCGGCATGGTCAGCATGACCGCCGTGGCGCCGATGAACCAGACGAAGCCCTCGGGCGTCATCGACTGGTGCGGCCAGAGCGTCAGGATCTTCTCGTCGGGGGCTTCGGTCCAGCGATAGGGCATGTGACTAGGATATATCGCGCGCGCCGTCCTTCCAGAGGGCGCGGTGTGTCATCGCCGCGCAATGCGTCGAGACAGGGAGATCAGAAGCGTGGCGAGAGTCAGGGCGCCGGCGAGGGCCGTCAGCGCGGCGCCGGCCAGCGCGGCCAGGCCGAGGGCGGTCAGAAGGCCCGGCCAGTCCAGGATTTGCTCGCCGGGCAGGATCATCATGGCAATGGGCTGCGCGACGATCGCGAGTATGCCGGCGATCCAGGAGACGAGGGCCAGCGTTCGCGCGGCGCGGAACTGGCCTGGGGTAAGCCGTGCGATCGCCACCCAGATCAGCACGCCGACGACCGTCAGCACCAGCACGCCAAGAAGAAGCTGGGCGTGCGGCATCACCACGAGGGTGTCGGTGTGGGACGAGGGGCCGTTCATGGGTCCGTGTCCTCGATCGAAGAAGGGCCCCGGGGGGCCCTTCGTTCACATCAGGTTCAGTGCGCGTGGCTTCTGTCCCAGTCCTCGCGCTTCGGGAGCGTCTCGAAAGTGTGCTCCGGCGGCGGCGAGGGCAGGGTCCATTCCAGGGTGTCCGCGTGCTCGTTCCAGTAGTTGTTCTCGGTCACCGGCTTGCCGGAGCGGATCGTGTAGAACACGATGTAGATGAACAGCAGGAACGACGCGAAGGACAGGAACGCGCCCCAGGTCGAGACCTCGTTCCACAACGCGAAGCCATCGGGATAGTCGATGTAGCGGCGCGGCATCCCCTGACGGCCCAGGAAGTGCTGGGGGAAGAAGGTCAGGTTCGAGCCGATGAACATCATCCAGAAGTGGATTTGCCCCAGACGCTCGGGGTACTGCCGGCCGGACATCTTGCCGATCCAGAAGTAGGTGCCCGCGAAGATCGCGAAGACAGCGCCGAGGCTCATCACGTAGTGGAAGTGCGCCACGACGTAGTAGGTGTCGTGATAGGCGCGGTCGATGGCGGCCTGGCTGAGGACGATGCCCGTGACGCCGCCCAGGGTGAAGAGGAACAGGAAACCGAAGGCCCAGAGCATCGGCGTCTTGAACTCGATCGAGCCGCCCCACATCGTGGCGATCCACGAGAAGATCTTCACGCCCGTCGGCACCGCGATGACCATCGTCGCCAGCATGAAGTAGGTCTGCTGCGACAGCGACATGCCGACCGTGTACATGTGGTGCGCCCACACGACGAAGCCCAGGCCGCCAATGGCGATCAGCGCCCAGACCATCGGCAGGTAACCGAAGATCGGCTTCTTCGAGAAGGTCGCGATGACGTGGCTGATGATGCCGAAGCCCGGCAGCACGATGATGTAGACCTCGGGGTGTCCGAAGAACCACAGGATGTGCTGGTAGAGGATCGGATCGCCGCCGCCTTCGGGCTGGAAGAAGGTGGTGCCGAAGTTGCGGTCCGTCAGCAGCATTGTGATCGCGCCCGCCAGCACCGGCAGGGCCAGGAGGATCAGCCAGGCGGTCACGAAGATCGACCAGGCGAAGAGCGGGACCTTGAACAGCGTCATGCCGGGCGCGCGCATGTTTAGGAAGGTCGTGATCATGTTGATCGCGCCGAGGATCGACGAGGCGCCCGAGAGGTGCACGGCGAAGATCGCCAGGTCCATCGAGAAGCCCTGCTCGGAGGTCGAGAGCGGCGGATAGAGCACCCAGCCCACGCCGGAGCCAAGCTGACCGTTGCCGCCCGGCACGACGACCGAGAGGATCGCGAGCGAGGCGCCCGAGACGTAGAGCCAGAAGCTGAGGTTGTTCATCCGCGGAAAGGCCATGTCCGGCGCACCGATGTGCAGCGGCATGAAGTAGTTGCCGAATCCGCCGAACAGCGCCGGAATGACCACGAAGAACATCATCAGGATGCCGTGCGCGGTGACGATGACGTTCCAGACGTGCCCGTTCGGCGCGCAGACGCCGTCGGAGATCAGGCGAATGCCCTCCTGGCACATGTACTGGACGCCGGGGTCCTTCAGCTCGAGCCGCATGTACACGGTGAAGGCCACGGCGATGAAGCCGACGAACCCCGAGGTGAAGAGGTAGAGAATGCCGATGTCCTTGTGGTTCGTCGACATGAACCAGCGGGTGAAGAACCCTCGCTCGTCGTGATGGTCGTGCCCGTGTGCTGCGGCGTCGGCCATGTGATGCCTCCTGGAGAACGATTCCCGTAGGGCGGGTCGATGCCCGCCGGTTTGTATTCGGTTCTAGGGATGTGTCGGTCCGGGGGCAATGGCGAACGAGAGACGTGAGCGGGCTAAATTGTCTCAGGGGAGGGGTGCGGCGGGTAACAGCTTTCTGCCCGTCCAGCCCTTGAACGCGGCGGGCAAGTCATTGGCAACAAACGATTGCGCTCACGGCGCTGCGAGGTGCAGCAGGACGGGTAGCTTTTTCTTGGCGCGATGTCCTGCGTCCTGTAGAAGCGGGCTCGAACGCAGACGGAGGCGATCATGGCCGCACGGGTCTTCATCGACGGCGAAGCCGGGACGACCGGTCTTCAGATCAGGGAGCGGCTGGACGGCCGCGCCGACATCGGGCTTGTCCGGATCGACCCCGAGCGCCGCAAGGACGAGGCCGCGCGCCGCGACGCCTTCGCCGCCGCCGACGTGGCGATCCTTTGCCTGCCCGACGATGCGGCGCGCGAGGCCGTGGCGCTGTCGTCGGACCTCGGCACGCGGATCATCGACGCCTCCACGGCTTACCGGGTGGATCCAGCCTGGGTCTATGGCTTCCCCGAGCTTGCGCCTGCGCAGGCGGGGCGCATCGCCGCCGCCCGCCACGTGTCGAACCCCGGATGCTATCCCACGGGAGCGCTTGCGCTTCTGGCGCCTCTGGTGTCGCGCGGGCTGGTGCCGGCGGATGCCGGGATCACGATCAACGCCGTCTCGGGCTATACCGGTGGCGGCAAGTCCCTGATCGGCGAATTCGATGCCGGCACGGCGCCCGATTTCTTCGTCTATGGCACGGGACAGGCGCACAAGCACCTGCCCGAGATCCTGCGCTATTCGGGGCTGGAACGGGCGCCGATCTTCGTGCCGTCCGTCGGCAACTTCGCGCAAGGAATGGTCGTCCAGGTGCCGCTGCACCTGTCGCTTCTGCCCGGCAAGCCCTCGATGGCGGATGTTCACGGCGCGCTGTCGCAGCATTTCGGCACGGGTGGCGTGGTCACCGTGGCGCCCCTGGGCGGCGAGTCGAGCCGCATCGTTCCGACAGCGCACAATGGCACCAACGACATGACGCTGCACGTCCTCGGCGATGCGGGAACGGGCCGCGCGGTTCTCGTCGCGGTTCTCGACAACCTGGGCAAGGGTGCGTCGGGTGCTGCGGTCCAGAACCTCGACCTGATGCTCGGGCAACGGGTCGAGGAAGCGGCGGCCTAGCGGCGACCGGGCACGTCGAAGGGAAACACCTTCGCGTATCTGTGCGGATCAATGACGCCCGGCTTCCCTGCAACGCCCGGGTCGGCGAGGTCGTCGGGCGGTGTCGGCACGTCCGAAGACAGTCGCGTCGGCGCCACGAGGACCATGCCGGGAGCCATCTCCACCCCTTGTGAGGCGGCTTCAGGCCAGAGCTGCGTGTAGGGCGGTCCGAGGACGAAGGCGCGGACCGGGCTCTTGGGCAAGCCGTACCAGAACCATGCCTTCACGGGGCAGTCGTGGTCGCGGATCTCGGCGTAGAACGCGTTCACTGCCAACGCGATGTCCCGCATCAACTCCAAAAGGCGAGGGTCGTCCAGCGCCTTCGGGCGCAATTCGAATGTCAGGCGACCCACCAGGAATTCGGCCCGCAGAAAGTAGGAAGGGTGCCATTTGGCGAGTAAGGCCTCGCAGGCGACGTACATGAAGATGTGCGCAAACGGCGCCTTCGCCTTGAGAGACAGGTCGGGGTCATGAGCGAACTCGGCGAGCAGTGGGCCCACGTCGCCGTCCTGGACCCGGCCCTGCAACGGTTCCCAACTGCCGAACCGCGTCGGCATCGCTTCGGGCAGGACTCGCGCGATGACGTCTAGGACCCTGGCGAGGCCTTCAGCGTGAAACGCCTCCAGATCCTCGAAGAAGAACGACATCTTGCCAAGTTCAGGCTGTAACGGGGAAGACGTGGCAGGCTGGGGCGACGCGAACCGACCGAGCAGGCGGTCGAGGAACCTGGAGACAATGCCGCTGGCGGGCGGCAGCGACGTACCGGCGGCTTCGGTCGGCAACGGTCCCGAGGTTCGAACGCCCTGGAAGCGTTCGGTCTGCATGTCGATCAAGATGCCGTTCGTCTCGGCCAGGATGCCGGTCAACCACTTTTCGAACCTTGCCATCGCCTCCGCGCCGGGGCGGCCCTCGATGTAGAGGCGGTGGAGCCAGCGCCGGCGCTTTCCAAGGATGGGCAGAACGTCGGGCGGAATGTCGTCGTCCTCGCAGAGCGCCGGCGGGTCGATGTTGAACGCACCCTGCTCGTCGGCTTCGGGCGGGACCAGGGGCGCGGCCTTCGCGGTGTAGAGGTCGAGGTCGTAGCTCACCCGAACACCTGCCCGAAGGTCCGCTTCAAAGCCACGTCGACGTCCTCCATCGTCACCGGCAGGCCCAGGTCGACGAGCGAGGTCACGCCATGTCCGGTGATGCCACAGGGCACGATGCCGTCGAAGTGCGACAGGTCGGGATCGACGTTGATCGACAGGCCGTGGAAGGACACCCACTTGCGGATGCGGATGCCCAGGGCTGCGATCTTGTCCTCGCGCGGGGTGCCGTCGGGCAGGGGCGGTTTGTCCGGGCGAGGCACCCAGACGCCGACGCGGTCAGGGCGGACCTCGCCCCGGACGTTGAACTCGGCCAGCGCGGCGATGATCCAGGCCTCGAGGTCGTGGACAAAGCGCCGGACGTCCTGTCCGCGCGTCGAGACGTCGAGCATGACGTAGGCCACCCGCTGCCCGGGTCCGTGATAGGTGTATTGCCCGCCGCGCTTGGCCGCGAAGACGGGAAAGCGGTCGGGATCGACGAGATCCTCGGCCTTGGCCGAGGTACCGGCGGTGTAAAGGGCCGGATGTTCCAGAAGCCAGATCGCCTCGTCCGCGGCACCCGCGCGGATCGCGGCCGCCCGCGTCTCCATGACAGAGACGGCCTCCTCGTAGGCGACGGGAGCGGCGGAGGTGATCCATTCGACCATGCAGGCGTTCTAGGCGAGGCCAGCGGCATTGCCAATCGGCACGAAACGAGGGACTCGCGCCCGATTCCGTGCTAGAAATGCCGTAGGGTCAATTTTGCCAAGAACTTATTTTCTGGGGGAAGATGCAATGAAATCCGGTCTCATCGGCTCGGCCGTCCTGTCGGCCGTCCTGTCGGCCATCCTGATCGCCACGCCCGCGACGCGGGCTCATGCCGACGCGGGCGACGCCCTTGTCGGCGGCATCATCGGCGGCATCGTGGGCGGCGCCATCGTCAACGAGAACAACAAGAAGCGCACGGTGCGGAAGGTCTATCGCGCGCCGGTCTATTCGCCCGAGCGGGCGCAGAACCGCGAGGTGCAGACCTCTCTCAACTATTTCGGCTTCCCGGCGGGGACGCCGGATGGCGTGCTGGGTGGACGGTCGCGCGCGGCGATCTCGCAGTACCAGGCGCACCTCGGGTATCCTCCGACCGGCTATCTGAGCGAATACGAGAAGAGCTTCCTCCTGTCGTCCTACCAGCGCGCGATGGCGGGGGGCGCGATGACGCACCAGCAGATCGCGTCGAACCCGATGGGGTCGCGCGGCCTTCTGACCATTTACCGCGACGAGGCGGCGGGCGTGCCGCCCCAGACCGGCGGGACGATGGCCTTCGCCGCACCGGCACCCGCTCCCATCCCCGCGCCCGAGGCGCCCGTGGTGGAGGCGGCGGTCGAATCCGCCCCGCCGTCCGCGCCGACGCTGCCGTCCTTCCTGGGTGCAACTGGGTCGCGCTCGCTGGCCTCGCACTGCAACACGGTCTCGCTTCTGACCAACACCAACGGCGGCTTCACCACCATCCAGGCGATGAGCGACCCGAACGCGGTCCTGAACGAGCAGTTCTGCCTCGCCCGCACCTATGCCATCGCCACGGGCGAGGATCTGGCAGCGGGCGTGCAAGGGGTCGGCGTGGCCGAGATCGAGGCGCAATGCGACAGTTTCGGTCCGGTGATGAAGGATCACGTCGCCGCCTTGTCGCTGAAGTCGCGCGACGCGGTGCTTCAGGACGTCTCGGGCTTCGTGCTGTCGACCGGAATGGCGCCGCAGCAGCTGGCGGCAACCTCGAAGATCTGCCTCAGCGTGGGCTACCGGACCGACGACATGGACGTGTCCGTCGGCTCGGCCCTGATCCTCGCGGCGCTCGGCGAACGCGCCTACGGCGAGCTGATGGGCCACCACCTGAGCCAGGGCTTCGGCGCCACGGCGCGAGCGGACCTGGCGCGGGACTGGTACGACATGGCGGTCACCGCGCTGGAGGCGGGACAGCCCGCCGTCTTCGCGCCGGGACAGCCCGAACGCATCGCCCTGATCCGAGCTGCGGCCCTAGGTCAGACCGGACAGGCGGGGACGATGACCGCGCCCGTCCAGCCCGCCTCGGCGCTGCCGAGCTTCACCGTGACGAAGTGATCGTCTGGCGAGGGGGCGGCCATGCGCCGTCCCCCGCACTTTTTCGCGCGACCCCCCTTCACAAGTCTCGGCGGTCCCGGTAAGAGACGCGCCACCAACCAACGGCGTGCGGTCGTGGCGGAATTGGTAGACGCGCAGCGTTGAGGTCGCTGTGGGGTAACTCCCGTGGAAGTTCGAGTCTTCTCGACCGCACCATTTTCTCTCCCCTGAAGACAGCTTTCCGTCCGTGCGACAGCGCGTTATGGATGATGTCGGAGGAGGATCCGCCATGCACATCGCCTATACCGTAGCACCTGGGCGCGGGGCCACCGACCTGCTGCTGGCCGGATTGGTGCGGCGGATGGCGGCGCGCGGGTTCCGCGCGGCGGGCACGGTGCAGATGAACGTCATCCCCGACCCGGACGGCCCCTGCGACATGGACGTCAACGTCCTGCCCGACGGGCCGGTGATCCGGATCAGCCAGAGCCTCGGTCCCGATGCGACGGGCTGCCGTCTGGACCCGGGTGCGCTGGAAGAGGCCGTGCGGCTGACGCTCGGACGGCTCGAAGGAGCCGAGTTCCTGATCGTCAACAAGTTCGGCAAGCACGAGGCGGGCGGACGCGGGTTCCGTCCGGTCATCGCCGAGGCGCTGGACCTGGGGCTTCCGGTCCTCGTCGGCCTCAACCGGGGCAATGCCGAGCCGTTCCTGTCCTTCACCGGCGGAGTGGCCGAGGAGCTGGCGCCGGACGAGGGGGTTCTGGCCGACTGGCTGGAAGCGCGCATCGGACGTACCGCAGCCGCTTGATCCCGGCGCCGGAACGGAACAAAAGCCGGGATCGGAGATTATCTCCGCGAACGGAGACACGACCCCCATGCCGCGCGACAGCCTTCGCACCCTGATGCTCGCCATCATCTGCGCCATCCTGGTGCTGGCCAGCATGAAGCTCGGGCAGGCGCTTTTCGCGCCCATGGTCGCTGCCATCGTTCTGGGCGTCGTCTTCGCGCCCATCACCGACAAGGTGGAACGGATCGGCTTGCCCCGCGCGGGGGCGGCGCTACTGGTGCTGTTCCTGTTCCTCGGCTTCACCATCTCGCTGTTCCTGCTGATCGAACCCACGATCAGCCGCGCGATCCGCAACGGCCCGATCGTGTGGCGCGAGGTGACCGAGATCGGGGCCATGCTGAAGGCCAGGTTTGCCGGGCTGACGTCGCTTCAGGCGACGGTGTCGGAAGCCCTGGGCGAGACGGCGGGCGCGCCGGGGCGCGAGGACGCGATGGAGTTTCCGGGCGTTCTCGATGCGCTGGCCTATGCGCCGTCCATCGCCTCGGGTCTTCTCGTCTTCGTCGGCACGCTTTACTTCTTTCTCGTCGCGCGGTCGGACATCTACCGGAAGGTCGACAGGCTGAAGGTCTCTCTCAGCCACGACATGCTGTGCGAAGCCGAGGCGCGCGTGTCGCGCTACCTCATCACCATCTCGATCATCAACGCCGTCTTCGGCGTTGCAGTGGCGCTTGTCATGACGGCCATCGGCCTGCCCGGCGCCCTGATCTGGGGACTGGCGGCGTTCCTGGTGAACTACGTCCTGTTCCTTGGACCGGCGATGTTCACCGTGGCGCTTCTCGTGGCCGGCATCCTGGCCTTCGATGGGGCGGCCTCGTTCGTGCCGGCAGCGGTCTACGTCGGCATGAACGTGACCGAGGGCCAGTTCGTGACGCCCTCGCTTGTAGGCCGGCACATGGAGGTGAACCCGCTTCTGGTGTTCGTCTCCCTGGTGTTCTGGCTGTGGCTCTGGGGTCCCCTCGGCGGCATCGTGGCGATCCCGCTTCTGGTCTGGCTGCTGTTCGTCTTCGAAAAGCTGTCGCGTCCGCCGGTGCCCACTGTCTCGATCAACGCGAAGGGCGCAATCGAGGTCGTGGCCTGAGCGCCTAGCCGTCCGCCACCTTCTTGCGGCGGATGCGGCGGTGCTTGCCGCGAGCTTCGAGTTCGGCGTCGAGAAGCGCACCAAGCATCGTCACGAAGGCCGAGATCCAGAGCCACATCATCAGGACGATGACGCCGCCCAGGGCGCCGAAGATCTCGCTGTAGCGTCCGAAGCTCTTGACGTACCAGGCGAAGGCGGACGACAGGCCGATCCACAGCAGGCACGCGAAGATGCTGCCGGGCGCCAGCCAGCGCCAGCGGGCTTTGCCCCGGTTCGGCCCGAAGCGATAGAGGACGGCGAAGCCGAAGGCGCCTACCACAAGGATCACCGGCCAGCGCGCGACGTTGGTGGTGTAGGACCAGAAGCCCCACTCTCCCATCCGGCCGAGAATGGCAGGCACCAGGCCGAACGCGATGGCCGAAAAGACGAGCGCCGTCATGATGAACAGCGTAAGCGCGAAGATCGTCATGTAAAGCTCTATCCAGCCACGTCTTTCGCGGATCCCGTAAGCCACGTTTAGGCCCTGCATCAGGGTGCCGACCCCATTCGCGGCCGAGATGTAGGCGATGGCGATGCCGATGATGGCGGTCAGGCTCAGGCCCTCGCTTCCGGCGGAGGAGACGGATTCGATCTGAGTGAAGATGATGTCGCGCGCGGCCTCGGGGAGCGCCGCCGTCATGTTCTCGAGCCGCGGGATCAATGTCCGCGGATCGAGGATCAAGCCTGCGACCGCGACCGTTGCGGCGATGCCCGGAAAGAGCGCGAAAAGGGCGTAGAATGCGACGCCTGCCGCGATGAGAGAGAAGTTGTCGTCGAAGATGCGCGTCCGCACGACGGTGAGCGTGTCCCACCACGTCCGCGGAGGCAGATCGAGCGGCCCCTCGGCGGGTGGTTCCATCTGCGCTGAACTGTGCTGCATCGGGCTTCCTCGTCTCGCGGTCTATACCCTAAGGGAACCGAGTGTCGGTGTCATCGCGTCGAGGATACGAAAAGTGCCCCCCGCTGGTTCAGCGAGGGGCGCTTCATAGATGTACTGCAATCGGGCTATCAGGAAACCTTGCCGAGGCGCTGCGACGAGGCTTCGCTGCGCGCGGCGCTGGAAACGCGGTTCGCCGCACCTTCCATCGTCTCGCCGGTCTCGGACATGGCGTCCTTCATTGCGGCCTGACCTTCGGCGACCGTCGCTTCAGCCACCTTCCTCAGCTTCTGCGATTCCTCGCGGAACACGCGGTCGGCTTCATCGAACATCTGGTCGCGATAGGCGCCGATGGCGCGGTCCTCGGTGTCGGTCCGGGGCAGAAGGGCCGCTATGGCAGCGCCGGCTGCGAAGGCCAGGGCACCGACCAGAAGCGGATTCTCGTGCGTCGTGCGACGGGCGCGGTCCGCAGCCTCGGACATGGTCTCTTCGAGATGCTGCTGGGCCGCAATGGCGGCCGCACGGGCCTGACGCACGCGGTGGCGCGCTTCCTCGGACATGCTGTGCGTGCCTTCGTCGATCGAGTTGCGCAGATCGGAGGCCGAGCGCGACGCGCGGGCGCGATAGATGCGCGCGCGGGCCTTCATGGTGCCCCAGGTGCCCGGATCGTCGTTGTAGTCGTCGTCGTGGTCATAGTTCGTATAGGATGTGGTCGAATGGGTCATGTCGGATCCTCCTTCGGACTCCAGGATGCTGTCTTGACGGTAGGAGCGGCGCATGGCGCGATCGGCTGCGCGGACGCGATCGTCGAACCTTTCCGTCGGCGGTTGAGCGCGGCGAAAGCCCGAGGCAGGTGCGGTGTAATGCCGGTCGTAGTCAACCGACGCCACCTCGTCTGCGGGGTCACGGTCTTTCTTCGCGGTGTAGGTCCTGTCGCGGGGACCGGTCATCAGCCAGGCAAGGCCGATGCCGGTCAGCGCCAGGGCAACGGGATTGTCCTTGGCCGCGCGGCCAAGGTTTTGCACAACGTCGCGGCCGTTGTCCTTCAAGAACCGGCTGGCGTCGGACACCAGCGCCTCGGGGGACAGCCGCGACTGCAGGGCGGCAATCGAGTCCTCGAGTGCGGCGCGTTCGACCTCGATCTCGCGCTCGATCTCCTTGGGTGTGCGGTCATCAGCCATTGATCTGCTCCTTCAAAGCGGTCGCGTCGCGGCGCAGGTTCTCTGCGGTGCGTGTCGGCGCAAGGCTCTTGGCGCTGAGGTCGGACTTGCCCTTGAACGCCATGATCGCGGCCACGATCAAAAGGACGGCGCCCACGATGAGGGCGGCAAGACCCGCATTCATGCCCGCCTCGGCCATTGCGGCAACGGCCGCGGCAGCCAGGACGTTCAACGCGACCAGTATGAGAACGACTGCGCCGACCAGAAGCCCGATCGCCGTCCCGGCCCGCCCAAGGTTCTGGCGGATTTCGGACTTGGCCAGATCGACTTCCTTCCGCACCAGATTGGACAGGTGCGAAAGGATGTCGCCGATCACGGAAGTGGTGGGTTTCGGCTCGAGCGAGTTCATCAGATCTGCGTCCGATTGCGCGTCGGGACGTCCGCACGGGAGCCGGCGTAATCCGGTTGTCCATGCGTCGTGTCGAAGTCATCGGTGTCATCCGTGAGCGCGTGATGACCACGGTCGCTGGCCTTCATCATCCGGGCCGCCGCGAAACCGAGAGCAGCGGCGCCCCCGAAGAACAGAAACGGGTTGCGGCGGGCGAAGGCCGAAAGATCATTCTGCACGGTCCGGAGGTCGGCGGTGCGAACGGCGCTCGCGGCTTCCGCAAGATTGTCCGCCAGACGCTGCGCGGCTTCGTTGATGAGAGAGCCCGGCTCGAACGCGCCGCCGGCGTCGCGGATCTGCGATGCGGTGCGGTCGGCGCTGTTGGCGACATGGGCCTTGGCCTCGTCGGCCTTTTCCTGCGCCTTGCGCTTCGCGGCGACCGAGGCCTCGTCCAGAGCCTCACGAGCCTGGTTTCCGGCGCTGTTCATTTCGGACTTCGCGGCGTCGGCCGTGCTTTTGGTGGCGTCCTTCGCCTGATCCGAGATCTCGGTAGCAGATTGGCCCGCCTTCGAGGCCATGCTGTCGGTGTCGGTGCCGGTCGTCTTGGATGCGGGTTTCGTCATGGTCATCCTCCTGAGGGATAGCGAGTGCGATGCCGGCGCGGCGCGTGATATCCGTTGCCGGAGATAGGTTGACACCCCGTCAGGGGCTCTTCCCTTGTCTGTCCGGTCAACGTCGACGAACGATCTTGGTTCCGATCAAGCGGCGCCTCGACTTTACCCCGCGAGGCGGGCGTCGCCGCCTGTGCCCGGAGATGCCTCGAGCCGGGCGCGCAGGGCCCGGACGGCGGCTGCGAGGTTCGTCGCATCGCCACCTTCCATGCGGTCGAGAAGAGCGATCCAGCGGCGTCGTGTCAGCTGATCGGGCTCGACGTATTGCCAGGACGCGCCGAACGTTCTGTCGAGGATCTCGCTGAGCTCGATCCTGGGAAGATGAACGCGATCGGTCCCCTCGAGCCCGAATTGGCTGCCCTTCGCTGCTCCCTCGACGATGGCAGCAGCGAGCCAGTTGAGGCCGTTGATGGCGGTGAAGGGATCGTTGACGCCCGGAGACAGGGCGCGCGCGATCATCTCGACCTGCTCGTCGGCGATGAAGAGCGGCGATTGATCCTCTGTCTTGGAGCGTCCCACCGCGAAGGCTGCGCGCAGTTCCTCGGTGATATCATCATCCAAAGGACGGTCCGTTCGAACCACGCATTGATGCGCGTCGACGAAGATGCCCGGCACGGCGTCGACGACGATCGTCAGCCCATGCGTCTCGGCCACGGTATCCAGACGGTTGACGTCCAGACGCTGGATGTATCCCGGTCTGTCCAGCGAAAGAGAATGACGAAGGTGCGGAGGCTGACCAGGGGCCTCGAACCTCGCACTTTCGACGAGCGCGTCGCGGAACCGCTGGCCGAGACCCGAGGCGATATTGGCCACGTTGATCGTCTCGGGAATGTGGTGGACGAAGTAGATCATCACGAAGACCGATCCGAAGGTCAAGGCCATCCCGAGCAGGACGGAGACCTGCGGGACGAAGGCGTCAGCGTCTTCGCTCGCCGGGGCGTGCAGGCTTTGGAGGATGAGGAGGGCGTAGACGAAGGTCGAAATCAGGATGCCGAGGCTCCACTGGTTGCCCCGGTCGCGCATGAAATTCCCGATGAGTCGCGGGCCGAAGTTGCCGGACGCGAACGACACGGCGACCATCGTGACCGAGAACATGACCCCCGTGACGCCGATGACCGATTGCGCCGCCACCGTGAGGGTCGAACGAGCGCCGTCGAGCTGCGTATCCGTCAGGCTCTCCGGCAGCCAGCCTGAAAGGTCGACGCCGCTGCGGTCGAGCGCGAGAGTGGCTTCGGCGAGGATCATCGCGGCGATGACGAGGCAGGAGGGAACGAACCAGTAGCTTGCGCGAAGGTCGGAAAGGATCTTCTGCACGAAGGCGCGGTGTCGCATCGGGTCTCCGGTTCTGGCTCGGACGGTGGGATATTTGCTGCGGATCTATAATGTATGCCCGGACGTATGACCGCCAACGTCCTGCATTTGAGTCGGTTCCGACGAGGCTTTTTTCTCCTTTCGCATGGCTGATGCAAAGATTTCAAAATTTTTTGATCGCCTTGGGAACCGAGACGGCGAGGGGGTGTTGGTAGCCTGACGCTGGAGGACACTTCCCTCCCTGCAGCGTGTCCCAAACTGTCCCGTTTGGCCTTGCCGAGAGACCTTGGTCTCTCGGCCTTTTCTTTGAAGATCGCCCTTTATCGTGCAGAAATTTAAGTAAAATTTCCGGGGAACGGATTTTGATGATCGGCGTTCTCGACACAAGTGCCACGAAGCACCCAAGCAAAAATTCCCTTACGGAGGAAGAGACATGAAACGTTTCATGACCACCACCGCGATCGTGACCGGCCTGATGGCCGGGACCGCCTTCGCTCAGGATGCGGGCTCGATGTTCCGCACAGAGTCCAACGCTCAGGAAATCCAGGCGTCCGAGTTCATGGGCAAGCGCGTCTATGCTGCCGAAGGCGGCGTTGAGGGCGATGCCGTCGAAGGCATGCAGGATGGCTGGGAAGACGTCGGCGAGATCAACGACATCATCCTTGGCCGTGACGGCTCTGTCGAAGCCGTTCTCGTCGATATAGGCGGGTTCCTCGGCATGGGCGAGCGTCAGGTTGCGCTGAACATGGACCAGGTCCAGTTCGTCGCTGACGAAAGCACCACCGATGTCGACGACGACTACTTCCTGGTCATCTCGGCCTCGCGCGCCAATCTCGAAGAAGCGCCCGAGTATTCGATGGACACCGCCGCCACCGGCGATGCGGCAACTGAGCCGATGACCGAAACCGACACCGCTGCCGCCGGCGATACGGCGACAGAGCCGATGACGGAAACCGACACCGCTGCCGCCGGCGATTCGACGACCGAGCCCATGACCGACGAGCAGGTCGCGGACGAGCAGCAGGCCACCAACGAAGCCACGGCTGAACAGCCGACCGAAGAAATGGCCGAAGGCACCGATGCGACGGCTGAGCAGCCGGCCGCAGAGATGGCCGAAGGCTCCGACGCAACCGCTGAACAGGCGACCGAAGAGATGACTGCCGAGGCCGAACAAGCCGGTGACGCCGTCGTCGAAGGCGCCGAGACAGCCGGTGAGGAAGTCGCCGAGGCGGCTGACGCAACTGGTGAGGCGGTCGTCGAAGGTGCGGACGCTGCGGGTGACGAACTTGCCCAAGCTGCCGACGCCACAGGCGAAGCGGTTGCGGAAGGCACCGAAGAGGTGACTGCCGAAGCCGAGCAGGCTGGTGACGCTGTCGTCGAAGGCACCGAAAACGCTGCCGGCGACGTTGCCGTGGCGACCGACAGCACCCTGGGTGCGTCGGACGGCATCATGCGCGACGGCTACGACACCGCCGTGTATGAAGACCTGACGGCCGAGGATCTTACGGGCGCTCGCGTCTATGACGGCAATGACGAGTGGATCGGCGAAGTCTCCGAACTGCTTCTGAGCGATGACGGCCAGATCTCCGGCGCGGTCGTCGATGTGGGCGGCTTCCTTGGCCTCGGCGAAAAGCCCGTCGAGCTGTCGATGGACGAACTCGACATCCTGCGTGAGCAGAACGGCACCAACCTTCTCGTCTACATCCCGATGACGAAGGAAGAGCTGGAAGCCCTGCCGACCTACGAGAACTAATCGAAAGTCACAGGTGTGAACGAGGCGCGGGAGTTTCTCCCGCGCCTTTTTCTATGGGTCCGAGCGATGTCTTTAGGATCGACGTGCTCAACGTCAGACGAGTTCGTGCGGAACCCCGGCGACCGGCGCCGCCATAAGCCGCGCGTCGGACAGGCGGTAGGGCAACAGGAACGAGCGCCGCTCCGCCGGTGGCTTACGGGAATTGTCGACGACCGTCGCACGCCATTCGTCGACGGTGTCGAGACCGCCCATCACCGGAAGGTGGGGCATCCAGTGGGTGAACAGCCTTTCGCGCAGCTGACGCACCTTCATCGGGTCGGCCAGGTGAACGCCAGCCTCGGTGTCCCACCTGAGGCTCCGGCCGTTCAGGTTGGCCGATGACACGATTGCCTCGCTGTCCCCGAAGATCGACACCTTCGCATGGACGTAGATGATCGGCGCGCCGTAGAGCTTCGCGCGATCGCCTTCGTCTTCGTTCGCTTCGCGCAGCTGGGCCGGGGCGCAGAAAAGAGCGCGGTCGCCGAACCCCTCGCGCACCACGTCGACGCACTGGGTCTGAAGATGCTCGCCGAGCTGCGCGTCCTGTTCCCTGTTGTTCTCGAACGCCACGTCCTCAGGAGCTGCGGGAAGGACCATGATTAGGCCCAGATCCGGACGCGCCAGTCCGATGTCGGCGAGCGCCGACGCCAGCGGCAGGTGGCGGAAGTATTGCGTCTCGATATAGATCAGCCCCTCGGCGCGTCGCAGCGCGGCGTAATGCGCATCCTCGATCTCGGAGGCGACGGTGCGGGGTGAGATGTGGAATGGGTTGACGTGGCGCTTGGCCGAAAGCGTCCGGACGAAGGCCTTGGACTGCGCCGTCGGCTGCTGGCGGCCGCGGACCACGTCCTTGAATTCCTCGAGGTGTTTCTGTGCCGCCGCCACCACGGACCCGGTGACGATGACCTGCACGTCGTGCCAGGTCTCGTTCGCCGGACGGTCGTGGTAAAGGGTGTCGAACCGTCGCTCGTCGAGGTCGATGCCGCCGATGAACAGCTTCTCGCGGTCGACGACCGCAAGTTTCTGGTGATGCGTGGCGGGCACCATCGGGTAGGGGCCGTCGAGGCTCTGGTTCCAGAGGCCGGGCGTCAGGTGGTCGGCCTCGTTCCTGGCCAGCCGTTCGCGCACCTTCTTGCGGAAGGCGATGCGGGGCACCCAGCCCACGCGCGCGGGATGGGCCGCCACGTCGAAGCTCAGGTCGCCCGCCTCGCAGAGTTCGGAAAGGATCGCGGCCTGACGGGCGCTGTGCCAGCTTGTGCGATGATACTTGGTCGCCAGGATCGGGTCGAAGTCGGTCAGGACCAGCCTGATCGATACGCCCCGTTCCAGCGTGTGCTGGAGCAGGTCGAACCACGTCTCGCCGATGGCACAGGCTTCAGGACTGCGGAGACGCGTCGACAGGTCGAAGATGCGGAACCCCGCCCAGATTTCGCGGCTTGCCCCCATGAACAGTCGCTCAAGCGCCGGAAAGGCCTCCGATCCTGTGACCAGTACGTCGAGCGACTCGATTTCGCTCGAGAGGTCGGCAAGAGCGTGCGCCATGTCCTATTCCGCCGCCTGGTGCAGCGGAGTGGCGGGCTCGAGCTTCGGGAACTCGACCTGGATGACGTATTCGTTCTCGCCTTCCGAGATGTGGATCTCGCCGCCGAGTTGCGACACGAAGGCATAGATCAGGCGCGACCCGAGGCCGGTCTCGGCATCGCCGGCGGTCGGCTGTCTGACGCCGCGCGAATTCGAGATGGTCAACGAGACGTGGCGCGGATCGGGTTCGTGCATCTCGATCCGGATGAAGCAATTGCCCTCGCGCCCGTCGCCGGCGTATTTCGCGGCGTTCGTGACAGCCTCGGTCACCAGAAGCGACAGCGGGACGGCCTGGTCGGGGTCGAGCTCGACCGGCCCGAGCGACACGTCCACCTCGCACAAGGGTGTGCTGGGGATGCCGCTGACGATGCTGCGGATGATCTCGTCGATCAGCGGGTCGGCGCGGACGACATCCACCTGCGTGTCGGCGTAGAGCGACTTGTGGATCAGGGCGAGGCTCATCACGCGATCCTGCACCCGGCGCAGGACGCTGCGGGCCTGAGGCGACTCGATCGAGCGGATCTGCATGTTCAGGATCGAGGCGATGAGCTGGAGGTTGTTCTTCACCCGATGGTGGATTTCCTTCAGCAGGACCTCTTTCTCGCGCACGTTCGCCGCGAGGGCGGCGTGGTTCGCGGCGATGCGGTCGATCATCCCGTTGTAGCTGTCGGCGATTTCGGCGACCTCGGGCGGGGCGTTGTCGAGGATGGCGTGCCCGTTCTGAGGTCGTTCCGGAGAGTACCGCGCCATCCGGCCCCGCAAGACCTTGAGATGCCGAAGAACCAGTCGATCCATCGCGAAGAACGCCACGAAAAGCCCTGCAAGCCACATCAAGACCGGGAAGGCAGGCGTCGCCGCGCCGATCATAGAGGCGGGCGCACGGCCTTCGATCCATCGGCCGACGGCATAGAGGTCGCCGTGAAGCAGGGGGACGATCGCGATCAGCATCTCGCGACCCGGCGCGACGGTGACCCGATGCGCGGTGCCGAGACGGCCAATGGTGATGTTCTCGGGCACGACACCCAGGGCCTCGAAGTCGGCTACGTTCTCGATCCCGGTGCTGGCCGAGAGGATCAGGCCGGTCCGGTCGACGATCGCCAGCTCCATGTCGTTGATCTGGTTGGCGAGCAGCGTGTCAGCCAGGCTGTGAGGGATCGAGATCGAAAGGGCGCCGAGGAGGCCGCCCTGGGGATCGCGGATCGGCTCCAGCGTGACCATCACCGACTGTCCGGTCACACGCCCTTTGCGGGTTACGGTAACGGTCGGCACGGGGCGCTCGAAGAATTTGTCGATGATGGCGGAGTCCGCGAGGTTGTGCTCCTGGCGGTCGGAGGCGCAGATCACGCTGCCATCGGGCCGAATGTAGAGCGAAAGGATCGACGGCGACCTTTCGTCGAAACGCGCGAGGATGTCGGAGCAGATCGGGGCCGAGGGATCTATCGTCGCCAGTGCCGCGGCGAGTCCCTGCGCGGCGCCGAGGGCGCGTTGCATCAGCGCGACCTCCTCGTTCGCCGCGTCTGCGGTCTGCACGAGAATGTCGCGCTCTGACAGAACGCGGGCTTCGCGGACGACGCTGAAGGTCTGGAAGACCGCAATCAGGCCAAGCGGAAGAAGCGCGAGAGTCAGCAGTGCCAAGAGGCGAACCGCCAGGGTTCGCCTCGATAGAAATCTCAATATTCCCGCCTTCATGCTGCGGGCCTGCCTCCAATTATCGAAAGTGTCGCAGAGTCGGTCATTGCCGGGCTTTCACCATGAGCGAGGTGAAGGAGTTCGGCAAGCTTCTGGCGGCCGCGGTTGGCGCGGCTCTTGATCGTTCCCACGGCGCAGCCACACATCTCGGCCGCTTCCTCGTACGAGAAGCCTTCCGCCCCCACGAGGATCAGAGCCTCGCGCTGTTCGTCGGGCAGCTTGGCGAAGGCCACACGGAAGTCGTTCATCGCAAGTCGGCCGTCGTGCGCGGGCTTCTCGGACAGCCGCCCGGCCATCTCGCCGTCCACGTCGGCAACTTCCCGCCCCCGCTTGCGACGAAGCGAGTAGAACGTGTTCCGCAGGATGGTGAAAAGCCAGGCACGCATGTTGGTACCGGCCTCGAACTTGTCGATGTTGGCCCAGGCCTTTACGATGGTTTCCTGAACCAGATCGTCCGCCGTGGCAGAGTTTCGGGCCAGGGACATCGCGAACGCACGGAGGGAACCAAGATGTTCGACGATTTCCTTCCGCGGGTCATTCGTCATGCGTTTGACCCCGCTTCTCGGCGTTCAGTTTCGCTATGAGATCGAGGAACTTGTCTGGCAAATCCTGATTGACAACGTCTTGATAGACGCGTCGGAGATTTTCGTCGATCTGACGTTCGACGTTGGACTTCTTAGGGTCAGTGGCCATTTGTACCGTAACTGTGAAAATATATCTTCGCCGGGGGAACCCTTCTCGTCAGTAAAGGTTCCAAAGAAAAACAGGAGCGCAACATGAATTCTTCCGACACCGCTCGCAGCCTCGCTGCCGAGGTTGCCGCGCATGTCCCATATCTTCGTCGATATGCCCGGGCGCTGACCGGAACACAGGGAAGCGGAGACCGCTACGCACTCGCCGCGTTGGAGGCCGTGGTGGCCGATCCGGACGGCGTGGGCGATGCGTCATCGGTAAAGGTCGGGTTGTTCCGCGCCTTCCACCAGATCTGGTCCTCGTCGGGCACGCCCGTCGCCAGCGAGGACGATGGAGCGATACTGGAATCGCGGGCGCAGTGGCGCCTGAGCGGCCTCACGGCGAATACTCGGGAAGCTCTGCTCTTGAAGTCGGTCGAGGAATTTTCGTTCGACGAGGTCGCCGCCATCATGCAGGTCGAAACCTCCGAGGCCGAGGATCTGTACGAGATGGCGCAGGACGACCTGGCCAGGCTCGTCACCGGCAGCGTTCTTATCATCGAGGACGAGGCGATCATCGCCATGGACCTCCAGTCGATCGTCTCGGCCATGGGGCATCGCGTGACCGGCATCGCACGCACCTATGACGGCGCGGTGGCTCTCGGCGCAAAGGAGACGCCGGATCTGATCCTCGCCGACATCCAGCTGGCCGACAAATCGTCCGGGATCGACGCCGTGAACTCGCTTCTGGCGAAGCTGGGCGAGCGGCCGGTGATCTTCATCACGGCCTTCCCCGAGCGCCTTCTGTCCGGCGAGAAGCCCGAGCCGCCGTTCCTCATCACCAAGCCCTATTCCGAAGAGCAGGTGCGGGCGGCCGTCAGCCAGGCGATGTTCTTTGCGACGACTGAAGAGATGGAGACAATCGCCTGATCTGACTGGCGATTTCGGTTCAGAGGCCCCGGCGCGTCCGGGGCCTTTTCTTTTGCGCGTTCCCCAAAGAAGAAGGGCGCATCGTGAGACGCGCCCCTACCAGCTATTGTCTGCGCAGACCGTCAGTATTGAGCGTCGACTGCGCTCTCCTGGATGGCCTCGCCGCCGGCTTCGACGTCACGGCCTAGGCCTTGCATCGTTTCGCAGCCGGCAAGTCCGGCGAGAGCGAGGAGAATGAGGATCCTGAACCGCATGAGCGATCAGTCCAGGTGCGTGACGACGTTGTCCGCGAAGGCGTCGATCATCGCGGCGTAAGCCTCTTCGACCGGCACCGTCTGGACGAGGGCGCCATCGGGCATGAATTCGAAGTTGCCGGCTTCCTCGAGGCGAACGGTGAGGTTGTAGTATTCCTCTTTCGTCATGTCCTCGTTCTTCATCCGGACACCGGCGACGATGGTCGAGTCCTTGCCGAGTGCGGACTGGAAGCTGTTGGACATGTCCACTTCGTTGACGTCGATCAGGATCTCGTAACCGTCGTCTTCGGCGATGCGGTCGCTGACCCGCTCGAGGATCGCGGTTTCGAGGTCGCCCGAGAGGTTCGACCAGAAACTGGCGGCGTCGCGGCTCTGAACGGCTTCGATGTCGAAGGTCACGTCCACTTCCTGCACGCGATCCTGCGCGAAGGCGGGCATCGCGGCGGTCAGGGCGATAGCGCTGGCCATGATAAGGCGTTTCATTGCATTCACTCCTATGGTCGCGGCAAAGGCCGCAATTGGCCAGACAACCGCGCGCATCGGATCCGGTTCCGGTGACACACGAGATAGGCACCGTGGAACCAGACTGTTTCCGGGACGTTGCATGCCATTGCCGCCGTATTCCGCAGATTCCCGAGGACCCATGCTGAAAAACAAGGAAATCCGCGACGCCAGCGGATTGAACGCTCGGATGATCTATGAAGTCATCCGCCGTGAAGGGGACGAGGAGCTCGAGCGGCCGAAGTCGTCGCTGGCCTGGTCGGGCGTCGCTGCGGGCCTGCTTATCAGCTTCTCGGTACTGGGGGAGGCGATCCTGCGGACGAACCTCGCCGACCTTCCGGCGCGCTACCTGATCGAAAACCTGGGCTACAGCTTCGGCTTCCTTTTGGTGATCCTTGGACGGATGCAGCTTTTCACCGAAAACACCATCACGACGATCTTCCCGCTGGTCGCCCTCAAAAGCATGCGATGCCTCCTGAGGGTCCTGCGGTTATGGAGCATCGTGCTGGTCGCAAACGTCGTCGGCGCCGCGATCGCCGCAGCTTTCATCGCCTATTCACATGCCTTCTCGCCCGAGATCATCGCGGCCGTCTCGGACCTGTCGCATCATGCGACGGGCTTCTCGCCCCTGGCAGCGATGGCGCGCGCCATCCCCGCAGGCATCCTCGTTGCCGCAATCGTCTGGATGTTGCCCGGCCGGACGGGAAACGAGGTTGTTATCATCATCCTCTTCACCTGGCTCATAGCGGCCGGCGACTTCACCCACATCATCGCGGGATCTGTCGAGATGTGGTTCCTGATCCTGAATGGTGAGCTTGGACTCGCAGACGCCACGTTCCGGTTCTTCCTGCCGGTCCTCTTCGGGAACGTCCTCGGCGGCTCGGCGGTGTTCGCCATGCTGGCCTGGGGTCAGGTCCATCTGGAAGTGGAGGATAAGGTGGCCCAGAAGGCGGTCTGACACTCAGATCAGGGCGCGGACCGACGGCCGTTCCTTCTGCTCCAACGCGATCGACTCCAGTTCTTCCCGGTCGAGGATGTGCAGCACGCCCCCGCGCCAGCTTACGATCTGGCGCTCCTTCAGGCGCATCAGCGTCTTGTTCGTATGAACGAGAGACAGGCCGAGGGCGTCCGCCAGATCCTGCTGCTTGAAGGGCATCGGGCATTGGCCCTCGCGCGCGAGGCCGCTTTCCTGCGCTCGTTTGTAGAACCGCAGAAGCCCCCACGAGATGCGCTCCATCGCCGAGAGTTGGCCGACCGAGGCCAGGATCTCACTCAGGAAATGCTCCTCCATCGCGGCCAGCCACGTCAGATCGTAGGAGCGATGGGGCTGGTTCTTGAAGAGCGACCACAGATCGCTGCGGTCGAAGACACACAGAACCATCGGCGTCACCGCTTCGACCGAATGCTGCATCTCTCCCATGACACCGGCCTGCAAGCCGATGAAATCGCCGGGGAAAACGAAGTTCAGGACTTGGCGGTTGCCGTTCGGAAGGATCTTGTACCGAAGTCCCATACCCTTCAGCGCGGTATAGAGTTGCGGACTGTTGGAGCCCTCCATCAAGAGAGGCGTGCCGGCACCGATATTGAGTTCGCCGGACTTGAACCTGCGCATGAACGCAAGTTCTTCCCCCTTGAGTGTCTCGAACGTGTCCAGCTTCCGGAGAGGACATTCGGAACAATCAGTGACCATGACCCCTCCAGCTATGTCACAGTTAAATGTGAAACATCGGTTTTGGTTCCATATTCCGCGCTCCGGGAAGGGAGCAGGAAACCGATGAACGACTTCGTGAACGACTTCGAGACGGGTGTGCCGCTGCGCTTCCTGATCGTTTCAGGGAAGGTGGTTCTTGCCGAGGACCTGGCCGAGATGCTGGAGACCGAGTTCGGTGCGACCGTCGATGTCTTCCGGACGCTCGACGAAGGAGCCTGGGCGCCGCATTACGGCGCTGCCTTTCTTGGAGTGCCGCTGCCCGAGATGATCCAGCACGATCGTGTGCGAGATCTTCTGAAACGCGAAGTGCCAGTGGTCGTGGTCGATGGTGACCTTCCGTCGACCTACGAGATGGCCGGACTGCTCAACCTCGATCCTCCATTCCGCAAGGCTGACGTGACCTCTATTTTGCGCAAGTCACGGGTAATCGGACCCTTCTGAGGCAACGCGCGTCTCCTCCGGGCCGCGGAACCGTGCGGACGCTGGCCGGTTGTTTCTCCAAACAGTGGTTCGTGAAAGGAGATACAACCATGCTTGGTTGGGCCCTGACGTTTCTGGTGATAGCTGCGATCGCGGCGTTGTTCGGGTTTGGCGGCATTGCCGGCGCATCCGCTGGCATCGCTCAGATCCTGTTCTTCATCTTCATCGTTCTGTTTGTCGGCGCGCTCATCGCGCGCGCGGTTTCAGGACGCACCTGACAAGGCTTCGGGCGGCGAGGCTGCCCGAAGACGTCTCTGGAAGCTCCACCTCTCTCAGTCGCGCCCACATCAGAATTGCGCGAAAAATGGTCGACCGATGAGCCTCCAGGAGGTCGATCGATTCGCAATAGCCGTCGATCAGGCCTGGCCGAGGGCCGATGTCTGGAACGACCGAAAAGCCACGACGGTGGCCTGAAGGATGTCGCGCGCCCGCGCGCTGCCCGGGTCGATCCCGTCCAAAGCGGCGCAGGACGCCGACCAGGCACCACGGACGTCGATCCGGTCCATGTAGGCGGGCAGGGGAGATGGCATCGCCCAGTTCCGCCGCATCGCCTCGACGCCGAGGCGCGACCCGAGGACCACATAAGCCGCTGCGAGGGGTTCGTCGCATCGCGGCATCGCCAGCTTCAATGGCTCGAGGTTGCGCCGCGCGCAGTCCTTCTCGAGAGCCGCCTTCAGGCGCGACGAGGCTCCGCGCACGCGACGCGACCGATGAGCGGCAAGAGCGGGGAAAAGGTGGCGGACGGCGCTGGCGTGGGCCGACAGAAAGCGGCTCATCGTCCCCGCGGGGTCGGCCTCGAACCACGAGAACGCAGCTTCGGCGTCATCGTGAAGGCCGCGGGTTTCCTGGCGGAGAACATGACGAAAGCCTCTGGACTTTCCTTCTGGGGTCACGCGGGCCGCAAGGTCGGTATCGAAATGCAAAAGAGAGACGCTCCTGAGCGGAAGAACCCGCATCGGACCGAGAGGTTCCCCGCGCCGAAGGGAATTACATAGCGGTCGCGGACGGAAGGTTAAAGGAGGCTTTCCAGAAGCCGCATCGCGTCGCGGATCGTGGCATTGGGCGGTGGCGGCGCAGCCGATGTGGGCGCGGGAGCAGGGTAGGGGTTGGCCCGACCGAACCGCGCGAAAAGGCTGGTCAGATCCGGCTCCATTGCCGCAAGTATCCGAGCGCGATCATCCGCAGGGATGTCGAAGGGCGGGCTGGCGGCGAAGGCGTCTCGGGCGCGCGCGAACAATCTTTTCTGCCGTCTGTCGTCCATGCCGATGGCCTTGGCGTGACGCATCAGTTCGACCACCGGTCCAGGGACGCTGGCGTTCGGCCTGCCCGGCGGGTCGCAAGGCACCTCCCCCGTCCCCATGAACTGTCGCAGACGTGCCAGGGGTGGCGCGTCCTCGTACAGCTCGACCCTCATCGCCTCGTCGCCGAAGACGTCGGCCCAGGCTGTGACGCACGTCCGATAGTCCATCTCCGGCGCGATCCGGCGAGGGTCGTCGATGAAGCGCGACACCGGCACCGAGAAGCCGTTTCCAGGCTGCTTGGTCTTCTGATTGTAGCACGACAGAAGGAAGTCGTCCGGCTTCCGCAGGAAGGTCACGATCCTCGCCGGGCCGACGCGCGCACGAAGCCGGGCGATGGCGTCGGGCGGGCAGGCAAAGAACTCTTCGCTCGACAGAAGGACCGCACGTCCACCGAAGCGCTCCAGCACCCGCGACAGCACATCCAGCTCTTGCGTCGCATCCGGTCTTTCGCCGCCGGGCAGGGGTTTGCCTTTCAGGGCGAACGCCAGACGATGCTGGGCGGGAAACATCCAGTTGACCCGCGGATAGAGCACGCCGCGCCGTCGCAAAGTCGCCGCCGCACCCGCAAAGGCGGTCTGTATGGCGGTTGTCCCTGTCTTGTGAGGGCCTATGTGGATCGTCAGTTCCATCCCGCGCCCGAACGCTCTAGACCGGCAACGAGTGCCGGCAGAAAGGTAAATATTCGGTGGATGACCCGCATCTGGCCCTGGAAGAGCGAAGCGCCCTTCCCGACGCGCTGCGTGTCCTTCTGGAGTCCTATCCGCGCGATGCCTGGGAGGCCGACCCCAACTTCAGCGGCCTGATCCGCTTCTGGCTCGACCGTCACCTGATGTTCCGCAAGCTGACTGCGACAATGGCGACCGAAGCCGAGCAAGCTCTCGACGGCGAGCTGTCGCCCGACGTCTTCGCGTCCCATCTGTCGCGCTACGGCTCGATGTTCATGGGCGAGCTTCACGGCCACCACATGATCGAGGACGCACACTACTTCCCTCACCTCAAGTCGCTCGACACGAGGCTGACGCGCGGCTTCGAGATCCTCGACCGCGATCATCATGCCATCGACGGTCATCTCGAGGCTTTCGCCCAGGACGCAAACGGAGCGCTGCGGGCTGTCGCCGCCCGGACGGGGCACAAGGATGCGACCGCGACGTTCGGCAAGGGACTCGCCCGGCTGGAAGGATTTCTCGACCGCCATCTGACCGACGAAGAGGAGCTTGTCGTGCCTGTCCTGCTCAGGTTCGCGCCTGCCGGTCTGACCTGACTTCATCCTCCGTGCGCCGTCTTAGGCAACAATTGCCTCTGTCCGTGCGTTCCTTCTTAGAGAGGCGACCCAGCCACATCCGTTTCCATTGGAATTTGAAATGCCGGACGATCCACAGCGCAAGACCATGTCCGATACCGTCGACCGGAATCTGCGGTCGGCCTACGCGCGGGTTCTGGACGAGGAGATGCCGGAACAGTTCGAGGTGCTTCTGGAACGTCTGAGACAAAAGCGGCTATCGACACCGACGCCCGGGTCCGAGGATTGATGCGCCCCGATACCTCGCGCGAGGATGTGGTCGAACACCTCGTTGCGATGCGCGCCTTTGCGCATTCGCTGTGTCCGAACCGAGCGGTGGCCGACGACATCGTGCAGGACGCTGTCGTGAAGGCCTGGACCAATTTCGGGAAGTACAGGCCGGGCACCAACCTCCGTGCCTGGCTCTTCACCATCACCCGCAACACTTACTATTCCCACCTTCGAAAGGCGCGGCACCGGTTCGAGGACATCGACGGCCCGCTTGCCGCCGCGCTGGCGACGCGGCCCGACCACGATGGCCGCCTTGACCTCGACGATGTGATGGCCGCCGTCGCCAGCCTGTCGGTCGAGCAGCGCGAGGCGCTCCTTCTCGTCGGTTCGTCCGGCTTCTCGTACGAGGAAGCGGCCGAGATGTGCGGCATCTCCCTGGGGACGCTCAAGAGCCGCATCTCGCGCGGGCGCAAGGCACTGTCCGAAGTGATGGAAACGGGTGTCTCGGAAGTGGTGCAGATCGGGGGCGCCGTCACGTGCCGGATCGTAGACCGCCGGGGTCCTCTGGCGCGCTAGTCGGCGCCGAGGATCTTGCCCGGGTTCATGATCCCGTCGGGATCGATGGCGCGTTTGATCGCGCTCATCACGCTGGCGGCGCCTCCTGTCTCCTTTACGAGGGACAACATCTTGCCCTGACCGACGCCGTGCTCGCCGGTGATCGTCCCGTCGAGTTCCAGCGCCATCTCCGAAAGCCACGAGATGAAGCCGTCGCACTTGGCGCGTTCCTCGGCGTCGTCGGGATCGACGAGGATCGTGTTGTGGAAGTTACCGTCGCCGACATGGCCGAGCACGGGCGACAGAAGACCCAGTTCCGCCGCGCGCGCCTGGCTGCGTGTCACCGCCTCGGCCAGGTTCGAGATCGGCACGCACACGTCCGTCGCTATGGCCTGCGCGCCGGGCCGCAAGGTCAGCATGGCCCAGTAGGCGTCGTGCCGCGCCTGCCAGAGCTTGTTGCGCGCCTCGGCCGTCGTGGTCCAGGTGAAGCCGGTGCCGCCGACCTCGGAGGCGATGTCGCCAAAGGCCTCGGCCTGCTCGGCGACGCCGGCGGAGGAGCCGTGAAATTCCAGCAGAAGGAGCGGTGCCACGGGAAGGTCGAGACCGGCGTAGCCGTTGATCGCGCCGACGCTCTCGGCATCGAGAAGTTCCATCCGAGCGACGGGGATGCCCATCTGGATCGTCAGGATGACCGCGTTGCAGGCCGCCTCGACCGACGGAAAGGTGCAGCGGGCCGAGGACATCGCTTCGGGGATGCCATAGAGGCGCAGGGTCAGCTCGGTGATGACGCCAAGCGTGCCCTCCGAGCCGACCATGAGCCGCGTCAGGTCGTAGCCCGCGCTCGATTTCTTGGCGCGCCGGCCGGTGCGGATGACCTCGCCCGAGGGTAGCACGACCTCCAGCGACAGGACGTTGTCGCGCATCGTGCCGTAGCGAACCGCGTTCGTCCCCGAGGCTCGCGTCGCGGCCATGCCGCCGAGCGAGGCGTCGGCGCCGGGGTCGATCGGGAAGAAAAGGCCGGTGGCGCGCAGATGCTCGTTCAGCGCTTTCCGCGTCACGCCGGGCTGCACGACGGCGTCGAGATCCTCGGGGTGGACCGCCAGAACGCGGTTCATCCGCGTCGTGTCGACCGAGATGCCACCCGCCGGCGCATTCACATGTCCCTCGAGCGACGTACCCGTGCCGAACGGAATGACGGGCACGCGGTGCGCGGCACAGGCGCGCACCACATCGGCCACGTCTTCGGTCGTCTCGGCGAAGATCACGGCGTCGGGCGGCTGGTTCGGGATCCAGGTCGTCGTGTGACCGTGCTGCTCGCGGATCGCACGGCCGGTCTGGCAGCGGTCGGCGAAGCGTTGGCGCAGGATTCCGACGACCGTTTCTATGCCGGTGTCATTGCGGGGAAGCGACGAGACGTGAACCATGGCCCGGATATGGACCTTGATTCCACATCGCCGCAATGAGGAATATTCAGGCAACAGTATGGGAACTTTCGTACATCCGTTGCGTTAAGCCGCCTATCGTCATCTTTTCGCCACTTTTCACGACGAATTCATGGAGTCGCGGCCTATCTGCCCGGTCGCACTGCTAAAACTAAAAAACCGTGGGGATACCGAAATGAGCTTGCTGCCCATCGTTCCGGTGTTGTTGTTGGTACTCGTGGCCGCCTGGTTTTTCTGGCCCATCGTCATTGATCCGATCGCGCGCAACGCATCGCGCGGCGACAGGGACGACAGGGACCGCCTGGCCGAATCCCTCTTCGACGCCTGGAGCGAGCACGGCTCGAATCCCGGCCTTCTCGTTCGCACGAGTCGCGGCTGACCGGCCATCAGGCTGTTCAGCGATTGAACATTCGGAGGTCGGGTGCCTTGCAGGCCCCGTCCGCCGACACTAAGACTCTGGCAAGATCCAGGGCGTAAGAACGCGAGCGAAAGAGGCAGACGAGGCAGATGCAAGATCCTACCGAAACCTACATGAATCTCGTCCCGATGGTGGTCGAACAGACCAGCCGGGGCGAACGCGCCTACGATATCTTCTCGCGGCTGCTGAAGGAGCGCATCGTCTTCGTCAACGGTCCGGTCCACGACGGGATGAGCCAGCTTGTCGTCGCACAGCTGCTTCACCTCGAAGCCGAGAACCCGTCGAAGGAAATCTCGATGTACATCAACTCGCCCGGCGGCGTCGTGACCTCGGGCCTGTCGATCTACGACACGATGCAATACATTCGTCCGAAGATCTCGACGCTGGTCGTGGGGCAGGCGGCCTCGATGGGCTCGCTGCTTCTGGCCGCGGGCGAAAAGGGGATGCGCTATTCCCTGCCGAACTCCTCGATCATGGTTCACCAACCGTCCGGCGGCTATCAGGGCCAGGCGACCGACATCATGATCCACGCCCGATACACCGAAAAGCTGAAGCGGCGGCTGAACGACATCTATGTCCACCACACCGGCCAAAGCCTCGAGGCGGTCGACAAGGCGCTAGAGCGGGACAATTTCATGACACCCGACGATGCAAAGGATTGGGGTCTCATCGACGAGATCGTGACCACTCGGGCGAAGCCTGACGACAACGCTTCGTGATCGGGCTTAAGCCTGTCGGCAATTTGGCGTTGTACCCCCCGGGGTGCTCGCTTAGGGTTCTGGAAAGACTGGTAATGCCCTTCCGGCAGGGGCGCGAGGCCGAGAGGTTTGGGAATGGCGAACACGTCAGGCGATAGCAAGAACACCCTGTATTGCTCGTTCTGCGGAAAGAGCCAGCACGAAGTCCGCAAGCTGATCGCCGGTCCGACCGTGTTCATTTGCGACGAGTGCGTCGAACTCTGCATGGACATCATCCGAGAGGAAACCAAAGCCTCCGGCCTGAAGTCGTCCGACGGCGTTCCCGCCCCGCGCGAGATCTGCGACGTTCTCGACGACTATGTCATCGGGCAGATGCACGCGAAGCGCGTCCTGTCTGTGGCTGTCCACAATCACTACAAGCGCCTGAACCACGCGGGGAAGGGCGACATCGAACTCGCCAAGTCGAACATCCTGCTGATCGGCCCCACGGGCTGCGGCAAGACGCTTCTGGCGCAGACGCTGGCCCGTATCCTCGACGTGCCCTTCACGATGGCCGACGCGACGACGCTGACCGAGGCGGGCTATGTCGGCGAGGATGTCGAGAACATCATCCTGAAGCTGCTCCAGGCGTCCGAATACAACGTCGAGCGGGCGCAGCGCGGCATCGTCTACATCGACGAGGTCGACAAGATCACGCGTAAGTCCGACAACCCGTCCATCACCCGCGACGTGTCGGGCGAGGGTGTTCAGCAGGCGCTTCTGAAGATCATGGAAGGCACCGTCGCCTCGGTGCCGCCGCAGGGCGGGCGCAAGCATCCGCAGCAGGAATTCCTTCAGGTCGACACGACGAACATCCTTTTCATCTGCGGCGGCGCCTTCGCGGGTCTCGACAGGATCATCGCGCAACGCGGCAAGGGCAGCGCCATGGGCTTCGGCGCGGACGTCCGCGACCCGAACGAAAAATCGATCGGACAACATTTTAAAGAGCTTGAGCCGGAAGACCTTCTCAAGTTCGGCCTCATCCCCGAATTCGTCGGCCGCCTTCCGGTTATCGCCACGCTCGAGGATCTGGACGAACCTGCGCTCGTGACCATCCTGACCGAGCCGAAGAACGCGCTGGTCAAGCAGTACCAGCGCCTGTTCGAGCTCGAGGACACGCAGCTGACCTTCACCGACGACGCGCTCAAGGCCATCGCCAAGCGCGCCATCGAGCGGAAGACGGGTGCGCGGGGCCTCAGGTCGATCATGGAGGCGATCCTCCTCGACACGATGTTCGAGCTTCCGGGCATGGACAGCGTGACCGAGGTCGTGGTCAACGAGGAAGCCGTCATGTCGGACGCGAAGCCCTTGATGATCCACGCGGATACGAAGAAAGAGCCGGCGAGCGCAGGCTGACACGCCCGCCGCGCCGGTTCGGAAGGTCCCCTTGGCCGTCACGCACATCTCCACCGGGTCGCCCTTCGAGGCGCAGATCGGCTATTCCCGCGCGGTGGTGGCCGACAGCTTCGTCTTCGTGGCGGGGACCACCGGGTATGACTATGCCACCATGACGATGCCGGTCAGCATCGAGGATCAATGCAGGAACGCCCTGCAAACGATTGACCGCGCTTTGGAAAAGGCGGGGAGCGGTCTCGACCACGTCGTTCGCGTGACCTATATCGTTCCCGACCCGGCCGAGTGGCCCCTCTGCTGGCCCATCACGTCGCAGGCCTTCGCTACCGCGCGTCCTGCCGCCACCATGCTGTCGGCCGGCCTCCAGAACTCCGAGATGAAAATCGAGATCGAAGTCACGGCGCGCCTGCCGCGCTGATCCTCTCGAATAGGCAGCTTCGCAACCGGCAGCCCGCCGCGCGGGCAGGGGCATCTCCCCTTGTTTCTCTGGACCTTGCAGCGCCCTTGCGGCATACCCGGGCCAAGTCAGGCAGGAAAGGTCCAGATGGGCATTCTCAACACGCTTCTCCGCTCGGTGACATGGTGGAACAGCCAGACGCTCGGGACCCAGTTCCACACCTGGCGCAAGGGCCAGAAGGTGGGCGAGGACAACCAGGGCAACATTTTCTATAAGTCCGCGAACGGGCGCCGGTGGGTCATCTTCAATGGCGAGGCCGAGGCGAGCCGCGTCGATCCCGAATGGCACGGCTGGCTGCACCACACCTGGGACGAGCCACCGACGACCTCGCCCCTGCCGCGCAAGACGTGGGAGAAGCCGCACCAGGAGAACCTGACCGGAACACCTGCGGCCTATGCGCCGCCGGGCTCGATCCGCAATCCTCAGCCGGTCGAACGCACCGACTACGAGGCCTGGGTGCCGGAGTAGACCATGTCCGAGAACGTCACCGAAGTCCTGACCGGAGCCGGCGTCCTAGCCCTTGCCGCCGGGTTCCTGATCTACATGGGGCAGGTCGGCGGAATCGGCCTCGGCACCGGCGACCGCGCGACCTACACCGCCTCGTTCCGCACGGCCGAAGGCGTATCGGTCGGAACCGACGTGCGCCTTGCGGGCGTCAAGGTCGGCAGCGTGGCGAACATGCGCCTCGATCCCCAGACCTTCCGCGCCGAGACCGTCATCGCGGTCGAGGACGAGTTGCTGCTGCCAGAGGACACGGCGGTCATCATCGCCTCCGAAGGCCTCTTGGGTGGCTCCTACGTCGAGATCCTGCCGGGCGGCTCGCCCGTGAACCTCGATCCGGGGTCCGAGATCGAGGACACGCAGAGCTCGGTCTCGGTTGTCGAGTTGTTGCTCAAATTCGTGGGCGGCGGCGGCGACGAGGCGGCGGCGGAATGATGCGGGCGCTGGCGATCCTCGCGCTCCTGACCGGCGCGGCCACGGCGCAAGAGGCCATCGAGGCGGCCCCGCTCGACGACGGCGTCGACCAGCCGCAGATCATCCTTTTGCCGGAAGGCTCGTCACAGGGTCAGATCGTCGTCCGCGAGGACGGTTCCGAGGCGGTCATCACCTCCCCCATCGACGGCTCGTCGGTCGCGGTGCCCGACGTGCAGGCGAACACCATTCAGGCCAGGTCCGCGCCGGGCGCCCTGCTCAAGGGGCTCGACAAGGTGTCGGGAGAGGTCACCGACCTCGAGATGAAGATCGGCGAGACGGCGCAGGTCGGCCGCATCGCCGTGACCGTGGGCGACTGCCGCTATCCCGAGGACAATCCCGCGGGCGAAGGCTACGCCTGGGTCAAGATCGAGGATCCGTCGCACGGGACGGTCCTGTTCCAGGGTTGGATGATCGCGTCCAGCCCGGCGCTGAACGCGCTCGACCATCCTCGCTACGACGTGTGGGTCATTCGCTGCACGACGGCCTGAAGGTCGCCGTCCATCGCGATTGCATCGATGCTAGCGCGATCCGCCAGTGCGCGGGCGAGACGGGCCCGATAGGCGGCGCGCGTGATCTCGACACCGCCCAGTGACGCCAGGTGCGGCGTCAGGAACTGCGTGTCGAACAAGGTGAAGCCGCACCGTCTCAGGTGATCGAGCGCCGCCGCGAGCACCATCTTCGAGCCATCGGTGACGCGCGAGAACATGCTTTCCCCGAAGAACGCGCCGCCGAGCGCAATGCCGTACATGCCGCCTGCCAGCTTTTCGCCCTCCCACACCTCGAAGGAGTGCGCCGGTCCCAGGGCGTGCAGGTCCAGCATCAGGTCGCGGATCGTCCCGTTGATCCAGGTCTCGTCTCGGTCGGCACAGCCGTCCAGCACCTGCGGGAACGACCTGTCGAGCGTGGCGCGGAAGCGTCCCGACCGCATCCGCCGCGCCAGAGACCGCGACATGCGGAAGCCATCGAGAGGAAGGATGCCGCGCCGTTCGGGATCGACCCAAAAGATCTCCGACGCATCGCGCGTCTCGGCCATCGGAAAGACGCCGGCCGCATAGGCGCCGAGCAGAAGCTCGGGCGTCAGGCGGCGGTCGGACACTCCCGCCTCACTTGACGTTGGCGGCGAGCCATTTTTCCAACCAGTGGATGTTGTAGTTGCCCTGTTGGATGTCCGGCTCCTCGAGAAGCGCGGCGAACAGCGGAATGGTCGTGTCGATGCCGTCGATGATGAGTTCGGACAAGGCCCGCGAAAGGCGCGCCAGCGCCTCGGGCCGGTCGCGGCCGTGGACGATCAGCTTGCCGATCAGGGAATCGTAGTAGGGCGGGATCGAGTAGCCGTCGTAGAGCGCGGAATCGATCCGAACGCCCAGGCCGCCCGGCGCGTGGTACTGCGTGATCCGCCCCGGCGACGGCGAGAAATTGGGCAGCTTTTCGGCGTTGAGCCGGATCTCGATGGCGTGGCCGTTGATCGTAAGCTCGTCCTGCGTGAAGGACATGGGCAGCCCTTCGGCCACGCGGATCTGCTCACGCACGAGATCGATACCGAAGATCGCCTCGGTTACCGGATGCTCGACCTGGAGGCGCGTGTTCATCTCGATGAAGTAGAACTCGCCGTCCTCGTAGAGGAACTCGATGGTGCCCGCGCCCGAGTAGCCCAGGTCGCCGACGGCGTCGGCGCAGATCTTGCCGATCCGCGCGCGCTCTTCGGGCGAGATGGAGGGGCCGGGGGCCTCTTCGAAGACCTTCTGATGCCGGCGCTGAAGCGAGCAGTCCCGTTCGCCCAGGTGGACCGCGCGGCCCTTGCCGTCGCCGAAGACCTGGATTTCGATGTGACGCGGTTTCTGGAGGTACTTCTCGATATAGACCTCGTCGTTGCCGAAGGCGGCCTTCGCCTCGGACCGCGCCGTGCGAAAGGCGTTCTCCATCTCGGCCGCCGACTTCGCCAGCTTCATGCCGCGCCCGCCGCCGCCGGCCGTGGCCTTGACGATGACGGGATAGCCGAACTCCTCGCCGATGCGCTTCGCCGCTTCGAGGTCAGGCACACCGCCTTCCGAGCCGGGAACGACAGGGATGCCCAGCTTCTTGGCGGTTTCCTTCGCCGTGATCTTGTCGCCCATGATGCGGATGTGCTCGGCCGAGGGGCCGATGAAGGTCAGTTCGTGATCCTCGACGATCTGCACGAAGTTCGCGTTCTCGGACAGAAAGCCGTAGCCGGGGTGGATCGCCTGCGCGCCGGTGATCTCGCAGGCCGAGATGATGGCGGGGATCGACAGGTAGGACTGGTTGCCCGGCGGCGGGCCGATGCAGACGCTCTCATCCGCCATGCGGACATGCATGGCGTCGACATCGGCGGTCGAGTGAACCGCGACCGACTTGATGCCCATCTCGCGGCAGGCACGGATGACGCGGAGCGCGATTTCTCCGCGGTTGGCGATCAGGATCTTGTCGAACATGCGCCTACGCCACGACCATCAGGGGGGCGCCGAATTCGACGGGAGCGCCGTCCTCGATCAGGATGCGCTTCACGGTGCCCGAATGGGGTGCCGGGATCTGGTTCATGGTCTTCATCGCCTCGACGATGCAGAGGGTCTGTCCCTCGCTTACCTGGTCGCCCACCTTGATGAAGGCGGCGGCCCCCGGCTCGGGCGAGAGGTAAGCGGTGCCGACCATGGGCGACTTGACAACCCCCGGCAGGTTCGCCGGATCGTCGTCGGTCGAGGGGGCTTGCGGCGTGGCGGGTGTTGCGGGGGGCGTGGGCGGCTGAGGCATGGAATGCTGCGGCGCCTGGATGACCTGCTGCACGGGTGTCGGCGCCACGATGCGGCTGACGCGGATGTTGAGGCTCCCCTCGTCGGGATAGTCGCGCTTGACTTGCAGCTCCGAGAGATCGTTCTCGCTCAGAAGTTCCGCCAAAGCCTTGATGAACTCGACGTCGTCGTCGTGCGATCGCTTGGTCATTCTTGCCCCTCGGCTGCCCGGTTCTGCATCGTTCTTGTGCGGGCACTTATACGGAACGGGCGGGCCGAGGAAAAGCGCCTCGCTCGAAAGGCCTGGAAAATTTACCAGTTGATAAAATTTCGGCCTGTGGCAGTCTTTCGGTCAAGGACAGACAGGGAGACCTTCATGTCGAACACGCCACGCACACCCGGAGTGGTTCCGGGCCGCCTGGACCGGGACGCGCTATCGCTCAACTTCGGCGATCTTCATCCGCCTCTCGACGACCACGAGGCGATGGTGGCGGCCGACCGCTGCTATTTCTGCTTCGACGCGCCCTGCGTGACGGCGTGTCCGACGTCGATCGACATCCCCTTGTTCATCCGCCAGATCCAGGCCGACAACCCGGGCGGCGCCGCGAAGACGATCTTCGAGGCGAACATCCTCGGCGGCATGTGCGCCCGCGTCTGCCCGACCGAACAGCTTTGCGAGGAAGCCTGCGTCCGCGAGGCGGCCGAAGGACGGCCGGTCCAGATCGGGCGGCTTCAGCGCTATGCGACCGACACGCTCATGGCCGCGGGCGTTCATCCCTTCACCCGCGCCGCACCCACTGGCAAGCGGATTGCGGTCGTGGGAGCGGGACCGGCGGGGCTGGCCTGCGCGCATCGCCTCGCCCTTCACGGCCACGACGTCGTCATGTTCGACGCGAAGGAAAAGCCGGGCGGGCTGAACGAATACGGCATCGCCAGCTACAAGACGGTCGAGGGTTTCGCCCAGGCCGAGGTCGAGTGGCTGATGCAGATCGGCGGCATCGAGTTGCGGACCGGCCAGCGTCTGGGGCACGAACTGACGCTCGACGACCTGCGCGGTGAATATGACGCCGTTTTCCTGGGTGTGGGCCTTGCGGGCGTCAACGCGCTCAGGACCGAGGGCGAGGAACACGCGCATGTCCGTGACGCCGTCGACTTCATCGGCGAGTTGCGCCAGTCGCCCGACCTGACGCGCATGGCCGTGGGCCGCGACGTCGTGGTTATCGGCGGCGGCATGACGGCGGTCGACGCGGCGGTCCAGTCGAAGCTTCTGGGGGCGGAAAGCGTGACGCTGGTCTACCGCCGCGGACGCGAGGCCATGTCGGCCTCGAGTTTCGAGCAGGACCTCGCGGCCTCGAAGGGTGTCCGCATCATCTCAGGTGCGGCGCCCGTGCGTCTGATCGGCGACGCGCACGTCGCGGGGGTCGAATTCGCCTATACGCAAGACGGCCCCGACGGCCTGCGTCTCAGCGACGAGACCTTCACGCTGAAGGCCGACCAAGTGCTGAAGGCCATCGGCCAGCATCTCGACGGGGTCCCGGGCGGGCTCGACCTCGAGGGGTTGAAGATCGCGGTCCAGGGTCCGGGGCGCACTTCGGTTCCCGGTGTGTGGGCCGGCGGCGACTGTGCGCGCGGCGGCGACGACCTGACCGTGACTGCGGTGAAGGAGGGCCGGGACGCGGCCGAGGACATTCATGCGCTCCTGAGCCGAGCGGGGAGGTAGAACTATGGCCGATCTTTCCACGAACTTCGTAGGCATCAAGAGCCCGAACCCGTTCTGGCTGGCCTCGGCGCCGCCGACGGACAAGGAGTACAATGTCCGCCGCGCCTTCGAGGCGGGGTGGGGCGGGGTGGTCTGGAAGACGCTCGGCGAGGAAGGCCCGCCGATCGTCAACGTCAACGGCCCGCGTTACGGCGTGATCCACGGGGCGGACCGCCGCGTACTGGGGATCAACAACATCGAGCTGATCACCGACCGGCCGCTGCAGACGAACCTCGACGAGATGGCGCGCGTGAAGCGCGACTTCCCGGACCGGGCGCTGATCGCCTCGATCATGGTGCCCTGCGAGGAACATGCATGGAAGGCGATCCTGCCACGTGTCGAGGACACCGGCTGCGACGGGATCGAGCTGAACTTCGGCTGTCCGCACGGGATGAGCGAGCGCGGCATGGGCTCGGCCGTGGGGCAGGTGCCCGAATACATCCAGATGGTCGCCGAGTGGTGCAAGGCCTACACCTATCTGCCGGTCATCGTGAAGCTGACGCCCAACATCACCGACATCCGCTATCCGGCAAGAGCCGCGAAGCGCGGCGGGGCCGACGCGGTCAGCCTCATCAACACGATCTCGTCGATCACGAGCGTAAACCTCGACACCATGAGCCCCGAGCCCTCGATCGACGGGAAGGGCTCGCACGGAGGCTATTGCGGCCCGGCGGTGAAGCCGATCGCCCTAAACATGGTGGCCGAGATCGCGCGCGACGACGAGACGCGCGGACTGCCGATCAGCGGCATCGGCGGCGTCACCACCTGGCGCGACGCGGCCGAATTCCTCAGCCTCGGCGCGGGCTCGGTGCAGGTCTGCACGGCCGCGATGGTCTATGGCTTCGGCATCATCAAGGAGATGACGGCGGGCCTGTCGGACTGGATGGACGAGAAGGGCTATACCAGCGTGTCGAAGGTGACGGGCCGGGCGGTGCCGAACGTGACGGACTGGCAGTACCTGAACCTGAACTTCGTCACCAAGGCGCGGATCGACCAGGATCTCTGCATCAAGTGCGGCCGCTGCTATGCCGCCTGCGAGGATACCTCGCACCAGGCCATCGCGATCAACCCAGGGAGGGTCTTCGAGGTGAAGGACGACGAATGCGTTGCCTGCAACCTCTGCATCGACGTCTGCCCGGTCGAGGACTGCATCACGATGGAACGGCTGGCGCCCGGCACGGTCGATCCCCGCACGGGTCGCAGGGTGGAGGCGAATTACGCCAACTGGACGACGCATCCCAACAACCCGATGTCGAAGGCAGCGGAATAGCGGAGGCTCTGGCGCCCTGCGTCAGTTGCGGACGTCGACGGTCGCCCTGTCGCGCGGCGACGCCAGCGCGCGCGTCTCGCTGAAGCTCGCCTCGGCCCGTTCGGTCGGCGTCGGCGGCGGATCGACGCGGTCCGGTGCGGGGCGCGGTGTCGCTTCGTCTGCCGACGGCTCCCGCGGCGCTTCGGCGACGCGATCGTTTGCGGGCGGTGCAGCCACCTCGTCCGGCGGATCGAGGGCCACGCGCGCCTGTCGTTCCAGCGGGCTTTCCTCGAATGCGGGCGGCGGGCCTGCTGGCGCGTCTTTCCACGCCACAGGGCGGTCGCTCGACTCGGCGCGTTCCTGATCGCGCAGGCGCGGCGCGACCGTGGACTGTTCGGCAGCCTTGGCGGCGTCGACCGTCTCGGAGCGCACGGCCGACGATCCGGCCTCGCCCGCGCTGGCGCGCGTGGTTTCAGGCGTCTGCGTCGTCTTCTGTGCCGTCTGAGCGGCGACCGGATGCGGCGGCCGGACGGCCGCGATCGGTGCGGGAGCAGCGGGAATCATGGCCCAACGTCCTCTCTCAATCCCCCAATGGGAGCCTAAGCGACGAAAGGTTGGAGAAGAGTTAAAGCTGACGCGGATCGAGGGCGCGGCGATAGAAGGCGGACAGGAAAGTCGCGGCATCGTCCATGTGTGCGTCGCCTTCGGGCTTCAGGATGGAGCAGACCTGCGTGTTGAAGTCGGCGTAGTGCTGCGTCGTGGCCCAGATCGAGAAGATCAGGTGATAGGGGTCGAGCGCCGCAATGCGCCCCGTGTCGATCCAGCGCGTCACAAGCGCTGCCTTGTCGTCGACGAGACGGCGCAGCGGGCCTTCGATCTGTTCGAGGATCCTTGGTGCGCCCTGCACGATCTCCTGCGCGAAGAGGCGGCTTTCGCGGGGCATGTCGCGGCTCATCTGAAGTTTGCGCATGACGTAGCCCACGATCTCGTCCACCGGGTCGCCCGCCTCGTCGAGCGCGCGAAGGGGATCGAGCCAGGTGTCGAGAAGCGTCGACAGAAGCTCGGAATAGATCGCCTCCTTCGACGCGAAGTAATAAAGAAGGTTCGGCTTCGACAGACCGGCCGTCTCCGCGATCTGGTCCAGCGTCGCGCCTCGGAAGCCCTCGGCCGAGAACACGGCGAGGGCGGCGTCGAGAATGGTCTCGCGGTTCTTCTTCTGGATGCGGGTGCGCGGTCGCTCGACGTTCACTCTCGATCCTCTCCGGTGCTGCTCTTGACTGCCCTCATGCCTCTGCTAGCGTCCTCCTGACCATTTGGTCAATATTCTCAGATTCTGAACGAGGTTGGCCATGGCGCTCGATCGTCCCAATGATCTCTCCGCATTCTGGATGCCGTTCACCGCGAACCGGCAGTTCAAGAAGGCGCCCCGGATGCTCGTGGCCGCGAAGGACATGCACTACACCTCGGCTGACGGGCGACAGGTCCTCGACGGAACGGCGGGCCTCTGGTGCTGCAACGCGGGCCACTGTCGCCCGAAGATCACCGAGGCGATCCAGCGCCAGGCGGGGCTGCTCGACTATGCGCCCGCCTTCCAGATGGGGCACCCGCTGGCCTTCGAACTGGCCTCGTCCCTGCGCGACATGGCGCCCGATGGCTTCGACCACGTCTTCTTCACCAACTCGGGCTCCGAGAGCGTCGACACCGCGCTCAAGATCGCGCTGGCGTATCATCAGGCGCGGGGGCAGGGGAACCGGACCCGCCTCGTCGGCCGCGAGAAGGGCTATCACGGCGTGAACTTCGGCGGCATCTCGGTCGGCGGCATTACCAACAACAAGCGCCTGTTCCCCTCGCTGCCGGGCGTGTCGCACCTTCCGGCGACGCACCTGAAGGAGAACGCCTTCTCGCGCGGGCAGCCGGAGCACGGGATGCACCTCGCCGACGAGCTTGAACGCCAGGCGGCGATCTATGGCGGCGAGACTATCGCGGCCTGCATCGTCGAGCCGGTCTCGGGCTCGGCGGGCGTGATCCTGCCGCCGAAGGGCTACCTGGAGCGGCTGCGCGCGATCTGCGACAAGCACGGCATCCTGTTGATCTTCGACGAGGTCATCACGGGCTTCGGCCGCATGGGGGCGGCCTTTGCCACCGACCGCTTCGGCGTGACGCCCGACCTCATCACCTGCGCCAAGGGCCTGACCTCGGGCGTCATTCCCATGGGCGCGGTCCTGGCGACGGGCAAGATCCACGACGCCTTCATGGAAGGCCCCGAACACATCATCGAGTTCTTCCACGGCTACACCTATTCCGCCACGCCGATTGCCTGCGCGGCGGGCCTCGCCACGTTGGAGGTCTATCGTGAAGAAGGCCTCTTCGAGCGCGCGCACGAGTTGGAAGGCTATTGGGAGGATGCGGTCCATTCGCTGAAGGACTGCCCGAACGTCATCGACGTCCGCAACATGGGCCTGATCGGCGCCATCGAGCTGGAGCCGATCCCGGGCGAGCCGGTCAAGCGCGGCTTCTCGGCGTTCCTCAAGGCCTTCGAGAAGAATATCATGATCCGCACGACGGGCGACACCATCGCCATGTCGCCGCCGCTCATCATCGAGAAGGCGCATATCGATCAGCTTGCGGAGACGCTCCGCGAGGTGCTGCACGAGATCGACTGAGGAGGCCCCGCGAAGATGACCCAGCCAGCCGCGAACATGAGGATCGACGGGGACCGCCTTTGGGACTCGCTGATGGAGATGGCGAAGATCGGGCCGGGCGTCGCGGGCGGCAACAACCGCCAGACGCTCACCGACGAGGACGGCGAGGGGCGGCACCTGTTCCGGCGCTGGTGCGAGGAGGCGGGGCTCAGCATGGGCGTCGACCGGATCGGCAACATGTTCGCCCGGCGCGAAGGCACGGACCCGGATGCGCTGCCTGTCTACGTGGGGTCGCACCTCGACACGCAACCGACGGGCGGCAAGTACGACGGAGTGCTGGGCGTTCTCGGCGGTTTGGAGATAGTGCGGACGCTGAACGACCTCGACATCAGGACGAAGCATCCCATCGTCGTCGTGAACTGGACCAACGAGGAAGGCACGCGTTTTGCCCCCGCCATGCTGGCCTCCGGCGTCTTCGCGGGGCGGCATGAACTCGATTGGGCCTACGATCGCAAGGACGCCAAGGGCAAGCGCTTCGGCGACGAGCTGGAGCGGATCGGCTGGAAGGGCGACGAGGAGGTCGGCGCGCGCAAGATGCACGCGCTCTTCGAGCTGCACATCGAGCAGGGCCCGATCCTCGAGGCCGAGGGCAAGGATATCGGCGTCGTCACCCACGGTCAGGGCCTGCGCTGGATCGAATGCACGATTACCGGCAAGGACAGCCACACCGGCTCGACGCCGATGAACATGCGGAAGAACGCCGGGCGCGGGTTGGCGCTGATTACCGAGCTCGTCCACGAGATCGCGATGAAGAACCAGCCGAACGCGGTGGGGGCCATCGGGCATATCGACGTCTACCCGAACTCGCGGAACGTGATCCCCGGCAAGGTCGTCTGCACGGTCGACTTCCGCTCGCACCTGCCCGAGAAGCTGCACGGCATGGAGGCCGAGTTCTACGAGCGCGCGCCGAAGCTCTGCGAGGACATCGGCGTCGGGTTCGAGGCCGAGGTCGTCGGCCAGTTCGAGCCGCCCGCCTTCGATCCGGGCTGCGTGAAGGCCGTCCGCGATGCCGCCGAGCGGCTTGGCTATTCCCACATGGACATCGTGAGCGGAGCGGGCCACGACGCCTGCTGGATCAACGACGTGGCGCCGACCGCGATGGTGATGTGCCCCTGCGTCGACGGGCTGTCGCACAACGAGGCCGAGGAGATCTCGAAGGACTGGGCCACGGCGGGCGCGGACGTGCTGTTCCACGCGGTGGTGGAGACGGCGGGGGTGGAGGGGTGAGGACGGAGCACCATGCCCCGGACCTGATCCGGGGCCTCGAAGAGAATTCACTCTCTGTAAACGTCGATACGCGACACCCTCGCGATGCACGTCGTCTACATGCTCGCCTCTCGGCCATTCGGGGCGCTCTACGTGGGCGAGACGTCAAGCCTGTCTCATCGCCTGGACCAGCATCGCTCTGGTCGCGGCAGCGTCCATACCGCGAAGTATGGGATAACTACCTTGGTGTGGTATCGCGTCTTCGAGACGAGGTCCGACGCGAGAGACTTCGAGCGCAGGCTGAAGAGGTGGCGACGCGGGTGGAAGGAGGCTCTGATCGCCGAAATCAATCCGCGCTGGCGGGACCTCGGCACTTCGATACACGATCACTGACACGTCCCGCGCTCGACGCGGGACCTCGCAGAGAACTGCTCGCAATAACGCCTTTAGTGGGCGCAACTGGCTCGAGGCCCCGGATCAGGTCCGGGGCAGGCATGGAGCTTCGGACATGACCCAACACGACACCAAACGCGACGAAACCCAGACCCGCATCGACCTCGCCGCCGCGATCCGGCTGTCCTGCCGTTATGGCTGGCACGAGGGGGTGGCGAACCACTCGGCCGCGGTCAGCGCGGACGCGCGGAAGATCCCCGGCAGTCTGTTCCACGCGGTGGTCGAGACGGCGGGGGTGGAGAGGTGACAATCGTCCGTCTGACGGCCCAAGATCTCGTTGAGGATTTTCATGCGGCCTTTTCCGGGGCCTTTGGTTTTTTCGATGGGTACGGTCGGAACATGGACGCGTGGATCGACGTGATGGGTTCACTAACCGCTAGCCCACCAGGGCTTTCCGAGTTCAGGCTCGCTGATGGCGAAACACTGACACTGCTCATTATGGACGCCGAACGTTTAAGGCGGTCAGACCCGAGACAATACTCAGAACTTCTTGAGTGCTCTGCGATCGTGAACGGGCGATACGCCACCAAGGGCGAGTCTGGCCCAATTGCACTTGCGATGGAGGGATAATGACCCAACACGACACCACACTCGACGAAACCCAGACCCGCATCGACCTCGCGGCGGCGATCCGGCTGTCCTGCCGCTATGGCTGGCACGAGGGGGTGGCGAACCACTTCTCGGCCGCGGTCAGCACGGATGGGAAGCGCTTCGTCGTCAATCCGAAGTGGGTGCACTGGAGCCGCGTCCGCGCCTCCGACCTCGTCCTATGTGATGCCGACGACCCTTCGGCGATGGACCGGCCTGACGCGCCCGATCCGTCCGCCTGGGCGATCCACTCGGCGCTGCACCGGGAGTTGCCGCAGGCCCGCGTGGCTCTGCACATCCACCCGCCGCACGCAACGGCGCTTTGCGGCCTCGCGGATCCGACGATCAAGCCGATCGACCAGGTGACGGCGCGCTTTCACAACCGCATCGCTTACGACTTGAACTTCGGCGGCATCGCCACCGAGGGCGAGGAGGGCGAGCGGATCGCGAAGACGGTCGGCAACCATTCGACGGTGATGATGCAGAACCACGGGGTCACGACGCTTGGCGCGACGGTGGCCGAGGCCTGGGACGCGCTCTATCATCTCGAGCGCGCGGCGAAGACGCTGGTCCTGGCCTATTCGACCGGCCAGCCGCTGAAGGTCATGTCAGACGATATGGCCGAGGCGGTGGCCGAGGAATGGCAGGTCTACAAGGACGCCGAGTACGCCCATTTCGCCGAGATGAAGCGGATCCTCGACAAGGAAGAGCCGGACTACAAGGATTGAGAGCGCCGGGGGCTCTGCCCCCGGACCCCCCGGAGTGCTTCTCGACAGAAGAAGAGCCGGGAACAATGAAACCACGGGGAGCATGCCATGAGCACAGTCATCAGGAACGGGACCGTCGTCACGGCAGACCTGACCTATCCGGCCGACGTGAAGATCGAGGGCGGCAGGATCGTCGAGATCGGCAAAGGCCTGAAGGGGGACACCGAACTGGACGCCACCGGCTGCTATGTCATGCCGGGCGGGATCGATCCGCACACGCACCTCGAGATGCCGTTCATGGGCACCTATTCCTCGGACGATTTCGAGAGCGGGACGCGCGCCGCCTTGTCGGGCGGAACGACGATGGTCGTCGACTTCGCGCTGCCGGCGCCGGGGCAAGGCCTGCACGACGCGCTGCAGATGTGGCACAACAAGTCGGGCCGCGCGAGTTGCGACTATTCCTACCACATGGCGGTGACCTGGTGGGGCGAGCAGGTTTTCGACGAGATGAAGACCGTCGTCGAGAAGGAGGGGATCACCACCTTCAAGCACTTCATGGCCTACAAGGGCGCCCTGATGGTGAACGACGACGAGATGTATGCGTCGTTCCAGCGTCTGGCGGAGCTTGGCGGCATCGCCCTCGTCCATGCCGAGAACGGCGACGTGGTGGCCGAGTTGTCGGCGAAGCTTCTGCGCGAGGGCAACACGGGGCCGGAGGCGCACGCCTATTCGCGGCCCACGCAGGTCGAGGGCGAGGCGACGAACCGCGCCATCATGATCGCGGACATGACGGGGGTGCCGCTCTATGTCGTCCACGTCTCCTGCGAGGAGGCCCACGAGGCAATCCGCCGCGCGCGGATGCAGGGCAAGCGGGTCTGGGGCGAGCCCCTGATCCAGCACCTGACGCTGGATGAAAGCGAGTACTTCAACGCCGACTGGGATCACGCCGCGCGGCGGGTGATGTCGCCGCCGTTCCGGAACCAGAAGCATCAGGACAGCCTCTGGGCCGGGCTTCAGTCCGGGTCGCTGTCGGTGGTGGCGACGGATCACTGCGCCTTCACGACCGAGCAGAAGCGCTTCGGCGTGGGCGACTTCACCAAGATCCCGAACGGGACCGGCGGGCTCGAGGACCGGCTGCCCATGCTCTGGACGCATGGGGTCGCCACGGGCCGGCTGACACCGAACGAGTTCGTGGCGGTCACGTCGACGAATATCGCGAAGATCCTCAACTGCTATCCGCGGAAGGGCGCGATCCTCGTCGGTGCGGACGCCGACATCGTGGTCTGGGACCCGGCGAAGGAGAAGACGATCACGGCGAGCGCGCAGCAGTCGGCCATCGACTACAACGTCTTCGAGGGCCAGACCGTGAAGGGCCTGCCGCGCTTCACGCTCACACGCGGGCATGTCGCCGTGCATGACGGCGAGATGCGGACGCAGGAGGGTCACGGCCAGTTCGTGAAGCGCGAGGCCAACAACCCGGTCAACAAGGCCCTGTCCTCCTGGAAGGCCCTGACCTCGCCCCGGCCTGTGGAGCGGACCGGCATTCCGGCCACGGGAGTTTGAGCGATGGTCAAGGTCGCGCTGGTGTCGGGCGGCGGTTCCGGCATGGGGGCGGATGCCGCCCGCAGGCTCGCCGCTGACGGCTACAAGGTCGGCGTCCTGTCCTCGTCCGGCAAGGGCGAGGCGCTTTGCAACGAGCTTGGCGGTTTCGGCGTCACCGGGTCTTACGAGAACGAGGAGGATCTCAAGCGCCTCGTCGATGGCGCGATGGAGCGGTGGGGCCGGATCGACGCGCTGGTCAATTCTGCCGGCCACGGCCCCCGCGCGCCGGTTCTGGAACTAACGGACGAGGACTGGCATCGCGGGATGGAGGTCTATTTCCTCTCAGCCGTGCGGCCCACCCGCCTCGTCGCGCCGATCATGGCGGAGCAGGGCGGCGGCGCCATCGTCAACATCTCGACCTTCGCGGCGTTCGAGCCCGATCCGGTTTTCCCGACCTCGGGCGTCTTCCGCGCCGGGCTTGCGGCCTTCACGAAGCTTTTCGCCGACAAGTATGCGGCCCAGAACGTGCGGATGAACAACGTCCTTCCGGGCTTCATCGACAGCCTGCCCGAGAAAGAGGATCGCCGCGAACGCATTCCGCTGAAGCGCTACGGCAAGTCCTATGACGAGGTCGCCGCGACGATTGCGTTTCTCGTCTCGGACGCAGGCGCGTATATCACGGGTCAGAACATCCGGGTGGACGGGGGCTTGACCAGATCGGTATGACGGACGAACCGGCCATCGAGGCCCGCGACCTCTCGCTGACCTTCGAGACGGGAGACGGGCCGGTCCATGCGCTGAAGGACGTCACCCTGTCCATCGGCAAGGGCGACTTCGTCTCGTTCATCGGGCCGTCGGGCTGCGGCAAGACCACATTCCTGCGCTGCGTGGCGGCCCTCGAAGAGCCGACCGGCGGCACTTTGACGGTGAATGGCATGAGCCCCGACGAAGCGCGTCGCGCGCGGGCCTACGGGTATGTCTTTCAGGCAGCGGGGCTTTACCCCTGGCGCACCATCGCGGGCAACGTCCGCCTGCCGCTCGAGATCATGGGCTTTTCGCGGGCCGAGATGGAGGAGCGCATCGAGAGGGTGCTCGACCTCGTCGATCTTCAGGGGTTCGGGCGGAAGTATCCCTGGCAGTTGTCGGGCGGCATGCAGCAGCGGGCGTCCATCGCGCGCGCGCTCGCGTTCGACGCCGACATCCTTCTGATGGACGAGCCCTTCGGCGCGCTGGACGAGATCGTCCGCGACCGGCTGAACGAGGAGCTTCTGTCGCTCTGGTCGCGCACCGGCAAGACCATCGGCTTCGTCACGCATTCGATCCCCGAGGCGGTCTATCTCTCGACGCGCATCGTGGTGATGAGCCCGAGACCGGGACGCATCACCGACGTCATCGAAAGCCCGCTACCGCGCGAGCGCCCGCTCGACATCCGCGACAGCCGCGAGTTCATCGAGGTGGCGCACCGGGTCCGCGAGGGACTGCGGGCCGGTCACGGGGACGTACTGTGACGCGCCCGGTCGTCCGGCTTGCGACTGCGGACGATGTTCCGGCCTGCGCGGCTGTGGTGAACGACTGGATCGACGCGACGGACTGGTTGCCCCGCGACGTTCCGCCCGAGGAGATCGAACGCCAGATCAGCGAGGCGCTTCCGGACCGCGAGATCTGGGTCGCGGGCGACCCGGTGGCGGGCTACCTGTCGTTCGATCCCTCGACGTCCCGGATCGGTGGTCTCTATATCTCGCGTCCCGGCGAGGGTCTGGGTAAGGCGCTGATGGACCGGGTGAAGGAGGGCCGCGACTACCTCCAGCTCTGGACCCATCTCCCGAACCGTCGGGCGCAGCGGTTCTATGCGCGCGAGGGGTTCACGGCGACGGGGGACGAGCAGGACGGTTCGGACAACGTGCCGGAGATCCGGATGGAGTGGAAGCGATGACGCGGGTCGGAGTTCTGTGGCTCGGGGCGGCGGTGACGGTCTTTCTGCTGGCGTCGGTCGCGCTTCGGCGGCATGTCGACCAACCGTCCACGGCGGGGCTCCTTTTGGCGCTGGCGCTCTACACGCTCGGGAACCTGATGATGGTGCGGCTGATGCGCGAAAGCGGCATGGCCGTCGCGATCTCGGTCTCGGCGGTGGCGCAACTCGTGCTTGCCAACGTCGTGGCGCTGGCGCTGTTCGGCGAGCGTCCGGGACCGATGCAGAGCGCGGGCATCCTTCTGGGCGTCGTTGCGGTCGGACTGATCCTCTTCCCCGCGGGGCGCGCGCCATGAGGGGCTTTCTGCCTGTCCTGGCCGTCCTCGCGGCGATCCTGGCGCTTTGGGTCGCAGCCGTCGCGCCGATGAACGCCCGCCAGGCGCTGGACGTGGCCGAACGCGAGGGCGCGGCGGTCACGCCTGCCGAGAGCCGAACGCGGTTCGAGACGCCGGTCCTGACGCTGATGCTCCGCAATTCCGGCGAGATCTGGCGCGGCTACGGGCTCGAGAGACCGCGCCTCCCGACGCCCTGGCAGGTCGGCCAGGAGCTTTGGGCGACGACGGGGGAAATGGCTCTCGAGGGCCGGGCTTTCTCGAAGCGCAGCCTGATCTACCACGCCTGGATCACGCTCCAGTCGACGTTCTGGGGCTTCGCGCTCGGCACCGTCGTGGGGATCGCGGGGGCCATCGGCATCGTCTATTCGCGCACGATGGAACTGAGCGTCATGCCCTGGGCCATCATCAGCCAGACCATCCCCATCGTGGCGCTAGCGCCCATGATCATCGTGCTGTCGTCGCAGCTCGGGATCGAGGAGCGCGGCGTGCCCAAGGCGGTCATCTCGGCCTACCTCTGCTTCTTCCCCGTCCTCGTCGGCATGGTGAAGGGGCTGAGGTCGCCCACGGCCGAGCAGCTCGACCTTCTCCGAACCTACAGTGCGAGTGGGATGGCGAGCTTCCTGAAACTGAGGCTTCCGGCCTCGCTGCCCTATCTCTTCACCTCTCTCAAGATCGGCATCGCCGCGGCGCTGGTCGGCACCATCGTCGGTGAGCTTCCGACCGGCGCCATCTCGGGCCTCGGCGCGCGCATCCTGATCGGCGACCAGTTCGGGACGCCTCTCGCCATCTGGTCGGCGCTCGCGGCGGCGGCGATCCTTGCGGGCGTGCTGGTGACGCTTCTGGGTTGGGCGCAGGCGGTGACGCTTCGGCGCATGGGGGGCGGGCGATGATCCTGTGGGGGGCGATCCTGTTCTGGCTCGCGGCCTGGGCCGTCAACGCGGCGCTGGCCCGGTCGCGTTATCGCGACACCCGCGCCGTGCGGCTTCTTGCACCCGTGCTGTTCGGGCTCACGATACTCGTCCTGTGGCAGGGGCTGGTGCGAGGGCTGAACGTGTCGCCTGTGATCCTGCCCGCGCCGACCGATGTCGCGCAGCGCATAGCGTCCGACAGCGGAGTCCTGTGGGAGGATTTCTCGCAGACCGTGCTGAAGGGCGCGCTCTCGGGCTACCTGATCGGGGCGTCGGCGGCGGTCCTGACCGCCATCGCCATCGACCGCTCGACGTTCCTCACCCGGGGGCTTCTGCCGGTCGGCAACTTCGTCGCGGCGCTGCCGATCGTGGGCATCGCGCCGATCCTGGTGAACTGGTTCGGCTTCGACTGGCATTCGAAGGCGGCGGTCGTGGTGGTGATGGTGTTCTTCCCCATCCTGGTGAACACCGTGCAGGGGCTGTCCGAAGCAGGCGCCATGCAGAAGGACCTGATGCGCACCTACGCCGCCTCCTACTGGCAGACGCTGTGGAAGCTGAGGCTGCCCGCCGCGATGCCATTCCTTTTCAACGGCTTCAAGATCGCGACGACGCTTGCGCTGATCGGGGCCATCGTCGCCGAATATTTCGGCTCACCCACGAGAGGCATGGGATTCCGCATCTCGACCGGGGTCGGACGCTTGTCCATCGACCTCGTCTGGGCTGAAATCGCCGTGGCCGCCCTGACGGGGTCGGTGGCCTACGGCCTGGTGGCACTGGCCGAGCGCCGTGTCACCTTCTGGCACCCGTCGCAGCGAAAGACATGACCAACAACAACCAACCGGGAGCACTATCATGAAAAGACTGATCGCAGGCGGGTTCGCCGCCGCCCTGACGGCGGGCGCGGCACTGGCCGCCGACGACGTCACCCTCCAGCTCAAGTGGGTCACGCAGTCCCAGTTCGCGGGCTACTACGTCGCCCTCGAGAAGGGGTTCTACGAGGAAGAGGATCTGAACGTCACCATCAAGCCGGGCGGTCCGGACATCGCCCCGCCGCAGGTCGTGGCGGGCGGAGGTGCCGACGTCCTCGTCGAGTGGATGCCGGCGGCGCTCGCCGCGCGCGAGAAAGGCCTGCCGCTCGTCAACATCGCGCAGCCCTTCAAGTCGTCGGGGATGCAGCTGACCTGCTGGAAGGACTCCGGCATCGAGACGCCGGCCGACTTCCCCGGCAAGACGCTCGGCGTCTGGTTCTTCGGCAACGAGTATCCCTTCCTGTCGTGGATGAGCCAGCTCGGCGTCGCGACCGACGGCGCCGACGATGACGGTGTCGCGGTTCTGAAGCAGGGCTTCAACGTCGATCCGCTGATCCAGCGGCAGGCGGACTGCATCTCGACCATGACCTACAACGAATACTGGCAGGTCATCGACGCAGGTGTGTCCGAGGACGACCTCATCACCTTCAAGTACGAGGATCAGGGCGTCGCGACCCTGGAGGACGGTCTCTACGTCCTCGAGGAACGGCTCGCCGATCCGGCGTTCAAGGACGCGATGGTCCGCTTCGTGCGCGCATCGATGAAGGGCTGGAAGTACGCCGAGGAGAACCCGGACGAGGCCGCGATGATCGTTCTCGACTACGACGAGACCGGCGCGCAGACCGAGGAGCATCAGAAGCGGATGATGGGCGAGGTCGCCAAGCTGACGGCTGGTTCGGACGGCACGCTGGATGAGGCGGACTATCAGCGCACGGTCGACTCGCTAATGTCGGGCGGATCCGACCCGGTCATCACGAAGGCTCCCGAAGGCGCCTTCACGCATGAGATCACGGACGGCGCTCTGAACTGATCTGCGAAAGAGACACGAAAGGGGCGCGGGGGGAAACCTCCGCGCCCTTTGTCGTTTTGGGGGGAAGTCGACAACTTCTGGACATTTTCAAGGCATGAATCGGGCAGACACGGTAAACTCAAGCCTGTGTTGGGTGTGTAATGGTGGGGGTGCGCCGTGCCCGTGGAAATTCGTTACGAGTCAGGGACTTCCGAATATGCGTTGCCGGACGAGAGTATCTCGTCGCTGAGCTTCGGAGCACGGTACGTCAGCTATGACGGCGTCGATCGTTTCGTCGACCAGTCCAATGACCTCAATCTCGGCATGATCGTCTGGCCGGGCGGAACGCTGGCCGAAGGCCGCGACGACCGCTTCGGCTTCGAGTTCGACAGGCTCTACGACCCCGCGACCGGCAAGCCCGATATCGCGGACATGATGGCCATCGCGGTCGAACAGGGCACCGGCCTGTCGGTCGTCCTGCCCACGGCGCGCTACGCGGACGACCTCGAGACCTTGCGTGAGGAGATGCAGGATTTTCTCGGCGACCTTCTCGGCGGCGCCTTCGGACCCTTGCCCGAACCAATGATCCTCGAGATCGGCAGCGAGTATTTCGCCAACTTCGACGGTGCCGACCGGGCGTCGGACTATGGCGCGGTCGCGGACCTCATGGTGACCGAGATCGCGTGGGCTCTGGCGGACCCGTCCGTCAACACCACCGGGGCGGATGTCACCATCGCGGTGCAGGCGGGGAAAACCCTGGCCGACGACATCGCCATCCGGGATGAATTGTCGAACGAGGCGCTCGCCCATGTGGACATGATCGTTCACCATCGTTTCGCCTATCAGCCCCAGGGTATCGACGCGCGCATCGACGAGTTGCACCAGATCGTCGAGGCCTGGGGCCAGGACGCGACAGGGGCGGGCGGCGTAGATCCCGAGCTTTTCGTCTCGGCCTGGAACACCGTGACGCTGACGCGAAACGAGGCGCTGACCGATTACATCGCCGAAGAGGCGTCGCAGGGCATCCATGTCGACCGCTCGGACGTCGACCTCGACGGGCGGACCACGACCGACTTCGAGCGGTTCTGGCAGGACCGGCTGGACGAGGCCGCCTATGGCCAGGAACATGCGGCCTACATCCTGGAAAGCTTCGCGAGCTATGCCGAGGCGGGCATGGATGCGGGCGCGGTCTACGGTATCGACACCGTACATCCGGGCCATCTGAGCTGGCGCGAGGACGGCGAGGATTACAGCTTCGCCGGCGCCGAGATGCTGAAGATGATCTACGAAAGCGTCGGCGGCACGCATGTCCTCCGCTCAGATGGCCCCTATGACCCTAATGACCCGGTCACGCTCTACGGCTTCGAGAACGACGACAAGCTGGTTCTTTTCGTGGCCGCCGGCGACCACGCGCCCGGCAACGTGACGATCGAGCTTGACGGCCTGGGGACCGAGTATCGCAGCGTCTGGGCCGAAAAGCTGACAAGCGAGACGCCGGAGGACTGGATGGCCGTCTTCGGCATCGCCGACAACCCGCAGGTCGACGAAAGCGCCGAGGCGCAAGCCTATGCCCTTGGCGTCCGCGACGTCGTGACGCCGGGCGTCCGCCCGGGCGCCATCGAGGTGTCGCTGACCGGAGAGCACGACATCATCCGCCTGTCGTTCGGCAAGACCGACGCCGGTGCGGCCGAAATCGCGGGCTGGTCCGGGGGCGAGGGCACCGAGCTTCACGCCTCCGCTCCGCTTCCCGTGACCGACCCGGGGTCATTGCCGGTCTACGACGATGACGATGACGACTTTCATGCCTTCCTCGCGGGTGCGGGCGGTGGCGGGGGCGGCATAGGCCTGATGCTCGCGATGCTGTTCTTCTTCCTCTGACGGCGCATTGAACCGAATCCGCCGAGACACGTTGCTTTCCTGAAACGGAAGGGAGCGGCGATGAACGGCGACAGAGGCAAGGGCAGACAGGCCGAGCGGCCGGGAGAGATACCGCAGCGCGGCTGGAAGGAAATTCTCCTCCGGGTGAAGGACGAGATCGTGACAGATCACGTCTCGGTCGTCTCGGCCGGCGTGGCGTTCTTCGGACTTCTCGCCATCTTCCCTGCCATCGGCGCCTTGATCTCGCTTGCGGGCTTCTTCCTCGACCCCTCCGACGTCGCCAACCAGATCGACACGCTGACGTCGCTGTTGCCGCCGAACGCGGCCTCGATCATCCAGGACCAGATCGTCTCGGTCACCTCGGGCGACAACACCGCCACGGGCTTTGCCGCGGTCTTCGGGCTGCTCCTGGCGCTCTACGGCGCGATGAAAGGCGTCCTGACGCTGATCGAGGGGCTCAACATCGCCTACAACGAACGCGAGAAGCGTGGCTTCGTGGCGCTTTACGCGCGCGCGCTTCTGCTGACGCTCGGGTTGATGGTCGGATTGATTTTCGTCTTCGCGCTCATCCTCGTCCTGCCCAGCATCATCGCGTTCCTGCCGGTGCCGGACTGGGTCGCGACAGCGCTCGGCTGGATCAAATGGCCGCTTCTGGCCGCGCTGACCGTGCTCGGCCTGTCCGTTCTCTTCCGCTACGGGCCGTCGCGCGAGAATGCCAAGTGGCGCTGGATCACGCCGGGGTCCATCGCTGCCACGGTACTGTGGCTGCTGGGGACGATCGCCTTCTCGATGTACGCGCAGAACTTTGGCAGCTACAACGAGACCTACGGCACCATCGGGGGCGTCATCATCCTGCTGACGTGGCTGTGGCTGTCGTCGTTCATCGTCCTTGCCGGAGCTGAACTGGATTCCGAGATCGAGCTGCAGACGTCGCGCGATACGACGACGGGCGTTGCGCAGCCCATGGGAGCCCGGGGCGCGGTCAAGGCGGACACCCTGCCGGACGGGGAACACGAGTCGGAGGAGGGGCGCCGGGAAGATAAGCCGCCGAACCTTCTCACGAACGTTGTCGTCGCTTTCGGACTAGGCGCCATGACCCTCCTGCGCCGTCGCATGGCGCGCCGTCAGGAGCGGTGACGCCACCGCAAGAGCGCGCTGGACACAACATGCGGGTAGAGCGGGCGACGACAGCGCGGGATAAAGCATGTACGCGCTGAAAGTCTCGGCACATCGCAAAGGACACAGGGGGAAAAGTCCCTGCGACATCACGCCCGGCGCAAATCTTCGCTCAATGCGAATCGGACACTTTGGCAAAAGCGCGGGGTGTCGTATCAAAGCGGCCGAGCGCGGGACGAACCCGGGCCGAGGCAGGACAGAGCAGATGACGGAAATCGTGAAACTGGCCCTCAAGGGGGGCATGCACCGGCGCCGTGCGCTGGACCTTTGGCGCAAATGGTGGCGTCGGGGCTTCTGAGCCCCTTGTGACAGCGACGCCCGCCCCCCCGGCGGGCGTCACCCTAAAGGCCCCACAGCGCCCGTGCGCCCATCCAAAGGCCCATTCCCAGCATCATCAGGTTTTCGGTCAGCGATACGAAGCCCAGGGGCACGTTGCTGCCGCCGCCGACGCAGGCGCACTTGAGTTCTCGCTTGTCGACATAGACGGCCTTGACGACCGACGCCGCGCCGACCGCGCCGATGAAGATCGCGACGGGGGCAGAGATCCAGGTCAGCGCGCCTGCCACCATCAGGACTCCCGCCAGCGCCTCTCCGAACGGGTAGAGGTAGCCGTAGCGGACCCATCTGCGTGCAAGAAGGTCGTAGTTCAGGAACATGGTCGAGAAGGTCTCGACGTCCTTCAGCTTCTGAACGGCCAGGAAGCACATCGAGATCGCGATGAACCATTCCACGGCGCGGAATGTCAGGATCGTGCCGTAGACCGACCACGACAGCCCCAGAGCCATCAGGAACGCGACCGAAAAGATGGCGATGACGGGTTGATAGGTCATCTCGTCCTCGCCGCGGACGTGCTGGCCGAAGCTGCGGCGCAGGTCGTCGTAGCCGCCGATCCTCTCGCCGCCGATGAAGGTCTGAGGCGTGGTGTCGACTCCGTGCTTTGCCTTGAAGGCCTCGGTCTCTTCCCGCGTCGTCAGGGGGCGGTCGTCGACCGTGTAACCCTCGCGTTCGAGAAGGTCCTTCGACTTGAGGCCGTAGGGGCAGAGATGGTCGGGCATGACCATGCGGTAGAGCGTGGCGGTATCGCGGCTGTCGAGGGGCATGACGGGACAACGGCGGTCCCGCGCGACGGGTTCCCCGGCACGGCGACGGCCCCTCGGGCGAGGGGTCGTCCGGACCGGCGGGTAGAGCGTCAGCCCTTGTTCATGCGGTTCTTGATGAGATCGTCCACGACCTCGGGATCGGCCAGCGTCGAGATATCGCCAAGCGCGCCGTAGTCGTTCTCGGCGATCTTGCGCAGGATGCGGCGCATGATCTTGCCGGAGCGCGTCTTGGGCAGGCCGGGCGCGAACTGGATGCAGTCCGGCTTTGCGATCGGTCCGATCTCGTTACGGACCCAGCCTTCGAGGTCCTTCCGCAGCTCGTCGGAGGGCTGCTCGCCTCCCATCAGTGTGACATAGGCATAGATGCCTTGGCCCTTGATGGCGTGGGGATAGCCGACCACGGCCGCCTCGGCGACCTTCGGGTGCGCGACGAGCGCGCTTTCGACCTCGGCGGTGCCCATGCGGTGGCCCGAGACGTTGATGACGTCATCCACGCGGCCGGTGATCCAGTAGTAACCGTCCGCGTCGCGGCGGCAGCCGTCGCCCGAGAAGTAGTAGGTCTTGTAGTCGGCGAAATAGGTCTTCTCGAACCGTTCGTGGTCGCCCCAAACGGTGCGCATCTGGCCGGGCCAGGAGTCCTTGATGCAGAGCACGCCCTCGGCCTCGGTCGTGTCGATCTCTTGGCCCGTCTGCGGGTCGAGGATGACAGGCTGCACCCCGAAGAAGGGCAGGGTGGCCGAGCCGGGTTTCGTCGGGATGGCGCCGGGCAGGGGAGTCAGGAGATGACCGCCCGTTTCGGTCTGCCACCAGGTGTCGACGATTGGCACCTTCCCCTTGCCCACGACCTCGTTGTACCAGTTCCAGGCTTCGGGATTGATCGGCTCGCCCACGGTGCCGAGGACCTTGAGCGACGACATGTCGTATTTCGCCACAGGCTCGGGCCCGTGCGCCATCAGCGCACGGATCGCGGTCGGGGCGGTATAGAACTGGTTGACCTTGTGCTTTTCGCAGGTCGCCCAGAACCGGCCGGCATCGGGCCAGGTCGGCACGCCTTCGAACATCAGCGTGGTCGCACCGTTCGCCAGCGGGCCGTAGACGATGTAGCTGTGTCCGGTCACCCAGCCCACGTCCGCGGTGCACCAGAAGACGTCGCCGTCGTGGTAGTCGAAGGTGTACTGGTGCGTCATCGCGGCATAGACGAGGTAGCCGCCGGTGGTATGCACCACGCCCTTGGGCTGGCCGGTCGAACCCGAGGTGTAGAGGATGAACAGCGGATCCTCCGCCGACATCTCGGCGGGCGTGCAGTAGGGCGAGGCCTCCGCGGCCAGCGCGTTGTAGTCGTGGTCGCGTCCCTCGACCCATGTCGTCTGGGCGCCGGTGCGCTTGACCACCAGCACCTTGACGTCGTCGCGGCAATGCAAGAGCGCCGCGTCGGTGTTGGATTTCAGATGCGTGGCCTTGCCGCCGCGAGGCGCGTGGTCGGCGGTGATGACGACGCGGGCATCAGAGCCGTTGATCCGCGCGCCCAGCGCGTCGGGAGAGAAGCCCGCGAAGACGATGGAATGGACCGCCCCGATCCGGGTGCAGGCCAGCATCGCATAGGCCGCCTCGGGGATCATCGGCATGTACAGCACGACGCGGTCACCCTTGCCCACGCCCATGTCCTTGAGAACATTGGCCATGCGGCACGTGTGTTCCAGAAGGTCGCGATAGCTGATGTGCTGCGCGGCGTCCTTGGGATCGTCCGGTTCCCAGATGATCGCGGTCTGGTCGGCGCGGTTCAGCAAATGCCGGTCGATGCAGTTGGCCGACACGTTAAGCGTGCCGTCCTCGAACCAGCGGATGTCGATGTTGCCGGGCGCGAAGGAGGTGTTCTTCACCTTCCTATAGGGCTTGATCCAGTCGATCCGCTTGCCTTCGCGGGCCCAGAAGCCTTCCGGGTCCTCGATGGATTCCTTGTACATCGCGTCGTATTTCGCCCGGTCCGCATGAGCTGAATTCGCCATGCCCTCGTCGGGCCAATACATTCCTTCACGCTGGTCCAGCATGTCGGCTCCTCCTCCGAATGTGCGGCGGTCCCTCGGGACCGTCAGATAGCGAGATACTTCGCGCGCAGCGCCTCGTCATCCAGGACCTTCTGCGCCGAGTCGTCATAGACGACCAGGCCCGTGTCGAGGATCACCGCGCGGTCCGCGAGCTTGAGCGCCGCGACCGCGTTCTGCTCGACGATGATCGTGGTGATGCCCTGGTCGCGGATGATCTTCAGGGTCTTGGCGATCTCCTGGACGATGACGGGGGCCAGACCCTCGTAGGGTTCGTCGAGGAGAAGAACCTTGATGTCGCGCGCCAGGGCGCGGGCGATGGCCAGCATCTGCTGCTCGCCGCCCGACAGCGTCGAGCCGTCCTGCGTGCGGCGCTCGCCGAGACGCGGGAAAAGTTCGTAGATACGCTCCAGCGACCAGCCCACGGGCGGGGCGATCTGCGCGAGCTTGAGGTTCTCTTCGACGGTCAGGCCCTGGATGATGCGCCGATCCTCGGGGACAAGCGCGATCCCGGCCTGCGCCGCCTCGTAGTTCTTCATCTTGTGCAGCGGCTTGTGGTCGAGCCAGATCTCGCCGTGGCGCAGCTCCGGGTTGCCCATCCGCGCGATGGTGCGCAGGGTCGAGGTCTTGCCGGCGCCGTTGCGGCCGAGAAGCGCGAGGATCTCTCCTTCGTGGACGTTGAAGGACACGTCCTGAACAATGTAGCTCTCGCCGTAGTAGGCCTCGATGTTCCAGACCGACAGGAAGGCGGGCGCGGTCGCGGCGTTGTTCGCGCGCTTGTCGAAGGTGTGTTCGTCCAGCATGACCCTTGCCTCCTAGTGCGCGGCTTCGCCGAGGTACGCTTCCTGCACCTTCGGGTTGCCCTTGATGTTCTCGGGTTCGTCCTCGACCAGAGGCGTCCCCTGCGCGAGGACGGTGATGCGGTCGGCCAGCGAGAAGACGACGTGCATGTCGTGCTCGATGATGCACATCGTGATGTCCCGCTTCGACTTGATGTCCCGCAGCAGGTCGATGGTGTTGTTGGTGTCGGCGCGCGCCATGCCGGCTGTCGGCTCGTCGAGCAGAAGAAGCTTCGGCTCCTGCACGAGGCACATCGCCATCTCGAGCCGCCGCTTGTCGCCCCGCGACATCGAGGCCGAGTGCATGTTGCGCTTGTCGATCATGTTGACGTCGACGAGGATCGCCTCGGCCTTCTCGACCAGGTCCTTTTCATGCGCGAAGTTCTCGAAGGCGTGCAGGCGAAAGGCGCCGTCGCGGCGGGCGAAGCACGGGATCAGGATGTTTTCCATCACCGTCAGGTCGCCGAAGATCTCGGGTGTCTGGAAGACGCGGGAAATCCCCATCTGGTTGATCTCGTGCGGCTTGCGCCCCAGCACCGACTGCCCGTCGAACATGACCGAGCCGGTGTCCGGGATCAGCTTGCCGACGAGGCAGTTCAGCAGCGTCGATTTGCCTGCGCCATTCGGTCCGATGATGGCGTGAACCGTGTTCTCGCGCACCGAGAGGTTCACGTCCGAAAGCGCCTTCAGGCCGCCGAAGCGCTTGTTGACGCCCTTGACTTCAAGAATGCCCATGTCGCTGTTTCCTCACTCGGCCGGGGTACGGCGTTGGCGTGCAGCTTCGGCCTCGGCGCCCGAGGCCTTGCGGTCGCGGCGGCGGAACACGCGCCCGACACGCTGCCCGCCTTCGACAAGACCGCCCGGCAGGAAGATGACGACGATCATGAAGAGAAGGCCAAGCGTCAGGTTCCAGCCCTTTCCGATGAAGGGGTGGACGATCGTGACCATCAAATCCTCCATCCCGTCGGGCAGGAAGGCGAACCACTGGTGCAGGACGTTGTCGTTGATCTTTGAGAAGATGTTCTCGAAGTACTTGATGAAGCCCGCGCCCAGGACCGGGCCGATCAGCGTTCCTGCACCCCCGAGGATGGTCATCAGCACGACTTCGCCCGATGCCGTCCACTGCATCCGCTCGGCGCCCGCAAGGGGGTCCATCGCGGCGAGAAGGCCTCCGGCGAGACCCGCGTACATGCCCGAGATGACGAAGGCGGCAAGTGTGTAGGGCCGCGAGTTCAGGCCGGTGTAGTTCAGGCGCTGCTGGTTCGACTTGATCGCGCGCAGCATCATCCCGAAAGGCGAGCGGAAGATCCGGATCGAGAGGTAGAACATGAGGATCATGATCGCGGCGCAGATGTAGTAGCCGGAGTTGAAGTCGAAGGTCCAGCCGTTCATGCGCAGGGTATAGGTCGAGCGCACGGAGAGACCGAAGAGGTGCGGCATGTCCGGCAGCGACGCGCGGTGCAGCCACTGCGGATCGTTGGAATAGACCTGAAGGCCGGTCTCACCGTTCGTCAGGTTGAACTTCGGGTTCGACAGCACCGAGTAGGCCAGCGCGAAGCTCATCTGCGCGAAGGCGAGGGTGAGGATCGAGAAGTAGATCCCCGAGCGCCGCAGCGAGATGTAGCCGATCACGAGGGCGAAGAGGCCTGCGACGATCACCGACAGAAGGATCGCGGGGACCACGTTGTAGGTCAGGAGCTTGAAGATCCAGACCGCGGCATAGGAGCCCATGCCGAGGAAGGCGGCGTGTCCGAAGGACAGATAGCCCGTCAGGCCGAAGAGGATGTTGAAGCCGATGGCGAAGATGCCGTAGATCACGAACCGCTGCATGAGGTCCGGATATCCTGCGTTGAACTGCGCCAGCGACGAGCCCTGCGGGAAGGGGTTGAGCAGGAACGGCGCCAGGAGCGTCAGGATCAGGACGATGACGAAGAGCATCGCGTCGTGTTTGTTGAGACCGAGCATGGGTTAATCCTCCATCACGCCCTTGCGGCCCATGAGGCCACGCGGGCGGGTCAGCAGCACGATGATCGCGACCAGGTAGATGATGATCTGGTTGATCCCGGGGATCGTTGTCGTGGCCCATGTGGTCGAGGCCGCGCTCTCGAGGATGCCGAGAAGGAAGCCGGCGAGCACTGCGCCCGGCAGCGAGCCCATGCCGCCGACGACGACGACGACGAAGGACAGGACGAGGAAGTCCATCCCCATGTGATAGTTGGGCGCGTTGATCGGCGCGTACATGACGCCGGCGAGCCCCGCAACGGCGGCCGCGATGCCGAACATGATGGTGAAGCGCTTGTCGATGTTGATGCCAAGCATCCCGACGGTTTCACGGTCCACCATGCCCGCTCGGACCACCATGCCGAAGGTAGTGAACTGAAGGAAGGCGAAGACACCGGCGATGATGACAACCGAGAAGGCGAAATAGACCAGACGCCAGATCGGGTAGACGATCGCGTTGGCCTGGAAGCCCAGCATCATCCCGAGGTCGACAGAGCCCTTGAAGGCCGATGGCTCCGGAGCCTGGATCGGATTGGCGCCGTAGAAGTACTTGATGATCTCCTGCAGCACGATCGCGAGGCCGAAGGTCACCAGGATCTGGTCGGCGTGGGGGCGCTTGTAGAAGTGGCGGATCAGGCCCCGTTCCATCACGTAGCCGATGACGAGCATGACCGGGATGGTCAGCAGGATGGCCAGCGGCACCGACCAGTCGATGATCGAGGCGCCGATGTCTTTTCCGAACCAGTACTCAATGTAGGGGGCCTGGACCTTCAGCGGGTTGCCCAGAAAGTCCTTCTGGGTCTCGTCGATGATCTCGAAGCTGGTGCCAAGAAGCCGCTGCAGGAAAATTGCGCAGAACGCGCCGACCATGAACAGAGCGCCGTGCGCAAAATTCACCACCCCGAGCGTCCCGAAGATCAGGGTCAGACCGAGCGCGATCAACGCATAGGCCGAACCCTTGTCGAGGCCGTTCAGGATCTGAAGCAGGATCGCGTCCATATCCCCACCTTCTGGAAAATCTCAGACGGGCGCCCCGTGGAGGGACGCCGTTCCGGAAGGGATCGCGCCGTGGCGCGATCCCTCTGTGCGGTGCCGGTCAGGCGCCCGGGTTGCACTCGCCGAGGGTCGCCTCGGCGCCGCCGAACATCGGGTGATCGGCGGGATACTCGACCTGGGCCACCGGCGTGACGTCGACGATCTCGAGAAGGTCGAACTCGTTGGCTGGCGCCTCTTTGCCCTTCATGACGAGGACGTCCTTGAAGCACTGGTGGTCTTCGGCGCGATAGAGCGTCGGGCCGTTGCCCAGTCCGTCGAACTGGAAGCCTTCCAGGGCCTCGGCGACCGCACAGGGGTCGAAGGAGCCCGCACGCGCCACGGCGTCGGCGTAGAGCAGGACCTGAGCATAGCAGGTCTGTGCCGAGTTTGACGGCGGACGGCCATACTTCTCGCCGAACGACTTGACGAACGCCTTCGAGCCTTCGTTGTCGAGCTGCCAGTTGTAGTTCATCGAGCCATAGACGCCCGCCACGTTCGCGCCGGCACCTGCCGCCATCAGTTCGGAATAGAGCGGAACGACGATCTCGAAGTTCTTGCCGTTCACCTGCTTGTCGCGGAGGCCGAACTGGACCGCCTGCGTCAGCGAGTTCACCATGTTTCCGCCGTAGTGGTTCAGGACCAGCACATCGGCGCCCGAGTTCAGGACCGGGGCGATGTAGGACGAGAAGTCCGTGGCGGCGAGCGGGGTCAGCACGTTCTCGACGGTTTCCCAGCCCATGGCTTCGGTCGAGGCCGCGATCGACTCCTGCTGGGTCCAGCCCCAGGTATAGTCGGCCGTCAGGTGGTAGGCGCGGCGGTCGGTGCCGTAGGCCTTCTCGAGAACGGGCGCGAGAGCGGCGGCGGACATGTAGGCGTTGAAGAAGTGGCGGAAACCATTCTTCTTGCGGTCCTTGCCGGTCGTGTCGTTCGAGTGGGTCAGGCCCGCCATGAAGATGATGCCGGCCTCCTGGCAGAGACCCTGAACGGCCACGGCGACGCCCGAGGACGAGCCGCCGTTGATCATGATGGCGCCGTCTTTCTCGATCATCGACTTGGCTGCCGCGCGGGCGGCGTCCGACTTGGTCTGGGTGTCGCCGGTGACGAAGGTCACCTTCTTGCCCAGGATGCCGGTGCCGTCGAGAGCCTTCGACGAGAAGGTGGCAAGGCAGCCGCCGTCGCCTTCGCCGTTCAGGTGCTGGACTGCCAGCTCCTGAGCGCGAAGCTCGTCCATGCCTTCGTCAGCGTAGGGTCCGGTCTGCGGCACGTTGAAACCCAGCACCACGTTCGAGCCGGTGGGCTCGTTGGTGAAGGCGCGCGCGGAACCGGCGGTGAAGATGGTCGGGACGGCCAGACCGGCACCGGCCACGGCACCCGTCTTCAGCACGCCACGGCGCGTGAGATCGTTCTTCGACATTGAAATCCTCCCAAGATTGCATCCACTCTTGCCCGATCCTCCTCGGGCAGTGCGGTCTGGCCTTTACAAGGCACCCCGTTTATCGCCGATACGCGGAAAACATTTCAATAAGTCTCTGTGGCTCGGCAATTTTTTTGTAAACAAATAGACAGGCGCAGGAAGTTTAATGTAAAGTAATTTACGCGCACTGGCAGAAGCCGCTTGAAATCGCAGGAGAAACCCTTGGCTCGCTCGGTCCTTGCCGGAAGCCGGATCCGGGACTACCGCATCGGTCGCGGGCTGCGCCAGGCCGACCTCGCCAAGGCCTGCGGGATTTCGCCGTCCTACCTCAACCTGATCGAACACAATCGCAGGAAAATCGGCGGGGCGCTTCTGGTGCGTATCGCGCGTGCTCTCGGCGCCGAACCCGCGATCCTGTCCGAAGGCGCCGAAAGCGCGCTGACCATGGCCCTCGATGCGGCTGCGGGTGCGTATCCCGACACGAACGCGGAACGCGAGCGGGCCGAGGAGATGGCGGGCCGCTTTCCCGGCTGGGCCAGGCTGATCGAGCGTCAGTACCGTGAGGCGCGGCGGCTGGAACAGGTGATCGAGCGTCTCGACGACCGCCTGACGCACGATCCCTTCCTGTCGGCGTCGATGCACAGCGTTCTGTCCAGCGTGACCGCGATCCGCTCGGCCAGCGCCATCCTTGCCAATGGCGAGAACATCGAGCCCGAGTGGCAGGCGCGCTTTCATCGCAACATCTACGAGGACAGCCAGCGACTGGCCGACGCGACCGAGGGGCTGGTGTCCTATCTCGATGCCGGCGACAGCGAGGGGCGCGCCGCGACCCTGCCGCAGGAAGAGGTCGAGATCTGGCTTGCGGCGCGGGACTGGCGCGTCGACGTGCTGGAGGAGAACCCCGACGCGGATGTGGCGCCCCTGATCGGCGCGCCCGACGGCCCGGCGACGCCCGCGGGACGGGCGCTCGCCGTCAGGGCCCTCACGCGCTATGCCGATGACGCCCGCGCGCTGCCGGCCGCTCGCCTGTCCGAAGCGATGGAAAGGATCACCGAGCCGTCGCGCCTCGCCTCGGCCTTGGGTGTTCCGCTGGCCACGGTCTACCGCCGCCTCGCAGCGCTGCCCGCCGTACTTTGTCCGGACGGTACGCCTTGGGGCCTCGTCGCCTGCGACGGGTCCGGCACGCTGATCTTCCGCAAGCCGCTGCCCGGTTTCGATGTGCCGCGTTATGGCGCAGCCTGTCCGCTCTGGCCTCTCTTCCGTGCGCTTCAGCGCCCTATGGCCCTGATCCGCGAGCGCGTGGCCGTCAGCGGCCGAAACGAGGGTGTGTTCGACGCCGAGGCGATCTCGGACATCGCCTATCCCGTCGGTTTCGACGGCCCCGCCGTGGTCGAGGCCTGGATGCTCTTGCGCGCCCGGCTGCCGGGTGACGACGCGGGGCCCGCGCTGAAGGTCGGCGCCTCCTGCCGCATCTGCGCCGTCCCGGACTGCCCGGCGCGGCGCGAGCCGTCCGTTTTCGCCCTTCCGGACGAGGCAGGCTGACCCGCTTCCGCTTTTGACAGGAGTGTCGCCGCAGGCGATAGTCGCGAAAGGCCCGCAAAGGGCATGAGGGGAGGATCGGTGGTGACCGCAAGACGGGTGCTGTTGATCGAGGACGAGCCGAACATCATCGAGGCGATCCGTTTCATCCTGTCGCGGGACGGCTGGAGGGTCGACACGCATTCGGACGGCGAGACGGCGCTCGCCGCGATCCGCACGCGCGCGCCCGACCTCGTGATCCTCGACGTGATGCTGCCGAACCGCTCGGGCTACGACATCCTCCACGATCTGCGACGGGACGCGGCGACCAAGGCGCTTCCGGTTCTCATGCTGACCGCGCGGGGCCAGAAGAAGGACCGCGACTTGGCCGAGAAGCTGGGCGTCAGCCGGTTCATGACGAAGCCCTTCTCGAACAGCGAGATCCTCTCGACCGTGCGTGAGCTGGTGGGCTGATGGCGCGGCCCGGCGATCCGAAGTTCCTCGCACGCGCCGGATACAGGCGGCGCCGGATGGCGGACGCCGCGCGCCTCGTGCCCCTGATAGGCGCAGTCCTGATGCTTGTGCCCGTGCTGTGGCCCGGGACCGAGACCCGTACCTCAGGCGCGATGATCTATGTCTTCGTCACCTGGGCCGGACTGATCGCGGTCATCGGCGCGATGTCGCGGCCCCTTGGCCGCATGATGCGCGACCCGGATCCCGGCGCCGAGCCCGCGCCCGCCGGCGACGAGGACTGAGGCCGGTGTCCTTCGACGTCCTCGTTACGCTCTGCCTCGCCTACGTCCTTCTTCTGTTCGCCGTCGCCTTCTGGGCCGACAAGCGCGCCGCGCGGGGCAGGATGGGGTGGATCCGCTCGCCCGCGGTCTACACGCTGTCGCTGTCGATCTACTGCACCGCGTGGACCTTCTACGGCGCGGTGGGATATGCCGCGCGGTCGGGGATGGAATTCGTCACCATCTATCTCGGCCCCACGCTGGTCATGGTCGGCTGGTGGACCGTGCTGCGCCGCCTCGTCCGGATCGGGCGCATACAGCGCATCACCTCGGTCGCCGACCTGATCTCGTCGCGCTATGGCAAGTCGAACCTTCTGGGCGTGCTGGTGACGGTTCTCGCGGTCGTCGGCACGACGCCCTACATCGCGCTTCAGCTCCAGTCGGTCACGCTGTCTTTCGACGTCTTCGCGGGCGGCGGCGTGCGGGCCGACGGCGACTCGCTGACCCAGACGGCGCTGTTCATCGCGGGCGGGCTGGCGATCTTCACCATCGTCTTCGGCACCCGGAACCTGGACGCGAACGAACGCCACCACGGCGTCGTCACCGCCATCGCAGTCGAGGCCGTCGTGAAGCTCGTGGCGCTTCTGGCGGTCGGCATCTTCGTGGTCTTTGTGGCAGGCGGCGGTGCGGGCGCCACCCTCGAGGCCATCGACGCCTCGGAGATCTCGGAGTGGCACGCTGGGCCGGCGCGCTGGATGACGATGATCTTCCTGTCGGGCGCGGCCTTCCTGTGCCTGCCGCGCATGTTCCAGGTCATGGTCGTCGAGAACTCGGACGAGCGGCACCTCGCCATCGCGAGCTGGGCCTTCCCCCTCTACCTCTTCCTGATGAGCCTCTTCGTCGTGCCGATCGCCGTCGTGGGGCTCGACGTGCTGCCCGAGGGCGCCAACCCCGACCTCTTCGTGCTGACGATCCCACTTGCCTACGACCGAGACGCGCTGGCCATGCTGGCATTCCTGGGCGGCTTCTCCTCGGCGACGTCGATGGTCATCGTCGCGGCCATCGCCCTGTCGACCATGGTGTCGAACCACATCGTCATGCCGATCTGGCTGAACGCCCGGAAGGGCGGGGCGACGGTGTCGGGCGACGTGCGGACCGTCGTCATCCAGGCGCGGCGGCTGTCCATCGCGGGGGTCTTGGCCCTTGGCTATCTCTACTACGTCTTCTCGGGCGGCGGCACGGCGCTCGCGGCCATCGGCCTCATCTCGTTCACCGGACTCGCGCAGGTGCTGCCCGCGATGCTGGGCGGCATCTTCTGGCGGGGAGCGACGCGCGCGGGCGCGGCGGCGGGCCTGTCGGCGGGCTTCGCGATCTGGCTCTGGACCTCGTTCCTGCCGAGCTTCGGCGAAGCCGGGCTTCTGTCGGCGTCGGTCTTCACGGACGGGCCCTTCGGCCTGTCGCTGCTGCGTCCCCAGGCCCTGTTCGGGATCGAAGGCCTGGATCCCGTGGTCCACTCGGTGCTTTGGTCGCTTCTCGTCAATGCCGTCATCTTCTGCCTCGTCTCGGTCCTGACCTTCCCCACGCCCGTCGAGCGGCTTCAGGGCGCGGCCTTCGTCAATGTCTTCCGCTACTCCGAGGGAGCGCCGGGCTGGACGGGAAGCGCTGTCGAGGCCGAGGATCTTCTGATGATGTCGCAGCGCCTCCTGGGCACGGCAGAGGCGCAGCTTCTGTTCGAGGGCGAGGCCGCAGGCCAGGGCAAGAGCGGCTATATCCCCGACGTGACCCCGGCGTTCCTGGAAAAGCTCGAACGCAAGCTCGCGGGGTCGGTCGGGGCCGCGACGGCGCATGCGATGCTGCTTCAGATCACGGGCGGGGTGTCCGTCACGGTCGAGGACCTGATGAAGGTCGCCGACGAAGCCCAGCAAATCCTTGAGTATTCCAGCCAGCTAGAAGCCAAGAGCCAGGAGCTGGGGCGGACCGCGCGACAACTGAAGGAGGCGAACGACAAGCTGGTGGCGCTGTCGGTGCAGAAGGACGGCTTCCTCAGCCAGATCAGTCACGAATTGCGCACGCCGATGACGTCGATCCGGTCGTTCAGCGAGATCCTCATGCACGGCGAGACGATGACCCCCGAAGAGCGGCAGCGCTATTCCTCGATCATCCACGACGAGACGATCCGGCTGACGAGGCTTTTGGACGACCTTCTCGACCTTTCGGTGCTCGAGAACGGGCAGGTGACGCTGAACGAGGCCGACTGGACGCTGGAAGCGATCCTCGACCGCGCGGTGGCTGCGACCGAGCGGGCAGGGCCGGGACCCGCGATGACCATCGACCGCGACCGGGCCGGCGAGCGCACGCGGATCCGGACCGACGGCGACAGGCTGGCGCAGGTCTTCATCAACCTCATCGCCAACGCGCAGAAGTACTGCGACGCCGACGCGCCCCGCCTGCGGATCGTGGTGCGCGAACGCCAGGGCCGCCCGGTCGTCGATTTCATGGACAACGGATCGGGCATTCCGCAGAAGGCGCAGGCAGTGATCTTCGAGAAGTTCGCGCGCGTCTCGGACCATCGCGCGGCTGGCGGAGCCGGTCTGGGCCTCGCGATCTGCCGCGAGGTGATGCATCGTCTCGGCGGCGGGATCGCCTATCTGCCGGGGCAGGGCGGGGCCGCCTTCCGCGTGACGCTGCCGCGCCGACAGGCCGAGGCGGCCTGAGACGGAAACCAAATAGTAACCCTGATGCCGGACGCTTCGAGCGGACAGACAGGGGGCGCTCTCGGCGATGAACGACATGACTTCGGTGCTTCGGCGCAAGCTTGCGCCTTCAAGACCCGCCGCGGTGCCGGGCGGGGCGTCGGTCGAGGCGCTCTTGCGCAAGCTGATGCCGCGCGATGCAGACCGGGAACTGCGGCTCGACCTCATGGTCGGCGCCGTGACCCTGGGCACCGTGCCGAAGACCGCTGTCACCGATCGGCTCACGGCTCTCGACCTGGCGTTCCTGATGAAAGGTCCGGGCGACACGCGCGGGCTTTGCCTGATGACGCCCGGCCTTCTGGCCGCCCTGACCGAGGTGCAGATGTCGGGCCGCGTCACGCGCTCGGCGCCGCCCGACCGCATTCCCACCCGCACCGATGGCATCGTCGTGGCCGAGATGCTGGACCGCTGGATGCGCTCGGCGCTGGAAGCCGCCGAGGAGGCGGGGCTGACCGACATTCTGCCCTTCGCCGGTTACGCGAGGATGGATGGCGTTCAGCCGCGTCGGAACGTGGTGCTTGCCCTCGACCCCGTGGAGTACCGCACCTTGTCGGTCGATCTCGTCCTTGGCGACGACGCGAAGACCGGGACGCTGTTCTTCGCAATGCCCGTCCCGCGGCCTTTGACCGTCGTGTCGCCGCAGCCGGGTCGGATGCTGCGGCATCTCGCGACGGTGCCCGCGCCGATGACTGCGGTGTTGGCGCGGCTGCCGCATCCCTATGGGCAGGCGCGTCGGCTGGGGGTGGGCGACCTCATCCCCATCCCGGTTTCGGCGCTGGTCAATGTCCGGCTTGAGACGCTGGCGGGCAAGCTGATCGCCACGGCGCGGCTAGGGCAGTTGAATGGCCAGAAGGCGGTGCGCCTGTCGTCGGGTGGGGGCGCCGCTGCCGCGCTATCCGGCCCGCCGATCTCGGGCGCACGAGCAGGCCTTGCCGGCATCGCCGGAGCCACGCCATTCCCCGGGCTCGCCGAGCTTCCGGGGCTTCCCGACTTGCCGGACCTGCCCGACTTTCCCGATCTGCCCGACCTCCCGGACCTGCCGCCGCTCGACTGAGCGCGACAGCGACGGCGAAATAGGCAGCCGTCCGCCGGTAAGGCCAAATGTCGCGCACCAACTGTCATTATCCTGTCTTGAATGATCTGGATTAACGACCTTAGTCGTAGCCCGTGCTACGGTCATCACGTCGCCGAACAAGCGACACACCCTGGGAGGACAATATGCAGACAGCAGCGAAGAAGGCCCGCCTCCGCGACGAGGAAACGAACGCCTCGGACGATGCCGCACGCCCGGACCAGACAAGCAGCAGGGAAGATGGGGCGTTCGTCGTACCCTTCCCGACCAGCTATCGTCCGGCGACCACCGAGGAACTCGAAGAGATGTGGGACAACGTTCCCGTCTGACCCTTGGGCGCCGTGCGTCGGCTTGAGTTTCCCGTCCGTTGGCGTATGAACACCCAATGGGCAGGGAAGAACAGGTCGCTCCGATTCAGAAGGTCAAGAGCGAGCGCCGCGATGGCGTTCTGATCGTCGTGATCGAGAACCCGCCGACGGCGGCGCTCTCGGCCGACGTGCGCACCGGATTGATGCGCGCGCTGGACGAGGCAGAAGCGGACACCTCGATCCGCGGGATCGTCCTGACCGGCTCGGAAGGCGCCTTCGCCACGGGCGCCAGCCTGAACGAGACGCCCGCCAACGACGTCCCCGACCTCGCCGCCGTCTGCGACCGGATCGAGGCCGCCACGAAGCCCGTGGTGGCCGCGATCCAGGGCGCCTCCCTGGGCGGCGGGCTGGAGCTGGCGCTGGCCGCCCACCTGCGCGTCGCTACCCCCTCCGCCCGGCTCGGCGCGCCAGACATCACGCTTGGTCTTGTTCCGAACGCGGGCTGCACGCAGCGGCTGCCCAAGGTCGTGGGCGGGATCGCGGCGCTGAAGCTCCTTCTAAGCGGGCGGGCCGTGAACGGCGAAGTGGCGCAGAAACTGGGCCTTGTCGACGTGATCGAAGCGCGCGAACCGGTGGCCGTCGCCGTGCGACACGCCCTTCGGCTGGCCGGCAGTCCCTCGACAATCCTGCGCAGTTCGGAACGCCGCGACCGGCTGGGCGAGGGCACGGCTTTCCTTGAAGCAGTGGCCACGCACCGCCGCGCCGCCGATGCCTCGCCGCTCGACGCGCCGCTCCGGATGATCGACTGCGTCGAATCCGCCCTTCTTCTGCCCTACGACATCGGGCGCGGAATGGAGCAGGCGGCCTTCGAGGATCTGGTCGTCTCGGAGCATTCCAAGTCGCTGCGCCACATCTTCTCGGCCGAGCGCAAGCTTCACGCGGCGACGAAATGGGAAGGCCGCGTGCCGTCGCGCCCGATCAACGGCGTCGCCATCGTCGGCGCTCGCGCCGTCGGGGCGGAACTCGTCGTGCAATGTCTCGACGCCGGGTTTTCGGTCACGGTGGCCGAGGCCAGCGACGAGGCCTTGGAAGAGGGCTCGGGCCGCATCATCGGACACTACGACGCGCGCGTCGCGGCAGGGCAGATGTCGGAAGACGCCGTCGAGGCCGTGCTGGAGCGGATGCAGCCGGTGTCGGGCTTCGATACCCTCGGCGAGGCCGACATCGTCATCGACGCCCTTCCGGCGCTGTCACGGAAGCGCGTCTCGGCGCTCGACGCGTCGATGAAGGCCGGCGCCGTGCTGATCGTGGGCGCCGAGAACGTGGACATCGAGAGTGTCGCCAAGATGACCAACCGCGCGGCGGACGTCGTGGGGATGCGCGTCTATCCGGGCCTGAAGAAGAACCGGCTGGCCGAAATGGCGGCGGGCGAGTCGACAGGGCCGCGTGCTCTTGCCACGGCGCGGGTGCTGGCGCGGAAGCTCGACCGGCTGATCCTCGATGTCGGCCCCTCCCGCGAGGGGATCGGCACGCGCATCGCCGAGGCTCTGCACGCGGCCGCCGACCTCTGCCTCGAAGACGGCGCGCGCGTGGGTCAGATCGACGCCGCGCTGAAGGACTGGGGTCTGCCCTTCGGCTCCTTCGCGTGGCGGGACGTCACGGGCATCCGGCGCGTCGGCGCGCCGCAGGGTCTGGAAGGTCAGCGGGGCGGGGGCATTGACGCCGTGCTCGTCTCGACGGGGCGCATCGGAATGCCCGCTGGGCGGGGATATTTCACCTACCGCGAACGTGGGAAGCCCGGGGTCGAGGATCCCGAGGTGCAGAACATGATCGACGCCGACCGCAGCGCGAAAGGCATCGAGGCGCGAAAGGTGAGCGACGGCGAGATCCGGGCGCGCTGCGTGGCGGCCATGGCCGGGGCGGGGGCTGCGATCCTGGCCGAGGGCGGCGCGAGGCGTCCGTCCGACATCGACATGGTGGCGGTGCATGGCCTGGGCTTCGCGCGGCGCACCGGGGGCGTGATGTTCGCGGCCGATCTCATGGGGCTGGCCGAGGTGGCGCGTCACCTGAGCGAGATGGCGCAGGTCAGCTCGCGCATTGCGCCTCCGAACGGTGTGCTGAACGATCTTCTGACGTCCGGAAAGACCTTCGGCGATCTGAACGACTGACGCCTCTCAGCCGAGGATGATCCCCAGGATCACCAGCATGAGCCCGAGCGCGGAAAGAAGAAGCGCGCCCAGGTTCAGCGCCACGACCCTTTGCAGCCGGGCCTTGAGCGCCGCGTCGTCGAGCCCCGCATTGCGGGCGCGCGTCACGAGGACGATGCACCAGACGAGCCCCGCAAGGCCCGCGAGCGTCACGGCCGCGCCGATCCAGACCAGAAGTTCCATCGCCGTCTCCGCCTGCGTGCGTCCGCCACGGGCGTAATCCGTGACGCCGCCGCCTTCAACCCTTGCGACAGGCAGGGCGGGCAGCTATCGAGCAGGCCCGGACAAGGAGAGTGCCCCAGATGGAAGACAGCGTCATCGACCAGAGCTACCGCGTCACAGCCGAGGAGCTGCGCCAGTTCATCGAGAGATGGGAGCGGCTCGAAGCCGAGAAGAAGGACATCGCCGACCAGCAGAAGGAGGTGATGGCCGAGGCCAAAGGTCGGGGGTACGACACCAAGGTCTTACGCAAGGTCATTTCGCTGCGGAAGCGCGACAAGGACGACATCGCCGAGGAAGAGGCCGTCCTCGAGATGTACAAGCAGGCGCTCGGGATGTGACTTCGGGGCATCGGCCGGTGCCCCCCGGCGCCGCCGAACCGGAGACCGCGCTGCATCGCTGGTTCGCAGTTGAGGCGGGATCGTCGGAACGGCGGGCGCGACACGGCGTTCTCCCTTCGCGGGCAGACCCCTGAGGGAGATCACCATGAAGGACGCCCTATTGAAATCCGCGAAGGACCTCGCCGCGTTGCGCAAGGGACTCCTGCCCGGTGAAAGCGCCGAGTATGCAGCAGCCCGGACGGCGCTTCTCGCCGAGGAGATCGAGGCAAGACGCCACCTGACCCGGCTGGCCGAAATGCGGCATGCGCTTCCGCAGGGGCCGGTGGTCGAGAAGGACTATCGCTTCAAGGACGCGAACGGATCGGAGGTGGGTCTCGCCGACCTGTTCGGAGAGCACGATACCCTCGTCACCTATTTCTGGATGTACGGCCCGGATCGCGAACGGCCCTGTCCGATGTGTACGAACTTCCTCGGGGGCGTGAACGGCAACGCCGCCGACATCAAGCAGCGGGCCGCGTTCAAGATCCTCGGGCGCAGCACGGTGGAGCGGCAGACGGCATTCGCGCTGGAACGCGGGTGGCGCGATCTCGATTTCGTCCAGACGGTCGGCGACGACTATGCGGTGGACCACAACGCTCTGGATCCCGAGACGGGGTGGGAGTTTCCGGCCTTCGCGGTGTTCCGCCGGGAGGGCGGGACGGTGCGCTATTTCTACACGGCGGACATGCCGGCCGAAGCGGCGGATCCGGGCCAGGACCCGAGGGGCGCCGTCGATATCGCGCCCCTCTGGAATATCCTCGACATGACGCCCGACGGCCGCGGCGAGGACTGGTATCCGAAGCTGAGCTACTGACGGCTCAAGTCGCCTCCAGCACCATGTTGAGCGGCGTCTCGGCCGCGCGGCGCACCTTCGTGAAGCCGCCCGAGCGGATCACCTCGGCGATGCGCGCCTCGCCCGCCTGCGCGCCAAGCGCCGTCCCAATCTCCTGCGCGAGCGACGTGGGCACGCAGATCATCGTCGAGGCCGAGTAGTAAAGCCGTCCGACCGGGTTCAGGTTGCTTTCGAGACGGTCGCCGGCATTGGGTTCGACGACCATCCAGGTGCCTCCGGGTTTCAGTGCCGAGCGGATGTGCGTCGCGGCGGCGGCCGGGTCGCCCATGTCGTGCAGGCAATCGAAGCAGGTGACGAAGTCGAAGGTGCCGGGGAAGTCCTGCGCGCGGCCGACTTCGAAGCGGACGTTGCCGACGCCGTGCGCCGCCGCGTGGGCGGTGGCCGCCGCGATCGAGCCGGGGTGGAAGTCGTAGCCGACGAAGGTGGATTTCGGGAAGGCCTGCGCCATCAGGATGGTCGAGAGGCCGTGCCCGCAACCGATGTCGGCGACGGTGGCGCCCTCGGTCAGAAGGTCCGTCACACCGTCGAGGGCCGGAAGCCACTGCTGGACCAGCGCGTTGACGTATCCGGGCCTGAACATGCGTGCGACCGAGCAGAAGAGGCAGCCCGCCTGGTCGCCCCAGGCGACGCCCTTGCCGGTCTTGAAGGCGGCCTGCACCTTGGCCTGGTTCTCGACCATCGCGGCGGCGGTATCGAAAGCGCCGATCATGTTCGCGGGGCTGTCGGGCGAGGCGAAGACGAAGGCCTGTTCGGGCGAAAGCGAAAAGCGCCCGGATTCGTGCGTGACATAGCCCGAAGCCGCCTGCGCCGCGAGCCACTCGCGGACGTAGCGCGGATGGCATTCGGCCGCGTCGGCCAGCGTCTCGGCCGTCGCGGGGCCGATGCGCTCGAGCGTCCTGTAGAGCCCGAGCGCGTCGCCGATCCGGACGAGGGGTATGCTCATGGCGCCGCCGAGATCGCCAAGGATCTGCAGGATGAAGGTGTTCAGTGCGGTTTCGTCGAGGGGCATCGTCGTATCCTCCTGTCGCGGCTTGAGTGCCGGTGGAGGCAGCCTGCCCTCTCGCGTGCATCATGGCATGAGGCCCGTGTCCCAGAGCGGCGGAATTCTCGTGGGCCGGATGTCCCGGACGCGCTAGTCGCTGAGCGCGCGCACGATCGCCTGCGCGCGGCTGTGAACGCCGAGTTTCGAGAGAACCACCGTGACCTGGTTGCGCACCGTCTTTTCGCTCTTGCCGAGACGGCCGGCGATGGTGCGGTTGTCGAGACCCTCGGCCATGAGATGGAGGACCTCGGCCTCGGCCGCCGTCAGCCCCGCATCGCGTGGCACCGCGCCCGCGGGCGGGGTGTCGCCCAGGAAGTCAGCCAGTTCGCGGTGAAAGACCTCCCACGCCGGTTCGCCCGGGATCAGGACGTGGTTGGCGCTGTCGAGGGGGACGAAGACCGCACCGGGGACGAGGGCCGCGACCTTGGTTCCTTCTTCGAACGGCACGCGCATGTCGTTCCGGCACGAGACGACAAGCGTCGGCACCCGGATCTGCGGGCAGAGGTCGACGACGTCGATGCCCTGCATCTGCCGCAGGGTCTCGGCCGCCACCTCGGGCGAGGCCGTCTCGCGTTCCAGGTCGCCCCACCAGCGGTGCTGCTCTGGCGTGCCGCCGGGAATGAAGAGGTTGGTGAAGAACTGGCAGAACGCAGGGTTCTCGCGGCCCCATCCGATGCGGACGAAGTTGACCATCGTCTCGGCCTCGAGCCGTTCGGCGTCGGTGCGCGCCCGCGTCCGGCCGCCTTCCGCGTAAGTGTTGAAGAGGACGAGGTGCGAGACCCTCTCGGGGTGACGGGCGGCATAGTCGATGGCCAGAGATCCGCCCTGCGACACGCCGAAAAGGACGAAGCGGTCTTCTTGGATGGTGTCGGCGACGGCCTCGAAGTCCTTGTGCCAGGCCGCAAGCGACAGGTCGGCGCAATGGCGTTCGGACAGGCCGCAGCCGCGCGGGTCGTAGCGGACATAGCGGTGGTGCCGCGACATCGCCTCGACCCAGGGGCGCCAGACGGGGCTGTCGAGATCGTAGGTGACGTGGCTGAGCCAGTGCGGCGCGCGCAGGATGACCGGCCCCGAGCCACAGGCGGCGGTGGCGATCCGCGTCCCGTCCTCGGAGGTGCAGAAGGCGATGTCCTGGTGGAGTCGCATGGGGCGAGTGTAACCACTTCCGCGCGAGGCATACAGGCGGTGTGTGGGCTCGGCTGGACGCCCTCGCGACCTGCCTCGAAATCGCGTCCGGCTGCGCCTTTCGCAAGCCTGAGTGTCGCAGTTAATTTACAAATCCGACGGCGGCTCCCATACAGCCTTGAATGCGAAGCGCCCTCATTTTTTCCGCCATCGTCGTCGGGTTTGCGGGGATGTTGGCCTTCGCGGCCAGCAGCGTGGAGGCGTGGCGGTTTCCGACCTCGGACGTGACGGTCGAGGAGTTGAACGCGAGCCCTGACGCGCTTGCGAACACGCGCGCCGCCTTCGCCCTGGCGCGCTCCGGCGAGACGGTTCCCTTCCGCGTCCTGTTCTACGGCCAGTCGATCATCGGCTCGGGCTGGGGCGACCTCGCGATGGCGGACTTGGCCAGGCTTCACCCGAACATGGTCTTTCAGTGGGACAATCGATCCATCGGCGGCTTCTCGGCCGAGAACCTTGTCCATACGGCGTCCGCCGATCTGGCCGATCTCTCGCCCGACCTGATCGTCTTTCACGTCTACGGCGACCACCGCGCCTACGAGCGGACCGTCGTCGAAATGCTCAGGCGGACCGGCGCGGACATCATCCTCCAGACGGATCACGCGGACACCATTCCCGAGCCGCGCTGCCAGGTCGGTCTGACGTTGCTTGTCGCGCAGCCCAAAGGGTGCCGCTCCTGGCCCCTGCTGAGGCAAGGGAAGTGGCGCGATTACATGTCGTACCACTTCATACCGGCGCTGGCGGAACGTCTTCATCTCGCGGTCCAGCCAGTGCGTCAGGTCTGGACGGACCGGCTGCGGGCCGAGGGACGCCGGCCGGAAGAAGTTCTGAAAGACGGGCTTCACCTGAACGACGAAGGGCGTCGATGGATGGCCGACTTCTTCGTCGACTTCATCGAGCAGCAGACGGCGCGGTCGGAGGGAGCGTCCCGCAGGCGACTGCTTCCGCTGCCGCAGTCCGATGCCTCCGGCGTTCGCCGGCTTCAGACCGACGCCGACCGCGTCGAGCTTGTGTCTAGGCAGCCCCTGGGGCCCTTGTCGATCAGGATCGACGGAGAGGCGGCAGAAGAGCATCCGAGCTGTGTCGCCCACGGGCGTCCGACCGGGTCGCTGCCCGATCATCCATGGCCGTCGGTGCGCAAGGTGAGTTCGGAAAGCGCCCTTGTGCCCGAAGAGTGGCGCGTGACGATGCGCGACTTCTCGGAGGACTACTCGGACTTCGCCTTCGACGTCGTGGGCTCCGTGACCGGTCCGGACGGCACGGGTCGCGCGGGCGACGATTTCCGGTCCGGCTCCGGGCGCGTCATCCTGGATCAAGCGGACTGGACGACGGCGAGGCTGTTCGCCGAGAAGGGCGTCCCTATCCCCGACCCCTTGACCGTGACCTTCAGCGCCCGGTTCCTCTGCGACGACGTGGCGGCGGTGGGATCTGGGGGTGTGACGCAATTCTACATGACGACGCTCTTCGTGAACACGGGTGGCGGCGAGCACGTCCTGGACTTCGTTCTCGCGCCCGAGAGCGCGGCAGGCATCATGGGCGTCCTTCTGACCGATCATCGCCAATAGCGGAACGCGTTGGCGCGGCACAGGTACGGCGCGGTCGGACTTACGCGACGCGGAGGGGCGCGCTAGGGTGAGGAAATCCCAAAGGGAGTCTCACCGCATGGCCAAGTTCGTGTTCGGAATGAACCTGTCGCTGGACGGCTATGTCGACCACGAAGGCTTCGCGCCCGACGCCACGCTCTTCCGGCACTGGATCGACCAGGTGCGCGAGGCCGGCGGCAGCATCTACGGACGGCGCATCTATGAGATCATGCGCTATTGGGACGAAGAGCAGCCCGGCTGGGGCGAGGACGAGCGCGCCTTCGCGGAGGCCTGGCGGACGCAGCACAAGTGGGTGGTGTCGCGGTCCCTGACCGAGGTCGGCCCCAACGCCACGCTCCTGTCAGACGACATCGAGGACACGATCCGGCGCCTGAAATCGGAGCTTTCGGGCGAGATCGACGTCTCGGGCACGATCCTGGCCGATAGCCTCGGGCAACTCGGCCTCATCGACGAATACCGGCTCTATTTTCACCCGGTCGTCCTCGGTGGAGGCAAGCCGTTCTTCGCGGGACCGCGTCCAAAGCTTCGCCTGGTGGCGAGCGAGCGGATCGGCGGCGAGGCGATCCGGCTGACGTACGTTCCGGAGTAGGTGCGGTTCCCTGGGACAGGGTGGCGATCAGAGGATGCCGTGTCCTTTCAGCAGGGCCTGCTCGTCGCCCGCCATCCAGCCGAAGACCTTCGGTTCGCCGTTCAGCGTCTGGACGAGGTAATGGACATCGAAGTCGATCGCCGTCTCGGGTAGATCGTCGCGGGCATAGGTCGCGGTCCAGGCGGCGTGGGCGACGCAGTGATGCTCGTCCACCGGCGTGATGCGAAGGCCGCGCAGGCGCATGTGCTTCGTCCCCATCGTCCGGTAGGCCTCGTAGCCGTCGAGCATGGCCTTGCGGAGGCTCTCGTCGTTCTTCCCCGTCATCACGCCTGCGGGCGAGGCGCCGATGAACTCCGACGCGTAGAGGCGGTCAACTTCATCGGGATCGAAGTCGCCGGCGAGCGACCGGTTGAAGAAGGCCTCGTAGCGGTCGAAGAGTGTCCGGACGGCGGTTTCCATGCGCTTCGTCTTCTCGAGAGTTCTCAAGGGGAGAGTACATGGGGCGGGCAGGCAACGCGACAAGCAGATGTTGTCGGAGGTGTTTCTCAGTCCGCGACGTCGACGTCCCTGATCCAAATGCCGAACTCGGTAGCATGGCCGCTCAGCACGATCCTGTCTCCGACGGACAGGGGCCGAGAAAGCCTCCGCGAGAGGTGGCAGAAGGTCGCGCTTCCGGTTTCGAGGTGGACCGAGATGCTCTCCCGACATCTCGACCTGTTCAGGCTGATAGAAGAGATCGTGGCAACTTCCGAATAGTCCCTTCCCCAAGCGGCAGCTGCGGCCACGGGCACCAGCGACGCAAAGAAGAAATAAGAGAAAGCCGCCAAGGGAATGGAGCTCAAGAGGAGCATACAAAGACTGAAGTAGGTGGAAGCGCGCACGTTTCGCGGAATGGTCCTGCGCGCCCATCGGACCGAGAGAGCGTAAAAAAGTGAGACGAACGCAGCGGTGGTGGCCAATGTCGCCGCCACGGACAAGCTGGCCCAGAACTGGCTGGGAACGGTTCGGAACCCAAAGAACGGGGAAACGATTCCCAGTATGAACACGAACTCAAGTCCCAGAAAAAGACGTCTGGTCGGCTTCGAAGCCGCCTGAAGTTCCTCACGCACGCCTTGACCGAGAACGCCGCGTCCCAGCAAGCGATCTTTCTCCGGGTCAATGACAAGGTTTCGAAAGACAAGCCCCGGAACCAGGAATGTCAGAGCGAAGGCGAAGCCGAGCGCGACTTCGATCCAGATCGAGATGCCGGCGATTTGAACCAGAAGCAGGTATAGCAGCATCGACAGCGTCATTAGGAAAAAGGCGGCCCCCCGTCCCAGCCAGACTGCCAGTCCCTGAACCCAAGGGATCGAGCGATGCGGCAGGATCAGGGCCAACGCCATGCCGAGCCAGATGGCATGGAGCATCGCCGCCCAGAACGTTCCGAGCTGGACCTGTCCGACCATCGTGCCGCGCCCGAACAGCACGGCGAGGCTTAGAAACGCCGCCCCGCCGAGCACAAGACAAAGGATGTGAGCGGTGCGCATCGCGGTCATGCGGCCGCTCTATCGTTGGCAGGGGGCGATTTTATGGCAGTTGGTGCGCGAGACCACGTGCGCTCCCGTCAACTCGCCAGCACGTTCTTGAACTGCCAGGGGTCGGCCTCGTCGATCTCCTCGTCGAACTTGGTCCAGCGCTCCGAGATGGGCGTCCAGTCGGTGTAGTGCGCCTCGACCGGGCCGAGGTAGGGGCGCTGGACCTCGAGGCAGCGGAGGTGGTCCATCTCGTCGGTCTCGACGATGCCGGCCTGGGGGTTCTCGAGCGCCCAGGCCATGCCGGCGAGGACGGCGGAGGAGACCTGGAGGCCGGTGGCGTTCTGGAAGGGGGCGAGGTCGCGGGTTTCTTCGATGGAGAGCCGCGAGCCGTACCAGAGGGCGTTCTTCTCGTGGCCGTAAAGAAGGACGCCCAACTCGTCGATGCCCTCGGTGATCTCGTTCTCGTCGAGGATGTGCTGGGTCGCCTGGATGCGGCCTGACCCGAAGGTCTCGTGCAGCGAGAGCACCGCGTCGTCGCAGGGGTGGTAGGCGTAGTGGCAGGTCGGGCGATAGTCGGGCCGGGCCGGGTCGCCGACGGTATAGTGGTCGGAGATCGAGATCGCTTCGTTGTGGGTGACGAGGAAGCCGAACTGCGGCCCAGGCGTCGGGCACCAGGTGTGGACGCGGGTGATGGCGCCGGGGCGCGCGATCCAGATGCCGGCGCGGCAGCCGGTGGCGTGGGAATGCGCGTCCTCGGGCATCCAGGTCTCGTGCGTGCCCCAGCCCAGCTCGGCGGGCTGGAAACCTTCCGAGACGAAGCCCTCGACCGACCAGGTGTTGACGAAGGTGCCGATGCGCTTGTGGCGGGTGGATTTCTGGGTGTCGCGCTCGGCGATGTGGATGCCCTTGACGCCGAGCGACTGCATGAACCGGCCCCAGCCCTCGCGCGTGTGCGGCATGGGATCCGAGCGGCCGGTGTCGCGGGACAGCGTCATCAGCGCGTCCTTCACGAACCACGAGACCATGCCGGGGTTCGCGCCGCAGCAGGAGACCGCCGTGGGGCCGCCGGGGTTGCGGGCTTTCTCGTCGCGCACGGCCTGGCGAAGGGCATAGTTGGTGCGGGCGGCGTTGTCGGTGGTGTCGAAGTAGAAGCCGGCCCAGGGCTCGACCACGGTGTCGATGTAAAGCACGCCCAACTCGCGGCAGTGCTTCATGATGTCGAGCGACGAGGTGTCGACCGAAAGGTTGACGCAGAAGCCCTTTCCGTCGGGAAAGAGGCGCGAGAGCAGGGCGCGGTAGTTGTCGCGCGTCACGGCCTCCTCGACATGACGGATGCCGCGCTGCGCAAGGAAGGTGTGGTCGTCGAGGTTCGGCTCGATGACGAAGATCTGGCGCGCGTCGTATTCGAAATGCCGCTCGATGAGGGGCAGGGTGCCGCGCCCGATGGAGCCGAAGCCGATCATCACGATGGGTCCGTCGATGCGTCCGTGGTTCGGGTAGGCGGTCATGGGCGCGGTCTCCATTGAGAAACCGACCTATCATTGCGGGCGGGCGAGTCCAACCGCCGGTCCCGCCAGACCCTCACGGCGAGATGAAGGTCACGCCCTGCATCCGGGCGATGCGGGCGACGTCTTCCTCGTAGAGCTCGGTCAGCGCAGCGACGGTGTCCTCGGTCCAGCCCGGCAGGTCGATCTCGGTCTCGATCTCGTCGCGGAGGGCGTGCGCCTCGAGGAAGGCGGCGATGGCGCGGCGGCGCTTGGTCTCGTTCTCGATCTCGCGTTCGGCGAGAAAGTCGGTGAGCCGCGTCATCCCGTCCTCGGACATGATCGTGTCGAGCATGTCGAAGCCGCCCTCGAGCCTGGTGAAGGGATCGTGGCCCGTCACTTCGCGCATGACCTCGGACCAGATGAAGGGTGTGTCCTCGTGGCACCAGGCGACGATGCGCGCGCCGGGGTTCGCGGCCGCGATGTCGGCGATCACCTCCGACCACATGAGGTCGCCGAGCGAGAGGCCTTCCAGAATGCCGTGACCCTCGCCAGCGGCCGCGAGCGCCTCGGGCACGAATGTCGCGGGATTGCGGATGGCGAGGGCGAATTCCACTTCGTGCGAGGGCAGGCATTGGCGCAGCCAGGACGATTTCTCGGCCTTGGGGTATAGCCCGTTCTGCGCCAGGACGACGCCGACGCGGCAGAGGAAGTTCTCGTTCGACAGGACGACGCGGACCGCGGTGTCGTCGTCGCGGATTGCTTCCAGCAGCATGTCCTCGGTGTCGGTGTCGGCGGCGGACCCGCGCAGCGTCGTCGAGACCTCGCCGATCAACTCGCGATAGCGACCCGGCCCCGGCACGCCGATGCCCTCGGCTGCGAGGGCGGCGCGATTCCGCAAGATCGAGCGGATCAACAGACCGCCGTCCGTGCAATGCGCACCGAGATGGAAGATGACCTGCATCGACTGCCCACGTTTCTTGGGCGGCACGATAGACCGCGCGACTGGACAGGGGAACCAATTTCGAGCTAGGCGAATGCGATGATGACCGACCAAAACGCTCGGACTTTGCGCCGTCTCCGCCTGCGCCCCGACGTCTGGTCGGTTGGCGCGGCCGTGATCGCGGCGCTCGTGCTGATGCCGATCCTGTCGGTCGCCTGGATCGCGCTGCATCCGACGGCGCCGATCTGGGGGCATCTCGTCTCGACGACGCTGCCGCGCTACCTGACGAACTCGGTCGTCATCATGCTGTCCGTGGGCGCACTGTCGGCGGCGATCGGGACTGGGGCGGCCTGGCTCGTGGTGTCCTACCGCTTTCCCGGAGTGCGCTGGTTGCGCTGGATGCTTCTGTTTCCGCTGGCGGTGCCAGGATACCTGGGGGCCTATGCGCTGGTGGACTTTCTCGAGTACGCCGGTCCCGTGCAGACAGCGCTGCGGGAAGCGTTCGGATGGACCAGCGCGCGGGATTACTTTTTCCCCGACATCAGATCGCGTTACGGGGCGATCTTCGTCCTAACTGGCTCGCTCTACCCCTATGTCTACCTCCTCGCCACGGCGGGCTTCCGCGAACAGTCGGGGCGCGCCCACGACGTCGCCCGCGCGCTTGGCGCAGGCCCGTGGCGAAGGTTCCGCACCATCGCATTACCGCTGGCCCGCCCGGCCATCGCAGCGGGCACGGCCATCGTGATGATGGAGACGGTGAACGACTTCGGCGCTGTCGATTTCTTCGGGGTCCAGACGCTGACGACGGGCATCTTCTCGGTCTGGCTCGAAGCGGGGAACGCGGGTGGTGCCGCGCAGATTGCCTGCGTCATCCTCGCCATGATCCTCGCCCTCGTCGCCATCGAGAAGGCGAGCCGCCGGAGGGTCCGCTTTCACCGCATGACGCGGGGCGAGCACAGGATCGAGCCGCAGGACCTGCCGGGAGTCAGGGGATGGATCGCCACGGTGGCCTGCGCGCTGCCGTTCCTCGCAGGGTTCGTGCTGCCGGTCGCGGTGCTTGGCCAGCACGCCCTGACGCAGGAGGGAGGCTGGATCACGCCCGGCCTCGCGCGCGCTGTCCTCAACACCTTCGTCGTCGGTGGTGGCGCGGCGGTCGTGACCGTCACCGCGGCGCTGTTTCTTGTCTACGGCATGCGGCTGTCGGGGCGCACGCTGCCCATGGTCGTCCTGCCTGCGACGACGATCGGCTATGCCGCGCCCGGGGCCGTCCTGGCGCTCGGGCTTCTGATCCCGCTCGCCGCCTTCGACAACGCGCTCGCCGACGGCATCCTCGCGCTGACCGGGCGCGATCCCGGCCTTCTGCTGACGGGAGGCGCCACGGTCCTCATCTACGCCTACGCCGTCCGTTTCTTCGCCATCGCGCAGGGGGCGACCGACGCAGCTCTCGGGCGGGTCTCGCCCAGCCTGCCGCTGGCCGCGCGCACGCTCGGGCGGTCTCCGGGAGGCACGCTTCGGGCCGTGCAGATGCCGCTGATCCGGGGGTCCGTCGCCACGGCGCTCCTCCTCGTCTTCGTCGACGCGGTGAAGGAACTGCCGGCGACGCTGCTGCTTCGTCCCTTCAACTTCGACACCCTCGCCACCCGCGCCCACGAGCAGGCGTCGCTCGAGAAGATCGCCGAGGCCGCGCCGCCCGCCATGCTCATCATCGCCGCGAGCCTCGCCGCCGTGGCCTTCGTCGCCCGCGACATGGTCCGCGCGCGGTAGCTTGCCCGACCGCGCGCGCGTTGCTATGTGAGCGGCACGGTGCCCCTATAGCTCAGCTGGTAGAGCATCTGATTTGTAATCAGGGGGTCGGGAGTTCGAGTCTCTCTGGGGGCACCACTTTCTTGGCTTTAGCCATTTCTTAAAGCGGAGGTCACCGCCTTCCGCGCCACCTGGGGTCACGGTCAGATCCTCCGGCCGACCTGAGGCGCCCTCTGGGGGCTCGGCTTGTGCAGCTCTCGTGACGGGACTCCAGCGGCCGTCAGCCGTCTGTTCGAACCGCGATCCAGATCGTGTGGCGGGCGCCGCGTTTGGTGCGGCCTGCGCGGACCGTGTGTTCGCTGACGTCGAACCCGCACCGGGAGAGGCGTCTGGAGAAGGCCGAATCCGGCGCGGCCGACCACACGGCGAGGACACCGCCCGGGGTCAGCGCGCGACGCGCCGATTGTAGGCCCTCCGTTCCATAAATCGTCGCGTTGTCCGCACGGACAAGGCCGTCGGGGCCGTTGTCGACGTCGAGGAGAATCGCGTCGAACGCGCCCGTCGCCCCGCGTATCTGGCCGAGGACATCTCCTGTCCGCACCTCCAGCCGCGGATCCGACAGGGCCGCTCCGAAGACCTCGGCCATGTGCTCTTCAGCCCAGGCGATGAGGTCAGGCACGATCTCCGAGACGATCAGGCGCGCATTCGGGGGAGCTGTCGATTGAACGGCGCGAAGGGTGAAGCCCATGCCGAGGCCTCCGATCAGCACGCAGGGGGCGGACCGTCCGGCCAGCCGATCCAGGGCGAGCGTGCCAAGCGCCTCTTCCGAGCCGCCGAGCCGGCTGTTCATGAGCTCGTTTCCGTCCGCCAGACGGATCGAGAATTCATCGCCCCGGCGCAGAAGGCGAAGCGTCCCCCCGTCGGGGGCCGTCGCGGTCGCCAGATGGATCCACGGGACCATGGCAGCGATCCTTTCGTCGAAGCGGAGTCTTCCTCGAGCGGCCCGGTCCGGGGCCGCTCTACCCGCCCACGCGGCTGGCGGCATAGGCGATGGCGCGCTGGTAGTTGCCGCTGTCGTTCCAGGCCGACAGGACCTTGAAGTTGCGCGTGCCCTCATGGAACGGCTGACCCGGCTGCCAGCCGTTGGACCTCAGCATGTTGGCCGCCGTGGCAAGAGCGTCCACCGCGTCATAGGGATCGGCCCTGCCATCGCCGTTGGCATCGACGCCGTATTGCAGCCAGTTGCCGGCGAGGAACTGCAGGTGTCCAAGCTCGCCCGAGGGTCCTCCCCGTGTGGCGGCATTGATCGCACCCCGGTCGACGAGGGTGAGGGCCGCCAGGGCGTGGCTCTCGAACTTCGGGTGCCTGCGACAGTACGAGGCGAGCGTCACCGCACCCGACACGATGGGGGTCTCGCCAAGGTAGCCGCCCCAGCTCGTTTCCAGGCCCCAGAGCGTCGCCAGAACCGATCCCGGCACCCCGTAGCGCTTCTCGATCGCCGCGAACAGCTTCGCGTTCCGCCGGACGCGGCTCTCTGCCCCGCTGATGAAGGCGGCCGCGCTCGACCCGCTGCGCTTGGCGAGGAACGTGGCCGGATCCGACTGCAGGGTGCCGCCCTGGCTGCTGGGGTTGGATTCGAGACGCCAGGTGATGCCCGACAGCTGGCTGGATGCGAGAGCCTGAAGTCCCCGCTCGCCGATGTCGCTGCGTCTGGCATCCGAGGACAGGGCCTGGACGTAGCCGGGAAAGCCCGCCTTCTGCGTGATGCAGGGTGCCGCGACGGAGGGTGACGCGGCGAGCGAGAAAGCGACGACAACAAGGGAGAGGCGAGACTTCAAGGCGTGATCTTTCTGGGCGGACGTTGTGCAGAACTAAAGCCGCAATCGCCGGTTCAGTAAACCCATGCGGGCGTTACCCCTGCGTGGGCCGACGGTGTCACGGCATGAGCTGTCCACCGTTCACTTCGATGGTCTGCCCGATGATGAACCCCGACAGCGCCTCGGAGGCGAGGAAGAGATAGGCCCCGACGCAGTCACCCGCCTCGCCGAGCCGCCCCTGCGGAATGGTGGCGAGCATCGCGTCCATCTGGGCTTGCGTCGAATAACGCTCGTGGAATGGCGTAGCGATGACGCCCGGAGACACGGCGTTCACCCGGATGCCGTTGCCGATCCACTCCTTTGCCATCCCGCGCGTCACGTTCGAGACGAAGGCCTTCGACGACCCATAGAGCCCCGCGCCGCCGCTCGCCCCGTTTCGGGCGGCGATGGACGTCGTGTTGATGACGAAGCCGCCCTGCTTCTTCAAGTGGGGCAACGCCGCCTTCGAGGCCACGATGATCGAGCGCGCGTTCAGATCCATGATCCGGTCATAGTCGTCGTCCGTGGCCTCCGCGTAGGGGACGCGTTTGACCATGCCGCCCGCGTTGTTGATGAGACCTTCGAGCCCGCCGAGCGCCGTTGCCGCCTCTTCGACGGCGGCGGCAAGGGCCGCGCTGTCCGAGGCGTCGGCCCGGACCAGGACGGCAGAACCGCCCTCGGCCTCGATGTCCCGCACGACGCCTACGGCGGCATCGCGGCTGGAGTTGTAGTGGACCGCGACCTTTGCGCCCTGTGCGGCGAACGCGCGGGCCAGGGCCGCACCGATGCCTGTCGACGCGCCAGTGATCAGGACGCGCTTTCCATCGAGGTCGGGCAGTCTTCCATAAGTTGGGGTCAAGTTCTCTCTCCTCGAAGGGTGTCCGTGCCGAGCGGGTTGTTTGCGAACGATCTACTCAGGTGTTGCGCGATCTTTCAACTTCACACCATACTCGAAGGATAATCCGGCGATAGAAACGCCGTACTCCAGGGAGGAAATCATGGAAAAGTTAGCTGCTGCGGCAGTCTGCGCCGCATTTGTCACGGGGGCGTCCGTCGCCTCGGCGACCGAACTCGTCGGTGCGGTTCAGTTCGACGAGAACCACGCCTTCACGAAGGCCTTGCGGGAATTCGAGCGTGTCGCGGGTGAATGCTCGGGCGGATCGCTGACCTTCGACCTTCATCTCAATTCCGAGCTTGGACTCGAGAAGGACTACTTCGAGAACATGAGCCAGGGCATCGCGGTGGACTATGCCATCGTCAGCCCGTCGCACATGTCGACCTTCTCGCAGAAGGCGCCGCTGATGGACATGCCGTTCCTGTTCCGGGACCTCGATCACTGGAACGCGGTCATGGAGCAGGACGCGCTGGCGCCGCTTGCCGACGACGTCCTTCAGCAAGCCAACGTGCGCCTCATCGGCTATGCCGGCGGCGGCACGCGGAACCTGATCGTCAACAAGCCCATCACCAACATGGCCGAGCTCGAAGGTCTGCCGATGCGCGTCATGGGCGCGCCGATCCAGACCCGGATCTTCGAGGCGATCAACGCAGCACCTTCGGTCATCGCCTATGACGAGGTCTACAACGCAATTCAGACCGGCGTCATCGATGCGGCCGAGAACGAGGCTGCGGGCATCGAGCAGATGAAGTTCTACGAGGTCGGTCCCGACATCGCGCTGACCAAGCACGCCATCACGGTGCGTCCGATCGCCTTCGCGAATGCGACGTTCGAGCGTCTGACGCCCGAAGAGCAGCAGTGCGTGCTGGAGGCGGGCAAGGCCGGCGGCAAGCTGGGCCGCGATGTCGAAAGCGGGCAGGACAGCGACAAGCTGCAGGCGATGGAAGACGCGGGCCTGCTGAAGACCCACGAGTTCACCGAGCGCGACAAGCTTCTGGAGCTCGCCGGGCCGGTCAAGGCAGCCTATGCCGAAGAGCTGGGCGCGACCGACGTGCTTCAGGCCATCGAAGCCGTGAAGTGACCAACAAGGCCCCTGCGTCGCACGTCGCGGCGCGGGGGCCCATTGTCCGACACATCGAGCAGGACGCGCCATGCGCATGATTCTGGAAGGCTATTACCGCCTTCTGAAGATACTCATCACTGTGCTGATGGCCGGATTGATCGTGCCGGTCTCGATGCAGATCCTCAGCCGCTACACAGGCGTCATCCCGCGGTACATCTGGACGGAGGAGATCGCGCGGTTCTGCTTTGTCTGGATCATCATGATCGGCGCGATGATCGCGGTCCGCGACGGCACCCATTTCGACGTGGACGTCCTTCCGCACAGCGCAAACCCCAGGATCGAGTTCGCCTCGCGGCTCTTCGTCAACCTTGCCATCCTGGCCATGGCGCTGTCGTTCCTGTGGTGGGGGCAGGATTTCTTCGTTCTCGGATCGCGCCAGCAGTCCGAGATTTTCGGCCTGCCGATGTGGATGATCTACGTCGCCTGGCCGCTGGCCGGCGCGACCTGGGCGCTGTTCATCATCGAGCGGATCTACGACGACATCCGGGGCTCCGGCCCGACCGAAGGGGATATGCATGGGGCCGGGTGAAGTCGCAGCGCTCCTGTTCGGAACCTTCGGTGTCCTGGTCGTCCTGCGCGTTCCCGTGGCCTTCGCGCTTGGCCTTGCCGTGGTGCCGGTCTTCTTCATAGACGACCGGCTGACGCCGGTTCTCCTGATGCGCGAGATGTTCAAGAGCTACAACGCCTTCATCCTTCTCGCGGTGCCGTTCTTCCTTCTGGCGGCCAACCTGATGAACTCGGCCGGGATCACCGACCGGCTGATCCGGCTTGCGCGCGCTCTCGTGGGTCACTTTCCGGGGGGACTCGGCCACGTCAACGTGGTGGTCTCGATGCTGTTCGCCGGCATCTCGGGATCGTCGACGGCGGACGCGGCGGGCATCGGCTCGCTCTTGATCCCGCAGATGAAGAAGGAGGGCTACGGGACGTCCTTCTCGGTGGCGATCACCGCCTGTTCCAGCGTCATGGGCGTCATCATCCCGCCGTCGATCCTGATGGTCGTCTGGGGCGGCCTGATGTCGGTCTCCATCGGCGGCCTGTTTCTCGCGGGCGTCATTCCCGGCATCCTCATCGCCCTGTCGCAGATGATAACGGTGTATTTCTACGCCAAGCGGTACGGCTATCCGGTGCATCAGCGCTCGACCCTTGCCGAATTGCTGAGTGCCATCGCAGGCGCATCGCTGGCTCTGATGACGCCTGTCATCATCGTCGGCGGCATCGTCGGAGGGTTCTTCACCCCGACCGAAGCCTCGGTGGTCGCGGTGCTCTACTCGCTGTCGCTGGGCCTCTTCGTCTATCGCACCATCACGCCGCGACAGCTTCCGCACGTCCTCTACGACAGCGCGCGCTTCGCCGCGATCACGCTCTTCTGCATCGGAACCGCTTCGGCCTTCGGGTGGTGCCTCGCCTACTTCAAGATCCCCGCCGCGCTGGTCGACCAGATCGACCAGATGGGCCTTGGACTGATCGGCACGGGGATCATGTGCGCTCTGGCCTTCCTGCTGATCGGGATGTTCATCGACGCGATCCCGGCGATCATCATCCTCGGCACCGTCCTCTATCCGGTGACGCAGCACGTCGGAATGCATCCGATCCATTTCGCGATCATCGGCGTGATGAGCCTCGCCTTCGGACTGGTCACGCCGCCTTACGGGCTGTGCCTGCTGATCGCCTCCGCCATAGGTCAGATCCGACTGATCGAGGCCCTGCGGGACGTCATCGTGATCCTACTACCGATGCTCGTCGTGCTCCTCGTCATCATTCTTGTCCCGGACCTGATCCTCGCCTTGCCGAGATGGCTGATGCCCAACTTCGTGCAGTGAGGCCTGATCGACGCGGGGCGATTGAGCGGGACGGACGGTCGTGTGTCAAAAGGCATGGAGTGGCAGATGGCGCGAGGGGCGCGTCCGACATGGTGACGGAGCCGGAATGACCCCATGACCGAAGGCACGGCGCGGCGCTGGCCGGTGATTTCCGCCCTCGGCGTGGTGATGATCTTCACCTGGGGCAGCACTTACTACCTGATGACGGTCCTTGCCGCGCCGATCGCGGCGGACACGGGGTGGAGCCTCGGGGCGATCACCGGGGCCTTGTCGGCCGGGCTTCTCGTGGCGGGGCTTGCCTCTCCCACGGTGGGCCGGGCCATTGCGCGCCACGGGGGGCGGCCGGTCCTGGCGGCGGGATGCGCCTTGATCGCGGCGGGACTTCTGGTCATCGCAATTGCCACGAAGCTCTGGATGTTCTGGGCGGGCTGGCTGGTCCTCGGCCTCGGCATGGCGGCGGGGCTCTACGACCCGGCGTTCGCATCGCTCGGGCGGCTCTACGGCAGGGACGCGCGCAGCGCGATCACGGCGCTGACGCTCTGGGGCGGCTTCGCCAGCGCGGTGTGCTGGCCTCTGTCCTCGCTGATGCTCGAAGCCTGGGGGTGGCGCGGGGTCGCCGCGACCTATTCCGCGCTCCACCTGTTCGGGACGATGCCGCTGGTGCTCTGGGCCATTCCCGCCGCCGACCCGCCGGGGGAGCGGCCGCCGTCCGGTGCGCCGCCTCCGAGCGGTCTCGAGGGGCGTGACGCGCAAGTGTTCGGGCTGATGGCGGCGATGCTCGTCGTCAACGGGCTGATCGTCGTCAATGTCTCGACGTGGCTTTTCACTCTGTTGCAGGCGCGCGGTCTGTCGCTTGCGACCGCGGTGGCGCTCGGGGCGCTGATCGGTCCCTCGCAGGTGGGCGCGCGGGTGCTCGAGATGGCGGGCAGGGGGCGGCACCACCCGATCTGGACGCTGGCGGCGTCGGTCCTGGCCATCGCGGCGGGGCTGGCCTTGTTGGCCGCTGGCGTGGGTGTCGCGGGGGCGGCGCTCATCCTCTATGGCGGGGGCAACGGGCTTTTCTCCATCGCGCGGGGGGCGCTGCCGCTGGCCGTGTTCGGCGTCGAGCGCTATCCCGCGGTCATGGGACGGCTGGCGCGCCCGTCGCTCGTCGCACAGGCGGCGGCTCCGTTGCTGGGGGCCTGGGTGATCGCCAACGCGGGGGCGGACGCTGCGCTCTCGACGATCTCGGCGCTGGCGGCCGCGAACGTGGTCCTTCTGGCGTTGCTCTGGCGCGCCGTTCGTGGGTGAGCGACGCATCCGAGGCTCTATCCGAGACATCGGGATCGTAACGGCGCGTTCGAGCCCCATATGATGTCCGGCAGTGGTGAGGCCTCGTGGGGGCTCTGCGCGACAGGATCGCGCGAAACAGGACGAGGAACGCAGATGACGGATGTTCATGGCGGCCCCACAGGGGCGACGGACGGCAACGCCGCAAAGCGAGCCTGCCCGAGATGCAGCCCGCTGTCCCCAGGCGTGGCTGCTCTGCGAGGCGCGCGTCCCGTCGGCCAGGGCCAGTCCTAGCATCATGGCATCCGTCACGATCACGCACGCGACCCACTATCGCTATCAGGCGGCGGTGACGCTTGGTCCGCATCGCATGATGCTGCGCCCGCGCGAGACGCGGGATCTCTCGCTGACGTCGTTCGAACTCGACATCGTGCCTGCGGCTCGCATCGACTGGTCGCACGACGTGGCGGGCAACGCGATCGCCACGGCGAACTTCGATGCGATGTCCGACACGCTTTCGATCCGCTCGCGCACGCGCGTCGAGATCACCGCCCCGGTCTGGCCGGTCTTCCCCATCGCGGCCTCCGCGACGTCCTTTCCGTTCGCCTATGACATCGACGACCTCGTCGACCTCGGCGCCCTCGTCGCGCCGCAGTACGCCGACGATGCAGGGCGGCTGACGCACTGGGTCGAGGGCTTCGTGATGGGACGGCCGACCGACACGCTGTCGCTTCTCAAGGACATCAGCAACGGCATAACCGCGCAGATCCTCTACGAGAGCCGCGAGACGGAGGGCACGCAGGGGCCTTTGGAGACTTTGGACAGGGGCTGGGGCAGTTGCCGCGACTTCGCGGTGCTCTTCGCGGAAGCGGTCAGGACACTTGGCCTGGGGGCGCGTATCGTCTCGGGCTATCTCTTCGATCCGGACAGGTCGCTGATTGGATCCTCGGGCGGCGGATCGACCCATGCCTGGGCCGAAGTCTTCGTGCCGGGCGCCGGTTGGATCCCCTTCGATCCGACGAACCGTGCCGTCGGATCCGCCGGGCTCATACCCGTCGCCGTGGGGCGACGGATCGAGCAGGTTTCACCGATCAGCGGCAGCTTTCACGGCCGCACGTCCGATCAGCTGTCGCTCGATGTGGAGGTGAAGGTTTTCACCACCTAGACGCTTCGGCGCGTCGCAGGGGTGAAACGGTCGCGACCGCGCCTCGCACGGTCGCGACAGATGCAGGCAAGTCAGCCTTCGGTCTTTTCCGCGTCGGGAGCCGTCTCTTCAGCCTCAACCACGGGCGTCGGCGCCTTGCGCATTCCGAACCGCTTCATCTGAGGCTTCTTGGTCGGCTGGCTCAGGAATTCCTTCAGGTCCAGCTGCTTCTTCGGTGTTGAATAGCCCATCGTGTCGTCTCTCCATTTGATTTCGAGGTCACCGATGAGCAGAAGATACTCGTCAGTTCAGTATCCTGCGTTCAAGTCGTCCGCACCATTACAACACGCCCCCCTCCCGCAAAAGCAGGAGGCCAGGCTTCGGTATCTGTCGGCGACAGGTACCGCGGGGGCACCCTGTCCGTCCGTAAAGCAAGGCAGGCCCGGGATCAACGATCCTGGTCGCGCGCCTCGCGGGCTGCCTTCAGACGGGCGGTCTTGTCGGCCCGCTCGGTGGCTTCGGCGTCGATGATCACCTTCGCCGCCGCGCTCGTCTTGTCGATAGGCGTCGACGGAGAGGGCCGCTTTTCCTTGAAAAGGCCGACGGGAACGCCGTGTCGGTCCCGGGCTCCCTGCAGACGCGGTGCGCTGAGGAGAAGGTCATCGATTGAGTTGCTCATGCGCGGTCCTGTAACTTCGCGGCTGTGCCGCGTCCGGGTTGAGTGAAGGCAGCGGCCAAAGAGGTCCCGTGACGGCTCATGGCGGCGCTCTTCGGCTGTGGCGGCGTCGGCGGATGCGGCGGCCCCGCGGTCGTCGTCTTCCAAGTGAAAGCCGATGGAAAAGGAAAAGGGGCTGCCGATCAGAAGATTGACGCCCCTGTAACTTAAGGGACAAAACCCTGATTTACAAGGGGCGCCGAAAGTGACCGGGGGCGACTCGCCCCACCGTTGCTCCAGCATCGCGCTCGAGGACTTGCCCACGGCCCGTCACCGCCAGCCTTCGCACAAAAATCCGGCGTTCCCCGCGACATCGCGGGTTTCCTCTGGCCTTTCGCCTCTTTGCCGGGCGAGAATGTGGAGGAGCGGCGAGAAAAACGCCGGTGGCGGACGAGGGGTCAGCGAGGCACATGACGGACCGGCCGGTCTTTGACGAAATGTGGGGCACCGGCGAGACGCTGCGCGAACCCTACCGCAAGTTCCACGACTGGTTCTCGGCCGAGGACCCGGCGCGGCTGCGCGCCAAGCAGCGCGAAGCTGAAGAGCTGTTCCGCCTGAGCGGGATCACCTTCAACGTCTACGGCCGCGCCGAGGCCGAGGAACGCCTCATCCCCTTCGACATCATCCCCCGCATCATCGGCGGCGCCGAATGGAACAAGCTCTGCAAGGGGATCGAGCAGCGGGTTCGCGCCATCAACTCGTTCCTTTACGATGTCTACCACAAGCAGGAGATCGTGAAGGCGGGCCGCATCCCTGAAGCGATGATCTCGGGCAACGAGGCGTTCCTTCCGCAGATGATCGGGGTCGAGCCGCCGGGCGGCATCTACACCCACATCGTCGGCATCGACCTCGTCTGCACGGGGCCGGGTGAGTTCTTCGTGCTCGAGGACAACGCGCGCACGCCCTCGGGCGTCAGCTACATGCTCGAGAACCGCGAGACGATGCTTCAGATGTTCCCCGAGCTGTTCTCGCAGAACCGCGTGCAGCCGGTGCAGAACTATCCTGCGCTTCTGAACCAGTCCCTGTCGGATTGCGCGCCGGCGGGTGCGGCGGATACGCCCGTCGTGGCCGTGCTGACGCCCGGCATCTACAACTCGGCCTATTTCGAGCATTCCTTCCTGGCCGACCAGATGGGTGTCGAACTGGTCGAGGGGCAGGATCTGCGCGTGGTCGACGGGCGCGTGGCGATGCGGACGACGGACGGCTACAAGCCGATCGACGTGCTCTACCGCCGCGTCGACGACGACTTCCTCGATCCGCTCAACTTCAATCCCGATAGCACGCTTGGCGTGCCGGGGATCATGGACGTCTACCGCGCCGGCGGCATCACCATCGCCAACGCGCCCGGAACCGGCATCGCCGACGACAAGGCGATCTACTCCTACATGCCCGACATCGTCGAGTTCTACACCGGCGAGCGGCCGCTTCTGAAGAACGTGCCCACCTGGCGCTGCTCGGACCGGGAGTCGCTATCGCATGTCCTCGACAACCTGGGCGACCTCGTCGTGAAGGAGGTCCACGGCTCGGGCGGCTATGGGATGCTCGTCGGTCCCGCCGCGGGCAAGACCGAGCTGCGCGAATTCCGAAAGAAGCTGGAGGCGAAGCCGCGGAACTACATTGCGCAGCCCACGCTTGCGCTGTCGACCTGTCCGATCTTCTCGCGCACCGGCCTGACGCCCCGGCACGTCGATCTGCGTCCCTTCGTCCTCTTCAGTCCGAAGGGCGTCACCATCACGCCAGGCGGCCTGACGCGCGTGGCCCTCAAGAAGGGGTCGCTGGTGGTGAACTCGTCCCAGGGCGGCGGCACCAAGGACACCTGGGTGCTGGAGGACTGAGGCGATGCTGGGCAAGACCGCGAACGGCCTCTTCTGGATGTACCGCTACCTCGAGCGGGCCGAGAACACGGCGCGGCTGATCGAGGCCGGGCAGCGCATCGCGCTGACGCGGCTTCACGGCAGCGATGACGAGTGGCGCGCGATCCTCCAGACGGCGGGCGGGCTCAAGGCCTTCGAAGCGGCCAACGAAGGGGTCACGAAGGAAGCCGCGATCAACTGGCTTCTGCGGGCGCGGGAGAACGGATCGTCCGTCCTGCGCTGCATCGAGACGGCGCGTCAGAATGCGCGGCTGGTGCGTACGGCGATCACGGGCGAAGTCTGGGAGTCGATGAACTCGACCTACATGATGGCGCAGGAGACGCTGGCGCGGAAGGTGGGCGAGCGCGACCTGCCGGGCGTTCTCGTCGCGCTTCGCCGGCAGACCGCTCTGGTGCGTGGCATGACCCACGGGACCATGCTTCGGAACGACATCTACAACTTCGCGCGGGTCGGCACCTTTCTCGAGCGCGCCGACAACACGGCGCGGATCCTCGACGTGAAGTACTATGTCCTTCTGCCGTCGGCGAGCGCCGTGGGCGGCGCGGTCGACAACGTCCACTGGGAAAGCATCCTGCGGTCGGTCTCGGCGCGCGGAGGCTTCCGCATGGAATACGGCCCCGGCGCCGGCCCGCGCCAGATCATCGATTTCCTGATCCTCAACACGAAGATGCCACGCAGCCTCGCCTTCTGCGTCAACAAGCTGGGCGAGAACCTCAAGTACCTTGCCCCGCCCGAGCATCCGACCGAGGCACAGTCCATGGTGAGCCGCATCCAGCAGGACCACCTGCGGCGCGACATAGACGACGTCCTCGATTACGGACTCCACGAGTTCATCGAAACCTATCTCGACCTTCTGGCCCGCGTCGCGCGCCAGATCGAAGTCGACTACCGGTTCTACGAGTGACCCGCATGAGGCTGATGATCAAGCACACGACCCGCTACCAGTTCAAGAAGCCGCTCCGCTTCGCGCTTCAGCAGATCCGCATGACGCCCCGGACCAACGCCGCACAAAGCGTCGTGTCCTGGGAGACGCGGGCGACGGGCGGGACGAAGGAGCTGGTTTTCCTCGATCATCACCGCAACGTCACCGAGCTGATCGCCTGCGGCAAGGGCACGACCGAGCTGGAGATCGTCTCAGAGGGCGAAATCGAGCTTCAGGACATGAGCGGCATCGTCGGCAGGCACATGGGGCCGGCGCCGCTCTGGCTCTATCGGCGCGAGACGCCGCTGACCGAAGCGAAGACCGGCGTCAAGGCACTGGTCCGCGGTCTCGACAGCGCGGGCGAGGCGCTGGAGCGGCTGCACGCCTTGTCCACCGCGATCCGCGACAGGGTGGACTATGTCACGGGCGTGTCGCAGTCCGACTGGACGGTCGAAACGGTGATCGAAGCGGGGCAGGGCGTCTGCCAGGACCACACCCATATCTTCCTCTCGGCGGCGCGCGAGATGGGCTTCCCGGCCCGCTACGTCTCGGGCTACCTCATGCTGAACGACCGCACCGCGCAGGAGGCGATGCACGCTTGGGCCGAGGCGCAAATCGAAGGGCTGGGATGGGTCGGTTTCGACGTCTCGAACGGCATCTCGCCCGACACGCGCTATGTCCGGGTCGCGACGGGACTGGACTATTCCGAGGCCGCGCCGGTATCTGGTATGCGCGTCGGCGGGTCGGGCGAGCGGCTCGACGTCTCGCTCGACGTGGTGGAGCAGTAGAGGGCGCCCGTGACGTATTGCGTAGGTATGGTTCTCGACCGCGGGCTCGTGTTCATGTCGGACACGCGCACGAATGCGGGTCTCGACAACATCTCGACCTTCCGGAAGATCACGCTCTGGGAGGAGCCGGGCGACAGGGTCCTGACGCTCCTGTCGTCGGGCAACCTGGCCACCACCCAGTCGGTCGTAAGCCTCCTCAACGAGCGCTCGAAGTCGCCCGAGGACCGGACGCCCACGCTTCTGACCGCACCGTCGATGTTCCAGGCGGCCAACATGGTCGCCGACACTCTGCGCGAGGTCGTCGCGCGCTACCGGCAGGGGGGGCTCACCGCCGAGACGCAGAAGTTTTCGGCGACGATGATCCTCGGCGGCCAGATCGGGGAAAGCCCGCCGCGCCTTTTCCTGATCTATCCCGAGGGCAATTTCATCGAGGCCGGACGCGACACGCCGTTCTTCCAGATCGGCGAGACGAAATACGGCCGCCCGATCCTCGTCCGGGCCTATGACCCCGCCCTGTCCTTCGAGCAGGCGATGAAGCTTCTGATCGTCAGCTTCGATTCCACCCTGAAGGCGAACCTGAGCGTCGGCGCGCCCTTCGACTATCACCTCTATTCGAGGGATAGCCTGAAGCTGGGTCCGACGGGCCGCATCGGGGTCGACGATCCCTACTTCAACGAGATCTCGCTTGCCTGGGGCAACGCCCTGAAGGCTGCGCTGGACAGCCTGCCCGATTTCGAGAGGGTGCCTGATCCCTAGGAGGGATTAGCGCTCCGTTCAGGTTTGGCTTCTATGAGAGCCGGGCCTCAAGCGGATTGGACACCTCATGTTCTCGTTTCTCGATCGCGTCGGGATCGGCGCGAAACTTCCCGTGCTCATAGGGCTTCTCGTCGCCATGACCATCGGCGTGTCGGGCGTGCAGTCGTACCTTTCGATGCGCTCGGTGCTGGAAGCAGAGGCGACGGCGCGGCTGACGGCCATCGGCGCGCTGCACTCGGACCGGATCGAGGAACTGCTGCTGAAGATCGACGAGGACCTCGAACATGCCGCCGGCGATCTTCAGACCGCCCTCGCCATCCGGGCCTTTCACACCGGCTTCGATGCTCTCGACGCGCCCCGCGACGAGTTGCAGAAGGATATCGACGACAACACCTATCCCGCCGATCAGAGATACCTCCTCATCGAATCGCCCGGCGGCCGGCTGTACGACGTCGCGCACCGCCGCTTTCACCCGATCTTCGAAACTCTGATGACCGCGGCAGGCTATTACGACGTCTTCCTCTTCGACCTCGAGGGCAACGTCCTCTACTCGGTCTTCAAGGAGCGTGACTTCGCCTCGAACGTGCTGGACGGCGACTTGCGCGACACCGGGCTGGGACAGGTCTATCGCGCCGTGCTCGACGCCGAGGAAGCGACCGTCGTCTTCTCTGACTTCGCCGTCTACGGGCCCAGCAACGGGCTGCCGGCCGCCTTCATCGCGCGTCCGGTGTCGGACGAAACCGGCGCAAGGGTTGGTGTCGTGGCCTTCCAGATGCCCGTGGGCGAGATCAGCGCCGCCGCCTCGGGACACGGTGCGGGCCTGGGCGAGACGGGCGATTCCTTCCTGGTCGGGCCCGACGGGCTTCTGCGGTCCGATTCCGTCCGGACCGAAACCAACGACATCCTCAAGCGCGAGGTTCGCAACCCGGCGCTCGACGCGGCAATCGCGGGGGCCACGGGCACGACGACCTACGGCGAGGGCCCGGGCGCGACGATGGCCTACCACGCGCCGGTGTCCTATCACGGCACGAACTGGGTGATGCTCACGCTCCAGTCGTCCGAGGAGATCTTCGCGCCCCTGGGAGCCTTGCGGATGAGCCTTCTTCTGCGAAGCCTCATCCTTCTGGCGGTCGCGGGCGTCGCGTCGCTCTTTGTCTCGCGGAACCTGTCGCGCCCGCTGGTGGCGCTGGGAACCGCGGTCCGCCGGATCGCCGAAAAGGATTTCGGGACACCTGTCCCCGCGACAGGGCGCGGCGATGAGATCGGCGCCATCGCGCAGTCGGTCGATGCCTTCCGCGCCGACCTCGCCGAGGCGGAGGCGAGCGCGCGCGACGCCGCCTTCAAAAGCGCGGCCTTCGAGGCGACGGGCGGGCCGATGCTCTTGACCGACCTCGATCTGAACGTCGTCGGCGCAAACGCCGCCTTTTCCCGCCTCGTCAACGAAAACGCGAGCGACTTCGAGATCGAGGGCGAGATCACCCTCGACCACCTGTGCGGCATGAACCTGACGCAGATGTCCTTCCTGCCGCTCGAGGTCCGGGAAAAGATGTCCGATTTCCGCAATCTGGCACTTCGCAAGAAGCTGTCGGTCGGCAAAAGCTATGTCGGCCTTCTGGTCGACCTCGTCCACGACCGCGACGGCAACGCGATCGGCTACGTTCTCGACCTGAAGAACCAGACCTTCCAGATGGCGTCCGAAGTGCTGGTGCGCGCCATCGATCGCCAGCAGGCGCGGCTCGAGCTTGACCTCGACGGCACGGTCAGCGCCGTGAACGATCGCTTCTGCGCCATGCTTGGCCGGTCGCGGGACGATCTCATCGGCACGTCCGGCCGCGGTCTTGTCGAAAGCATCGACAGTCCCGATACGGATATCTGGGCTCAGGCGGTGCAGGGCGAGGGCACGACGGGTCAGTTCAAGATCATCGGCGGAACCGGCGACCGCGTTCTCGACGGCAGTTTCAACCCGGTCCCCAACCAGGACTGGAAGACGACGGGCTTTCTGGTCATCGGCGTCGACGTCACCGAGGCGCAGCTGGAAATCGACGCGGCAGAACGCGACCGCGCCGAGCGGCAACAGCACCTGGCCGACGTCGTGAACGCGCTCAGCGTCACCCTGACCCGCGTGTCCGAGGGCGATCTTACGGCGAGGATCGACGACGCCTTCTCAAGCGAGTTCGATCAGCTTCGCGTCGACCTCAACACCGCGGTGAAGCGCCTGTCCGACGCCTTCGGGGCGGTGGTCGACACCGCACAGCTCATCGACGGCGAAGCGGCCGGCATCCACTCGTCGGTGACCGAGCTGTCCCGCCGCACCGAAAGCCAGGCCGCAACGCTGGAAGAGACCGCGGCGGCGCTGCAAGAGCTGACCGCTTCCGTCACATCCTCGGCGTCGGGCGCGGAAGCCGCGGCCCGCATCGCGCGCCACGCCCGCCAGAACGCCGAGCAAAGCGGCGGCATCGTCCGCGAGGCCGCCTCGGCCATGACCGCCATCGAGTCCTCCTCGCAGGAGGTGTCGAAGATCATCGGGGTGATCGACCAGATCGCCTTCCAGACCAACCTCCTGGCGCTCAATGCGGGCGTCGAGGCCGCACGCGCGGGCGAGGCCGGTCGCGGCTTCGCGGTCGTCGCCTCCGAGGTGCGGGCCCTTGCGCAGCGCTGTCTCGAGGCGTCGAACGAGATCACGGGTCTCATCAATGCCTCGCGCGATCACGTCCGCCGCGGCGTGTCCCTCGTCGGCCAGGCGGGTGGCGCACTTGAAAGCATCGCGGCTTCCGTCCTCCAGATCTCGGACAACGTGGGGCAGATCGCGCAGGCGACGGGCGAGCAGTCGAACGGCCTGACCGAGATCAACGCCGCCCTTTCGCAACTGGACGAAGCGACCCAGCACAACGCCGCGATGGCCGAGGAATCGACGGCCGCGGCTCAGGCCCTGGCGAAAGAAGCGAATGCCCTCACCGCGACGACGCGACGCTTCAACATAGGCCGCAGCGCCTCGCGCGAACTGAACGCCGCCTGACGCGCATATGGCTGCGGAACTACTCCGCAGCCCATGCGGGCGATGGCGTCAGTCGAGCTGCGCCATCACATCGTCCGAGACTTCGAAGTTCGCCGTCACCCGCTGCACGTCGTCGTCGTCCTCGAGCACCTCGATCAGCCGGAAGAGCTTCTGCGCGCCTTCGAGGTCGAGTTCGGTGGTCGTGGTCGGCCGCCAGACGAGCTTGGTGGATTCCGCCTCGCCAAGTGTCGCCTCGAGCGCCGCCGAGACGTCGGCGAGATCGGTGTCGGCGGTATAGATCGCGTGGCCCTCGTCGGAGCTTTCGACGTCTTCGGCGCCGGCCTCGATCGCCGCCATCATCACGGTGTCTTCGTCGCCGGCAGTGGTGGGATAGAGGATTTCGCCCTTCTTCTCGAACATGAAGCTGACCGAGCCCGTCTCGCCCAGGTTGCCGCCGTGCTTGCCGAAGGTCGAGCGCACGACCGAGGCGGTGCGGTTGCGGTTGTCGGTCATCGCCTCGACGATGACCGCGACGCCGCCGGGACCATAGCCCTCGTAGCGGATCTCCTCGTAATCGTCGCCATCACCGGCCTGCGACTTTGAAATCGCGCGCTCGATCACGTCCTTCGGAACCGAACTCGTGCGCGCTTCCTTCACGGCGAGGCGCAGGCGCGGGTTCTTCTCGGGGTCGGGATCGCCCATCTTGGCGGCAACCGTGATCTCCTTGGCGAGCTTCGAGAACAGCTTCGAGCGCGCCTTGTCCTGGCGCCCCTTGCGATGCTGGATGTTCGCCCACTTGCTGTGGCCTGCCATGGCGTTCCCTCGTCCTTGCCGCACCTCGAAATTCGGCCCGGATATAGGCCGCTTCCTGCGGTCTTTGCAAGGCCGTCCCAAGCCGCCCGGCCGCGCCGTTCCGCGATGGACGCTCGACTCAAGCGATGCTATCCCTAGTGTCATGCACGTAGCCGACCCCAAGATACGCATCGAGCCCGGTCGGATTCGCCCGCTCGACGACGCTGCGATCAACCGCATCGCGGCGGGCGAGGTCGTGGAGCGCCCGGCTTCTGCCGTCAAGGAGCTGATCGAGAACGCGCTCGACGCGGGCGCGCGACGGATCGACGTGACGGTCGCCGACGGCGGGCGGCGGATGATCCGCGTCGCCGACGACGGCTCGGGCATCGCGGCCGAGGATCTGCCGCTCGCCCTGTCGCGCCACGCGACGTCGAAGATCGACGGGTCCGACCTTCTGAACATCCACACCTTCGGTTTCCGCGGCGAGGCGCTGGCCTCGCTTGCCGCCGTGGGGCGTCTCAGCGTGACCTCGCGCCCCGAGGGCTGCGACGCCGCGCGGATCGAGGCGCAGGGCGGCGCGCCCGGTCCGGTTCGACCCGTCGCAGGGCGGCCCGGCACGGTGGTCGAGTTGCGCGATCTCTTCTACGCCACGCCCGCGCGCCTGAAGTTCCTGCGCACCGAACGCGGCGAGATGCAGGCGGTGACCGATGTCGTGCGCCGCCTCGCCATGGCCGAGCCATACGCCCGGTTCTCCCTCTCCGACGCCACCGACGCCCCGCGTGAGGTCTTCGCGGTCGCGGCCGAAACCGGCGATCCGCGCGATGCGCTGACGGCGCGGCTGGCGGCGATCCTCGGCCCAGATTTCGCCGCGAACGCCATCGCGGTCGACGCCGAGCGCGAGGGCCTGCACCTGACCGGCCTCGCCGCTCTGCCGACATGGTCGCGGGGGTCGGCGGTGCACCAGTATCTTTTCGTCAACGGCCGCCCGGTGCGCGACAAGCTTCTGACCGGCGCGCTTCGGGCGGGATACATGGACGTGCTGTCCCGCGACCGCCATCCGGCCGCCGTGCTTTTCGTCGACTGCGAGCCCGCGATGGTCGACGTGAACGTCCATCCTGCGAAGTCCGAGGTTCGGTTCCGCGACCCGGCCACGGCCCGCGGCCTCGTGGTCTCGGGCCTGCGCCGCGCACTTGCCGGAGCGGGTCACCGGGCGTCCTCGACCGTGGCCGAGGCGACGCTCGACGCGTTCCGCGCGCCGTCCGACGCAGGTCCGCGCGTCTACCAGATGGACTTCGCCTCGCGACCTGCACCCTTGCCGCGCACGCACATGGCCGAGGCTCCGGTGCCCTTCGCTCCCGCGTCGGCGCGCGCCGAGACGTCGGGGGACGACGCGCCCCTCGACCAGCCGCTCGGTGCGGCGCGGGCGCAGGTCCACGAGAACTTCATCCTCGCGCAGACCCGCGACGGCCTGATCCTCGTCGATGCCCATGCCGCGCATGAACGCCTGGTCTACGAGCGCCTGAAGGCGCAGATGGAGGGCACGGGTGTCGCCAGCCAGGCGCTTCTGGTGCCCGAGATCGTCGATCTCGGCGCGGCGGCGGGGGCACTTCTCGCCCATGCGGAGGATCTGGCGAAACTCGGCCTGATCGTCGAGCCCTTCGGCCCCGGCGCCGTCGTGGTGCGCGAGACGCCCGCAATCCTCGGCGCCTGCGATGCGGCAGCCCTTGTCCGCGACATCGCCGACGAGCTTCAGGATCTGGGTCAGTCGACCGCGCTCAAGGCCCGCATCGACGCCGTCCTCAGCCGGGTGGCCTGCCATGGCTCGGTCCGAACCGGGCGGCGGATGCGCGTCGAGGAAATGAACGCGCTCCTGCGCGAAATGGAAGCGACGCCCCTGTCCGGCCAGTGCAACCACGGCCGGCCGACCTATGTGGAGTTGAAGCTCCACGACATCGAAAGGCTGTTCGGACGGCGATGATCCGGTTCGGCGAGACAACCCTCGACCTCAACGACCCGACCGTGCAGGCTGCACTGGCGGCGGGGGCGCTTGTGTTCCTGGTCCTGATCCTCCTTGTCATGTCGGTGCGTCGCGCCGGGCGGTCGGCCGAGATGATCGCGCCGCTCGCGGGCCACCTCAGCCTGCTCGGTCAGCGCGTCGAGGCCCTGTCGGACGGGCAGAACCGGCTGTCCGGCGGCCTGACCCACGTCTCCGAGGCGCAGGCGGCGAGCCAGGCGAACATGCTGCGGCTGATGGAGCAGCGGCTGGCCGAGGTCTCCTCGAAGATGACCGAGAACCTGCAAGGCTCGGCCACGCGCACGGCGCGGTCGCTCGGCGACCTTCAACAGCGGCTCGAGACCATCGACAAGGCTCAGGCCAACATCGAGAAGCTGTCGGGCGACGTGCTGTCGCTTCAGGACATCCTGTCGAACAAGCAGACCCGCGGCGCCTTCGGCGAGATCCAGCTCCGCGACATCGTGTCGAAGGCATTGCCCACCGACAGCTATACCTGGCAGGCGACGCTCTCGAACGGGAAGCGGGCGGACTGCCTGATCCACCTGCCGAACCCGCCGGGACCGATCGTGGTCGACGCGAAGTTTCCGCTCGAGGCCTACGAGGCGCTCGTCGCCGCAGGAACGGACGAGGAGCGCAAGCGCGCGCTCGGCGGGCTGAAACAGGCGGTGCGCGTCCACATCAAGGCGATTTCGGACCGCTATATCCTCGAGGGCGAGACGGCGGATGGGGCGCTGATGTTCCTGCCCTCCGAGGCGATCTATGCAGAACTGCATGCGCGCCTCCCCGAGGTGGTGCGCGAGGGCTTTGCCGCGCGCGTCTGGATCGTGTCGCCCACGACCTGCATGGCGACCCTCCACACCATGCGGGCGATCCTGAAGGACGCCCGGATGCGCGAGCAGGCGGGCGAGATCCGCAAGGCCCTGGCGCAGCTTCACCGCGACGTCGAGATCGTGCTGGAACGCGCGGGCAAGCTCGAGACGCATTTCGACCAGGCCCGCCGCGACGTCGAGGGGATCACCGTCGCGGCCGAGCGGGCGGGAAAGCGGGCGGCGCGGCTCGACAACTTCGACTTCGAGGAAAGCGACGCCGAACCTGCGCCCGTGGTGCGGCTGACCGAGCGACGCGAGACCTGACGCGGGCAGAGCCCCGGTCCGCGCCCTCAGTCCTCGCGACCGCGTCCGGCGCGCGACATCCGGCCCGACCGGCCGCCGCGGCGGCCGGGATGCGCCGAGCGTGACGGCAACTCCTCCATCACGTTGCGGCGCCACTCGTCGCTCATGGAACTCCAGGCCGCGATCTCGTCGCCCGAGCGGCGGCATCCGAGGCAAAGCCCGGTCTCGGCGTGAATGACGCAGATGTTCACGCAAGGCGTCTCGATCATGCGGCCCCCATGTGCTTTAGGCGGTCGAGCGCCCCTTGAAGGATGTAGGACGCCGCGACGTGGTCGATGACCTCGGCCCTGCGGCGGCGCGAGGTATCGGCTTCGAGAAGCGCGCGCTCGGCCGCGACGGTCGACAGACGCTCGTCCCAGAAGGCGATCGGCAGGGCGGTCAGCCGTTCGAGGTTCCGTGCGAAAGCGCGCGTCGACTGACAGCGCGGCCCCTCGGTTCCGTCCATGTTCAAAGGCAGTCCCAGGACAAGCCCGGCGATGATGCGCTCGTCGCAGATGGCGAGGAGGGCGGCGGCGTCCTGCCCGAATTTCGTCCGCGTCACCGTGCGCAGGGGCGTCGCGACGCTGCGGAAGCCGTCCGAGACCGCCACGCCGATGGTCTTGGTGCCAAGGTCGAGGCCCGCGAGAGGGCCGTGGACGGGCAGGGCGGCCCGAAAGTCGTCCATATTTGCGGCGATCATTCCGCCACCCCGGCGCGTGAGGCGGCGGCGGCGATGATCGCCAACGCCTCGTCGTTTCCGGCAAAAGCGTTCCTTGCCTCGACCGCAATCGCGCTGGCCCGCTCGCTCTCGCCCAGGACGGCGAGGGCGCCGATCAGCCGCGCCCAGTCCTCAGGCGGGCCGCCCTGCGTGGCAAGGCGCTCGGCCAGTCCTTCGACCATGCCCCCGATCATGGCTTGGCGGTCCTCGTCCGTCATGTCGGCGGCGGCTTCGACATCGGCACTGGTCGGCCCCCGCTCGGCCGGCACGGCATAGTCGACCCCGGCGGCGGCGGCGAGGCCTTCGATCTCGGCGCGGATGACCGGCACCCAGGGCGCATCGGGCGCCCCCGTCTCGAGCAGGCGGCGCCAGATCGGGAAGGCGCGGTCGGGCCGTCCGTTCTGTGCCAGCATCAGCCCGGCGTAATACTGCCCCGCTCCGTTCTCGGGATCGAGGTCGGTCAGGCGTCGCAGGCGCGCCTCGGCCTCGGGCGAGACATAGCCGCCGGCGGCGAAGACCATCATGTCCACGAGCATCGAGAGGTCGTCGGCGGTCGCATCCTCGCCCTTTGCGGCGATGAGCTTTTCCTGGGCCTCTCGCGCTGCGGTGAAGTTGCCGAGGCGCGCTTCGTTCTGGGCGAGAAGGGCGAGGCCCTGCGCGTCATTGGGCCTGGTTTCCAATGCCGCGCGAAGTTTCTCCATCAGATCGAGGAAATTCGCATCGGGTTCCGGCGCCGCGGGCAGGGTGGGGGCCGCCAGCGCCTCGGCCTCGGCCTGGCCCGGACGCGCGGCGGCGGCTTCCTGAATGGCGGCGAGCCTCGCCTCCATCGGCAGGTCGCGCGTACCCGGCGCGCCGATCAGGGCGTAAAGCCCGCCCGCACCCAGAAGAAGGACTGCGATCATCAAAAGGGCGGCGGGCAGGCGCGCGCCGTCCTTTGCGGCCGACGCCGCCGTCGCGCGGGCGTCGGCGTCCAGCAATCGGCGCGACACTTCGGTCCGCGCGGCCTCGGCCTCGGCGGGACGCAGGACGCCACGAGACAGGTCGCGCTCGATTTCGGTGAGCTGGTCGCGATAGACGGCAAGGTCGGACGCCCCGCCCGACAGCCCCGCGCCCCGCACTCGCAGCGACGCGAGGAGGCTTGCGGCGACGGCCGCGACGATCAGACCTGCGACGATCCAGAACATGGTTCCCGACTTAATCGCACCGCGCGCGGACGGAAAGGGTCGAAGCGCCGCAGGGCCCCTGCCGGGCCATGCCGAAACGGGGTGTCGTCCTTCCGCTTGTCGGCGGACGCCGCTTGGTCAATCCTGCGACGAAGAGTCGGGGGATCGTCCGAACCCGGTCGAATGGGGAAGCCATGAGCCGCTATTCCGTCTTCGCCGTCGCGCGCGAAGCCTTCCGGAACCACACCGGCTGGCAGCGCGCCTGGCGCAGCCCCGAGCCGAAGCGGCGTTACGACGTCGTGATCGTCGGCGCGGGCGGGCACGGGCTGGCCACGGCCTATTACCTCGGCAAGAACCACGGCATCCGCAACGTGGCCGTGATCGAGAAAGGCTGGCTCGGCGGTGGCAACACCGGGCGGAACACGACGATCATACGGTCGAACTACCTCCAGGACCCGTCGGCCGCGATCTATGAGAAATCGCGCGCGCTCTACGAGAACCTGAGCCAGGACCTGAACTACAACGTCATGTTCAGCCCGCGCGGCGTGATGATGCTGGCGCAGACCGAGCACGAGGTCAGGGGCTATCGCCGCACCGCGCAGGCCAATGCGCTGCAGGGCGTCGAGACCGAATTCATCACACCTGAGCGCGTGAAGGAGCTTTGCCCGATCATCGAGACGCGTGGACCGCGCTACCCGGTCCTCGGCGCGCTCTGGCAGCCGAGAGGCGGCACGGCGCGGCACGATGCGGTTGCCTGGGGCTATGCGCGGAAGTGTTCCGAGATGGGAATGGACATTCTCCAGCGCTGCGAGGTGACCGGGGTCACGACAGAGGGCGGTCGCGTCACCGGGGTGACGACGACGCGGGGTGACATCGGCTGCGGCAAGCTGGGGATCGTGGTCGCGGGGCATTCGGGGCACCTGGCCGCAATGGCGGGGTTCCGGCTGCCGATCGAGAGCGTGGCGCTCCAGGCGCTCGTGTCCGAGCCGATCAAGCCCTGCATGGACGTGGTCGTCATGGCGAACACCGTTCACGGCTACATGAGCCAGTCCGACAAGGGCGAGATGGTGATCGGCGGCGGCGCCGACGGCTACAACAACTACACGCAACGCGGCTCTTTCCATCACATCGAAGAAACCGTCCGCGCGCTGATCGAGACTTTCCCGATGATCTCGCGCCTGAAGATGCTGCGGCAATGGGGCGGGATCGTGGACATGACGGGCGACCGCTCGCCCATCCTGTCGAAGACGCCTGTCGAAGGCATATTCATCAACTGCGGCTGGGGCACGGGCGGGTTCAAGGCGATCCCGGGGTCGGGCTGGGGCTTTGCGGAGCTGATGGCGAAGGGTGAAAGCCCGCTTTGTGCGGCTTTCGGGCTGGAACGGTTCCGAGAGGGTCGGTTCGTCGACGAGAGCGTCGCGGCGGGAGTGGCGCACTGATGGCGCGGCGCCTTGTATACAAGGCATGCGCGGACCTCCGCGCATCGGCGGGACGGCAGCGGAACCAGGACCGGTTTCTCCATGTTGTGAGGTCAGACTGCTTCACAGAAACACAGGAGGGCCGACCATGGCCGACACCTATACCCGCACCGACAACACAACGACCCCGCCGCGCGGCGAGGTACGCACGTCCCACACCAAGACCGAGCGTTCCAGCTCGTCGGGTCTCATCGTCGGCGCGATCATCGCGCTGCTCGTCATCGTGGGCGCGTTGTTCCTTTTCGGCGGCGCGGCGGATGACGAGGTCATTGAAGGCTCGACCGTCGATACGGCCGTCCCGGTCGACGACGCCACGCTGCCCGCAGGCGATGAGATTACGCCGGCACCGGATGCGATCGCTCCGGCTGACGACGCGATCGAGCCTGCCCCCGATGCGATCGTCCCCGCTCCCGATGCAACCGCTCCGGAAGCGACCGCTCCCGCGGTCGACGCTCCTGCTGCCGAGGCTCCTGCCGCCGACGCTCCCGCTGCCGAGACGACTGCTCCGGCTGACGACGCAGAGGTCGTTCCCGCTCCGGCCAACTAAGCCGGGCGATCTGACACGGGGCTCGCGCCCCATACTGGGCGGCGTCCTTCCGGACGCCGCCCTTTCCATGCGTGGACCATCCGTCCCGATCAGGTTTCAGACGGAGAGGCCATGCTGACCCTGACCTGCCCCTATTGCGGTATCCCCTGCGACGAGACCGAGCTTGCGGCGGGTGGCGAAGCGCACCTAAAGCGCTTCGGACCCGGTGCCTCGGATGCGGAGTTCGAGGGTTACATGTTCCACCGCGAGAACCCGAAGGGTGTCCATTTCGAGCGCTGGCGACATGCCTATGGCTGCGGCAAGTGGTTCCTGGCCGCGCGGCACACGGTCACGATGGAGGTCTTCGGGACCTACGAGGCGCAAAGCACCGAGCCGCCGCAGGAGGTTCGCGACCGCATCACGGCCAGGCACCCCGGCTGGACCTGGAGGGACTTCGCGTGAGCCACAGACTGCCCTCCGGCGGTCGGCTGATCGACCGCGACGTGCCTGTGAGCTTCACGTTCAACGGCAAGACGTTCAAGGGTCTCCGCGGAGACACCCTCGCCTCGGCCCTTCTGGCGAACGGCCAGCTGATGATGGGACGGTCGTTCAAATATCATCGCCCGCGCGGTGTCGTCGCCTATGGCCCCGAAGAGCCCAATGCGCTGATGGGTCTCGGGGAGGGCAAGACCTTCGAGCCGAACGCGCGCGCGACCACGACCGAGCTGTTCGACGGGCTGGAGGCGAAGAGCCAGAACCACTGGCCGAGCCTCGAGTTCGACCTGGGCGCCATCAACGCGCGACTCTCGCGGTTCCTGCCGGCCGGGTTCTACTACAAGATGTTCATGTGGCCGCGCGGCTTCTGGAAGCATGTCTACGAGCCGGTGATCCGGCAATCGGCCGGTCTGGGGCAACCTCCGCGCAAGCGCGACGCGGACCGTTACGAGCACTTCAACATTGCCCTAGATGTCCTTGTGATCGGAGGTGGAATTGCTGGCCTCACGGCCACGCTCGCCGCTGCGGCGGCCGGGGCCGAGGTGATGCTGGTCGAGGAGACGGCGCACTGGGGCGGACGGGCTGCGGTCGATGGCGGCGAGATCGACGGCGCCCTGGCGTCCGACTGGATTGCCGAGATGCGCGACCGCCTTTCCGCCATGTCCAACGTGCGCCTGCGGACGCGCACCATGGGGGCGGGCGTGTACGACCACGGCTACGCGCTTCTCTACGAACGTCTCACGGACCACGCACCCGACACGGCAATCCCGCGCCACCGGCTGTGGAAGGTGCGGGCGCGGCAGATCGTCGTGGCAACGGGCGCCATCGAACGGCCGCTGGCCTTTGCCGGGAACGATCTTCCGGGCGTGATGCTGGCGAGCGCCGTTCGGGACTATGTCGTGAACCACGCCGTTGTCCCCGGACGCCGGACCGTGGTCGTGACGAACAACGACGATGGCTACCGGACCGCCCTGGCGCTGAAGGCGGCGGGGCTCGAGGTGCCCGCGATCCTCGATGCCAGAACCGACGCACGGGGTCCGCTCTCGGAGGAGGCGCGGCGCGCGGGGCTGAGGGTTCTTACCGGCCGTGGCGTCTCGATGGTCGAGGGCAAGGGCCGCGTCGAGACAGTCTATGCCTGCGAGCAGGCCGGCGATGGCACGGTGACTGAGGACTTCGCGGCGGACTGCGTCGCCATGTCGGGCGGCTGGTCGCCCGCCGTCCACCTGTGGAGCCACGCGGGCGGCAAGCTTGCGTGGAACGACGACGAATGCATGTTCCGACCCGACCCCGACGCGGCGCCGAGGGGTGCCGACGGCGAGGTCTTCGTCCGCGCCGCGGGCACTGCGAACGGGGCGGTGACGACGCAGGTTGTCCTGCGCGACGCCTTCGCCGCCGGGCAGGCCGCCGCCGAGGCGACGGGCCGACGCGCCACGGGGCGCGCGCCCGAGGCCGAGGAGGAAGTGCGCCAGATGATGGTGCCGGTGTGGATCATGCCGGAGAACGCTCCCTACAAGCGGCGCGCGAAGGCCTGGCTCGACTTCCAGAACGACGTCAAGGTCACGGACGTCGAACTTGCCGCGCGAGAGGGCTTCGAAAGCGTCGAGCACGCCAAGCGCTATACCACGCTCGGCATGGCGACCGATCAGGGGAAGCTGAGCAACATCAACGGCCTGGCCGTGCTTTCTCACGCTCTTGGCGTTCCCATTCCCTCGGTCGGAACGACGACGTTCCGCCCCCCGTGGACGCCGATCACCATGGGCGCCATCGCGGGCGAGGCGCGGGGCGAGTTGTTCCAGCCCATCCGCAGGACGCCGATGCACGACTGGCACGAGAAGAACGGCGCGCATTGGGAACCGGTCGGTCACTGGCGCAGGCCCTATGCCTATCCGCAGGGCGGGGAGTCCGTCCACGACGCGGTGTCCCGCGAGGTGACGGCGGCACGGCAATCGGCGGGCCTTCTCGATGCCTCGACGCTTGGCAAGATCCTCGTGAAAGGGCCGGACGCGGGCCGTTTCCTCGACATGGTTTACACCAACATGATGTCGACGCTGGCGCCGGGGAAATGCCGCTATGGCCTGATGTGCGGCGAGAACGGTTTCCTGATCGACGACGGCGTGGTGGCGCGGCTCGATGCCGACACCTGGCTTTGCCATACGACAACGGGCGGCGCGGATCGCATCCACGGTCACATGGAGGAATGGCTTCAGACCGAGTGGTGGGACTGGAAGGTCTGGGTCGTGAACGTCACCGAGCAATACGGCCAGATCGCTGTCGTCGGTCCGCGCGCGCGCGACGTGCTCGAGGCCGTGGGCGGCGACATGGACCTCTCGAAGGCTGCCTTGCCGTTCATGCAGTGGAAGGCGGGGACGCTTGGCGGCATCCCGGTCAAGGTGTTCCGCATCAGCTTTTCGGGCGAGTTGTCCTACGAGGTCCAAGTCCCGGCCGGACAGGCGCCGGCGCTCTGGGACCGGCTGCTGGAGGCGGGCGACCCCTTCGGCATCACACCCTATGGCACCGAGGCGCTGCACGTCCTGCGCGCCGAGAAGGGCTTCATCATGATCGGTGACGAGACCGACGGCACGGTGATCCCCCAGGACCTTGGGCTTGATTGGGCGATCTCGAAGAAGAAGGACGACTTCCTGGGCAAGCGCGCGCAGGAACGCGACCACATGACGGACCCGTTGCGTTGGAAGCTGGTCGGGCTTCACACGCTCGACGGCTCGGTGCTGCCGGAGGGCGCCTATGCGGTCGACGAGGGCGTGAACGAGAATGGCCAGCGGCGGACGCAGGGACGCGTAACCTCGACCTATCATTCGCCGACGCTGAAGCGGGGCATCGCCATGGGCCTTGTCGAGCGGGGGCCGGATCGTATGGGAGAGGTGCTGGATTTCGCGAAGATCGACGGCGGCGTGGTCAAGGCCAGGATCGTGAGCCCGGTGTTCTACGACCCCGAGGGAGTGAAGCAGGATGTCTGACGCTGTGACGGCGCTGCGGGGACGAAGCTTCACCGGAATGGTGACGGTGGAGGACGCGGGTCCCGTCGGGATGGTGACGGTGCGGGCCGATCTGGCGGACGAAACCGTGCGCGCCGCACTGGCCGCGGCAGGGTCGGATCTGCCCGAGGCGGGCGGGCTGACCTGGTCGGACGATGGCGGCACGCTCTGGATGTCGCCGGACGAGGCGCTGATCCTTTGCGCGGCCGACGAAGCGGCGCAGAAGGCCTCGGCGCTCGCTCGCGCGCTTGACGGAAGCCACGCGCTGGTGGCCGACGTTTCGCAGGCCCGGATCGTCATTCGGCTCACGGGCCGGGATGCGCTTGTGCGCGAGGTGCTGGCGAAGCTCTCGCCCGCCGATCTGCGCGCTTCGGCATTTCCGGTCGGGCGGGTCCGCCGCACGAGGCTGGGGCAGGTGGCCGCCGCCTTCTGGTTTCCGGCCGAGGGCGAGGCGATGCTGATCTGCTTCCGATCGGTCGCCGACTACGCCTTCGCGCTTCTGTCGAATGCCGCAGCGCCGGGAAGCGACGTCGGGCACTTTTGAGTTTTCCTTTGTCCTGCAGACCACTGGTGACGTAAGCTCACCTTTGCAGCATGGGGGGCGGCGCAATGACGGACCACCGAGCCGAGGAGGTGCTGGACCTCTGGTTCCCGGATAATGGACACTGGCTTGACCGAGAGGCGCACGCGCGCTTCTGGGACGAGCGGATGCAAGGCGGGATGGACGCCGTGATCTGCGAGCGCTTCGCGGGGCTGACCGAAGCCGCGGCGCGGGGACAACTGGATCACTGGGCCGAGACGCCGCGCGGCCGGCTGGCGCTTCTGATCGCCCTCGATCAGTTCCCGCGCTCGCTCTGGCGCGACACGCCGGGGGCTTTCGCTCAGGACATCAAGGCATGCCGGCTGGCGCTCGAGGGCGTGGCGAACGGCGCGTTCGACGGGCTGGCGCCCTGGGAGCAGACCTTCTTCGTCATCTCGATCAGCCATTGCGAGGGGCCGGATCACCTCGAACGGATGCGGATGCTTGGGATCTTGACCGACCGCGTCGCCTCGCGTCTGAAGGAGCCTCTGCTGGAGATGGCAGAAAGGTTCCGCAGCCAGACCGCGCGGGTCACCGGCATCATCGAGCGTTTCGGACGGCATCCGCACCGCAACGCCGTCCTCGGGCGGCTGTCGACCCCCGAGGAAGAGGCCTATATCGCCACCGGAGACTTTCCTCATGTCAGGAAGGTCGCCGGAGAAGCCGCCGAGGTGTGAGCCCTTGACCCGAGGTCTGAACCGCCACAGGTAAGGCGCAAACAACTGCAACAGAGAGGGGCCCCAAATGGCTTTCGACCTTCCCGACCTTCCGTATTCCCACGACGCCCTCGCTTCGAAGGGCATGTCGAAGGAGACGCTCGAGTATCACCACGACATTCACCACAAGGCCTACGTCGACAACGGCAACAAGCTGATCGCGGGCACCGAGTGGGAGAACAAGTCGCTCGAAGAGATCATCAAGGGCACCTACGACAAGGGCGCCGTGGCCCAGTCGGGCATCTTCAACAACATCAGCCAGCTCTGGAACCACAACCAGTTCTGGGAGATGATGACCCCGGACGAGAGCAAGATGCCCTCCGAGGTCGAAAGCGCGCTGAAGGACAGCTTCGGCTCGGTCGACGACTTCAAGAAGAAGTTTTCGGAAGCGGGTGCGGGGCAATTCGGCTCGGGCTGGGCCTGGCTCGTCAAGGACAGCGACGGCGGGCTGAAGGTCACGAAAACCGAGAACGGCGTGAACCCGGTGTGCTTCGGGCAGACGGCCCTTCTGGGCTGCGACGTGTGGGAGCACAGCTACTACATCGATTTCCGCAACAAACGCCCGGCTTACCTCGAGAACTTCCTCGGCAAGCTGGTCAACTGGGAGAATGTCGCCTCGCGCATGTGAGCGGCGTCCGGATCCCGTTGCGAAGGCCCGTCCATGCGGCGGGCCTTTTCGTGTCGACGCCTGCGGCGCCGACCCGCCGGGGGCGCTGCCCCCGGAGCCCCCGGAGTACTTGCGCCAAGAAGAAGATCAGGCGGCCTTCTGTTCGAGGAAGGCGCGGGCACGTTCGAGGTCAGCGCGGAAGCGTGCGGTCTCGGCCTCCCGCAGATGGTCGGGGATGCGCAGGATATAGCTCGGGTGGACGGTGACGAGGATCGGCGTGCCGTCCTCGGCCTGCTCGATCTTCCCGCGGCGCTTGAGGATGCCCTTTCGGCTGCCGGTCAGGCTTTCGAGCGCGGTGCCGCCCATGGCGACGATCAGCTTCGGCTTCACCAGCTCGCGCTCGATGTCGAGCCACCACTTGCATTGCTGGATCTCATGCGCGTTCGGGTTCTGGTGCAGGCGGCGCTTGCCGCGCGGCGTGAACTTGAAGTGCTTGACAGCATTGGTGACGAAGGCGGCCTTGCGGTCGATGCCCGCCTCCCCGGCGACGCGGTCGAGGAGCTGCCCGGCCGGGCCGACGAAGGGCTTGCCGGTCAGGTCCTCGCGGTCGCCCGGCTGTTCGCCCACGATCATCAGGGCGGCATCGCGCGGTCCTTCGCCGGGGACGGCTTGTGTCGCGTCCTGCCAGAGCGGGCAGCGGCGGCAGCCGTCGAGGGCGGTCTCGTAGTCGTCGCGGGTCTCGGGCACTTCGGCCATCAGTCGCTCCGTGATGCGCCCCGCGCGGACCGGGGGCAATGTAGGCAGCGCCTCAGCCATTTCGCGAGCTCGCGCTCGCGCGGTCGAGACCAGTTCCGGGATCAGCTCGGCCTCGGGAAGGTTCTTCCAGTACTTCTTCGGCATCTCGGACTGCATCGCCTTCACCATCAATCGCGCCGGATTGAAGATGTTCCGGAAATAGGTGCGCCAGAGGTCCTCGGTCGCGTCGGCGGGCAGGGGCGGCTTGTCCACGCCGGGAGCGAAGGCGATCTCGCCCGCCTCGAAGTGGACGGTCAACTGAGGGGTGAAGATCGTCCAGTCCATGTCGCCGAAGCGTTTCGCGAAGAAGGACGCGGTCGGCTCGGCGATGAAATGCGACGGCTCGAACCAGGCGGCGAAGCGGCGGCGCGAGGCCTCGGGGTCGCCGATCTCGCGGAAGCGGACGAAGGCGGTCATCTTGTGCTTGTCGCGGCGCACCTCCTTGGCCATCTTCTCCAGCCGGTCGACGCGGGGGTCGCCCCGGTCGTCGAGCACGCGCCGGTCGCGGATGACGGCTTGGAGAAGCCCGTAGAGCCGGGCAAAGCGTTCGGTGTCGGAGTGCCAGACGGCGTCGCGGGCCAGCGCGACGAAGGCTTTCGGGACAGTGGGGGCAGGGGCCGTCGGTTCCGGCAGCGGGGAGGCTGCGGCGAAGAGGTCGGCATCGGGTGCGCCGCGCGACCATGTGATGTCCTCGGGCGGGACGCCTGCGACCAGAAGGCGGCGCGCCTCGTCCCGCCAGGCCTCGAAGGTTCCGATCTCGGGCAGGGTGACGTGCATCAGATCAGGCTCAACTGTTCGGGCGGCGGCGCGAAGCGCGCGCGGAGGTCGGAGAGGTCGAGAAGTCCGCGCGGCGTCCAGTCGAGTAGCGAGATGAAGGGTTTCGCGTGGCGCAGGTTCGCCCCCATTCGGGTCAGGTCTTCGTACCGGACCGAGCGGTGACGGCGGGTGGCGAGGATGCGCTTCACGGTCTTGGTGCCGAAGCCCGGCACGCGAAGAAGCGTCTCGCGGTCGGCGCGGTTGACCTCGACGGGAAAGCGGTGTCGGTTCTGGATCGCCCAGGCCAGCTTGGGGTCGACGTCGAGGTCGAGGTTGCCGCCAGTGGTGGAGGCGGTGAGTTCGTCGAGGCCGAAGTCGTAGAACCTCAGCAGCCAGTCGGCCTGATAGAGCCGATGCTCGCGCATCAGGGGCGGCTTGATGAGGGGCAGGGCGGAGGAGGCATCGGGAATGGGCGAGAAGGCCGAGTAATAGACCCGCTTCAGCTTGTAGGCGGCGTATAGGCGCGTAGCCGATCCGAGGATGGTGGCATCGGTCGCGCCGTCCGCGCCGACGATCATCTGGGTGGACTGGCCCGCTGGGGCGAACTTCGGCGGGCGCTTGCCGGTGAAGCTTTCGTCGTCGCGGCTTTCCTTCAGCACGCGCACGTCGGCCATCGCCTTTCTGATCTGCTCGGGCTTCTTCTCGGGCGCGAAGGTGCGGACGGCGGTGTCGGTCGGAAGCTCGACGTTGATCGACAGGCGGTCGGCCCAGAGGCCCGCCTCCTCGACCAGTTTCGGGTCGGCGTCGGGAATGGTCTTGAGGTGGATGTAGCCGCAGAAACTGTGCTCCTGCCGCAGGGTCTTCGCGATGCGGACCATGTCGGCCATCGTGTCGTCCGGAGACTTGACGATGCCGGAGGACAGGAACAGGCCTTCGATGTAGTTGCGGCGGTAGAATTCGAGCGTGAGATGGACGACCTCCTCGGGCGAAAAACGTGCCCGCTCGACGTTCGACGAGACGCGGTTTACGCAGTAGGCGCAGTCGTAGATGCAGAAGTTGGTCATCAGTATCTTGAGAAGGCTGATGCAGCGACCGTCCGGCGCATAGGCGTGGCAGATGCCCGATCCGGTGACCGACCCCAGGCCCTTGCCGTCGCGGCTGTCCCGTTTCGCGCCCCCAGACGAGGCGCAGGAGGCGTCGTATTTCGCCGCGTCGGACAGGATCGCGAGCTTTTCCTCGAGGGTGCGCTTGGCCATATGTTCACAGTATGTTCTCGGACGGCCGACTTCAATAAACTGCGACACAGGTGAGCGGATTTCGGAACTGTGGCGGTGTCGTGCGGGTTCCTCCCTCAACAACGAAGGAGAAACCATATGGCAGAGAGAATACGGTCCAAGGACGGCAAGAGCGAAACGGACGAATTCGTCGAAGATATCGACACTCCGTCGCAGCAGGGCCGCGGACAGGGCAACCTTGAACGCAAGGTCGGCACCCGCGACGAGTTGCGGCAGCCCAAGGAAGGAGATGTCCGCACGAGGGTCCACAAGTCGGACGAAGAGGGCGAAGGCGACCTCGGCGGGCTTCATGGAACGGGAGAAAACGATGAGCGGTCTTGAGCACGGCACCTGGGTGCTGGTCGCCGACGGCGAGAAGGCGCTGTTCCTCGTAAACAACACCGATTCCGAAGATCCCTATCTCGAGGTCCGCCGCGAGAAACATCAGGACAATCCGCCGGACCGCGAGCAAGGCACGGACCGTCCCGGCCGCTTCAACGATGGAGGGCCGAACCAGCGGTCCGCGTTCGACGAGACCGATTTCCACCGTCTCGAGAAGGAGCGTTTCGCGGACGACTTGGTCGAGATGCTGTACAAGAGCGCGCACAAGGGCGAGTTCTCGAAGCTCGTGCTGGTCGCGCCGCCCCGTACATTGGGCGAGATGCGCGCCAAGATGCACAAGGAGGTCTCGGACAAGGTTGTGGCCGAGATCGACAAGACGCTGACCAACCACCCCATCGACGAGATCGAGAAGCTGGTGAAGGCGGAACTTGACGCCGCCGCCTGAGGCTTCCACGACTGGCGCGGCCCGTTCCTGACCGGGAACGGGCCGTTTCCCGTCCGAAATGCCCGGAGTCCCAATGCAACAGAGCGACCCGGCCGAGGTCCGAAGCGGCCTTGTGGCATTGGTCGCAGCCTGCACGATCTGGGGCTTTGCGCCGCTGTTCTACCGCTTGTTGCTGCACGTCCCGACGATGGACGTGCTGTCGCATCGCATCCTGTGGTCCTTCGTGTTCTTCGCCGTCGTACTGTGGCGGCGGGGCCGTCTGCCCGCCCTTGGTGCTGCGATCACCGACCGAACCCAAGTGGGCTGGATCGCGGTCGCGGCGCTGTTCATCTCGTGCAACTGGTTCTTCTACATCTTCGCGGTCCAGACGGGCCACGTCTCGCAGTCGAGCCTCGGCTATTATATCTCGCCGCTCGTCTCGGTGCTGTTCGGCTGGCTGATCTTTCGCGAGCGGCTCCTCGCGCTGCAATGGGCGGCTGTCGGGGTCGCGGCCCTTGCCGTGGCGCTATTGACCTGGGGATTGGGCGTGGCGCCGTGGATCAGCCTGCTTCTGGCCGTCTCGTTCGCCGTCTACGGCGTGGTGAAGAAGCGGCTGACGGTGGGCCCGATGGTGTCGGTGACGGCGGAGGTCGTCATGGTGCTGCCCGTCGTCCTGGGCTGGCTGGTCTGGCGCGGGGGCGGCGAGATCGCGGATGGATGGACCTTCGTCCTTCTCCTCCTCAGCGGTCCGATGACCGCGACGCCGATGATCCTGTTTTCCTATGCGGCGCAGCGGGTGCGGCTGTCGACGCTCGGCGTCGTGCAGTACATGAACCCCACGATGCAATTCCTGATCGCGGTCCTTGTCTTCGCCGAGCCCTTCACCTTCTGGCACGCCGTGGCCTTCCCGATGATCTGGGTGGCGCTTGCGGTCTATTCGGGAGTGGCGCTCGCGCGCGACCGGGCCGAGCGGAGGGCCTCGACGGCGGCGGGAACTGTCGGCACAGTCTGAACGAGGCGCAGGAGCGAGGGCGCGGCGAAGCCCTGGGCCACGATGTGGTCCAGAAGAGCCGTCAGCGGCCGCCAGAAGCCGTTGACGTCGATAAGGAGGATCGGCTTGGCGTGGAGGCCGAGCTGCGCCCAGGTCAGGACCTCGAAGAACTCGTCGAGCGAACCTGCGCCTCCCGGCAGCACCGCCACCGCGTCGGCGTTCATCAGCATGACCTTCTTCCGCTCGTGCATCGTCTCGGTCACGATCCGGTCGGCCGAAAGACCGCGCGGCGCTTCGCGGGACAGAAGGTGAACCGGGATCACGCCCAGGGTGCGGGCGCCGGCGTCATGCGCGGCTTCGGCCACGGCACCCATCAGCCCCACGTCGCCCGCGCCATAGACCAGCCGCCAGCCCTCGGAGCCGATGGCCCGGCCAAGGTCGCGCGCAGCCTCGAGGAAGGCGGGGTCACCGCCGGGGCGTGAGCCACAATAGACGCAAAGGGAATACGGTGCGCCGTCCATCGTTCATCCGTTCATCATGGGGTTTTGACCCCTGATAGCGGTGTTGATAAGGTCGCTCAAGCGCCGTTCCGGGACAGGCGCGCAACCGAGGGCCGAAGGCCCCGAGCGGGGAGTTGATCGCGTGAAGCCGATGTGGAGAGGCATCGTCGTCGTGGCCCTTGTGGGCTTCGCGATCCTTCTGACGTGGTGGTTGAGAAGTTCCGGTCCCGATGGGGTGCCGGAAGGATCGGCCGCGGTCGAGACCGCTCCGGCCACAGTCCCTGCGACGGGGTCCGAGGGCAGCGCCATTTCTGGCGACGCCGCGACAAGTGACGCCCCAATAGACGAGGCGACCGCTACGGGCAGCGCATCTTCCACGGATGGCTCCGAGGCCACCCTAGAAGCTGGCGAGGAAACGGCGGCGGTCGCGCCGGCCGCAGGCGATCCCGCGGGAGCGACCGAGGAGGTCGCGGAGGAATTCGGCGAGGCGGCCTCCGACATCGGCGGCGCTGCCAGCTTCGACATCGTGCGCGTCGAACCGGGAGGCTCGACCGTCATCGCAGGCACCGCCACACCGGGAGCGACAGTGGATCTCGCGCTAGACGGCGAGACGGTGGGCGAGGCGACGGCGGACGGCTCGGGCGGGTTCGTCATTTTCGCGGACCTGGGCGCCTCGGACGCGCCGCGCGTGCTGACCCTGACCGAGACGCGGGAAGACGGCGAGACGGTGGAGGCGCCTGCCTCGGTCATCCTCGCCCCGATCGAGGAACTGGTGGCGGAGGCGCGGCCGGCAACCGCTCCGGCGGCCGGCGGCGAGGCGGTCGCGTCGCTCGACGCGGAACCGACGACAGCGCCCGACGTCGCGGGCGTGGAGCAGACGGGTTCGGCACCCAGGCCTGCTGCGTCCACCGAGATCGCGGATGGGTCCGCGCCGGAAGCTCCGACCGATGCGCCCGAAGCGGCCGCCCCTCCGTCGCCGGATGCCGCCCCCGGTGCGCCTGCGACCGAGACGGCTGCGGTGGCTCCCCGTGCGCCTGCGGTGCTTCTGGCCGACGAAACCGGGGTGCGCGTGCTCCAGAACCCGGGCGACGCCCCCGAGGCCATGGACAACGTCTCGATCGACTCGATCAGCTACGACGCCGAGGGCGAGGTCTCGCTTGCAGGCCGCGGGACGGGGACGACGTCGGTCCGCGTCTACCTCGACAACAAGCCGGTGATCGAAACGGCCATCGGCGAGGGTGGCCAGTGGCAGACCGAACTGCCCGAAGTGGACACCGGGACCTATACCCTGCGTGTCGACGAGATCGACGCCGAGGGCCGCGTCGTGTCGCGGGCCGAGACACCGTTCCGCCGCGAGTCCGTCGAGGCGATCCGTGCGCTCGACCAGAGGCCCGTCACCGCGCTCGCGCCCGTGTCGCTCATCACGGTCCAGCCCGGCAACACGCTCTGGGGGATCGCGCGCGAGAAGTACGGCGACGGTCCGCTTTATGTCCGCGTCTTCGAGGCCAACACCGACCGGATCCGCAACCCGGACCTTATCTATCCCGGCCAGATCTTCACGGTGCCCGACTGAGAGACGTGCCGATCAGAGACGTCCCGAGAAGTACAACATCGCCGCTCCGAGACCCTCGTCGGACGTGAACGCGCCGGGGTGGCGGTCGGCGAGGTCCAGGACGAACGCCAGCCGCTCGCGCGTCTCCTCCGCCTCGCGCGGAAGATCGACGGCCGCCTCGGTCCGCTGCCGCCCGTCCAGACCCTCTCTCGAGGCGAACCAGCCCGGGTAGATCGACGTCGCCATCATCTCAGCCTCCTTCAGAGCCTTGTGACTAAGGCCTATGTGGCTTTTGGCTTCCGTGGTATCCGCTACGGCGTTGGATCGCTCTACAGAAGTGTCGAGCCGCGATGAACTGGTCGGATGTCCGCGTTTTCCTCGCCGTCTACCGAGAGGGATCGACGCTGGCGGCGTCGCGCCGGCTGGCCCTGTCGCAGCCGACGGTCGCGCGCCGGATCGATGCGCTTGAGCACGAACTGGGCCTGACGCTTTTCGAGCGCGACACGCGCGGCTTTCATCCGACACCGGCCGCGCGCGGATTGTTGCCGCAGGCCGAGGCTCTGGAGGTGTCGGCGGAGGCATTGGAGGCCGCCGCACAGAAAGCGCGGCGGACCGAAGCGCAGCCGATCCGCATCACGGCGCCCCGCAGAAACTTCTCGCCGATATTTTCGGGCATCCTGTCCGAATTCAGCCTGAAGCATCCGGACGTCCGGTTCGAGCTGATCTCGAGCTACAAGATCCTCGACCTCGCTGCGGGCGAAGCCGACGTCGCGATCCGCATCGCGCCGCGGATCACCGATGACCGGCTGATCTGCGCGAAGCTCACGGATGTGAAGTCGACGCTATTCGCCTCTCGAGGATACGCCGCCCGCCACGGTCTTCCGGTCTCGCCCGAGGAGTTCGCCGGTCACTCCTTCATCATCTACGATCCCGCGCCAGCGACCCTGCCCCTGAACCGCTGGCTGGTCGAGAGGATCGAACCCTCGCAGATCGTCGCGCGCTGCGGAGACGTCGAATCCGTCACGGCCAGCATCGAGGCCGGGCTCGGCATCGGTCCCTCGACCATCGCCTTCGCGACCGATTATCCGTCTCTGGTGCGGTGCTTCCTGCCGCCCGAGGGCACCGACGTATCCTCCTGGCTCGTCATCTCGCCCGACGTCTATCGGCGGCCCGAGGTCCGCGCCTTCGCCGCGTACTTCGCGCCGCGCTTTCGGGCCGCCTATACCGCGATGCGCGAGAAGGCGATGATCGACCAGACCTATGTGCCGGGCGCCTGATCGCCGCATCTGGCCAAGCCGAGGCGAAGCGCTTAACTAGGGCCCGATGTCCGCCTCTCCCTCCAATCGAACCGGCCGCCGCTCGGGCCTGTCCATCATCCGCAAGGTCGCGCCCTACCTTTGGCCCGACGATATGCCCTGGGTGAAGCGCCGCGTTGCTCTGGCGCTGTTCGTGCTGCTTCTGTCGAAGGTGATCGCGGTTGCGACGCCCTTCTTCTACAAGGCCGCCGTCGACGCGCTGGCAGGTGAGGGGACGGATCCGGCCTGGGCGCTTGGCGCGGGGGCGGTCGGTCTTACGGTCGCCTACGGCGTGGCGCGGCTCATGTCGAACGGCTTCCAGCAGTTGCGTGACGTGATCTTCGCCGCCGTGGGGCAGCGTGCGCTGCGGATGCTGGCGCTCGAAACCTTCCAGCACATCCACGCGCTTTCGCTGCGCTATCACATCACGCGCAAGACGGGCGGGTTGAGCCGGATCATCGAGCGGGGCGTGAAGGGTGTCGATTTCCTTCTGCGCTTCCTGCTGTTCTCGATCGGGCCGCTGGTCCTCGAGCTTCTGATGATCGCCGTCGTCCTCGCCTGGGTGTTCGACATCTGGTATCTGGCCGTCGTCTTCGTCACCATCGCGCTCTACGTCTGGTTCACCTTCGCGGTCACCGAATGGCGCGTGAAGATCCGCAAGGAGATGAACGACCAGGACACCGACGCGAACCAGAAGGCCATCGACAGCCTCCTGAACTTCGAGACGGTGAAGTACTTCGGAGCCGAGGCGCGCGAGGCCGAACGCTATGACGGCTCGATGGAGCGCTATGTCGCCGCCGCCCTGAAGACGAACTATTCGCTGGCCGTCCTGAACTTCGGACAGGCGCTTCTGATTACCGCAGGCCTCGTCGTCGTCATGGTGATGGCGGCCATCGGCGTGGCGAACGGGGCGCTGACCGTGGGCGATTTCGTCATGGTCAACGCCTACATGATCCAGATCACCATGCCGCTCAACTTCCTCGGCACGGTCTACCGCGAGATCCGGCAGGCGCTGGTCGACATGGCCGAGATGTTCGAGCTTCTCGAGCAACCGGCCGAGGTTCAGGACAAGCCCGACGCGAGGGCTCTGCGGGTCGACGGCGGGGCTGTGCGCTTTGACGACGTCGTGTTCGGCTATGACGCCGAGCGGCCGATCCTGAGGGGCGTCACGCTGGATGTGCCAGCCGGCCAGACGGTCGCCATCGTCGGGCCGTCGGGGTCGGGCAAGTCGACCATCGGGCGGCTTCTGTTCCGGTTTTACGACGTGAACGGCGGCGCCTTGCGCATCGACGGGCAGGACGTGCGCGACATCACCCAGGAAAGCCTTCACAGGACCATCGGCGTGGTGCCGCAGGACACCGTTCTCTTCAACGACACGGTCTATTACAACATCGCCTACGGCCGCCCCGAAGCGTCTCGCGCGGAAGTCCTCGAGGCCGCGCGCGCCGCGAAGATCCACGGCTTCATCGAAAGCCTGCCCGAGGGCTACGACACGCAGGTCGGCGAGCGCGGGCTGAAGCTGTCCGGCGGCGAGAAGCAGAGGGTGGGCATCGCGCGCACCCTTCTGAAGAACCCGCCCATCCTTCTTCTCGACGAGGCGACAAGCGCTCTCGACACCGAGACCGAGCGCGAAATCCAGCGCGAACTCAAGGCCATGGGCGAGGGGCGAACGGTGCTGACGATCGCGCACCGTCTGTCGACCATCGCCGACGCCGACCGCATCGTCGTGCTGGAGGACGGTGTGATCGTCGAGGAGGGCACCCACGATGCGCTTCTCGCCAGTCAGGGACGCTATGCCACGCTCTGGGCGCGGCAGGGAACCGACGACGACCACGACGCCGCGCCCCGGGTCCGCGACATCGAGGAGCGCGCGGTCGCAGAGGGCTGAGATTTCGGCACGGTCCGAGGAGTAGCGGGTCGCTCCCGGAGGAGGACGGTCGCACCGACAATGGACGCCGCCGCACCGAGTGCTTCCCGCTGGCCCGGACGCCGACTGTCTTACCCCCCCGAGCCGCAATTTCCGCCTCATGCAAGCACGGCGGGAACAACACGCCGCTGTTCCTGTTCATGCACGTGAACGAGGAGTGGACATGAGCAATATACCCGACAAAGGAACCCGGCGCTCGGGCGCAGCGGCCGTCGTGCGGCTGCGCGATCGGATTGACAAGGGTGAAACCGGCGACAAGGTCGCGTTCTCCGATCCCGCCGCCGCACCACTTGGAACCGACGCGGAAGCCGGGGGACATTCGCCCACGGTTGCCGAGGCCCGCATGGCGGATGCCAAATCTCGGGCGCCGTCAGCGGACGAGGACCCGATGCGCCCGCCGGAGCACCGCGAGTCGTCCCGCAACGGTCTCGCCATGTGGATCCTGGTCGTCGCCGCGGTCGCTGCGCTGGGCCTGGCCCTTCTGGCGCTCTAGGGCCGCTTGCCCTTTCGCGCACTCATATCACCCCCTTTGGCAGGCCTTGCAGCAGCGCAAAGGCTATCCTTTCAGAGGATCCGCGGACGAGGTCTCAGGACGACCGCCGCCGCGCTTGTCCTGAGCGGCTGTTCAGGTCGCCAATCGGTTCTGGATCCCGCCGGCTCGGACGCACAGGCGCTTTTCACGCTCTTCGTCTCGCTGCTTGTGGGGGCCGCGATCCTCTGGGTCGCCATGAACGGGCTCTTCTACTGGTTCACCAGAAGGAGCACCGGGACATTGCCCGAACGCTCGGGAAGAATGCTCATTCTCTTTGGCGGCGTCATAGCCCCGACGGTCGTCATCGGGGCCGTGCTCCTCTGGGGACTCTCGCTCTTGCCCGACCAGCGGGCACCGGGCGACGGCCTGACCGTCTCCGTGCTCGGTGAGCAATGGTGGTGGCGCGTGGAATACACGATGGAGGGCGTCGAGGGCTCCGTCGTCTCCGCCAACGAGATCAGACTGCCGACAGGTCAGAGAACCGACCTCAGACTGACGTCTGACGGCGTGATCCATTCCCTCTGGGTGCCAGCCCTGGGCGGCAAGATGGACATGTTTCCCGGTCGCGAAACCCGCATGAGCCTGGAGCCTGTGGAGCCAGGGATCTATCGCGGTCAGTGTGCGGAGTTCTGCGGCGCAAGCCACGCCTGGATGGCCTTCATGGCAGTCGCCATGATGCCCGAAGACTTCGCGACCTGGCTCGAGGCAGAGGCCCAGGATGCCGCCGAGCCGCAGAGCGACGCCGCCCGGCGGGGGTTGGCCGTCTTCCAGGCAGCCGGCTGCGGCGCATGCCATACCGTGCGCGGCACACCGGCTGTCGGCAAGGTCGGCCCGGACCTGACCCACGTCGGCTCGCGGCTCACGATCGGGGCAGGGCGGCTCGGCGCCACGCTCGACAACATCGAGCGCTGAATCGCCCACACCGACGATCTGAAGCCGGAAGTGCAGATGCCGCCGTATCCGGAACTGTCTCCGAGACAGAGTGCGGACCTCGCCCGATATCTCAAGGAGTTGAAATGACGTCGCGCTCCCTCAGCCCCCTGCGGCCAAAGCCGGAAGGCCCGTTTCCTCCGACCGAGGCGATGCTGGACGAGCAGGCGCCTCAAGGTCTCGACAGCGATAGTGCGAACCGTCTTCGGGAGGTCTGGAAGACGCCGACCGGATGGCGCTATTGGTCGGCGGTCAACAATTCCGAGGTCGGCAAGTGGTATTCGCTGACGGCCTTCTTCTTCATGCTCTGCGCCGGGATCCTCGCACTTGCGATGCGGGTCCAGCTTGCCGCCCCGGACATCGAGGTCATGTCCGCCGACCGCTACAACCAGTTCTTCACGATGCACGGCTCTGCGATGATGTTCCTCTTCGCCGTGCCGATGTTCGAGGCCATCTCGATCATCCTGCTGCCGGGGCTTCTGGGCGCGCGGGACATGCCTTTCCCGCGCCTTTCGGCCTTCGGGTACTGGTCCTTCCTGATCGGCGGGGTCTTCGTCCTGGGCTCTCTGCTGTTCGACGCGGCACCGAGAGCGGGGTGGTTCATGTACCCGCCCCTGGCCACCGAAGACGCCGGGCCGGGAAGCGACATCTGGCTTCTGGGTCTCAGCTTCATCGAGGTGGCCTCGATCGCGGCGGCGGTGGAGCTGATCGTCGGCACCCTGAAGTGCCGCCCGCCGGGGATGCGCGTGAACCTGATGCCGCTCTATGCGTGGTACGTCCTCGTGGTCGGAGGCATGATCCTATTCGCGTTTCCGCCCCTCATCGCCGGCGACTTCCTGTTCGAGCTCGAGCGCAGCTTCGACTGGCCGTTCTTCGATCCCACGCGCGGGGGAGACCCGATGCTGTGGCAGCACCTTTTCTGGATTTTCGGGCACCCCGAGGTCTACATCATCTTCCTTCCGTCCATCGCGATCGCGGCCATGATCGTGCCGACGGTCGCGCAGAGACCGATCGTCGGCTACTCGTGGATCGTTCTGTCGGCCGTCGGGACGGGCTTCCTCAGCTTCGGGCTGTGGGTCCATCACATGTACACGACGGGCCTACCGACGCTGTCGCTCGGCTTCTTTTCGGCGGCGTCCGAGGCTGTCGTCATTCCCACCGGCGTTCAGCTCTTCGCATTTCTCGCCACCCTCATGGCGGGGCGGATCCGTATGATCCTGCCGATGCTGTGGATTGCCGGCGCCCTGGCGATCTTCACCATGGGAGGATTGACGGGCGTGATGCTGGCGCTCGCGCCCTTCGACTTCCAGGTTCACGACACGTACTTCGTGGTGGCCCACCTTCACTACACGCTGTTCGGCGGCATGGTCTTTCCGGTGATGGCGGGGGTCTATTACTACTATCCCTTCATCGCCAAGAAGACGCTGTCCGAGCGGCTGGGACGCTGGGCCTTCTGGCTGATCTTCACCGGCTTCAACGTGACCTTCCTGCCGATGCATCTGACCGGGCTTCTGGGCATGCCGCGACGCGTCTACACATATCCCGAAGGTCTGGGCTGGGAGGTGACCAACCTCATCTCGACCGTTGGGGCCTTCGTCATCGCGGCGGGGTTCGCCGTCTTCGTCTGGGACCTGCTGCGGCCCAAGGGCAGCCAGCCGCTCTGCCCCCGCAATCCCTGGAAGGCGGGAACGCTGGAGTGGGCGCACGACGTGCCTGAAGAGCCCTGGGGGATGCGCTCGATCCCCTATATCTCCACACGCTATCCGCTTTGGGAGCAGCCCAAGTTTCTCGACAGGGTCGAAGAGGGACGCTTCTATCTGCCTGACGCCGAAGAGGGCCTTCGCGAGACCATCGTCACTTCGGTGATCGACGCGAGGCCGATCCTGGTGCAGCGCGTGAACACGCCGACCTGGATCACCCATATCGCAGCCGTCTTTACCGGGGGCGCCTTCATCTTTCCGACGTTCCACCTCTACACACCGGCCATCGTGTCGGGTGTGCTGGCCGTCTGCGCGATCCTCTACTGGCTCTGGACGACGACCGCGCGGCCACCGGAAGCCGACATGAAGGACGTGGGCCTCGGACTTCGGCTGCCCACCTACGTCTCGGGTCCGGAGTCCTGCGGGTGGTGGGCCATGTGGATCACGATGCTAGGGGACGCCACGGCATTCTCGTCCATCGTGTTCGGCTTCTTCTTCTACTGGACGTCGAATACCGCCTTCCCGCCGCCGGACGCTCTCCATGCCGGGGCAGGCGCCGTAGCGGTGGCGGCGGCGGCGTTTGCGGCAGGATGGCTTCTGACGATTGCGGCGCGTTTCACGAACCGGCGGGGCAGGGTGGGAGCGGCCCGCGCGGCATTGGCTGCGGGCGCGCTTTCGACCTGCATCGGGGCGGCTGCTCTGATCGTCTCCGTTCTTCCTCTCGATCCGACGTCCCATGTCTATCCGGCCCTGATGTGGGCGCTGATGGTCTGGATCGTGGCGCACGCCGGAGTCGGCCTGGTGATGCAGCTTTACTGTTTGGCGGGAAGCCTGACCGGCAAGATGACGCCGCGCTACGAGGCCGACATCTGGAATGTGAGCCTCTACTGGCACTTCTTCGCGGTGTCCGCCCTGGTCGCCTGCGCACTCATGGGTCCGGTGGCGAGGTTGCTGTGACAGATCAGGGACATCAGACGAACCAGGATCGCAAGGAATTCTCGGATGAAGCCGGCAGCCTGTGGCGGATTGCGCTGGCGCCCTCGGTCTGGGCCGGACACTTCGTGCTTTGCTACGCAAGCGTCTCGCTTGCCTGCGTGCGCGGGCTTCTTCCGATCGAGGCCACACGTCTGTCGCTGATCGCGGTTTCGGTCATCGTCCTTGTCGTCTTCGTATGGCAGGGCTGGCGGGCCTGGAGACAGTGGGCGCCCGAACGGGGGCACCCCTCCGCGCTGTCGGAAGGGAAGGCCGAGGACCGTCACCGTTTTCTCGGCCACGCCACATTCCTGCTCACGCTCATCTCGGGCATCGCCACCGTCTACACGACCTTGCCGCTCCTCCTGCTCGAGGGTTGCAGATGAGACGGTTGGCCCTTCTCTCTGGTCTCGCCCTGCTCGGGGTCCTCTGGCTCCTGCCGCTCGACGACTGGTGGCCGGCCTTTCCCGTCCACATGCTGCGGCACATGGGCCTTGTCGCGGTCGCCGCCCCCTTGCTGGTGGTCGGAGCCCCGGACCTGTCGCGGAAGCTCGCGGCGCCGCCTCTCGCCGCCGCGGTTGTCGAGTTCGTGGTGGTCTGGGCGTGGCATTTGCCGGCTGCACATGCCCTGGGACGCACGGTGGCCCCGGGATACATCTTCGAGCAGGCGAGCTTCCTTGCCGTCGGCCTCTTCGTCTGGGCCGGGTGCATCCGCGCCGAGAACCCGCTTTCGGGCGCGGCGGACCTTCTGATCACGTCGATGCACATGACCCTTCTGGGCGCTCTCCTGATCCTGGCGCCCCGCGACCTCTACTTCGAGATCTGCGGCACCGCGCCCGACCTCGCGGGGCAACAGTTGGGAGGCATGCTCATGCTGGCGATCGGCACCCCGGCCTATCTCGCGGGCGGGCTGATCCTGACGTCCCGCGGCCTCCAGGAGACCCCGGCATGAAGCGCGCGCTCGTCATCTTCTCGGTGATCGTCGCCCTCGGGCTGGCGGTCGGCATCGGGGTGGTTGGCCTTGGGCTCTACAACGTGTCCGCGACCGCCGGGCATCTTCCCGGCGTCGCCTGGGTTCTCCACACGACGTTCAAGAACTCCGTCAGCTTGCGCGCGCCGCCCGAGAACGAGGTGCCCCTTCTCGATGACCCGGACCTTGTCGCTCTGGGAGCGGGGCACTACGCGACGGGCTGCGTTCCCTGCCACGGCAGTCCCGACGAGCCCGCACTGGCGTTCTCCGACGCGATGCTGCCCGAGCCGCCGCCGATCAAGCTTGCCATCGCCGGATGGAGCCCGAACGAACTGCACTGGGTCGTGGAGAACGGCGTCAAGATGTCCGGGATGCCGGGCTGGCCCGCACCGGAGCGATCGGACGAGGTCTGGGCTGTCGTCGCATACCTTGAGAAGGTGAAGGAGGATGACGCGCCGCCGCTTCCAAAATCGACGTCCGAGAGCATCGCAACGTCCAGCGTGGCCTATTGCGGCTCGTGTCACGGGACCATCGATGGCCTCGTCCCGCGTCTGGACATCCAGGACGCCGAGTATCTGCGGGAAGAACTGCGCGAGTACGTGACCGGTGTGCGTCTGAGCGGCATCATGCAGCAGGCGGCGAGCGTTGTTCCGGTGGAAGACCTTCCGCGGCTGGCAGAACATTTCGCGGCGACGATCAACGAGGCCCCGGACCCGCTGCCTGTTCCCGTCGCCGGCGAGCGTCTTGCGAACCGCGGCACGCGCGAAGTGCCGGCCTGTACCGCGTGCCACGGACCGGGTGCCTCGGCGGATGAGACGCTTGGCCCCCGGCTGTCCGGCCAACACCGTGCTTTTCTCGAGACGCAGTTGCGGCTGTGGAGGGACGGCGTGCGCACGGATTCGGCGAAGATGGTCGCCGCCGCCCGTGCCCTGAGCGACGCCGACATCGCGCTTCTTGCGAAATGGTACGCCAGCCAACCGGCGGATGGCGAACGATAACGGTCGCCGCGTCAGTCCGCGACCATCGCGCCCCCGTCGGGGTGCAGGACGTGACCGGTCATGAAGGACGCATCCTCGCAGGCGAGGAACAGGATGGACGGCGCGACTTCGTTCGGCTGTCCGGGACGGCCGAGCGTGCTGCTCTTGCCGAACTCCTTGACCTTCTCCGGCGGGAACGAGGAGGGGATGAGCGGGGTCCAGATGGGACCGGGCGCCACGCCGTTGACCCTGATCCCCTTGGGCGCGAGCTTGTGGGCGAGGGTGCGAATGAACGACAGGATGGCGCCCTTCGTGGACGCATAGTCGATCAGCATGTCCTGCCCGCGGTAGGCGGTGACCGAGGTGATGCCGACAATGCTCGCACCTTCCTTCAGGTGGGGCAGGGCGGCCTGCACCATGAACATCTGGCCGAAGATATTCGTGCGGAACGTGTCTTCCATCTGCTTTTCGGAGACGTCCTCGAACTCGTCCTGCGCGTGTTGCTCGGCGGCGTTGTTGACGAGAACATCGAGACGCCCGAAGCGCTCGACGACCTTCGATACGGCATCCATGCAGAAGTCGCGCTCGCCGACATCGCCCCTCAGCGACATCGCTTCCGCGCCTTCTTCGCGGATCGCCTCCAGTGTCGCCTCAGCGTCCTCGTCTTCGTTCTTGTAGAGGATGGCGACCGCGGCAGCGCCCTCGCGCGCAAAGAGGACGGCGGCCGCGCGGCCGATGCCGGAATCCCCGCCCGTCACGATCGCGACGCCCCCGTCCAGCCGGCCCGCGCCCGGAAAGCGCGGATGGTACTCCGGCTTGGGCGACATCTCGCTTTCGAGACCGGGCTGCTGGTCCTGCACGCGGTCGTCCGAATACTGCGTCATCGATAATGCTCCGTGTGGGTCCGCCGACTCCGCATCAGGACCGGCACTGTTGCGAGGATGAGGAGAAGGATCACCGTCGGGGCCACCAGGCGTGGCACTTGAGCCCACCAGTCCATGCCCTTCTCCCAAAAGGCCCAGACCACCGTGAAGGCATAGGTGGCAAGGTAGATCCAGAGCGCGTTGATCGACGGCCGTGCGAGGAACCAGGCCGTCAGGCACAGCCCGACGCCTGCTATCGCGTAGTACCAGCTTCCTCCCAGGGCGATGAGCCAGAGACCCCCGCCGAAGATGAGGATGCCGAAGATCGCGACAACGACCGCCAGGACCACTGTAGCGATGTAGCCAGCGGAGTGCCTCGTGCCGCGACGCGTGTCGATGTGCGGGTTCGTGGTTCCATGGGTCATCTGGGGCTCCATTGGCAATAAGTGCTTGGCCTTCGAACAACATACGGACGGAGATGTTCCCGAAGGCTTGGGCCGCCGACGGGGCGTTGGCCATGATCCGGCTCGGACAGCGGCGGTGAGGAACATCGCAGCGTCGGCTCTGTTTCTGCGATCATCGCCATATCGGAGGTAAGCCATGCAGGAACAGTTCGCTCCCGGGACGACATTTCCGGACTTCGTTCTTCCGGACCACACAAAGACGAAACGCAGGCTTTCGGACCTTCAGGGCGATCAGCTTATGGTGCTGTTCCTGACAAGGGGCTTCTTCTGCCCCAAGGACCGGCAGCATGTACTGGAGCTGGTGCGCTTTCATCCGCAGATGGTGGTGGGTTACACGCAAGCCGTGACGATCACGACGGACGACTGGCACACGACCAACAACTATCGGCAGCAGACCGCCGCGCCCTGGCCCTTTCTCTACGACGAGGATCGGGTGGTGCAGAAGCAACTCGACATCAACGAATACACCGACACCCAGCATGACGTCATGATTCCGCACACCGTCGTGCTCGGACGCGACCTGCGGGTCCACAAGGTCTACAACGGGTATTATTACTGGGGCAGGCCCTCGATGTCCGAGTTGCACTCCGACCTGCGCGACCTCGCCCGTCAGACCTACGAGGATTGGGACATCACCAAGCCCGCCCTCCGGAAGAAGTGGGACGAGGGCGACATGTCTCACTTCTATCCCTACGGCGACGACTCGGTCTCGATGCACGAGCTCATGCTCGAAATGGCGGGGGCCATCGACCAGTACGCCGGAAAGGCGAAGCACACGGGCTAGTCGCCCGCGGCATCGTAGGACAGCGAACGGACAACGCTCATCAGGCGCCGGACATTGCGACGGCTACGGATCTGTCGCGTTCTCAACGTCTCGGGGGCGAAGTCCGGTCCGCTTTGTCCGAAGCGGACGCGAAATTGGCGCGATGCCCCAACCGGCGTGTCCGTCGCCGCCGTTTCGGCCAACACGGACAGGGTAACGCGAGCTATCTCGTCAGGCCGGGAAAGGTCCGAGGAAAGCCATTCGGCCAATTCCCTGCGATCGCAAATCTTCGAGAAACCTCCGCTGCTCATGGGTCCGTGCGTGGTGACCATGGCTGCCTCTCCGCTGCTTGGATCGACGTTTTCGCATCGATCCGTCAGCTCCAGAACGCGGGTTTTGGTGCCGGCCTCCACCTCGGCGACGATGTCCGAAATGAAGATCGGTTCGAGGCCGAGGTTCGAGACGAACATGGTGCCATCCGCACTTTGGGAGATGTGGATATCGGACCTCCTCTGGCGTCGCAGGCTCTGAGCGAAGACATGCAGATAGGCGATCCATATCACCGTCATGGCGGCGTCCAGAGCGAGCCTCAGCACCTCGCCGTTCTGCGAAATCCATTCGCTCATTGGCCTTGTTTTTCTGGGTTCATCATTGGCTTCCCAACATCGAACCCGGTCCGTGGTTCCCATCATTTGGGCCGGGACCGATGCAGCGGAACGGTCAGGAACATCGATGCTTGCCTCCTGTTCTGGTGGGACAAAGCCAGAGGAGGCAACGCAATGAGACGTCAATCACGCGAGCCGCAAGACAACGGCAGGGAAAACTGGGATCGCGACGACAACCGTCGCCAGCAGATGCGCGGTGCCGGGTCCGAGTACGACCGGTCCGACGAACAGTATCGCTCCAGGTCCATGAGCGGCCAGGACATGCGGGACGATGACCCGCAACAGGGGTCGTCCGGCGACTATGGCCGGTCCGATGATGGCCAGTACGACGGCCAGCTGCCGGGTCGCTACGGTCAATACGGCGGCCAGGAGCGGGGCGGTTATGGCCAATATGGCGGTCGCGAGCAGTCCGGCAGTTTCAACCAGGGCCGTGGCCGGGACTACTCCGGACGCGTCAGTTCGCCGGGACACTCGGGAGGCTATGAAGTGAGCCGCCGGCAGGATCCGGGCTATCGAGACGACGACGCCGACCGGGGCTACTCCAGCAGCGGCGGGGGCTACTCCGGCGGCGGCGGGGGCACCATGCAGGGTGGGGGCCAAGGCTCCCGCGGGTACGGAAGCGGCGCGGGAGGCGCTTATGGCGGAAGTGGATACGCCTCCGACTTCGCAGGCGGCGGACAGCCCTCGTCCGGAGAACGCCAGAACCACCGGGGCCGCGGTCCAAAGGGCTACAAGAGGTCCGATGACCGCATCAGGGAGGACGTCAACGACCGGATCACGGACGACGGCTCTCTCGACGCCTCAGATATCTCGGTCGAGGTGAGCGACCAGGAGGTCACCCTCAACGGTACGGTTCAAACGCGTTGGGAAAAGCGCCGGGCCGAGGACTGCGCCGAGTCGGTCAGCGGCGTCGGTCACGTCCAGAACAACCTGCGCGTGAAGTCGTCGAGTGACGAGACGACCGCCAGCCAGGCGTCTTCCTCCTCCGACGGGACCAAGAGGTCGCGGTGACCTGTATTCCAAATCAGGGTGAAGCCTGAACCCGAATTGGTGGCGGCCGGAGCAACCCGGCCGCTCCTGCGTTTGCCCAAGTCGTTTCGGCAGCTTCGCGAGACAAGCGAAAGAAGCACGGGCTGCGCCGCCGGTACGACCGATGCGGCGCAGCCCGATGTCGCGTCAGAAGTCCCAGAAGCCCTCTTCCCCGTAATCGTCGCAGTACGCCGAAGCTTCGGTTTCCTCGAGGTTTCCGCTCTGGTCCGCGTCGTACCGGCCATAAACGCCCTCGTTGAACTCTTCCTGCGAAAGGTCGCCGCTCGCATCTGCGTCCCACTCGTCGAACATTCCGTTCTCGTCCATTCCTGCCGAGAACTCATCCTCGCTGAGGTCGCCGCTCTGGTCGGAGTCCCAGGCCGTGTAGTCGTCGCTGACAGAAAAGCCGGCCTGCTGTTCCTCTTCCGAGAAGGTGCCGCTGTCGTCGCGGTCATAGCCCCCGTAGAGACCGGTGCCGACCTCGTCCGAAGACAAGGAGTCACTGGTGTCGACGTCGGCATTCCCGAACCAGCCACGCTCATCGTTGGCCACTCCGAATTCGTTTTGATCCAGCATCGCGTCGCTGTTGGTGTCCCAGTCGCCATGGCAATCAGCCATCGCGGGAGTGACGCCGAGGGCCACCACCAGAACGGACGCGGTCGTCAGGTATTTGGAGATCATCTTCATCTGCTGTTCCTCCTATTGGATTGCAAAGGCCTATCGTGGGCAGCGCGCCCACAGGCACTTCGGGAACGTCGGAGGTGATATCCGACATCTGCACAGAACAGCGGCCCGCTGCTCATGTTCCCGAGCTTCCGACGGTATGGAGCTGCTTTCCGACCGGGCGCTTCGCGATGTGCCGCGCGCCGGGCCTGCAAAAACGGAGGTCTCGCCTTGATGTGAGGTTGGATGAGCGTCGCTCTGCCTAGGCAGGAGAACGGCTGGTTGAGATGAACAGAGAGGAACTTTAAAAGCCTGCTCGGGTTCAATTGATATAGTTCGGCACATTTCCCCGTCATTCCCCGTATAGATAGACGCCAGGCGGGAGCGCAGGCTTCAGCCGCATTGCTTCAGGGTGAACATGCTCGATGTCACTACGAACGAAGGGCGACCCGAAGGGCCGCTGACCCCGGTCTGCGCGATCGGGGCGTCGGCCGGTGGCGTCCGGGCGCTTCAGACCTTCTTCGAAAGCGTCGATCCGGACCTCGGGTTGGCCTACGTCGTCATCGTCCACCTGTCTCCTGACCACGATAGCCAGTTGAGCGAGATCCTGACCGGCCGCACCAGGATGCCGGTCCATCAGGTCGAGGACTCGCCGAAGCTCGAGCCGAACTGCGTCTACGTCATCGCGCCCGACCGGGAGCTTGTCATCGAGGGCAACAACGTCGCATCGCGGCCCTTTACCGAGCCGAGGGGACATCGCGCGCCGATCGACATGTTCTTTCGGTCCGTGGCCAGCGGGCGGGGCGACGGCTTTGCCGTGGTGATGAGCGGTGCCGGATCCGACGGCTCTGTGGGTGTCCGCAAGATCAAGGAGGCCGGCGGCGTCATCTTCGTGCAGGACCCGAGCGAAGCCGAGTTCAGCATGATGCCGCGCAGCGCCATCGCCACGGGTGTCGCCGACTTCGTCGAGCCGATCGAACGCATGACGGGTCTCATTGCCGAGGTGGCGCGCAGCAAGGACGCACTTCGCCGGTTGAAGGACGACGAGGCCAGGGACGCCGTGCGAGAGATCCTGGCGTTTCTTTATGCGCGGACGGGCCACGACTTCTCGAACTACAAGCGGGCCACGGTGATGCGCCGGATCGCCCGTCGCATGCAGGTGACGCGCCGGACCAGTCTCGCAGACTATGTGGATTACCTGCGCGAGAACCCGGAGGAGGCGCAGGATCTGTTCGGAGATCTCCTGATCTCGGTCACCGCGTTCTTTCGCGATCCCGCCGCCTTCGAGTCACTGGCCGAACATTCCCTTGGGCCGCTCACCCGGAAGCTCGACGGAGAGTCGAAGATCCGCGTCTGGTCGGCCGGATGCGCCACCGGAGAGGAAGCCTATTCCATCGCCATGCTTGCGGTCGAGGAAGCCGAGCGACAGCAAGTCGTCCCTGCAATCCAGATCTTCGCCACCGACCTTGACGAGGGCGCGCTGGCCACCGCGAGGGAAGGTCGATACCCGAAGGCGATCGAGGCCGACGTTTCGCACGACCGGCTGAAACGCTTCTTCATCGAAGAAGGCACACACTATCTGATCCGGAAGGAAATCCGGGAAATGGTCCTCTTCGCGCATCACAGCGCACTCAAGGACCCGCCCTTCATCCATCTCGACCTCGTTGCCTGCCGGAACCTGCTGATCTACCTCGAGCGCGAAGTGCAACATCAGCTTCTCGCCCTGTTTCATTATTCGTTGGAGCCGGGCGGCTATCTTTTCCTTGGATCGGCCGAAAGCGCCGATACCGATCCCAAACTGTTTGCGCCCTGCGACCGAGAGGCGCGGGTCTATTCCGCGAAATCCAAAAGTAGACGCAGCCTCGACCTTCTGATGCAGCTCCCCCCCGAACACCGCTCGCCGTTTTCGCCGGCGCGCGATCTCGAAGCAGGTGTTCATGCGAAGCCATCCCCGGTGGTCCATGCGGCGGCGCTGGAACAATTCGCGCCACCGAGCATCCTGGTGGACGACGAGCACCGCATCCTCAACCTCTCCAAGTCCGCCGGCCAATTCATCCGGCCGCCCGAGGGGCCCTTCACGTCGGACCTGCCCTCGGTCCTTCGCGCCGAGTTGCGTTCCGAAATCGTCCCGGCACTGAACCGCGCGTTCGAGGCCGGAGAGCCACGCTGACGCTGCCCGTCTCCGTCGCTTTGAACGGCGACGCGAGACGGGTCGTGATGCACGTCCAGCCCGTCGCCGCCGAGGGGCAGGGGGGGAAACAGGCGCTGGTCCTCCTCATCGATACCGGCCCCGCTTCGGGCGACCGGGCGCCAGAGGTCTCGGGCGGGGATGTGGCAAGTTCCGAGCGCATCCGGCAACTCGAGGCTGAACTCAGGACCACGCAGGACCGTCTGGGCTCAAGCCGGCGCGAGCACGAGAGGTCGCACCAGGAGCTTCGCGTCGCGAACGAGGAGCTTCAGTCGATCAACGAGGAATACCGGTCGACCGCCGAGGAGCTCGAGACCAGCAAGGAAGAGCTTCACTCGATCAACGAGGAGCTCTCGGCCGTCAACAGCGAACTCAAGGACAAGCTCGACGACGTCGCCTCCGCTCACAGCGACCTTCAGAACCTCATCAACGCGACCGACATCGGCACTCTCTTCCTCGATGCAAAGCTTCGCATCAAGATGCTGACGCCGGCGGTCGAGCAACTGTTCAGTGTGACGGACAGCGATGTCGGCCGACCCATCACCGACTTCACCCACAAGCTCGCGCACGACGGAATGGAGCGGGAGGCGGCAAAGGTCCTGCGTGACCTCGTGCCGGTCGAGTCCGAGGTCGAGACCCGCGACGGACGCTGGCTGATGATGCGGCTGCGGCCATACCGGACGGTCGATGACAAGATCGAGGGCGTCGTTGTCAGTTTCGTGGACATTACCTCACGCCGCGAAACCGAGAAGCGGCTGCGCGAGAGCGAAGCGCGCTATCGCCGTCTCTTCGAGTCGATGGACGAGGGATACATCCTGGCCGAGGTGATCCGTGACCACACCGGAAAGGCAGTCGACGTTCTTTACGCCGACGCCAATCCCGCTGCCGTCCGGCTGGTGCACATCGATTTCAAGGGCAAGCGTCTCTCGGACGTCGGCGGCGATTTCGAGCCTCACTGGTGGATGCTGCCGACCCGCGTTCTCGACTCCGGCAGGCCCGAGCACGCCGAGCTTTTCGCCAAGCCGCTGGATCGCTGGTTCGGCGTCAGCTTCAGCAAGTTGGACGACAGCCGCGTCGCGATCCTGTTCCAGGACATCAGCGAGCGTAAACGCCATGAGGCGGAACGCGAGATGATGATGGGCGAGTTGAACCACCGCGTGAAGAACATGCTGGCGGTGGTCCAGTCGATCGCGAGCCAGACCCTTCGCTCGTCGCCCGATCCTGCCGACTTCGTTCCGGCCTTTCAGGAACGCGTGCAGGCCCTGGGACAGGCGCACGGTCTCCTGACCAAGGACCGCTGGCGCCGGACCGACCTGCGTGAGCTTGCCGACGCCGTCCTCGGCAGCTTCGTCGACGGCCAGCACAGGCTGGTGCTCGAGGGGCCGGAGGTCCGGCTGTCACCGAATGCCGCCATCACGATATCGATGGCGCTCCACGAGCTGTCCACCAACGCGCTGAATTACGGGGCGCTCGCAAGTTCCGACGGGACGGTGCGCCTGTCCTGGGAGTTGCGCGAGGACCAGGAGGGGCAGCGCCTGGAAGTGTCCTGGAGCGAACACGACGGCCCGAGGGTCGAGGCGCCGGAGCGCGAGGGGTTCGGTAGCCGGATGCTGGAGCGGGGCATTGCTTATGAACTCGACGGCAAGGTGACACTCGATTACGCGCCGACGGGACTCACCTGCCGCATGTCGTTTCCTGCCGAAAGGACTCTAAGCCATGACTGAGAAGCCCCTCACCATACTCGCCGTCGAGGACGAGGCTCTGATCGCGATGGAGCTGGAGGATCTGCTTCAGGATTTCGGCTATCGCGTCGCCGGCCCCGCTTCCACGGTCAGCGCGGCTCTGGCGCTGCTTCAGGGGTGTCATCCCGACGCCGCGGTCGTGGATGCGAATCTTGCCGGCGAGTCGGCGTGGCCCATCGTCGAAGCGCTGGAAAAGGCCGGAATACCTATGGTCGTGGCATCCGGATACGAACTCTCCGAGTTGCCCTTCGCCTTCAACGGTCCCTTGGTCAGCAAGCCCTACCGAGCGAGAAACGTGGGCGACGCGCTGAGCGTGGCCCTTGATGCCTCCAGCCGGGACAGACCGCCTTCAGAGTGATGTCTGGCTAGCCGCAGGACTTTCGCACGTCGCTGACGGGACTGGCCCCTGGGTGGTGGCAAGACCTCGCTGCATTCGCTGCAGACCAGGACCCCTGACCTACCGATTGCGGCTGGAACATATTCCGAAACCTTCTGTTCAGGAGGTTCACCGCGCTCCACGCACCGGCGGACCACCACCCGCCGTCGATGCGGAGCGGTAATGAAAGGAATCGACATGAACATGAACATGACATCCAAACTGGCAATGATATGTGCCCTCGGCCTGGCGGCTCCGGCAGTCGCCCAGACGTCCGGGACCACGACCGAAGGTACGTCGACCGGCAGCGGCGCGGACTCGTCGTGCCTGATCTCCTTCGACGTCTCCGACGACGACGGCAACGGCACCGTCTCGCGGGACGAATGGGCCGGCTGGCGCGAGCAGAACTTCTCGGCAATGGACGCTGACGGCAACGGCGAGATCAGCCAGGAAGAATACGCGGAATGCACCTCGGGCCTGACGCCGACGATGCAGCAGGCCAGCAGCGGCAGCGATGCCTCGGGGTCGTCCAGCGACAGCGGCAGCATGGATCCCCAGTCGATGCGCACCGCCGACAACATGGGTGAGGCCGACACCGACCAGAGCGGCACGGTCAGCGCGGACGAGTACCGCCAGGCGACGCAGGACGCGCAGGCGGGCGGCAGCGACGGCGTCCTGGTGCTGCGGCGCTACATCCTGTTGCCGAGCACGATGTCCGACAGCGACCTCGGCAGCATGAGCCAGACCGAGACCGAAGCGCGGTCGGGGCAGATGTTCCGCACGCTCGACACCGATCAGAGCGGCGACCTGAGCCAGAAGGAGTGGAGCGTCGAGGGCTCCATGACGGCGGACATGTCCGAAAGCTATGGCCAGCAATTCAACCAGATCGACGCTGACGCCTCGGGCAGCCTCAGCCGCGACGAATTCATGACGTCCGGCGACGCGCAGTACGACGACGCCGTGAACGCGATGGGCGGCATGTCGGGGACGACGGGTTCCGATGCCTCGGCCAGCGGCACGACGTCCGGATCCACCACCGCCGGCAGCAGCGACACCGCGTCGGATAGCTCCGCGAGCAGCACGGACATGGATACCTCGGCTTCGAATGAGCCGGGCGTGTTCCACCTGTTCCTCGTGCCGAGCGGCAGCCAGTCCTGACGGCCGCTTCAGTCGCTTGAACAGGCCGCCCGGTTTTCCGGGCGGCCGATTCCGTTGAAATCGCCCTAGGGCGTCAGACCTCGACCAGGACGCGCCCGCCCTCGACCCGGACCGCATAGGTCCTGAGGTCGACGCAGGCCGGAGCGCGCAGAGCCTCGCCCGTGCGATAGTCGAAGGTCGCGTTGTGCTTCGGGCACTCGACCTCGTAGTCCATCACGAGGCCGTCCTCGAGATGAACCTTCTCATGCGTGCAAAGCCCGTCGGTGCAGAAATAGTCGTCGGCCGGTCCGCGATAGATCACGAAGGTGCGGCCCTCGTGGTCGAACCGTGCCAGGTCCTCGGCTTGGATGTCGTCCGCCGCGCAGGCGTCCACCCAGCTTGCCATGTCGCCTCCTCCTCTGGATCCTCTTGGTCCCGGACCATATCCGCCTCTCGCGCTCAGGGAACCTCGTTCGCAGAACGTGTCACGAATGCGCAGAGAGAGCCCACGCCGCATTGACTGCGCCCCCTTCGGCGCGACAGGGTCGCCACGAAACACGCATCAGGAGGATCGGCGTGGACTTCGCGATCAATCACATGACCGCGCCCCGTCTGGGATGGCGCGCGCTACTGGAGCAGGCGTCGGGCCTCGGCTGCGTCGGCGTCGAGTTCCGCAACGATCTTCCGACCCCGCTCTTCGGGGGCGAGGCGCCCGCGAGCGTCGGCGAGACGGCGCGCGGCATGGGCCTGCGCATCGTGGGCCTGAGCCAGGTCTACCCGTTCAACAGCTGGTCCGACGCGATCCGGGACGAGGTGACGGCGCTCGTCGCCACCGCGAAGGCCTGCGGGGCCGAGACGATCAGCCTGATCCCGCGGAACGACGGCACGGGCACCGGCACCAGCGAGCGGCAGGCGAACCTGCGCGTCGCGCTGAAGGAGATCCGCCCGATCCTGGCCGAGGCGGGCATGGTCGCACTGGTCGAGCCCCTGGGCTTCCGGCGGTCGTCGCTGCGCTCGAAGGCCGAGACGGTCGACGCGATCGAGGCGGTGGGCGGCGGCGACGTCTTTCGGATCGTCCACGACACCTTCCACCATTTCCTCGCGGGCGAGACGGAGTTTTTCCCCGAGCACACCGGCATCGTCCACGTCTCGGGCGTCACGGACCCGACGCTCGCGCCCGAGGAGATGGAGGACGAGCACCGCGTTCTGGTCGGCGCGGACGACAGGCTTGGCAACCTGGCGCAACTGCGGGCGCTGGTGGCGGCGGGCTATGCGGGCCCCGTGTCGTTCGAGGCCTTCTCGCCCGTGACGCACGCGCTGGACGATCCGCAGGGCGCGCTCGCCGCGTCCATCGATTTCATCCGGTCGAGGATGGCCGACAAGGACTGACGCGCACGACCGTCGGCCCTTGGGGTCTCCGGCACGAACCATTGGGGCGCGCCTGCCCGGACCGACGGCGAGGACGCGGCGGCCGATATCGCCGGAGCTAAGACCCAGGGGCAATTCGCGACAAAGGCGGCTTGAGTCGCGGGCAAGAGCAGCGATTGCGCTGGCCGGGGCCACCGCGACCCCGGCGACCCTTGCAAAATCCTCGCGGGCATGGCCTGAAAGGCGCATGACACGCTGGGTTCTCGCACTTTCCGCAACGCTTTGGGGATCGCTCGCCGCCGCGGGCGAGGCCACTGTCGCTGTCGCCGCCAACTTCCTCACCACAGCCGAGACGCTGGCCGAAGCCTTCGAGGCCGAGACGGGGCACCAGATCGTCATCACCCACGGCTCGACCGGCCAGCTTTATGCCCAGATCGTGCAGGGCGCCCCCTTCGACATCTTCCTGTCGGCCGACGAGGAACGCCCGGCGCGTCTGAAGGAAGAGGGCCGCGCGACAGAGGTGCGCACCTATGCGCTCGGCCGTCTCGTCCTTGTCTCGCGCGCGCCCGTCGATGCCGCGACCGTCGGCGAGGCCGTCGCGGGTCGGACCGTGGCGCTGGCCGACCCGACCGTCGCGCCCTACGGCAAGGCCGCAACGACGGCGATGGAGAAGCTGAGGCTCGACACCGCCACCTTCCGTCCCGTCCTCGTCGCGAACGTGGGGCAGGTGGCGACGGTCTTCGTCACCGGGAACGCCGACTTCGCCTTCGTGTCGGCCTCGCAGCTTCCCGCGATGGCGGCTCCCTCCACGATGGACCTCGCCGATTTCGTCGCGCCGATCCGGCAGGACGCGGCCCTTCTGGACCGCGCTCAGGGCAACGACGCCGCGCGCGCCTTCTGGGACTGGCTTGCCTCGGACGCCGCCGCCGGCACGATCCGAGATGCGGGCTACGGCGCCCCCGGCGCATGAGCGTCTGGCCCGCAGTCTTCCTGACGCTTCAGCTTGCCGCAGTCACGACGGTAATCCTCCTGATCATCGCCTTGCCCTTCGCCTGGTGGCTGGCGACGACGCGGGCGCGCTCACGGCCCCTCTTCGAGGCGATCACTGCCCTGCCGCTGGTCCTGCCGCCGACCGTGCTGGGCTTCTATCTCCTGATCCTGATGGCGCCCTCGGCGCCGCTCGGCGGGCTCTGGGTTCGTCTGACCGGCGACACGCTCGCCTTCAGCTTTCCGGGCCTCGTCCTCGCCAGCGTCATCTATTCCTTCCCCTTTGCGGTGCAGCCCCTCCAGACCGCCTTCGCGTCGGTTCCGCGCCCCGTTCTGGACGCGGCGCGGACGCTTGGCGCCTCGCCGCGCGACGCCTTCTTCTCGGTTTCGATGCCGCTGGCGCGTCGGGGCCTCATCACGGCCGCGGTCCTGTCCTTCGCCCATACCGTGGGCGAGTTCGGCGTCATTCTGATGGTCGGCGGCAACATCCCCGGCAAGACGCGCGTCATCTCGATCGAGGTCTTCAGCGCGGTCGAGACGCTGGACTACCGCACCGCGCATATCCTGTCGTTCTGGCTCCTGGCGCTGTCGCTGATCGTGCTGGTGCTGGTCTATGCCTTCAACCGGCGGGGAGGCGCGGGGCTTGGCTGAGACGCTCGAATTCCGGATCCGGCTGAGACGGGGGGCGCTGTTCTCGCTCGACGTCGCCGAAGGCGTGCCGCTGAGCGGGATCACGGCGCTGATCGGTCCGTCGGGCGGGGGCAAGACGACGCTTCTGCGGGCACTGGCGGGCTTGGAACGCGCCGACGAAGCCACCGTACGCTTCCGCGAGCAGACCTGGGACGCGCCGGGGATACGGCTGGCGCCCGAGGACCGGCATGTGGGCTTCGTGTTCCAGAACCCGGCGTTGTTCCCGCATCTGTCGGTCGCCGAGAACCTGCGCTACGGCGCACGGCGGCGCGAGGTCAAAAGCTATGACGCCATCGTCGACGCGCTGGATCTCGGCGCGCTGATGACGCGCGGCGTGGCGGATCTCTCGGGCGGCGAGGCGCGGCGGGTGGCTCTGGGGCGGGCGCTGGCGTCGAACCCCTCCGTCCTTTTCCTCGACGAGCCGCTGAACGGCCTCGACACCGCCCGCAAGGCCGAGCTTCTGCCCTACATCGGGCGCGCCGTGGGCGAGGCCAAGGTGCCCGCCCTTTACGTCACCCATTCCGCGACCGAAGTGGCGACGCTGGCCGACCGAGTGCTCGGGATCGCGGGTGGACGGCTGACAGGCTGGCGGTCGCCGCCCGCGCGGCTTCGCGCCGTCGTCACCTCGGTCACCGGCGGGCTGATGCGGGTGCGTATCCTCGGGGCCGATCCGGGGCAGGGGGCCGACATGACGCTGCCGCTCGTCGCGCGCATGGGCGAGACGGTCGGGCTTGGCCTGCCTCTCGACAGCGTGCTCGTCTCGACCTCGGATCCCGGCCGCAGCGACGCCAGCCTCTGCCTGCCCGCGACGGTCATGGGAACCTCGGGCGGGCTGGAACTGGACGTCTTCGGCCAGCGGGTGACGCTGGCGCGCGGAGGGCCTCACGCGGTCGGCGCGAGGCTGTGGCTCTCGGTTCTGCGCGTGTTGCCCCGGCCTGACTGAGGTCGCGATTCGGCAGGATTCCGCCGACGCGTCGCCAATGGGCTCTCTTCGAACCGATTGATCCACCGCTGCGAACGACTTTGGCTCAAATTTTCAGCGCCACAATTTCGCCTTCTTTCGGCCAGGTGAGATCGGCGTTTGGTTCTCCTTGCGAAACAAACCGCAGGTTGCCCCAAAGTCAGGTTGATGAGAGCCACGCCTCCAACCTCCGGGGATCGCGCCGCAAACAGCCGATGCACAAAAGTGCGGGGTGTTTCCCCAATCGCCACAATCCCGCAACCTGACCGAGAGTGCCTTGCCACAATTGGTTGTCGCGAGGCTGCCTGACCCCGGATTTGCGCCACCTTTCCGCCCTTTTTCCTTGGGCGGAGCCACGCCATTGGTTAAGTTTCCGTTACCTCGCTGGGGGGTAAGTTGTGCGGCGCTTGGGGGAGCCGCGCAGGCTCCGTAGGGCGACCTGCGGAGATGGGTATCGAGTGCTGCCATTCGGCAGCGGGGACCGGCGCCGAACCATGCATCAAGACCCTGGGTGGAGGGTCGCATCGGACTAGGCATCGGTCCCCGCGTTTACCCAGCCAGATCGCCCCCCGTTGACGGGGGCTTTTTCTTTTGCGGACGGCATCACCTTGCTTCACACCCGGAACGCTGATCGCCACGGAGTGCGGCGCGCGGCCTGTTGAGGAGCTGTCGCGCGGCGACCGCGTCGTCACCCGTGACAACGGCCTGAAGCGGATCGCCTGGGTCGGCCGCCGCGACGTGGGATACCGCGACATCCGCGAGCAGCCCGATCTGCGGCCCGTCCTCGTGCGGAAGGACGCCTTCGGCGAGGGCTGCCCGAACCGCGACATGCTGGTCAGCCCGCACCACCGCTTTCTGGCCGGGCCCGACCTTGGGCCCGCGATGGCGTCGCCCGACGAGGTGCTGATCGCCGCATCGGACCTGGTCTGGCGCGCCGGGGTAGGGGAGGCGAACGTGCTCGGCGTCAGCTATCTCCACATCCTCTGCTCGCGCCACGAGGTCATCCTTGCCGATGGCGTCTGGACCGAGACCTTTCATCCCGATGACCAGATCTTCGGGGTCATGGCCGAACAGCAGCGTCAGGAAATCCTGGAGCTGTTCCCCGAGGTCGCGACCATCGGCGCCGCCCGCCGGTTCACCTCGGCGCGGCCTGTCTCGAGGTCGCGGTTCGAGGCGTGATATACTAGGATCCTTGTGCCTCAGCTTCGGCGCGGCGTGAACAAGAGCTTGACGTAGGACCGAAGCAGCATGACCTGCGCCGATGTCGCACGCGGCTCGCCAAGCGCTTTCGACATGATGATACCGCCTTCGACCACCACGCTGACGAGATCGGCCAGCGCATCGAAATCGACGGGATCGTTCGGCGGATAGATCGCCGCGATCTCTTCGAACATAACCCGGAACCGCGCACGCCAACCCAGGACCGCACGCTGGTTCGCCTCGCGCACGTCGCGGTTGAAGAGACGGTCCTGATAGGCCGCGGTCGCCACGATGCAGCCGGGATGCCCGTTCGGCATGTCGTCGAGAAGCTCGGCCAGAAGCTTGAGCGCGATCAGCGTCGCGTGCAGCGGGTCCTCGTTCAACTCGCGCGCACGGGCGAGGAGGTCGTCGAAGATCGCGTCCTCGACCCCGATGTGGCGCTCGATCAGCGCCAGCGCCAGCGCGTTCTTGTCGGGGAAGTGATAGAAGAAGCCGCCCTTGGTGATCTCGGCGCCTGCGACGATCTCTTCGATCGAGGTCGCGTCGAACCCCTTCGCCAGGATCGAGTCCTGCGCGACATCCATGATCCGCGTACGTGTGTCGGGGCCCGCCGCCATCGCCTCCGCTCCTTGTCCTGGCCTGCCGCGAGGGAGAGTAGCGCAGGCTGCGCCGTAGCGAAACCTCGGGCGCACAGAGGGGCAATGCTGTACCGTCAGTACAGTTGAGACGGGCCCGCGTCTGCGCTTTGCGTCAGGCCGGCGAGTAAGCCACTGAATCGAATACACGATTCCTTCCGGCACCTTCTGGACCACGGGACGACTGCCCGAAGTCGCCCCGACATGGCATCTCCATCGCACATCATAGAACGGAGACACATCATGACGAACGCACGCATTGAACGGCTGATGACCGCGGACAGGCCCTGGGTGGCCGATGGCGGGCTCGAGACCACCCTGATCTTCCACGACGGCATCGACCTGCCGCATTTCGCCTCCTGCCTGCTGTTCGACGGCGAAAGCGAAAGCGGCGTGAAGGCGCTGGAGCGGTACTTCCAGAGCTACATCGATCTGGCGCGGACGGCGGGAACCGGGTTCGTTCTCGACACCGCCACCTGGCGCTCGGGCGCGTTCTGGGCCGATACGCTCGGCCGAACCGAAGCCGGGATGGAGCGCCTGACGCGTGCCTCGACCGCCTTTGCCGTCGGATTGCGCGACGCCCACGAGACGGCGACCCTGCCGATCCTCGTCAACGGGGTGGTCGGACCGGCGGGCGACGGCTACGCGCCCGACCGCATGCATAAGCCCGAGGCAGCGGCGGCGATCCACGCGCCGCAGATGCGCTGGATGGCGGAGGAGGGGGCGGACCTGGTGTCGGCCATGACCATGACCCACACCGGCGAGGCGATCGGCATCGCCGAGGCCGCGCGCGAAGCAGGCCTTCCCGTCGTCATCAGCTTCACCGTCGAGACCGACGGACGGCTCGTATCCGGCCCGACCCTGGCCGAGGCCATCGCGGCCACCGAGGATGCGACGGGCGGATACCCCTTGTTCTACATGGTCAACTGCGCCCATCCCGACCACTTCGCCGACGCTCTCTCGGGCGACTGGACGGCGCGCATCGGCGGAGTCAGGGCGAACGCGTCCCGCATGAGCCACGCCGAACTCGACGCGGCGACCGAACTGGACGACGGCAATCCCGAGGAATTCGGCGCGCTCTACGCCGGGTTCCGCGACAGCCTGCCGGACCTGCGCGTCATCGGCGGCTGCTGCGGCTCGGACGAACGGCATATCGGATGCGCGGCGCGCCATCTCGTGCCTCGACACAGGGATCACGCGCCCGCGTCGTGATCGCCCCCCCGGACCGCCGGGGACACAAGACAGGAGACAGAAAGATGACTTACCAGACCAAGATCACCACCTCGCGCCTCGCCATCCGCTCGGGGACCGCCGCCGACGCCCCCGTGCTGCGCCGGATCTTCGAGGAGGCCAGCTACGGCCTCTCGCAGCACCTCTGGGCCAAATCCTTTGCAGGCGAGGCCGACAGGGACAGCGCGATCCTCGAAAGGATGAGGCTCAAGATCGCCGACCCCGCCATGCGCTTCCGCATTGGCGAGATCGACGGTGTGCCTGCGGGCGGCCTTCTGAGCTATGAGAAGGACGCGACACTTGAGGACGCTGGCGACGCCGGGTCGCTAATCGGCGCCCTCATCGCGGCCGAGAACGAGCTCTGCGGCACGCACTACATCAATGCGCTGGCAGTCTTCCCCGAATTCCGGCGCCGGGGCGTTGCGCGGGCGCTGATCGAGGATGCGGCGGCCGGAGCGTGGCAGCCCCTGTCGCTGATCGCGGTTGACGTCAACGCGGCGGCGCTCGACTTCTACGCCTCCGTCGGATTCCGGCCCGTCGCACGCCACGCGATGGTCAAGGAGGACTGGGACGGGGAAGGGGAGGCCTGGCTCTGCCTGCGCCGGCCATGAGGCCTGCGTTTTCCGCTTGATAACCGCGCGGGATGGGACTATCTCGCGCGGACTTCACAGGCAGGGCTTGGGCCTTTCGGGGAGACATCCCGCAAGGTCCGCCGGTTGTCCCGGTTTCGGGATGAAACGCTCTGCCGAGGCGCAAACCGGAAAGGAACCTTGGACATGGCGCTCCCTGAATTCACTTTGCGTCAGCTTCTGGAAGCTGGCGTCCACTTCGGCCACCAGACGCAACGCTGGAACCCCCGCATGGGTCAGTTCATCTATGGCGAGCGGAACGGCATCCACATCCTCGACCTGACGCAGACCGTCCCGATGCTGGACCAGGCGCTGCACGTGATCCGCGAGACCGTCGCGCGCGGCGGCCGCATCCTGTTCGTGGGCACCAAGCGGCAGGCGCAGAAGCCCGTCGCCGACGCGGCCGAGCGCTGCGCCCAGTATTACGTCAACCACCGCTGGCTTGGCGGAATGCTGACCAACTGGAAGACCATCAGCCAGCGCATCGGTCACCTCAAGCAGGTCGACGAGCGGATGGACCAGGGCGCCGAGGGCCTGACCAAGAAAGAGCGTCTTGGCATGGAACGCGACCAGGCGAAGCTTCAGGCCTCGCTCGGCGGCATCCGCGAGATGGGCGGCCTTCCTGATCTTCTCTTCATCATCGACGTGAGCAAGGAAGACCTGGCCATCGCCGAAGCCAAGAAGCTGGGCATCCCGGTCGTGGCGATTGTCGACACCAACTGCTCGCCCGACGGCGTGGACTACATCATTCCGGGCAACGACGACGCGGCGCGTGCGATCGCACTTTACTGCGACCTCGTCAGCCGTGCAGCCCTTGACGGCATGACGGCGCAGCTTGGCGCCGCCGGTGTCGATGTGGGCGCTCTCGAGGAAACGACGGAAGAAGACCTTGGTGACGACGCGGCGACCGAAGCCGATGCCGGCGTCGAGGTCGGCAAGGCCTCGACAGAGACCGTGTCGGACGACGCCATCGCCAAGGACGCGCCTTACGAGCTGGAAAACAAGGAGTAATCCTTGTCGCATTTCTGAGACCGGACGCGACCATTCTCGCGTCCGGACCCTTATTCCATAGATCGAGGAGAGCCGAAGATGGCGATCACCGCACAACAGGTGAAAGAGCTGCGCGAATTGAGCGGCGCCGGCATGATGGATGCCAAGAAGGCGCTGACCGAGACCGACGGCGACATGAACGCCGCGGTCGACTGGCTGCGGACCAAGGGCCTGTCGAAGGCCGACAAGAAGGCCGGGCGCACCGCCGCCGAGGGCCTCGTGGCCGTCAAGACCTCGGGCAACACCGGCGTTGCCGTCGAGATCAACTCGGAAACCGACTTCGTCGCCAAGAACGACGAATTCCAGGGCATGGTCTCGAAGTTCGCCACCGCCGCGCTGAAAGCCGATGATGTCGAGGCGCTGAAGGCTGCCGACATCGACGGGAAATCCGCTTCCGAGCGGCTGACCGATGCCATCGCCAAGATCGGCGAGAACATGACGATCCGCCGGATGACCAAGATCTCGGGCGACGCCGTGGCATCCTATGTCCACAACGCCGCCGGTGACGGCATGGGCAAGATCGGCGTGCTGGTCGCGTATTCGGGTGGTGACGACGCCACCGCGCGTCAGATCGCAATGCACATCGCCGCCGTGAACCCGGCCGCGCTGAACGAGGCCGACATGGACCAGGCCGTGGTCGAGAAGGAACGCTCGATCCAGATCGACATCGCGCGCGAAAGCGGCAAGCCCGAGGCTGTCATCGAGAAGATGATCGTGGGCCGGATGAAGAAGTTCGTCGCCGAAGCGACGCTTCTGAACCAGGCCTTCGTCGTCAACCCGGACCTGACCGTCGGCAAGGCGGCCGAGGCCGCGGGCATGACCGTGACGGGTTTCGTCCGCATGGAAGTCGGCGAAGGCATCGAGAAGAAGACCGAGGATTTCGCGGCCGAAGTCGCCAAGACGGCGCGCGGCGCCTGATCGCCCAAAAAAAGGCGGTGCCGCCGGGACGCGGCACCGCCTGACCACCATAACGCTCCCGGCACGCCGCCATTGGGGATGAGGTAAGGGGCGCACCTCGTACTCGTTCTCTGGAATGCCAGCCTCACGACGTGAATGCGCCGATCCGCCAGCTTCGGTTTCACCCGATTCCTCCCGTCAATTGACCCGGCGCACACCGGGGTTCGGGAAGGCTGCGTTCCTTGGCTAGAATGCCATCACTCACGGAACGGCCGAATTATCTCCTAAAAGTTTCCCTATGGGAAGCCGGCACGAGATGGGGCGGGCGTAAACATTGCGTTCGCACATAAGTGTAGCCGGCACGCCACGGACTTTCATCGGCGTCGCAGTGCAAGGCACTGGGCTGACTGCCAAATCGCAATATTACATAATACCGATTATGCGCTTTAAAGCTAGACCATCAACCAAGCGCATATCCCGCACCCCTGACCGTCCGCACCGGGTCTTCCCCGCCGTGGACGCAGAGCGCCTTCCGCAGCCGTCCGATGTGAACGTCGACCGTACGCGTGTCGACATAGATGTCCCGCCCCCAGACGCGGTCGAGAAGCTGTTCGCGCGACCAGACCCGTCCAGGCTTCTCCATGAAGGTCGACAGAAGCCGGAACTCGGTCGGCCCCAGCTTCACCGGCGCACCGGAACGCGTCACACGATGCGTCTCGGCGTCGAGAGCGATGTCCTCGAACTCCAACCGCTCGCCCACGGTCGCGGGCCGCGTGCGGCGCAACTGCGTGCGGACGCGCGCCATCAGCTCGATGACCGAGTACGGCTTCACGACGTAATCGTCCGCCCCGGTCTCGAGCCCCCTCACGCGGTCGGCCTCCTCGGCCCGCGCAGTTAACATAATCACGGGAATGGCCCGCGTGTCGTTTCGCGCCTTCAGCCGCCGGCAGACCTCGATGCCGGACACGCCCGGCAGCATCCAGTCCAGGATGATGACGTCGGGCTGCGCCTCCTCGACGGCGATAAGGGCCTCGTCGCCGGTTTCGGCATGGGTGACGCCATAGCCCTCGGCCTGAAGGTTGTAGGCCAGCACCTCTCGCTGCGCGGGTTCGTCCTCGATCACCAGGACCATGGGCTGTTGCGCGGACATGGGTCTATTCCTCGGACACGTAGGCCGTCACGTCCTGCTTCTGACGGGACTCGTCGGGAAGCGCGCCGGTCACCAGATAGACCACCTGCTCGGCCATGTTGGTGACGTGGTCGCCCATCCGTTCGATGTTCTTGGCGATGAAATGCAGGTGCATGCAGGGCGTGATGTTGCGCGGGTCTTCCATCATGAAGGTCAGAAGCTCGCGGAACAGCGCGTTGTAAAGCTGGTCCACGTCCTCGTCGCGCTGGATCACGTCGGCGGCGAGCGCCGCGTCGCGCTGGACATAGGCGTCAAGCGCATCCTTCAGCATCAGCTGCACCTCGCGCGCCATCTTGCGGATCGACACCGACGCACTTCCCACGGGCGGCGTTTCGGCCAGAACCGTCGTCCGCTTGGCCATGTTCTTGGCATAGTCGCCGCAGCGCTCGAGGTTGGCGCTGATCTTGATGACCGTCATCACCGTGCGCAGGTCGCGCGCGGTCGGCGCGCGCAGCGCGATCACCCGCGTCGCCTCGGCGTTGACCTGCTCTTCCAGGGCGTCGATGGCGCGGTCGCCCTTCCGCACGCTGTCCGCCAGTTCGAGGTCGCGGGCCTCGAGCGACTTGGCGCCATCGAGGATCGCGGTCTCGACGAGACCGCCCATCTTCATCAGCATGGCCTGCACCCGTTCCAGGTCACGGTCGAAGGCCGAGGCGATATGCGCGTTGTTCATCTGTCTCTCTCCTACCCGATCCGGCCCGTGATGTAGCTTTCGGTCCGCGTGTCGCGCGGGTTCTGGAAGATGGTGTCGGTGTCGTCGTATTCGACGAGGTGTCCGAGGTGGAAGAAGGCCGTCTTCTGGCTGACCCGCGCCGCCTGCTGCATCGAGTGCGTGACGATCACGACCGAGAAGTTCTGGCGCAGCTCGTCGATCAGCTCCTCGACCTGCGCCGTGGCGATGGGGTCGAGCGCGGAACAGGGCTCGTCCATCAGAAGCACCTCGGGCGCAGTGGCGACGGCGCGCGCGATGCAGAGCCGCTGCTGCTGGCCGCCCGACAGACCGGTCCCCGGCTCGGCCAGCCGGTCTTTAGCTTCGTCCCACAAGGCCGCGCGGCGCAACGAATTTTCCACGATTTCGTCCAGCTCGGCCTTGTTGCGGGACAGGCCGTGGATGCGGGGTCCGTAGGCCACGTTGTCGTAGATCGACTTCGGGAACGGGTTCGGCTTCTGGAACACCATGCCCACCTTGGCGCGCAACTGCACCGGGTCCACCGAGGGCGCATAGATGTCCTCGCCGTCGAGCGTGATCCTGCCCGTGACGCGCGCCGTGGGGATCGTGTCGTTCATCCGGTTGAGGCACCGCAGGAAGGTCGACTTGCCACAGCCCGACGGTCCGATGAAGGCCGTCACCGTGCGCTCTTCGATGTCGACCGAGACGTCCTTCAGCGCATGGCTCTCGCCATAGAAGACGTCCACGCCCTCGGCCGCGATCTTGATCTCGTTCATGGTGGTCTTCCGGTCTATCAAACGCATGTCGTTCATGGCTCGGTCTCCTTTACCAGCGACGCTCGAAGCGGCGGCGCAGGACGACGGCGATCGCGTTCATGATGAAGAGGAACACCAGAAGCACGATGATGGCGCCCGAGGCCCTTTCGATGAAAGCGGGATCGGCGCGCTGTGTCCAGTTGAAGACCTGGACCGGCAGCGCTGTGGCGGGTTCGAAGAAGCCTTCCGGCGGCGCCGAGGGATACTCGCGCACGAAGGCGACCATCCCGATGAGAAGAAGCGGCGCGGTCTCGCCCAGGGCCTGCGCGAGCCCTATGATGGTGCCGGTCATGATCCCGGGGCCCGCCAGCGGCAGGACATGGTGGAACACCGTCTGCATCTTCGAGGCCCCTACCCCGAGTGCTGCCTCGCGGATCGACGGCGGCACGGCCGTCAGCGAGGCGCGCGTCGTGATGATGATGGTCGGCAGCGTCATCAGCGTCAGCACCAGCCCGCCCACTATCGGCGCCGACTGCGGCAGGCCGACGAAGTTGATGAAGATGGCGAGGCCGAGGATGCCGAAGACGATCGAGGGCACGGCGGCCAGGTTCGAGATGTTCACCTCGATCAGGTCGGTCAGCCGGTTTCTCGGAGCGAATTCCTCGAGGTAGATCGACGCCGCGACCCCGATCGGCAGGGCGAGGCCCAGGACGATCAGCATCATGTAGAAGGATCCCAGGATCGCGACGCCAAGGCCCGAGACCTCGGGCCGGTTCTCGGACGCGTCGGGCCAGGTGATGAAGTTCCAGTTGAACCGCGTCTCGAGAAGCCCCGCCTCCTTCAGCGCGTCGGCGAAGCGAAGCTGCGCGGGCGTGACGTTCGAGTCGCGCTCGGCCGACTGCATCGTGACGCGGCCCTTGTAGTAGCCGTCGATGCGCCCGTCGGCGACGAATTCGAACCGCCGCGTCTCTCCGACCAACTCGGGATTGGCGAGCACGACGTCGCGCATCTGCGCGGACGCCTCCTTCGAGATCAGATCCTCGGGCTTGTCGAGGCCTTCGATCTCGATGCCGTTGGCCGCAATCGTCGAGGCCATTGCGTCCTTGATAAGCGGCGCATAGCCGAAGGTCGTGACCTTTGCCATTTCCACCGGATTGCGGTTGCCCGACTTGTCCAGCTTCGCCGCGTCGAGCGTGACGTCGAGCGAGATGTAGGTCTGCATGAAGGCCCCGGCCCCGTTGCGGACGATCGAGGTCAGAAGGAACACGAGCGCTATGACCGCCAGCGAGACGGCGATGGCGCCATAAAGCCGGAAGCGCTTCTCGGAGGCATTGCGCTTCCGCGTGTGCGCGTCGGCGACAAGCGTGCCCCGAACGGGCGCTGCCCCTGCGGTCATGTCGGTCATTCGTACTGCTCCCGGTAGCGGCGCACGATCCAGAGGGCCAGGACGTTCAGCCCCAGCGTGATGACGAAAAGCGTGAGGCCGAGCGCGAAGGCCACCAGCGTCTCGGGCGACGAGAAGTCGGTGTCGCCGGTCAGCTGGCTGACGATCTTGACGGTGATCGTCGTCATCGCCTGGAACGGGTTCACCACCTCGCCCAGACCCTGGTTGAACTGCGCCGCCGCCGCACCTGCGCCCAGGACGACGATCATCGTCTCGCCGATGGCGCGGCTCGCGGCCAGAAGGATCGCGCCGACGATGCCCGGAAGGGCCGCGGGCACGATCACCTGCTTGATCGTCTCGGACTGCGTCGCCCCCAGACCGTAGGAGCCGTCCCGCAGCGACTGCGGCACCGCGTTGATGATGTCGTCGGACAGCGAGGACACGAAGGGAATGAGCATGATCCCCATGACGAGACCCGCCGTCATCACGCTCGACGAACTGTTGCCGAAGCCGAGCGGCTGCGCCAGCCAGTCGCGCAGCATCGGCCCCACGGTAATCAGCGCGAACAGGCCGTAGACGATGGTGGGGATGCCGGCGAGGATCTCGATGGCGGGCTTGGCCAGGGTGCGGACGCGTTTCGTTGCGTATTCCGACAGGTAGATGGCGGCAAAGAGCCCGATCGGGACCGCGACCAGAAGCGCGATCAGCGAAATGTAAAGCGTGCCCCAGAGCAAGGGCAGGATCGCCAGCTCGGAGTTGCCGCGGAAATCAGGCGCCCAGTTGGTGCCGAGGAAGAACTTCTGCCAGGGATAGGCCTCGAAGAAGTTGGCCGTCTCGAAGAGCATCGACAGGACGATCCCGAGCGTCGTCAGGATCGCGACCAGCGCGGCGCCGAGGAGCATGAAGAGGATGCCGCGCTCGACGGTGTTCCGCGCGCGAAAGTCCTTGTCCGTCATGCGCCACGACAGGGCCAGACCGCCCAGGGCCGCGGCGAGGACGGCGACCCCCATCCAGGTCCGCCAGCCGTCGGTCTCGGCGCGATAGGCCTCGGCCGCGGCCTTCACCGCGGGCGTCATCGGCGTGCCGAGGGCGACGCCGACGGCCGCCATCTCGTCCTGAAGCGCCTCGGGCGTCATCGCGGCGATGTCGTCCGCATCCGCGCCCCGCGCTTCGAGCACCGACAGCCCCTCCGCCACCCGGCGCACGTCGCTCATCACCAGCCCGCGCGAGGACCCCTGGCCTATGGCGCTGTCGGGGATCAGGCCGGTGACATGGCGGTCGACAAGGAACGGCTGGACCAGCATCCACAGCACGAAAAGGCCGAGGGCGGGGGTCAGCACCGTCAGCGCGACGTTCCAGCCGTAATAGGCCGGCAGCGAATGAAGCCGCCGCGCATCGCCTCCGGCCGAGGTCATCGCCCTCGCCCGTCCCGCGACGAAGCCGAGGGCGGCCAGTGCGGCGATGGCCAGGATCAGCCAGGTTGTCGGCATCGCTCGGTCCCCTTCGGCAGGCAGAGGGAGGGAGCCATGACGCCCCCTCCCCCGGTTTCGTGACGTCCCGTTCTTACGAGCCCGACGCCATCGTCTCTTCGTTCTCGATTATGGCTTGCGTGCCCGACAGCTCGGGATCGCTGACGAGGCCGTACTCGGCGAGCGGACCGTCGGGACCCGCGATCTCGTCGGCGACGAAGAACTGGGCGTATTCCTTCAGGCCCGGGATGACGCCCAGGTGAGCGGCCTTGATGTAGAAGTACAGCGGACGCGACACCGGATAGTTGCCGGTCGAGATCGTCTCGACGGTCGGTTCGATGCCGCCCATGGTCGCGACCTTCAGCTTGTCCTGGTTGTTCTCGTAGAACGCGAGGCCGAAGACGCCGACGCCGTTCGGGTTGGCGTCGATGCGGGCGAGCGTCTCGGTGTAGTCGCCGTCGATGTCGACCGACCGGCCGTCGGTGCGGACCGACATGCACTTGTCTTCGGCGTCGTCTTCGGTGACGCCCGAGGCGACCATGGCTTCCATCGCGCCCGAGGCTTCGCAGCCGGCGAGAAGGACCTTCTCCTCGAACACTTCACGCGTGCCGTGCTTCGTGCCGGGGATGAAGGCCATGATCTCGGCGTCGGGGAGCGACGCGTCGATCTCGGACCATTTGGTGTAGGGGTTCGCGGTCAGCGCGCCGTCGACCATGACCTCGCCTGCCATCGCCTTGTACCACTGGTCGGGCGTGAAGGCGGTGAACTCGGGACCGTCGATCTGGCTGGCGAAGACGATGCCGTCATAGCCGATGCGGACCTCGATGATGTCGGTCACGCCGGCGGCGGCGCAGGCCTCGACCTCGCCCTCGCGGATTTTCCGCGACGAGTTGGCGATGTCGATGGTGTTCTCGCCGACGCCCTCGCAGAAGCGCTTGAGACCGGCAGACGACCCGCCCGATTCAACGACCGGCGTCGGGAAGTCGAAATTCTCGCCGAAGGCTTCGGCCACGATCGAGGCATAGGGCAGCACGGTGGACGACCCGGCGACCTGCACCTGATCGCGGGCCACGGCGACGGTCGCGGAGGCGGCGAGGATCGCCAGGGTCGAGGCGGTCAGCTTCGCGTTCATCATGGGACAGTACTCCTGAATATCACGGGACCGCCCGTCGCGGCCCTTGCTGCCGGTTCCTAAGGACCCGCGCCCAAGCTTTTGTGACAGAAGCGTAACAGTTATATGACGCTCGGCGGGGCGAGTGTTAACAAGAGGTTACACAGCGATCCCGGCCCTGGAGCAGGCGCCGTCCGCGCGAATCCCCTGGATCAGCCGACCGGCCCCGCCGGCAGAACCACCGAGAATCGGCTCCCCTGCCCCGGCGTGCTCTCGATGACGAGGCGGCCTCGGTGCCTGTTGACGATGTGCTTCACGATGGCGAGGCCAAGGCCCGTCCCGCCCCTCTCGCGTGAGCGGTGGCTGTCGATTCGGTAGAATCGCTCGGTCAGCCTCGGGATGTGCAGCGAATCGATGCCGGGTCCGGTGTCCGTTACCGAAAGCACCACAGCCGGCCCCCTGAGCCGCGGATTGTCGTCTTCGCGCGCCAGCGACAAAACGACCGAGGCGCCCCGGCCGGAGTACTTGATCGCGTTCTCCAGAAGGTTCGTCGCGACCTGCGAAAGCTGGTCCGCATCGCCCGCGATCTCGGCTGGCTCGTCCATCCCCTCGCGCACCAGCGTCACACCATTGTCGGCCGCGAGAGGATCGAGCGTCACCGCGGTCGCCCGCGCCAGGGCCGCGAGGTCGACCCGGCGCGTCGGCCGGACACGTTCATCAGCCTCGACGCGACTGAGCGACAGCAGATCCGAGACCAGCCGGTTCATTCGTCGCGCCTCGCGTTCCATGACGTCGAGAAACCGCGCCCGGGCCGCCGCGTCGTCCTTGGCGGCTCCCCGCAGGGTCTCGATGAAGCCGATCAGCGCGGTCAGCGGAGTCTTCAGTTCGTGGCTCACGTTCGCCACGAAATCCCGCCGCATCTGCCCCGCTTCCTCCATTGCGGTCCGGTCCTCGAAAGTGACCAGAACGCCCGCCTCCCCCGGCACCGGCCTGCACCTGGCCTGCCAGGTCGTCTCGCGCCGGGCCTCTGTCGTCAGGTAGCGACAGTCGGTCGGCTCGCGCGTCTCCAGCGACCGCTCCACCGCGTCGAGAAGTCCAGGCTGACGCAGGACGGTGATGTAGTGCCGGTCGACCAGCGCCGCCCCGAAGAGCGTCCGCGCGCCCCCGTTCGCGGCCGTCACGCGCCCGTCTCCGGCCACCAGAATGGCCGGCACGGCGATGGCCTCGATGATCCCTGCGCTCATCGCCTCGTCCTTTCGTCCTGCATGACTTACCCGCCGCCCGCGCATCGCGGAAGTGCCCTCCGGATGATAGGGTTCAAGCGAGGTTGTTCACCTTTAGGTTGCGCTGCGCGTTGGAATCCTTCTAGATTATTCGAAAACTGACAATTCAACCTGGGACAGAGTGGAGAAGGACTTAATGGGAAGAGTAAGCTCCTTGGGCGGCATGCGTGCCGTTGCCGCCCTTGATATGCGGCGCGTGATGCGCGTCGTGGCGATCGCAGTCGGAGAGCCGGTCGAATGGTCGCAGGCCGGCAACGCCCTGCCGGGCGCCGGAGTGGCTTTCGTGTCGATCGAGGAGGTGACGGAGGCGCTGATCGCGCTCCATGCGCCGACGGTCGTATTCTCGCCCGTCGTCGCCCGCCGGTTCGATTGCATCGACCTGGCCATGCGCCTCAGCCAGATCGGCTACCTGGGCCCCTATCGCGCGATCGCGAAGGATCTGCCGCGGCCCGACCTGATCGAACGCGAGGTGCGCCAGGCCTTTCCCAACATCGACTTCGCCATCGTGCTGGACGACTAGTTCACGCCGTCCAGCGCCGCGTCGAAGGCCTGAAGCAGCGCCGTCTCGGGCTCGCAACCGACCGACACGCGGAAGAAGCCCTCGCTGATGCCAAGGGCCGCCCGGCCCTCTGGCGTCAGCGCGCGGTGCGACGACGACGCAGGATGGCTGAGCGTCGTCCCCACGTCTCCGAGCGTCGGAGCGAAAGCGACCTGATCCAGGGCGCGCACGAAGCGGTTCGCTGCCTCGCGACCCCCGTCTAGCTCGAAGCTCACCATGTTCCCCGGACGTCCGTTCAGAAGCCCCGCGACCCGGTTGTGGTCGGGATGGTCCCGCCGTCCGGGATAGAGCACCCGCCGCACGCCCCCGACCTCGGCCAGCCGGTCGGCCAGCGCCGCCGCCGTCGCCTCGGCCCGCGCGAAACGCATGTCGAAGGTATAGAGCCCCCGCTCGGCCAGCCAGCAATCGAAGGGCGACGGCGTCAGGCCAAGCGTCACCGCGAAGACCCGCATCCGCTGCGTCAGGTCGGGCGTGCGTCCGACCACATAGCCGAGCGTCGCATCCGAATGTCCCGCGAGGAGTTTCGTCACCGAGTGGATCACGATGTCCGCGCCAAAATCGAAGGGCTTGACGGCGGCGGGCGTGGTGAAGGTGTTGTCGACCGCGACGAGGATCCCCCGCGCGCGCGCCATCGCGATGATCGCGTGCAGATCCGCGACCCGCACCGTCGGGTTCGACACAACCTCGACAAGGATCATCTTCGTCTCGGGCCGGATCGCCGCCTCGAAGGCCGCCGCATCGGTCGGATCGGCCAGCGACGTCGCGATGCCGAGGCGCGGCAGATCCTCCTTCATCATCCGCAGCGACCGCCCGTAAAGCTGGTCGGCGCCAAGCGCATGGTCGCCCGCCGTGAGCAGGCCGAACAGCGCCGCACCCACCGCCGCCATGCCGGACCCGGTGACGATCCCGCCGTCTGCCCCCTCCATCCGGTCGATCAGGCCCGCCAGCACCTCGGCGTTCGGATGCCCCTCGCGCGCATAGGTGAAGCCTTTCGCGCCCCCCTCGTACTGCGCATCCAGCTCGTCGGGGTCGGCGCTGGCATAGACCACGGACGGCTGGATCGGCGTGACGACGGGGCGGCTGACCGAAGACGGCCAGCCCGCGCGCAGCAGGCGGTCGGTCAAAGCTCGGTCTCCGGGATCTCGCGCAACCCCTCGCGGTACTGCGCGATCCGCTTCTGGTAATGCTCGGCCGCGAAGCGCGCGCCTTTCAGATGCGCCTCCGTCACCTCGCCCTTCACCCGGCCGGGGATCCCGAGGACGAAACTGTTGTCCGGGATGTCCTTGCCTTCCGTCACGATGGCCCCTGCCCCGATCAGGCAATTCTTCCCGATCCGCGCGCCGTTCAGGATCGTGGCCCCCATGCCGATCAGGCTGCCGTCGCCGATGGTGCAGCCGTGGAGCATCACCTTGTGGCCAACGGTCACGTTGCGGCCGAGCGTGCAGGGAAAGCCCATGTCGGTGTGGATGACCACGTTCTCCTGCACGTTCGAGCCTTCGCCCAGAATGATCGGCTCGTTGTCGCCGCGCAGCGTCGAGCCGAACCAGACCGAGCAGCCCGAGTTCAGGATCACCGTGCCGATCACGTTGGCGTCGGGCGCGATCCACCAGTTGCCGTCGTCGGGCACCACCGGACGGCGGTCGCCGAGTGCGTAGAGCGTCATGCGCCCTCCTCGAATTCGGTTTGAAGGGTGCGGACGTGATCCACCAGCCAGGGCTGCTGGCTCGCACGAAGCCTCTCGGCGGTGACGATGGTCCGCAACTGCCCCTCGGTCCGGTCGAGGTCGTCGTTGACGAGGACGTAGGAATAGCCGTCCCAGTGGCTGATTTCGTCCCAAGACCGCTGCATCCGCCGCGCGATCACCTCGGGGCCGTCCTGCCCCCGGCTTTCCAGCCTTGCGCGAAGCTCGGGGATCGAGGGCGGAAGCAGGAAGATCGACAGGACGTGACTGGCCAGCGCGCTCTTCTGGATCTGCTGCGCGCCCTGCCAATCGATGTCGAAAAGGACGTCGGCTCCCTCCTCGATGGCCTCGCGCACGGGCGCGGCCGGCGAGCCGTAGAAGTTGCCGAAGACATGGGCGTGCTCCAGCATCTCCTTGTCCTTGACCATCCGCTTGAAGCGCACGTCGTCGACGAAGTGATAATCCGTCCCGTCCACCTCGCCCTCGCGCGCCGGGCGCGTCGTGGCGCTGACCGAAAACCGGATGCCCGGATCCCAGTCCCGCAGCCGCCGCGCCAGCGTCGACTTGCCTGCCCCCGAGGGCGACGACAGGATGATGAGGAGACCTCGGCGTTTCATTCGATGTTCTGAACCTGCTCGCGCATCTGGTCGATGACGGCCTTCAGGTCAAGCCCGATGGAGGTCAGCGGCGTGGACTGGCTTTTCGAGCAGAGCGTGTTGGCCTCGCGGTTGAACTCCTGCATCAGGAAGTCGAACTTGCGGCCCACGGGACCGGCCTCGGCCAGAAGCGCGCGCGCCGCCGCGACATGCGCGGCCAGACGGTCCAACTCCTCGGTCACGTCGGTCTTCAGCGCGATCAGCGCCATCTCCTGCATCATCCGCGCCTCGTCGGGCACCTCGGTCTGCTCCAGCAGCCGCGACAGCGCCTTTTCCAGACCCGAGCGCAGCAGCGCCTCGCGCTCGCCCGCCATCCCGCGCGCGTCGGCGGCCAGCGCCTCGACCCGGCCGACCTGGATGGACAGCACCTCTGCCGTCGCGGCGCCCTCGCGCGCGCGGTCGCCCTCGAAGGCGTCGAGGCATTGCGCGACGCTCGCCACCAGAACCGACTTCAGCGCCTCGATGTCGTCCTCCGCCTCGCCCTCCGAGGTCTCGACGACGCCGCGCATTTGCGCGATATCAGCCGCCGACATGGGGGCAAGCTCGACGCCGACCCGTTCGGCCGCCTGCCTGACATCGGCCAGCATCGCGAGGGCCGCCGTCAGCCCCTCGGGACTGAGCCGGGTCCGCGCCACCGTCTCCTCGCGCGCCAGCCGCAGGTTCACCGTGACGTTGCCGCGCGCCAGCCTGGCCTGAAGCAACTTGCGGATCTCGGGCTCCAGACCGTCGACCCAGTCGGGCACCCGGATCCGAAGTTCGAGGCCCCGCCCGTTCACCGACCGGATGTCCGCCGTCCAGGTCCAGCCGCGCTCGCGGCCGCGCACCGAGGCGAAGCCGGTCATCGACATGAGGCTCCTGCCGTGCGGCCCCGTCGTCTTGCCCATGTCGTTAACCTTCCATTCAGAATTCAGCAGCCTTTGCGGCGCGTTTGTGGCAGAATTTGGATGGTGGTGAAAGAGAGGCGACGGCGACTCCGCAAGGGGACAGGCCGCTGCGGTGGAGGATCGACGATGACAACGGACATGGACCGTGGACCGAACGTGGTGACGCTGGAAGCTGCGCGCCCGCGCCCGCTCCTGCCCGCCCTGGCGAAGATCGAAGGCTATTGGGAGCAGGTCCGCGCCCGCCGTCTCGTCCCGTCGCGCTGCGAGATCGACCCGAGGGGGCTCGAGGGCGTCCTCGCGCACGCCTTCATCCTCGAACGCATCGCCGGCGGTCTTGCCCGCTTCCGCATCGCAGGCTCGCACCTTGCCGACCTCGCCGGCCTCGAACTGCGCCAGATGCCGGTCTCGGCGCTGTTCCTCCCTGCCTCGCGCGAGATCCTGTCCGAAGCCTTGACGGCGGTCTTCGAGGAGCCCGCGGCGATCCGCATGACCCTCACCTCTCCCGCAGGCTTCGGTCGCGAGGCGCTCGAGGGCGAGATGACGCTCCTCCCGCTCCGTTCCGACCTCGGCGACATCGACCGCGTCCTGGGTGGCCTCGTACTCACGGGCCGCACCGGCCGCACACCACGCCGGCTCGAGATCACCGGCCAGACGCGCCGGTCCCTCGTCGGCTACGCCGGCCCGGCGCACCTGGGCGAGGCTCTCTTCGGGAGCCCACAGCCTGCCCCTAAACCGACGGAAATCAAGCGAAATAAGCCGTCTGAACCGGTCACGCGCATGACTCGAAAGGTCGCGCCAGCCAACGCCGCCTCCGGTCCCGCCGGCCGCACCGTGCGGCCTTGGTTACGTCTCGTCGTGGATAACGTCTAAGTCTCGCAATCCGATGGCGTCTGTGCCAGAATCACTTATAACGACGAACGCGCAACCGGATGGCCCAGACACGTTCCGCGACTGATGCTCGACGAAAACCTGACTTTTCTGCGCGGCGGCGGAGCTTCCGCGGACCGCATCGCTGAGATCGATTGGGCTGCGACGCCGCTCGGTCCGATTTCCGCGTGGCCGGCCGTCCTGCGGATCTCGATCTCCAACATGCTGAACTCCGCCTTCCCGAAGTGCCTCTGCTGGGGTGACGAGAAGACGATGATCTACAACGACGCCTTCGTGCCGATCCTCGGAAACAAGCACCCCTGCATGGGCCAGCCGTTCCTCGACGCCTGGACCGAGGCGGCCGACATGCTGAAGCCGATCGTCGACAAGGCCTACTCCGGCGAGTCGGTCTATATCGAGGACTTCCACATCGTCACCACGCGCTCGGGCGCGGCCGAGGATGCGTATTTCACCTTCTGCTACAGCCCTCTGCGCGACGAGCACGGGACGGTCCGCGGCATGCTCGACACCGTGATAGAGACGACCTCCACCGTCCATGCGCGCGAACTCTCGACGCTCCGCAACCGCGAGCTTGTCCACCGCGCGCGCAACGTCTACGCGCTGGTCTCCTCGCTGATCTCCCAGACCTTCCGCAGTGCCGCCTCGGTCGAGGACGCGCAGGACCGCATCCAGAAGCGCATCCGCGCGCTCGTGGCCGCGCAGGACGTCCTGGTCGAAGCCAAGTCAGTCAACGGGTCCATCGCCGACATCGCGCGCCGCGCGCTGTCGCCCTTCCTGCTCGAGGATGGGCCCGCCATCCGCATCGACGGGCCGGACATCGGCCTTGGCCGCGAACAGCTGACGGCCCTCAGCCTTGCCTTGCACGAGCTTGCGACGAATTCGGTCAAGTACGGCGCCCTTGGCGACCGCAAGGGATACGTCGAGCTTCAGTGGCAGTTGCAGGGCAACGACTTTCGGCTGACCTGGCGCGAATCGGACGGTCCCCTCGTCGCGAAGCCCGGAAGCCGGGGCTTCGGCAGCGCGATCATCCAGTACGCGCTCCCCGAAGCCTTCAGCGGCACGGTCGAGGTCGACTACGCCCCGACCGGCTTCACCCTCGCCCTCACGGCTCCCGCCGACCGTCTTCGGGCGGACGAACGGACGGCCGAGGAACTGCTCCTTCCCTTCTGAGCCTGACGCGACCGTCCCCGCGACATATCGCAGAGACGATCCCCAGCAAAATCAGCCGACCGCGACCTGGGCCGAGCCGGAGCGCCGCGCCGACAGCTCCTCGGCCACCAGGAACGCAAGCTCCAGTGCCTGGCTGGCGTTCAGACGCGGGTCGCAGGCGGTGTGATAGCGGTCCGACAGATCCTCGTCCGTCACCGCGCGCACGCCGCCGGTGCACTCCGTCACGTCCTGACCCGTCATCTCGAAATGGACGCCGCCCGGGATCGTGCCTTCCGCGCCGTGGACCTGGAAGAACTCGCGCACTTCGCGCAGCACGCTCTCGAACGGCCGGGTCTTGTAGCCGGACGAGGACTTGATCGTATTGCCGTGCATCGGGTCGCAGGACCACACGACGTTGGCGCCTTCCTCGCGCACGGCCTTGACCAGCCGAGGCAGATGCTCGCCCACCTTGCCCGCGCCGAACCGCGCGATCAGCGTCAGCCGCCCGGCCTCGTTCTCGGGGTTCAGCTTCGCCATCAGCACCTTCAGGTCGTCCGCCGTCGTGGTCGGCCCGCACTTCAGCCCGATCGGATTGAGGACGCCCCGGCAGAACTCGACATGCGCGCCGTCCGGCTGCCGCGTGCGGTCGCCGATCCAGATCATGTGACCCGAACCCGCCAGCCACTTGCCTGAGGTGGAATCGACCCGCGTCAGGGCCTCCTCGTACTCCAGCAGCAGGGCCTCGTGGCTCGTGTAGAAATCCACGGTGTGCAGCTCGTGGTTGGTCTCGCCCGTCATGCCGGCCGCCGTCATGAAGTCCAGCGTGTCCTGCAGCCGGTTCGCCATGTCGCGATACTTCTCGGCCTCATCCGTGTCGGTGAAGCCAAGCGTCCACGAGTGGACCCGGTGAACATCCGCGAAACCGCCCGTCGAGAAGGCGCGCAGAAGGTTCAGCGTCGCCGCCGCCTGAAGATAAGCCTGCAGCATCTTCGTGGGGTTCGGCGCCCGAGCGGCTTCGGTGAAGTCCAGCTCGTTGACGATGTCGCCCCGGTAGGACGGCAGCTCGATCCCGTTCACCGTCTCGGTCGCGGCGGACCGCGGCTTGGCGAACTGGCCCGCCATCCGGCCGACCTTCACCACAGGCACCTTGGCGCCATAGGTCAGGACCATCGCCATCTGAAGCATGACCTTGAATGTGTCGCGGATGTTGTCCGCGGCGAACTCGGCGAAGCTCTCGGCGCAGTCTCCGCCCTGCAATAGAAACGCCTCGCCCCGCGACGCGGCGCCCAGCTTTTTCTTCAGCGACCGCGCCTCGCCCGCAAAGACAAGCGGCGGATACTTGGCAAGCTGCGCCTCGACCGTCCCCAGCGCCTGCGCGTCGGGATAATCGGGCATCTGCACCCTGGGCTTGGATCTCCACCCGGATTTCTGCCAATCGCTCATCGTCCTGTCCTCTTCGGGCCTTGAATGCGAGGCCGCGTTATATCCCCCTGCGGAAGGCTTGAAAACCGCAGAAGCGTCACGGTGCGCGACAGGGGTCTTTCCCCGCACCTTGCCCCGGGCCCTGCTTTCGTGTTGTGTCGACACGGTTCGACGACAGGGTTGGAGGAACGGGACGCGACATGGCCGAGACTGCGGTGCAGACGATCAAGGTCAAGGTACCCGAGACCCCGCGAAGCTTCGTCTTCGTGCTTCTCGACCGCTTCACGCTCCTGTCCTACGCCTGCGCCATCGAGGCGCTGAGGATCGCCAACCGAATGGCCGGGGCCGATCTCTATGAATGGCGTTCGGTCGGCGAGGGCGGCGGCGTCATCGCCTGCTCGGCTGGCACGGCCTTCCAGCTCGACGGTCCCCTGGGCGAGACCGTCCGCGACGAGGTCATCGTGATCTGCGGCGGCATCGACGTGGCGGCCGCGACGACCAAACCGCTTCTCAACTGGCTCCGGCGCGAGGCACGGCGCGGCAACACCATCGGCGGTCTTTGCACGGCGGCCTTCACGCTGGCCCGCGCGGGGCTTCTCGACGGGCGGAAGGCCACGATCCACTGGGAGAATCAGGACAGCTTCCTCGAGGAATTCGAGGAGGTGAAGCTGACGAAGTCCGTCTTCACCGTCGACGGCAAGACCTTCACCACGGCGGGCGGCACCTCGTCCATCGACCTGATGTTGAAGATCATCGCCGACGACCACGGCGAGGAACTGGCGGGCGCCGTCGCCGACCAGCTCATCTACACGACCATCCGCACCGACCAGGACACGCAGCGCCTGTCGGTGCCCACGCGCATCGGCGTGCGGCACCCTAAGCTCGCGCAAGTCATCCACATGATGGAATCGGCCATCGAGGAACCGCGCTCGCCCGCGCTTCTGGCCCGCGACGTCGGCATGTCCACGCGTCAACTCGAGCGCCTGTTCCGCCGCTACCTGAATCGCAGCCCCAAGCGCTATTACATGGAACTGAGGCTTCAGAAGGCCCGCAACCTGCTCATGCAGACCGACATGAGCGTCATCAACGTGGCGCTCGCCTGCGGCTTCTCCTCGCCCTCGCACTTCTCCAAGTGTTACCGCGCCCAATACAACACCACGCCCTACCGCGAGCGCGGCACGCAGTCCGCAAGGCTCGCGATCTGATCGAGGCCCGCCTTCGCGCGACGATCGCGGCGCGCCTGCCGCTCGCGCACGTGGCAGAACGGCCCGACCTCCTGCGCCATACACCCCATCCCGGCAGCGGCCTCGCCGCCATCGCCCGCGCCGCCCGCTCCGACGCCGCCCCCTACTGGGCGCACCTCTGGCCCGGTGGTGCCGCGCTGATCCTCCACCTCCAGCGCCACCCCGAGACGGTCGCGGGCCAAAGCGTCCTCGACCTCGGCGCGGGCGCGGGGCTCGTGGGCATCGCCGCCGCCCGCGCCGGCGCCTCCCACGTCACCGCCTCCGACATCGACCCCCTCGCCCGCCTCGTCGCCGCCATGAACGCCGAGGCGAACGGCACGCCCCTCGCCCTCGCCGGCGACCTCCTCGACGGCCCCGCCCCCGACGCGCAGGTGATCCTCGCCGGCGACGTCTTCTACAGCGCCGCCCTCGCTACCCGCGTCCTCCCCTTCCTCCACCGCTGCCACGCCCGGGGCGCCCGCATCCTCGTCGGAGACCTCGGCCGCGCCCACCTCCCGCGCGCCGGCTTCGACGCCCTCGCGACCTATCCCGTCCGCGACCTGGGCGACCCGCCGGGGGCGACCCGCGACGGTGTCGTCCTCGTCCCTTCCCGCGACGGTTTCGGCATGGAACTTCCCCGCGACCGGCCCTAGCGTCGCCGGCATGGAACTCTCCGAGCACGACAGCCGCTATTCCTGGACCCGCCTCGCCATCAGCCTCGGCCTCTCGGTCGTGGGCAACGTCGGCATGTGGGCCGTCATCGTCATCCTGCCCGCGCTCCAGGCCGAGTTCGACATCAGCCGCGCCGGAGCCTCCCTGCCTTACACCGCCACAATGGCGGGCTTCGCGGCGGGCAACTTCTTTCTCGGCCGCGCCGTCGACCGCTTCGGCATCTCGACCGTCCTCGCCGCGGCGGGCGCAGCCCTCTCGGCAGGCTTCGCGCTCTCCGCCCTCGCCCCCTCGCTCCTCGGCGTCACGCTGATCCACGCGCTTCTCGGCTTTGGCGCCTCGGCCAGCTTCGCGCCGCTCATGGCCGACATCTCGCACTGGTTCCTCAAGCGCCGCGGCCTCGCCCTCGCCATCGCGGCCAGCGGCAACTACGCCAGCGGCGCTGCCTGGTCGCCCGTCATCGCCTGGATCATGATCGACCACGGCTGGCGCGGCGCCTACCTCGCCATCGCGCTGACCGTCGCCGTCGTGATGATCCCCGGCGCGCTTCTCCTCCGCCGCCGCATCGACGCCGCGACGACGGCCCGCGCCGCGACCGACGCCGCCTCCCGCGCCCGTTCCGTCGCCCTCTCGCCCCGCGCGCTCCAGGCGCTTCTGATGCTTGCGGGCGTCGGCTGCTGCGTCGCGATGTCGATGCCCCAGGTCCACATCGTGGCGCTGTGCATCGACCGCGGCTTCGGCGCGGCGGCCGGGGCCGAGATGCTGTCCCTCATGCTTCTGGGCGGCGTCGTCTCGCGCCTGACCTTCGGCGCGCTCGCCGACCGTCTCGGAGGCCTCCGCACCCTCCTCCTCGGCGGCACTCTCCAGATGCTGGCGCTTGCGCTGTTCCTGATCGAAGGCAACCGGACAAGCCTTTCGCTCGTCTCGCTTATCTTCGGCCTGTCGCAGGGCGGGATCGTGCCCTCGTATGCCATCATCATCCGCGAGTACCTGCCGCCCGCCGAGGCCGGACGCCGCGTCGGCGCGGTCATCGCCGCCACCATCGTCGGCATGGCGCTCGGCGGCTGGATGACGGGCTGGCTCTACGACCAGACCGGCAGCTACGCGCTCTCGATCTGGAACGGCATCGGCTGGAACCTCCTCAACGTGGGCATCGTGGCCGCACTCCTTCTCAGGATGGGCTCAGGCCCGAGGCTTCGCGCCGCCTGACCTTCATCTTGCCTGAAGTACGCAAAAGGGCCGCCGCGTCAGCGGCGGCCCGCCCCGCGACCCGCGCCAGCCGGGCGTAAGGCCTCAGATATCGTTCGTCCCGAAGGTGTCGCAGGCCTCGAGGTCGCCCGTCTCGAAGCCGGTCTGGAACCACCGCTGCCGCTGTTCGGACGTGCCGTGCGTGAAGCTCTCGGGCATCGGACGCTGGCCCGCGTTGCGCTGAAGCGTGTCGTCGCCGATCTGGGCGGCGGCGTTCATCGCCTCCTCGATGTCGCCGCGTTCGAGGCTGCCGAACTTCTCCTGCGCCTGCTGCGCCCAGATCCCCGAGTAGCAGTCGGCCTGAAGCTCGATCCGGACCGAGATCGCGTTCGCCTCCTCCTGGCTCACTTGCCCCCGGATCCGGTTCGCCTCGCCCAGGATGCCAAGCTGGTCCTGCACCGAATGCGCCACCTCGTGCGCCACGACATAGGCCGCGGCGAAATCGCCGCCCGCCCCCAGCCGGTCGCGCATCGTGGTGAAGAACTGCGTATCGAGATAGACCTTCCTGTCGCCCGGACAGTAGAACGGCCCCGTCGCGCCGCTGGCGTTGCCGCAGGGCGACTGCGTGACCTCCTTGAACAGGACCAGGGTCGCGGGCGTGTAGGGCTCGTTGATCTGCTCCTCGAAGATGCCGGCCCAGACCTCCTCGGTGTCGGCCAGCGTCACGCTGACGAACTCGCCCTCGCGCCGGTCGGCCTCGGTCAGGGGCGCGTCGGTCTGGACGACCTCGCCGCCACCGCCGCCAGTGCCGGTGAGAAGCGGCGTCACGTCGATCCCGAAGAACCAGCCCATGCCAAGAATGAAGAGGATGCCGACAAGCCCGATGCCGCCGCCTCCCGACATGCGCATCCCGCGCCGATCCTCGATGTTCCGGCTGCCGCGCCGACCCTGCCACCTCATGCCACCCTCCGACGTTCACCTGGCTGGCCGCGAGATTGCACCCTGCGAGGCTTGACGGCAACGTCGCAAACTGGCCTTTGATCCGCGAGGACGGGCAGAAAATGATCCGACGGCTCTACGACTGGACAATTTCGCTGGCCGCGCATCCGCGCGCGCTCTGGGCGCTTGCATTGGTCGCCTTCGTGGAAAGCTCGTTCTTCCCCATCCCGCCGCACATCATGATCGTTCCGATGGTGCTCGCGGCGCCGCACCGGGCCTGGCTCATCGCGGGGGTCGCCACGGTGGCCTCGGTCCTCGGCGGGGTGCTCGGATACGGGATCGGAGCCTTTGCCTTCGACGCCATCGGCCAGCCGATCCTCGAGTCGCTCGGCAAGGCGGACAGGATGCTCGAGTTCAACGAACGCTTCAACGACTTCGGGTTCTGGCCGGTGCTGATCGGCGGGCTTACCCCCTTCCCCTACAAGGTCATCACCATCATGTCGGGCTGGACGGGCCTGCCATTCATGACCTTTCTCGTGACCTCGATCGTTGCCCGTGCGACGATCTTCTTCATCCTCGCGGGGCTCCTGTGGAAATTCGGCCCTCCGATCCGCATTTTCGTCGAGAAGTACCTCGGCCTCGTCTTCACGGCCTTCGTGATCCTGCTTCTCGGCGGCTTCTACGCGATAAGGTTCATATGACCCGCAAGAACCTCATGCTCCTCGCCGCTGCCGGCTCTCTCGCCCTCCTCCTCGGCGCCTTCGCCTTCCAGGCCGCGGGTTACGCGCCCTGCAAGCTCTGCATCTGGCAGCGCTGGCCGCATGGCGCCGCCATTGCCGCGGGCGGTCTGGTCCTCGTCCTCGGCCCGCTCACTCTTCTTGGTCTTGCGGGTGCGCTCGGCGCGGCGCTTTCGGGCGTGTTCGGCGTCTATCACACCGGCGTCGAGCGCGGCTGGTGGGAAGGTCCGACCTCCTGCACCGGGTCGGGTGACGGGCTTTCGGGGATGTCGGGCGGCGATCTCCTGTCGCTCGACCTGCCCTCGGACGTGGTCATGTGCGACGAGGTCGCCTGGGCCTTCGCGGGCCTTTCGATGGCATCCTGGAACGCGATCCTGTCCTTCGCGCTGGCCGCGGTCTGGGTGCGCGCGCTGTCGAGGCGCGGCTGATCCTGACGGACAGCCTGCCATACACCTTGCCGACACAAAGCCGACGCCTTGCCGACGCCCTCTTCAGTGGATGGTGAACTCACCCACCACGTTCGTCCATTCCGTCGGAGACAGCCTCTTGCGATGCACGAAGCGGACCGAATGCAGCGGCCCCTCGATCTCTTCTTGCCAGAACTCGATGAACTTGAAGAGCTTCGGATGGTCAGGCGCCACATCATAGTCCTGCCACACGAAGGTATTGAGAACGTTGCGATAATCCGGCATCCGGTAGAAGAATTCGGCCGTCGTCAGGCCGTATCCCTTCAGCAGAAGCTCGGTTTCCGAGAGACTCATGACAACCTCATATTGCCTGCCCGCCGCAGGAATTGAGCCATGAGTCGGATTGAAGATCAATGAATTCAGCATGTTGGCACTCGCCCCCTGCGGCTGCCAGACAATTGAGCAACAGGCATTGCACCTATCTGTAGGGGTCTGATACAGTGTCGCCACCCAGATCTTGCGGTGCGATGAAAAAGCGAGCAGCCTGTGAACGACACGCCAGAACCGCCTGAAAACACGGAAGAAACGCCACCGGCGGGTCCGCGTCACCTCGGTCCCACAGTGTCGATCGAGCAGGAGATGAAGACCTCCTACCTCGATTACGCCATGTCGGTCATAGTTTCGCGTGCGATACCCGACCTGCGCGACGGCCTGAAGCCCGTCCACCGCCGCATCCTCTACGCCATGCACGAAAGCGGCAACACCTTCGACAAGCCCTACCGCAAGTCGGCGAGGCCCGTCGGCGACACCATGGGCAAGTACCATCCCCACGGCGACAGCGCGATCTACGACGCCCTCGTGCGCATGGCGCAGCCGTTTTCCATGTCTCTTCCGCTACTTGACGGCCAGGGCAACTTCGGCTCGATGGACGGCGATAACGCCGCCGCCATGCGATATACCGAGGTCCGCATGGCCAAGTCGGCGAGCTATCTTCTCGCCGATATCGACAAGGACACGGTCGATTTCGCCGACAACTATGACGGCAAGGATCAGGAACCCACGGTCCTGCCCGCCCGCTTCCCGAACATGCTGGTCAACGGCGCGGGCGGCATCGCGGTCGGCATGGCCACGAACATCCCGCCCCACAACCTGGGTGAAGTGATCGACGCGACCCTCGCCCTGATCGAGGATCCTGACATCTCGACCGAACGGCTGATCGAGATCGTGCCCGCCCCCGACTTTCCCACGGGCGGCATCATTCTCGGCCGCTCCGGCGCGCGGAAGGCCTATCTCGAAGGCCGCGGCAGCGTCATCATCCGCGCCAAGACCCGGATCGAGGAGGTGCGCAAGGACCGCTTCGCCATCGTCCTCGACGAGATCCCCTACCAAGTGAACAAGGCCGCGATGATCGAGAAGATCGCCGACCTCGTGCGCGAGAAGAAACTCGAGGGCATCTCGGCCATCCAGGACGAGTCCGACCGCGTCGGCGTCCGCGTCGTGATCGAGTTGAAGCGCGACGCCACCCCCGACGTCGTCCTGAACCAGCTCTGGCGCTTCACGCCGATGCAGACGTCCTTCGGCTGCAACATGCTGGCGCTCAACGGCGGCCGTCCCGAGCAACTGATGCTTCGCGATTTCCTGTCGTATTTCATCACCTTCCGCGAGGAAGTTGTCGCCCGCCGTACCGCTTTCGAACTGGGCAAGGCGCGCGACCGCAGCCATATCCTCTGCGGTCTGGCCGTGGCCGTGGCGAACGTGGACGAGGTCGTCGCCACCATCCGCGCCAGCGCCACGCCCGCCGATGCCCGCGAAAAGCTGATGACCAGACGCTGGCCCGCGCACGAAATCGCCCCCTACATCCGGCTGATCGACGACCCGAGCCACCGGATGAACGACGACGGGACCTACAACCTGTCCGATCGCCAGGCCCGCGCCATCCTCGACCTCCAGCTTCAGCGCCTGACCCAGCTTGGCGTCAAGACCATCACCGACGAGCTCGAGGAGCTGGCGGCGAAGATCAAGGACTACCTCGACATCCTGTCCTCCCGCGCCCGCATCATGTCGATCATCTCGGACGAGCTGCGCGAGGTGCGCGAGCTTTTCGCCGTCCCCCGCCGCTCCGAGATCGTTGACTGGGCCGGCGACATGGAGGACGAGGACCTCATCGAGCGTGAGGACATGGTCGTCACCATCACCCAGGGCGGCTACATCAAGCGTACGGCCCTCGCCGAGTTCCGCAGCCAGAAGCGTGGCGGCAAAGGCCTGTCCGGCGGCGCGCTGAAGGAAGACGACGTCGTCACCACGCTCTTCGTGGCGAACACGCATACCCAGCTTCTGTTCTTCACCACCGACGGGATGGTCTACAAGCTGAAGACCTGGCGCCTGCCGCTTGGCGGCCGCACTTCGCGCGGGAAGGCCATCGTCAACATCCTGCCCATTCCCACGGGCGTCTCGATCGCGGCGATCATGCCCGTGGACGCGCCCGAGGAGGATTGGGAATCGCTCCACATCTTCTTCGCCACCTCCGAAGGCGGCGTCCGGCGCAACGCGCTGTCGGACTTCACCAACGTCATGCGTAACGGCAAGATCGCGATGCGTCTGCCGGATGAGGTATCGCTCGTAAACGCCCGGATTTGCACCGAAGAAGACGACATCATGCTCGTGACCGCACTGGGACGCGCGATCCGCTTCCCGACGACCGAGGTCCGCGTCTTCAAGGGCCGCGACTCGAGCGGGGTGCGGGGCATCCGGCTGGCCGACGGCGACCGCGTCGTGTCGATGTCCGTCATCCGCCACTTCGAGGCCGACCCCGCCGAACGCGCCGCATACCTCAAGCAGCGCCGTCTCATGGCAGGCGTGGTCGAGGAGGAATCCGAGGCCGATGAGGACGAGGAGGCCGTCGCCGAGGGCCAGCTTTCGCCCTCGCGCTATGCCGAGATGTCCGAGGCCGAGAACCTTGTCCTGACGATCACCGCGAAAGGCGCGGGCAAGATCTCCTCCAGCCACGACTACCCCGTGCGGGGCCGTGGCGGCCAAGGCGTCATGGCGATGGACCGCGCGATGCGGGGCGGCCCGCTCGTCGCCTCGTTCCCAGTCGAAATGGGCGACCAGATCATGCTCGCCACCTCGACGGGCCAGTCCATCCGCGTGCCGGTCGAGGGCATTTCGTTCCGGTCGCGCACCGCGGGCGGCGTGAAGGTCTTCGACACCGCGAAGGGCGAAGAGGTCGTCTCGGTCGCCTGGATCGCCGAGGCGGACGACGCGGGCGACATCGAGGAAGCCTAGGCGTTTACCTCCCGGAAACGCCTGTCGTGCTAGTCGCAGGTGCATGAACCTGTACCACTGCATGATCGAGCTGAAGCGCGACGCTCAGGCCCTCGCTTTCGCCTCCGCCACCGAACACTGGCTTTCCGGCCTCGCCTCGCGCGGCCTGATCGGCGAATGGAAGCTCTTTCGCCGCAAGTTCGGCCTCGCCTCGGCGCAGCACAGCGACATGATCCTCACGATCGAGGTTGAGGATATGGCGCAGCTCGAATCCGCCTTCCGATCCCTCGCCGATGCCGGTTCGCCGGCCGACCAGAAATACTACGATCTCATGCACGACATGATCGGGCAGCTTGCGGTGGGCCTCTACCGCCCATATCCCGACCCGACACAAAGGGAGTCCGTCGCGCTCGTCTGACAGTGCATCAAGACACTCCGTTAACCATCTGTTCGGATTTACACTTACCGGACTCATTCAGATTTGAGATAAATCTCCACGGGTTGGGGCCTGGACGTGGAGAGAGTGGATGCGCACGTATCTAGTTGCCTTGTTGATCGGTTTGTCTTGCCCCGCTGCGCAGGCGCAAAGCTCCCTCGGGATCACCGGCGCCGAATTCAGCCTTGGCATGGTCCAGGACGAAAGCGGGTCGGCGCGTTCCCGGGCTTCGGCGACCGTCGATGTGGCGGTCACGGGGGTCCACGGCTTCCAGGGCGACCTGTCCTTCGACGACACGGCGTCGGGCGGGATCGGCGGTGTTGCCGCCCACCTCTACATGGCGCCGCGCAATGGCCAGAAGTATGGCCTATTCGCCGCGCTGTCGGATGTGGACGGCCGGTCCATGATGTGGGGCTCTCTGGGCGCCGAAGGGATGCTCGCCCTGTCTCAGGACACCTCGCTCGAAGTCCGGGCCGGCTTCGGCGTAGCGGACGCCGATGACCTCGACTTCATCTTCGGCGGTGTCGGATTGGCGCACGAGCTGACGCCCGAAATCACGCTCGCGGGCCGTCTCGACGTCGCCGACTTCGACGAAGCCGCCTTTCGAGCGACGGCCTGGGACGCGGGCTTGACGGCCACTTGGTCGCCCAGCAACGGCCCCTGGGGTCTTCAGGCCGGCGTCACCCGCTCCGGTCTCGCTGGCCGCGACGGGGTCGCAGGCGAGACGCGTATATCCTTCGGCGTCACGCTCTCGCTCGGCACGGCAGGCGGCGCATCACCCGCGACGCGCCCCTTCGGCCGCACCGATCCGGTGGCGCCCCTTCTCCGCCGCAAGCTTTGGTGACATCCGGGCCTCGTGCCCGGCACCAGACAGCGGCTGCGCCCTCCCGAACGGAGGGCATTGCCGCATTTGTGCCTAATTGATGCAACAAAGATAATCTGTTTCCGCCGGAGAAACGCCGTCATTAACCACTTCTCTCTAGCCTGGGATGGCCTTTGTATTTTGGCCTCCGTTCGATTTTCGCCCACTCGTCGGGCGACGCCATCTGGGACAGACGCGGGGATATCGGAATGAGGGACCTGACCGGCAACGGCACGGCTGCGGCGCATGTGACGCGCATCCTGATCGTCTCGTACTTCGTCGCGCTGGCCATCGGACTTGTCGAAGGCGCCGATCTGACACGACTTGTCACCCCTTTCCTCGACGAAATCCCGGCACGTCACGTCAGCCGACTGATCGTCCTGACGCTCTGCGCGCTGGTCGTCTTCGGTCTCTACCGCCGGGCCGCGGCACTGGTCCTGGCCATCATCCTGTTCTGGACCAGCTATCTCAGCCTTTTCTCGCATGGCGAAGTGGGAGGCTTCTGGCGCGACCTGGCCCTTATCGGCGGCCTTCTGATGTCGGCCCGCGTCGGTGTCCACGACCGCGCCGCCGACGTGATCGACACACCGTCGGAAGCTGCATCGAACCACAGCAACTCTGAATGGGTGGCGATCAAGCCGCGTGCCACCGTGACGCGCTTCCGCGAAGACCTGAACCTCGCCAGGATCGACTGACGCCCTTTCCAAACCGGGCGCCGGGGTCTAAATCGCCCTCATGTCCGAACCTCTTCATATCGTCGGCGGTGGCCTTGCCGGGTCGGAAGCCGCCTGGCAAGCGGCCGAGCGCGGCGTTCGCGTGATCCTGCACGAGATGCGCCCCAAGGTCGGCACCTTTGCGCACCGCACGGGCGACTTCGCCGAAATGGTCTGCTCGAACTCATTTCGCTCGGACGACGACGAGCAGAACGCAGTGGGCCTCCTCCATTGGGAGATGCGGCAGGCCGGCGGCCTGATCATGCGGATGGGCGACCGGCACAGCCTGCCCGCAGGCGGCGCGCTGGCCGTGGATCGCGATGCCTTCTCGGCCGGTGTGACCGAGGCGATCCGCTCGCACCCTAATATATCAGTGGTGGACGAAGAGGTGACGGACCTTCCGCGCGTCGGCCACTGGATCTTCGCCACCGGTCCCCTGACCTCGCCCGCCCTCGCCAGCTCGATCCAGGCCGAGACCGGCGAAGGAAGCCTCGCCTTCTTCGACGCCATCGCCCCCATCGTCCATGCCGAAACCATCGACATGGACGTGGCCTGGGCCCAGTCCCGCTACGACAAGGGCGAAACCGAAGACGACCGCACCGCCTATCTGAACTGTCCGATGACACGGGATCAGTACGAGGCCTTCATCGACGCGCTGCTGTCGGCAGAGAAGACCGAATTCCACGAGGGCGAGACCGCAGGTTACTTCGACGGCTGCCTTCCGATCGAGGTCATGGCCGAACGCGGTCGCGAGACGCTGCGCCACGGCCCCATGAAGCCGGTCGGCCTGACCGACGCGCACAACCGCGACGTCAAGCCCTACGCCGTGGTGCAGCTTCGCCGAGACAACAAGCTCGGCACGCTGTGGAACATCGTCGGCTTTCAGACCAAGATGAAATACGGCGCGCAAACCGATGTTTTTCGGATGATTCCCGGCCTTGAGAACGCATCGTTCGCACGCCTTGGCGGCATCCATCGCAACACGTTTCTGAACGCGCCTAGGCTTCTGGATGCAAACCTGCGCCTCCGCTCGCTACCGTCGGTTCGCTTCGCGGGACAGGTCACGGGCGTCGAAGGCTATATCGAGAGCGCGGCCATGGGCCTTTTGGCCGGTCGGCTTGCGACGGCCGAGATGACGGGAAAGGCGCTTCCGACCCTGCCGCCGACGACGGCCATGGGCGCGCTTCTTCACCACATCACAGGCGGCGCGGATGCCAAGACGTTCCAGCCGATGAACGTCAACTTCGGGCTGTTTCCCCCGATCGACGCGAAGGGAGGGAGACGCGGGCGGCGCGAGCGCTACAAGGCCTACACGGATCGCGCCAAGGCGGATTGGCTGGCCTGGCTGGACGCTCCCGTCCTGCGAGCTGCGGAATGATCGAAGACACACGCGCGACCTATGCGGCATGGGCCGACACCTACGACGCCGACGTCAGCGCCCTGGGCTATGCCGCGCCCGCCCGGGTCGCCCTGGCGTTGAGACGAGCGGGCGCGAATCCGGACAAGCCGCTTCTGGACTTCGGATGTGGGACGGGGCTTTCCGGCCTGGCCTTCAAGGCGGCGGGCTTCGCACAGATCGATGGTACGGATCTGTCGTCCGAGATGCTGGCTCAGGCCCGGCAAAAAGGTATCTACCAGCATCTCTGGGAAGCAGAGCCGAACACCCTGGGTCACGTCAAGCGTGGCGCCTATCCCCTTATCTCGGCTGTCTCTTCTATCGGACAAGGCGAGGCACCGCCGAGGACGTTAGACCTCCTCCTCGACATCCTCGCGCCGGGCGGTCTCCTTGCCTTCACCCTCGACGAGGACGCGCTGGCCGACCGGGCCTACTCCGACCGTCTCGATATCGCGGTCCTCGCCCCCGACATCGAGGTCGTCCTCGACGAAGACGGGCCGCACCTGTCGGCGAAAGGCGTTCGCTCCACGGTTTTCGTCCTGCGCCGGACATGAGGCTGCGCACTCGTTTCGCGCCGTCGCCCACAGGGCCCCTTCATCTCGGCCACGCCTATTCGGCGATCCTTGCGCATGACATGGCGCGGGCGGCGGGCGGAGACTTCGTTCTGCGCATCGAGGATATCGACCGGAGCCGGTCGCGGGCCGAGTGGGAAGACCTGATATACAAGGATCTCAGCTGGCTCGGGCTGTCGTGGGAGACCCCGGTGGTGCGACAGTCAGAGCGTCTACACCTTTACCGTCAGACTCTTCAATCGCTCTGGAATGAAGACCTGCTCTTCGCCTGCACCTGCAACCGGCGCGACATCCTCGAGGCAGCATCGGCCCCGAACGAGAGCGAGCCTGCCGTCGGCCCGGACGGCATCGTCTATCCCGGCACCTGCCGCGACCGGAAGAGCTTCGGCGATCCAGTCATGCCCACGAACACGGCCCTTCGCCTGGACATGGCGAAAGCAATAGATGACCGCCCCGCCACTTTCGAGGAAACCGGGCGCGGCCCCGAAGGAGAGTCAGGCCGGATCGACATCCACCCGATTGCCCTGCCGGGCGAGATCGGCGACGTGGTCCTCGCCCGCCGCGACATGGGAACGAGCTATCACCTGTCGGTGGTGGTCGACGACGCCGACCAGGGCATCACGCATGTGGTCCGCGGTCAGGACCTGTTCGAGGCGACGAAGATCCACGTCGTCCTGCAAGACATCCTCAGCCTGCCCCGACCCGAGTACCACCACCACCGGCTGATCCGCGACGAGGCCGGCAAGCGCCTGGCGAAGCGCGACGACGCGCGCTCGATCCAAAGCTACCGCGACGCCGGCGCCACGCCTGACGACATCCGCCGAATGGTCGGGCTCTGACTTTCCTCTGTCCTGAAATGCTCTGGGGGTGAGGCCGCAGGGCGCAAGGGGGCAGAGCCCCCTATGCCACCGGCCTCATCAATTCGACCTCGGATCCGTCGCGCACCGCTGTATAGAAACAGCTTTGCCGGTTCGTGTGACAGGCGGGTCCCTCCTGCCGCACGATCAGCAGCAGGCAATCCCGGTCGCAATCGACACGGAGGTCGACCAGCGTCTGGACGTGGCCCGAGGTTTCGCCCTTCACCCAGAATGCCTGCCGCGACCGCGACCAGTAGGTGACGCGCCCCGTCTCAAGCGTGCGCGCCACCGCCTCGGCATTCATCCAGGCCATCATCAGGACAAGGCCCGTTCCCTCCTCCTGCGCGATGGCGGGCATCAGGCCACGGTCGTCGAAACAAAGCGTGGAGGGATCGAAGGCCATCGGCAGAACCTTTCCTTGGAAGCCGGCTGCGCCTATTTATGGGGTGAACTGTGCGAAGGAAAGCCGATGGCCGACACCGATCTCGTCAAGCTCTACTCGGGGCGGATCCTCGAACTGGCGGCGGACATCCCGCACAGCGACCGGCTGAACGCGCCCGACGCGACGGTCAAGCGGCGCTCGCCACTCTGCGGATCGACGGTGACGGTGGACGTGGAGCTCGAGGACGGGCAGATCGCGCGTTTCGGCCAGGACGTGAAGGCCTGCGCGCTAGGCCAAGCCTCGGCCTCTGTCCTGGGCCGCGTGGTCATCGGCCGCACGAAGGCCGAGATCGAGCGCGCCCGCGACCAATTGCGCGCGATGCTGTCCGATGGGGGACCGGTGCCGGACGCACCCTTCGAGGGCTATGAGGTGCTGGAGCCCGCGCGCGATTTCCGCAATCGCCACGCGTCGATCCTGCTCGCCCTCGAAGCGACTGCCGAAGCGGTGTCCGAGGCCGAGACGCGCGCCGACTGCGCCTGATCCGTCCGACAAAAAACCGCCGCACATCCGGGCGGATGGCGGCGGTCAGTGGCGTATCTGGTGTTCGGGCCGGTCGGGTCCGGGACAGGGACCACGATCGAGGGACAGTTCGCAAACCGTTTGGGACAGGATGCGGGACCGGCCGTCCAGACCGCAGGCAGTCAGAGGCGTGAGGTCAGAAAAGGCCCGGCGCGGACAGGCCGACGAAGGCGATGACGGCAAGGGCTGCCACACCAGCGAAATCGCGCGGCAGGGTGGCAGCATTGCGTGAGAAGGTCGCTCTCAATTCATTCATCTCGGTCATTCCCTGTGTCAGGCAAAACGGCGGGCGGGCCGTCGGTGTTGCCATCTTGTTCTCAAATTTTGAGAAACATGTAAAGAACTTTTTAAGAACATTCGCGAACGAGTGGTTAACGCGAGCACCTGCTACCCGACCGAGATCATGCCGATCGCCTTGTCTTGCTCCATCAGCCAGAGAAGCACGCGCACCGCACGCCCCCGCTCGGACGTCAGGTCGGGATCGACGGAAATGAGCCGCCGCGCATCGCCGTTCGCGACCGCCATCAGCGCCGCCTGACGCTCCAGGTCCGCGATTCGGAACCGCGGCAGGCCCGACTGCGCCGTGCCGAGGACATCGCCTGCGCCGCGCATGACGAGATCCTCCTCGGCGATGCGAAAGCCGTCCTCGGTCTCGCGCAGGATCTCGAGACGGCGACGTGCGCTTTCGGTCAGGGGCGTCTGGTACAACAGAAGGCAGGTCGATTTCTCGGAGCCGCGCCCGACCCTTCCGCGAAGCTGATGCAACTGGGCCAGACCGAAACCCTCGGCGCCTTCGATGACCATGATCGAGGCGTTCGGCACGTCGACCCCGACCTCGATGACGGTGGTCGCCACCAGCACACGCGTTCTGCCCGCCACGAAGTCCGCCATCGCCGCGTCCTTGTCGCGAGGCGGCATCTGCCCGTGGACAAGGCCCACGACATCCTCCCCAAGTGCCGCGCGCAGGCGTTTGAAGCGCTCCTCGGCCGCGGTCTTCTCCAGCGTCTCGCTTTCGTCGACAAGCGGACAGACCCAATAGGCCTGCCGTCCTTCGGCCACGGCGGCGCGAAGGTGGCCCACGACCTCGTCCATCCGTCCCGAAGAGATCAGGGCGGTCGCAACCGGCGTTCGGCCCGGAGGTTTCTCGTCGAGGATCGAGACGTCCATGTCGCCGTAGTTCGCGAGGCTGAGCGAGCGCGGAATCGGCGTCGCCGTCATCACGAGGACATCGACGCGCTCGCCCTTGCGGCCAAGCTCCATCCGCTGCGCCACGCCAAAGCGGTGCTGTTCATCGACGACGGCAAGGCGCAGGTCGCGGAACTCCACGTCCGCCTGGAACACGGCGTGGGTGCCGACGAGGATGTGGATGTCGCCCTTCGCCAGCGCCGAAAGCTTGGCCGCACGCTCACTTCCCTTGTCGCGGCCGGTCAGAAGCTCGACCACCACGCCGGCAGCCTCGGCCAGCGGCTTGAGGCCCGAAAGATGCTGGCGGGCGAGGATTTCGGTCGGGGCCATCATAACGCCCTGCCCGCCTGCCTCGACCGCGACCAGAAGCGCCATCAGCGCCACCAGCGTCTTGCCCGCGCCGACATCGCCCTGAAGCAGCCGGTTCATCCGGCGGTCCGATCCCATGTCGTCCGCCACCTCGCGGATAGCCCGCTCCTGCGCCGAGGTGGGGCTGTAGGGCAAGGCGGCCAGGACGCGGGATTGCAGACGTCCGGTCGCGACCGAGGGTCGACCGGCGCGGGTGCGGCGCCGCGCCCGGACAAGCGCCAGCGTCACCTGGTGCGCGAAAAGCTCGTCGTAGGCCAGGCGCTGCCTCGCGGGTGCCGAGGCGGCGATGTCGGCGGACCCCTGCGGCGCATGCGCGGCCGCCACTGCCTCACGCCAGGATGGCCAGCCCTCGCGCCGGACAAGCTCGGGGTCGATCCACTCGGCCAGGTCCGGCGCGCGCGTCACGGCTGCCTGCGCGGCCTTCGCCATCACCTTGAGCGTGACGCCCTGTGTCAGAGGATAGACCGGCTCGAACGCCGGCAGGTCGCCCGCCTCGGAGGGCAGAAGGACGTGATCGGGATGGACGATCTGTGCGACCCCGTCGAACACCTCGGCCCGGCCCGACACGAGGCGGCGCGACCCGACAGGCAAGGTGCGCTGCAGCCAGTCGCCCTTGGCATGGAAGAAGACGAGCTGGAACGACGTCTGCGCATCGGCCACGTCGATGCGGGTGGGCTTGCCGCGCGCGCGCGCCGGATGGTGCCGTTCGACGGTGACCTCGGTCGTGACCGTCGCGGGCAAGGGCACGCCCATGATGGTGTCGCGGAACGACCGATCGACGCCCGAGACAGGCAGCGTGAAGAGAAGATCGCGCGGCGTCGCGACCTGAAGCGCCGACATGGCCTTGGCGGTCTTGGCGCCGACGCCCGGCAGCGTCTCGAGCTCGGCGAAGAGCGGGAACAGGACTTCGGGGCGGCGGCTCATGCGTCGGCGATGAGGGCGAGCCAGCCATCCTCGTCGATGGTCTCGATCCCAAGCTCGACCGCCTTCTTTGCCTTCGACCCCGCCCCCGGTCCTGCGACGAGGAGATCGGTCTTGGCCGAGACGCTGCCCGCGACCTTGGCGCCCAGGGATTCGGCCCGCGCCTTGGCCTCGGCCCGCGTCATCTTTTCGAGCGTGCCGGTGAAGACGACGGTCTTGCCGGCAACGGGGCTGTCGGTCGCCCGGGCGGCGGGGGCCTCGATGGTCAGATGAGCGGCCAGCCGGTCGATCAAGGCGCGTTCCTCGGCCTGCGCCAGCGTCGTCACCAGCGACCGCGTCAGGGTCTGGCCGACCCCGTCGATCGACAGGAACTCCGACCAGGCAGGGCTCTTCGCCAGAGCGTCTCGCCCCTCGGCCTCGGCCGCAGGCTCGGACGCCGCGGTGTCGGCCGTCTGGGCGAGCGTCGGCCAGTCATGGAAGTGTCGGGCCAGGTCCTTGGCCGCGACCTCGCCCAGGTGCCTTATGCCAAGGCTGAAGAGGAAGCGCTCGAAGGCCACGGTGCGGCGCGCGTCGATGGCGTCGAGAAGGTTCTCGGCGGACTTCTCGCCCCAGCCTTCCCGCTCGCGCAACTCGACGCCCTTCCGGTCGCGCAGGGTGAATATGTCGGCGGGCTCGGCAATCCAGCCGTCCTCGAAAAACTGTTCGACCTGCTTGGCGCCCAGCCCCTCGATGTCGAAGGCCGAGCGGCCGACCATGTGGCGCAGCCTTTCGACCGCCTGCGCGGGGCAGATCAGCCCGCCCGTGCAGCGGCGCACGGCGTCGCCGTCCTCGCGGATTGCATCCGACCCGCAGCGGGGGCAGACCGTGGGAAATTCGTAGGGGGTCGCGTCCTTCGGCCGCTTCGCCACGTCGACGTCGGCGACCTTCGGAATCACGTCGCCGGCGCGATAGACCTGCACCCAGTCGCCTTCGCGGATGTCCTTGCCGTCACGAATAGGCGTGCCGTCGGCGCTCCGCCCGGCGATGTAATCCTCGTTGTGAAGCGTCGCGTTCGACACCACGACGCCACCCACGGTCACCGGCGTCAGGCGCGCCACCGGAGACAGGGCGCCCGTCCGCCCGACCTGGATCTCGATCTTCTCGAGCCGGGTCCAGGCCAGCTCGGCCGGGAATTTGTGCGCGATGGCCCACCTTGGTGTGGTCGAACGGAAGCCGAGGCGAGACTGGAGGGCGAGGTCGTTGACCTTGTAGACAACCCCGTCGATGTCGTAGCCGAGCGTCGCGCGCTTTTCCTCGATCAGGCGATACTGCTCCAGCATCTCGTCCGGCCCGTCGCAGAGACGCATCATGTCGTTTGTGACGAACCCGAGCGTCGCCAGACGGTCGATGGCGCCCTTCTGGGTGTCGGCGAGAGGCTGCGAGAGGCTGCCCCAGCCGTAGGCATAGAACCGGAGCGGCCGCGCCGCGGTGATCTTCGGGTCAAGCTGGCGCAGAGATCCGGCAGCGGCGTTGCGCGGGTTGGCGAAGGTCTTGCCGCCCGCCTCTTCCTGCCGCGTGTTGAGCGCGGCGAAGTCAGCGTGGCTCATGTAGACCTCGCCCCGGACCTCGAGGACATCTGGAGCGTCTTTCAATGTCGCGGGGATGTCGTCGATGGTGCGCGCATTGACCGTCACGTTCTCGCCCGTCGCGCCGTCGCCCCGCGTGGCGGCCGAGATCAGCGCGCCGCCTTCATAGCGTAGCGACAGCGACAGCCCGTCGATCTTGGGTTCGGCGACGTAGGCGAGGCTCGCATCCGCGGAAAGGCCCAGATACTTGCGCACCGAGCGGTCGAACTCGGTGACCTCTTCATCCTCGAAGGCGTTGCCCAGAGACAGCATCGGGATCGAGTGGGTGACCTTCTGAAAGCCCTCGGACGGCGCCGCGCCGACCTGGTCGGACGGAGAATCCCCGCGCTTCAGGTCCGGAAAGGCAGACTCGATCTCGGCATTGCGGCGCTTCAGCGCGTCGTAGTCCGCGTCGGATATCTCGGGCGCGTCCTTGGCGTGATAGGCCTCGTTCGCGCGCGCGATCTCGCGGGCAAGCCGGGCAAGCTCAGCGCCCGCCTCAGCGGGCGAAAGGGAGGATACGTCTTTCATGCCGCCGGCGAACCTCGGGTGGGACCTATACCCCCATGGATAAAAAGCCCGGCACGTCGCGTCCAGCCCTGGCGACGCGCCGCGGCCCGTCTGTGAGGCCATAAAGGAAGGGCCGCCTTCCGTATCGAGCGGAATGCGGCCCTTCAGGCAGGGAGGAGGTTCAGGCCGAGGCGCGGAGGGCGTCGCGTCTCAGGCTTACGGGTTCGGGGTCGCGCAGGACATAGCCCCGTCCCCAAACCGTCTCGATGTAGTTGTCGCCGCCGGTCGCGATGGACAGCTTCTTGCGGAGTTTGCAGATGAAGACGTCGATGATCTTCAACTCCGGCTCGTCCATTCCGCCGTAGAGATGGTTGAGGAACATCTCTTTCGTCAGCGTCGTGCCCTTTGCGGAGCGAAAGCAGCTCCAGCATCTGGTATTCCTTGCCCGTCAGGTTGACCGTCTTGCCTTCGGATTCGACCGTCTTGGCATCGAGGTTGACGGCGACCTTGCCGGTCTGGATCACCGACTGCGCATGTCCCTTCGAGCGGCGGATGATGGCGTGGATGCGGGCAACGAGTTCTTCACGATGGAAAGGCTTCGTGAGGTAGTCGTCGGCGCCGAAACCGAAGCCCTTGATCTTGCTTTCCGTATCGTCCGACCCGGTGAGAATGAGGATCGGCGTTTCCACGCGGGCCATCCGAAGCTGGCGCAGCACCTCGTGCCCGTCCATGTCGGGCAGGCCGAGGTCGAGCAGAATCAGGTCGTAGTCGTAGAGCTTGGCGAGGTCGATCCCCTCTTCACCCAGGTCCGTCGCATAGACGTTGAGGTTCGCATGGGTCAGCATCAGCTCGATGCTGCGCGAGGTCGTCGGATCGTCTTCAACCAAGAGAACACGCATAGTCACAATCTCCGCAGGCTTGCCATTCGGGGATACATTGGAGCCAAAAGATTAACTGGCGGTTACCCCCGACGAAAGCTAGCACTACACGCTATGGTTGTCTATACCGCTGCAAACTCGTGGCTTTCAAGGCGGCCTCTCCGTGTCGCTCAACTGCAACGTGCCACGCGTCCAGCTCTTCCTCAGACAGGTGATAGGTGTCCAGCGCCTCGGCCCGGGTGATAAGGCCATGAGCGATTGCGCGCACGACCGCCGCCTTTCGGCTGGCGACCCACCTGCGGGTTTCGACGTCCGGCAGGTCGGCGCGGGTCATCACCCTGCCGTCCGGCAGGGTCACCGCCCTTGGTCCTTTCACCTTCTTGAGATACATGGCCGCGTCGTTCCGGGATTGTCACGGCGACCTTTGCCCGGGCTGGCTTAATCTTGGGTGAAGGCCCGACCTTGTGATTTCCGCCAATTTTTCCCATATTCTTCGCGATCTTCCCTTCGCTTCCGGTGACGCCATGCTCGACCGAGCCTCCAGCCTCAATTCCCTGGGCTTCCCCAAGCCGCCTGCCGAGACGCGGGTGGTGGTGGCGATGTCGGGCGGCGTCGACAGCTCGGTCGTCGCGGCCGAACTCGCCCGCGAGGGTTATGATGTCGTCGGCGTGACGCTCCAGCTCTACGACCACGGTGCGGCGCTTGCGAAGAAGGGTGCCTGCTGCGCGGGCATCGACATCCACGACGCGCGCCGCGTGGCCGAGGAGATGGGGTTCCCGCACTACGTCCTCGACTACGAGAACATCTTCCGCGACGCGGTGATCGACGAATTCGCCGACAGCTACCTCGCGGGTGCGACGCCCGTGCCCTGCATCCGCTGCAACGAACGGGTGAAGTTCAAGGATCTGCTGATGACGGCGAAGGATCTCGACGCCGACTGCATGGCGACGGGACACTACATCCAGCGCCGCGTCGGCGCGTCGGGGCCCGAGTTGCACCGGGCGGCCGATGCCGCGCGCGACCAGTCCTATTTCCTGTTCTCGACCACGCCGGAACAGCTCGCCTTCCTTCGCTTTCCCCTCGGCCACCTGTCGTCGAAGGCCGAGACGCGGGCGCTTGCCGCGACGCACGGTCTGACGGTCGCCGACAAGCCCGACAGCCAGGACATCTGCTTCGTCCCGGACGGCAACTATGCCGCGCTGATCGAGAAACTGCGCCCCGGCGCCGCAGAACCGGGCGAGATCGTCCACGCCGATGGCCGGATCCTGGGAGAGCACAGGGGCGTCATCCACTACACCATCGGACAGCGCCGGGGCCTTGGCATCGGCGGGCTGGACGAGCCGCTCTACGTGGTCAAGCTCGACGTCGACGGCCGCCGAGTGGTCGTCGGGCCGAAAGACCTGCTGGCGACCCGGACGATCGCGGTGCGCGAGGTCAACTGGCTGGGCGACGCTCCCTTCGACAGCCGTTCCGAGTGGCCGCTCACGGTCAAGATCCGCTCGACCAAGGCGCCTGTGGAAGCGGTCGTGCGGCCGCTCTCGGCGACCGAGGCCCAGGTCGAGCTTCTGTCGCCCGAGGAAGGGGTTTCGCCAGGTCAGGCCTGCGTCTTCTACGAGCCGGACGGCACCCGCGTCTTCGGCGGCGGCTGGATTTCGCGCTAGGCGGGCAGTCCCAGACCGTCGAGAACCGCGCGCGCAGCGCGCAGACCCGGAGGCTCGCCGCCCTTTCCGAGCTTGTCCATCGTCTCGTTCATCGCCGCGACCTGCGCCGCCCGCGCCGCACCGTCCGTGAGAAGCGCTGCCAGCGCCGCCCCGACTGGCTCCGGTCGGCACGCGGGGCCGAGGAATTCGGGCACGACCTTTCGACCGGTGACGAGATTGACCAAGGTGACGGTGTCGATCAGGGCCATCCGCGACATGATCTGCCACGAGATCCAGTTCATGTCGTACGCCACGACCATTGGCGTCCCGGCGGCGGCCAGTTCGAGACTGACGGTCCCGCTCGCCGCAAGCGCTGCATCCGAGGCGCGGAAGGCCGCGCGCTTGACGGCGTCGGCCGCGGGATCTTTGCGCGAATCGAGAACCACCGGCGCGCCCGGCCAGTCCCTGACGGCCTCAATCACCTGCGCCGCGACGGATCGGGCGGCGGGAACGACCACCCGGGCCTCCGGTTGCGCCGCGAGAACGTGACGCAAGGCCTCGCCGAAGACGGGCGTCAGCCGCCCGACCTCGGCTCGCCGCGATCCGGGCAGGACGAGGACGAGGGGCGCGTCGCCAAGGCCCGACGCCTCGCGGAAGGCGCGGGCCTCCTTCTCGGTCGCCACCGGCTCGGCGACGACGGGATGGCCGACGAAGTCGCAGCGCATCCCTGCGGCCTCCATGTAGGGCGGCTCGAACGGCAGAAGCGCCAGAACCTGGTCGATGTGACGCGCCATCTTCGCCGCGCGACCCGGACGCCAGGCCCAGACGGATGGCGCGACATAGTGGACGGTGCGGATCGGAGCGGCGGACTTGACCAGCCGCGCGAGGCGCAGCGAGAAGTCGGGCGCGTCGATGGTGACAAGCGCGTCGGGCGCGACGTCCAGGCAATCGCGCGCCGCCTCGTTCAGCCGACGGCGCAATGCGGGGTACTTCGGCAAGATCTCGGCGATCCCCATGACGCTGAGATCGTCCATCGGGAACAGGCTTTCCATCCCCGCGGCCTGCATCAGAGGACCGGCCACGCCGCGGAGTTCCAGGTCCGGGTGCAGCGCCTTCAGCCCCGCGATCAGCGCCGCGCCGAGCTTGTCGCCCGACGCCTCGCCCGCCAGAAGCCAGAGCTTCAGGGGCATGTGGGACAATGCGTATTTGCGAAGATATGAAGCATCAGCCGCGCACCCAGAGAAAGAGCCCGGCCTTGTCGGCGGCGCGCGTCACGCGGTCGAGGCCGAGGACCATCACCTCGTCCCTCGCGACCACGATGCCATCGAGACCGGCGCGCTTGGCCGCGGTGACGGTATCCGTTCCGATCATCGGCAGATCGACGCGCCGGTCCTGACCGGGCTTCGCGGCCTTGTAGATAAGGCCGCCTCCCCCGTCGGGCCGGTGCCGCAGCGAGGCGAGCATCCAGTCGGTGCCGAAGACGCCCTCGACCGCCAGCGCCTGCCCGGACAGCACAGCCACGGCCTGCCCGATGTCGAGGTCGCCCATGCCCGCGACGATGGCGGCGGCGCGCTCGGCGTCGGCCTCGTTGGTGGGGTCCGGCCGTCGTGCGGTGGGAACGCCTGCGTCGGGCAGAAGGGCCGGCAGGATCTCGTGGGCCGCGCGGATGGTGAAGCCGGCCTCCTCGAAGATCGACAGAACCGCACGCAAGGCGCCATCGTCCCCCTGGCCGAGCGCCGCCAGGATGCGTGGCACAAGCGGCTGCGTCGCGGCATCGATCCGTGCGGGATCGACGTCGGGCCGCCGGATACCGCCTGCGAAGCACACCTCGGTCACGCCGAGTGCGCGCATCTCTTCGATGAGCGTGCCCAGTTCCTCGATCCGGAAGCGGCGGTCGGGCACCAGGAAATCAGGATCGAACCCCTCGGGCGAGGCGATGAAGGGCAAGTCTTCGAGGCTATCCACGAGAACCGCCGGCAACTTGCCCCGCCCCGCGATCAGCGCAAGCACCTCAGCGCTCCGGCGTCAGGAAGTGGCGGTCGCTGTCGGCGAGGATGAAATCGACGATCTCGCGGACATAAGCGCTGGCGGTCTCGTCCCTCAGCCGCCGCGCGCGGTCGGCGAAGGCGCCCTCGCCCTGTGCCAACATCTGGAAGGCGGCGCGAAGTGCCGTGATGTCCTCGCGCGACACGCCTTTGCGCTTGAGCCCCACGAGGTTCAGCCCGTCGAGTTGCCCGCGCGGGCCCTGCACGAGGCCATAGGGAATGACGTCGTTCGTGACCATCGTGACCGCGCCGATGATGGCACCCCGCCCGATCCGCACCCACTGGTGGATGCCCGAGAGGCCGCCGATGATGACGTCGTCCTCGATCACGCAGTGGCCGGCGATGGCGCCCTGGTTCGCGACGATGACCCTGTCGCCGACGATGGCGTCGTGAGCGACATGGGCGCCGGTCATGAAGAGGCAGTCGTCACCGACGCGCGTCAGACCGCCGCCGCCCTCGGTGCCGGTATTCATCGTGACACCTTCGCGGATGCGGTTGCGCTTGCCGATGACAAGCCGCGTGGCCTCGCCCTTGAATTTAAGGTCCTGAGGGATCTCGCCGATCACCGCGCCGGGGAAGATCGCCGTCTCGTCGCCTACGTCGGTATCGCCGGTGACGACGGCATGGCTCTTGACGACAACGCCCGCGCCAAGGCGCACCCTTGCGCCGATGAGAGAGAACGGCCCGACGGTCGTGCCGGGACCGATGTGAGCACCGTCTTCCACGACGGCCGAAGGGTGCACGCGGGCAGTGGCGTCGATGCTCACTTCGGAAGGTCCATCATCGCGGTGAACTCGGCCTCGCAGGCGACCTCGCCCTCGACGGTGGCGACACCGCGGAACTTCCACACCTTGCCGCCGCCGCGCAGGGTCTCGACCTTCATGCGAAGCGTGTCGCCGGGACCGACCTTGCGGCGGAACTTTGCGCTGTCGATGGCCATGAAGTAGACGCCGAACTTCTTGTCCGCCAGATCGAGACCGACGCCCGCGACGACCGCTGCCGTCTGCGCCATCGCCTCGACCATGTAGACGCCGGGAAACACCGGCATTCCGGGGAAATGCCCGGTGAACTGCGGCTCGTTCATGGTGACGTTCTTGATGCCCACGCCCGAGGCGGTTCCGTCGATCTCGACCACCCGGTCGACAAGCAGGAACGGGTAGCGGTGCGGTATGATCCGCTGGATCAACTCGATGTCGGCGGTCTTCAGATCGCTCATGGGGATGGTCCCTTTTTTCCAGCGGTATCAAGCGGGGCGGCTCGCGGCAAGCGCGGGCTCACTCGGCCTACTTGCCCTCGGCGGCGTTCACCCGACGGATCGCCTCGTCGGTGATGTCGATGGAATCGGCCGACAGAAACACGTCGCGCCGGTCGAGAACTACCAGCGCTCCCTTCTCGCGGACGATCTCGGAGATGATGACCGCCACATCGCGGAAGAAGACCGAGCGCGCCTCGTCCCGCGTCCGCGTCAGGTCACGCGCCTTCTGGTCCTGCTCGTCCCGGATGCGCTGGACGCGCTCGTCGAACTCGTTGGCAAGGTCGCGGAAGGCCTCGGCCTCGAGATCGGCGCGCTGCTCGGTCAGGCGACGCTCCTCGGCGATCAACTCGCCCTCGATGCGCTGGTTCTCGGCCGCGAGCGCCTGCGCCTCGGCCTCGAGCCCGGCGAGAGTGTCGGCACCGAGCTTGGTCTCGGAAAACAGCCGGTCCTGGTCGATCGTCAGCACCCCCGCCTGCACCGGGGGAACGCCCGTCTCCTGCGGCCGGGCCGCCGTGACAGGTCCCAGGGCGAGAAGGACCGCGAGCCAGAGCGCGCGGCCCATCCTAGAACTGGGTCGAGATCGTGAGGTCGAAGCTTTTCTCGACATCGAGGTCGTTCTTCTGGATCGGCTTGGCGAAGTTCATCTTCAGCGGTCCGATCGGCGTCGTCCAGTACAGCGAGAAACCGACGGCCGAGCGCAGCTCGAAACTGTCGTCCACCGTCGCGACGCCGGCCGTGTCGTCGAGACCCCAGAGCGAGGCGAAGTCGGCGAAGACACCGCCCGACAGCCCGTACTCTTCGGGCAGGCCGAGCGGGAAGTCGGCCTCGAACCGGAGAGACGCAAAGTTGTTGCCGCCGAGCACTTCGGGTTCCGCCGCACCCGTGTCGCGCGGTCCGACCTCACGCGAGGCGAAGCCGCGAAGCTGGCGCGAGTTCAGGAAATAGCGGTCCGTGACGCGCGTGCCGCCGTCGCCGATGGAGCTGATCGTGCCGCCTTCGAAGATCGCGCGGAGGGTGACCTCCTCGTTCAGGAAATCGCGCTGTGCGACCCCCCTGACCGAACTCTTGACGTATTCCACGTCGCCGCCCAGGCCCGCAAACTCTTGCCCGAAGGACACGCGGACGCCCCGGTTCGGGTTCAGGCCGCCCCTGAGGAGGTCGAGCGTGTAGTCATAGCCGAGGGACGACCGGAAGAGGTCTCCTTCCTCGGCCTGGATGATGGGCGACGCATCTGTCGAGACGTCGACGATCTCCTCCCTGGCGGCCTCGTATCTCAGCGTCAGGCGACCGTTCTCGCTGACCGGGAACGACAGGCTGGGCGAGATGCTGGCGACCGTCGTGTCATAGGTGGCGTTGTCGTAGTCCGACGTGATGTAGGCGAGGCGCAGCCCGAAGGTCAGGTCGCGGCCGAGGAACGCCGGTTCGGCGAAGCTGAACGTCGAACGCGAGTTCTCGGTGCCGCTTTCGAGGTTGAACGACAGGCTCTGCCCCCGCCCGAGGAAGTTCCGCTCGGAAAAGCCGATCAGCAGCGCAAAGCCGGACTCGTCGTTGAAGCTGCCGCCGAAGGACAGCGATCCCGTCGCCTGCTCCTCGACGTTGACGTCCACCACGACCTGGTCGGCGGACGAGCCTTCGCGCGTCTCGACATCGGCGTTCGAGAAGAAACCGAGGGCGCGGATGCGCTCGGCGGCGTTGCGGATCTCGCGCGGGTTGAAGGGATCGCCCTCGACGGTGTCGAACTGCCGCCGGATCACGCGGTCGAGCGTCGTGCGGTTGCCCTCGATGTCGATGCGCTCCACGAAGACGCGGGGACCGCGGACCAGCGCGAACTCGACATTCAGCGACAGGTCGCGGTCGTTGCGGGTCACGCGGGGATCGACGCGCAGGAAGTCGAAACCGTCCTGAAGCGCCTTACGCTCGAGCCGGGCGATGTTCTCGTCGATCAGCGACGGCGACCAGGTCTGTCCGGGCCGGATGCGAAGCGCGCGGCGGTAGGCCTCGACGTTCAGGTTGGCGTATTCGCTCGACACCGAGACCTGGCCCACGTCGAAGCTCTGCCCCTCGCGGACGTTGAAGGTGATGAAGGTCGCGTCACGTTCGCGCGACAGCTCGCTCGCCACGTTCAGCACCTGGAAGTCGACGTAGCCGCGCGAGCGGTAGAAGTCGGTCAGAAGCTGGCGGTCGAAGTCGATCCGTTCGGGGACATAGGTGTCGCGGCCGATGATCGTACGCAGGAAACCGGCCTGCTTGGTGTCGATGACGCGGCGCAGGCGGCGGTCCGAGAAATCGCGATTGCCGACGAAGCTGATGCGCTCGTTCTCGACGGGACGGCCCTCACCGATCTCGAAGATCAGGTCGACGCGGTTGTCCGAGCGCCGGATGATCTTGGGCGTGACCGTGGCCGACAGCCGCGCGGCGGCGTTATAGGCGTCGGCGATGGCGGCGGCGTCGGTCGCGGCGGCCTGGGGCGAATAGACCCGGCGCGGGGTCGAGGTCACGACGGGCAGAAGCGCCTCGTCGGTGATGCGCTCATTGCCCTCGATGCTGATGCGGTTGATCGTCGGACGCTCGACCACGGTCACGACGAGACCCGAGCCGGTGGTCTGCACGTCCGCGGTCTCGAACAGGCCCGAACCCATGATCCGCTGGAGGCCGTCGTTGATCTGTCCATCGGTGGCGCTTGCGCCCGGCTGAATGCCAAGAAGGCTGACGATGGTGCTGTCGGGAATGCGCTGGTTGCCGTCGACCTGGACCGCGCCGACCCTGACCTGCGCCTGTGCCGCAAGACCCGCGACCGCGACCGCAAGTCCGAGACACGCCGCCCTCACGCCGTTCGATGCCACCCTGACCATCCGCCCTGCCCCGCCTGTTCCTGTTTGAAACGTGAGTAGTCGGATTCTGAGGGCCTGTCAAAAGCCCGACGCCGCCCCGTGAGGGCGGCGTCGCTGGTCGTGTGTGTGTGCGGTGGCGTAGGGTCGGGCGTCAGGACGTGCCGAAATAGGCACCCAGCCAGAGTGCGGCGCCAAGCGCCGTCAGGACGAACAGACGGTCGAGGTTGAGTTCGACCAGAAGTTCGAAGCCTTGGTATCCCCTCTGGATCGTTTTCATCGGCTTGCTCCGCCAATCGTGTGCTGTGCAGGTTAACGCCTAGGCACGAAATGTGACTGGATTGGGGCAGGTGAGGGACGTTCCTGTGGCTTACAGGATAAATCTGCACCAAATGTCGTTTCCGAAGGCGAAGACCATCAGCGACAGCACGAGGAACAGCCCGATCCCCATCATCACGTTCATCGCCCGATCCGGCGGCGGGTGCCCCGTCAGCGCCTCCCAGGCGTGGAACACGAGGTGACCGCCGTCGAGGACCGGCACCGGGATCAGGTTCATGAACCCCACGGCGGCCGAGATCACCGCGATGAAGAAGATGAAGTCCGAGACCCCCTTCGCGGCAACTTCGCCCGAGGTCTTTGCGATGGTGATGGGACCCGAGACGGCGCAGGTCGAGATATCCTGGTTGATGACGCTCCAGATGCCCTGGACGCTCATGTCCACCACGAACCACAGGCGCTCGGCGCCATACCCCATGGCTTCGATCACACCGGGGGTCTCGGTCTCGAAGTCAATGACGGCCCCACCGTGCATCCCGATCAGGTAGCGCGTCTCGAACCCGCCGTCCGGCGCGGGTGTGTCCCGCCTCTGTGGAGTGACCGACAAGGTCAGCGTCTCGCCGTTGCGCCAGATGCCGAGGTTCAGCGGCTTGCCCTCGGAATTGCGCGTGGCGTCGTTCAACTCCTGGAAATCCGCTATGGTGGTTCCGTTGACCGACACGACAACATCGCCCGGTTCCATCCCGGCGGCAGCGGCTGCGCTGTCCGGCGAGAAATCCGAAGCGATCGGTGGCGTCAGCCACGGCCCTTCGACGACGATCTCCTGCCCGTCACGCAGAACGGTGTAGTCGAGGCTGGGGCTCGGCTCGATCTCGTCGGCGGCGGCGTTCATCTGTTCGGCCGTGGCGGCGGGAACGCCCTCGATGGCAACCAGCGTGTCGCCGGGAGCAAGCCCCTCGACAGCGGCGGGATGAGGCTTCACCTCCGAGACGACGAGCGGCTCCTTCTGGATGCCGAAGTACAGAACGAACGCGGTGAAGATCAGGAACGACAGGATGAAGTTGAAGGCGGGCCCCGCGAACACCGTCGCCGCCCGCGCCCAGAGGGGGGCGCCGTGCATGGTGTGGCGCCGTTCTTCCGGCGTCAGCTCGGCCAGCACGTCGGGGTCGGCCTTGTCGGAAGCCGCACTCTTGTCGCCAAGGAACTTGACGTAACCGCCAAAGGGCAGCGCCGCGATCTGCCAGCGCGTGCCGTGCTTGTCGACCCGAGACGCCAGCACCGGCCCGAAGCCGAGCGAGAACACCTCGGCCTTGATGCCCGACCAGCGGCCGACGATGTAGTGGCCGTATTCGTGGATGGCGATGATGACGGACAGGGCGACGACGAAAGCCACCAGCGTGAAGGCCAGGTTTCCGAAGACCGGGATCAGGGAGTCCATGCCTGCGCGTTCTCTCTCTCAGCTCTGCAAGGCGTTAATCGCCTCTTCGGCCCGGATACGGGCCGCCTTGTCTGCCTCGCGGACAGTGTCGAGGTCAACTGCGGCGCTGTCGAGGCCCTGCGCTGACATAATTTCGATCACGCGGGATACAACGTCCGCCATGTCGGTGAAACGGATCCGCTCGTCGAGGAACGCGTCGAGCGCGGCTTCCTTCGAGGCGTTGAAGGCGGCCCCCGCAAGCCCGCCGATCCGCATGACCTCCCGCGCGAGGCCAAGCGCGGGATAGCGCGCCTCCTCGGGATCGCGGAACGTCAGGCTGCCGATCTTCGCGAGATTCAGTCTCTCGACAGGCAATTCCGCCCGGTCGGGAAAGCTGAGGGCGTAGCCGATGGCGTGACGCATGTCAGGGGGGCCCACATGGGCGATGAGCGCGCCGTCGCGGTGGCCGACAAGGGCGTGGACCAGGCTTTCGGGATGGACGATGACCTCGATCCTGTCAGGGTCTATGCCGAAAAACTCTTTTGTCTCTATGACTTCCAGCGCCTTGTTGAACATGCTGGCGCTGTCGACCGTGATCCGCTGGCCCATGTCCCAGTTCGGATGCGTCGCCGCCTGCTCGGGCGTCGCCTCCGCCAGCCGCTCGATCGGCCAGTCGCGGAAGGCCCCGCCCGAGGCGGTGATGATGATGCGTTCGACTGTTTCGGGCCGTTCGCCGCGGAGCGCCTGGAAGATCGCCGAATGCTCGCTGTCGACGGGCAGGATCGTCGCCCCGTGTCGCGCGGCGGTCCGTAGAAGAAGCGGCCCCGCCGTCACGAGGCTTTCCTTGTTGGCCAGCGCCAGCGTCGTCCCCTGCTCGAGCGCCTTCAGACCGGGCGGCAACCCCGCCGCGCCCACAATGGCCGACATGATCCAGTCCGCTGGTCGCGCGGCCGCCTCGCAAATCGCCGCTTCGCCCGCCGCCGCCTCGACACCGGAGCCCGCCAGCGCCTCGCGCAGAGCAGGCAGGCAGTCTTCATGCGCAGTGACGGCGACCTCGGCCCGCAGCTCCCGTGCGTCGCGCGCCAGTGCCGCGATGTTCCGGCCCCCGGTCAAGGCCACTACGCGATAGTCGTCCGGCGCGCGGCGGATCAGGTCGAGCGTGTTCGCCCCGATCGAGCCGGTCGCCCCGAAGACCGAAACGCGACGGGTCATCTGATGCCGAAGGGGAAGTTGATGATCTGGCTGATGAGCAGAAGGAACAGCGCGGCGCCAAGCATGGAGTCGAACCGGTCGAACAACCCGCCATGCCCCGGCAGGATGTTCGAGCTGTCCTTGACGTCGAAGCGGCGTTTCAGCGCACTTTCCGCGACATCGCCCAATTGTCCCGCTATGGCGATCGCGACCGAGACGCCGATGATCTCGCCGCTCGCACGGCCGTCGATGACGTAGGCGAGGCCCACCCCCGCCGCCCCGACCCAGCCCGCCACGGTCCCCGCCCATGTCTTCTTCGGGCTGACGCGCGGCCAGAACTTGGGTCCGCCGATCAAGCGGCCAGCGAAATAGCCCAGGATGTCCGACGCGATGACGCAGAGAGCCAGCCACGCCATCCAGACGAAGCCGTGGTCGTCCCGCAGGAAGACAAGGCCATAACCCGCGAAGAGGATCGCCGACGTGAAGAGGGCATAGGTCAGGCGATGACGCTCGAGCTGCGCGATGCCGATGAGGACAGGGGCGAAGACGAAGGGAAGCGCATAGCCTGCGGGCAGGTTGACGAGCAGGAGAAGCGCCAGCGAGGCCAGCCCGCCGAGCGACAGCGCCAGCGTCCCTGCCCCGATCATCCGCGCCACTTCCCACACCAGAACCCCGGCCACGACCGAGACGAGAAGGTGGAACGGCACTCCGCCCAGCCACATGAGGTAAAGCCCGACGACCGAGACGATGCCGCCCGAGATCAGGCGCTGCGACAGATCATGCCACTTGCCCCCGGCAGAGGTCATCCGGGCACGGCTCCGTACCGTCGCTCCCGGCGCGTGAAGCTGGCAAGGATGCGTCCGAACTCGTCCCGCGTGAAATCGGGCCAGAGCGTGTCCACGAACTCGTATTCGGAATAGGCCGACTGCCAGAGAAGGAAGTTGGAAATCCGCGCCTCTCCGCTCGTCCGGATGACGAGGTCGGGATCGGGCAGGACATAGGTGTCGAGGTATCGCGCCAGGGTTTCGGCGTCGACGGCTTCGGGGTCGATGCGCCCCGCCTTGACCTCGCGGGCGAGACGCTTGGTGGCGCGCGCCACCTCGTCGCGGCCGCCGTAATTCAGCGCGATGGTCAGATGGACCGTATCGTTGTGGCAGGTCAGAAGCTCGAGCTCGTCCATCAGCGCGACGAGCGTCTCGTCCAGCTTGATGCGGTCGCCGATGAAACGGACGCGGACGCCGGCGTCGACCAATTCCTTGGTCTCGCTCATCAGGTAGCGCTTGAAGAGCTTCATCAGCCCCGAAACTTCGGACTGAGTGCGCTTCCAGTTCTCGGTGGAGAAAGCGAAGATCGTCAGGTACTTGACCGCGAAGTCGGGGCAGGCCTCGACGATTTCGCGGACGCGGCGCGCCCCGGCATGGTGGCCGAAAAGGCGTGGCTTGCCACGTTTCTGGGCCCACCTCCCGTTGCCATCCATGATGATCGCAACATGCGCGGGGCTTGCCCGGTCTGTATTCTTGCCCAAGTCGGTTCTCCTGGTCACTCGCCCCACGTCAGCAGGTTACACCTGCATGATTTCTTCCTGCTTGCTTTCCAGCGCAGCGTCGATCTTTTTGATCGCCTTGTCGGTCGCGTCCTGCACGGCGGCTTCCCAGAACTTCTGGTCGTCTTCGCTCATGCCGTCGGACTTCGCCTTCTTGATCTTGTCCATGCCGTCGCGGCGGACGTTGCGGACAGCCACGCGCGCGTTCTCGGCATAGTGGCCCGCAACCTTCGTCAGCTCGCGGCGGCGCTCTTCGTTCAACTCGGGGATCGGCAGGCGGATGATGGTGCCGTCGACCACGGGATTGATGCCGAGGCCCGACTCGCGCAGCGCCTTTTCGACCTTGTTCACCAGCGCCCTGTCCCAGACGTTGACCGTGATCATCCGAGGCTCGGGGACGTTGACCGTGCCCACCTGGTTGATCGGCGTGAGAGCCCCGTAGGCATCGACCATGATCGGCTCGAGCATCGAGGCCGCGGCACGGCCCGTGCGCAGTGACAGGAATTCCTGCCGAAGCGCCGCCATTGCGCCTTCCATCCTCCGTTCGAGGTCGTCGATGTCTAGGTCTTCTGCCATGCCTGTTCCGTCCGTTCTAAAGCGGTTCGGGTCCGAAAGTCGCCCTTCTATACCTGCATCGGTCGCAGGATGTATAGAGCGGCCGTGGCAAGCCCGTGCAGGCGATGCGCAATTTTCATGGCGATGGTTTGCGCTCGGCCGTGTCGAGCCAGATCGTCACCGGGCCGTCGTTCACGAGGCTGACCTTCATGTCCGCGCCGAAACGTCCCCGCGCGACCGTGAGCCCGAGACGGGCCAGTTCGGTCGCCAGCGTCTCGACCAGCTCGGCGCCCAGGTTCGGCGCCGCGGCCTGCGAGAAGCCCGGACGGTTTCCGCGCGAGGTGTCGGCGGCCAGCGTGAATTGGCTGATGATCAGAACTGATCCGCCCTGGTCCGTCACCGACAGGTTCATGCGCTGGTCGGCGTCGCGGAAGATGCGCAGCTTCGCGATCCGCCCCGCCAGCGCCAAAGCTTCGTCAGGCCCGTCGCCCTGCATCGCGCAGGCGAGGATGACGAGGCCGGGCCCGATCTCGCCCACCACCGAGCCATCGATTCTGACGGCGGCTTCGGTGACTCTTTGAACAAGGGCGCGCATGGTTCCTTTCTCTCACGCCGCCTGGGCTGCGTCGAGGGCAGGATCCTTGCCTGCGGCGAGGTCGTCCGGTGTCGTGACGATGCGCGGCTCGGGCGTCAGGCGGCCACAGGCGCGCATCTGTTTGGCGATGACAGGAGGTGTGCCGAGCGTCGCCCGGCCGGTTTCCCAGTCATGCCAGGCATCGGAATGACGAACGGCCGCGCCGCATTCGGGCAGGGTCAGCGTATCGCCCTCGGCATGAAACTGAAGCCCATCCCCCATCTCCTCGCCGACGACACGCGCCTCGAGGCGGGCGCGGCAGAGTGCGGCGAAGACGATGGCGGCCGAGAAGGTGAAGCGGTCGACGAGGACCGTCACCGGCCGGCCGAAGGCCTCGATCCGGTCGAGTATGGGAAGGTGCCTGATGAAATCGCCGCCCGGATTGCCGCGCAGATCGACGACGAGCGGCCCCTTGTGGCGTTCGAGCATTTCGTCGGCCCGCTGCAATCGGGACGCCACCGAGACAGGATCGGAGGAGAAGCTGTCCAGCCGAAGGACACCTTGCCTCGGTCGATAGGGATCGCGTCCCGGCGTCGGATAACCCTGTTCGCCTACGGGATAGTGGACGAGGGCGCGGATCCGATCGGTCTCGCGGACGGTGACGTTGCGGCCCTTGGTGAAGCGATAGGTCACGGGCTCGCCGCGCTTCGCCACGCCAAGACGCTCGAGCGCGGGCGACCATACCAGCGGCAGCCCCCCGATCACGCGGCGCCGCGCCGACGTCCCGGCCAGGTAGTCGCCGAGGCGGTCGTGCAGCTCCTCGACGCACACGCCGTTGACGCTGACCACCCGCCGCGCCTCGGGACAGGACCAGAGCCCCTGCCCCGACCACACGAGACGCAAGGGATAGACCTTCGCGGCGGCGTTCGGGATCAGGCGCGTGTGACCGTTGCCGGCAAGGGCGAACAGCCGCATCGCCTCGAGCATCATGTCTTCGCAGTCACCGACGGCGGCTTCGACCCGACCCATACCCTCGAGCACAAGCTCGGAAGCCACGCCAGCCATCGCCCGGTCGCGGATCAGTGCCTCGCGGATGCCCGCCAGGTCCCGAGAGCCGTCCATGTCAGCCTGACACTGTGGTGTAGGTCCCCTGTCCCGACAATATGCCGCGAAAACCGCCGGGCTCGTCCAGCGAGAAGACGATGATCGGCAGCTTGTTGTCACGCGCCAGCGCGATGGCCGATGCGTCCATGACCCGCAGGTTTTTCCGCAGGACCTCGTCGAAGGACACGGCGTCATAGCGCTTTGCGTCCGGGTTGGTCTTGGGGTCCTTGTCGTAGACCCCGTCGACCCCGTTCTTGCCCATGAAGATGGCCTGGCACGACATCTCGGAGGCGCGCAGCGTCGCGGCGGTGTCGGTGGTGAAGTAGGGGTTGCCGGTGCCCGCGGCGAAGATGCAGACCCGGCCCTTCTCGAGATGACGCACCGCGCGTCGGCGGATGTAGGGCTCGGCGACCTCGTCCATGCGGATGGCGCTGATGACGCGGGTGAAGACACCGACGCCTTCAAGGGCCGACTGCATGGCAAGGGCGTTCATCACCGTGGCCAGCATTCCCATGTAGTCCGCCGTCGTCCGCTCCATCCCCTGGGCCGAGCCCGCCAGGCCGCGGAAGATGTTGCCGCCGCCGATGACCATGCAGATCTCGACGCCCATGGCCTGGACGATCTTGATCTCCTTCGCGATGCGCTGGACCGTGGGCGGATGCAGGCCGTAGCCCTGATCGCCCATGAGCGCTTCACCGGAAATCTTGAGAAGCACTCGTTTGTAAGCGGGCCTCGCGGTCTCGGTCATATGTCTGTCCCTTGCTCGCTCTTTGCGCCCCGCGCGAAAATGTCGGAAAAGCGCGGGAGGTTCAACGAGGGATCCATGCCGCGACCGACAGAGATGCTCGACCGAACGCGGCCCGTCCTTCTCGCCGGCCCGACAGCCAGCGGAAAATCGGCTCTCGCCATGGAGATCGCGGCCTTCCTCGGCGGTCCCGTCGTCAACGCCGACGCGCTCCAGGTCTATTCCGACTGGCGGGTTCTGACGGCGCGCCCGTCCGAGGCGGACGAAGAAGCCCTGCCGCATCGCCTCTACGGTCACGTCCCCGGCGAGCGGCCCTATTCCGTAGGCGACTGGCTGCGCGAGGTCGCGCCCCTCCTCGACGGCCCGCCGCCCGTGATCGTGGGCGGGACGGGTCTCTACTTCACCGCGCTGACGGAGGGGCTGGCGGACATCCCCGAAACTCCGCCCGAGGTGCGCGAGGAGGCGACGATGCGGATCGAGGCCGAGGGTCACCGCGCCCTCCTCGCCGACCTCGACGATGCCACGGTGGCGCGGATCGATACCGCCAACCCGATGCGCGTTCAGCGCGCGTGGGAGGTCTTGCGCGCGACGGGGCGTGGCCTTGCCGCGTGGCAGAACCGGACGCCCCAGCCGATCCTGCCTCTCGACGCGGCGCAGGCCCTGTTGATCGACGCGCCGAAGGACTGGCTGACGCCCCGCATCGAGCGTCGCTTCGACGCCATGTTGCAAGGGGGCGCATTGGAGGAAGCGCGGCGCAACGCCGCCGGCTGGCGTTCCGACCTGCCCTCGGCCAAGGCCATCGGCGCAACAGAACTGGTGGCGCATGTTCGGGGGGAGATGGCGCTTGAAGACGCGCGTGCCGCCGCAATCGTCGCGACACGGCAGTACGCCAAGCGTCAGCGCACCTGGTTCAGGGCGCGGATGAAGGCCTGGCGTCCGATCGGGGCGACGACCTAGAGCGGCCAGAAGAACGGGATGAGCAGCGAGGCGAGGATACCCGTCGTGAGGTTGAGCGGGATGCCCACCTTCAGGAAGTCCGCGAAGCGATACCCGCCCGGACCATAGACCATCATGTTCGTCTGATAGCCGATCGGGGTGGCGAAGCTGGCCGAGGCAGCGACCATCACGGTTACGACCAGAGGCCGTGGGTCGATCCCGAGGCTCGCGGCCAATGCAATCGCCACTGGCGTCACCACGACCGCCACGGCGTTGTTCGACACAAGCTCGGTCAGGAAGCTGGTCAAGAGGTAGACCGCCCAGACCACCAGGAACGGCGGCAGGCTGGCGAGGAAGGGCGTCAGCGCGTCGACGATCAGGACGACGGCGCCCGAGCTTTCGAGCGCGGCACCGATCAGCAGCATCGAGAAGATGAGCGCCAGAAGATGGCCGTCGATGGTCGAGAAAGCCTCGTCGGAATCGATGCAGCGGGTCAGGAGGACGACCGCCACCGCCACCATCGCAAGCGCGAGGATGGGCGCCACACCGGCGGCGGCGAGGATCACGATCCCGGCCAGCGCCAGCAGCGCCACGGGCGCGTGGCCGCGACGATAGGCGCGCGCGGTCGGCTGCGAGACGTTGACGAGGCCCGCGTCCGCCGCAAGTCGCTGGATGTCCTCGGCCACGCCTTCCAGGAGCAGCGTATCGCCGACGCGGATCACCACGTCGTCGAGTTGGCGTCCGATGTTCTCGTTCTTGCGGTGGACGGCCAGCGGATAGACCCCGTAGCGGCGGCGCAGGCGGAGCGAGCCGAGCGAGCGCCCGACAAGCGTCGCGCCCGGCGTGATGAGGACCTCGACCGTCGTCGTCTCGACCGAGGACAGCTTGTCGACGAGACGGACGTCGCGCGAGGCCTGAAGGCCCAGAAGCTCTTCCATCTGGGTGCGCAGGACGACCCTGTCGCCCGGCTCGAGCACGACCGAAGCGAGGTTGCGCCGCAACGACAGGTCGCCCCGCAGCACGTCGACGAGGCGCACGGCATCGCGCTTGAAAAGGTCGATTTCGGTCACGTTGCGGCCGATCAGCGTGCTGTCCTCGGGCAGCGCCACCTCGGTGAAGAACTTGCGCTTGGACGGATCCGACAGGAGGTTGGCCATGCTGGCGCGGTCGGGCAGCAGGTGTCGCCCGACGACGTAGAGATAGAGCCCGCCCCAGACAACGAGGATCAGCGCAAGCGGTGTCACTTCGAAGATGGTGAATGCTTCGAGCCCCTTGGCGCGCGCGACGCCATCGACGAGAAGGTTCGTCGAGGTGCCGATCAGCGTGCAGGTGCCCCCAAGGATCGCGGCGTAGGACAGGGGGATCAGAAGCTTGGACGCCGGAAGGCCGATGCGGTTCGCGAGCTGCACGAAGACGGGGATCATCACCAGGACGACGGGCGTGTTGTTGACGAAGGCCGACGAGAAGACGACGAGGACCATCAGTCCGAAGATCGCCGTGCGCGGCTTGGTGTCTGCCTTCGCGTCCGCGATCCGGGTGAACCATCCAAGCGCCCCCGTCCGGACGAGGGCTCCCATGACGATGAACATCGCCGCGATGGTCCAGGGCGCCGGGTTCGACATCACCGCCAGCGCCTCTTCGTAGGGCAGCACGCCCATGACCAGAAGGACCGTCGCGCCGGCGATGGCGGTCACCTCGGGGGGATAGGTCTCGCGCACGAAAAGGGCGAACATGCCTGCAACGACAAGCAGGGTCACATAGGCGGGCCAATGGCCCGGCAGGGTCACGAGGTCAAGCATCCGACCGAGTTTCGCCGCTCTCGTCAGGCGCGGCAAGCAGTGACGCGCCCGCCTTCTTCGGTTGCACGAGGACCGTGCCGAGAAGCATCACCGCCATCGCCGCCCAGACCCAGGGCGAGAAGGTCTCGGACAGGATCGCCATTGCCCAGAGGACGCCGAAGCCCGTCACGAGATAGCTGACCTGCACCGCAAAGACCGCCCCCGCGCGGCCCACCATCCAGACGTAGCCGGTATAGACGGCGATGTTGATGACCGAGGAGAGGACAAGTGCCGCCTCCGGCGCGCCCCAGGGCGGGCGGGGGTCGATCCACTGGCCGGTGGCAAACGCCATCGGGACCACCAGAACGAGGCTGAGAAGTACGGCGCCGTGCAGAACGCCCACGGGCGTCAGCCCCGCCGTGCCCCACTTCGCGACGATGTTGCCTTCCAGCGCATAGAAGAAGGGCGCGACGAGCGCGAGCGGGACAAAAACGATCATCGCGCGGTCGGGCAGGCTCGCCTCGGGGCCGACGATCATCAGGACCCCGGCGAGACCGAGGAGGAGGCCTGCGGCTCGGACCGGCGAGTATCGTTCGGTCCTCAGCGCAAGAGCGAGCGGGAAAGCGAAGATCGGTACCAGTGACAGAAGGATCGACACGAGGCCGGACGGCAGGTGGCGCACGGCCTCGAAGCTGAAGGCATTGGGGATCACCGTTCCGGTCAGCGCAACGGCGGCGTAGACAAGAAGTGCTGCGCGGTCCGTTCGCAGCCGCGCGCCCAGAGCCGCCTGCACGGCGGTCAGAAGCGTCGCCGCGATGACAAGCTGCCAGACCATGAGGCCAAGCGTGCCGTGTCCGCCGCCGACCGCGATCTTCGACAGGGGCTGCGACAGACCCCATCCCGCCCCCATCAGCGCAAGGGCCGCATAGAGGCCCGCTGTCCGTCCTGTCACATGCCTGTCCCTTCGGCGCAGTCCGCCCGCCAGATGATCCATCCGGCGGGCGGTCCGCAAGGGTCGGCGTCTTAGGCGGGCACGGTGTTCCGCGCCACAGTCACAACGAAGATCAGCATGGACGCCATCGTCAGGATCGAGCCGAGCGCGGCGAAGGCCTCGCCCTGCTCCGAGATCGCAAGGGCGATGCCCGGCACCATCACGACGAGGCCCGCGAGGGCGACGAGATAGTGGATCTGGGCCAGTCGCGTCGCGGCAGCCCGCGGCACGGAGTGGTAGTAGAGCCCGAAGAGCCCCATGCTGGCCCAGCCCACGAGGTTGAGGTGCGCGTGCGCCGGCGCCATCGTGTGGTCCTGCGAGATCGACATGAGGATCCCCCAGGACATCCCCAGAACGACGGCAAACGCGCCGGTCAGGAAGAAGCGGTAAGCGACACCGTTCATGCCCTGCCCTCCCCACGAAGTTCAGAACCGCGCCCGAAGCGCGAGTCGATACTGTCTTTGGTCATTTTTCCCATCCCTCTCACGCGCACGCCGTCCTCGTTCCGAACAGCCGCCGACTCATGCGGACGGATCCGACGGGAAGGTTCATGCAACTCGCAAGTGGGTTCTCAATATCACCGCCGATTTCACCTGTGAATCGGAATGATGGGTCAGGGCGACGGGCTGAGCCGTCCGCCCTCGCGCACCATTTCGGCCGAAGTGGCCTTGCCGGTGCGGTCGTCGGTCTGGACCAGGAGCCCCGAGAGCGTGGCCTCGCCCGAGGCGGGCTGAAAGCGGCCCTTGCCCATGCCGGTGACGAAGCGGCGGAGGGGCTCGTCCTTCTCCATCCCGATGACGGAATTATAGTCGCCGCACATGCCGGCATCGGTCAGGTAGGCCGTGCCGCGCGGCAGGATCATCGCGTCAGCCGTGGGGACATGCGTGTGGGTGCCGACGACGACGCTCGCGCGCCCGTCGCAGAAGTGACCCACGGCCATCTTTTCGGAGGTCGCCTCGCAATGGATGTCCACGAGGCTCGCCTGCACCATCCCACCCAAGGGATGTTTCCGCAGGATGTCGTCGAGCGCCGAGAACGGATCGTCGAAGGGCCGCTTCATGAAGACCTGGCCCAGCACCTGCGCCACCAGGACCTTTCGCCCGCCCGGGGCGTCGAAGACCCGCGCACCGACGCCAGGAGCCGCCTTCGAATAGTTGATCGGCCTGATGATGCGCGGTTCCTTCTCGATCCCGGCCAGCATCTCCTTCTGGTCGAAGGCGTGGTCGCCAAGCGTCAGGACATCCGCGCCCGAGGCCAGGAGTTCGGTTGCATGTTCGGGCGTCAGCCCCACGCCAGAGGTCGCGTTCTCGGCGTTGAGCACCACGAAGTCGGCGCGGAGGCGCTGGCGGAGAGCAGGCAGACGGTCGCGGACGGCATTGCGGCCGGCCCGTCCCATCACGTCGCCGAGAAAGAGAAGTCGCATGGCCCCGCCCTACCCCCGCCTGCGCGGAGTGGCAAGCCGACGCTGTCAGGCGGGCCAGTGTGGCCCGGTTTCGGTCACTATGAGGTCGAGCGGCTCGTCGGTCGTCTCGACGGGAACCTCGGCCATCCGCTGTGCCTCGTAGGCCACGCCGATGGCCGTCACCGGGCCTCCCGCGGCCCTGAGGCCGGCGAGCGTCCGGTCGTAGAAGCCGCCGCCATAGCCCAGGCGGAACCCGCGTGCATCGAAGGCGGCCAACGGCACGATCAGGATCTCCGGCGTCAGCTCCTCGGTCGCCTGAGGGACGAAAGTGCCGAACTTCTCTTCGCGCAAGAGGTCGCCCGGACGCCAGCGGCGGAAGACGAGCGGCGCATTCTTTGCCACGACGACCGGAAGGCAGAGGTCGTGCGTCGCGGCGAGGTCGTTAAGGGCCGGGCGGACGTCGATCTCGGCCCGGATCGGCCAGAAGGCCGAGACGACGCGGCCCGGAGCGGCGCGGACCGCCTCGATCAGCGCCCGGTTCGCCGGACCCGCAAGGGCGGGGTCGACGGCGGCCCGCGCGGCGATCGCCTCCTGTCGGGCAGCAGCCTTGCGCTCGGCCAGCGTCACAGAAGGACCAGCGAGGCGAGGCCCAGGAAGGCGAAGAAACCCACCACGTCCGTCACCGTCGTGACGAAGGTGCCCGAAGCGAGGGCCGGGTCGATGCCGAAGCGTTCGAGCGTCAGGGGAACGAGCACACCCGACAGGCCCGCGACCAGTAGGTTCACCACCATCGCCACAGCGATCACCACGCCGATCAGCGGCTCGCCGAACCAGATGGAGCCCACGAAAGCCATGACGACGGCGAAGAGGCAGCCGTTCAGCAGCCCCGCCATCGCCTCGCGCCGGACGACGCGCCAGGCGTTCGACCCCGTCAGGTCGCGGGTGGCCAGCGCGCGCACCGCGACCGTCATCGACTGGGTGCCCGCGTTCCCGCCCATGCTGGCCACGATTGGCATGAGGACCGCCAGCGCCACCACCGCCGAGAGCACGTCCTCGAAAAGCGAGATCACGACCGAGGCGAGAATAGCCGTCAGAAGGTTCACGCCAAGCCAGGGAAAGCGCCGCCGCACGATCTCGAAGGTCGAATTCGACAGGCTCTCGTCGCCCACACCGGCGAGACGAAAGACGTCCTCTTCGTGCTCCTCGTCGAGGACGGCCATGGCGTCGTCGATGGTGATGACACCCACGAGCCGCCCGTCGGCGTCGGTCACGGGCGCCGAGATCAGGTGGTACTGGTTGAAGGCATAGGCCACGTCGCCCTCGTATTCGTCGACCTCGAACTTGCGGAAACTCTCCTCGGTGATCGAGGCGAGCGGCGTGGTGCGCGGCGACGACATGATCCGGCCGAGCGTGACATAGGACACGGGCCGGTGGCGCGGGTCGACGAGGATGACGTGGTAGAACTGCTCGGGCAGGTCGTCCTGGCCGCGAAGATGGTCGATGGTATCGCCGACGGTCCAGTGCTCGGGCGCGATGACCACCTCGCGCTGCATCAGGCGTCCGGCGGAGTATTCGGGATAGGACAGCGCCTGCTCGACCGCGATCCGGTCGACCATGTCCAGTGCGTCGAGAACGGCCTCCTGCCGGTCTTCGTCGAGGTCCTCGATGATGTCGACGACATCGTCCGATTCGAGCTCGCGCATCGCGTCGGCGAGCTGTTCCGAGGTCAGCGTCTCGATGACCTCTTCCCGGATGTCCTCGTTGATCTCGGACAGCACCTCGCCGTCGATCAGACTCCCCGCGAGTAGTACCAGCTGACGCCGTTCGTCGGGCTCGACCTGTTCGAGAAGGTCGGCGATGTCGGCGGCGTGCATCGGCTCGAAGAGCGCGGTCAGTCTGGCCTTGTCGCCCTCCGCCACAGCCTCGAGGACCTGCGCGACTGCCCTGTTGTCCAGGGCGTAATCCTCGTCGACCGACCGATCCTCTTCCGCGACGGGAGTCTCCTCAGTCTCGGGCGCGTCGGTCATGGGCGGGCTCCTCTTCTGGCGCGCAACCTAGACAATCCCCCGGGATGGACAACCGAAAGATATCCTCGATACCTTCCGATCCATGACCAGCACTCCTGAACTCCTGATCGGCCAGACGCTCGACTTCCCGGCCGATCCCTTCGAGGCGGGATGGGACGTGGTGCGCCATGACGCGCGGGGCGCGATCCTGATCGAGAACGGACGTATCGCGGCCACCGGCACCGCCGACGACCTGCGCCGTTCACATCCGACAGCGCGCATCACCGACTACGGCGACGCCCTCATCCTGCCCGGCTTCATCGACGCCCACGTTCACTATCCGCAGACCGGCATCATCGCCTCATGGGGCAAGCGGCTGATCGACTGGCTGAACGACTACACGTTTCCCGAGGAGCTTCGCTTTTCGGACCCCGGCTACGCGCGACAGGCGGCGAAGCTCTTCTTCGACCTCTCGCTCGCTCACGGAACCACGACGGTTTCGAGCTTCTGCACCGTCCATCCCGCAAGCGTCGACGCCTTCTTCGCCGAGGCGCAGGCTCGCGGCCTCTGCGCGGTCGGCGGCAAGACCTGCATGGACCGGAACGCGCCCGACGGGCTGACCGACACCGCGCAGTCGGCCTACGACGACTCAAAGATCCTGCTGGAGCGCTGGCATGGCCAGGACCGCCTCCGCTACGCCGTCACGCCACGCTTCTCGCCCACGTCGACGCGCGAGCAGCTTCAGGCGCTGGGCGCGCTCTGGGCCGAACACCCGGACTGCCCGATGCAGACGCATCTGTCCGAGCAGACCGACGAGGTCGCCTGGGTCCGCGACCTCTTCCCCGAAGCCCGCGACTACCTCGACACCTACGAGGCGGCGGGTCTCCTTGGTCCCGGCGCGATGTTCGGCCATGCGATCCACCTGACCGAGCGCGAACGTGCGCGGCTGAAGGAGGCGGGCGCGGCGCTGATCCACTGCCCGACGTCGAACACCTTCATCGGTTCGGGCCTCTTCGACCTCGCCGGGCTGAAGTCCGGGGGGCAGACCGTGGGCCTTGCCACCGACACCGGTGGCGGTTCCTCCTTCTCGATGCTGCGAACGATGGCGGCGGCCTATGAGATCGGCCAGCTTCGCAGCCGCCCTCCCCACCCCGCCGAACTGCTGTGGCTCGCCACCGAAGGCTCGGCTCGCGCGCTGCGGCTCGATGATCGCATCGGACGCCTCGCGCCCGGATGCGACGCCGACCTCGTCGTTCTCGACCTCGCCTCGACGCCCGTGATCGCGCAACGCGCCGCTCGCGCCGAGACGATCTGGGTGGCGGTCTTCCCGACGATCATGATGGGGGACGACCGCGCCATCCGCGAGGTCCGCATCCTTGGCCGGCCGGTCGATCGCGTATTTGAAGCAAGATGAAGCGGTTGCCGTTCATCTTCTTCCAATACGCATTTGCCGACAGTGACGCCGTAACCCGCGATCGGAAGGCGTGCAAACAACCCTTAGCCTGCGAGCCGGGCGACGGCGCGGCGTGCCGCCGCAAGAGGCGCGGCCATGTCCACCGTGGCGATCCTGCCGTCCGAAACCACACGGCGACCTTCGACGAACAGGTCACGAACCGACGATGGGCCTGCGAGAAGAAGGGCCGCGCTGTCCCAGGACCCCGCGCTTTCGATCCCCGAGACATCCCAGCCCGCGATATCGGCCCGCATCCCGACCCGGATCCGCCCGATATCGTCTCGACCCAGAGCGGCCGCCCCGCCGACCGTCGCGATGTGCAGCGCGTCGCGCGCGCTCATGGCGTCCGCGCCGTGCGCGACCCGCTGGAGAAGCATGGCCTGCCGCGCCTCGGCCAGAAGGTTCGCTCGATCGTTCGACGCCGATCCGTCGACACCGAGGCCGACGGTCACGCCCGCATCCCGCATGGCTCGCACCGGTGCGATCCCCGATCCGAGCCGGCAGTTCGAGCACGGGCAATGGGCAACCGCGGTGCGTGTTCTGGCAAAGAGATCAATCTCCTGCGCGTCGAGCTTCACGCAGTGCGCATGCCAGACGTCGGGTCCGGTCCAACCCAGGTCCTCGGCATACTGGCCCGGCCGGCAGCCGAAGGTCGTCAGCGAATAGCGCACGTCCTCGTCGTTCTCGGCCAGATGCGTGTGCAGCCTGACGCCCTTTTCGCGGGCAAGGATCGCCGCATCGCGCATCAGCTCGCGGCTGACGGAGAAGGGCGAGCAGGGCGCCACGCCGACGCGGACCATGGCGCCGGGTGCCGGATCGTGGAAGGCGTCGATCACGCGCAGGCAGTCCTCGAGAATGGCGTCTTCCCTCTCGACCAGAGTGTCGGGCGGCAGGCCGCCGTCGCTTTCGCCGATCGACATGGCCCCGCGCGTCGGGTGAAAGCGAAGCCCGACCTCGGACGCGGCGCCGATGGTATCGTCGAGCCTTGCTCCGTTCGGATAGAGGTAGAGGTGATCGGACGTCGTGGAACAGCCCGACAGGGCCAGTTCGGCCAGCCCGAGCGTCGCGGACAGCGCGAAATCCTCCGGCGTGAACCGGGACCAGATCGGGTAGAGCCGCTTCAGCCATCCGAAGAGAAGCGCATCCTGCGCGCCGGGCACGGCGCGGGTCAGCGTCTGGTAAAGGTGGTGGTGCGTGTTCACGAGGCCTGGCGTCAGGACGCATCCGGCGCAGTCGAGCACCTCGGCCCCCGCCGCGTCGAGCCCTTGCCCCACGGCGGCGATGACCCCGCCCTCGATCCGGACGTCGGCGTTCCGAAGCTCGGCCCCGTCCATCGTCAAGACGTGGTCGGCGCGGCGGAGAACAGTCACACCCAAGCAAGACGCTCCATGGCGGCGGCGTGGATTTCGGGCGTCGCGGCGGCGAGGATGCGGCCGCCTCCATCGGCGCGACCGCCGGTCCAGTCGGTCACGATCCCGCCTGCCGCCTCGATCACCGCGATCGGGGCCTGCACGTCATAGGGCTGCAGTCCGGCCTCGATCACGAGGTCGATCTGCCCCGCCGCGAGAAGCGCGTAGGCATAGCAGTCGCAGCCATAGCGCGTCAGCCGGACCTCGGAAGCGACGCGCCGGAATGCGGCGCCCTCCTCAGGGCTCCCGACCTCCGGAAAGGTGGTGAAGAGCGTGGCCTCCGCAAGGGTCCGGGTGGGGCGCACGCCGAGCCGCGCTTCGCCCATCGGCCCCTCGACGCTGGCACGGCCAAGCCCGCCCCTGAACCGCTCCCCGATGTAGGGCTGGTCGATCAGGCCCAGAAGGGGGCCATCCGCATCCGCCACCGAGACGAGGACGCCCCAGGTCGGTGTTCCGCTGATGTAACCGCGCGTACCGTCGATGGGATCGAGAACCCAGGTCAAGCCGCTGGTCCCTGCTGTCGCGCCGTGCTCCTCGCCCAGGACGGCGTCGTCCGGCCTCGCCTCCGCCAGGATCGCGCGCATCGCGGCCTCGGCGCTTCGGTCCGCGACAGTGACGGGATCGAAGTCGGCGCGTTTGCTTTCAGCCGCTAGGCCACGGCTTCGAAAATGACGAAGGGTCTCTACGCGCGCGGCATCGGCCAGGCGGTCGGCGACAGCCCAGAGCCGTGACGCGTCGATGTCCGTTGAAGTCACCGGCTGGCTCCCCACCCTTCGCTGGAGACCGGCCTAGCAGAGCGCACGCGACCGTCAAGGATCCAGCGACGGATCCTCAGGTCGGCTAAGCGACGTCGGAGAGCACCCGGGCCAGTTCGAACAGGCGGCGGCGCTGCGTTTCCGGGATCGCGTAGTACGACCTCACGAGTTCCAGCGCCTCCTTGTCCTTCAGGATGTCGACAGGCACGTCGGACTGATAGTCGGCCTCGGCGACGTTGTTCGCGTCCGAGAGGCCCTCGAAGAAGAAGCTCACCGGTACGGAAAGAGCGGCGGCGATGTCCCAGAGCCGGGAGGCAGAGACGCGGTTCATCCCGGTCTCGTACTTCTGGATCTGCTGGAACTTGATGCCGACCTTCTCGGCCAACTGCTGTTGGGTCATGCCCACCAGCCAGCGACGATGCCGTATCCGCTTGCCGACGTGGACATCAACTGGGTGCTTCATAGCGTGGCTCCCTCTGCAACCTTTACAGGTATGCGTCTAATGCAGACAACTGAATAGCTGTCTTTTTGGTTAGGCCTTGTCTCGGGAACCGGCCGTCCGCCCAATTCCGACCTCGGAAAGATTATGACTCAACCCTGCGAAGTATGCGTCGGACACTAATACAATCATGACGCATGACGCAACGTCTGGTGTGTTACGGATCACGTTTGTAAAATTTCGGCAACAGGTGTTAGGACGGGCCATGATCCATTCCATGCACGCACTGGTTGTAGAATCTCTAGGCGCCACGCCGACTTGGGGCGTCGTCGACCGTCCGGAACCCGGTGCTGGGCAGGTGCGGATCAAGGTAAAGGCCGCTGCGCTGAATTTTGCCGACACCTTGATGATCGACGGGACCTATCAAGAGACGCCGCCCTGCCCCTTCGTTCCCGGCATGGAAGTATGCGGACTTGTTGACGCCGTTGGCGAGGAATCGGGCAGATTTCGGACGGGCGAGCGAATCGCATCCTTCTGTGGGCATGGCGGGCTGGCGGAATTCGTTGTCGTGTCCGAGGATCGCTGCTTCCCAGTGCCGGACACGATGGACGACATCACGGCCGCCGCTTTCCCGATCGCCTATGGCACCTCTCACCTGGCACTGACACGCCGGGCGCGCCTGGCTGCGGGCGAAACTCTTGTCGTTCTCGGAGCGGCCGGTGGCGTCGGGCTGACGGCGGTCGAGATCGGCAAGGCCCTTGGCGCCCGCGTCGTGGCCGTAGCGCGTGGGGAGGCCAAGCGCGAGGCGGCACTGCGCGCGGGTGCGGATGTCGCCATCGATGCGGATACGCCCGATCTGCGCGGGGCGCTGAAGACCGAAGGTCGGATCGACGTCGTCTACGACCCTGTCGGAGGCGCTGCGGGCGAGGCCGCGTTGCGCGCGCTGGCGCCCGAGGGGCGGTATATCATCATCGGCTTCGCATCCGGCGACCTGCCCTCGCTCCGTCCGAACCACCTCCTGGTGAAGAACGTCGATGTGATCGGCTTCTACTGGGGCGGCTACCGCGCCTTCGCTCCGGGTGTCCTGACAGACAGCCTGGCGCAACTGACGCGCTGGCACTCCGAAGGCAGGATCCGTCCCCACACCAGCCAGGTCCTTCCGATGGCGCAGGCGAACGACGGTCTCGATCTTCTGCGCCGACGCGAGGCGACGGGAAAGGTCGTGCTTACCCCGTAGCCGCAAGTTGCGGGGCCATGAACGACCGCCGGACGAGACCGACCAGATCCTCCAGCACCTCGCTGCGACCCTGTGAGGCCACGTAGAAGTTTATCTTCCGTGTCCCGAGATCGGGCAAGGCGCCCCCATGCGACACTTGGAACAACTGCGGCACCGCGCCGGCAAGCTGCGCGGTCACGGCGAGATCCGCGACGACGGTCGCCTCGACGGTACGCGAACTGTCGGAATCGATGCTCATCTCCCACGGCACGCCAGCGCGGTCGAGTGATGCGATCATGCCCTTGCGGAACTGGCACTTCGGCTGCGACGCCAGCGGCAGGGGTCGACGCTGCCATGCCACGCCATCCTTGGCACCGTACCACAGAAGCGGCTTCTCGGTCAGCGTCTCGCCGCCCGGGTCGCAGTGATCCTCGGTCGTCAGGATCAGGTCGCATTCGCCCCGTGCGAACATCTCCTTCAAGCGCAGCGTGTACGACGACAGAAGCTGGACCTTCATCCTCGGATGCTCGACGTGGAAGAAGCGCAGGACCGGCGGGATCGCGGGATAGACGATGTCGCTCGGGACGCCGAGGACCAGCGTGCCCTCGTAAGCCACATCGGTCATCCGGTTCATCACCTCGTCGTTCAGGGCGAGGATCTTGCGCCCGTAACTCAGAAGCTGCTCGCCCGCCGTGGTCAGCCCGACGCCCCGCCCTGTCCGGTCGAGAAGCTGCTGGTCGAGGCTTTCCTCGAGCCGCTTGAGCTGCATAGACACCGCGGACTGGGTCAGGTTCAGGACCGCCGAAGCCTTGGTGACGCCGCCTGTGTCGGCCACGGCCACGAACGAGCGGACGGCAGTCAGGTCGAGGTTCCGAGGCATATCACTCTCCGTGATGAATGGGATCAGAAGAATTCGTTTTCAAAATGTATCAGGAGGGCCCATATCCATCAAGCACGATGATGAAAGGATCTCGACGCACCCACGCTCGACAACAGGACATAGACACATGACGACAATGACCCACACCCCCCGCTCCGCCCTCTTCCCCGTTATTCTGACGGCCCGCCTCGGTGTGCTCGACCGTCTTCTGACGCTTCATTCGATCTATAACGAGCGCCGCGCGCTCGCGCAGATGGATGCGTCGCGTCTGTCCGATATCGGCGTCACGCGCAGCGCCGCCCGCGCTGAATCGCGCCGCGCTGCCTGGGATGCGCCCGAACGCTGGACGCGCTGAGGCGCGACCGGCGGTCACACCCCTGAAAAACAGTCTGTTCCCGGAACCGTGGCGGTTGAAATCATGTCCGTCTCTGCCAATATGCGCAGGGACGGACGGGTTTCCCGATCCGGCACCGACCAGATCCTTTGGGGAGCACAACCACATGGCTGAATACGAGACCATCCGCGGCACCGCTACGACAGGTGTACGGACGGCCGCGATCGATGAGGGCCTCCGCGCCCACATGAACAAGGTCTACGGCACGATGTCCGTCGGCATGCTCATCACGGCTGCGGCCGCATGGGCCATCGCCGGACTTGCCGTCACCTCCGATCCCTCGGCCACCGGCATCATGCTTCGTGACGGCGAATATCTCACCGGCCTCGGCCAGGCGCTCTATGCCTCGCCGCTTCGCTGGGTCGTGATGCTCGCTCCGCTCGCCTTCATCTTCTTCGGCTGGAACCGCATCCTCGAGCGCGCCTCGTCGGGTACCGCGCAGGTTGCCTTCTACGCCTTCGCGGCGATGATCGGCATCAGCTTCAGCTCGATCTTCCTTGTCTACACGGACTTCTCGATCGTGCAGACGTTCCTCGTGACGGCGATCGCCTTCGCGGGACTGTCGATCTGGGGTTATACAACCAAGCGCGACATCTCGGGCATCGGTTCGTTCCTGATCATGGGCGTCATCGGCCTGATCGTCGCCATGGTCATCAACCTGTTCCTGCAATCGCCCGCGATGATGTTCGCGATCTCGGGCATCGGTGTCCTGCTGTTCGCGGCCCTCACGGCTTACGACACGCAGAACATCAAGACGATGTACGTGGCCCACGCCCAGGCGATGGACCAGGACTGGCTGGACAAGTCGGCGATTCACGGCGCCCTGGCGCTGTACCTCGACTTCATCAACATGTTCCAGTTCCTGCTCTACTTCATGGGCAACCAGGAATAGACGGTTACACGTCAAACGACGAAGGGCCGGCCTCGCGCCGGCCCTTTTCATTTGGACGGCCAGCCTTCAGAAGGCCGCGTCTTCCAGAACCCCGTCCGCCGACATCTGGGCGTAGAGAAGCCCCTCGCGCAGACCGCGATCCGCCACCGTCAGTCGGTCGGTCGGCCAGACCCGCAGTAGCGCCTGGAGGATCGCCGCGCCGGACATGATGAGCGCATGCCGGTCCTTGCCGATCCGCGGGTCGATCCTGCGGCCTTCTGGTCCCAGCTCGAGATACTGGCGGATAACCTTGTCGATCTGGTCCGAGGTCATGCGCAGCCCGTCGACCTTGGATCGGTCATAGCGCCTGAGGCCCAGGTGGCTTGCCGCCACCGTCGTCACCGTCCCCGAGGTGCCGATGATCTGGAACCCCTCCCGCGTCTGCTCCGCCTCGTAGGGGCTGAATTCCGAGAGGTTTTCCTCGAAATACCAGCTCATCAGCGCGAACCGCGCGGCGTCGTTCTCGACGTCGTCGAACTGGTCGCGCAGCGTCGCCACGCCCAGGGGCACCGAAATCCAGTCCACCACCCGCGCCGCCGGAAAGGGCGAGTTGGGATCGGGCGCGAAACCGGTATTGAGGCGCATCAGCGCGCGCGGCCTCTCGACCCGCGGGACCCGGCTGATGTCGATCCACACGAGCTCTGTCGAACCCCCGCCGATGTCGACCACCAGAAGCTGCTCGGTCCGCGACGATACCAGCGGAGCGCAGGAGATGACGGCAAGCCGCGCCTCTTCCTCGGGCTTGATGACCTCGAGCCTGAGGCCCGTCTCGCGGTAGACGGAATCGAGGAAATCGGAGCCGTTGGTCGCCCGCCGGCAAGCCTCGGTCGCGACAAGCCGCATCCGGTCGACATCGTATTTGTCGATCTTCGAGCGGCAGATCTTCAGCGCCTGCGCTGTGCGGTGCATCGCGGCGCGCGACAGCCGCCCGGTCGCTTCGAGCCCCTGGCCAAGCTGGACGGACTTCGAGAAGCTGTCGACCACATGGAACTGGTTGCCCTTCGGCTGAGCGATGAGCATTCGGCAGGAATTCGTTCCGAGGTCCAGCGCGGCGTAGAGCTCTGCTGGATCGGCCTTGTCGGGCCCGCCCTCTTCTACCGCAAGCGGGAGAGGGTCGGCGCCCCTAGGACGCTTGGGCGGCATGTCGCCCTCCGATCTCTGGTTGCCTTCAGCCTATGGCAAGCCGCCCCACGGGCGCAAGCGCCGTGACGGACGCCTTTCCTCGCGGCCCGAAATGGGCGATAGAACGCGCGACTTGCGACAGGAGACCCCGATGCACGACATCCGCGCCATCCGCGAGAACCCCCAGGCCTTCGACGCCGCCATGGCGCGGCGGGGGCTGTCGGGGGTGTCGTCGGAGATCCTTGCCATCGACGAGGCGCGGCGGGCGAAGATCACCGCCGCCGAGACCGCGCAGGCCGACCGCAACGCGGCCTCGAAGGACGTCGGCGCGGCGAAGGCCCGAGGCGACAACGCGGAATTCGACCGCCTTCGTGCCCTCGTGGCCGACAAGAAGGACGAGATCGCGCGGCTCGAGGACGAGGCGCGCGTCGAGGACGAGCGTCTGCGCGACATCCTCCTCGGCCTGCCGAACCTGCCTTACCCGGATGTGCCGGACGGCCGCGATGAGACGGAGAACGTCGAGGTCCATAAGTGGGGCGAGGTGCCGACCTTCGACTTCGCCCCAAAGGAGCACTATGACATCGCCGGGGTGAAGCCCGGCATGGACTTCGAGACGGCAGCCAAGCTGTCGGGCAGCCGCTTCGTCCTCCTCCGCGGAGCGGTGGCGCGGGTTCACCGCGCACTGGCCCAGATGATGCTCGACATCCACACGACCGAGCATGGTCTGACCGAGACGATGACCCCCGTCCTCGTCCGTGACGAGGCCATGGTGGGCACGAACCAACTGCCCAAGTTCGCCGAAGACAGTTATCAGACTCGCGAGGGCATGTGGCTGATCCCGACGTCCGAGGTCACGCTGACCAACACGGTCCGCGACAGCTTCGTCGATGCCGACCGCCTGCCGATCCGCATGACCGCCCATACCCAGTGCTTCCGCTCCGAGGCGGGAAGCGCGGGCAAGGACACGGCGGGGATGCTGCGGCAGCACCAGTTCGAGAAGGTCGAGATGGTGACGATCTGCACGCCTGAAACGTCCGAGGACGAACACGCCCGGATGCGCGGCTGTGCCGAGGCGATCCTCGAGCGCCTGGGGCTTGCCTATCGCACCGTCGTCCTCTGCACTGGCGACATGGGCTTCGGCGCGCGCAGGACCTACGACATCGAGGTCTGGCTGCCGGGGCAGGACACCTACCGCGAAATCTCGTCGGTTTCGACCTGCGGCGACTTCCAGGCGCGGCGGATGAACGCGCGGGTTCGCGACGCGGACGGCAAGCCCCAGTTCGTCCACACGCTGAACGGCTCCGGCCTGGCCGTCGGCCGCTGCCTGATCGCGGTGCTGGAGAACGGCCAGACCGAGGATGGCGGCGTCATCCTGCCCGAAGGGCTGCACCCCTGGCTGGGCGGCAAGACCCGCATTGCGCCGGACGGCCGGCTCGCCTGAGCAAGGGGCAAGGAACCGCCGGGCGTCCCGGCGGTTTCAGGGGGCATGGAACGCCTCATCGCATGGGCCGTCTTCGCGGCCGCACTCGCCTTCGCCCTCGTCCCCTTTGCCGTCTCGTTCGGTGGGTTCGATCCGCGAGCTTTTCCGAACCCCCTGCCCGACCCCGTGGCGCAGCCCGAGGGCTGGACCTTCTCGATCTGGGGCTTGATCTACCTGTGGCTCGTCGTCACGACGCTGGGCGCGGCCATCTTCCACGTGGATACGCCGACCTTCTGGCCGCACCGGCCGTGGCTCCTTGTGGCGCTGGTGGTCGGGGCCGCCTGGCTTTTCGTCGCCCTCGAAAGCGCGATCTGGGCGACGCTTCTTATCTGGATCATGTGGATCGGGGCGGTGGGCGCGCTGTTCCGCGCCCCGGCGTCGCATCGCTGGATGGTCAGGGGGCCCGTGGGCCTTTTCGCCGGCTGGCTGACGGCGGCGGCATCGATCTCGATCGCACTTGTCGGCGCAGGATGGGGTGTGTGGTTCGACGAAGTGACATGGGCGGTGATCGCCCTCGTCCTCGCGCTGGTGCTTGGCATCTGGCTGATGGCGCGGCTCGCCGTGCCCGAGGTCGCGCTCGCCATCGGATGGGCGCTTGTCGGGCTGACGGTCGATGCGTCGGACAAATCCACACTCGTGGCCGGGCTGGCGGCGGTCGGCGCTGTGCTGATGCTGGTCCTCGCCGTGCGCGCCGTCATTCGACCTTCACCGAAACTGGCGGTGGCCTGATCGAAACGCGGCGGAGACGAAAGCCGTCCCCGCCGCGCCGCGTGTCGGCCCCGGTGAAAGGCACCGGAGCCGACCATGGAGGACCTTAGCCCGCGACCAGGGTGCCGGCCGTTTCGGCGGCCGCCAGTTCGTCCGCGTCGACCATACCGTCCGCGTTGGCGTCGATCGTCGCGAACACCTCTTCGGTCAGGTCCGGATATGCGGCCTGAATTTCTTCCATCGAATACATGCCGTCTCCGTCCGTGTCGGTGACATCGGCAGCGGTGGCGGCGGTCGCGCCGAGCCCGAGAAGGGCGGCGGCGAGAACAGTCCAGATCTTCGTCATCTTCATCTCCATCTATTCTGACGGAGGCAGGGGCCCGAGCCTCGTTGAGAAGCTTCGAGTGTGAGGTAAGGTCATCCTCAGCCGCCGCGCAATGGGGTGGGCTCGCGCAGCCTGACCTGAGCCGAAAGACGCCCCGGAGGCTCCTGCCGTGCGGCGGAGGTGCGCCGCCCGTCCCGCGCGGTCAGTCGCGGGCGGGACGGCGCGCAGCCGCAGACCCGAGTCGCGCGGAACGGCGCCTGCGGAGCGTCAGTCGGAGGGTGAGAGCCTTGCCGTCAGCCGGCCAAGCCGCCTTGCCTGTCGACCGACCCATGTCGAGGCTCGGTCCTCGCGGAACGTGCGACCGTTGTTGAGGGCGACCCCCTTGGTCAGAAGCGACATGAAATGTTCACCCGAGCCATCGCGTGCCTGAGCCCCGTGCAGGTTTATCCACTTCAGCCGCTCCGCCTGAACCGCGGGCTCCAGGGACAGGATCATCGTCCCGCCCAGATCCAGCCGCTCGAGCGAAGGCATCCGCGAGAGGGAGCCGAGGTCCCACACCCAGGAACCGGCGAGGTCGAGGATCTCGAGGTCGGGCAGCGCTTCGAGCGGCGCAAGGTCTCCCGTCCGCGTGTCGCGAAGCGACAGGACCCGCAGCGACGGGACGGCGGCAAGCGGCGCGAGGTCCGATACCCGTGTGCCCCTCAGGCTGAGTTGCGCCAGGCGGTCGAGATCTGAGATGGAGGGCGGGATCTTTTCCAGCGCATCCAGCCCCTGAAGCGACAGGACGCGCACGCGCTCCCTTGCACCCTGGGCGATGCGCGCCTCGGCCTCGGCATAGGCCGCGTCCTCGCCCCTGTCGCGGGTCATCACGAACCCGGCGGCGACGATGGCGACGAAGATCAGGAAGGCAGCGGCGATCCTCCGCACGCAATCACTCCTTCGGGGAGGGTTTGCCGAGGTGCTTGCGCAGCCGGGACGGCTTGGACTTCTTCCTGTCCTTGTAGGGGTTCTTGTCGCCCTGACCCCGGAAGTGCAGCCGAATGGGCGTCCCCGGCATGTCGAAGGCGTCGCGAAGGCCGTTGACGAGATAGCGCTTGTAGCTCTCGGGCAGCTTGTCGGGATACGAGCACATGACGACGAAGCCGGGCGGCCGTGTCTTGACCTGCGTGGCATAGCGCAGCCGGATGCGGCGTCCGCCCGGCGCGGGCGGCGGATGGGACTCGAGCATCCCCGTAAGCCAGCGGTTCAGTTGCGCGGTCGTCACGCGGCGATTCCAGACGGTATAGGCGCGCTCGACGGCCTCGCGCAGGCGGTCGAGACCGCGGCCGGTCTTGGCCGAGACGGTCACAAGCGGCGCGCCGCGAAGCTGGGGCAGAAGGCGCTCGAAGCTCTCTTTCAGCTCCTTCAGTTTCTCCTGCTTGTGATCCTCGACGTCCCACTTGTTGACGGCGACGACAACGGCCCGCCCCTCGCGTTCGGCAAGATCGGCGATGCGCAGATCCTGCTGCTCGAAGGGGATCGCCGCGTCGAGAAGGACGACAACGACCTCGGCGAACTTCACCGCGCGCAGACCGTCGGCGACCGAAAGCCTTTCAAGCTTCTCCTGAACCTTGGCCTTCTTGCGCATCCCGGCGGTGTCGAAGATGCGGACCGGCATCCCCTCCCAGTCGAAGGGCAGCGAGATGGCGTCGCGCGTGATCCCTGCCTCGGGGCCGGTCAGCAGGCGATCCTCGCCCAGAAGCTTGTTGATGAGGGTCGACTTGCCCGCGTTCGGACGGCCCACGACGGCGATCTGCATCGGCCGGTCGGCGGTGGGCATACGGACCGAGGTGTCGGCCTCGTCGTCCTCGTTGACGTCGACGTCCGTTTCGGGCGCCGCCTCCTCGATGATCGCCGCCTCGGCCCCCTTCGCCTCGACCAGCGGGCGCAGCACCTGAAGGAGGTCGAACATCCCCTCGCCGTGCTCGGCGGAAAGGGCGATCGGGTCGCCCAGACCGAGGGACCACGCTTCGACGTAGCCGCCCTCTCCTGCGCGACCCTCGGCCTTGTTGGCGCCAAGGATCACCTGTGCGGACTTGCGGCGCAGGATGTCGGCGAAGATCTCGTCGGCGGGCAGCACGCCCGCGCGGGCGTCGATCATGAAGAGGCAGGCGTCGGCCATCTCGACCGCGCGCTCGGTCAGCTTGCGCATCCGGCCCTGAAGGCTTTCGTCCGTCGCCTCTTCCAGTCCCGCCGTGTCGATGACGGTGAAGCGCAGCTCTCCCAGGCGCGCCTCGCCCTCGCGCAGGTCGCGCGTCACGCCGGGCTGGTCGTCGACCAGCGCCAGCCGTTTGCCGACCAGACGATTGAACAGCGTGGACTTGCCCACGTTCGGGCGACCCACGATGGCGAGGGTGAAGCTCATGTCGGCCCCTTTGTGACGTCAGGCGGCGTCCTTAGCAGAGCGCCCGCCTAGCGGAAAGCGTGGAGTTCCCCGTTCTCGGTCACGAGATACAGCGTCCCACCCGCAACGACCGGGTTGCGCACGACGCTGCCGGGCAGATCGCGGGTTCCCAGAAGGGCGCCCGAGGCCGGATCGAACTCGCGCAGAAGCCCGTCGTCCGACGCAACGATCAGCCGTCCGCCGGCGAGGACGGGTCCAAAATGGACATAGGCCGTCTCGCGCCGCGACAGGCGAGGCCTGCGGTAAAACGGCAGGTCGACAATCCAGACCGTCTCACCGGTCGAGGCGTCGAGCCGCGCCAGCCGGTTCTCGTCCGTCACCATGAACATCGAGCCGCCGACGACGACGGGCGGGTTCATCGCGCCTTCGTTCGCCTGCCAGAGCGGCAGACCCGTCTCGACGTCGAAGGCCGCCGCGCGCCCCGCGTGGCTCGCGGCATAGACGGTGCCGCCCGAAACGACGGGCTCGCCCGAGAGGTCGGCATAGCGGCTGAAGGCGCGTCCCGTCCGTTCGCCCGCGACCGATCCCGCCCAGGTCTGGCTGCCGGTCGACCGCACGGCGGCCAGCATCTGGCCTGACGAGAAGGGGAAGATCACCTGGGCGTCGGCAACGGCGGGCGACGGCCCCCCTGCGAGGCCGGAGTTGCTTGTCGCGCCGAGGATCTGCCACAGCACGCGACCGCTCGCCGCGTCGATGGCCCAGCCCACGTCGTCGCGGGTGACGAGATAGACCACGCCGTCCGCAACCGTCGGAGCACCCGTGGCCGCGGCGTCGAGGTCCTGCATCCAGGCGACGGCGCCCGACGCGGCGTCGAGGGCGGTCAGCGTGCCGAAGCCGGTGGTGACATAGACGCGCCCGCCCGACGCGGCGATCCCGCCGCCCGAGGCCTCGTTGGCATTCTCCGAAGGTGGCGTCAGGTCGCGCGACCAGAGCGCCGCCCCGCCGGTCGAATGCGCCGAAACCGTGGCCCGGCTGTCCATCGTGAAGATCCGGCCAGACGAGACGACGGGGTCCGCCGTGATGCGGTGCCTGCGGTCCGCGCCCTGTCCGATCGGAGCGCTCCACACGCGCGTGAGCGACCGTCCGAGCGCGGGATGGGAAAGCTGGTGGCGGGCGTTGCCGCCGACATGGCTCCACTCGGCGTTGACGGTGGCAGGCGGCAAGGCGACAGGGATGCTGCGGTTCACGACCTCGCCCGTGTCAGGCAGACCCGCGATGTCGAGCCGTTCGCCCGGCAGCAGTACCTCCTGGTCGCCGCAGGCGGCCAGAAGCGCCAGCATCGCCACCGATGTCGCGAAATTCCTCACAGCCCGGCCCCTCGACCCTTCTCGCTCGCGCATGTCCCTGGCTCAGCCCTGCGCCTCGGGCGTGCCACCGAGCGCCACAATCAACTGGGTCGCACGAACGCGCAAGTCTTCCGTGACCTCGGCATCCGCGAGTATCCCGCGGAGCGTGGCGATGGCGGCTTCCGTCTCGCCCGTCTCGACCTCGGCAAAGGCGCGCTGTTCGAGCGCCAGAAGCCGCAATGGGTTGCCGGCGGCGAGAAGCGGTTGCAGGCTTGCGACCCGGTCCGCGGGCGCGACGGTTCCGGCCGAGACCATGACCGACTTCAGAAGGGCGATGTCGCGATAGATCTGCGGCACGGCCGTGTCGGCTGCCAGAGCCTCGAGCGACGCCCTGGCCACGTCCGCGTTGCCGGCCTCGGACTGCGCCGACGCCGCCAGAAGCCCCTGGATGGCGCGGCGGGTCGGCTCTTCGGGCGTTGGAAGCGCTGCCATCGCTTCGGCCCGCGCGGCGTCGTCGGCCCCGCTCAGGGCGGCAAGGATCTCGTCGCCGAACGCCTGCGCTTCAGCTGCGTCGCGCGCCTTGCGCCATTCGATGAAGGCGGCCCCGGCAACCAGAAGCACGACGGCGAGGATCGCGATCCAGCCATAGCGCCGCATCAGCCTGAACAGCTTGTCGCGCCGGACCTCGTCCGACACCTCGGTCACGAAGGAATCCTGATTGGCCACCGAAGCCCCGCCCTGTTGTCCCAGACCCGTTGCGCCCTCTTATCTGTTGAAATCGCGGAATGCAAAGCAGCGTGAATGCTGCATGTGCGAAAGCTTGCGCAAAACCGTCGTCATGATTAAACTGAACTGAACGGTTTAGCGTACTAGTCCAGACAACGAACTCCGACCGGGGCGCGCGCCCCGGCCAAAGGACCCGATTGAACATGCGGCTTTTCCCGATCCTCACCGCCATCGCCGTCGTGGCGAGCCTCTATCTCCTTGTCTTCGAGCGTCCCGCCCTGCTCGAATTCGCAGGTGTCGCGACAACCAGCGATGCCGTTGCGGTCGAGACCGAAGCGCCGCCCGCCGAAACCCGAAGCGCGGACGAAGCGCGCGCCGTCTCGGTCGTGGCCTTGCGCTCGTCTGCGACGTCGGTCGACGGAGCCGTCATCCTTCGGGGCCGCACGGAGGCCGCGCGCGAGGTGGAGGTGCAGGCCGAAACCTCGGGTGCCGTCGTGGGCGAGCCGTCCCGCAAGGGCGCCTTCGTCGAGGCCGGCGATGTCCTTTGCGAACTCGACCCCGGCACCCGCGAGATTGCGCTCGACGAGACCGTGGCGCGTCTGGAAGAGGCCCGCAGCCGCCTTCCCGCCGCCCAGGCCGGTCTTGCCCAGGCCCGCGCCGCGCTGGCCGAGGCCGAGATCAACGACCGCGCCTCGGCCCGCCTCAGCCAGGAAGGCTTCGCTTCCGAGACCCGCGTCGCCTCGACCACCGCCGCCGTCGAGGCCGCGCGGGCGGGCGTGCAGTCGGCAGCGTCGAACGTCGAAGGCGCCAGGTCGGGCATCCAGGCGGCCGAGGCCGCGGTCGCCGCAGCCGAGAACGAACTTACCAAGCTCGAGCTTCGCGCGCCTTTCCCGGGCCTCCTCGAAAGCAACACGGCCGAGCTTGGCGCGCTTCTCAGGCCGGGCGACGCCTGCGCCACGATCATCCAGCTCGACCCGATCAAGCTGGTGGGCTTCGTCCCCGAGACGCTGGTCGACCGCGTCGAGGTCGGCGCAATGGCTCAGGCGCGGCTCTCGACGGGGCGCGAGGTGACCGGCCAGGTCAGCTTCCTGTCCCGCTCGGCCGACGAGGCCACGCGCACCTTCCGCGTCGAAGTGCGCGTCCCGAACGCCGACCTGTCGATCCGCGACGGCCAGACCGCCGAGATCGCGGTGCAATCCGACGGCCAAAGCGCGCACCTCCTGCCCCAGTCCGCCCTGACTCTCGACGACGAGGGCCGGCTCGGTGTGCGGACGGTGGACGGCGACGTCGCACGCTTCGCACCCGTCACCGTGATCCGTGACACCGTGGACGGCATCTGGGTCGCGGGCCTTGAGCCGCAGGTCGACGTCATCGTGGTGGGCCAGGAGTTCGTCACCGACGGCGTGCCTGTCACCGCATCCATCCGGAGCGCATCCGAATGACCGGCATCGTCGACTGGGCCGCCAGCCGCGCGCGGATGGTGATCGCCTTCATCATCCTGTCGATCCTCGCGGGCGCCTTCGCCTATGCCTCGCTTCCCAAGGAAGGCGAGCCCGACATCGAGATCCCCGCCCTCTTCGTCAGCGTCCCCTTCCCCGGCATCTCGGCCGAGGACAGCGAAAAGCTTCTGGTCAAGCCGATGGAGACCGAGCTGTCGGACCTCGACGGTCTGAAGACGCTCCAGGGCACCGCAGCGGAAAACTATGCCGGCGTCATCCTCGAGTTCGAGTTCGGCTGGGACAAGACCAAGACGATGGCGGACGTTCGCGACGCCATGAACAACGCCGAGGCGGAGTTCCCCGAAGGCGCCGAGAAATACACGATCAGCGAGTTCAACTTCTCGGAATTCCCGATCATCATCGTGAACCTCACCGGCGCGCTGCCCGAGCGCACCCTTCTGCGCGTCGCGAAGGACCTCCAGGACCGGCTCGAGTCGCTCGACGCCGTGCTCGAGGCCGCGCTGACCGGCCACCGCGACGAGATGGTCGAGGTCGTGATCGACCCGATCCGGCTCGAAGCCTACAACGTCACGGCGGGAGAGCTGATCGGCGTGGTGCGCAACAACAACCAGCTTATCGCCGCAGGCGAGGTCGAGACCGCTTCGGGCGCCTTCGCCGTCAAGATCCCCTCGTCCTTCGACGACCAGCGCGACATCTACGACCTGCCGGTCAAGACAGACGGCGACCGCGTCGTGACACTGGGCGAGATCGCCGACGTCCGCGTGACCTTCGAGGACCGCACCGGCACCGCCCGCTTCAACGGCGACACGACGGTGGCGCTTCAGGTCGTAAAGCGGAAGGGCTTCAACATCATCGACACCGCCGCCCTGATCCGCGAGGAGATCGAGGCCGAACGCGCGACCTGGCCCGATGAACTGCGCGAGGCCATCGAGATCGGCGTCTCGAACGACCAGTCCCGCACCGTCGCCTCGATGGTCAGCCAGTTGGAAGGCTCGGTCCTGACCGCAATCGCTCTCGTGATGATCGTGGTGCTGGCGGCCCTCGGCTCGCGCTCGGCGCTGCTCGTGGGATTCGCGATCCCGACCTCATTCCTTCTGTGCTTCGCCTTCCTCGCCCTCATGGGTGTGTCGATCTCGAACATCGTCATGTTCGGCCTGATCCTCGCCGTGGGGATGCTGGTCGACGGCGCGATCGTCGTGGTCGAATACGCAGACAAGCGCATCCAGGAAGGCTCGGGGCCGATGGCGGCCTATACCGAGGCGGCGAAGCGGATGTTCTGGCCGGTCGTGTCCTCGACCGCGACCACGCTCTGCGCCTTCCTGCCCATGCTGTTCTGGCCGGGTGTCGCGGGACAGTTCATGGGAATGCTGCCCATCACATTGATCTTCGTCCTCATCGCGTCGCTTGTCGTGGCGCTGGTCTACCTGCCCGTCATGGGCGGCGTCGCGGGACGGATGAGCCGCAAGTTCGAGCGCGCTTCGGCGGCCCTGACCCGCACGACGCCATGGCTCCTGCGGGCGGCGCTCGTTCCTGTCGCGCTCTACCTGATGTTCCTGATGGCGATGCAGGTCCTGAACCCGGCCTACCTCCTCGGACCGGGTGCAGGGATGGCAGGATCCGCCCTGGGCGCCGTGGGCTTCGTGCTCGCCGCGATGCTGTCGTCCGTGGCGCTTGGCGCCGCGAAGATCGAGAGGCGGGCAAGCCGCGTCGACACGACCCGTCGCCGCAGCCCCTTCGGCCACCTGATCGCGTTCATCACCGGCAACCCGGTGATGCCGCTCGTGACCATCGGTCTCGTGCTGTTCTTCGTCACCTCGACCTTCGCCTACTTCGCCCAGCACAACAACGGCGTGGAATTCTTCGTCGAGACCGAACCCGAGCAGGCCATCGTCTATGTTCGCGCGCGCGGAAACCTTTCGCTCGACGAGAAGGACGAGTTGGTCGGACAGGTCGAGGACATCATCCTCGAGACGCCCGGCGTTCAGTCGGCCTTCGCCTTCGCCGGTCAGGGAGGTCTCAACGCCAACACCGGCGGCGCGACCGGACCCGTCGACGCCATAGGCCAGGTCCAGGTCGAGTTGATCCCCTGGGAAGAGCGCGCGGACGAGGCCGACAGGCTGGGTGTGACGGTCGAGGATCTGGACGGCAACCGCGTACTCGCCGACATCGAGGAGCGTCTCGCGGATCTGCCCGGGATCCGTTACGAGGTCCTGAACCTGTCCATGGGCCCGGCCTCGGCCAAGCCCGTCCACCTGCGGCTGAAAGGTGACGACTGGGAGCGGCTGATCGAGGCGACGACGCTGGCCCGTGCGACCTTCGAGACGACGCCGGGCCTCGTCGACACCGAGGACAACCTGCCCCTGCCCGGCATCGACTGGCAGATCGACGTCGACGTCGAGAAGGCCGGCCGTTATGGCGCCGACGTCGCCACCGTCGGCGGCATGGTGCAGCTTGTCACACGCGGTCTCCTCCTCGACACCATGCGGGTCGACAGTTCGGACGAGGAGATCGAGATCCGCGTCCGCCTGCCGGAAGAGGACCGCGTCCTCTCGACGCTCGACACGCTCAAGGTCCGCACCGCCGAGGGGCTGGTGCCGCTGTCGAACTTCATCACCCGCAAGCCCGTGGCGCAGCTTGCCCAGATCAACCGCGTCGACCAGAAGCGCTTCTTCGACGTCAAGGCCGGTGTCGCGCCGAACCTCTTCAAGGTCGAGACGGACAGCCTCGTGCATGTGGCGACGGTGCGCGCGCTCGAAGGCGATTCCGCCGGTTCGGGCGGCGCGCTAGTGACGAACGGCGCGGGCGAGCGTTTCGAGATCCTGACCCGCGAGGACAGCGTGACGGCCGCAGAGATCAGCGACCGCCTCGACGCAGGCGATTTCCGCACCGTCCCGATCAACGCGACCGAGCGCATCGCGGCCCTGACGGAATGGCTCGAGACCGACCCCCTTCCAGCCGGCATCGACTGGGAATGGACCGGCGACCAGGAGGACCAGGCGGAAAGCCAGGCCTTCCTGCAATGGGGCTTCTCGGCGGCGCTCGGGCTGATGTTCATCATCCTGCTGGCGCAGTTCAACTCGTTCTACAACGCCATCCTCGTCCTTCTGGCGGTCGTCCTGTCGACCACGGGCGTGCTGATCGGGATGCTTGTCATGGACCAGACCTTCTCGATCATCATGACCGGGACCGGGATCGTGGCCCTGGCCGGGATCGTGGTGAACAACAACATCGTGCTGATCGACACCTACCAGGAGTTCTCGCGCTACATGCCGCGCCTCGACGCCATCGTGCGCACGGCCGAGGAACGCCTTCGTCCGGTCCTTCTGACAACCATCACGACGATGGCGGGCCTGGCACCCATGATGTTCGGCCTCAGTCTCGACTTCATCGGCGGCGGCTACTCGATCGACAGCCCGACCGCGCTTTGGTGGAAGCAGCTTGCGACGGCGGTGGTCTTCGGCCTCGGCATCGCGACGGTACTGACGCTGGTGGTCACGCCGTCGCTTCTTGCGCTGCGGGTGTGGTTCTGGACGATCCTGTCGTGGCTGCTGAGCGGCATCGCGGCGCTGACGCGCGGCGCGCGCAGCCAGGACGCCCGCGACTGGGCCCTGGCGCGCGCGGCGCGCAAGCTGAAGGCGACGGAGATCGTGTGGGACGTCGACGCCGACCCCTCGGCGCCGGCCGAGGCGCCGCTCGAACTCAGGGCCGCCGAATAGGCGCAGGCCGGCGGCGGATCAGACCGCCTGACGCCGACCGCTACGGTCGACAAGAAGAGCCACCGCGAAGGCGCTGATGCCGCACAGCGCGATGGCCGCGACCATCGGCAGGACCGACCCGTCGAAGAACGGCGAGGCCAGAGTGACCGCCACCGCGCCGGCCACCATCTGAAGCGTGCCCCCGAGTGACGAGGCGAGCCCCGCGATCTCGGGGTGCGGATCCAGCGCCATGACCATCGTCGAGGGGATGACGAGGCCGAGAAAGGCGTTCGCGAGAAACAGCATCCCCACGACGACCGGCAGCGAGCCACCGCCCGCCAGCACGACGAGGACCAGGGCGGAGGCCACTGCCGCAAAACCCGCCGTCGCCCAGAACACGACCGTCTCCATCCCCAGCCTCTCGCCCAGGGGGCCTGCCGCCTGGCTGGCCGCGAAAAAGCCGATGGCGTTCATTGCGAAGGCGATCGAGAACCCGGTCGGGCTGAGGCCATAGGTGCCGGTATAGACGAAGGGCGCGCTGGTCAGGAACACGAAAAAGCTCGAGATCCCGAGGCCGCCGACGAAGGTCAGGCCCATGAAGACCGGATCGCGCAGAAGGATGCCCGCGTTGCGCCGAAGCGCCCTCGGCTCGATGGCGGCGCGGTTCTCGGGCCGCAGCGTCTCGGGCTGCGCGAAGGCCAGCAGGGCGAGGCTGACGAGCGACGCGGCCGCGATGACCCAGAACACCCCGCGCCAGCCGCCGATGGCGATGACGCCCGACCCGGCGAGCGGCGCGAGCATGGGCGACACGAAGATCACGAGCATGATCATCGCCATCAGCTTCGCGGCCTCGGGGCCGGTGTGCAGATCGCGGATGATGGCGCGCGGCACCACCATCAGCGCGGCCCCGCCGAGCCCTTGCAGGAATCGCGCCCCGATCAGGAAGCGGATGTCCGGCGCAACTGCGCAGAGCACGGTGCCGACGAGGAAGATGCCCAGCCCCGCGAAGATCGGCGGCTTCCGTCCGAAGCGGTCGGCCAACGGCCCGTAGATCAGCTGCGCCAATCCGAACGACAGAAAATAGGCGGTGATCGTCGCCTGGGTGCCCGACACGCCCGCGCCGAGCTCTGACTCGATGGCGGGCATAGCGGGCAGGTACATGTCGATGGCGAAGGGCGAGACGGCGGAAAGGAGCCCCAGCACGAGGGCGGTCCTGATCATCGGCGGCATGGGAGACTCTCCGGGGCTATCCGCAAAAAACTAAACTGATACGTTCAGTCTGGCAAGACTGGCGTGAGCCTCAGCGACGCACAAGACCCGAGTGGATGGCGGAGGGGCCGGGGAAGGCCCCGGGTCAGCCGACCTGATTGGCTCCCTTTCTGAGCGACGGACCCCAGGCGGGGCTGCTTTCGTGACCCCCGCTACCTGCAGCCTTCGCGCAAGACGTCGGCCATTTCTTTGGAAATGAGCGAGAATGTCATTGATCCAGACGTGCCACTCCGAAGTAGACTCCCTGACGCTAAGGCAACGGGCCGGACACGGCCGCGGGTCGGCTAGGAAAGGACAAGGAAAGAAAATGAAGGAGCAGTCCGCCACGACCGCCGACGAGACCGCGATGAAGCGGGAACTGGAAGAGCACCTTCGGAGGATTGAATCCGAGGATGTCCCCGAGCGCCTTCTCGAGCTT